>CAVOGB010000008.1:0-39916 GCA_963695145.1 Ilumatobacteraceae bacterium | reverse complement strand
TCCCGATCACGATCGTCGCCGGCATGACCACCAAACCGCGGCGCAGCCAGACCGCCGGCGTGGTCTGGGTCGACGACACGTGGATGCTCGCCGGCAAGGGCGACGACGGCGTGTTCGTCGACCACCTACCGATCGACGAACAGATGAGTGACGCCGAGCGGCGCCGCCTGCTCTACGTGGCGTGCACGCGCGGTCGATCATCTCGTGGTGTCGCTGTACCGGCCGCCGCCGGCGAAGGGCAATCCCGAGGGCACCGACCAGGGCAAGCTGACGTCGGCCGAGCTGCTCTGGTACGCAGGCGCGGCCGGGCCGACGTCCGGCGCCCGACTCGGCGCGTTCGAACGCCGCCCGGTCGATCGTCCGACGGCGACTGCGCTCGAACTCGACTGGAGCGATCCCGAGGGCTGGGCCGGTGAGCGCCTCCGTGTCCTCGCCGCGGCGTCCCGGCGGTCGGCGATCGCCGCCACTCGCCTCGCCGCCGAGTTGCATCCGCACGAGCAGACGGTCGGTCCCACCGACGATGCGGGGCTCGACAAGCAGCCGGTCAACGTCGAGCTACCGCCCTGGCAACGGGGGCGGTACGGCACGAGCATCGGCCGGGCCGTGCACGGGGTGCTGCAGTTCTGCGACCTCGCCGACGGTCACGACGTCGACACGCTCGCCCGGTCGCAGTGCGCGGCCGAGGGCGTCATCGGGCTCGAGGAGCGCGTCGCCGCGCTGGCGCGCAGTGCGCTGCGCACGCCGATCGTGCGCAGCGTCGTGGCGGGCGACGAGCACTGGCGTGAACTGTTCGTGGCCGCCACCGTCGGCGGCCGCGTGCTGGAGGGGTACGTCGACCTCCTGGTCCGCACACCCGGCGGGCTGGTCATCGTCGACTACAAGACCGACCAGTGGTCCGGTCCCCTGCAGACCGCCGAACGCCTCGAGCGCTATCGACTGCAGCTCGCGGCGTACGGAGCCGCCCTCGAGTCGGCGCTCGGTGAACCGATCTCCGGTGGGATCCTCGTGCGCTGCGTGGCCGGTGGCGACGCCGAGCAGATCGTCGTCGACCGGTGGGACGACGCGGTGCGGGAGGTCCGTCAGCTCGTCAGCTGATCGTCGTCGGCCGGCCGGTGGCGACGGATCCGCACCGCACGATGATCGGGCACCGGCGTCACCGCGGCGCGCCCGAGCTGGAAGACGCCCTTGCCGGCGAGGCCGATGGCCGTCCGCAGGAGCACGAGCACGACCAGTGCGGCGAACGCGATCGCGGCCGGTACGGCCAGCGTGGCGAGCAGGACCCGCCGATCGTCGAACAGCAGGCTCATGACGCCGGAATCGACGTCGGTGCCGTCGACCATCAACGTCCGCACCGGATCGTCGACGGCAGGGCAGTCGATCGAGCGGTCGTCGACACCCACGACGTCGTTGCCGCCGAAGTCCGGCTCGGGAGGTCGCACCGACGACGACAGTGCGCCGTACTCGGGATCGAAGCCGGCGCCGACGAGATACTGCTGGCCGACGTCGAGGAACCGGTAGTCGTCACCGAAGCGGACGTCGACCACGCCATCGACGGCCCAGTCGGCGGTCGAGCCGGCACGCAGCTGATCGATGTCGAATCGCACCACCTGGGCGATGTCGTCCTTGCCGACCGCCGTACCGACGAAGGCGAGCGCGGCCGCCTCGGGTACGGGGCAGCCGTCGGGGATCACGACCAGGTGTGTCGTCCCATCGCTCGTCCCCGTGCCGGGGATCGTGGTGGCAGGCGGTGGTGGGGCCGGGGTGCCACCCTCGTCGGGCGGGACGGCCGCCGTGGCGTCGTCAGCCGGGGCGGGCGGTGGAACGGTGGCCGAGGCGGCCCCGGCCGCCGTACCCAGCCAGATGACCGCGAGGGCGCCGACACAGAGGGCCGGCCACCGTCGAATCACACCGCGAGGCTAACGAACACGACCGCTCGTCCGGCTGCACCAGCGAGGCGGCGTCAGCGGCCCCGTCCAGGGCGATGGCGATGTCGGGTCAAGAGCACCCCACATCTACATCGCCCGGTCGACCGATCCGGAGGCGATGGCGATGTCGGGTCGATAGCACCCCACATCTACATCGCGAGAGCAAACTCAGCGGCCCCGGAAAGCGGGTGTGCGCTTCTCCATGAACGCCATGACCGCCTCGGCGGTGTCCTTCGTCCCGAAGTTCACGGTCTGCGACAGGCCTTCGTCGTCGAGGGCTTCCTCGAGCGTCACGTTGAACGAGTTGTTCAGGAGCCGCTTCGTCATCGCCAGCGCGATCGGCGGCCCCGCGGCCAGCCGGCCCGCCCAGTCGGCGACGAACGCGTCGAGTTCGGCATCGGGGAGCACGCGGTTGACGAGCCCCATGTGGTCGGCCTGCTCGGCGTCGATGATGTCGGCGAGCAGCGCCAGCTCCTTGGCCCGGTGCATCCCCACGACTCGCGGCAGGATCCACGAGCCGCCGAAGTCGATGCTCAGCCCTCGGCGGGCGAAGATCTCCGAGAAGCGGGCCGTCTCGCCGGCCACGACGAGGTCGCACACCAGCGCCAGATTGGCGCCGGCACCGACGGCCACCCCGCGAACCTTGGCGATCGTCGGCTGCGGCAGGCGGTGCAGGGCGAGGCAGATGTCGCCGACGTGACGCATCGAGGCGAGCGAGTGCGACCCCGCTCCGGCGTCGCCGCCGTCGCCGCGGGCGGGCGCCATGTCGCCGACGTCGGCGCCACTGCAGAACTCGCCGCCGGCGCCGGTGATGACGACCGCCCGGTCGTCGACGCTGCCGGCGATGGTGCGGATCTCGGCGAGAAACTCGTCCCACATCCGCCCATTGATCGCGTTCTTGCGCTCCGGGCGCCGGAGCGTGATCGTGACGATGCCCTCGAGCCGTTCGACGGTGATCGTTTCGAGTTCGCGGGTTTCAGCGGTCATGCCGGCCGACGATACTGACGACCGTGGGATTCAACCCGTACCGGAAGTTCCGGGCCCGACCGGCCGACTACGCACTCGTGGTGGTGGCGCTGGTGACGGCCGCCGCGCTGGTGGTCTGGGCGTTCGCCGGCTGATCTCAGAACGCCGCTTCGATGACGTCGACCCGTACGCCGGTGATCGCCACCACGTCGAAGCGGATCTCGGCGGCGTGCACGTCGTTCGCCCGGAGCCATTCGACCGCCAGCCGTCGGATGCGGCGTTGCTTCGTGCCTCCCACGGCGAGCGCCGCCGCACCGTAGTGGTCGGTACGACGTGTCTTCACCTCGCTGAACACGTAGAGCCCCGTCCGGCGAACGACGAGGTCGATCTCACCGGACGACGAGCGCCAGTTCCGCGCGACGACCTCGAAGCCTCGACGTTCGTACTCCGTCGCGGCGACGCGTTCGCCCCACGATCCACGCGCGATGTTCGATCGGTCTGCGGCCATCGGACGCACCTCCGTCACCGGAATCGGGATGTTGGAGGGGCCGGTTCGGCCCGAGAGCGGCGATCGTGTCGCCGCGAGCGCTCAGAAGTCGCGCTTCTCGCGGATCTTGGCCGCCTTGCCCTTGCGATCGCGCAGGTAGTACAGCTTGGCGCGACGTACGTCGCCCCGCTTGACGACTTCGATCTTCTGCACGGTCGGGGTGTGCAGCGGGAACGTCCGCTCGACGCCGACGCCGTAGCTCAGCTTGCGGACCGTGTAGGTCTCCTGCAGGCCGCCGCCCTGACGACCGATCACGTCGCCCTGGAACACCTGGATGCGCTCCTTGCCGCCCTCGACGACACGCACGTGCACCTTCAGCTCGTCGCCGGCCTGGAAGTCGGGGACGTCGCTGCGCAGCGAATCATTGTCGATGAGGTCGGTGGATTTCATGCGTGACTACCTGTCTGGAACGTGACGCGGTCGGGAACGTGTCGATCACGAACATGACGGCGCCGATGGGGCCTGTCAATGATACGGGACCGCGGGGAACTCTTCCAACAGGCGCCGGTCGGTGTCGGTCAATCCGCCGGCGGCTTCGATCAGGTCCGGCCGGTCACGCAGCGTCCGGTGCAATCGCTGGGCATGGCGCCAGCGGGCGATCGCCGCGTGATCGCCGCTGCGCAGCACGTCGGGTACCGTCCAGCCGCGGAACTCCGCCGGCCGTGTGTACTGGGGCTCCTCGAGCAGGTTGCCGGCGCCGAAGCTCTCGGTCACCGGGCTCGCGGCGTTGCCCATCGCTCCGTCGCGCAGGCGCGTGACCGCCTCGATCACGAGGCAGGCGGCGACCTCCCCGCCGCTCAACACCACGTCGCCGATGCTGATCTCACCGTCGCTCAGGTGGGCCCGGACCCGGTGGTCGATCCCCTCGTAGCGGCCGCAGACGAGGCTGAACCCGTCGAGTCCGGCCAACTCCTCGGCGAAGCGTTGGTCGAACCGCCGGCCGCCGGGCCCGAGCAGGAACAGCGGGCGTGGCGGTTGCTCCGCCTCGACCGCGTCGAAGATCGGGTCGGGCTTCATCACCATGCCCGCACCGCCGCCGAACGGGGCATCGTCGACGGTTCGATGCACATCGGTCGTGTGGTCGCGGATGTCATGGCACCGCAGGTCGAGCAGGCCGGAACCCCGGGCCTTGCCCAACAGGCTCTCGTTGCAGAACGCGTCGACGAGGCCGGGGAACAGGGCGAACACGTCGATGCGCATCGCCCCTGCTCAAGCCAGGTCGAACAGGCCGTCGGGCACGTCGACCGTGATGACGCCATCCTCGTTCGACACGACGAACACCGTGGGCACGAGGGCGCCCGATTCGAGCTCGAGGATGTCGGACGCCGGGTTGGCGATCACCGAGACACACCGGCCGCGAGCGGTGCCGTTCGCTTCGACGACCTCCGATCCGATGAGTTCGTGCACCCAGAGTGCGTCCGGGTCGTCGAGCGGGGGCGCGTAGAGCGCGACGTTGGCGAACCGTTCGGCCGCCGTGCGGTCGGGGATCTCGGCGAACTTGACGACGCGACGGCCGTTCGAGGCGACGCGGGCCGATTCGACGGTCAGTTCACGGTCGACGGAGCGCACGTGCGCCCCCGGTTCGACTCGGGCGGGATTGTCGCTGAGCAGTTGGACGAACACCTCGCCGCGCAACCCGTGGGCGCGCCGGATGTGTCCGATCTCGAGGAATCCCGCGGGGATCGAGTCAGGGATCGAGGAGCCTGCAGGCGGCGTGTCGGGCATGGCGCCGGCAGAGCGGTGGGAGCGACGTGCGCTCAGTCGTCGAGGAACTCGATGTCGATCTCGACATCGTCCTTCGCCGCGGCCGCGCGGGCCACGGTGCGGATGCTCGCCGCGGTGCGGCCACGACGACCGATCACCCGGCCGAGATCGCCTTCGCCGACCCGGACGTTGAGCGTGAGACGGCGACCCGAGTCGTCGGCCTCGACGGTGACGGCGTCGGGATCGTCGACGATCGACTTGACGATGTGCGTCAGCACGGCGACCGCGGTCGGCGCGCCGGCGTCGGACTCGGTCGAATCGTGCTCGACCGTGTCGGTGTCGCTCACTTCGCGGCCTTGGCGGCCTCGAACTGGCCGATGGCGCCGGAGATCTCGAGCAGCTTGCGGACGCGCTCGGTCGGCTGGGCGCCGTCGCCGAGCCACTTCACGGCCTTGTCGTTGTCGACCGTGAGCGCCGAGGGATTCTGACGCGGGTCGTAGTGCCCGAGAATCTCGATGAAGCGGCCGTCGCGGGGCGAACGCGAGTCCGCCACAACGATGCGGTATTGCGGCTGCTTTTTCTTGCCGACGCGTGTGAGTCGCAGCTTGACTGCCATGAAATCGTCACTCCTGGTTGCAAATGAGAACGTCTCAAGGCTAGCGCCGGTGAACCTCATCCCCTCCCGGGTGTCGCGGCCCGCCCGTAGGCTCTCGGCGTGTCGCCAGCGCCCCGCCCGATCCTCGGACCGGTCCAACACTACGAGTGGGGTGACCCGACGTTCATCCCCACGCTGCAGGGCCGAGCCCCCGATGGCCGGCCGTGGGCCGAGTGGTGGCTCGGCACGCACCCGAACGGACCGGCGCATTTCGACGACGGCAGCGAACTGCGCTCGGTCACCGGCGACCTGCCGTACCTCCTCAAGGTGCTCGCCGCGGCCCAACCCCTCTCGTTGCAGGCGCACCCCACCGTGGAGCAGGCGATCGAGGGGCATCGCCGGGGTGTGTACCCCGACGCCAACGCCAAGCCGGAACTGCTCTGCGCGCTCACCCGGTTCGAGGCGCTGTGCGGAATGCGCCCGGCCGAGGCGACGGCCGCCCTGCTGCGCGCACTCGGCGCGCCCCGGACCGCCGACCTGGTCGAGCGCGACGGGCCCGGGCGACGTGCTGCGGGCGCTGTACCGGGGCGATCTCGCTCCGACGGAGGTCATCGACGCCTGCCTCGGGAGTCAGCGGCCCGAAGCCGTGTGGGTCAACCGATTGCACGATCGCTATCCGGGCGACGTCAGCGTCGCCGCCACGATCCTGCTCAACCACGTCGTGCTCGCACCCGGTGAGGCGATCCACCTGACGGCCGGGAACCTCCACGCCTACCTGCACGGTGCCGGCATCGAACTGATGGGCGCCAGCGACAACGTCGTGCGTGGTGGCCTGACGGTCAAGCCGGTCGACGTCGACGAGTTGCTGCGCGTCGTCGACCCCGGTCCCCTGCCGCAGCCGATCATGGTCGAGGCCGCGGCGACCGGCCGATACCCGCTCCCGGAGGCCGGTTGCACCCTCGTGCGGCTCGACGCCGGCGCGGCGCACACGTCGACCGGTCACGAGCTCGCGGTCGGCCTCGACGGCACCGCGTGGTACGTCCCCGCCGGCGCCACCCTCGTCCCCACCGCCCCGACCTACATCGTCGTCCCGGGCTGAAATCCTCGTTTGCGTCGCGCTTTTCGGCGCCCTGGCGACGGAAAGCGCGACGCAAACGAGGATTTTTCCGGGATCGGTCAGGCGTTGCGGCGGATCTCGACGATCTTCTCCGACGCGTGGTTGGCGTCGGCGCCCTGATCGTCGAGGAGCTTGGCCCGGTCCTTCTCGGCCTCGCGAGCCGCCTTCGCCAGGTCGGCGCGGGCGAGCGCCGCCTCGACGCCGTGTTCGTTCATGAATTCCGCCCATTCGACCAACTGATCGACCATCTCGTCCTCGGGCACCACCGCGACGTTCTGGCCCTTGATGAACAGGTGCCCGCGCTTGTTGCCGGCGGCGATGCCGAGGTCGGCGTCGCGCGCTTCGCCGGGACCGTTGACGACGCAGCCCATCACGGCGATCTGCAGCGGGATCTCCCGGTCGGCGAACGCGGCCATCGCCTGATTGGCCACGGCGATCACGTCGACTTCGGCCCGCCCGCACGACGGGCAGGCGATCAGGTCGACGTTCTTGCGTTCCCGCAGTCCGAGCGCTTCGAGCAGCTGGCGGCCGGCGCGGGCCTCCTCGACCGGGTCGGCGGTGAGCGAGTAGCGGATCGTGTCGCCGATCCCCTCGAGCAGGAGCGTGGCGATCCCGGCCGTCGCCTTGACGAGGCCGGCCGGTGGCGGTCCGGCCTCGGTGACACCGAGATGCAGCGGGTAGTCGGTGACCTCCGAGAGCTGGCGGTACGCCTCGACCATCAGCGGCACGCTCGAGGCCTTCACCGAGATCTTGATCTGGTCGAAGCCGACCTCGTCGAAGTAGGCGATCTCGCGCTGCGCCGACTCCACCATCGCTTCGGGCGTCGCGCTGCCGTACTTCTCGTAGAGGGACGGATCGAGCGAACCGGCGTTGACCCCGATGCGGATCGGCAGACCGCGGTCGCGCGCCTCGGCGGCAACGGTCTTGATGTGCTCGGGCCGGCGGATGTTGCCCGGGATTGAGTCGCAGGCCCTGCACGCCGGCTTCCATCGCCGCCATCGCCATCTTGTACTGGTGGTGGATGTCGGCGATGATCGGCACCGGCGACCGCGGCACGATCTGGGCCAATCCCTCGGCCGCTTCGATCTCGTTGCACGTGCACCGCACGATGTCGGCGCCCGCCGCGGCCAGGGCGTAGATCTGCTGGAGCGTGCCCTCCACGTCGGCGGTCTTGGTGATCGTCATCGACTGCACGGTGATCGGCGCGTCGCCGCCGACCTTGACGTCGCCGACGGCGATCTGCTTGGTGACCTTGCGGGTGACGAGTGAACTCGAGACGTCCATGCCGACCGTCTAGCCGATCGGCTGGGTGATGTCGAGGTACAGCCCCGTGAACATCAGCATCGCCAGCACGGCGATGACACCCATGGCGAACGGCATCAGCCGCTCGACGTCGGCGAAGTAGCGCTGTTTCGTCTTGCGGCGCCCCTCCTGGATCCGTTCGTACACCGCGATGGCGGCGTGCCCGCCGTCGAGGGGCAGCAACGGCATCATGTTGAACACGCCGACGAAGACGTTCAGTACGGCGAGCATGTAGATCACGCCCATCAGGCCACTGGACTCACCGACGTCGTCGGACACCGTCGCCACGCCGTACAACGTGGTCGGGCGGGTTTCGAGGTCGTCGTTGGTGCCCACGAGATGGCCGACGATGTTGACCGGGTTGAGCACCTTCACGATGCCCTGCGTCGACTCCCAGGAGACGGGGAGGATGTCGGTGACCGAGTTGACGCCGGCCGAGGCGATGCTGTGGTCCTGGTAGTGGGGCGGGCTGTAGCTGCGCACGCCGAGGAGGGCGGTGCCGAACAGCGGGTCGTCGGCGGGCACCGACTTGTTCGAGCTGAGCCCGACCGGAACGATGATGGTCTCCTCGCCGCGGATGACGACGACCGGCACCACGGTGCCGGGATCGTGCGCCCGGACCGTTTGGCCGAGCTCCTCCGGCGACGTCACCCCGACACCGGCGACCGACACGATCTGGTCGCCGTCACGGATGCCGGCGTTCTGGGCCGGCAGGCCCGCGCTGACGGCCGCCACGACCACTTCGGGTTCGTCCTGAGCCGTCAGCTCGCCCTGCGTCGAGTAGACGACGAACAGCAGCACGATGGCGATCAGGATGTGCATGATCGAGCCGGCCGAGATCACCAGGAGCCGGCGCGGGAACGTCGCCTGCCGGTAGGTGCGTGCCTCGTCGACCGGTTCGACCTCGTCCATCCGGTTCATGCCGATGATCCGCACGAACGCGCCGAGCGGGAGCGCCCGCACGCCGTACTCGGTCTCGCCACGCCGGAAGCTCCAGAGGCGGGGGCCGAAGAACAGGAAGAACTGGGTGACCTTCATGCCGGTCCAGCGGGCCGTCATGTAATGGCCGAGTTCGTGGAGGAAGATCGAGATGACCACACCCACGACGAACACGAAGATCCAGATGTTGACCGTGGCGAGCCAGACGAACAACGCGACGATCCCGGCCATCGCCAGGTAGCCCTGCCACCCTCCGGCGACCTCGTCGTCGCCGTGTTCGGACACGGCGCCGCCCGCCATGATCTCGCTCTTGGCCCGGTCGAGTCGCGTCGGCGGAGGGAACGCCGGCGCGGTGCCGTGTCCCTCGTTGTCGATCGGGGTCAACTGGTCGGTCATCGTGCTCCCTGCCGCAGCAGTTCGGTTGCGATCCGCCGAGCAGCGCGATCGGCTTCGATCACGTCCTCGACGGATGTGGGGGTTGCACCATCATGGCGCTGCATCACCCCAACGCACACGTCAGGGATCTCATTCCAACGTAAGTATCCGGCAAGAAAGGCGTCAACTGCCACTTCGTTGGCGGCGCTCAGCCAGGCCGGTGCCGTCCCGCCGACACGGCCGGCGTCGTAGGCGAGGTCGAGGCAGCGGAACACGGCGCGATCGGGTGGTTCGAAGTCGAGCCGGCCCAGCGTGGTCCAGTCGATCGCCCCGAACGGACTGGCGATCCGCCGTGGAAAGCCGAGGGCGTATCCGATCGGCAGTCGCATGTCCGGCATGCTGAGCTGGGCGATCGTCGAACCGTCGGTGAACTCGACCATCGAATGGATCACCGACTGCGGGTGCACGACGACGTCGATCTGGTCGTAGGGCGTGCCGTAGAGCTCGTGGGCCTCGATCACCTCGAGGCCCTTGTTCATCAGCGTGCTGGAGTCGATCGTGATCTTCGGGCCCATCGACCACGTGGGATGGGCGAGCGCCGACTCGACCGTGACATCGGCGAGGTCGGAGGCCGATCGCCCGCGGAACGGACCGCCACTGGCCGTGATCACCAGCCGGGCGACCTCACGCTCGGCGTCGGCCGACGCCCGGAGGCACTGGTGCAGCGCGCAGTGCTCGCTGTCGACCGGCACGAGTTCGGCGCCGACGGTCGACCGCAGCGGCTGCACGAGCGGTCCGGCCGCGATGAGGCTCTCCTTGTTCGCCAGCGCCAGGCGCTTCCCGGCACGCAGCGTCTCGATCGTGACGGGAAGGCCGGCGAACCCGACCACTCCGTTGACCACGACGTCGGCGGGTCCGACCACGTCGTCGAGCGAATCCGACACCGTGACCGACGGCAGCGCCGCCGCCACCTCCGCTCGAGCATCCGGGTCGGTGACGACCACCAACTCGGGACGGAACTCGAGGGCCTGCGCCACCACTGCAGCCACCGAACGACCGGCGCCCAGTGACGTCACCCGATACGACCCGGGACAACGGGCGTTCTCCGCCCGCACCACGTCGAGCGTCTGGGTGCCGATGGAGCCCGTGGAACCGGCGATGCCGACCCGGGTCGGCGACGCCGATCGACGGTCGGTCCCCCGGTCGTCCGTGCGGTCGGTCAGCTCGCCGCCCACGGCTCGACCACCAACATCAGGTAGTACACGGCCGGGAGGGCGAACAGGAAGCCGTCGAAGCGGTCGAGGATGCCACCGTGACCGCGCACGATCGTGCCGAAGTCCTTCACGTCGAGGTTGCGCTTGAACATGCTCTCGGTGAGATCGCCGAGCGGCGCCATGATCGAGATCACGATGGCCAACAGGAGCAGGTGCGTCGTGCTCGACCACGTGTCGCTGAGATCCTGCATGCCGATGATCAACATGACCACGAGCGTGCAGATGGTGCCCCCGAGGAAGCCTTCGATCGACTTGTTGGGGCTGATCCACTCGCGCAGTGGCGTGCGGCCGAACGCCGAACCGACGAAGTACGCCCCGACGTCGTTGGCCACCACGCCGATGGCGACCAGGATCAACGTGTCGGTCCCCCATGGCGTACCCGCGCCGAACGTCGACCAGCGCAGGATCAACGCGGCGTACGAACCCATGACGCCGATCCACACGACGCCGAGCATCGTGATCGCCATGTTCGGCATCGGGCCGACCTCGATGGAGTTCGCACCGATGAACCCGAGGGCGCCGGCCAGGAACGCGAACACGATCACGAGCGGCAACGCGTCCTCGCCCACCCAGTAGGCGGCGAGGGGCGCGGCGACGCAGGCCGCGACACCGGCGGCGACCGCGGGGCGGTAGCCCTTCTCGGTCACCTTGCCGAAGTACTCGATCGCCGCCAGGGCCAGCAGGATCGTGACGAAGGCCACGGCGCCGGCCGGGCGCCACATGCTCAAAATGATGAACACCGCCGCCAGCACGACGCCGGAGATGATGGCCACGGGCAGATTCCGATCGCCTGACGGCGGCGGGGTGGCACCGGCGCTGGGCGGGCGCTGTGGCGATCCGCCGCGTCGTTTCGGGTCGGGACGGCGAGGCATCCCCGACGGATCGGTGCCGATCGTGATGCGCGCCGGTTCGCGAACCGGCTCGGCGACCGTGTCGTGCGTGGTGGTGGCGTTCGAATCGTCGGCGGTCGCCGGCAGATCGTCGTGCCAGGTCAGTTCGCCCGTGGTGTCGACCGGATGCTCTCCAGTGGGGTCCTTCGGCACGTCGGTTCCCTTCCACACGGGTGATTCGGTGGTGAACGTCGACCAGACGTCGAGATCGTCGTTCGAGCCCTCCGGCGGGACGACGGCGTCGATGCGCGGCACCTCGCCGGTGGCCGGTTCGGTCCAATGGGGCAACGAGCCGGTGTCGTCGCGGCCGAAACTCAGCTTGTCACCGGAGCCGGAACGGGCGCTGCGATCGTCGAGCGAGGTGACCGGCTGCTCGGACGTCTCCCCGAACAGGGGCCCGCCGAACTCGTCGTCGTCGAAGGCGTCCATCTCGCTCTCGAGTGGACCCGGGCGGCGCGGGTTCTTGTCGCCTGGCCGCCACATGTCATCGCTCATGCTGATCGCCTTCCACTCATACCTCGAGCAGTTCCTGCTCTTTGCGCCCGAGAGCGGCATCGACGTGCTCGACGTGCTCGTGGGTGACCTTCTCGAGTTCCTTCTCGGCGCGCTCGAGTTCGTCGGCCGAGATCTCGCCGTTCTTCTCGGCGGTCTCGAGCACCTTGCGGGCATCGCGCCGAACGCTGCGCACGGCGATGCGGCCGTCCTCGGCCATGTTCTTGGCGACCTTCACGTACTCCCGACGCCGTTCCTCGGTCAGCTGCGGCAGGGACAAACGGATCGAGATGCCGTCGTTGTTGGGTGACACGCCGAGGTCGCTGTCGCGGATGGCCTTTTCGATCGCGTCGAGGGAACCACGATCGTGGGGCTTGATCAGCAGCTGCCGGGCCTCGGGAACCGAGATCGACGAGACCTGCTGCAACGGGACCTGCGCCCCGTAGTAGTCGATCGTGATGCGCTCGACGAGCGAGGGGGTGGCCCGGCCGGTCCGCACCGTGGCGAATTGCGACTGCGTGTGGGTAACGGCCTTGTCCATCTTGTCCATCGCTTCGAGGAGCGTCTCATCGATCACGGTGACCAGCGTACCCAGGCACGTCGCGACGAGTGGAACACCGCCACCTCTCGGTCACAGCTCGTGGATGAGCGTTCCCTCGGTGCCGCCCTGGACGATGTTGCGCAGGGAGCCCTTCTTCGACATGTCGAAGACCACGATCGGGATGCCGTTGTCACGGCAGAAGGCGATCGCCGTGGCGTCCATCACCTTCAGATCCTTGGTCATCACCTCGAGATAACCGACCTCGCGGTACTTCGTGGCACTGGCATCCGACCGCGGATCGGCCGAGTACACGCCGTCGACTCCCGAGTGGGTGCCTTTGATCAGGACCTCGGCCTCGATCTCGGCCGCCCGCAGCGCCGCTGCGGTGTCGGTCGTGAAGAACGGGTTGCCGGTACCGGCGGCGAAGATGACGACGCGGCCCTTTTCCAGGTGGCGCACGGCCCGCCGACGGATGTAGGGCTCGGCGATGCGCGGCATCTCCACGGCGGAGAGAACCCGCGTGTCCTGGCCCAGCCGTTCGAGGGCGTCCTGCAGCGCGAGCGCGTTCATCACGGTGCCGAGCATGCCGATGTGGTCCGACTGTGTGGCGTCCATGCCGGTCAGCGAACCCGTGCGGCCCCGCCAGAAGTTGCCGCCGCCGACGACCACGGCGACATCCACGTCGAGATCCTGACGCAGGTCCATGATGTCCTGCGCCGTCGCCGCCAGCGTCTCGGGATCGAGCCCGGTGCCGGACTCACCGGCCAGCGCTTCGCCCGACGGCTTGAAGACGATGCGTTTCCAGCTCGGCCGAGGCGTTGGGGCGTAGGTCTCTTCGCTCATCGGTTCTCCAGGCGGTGTCGGTCGAGGTTCGGGTCGACCGTAGCGGACCGGCCCGTCGACCGCGCCCGCCTCGCGAGCGAGTCAGCCGATTTCGACCTGGGCGAACTTGACGATCTTCGCGTTCCCGAGCACCTGGGTGACGGACTGCTTGTCGTCTTTCGCGTAGGGCTGGTCGAGCAGCGCCACGTCCTTGAAGAAGCCGTTCAGACGACCCTCGACGATCTTGTCGATCGCCGCTTCCGGCTTGCCCTCGTTCAGGGTGATGGTGCGCAGCGTCGCCTTCTCCGCCTCGACCACGTCGGCCGGGACGTCGTCACGGCTGAGGTACTTGGGGCGGGCGAACGCGATGTGCACGGCGATGTCGTGGGCGAGTTCGACGGATCCGCCGGCGATCTCCACGAGCACGGCGTTGACGCCGCGGCCACCCTGGATGTGGTGGTAGCTCTCGAGCACGTTGCCGTCGGCGGCCTCGATGCGCACGACGTCACCGAGTCCGATGTTCTCCTTCAGCGTGACCTTCAGCTCCTCGAGCTCGGTGGCCCGCTCGGCGACGGCGTCCGTGCCCTTCGCCAGGACGAGCTCGGTGAGCGCGTCGGACTCCGCCTTGAACTGGTCGGAGCCGGCGACGAAGTCGGTCTCGCACTTGAGTTCCACGATCGCGCCGACGTTGCCGTCGATGAGCAGGCTCACGACGCCCTGCGCGTTGTCGCGGTCTTCACGGTTCGCGCTGGCGGCGAGACCCTTCTCACGCAGCCACAGCTTGGCGGCCTCGATGTCGCCGTCGTTGGCCTCGAGGGCCTTCTTGCAGTCCATCATCCCGGCGCCGGTCGCATCGCGCAGCGCCTTGACGTCTTGTGCGGTGAACGCCATGGTGATCAGGCCTCCGTGTTCTCGGTGCTGGTGTCGATCGTGCCGGTCTCGATCGCGCTGGTGTCGATCGTGCTGGTGTCGATCGCGGTGGTGTCGTCGTCGGCGCCGGCTTCGGCGCTCGTCGCATCCGCGCTGGTCTCGTCCGCGACGGTCGCCGCGGGGGCGACGGCGGCCTCGACCGGCTCGTCAGCGGCAGGAGCGGTCTCGGCCGGCTCGTCGGCGGCGGGAGCGACCTCGGCGGGCGCGCTCTGCTCGGCCGCGGACGACTGCTCCTTGGCGGCGGCCAGGCGGGCGTCGCGATCGGCCTGGGCCTGAGCGGCGGCGGCGCGGGCCGCGGTCTGGGCGGCCTCGAACTCGGCGATCTCCTCCGGGGTGCGCTCGACGGGCGGCGGCGGGGCCGGGTTGCGCTTGTTGGCGATGAAGCGACCTTCTTCCACGGCGTCGGCGATCACCCGGGCGAACAGGCTGTTCGAGCGGATGGCGTCGTCGTTGCCGGGGATGGGGTACTGCACCACTTCGGGATCGACGTTGGTGTCGACGACCGCGACGACGGGGATACCGAGCTTGTTCGCCTCGGTCACCGCGATGTGCTCCTTCTTCGTGTCGAGCACGAAGATCGCATCGGGGGCCTTGGTCATGCCACGGAGCCCACCGAGGTTGCGCTGCAGCTTGGTGAGTTCCCGATCGAGGAGCAGGGCTTCCTTCTTGATCATCGCATCGAACTCGCCGGAGGCCTGCATGCGCTCGTACTCGAGCATCTTGCCGACGCGCTTCGACATCGTTTCGAAGTTGGTGAGCATGCCGCCGAGCCAGCGCTCGTTGACGTAGGGCATGCCGCACTTCTCGGCGTAGCTGCGCACGGGATCCTGCGCCTGCTTCTTGGTGCCGACGAACAGGATCGTGCCGCCACCGGCGACGAGATCACGGACGTACCCGTAGGCCGTCTCCACCCGACCGAGCGTCTGCTCGAGGTCGATGATGTAGATGCCGTTGCGCTCGCCGAAGATGAAGCGCTTCATCTTCGGGTTCCACCGCCGGGTCTGGTGACCGAAGTGGGCGCCGGCTTCGAGCATTTGGCGCATCGTGATGACAGCCATGTTGGTTCTCCTTGAGCGGTTGCGGCCATCCGATCGGCGCCGTGGCGACCGCTTGTTGATCGGATGGTCTGTGACGTGGACGCTGCGAACAGCGGACGAATCTGGCGATTCGACCTGCGCAACGCTATCGGGGTCGTGTCACGACTCGCTACGGCGCGGCGCGGCACATCGCAGCGTCGCCGCAGGTGACGGTCGCGCCGGTCGACCGTCCGTCGGCAGGAGCCGCCGTCGCCCGGCCTCGACGCCGAGGTACGGAGCCGGATCCGCATACTCGTCGTCGATCCGCAGCCCGAAGAAGAAACGACCCGACGTCCGGGCGACGACCGAGCCGCGCACGACGGCATCGCCGGCCGCGAGTGCCGTCGAGACGATCCGCCCGTACGTCAGCTTCCATCCCGTCGGCAGCTCGATGACCACGTACCGCTCACCCGCGATCTCCCCGCTGAACGCGACGATCCCTGCCGCGACGGCCCTGGCCACCCCGCCCGGCTCGACGTCGTACTCGATGCCCCGATTGCCAGGGCACCACACGCACGCCGGCTCGCGGTACGGGTCCGCCACTGTGCCGGCGACGGGAACCGGCCAACACGGCCCGGCGCCAGCGACGGGCGACGCCAGTCCCAGCACCGCCGACACGATCACCGTCACGAGCGCGGACGATCGCCTCACGGCCGTCCACCCGCATGGGCCTGCACGCATGTTCCACCTCCAGGGTCAGCTGAGTCCGGCCGCGAGCGGCGACGACACCGAAGTGTGAGCGGGGGAGGCCGAAATCGACCCGGCAGCTCACCGATGCGAGGAGCGGGCCCGAGGGGGCGAGGATGCGGTCGTCAGCCGACGCCGGCGGCGGACAGACGTGCCCGCAGATGCAACACGGACTTGGTGTGGATCTGGGAGACCCGGCTCTCGGTCACCCCGAGGACCTGGCCGATCTCGGACAGTGTCAATCCTTCGTCGTAGTACAACGACAGCACGAGCTTTTCCCGGTCGGGCAGCTTCTTGATCTCGGTCCGCATGATCCGGCTCAGTTCCTGATCCTCGACCATCGCCGACGGCGACCCGGATCCCGGGCCGTCGAGCGCGACCGGCTCGGCTCCGGCGGCGATCGCCCGGTCGAGTGGACCCACCGTGGTGGTGGCGATCGCCGCGAACCAGCGTGTGAGTTCGGCACCCGAGATGTCGAGGTGGGCGGCGATCTCCTCCTCGGTCGGCGCCCGACCGAGGCGATGCTCCAGCTCGGAGAACGCCCGCTCGACGCTGCGGGCCCGACTGCGAACCGAGCGCGGCACCCAGTCGAGCTTGCGGAGGCCGTCGTACACGGCGCCGCGGATGCGTGGCACGGCGAACGTCTCGAACTTGACGCCCCGATCCAGGTCGAAGCGTTCGATGGCGTCGATCAGGCCGAAGACGCCCGAGCTGACGAGATCCCCCGGGTCGACACTCGAGGGCAGGCCTGCGCCGACGCGGCCGGCGACGAACTTCACCAGTGGCGAGTAGTGGACGATGAGGTGCTCGCGGGCGGCGGGATTTCGGCGGTTCAACCACCGCGTCCACTGCATCTGGAGGTCGGCGTCTTCGGGAACGATGCTCATGCTCTGGGGTGGGCCTCGCGGTAGGCGGCCGACAGCCGTTCGCGGCTGACGTGGGTGTAGCGCTGGGTCGTTGCCACGTCGCGGTGGCCGAGCAGCTCTTGGACGGCCCGCAGATCGGCACCGCCATCGAGCAGGTGCGTGGCGAACGTGTGGCGCAGCGCATGTGGATGGGTCGGGCTGGGTGAGCGCCGGTCGAGGATCCGGCGCACGTCGCGAGTGGTCAACGGATGACCGCGCTCGTTGCCGAACAGCACGTCGCCGCACTCGGGGGGTACGACGTCGACGCGCACGGCGAGCCAGCGACGCAGCGCCCGGACCGCCGGCTCGCTGAGCGGAACACGCCGTTCCTTGGAACCCTTCCCCCACACGGTGGCCGAGTTCGTGGCCAGCGACAGCGACGACACCTGGAGCCCGCAGAGTTCCCCGACGCGCAGCCCCGAGCCGTAGAGCAGCTCCAAGACGGCGTCGTCGCGCCGCCGACGCCAGTCGGGTTCGTCCTCGGGGGTCGCCGCGTCGAGCAGACCGTTCAGTTCGCGCTGGTCGAGCACGCGGGGCAACCGTCCGCCGCCGCCACGGACCGACACGCCGCTCGTCGGATCGGCGGCGACCAGGTCGATGCCGAGCGCCCAGCGGTAGTACCGCCGCAGCGCGGCCGCCTTGCGCGCCATGGTGCTGCGGGCGAAGCGACGTGTGGTGAGGTAGGCGACGTAGCGGCGAACGATCGGACGGGTGACGGCCTCGGGCGAGTTGATGTTGCCGCGCGTGCACCAGTCGGCGAACGAGCGAAGGTCCGACCCGTAGGCGGCGACGGTGTTGTCGGAGAGCGACGTGAGCGCGGCGGTGAAGTCGTCGATGCGCCACGTGTCCACCGACCCGATGGTATTGCGCATCGCCGTGGCTTGCCGTGGATGGGGTGGGGACGGGACCCCGGCAACCGTGGACGTTCATGCCAGATCACCCCACCGGTCGATCGTCTCGAACCACCCGCCGGTCTCGCGCAACCATCCGTCGTGCTCGAGCCGCGCCACGATCATCGCCGTGTCGGCGATCGGACGATCGAGCAGCAGCATCAGTTGTTCGATCGTGCGGGCGCCACGTCGACAGTGCCCGAGGACGTCGACGCCGACGTCGTCCGGCCGGGGCCTGGGGTCGTATCGAGCCCGACCGGCGCGCCGCTGGTCGAGACCGAGTGCCATCATCAGGTCGTCGACGCTGGTCGCCGGCGCCGCGCCGTCGCAGAGCAGTTGATTGGTCCCCGCCGACGCCCGCGAGTCGACGGGACCGGGCACCGCGAACAACTCGACCCCCCGCTCTCCGGCCTCCTTGGCGGTGATCAGGCTGCCGCCGCGCTCACGGCTCTCGATCACCACGAGCACCTCGACCAGGGCGGCCAGGATGCGATTGCGCAGCGGGAACCGGAACGCGTCGGGAGGGGTGCCAGGGGGCCATTCGGAGACGACCGCCCCACGGGCGGTGACTTCGGCCCACAACGACGCGTGCTGCTTGGGGTACGGCGAGTCGGGCCCGTTGCCGACCACGGCGAGCGGGCGCGCGTCGGGATGGGCAAGGGCACCGCGGTGGGCGGCCCCGTCGATGCCCTTGGCCAGACCCGACACGACCGTGACCCCACGCGCCGACAGTTCGAAACCGAATTCGGCGGCCGTCTCGCGGCCTCGCTGCGTGGCGTTGCGGGTGCCGACGATCCCGACGCGCCGGGCGTCGAGCATCGACAGGTCGCCGCGGACGAACAACACCGCTGGTGCCCGCGGGTCGTGGAACAGCGCCGCCGGGTAGCGCGGGTCGTCGTGGGCGATGACCGCCGTGCCGGTGTCGACGCAGCGCTGCCAGCACGCGGCGGGGTCGCGGAGCCGGCCGGAGCGGCGCCACGTGTCGGCGAGCGTGGGGTCCTTCGCCCACAGCGCACCGATGCCCGGCGGCGGCGGTGCGTCTCCGACGGCCACGTGGAACGCCGCCACGGGGTCGTGATGGGCGAGCAACGACGACAGTCGCGCCGTGGTCATCCGTTCGAAGCCGGCCAACGCGGCGAGGTAGCCGGCAGATGGCGTGCACTCGGAGCGGCTCATGCCGCACGCCCCTGCTGGGCACGAGACATCGACACCCGCAGTTCGAGCGCCAGCGCGGCGTCGGCCTCGGAGATGGCCTCGGGGCCCTCGCCGCGCACATCGGCGACGGTTCGAGCGACACGGCGGACGCGGTGATACCCGCGACCGCTCAGTCGCCCGCGCTCCATCTCGTACCGCAACCGAGCCCGGGCCGCCGGCTCGAGCGGCGCGAACCGATCGAGGTCGGCTGGTTCGATGGCGCGGTTGAGACAGCCCTGGCGGTCGAGGGCCTTGCGCTGCGCCGCGAGCACGCGGGCGGCCACGACGCTCGAAGGTTCGCCGGGATCGATCGCCATGATGTCGTCGATCGCCGGACGCTGCACGTTGACGCGCAGGTCGAAGCGGTCGAGCACCGGCCCGGAGAGACGCCGCGTGTAGCGCTGGAGCGCGGCGTCGCCGCACACGCAGTCGCCCGGGCCTCCCCCGCCGCCGCACGGGCACGGGTTCATCGCCGCGATCAGCAAGAAGCGCGCCGGCATGGCTTCGCGGAGCTGCGAACGGTGCGGCAGCACGACGCCGTCCTCGAGTGGTTGGCGCAGTGAATCGAGGATCGAGGCGGGAAACTCGGCGATCTCGTCGAGGAACAGCACCCCGTGATGCGCCAAGCTCACTTCGCCGGGACGGGCCACCTGGGATCCGCCGCCGATGATGGCGACCTGCGAACTCGTGTGATGCGGTGCCCGGAACGGCGGTCGCTCGATCAGCCCCGACGGTGGGAGTGGAGCGCCGGCTGCGGAGTGCACCATGGTGGCTTCGAGCGCCTGGATCCGGTCGAGGGGCGGCAGGATGCCGGGCAGACGGGATGCGAGCATCGTCTTGCCCGAACCCGGCGGACCCATGAAGAGCGTGTGATGCGCGCCTGCCGCGGCGATCTCGAGGGCCAGCCGGGCGAGCGGTTGGCCCTGGACCTCGCAGAGATCGGGCACCGAGGGCGACGACGGCGTCGGCAGCACGGGGCTCGTGGTCGGGCCACGGTTCACCCTCGCACAGGATGGCGAGGAGCTCGCGCAGGGTGCGCACGGGATGCACGTCGCCGCGAGCGGCGATGCTCGCTTCGACCACCGTGGACGCGGGCACGACGACATCGTTCCCCTCGATCGCGGCGACGATCGGCACGATGCCGCGCACCGGCCGTACCGAGCCGTCGAGGCCCAGTTCGCCGATGAACGCCAAGCCCTCGATGCGCGACGCCTCGATGATCCCGGCGACGATCAGCACGCCCACGGCGATCGCGAGGTCGAGCCCGGAGCCCGTCTTCCGGCCGTCGCACGGAGCCAGGCTGATGGTGATCAGGTGGTTCGGCCAGTCGTGTCCCGAGCTGGCGAGGGCGGCGCGGGCCCGGTCGCGCGCCTCCCGGATCGACTCGTCGGGAAGACCGACGATGTGCAGGCCCGGCAGCCCCTTGCCGAGATGCACCTCGACCTGGACCGCTTGGCCGCGAGCACCGCGCAGCATTGCAGACGGAACGGAAGCGAACATCGCCCCTCCCCTGGATGACACGGCGCGTCTGGTGGCGCCGCAACGGACATCGAGGAGAGGCGAACGGGCCTCACGACCGCCGAGCCGTCGAGGACGACTCGCCCCGGTGACACCACCGGACCCCAGTGACACTACCGAGGGGGTGTCACAGTCGACACGCGCCCGTTGCGGGGCCCCGCCGTGTCACACTCTCGGCCGTGCCCGGTCACCACGCATCCGTTCGCCATGCGGCCGTTCGCCACGCGACCGGTGGCCGCGCGTTCGCTCGACGCCGACTCCCGCTACCGGTGGGCCTGCGTGATGCGCTCGGCCTCGTGGCCGTCGCTGCGCTCACGGTCGCGGCCTGCGGTGGTGAGCAGGCCGGCGACGCCGAGCGGTTCTGCGGGGAGATCGCTGCCCACAAGGACGAACTCACGGCCCCCGACCTCCAGTTCAGTGGCGACATCGCGCCGGTGCTCGACCTGTACCGATCGATCGGCGACCTCGCGCCCTTGTCGATCGAGAAGGAGTGGAACGAGTTGGTCGGCGCCTACGAGACCGCCGACACGATCGTGGTCGGCGACGCGGAGTCGGAGCAGGTCGCCGTGTCGGCGATCTATTCGGCCGAGGCCTCGGCAGCCAAGGTCGATGCGTGGCTCAAGGCGAACTGCGCCGTCGACATCGGTCCCGTGGTGACGCTCGTCCCCCACGGACCCTGATCGTCGGGAAGCGGTCAGCGGGAGGCGGTCAGAGGATCTCGCCGCGGTGCAGCAGCACCTTGTCGACGAGACCGTATTCCTTCGCCCCGTCGGCGGTGAACCAGCGGTCGCGCTCGGAGTCGGCCTGGATCTGCTCGAGGGGCTGGCGCGAATGGTGGGCGATCAGTTCGGCCATGCGCAACTTCGTGTAGCGGAGCTGTTCGGCCTGGATGGCGATGTCGGACGCCTGTCCGCGCAGACCGGCGAGCGGCTGGTGCATCATGATGCGGGCGTTGGGCAGCGTGTAGCGCTTGCCGTCGGCGCCCGCCGTCAGCAGGAACTGACCCATCGAGGCAGCGAGGCCGAGACACACCGTGGCGACGTCGCAACCGACGAACTGCATCGTGTCGTAGATCGCCATGCCGGCGGTGACCGACCCGCCGGGGCTGTTGATGTAGAGCCAGATGTCGGAGGCGCCGTCCTCCCCCTCGAGGTACAGCAGCTGGGCGCAGATCTGGTTGGCGATCTCGTCGTTGACGTCGGATCCGAGCATGATCACCCGGTTCTTCAGCAGGCGGTCGAACACGGCCGAGCGGGGATCGAAACCACCGTCGAGGGCGAAGGGCGCAGCGCTGTCGGACATGCGGCAAGACTATCGGTGCTCCGTCATCGCTCCTTCGGCCGCACTACGGTCAGGGCGATGACGATCACCACGTCACTGGAACCAGCGATCACGACGTCGCTGCCCGGCACCACCGTGGCGCTCGCGCTCCGGCTGCACAACGCCGAGTTCACCGCGCAGGTGGTCACACTGACCCCCACCGGTGCGCTCGCCGACTACACCGTGGTCGAGCCGGCCTCGTTCGAACTCGGTCCGGACGAGTCGATCGACGTGTCCTACATCGTCACGCTCCCGATGTCGCTGGCGCCGGGTCGGCACGCGTCGGTGATCTCGGTGTCGGCCGGCGAAACCGAGGTCGCCACCGCGGAGGCGATCGTCGAGGTCGGGCTCATGGCGGCGCACGCGGCGCTCATCGGCCCGCCTCGTTCGAAGTCGTCGTCGAACGGCCGTCACCGCATCACGGTCGAGAACCGGGGCAACGTGCCCCTCGAGGTCACCGTCGTCGCGATGACCGACGATCCGACCATCGAACTCCAACCGGAGATGTCGCACTTGGCGGTCGAGGCGGGGACGAGCACGTTCGTCGACATCACCGCCATCCCGAACGAGAAGTTCTGGAACGGCCCACCCGTCGAGCACGGCTTCATGGTCGCCACGATCGGCAGCGACGGGCAGTCGTTCGACCTGCACGGCATCTTCGAGCAGCGACCACGTCTGCGGCCCTGGTGGGGGCCCGCCCTGGCGGGCGCCGCTCTTGCGCTCCTGATCGGGACGATCCTGTGGTTCACCGTCCTCGGCCCGTACGTCCGCTCCACCGCCGAGGACGCCAACGCCGCCGATCGGGCGGCCCTCGACGCCAAGATCGCCGAGCTCGACAAGTCGGCCGCGGAGGCCGAGGAACTGCCGTTCGGCGAGCCGGGTGATCTGCGTCTGTCGGTCGAGACGCCCGAAGGTGAGTCGGGCAACGACACGTTCCGCGTCCCCGCGGGAACAGTGTGGTCGGTGACCGACGTCATCTTCCAGAACCCGACGGGCGCCGCCGGTGAGGTGACCTTGATGCGCGACGACGACATCCTGCTCGTCGAAGAACTCGCCAACTTCCGCGACCTCGACTTCAACCTCGTCGCGCCGTTCGTGTTCGAGGGCGACAGCAACATCAACATGTCGGTCACATGTGACGCACCGGGCCCGAGCCAGGATTCGTGCTCCGTGGGCGTGACGCTGACCGGATTCACCGACGAGTCAGGCTGACGTCGCGGGGATCCGAGTCCCGGCGCCGCCGATTCAGGATCCGACCGCGCCGCCGATCGCCCGGGCGACCACCCACGACGAGCGACCGGCGGTATCGGAGATCACCAAGTTGCCGATCACGCTGGAGAACTGATCCGGCTGGCCGGCGACGACGGCGACTGCCTGACCGCGCGGAGTGTGCGGGAGCACGACCATCGTGTCGACGAAGGATCCGTCGGCATCGACCTGGATCGACTGCGTGACGTCGCTGCCCGGCCCCGTGAGTTCGACCACGAGACCTGCAGGGAAGCCCGATCCCTCGACGGCGACGGCCTGACCGCTCGACGCCACGCCGGGCACGATGGTCAGGATCGGTGGCGGTGCACCGGTCCCCCCGAGCAGTGCGGTCGCGGTCGTGCCGTCGGCGAGCGACGCCACGAGCGTTGCCGACGACGCGCCGAGCGTCACCGGGGCGTAGGCGACGGTGATCGTGCATTCGCTCCCGGACGGGATCGAGCCGTCGTCGCAGGTGCTGTCGACGATCGAGAACGCGCCGTCAGGATCGTTCTCGATCGTCACGCTCACCACGTCGATCGAGTCGAAGTTCGGATTGGTGAGGGAGATCGTGGTGACCTGCTTGCCGACGCCGACGATCGTGGGCGAGAAGTCGACGCCGATCGGGACGAACGTCGCCTCGTCGATGGGCTCGGACGACTCGAACGTGACCGTGGACGATCCGATGGGCCGGCTCGATCCGCTCGATGACGATCCACTGCCGCTGCTCCCTGTCCCGGGAAAGGACGGGCGGAACGGCGGGAACGTGTTCGTGGGCGTCACCGGCTCGAGTGGAACGGTGGTCGCCGGCACCGTCGTGGACGGAGGTGGCACGGTGGTCGTCGGCGGTGGCGTCGTGGTCGGGCGGACCGTCGTGGTGGGCGCGGCCGTCGTCGGTGGCGTGGTGGGCGGTGTGACCTCGACGACCGCGCGGGCGAACACCTGCGTCCCCGCCGGGAACTGGGGATCGCCGACGAGCGCAGCGCCCTTCGTGCTGTCGAACACCGCCACGCTGCCATCGGCTGACAGCACAGCGCCGGACGCCGACGGCCCGGTCGGCGATGTGCCCGTGGCGGCGGTCGACAACGACACGGTGCCCGTCGAGCGCGCGAGGACGATGTCGCTGGGTGTGTCGTAGGCGATCGAGGTGCCATCGGTCGACACCACCGGTCGCAACGCGTTCGACGCCAGCACGCGGCGACGTGCGCGCCACTCGGTCGGCGACCACGACGAACGGGGCGGTCGCGGAACTGGCGCCGGCGAGGTCGGTGCTGTCGGACTGATACGTCACGATGCCGCCGTCGCCCGAGATCGACGGCGCCGTCGACGAGCCGGCACCGAGTTGACCCGACGGTGTGGCCGACACGAGTTCGGTGGTCGCGGCCGTTGGCGGCGGTCCAGCGGCGGCTGCGGTCCACAGGAACACGTTCGCAGGTGCCGGCTGGAACGGGACGGGGCCGGGCCCGCCGACGAACACGACGCGACTGCCGTCCGAGGAGACGTCGACCGTGCGCCCGGTGACGAGCGGGGTGCCGGCCGGGAACTGGAAATTGAGCGGCGGAACGATCGTGTCGACCAGCGCGTACGCGCCGTTGCCGGGATCGACGTAGCGGACGACGCTCGTACCGGTCGACCAGACGATCGTCCTGCCGTCGATGGACAGCGCCGGCGCGGGCAGTCCGCCGTCCGCGTCCGGGGTTGGAATCGTGCCGACGACGACGGGCGTCCCGAGCGTGCCGGCTGGAGCTGTCGAGCATCGGTTCACCGCCACGAGTTGCGCCGGAACCGGAGAAACGGGGGGTACGGAGTAGGCCACGACGCAGCCGTTGCCACTCACGCCGGGATGGACGCTCGGCGATCCGGGCACGGCCGTGGTGGTGCCGGCGGTGCGGTCGCGGATCATCACCTGCCGGGTGGTCGGGGTGCCCGGCGTCATCGAGTCGAACACCACCACGTTGCCGTCGTCGGACATGCGCGGCGACGTGTTGAGGATGCCGGCAGGCCAGGCGGGCGTGTTCGCCGGCGGAATCGACACGACCACGGCCGGCGACGGAACGGTCGGTTGGGCGTGACTGGGATCGCTCGCGGCCGCGAAGGTGCCGACGATCGCCACAGCGGCGACGATGGCACCCCAACGGGTCCACCCGGTAGTCACGGAGGAAGGCGCGCCACCACGCTAGTTCGCCAACGCCCGACAGCGGTCTCGCGACGCAGCAAAAACCCAGGTCAGCGAGCGACTCCGCTCATCACGACCGCCACCCGCTCGCCGTCGCCCACGCCGTCGCGAACTGCGAGGAGGCCGGCCAGCCCGGCCGACCCGGTTGCGCTCACGTCGAAACCTGCGGCTCTCGCCATCGACTGGGCGTTGACGATGTCCGACTCGGCAGCGACGACGGGTTCACCACCGCTGCGCCGCATGTGCTCGACGACGCCGATCCAGTCGTACGTCTCGTCGTCGAGGATGCCGTCGGCGAGCGACTGCGGGTCGTCCCACACCGTCATCACGTCGGCCCAGTGCCGCGCGGGTTCGGCGAGCGCCGCGGCCCGACTCCATCCCCGCGCCAGCGGCGCACAACCGGCGGCCTGCACGGCGTGCAGTCGGGCCGGCGATCCCGACTCGGCGAGGCCGTCGCCGACACACGTGGCGAGCGCACCGCCGCCGACCTGCACGAACACCCGGTCGGGTTCCATCCCGAGGGCCGCGCCCTGATCGAGCATCTCCCATGCGATCGTCCGGCCCCCGTCGAGGCACAACGCGTTCTCGGGGCCCTGCACGGTGAACGGGATCGCCCCGCTCGCGACCGCTTCGCGGAACCGCAACATCGCCGGGTCGCCGGACGGGTCCGACACCAGCCGTTCACAGCGATGGATCGTGGCGCCCGACGCGCGCAGCCGGTCGCCGACACGCTCGTCCATCCAGGCGGGAACGAACACGTCGATCGGCCAGTCGGCGGCGGCCGCGAGCGTCGCCGCGGCGAGCGCGGCGTTGCCACAGGAGGCGATCGCCAGCGGCGGCCGACCGTCGAGGAGGCCGACGGACTCGGCAGCGAGCAGGTGCAGCATGACCGTCATCAGGTGGCGGGCCTTGTGGCTCCCCGCGACGTTGTCCGTTTCGTCCTTCACCCACACCCCGCCCGTCGGTGCGAAGCCGAGTCGGTCGGAGAGTTCATCGGACCTGGCGAACGGTGTCGTCCGAAATCCGACGCCACCGACCCGCCCGATCGCTGCGTCGACCGACTCCGCCAGCGCACGCCGGGCTCCGGCCGACATCCCGTGCGACTCCGCGAACGCCGCCCACGCCAACCGAGCGTCGTACCGCACGAACGGATTGGCGTTCTCGTGAACTTCTTGCGCACCCGCGTGCGCAAGAAGTTCACGAGAACGAAGGCGCAGGACGTGGTGGCGGTCGGTGTCGGTGGCGTTCGGGCAGCGGAACGGGAGTGGTTCGGCGATGTCGCGGGTGGCGCCGCACACCGCGCACTCCCAGCCGGAAGCCAACATGGACGTCACCCCGCGACCGGACAGCAACATGTCACGAGGTGTCTGACCCCTCGTGACATGCCACGACCTTGCGTTCCGGTCATGCGTCGACTCGGGCGTTGAAGTCGGTGATCATCTCGTCCCACACCGCCACGAAGCGGCGCAGATCCTGCCAGAAGTCCTGGTGGCGGCGGGCCTCGAACAGCTCGAACGGCGTGCCCTGCTGCTCCACCCACGTGTAGTAGCCGAGGTTGAAGATCCGTCGACGATCGGCCTCGGTGCACTGGATCGTGTGCTCCGTGGTGACGGTGGCGAGATGCTCGCCGAACGCCTCGGCCGCATCCCCGGCCTCGAACTCGCCGCCGTACCGGTGACCGATCAACTTGGCGCGCTCGCTCGGGTACAACGCCGCACCGTCGGTGGCCACGGTGATCACGGCGTCGTCCGGCCCGAGGTCGAGCAGCTTCACCGTCTTGATCGCGGCGAGGATGTTGGCGATCGAGGAGAACCCGCAGTGGGCGAGCGCGTCGATCACCTCGGTCGGGACACCCTTGCGATCGGCGAGGAACGTTCGGCCGGCATCGGTGTTGAACAGCGCGTCGAGTTCGTCGGTGGACTTGTCGGAGATGGCCGTGACGATGTCGGTGTTCATCACGTTGTGGATGAGCGGGATGTGCTTGTCGCCGATGCCCTGGATGTTGTGCTCGCCGTAGCCGTTCTCGAGCATCGTCGGACACTCCAGCGCCTCGACGGCGACGATCCGGGTGCCGTACTGCTCCTTGAGCCGGTCGCCGGCCGCGATGGTCCCGGCCGATCCGGTGGCGGACGTGAACGCGGCGAGCGCCAGATCCCGTCCGTCGCCGGCTTGCACCGCGTCGCGCACGTGCTCGAACACCTGGGACAGCGCGCGGCCGGTGATGGTGAGGTGACCGAGGTGGTTGCCGAACTCGGAGAACTGGTTGAGCACGAAGTTGCCGGGATCCTGCGCCAGTTCGTTGCAGGCGTCGTAGATCTCCTTGACGTTCGACTCCGTGCCGTGGGTCTTGATGACGTCGTCGGCCGGGCTGGCGCACCATCGGTCGAGCCAGTCGAAACGCTCCCGGCTCATGCCCTCGGGGAGGATCGCCACGCCCCGGCTGGCCATGATCCGGCTGATGGCGATGCCGCCACGGGCGTAGTTGCCCGTCGACGGCCAGATCGCCCGGTGCCGCGTGGGGTCGAACTGCCCCGTCACGATTCGCGGTGCGAGGCACGCGTACGCGGCGAGCACCTTGTGGGCGGTGACCATCGGGAAGCGGTCGCCGAACACGACGATGATCGGGCTCTCCACGCCGGTCAGGCTCGACGGGAGCACCACGTGGTCGGGCACGTCGACCCGTCCGCCGGCGAGGTCGTTGTACCAGTGGACGCGCCACAGGTTGCGGGCGTCGGGGCCCTGCGGATCGGCGTCGCCCACGGTCGCCGCATGGTCGAAGGTCGACGGGTCGGCGAGTTGGGCGAACGTCGGCAGGGTGATGCCCTGCGCCCGGAACCGCTCGACGCTGTTGGCGAGCGCCGCCTCGTCGACGATGCGGTCCGCGAGCCCGAACTGGTTCTCGAGGGCATCGCGGTTGATGTCGGCGGAGGTCGGGGCGGTCGTCGTCACGTTTGACATTCTGTCAATCTCCGTCGCCGACCGCTCATCTCCCCCGGCACCCCGAAGTGTGAGCCCTGCCGTCCATTCCGGCCGGGTGCGCTCACACTTCGGCGAAACGGCCGGGCGATGGTTCAGGACCAGCGGTCGTCGGGCGGCAGGGTGCTCGGGCCGACGTGGGCGTCGAGCCAGCCGCACACGTCGGCGACGCCGAGCCACGTGTCGCGGATCCGCTTGCTCGCCGCCTTGGTGTGGATCCACGCCGGCGCACCGAACTCCTTCGCCGCGATGAGGCCCTTGCGTCGGAGCAGTTCGATCCGGGGGTGGTCCTTCGGGAACCCGCGAGGCGCCGTCTTCAGCTCGTCCATCGACCCCATGCGGTAGCCGCGACCGGAGGCGCCTGCCACGAGTCCGGCCAGCTCGGTGCCGGTGGCCTCGGCATCGACGGCGGCACGGAAGCGGGCGAGCTGGTCGGCCGCCATCGCGTAGTAGCCGGCACCCGCCATCACCCCCTGCGCCGAGAACTGCACGTAGTAGCCGGCACCTCCCTCCGATTCGCCGTACGCACCCTGCTGGGTCTTGTACGGCGGCTTGTTCTTCGAGAAGCGCAGGTCGTTCTGCGGGCGGAACAGGTGGAACGGCCCGAAGTCGGACAGGTCGTCGACCAGGTCGAGCATCGGCTGCTTGACCGACTCGTCGTACCGAGCCTTGTTCGCCTGCCAGAACGCCCGGGAATTGTCGGCCTCGAGTTGCTCGTAGAACGTGATGGCCTCGGCCGGGAACCCACGGAACGTCACGTCGCGGACGCTAACGCGGCGGCCCTGCGACGTGCTCACTACCCTCGGCCACATGGCTGACCTGACGATCGGTGGTTCGATCGACCCCGCAACACACGACCGCGTCGACCCGACGCCGGCCGGTCGTCTCACGATCGACAGCGACAACTTCACGACCCACGGCGTGATCGTGGGGATGACCGGGTCGGGCAAGACGGGCCTCGGTGTCGTGCTGATCGAGGAGGTGTTGCGCGCCGGTGTGCCCGTCATCGCCATCGATCCGAAGGGCGACCTCACCAACCTGCGTCTGCTGTTCCCGAGCCTGGCACCCGGGGACTTCCGTCCCTGGATCGACGAGGCGCAGGCCAAGAACGCCGGCCAGTCCCCCGACGAGTTCGCCGCCGCCCAGGCGACGTTGTGGACCGACGGGCTCGGTCGCTGGGGGTTGGGCGGCAGCGACATCTCCTCCCTGCTCGCCGGCACCGATGTGACGATCTACACGCCGGGGTCGACGTCGGGCGTGCCGGTGAACCTGGTCGGTTCGCTCCAGGTGCCGGCCGACATGAGCGACGGCGAGACGGTCGCCGACGAGATCAACGGCTACGTATCGGGGCTGCTGGGTCTCGTGAGCATCGACGCCGACCCGTTGTCGAGCCGCGAGCACATCCTGCTCTCGAACCTGATCCATCACTCGTGGGAACAGGGGCGCCCGCTCGATCTCCCGACGCTCGTCGGGCAGGTGGCCGCGCCGCCGATCCGCAAGCTGGGCGTGTTCGAACTCGACCAGTTCTTCCCCGAGAAGGACCGCATGGGGCTGGCGATGAAGCTGAACGGCCTCCTGGCGTCGCCGTCGTTCGCGGCGTGGGCCGAGGGTGAACCGCTCGACATCGCATCGATGCTGTTCCGGCCCGACGGCGGCGCCCGTTGTGCCGTCCTGACCATCGCCCACCTGTCCGACGAGGAACGCCAGTTCGTGATGACCCTCGTGCTCTCGAAGCTCGTCACCTGGATGCGCCAGCAGAGCGGTACCACCGGCCTGCGGGCGATGCTCTACATGGACGAGGTCGCAGGCGCGCTCCCGCCCACGGCGAACCCGCCCACCAAGCAGCCGATCATGACCCTGATGAAGCAGGCGCGGGCGTTCGGCCTCGGCGTGGTCCTGGCGACGCAGAACCCGGTGGACATCGACTACAAGGCGATCTCGAACGCCGGCACCTGGATGATCGGCCGGCTGCAGACCGACCGCGACAAGGCGCGGCTGCTCGACGGCATGACGAGCGCGGCGGGCGGGGCCGACATCGCCGCCGTCGACGCGACGATCTCGGGCCTCGGCAAGCGGGAGTTCGTGCTCCGGCGCGCGGGGCAGGACACGCCGGAAGTGTTCACCACGCGCTGGGCGATGGCCTACCTCCGCGGCCCGATGACCCGCGACCAGATCGCCGCGGTCACCACCCGCGGAGAGCCGACCCCGTCGCCGGATCGATCGTCATCCACCGATCCCGCGACCGCGGTCGATGCGGCCGCCCCGCCGACGGACGCGGCCTCGATGAGCGCGGGCGAGACGAGCGGGATCGTCGAGCCGACCGCGACGCCGGCCGTGGCCACCGGCATCGCGGTGCGCTACGTCGACGTCGCGGCACCCTGGCTGCCCACGGTCGGCGGCAACCCCGCCGGCACCACGCGTGCGGCGGCGATCGTCGCTCGGGTCGCGCTGCGCTACGACGAGACGAAGGCCGACCTGATCCACGACGACGAGTACGAGGCCGTCCTGTTCCCGCTCGCCGAACAGCTCGACGTGACGGCGCTCGTGCCCGTCGACTACGACGACCGCGATCTCCAGATGGACCCTCCCGCCGACGTGACCTACGACGACCCGGTGGCGCCGATCGGCACCAAGGCCTATTGGACGGCGGCGGAACGCGACATCCGTGATCACCTGGTGCGCACGCTGGCGCTCGAGATCCCCACCAATCCGGCCCTGCAGTTGTACGGGCGGCCTGGCGAGACCGCCGATGCATTCGTGCAACGGTGCCGTGAGGTCGGCATCGACCGGGGCGGCCGCGAGATCGCCGCGCTGCGCGACAAGTACGACGCCAAGGTGGCCAAGGCGCTCGATCAACGGGCCGCGGCGGACGGGCGGGCCGACGACCTGCGCGATCAGGCCGACGCAAAACGCAATTCGGCAGCGCTGTCGACCGCCGGATCGGTGCTCGGCGGACTGCTCGGTGGCCGCAAGTCGGCCGGGAGCCTGCTCGGTGGTCTCCTCGGCGACGCCGGAAGTGCCGCGGGTCGGCGTGGGAGCACGTCGGCATCCGACCGACGTGCGCGCGAGGCCGAGGGCAAGGTGTCGCGCCTCGACGAACAGATCGCGGCGCTCGAGTCGGAACTCGAATCCGAGGTTGCGGCGCTCACCGCCGAGTGGTCGACGAAGGCCAACACGATCGGGTCGATGCGGATCGGCCTGGAGAAGACCGACGTCAGGGTCACCCAGATCTGCCTCGCCTGGCTTCCGGTCTACGTGCCGACGGAGAGACTCGAACTCTCACTGACGGCGACCTAAACGCCGTGCCTCTGCCAGTTGGGCTACGTCGGCGCAGGCGAGCGTGCCGCACTGCGATTGTACGGCCGGGACCGTACCCTGCTGCGGTGCGTTCGGGCAGGAGGCGGGTCGTGGAGCTGATCGGCTGGGGTGCAGTCGGCGGAACGGGGGTCGTCATGCTCACGCAGGCGACGGCCCGGTCCGGCACCCGCGCGCTGGCCGTGGTGCAGTCGCTGACGCCGTACCTGACGCTCGCCATGGCACCGATCGGCCTCGCCGCGCTCACCCGCCGACGCAACGCGATGGCGCTCGCCGCGTCGGTCGTGGGCATCGGCGGTGTCGTGCTGGCGAGGCCCGTGCTCTTCCCGCCGGCGCTCCCGGCAGTCGCGGACGCCGGCACCCGCCGTCTCCGGATCGCGTCGCTCAACCTGCTCTACACCAACAGCGAGTCGAACGTCGCCGCGGTTGCCGCCGACCTGCGCGACCGCGACCTCGACGTGATCGTCCTGGTCGAGTACACGGCCGGGCACCAGCGTGTGTTCCGGGAGAGTGGCCTGGCGGACGACTTCGAGTACCGGGTCGAGCGGAGTGGGCCCGGCGCCAGCGGCATCGGGATCTGGTCGAAGTCGCCGACGGTCGCCGTCGATCGTGCCGGATCGACCGATCGCATCGTCGAGGTGACGATCGAGTCGGCCGATGGTCCGGTCCGGGTGCTGGCCGTGCATGCCCACACGCCGGTCAGTGACTTCGAGATCTGGAAGCGTGATCTCGATCAGTGCGGCGTACTCGGTCGAGCCGGCGACGACCCGACCTTGGTGATCGGCGATCTCAACGCGTCGGTCTGGCATCCGAGCTTCCGGGCCCTGCTCGACGACGGCTTCACCGATGCCCACACCGCGTTGGGTCGCGGGTTCTCGGTGAGTTGGCCGACCGACGCGTGGTATCCGCCGTTCGTGCGCCTCGACCACGCGCTGACGACCGACTCGCTGGTGCCGACCGACGTCGAGGACTTCGACATCGCCGGCAGTGATCACCGTGGGCTGGTCGTCACCGTCGCGCCAGCTCGTTGAGCAGCGCCCGGAACGCACGGCCCCGGTGCGACAGCTCGTGCTTCGCCTCCGGGCCCATCTCGGCGAACGTGCGCCCGTCACCCTCGTCCGGCACGAAGATCGCGTCGTAGCCGAACCCGATCGTGCCCCGTTCCTCCCGGGCGATCGTGCCCGGGCACACGCCCTCGACCGCGAGTTCCGAGCCGTCCGGCCACACGATCATCGCCACGGTCTTGAACGCCGCCGCCCGATCCTCCACGCCGTCGAGTTCGGCGAGCATCTTCGTCCGGTTGTCGGCGTAGCTGCAGCCTTCGCCCGCGTAACGGGCCGTGTACACGCCCGGTGCCCCATCGAGCGCATCGACCTCGAGGCCGGTGTCGTCGGCGACGGCGGGCAGGCCCGTCGCCTCCATGATCGCCACCGCCTTGAGTCTGGCGTTGCCGGCGAGCGTGTCCGCATCCTCCACGACATCGGGTACGTCCGGGGGCCGAGGCAGGAGGTCGACGACGCCGGCGAGCAACTGCTGGATCTCGGCCACCTTGTCGGGATTGGCCGACGCACACACCAGCGTGATCATCGGGCGGCTCGCGGCGAGCGGCGGCTCGGCGATCACCGTCGCCTGCGCGTCGGCGATCTCGAGCAGGCCCCATTCGGCGAGCGCCAGCAGCGCGTCGAGCTCGGCGCGGCTGAACGCGGCGCCCTCGGCGGTGCCCTGGACCTCGACGAAGCTCGCCTCGCCTCCGGCGATCGGGCGGAGCATCACCACGTTCATGTCGACCTCGGCCGCGGCTGTCCTCGATGTAGGGCAGGTCGAGCACCGGCGTGCCGTCGACGATGCCGACGCTGATCGCCGAGCAGAACGAATGCAATGGGTTGGACGGCAGGCCGCCGCGTTGCACGACCCGTTCGAGCGCATCGTGCAGGGCGACGAAGCCGCCGCAGATGCTCGCGGTGCGGGTGCCGCCGTCAGCCTGCAGCACGTCGCAGTCGACGATCACCTGGCGCTCGCCGAGCGCCTTCATGTCGCACGCCGCGCGCAGCGAGCGGCCGATCAACCGCTGGATCTCGACGGTGCGGCCGCTCTGCTTGCCCTTGGCCGCTTCGCGATCGATGCGTTCCGGCGACGCGCCGGGCAGCATCGAGTACTCCGCGGTGACCCACCCCTTGCCGCTCCCCCGCATCCAGCGGGGCACGTCCTCGTCGACGCTCGCCGTGCACAGCACGCGGGTGCTCCCGAACGTGACGAGCACGGAGCCGTCGGCCATCTCGGTGAAATCGCGTTGGAACGAGATCGGTCGCAGTTCGTCGGCGGCGCGGCCATCGGGACGGGGCATGAGGGTCTCCTGTGGGGTCGGGTGTGTGGGACGTGGTGCACCGGGTGCCAGGCACCGGTGCACCAGGTGGCTCTAGGGGGCGGGGGGTTCCCAGTGTTCGGTGTGGTCGAGTTCCGGGCCGAGCAGCGCGCTGCCGAGTTCGCGGAACATGTCGACGTCGCCACTCGACACGAACCGATGGCGCCCGACGCGACGCGCGGTCTGCTCGAGGCCGAGTTCGACGAGGCGGTCACGAACGGCGAAGGCCGTCTCGTCGGCCGAGCTGACGAGCGTGACCCCGTGGCCCATCACATCGCCGATCGTGCGGGCGAGGAATGGATAATGGGTGCATCCGAGGAGCAGGGCGTCGACGCCGGCGTCACGGATCGGTGCCAGCAGGCGTTCGGCCAGCACGGTCACCTCGTCGCCCGTGGTCTGGCCGCGTTCGACGAACTCGACGAAACCCGGACACGCCGCGCTGGTGAGCGACACCGGCACCCCGGTGTCGGCGATCGCCCGGACGTACGCACCCGACGACACCGTCCCGACCGTGCCGATCACGCCGACGCGGCCGGTCTGCGTGGTCTGCACGAGCGCCCGCGCGCCCGGCTCGACGACGTCGAGCACCGGTACCGGCAACTCCGCCCGCAGATCGTCGAGACCCGCCGCGGTCGCCGTGTTGCACGCCACCACCACCGCTTTGACGTCGTAGTCCTTGACCAGGCTCCAGGCGAGCTGCCGTGCGTACCCACGAACCTCGTCGAGCGCCTTCGACCCGTACGGATAGCGGCCCGTGTCGCCGATGTAGACGAGGTCCTCGGCCGGCATCAGATCGATGAGCGCACGTGCCACGGTCAGGCCACCGAAGCCAGAATCGAACATCCCGATCGGCCGTTCCACGGCTGGAGAGCCTACGGGCTCGGTTCGGTTGCGGACGTGTCTCCGCTCAGTCGAGGACCGGTTGCAGCACCTGGTCGATGAGGTACAGCACGCCGTTGCTCTCCGGGGGTACCTGCTCGAGAATCGCCGCACCTCCGATCGTCGGCGGGGTTGCGGTCCCGTCGATCTGTTGCGGATGGCTGTCGATCACGGTGATCTCGCTCATCCCGAGCAGCTCGTCCATCTCGATGGCGTCGCCGGCGTGGATGGCCGAGTTCACGACGCTCTTGAGCACGGCCTGATCGACGCTCTGCACGCTCTCGTTGAAGGCGTCCACCGCCTCGTTCGTCGGGGCGAACACGGTGTACGTCTCCGCCGGGTCGGCCGAGCCGTCGAAGAGCGAGACGAGACCGGCCCGCTCCACCAGGTCCTGGAACCCGTTGAGCTGGCGATCGCGCTGGATGACGTCCCAGAGCGTGTCGCCCGGCTCCGGCACGATCTCGGGGATCGTGGTGGTGGTGGCGGGGATCGTCGTCGTCGGTGCCGCCGTCGTGGTCGGGGCCACGGTGGTCTCGGGCGCCTCGGTCGTCGTCGGCGCGACCGTGGTCTGCGGTGCGGCGGTGGTCGCCGGCGCAACGGTGGTCTCGGGGGCCAGTGTGGTCTCGGGCGCGATCGTGGTCTCGACGGGCAGGAGCGTCGTCGTGGTCTCGATGGTGGTGTCGACCACGGCGTCGTCGTCGTTTCCGTCGTTGCGATTCAGCAACCACGCGAGAAGACCGACCAGCAACGCGACCACGAGGACGAGCACGAGGATCGGACCGGGCTTGCGGTACCACGGTGGTTCGGGTTCGTCGGGCTCCATCGGTCCACCCGGACCAGCCGGACCGACCGGACCGCCGGGCGCACCCGGGTTGATCACGGCCATCGGCGGCACGATCGCCGCGCCGGCCGGAACGCCGGACGGGGGCGTGGCCGGCATCTGCGTCGTCGGGGGGATCACCGGCTCGGGTTCGGGCGTCGGCGTCTGCTCGGCGATGAAGATCGGCTCGGGTGCCGCGGCGGGCGGTTCCGCGGCCGGCGATTCCGAGGTCGGCGGCGGAGTGGGCGGCGGTGTGGGGGCGAGCGGGACGGTCGGCTCACTGCCCGGCGGGGCCGGCGGTGGCGGAGTGGGGGCGAGCGGCACGGTGGGCTCGCTGCCCGGCGGGGCCGGCGGCGGCGGCGGAGGGGTGGAACCGGGGGTGGGCTCAGGCGGCGGGTTGTTCGTCTCCGAGTCGCTCATGCGGTCCAGCATCGCAGGTCGAGCACGGCCGGAGGCGGCTCCCCGGATCGCTCGACGGGCCGTTGCGACGTCTCGGCGCCGTGGGTGCCGTGGTCGGTCAGAAGTAGATGATCGCTTCGGCGTTGGCTTCGGCCACGTCGAGATCGTCGGTGTAGGCGCCCGTCGACAGGTACTTCCAACCGCCGTCGCACACGACGAACACGATCGTGCCCGCATCGATCTGGGTGGCGACCTTGGCCGCACCGGCCAGCGCGGCCCCTGCCGAAATCCCGGCGAACACACCGCATTCGCGCACGAGGCGCCTGGTCCACTCGATGGATTCACGGGGCCGCACGACGCGCTTGCGGTCGAGCAGGTCGTAGCCGTTCCACTTCTCGAAGACCGGCGGGATGTACCCCTCGCCGATGTTCCGCAGGCCTTCGACCCGCTCACCGAGCGGCGGTTCGACGGCGACGATCTGGATGTCGGGGTTCTGTTCCTTCAGGTACCGGCCGGTGCCCATGAGGGTGCCGCTCGTACCGAGGCCGGCGACGAAGTGGGTGATCTCGGGGACGTCGCGCCAGATCTCCGGACCGGTGCCTTCGTAGTGGGCCCGCGGATTGTTGTCGTTGGCGTACTGGTACGGGAAGTACCAGTCGGGATGTTCGGCGGCGAGCGCGGTCGCCCGCGACACGGCGCCGTTCGAGCCCTCCGCGCCCGGTGTGAGGATGATCTCGGCGCCGAACACCTCGAGCATCTGGCGCCGTTCGATCGACACGCTCTCGGGCATCATGATCTTGATCGGATAGCCCTTGATGTGGGCGATGGCGGCGAGCGCGATGCCGGTGTTCCCCGACGACGGTTCGAGGATCGTCTGGCCCGGCGACAGGAGCCCCTCCTGCTCGGCGGCCTCGATCATCGCCTTGGCGATGCGGTCCTTGACCGAGCCGAACGGGTTCTGCATCTCCATCTTGCCGAGGATGCGCACGTTCGGGTTGGGCGACAGCACCGACACGTCGACCATCGGCGTGTTGCCGATCATGTCGAGCACGCTCGCATTCACGAGGCCGGGGAGCGGTGTGGTGGTTCCCAGAACTGTCATCGCTTTCATCTCGATGTTCCGAACAGCCACCGTCCCGCCGATGTTCCGACAAATCCGATGGTCTTGGTCAGGAATTGTACCGGCTGGGCTCCCGACCCGAGCGGAGCGCGTCAGCAGGCCGTGTCAGCGCCCTGTCAGCGGCCGCTGTCAGCGGTCCATGTCAGCGAATGGCGATCGGCTCGCTCGTGATCTCGCCGTCGATGATGCGATAGCTGCGGACTTCGGGCTGCTCGCGCTTGAGGCCGATGATCACGTAGTGCCATGCCGGGTCGGGAGCGGCGGCCACGTCGGTCGGGCTGGGGTACGGCTCGGAGTGCGTGTGGCTGTGGACGACACCGTTGATCTCCCAGTCGCGGTCGTCGGCCTCACGTTCGATGCGCAGGTGATCCCTGGGGTCGATCGTGTACACCCGAGCCGATTCGGCGACGTTCGTGCAGCGGTGGAACTCGTGGGCGCGGTCACCCGCTCCCCCACCGGCTCGCGGCGGCCCGGTGATCAGCCCGCACGCCTCCAACGGGTACTCGTCGAGCGCGAGCCCGATCATCTCGGCGAGCGCGGCGCGGGAGATCTCGAGCACGGGCGGGATCGTAGCGAGCCGCCCCGTCCCGGCAATCGGGTCGCTCGTTCTCAGTCGACGGGCCTTCACGTCGTGGGAACGACGCGATCGAGGAACGACATCACCGCCTCACGGAATGCATCGCGTGAGGCCAGTTCGTCGTGGATCAGGTGCCCGGCCCCCTCGATCACGCGCACCTCGACGTCCGGTGACAGGTCGGCGAAGTGACGGGCGAGGTTCGGGTCGGCCACCGCATCCGGGTTCGCCGGGTCGGCACAGATGACCAGCGAGGGCACCGCGAAGGGAACCGTCGGATCGAGGAACGGCTCGATCGTGCCGCTGAGCACGCCGTCGAGCACGGTCGCGTCGGCGTGGAGCAGCGATCCGGCCATGCTGGCGATGCCGTCCGCGTGCAGCTTCGTGCCGAACGTTCCCGAGCCCGTGGTGTCGGGAGCCGCGGCGAGCATGTCGATCAGCGCATCGAGCGGGATCTTCGACTCCTGCAGCATCGGGATCGACTGGCGCATCAGACGGAAGCCATCGAGCAGCGTGTTGCCCTCGAGCGATGCAGCGCCGGCGCTGCCGTCGGGAAGTCCGAGCGGTGGATCCTCCATCACCGCCGCGACGAGGAGGTCGGCATGCCGTTGCGCGAGCGCCGCCGTTGTTGCGCCGCCGAGCGAATGGCCCATCACGACGCACGGTTGACCGGCGGCCTGCTGCAAGGCGGCAACCGCATCGCTGACATACGCCGCGGAGCCGTACGCACCGGGAGCGCGGTCGGACTGTCCGTGTCCGCGGAAGTCGAGCCGGAGCACGCGGAACCGCTCGACGAGTGCCGGCACGATCCAGTCCCACGTTCCACCGAACGAGGTGATGCCGTGGAGCAGCAGGATCGGTGGCAGTGACGGATCGCCGTCCGTGGCCACGTGGAGGTCGATGTCACCGTTGCGGATCTGCACGCCGTGACGTTACGGCCCGGGCCGGGTCCGACTGGAACCGAACTCCCGAGGGCCTCCACCGGCAGCGTCGGTAGGGTTCCTCCCCTCATTCGGAAGGCGCGTCATGGCGAAGGGCAAGAAGACCAAGAAGGACAAGGGCGGCGACGGCTCCCAGCTGATCGCCAGCTACAAGCGCGCCTACCGCGACTACGAGATCCTCGACACCTACGAGGCCGGCATGGTGCTGACCGGGAGCGAGGTCAAGAGCCTGCGTGAGGGCAATGCCCAGATCGCCGAGGGGTACGCCCGAGTACAGCGGGGTGAGCTGTGGCTCGACGGGATCCACATCCCGCCGTACACGAACGCCATCGGCTTCGGCGCCCACGACCCCGACCGCGCCCGCAAGCTCCTGATGAACCGCGCCGAGATCGACAAGCTCGACGCCCGCACGGCGCAGGGCGGCCTGACGATCGTGCCCCTGCGGCTGTATTGGAAGGCGGGCCGGGCGAAGATCGAACTCGGTCTGGCGAAGGGCCGCACCAAGGGCGACAAGCGCCAGCACATGGCCGAGCGCGACGCCGACCGTGAGATGCAGACCGCGTTCAACCGCGCCAACAAGTACGGAACGCCCTAACCCGCTCCCGCGTCGTCGGGTATTTCGTGTCGTCGGGTGTTTGCAGCACCCACGCCATGCACGAAACACCCGACTCGGACAGCGACCAGCAGCGGGTAGGCTGACCTCTACATATTGATCACGGGGCTGACTGGTTTCGACGTCAGTAACGCTGTTCGAGTTTGCGACCCGAGTTGCTCAGACTCGTAAAACGGGGCAACAACAAGAATTGCCGATGAGCAGTTCGCTCTCGCCGCCTGATCCTCAGGTGAGTGAAGAGTCATCGTGAGCAGAAATGTCGCACGGGGCCAATCCATCACAGCCCGGCAACAGAAGTGAGGGATGACGGCAGGAAAGACTGCTGACGGCGAGAAAGACCGCTGACATTCAGGAAAGACTGAGCGTGGTCCGCCTCGAGCGGACAGCCGACCCGTCGGTGTCACAGCGTCAGTGGCAATATCGGGAATGGTCGTAGCAAGTTCGTCCACCGGCTGATGGACGGGGGTTCGATTCCCCCCAGCTCCAC
>CAVOGB010000007.1:0-965215 GCA_963695145.1 Ilumatobacteraceae bacterium | reverse complement strand
CTGTGGATCCAGGAGCACGGCCTCCTCGCCGCCGAGTTCGGGTCACTGTTCTCGACCGCGGCTGCTGCGAGATCGCTCATCGTCGCCTCCGAGCGACGCAGCGGACGGATTGCGTCGCGCCCACCCGCAGGGTCCGCCCATCCTCGTGCTGCCGCTCGCCAGCTTGGGCGTACCGATCGACGCGCGCCCTCGGACGAGTGAGGTCGTCGCTTGGGCCTGGGCGTCAAGTGATGCCGAACTCGAGATGCTCGTCCGAGTGGCCTCGCTGCTCGCGAGTGCTGATCCGAGCTTCTCCATGGTCGTCATCGGAGAGGCGTACGGGGCGTCGATCGACGATGCGCGCAACCTCGCCACGCGGCTGGGCGCCGACGCCAACATCATCTTCGAGCCATCGTGCTCGACCGAGGAGGCATTGCAGAGACTTGCTGGTGCCCGGGTCGGACTTCACGTCGCCTCGCATGACAGCGGCGCGGTCTCGATTGCCGTTGCGGCGATGCTCGAGGTCGGTGTTCCGACCATCACGAGCCTGAAATCGCATCGCCCATCGAGTCCAGGCCTCCAGGTCGTGCCGTTCGAGGCTCAGGCGATCGCCGACGCGATCGCGCCACTGCTGACCGACGACTCGGCGTGGTTGGCCGCGTGCGGGGACGCCCGAACTCGAGCCCGGGCGTGGACGTTCGACGACGTGGCGCGGCGAGCTGCTCCGGTGGCTCGACGACGTCGACGACCTCGAACCGTCGACGATCCGTCGGGTGGGGCCGTTGCTAGCCTCACCCGGTCCCGATGGCTGACTCCGCACCCCCCACATCCGTGCCGCTCGTTCGCGTCGTCGTGTTGAACTTCGACGGCGGCGACATGACGTTCGAGTGTCTCGACTCGATCCTCGCCTCCGACTGGCCGGCCGACCGGCTCGACGTCGTGATGGTCGACAACGGCTCGCTCGACGACGTCGTCGAACGGATCCGCACCGACCCGCGCTACGCCTCGGTGCGGGTGCTCGAACCGCTCGCCAACCTCGGCTTCGCCGGCGGCTGCAACCTCGGCATCGGCCAGGCGGGCGACCACGAGTTCGTCGCCCTGCTCAACAACGACGCCACCGTCGACCCCGGCTGGCTGCAGGCGATGGTGCCGGTCGCGCAGTCGGACGAGCGGATCGGCGCCGTCGCGGCGAAGATGCTGTTCGCCGACCGCTACCACGGCATCGAGTTCGACGTGCCCGACGCGTCGCACCTCGTGACGCGGCGAGGAGCGCCTGCTCGGCGTGCGGGTGTCCGGCGTGCGGCTCGACGGGAAGCGGGTCGACGATCGCCTCGCCTTCGACGAGGGCTTCCACGGCGCCGAACCGCCGTTGCTGCGCGACGACGAGGAGCTCGCCCGCTGGTCGAGCGCGCACGGCCGCGCTGCGGATCGCGTCCGACGGGTCGGCGCCGTCGACGGTCTCGGTGCGGCTGTCGTGCCTCGAACCGCGCCACGTGCACGCTGCGCTCGGGCGTCGCCACGGTCGAGGTGACGGTCGGCAAGGTCGCCGAGTGGGTCGACATCGCCATCCCGCCCGAGCCGTTCGACGTGATCAACAACGTCGGGTCGAACCTCTTCGCCGGCGGCTTCGGCGGCGACCGGGGGTTCCTCGAGGTCGACGAGGGCCAGTACGAGGAACCGGTCGACGTGTTCGCCTGGTGCGGGGGAGCGGTGCTGCTGAAGCGGGCCTACCTCGACGACGTCGGCACGTTCGACGAGCGGTTCTTCCTCTACTACGAGGACACCGACCTGTCGTGGCGCGGCCAGCTGCGTGGCTGGCGCTACGTGTACGAACCGAAGGCCGTCGTGCGCCACCGGCACGCCGCCTCGTCGGGCGTCGGCTCGGCGATGTTCCGCTACTGCACCGAACGCAACCGGCTCCTGATGCTCGCCAAGAACGCCCCGTGGCGGCTGGCGTGGCGATCGGGCCTCGGTGAGGTGCGCCGCCTCGTGACGACCACGATCCGCCACTACGTGCTGCGACCGCTGACGTTGCGGCTGCCCGCCCGTCCCGAGGTCGCCCACCGCTGGCAGGTCTGCTCCGGCTACCTCCGGCTCCTGCCGGGCATGCTGCGCGACCGGTGGGCCCGCGGCCGCACCGTCGCCCGCGACGGACGTGATGGAGTGGGAGGTCGTCAAGTGGCCGACGACGTGACCGGCGCGCGGCTGAAGGTCGGCGTGTACGACCTCTACTGGTCGACGCTCGGCGGCGGGGAACAGGTCGACGGCAGCATCGCCCAGGTGCTGGCGGCCGACCACGACGTCACGCTGCTCGGGCCGCACCCCGTCGACGTCGACGCCACGTTCCGCCGGCTCGGCGTCGACCTGTCGGCGTGCGGCCACCGGCGCGTCGTCGACGACCAGGAGGCGAGCGAGGCGAGCGCCGACTTCGACGTGTTCGTCAACGGCACGTACCTGAGCAAGGCGATCAACCGGGCACCGCTCGGCTACTACTACGTCCACTTCCCCGGCGAGGTGCCGACGCGGGCCGACCTCGCCCGCAGCCGCATGGGCGTCGCCGGCGTGAAGGCGCTGTCGCTCGCCCCGAAGCTCCCGCAGCGCCTCACCGAGGTGCAGGCCGCGTTCGACCGCCGCGTGCGCCGGGTCGAGTTCCTGCCCACCTACACCCGCTACCTGGCGAACTCCGAGTTCACCGCCCACTGGATCGAGCAGCTCTGGAACGCGCCCACCGACGTGCTCTACCCGCCGGTCCGGCCGAGCGTGCGGCCCGGGATCAAGGAGCCGCTGATCCTCGTGCTCGGCCGGTTCTTCGACCCGAAGTTCGGCCACAGCAAGAAGCAGCACGAACTGCTCGAGACGTTCCGCGGCCTGCATCGCGCCGGTCGCCTCCCCGGCTGGCGCATGGCGATCGTCGGCGGCTGCGACGCGGCCAACCGCGACTACGCCCTCGCCGTGCGGCGGGCGGCGCGGGGGCTACCGGTCGACGTGCACGTCAACGCGCCGGGCGCGCTCGTCGAGGAACTGCTCGCGTCGGCGTCGATCTACTGGCACGGCGCCGGGCTCGGTGAGGACCCGCAACGCCACCCGAACCGCTTCGAGCACTTCGGGATCTCGGTCGTCGAGGCGATGGCGGCCGGTGCCGTGCCGCTCGTGTTCGGTGCCGCCGGTCCGGCGGAGATCGTCCGTGACGGCGTCGACGGACGCCACTGGCGCACGCTCGACCAGCTCGCCGATCAGACGGTCGATCTCGTCGCCGATCGAGGCCGCGCTGGCGTCGCTCAGCGCGTCAGCGATCACCCGCGCCGCCGACTTCTCCGCGACCGCCTTCGCCGACCGCCTCCGCTCACTCCTCGCCGCCGACACTGCGTAGCCGGACCGTTCGAGTAGTCGGTCAGACGACGTAGCCCATCACGTCGACGAGGACGTGGGCCGCACCCGGGCCGTTGGCGATCGAGATCGCACCGCCGGCACCGAGCTTCATCATCACGAGGTTCGGCACATTCTGGCCGGCGAGGAAGTTGAGGTTGGAGGCGACGGGCTGCGCCGCACCGGCCGGCCACACCGAGAGGAAGCCCCACGCGGTGGGATCGACGGCCGTCACGTTGGCGATCACCGCGTGGCGTTGGCGGGCACGCTGCCGCGGCCGGCGATCTGGGTGTTGCGCACCTCGCCCTCGCCATACGGACTGGCCCGACCGGCTGTCGCCGAAGCGCTCCGGCGTGATCGTGGTGACCCGCCCACCGCCGGGGCCGTAACTGCCGAGCACGTCGACGATCACGTCCGAGTTCGTCTCCGCCACGAACAGGCTGATCTGGCCGCCGGTGCCGACCTTGACGACCGACGTGTTCGCCCGCACGCCGCCCGGCACGATGTTGACGTTCGACGCGTTGGGCAGGGCGCCGCCCGTCGGGTAGGCGGTGAGATAGCCCGACCCCGGCGAGCCGGTCATCGTGACGTTCACCACGACGCTCTCGGCATTGGCCGGGACCCCGGCGACACCGGCGACCTTGATGGTGCGGGTCTCACCCGCGCCGAACTGGCGCACCGGGGTGCCGATCCCGAGGCGGCTGTCGAGCAGCGCGGCTCGGGACCACGCCCGTGAATCCGGTGCCGTCGGTGTGCGCGCCACCGGTGCCGAACCACCCGGCGACGTCGGCGATCACGTGCGTCGGTCCGAGGTAGTTGTAGAGGCGGATCTTCCCACCGGCGCCCACACGGGCGAGCACGAGGTTCGGCGTCGGATCGGCGCTCTCGAGGTTGAGGTTCGACGTGTTCGGGAACGCGCCGTACGACCCCTGGTCGTTGAACACGTCACCGGCGCGGGCCGCCTTCGGGATGACCGAGATGAATCCCGGCCCCGGTGCCCCGGCGCCGACCGCCGTGACATTGAGCAGCACGGCCGACACACCGCTCGCCGGGATGCCGGCCACGCCGGTGACCTGGAGATCGTGGTTGGCGGTCTCGTCGCGCCGGGTGATCGGATCGGGCGACGGATGGCGGCCGTCACCGGTGCGGACGGGACCGTTGGTGATCCCGGTGAAGGTCCGTGTGTCGAGGATGCGGGTCGGCGCGGTCGAGTGGAAGGTCCCCGCCGTGGTGCCCGGACCACCGGCGAGGTAGTTGCAGGTGTCGAAGCCGAAACAGATCGCATCGAGGTCGATGTCGGGCACGGCGCCCGGCGCGATGTCGATGAGGGCGGTCACCTTGTTGCCCGTCGCCGTGTCGGTGACGAACATGATGTAGCGCCCGGTCCATCCCACCCCGCCGGTCCACGTGTTCGCCCGGCTGGACGACGTGCCGAACGCGCCGTACGCGACGACGCCGTTCTGCTGCATGCCCGTCTCGATCTGGAACGCATCCACGAGCACCCGGCCCGCGCCGACCGGGCTCGACGACAGGATGTTGCCGTCGATCCGGAACGCCCCGCCCTGGCCCGCCACCGGCATGGTGATCGTGCCGAGGTTGCGGCTTCCGGGCGCCGTCTCGAACTGGACGCCGCCGACATTGCCCCATGCGTCGTACGTGCCGCACGGTGTCCCCGGGTACATCTCGAAGCGCACGTTGACGAGCGGACCCGCCTTGCGGTCCGGGATGGTCGTCGTGCCCTGCAGGTTCCCCGCGGCATCCCAACCGAGCGACGGCAGCCCCGGCTGCGCAGGTCGTGACGTCGTAGCCGTTGCCGTCGTCGGGCGAGTAGACGCCGTCGATACCGATCCGCCCGGCGATCGGCGAGACGACGTGCATCGAGTACGTCGCCGCCGACACCGGGCTCGACGGGACGACTCCGCCCACCGTGGCCGCCGCCGCGGTGAGCGCGAACACGAGTGAAACGAGTTTGGTGGATCTGCGCACGGTCGGGGCTCTCCTGGGTGGGGGATCGACGGTCAGTCGCGGTCTCGGTTGTGAAGCCTAGGTACGGTCACCCCGCCGATGCCCACCAGGACCAGCAATATGGTCGTTACGGTGGCAAGGAGCGACACGATCAATGTCGGCACGAGCCACGGCGAGCTGTAGCGCCACGTGATCACGTGCTCGCCGGCGGGGACCTCGACACCGAGGAACAGTCCGTCCACGAGCACCTCGTCCGCCGCCTCGCCATCGACCTCGACACTGCCACCCGGGCAGCGCCTGGCGGGCCACGCTCACCACGCTGTCGGTGGCGAGGTCGGCGTGGACGACGAGGTGCTCGGGCGATTTGTGCTCGACCTCGAGCCCGACCGGCGCACAGCCGGCCGCGGTCGGATCGGTGCACGTCAGCGCCGCCGTGGTCCGGTCGACGATCGCGATCCCGTCGTAGGCGTCGGGGTCGGTGCGCAGCAGGTCGGCCGCGTCGTCGGCCGCGGCGACCGTCACCGTCGGCCACGCCACCGCATCGCCGATCCACGTCGGGTTCTCCCAGACGCTGATGCTCCCGTCGTCGGCGAGCGGGCCGACCCATCCGGGGATGAACACGTTCGGGTCGCGGCCGTTGTCGAGCAGGGCGTAGCGCACACCCAGCCGGCTCATCGACTCGGGGGTGACGGGCACCTGCAGGCTGTTGCGCAACGGCAGCTCGGTGGGCGGGTCGGGGGTGAAGCGTTCGAGGCTCTTGGCCCAGCGCTTCGTGATCTGGACCCCTCCGTCGTAGCCGTCGATCGAGGGAATTCCCGGCCAGCACGTTGGCGTTCGGACGCAGTCCCGGCACCTCGTACGCCGTGCCGCGCTCGTCGTCGGTGAGGGCGATCGTGGAGCCGCCCGGGTGGTCGCGGAGGTAGTCGGTCGTCGTCGACGGATGATCGGTGAACGGCGTGTCGGTCGTCATGGTCATCGGCATCGAATGCAGCGACATGGCCGTCAGCTCGATCGCGCCGATGGCGAGGACGGCGCCGATCGCCGCCATCGCCCAGCGGGTGCGGGGGGTCGCCATCATGACCACCACGACCAGGCCGATCGCGGCGATCGCCGTCAGCGCCCACAACGCCATCGTCCGGCGCTCGGCGTCCACCAGGCCGATGGCGAGCGCGCCGGCGACGGCAATCGTCGCGACCACGGCCGCGACGAGATGAACCGGCCGGACCCGACGGGTGAGGACGTCGACACCGACGCCGACGAACAGCGAGGCGACGATCGTGAAGACCACCAGCCAGCGGGCCGAGGCGCGGGCGAGATCGAAACCCGGCAGGACGTCGAACGCGACGTCGAACAGGAACGAGCGCGGGCCCATCGCCCACACCACCGCCAACACGCCGATGACGACGAACGAGATCGCCCACGGCCGTCGCTGGGGTTTCATGACGGCGTCGGTGATCCCGATCACCCCGAGCACCGCAGCGACGACACCGATGAAGGCGATGCTCTCGAAGCTCCCGACGAAGCGTGCCGCGTCGGAGTTCTGCACGGTGCCGAGCAGCGCCCGCGCCGTCCATTCCGGGAGCAGAGCCAGCTGCGGATCGAGGAGGTCCTGGTTGCGGCCGAGCGACAACGCACTGTCGGAGGTGGCGACCACGACCGCCACCAACTGCGGGAGTGCGATCAGCGCCCCGAGGACCGCACCACCGGCGAGGTGGGGGAGTCGGCGCCATCGCTCACCGCCGATCGAGAACCCGACGGTGGCGGCGACCGCGAGGAGGAGCGTCTCGTAGACGAGCTGCGGGTGACCGGCGAGGAGGATCGTCGCGGTCACGGCCGACATGCCACCGACTGCCCGCCACGGCCGCTCGTTGTGCAGCACCGCATGGATCGCCACGAGCAGCAGCGGCGCCCAGGCGATCACGAGGATCTGCTCGTACTGGATCGTCTTCGTGAGCATCGCCCCGGAGGCGACGAGGAGGACGCCGGCCGCGGTGGCCCCGATGCGCCCGATCCCGAGCCGCCGGGTGAGCCACACCATCCCGAGACCGAGGACGACGAGGTGCAGCGCGACGAGGATCCCCATGCCGCGGTTCGTCCCGAAGACCAGCGTGACGAGTTGCGGGACGTACAGCGATCCCGCCGACGGGTTCCCGAGGTGGGGCACCCCGCCGAAGATCAGATCGTTGAGGACCGGCACGCGGAAGTCACGCCACGCCGCCTCCGTGACCTCGACGTTGGGGCCGGAGTACGCGTACGTGTCGAACCCGACCACGTACCGCCCCGGGAACCAGAACGACCGGCTCAACCACATCGCCACCACGCCGACGATCACGTACGGCGCGGAGCCGACCCAGCGATGAGCGAAACCCCCGTATACGGAGGTTTCGCTCATCGCTCGTTCTGCGGGCTCGTCGTCCGGGGCGGTGTCGGGCGTGACGGGGAGGGCGGTCACGAGGGCATCGGGCGGTCCTGCTTGTCCCGCTTCGCCGCCTTCTGCGCCTTCTTCCATTCCCGAACCTTCCCGAGCGTCTCGACGCCGTCGATGTCGGCGACCGAACGCGGAACCTCGTCGCCGAACTTGCCCGCCGCCTCCCGCCAGCCGACGGGCGTGACGCCCATCCGCTTGCCGAGGATCGCCACGAAGATCCGCGACTTCTCCTCGCCGTAGCCGGGCAGCGCACGCAGCCGGTCGTACAGCTCGGCGCCGGTCTCGACGTCGTTCCAGATCGCTTCGGCCTTGCCGTCGTACTGCTCGGTGAGCACGACGCACACCTCGTGGATCCGCCGGCCCATCGCCGCCGGGAACCGGTGGATCGCCGGCTTGGTCGCACAGATCGTGACGAACTCCTCCTGGTCGAGTGCGGCGATCTTCCGGGCGTCGAGATGCCCGAGCCGGGCCCGCAGCGTCGCCGGGCCGGCGAACGCCCATTCCATCGGCACCTGCTGGTCGAGCAGCATGCCGATGAGCAGTGCGGTGCCGTCGGTGTTGAGCAGCCCGTCCGCCTCGGCGTCACCGGTGATGTAGAGGGTGCCGGTCGGCATCGGCCGCCACGCTAATCGGCCGGTCGTTGCCGGTGTGGGGTGCTCACAGGCCTTCTTTCCGTCCTCCGTTCCGGATTCCGGGACTGACGCCGGAAAGAACGTTTGGGGCACCTCGCCTCGCCGTTTCCGTCGGATCGTCCCCGCCCCCCACGTTCCCAACGTGATGATTTCCGCGACTACCGTGAGCCAATGCGATCGCTGATCGTTGTCGCCCTGTCACTGACCGTGGTCGCAGTCGCAGGGTGCTCCAGCGGCAGCGACGATGCGGATCCGACCGTAACGAGCGGCGACTGCCGCGCCCGACGACCTCCGTGACGCAGCCCGACACCACTGCGCCATCTACCACCGAGACGACAACCTCAACGACTTCGTCCGCTCCTCCCACGACCGAAGCTCCAACAACGACGCTCGACCCCACTGCCGCGTTGATCGCCGACATCGAAGCCGACCTCAACGCCGGCGAGCAGGCGCTCATGGCCGCCGGGGCTGATCCGGCGAATCCCGCGCTGCGGGCCGAAGTTGCGCGCGTACTTCGTCGGCGCTGGCCTCGATCGAGTGAACGAGTTTCTCGACGGACTGGTGCGCGACGGGCTCGTGCATCGGCCGAATCCCGACGTTCCGAACGTCGATCGTCGTGTGCAGATCGATTGATCGCGAGACGACGATCCGCCGATCCGGCGACGATCGAGCTGTGCCGGGTCGATGCGGCGGTCGTGTGCGAACTGCTCGGACGGTCGCGAGGCGATCGTCGATGACGACGATCGTCATCGTACTCGAAGCGAGGTCCGACTGTCCTCGTCGGACGGCGTCTGGGTCAGTCGAGGCGACGGTGACGCGACTCGACGGAACAACCGGGAGCGACGACGTGCGACTGATGCGATGGTCGCTCTGGGCCTTGCCGTAGCGTCGTCTGCACGCTCTGACCCCGCAGTCGGCGCTCGAGCGGACGTACGCGGAACGGCGAACACCCGACAGGCACGGTCACGGTGTCGGCGGCAGCGGGACCGATCGTCACCTCGGGGAGTGGCTCCGGCGTGCGGTGTACGTGGAAGGCGTTGAACCGGGGCGATGTGGTGGCGATCGGGGCGACGGGCACGGCGTTGACGCCGGAGGAGGCGGCCGAGCCGGCGACTCGAGTCCTGGACGGGCGGGAGCATCGGCTCTACTCGGTCACCTGTCCGACGTCGGGGACGAGTCTTCGGTACATCCCCACCGGCATCGGGGTCGGCGAACTGCTCCCAGGCATCGCCGATCAGGTGAGCCGACAACTGCAACTACCGGTGCCGTCGATCTCGCCGACACCCGAGGCGAACGGGATCGTGAACCTCGGGATGTGGTTGGCGGTCGAGCCGCAGGCACTGGATCCGTTGACGGCGCAGGCCGGACCGGCCGTGTGGATCACGGTCACTCCGACGCTGGCGACGACGACCTTCGACCTCGGCAACGGCGACAGCGTCACCTGTGACGGGACCGGCGTGCCGATCGAGGACGTGCACCCCGATCTCGATGTGGTCGAGCAGTCCCCGACCTGCGGTTACACGTATCGCACGTCGTCACCGGACGACGCTCCGTACCGGCTGACGATCACCACCACCTGGGAGCTCCCGTACGAGTCGAGCGAAGGTCCCGGTGAGATTCCGCCGTTGGAGCGCAGCATCACCATCGACTACGACGTCGACGAGATCCAAACGGTCGGCGTCCGAGGATGACCCGAGCGTCATGTGCTACATGTGAGGACATGCCGCAGATCGTCGGGATCCGAACGCTCGAGCAGAACGCGTCGGCGCTGGTCGCCGCAGCCGCTCGAGGCGACGTGGTGACGATCACCGATGGGGGCCGCCCCGTTGCTCGGATGACCGCCATCGCCCCGTCGCGGCTGGCGGAGTTGACCGCATCGGGACGGGCGCGACCGCCGCGTCGCCCGATCAGCTCGCTTCGCACACCGTTGCCGGGACCGGCCCTCTCCGAATTCCTCGCCGAGATGCGCGACGCGGAACGCTTCTGACGCGGCTCCCCACCCGACGATCGGGGAGCGCCACCAGCACGACCTCTGGGCGCGATTTCGTTCAGCTGGTGATCGAATTCGCGCCGAGACCGTCCGAGCTGGAGCCGATCCGAGCGGTCAGGTCACGGGCGTTCGGCGACGACGAGCATCTGCCCGGCGAGCGGCCGGTACGGCAGCTTCAGGTAGAGCGGCACGAGCCGATGGCCGAACGACAGCTTCGACTTCATCGTCAGCGGCAGGAACCGTGGCTCCTCGTGCACCACCCGCAGTCCCCGGGCGTTGACGAGGTCGGCGAGCGAGCGGTCGGTCCAGACGGTGCGGTGCGTGTAGTCGTCGAAGTAGCGGTGCGGATCGAGGCGGAAGTTCGGCTGCACGAGGATCAGCCGGCCGCCGGGGGAGAGCACCCGGCGGATGTCGAGCAGGAGCGCGTCGATCGTGTCGTGGTCGAGATGCTCGAGGAAGTTGCTGGCGAACACCGTGGCGAACTCGCCGTCGGCGAATCGCGTGAGGTCGGTGGCGTCGCCGACGATCGCCTCGACGTCGTCGCCCGCCAGCTCGGGCAGCGACGGATTGGTGTCGACCGCGACCTTGCGGCGAGGCGTCGATCGACCGCAGGAAGTCCGAGTACCCCGCGGCGAGATCGAGCACCGCACCGTTCCGGTCGACCCAGCGCTGCAGGTACGCGCCGACGTGCCGCCACACCGCGGCGCGCGCCGGATCGTGCGTCAAGCGCGTGGCGTAGTACTCGTTCACGGTCGGCTCACCCTATTCGAGCGCGCGACCTGAAACGCTCGGTGCCTGACCCCAGGCGTTTCAGCCGAGGAAGGGGTCGGCGGCGTCGGGGTCGATGTCGTAGCGCTCGATGGCGTCGGCGACGACGGACGCGTCGACCACGCCGTCGGCGAGCAGGCCGTGCAGGACGCCGACGACCACGTGGCCGGTGTCGACCTCGAAGTGGCGGCGCAGCGCCTCGCGGGTGTCGGAGCGGCCCATGCCGTCGGTGCCGAGCGGGACGAACGTGCGGCCCGGCAGGAACCGGACGACCTGCTCGGGCACGAGCGTCATGAAGTCGGACACGGCGATGATCGGGCCCTGCGCCTCGGCGAGCCGCGACGTGACGAGCGGGACCTTGCGCTCCTGCGACGGGTGCAGCCGGTTGAACCGCTCGGCCGTCATCGCCTCCTCGCGCAGCGCCTTGTACGAAGTGGCCGACCACAGCTCGGCGCCGACGTCGTAGTGCTCGGCCAGCTCGACCGCGGCCGCACGGGCCGCCGTGTGGGCGCTCCCGGAGAACACGATCGTCGCCCGCTTCGACGGCCCCTCGGGCGCGTCGGCCCACTTGTACAGGCCTTCCACGATCTGCTCGGTCGAGCCCCGGCGTGTCGGGCATCGCCGGCATCTCGTAGTTCTCGTTGTACAGGGTGATGTAGTAGAAGACGTCGGTCAGCTCGGGCGGCCCGCCGCCGTACATGCGGTTGATGCCCGACTGCACGATCGTGCTCACCTCGTAGGCGAACGCCGGGTCGTAGGCCTGCACGGCCGGCACCGTCGAGGCCAGCACCAGCGAATGACCGTCCTGGTGCTGCAGCCCCTCGCCGAGCAGCGTCGTGCGTCCGGCGGTGGCCGCCATCAGGAAGCCGCGGGTCCGGGAGTCGGCGGCCTGCCAGATGAGGTCGCCGACCCGCTGGAAGCCGAACATCGAATAGAACGTGAAGAACGGCAGCATCGGCACGCCGCGGGTGGCGTACGCCGTGCCGGCGGCGATGAAGCTGGCCATCGAGCCGGCCTCGGTGATGCCCTCCTCGAGGATCTGCCCCTTGACCGACTCGGAGTAGCTGAGCAGCAGGTCGTGGTCGACCGACTCGTACTTCTGGCCCTGCGAGGCGTAGATCTTCAGCTCGCGGAACAGCGCGTCCATGCCGAACGTGCGGGCCTCGTCGGGGATGATCGGCACGACCCGCGGGCCGATGTGGTCGTCGCGGCAGAGGCCCCGCAGCAGGCGGGTGAAGCCCATCGTGGTCGACACCTCCTGCCCGTTCGAGCCGCCGCGCAGCTCGGCGAACGGCTTGTCGTCGGGCAGCTCCATCCGCCGCCGGGCGACCGTCGAGCGCTTGGGGATCGAACCGTCGAGCGCCTTGCGCCGCTCCATCATGTACTGGTACTCGATCGAGTCCTTCGCCGGCCGGAAGTACGGCGGGTTCTTCTCGTCGATCGTGTCGCCGGGGATCTCGTCGTGCAGGTACAGCCGGTCGCGCAGGTCGAGCAGCTGGTCCTTGGTCATCTTCTTGATCTGGTGCGTCGAGTTGCGGCCCTCGAAGCCCGGCCCGAGCGTCCAGCCCTTGATCGTCTTGCACAGGATCACCGTCGGCCGCCCCGACCCGAGGTTCTCCGTCGCCGCCTTGTACGCCGCGTAGAGCTTGCGGTAGTCGTGGCCGCCGCGGGGCAGGTTGACGAGGTCCTCGTCGGACAGGTGCGACACCATCTGGCGCAGCCGTTCGTCGGGACCGAAGAAGTTGTCGCGGATGTAGGCGCCGCTCTCGATGCCGTACCGCTGGAACTGGCCGTCGACGGTGTTGTTCATCTGGTTGAGCAGCACGCCGTCCTTGTCCTGGGCGAGCAGCTCGTCCCACTTCGAGCCCCAGATGACCTTGATCACGTTCCAGCCGGCGCCGCGGAACGTGGCCTCGAGCTCCTGGATGATCTTGCCGTTGCCGCGCACCGGGCCGTCGAGCCGCTGCAGGTTGCAGTTGATGACGAACACCAGGTTGTCGAGGTGCTCGCGCGACGCCAGCGAGATCGCCCCGAGCGTCTCGGGCTCGTCGCACTCGCCGTCGCCGAGGAACGCCCACACGCGGCTGCCGCTCGTGTCGTCGATCTGACGGTTCTGGAGGTACCGGTTGAAGCGGGCGTGGTAGAGCGCGGTGATCGGGCCGAGGCCCATCGACACGGTCGGGAACTCCCAGAAGTCGGGCATCAGCCGCGGGTGCGGGTACGACGACAGGCCGCGCCCGCCGCGGCCGATCTCCTGGCGGAAGTGGTCGAGGTCGTCGTCGGTCAGGCGGCCCTCGAGGTAGGCGCGGGCGTAGATGCCCGGCGCGGCGTGGCCCTGGAAGTAGACGTGGTCGCCGGGCGTGCCGTCGTCCTTGCCGCGGAAGAAGTGGTTGAAGCCGATCTCGTACAGCGACGCCGAGCTGGCGAACGTCGAGAGGTGGCCGCCGATGCCGTCGGCGTGCTTGTTCGCCTTGACGACCATCATCGCCGCGTTCCAGCGCACGAAGGCCCGGATGCGCCGCTCGATGTGCTCGTCGCCGGGGAACCACGGCTCCTCCTCGCGGGGGATCGTGTTGACGTACGGCGTCGACACGGTGGCGGGGAACGAGATCTGGGTGTCGTTGGCCCGCTCCATCAGGCGGCTCAGCAGGTAGCGCGCCCGGGTCTTGCCGTGGGTGTCGACGACGGCGTCGAGGCTGTCCAGCCACTCGGCGGTCTCGGTCGGATCGATGTCTGGCAGCTGGTGTACGTGGCCGTCGAAGATCATCCCGACATTCTCGCAGTATTACCGACCGGTACGCGCCGAACCCGGGGGCGGCCGGAGTCACCCGGGCGTGTCGGCACTAGGTTGCTGCCCGGATGGGAGAACTCGTGATCTACACCGATGGCGCCTGCAGCGGGAATCCCGGCCCGGGCGGGTGGGCATGGGCGACGTCGCCCGACGGCGAACCGCACGGAGCCGGCGGCGAGGTGCGCACGACCAACCAGCGGATGGAGATCTTCGCCGTGCTCGACGCCCTGCGCACGCACGCCTCCCTCGCCGACGAGCACGGCAGCCCGATGCCGATCGAGATCGTCTCCGACTCGACGTACGTCGTCAACTGCTTCCGCGACAAGTGGTGGGTGAAGTGGGAACGCAACGGCTGGCAGAACTCCAAGCGGCAGGCCGTCGCCAACGCCGACCTGTGGAAGCCCCTGATCGAGCTCGTGCGCACCAACGACGTGACGTTCCGCTGGGTCAAGGGCCACAGCGGTGAACGCATGAACGATCTCGTCGACCGCCTCGCCGTCGCCGCCATCCCCCGCTGAGGTTCGCCTCGCCTCGCCTCGCCTCGCCGGAGCACGCGCCCAAATCCCCGTTTGCGTCGCGATTTCCGGGGACCCGTCCCGCAGAAATCCTGACGCAAACGTGGGCTGGAGACGTGCTGGCGCTGGGCGCGGGGGTGTCGGGGTTAGGGTTTCGCCACATGCGTCGTGTTGGGCTGATGCTGGCGGCTGTGCTGGCGACCCTTGTGGCAGCGTCCGTCGTGGCGTTGCCGAACCAGGCTGCTCCGGCTGAGGCCGCGGGCAACGACGTGATCGCCATCGTCCTCGAGGGCACCGGCAACGGTCACGGCCGCGGCATGAGCCAGTGGGGCGCCTACGGCTGGGCGGTCGACCACGGCTGGAGCTGGGACCAGATCCTCGACTGGTACTACGGCGGCACGGCGATGGGCGACGCCGACGTCAACAGCCGGATGACCGTCCGCCTGCAGGGGATGGACGGTGTGGGTGCGGTCGGCGTCGTGTCGTACGCCGGCGGCGTGACGCTGGAACGGGGCGACGTACGCCTCGCTGCGGGCGGTCAGGAGTCCGAACGGGCCGTTCTTCGACGTGTACGGCAGCGCCGCGATCACCTGTGCGGCGGGTGACGTCTATCTCGGGAGCAACTCCGTCGTGTCGTTCACCACGCCGACGGGCGAGGTGAGCAACTCGAGCGCCCTCGACGCGATCGGCGTCTGCGAACCGAACGGGTCGGTCACGCACTACCGCGGCCAGATCGATGCATCGGTCCAGCCCGAGGGCGTACGGGTCGTCGACAACCTGCGCACCGAGGACTACCTCCGCGGCGTCGTCCCCCGCGAGGTCTCCGCCAGCTGGGCCGACGCCGGCGGGGGTGCCGGCGCCAACGCCGTGCGCGCCCAGGCCGTCGCCGCCCGCTCGTACTCGCTCGCCCAGAACCGTTACGCCTACGCCAAGACCTGCGACAGCACGGCGTGCCAGGCCTACGACGGCGCCGCCACCAGGGCGACGGTCGACTCCCAGCCCCTGCTGCTCGAGGACAACCGCAGCAACCAGGCCGTGGCGGCCACGGCCGGCAAGATCCGCGTGGCCGGCGGCTCGATCGTGTCGACCGAGTTCTCGGCATCGAACGGACCACGCACGGCCGGCGGATCGTTCCCCGTCCGCGACGACGCCGGCGGCGACGGCACGGCGAACAACCCCAACCACCGTTGGGTCCGCATCCTCGACGCCGACACCCTGGCGGCGACGTACGGGCTCGGCTCGATCACGTCGGCGCAGATGGTCGAGGCCGCCGATCCGCAGTACCGCGTCTACGACGGCATCTGGTACAACGACCTCGTCCTCACCGGCTCGAACGGGAACACGTTCCGCCAGCAGGCCTGGGACTTCCGCGGCGCCAACGGGCTCCCGTCGCCCGGCTTCACCGTGCGGGTGGTCACCAGGAACTCGACGAGCGCGACCATGGCGTACATCGGCGACTCGATCGGCGTCGGCGTCGCCGGCTCCGACACGGCGCCCCTGCGGATCGTGACGGACGGGACCTTCGCCTCGTCGTCGTTCGACTCGGCCGTCAACCGGCGCACCAACGTCGCCTCGGCGACGGTGTCGAGCGGCGTGCAGGTGGCGGCCGCACTCCCGCCGAACCTCGATCTGGCCGTCGTCGAACTCGGGTACAACGATTCGCCGGCCGCGTTCGGCGCCGACATCGACGCGATGATGTCCACGCTGACGTCCCGCGGCGTGAAACGCGTCGTCTGGGTCAATCTGGCCGAGAACCGCACCGCCGCCGACGGGAGTTCGTACTACCGCGCCTCGAACGCCGCGTTGAACGCGGCGCGGGCGCGCTGGCCCAATCTCGACGTGGCGCTGTGGAGCCAGGCCAGCGCCGTGGCGGAACACGTCCGCTGGTTCGCCGGCGACGGCGTCCATCTCACGACCACCGGCAACGCCCAGTTCTCGCTGTGGCTGCGCGACTACCTCGCCGGCAGTTCGAAGACGTCGGCGCGGCGCCTCTTCGCCAACCAGCGGGTCGAGCTGCAGGTCGTCGGCGAGACGGTCACGGGCGCCGACGGCACGGTGAGCGCCGTGCCGGCAGGGGCCTCGGCGGTCGCCCTGAACATCACCGGCGTCGAGCCCGACGAGGCCGGGTACATGACGGTCTGGCCGTGTGACGTCCCGCGCCCCGAAGCGTCGAACCTCAACTTCACCCGCGGCGCGGTGGTCGCCAACGGGGTGATCGCGCCGGTCGGCGCCAGCGGGAAGGTCTGCCTCTACTCCAACCAGGCGAGCCACCTCCTCGTCGACATCGCCGGATGGTTCGCCGGCGGCGACGTCAGCACCGCGGCGTTCGTCGGCACCACCCCGAACCGCTTCATCGACACCCGCAATGCGATCGGCGTGCCCAAGGCCAGGGTCCCGGCGAACGGGACACTGCGCGTGCCGATGGCCGGCGCCGCGGTCCTGCGCACCGACGGCTCGCCGGCGAACATCCCCGCCGGCGCGACCGCCGTGGCCGTGAACGTCACCGCCGTCAACCCGTCGGCCGCCGGCTACCTGACCGTGTGGCCCTGCGGAACACCGCAGCCCGTGGCGTCGAACGTCAACTTCACCACCGGTGCCAACGTCGCCAACGGCGTCGTCGCGCCCGTCGGGCCCGACGGTGCGATCTGCATCTACTCCAACCAGCAGACCGACGTCCTCGTCGACGTCCTCGGCTGGTTCGGCGGAGGGGCGACGCCGCCGTTCGTCGGAGCGGTGCCGCAACGCCTCGTCGACACCCGCAATGCGATCGGCGGCCCGACGGGTCGCATCACACCCGGCGACCCCGCGGGCCGTCCCGGTGCGCGGCGTGACACTGTCGGTGAACGGTGCCCCGCGGGCGATCCCGGCGGACGCCACCGCCGTGGCGCTGAACGTCACCATCGCCGAGGCCGGCGAGGCGGGCTACGCGACCGTGTGGCCCTGTGGCACGACCCGGCCCGAGGCCTCGAACGTCAACTTCCCGAAGGGCGGCACGGTCGCCAACGGCGTGGTGGCGCCGATCGGCCCCGACGGTTCGGTGTGCGTGTTCTCCGACAAGGACGCCCACCTGATCGTCGACGTCGCCGGCTGGTTCACCGGCGGCAGCACACCCGGCTTCACCGGCAACGTCCCGCGCCGCCTGCTCGACACCCGCAACAGCATCGGCCCCGCACCCATCTGATCGGCTCCGTTCATCCGGGGACGGGTCCGGGCGAACGGAGGTGCGATTACTGCGCAGCGGGTGCTCGCACGTATCTTCGGCGGCATGGACATCACAGGCGCAAGCGCAATCGTCACGGGCGGATCATCGGGAATCGGAGCGGCGACGGCACGCATGCTCGCCGCACGCGGAGCGAAGGTCGTCATCGCCGACCTCCAGGAGGACAAGGGCAACGCTCTTGCCGACGAGATCGGCGGCGCGTTCTGCAAGGTCGACGTCACCAAGACCGACGACATCGTCAACGCCGTCGAGATGGCCAAGTCGATGGGCCCCGTCCGCGTGCTCGTCAACTCGGCCGGCATCGGCTGGGCCCAGCGCACGATCGGCAAGGACGGCACGGTCGACTCGGCCGCCAACCTCGACGCCTTCAAGAAGGTCATCGCCATCAACCTGATCGGCACGTTCGACTGCATCCGCGTCGCGGCGAGCGCGATGAGCGTCACCGAGCCGCTCGAGTACGGCGAGCGCGGCGCGATCGTCAACATCGCGTCGGTCGCCGCGTTCGACGGCCAGATCGGCCAGGCCAGCTACTCCGCGTCGAAGGGCGGCGTCGTCGGCATGACCCTCCCGGTCGCCCGCGACCTGTCCGCCGTCGGCATCCGCGTCAACACGGTGGCGCCGGGCCTGATCGACACCCCGATCTACGGCGAGGGCGAGAACAGCGAGGCGTTCAAGGAGAACCTCCAGAAGGGCGTCCTCTTCCCGAAGCGTCTCGGCGACCCCGAACAGCTCGCCTCGATGGTCGTGGAGTGCGTGACGAACAGCTACATGAACGCGGAAACGATCCGCGTCGACGGTGGCATCCGCATGCCCCCGAAGTGATCCGGCAACGCTGACCACCCCGGTCTTGGGCACATTTCGATCGGATACCGAACGGAATGTGACCCAGACTCGTCGGGCCGCGGCCGGGTGACGTCTACGTCGTGTAGTCGGCGTTGAAGCGGACGTACTCGTCGGAGAGGTCGCAGCCCCACACGGTGGCGTCGGCGTCGCCGGTGCCGAGGCTGACGTGGATCAGCACGTCGGTGCCCTTCATGTACGTCGACAGCGCGGCGAGGTCGGCGTCGTCGAGCCGGCGCGGGTAGACCTCGTCGGTGCCGAAGCGGATCACGACGGCCGCCTGGTCGATGTCGGTGTCGTCGCTGCACTTGCCGATCGCCATCGCCACGCGGCCCCAGTTCGGATCGCCTCCGTGGACCGCCGTCTTCACGAGCGGCGAGTTGACGATCGCCTTGCCCACCCGCTTGGCCTGCGCGGCGTCGCGGGCGCCGTCGACGCGCACCTCGATCAGCGACTGCGCACCCTCGCCGTCGCGCACGATCTGCTTGGTGAGATCGAGGGCCACGGCGCCGACCGCCGCTTCGAACGCCGCGGGATCGACCGGCCCGGCGTCACCGGAGGCGAGGATGACCGTCGAATCGCTCGTCGACGTGTCGGTGTCGACGCTCATCGCGTTGAACGTGACGTCGACCACGCGCCGGTAGATCTCCTGCAGCACCGGCCCGTCGACCTCGGCGTCGGTGAACAGCAGCGAGATGTGGGTGGCCATGTCGGGCTCGATCATCCCCACGCCCTTGGCCATCCCGACCACCCGCGCCGTCGATCCGGCCACCGTGGCGGACGCGACCTTGGCGACCGTGTCGGTGGTCATCATCCCGGCCGCCGGGCCCTCGGCATCGGTGCGCGGCAGCGGCGCGGGGATGGCGGCGAGTCCGGAACGGATCCGCTCCATCGGATAGCGCCGGCCGATCACGCCGGTCGACGTGACGATCACGTCGTCGGCGGCGCAACCGAGCCGCTCGGCGACCGTGCGGGCCACTTCCTGCGCGTCGTCGTCGCCGTCCTGGCCGGTGGCGACGTTGGAGTTCTTCGAGATCACGACGACCGCCCGGGCGAGCCCGTTCGCCACGTGCCGGCGCGACAGCGTGACGCTCGGCCCGGCGAACCGGCTCTTCGTGAACAACGCGGCGACCGGCACCGGGCGTTCGGCGGCGATCACGACCAGATCGTCGGTGTCGTCCTTCACCCCGATGTTCGCCACGTGGGCGCGAAATCCCGCCGGGAGTTCGGTCATGGCGCGGGGGCGAGCGACGTGAGGTGGCCGGTGCACGCAGGATCGGCGTGGAGGGCCTCGTTGATGGTGGTGAAGATCGACTCCAGTGCGGCGACCTGCGCATCGTCGAGGTGGTCGAAGATCCGCCGTCGCACGCTGTCGACGTGGTGCGGCGCGGCCCGCTCGAGCGTGGCCCGGCCGCTGTCGGTGAGCACGGCCATCATCACGCGCCGGTCCAGTGCGGAGCCCTGGCGGACCACGGCCCCGGACTTCACGAGGCCGTCGAGGCGGCGGGTGAGGCCGCTCGGCGAGAGCTGCAGCCGCTCGGCGAGGTCGCACATCCGCATCTGGTTCCCCTCGGCCTCCGAGAGGTAGACCAGCACCTGGTAGTCACCCAGATCCACGCCGTGGCGGAGCAGGTCGGCCTCCAAGGCGCCCGTCAGGTCGTCGTTCGTCCCGATGAACGCCCGCCATGCCCGCATCTCCGCCGCTGACAACCAGTTCGTCATGTGATCAGGCTACCGCACCCGATCCTTCCGCCCGCAACAATTGTGCGACTCAAGCAATCACTGGGGCAATGACTCCGGTCACGCCACGGCGGCCTGGAGGGCGTCGGCGAGATCGGGGTGGCGGAACCGGTAGCCGTCGGCGAGCAGCACGTTGGGCACGACACGTTGGCCGGTGAACAGCAGGTTCTCGGCCAGTTCCGCGCCGAGCAGCAGCCGCGGCCCGAACTTCGGGATCGGCAGCATCGTGGGACGGTGCAGCGCCGTGCCGAGCGTGTCGGTGAACTCGGCGTTGGTCACCGGATGCGGTGCCGTGAGGTTGACCGCACCCGACACGTCCGACGACAACAGGTGCACGATCGCACCGACCTCGTCGTCGATCGAGATCCAACTCGACCACTGCTCGCCCGACCCCATCCTTCCGCCGAGGCCGAACTTGAACAACGGGAGCTGTTTCTTCAGCGCCCCACCCTCGCCCGACAACACGACGCCGCTGCGGAGGTGGGCGACCCGCACGCCGGCATCCGCCGCCGGCGCCGTGGCGGCCTCCCAGGCGACGCACACCTCGGCGAGGAAGCCGTCGCCCGGAGCCGACGACTCGTCGAGCACCTCGTCGCCGCGGGCGCCGTAGATCCCGATCGCCGAACCGGACAGCAGCACGGCCGGCGGCTTGTCCATCCCGGCGATCGTGCGGGCGAGCAGGGACGTGGCGTCCAACCGGCTGTCGCGGATCGTGCGCTTGTAGTCGTCGGTCCACCGGTGGTCGGCGATGCCGGCGCCGGCGAGATGGACCACGGCGTCGACACCGTCGAGCGCGTGGGGATCGAGCTTCCCCTCCGCCGGGGTCCAGGCGATGTCGGAGCCGGTGGCGTGGCGGGAGATGCGCACCACGTCCTCACCGCTCGAGCGGAGGCCGGCGACGAGCGCCGACCCGATGAGTCCGGTGGCTCCGGTGACGGCGATACGCACAGGTCCCAGGGTAGGCATGCACCGAGTACCGCAAACATCGCTCGCGCCCGGCAGGCCGCGGATTACCTTGTGGCGCCATGAGCGACGAGTCGACGCCGGGCTGGCTTCCACCTGGGCGCCAACCTGGGCCGCCATCATTCTCGCCGGCACCCTTCGTCCCGGCGGCGACCACCCCACCGCCACCTCCGCCACCGCCCCCCGCACCGTCGGCGGGCCCGGACAGCGGCGAGAACGACAGCAGCGGGAGCGACGGCGGCGGGCGCAGCCGGACGGTGTTGATCGGTGGCGTCATCGCCGTGCTGGCGATCGGCGCGGCCGGCGTGTTCGCCGTCAGCCAGATGTCGGCCGACAACGAGGGCGGCGCCGCCAGCCCCGAGGAACTCGGCGACGCCGTGATGGAGTCGATCGACCAGGAGGACTTCCTCGGCGTGATCGACCTCCTCCTGCCGGGCGAGCGGGAGACGTTCGCCGAGCCGCTGTCGGAGATGGTCGACGAGCTGCAGCGGCTCGAGGTGGTGAGCGACGGCGCGTCGCTCGAAGGCATCGACGGCTTCGACGTCACGCTCGACTCGCGCTCGGTCGAGGTGGCGACCACGAACGTCGACGACATCGCCAACATCACGATGACGGCCGACGCCACCGTCACGGTCAACGGCGACGAGCTGCCCGTCGGTGAGCTGTTGACCGACAACTTCGGTGACGCGTTCGGCGAGATGGAAGGCGTCGAGGAGACCGATTCCGGCCTCGAGTTCTCGCTGCCGCTCACCGCCGTGGAGCGGGACGGCCGGTGGTACATCTCGGCCATGTACGCGGCCGCCGAGACCGCCCGGCAGCGGGCCGGGTTCGACGAGATTCCCGCGGAAGGGGTCGTGCCGCACGGCGGTGACTCGCCGGAAGGTGCGGTCGAGGTGCTCCTCGACGGCGTCGAACAGCGCGACCTGTCGGCGATCATCGGCGGGATCAACCCGAACGAAGCCGAAGCGCTGCAGCGCTACGCCCCGTTGTTCCTCGGTGACGCGCAGGACGCGCTCGACGAGATCCCGGCGACGATGGAGTTCACCGGCACGGAGTACGAGGTGAGCGGCGACGGCAGCACCCGGTCGGTGATCCTCACGGCGGCGCACCTCGCCGGCGAGGTTCGCGACCCGAACGACGAGTCGGCGGAGACGGTGTCGTTCACCGTCGACTATGCCGACGGCTGCTATCAGGTCGAGACGCAGGGCGAGTCGATCGACACGTGTGCCGGCGGCGCGACGGGCGACCTCAGCGACGTCGAGGACGCGCTCGGCGAGTTCGGTGCGGGCGAGGCGTTCGACGAGTTGCGCGCCCTCTGGGAGGACATCCTGGCCGACTACGAGCAGCCCGGCATCACGGTGAAGCAGGTCGGCGGCGAGTGGTACGTCAGCCCGATCGCCACCGGCTTCGACCAGTTCTTCGCGCTCAGCCATGCGCTCGACCGCGACGAGCTGGAGCGGGCCGCCGACGCGATCACCGAGGCGGTCGGATCGATCGACGAGGTGTACAACGACGAACTCGCCGACCTCGGCACCGGCACCACCACCGACAGCGGCAGCGGCACGGCGCCGGCCGACACCGCACCGGGCAACGCGGGCCCGGGCGACTCCGTCGTCCCCGAGGACGCCGCCGACCCCTACAGCGAGTGCCTGCAGAGCACGACGACCGAGGAGGCCGCCGACTGCTTCGCCGCCGCCATCGATGCCGGAGTCCTCCCCGAGGGTTCGATGCCCGTCGAGCTCGAGTTCCCCGAGTGCGGCGTCGGCGACGTGCTCCTCGGCGTGACGACGCTCTACGACATGTCGGACGAGGAGTACACGGTGCTCGTCACGACGGCCAACGAGTGCTTCACGGCGCTGATCGCCAGCGGCGCGGTCGACGAGTTCCGGGTGCCGGGCGACTACCTGCATCCGGAATGTGCCGAGGGTCGCAACCCGTGGAGCTTCGACAGCGACGACGACGACCTGTTCAGCCGCTGGATCGACTGCATCTACGAGTAGCCCGGAACGTCCGGTCGCGACGGCCGTAGCATCGGGCGGCGATGAAGACCCGCACGCTGCTGCTGCTCGCGGTCGGCACGGCGCTGGCCATCCTCCTCGCCGGCGGTGTGCTGCTGTTCCAGCTGTCGAGCGAGTCGAACAAGGTGCCCACCGTCGCCCTCGGTGACGAGGCGCACGTCGGCGACGTGACGATCACCGTGTTCGGTGCGGCGCCGGCGTCCGCTGACGCCGCAGGCGCTCTCTACGGCGTCGACGTGGAACTCGGCGGTGTCGACGATCCCGACGGGCTCGACTCGATCCGGCTCGTCACCGGCGACCGCAGCCTGGCACCGCTGCCGTCGGCGGCCGACGGACGCTGCACCGGGATCACCGCCGCGCCGGTCCGCTGCCGGCTCGACTTCGACACGAGCGGTTCGGAGACGACGAGCCGGGTCGTGGTGATGCGGCGCGGTGACGATCAGGCGAACTGGCGGTTGCCGGCCGGGTGACCGCCGCTGACTTCTGCGGAACGACCGGTGACTGGTGCGCTCGGCACCGGTCACCGGGTGGGGGACCGACGACGTCGACCTGCCGGGGCGCTACCGTGAATGTCGATGAGTGACCAATTCGACCTGGTGGTGATCGGTGGCGGACCCGGCGGTTACTGTGCCGCGCTGTACGGCGCGTCGGCCGGGCTGCAGGTGGCCCTGGTGGAGATGGACGCGCTCGGCGGCACCTGCCTGAACCGCGGCTGCATCCCGGCGAAGGCGTTCCTCGAGACCGCGGCCGTGAAGCGCCACGTCGACCACGCCGCCGACTTCGGCATCGAGGCCGGCGGATCGCCGAGCGTCAACTTCGCCCGCACCCAGGAGCGCAAGCAGGGCATCGTCGCCGGACTGGTCGGCGGCATCGCGGCGATGTGCAAGGGCCGCAAGGTCGAGGTGTTCAACGGCGTCGGATCGCTCGGCGCCGACAAGACGGTGACGATCGCGATGAACGACGGGTCGTCGGCCACGATCACGGGCGACGCGGTCCTGCTCGCCACCGGGTCGGTGCCCCGGCTGATCCCCAACTTCGAGCGCGGCGGCCCGATCATGACGAGCGACGAGGTGCTCGACCTCGACACGCTGCCCGCCCGCGTCGCCGTGATCGGTGGCGGCGCGATCGGTTGCGAGTTCGCGTCGACGTTCGCCGACCTCGGCAGCGAGGTGACGATCCTGGAAGGTCTCCCGAAGATCCTCCCCGGCCTCGACGCCGACCTCGCCAAGGTCGTCGAGAAGTCGTTCAAGCAGAAGAAGATCGCCATCCGCACCGGTGTGATGGTCAACGGCCACACGCCCAACGGGTCCGGTGGCACCACCGTGAACTTCGGCGACGGCGAGTCGGTCGAGGTCGATGCCGTGGTCGTCTCGGTCGGTCGCCGTCCCGTTCGCCGACAAGCTCGGGCCTCGACGGGACGAAGGTCATCGTCGACGAGCGCGGCTTCGTCGAGGTCGACGAGTACTGCCAGACGGGCGAGCCGGGTGTCTACGCCGTCGGCGACCTGATCAACACGCCGCAGCTCGCGCACGTCGGCTACGCCGAGGCGATCATGGTGATCAAGCACCTCCTCGGCGAGTCGCCGATGCCGGTGCGGTACGACCGGGTGCCGTGGGCGATCTACTGCCACCCCGAGGTCGCCTGGGCCGGGCCCGGCGAGGCCGAGGCCAAGGAGGCCGGCCACGACGTGGTCGTGTCGAAGCACCCGTTCAAGTTCAACAGCCGGGCCCAGATCGTCGGCGAGACCGAAGGCCTCGTGAAGGTCATCGCCAAGAAGCGTCCCGACGGCACGGCCGGCCAGGTGCTCGGCGTGCACATGGTCGGGCCATGGGTGACCGAGCAGCTGTCGGGCGGCTACCTCGCGGTGAACTGGGAGGCGACCGTCGACGAGATCGCCGAGTTCATCCAGCCCCATCCGAGCCTGTCGGAACTGTTCGGCGAAACGGTGCTGGCCCTCACCGGGCGCAGCTTCAACGGCTGACCGCCGCCATCCATCGACCCATCGATCGCAATCACCGACCGCGAGACAAAGAGGAACAGCACATGGCAGACGTCACCCTTCCGCAACTCGGTGAGACCGTCACCGAAGGCACGATCACGCAGTGGTTCAAGAGTGTCGGCGACACCGTCGCCGCCGACGAGCCCCTGTTCGAGGTGTCGACCGACAAGGTCGACACCGAGGTGCCGTCGCCGGTCTCCGGTGTGCTCACCGAGATCCGTGTGCCCGAAGGTGACACCGTCGACGTCGGCACCGTGATCGCCGTGGTGGGCGACAGCGACGCAGCACCGGCCGCCGCGCCCGGACGCGGCACCCGCCGCGACACCCGCGGAGGCCGGCGCGGACCCCGCCGAGGCCGACGCCCCGGCCCCAGCCCCACCGGTGACCGAGTCGACCGCGTCCGCCGAGCCCGCCCCCGCCGCGGAGCCGCCCGCCGCCGCGCCCGCTCCCGCTCCGGCACCGGCGGCGGCCGCGCCCCCGCCGCCGCCCGCTCCCGCGCCGGCCGCGCCTGCGGAGGCGGCGAACGACAACCGTCTGCTCTCACCGGTGGTCCGCCGGCTCGTGAACGAGCACGGCCTCGATCCCGACGCCATCACCGGCACCGGTCCCGGCGGGCGCATCACCCGCGACGACGTGCTCGACCACATCGACGCCACCGGCGCCACGCCCCAGGCCGCCGCGCCGGCCCCCGCCGCTCCCGCGGCTGCACCTGCCGCTCCGGCCGCACCGGCTGCCCGCCGCCGCCGGCCCCCGCCGCAGCTGCCCCGGCACCCGCGGCGATGGCGGCGCCGACCGCCACGGCGGGCGAGCGCGACTCGAGCGTGCCGCTGTCGAAGATCCGCACGCTCACCGGCAACCACATGGTGATGAGCAAGGCGACGAGCCCGCACGCGTTCAGCGTCGTCGAGGTCGACTTCGCCAACGTCGACGTCGTGCGCAACGACGTGAAGGCGGAGTGGAAGGGCACCCACGGGTTCAGCCTCACGTACCTGCCGTTCATCTCCCGGGCGATCATCGACGGCCTGCGCGAGTTCCCGCACCTGAACGCCAGCGTCGGCGAGCGCGACCTGATCGTGCACAACTTCATCGACCTCGGCATCGCCGTCGACCTCGACTACGAGGGCCTGCTGGCGCCGGTGATCCGTGACGCCGAGACGAAGCGGCTCGCCGCGCTCGCCTCCGAGATCTCCGATCTCGCCAACCGGGCGCGCACCCGCAAGTTGAGCCCGGACGAGATCTCCGGTGGCACGTTCACCATCTCGAACAACGGCTCGGCCGGCTCGGTGCTCACGATGCCGATCATCAACCAGCCGCAGGTGGCGATCATCTCCACCGACGCGATCGTCCGCAAGCCGGTCGTCACCGTCGGCGCCGACGGCGGCGAGGCCATCGCCATCCATCCGGTCGGCAACCTCGCCATGAGCTGGGACCACCGGGCCTTCGACGGTGCCTACGCCGCCGGGTTCCTCAAGCGGGTCAAGGAGATCCTCGAGACGAAGGACTGGTCCACGGAGCTATGACGATTGTCTCGGCCTCACGCCGGGCCGCTCCGAGACGATCGAGGTCGGCCGAGAGTCCGGGTTGGTGATGACCGGGCCGACCAATGACTCGCCCCTGCGGGTCCGCTGGCTCGGCCGCGTGGCGTACCGGGAGGCGCTCGCGCTGCAGACCGGCTTGTTCGAACACGGGTCCGAGCAGCACCTCCTCCTGCTCGAGCACCCGCACGTGTTCACGCACGGGAGGCGGGCCGACCTCGAACACAACCTGAAGTGTGAGCCGGCCGCGGTCGGCGCCGAACTCGTGGCGGTGAAGCGCGGCGGCGACATCACCTACCACGGGCCCGGGCAGCTCGTCGGCTATCCGATCCTGAACGTCGACAACCGGCTCGGCGCGGCGGCGCACGTGGGCGGTGTGGAGGGCCTGCTGATCGACGCCCTGCGCGAACTCGGCCTGCCGAACGCCGGCCGGCTCGACGGGTTCGCCGGTGTGTGGCTCGACGTCGACCATCCCGACCCCGCCGTCGTGCCACGCAAGATCGCGGCGATCGGCGTGCGCCTCCGCGACGGGCGCACGATGCACGGCTTCGCCCTCAACGTCACGACCGATCTCACCTACATGCGCGACCACATCGTGCCGTGCGGCATCGGCGACCGGCCGGTCACGTCGCTCGCCGAGGAGGGCGTGCACGTGGCGATGCGCGACGTCGTCGATGTCGTCGCGCGGCTGGCCGCCGACCGCTGGGCCGCCGGCGAGCTCGAGCGCCAGGACGTCGCGTGGCATCGCCCGGCCGACGACCGTGACCTGTCGGCGTTCTCCCGCGGCGACGGTCCCGGCGTGCCGGTCCGTCCGGTCGCCAACCGCGGCCGTGGCCCGGCTCGAGCAGGCCGGGGTCACCGACGGGCTGTCGATCAGCACGCGCAAGCCGGAGTGGCTGCGCCCGCGGGTGCACCTCGGTCCCGAGGTGATGGCGCTCAAGCACACCGTGCGCGACCTCGGCCTCGTCACCGTGTGCGAGGACGCCGGCTGCCCGAACCTGTCCGAATGCTGGGCCGACGGCACGGCCACGTTCATGGTGCTCGGCGAGCGCTGCACCCGGGCGTGCGGGTTCTGCCTCGTCGACACGCAGCACCCGCTCGCGCCGCAGGCCGACGAACCGGCGCGCGTCGCCGAGGCGATCGACCGGATGGGCCTCGACCACGCGGTGCTCACGATGGTGGCCCGTGACGACCTCGCCGACGGCGGCATGGCCCACGTGGCGGCCTGCGTCGAGGCGATCCGTCAGCGTCGGCCGGCGGCGCGGGTCGAGACGCTCGTGTCCGACGCACGCGGCGACGACGCCTCGTTGGCGCTGTTGTTCGCCGTGCGTCCCGACGTGTTCAACCACAACGTCGAGACGGTGGCCCGGCTGCAACGCGCGGTCCGACCGTCGGCCGGGTACGCCCGCTCGCTCGGCGTGCTCGCCCGCGCCAAGGCGGCGGGGCTGGTCACCAAGACCGGCTTCATGGTCGGCCTCGGCGAGACCGACGACGAGATCGTCGGCTGCCTGGCCGACATCGCCGGCATCGGCGTCGACATCGTCACGATCGGCCAGTACCTGCGGCCCACGTCGCACCACCTGCCGATCGCGCGGTACGCCGAGCCCGCCGAGTTCGCCCGTTGGAAGCAGATCGGCGAGGCGCTCGGCATCGGGCACGTCGAGGCGGGTCCGCTCACCCGGTCGAGCTATCACGCCCGCGCCGCGGCCGACGCCGTCGCGACGCCGGTGGCCAACCCTGCCTTTTCGGACCCGGTCCAAAAGGGCAGGGTCGGTCTGAGCGTCCGCTGAGCCGGCTGTGTGGTCGGTCGAGCAGGTCGAGTCGATCGCACCGTCGCCGGCGGTGATGACCGCGGCGCGACCGATCGCCACACCCGGCCGCTGGGCCCACCTCGGTGCCGACGACGACACGCTGTGGGGGTCGTTCCGCGGCAGCAGCGCCGAACCGTACGACACCGTGGTCGACCATCGCCACGTCGGCGTCCGGTGCTCGTGCCCGAGCCGGCGGGCCCCGTGCAAGCACGCGCTGGCGTTGTTGCTGCTGTGGATCGGCGGGCACGTGCCCGAGGCCGTCGCGCCGGCCCACGTCACGTCGTGGCTGGAGCGACGGCGGGCGGTCGACGGCCGGGCGGCCGAGGCCGCGGCCCCTGCGGCGGCGACCGGCGAAGCGGCCGAACCGGGCGGCAGTGTCGATCTCGGGGACGAACACGACGTCCCGCCCCCGCCGATCGACCGGCCCGAGGGACGCGACGAGCGGGTGGCGCGCATGCACGAGGGGCTGGACGAACTCGACCGCTGGCTGATCGATCGTGTGCGCACCGGACTCGCCGACCCGGCGCTGGCGCAGTACGCGACCTGGGACTCGCTCGCGGCGCGACTCGTCGACGCCCGCGCCGGCAGCCTCGCCAACCGCGTCAGGCGGCTCGCCGGTCTGGTCGGCGCGTCGGCCGACTGGCACCAACGCGTGCTCGACGAGATCGGCCTGCTGCACCTGCTGTCGCAGGCGGGCCGCCGGCTCGGCACGCTCCCGGACGACCTCGGCGATCGGGTCGCCACCACGGTCGGCTGGCAGGTCCGCCAGGCCGACGTGCTCGCCGGTGTCCCCGAGACCGACCACTGGCTGGTGGCGGGCCGCAGCGACACCCGTGAGGACCGCATCGAGGTCCGCCGGACCTGGCTGCGCGGCGTCACCTCCGGCCGCTGGGCCCTCGTCCTCTCGTTCGCCGCCTACCGGCAGAGCCTCGACACGTCGCTCGAGGTCGGCACGACGATCCACGCCGACCTCCACCGCTACCCCGGCCACGCCCTCCGCGCCATCCCCGTCCCGAAGACGGACCCGAAAATGGAGCAGATGTCGCGCTCAGCGCGACATCTGCTCCATTTTTCGGGGTGAGGGAGGCGTGTGAGGAGGTGGGGCGGGCGTTGGCGATCGAGCCGTGGCTCGACCGGGTGCCGGCGCTCGTGCGGGCGGCGCCGGCGCTGGCGTCGGGGCGCTGGGTGCTCACCGACGACACCGGCTCGCTGCCGCTCGACGACGCGTCGCCCTCGGTGACGGCGGGTCTGCCGGTGCTGCTCGCCGTGTCGGCGGGCCGTGCGGTCGACCTCACCGTCGAGTGGACGCCGACGGGTCTCGTGCCGCTGACGGTGTTCGGCGACGGTGCGGCGGTCGACATCGGACCGCGTGCCGACCCGTCGTTCGTGGGGGCGGCATGAGCGGCATCACACCCGGCATCGAGGTGCACTGGGACGAACTCGTCACGGTGGCCCTGCTCGGCACCGATCGGCGGGACCCGCCGGCGATCGACGGGCCGATCGGCGACGTCGTGGCCGACGCGATGGCGCCGGATCCTGCCGAGCGCATGCTGATCGAGGTCGCCGCGGCGACCGCGGTCCGGCGGGCGGCGTTCGTGCCTCGCGATCCGGCCGCACCGATGACGGCGCCGCGCCGACGACCCGCGACCGTTGTGTCCGCCGGCGGCCACCCGACGGTGGCGTCACCTCGTCGTGTCGTGGCCGGTGCTCGAGGACGAATGGACGCTCACCCTCATCGAGCACGGCTGGCGGGCCGACCCGCAGATCGTGCCGGCGATGCTCGCCCGTCACCGGACGGACGCGCTGCGGAGGGCGCACGCGGTGATCGCCGCCGGTCCGCTCGCCGGCTGGCTCGCCGAGCACGTCGAGTCGCTGCGGCCCGCCACCGGTGCCGTGCGGCCGGCGCGTGAACGCATCGGTGTGCTGCCGGTCCTCCCCGTGCCGCCCGACCTGGCCGAGTTGGCCGGCGAACCGGGCGATCGGGTGGGCGAGGTGCTCGCCACCGCACTCATGACCGGTGCCCTCGGGCCGTCCCACCGCAACGTGATCGTGAACATGCTGGCCCGGGTCGCCCCGGACGGGCTGACGGCGATCGCCGGGGAACTCGAGCGTGTGTCGCCGACCGCGATGGCGCACGGCCTCGCCGCCTCGCTCGCCGATCTCGCCCGCACCCGCCGCGCCATGCTGGACGAACTGGGGCCACCGCTAGTGTCGAGCCGTTCTGGGTGAGTGAGGTCTGGGAGCGAGGGATGAACGACGAGTGAGCGACATCGACGACGTCCTGCGGCCGCACGCCGAAGCGCAGTTCGCCTCCGAGCTGGCGACGCTCGCTCGGCTCGACGATCGTCAGCGCCCGCCCGGATGGCGGCTCTCGCCGTGGGCCGTCGTGCGCTACGTGATGGGCGGCACCGTGCCCGCCGGCGCGGACGACGACGCGAATGACCCGGTGGTGATCACGCCGAAGTACGTCGGCCAGCAGCGGCTCGTCGAGATCGCCGTCGCCACGCTCGCCACCGATCGGGCGCTGCTGCTGCTCGGCGTGCCCGGCACGGCGAAGACGTGGCTCAGCGAGCATCTCGCGGCAGCGATCAGCGGCGACTCGACGCTGCTCGTGCAGGGCACCGCCGGCACCACCGAGGAGACGCTGCGCTACGGGTGGAACTACGCCCGGCTGCTCACCGAGGGACCGAGCCGCGAGGCGCTCGTGCCGGGACCGGTCTACCGCGGGATGGAGCGCGGGGCGATCGTCCGGGTGGAGGAGCTGACCCGCATGCCGGCCGAGGTGCAGGACGCGCTCGTCACGGTGCTGTCGGAGAAGGTGCTCCCCGTGCCGGAGCTCGACACCGAGATCGCCGCCCGTCGTGGCTTCAACCTGATCGCCACCGCGAACGACCGCGACCGTGGCGTGAACGAACTGTCGAGCGCCCTGCGGCGGCGGTTCAACACCGTGGTCCTGCCACTGCCGGCGACCGCCGACGAGGAGATCGCCATCGTCAGCCGTCGCGTCCGCGAGCTCGGCGCGGCGCTGTCGTTGCCCGACGTGCCGGCCGCCGCCGACGAGATCGCCCGGGTCGTCACGATCTTCCGCGAACTGCGCGGCGGCGTCACCGCCGATCAGCGCACCAGCCTCAAGGTCCCGACCGGCACCCTGTCGACCGCCGAGGCGATCTCGGTGGTCACCAACGGGCTCGCCCTCGCCGCCCACTTCGGCGACGGGCACCTCGGCCCGGCCGACGTCGCCGGCGGTGTGATCGGTGCCGTCGTCAGCGATCCCGGCCGCGACTCGGTCGCCTGGCGGGAGTACCTCGAGACCGTGGTCCGCGACCGCGACGGGTGGGGTGACTTCTACGACGCCTGCCGCGCCCTCGACGAGTGAGCGGCGGGACGTGACGACCGCCGGCACCGCTCCTGCGGTGCACCTGCTCGGCGTGCGGCACCACGGTCCCGGGCTCGGCCCGCGCCGTCGTGCAGACGCTCGACGCGGTGCAGCCGGCGGCGGTCCTCGTCGAGCTGCCCGCTGACCTCGAACCGGCGCTGCGGTGGATCGGCGACGCCGAACTGGTGCCGCCCGTCGCCCTGCTCGGCTACGTGGTCGCCGAGCCCGCCCGGGCGGCGTTCGCGCCGTTCGCCGTGTTCAGCCCCGAGTGGCAGGCGATCGCGCTGGGCCAACGAACACGACGTGCCGGTCCGGGCGATCGACCTGCCGCTCGCCGTGACGTTCGCCGGAGCATCGGCTGACGACGAACTCGTCGGCCAGCAGACGCCACCGGATCCGCTCGGCGACCTCGCCGCCGCGGCGGGCGATCCCGACCCGGAACGCTGGTGGGAGGACGTGATCGAACACCGCGGCGACGGCCCAGCGGCGTTCGACGCCGTCGCCGACGCGATGGCCGCCGTCCGCGCCGGCTTCGTGCCGACCCGCCGCGAACTCCAACGGGAGGCGCACATGCGGCGGGCGATCCGGGCCGCCGTGAAGGATGCCGACGGCCCGATCGTCGTCGTCTGCGGCGCCTGGCACGTCCCCGCGCTCGACGTTTCGCTCGGTGGGGCGGCAGTGAAGGCGAGCGAGGATGCGGCGACGCTGCGCGGGCTCCCGAAGGTGAAGGTGGCCGCGGCGTGGGTCCCGTGGACGCATCGCCGGCTGAGCACCGGATCGGGCTACGCCTCCGGCGTGTCGAGCCCCGGGTGGTACCGCCACGTGTTCTCCCACCCCGGTCCCGCCGGCGTGGGGCGCTTCTTCGTGGAGATCGCCGGGCTGCTGCGGCGCGCCGGGCTGGGGGCATCGCCCGACGACCTGATCGCCGGCACCCGGCTGGCCGACTCGCTCGCCGCCCTGCGCGGACGTCCGCGGCCCGGTCTGAGCGAGGTGCTCGACGCCGCCGACGCGGTGATGGGCAACGTCGCCCTCGTACGCCGCGAGTTGGTCGTCGGCGATGCGATCGGCTCCGTGCCGTCGTCGGCGCCCCAGGTGCCGCTCGCCCGCGACGTGACGCGCCTCCAGAAGTCCGCCCGCCTCCGCCCGACCGCGGAACCGACGACGATCGAGTGCGACCTGCGCACCCCGAACGGGCGTCGACGCTCGATCCTGCTCCACCGACTGCTCGCCCTCGGCGTGGCGTGGGGCACGGTGGAGGAAGGGCGCGGCTCGTCGGGCACGTTCCGCGAGACGTGGCGACTGGCGTGGGAGCCGGAGCTGTCGATCCGCCTCATCGAGCGCGCCGGGTACGGGACGACGCTCGAAGCGGCGGCCACGGCGCGCATCGTCGAGCGCGCCACGCCGGCGGGCGGCCTCACCGAACTGATCGGGCTGCTCGACCGGGCGCTGCTGGCCCAGCTGCCCGACGCGATCGCGCCGGCGCTCGACAGCCTCGCCCGGCGGGCGGCGCTCGACACCGACATCGGTCACGTGATGGACGGGTTGGGGCCGCTCGGCAACGCGTTGCGCTACGGCGACGTGCGCGGGACCGATGTGGCGTCGTTGCGTGCGCTGTTCGACGAGTTCGTCGAGCGGATCCTCGCCGGCGTGGTCGACTCGGTGGCGTCGCTCGACGACGTCGCCGCCGCCCTGGCCGTCGAGCGCCTCTCGGGTGTGCAGGCCGCCCTGGCCATGGTCGACCACCCCGCCCGCCACGAGCGGTTCCCCCGCGTCCTCGCCACGATCGCCACCGGCCGGGCGCACGGTCTCGTCACCGGGCGGGCCACCCGGTTGCTGCACGACAGCGGCGACTGGAGCGCCGACGAGGTGGAACGGCGGCTCGCCCGCTCCCTCAGCCCGGGCACACCGGCCCCGGAGGGCGCGGCGTTCGTCGAGGGGTTCCTCGCCGGATCGGGGACGGTGCTCGTCCACGACGCCGAACTGCTGGCGATCGTCGACTCGTGGTTGGCGTCGCTCACCGGGGAGGCGTTCGACGGCGTGGTCGCCCTGCTGCGCCGCACGTTCGGCGCCTTCGAGCCCGCCGAGCGGCGCCAGATCATGACGCTGCTCGTCACCGGCCGACCGGTTCGATCGGTGACGTTCGGCGACGGGGTCGACGCCGAACGCGCAGCGGCCGCCCTCGTGACGGTCCGCCACCTGCTCGGTCTGCCCGTCGACGCCGGCGCCCCGGCTGGAACGGTGGCGCGGTGACCCGTCCCGCGGTCTCCGATGCCGAACGGCGCCGGCGCTGGCGGCTCGTGCTCGGCGAAGGCCCGGTGGTCGATCCGGGCGACGTCGATCAGCGCGACCGCGAGGCGGGTGCCGGCGACGGCGGCGGGCGATGGTGGCGCCGATGGTGGGGCCGGCGACGGCACGACGCTCGTCGGCGACGATCGTCGCATCGACGCCGCGCTCGGCGCGCTGTACGACCGGCGCGAGCGCGACGGCGGACGGCCGTTCGGTGTCGGCGGCCGGGAGCGCGCCGGCGGACTGGGCCGGTCGAAGCCGAGCGTCGTGCGCTGGCTCGGCGACATCCGCCGTTACTTCCCGACGCCGGTGGTCCAGATCCTCCAGCGCGACGCCGTCGAGCGGCTCGACCTGCGGCAACTGCTCCTCGAACCCGAGCTGCTGCAGTCGGTCGAGCCCGATCTGCACCTCGTGACGCTGCTCGTCGAGCTGAACCGGCTGCTGCCCGACGAGACCCGGGCGACGGCACGGATCGTGATCGAGCGCGTGCTCGCCGACCTGCAGGCGCGGCTCACCGACCAGACGCGCCAGGCGGTGCGCGGCGCCCTCGCCCGCTCGGCGCGCACCCGGCGGCCCCGGGCCGGCGACATCGACTGGCCGCACACGATCGGTGCGAACCTGCGCCACTGGGTGCCCGAGCACCAGGTGATGGTCCCCGAACGACTGATCGGACACGGCCGCCGCCAGCCGAGCCTCGCCCGCGACGTGGTGATCGCCGTCGACCAGTCGGGCTCGATGGCCGACAGCGTGGTCTACGCGTCGCTGTTCGCCGCGGTGCTCGCCCAGCTGCCGACGCTGCGCACCCGGTTCGTCGCCTTCGACACCGCGATCACCGATCTGACGCCGTACCTGCACGACCCCGTCGAGGTGCTGTTCGGCGTCCAGCTCGGCGGCGGCACCGACATCGCCCATGCGCTGGGGTACTGCCGCGAACTGATCGAACAGCCGCGCCAGTCGGTGCTGTTCGTCGTGTCCGATCTCCACGAGGGCGGCAACGCGGCGCTGATGTACCAGCGGGTGGCCGACATGGTGGGCTCGGGGGTGACGGTCGTGGTGCTGCTGGCGCTGAGCGACGACGGGGCCCCGGCGTACGACCACACCAACGCCGACGCGCTGCGATCCCTCGGCGCCCGGGTGCTCGCCACCACGCCCGACGCCTTCCCCGACGTCCTCGCCCGCGCCCTCGAGCGCTGAACCGCCGTCGGGTATTTCCTGCCGCGGGGCCGGTGTGGGGTATTTCCTCCACCCACGCCCTGCACGAGATACCCCACCGCACGAAATACCCGACCCCGGTTGGGGCCGGCGACCCGAGGGCTGAGCCTGCGGTGCTCGGGGAGGGCAGCCGCTAGGGTTCCGGCCCGTGGGTCAGTTGGTCGCCGTCACCGAGAAACCGAGTTCGACGCGGGGCATCGTCCGGTTCGAGACGAATCGCACGTTCTCCGGAATGGGCCACGAACGGTTCGGTTCGGTCGCCGACGCCTACGGCTCCACCCCGTCCGACGAACTCGCCCGACGGCTGTTCGCCACGGGGCAGGTCGGTGCGGTGCACGTGATGGCGAACATCATCACCGTCGACCTGCTGAAGGGTCATCACTCCGACGGACTCGCCGACGTGGTGCGCAATCTGTACCAGTACTGGCAGCCCGGCATGGAGCCGCCGGTGTTCGAGGACGAATCCGCCGACGAGCCCGACGCCGGCGCCGCCCCGGCCGCCGGTGATGGTGGGGGCGGCGACGCCGCGCTCTCCGAAGCCGCCAAGCGCGTCCCCATGCACCTGCTCGAGCGCAGCCGTGCGGCGCGCGAGCGCTGGGCCGCCAAGTCCGCCTGAGGGCGTCGGTCACACCTCCTGCCAAAGGGCGGTCACCCCTGGCGCATCGAACGTCTGTTCGATACGCTGTGAGGGATGGAATTGGCTGTCGACCTGATTTCGTCCGGAGCGATCGCACGGGGCGCGACGCTTCCTGCCGGCCTTCGTGAGCGGGTGCAATCGAACGTCCTGACGCACGAGCAGACGGTGCCGGTGGCCGAAGCATTCGCCTCCCTGTTCCCGGAGCGGGCGCTGGTGCGGGGCCGGACACTGGCCTGCGCCGGTCCGGCCGCCACTTCGACGGGGATGGCCGTGGTCGCGGCCGCGGTCGCCGCCGGGGCCTGGCTGGCGGTGGTCGACGTCCCGACGTTCGGGCTCGATGCGGCGAGCGAGATGGGCATCCCCCTCGAACGGGTGGTCGCCGTTTCCGTGCTGTCGGCCGATGACCCGATCGGCGTCGGCGGTGCGACCGGCCCATCGTTGCCGGGCCCGGCGTCGTGGGTGGACGTGATGGCCGCCGTCGTCGACGGTTTCGACATCGTGTTGGCGCGAGTGCCCGCCGACGCCGCGGCCGGGCCCCTGCGCCGGTTGGCCACCCGCATCAGGCAGCGCGGTGCCGTGGTGATCCTGCTCGGTGACGCCGTCACCGGGCAGGACGTCGCCATGCCGTGCGACGGCGTCATCGATTCCGGTGGCATCGTCTGGGCCGGGCTCGGGGCCGGGTTCGGCACGCTCCGGCAGCGGACGGTCGAGCTGCATCTGTCGGGGCGTCGTGTTCCCGGTCGACGGCAGTGCCGCGTGGCGTTGCCCGCCGGCGCGGCCGGGCCCGATGCCGGTACCGACGTCGGTACCGACGTGCTGGTGGACGTTGGAGCAGAGGGCCTGCATGTGGCGGTCGATTCCGGGGTCTGTGCCTAGCCATGGCTGCGTCCGGGTCGACGTCGCAACGGATCGTCACCGTGTGGTTCCCCGACTGGCCCGTCACGGCCGCCGGCTTCGCCCCCGATGTGCCTGCCGCGGTGATGGCGGCCAACCGGGTGGTCGCCCGCACCCCGGCGGCTGCCACCGAGGGGGTGGTCGTCGGGCAACGACGGCGACAGGCCCAGGCGCGATGTCCCCACGTCGTGCTCGTCGACGAGGACCGTGCCCGCGACGCCCGCGAGTTCGAGCCGGTCATCCGGGCGGTGGCCGACCTGTCACCGCGTCTCGACGTGATCGAGCCCGGCTGGATCACGCTCGACGCGCGCGGCCCGTCCCGCTACTTCGGTGGCGAGGGGTTGTTCGCCTCCCGTCTCGTGGCGACGATCGCCGATGTGGCCTCGCCGGGTGCCGGTGCCGGTGCCGGTGTCGGTGTGGGCATCGCCGACGGCCGGTTCGCGTCGAGCATCGCGGCGCGACTGGCGATCCGCCGACACCAGCCGCTGCTCATCGCCGCCGGCGACTCCGCCCGCTTCTGTGCCGGGCTCCCGATCGGTTGGTTGCAGGCGTTGGGTGAGGCGCAGCCGGAACTGGTCGACCTGTTCGCCCGGCTCGGGCTCCGCCGTCTCGGCGATCTGGCCGCCCTGTCGAGCGGCGACGTCCTCGGCCGGTTCGGCCACCCCGGTGTCCACGCCCACCGCCTCGCCACGGGCGCCGACGAGCGGCTGTCGAGCACCACCGACCCCGCACCCGAGCGCCGCCTCGATCACGTGCTCGACGATCCGCTCGCCCAGACCAGCGCGGTCGTGTTCGTGGCCAAGCAGTTGGCCGACGAACTCGGTGAGACCCTGGCCGCGCAGGGGCGCGTCTGCACGCGACTCGTCGTGGTGCTCGAGACCGAGCACGGTGAGCGCTCCGAGCGCTCGTGGTACCGCTCGGCGGGGCTCACGGCGGCGGCGATGGTCGAACGGGTGCGGTGGCAACTCGATGCCTGGGTCGATCTGCCGCGGGGGAGCGAGCAGGAGATCACCGGGGGCATCGTCCTGATCCGCCTCGTGCCCGAGGAGGTGCGCGCCGACGTCGGCCAACAGTTGGGATTGTGGGGCGGGCAGTCCGATGCCGACCGCCGGGCGATCAGAGCGATCGCCCGGCTCACCACCTTGACGTCGGAGACAGCCGTGACGGTGCCGGTGTGGCGTGGCGGCCGGCTCCCCGGCGACCGGTACCGGTGGGTCCCGGCGACCACCGTCGATCTCGATCAGGTCACGCGCATGGCGTCGCACGCCAGCACGGGGAGCGGTCCGAGCGGGCCGTGGCCCGGCAGCCTGCCCACGCCGTCACCGGCCACCGTCTACGCCGACCCTCGTCCCGCCGAGGTGCTCGACGAGCAGGGCCGGGTGGTCGAAGTGAGCGGCCGCGGTGCGGTGTCGGCTCCGCCGGCGAGCCTGATGATCATGCACGGCGACGAGTCGGCGGGTTGGCGACGTGGGCCACGGCAGGCGGTCACGGCGTGGGCCGGCCCCTGGCCGATCGACGAGCACTGGTGGGAACCGAGCCGCCACCGGCGTCTGGCGCAGTTCCAGATGCTCACCGGCGACGCGCCTGACGGCGATGGCGCTCAGGGCTACCTGGTGATCGCCGAGCACCGACGATGGTGGGTCAGCGCCTGCTACGACTGATCAGGCTCACGACAAGCCGACGAGCTCGTAGTCGACGCCGAGCAGGTCGTACGTGCGCCGGGCCCGGCCATCGCGGGTGAGCAGCCGGCACCGATTGGCACGCGCCGCCTCGCCGACCAACGCGTCGTACACGGCGCCGCCCATGATGCCGATCGCACCCAGCCTGGCGAAGAGTCGGCTCGTGTCACGCGAGCCGAGGCTCAGCACCTCGGGGAACAGCGCCGCCAGCAGCTCCGCCGCGGTCGGTCCATCGACGCCGCGTGCGCCGGGCAGGCGCGTCAGGACCGAATACGTCTCGAACGCGGCGTGACCCGCGAGCGCCGGCCGCCGACGGTGCACCGCCGCACGGCACGCCGCATGTGCGGCGTGGCTGCGGTCGAGCGCGGCGATCGCCACGCTGGTGTCGACGGCCCAACGATCAACGCTGGTCGGCATCGCGCCACCGCTGGACGTCCGCATCGGTGACCGTCACGCCATCGATCCGTTCGAGCACCGGCAGCCCGTCCTCGGCGAGCACGATCTGACGCCGAGCCCGAACGGGAACGAGCCGCAGTCCGCCATCGTCGGCGGTGATCTCGAACTCGTCCTCCGGCTCGATGCCGAGCCGATCGCGGAGTTCCTTCGGCACGACCACCCGCCCGGCGCGATCGATCGATACCATCACGGATACCATCGTACCATTCAGCCTGATCGCGTGATTCAGCGCCTTCGGCGGCGGGTCGCACGATTTCCGTCGGGACCATGGCCCGGCCGGTCGAGGCGGGGAGTGGCCGAGGCGTGAGACTCGCAGAACCATGAGGCCGGTGGCACGATCTGCAGGAACCCGCCGGGTGCCGGCATTCGTTCGTAGCGATTCGACCATGTCCCGAACCACTCCTGGTCGAAGCGCGTCGGGTGCACTTCGACGAGTTCGAGCTCACGCTCGGCCACGAGATCGAGATCGAGCCGGCCGGTCTCGACGATGCCCTCGACGAGGCGGTGGATGACCGCCGATTGGAGCTCCAGGCGGACCGTCGTCATCGCCAGTTCGGGGTGCCCGTAGTTCTCCGTGACTCCGACCGTGTACGACCAGCACGTCACGTCTCCTTCCACTTGAACGAGTGCCCAACCGTGGACTTGGATCAGAAGATCGAGTTCGAGCATCGCCTGCTCGTAGGAGTAACCGTCACATTGCAAGCACATACCGCGAGCATCGTCGCGGGGTGTGACAGCCGGGCTCGGCGGCCCGCGTCAGATGGCGACGGCGAGCCCGAACGCCGGCGCGATCTCGATGGCATCGGAGATGTCGTTCGAGAGCCGGAAACCGACACCGCGCACGGTGTGGATCACCTTCACGTGCGGGGCCGCCTTGTCGAGCTTGCGCCGCAGGTTCGACAGGTGGACATCGACGACGTGGTTGTCACCGACCCAGCGCGGCCCCCACACGGCGTCGAGGAGGTCCTCGCGGCCGCACACCTCGGTGGGACGGCGGCACAGTTGCTCCAACAGCGAGAACTCGATGCGGGTGGTCGACACCTCGACGTCGTCGACGCGGACCTCGCGGCGGCCGAGGTCGATCACGAGCGGGCCGAATGCCAGCGTGGTGGCGGCGCCGGTGTCGATCCGGTGCTGCATCTGCCGGGGACGGCGCAGCAGGGCATGGCAGCGGGCGGAGAGTTCATCGGCCGACAGCGGGACCGAGATCGCATCGTCGGCGCCGGCGAGCAGCACGCTCGCCCGGGCACGGGTGGCGCCTTCGTCGGTGATGCAGACGAGGTACTGCTCGGTCGACTCGCGCAGCGCCTCGTAGAGCGGACGGCCGGCGGGCGACAACAGGTGCGAACCGACCACCAGGACATCGGGGGAGAACGACTCGGCGAGCATCATCGCCGCCTCGCTGTCGGTCGGAGCACTGACGCAGAAGCCGCCGGCACGAAGCCCCGCCACGATGATGCGCCGCAGTTCCAGGTCGTCCACGGCGACCAGGATGCGGGGTGCGGGGTTCGAGATGAGTTCCATGAATGTGCCGTCCGCAACAGGAGAAGGAAGAACCGTTGATGTTCGCAGGAGGTATCGGTGCATTCGCGGGTGAACTCAAGGGCGAATTGCACGGAATCACACCGGTGTCATTTCCGTCGCACCTGCTACACCGATGGGCGTGACCGGCACCGCCATACCACCGGACAGGCTGCGCAGCATCGTGCGGGAGTCCGTCGCGGCCCGGACGCCGGTGGACGACCGCGAGGCGGCGTCGATCGACACGTTCCTGGCCGCCTTCGACGCGCTGGACGATCCGTTCTCCCGCGAGCGCGATCCGATCCACGTGACCGGGTCGGGCTTCATCGTGGGGCGGCGTGGGATCGTGCTGTTGAAGCACAAGCGGCTCGGGTTCTGGATGCAGCCGGGAGGGCACATCGACGGCGGGGAGACGCCGTGGGAGGCCGCCCGGCGGGAGTGCGTCGAGGAGACCGGCCTCGACGTGCGACTCCTCGGGCCGTTCGACGCGGCGGGTGTCCCTGAACTGGTGCATGTCGACGTGCACGCCGGCGGACGCGGTCACACCCACCTCGACCTGCGCTATCTGTTCGACGCCGGCCCGGCCGACGATGGCGCCGCCGATCCGGCACCCCCCGAGGGCGAGAGCCAGGAGATCGGCTGGTTCGACTGGCCCGAGGCGCTCGCCATCGCCGACGACGGCCTCCGCGGCGCCCTCACCGCCCTCCACGCCACCTGAAAAATGCCTCGAATCGCGCGCCAGGCGAACGATTTCGAGGCATTTTTCGGGCTGTGTGCAGAGCGGGTTGCATCTGACGAACGTGTGTTCGATACTGGGGGCGTGGGGTTCAACAACCCATCCTGGACCTGGAACGAACTCGAAGCGGCGCTGTCGGACCGAACGGGACGCGACGGGCGCGCCCCGGGGAGCCCGTCGTGGAACTCCGGGGGCGACGGGCCGGCGTGGAGCCGGAAGCGTCAGCCGTTCCGGGCGCCGGCCGATCTCGCTCCGACGCACCGGACGAGCGGCGGTGCCGTACGCCGAGTTGCACTGCCACTCCAACTTCTCGTTCCTCGACGGTGCGTCGCACCCCGAGGAGCTGGCCACCGAGGCGGCACGGCTCGGCCTCGAGGCCCTGGCGATCACCGACCACGACGGGTTCTACGGGGTGGTCCGCTTCGCCGAGGCCGCCAAGGCGGTCGGCCTGCCGACCGTGTTCGGCACCGAGATCACCGTTCTGGATGGTCGGGCTCACTCCGTTCGCCCTCCGTCCGGTTCGGGATCGGTTTCGGTCGCTCGCACGGAGGCGGAGACCCTGTCACAGGTGAACACCGGGCTGGTGCCCGACTCGCACGCCCCCGACCCGTCCGGCACCCACCTGCTGGCGATCGCCGACGGGCCCGACGGGTATGCCCGGCTGTCGCGGGCGCTCAGCGTCGGCCACCTCGCCGGAGAGAAAGGGGCGCCCCAGTTCGCCTTCGACGACCTCGCCCGGCACTCGCCGGCCACGCCTGGGTGCTCACCGGGTGCCGCAAGGGTGCGGTCCCGGCGGCGCTGCTCGCCGATGGGCCGAACGCGGCGCGACGTGAACTGCGGCGGATGATCGAGGCGTTCGGGCGCGACCGGGTGCTCGTCGAGCTGTGGGACCACGGCGACCCGCTCGACTCGGCCCGCAACGACGCGCTCGCCGAGATCGCCCATCGCGACGGTGTGGAGTGCGTGGCCACCAACAACGTCCACTACGCCACACCCGCGCAACGGCCGCTGGCCACGGCACTGGCCGCCGTGCGGGCCCGGCGCAGCCTCGACGAGATCGACCCGTGGCTCCCGGCGGCCTCGGGGGCGCATCTCCGCTCGGGGGCCGAGCAGCTCCGCCGGTTCCGCCGTTATCCCGGGGTGGTCGAACGGGCCGCCGAGATCGGTCGGGCCGCGGCGTTCGACCTGGCGCTCGTCGCCCCGAACCTGCCGCCGTTCCCCTGTCCGGCCGGTCCCGATGGACGGGTGATGACGGAGATGGAGTACCTCCGCCACGTCACCGAGGACGGGGCCCGCCGCCGGTACGGCGAGCGCCCGAACCACACCGAGGACCTGTCGTTGCGGGCGAGGGCGTGGAAGACGATCGATCACGAGCTGGCGCTGATCGAGCAGCTCGACTTCGCCGGGTACTTCCTGATCGTGTGGGACATCGTCGAGTTCTGCCGTCGCGAGAACATCTTCTGTCAGGGCCGGGGGAGTGCCGCCAACTCGGCGGTCTGTTACGCCATCGGGGTCACGGCCGCCGACGCCGTGTCGCTGGGGCTGCTGTTCGAGCGGTTCCTGTCGCCCGAGCGTGACGGCCCGCCGGACATCGACGTCGACATCGAGAGCGACCGCCGGGAGGAGGTGATCCAGTACGTGTACGGGCGCTACGGCCGCCACCACACCGCCCAGGTCGCCAACGTCATCACCTACCGCTCGCGCTCGGCGATCCGCGACATGGCCAAGGCGCTCGGCTACCAGCCGGGCCAGCAGGACGCCTGGTCGAAGGAGGTCGATGCGTGGGGCAACGTGGCCACCACGGCCGGCCAGCCCGACTGCTCCATCCCCCAGCAGGTGCTCGACCTCGCGGCGCAGGTGGAGGACGCCCCGCGTCACCTCGGCATCCACTCGGGCGGCATGGTCATCTGCGACCGTCCGGTGATCGAGGTGTGCCCGGTCGAGTGGGCCCGCATGGACAAGCGGTCGGTGCTGCAGTGGGACAAGGACGACTGCGCCCGCACCGGCCTCGTGAAGTTCGACCTGCTCGGTCTCGGGATGCTGTCGGCGCTGCACTACGCCGTCGACCTGATCCGTGAGCACCGCGGGTACGAGGTCGACCTGGCGACCATCCCCCAGGACGACGACGTGTACGCCATGCTCTGCCGGGCCGACACCGTCGGCGTGTTCCAGATCGAGTCGCGGGCCCAGATGGCCACGCTGCCGCGGCTCAAGCCGCGCAAGTTCTACGACCTCGTGGTCGAGGTGGCGTTGATCCGCCCCGGTCCGATCCAGGGCGGATCGGTCCACCCGTACATCCGCCGCCGCAACGGCCTCGAACCCGTGACCTATCTCCACCCGCTGCTCGAGAACTCGCTCGGCAAGACGTTCGGTGTGCCGCTGTTCCAGGAGCAGCTGATGCAGATGGCGATCGACGTCGCCGGGTTCTCACCCGCCGAGTCCGACGAACTGCGCCAGGCGATGGGCTCGAAGCGTTCGGCGGCGCGGATGGAGCAGCTCCGGGCGCGCCTGTACGCCGGGATGGCCGAGCGGGGGATCGTCGGCGACGTCGCCGACGAGCTGTTCATGAAGATGAAGGCGTTCGCCAACTACGGCTTCCCCGAGTCGCACTCGGTGAGCTTCGCCTACCTCGTCTACGCGTCGTCGTGGATCAAGTTCCACGAGCCGGCGGCGTTCTGTGCGGCGCTGCTCAACGCCCAGCCGATGGGGTTCTGGTCGCCGCACACGCTCGTGCGCGATGCCCGCCGCCACGGGGTGGTCGTGCACACCCCCGACCTCAACGCCTCGCTCGCCGGCGCCACCCTCGAGCCGTGCGAACCGTCCGGGGAGGTGGCGGTGCGGTTGGGGATCGGGTCGGTGCGGGGGATCGGGTCCGACCTCGCCGACGAGATCGAGGCGGTCCGCAAGGCCGACGGGCTGTTCGCCGACACCGAGGATCTCGTGCGCCGTGTGCCGTCGCTCACACTGCCGCAGCTCGAGGCGATGGCCACCGCCGGGCTGTTCGGCGAGTGCTTCGGCCTCGATCGGCGCATGGCGCTGTGGACGGTCGGGGCCACCGCGCAGTCACGGCCGGGTCGGTTGCCGGGCGTGGTCACCGGCGCCGAGGCGCCACGGCTCCCCGGCATGTCACCGGTGGAGGAGGCGGTCGCCGACCTCTGGGCCACCGGCGTGTCGCCCGACGGCCATCCCACGGTGTTCATGCGCGACGAGCTGACGGCGATGGGCGTGTCGACCTCGATCCAGCTGCACGACGCAACATCGGGATCACCGTCGGCGGGGGCGCCGAATCCCGGCGACATGGTGCTCGTCGCCGGGGTCGTCACCCATCGCCAGCGGCCGATGACCGCGCAGGGCGTGACGTTCCTGAACCTCGAAGACGAGACCGGACTGATCAACGTCGTGGTGTCGAAGGGCTGCTGGGCCCGCTTCCGCAAGGTGGCGCGAGAGGCGCAGGCGATGCTGATCCGGGGCCGGCTCGAACGCAGCGAAGGTGTGGTCAACGTGGTCGCCGAGCATCTGGCACCGCTGCCGATGCCGGTGAAGACCGTCAGCCGCGATTTCCACTGACGACCCTGCCTTTTCGGACCCGGTCCGAAAAGGCAGGGTTCCGATTTTCCGGATGACGGGCGAGTCTGGGATCGTCTCGGTCGTGCTCCCCACGTTCGACCTCCTCGACCTGCAGCCGACCGAGGACGACCGGCGCTACCGCTTCGTCGTGCAGCCCGTCCTGTGCACGCCGTTCGGGTTCCTCTACGGGGGCGGCGGGATCGCCGCGTCGGTCGAGGCCGCCGAACGGGCGACCGGACGACCGCTGCAGTGGATCACGACGCAGTTCATCGGCTCGCCGCCGCCGAACTCGGTCGTCGATCTCGAGGTGACCGTCCCGGCGAACGGGCGCGTCACGACGCAGTCGCAGGTGGTCGGCACCGTGGACGGCGAGCCGATGTTCGCCTCGCTCTGCGCCCACACGTCGCGCCCGAGCGGCGACGGCGCGCAGTTCGTCGCCATGCCGACGGCGCCACCGCCCGAGGAGTGCCCGGAGATGAGCGAACCGTTCGAGTTCGACCTCTCGGGATCGTTCTTCGACACCCTCGACCGCAGGCTGGCGATCGGGGTGGTCGGACCGGATGCGATCGGCAACCCCCAGGTCGGCCCGATCGCCATGTGGTGCCGCATCCGTGACCACGTGATCGGCAATCCGGCATCGCAGGCCTACGTCGCCGACATCATCCCGCTCGCCATCGGCGCCGCACTCGGCGCGCTCCCCGGTGCGACGAGCCTCGACAACACCCTGCGCGTGGTCGACGCCGAGCCGACCGACTGGACGCTCCTCGAGATCATTCCCGAGGGCTTCCACCGCTCGATCGGTCACGGCTCGTTGCGGATGTGGAGTCAGGACGGCCGGTTGATGGCCACCGCCCAGCAGACCTGCATCGTGCGGACCAGCCACCACGTCCGCCGCTGACCAGATCACCCGAAAATGGAGCAGATGTCGCGCTGAGCGCGACATCTGCTCCATTTTCGGCACCAGCGAGCGGCCCTCAGATGCCCGACGAGAGCGGCGACTCGGGGATGCCGTCGCGTTCGAGCAGCCGCAGCAGCTCGCCCAGTCGCCGGGGCGCGAAGACGATCGTCGCGGCCGGATCGGCGCTGACGGCCTCGATCTCGTCCACCGTCCACCAGCGGATCTCGTGCAGCTTCTCGGCCCGCAACTGGTCCCACGTGAGCGCGGGCTGCGGCTCGAAGCGCTCGATCGGCACGACGTGGACGACGTCGCGCTGGCCGTCCCACATGCCGTCCTCGAACGGGATGACGTGTTCGCGGGTCCACACGTGGGCACCGATCGCCACATCGTGCAGGCCGACCTCTTCGATCAGCTCCCGCCGCAGCGCCGTGAGGTGGTCCTCGCCCGGCTCCAGGCCACCGCCCGGGAGGGCCCACACCGTGGCCGTCGCGAACTCGAACCGCACGAGCAGGACGCACTGGTCGGGCGTGACGAGCAGGGCGCGGACCGCCTGCCGGATGCGCAGTTCGGTCATGTGACGGCGGCGACCCGGTCGATGGCGACCGGTCAGTCCTCGGGTGTGTCGCGCAGGCCGTCGTTGAAGGCCTTGTACATCTCGTAGATGCCCTTGCACTTCTCGCACACCGGCAACTGCTTCGGGTCGCGCGACGGCACCCACACGAACCCGCACAACGCCTCGATCGGCGTGCCCATCACCCGCGCCTCCAACACCACCGCGGCGGCGTTCTCGCCGCGCTTGGTCTTGACGATGTGGGCGGCGATCGGTTCGCCGGTCTCGGTCACCTCATCGGGCTCGACGTCGACCTCTGCGGGCATCGTGACGAGATCTGCCATGCCCATCAGTGAACCACACGCGCTACGCTGTCGTTCGTGCTCGTCGCCGCAATCGGAGCAGCCGTCGTCCTGGCCGCTGCCGGCGTTGCCGCTGCAGTACGCGTCCCCGCACCCGTGCCGATTCCGGTACGGGCCCGGCGGGGCCCACGAGCACCGCGCCCGCGCTGATCCAGACGCCACCGCGCGCCAGTCGGTGCTGATCCGCGTCGGGTCCCTCGGTCACGTGCACGGTCTGCGAGGATGCGCCGATGGCGATCCTCATCGACGAGCCACGATGGTGGTGGCGGGGTCGGAAGTGGTGCCATCTCGTGAGCGACGTGTCGTACGACGAACTGCACGAGTTCGCCGACCGTGCCGAGATCCCGCGGCGCGGCTTCCAGGGCGATCACTACGACATCCCCGAGGAGTACCGGCCGGGCATCGTGGAACTGGGGGCGCTCGAGGTGGAGAGCCGCGAACTGGTGCGACGGCTGCGCGCCGGCGGGCTCCGACTGTCGCCGGCGGAACGACGCGCCCGCAGCGCGCCTTGACGACCGTCATCGCACCGCCCAGCGCGGTGGCTCGCCGAGCTGGTCGCGAGGGCAGCTGACACCGGCGCCGACGACGAACCACTCCACCAGTTCGAGCCCCGAGCTCTCGACGAGTTCGGACGCCAGGATCCACCGCTCGACGTCGAGCGGGTCGAGATCGGGCACACCCGCCACCGGTGGGCGTACCGTCGCCACGATGAGGGCGTCGAGTTCGTCGTCGTCGATCCCCGTCACGATGTCGAGCACGCCGAACAGGGCGTCGTGGTGGTCGGTCCCGTGGATCACCACGAGCGAGCGGCCGCGCCGTTCCCGGTCGAGCGTGATCACGATCGTGTCGTGACGCAGTGGTGGCTCGAGCACCATCTTGATGGCGGCCAGTGCCGCCCGTTCGGTGACGATCGGTTCGGTACTGCCGCGCGGAACCCGATGGATCGTGCAGAAGCTGGACATGCTGACTCCTCTCGACCGGCGACGGTCGGCACAGACGTTGCGAGGGGGAGTCGGTGTCGCCCACGGTACGCCCCGGGTGTGACAGTGCCGTCTCGGGCACATCCCGTTCGGAATCCGATCGTCCGGTGCCCGAGACGTCGAATCGGTGACCGTCGAATCGATGCACGGATCGACGCGCGGGCCGAACTCGTGCCACACGTCGTGACGCTCATCGCTACGTTCGAGACATGGGATCGATCACCGCCGATCAGTACTTCGCCGGCGTGATCGGCCTGTCGCTGCTGCGCAACTGGTACGTGGATGCCGACACCAACGAGGCACGGATGGCGGAGCTCGCCTCCGTGTTCGCCCGGCGCGACGAGTTCCCGTACTCACTCCGGCTCGATCCGCAGGAGCGGGGATTGCTCCCCGGCTACGCGGAATGGGCCGACGCCTACGACGGGCCGAATCCACTGATCGAGACCGAGGAGCTCGTCGTCCGGCCGTTGCTCGCCCGCCACGCACAGCCCGGTGTGCGGGCGCTCGACGCGGCCTGCGGGACAGGACGCCACGCGGCGCACCTGCACGACCTCGGATGCACGGTGACCGGGGTCGACCAGTCGCACGAGATGCTCGCGGTCGCTCGGAGCAAGGTGCCCGACGCCCGCTTCGAGCAGGGAGACATCGAGCGGCTGTCGTTCGCCGACGACGCGTTCGACCTCGTCGTGATCGCGCTGGCGTTGTGCCACCTGGCCGACCCGACCGCCGCCGTCGACGAACTGGCCCGCGTCCTGCGCCCCGGGGGAACGCTGGTGATCACCGATCCCCATCCGGCGGGCGGATTCGTCGGTGGGCAGGCGTTCTACGGTGGCATCGTCGCCGGTCGACCGATGACGTGGGTCCGCAACCACTACCACCAGGCATCCACCTGGCTGCGCGCCTTCCGTTCGGCCGGCCTGCTCGTCGAGGAGTGCATCGAACCGCCGATGGGGCCCGCCCAGATCGCCTCGTCGCCGGCCTCGCGCGTCTTCCCGGACGCCACACGGATCGCAGTCGAGGGCCTGCCCGGACTCTGGGTGTGGGAGCTGCGACGATCGCATTCCGACGGCTGTTCCGCCGGACCGTCGACGTAACCTCGGCGCTATGGCTGACGTGACGATCTATCACAATCCGCACTGCAACTCGTCGGGCAACGCGGTCAACATCGCCGAGGAACTCGGTGTCGACGTCGACATCGTCCGGTACCTCCAGACGCCCCCGGACGAGGCGACGCTGCGTGAGATCATCGCCAAGTTGGAGGACCCGCCGACCGATCTCGTCCGCCGCGACAACCTCTGGAAGAAGCTCGAACTGACCGACGACGACGTCGCCACCGTCGACCAGATCGTCGAGACGTTGCTCGCCCACAAACAGCTCATGCAGCGGCCGCTCGTCGTCACCGACGACGTGGCGATCATCGGCCGCCCGAAGGAACGGGTGACCGCCCTGCTGTCGGCGCGGGCGTGACCGCCACGGTCCACACCGCCTCCAACGCCGGCGAGCCGTCATCGCGCTCGAAGTGGGCGCTGCTCGCCACCACGCTGCGCGCCCAGCGCCGCAACCTCGTCATCGGCACCCTGGTCGGGTTGCTGTGGATGGTCGCCAAGATCTCGGTGCCCGTGCTCGTGCGCTTCGGCATCGACCGCGGCATCGCCGAAGGCGACGACCTGTGGCTGTGGGTCAGCCTCGTGGCCGTCGCCGGCGTGCTCACCGGTTCGTTCACGGCATTTCGCCGGTTCTACGCCTTCCGCGAGGCGCGATGGACCGAGACCCGGCTGCGCGAGCAGCTGTTCGGTCACATCATGTCGCTGCACATCGGCTACCACGACCGGGCGCAGACCGGCCAGCTGATGAGCCGGTCGTCGAGCGATCTCAACCAGATCCAGAACTTCGTCGTGATGATTCCCATCACGTTGTCGAACGCGGCGATGATCCTGGCCGTCGCCGTGATCCTGTTCGTCACCGACCCGCTGCTGGCGCTCGTGGCCCTGGCACCGCTGCCGCTCGTGAACGTCGCCGGGCGCCGGTTCTCCGAGGCGATCCATCCGGCCGTCCTCGCCGTGCAGGCGGAGCAGGCCGATCTCGCCACCGTGGTCGAAGAGACCGTCGGCGGGGTGCGGGTGGTGAAGGGGTTCGGCGCCGAGAGCGTGCAGGCCGCGAAGCTGCGCCGGGAGGCCGACGACATCCAACGCGAGTCGATCAAGGCGGCGCGGATCCGGGCGAAGTACCTGCCGGCGATCGAACTGATGCCGCAGATCGGCCTCATCGCCGTGCTCGGCCTCGGCGGCATCCAGGTGATCAACGGCGACCTCACGCTCGGCCAGCTCGTCCAGTTCAACTTCTACGTGGCGCTGCTCGTGAGCCCGCTGCGGATGCTCGGCATGACGATCGCCTGGGGGCAACGCGCGGCGGTCGCCCTCCAGCGGGTCAACGAGGTGCTCGACATCCATCCCGACGTCGTCGATCCCGAGCACCCCGTCGACCTGCCCAGCGGAAACCGGGCCGGCGGAAACCGGGTCGGTGCGGTCGGCTTCCACGCGTCGATTTCGGCTACGACCCGACGGTGCCGGTCCTGCGGGGCTTCGACCTGCACCTCGAGGCCGGCCAGTCCGTGGCGATCGTCGGGGCCACCGGGTCGGGCAAGTCGACGGTCGCCCGCCTGCTCGTGCGCTTCTACGACGTCGTGCACGGCAGCGTCACGATCGACGGTATCGACGTCCGTCAGCTCACGTTGCACGACGTCCGCCACGCCGTCGGCATCGTGTTCGAGGACACGCTGCTCTTCCACGACAGCGTCGCCGCGAACATCGCCTTCGCCGATCCCGAGGCCACGGTCGAGCAGATCGAGCGGGCCGCCCGGCTCGCCGGCGCGCACGACTTCATCATGGGTCTGCCCGAGGCCTACGACACGGTGCTCGGCGAGCGCGGCTTCTCGCTGTCGGGCGGGCAACGCCAGCGCATCGCCATCGCCCGGGCGATCCTCGCCGACCCCCGTGTGCTGGTGCTCGACGACGCGACGTCCGCCGTCGACCCGTCGAAGGAGCACGAGATCCGGGCCGCGATGGCGACGGTGATGGAGGGGCGGACCACGATCGTCATCGCCCACCGGCCCGGCACGATCGCCCTCGCCGACACGGTCGTCCTGCTCGACGGTGGACGGGTGGTGGCGACCGGCCGGCATCAGGACCTGCTCGATCGCGAGCCCCGCTACCGCGCGGTCCTCGCGGCGATGGCGGCCGAACCGGAGTTCGTCGACGCGCCTGACGAGACAGCCGGCGGGATCGAACCGGTCCAGATCGAACCGGCCGGGATCGACGGGGCGACCTGATGTTCCGGATGAGCGCCGTCACCGAGGACGACCGGCTCGACGCGGCGGCCGCCAAGCAGGTCCTCCGCCGCACCGCCACGATGGCCAGGCCGTTCCGGCGCACCGTCGCCGGCGCGCTGCTGTTCACGGCGTTGTCGACGATGGGACTCGTCGTCGGCCCGCTGCTCGTCCGGTACGGCATCGACCACGGGATCTCTGCAGGCGACGAAGGCGTCCTGCGCAATGCGGTGATCGCCTACATCGTCGTCGTCGCCGCCGCCTACACCGCGTCGCGTCAGCAGTACGTGCTGATCAACCGGGCCGGTGAGGGATTCCTGCGCGACCTGCGCGTGCGCGTGTTCGACCACATCCAGCGCCAGTCGCTGGCGTTCTTCGACCGCATCAAGTCGGGCGTGCTGATCGCCCGCATGACCGCCGACGTCGAGTCGATGGGCGAACTCGTCCAGTTCGGTCTGCTGCAGTTGGCGTCGGCGGCGATGCTGATCGTGTTCTCGCTCGTCCTGCTCTTCGCCCTGTCGTGGCAGCTGGCGCTCGTCGGTCTGCTCGTGTTGCCGATCATCGTCGTGGCCTCGCGCAAGTTCCAGCGCGACTCGAACGCCGCCTACCTCGACGTCCGCGAGAACATCGGCCACAACATGTCGACGCTCCAGGAGGGCATCGCCGGCGTCCGGGTGATCCAGGCCTACGCCCGCGAGCCGGAACAGACCCGCCGGTTCGTCGAGTCCAACCGCAGCCTCTTCGACTCCCACGTCCACAGCGTCAAGGTCTCCACGTGGTACTTCGGCCTGGTCGAGGGATGCGGGATCTTCGCCACGGCACTCGTCATCGGGATCGGCGGCTGGCTGGTCAACCGCGGCGACATCACGATCGGCACGGTGATCGCCGCGGTGTTGCTGCTCGCCCAGCTGTTCGAGCCCGTGCAGCAGCTGTCGCAGCTGTACAACACCGTGCAGTCCTCCGCGGCGGCGCTCGACAAGCTGTTCGGGATCCTCGACACCGAGCCCGACATCGTCGACGGCGGGCACGCCCTGCCCGCCACCGGCGAACTCGTCGTCGCGCAGGTCGGGTTCCGGTACCCGGGGACCGACACGCCGGTGCTCTCCGACGTGTCGATCGAGGTGGCCGACGGCGAGCGGTTGGCGCTCGTCGGCCCGACCGGTGCCGGCAAGTCGACGCTGGCCAAGCTCATGGCCCGGCTGTACGACCCGGTCGAGGGCCACATCACCTTCGGCGGTGTCGATCTCCGTGATGCCGACCTCGATCAGCTGCGTGAGCGCATCGTCGTCGTGCCCCAGGAGGGGTTCCTGTTCGGCGGCACGATCGCCGACAACGTCCGCATCGCCCTGTCCGGGGCGACCGACGCCGACGTGCGCAACGCGCTCGCCGCCATCGGCGCTCTCGACCGCTTCGACGACTTCGAGCTCGGGATCCACACCGAGGTGCGCGAGCGCGGCTCGCGTCTGTCGGCCGGCGAACGTCAACTCGTGTCGCTCGCCCGCGCCGCGCTCGTCGATCCGGCCGTGCTGGTGCTCGACGAGGCGACGAGCAACCTCGATCCGGGCACCGAGGTGATCGTCGAACGGGCGCTCGACCGGTTGATGACCGGGCGCACCACGATCGTCGTCGCCCATCGGCTCTCGACCGTCCGTCGCGCCGACCGCATCGCCGTCGTCGATCACGGTCGTCTGGCCGAACTCGGCACGCACGACGAGCTGGTGGCGCTCGGCGGCCGCTACGCCGCCCTGGCCTCCGCCTGGGAACGCAGCCAACCCCGAACCTGATCCCGGGGACCTGACCCGAAACCTGACCGGAAACCAGACCTGGGGGCGGGCTGACATCCCCGTTTGCGTCGGGATTGTTGCGGACCGGTCCGCAGCAATCCTGACGCAAACGAGGATCGGAGGGTGTCAGGCCGGGGCGGGTTCGAAGACGAGGACGAATTCGAGCAGCCCGTCGTCGTGGGTCTTGACCGGGCCGTACGACGGATTCTGGATGCCGTAGTCGGTGAACAGGATCGGAATGCTGCCGAGCACGCCGATCTTGCCGCCGCTCGCCTGGGCGGTCACGTCGAACGTCACCGGGTTGGTGACGCCGTGGAGCGTGAGGTCACCGGTGGCGGTCGCCGTGATCTGTTGGCCCTCCGCCGGGATCGACCCGAGTTCGATCGGTGTGGTCAGGTGGAACGTCGCGGTCGGGAACTCGCTGGTGTTCATCACGCTGCCCCGGAAGTTCTCGTCGCGTTTCGACTCGTCGCTCGTGATCGTCGCCACCTGCACCTCCATGTCGACCGCCGGCACCGTGGTGCCGTCGACCGTCATGCTGCCGGTGAGCTGGTTGCTGCGTCCGACCGCGGTGGTGTTGACGCCGGCCAGCACCTCTTCCACGCGATATCCGAACTGTGACTCCTGCGTCGCCGTCCAGTTGCCGTCGTAACTGACCGTCCCCTCGGCGGCGGGATCGGCGCCGGGATCACCCGCCGGGTCTGCGGGGGCGACGGTCGTGGCGGCGGGGTCGACGGGATCGGCAGTGCCCGGGGGCGGATCGGCGACCGTGGTCGGGGCCGCGAGCGCTGCGTCGAGATCGCTCGCGTCCAGCTTGTCGGGCGAGTCGTTCAAGACGTTCGCATAGAAGAAGACGCCGCCGATCACCAGTGCGATCACCGCGACCACGCCGATGCCGGCGAGGATGGCGATGCGCTTCGGAGAGCGCCATTTGGACCGCTGCTTGGAGCTGGTCGGGGGGTCGGGGGTCATGTCGTCGGTCATGGGGCGGACTTCCTGTGGGCCGAGGGGGTTCCGAGATGGTACGACCGAGGCAGCCGAGTGGATTGCTCCCTCACCCAATTCTCACGTTCGGTGTGACGGCCTGCCGTGCGTCAGACTGTTGGACCATGAGTGATGCCAGCGCTGCCGTCTCGTCCGTTTCCGTCTCCACCGCCCGGTCGACACCGAAGGGAGCGACCGCGCTCGGCGTGGGCGTGGCCACGAAGGGACCGGTTCCCCGCCAGGTCGGGCTGAACCGGGCGGCCCTCGAGGCCAACGGGTTCACCGGCGCCGCCGGCCAGACGATCGCGGTGCCGAGCGCCGACGGGATCGTCGTGGCCGTCGGGCTCGGCGACGTCGAGGCCATCGACGCCAACGGCTTGCGCGCCGCCGCCGCCTCGTTCGCCCGGGTGGCGGCGAAGCATCGCTCGCTCGCCACCACGCTCGCCGACGTCGACGGAGTGGACGCCAGGGCCGCCGGGCAGGCGGTCGCCGAGGGCGTGCTGCTCGCCTCGTACCGGTACGTCGGCTTGAAGACATCGGCCGACAACGCCTCACGGCTCGAGAGCCTCACCCTGATCGCCGGCGACAAACGTCACAAGCAGGTCGAGGCCGGCGTCGAGCGCGGCGTCATCGTCGCCCGATCGGCGGCGCTGGCCCGCGAGCTGGCCAACACGCCACCCACGTACCTCAACGCCGACGACATCGCCGAGCGTGCCGTGGCGATCGCCGCCGAGAGCGGGCTCGAGGTCGAGGTGTTCAACAAGGACCAGCTCGAGCAGCTCGGATGCGGTGGCATGCTCGGCGTCAACCGGGGCTCGGTCGAGCCGCCGCGCATGATCAAGCTCACCTACACGCCGCGCCATCCGGCGGGCCACCTGGCGCTGGTCGGCAAAGGGGTCATGTACGACTCCGGTGGCATCTCGCTGAAGGGCGGCGACGCCTTCCACCAGATCATGAAGATGGACATGTCGGGCGCCGCGGCGGTACTGGCCACGATGTCGTCGCTCCGGGCGCTCAAGTGCAAGACGGCGGTCACCGCGTTCCTGATGTGCACCGACAACATGCCGTCGGGCAGCGCGGTGAAGCTCGGCGACGTGCTCACGATGCGCAACGGCAAGACCGTCGAGGTGCTCAACACCGACGCCGAGGGGCGCCTGATTCTCGCCGACGGCCTGTCGCTGGCCGCCGAGCTGCAGCCCGATGCCATCGTCGACATCGCCACGTTGACCGGCGCCTGTCTCACCGCCCTCGGTGCGGGGATCGCCGGGCTGCTCGGCAACGACCAGGGCCTCGTCGATCAGGTGCGCGAGCGGTCGGCCGACGTCGACGAACCCGTGTGGCAGCTGCCGCTCGACACCAAGCGGTACCGCAAGCTGCTCGACTCCGTGTCGGCCGACATGAAGAACATCGGCGGTCCGTTCGGCGGCACGATCACGGCGGCGATCTTCCTCAACGAGTTCGTCGACGGGGTGCCGTGGGCGCACCTCGACATCGCCGGCCCGATGAACGTCGACGCCGACGACGGGATCTACGCCCGTGGTGCGACCGGTTTCGGCACCCGCCTGCTCATCGACCTGGCCTGCAACTTCACACCTCCCGCCTGAGTGTTCGCCCGTCATCGCAGCCGGGATCACCGCCGACGAGGCGCACGACGTTGTCGGCGGCGGTCGCCGCGACGGCGTCGGCCACCCCGACGGCGATGAGCTGGTGCTCGATCACCGTGGGGTCGTCACCGGCGTCGACCATCGCCGTCGCCAGGCGGTGCGCCCGGGTGAGGTCGTCGAGTGACACCACGGTCGCCGTCCAGGCGGCATGGGCGGACTGCAGTTCGTCGGGCATGCGGCGCAGGTGGCGGTAGGCGATCGGCGGCACACGGCGACGCACGGCGAACCCGTCCGGGATCGGATGGGCGAGGCCGAACATCACGCATCGCTGCAGTGCCTTGCTGAACGGTGACGACCGTCCGACCTGGAAGCTCAGACCCATCGCCCGCGCGGTGGCGGCGAGATCGAGGTCGTAGCCCTCCGGCGCCTGGTCGAGGCCCGCCGCCAACCGGCGGATGAGCCACGTCGCCGTCGGGCCGAGCACGCCGAGCCAGAACGTCTCGACGTAGCGCGAGCGGGGATCGTGGCCCTCGTCGTCGACGAGCGGGTCGATCCACGGGCGGACGATGACGAGTGGCGGGGGACTGGTGATGCCGGACATGGCGGCCTCCTCGGACGAGGGTCGAGCGGATCGGTGCTCGTGGATCGAGCGAGGGAGCCGGGCGACCGAACGTGGGCAGCACCGTCGCCGGAACGGAAGCCGAGCGCCGGATGCCTCCCACCGCCGGGGCACGTCGTCCCCGGGGCACGTCACCCCGGGGCATGCCAGAGCGAGTCATGCCAGAGTGGTGGCGTGCTGCAGAAGGTCCGGCTCCGCAACCATGTGATGGTCGGCCTCGCCATCGCGGTGATGTCGTTGCTCGCCGGCATCCGGGTGATCGGTGGCGGAGACGATTCGCTCATCCGACCCGAGCGCTTCGACGCCAAGCAGGTCACGGTGTGGCCGGAGGGTGCCAACGGGGTCCACATCCGCGAGATCGTCGACATCGACTTCGGTCCGAACCAGCGGCACGGCTACCAGCGGATCATCCCCAACGATTTCGGCGAGCCGCAGTCGGTCGAGGCCACGTCCGACGTGAGCGACGACGTCACGGTCGTCAACGTCGGCAACGACACGCGGATCCGGATCGGCGACCCGGACGAGACGGTCACCGGCCGCCACCGCTACACGCTCGACTACGTGCTTCCCGACGCGCAGCTCGACTCCGGCGTGCTCGCCCTCGACATCATCGGCAACGACGAGACGATGGCGACGGCGCGGTTCGAGGTGGTGGTGACCGGCTTCGAGTTCGGCACCACGGCGTGCGACACCGGTGCGTTCGGCGTGTTGGGCGGCTGCGACCTGGTGAAGGACGACACCGGGAACTACGTCGCCGTCATCGAGCCGCTGGCGCCCGGCGACCTCATCACGATCGGCGGCACGATCACCGCGCTCGACGAACCGTCCCTGCCGCCGATTCCCGATCCCCCTGATCCGATCCCGAGCGGCTTCAGCCCGCTCGGGCTCCTGATGATCCCGGTCGGCGTGCTCGGCGGTGCGCTGGCGTTCGTCTGGAACCGGCGCCGTGGGAGCAACGAGGTGGCCGGTGCCGGCGGCGCCGCGGATGCCGCCTTCGGCGGGCTCCCCGCCCCGGGTTCGAGCGCGGCGACGCTCGCCGGCGCCCCGACCCGCCGCGTCACCGACGCCCAACTCGCGGCGATGGCGACGATCGAGTTCGTCCCCCCGCGCGGTCTCGAACCCTGGATGGGACGAGCGCTGCTCCGCGAACACGTCGACCAGGACACCGTCGTCGCCTGGTTCTCCGAGATGATCGCCCACGAGGCGCTCGGTGATCACCACCGACGGCAAGCAGCACTCGCTCGAGCCGGGCGCGAAGCGCGACGGCGTGAGCGCGGCCGACCAGCGACACATCGCCCAACTCTTCCGCAAGGAGTCCTCGATCGAACTGGGCACCTACGACGCGACGTTCGCCGGAACGTGGAAGCGCGTGTTCGAGGAGCAACAGGACTTCATCCGCGACAGCGGATGGTGGAGTTCGGCGACCGGCCGTGGCCGCAGCATCGCCCTCGGCTTCCTCGGTGCACTGATCGTGATCGGCTTGCTGGTCGCCGTCAACGTCGTCAACGTCGCCACCGACGGCCTGGGGCTCCTGACGTCGCCGTGGTTGGCGATCGTGCTCGGCGTCGCGCTCCCGTTCTTCGTCGGCCTGCTCGCCTACTCGGCGATGGTGCCGTCGCGCACCGCCACGGGATCGGCGCTCGCCCTGCGCACCGAATCGTTCCGGCGCTTCCTGGCCTCGAGCGAAGGGCAGCACGTGCAGTGGGCATGGGACAACGGCATGCTGCGCGAGTACAGCGCCTGGGCGGTGGCGCTCGATGCTGCCGATGCGTGGGAACAGGCGATCCGGGCGAGCAACATCCCCGAGCCGCAGTCCGCCCTCGACGGACCGCTGCTCGTCCACTCCCTGGCGTATTCGATGGCCAGCACGAGCCATCCGCCCTCGTCCTCCGGTGGATCGAGCGGCGGCTTCGGCGGTGGCGGTGGTGGCGGAGGAGGAGGCGGTGGCAGCTCCGGTTCGTGGTGAGCAATTTGGTGACGCTGCCGGCGAAGCACGTGTCGCCGCTGCGGGGACTGGCGTCTGGCGTCGATGGGTATCAGATGCGGCGGTGACGTGTCGCCAGTCCGTTCGTGCCAGTGGGTCCGTTCGTGCCAGTGGGTCCGTTCGTGCCACTGCAGTCGTCGCTCTGCTCGCCGTGTCGCTGGTGTGGATCGCGACCGCCGGTGCGTCGCCGGCCGCAGGCGGCGCCGCTCGGATCGCAGTTCGTGCCCGTCGCGCCGTGCCGGCTCGTCGACACGCGTCAGGCCGGTGAGCGACCCGTAACGGCGGGGGAATCGCGGCGTGTCGCCGTCGCCGGACGCTGCGGGGTGGCGGCCGGCGGTGGCGCGGTCGCCGTCACGATCACCGCGACCGACGCGACGTCCGCCGGTTACCTCACCGCCCACGCCGCGTCGACGCCGGTCCCCGACGCGTCGAACGTGAACTTCCGGCCCGGCGCGGCGGTGGCGAATTCGGCGATCGTCGCGCTGTCGGGTGACGGGGCCATCGAGCTCTTCGCCTCGAGTCAGGTCCAGGTGATCGTCGACGTCACCGGGGTCTTCGTGCCGGTCACCGCCAACGTGGCCGCCGGCCGGTTCGTGCCGCTCGCGCCGAGCCGTCTCGCCGACACGCGCCTCACCGCCGATCGCCGCGCCGGCGACCTCGTCGTACCCATCCCGGCGGGCGTGCCGGCGGATGCCACCGCGCTCGCCGTGTCGGTGACGCTGACCGACACCGACGAACCGGCCTACGTCACCGCCTATCCGGCGGGCGGGGTCCGCCCGAACGCCAGCGTCGTCAACACCGATCCACTCGAACGGGCGCGGGCGGTCACCGTGCTCGCCCCGGTCAGCCCGGCCGGCCTCGCGCTCTGGCGGTCCGTGCCGTCCAACGTGATCGTCGACGTCGTCGGATGGTTCACCGGGCCGTCGTCGGCCCGCGGCTCGGACGGTCTGTTCGTCGCCGATGGACCGCGCCGCGTCTGGGATTCGCGCTCGACGAACGATCCCTTGCACCCGGGCGGCACCGCGGAGCGGACCCTCGTCACGGTTCCCGCCGCGGCCGCCGTCGTCAACGTGACCGCGATCGACGCGACCGCTCCCGGCTACGTGTCGGCCTTCCCCGCGGGGATGGCGCGGCCGGACGTGTCGATGCTCAACGTCGCCTGGCGCTCCCCGCTGGCGGCGATGTCGGTCGTGCCGATGTCGTCGCGGGGCGTCGACTTCTACGCCTCGGTCGGCGTGCACATGGTCGTCGACGTGGCCGGCTGGTTCCTCGGGGCACCGGTCCCCACACCGAGCGCCCCCGTGGCCGCCAACCAGATGCCGTCGTTCGGTGGGTCCGTCCTGTTCGTGTCGGACTCGTCGCTCGCCGGGATCAGGTGGAACGGCGACCTCGGCTGGCTGCAGGGCGCGACGATCCGCGCCGAACTGGAATCGTGTCGCCGGCTGATCGGCGTGTCGTGCCGTGGCCGAGAGGGATACGCACCCGAGAATGCGACGCAGGCCGTGCTCACCGCGCCGGGGAGCTACGACACGCTCGTGATCGGTACCGGGTACGACGACTTCGCCCCGCTGTTCGCGCAGGGCTTCGACTCGGTCGTGCGGGCGGCGCGCGCCCGCGGCATCGCCCGCATCGTCTGGTTCGACTATCGCGAGCTCGTCGGGTACACGTCGCCGGGCCACGTGTCCTACGCCGCCACGTTCGCCGCCAACAACGCCACGTTGCGCACGATGGTCGCCTCCGGGGCGTATCCCGAGGTGACGATCGCCGATTGGAACGGGTACTCGTTGCCGCACCCCAACTGGTTCACCGCCGACGGGGTGCACGTCACCGGTGACGGCACGCAGGAAGCGGCCGAGTACCTGTCGCGCACGCTGGCCTTCCTCGATCGTCGCCCGTGCCCCCCGGGGCTTGGCGGGCCGGTGACCGCCGGGCGGCTGGTGCGCCTCGCCCGACCTGGTGGGTGCTCCGGCCTGACTGGCCCGATCAGTCGGCGCGTCAGCGCAGCGTCGGTCGCAGCAGGTTGATCGCGGCTTGGATGTCGTTGCGGCGGGCGGTGATGACGTTCGCCGATTCCTGGACGAGACCGACGTTCGGCGGATCCTGCATCCGCAACTGCAGGTTGGTGTCGATCGCCCCCGCCAGCTCGGAGAGGAACTGGCCGAGTTGCAGCCACGTCGCGGTGTTCGTCCTGCTGGCCTCGGCCTGCGCACCGATCACGATGTTGTCGATGCGCGTCCGCTCCACGCTCCAGCGTTGGAGGGCCTGGGCCGGTGCGGCCGCCATCAGTTCCAGCGACATCTGATCGTGCACCCACTGGGCCGAGGCGAGCAGTTGGTGTGCGTTGTCGCTCGCCGGCGGGACGGGGGCGGCCACCGGCGCGGCCTGCTTCTTCGAGCGTCGCCCCATCGAGGTGACCACGGCGCTGACGACGATGATCGCCACGACGATGATCAACGTGACGAGCAACCATGTGCCGACGTCGATGCCGTCGTCCTCCTCGGCCGCCGCCACCGAGGTCGGGACCGTGTCGGGCGCCGCGTTCTCCGGTGGGGCGGTCTCGGGCGGTGCGGTTTCCGGGGGCGCGGTCTCGGGCGGCACCGTCTGCGGCCTCGTCGCCGGCAGGGCCACGCCGACCGCCGGCAACGGCGCCGCCGACGAGTGTCCGGCGACGCCGCCGAGCCCGACGATCGTGATCGACAGGGAGAGTGCCAGCACCCGTGCGGCGCGGCGTGGTCCGGTTCGGCTCATCCGGCCAAGCTAGACGCGCGTCAGCCGGCGATGATGTGATCGAGCCGCAGCTCGGGCTCGTTCTGTTCGATGCGCGCCAGGGCGTACTTGTTCTCGAACAGGGCGACGAGGTGGCCGTCGAGGCGGGACAGGATGCGCACGCCGACCTTCTCCCGCAACGTCTCGGCCGACTCCTTGTCGGTCAGGCGGATCGCCTGGTACGGAGCCGACACGATCTCGATCGGGGCGTTGAACTCGATGTCGAGGCGGTTGGCGAACACGTCGAACTGCAGTTGGCCGACGGCGGCGAGGACCGGTGAGGCGTCGCCCCAGTCGGGATCCTTCAGCACCTGGACGACGCCCTCCTCGTTGAGCTGGTCGAGGCCCTTGCGGAACTGTTTGAACTTGCCGGTGTCGAGCGGGCGGGCCGAGGCGAACACCTCGGGAGCGAACTGGGGGATCGGTGGGAAGCGGACCGGAGGGCCGAGTTCGTCGTAGAGGCTGTCGCCGATGTTCAGCCCGGTGGCGTTGACGAGGCCGACCACGTCGCCGGGGAACGCCTCGTCGATCGTGGTGCGCTCCGCCCCGAACACGGTGGACGCGTACTTGGTGGCGAACGGGCGGCCCGTGCGGTCGCACGTCATCATCATCCCGCGGTCGAAGCGGCCCGAGCAGATGCGGGCGAAGGCGATGCGATCCCGATGGTTGCGGTCCATGTTGGCCTGCACCTTGAACACGAACGCCGAGCACGGCTCGTCGAGATGGCGCGGCTTGCCGTCGACGTCGGCCCGGGCCGTCGGGGCGGGGGCGAGATCGACGATCGCGTCGAGGAGATGGCGGACGCCGAAGTTGGTCAGGGCCGACCCGGCGAACACGGGCGTCGATTCACCGGCGAGGAACGACGGCAGGTCGACGTCGGCGCCGATGGCGCCGAGCAGGTCGCTGTCGTCGGTCGCCTTGGTCCACTCGTTGCCTTCCTCCGCCGCCGCCCGCGTGGCCTCGACGTCCTCCTCCGGCGCGATCTGCGAGCCGCGGGCCGTGCGGGTGAAGCGGGTGAACACGCCCGTGCGGCGGTCGATCACACCGCGCAGGTCGCCGTGCGATCCGACCGGCCACGTGGCCGGAGTGGGGCGCAGGCCGATCTGCTCCTCGATCTGGTCGAGCAGTTCCAGCGGCTCCATGCCGGGACGATCGAGCTTGTTGAGGAACGTGATCACCGGCAGGTTGCGCGAGCGGCACACCTCGAACAGCTTCAGCGTCTGGGGCTCGATGCCCTTGGCCGAATCGAGCACCATCACGACCGCATCGACGGCCGAGAGCACCCGGTAGGTGTCCTCGGAGAAGTCGCGGTGGCCCGGTGTGTCGAGCAGGTTCAACTCGTGGTCGCGGTACGGGAAGTTCAGCGCCGTCGACGTGATCGAGATGCCGCGCTTCTGCTCCATGTCCATCCAGTCGGACGTGGCCGCCCGGCGGCCCTCGTGCGCCTTGACCGCGCCGCCGGACGTGATGGCGCCCGCGTAGAGCAGGAACTTCTCCGTGAGGGTCGTCTTGCCCGCGTCGGGGTGGCTGATGATCGCGAACGTGCGCCGGCGCGCCGCTTCGGAAATCACCTGCTGGGACATGACATGCCAACCTACCGAGATGGCCAGCCATCCGACGTCGACGATCGACCGTGACCGCCTCGCCCAGCTCCTGCGCGCCGAGCGGGACCGTTTCGTCGCGCTCCATCCGCGTTCGGCCGCGCTGGCTGCCGAGGCGGCGACCCATCTGATCGCCGGCGTGCCGATGCCCTGGATGACGCGGTGGCCGGGTGCGTTCCCGATCCACGTCGCGGAGGCGTCCGGGTCGCGCTTCGTCGACGCCGACGGCATCGAGTACGTCGACTTCTGCCTCGGCGACACCGGAGCGATGGCGGGTCACAGCGTCCCGGCCGTCGCCGAGGCGATCGCCCGCCAGGCCTCGATCGGGCTGACGACCATGCTGCCGTCGGCCGACGCCGCCTGGGTCGGTGCGGAACTCGCCCGACGGTTCCGGGTGCCGAGATGGCAGCTGGCGACGACGGCGACCGACGCCAACCGGTTCGTCCTGCGTCTGGCGCGCCACCTCACCGGACGCCCGAAGATCGCAGTGATGGACTGGTGCTACCACGGCACGGTCGACGAGACGCTGGCGATCCTCGCCGACGACCGCCGCCGCGTCGTCAGCCGTCCGGGCGCCATCGGTCCGCACGTCGACCCGGCGCTGACCACCCGGGTCGTGCCGTTCAACGACCTCGACGCGCTCGAGCGGGCGCTGGACCGGGGCGACGTCGCCGCCGTGCTGATGGAACCGGCGCTGACGAACATCGGCATCGTCCTGCCCGAGGCCGGCTACCTCGACGGCGTGCGTCAGCTGACGCGCACGCACGGTTCGTGGATGGTGATCGACGAGACGCACACGATCTGCGCCGGGCCGGGCGGGTGCACGGCGGCGTGGGGGCTCGAGCCCGACGCGGTCGTGGTCGGCAAGCCGATCGGCGGGGGCGTGCCGGTCGCCGCCTACGGCGTGACCGAGGAGATCGCCCAGCGGCTCGTCGCGCCGATGACGGGGCACGACTCCGACGTGGCGGGGGTGGGAGGAACGCTCTCCGGGAGTGCGCTGGCGCTGGCGGCGGTGCGGGCCACGTTGAGCACGACGTTGCTCGAGGCCGACTACGCCCGCATGATCCCGCTCGCCGAACGCTGGACGACCGGCGTCGCCGCGGTGATCGAACGGGCCGGCCTCGACTGGACCGTGCAGCGCCTCGGTTGCCGGGCCGAGTACTGGTTCTGCCCGCCGCCGCGTGACGGGGCGGCGGCGGCCGCCGCGGTCGACGACGAACTCGACACGCTGCTGCACCTGTGGGCGCTGAACCGAGGCGTGCTGCTGACCCCGTTCCACAACATGGCGCTGATGTCGCCGGCCCACACCGAGGCCGACGTCGACCGCCACACCGACGTGTTCTCCTCCGCCGTCGCCGCCCTCACCGCCGCCCTGAGCGCCGAACGTCGTGATCAATGTGCGCGTGTGGGTGCGCACATTGTTCACGCGTTCGACCGGAGGTAGGTCGTCGGGCCGATGGCGAACCGGGTGTCGAGCGTCGGGTCGAGCAGCCGCAGGAACGTCACGAGGTCGACGGCGGAGAGCGACACGCACCCGCTCGTGGGCTTGGCCTGGCCGCCGGCGTCGTAGGAATGACGGTGGAGGAAGATCGCCGCGGCGAACGGCGTCTCACCGGGCGCGTCGCCCGACACCGGATCGAGGTTGGCGCCGATCACCGCGGCGTGCGAGTACACGTCGCCGAACCGCGGCAGCCACTCGTCGTCCGGACCGGGGCAGTTCGGGAGGTTGACGAGGTGGTTGTAGCGCGACGTCCCCGCCGTGGCGCCCCAACAGTCCTCGTTGCGCACGGCCCGGTAGGTGACGTTCGACCGCACCCCGGGATCCGGCGAGTTGCCGAACACGGAGAACGTCTGACCGTCCCACGCCGTGACCTTGCCGAGCGGGAACACACCGGCGGGCGTCGTGTCGTCGCCCGAGCGGCGGTCGGCGAGCACCCGGGTCCCCTGCGACCCGAAACTGGCGGCGACCGTGCCGGTCTGGCATCGCCACACCCCGTCCCGTCCACGAGCGGCGACGAACGCGGTGCCGGTCGTCGCCCCGAACGTCGACGTGGCGAGCACGACGAACTGCCGGACGCCGGCGTGCCGTGCCGCCAGCGCGGCGACCGTGTCGAGATCGCACGACGCGTCCGGCTGCCACGCCACATCGCGACGCGCCGTCGCCGCCGGCCGCGCCCCGCCGCCGATCGGTCCGGCGGCGGTCGCGGGAGCCGGGACCACCGCCGCCGCGACAACCGCCAGCAGCACGAGGATCCAGCGCACCGGGTGAGTCTCGCGCCCCAACCATCCTCGTTTGCGTCGGGATTGTGGGGCGACAGGTGCACGGAAATCCTGACGCAAACGTGGATTGGGCAAGAATGTGGGGGATGGAGGGACCGATGTCGGAGACCGCGAACGAGGAGGACATCGCCCGCGCGTGGGCGATCGTCGGTGCGGCGGAACGGATCGTCGTGCTGACGGGTGCCGGGATCTCGACCGATTCGGGCATCCCGGACTTCCGTGGCCCGAACGGGGTGTGGACGAAGAACCCCGAGGCCGAGAAGATGGCCACGATCGAGCACTACCTCGCCGACCCCGACGTCCGCCGCCGGGCGTGGCGCAGCCGGCTGGACAATCCGGCATGGACGGCCAGCCCGAACGCCGGTCACCTGGCGATCGTCGAGCTGCAGCGGCAGGGCCGTCTCGGGGCGGTCGTCACGCAGAACGTCGACGGGCTCCACCAGAAATCGGGCGTCGACCCCGACCGTGTGGTCGAGGTGCACGGCACGATCTGGTTCACCCGGTGCTGGAACTGTCAGGACCGGCGCCCGATGGCCGACACCATCGCCCGGCTCGACGCCGGCGAGACCGACCCGCCGTGCCTCGTGTGCGGCGGGATCCTGAAGAGCGACACGATCAGTTTCGGCCAGAACCTCGTGCCGGAAGTGATCGACCGGGCGATGCGTGAGTCGGAGGAAGCCGATGTCCTCCTCGCCGTCGGTTCCTCGCTCGGCGTCTACCCGGCGGCCAACTGCGTGCCGGTCGCAGCCCGGGCCGGCGCCGGGATCGTCGTCGTCAACGGCCAGCCCACGGCGATGGACGACCTCGCCGACGAGCGGCTGATCGGCGGGATCAGTGAGATTCTGCCGGCGTTGGTTCGGCCGCGGCCGCCGTCGACGTGACGGTCCGCGCCCCTCGGCCGGCCAGCAGTGCCCCGGCGATCACGAACCCGCACCCGACGATCGACAGTGCGGCGACGTCGTCGCCCCGGAACGTGACGCCGAGGAACAGGGCGACGACCGGGATGACGAACGTGATGAACGACGCCCTGGTGCCGCCGACACGGGCGATCAGCGATCCCATGATCCAGTAGGCGAGGCCGGTTCCCACGACGCCGAGCACGCACACGGCCACGATCGGCCCCCACTCGAAGTCGGCTTCGTCGAGGTTCCACACGCCGAACGGGATCGTCCAGATCGTGGCCAGGGCGAGGATCGTGCCCATCACGTTGATCGATCCGTACGCGCGCTGGATCGGGGCGACGATCGTCGTGGCGAAGCCGTAGCAGACGGTCGCCAGCACGATCAGGGCCACACCGAAGGCCTGGCTGCTGCCCTCGCCGATCGACGGGACACTGATCAGGATCACGCCGACGAGCCCGGTGCCGATACCGGCGAGCACCGCCCGGCTCGGCCGCTGGTGGTAGATCAGCGCGGCGAACGTGGCGGCGAAGATCGGAGTGCCCCCGTTGAGCAGGCCGGCGACGGAACTCGACACGTGTTGCTCGGCGATCGGGAACAGCGTGAACGGGATCGCCACCCACACCACCGAGAGCAGCACGATGCGACGGAGGTCGGAACGGCCGTACTTCACCCGCCGGCGGGGGACGAGTGCCAGTGCCGCCGCGCCCAGGCCGACACGCAGCAACGTGATCAGACCCGGCGGCATCGCGTCGAGGCCGATGTCGATGAACAGGAACGATGCGCCCCAGATGCCGCTGACGGACGCGAACAGCGCCCAGTCGTTCGGCGTGAAACGCTCGTCCATCGCCGTGAGGTTACGGATCGGCGAGCACGACGAGTCGGCACGTTTCGGCGGGTGCGATCGGACGTCCGGTCGATGTCGTCGGCACGTGCCGGCGGCGGTGCATCGACGTCGCCGACCACGTCCGGCTCGAAACCCGACCGAGTGCCTCGGGAATTGGGTCGGTAGCCTGGTTGTCATGGCAACGTTCCGTGATCTCCTGTCGGCCGCCAAGTCCGAGATCGTCGAAGTCGACACCGAGGGCGCCGCCGCCCGCATCGCCGACGGCGCCGCCGTGCTCGACGTCCGCGAGCCCGACGAGTACGACGAAGGCGCCCTGCCCGGCGCGATCCACATCCCGCGTGGGCATCTCGAGGCGCAGGTCGAGGGTCGCCTGCTCGACAAGGCCGCGCCGGTCGTCGTGTACTGCGCCGGCGGCGTCCGTTCGGCCTTCGCCGCCAAGACGCTCGCCGAACTCGGCTACACCGACGTGTTCTCGATGGCCGGCGGCTTCGGTCGTTGGAAGGACGAGGGCCGGCCGTGGAAGCAGCCGGTGTCGCTCAGCGCCGAGCAGACGAACCGCTACAAGCGCCACCTCCTCCTGCCCGAGGTCGGCGTCGCCGGCCAGGTCAAGCTGCTCGACGCCAAGGTCCTGATGCTCGGAGCCGGCGGCCTCGGATCGCCCGCTGCGCTCTACCTCGCGGCGGCCGGCGTCGGCACGATCGGCATCGTCGACATGGACGAGGTCGACTCGTCGAACCTGCAGCGCCAGATCCTGCACAACGTCGACCGCATCGGCGACCGCAAGGTCGACTCGGCGAAGAAGACGCTGACGATGCTCAACCCCGACGTCGACGTCGTCACCTACGACACGCGGCTCGACGCGTCGAACATCATCGACATCATCTCGGGCTACGACGTGATCGTCGACGGCGCCGACAACTTCCCGAGCCGGTACCTGCTCAACGACGCCAGCGTGAAGCTCGGCATCCCGGTCGTGCACGGGTCGATCTTCCGCTTCGAGGGCATGGTCAGCGTGTTCCACCCGACCGAGGGCCCGACGTACCGCGACATGGTCCCGGAGCCGCCGCCCGCCGAACTCGCCCCGAGCTGCGCCGAGGCCGGCGTCCTCGGTGTGCTGCCGGGCATCATCGGCTCGATCCAGGCGCTCGAGACGATCAAGGTCATCCTCGGCCTCGGCGAGCCGTTGATCGGGCGGATCCTCACGGTCGACACGACCGAGATGGAGTTCCGCGTGTTCAACCTCAAGCCCGACCCGGCCAACGAGGTCACCTACGCCAACCGCGACCGCATCGAGATCCAGCGAGCTCGACGGTCTCTGCGCGCCAGGACTGTCCGCCGCCCACTGAACTGTGAGGCCGTGACGCCGGTCTCGACCTCTGGACTCAGACATCCAGATCCCGCGCACGGCCAGTGTGGAACTGTGAGTTGACGCGGCCGGTTTCGACAGGCGAGCTCACACTTCGCCGGTTCAGCTCGGTTCGGTGAGGACGGTGCGCTCGATCCGGGACTGGTCGTCGCTGTCGAGTTCCTCGCGTTCCTGCGTGGCGACACCGACCAGCACGAGCGCCACGCCGACGAGCTCGATGCCGGACGGTTGCTGGTCGAGGGCGATCCAACCGACCGCCAGCGCGGTCACCGGCAGCAGCGCGAGCAGCACCGAGAAGCGGCGGATCGGGATGCGGCGCATCACGAACTGATCGATGCCGTAGCCGATGGCGTTGGAGAACACGCCGACGAGCAGACACAGGGCGAGCAGCGTCGGCGACGCCCAGACCGGCCCGCTCCAGGGTGCCCCGACCGGTGTCATCACGAGCGATCCGATCGCCAGGCCGACGCCCAGCCCGGCGACACCCCGGTCGAGCTGCGCGACATGCGAGCCGACGACGATGTAGACCGCCCACATCGTCGAGGCCAGGAGGATGAACAGCAGCCCCAGCGCGTTGCCGTCGATCTCCCCGTTGCCGAGGACGGCGACACCACCGACGGCGAACAGCAGGGCGACGGCGTTGCGGACCGACCGCGTCGACACCGCGGCGACCGTGATCGGACCGATGAACTCGATGGTGACGGCCTTGCCCAGGTCGATGCGGTCGATCGCCAGGTAGAAGAACGTGTTCATCAGGGCCGTGGCGATGCCGAAGACGCCGGCGGCGACCAGTTGACGGCGGGTCCAGCCGGTCCACCACCGGCGCGAGACGAGCAGCAGGGCGATGGTGGCACCGATCAACCGGAACCACGCCACCGTCTGTGGCTCGACCTCGTCGAACAGCAGCACGGCGATCGCCGCGCCGATGTACTGGGCGATCGCCGAGAGGATGAACAGCGCTTCGGGCTGCGTGGTGTTCAGCCACCTCGTGACCGGCCCCGGAGAAGGGGCGCTACTCGTCACGAGTCACGCCGACGCAAGCCGGCCGATGCGAGCGCCAGCGAGCAAGGCTCGGGTCCGGCCGATCTCATTCCGCCATCAACCGCCTGCGGTGAGGCCGGACAAGGCGATACAGCTCAGTCGAACAATTCGGGTTCGGAGCGCGAGATCTCGTCCCACATCGGCTGGAAGCTGAACCAACCCGCGAGGTGGTATCCGGTCTGGTCGCGGGTGTAGGAGGCGTACTCGTCGCGGATCTCGATCGGGTCGCCGGCGGCCATCGCCAGCAACTGCGCCTGGCACGAACGCTCCATCGAGATGAACCAGAACGCGGCCTCGTCGACGGACTCGCCGACCGTGAACAGCCCGTGGTTCTGGTGGATCGCGGCCTTCCCGGTGGACAACGCGGCGGCGAAGTCCTTGCCCGCCTCGACCTCGAACACGACCTCGCCACCGTGCTCGGAGATGAGCGTGTGGTCCTCGTAGAAGATGCACGCATCCTGGGTGATCGGCGCCAGCGGGATGCCGAGCGAGCTGAACGACTTGCCGTACGGCGAGTGGGCGTGCGCGGCGGCGATCACGTCCGGCCGGGCGGCGTGGATGGCGGCGTGCAGCACGAACGCCGCCCGGTTGACCGGCTTGGTGCCGTAGACGACGTCGCCCTCGTGGTTGACGAGGATCAGGTCGCTCTGGCGGATGTGCCGGAAGCTCATCCCGAACGGGTTGACCCAGAAATGGTCGGGGAACTCGGGGTCGCGCACGGTGATGTGGCCGGCGACGCCCTCGGAGAAGCCGAACCGGCCGAACGTGCGCAACGCACCGGCGAGGTGCGTCTTGCGGTAGTGGCGCTCCTCCTCGACGGTCTCGAACGTCGGCGGACCGTCGAGTCCGACGACTTTCGGCGTGAGTTCGATGCCGTCGATGGATCGGGTGGATGCGTCGGTCATGGCCATGGCGAAAAGGCTACTCCGATCGATCGCCCCCGTCGCCGGTCAGGCCGACCGCTCGCCGCAGGAAGTCGCGGTGGAGCGGCGGCGGTTCGGGTGACGACCACGCCTGGTTCGTGAGGAGGATGGCGATGAGGTCGCGGTGCGGGTCGACCGACCACGTCGTGCCGAGGCCGCCGTCCCACCCGAAGCCACCGACCGCACGATCGGGGACCGCCTCGACCTGGACCGCCATCCCGAGACCCCAGCCGAGCCCGCCGGCACCCTGCCCGGGTCCGCTCGCTCGCTGGGCGGCGGTCAGTTGGTTCTTCGTCATCTCGGCCACCGACTCCGGCGACAGCACCCGCACACCGGCTCGCTGTCCGCCGTCGCGCATCATCTCGGCGAACGCCAGGAGGTCGTCGACGGTCGACACCAGGCCCGCCCCACCACCCTCGAACGGCGGCGGCGCGCTCCACTGCCCGACCGGCGGGTCGAACACGACGCGATCGCCGTCGGACGTCCAGTAGGCCGGGCCGAACCGGTCGATGTGGTCGTTCGGCACGAAGAACCCCGTGTCGGTCATCCCGAGCGGATCCAGCACCCGTTCGCGCAGCGTGGCGCCGAAGGTCGTGCCGCAGGCGCGGGCGATCAGCACGCCGGCCACGTCCGCCCCGACGTGGTACAGCCAGTGCTCACCCGGTTGATACTCGAGGGGCACGGATCCGAGGATGCGCAGGTACTCGTCCTGATCGGGCGACTCCGCCGGGCGGGGAGGTCCCACCGGCAGCCCGAGCGCAGCAGCTCGCTCCATCGCCGGTTGCGGGGCGCCCGAGAAGTCGCCCCCGAGCCCCAAGCGGAAGCTGAGCAGGTCGCGCAGCGTGATGTCGCGTACGGCGGGCACCGTGTCGTCCAGCGATCCACCGGGGACGGCGAGCACGGTCCGCGCGGACAGTTCGGGGAGCAGGTCGGTCACCGGATCGTCGAGTCCGATGACGCCGTCGTCCACGAGCGTCATCGCGCAGGCGGCGGTGACGGGTTTGCTCGTCGAGGAGATCCGGAAGATCGACCCGTGCGTGACGGGCCGGCCGCTCGCGACGTCGAGCACGCCCTCGCACCCGCGGTGGACCTCGCCGGCGTGGGCGACGAGCCAGACCAGTCCGGGCACCTCGCCCGACGCGACCCGCTCGGCCATCCCGCGGCGCAGTTCCTCCACGGCGCTCTCAGGTGTCGGGTCGGACATCGGGCATCACCTCCGTTCCACCGCTGATCGTACGCGGGTCACCGGGCGGGACGGTCGCGTGGGAGCGAGCGTCGCGAGGCGACGGTGCACAATGGGCCGATGCCGACCGAGATCTCCCCGCCGTCGATCGCCCGCCCGGCCGCCAACTATGCGCACGCCATGCTGTCGGTCTCGCCGACGCGCTGGCTCCACACCTCGGGCGTGGTGCCGATCGCCCCGGACGGCAGCGTGCCGGCGACGATCGGTGAGCAGGCGACGGTCGTGTGGGCGAACATCGTGGCGATGCTCGACGAGGCGACGCTCGCCGCGGACGACGTCGTGTCGGTCACGACGTACGTCGTCCACTCGCCCACGCTCGCCGACGATCTCCCGGCGGTGATGCGCGCCCGCGACGAGGCCCTCGCCGGGCACCGCGCGGCGTCGACCCTGGTGACGGTGCCGGCGCTGGCGCGGCCGGAGTGGAAGATGGAGATCGCGGTCGTCGCCGCCCGCTGAACCATCGCCTCCGGTGCTCGAACGCGCCGCCTACGGTGCGACCGATGGGTGGCGACACGTCCGACCTCGTGATCCTGTTCGCGATCCTGACGATCCGCTTCGTCGTCCCGCTGTTCATCCCGCGCTTCCCGCTGCCGGCGATCCTCGTGGCGCTCGTCGTCGATGCCGCCGACCAGTCGATCCTGCAGAAGTTCACGCACCTCAACCTCGACGGCTACCAGAGCTACGACAAGGCGCTCGACATCTACTACCTGACGGTCGCCTACGTGTCGGTGTACCGCAACTGGACGAACGGCTACGCCGTCGAGGTGGCCCGGTTCCTCTGGTACTACCGGCTCGTCGGCGTGCTGCTGTTCGAGATCACGGCCCAGCGCTGGCTGCTGCTCGTGTTCGCCAACACGTTCGAGTACTTCTTCATCGCCTACGAGGTCGTGCGGACGTGTTGGGACCCGCGGCGCCTCAGCCGGCGGGCGGTGATCGGGATGGCGGCGGCGATCTGGATCTTCGTCAAGCTGCCCCAGGAGTGGTGGATCCACATCGCCCAGAACGACTTCACCGACTTCATGAAGGAGACGGTGTTCGGCGTCGAACCGACGTCGTCGTGGGCCGACGCGTTCAGCAACCGGCCCTTCGTCCTCGTCGCCATCGTCGGCGTGATCGTCGGCATCGTCGTCGCCGCCTACCTCTTGCGGGGGCGGCTGCCGCGGCGCGACTGGCCGTTCGGCGTCGACGTCGACCGCCCCACGCCGTTCGTCGAGATCGACGGCGGCGGCGAACGGCATCTCCCGACGATGCAGTGGCCGACCCTCGAGAAGATCGCCCTCATCGGGCTCGTCGGCGGCATCTTCTCCTGCGTGCTCGACGTCGATGCGGCCGCCTGGCAGGTCGTCGGCGCCACCCTGCTGCTCGTGCTCGCCAACGCCGGTGTCAGCACGGCGCTCGAGCGCCGCGGCCACGAATGGAGTTCGATCGCGGTCGAGTTCGTCGTCCTCGCCGTGCTCAACATCGCATTGCTGCTCACGTACGCCGCGCTCGTCAGCGACAACGGCATCAACCGCGCCGCTCGCGGTGTTCTTCGGTCTGCTGCTGACGATGATCATCGCCCTGTTCGACCGCTTCCGCGCCGAACGCATCGAGAGACTCGCCGCCCTCGCGCCCGCCGCCTGACCGGGCTCGGCGCCGCCCGCCCGCCTCCAGCGGGAAGTGTGAGCGGCGACGTCGATCTCCGCGCCGCCGGCTCACAATTCGGGCTCGAACGCGGGCTGCCGGCGCTGGCCCGCACGAGGCGGCTGGGATAGCGTCGCGGCATGCCTGTGGTCGAGCGCCCGGCGATGTCGGACTACGGCGTCCCGTCCGATCCCGACGGTGCCCTGCCCTGGAGTTGGGCCGAGGAGCGCCTCGTCGCCAACCGCAACTACTGGGTCGTGACGGCGTCGGCGACCGGTCGGCCGTCGTCGATGCCCGTGTGGGGCGTGTGGCTCCCGTCGACCGACCGCTTCTGGTTCTCGTGCTCCCCGGACGCCCGCAAGGCGCGCAACATCGGCGCCAACCCGCAGTGTGCCGTCACCGTCGACGACACGGTCGAATGCGTGTCGGTGGAAGGTCGCGCCCGGCTCGTCGACCCGATCACCGACCGGGACGCGGCCGACGAGATGGTCGCCGCCTACATCGGCAAGTACTGGGACGACCCGACGGTGCACGCCGAGATGGAGGCGTTCCTGCGCGGCCACGCCATGTTCGAGGTGACGCCGCTCGTGGCGTACGGCATCATCGAACGCGACGACGAGTTCGCCCAGCGCGCCACCCGCTGGCGCTTCTGAACGCGCTCAATCCTCGTTTGCGTCGCGATTTCCGCGCCTCAGGCCACAAAAATCCTGACGCAAACGAGGATCGGACCGCGTTCAGTCGGTGGCGAGGAGGCGGCGGGCGGCGATGCCCGGGGTGATCGTGCCGGCGCGGAGTTCGGCCTCCGCCGCCGCGGCACGGTGGCGGACGTCGGGACGCCGCCGGAACGAGCGCAACAGGGCGTCGTCGATCGACGACCACATCCACGACACCTGCTGATCGGCCCGCCGCGCCTCGAACGAACCGTCGGCCTCCATCATCGAACGGTGCCGGCTGACCTGCGCCCACACGTCGTCGAGGCCGTCGCCGGTGGTCGCACTGCACGTCAGCACCGGCGGGATCCAGGTCGTGCCCGGCGGATGGAGCAGTTCGAGCGCCGTCGCCAGCTCCCGCGCCGCCACCCGTGCCTCGTCGCGATGCTTCCCATCGGCCTTGTTCACCGCGACGACATCGGCGAGTTCGAGCACACCCTTCTTGATCCCCTGCAGCGAGTCGCCGGTGCGGGCGAGCATCAGCACGAGGAACGTGTCGGTCAGGTTGGCCACCGTCGTCTCCGACTGGCCGACGCCGACCGTCTCCACGAGCACCACGTCGTAGCCGGCGGCCTCGACGATCACGATCGCCTCGCGGGTGGCCGAGGCGACCCCGCCGAGCGTCCCCGACGTCGGCGACGGCCGGATGAACGCGTGCGGATCGACCGCCAGCCGGTCCATCCGCGTCTTGTCGCCGAGGATGCTCCCGCCCGTCCTCGTCGACGACGGGTCGACCGCCAGCACGGCGACCCGACGCCCGTCGCCGGTGAGCTTCGTGCCGAGCGCGTCGATGAACGTCGACTTGCCGACGCCGGGCACGCCGGTGATCCCGACCCGGTGGCTGGCGACGGCCTTCGGCAGCAGACGCGTCAGCAGCTCCTCGGCGAGCTCACGATGGTCGGGATGCGTCGACTCGACGAGGGTGATCGCCTGGCCGAGATAGCGCCGGTCGCCGGCGAGCACGCCGTGTTCGTACGCGTCGAGATCGATGCGGCGCGCCATGCGTCAGCGGGCGCGGCGTTCGAGCTCGCCGAGGAGGTCGACCACCGCATCGGCGATCACCGTGCCCGGCGGGAAGATCGCCGACGCCCCGGCCTTGCGCAGCTCGTCGAAGTCCCGCTCCGGGATCACGCCGCCCACCACGATCATGATGTCGTCCCGCCCGAGCATGGCCAGCTCGTCACGCAGCTGGGGCACGAGCGTCAGGTGCCCGGCGGCCAGCGACGACGCCCCGACGATGTGCACGTCGGCCTCGACGGCCTGTTTGGCGACCTCGCCCGGCGTCTGGAACAGCGGGCCGACGTCGACGTCGAAGCCGAGGTCGGCGAACGCTGTGGCGATCACCTTCTGGCCGCGGTCGTGGCCGTCCTGACCCATCTTGGCGACCATGATGCGCGGCCGCCGGCCGTGCTCCGCGACGAAGGCGTCGACGAGCTGGCGCGCCTGGTTGACGTTCGGCGTGTCGCCGATCTCGTTGCGGTACACGCCCTGGATCGTACGGATCGCCGCCGTGTGCCGCCCGAACACCAGCTCCAGCGCATCGCTGATCTCGCCGACCGTCGCCTTCGCCCGCGCCGCGTCGACCGCCAGCTTGAGGAAGTTCTGCTCCAGGCCGGGCGCCCGCGTCCCGTCGACCGACGCCGCCGCGGCCTCGGTCAGCCGGCGCAGCGCGTCCTGGCAGGCGGCCTCGTCGCGTTCGGCGCGCAGCCGTTCGAGCTTGGCGAGCTGCTGGTTGCGCACCGAGGTGTTGTCGACCTTCAGCACGTCGATCGTGTCGGGTGTGTCGGGACGGAAGATGTTGACGCCGATCACCGGCTGGCGGCCCGAGTCGATGCGCGCCTGCGTGCGCGCCGCCGCCTCCTCGATGCGCATCTTCGGGATGCCGGCCTCGATCGCCGCGGTCATGCCGCCGGCGGCCTCGATCTCCTGGATGTGTCCCCAGGCGGCGGCAGCGAGCTCACCCGTCAGACGCTCGATGTAGTACGAGCCGCCCCACGGGTCGATCACCCGCGTCGTGCCGGACTCCTGCTGGAGGAACAGCTGGGTGTTGCGGGCGATGCGGGCGCTGAAGTCGGTCGGCAGGGCGAGTGCCTCGTCGAGCGCGTTCGTGTGCAGCGACTGGGTGTGGCCCTGGGTCGCCGCCATCGCCTCGACGCACGTGCGCACGACGTTGTTGAACACGTCCTGGGCCGTGAGCGACCAGCCCGACGTCTGGCTGTGCGTCCGCAGCGACAGCGACTTGGCGCTCTTGGCCCCGAAGTCCTCGACGAGCTTGGCCCACAGCAGGCGACCGGCGCGCATCTTCGCCACCTCCATGGCGAAGTTCATGCCGATCGCCCAGAAGAACGACAGCCGCGGCGCGAACGCATCGACGTCGAGTCCGGCGGCGATGCCGGCGCGCAGGTACTCCACGCCGTCGGCGAGCGTGTAGCCGAGCTCCAGGTCGGCGGTCGCGCCGGCCTCCTGCATGTGGTAGCCGGAGATCGAGATCGAGTTGAACTTCGGCATCTCGGCCGACGTGAACGAGAAGATGTCGGAGATGATCCGCATCGACGGCTCGGGTGGGTAGATGTAGGTGTTGCGGACCATGAACTCCTTGAGGACGTCGTTCTGGATCGTCCCCGTGAGTTGCTTCGGTGCGACGCCCTGCTCCTCGGCGGCGACGATGTAGAGCGCGAGGATCGGCAGCACCGCCCCGTTCATCGTCATCGACACGCTCATCTCGTCGAGCGGGATCCCGTCGAACAGCTGCCGCATGTCGAGGATCGAGTCGATCGCCACGCCGGCCATCCCGACGTCGCCGGCGACCCGCGGATGGTCGCTGTCGTAGCCGCGATGGGTGGCGAGGTCGAAGGCGACCGACAGGCCCTTCTGGCCGGCCGCCAGGTTGCGGCGGTAGAACGCGTTCGAGTCCTCGGCGGTGGAGAAGCCGGCGTACTGCCGGATCGTCCACGGCTGGTTGACGTACATCGTCGGGTACGGACCGCGCACGTACGGCGGCAGGCCGGGGTACGAGTCGAGGAAATCGAGGCCCTTCAGATCGGCGGCGTCGTACATGATCGGCACGTCGATGCCCTCGGGCGTCTTCCACGTCAGGTCACCCGGCGCGTGACCGGTCTCGGCTGCCACGGCGGCGGCCCAGTCGCTCTCGGTGCCCGTCGGCTCGACGTCGCCGAGTTCGAAACCGGACAGGTCGGGGATCGTCATGACGCCATCTCCTTCACACCGGCCCCGGCCGGATCGGGCTCGACACCGAGCAGGTCGAGCGTGCGGGTCACGACGTCGAGCACGTCGCTGCCGACGCCGATCTCCTCGTCGACCCCGGCCAGACCGAGCTTGCGGCCGGCCACGAACACGTACGCCGCGCCGGCGGCCCGCAGTGCGGCGGCGGCCGATTCGCCCGCCTCGGCGTAGACGGGGTCGGACGAGCACAGGCAGGCGACCGTCGTGCCCGCGAATGCCTCGACCGGACCGGCGACGGTGACGATGCCGGCGGTTTCGAACAGGTTCTTGGCGAACGTCGCCCGAGCGGTCGACTGGGCCATCGTGCCGAGCGTGGCGAGGAAGACGGTCGGCCGGGCGGCGGCATCCGCGGCGCGGTCGGCGCGGCCCCGCTGGCGTTCGAACGGCTCGCTGGCGCGATGCAGGACGAGCGGCTCGAACGTGCCCGCACCGTCGGCGGCGCTCACCCGGGGCGGCGAGGGTGGTGACGGGGGAGGTGGCGGTGGTTCGGCGACGTCGGGGAACTCGCTGAGTCCCGTGAGGGGCTGCTGGCGTCGCGCGATCCGCCGTGCCCTGGCAGTGCGCGCCTCGTCGAGCGACTCGTGCACGGTGCCGGCTCCGACGGCGGCGACGATGCCGCCGGCGGCCTCGATCCGCTGCAGCTCGCGCCACGCCGTGGTCGCCAACTCGTCGGTCAGGTATTCGACGTACCACGACCCGCCGGCCGGGTCGACGACGCGGGCGAGGTTGCTCTCCAGTTGCAGGACGGTCTGGGTGTTGCGGGCGATCCGACGGCCGAGCCCCGTGCCGCCCTCGGTGATGAGGGCATCGTGCGGCAGGACCGTGACGGCGTCGGCGCCGCCCATGCCGGCCGCGAAGCACGCCACGGTGGAACGCAGGGCGTTCACCCACGGGTCGTAGCGCGTCATCATCACGCGCGAGCCGTCGGCGTGGTGGAACGACGCGCGGTCGGCGGGCTCGAGCCCGGCGACCTCGGCGACGCGTGCCCACACGCGGCGGGCGGCGCGGAACTTGGCGATCGTCTCGAACTGATCCGCCGTCGCGGCCCAGCGGAACTCGATCTGGCGGCTCGCCCGGTCGAGCGGCACGCCGGCCGCCACGAGGGCGCGCACGCTGTGCGCCGCGGCGGCGACGTTCCACGCGATCTCCTGGGCGTCGGTCGCACCGGCCTCGTGCCACACGGTGCCGTCGGCCACCATCACCCGGGCGCGTGGGGCCTGCTCGGCCAGCGCGCCGACGAGCGTGGCGGCGCCTGCCAGACCGGAGTCGACGTCGGTGGCGCCGCCGGTGCGCAGCCAGGTGCCGAGCGGGTCGACGCCGAGCGTCCCGCGCCGCTCCGGCGCGTCGATTCCTGCCGATTCCCAGAGGTCGGCGAGCGCCCGGGCCGCGGCCAGACCGTCGTCGTCGGCGGCGTGTCGACAACGAGACCGGAGCGAGGTCGAGGAACACGCCGTCGAGGGCCTTCGCGACGAACGCCGCGTCGGCATCGGCGGGCAGTTCGACCAGGACGCCGGTGGCTCCGCTCTCCAGTTCACCCGCTGCGCTCGACCCGTCGACGGACGGCCACACCCGCTGACGGACCTCCCACGGCGACGGTGCGGCATGGGTGGAGCGCACGTACGGGGCGAAGCCGGGGAGGCCGGCGTCGATCGGCTCGGAGGAGTCGTAGAGCGGCTGGATCTCGACCCCGTCCTCGGTCTCGCTGACCAGTTGGCGGGCGAACGCCTCGGCGAACGCGCTGTCGTCACCGTCGGGATTCGACTTGAGGACCACGCCGCGCACGGCGCGCAACCAGGCCTCGCGGGTCGGCATGGGGCCGTCGGTCCGGGGTGGGCCATCCGTGCGCGACTCGGTCATGGTGCAAAGTCAACCGCGTCGGGGCCCCCATCGGCAAAGTACGTCCCGCCGCACGAGACGCGACCGGCCCCGGGCGGCCGCCATCGAACGGGGGCCGACCGTCACCGACGCGGGCCGCACCGTACGATGCGCACGTGGAGTTCCGATGAGGACGCTCGCCACGGTCGGGCTGATCGTCGCGGGCATGCTGCTCGCGTCGTGCGTCGACGACGGTCCGCCGGACGCTGCCCCATCGCCGCCGATCACCCCCACGGTTCCCGCGATCACCCTGCCGCCGGTCGACACCGGACCGGTCACATCGGTGCGCGTCGCGCCGCTCACGCCGCGCGACGTCGACCGGATCACCCCGGCGGAACGGGCGGCGATCGAGCTGCTCGGTGCGTCGGGCGCCGCCGCGCCGGTCGATGGCCACGGTCACGAGCACGGTGTTGCCGTCGAGGCGCCGTTGTTCACCGGTGACAAGGCGACGTTCGAGAATCAATGGCTCGCCGCCCAGCACGCCGTGAGCCGGTTCGACACCCTCGACAAGATCCGGGCGCTCGGCTACGTCCGTTCGTCGGCGCCGATCGCCGGCATCGGATCGCACTGGGTGCGGTGGCCGCAACTGGCCGAGCCGTTCGACCCGGCGCAGCCGTCGATGCTGCTGTTCGACGAGTCACGTGACCCGGCCCGCCTCGTGGGGTTCTCCTACTGGGTCCAGTCGCCGACCGAGCCGGAGGGCTTCGCCGGGACGAACGATCACTGGCACCAGCACCAGGGCCTGTGCATCGTGAACGGGTGGGTCGATCGCGAGCGGGCGACCGGCCCGGACGCGTGCGCCGGCACGTTCCTGGCGGGCGGCGATCTGTGGATGCTCCACGCGTGGCCCGTGGAGGGCTACGACAACGCCGACGGCCGGTTCGCGACGTTCAACCCCAAGCTGTGCCCGCCGATGGTCGGCACGCCCGACATCGCGCGTTGCCCGGATGAGCTGACGTTCGATTCCTAGCCGTCGATTCCCAGCGTCAGAGGAGTGCGACGATGCGTTCCGCGAGCGCGTCGTAGGTGTCGAGCGCGGGGAACTGCGGGAACTCGGCGACCACGTTGTCCGGTGCGTGGAACAGGAAGCCACTGTCGGCCTCGAGCAGCATCGAGGTGTCGTTGTAGCTGTCACCGGCGGCGATGACGCGGTAGCCGAGCGAGTGGAACGCCTCGACCGACCGCCGTTTCTGATCGGCCTGACGGAGGCGGTAGTCGACGATCCGGTCGTCCTCGACGACGAGGCGGTGGCACAGGATCGCCGGCCAGCCGAGCTGGCGCATCAACGGGCGGGCGAACTGCTCGAACGTGTCCGACAGGAGGACCACCTGGGTGCGGCCGCGCAGATCGTCGAGGAAGTCGCGTGCGCCGTCGAGCGGCTCCAGCCCGGCGATCACGTCCTCGATCAGCGACATCGTGAGCTGGTGCTCGTCGAGCAGGCCGAGCCGGTACTTCATCAGCACGTCGTAGTCGGGCTCGTCCCGGGTGGTGCGGCGCAGTTCGTCGATCCCGGTCCGCTCGGCGACGGCGATCCAGATCTCGGGCACGAGGACGCCCTCGAGATCGAGGGTGATCATCGTCGGGCACGCGTCGCTCACCGGCTCAGTCTCGCTGAACTGGCACTGTCCGACCGAAATGGTCCGCAGCGCAGCGCTCAGGCGTCGATGCGCGTGATCTCGACCGTCGGTCGTTCCGGCGCCGGCACGGGATCGTTCGCCCAGCCGAGGTAGATCACCCCGACGAGGCGGTCGGTGGCATCGAAGCCGCACAGCTCGAGGACGCGCCGTGGGCTCGTGATCGCCGGCGTCGACCAGAAACTGGCCAGCCCGAGCGAGGTCGCCCCGAGCAGCAGGTTCTGGATGCCGGCGGCGACGGCGTCGCGGTTCTCGAGGTCGAGCATGGCGTTGTCGTGCGCACTGGCACCCACCACGAGGACCGCCGGCGTGCGGAGGTACTTCGTGCGCGTCTTGAGACGTTTGCCCTCGTCACCGAAGTCGGCCTCGACCATGTCGGCCACCATCGTCTCGCCGAAGCGGGCGCGGCCGTCGCCGGTGAAGAGGGCGAACCGCCACGGCCAGGTCTTCTTGTGGTTGGGCGCCCAGGTGACGAGCTCGCACAGCTGCTCGACGAGCTCCGGCGGCACCGGGCGCGCCTGGTCGACGAACATCGACGTGCGACGGGCCTGGACCAGGCGGGCGAAGTCGTCGAAGGCGACGGGGGACGTCATGACGTCAGGATGTCAGGCGGTCGCCCAGATCAACACCTCGGCACCGCCCTCGCCGGCGGTGAGGTCGAGCGCTCCGGCGTCCGTCAGCCGGGCCGCGTCGCCCGTGGCGAGCACACCCGCCGACTGCAGATCGGCGCTGCCGACGGGAACGAACACGTGGACGTGTCGGTCGTCGGGCACGCGCACGGTCTCACCGGCCTGCAGCCGGCCGCCGTACAGCACGGCGCCGGCCTGGCGGATCGAGATCGCCGCATCGTGGCCGCGTCCGGAGGCGATCGGCACGAGCCCGCCCTTGGCGAGTTCGCCGTTGATGTCGAGTTGCTCGTAGCCGGGATCGATCGACTCGGTGTCGGGGGTGACCCACATCTGGACGAAGTGCACGTCGTCGGCGCCGGAGTTGTTCATCTCGGAGTGCCAGATGCCGCGCCCGGCGGACATGCGCTGGGCGAGGCCGGGGTACAGCACGCCGCGGTTCTTCTCGGAATCCTTGTGTTCGAGCTCGCCGGACAGCACCCACGTGACGATCTCCATGTCGCGGTGCGGGTGCGTGTCGAAGCCCGAGCCGCCGCGGACGATGTCGTCGTTGTTGACGAGCAGCAGGCCGTGGCCGGTGTTGCGCGGGTCGTAGTGGTGGCCGAAGCTGAACGAGTGGTGGGAGTCCAGCCATCCGATGTCGGTGGCGAACCGGTCGGCGGCCCGCCGCACGTCGATGCCACGATCGCAAGGGGCAGAAGAGGAAGTGGTCATGGCCGTGATAACCCTTGCGCGCGCAACATTATTCCGCCTCCAATCCTCGTTTGCGTCGCGATTTCTGTCGACCACGCCGCAGAAAGCGCGACGCAAACGAGGATTGGAGACGTCGGCTCGCTGGTCACGGGTCGGCCTTGCGGGCGCGGCTCGGCTGGACACGGGGGGCTTCGTTCGGCATCTTCGGGTACACGGGGGGCCAGGGGGAGTCGGGGATGCCCTCGGCGAGATCGGCGGCGAACCGCTCGACGAGCGGCGTGATCGTGCACGGCGCGTCGTCCATCAGCTCCCAGGGATCGCCGAGCTCGGCGAGACGCGCCGGCACCGTGTCGATCGTCATCTCCTCCGGGTCGATCGAGTCGAGTTCGTCCCAACCGAACGGCGTCGACACCTGCGCGCCGACCCGCGGCCGGGCGCCCCAGGCGCCGAACATGTTCTTGTGCGGCGCGTTCTGGTTGAAGTCGATGAACACCCGCTCACCGCGCTCCTCCTTCCACCACTTGTCGGTGATCAGATCGGGATGACGCGTGGCCAACTCACGGCCGAGCGCGATCACCGCACCGCGGATGGCGAAGGAATCCCAACCCGGCTCGACCCGCACGTAGACGTGGATGCCCTTGCTGCCGGTGGTCTTGGCGAACCCGAGCATGCCGTGCTCGGCGAGCAGGTCGCGCACGTGCGCCGCGGCCTCGCGGACCTGGTCGAACGTGACGCCGGGTGACGGATCGAGATCGATGCGCATCTCGTCGGCATCCTCGGGATCGGAGGCCCGGAACGGCCAGACGTGCAGCCCGAGCACCCCCATGTTCACCGCCCACAGGACGTGGGCGAGGTCGGCGATCACGAGGGCCCGCGACGGCGTGCCGTTGATCGTCTGCACGGTCGTCGTCACGAGCCAGTCCGGCGCGGAGTCGGGGATCCGCTTCTGGAAGAACGACTTCTCGCGCACGCCGTTCGGGTACCGCTCGAGCAGCACCGGACGGTCGCGGACCGTGCGCATCAACGCCTCGCCGACCGCCACGTAGTAGTTGGCCAGGTCGAGCTTCGTGCGTTCCTCCTTGCCGGCGCCGACCGACGGGAACATCACCTTGCCGGGATTCGTGATCTCGACGACGCGGCCGGCGGCCTCGAGTTCGACCGGCTCGCCGAACTCGTCCTTCCTGGCCATGCGTCGACGCTACTCCCGGCAGAATGTCCGCCGGGGTCTGTCCCCGGCGGACATTCTCCGGGCTACTGCTTGGCGTGGAGGTCGGCGTTGAGGGCGCCCCACGCGCCGGTGCGGGCCCGGACGACGACCTTGCCCGACTGCGAATCGCGGATGAACATCATGTTGTCCTGGCCCGACAGCTCCCGCGCCTTGACGACGCCGTCGGGGGTGAGCACGGGCGTGCCCGCCGTGACGTACAGCCCCGCCTCGACCACGCAGTCGTCGCCGAGGCTGATGCCGATGCCGGCGTTGGCGCCGAGCAGGCAGCGCTCGCCGATCGTGACCTGCTCCGTGCCGCCGCCCGACAGCGTGCCCATGATCGACGATCCGCCGCCGATGTCGCTGCCGTCGCCCACGATCACGCCGGCCGTGATCCGGCCCTCGACCATCGACGTGCCGAGCGTGCCCGCGTTGTAGTTGCAGAAGCCTTCGTGCATCACCGTCGTGCCCGAGGCGAGATGGGCGCCGAGCCGCACCCGCGACGCGTCGGCGATGCGCACACCGGACGGGATCACGTAATCGGTCATCCGCGGGAACTTGTCGAGGCCGTGCACGGTCAGGACACCACCGGCCTGTCGCACGGCGAGCCGGACGTCGTCGATGTCGGCGACCGCCACCGGCCCGCGGTCGGTCCACACGACGTTGTTCAGCACGCCGAAGATGCCCTCGACGTTCAGCGTCCGTGGCGCCGCGAGCCGATGGGACAGGAGATGCAGGCGGAGGTAGGCGTCCGACGGCGACGCCGGCGGCGCTTCCACGTCGACCGAGATCCGGACCGGCCGGATCGTCACGCGGCGCGTGTCGTCGGTGGCGTCGCGCATGCCGAGCGCGGCGTCGATCTCGTCGATCGGGCAGTCGTCGTCGCCGAACTCGCCCCAGCCGAGCCAGCGGTACCACGTGTCGAGCACGCTGCCGTCCGCGGCGATCGTCGCGAGGCCGGCGCCCCATGCCATCCGAGTCATCACAGAACCTCCGGTCGAAGCGTGGGGAACAGGATCACTTCCTTGATCGAGTCGACGCCGGCGAGCAGCATCACCACGCGGTCCATGCCGATGCCGAGCCCACCGGTCGGCGGCATGCCGTACTCGAGCGCCCGCAGGTAGTCCTCGTCGACCGTGCCCGCCTCGATGTCGCCGGCGTCCTTGGCGGCCTGCTCCTCCTCGAACCGCAGCCGTTGCTCGATCGGATCGTTCAGCTCGGAGTAGCCGTTGCCGAGCTCGCGGGCGTCGACGAAGATCTCGAACCGCTCGGTCAGCCACGGGTCGTTGCGGTCGACGCGGGCGAGCGGGGAGATCTCGGTGGGATGACCGGTGATGAACGTCGGGCGCACGAAATCTGCCTCGCACAGCTTCTCGAACAACTCCTCCACGATCTTGCCCCCGCCCCAGCGCGCCTCCCACCGGACGCCGTACTGCTCGGCGAGCGCCCGCAGCTCCTCGATCGGCTGTGAAGGATGCACCTCGCGTCCGACCTTGGCCGACACGGCGTCGACCATGCGGACCCGCGGCCATGGTTCGGTGAGATCGACGTCGACGCCGCGGATCGACACGATGCTCGTGCCCGTCGCGTCGAGGGCGGCCGTGGTGATCAACACCTCGGTGATGTCCATCACGTCGTTCCAGTCGCCGAACGCCTGGTAGAGCTCCATCATCGTGAACTCGGGGTTGTGCCGGGTCGACATGCCCTCGTTGCGGAAGATGCGGCCGATCTCGAACACCCGCTCCATCCCGCCGACGATCAGCCGCTTGAGGTGCAGTTCGAGGGCGATGCGCAGGTAGAGGTCGAGGTCGAGCGTGTTGTGGTGCGTGACGAACGGCCGGGCGTGCGCCCCGCCGGCCTCGATGTGCAGCACCGGCGTCTCGACCTCGATGAATCCCCGTTCGTGCAGCGTGCGCCGGAAGCTGGCGATCACCGCGTGACGGATCTCGAACGCCCGCCGGGCCTCGTCGTTGACGATCAGGTCGGCGTAGCGCTGGCGGAACCGGGTGTCGACGTCGGTCAGTCCGTGCCACTTGTCGGGCATCGGCCGGATCGCCTTGGCGAGCAGGTCGATCTGCTCGGTCTTGACGGACAGCTCGCCCTTGCGGGTGGTCATCACCGTTCCGGTGACGCCCACCCAGTCGCCGAGGTCGAGTTCCTTCGCCGCGGCGAACGCGTCGTCGCCCATCACGGCCTTCGACACGAACAGCTGCACGTCGCCCGCACGGTCGCGGAGGGTGGCGAAGATCAACTTGCCGGAATCGCGCCGCAGCATGACTCGCCCGGCGACGCGCACGCGATCGTCGGTCTCCGTACCCGCCTCCAGGCCTCCCCACGTGGCCCGCATCTCGCCGAGATCGTGGGTGCGGTCGAACCGGTACGGATAGGGATCGGTGCCGGCGACCCGCATCTCGGCGAGCAGGCCGAGACGGCGCGTGCGCTCGGCGGTCAGGCCGCTGCCGGCCGCCGCCTCGTGCCCCTCGTCGGTCGCATCGTCATCTGCCACGGTGGCAGCACGGTAGCGAGTTCTGGCCGTCGCGGCGTATCCAATTGGTCCCCGATGCCCGCCGCGGCCGTCGACTCTCTACGATCCTGTCCCGTGCGACGTCTGACGGCCCTCCTGGTCCTCGGCGCGGCCCTGCTCTCGATGCAGGCCGTTGCCCAGAGCCCGCCCGTTCCGCCGATGACGGCCGGCGCCACCGCGACCGCCCGTGCGGTGCGCATCCGGCCACCCGTGGTCGACATCGTCACGGTGAACAACTCCGGCGAGCTCACGGCGGCGAACGCGTCCGCCGCCGTCGCCGCGGCACGGGACGCGGGCGCCGCGGCGGCGATCGGTCGCTCCGCGAGCATCGGCATGCTCGACGTGCGCCGTGGCGGTAACCCCGTGCAGGTCGCGCCGGCCGGCTTCGCCTATCCGATGGGTGTCACCGTGCTGCCGCTCGACATGGTGGCGAGCACGATGAGCGCGTCGATCTCCGGGCTGCTGACCGACAACACCCTGGTGATGGGCCAGTTGACCGCCGGCCTGCGTGGGGCCGCCTCGGGCGACACCGTGACCCTCGTGGCGGCGAACGGCACGCCGACGACCATGACGGTGGCGCTCGTCGCCGACGACGCGACGATCGGCGGGACGGAGTTGCTGATGTCGCCGGCCGCCGCCGACCGGCTGGGGATCGTGCAGAACAGCAGCGTCGTGATGTGGAACCCGTCGTCGCGCGCCGCCATCGACGCCGCCCTCTCCGCCCACGGCCTCGTCAACACCACGGTCAGGATCCGGCGCAGCTGGGAACCGTTCGACCCGGACTCCACCATCGGGATGGCGGCGACGAAGCGGGCCCTCGGCGAGTTCGCCTACCGCGTCAACGGCGACGGATCGGTGACGCTCGACTCCACGTGGCTGAGCACGTTCATCACCTACGGCGCCGTCCAGGGGCTCCGCCTGTCGTCGGGCTGCAACGCCCAGGTCCGGCCCGCCCTGCAGGCGGCGATGAACGAAGTCGTCGCGGCCGGGCTCGCCGGCACGATCAACTACGCCGACGCCAACACGGCGGGCGGGTGCTTCGGACCCCGGTTCAACCGGCTGACCCCCGACTCGTCGGTCGGGTTCCTGTCCCGCCACAGCTGGGGACAGGCGATCGACACGAACACGCAGGGCTCGTGCCAGGGCTGTGTGCCCGACATGAACTGCGCGACCGTGCGGATCTTCCGCAAGCACGGCTTCGCCTGGGGTGGCAACTTCCTGGTGCCGGACGGGATGCACTTCGAGTGGGTCGGCGACCCGCGCGACCAGTACCCGTACCCCTCACGGTTCTGCTCCAACGCCGCCTCCGACGCCGCGCCGCTGACGTCCGGCGTCACGTTGCGGGCGACGATGTTCGAAGACGCCGGATTCACCCCCGAGTAGCCTGCTCCCGGTGAGCACTCGCTTCGTCATCATCGGTGGCGGTCCGGCCGGCAACACTGCGGCCACCTACGCCGCACGGTTCGGGGCCGAGGTCGTGATGATCGAGCGCGACGTCGTCGGCGGCGCCGCCCACCTCTGGGACTGCATCCCGTCGAAGTCGATGATCGCCACCGGACGGGCGATCAGCCGCACCCGCGCGATCGGCGGGCTCGGCCTGGCCGACGTCGACACGTCCGTCGACGTCGAGCACCTCACCAGCCGGATCCTGTCGATCGAGCACAAGATGCGCGACAACACGATGCAGCTCCTCAGCAGTCAAGGGGTGCGCCTGATCAAGGGCACCGCACGGTTCTCCGGACCGCACACCGTCGAGGTCGACGGAGCCGAAGGGGTCGAGACGATCGAGTTCGACGCGGCGCTCGTCTCGACGGGTTCGCGCCCGCGCATCCCCGACTGGTGCCAGCCCGACGGCGACCGCATCCTGACCACGCGCGACTGCTACCCGCCCAAGGTGTTGCCGGAGAGCGTCACCGTCGTCGGGTCCGGCGTCACCGGTGTCGAGTTCGTGCACATGTTCTCGATGTTCGGCGCCGCCGTCACGCTCGTCGTCAGCCGCCAGCAGGTGTTGCCCGGCAAGGATCCGGAGGTGGCGGCGGTGCTCGAGGCCGAGTTCATGCGGCGTGGGGTGAAGCTCCTCATGGGGGCGCGGGCGGAGGCCATCGAACGGCTGCCCGACACGGACCGCGTGGTCGTGCGTTGCGACGACGGTCGGTCGGTCGAGTCGACCCATGCCGTCCTGGCGATCGGCTCGATCCCCAACACCGAGGGCATCGGCCTCGAACTGGCGGGCGTCGAGGTCGACGGCGGGTACGTGCCGATCGACCGCCAGTGCGTCACGTCCGTGCCCCACATCTATGCCGCCGGCGACATCAGCGGCAAGCTGCCGCTGTCGTCGGTGGCGTCGATGCAGGGCCGCAAGGTCGCCGAGCACCTGATGGGCCGGCACACGAGGGTCGAACGCGAGCTCGACTACGACAAGGCGGCCTCGGCGATCTTCACCGAGCCCGAGATCGCCGACGTCGGCCTCGCCGAGGCCGAGGCGTTCAGTTCGGGCCGCAAGATCAGGGTGACGAAGGTGCCGTTCTCGGCCACCGCCAAGGCGATGATCAACGCCGACACGCAGGGCTTCGTGAAGATCATCTCCGATCCGGCCACCGGGGTGGTCCTCGGCGGCTCGATCGTCGGCCGTCAGGCCGCGGAGCTGATCTCGGTGCTCGCCGTCGCCGTCACCGCCGGTCTCAGCGTCGGTGACCTCGCCGAGAGCATCCTCGTGCACCCCGCCCTCAGCGAAGCCCTCGCCGAAGCCGCCGAATAGCGTTCCACGACCGATCGCGGTCGGATTCGGTCCGGTATCCGGCCCTGAGACGACCGAGATCGACGCCGACGGCGGGCGGGAGAGCGGTTACTCGATCACGGCGAGGATGTCGCCGCCGCCGACGGTGTCGCCGGCCGCCACGCGGATCTCCTTGACCGTGCCGGCCTTGCCGGCGTTGATCTGGTTCTCCATCTTCATCGCCTCGAGCACGACGATGCCGGCGCCGACCTCGACCTCCTGGCCGACCTCGACGAGCACCTTCACGATCGTGCCCTGCATCGGCGCCTCGATCGAGCCGGACCCGGCCGCGCCCGCACCGGCGCCGGAGGACCCGCGCTTCGCCTTCTTCGCCGCCGGTGCCGCGGCGGCCACACCGACCTGCTCGGGAACCCACATGTCGACTTCGAAGCGCTTGCCGTTCAACTCGACGGTCGTCGATCGTTTCACGAGCGGCGGCGCGTCCTCGTCGGTGCTCGGCGCAGGCGCCGGTGCGGTGATGCCGCTCAGGTCGAGCCGCTCCTCGACCCACTTCGTCGAGTGCTCGACGGCGGCGAAGTCGGGGTGCCGCAGGATGGCGAGGTCGGCCGGAATGGTGGTGGCGACGCCCTCGACCGTCATCTCCTCGAGCGCCCGGATGGTGCGGGCGATCGCCACGTCACGGTCACGGCCCCACACGACGAGCTTGCCCACGAGGTTGTCGTAGTACTGGCTGATCGAATCGCCCGACAGGTAGCCGGTGTCGAAACGCACCCCGAATCCGTCGGGTGCGACGAGCTTCGTGATCGGCCCGGGTGACGGCAGGAACTTTCCGTCGGTCGGGTCCTCGGCGTTGATCCGCACCTCGATCGAGTGCCCGCGGCGCGCCGCGTTGACCTCGTCCTGCGTCATCGGCAGTTCCTCGCCGGCGGCGACGCGGATCTGCCACTCGACGAGGTCGATGTCGGTGATCATCTCGCTGACGGGATGCTCGACCTGCAGGCGGGTGTTCATCTCGAGGAAGAAGAACTCCTCGTCCTGGTAGATGAACTCGACGGTGCCGGCACCGACGTAGCCGACGGCCTTGGCGGCCTTGACCGCCGCCTCGCCCATCGCCACTTCGATTCCGGGTGCCAGGCCCGGGGCCGGTGCCTCCTCGATCAGCTTCTGGTGGCGACGCTGTGCCGAGCAGTCGCGCGTCGAGATCCACACCACGTTGCCGTGCTTGTCGCCGACGAGTTGGACCTCGACGTGGCGCGGCCAGGTGAGATAGCGCTCGACGTAGACCTCGTCGCGACCGAAGAACGCCTTCGCCTCGCGCTGGGCGCTCGCCATCGCGTCGTCCACCTCGGCGGCCGACTGGACGACCTTCATCCCGCGGCCGCCGCCGCCGAACGCGGCCTTGATGCACACCGGCCAGCCGAACTCCTCGCCGAAGGCACGGATCTCCTCGGGGCCCTTGGCGAACTCGGTGGTGCCCGGCACGATCGGCACGTCACCGCGGATCGCGGCCAGCCGGCTCGAGACCTTGTCGCTCATCTCGTCCATCGCGCTCGCCGGGGGCCCGATGAACTCGACGCCCTTCGCCGTCACCAGGCGGGCGAAGTCGGCGTTCTCGCTGAAGAATCCGTAGCCGGGATGGACCGCGTCGGCGCCGCTCGCCTCGATCGCCCCGAGCACCGCGTCGGTGTTGATGTAGCTCTCGGCCACCGTCTGACCGCCGAGGGCGTAGGCCTCGTCGGCGAGGCGGACGTGGAGGGCGTCGCGGTCGAGTTCGGAGTAGATCGCGACCGTCGGGATGCCCATCTCCCGGGCGGCGCGGATGACTCGGACGGCGATTTCGCCACGATTGGCGATCAGGATCTTCTGGAGCACGGCTGACAATGTAGGGGTGATGACCGCACCCGGAAGCATCTGGCACGAGGAACCGTGGCCGGCCGGCTGGACCGTCCGCCGCCTCGCCGTCACCGGCAGCACCAACGCCGACCTGCTCGCCGCGGTCGAGGCGGGCGATGCCGGCGACCGGACGGTCCTCGTCGCCGACCACCAGGTCGCGGGTCGAGGCCGGCTCGATCGACGCTGGGACGCACCGGCCGGGACGAACCTGCTCGTGTCGCTGCTGTTCCTCGACGTGCCGCACCCGCCGGCCGCGTTGACCCAGCGTGTCGGCATCGCTGCCGTCGATGCCGCCCGTGCCGTGGCGCCGGGAGCGAACGTCGAGCTGAAATGGCCCAACGACCTGCTCCTCGACGGCCGCAAGCTGGCCGGCATCCTCGCCCAGCGGTCGGCGACGACGGGCGCGGTGGTCGTCGGCCTCGGTTGCAACATCGGCTGGGCGCCCGAGGGCGCGGCGCGCCTCGGCGACGGCATCGGCATCGCCCGCGTGCTGCGCGAGACGCTCCTCGCCTTCGATGCGCTCGGCCCGGACGTCGCCGCCCGCTACCGGCTCGACCTGGCCACGATCGGCACCGACGTCCACGTCGAACTGCCCGACGGGTCGACGCTCGACGGCCGGGCGACCGGGGTCGACGACGACGGGCGGCTGATCGTCGCCGGGAACGACGGCGTGGTCCACCGGCTCGACGTCGGTGACGTGGTGCACGCCAGCCACCGCAGCGACCGGTGAGGCAACCGCATGACCGGTGAGGCAAATCGGTGAGACCAACGTCTCCGGGTGGTGCCACGGCACACCGGGTGACGACCACTACCCTTGCCCCGCATGAATGTCGCGCCCTCGTCGCCGACGCGCCGACGGCGGCGCCGGAGTTCGGCCTCCATCGCCGCGCTCCTGGCCGTGATCGTCGGCGTCTGCGGCGCGGCCGGGGTGATCAGCGCGGCCAACGACCGCACCGCCAATGTGGAGCGCATCGCAGGGCTCGAGGACGTGCTCCAGGCCCAGGACGGCCCGGCGGTCAACTATCTGCTGATCGGCTCCGACACGCGGGCCACGGCCGACCCGAACGACGCTGACTACGGCGGGATCGGCGACACCAACGAGGTGTCCGGCCAGCGCAGCGACACGATCATGATCCTGCGTCAGGAGCAGGACGGCAACGGCGCCTCGTTGATGAGCCTGCCGCGCGACCTGTGGGTGAACATCGCCGGGCGCAACTCCGAGAACCGCATCAACTCGGCCTACAGCGACGGCACGGACGTGCTCGCCTCCACGATCACGCAGGATTTCGGGATCCCGATCAATCACGTCGTCGAGGTCGACTTCTCCGGCTTCAAGGACATCATCGATTCCGTCGGCGGCACCGAGATCTGCTTCTGGTACGTCACACGTGACAAGAACACCGGGCTCGACCAGCAGCCGGGATGCCACATCCTCGACGGTCTGCAGGCCCTGCAGTACGCCCGCAGCCGCCACTTCGAGGAGTTCCGCGACGGCAAGTGGCAGGAGGATCCGACGAGCGATCTCGGACGCATCAAGCGCCAGCAGGACTTCATCGACAAGACGGCACAGGCCGTCATCGCCCGGGTCCAGTCCGACCCGTTCCTGGCCTCGGAGACGATCGACGCGGCGACCAGTGCGGTGCGCATGGACCCGGGCCTCGATCCCGTCGCGGCGGCCGGCACGCTGCGCAAGGCGTTCTCCGCCGGTGTCAACAAGTACCAGCTCCCGGTCGTCGGGGCGACCAAGGACGGCAACGCCGTGCTGCTGCTCGGTGACGGTGCCGAGCCGATCCTCGACTACTTCCGCGGGATCGGCCCGCCGCCCCCCGTCCCCGAAGACTGATCCGCGAGTATCGTCCCGCCCCGATGAAGGCCCTGATCCTCGCTGGCGGCGCCGGCACCCGTCTGCGACCGATCACCCACACCCGCGCGAAGCAGCTCGTGCCGGTCGCCAACACGCCGATCCTGCACTACGGGATCCGCTCGATGGTCGACGCGGGCATCACCGAACTCGGTGTGATCGTCGGCGACACCGCGCGCCGAGGTGATGGCCGGCCTCGGTGACGGCTCGCAGTTCGGCGCGACGATCACCTACATCCCCCAGGACGAACCGCTCGGCCTCGCCCACTGCGTGCTGATCGCCCGTGACTTCCTCGGCGACGACGACTTCGTGATGTATCTCGGCGACAACCTGCTCGAACAGGACCTGGCGGCCTTCGTCGACGCGTTCCAGGCGGCCCGCGAGGGCGACGACCCGCCGGCGGCGCAGATCCTGCTGAAGCAGGTGCCCGACCCGCACCGGTTCGGTATCGCCAGCCTCGACGAGTCGGGCCACGTCGTCCACCTCGTCGAGAAGCCTGCCGACCCCCCGTCCGACCTGGCGCTCGTCGGCGTCTACCTGTTCGATCCGCTCATCCACGACGCCGTGGCGGCGATCGAGCCGTCCGAGCGCGGCGAGCTGGAGATCACCGACGCCATCCAGTGGCTGATCGACGAGGGCCACCGTGTCCGCATGGAGATCCTCACCGGCTGGTGGATCGACACGGGCAAGCTCACCCCGTTGCTCGAGGCCAACCGGTTGATCCTCGAGCGGATCGAGACCCGCATCGACGGCCGGGTCGACGGCGACTCGGCGATCGACGGTCGTGTGATCATCGAGGTCGGGGCCGAGATCATCAACTCGACGATCCGCGGCCCGGTGGCGATCGGTGCCGGCACCCGGGTCATCGACAGCTTCATCGGCCCGTTCAGCGCGATCGGCGCCGGCTGTCTCGTGCAGCACTCGGAGGTCGAGCACTCCGTCGTGATGGAGAACAGTCAGATCATCGACATCCCCCGCCTCGAGGACAGCCTCATCGGCAGCGATGCCATGGTGTCGCGCACGAAGCGCAAGCCCCGCGCCGTCCGCCTGATGGTGGGCGACCACTGCCAGATCGACCTCGAATAGACAATCGGACCGAGAAAGCACCACGGCACATGAAACTCTTCGTCACCGGCGCGGCCGGGTTCATCGGATCGAACTACGTCCGGTACGTGCTCGGATCGACCGACCACGAGGTCACGATCTACGACGCCTTGACCTACGCCGGCAACCTCGAGAGCATCCGCGACGTCCTCGACGACACGCGCTGCGACTTCGTCCACGCCGACATCTGTGAGCCCGACGACGTCGCCCGGGCGATGGACGGCCACGACGCGGTCGTCCACTTCGCGGCCGAGAGCCACGTCGACCGGTCGATCCAGGACGGCTCGAAGTTCGTGCGGACGAACTGCACGGGGACCAACGTGCTGTGCGACGTCGCCAACACCGTCGGCGTCGGACGGTTCCTGCACATCTCGACCGACGAGGTCTACGGATCGGTCGAGGAGGGCTCGTCGGTCGAGACCGACATCCTCGCGCCGCGCTCGCCGTACTCGGCGGCGAAGGCCGGCTCCGATCTCATCGCGCTGTCGTACTTCTCGACGTACGGCCTGCCCGTGGTGGTCACCCGCTGCTCCAACAACTACGGGCCCTACCAGTTCCCGGAGAAGGTCATCCCGCTGTTCACCACGAACCTGCTCGACGGCAAGCAGGTCCCGCTGTACGGCGACGGGCTCAACGTGCGCGACTGGATCCACGTCGAGGACCACAACATCGCCGCCCAACTCGTGCTCGAGCGCGGGACCACCGGCGAGATCTACAACATCGGCGCCGGCAACGAGCTGACGAACCACGAGCTGACCCACCGGCTCCTCGAGCTGACCGGGCGCGACGAGTCGTTCATCACGCCGGTCGAGGATCGCCTCGGGCACGACCGCCGGTACTCGGTGAACATCGACAAGATCACCGATCTCGGCTGGTCGCTCGGCCGGACGTTCGACGACTCACTCGCCGCGACGGTCGAGTGGTACCGCGAGCACCGCGACTGGTGGGAGCCGCTGAAGGCCAAAGCCGGCCTGTGAGCCTGAGCCTGGAGGACCGGTGAAGCTGTTCGTCACCGGGGCCGGCGGGCAGCTCGGTCACGACGTCGTGGCGAGCGCACTGGCGGCCGGTGACGACGTCGTGGCGGTCGACCACGCCGCCCTCGACATCACCGACGAGCGAGCGGTCCGTTCGGCGATCCTCGACGCCCGACCGGACGCGATCATCAACGCCGCGGCGTACACCGCGGTCGACGCATGTGAGACGAACGTCGAGATCGCCCGAGCGATCAACGCCGACGCGGTCGGCACCATTGCCGCCGTCGCCCGCGAGATCGACGCCCACCTCGTCCACGTCAGCACCGACTACGTGTTCGACGGCACGCTCGATCGTCCGTACCGCGAGGACGACACGCCGAACCCGCAGTCGGTCTACGGGGCCACGAAGCTGGCCGGTGAGCGCCTGGCCGGGCCGGACGCGGCGGTCGTGCGCACGTCGTGGGTCTGCGGCGAACACGGCAACAACATGGTCAAGCTCGTGCTGCGCCTCGCCACGCCGGGGGCGGAGCTGGCCTTCGTCGACGACCAACGCGGGTGCCCGACGTTCACGGCCGACCTCGCTCCCGCGCTCCGCACGATCGCCGCCGAGCGTCGCTCGGGCATCTTCCACCTCACGAACGCGGGGGCCGTGTCGTGGTTCGGATTCGTGCAGGAGATCCTGCGGGCGGCGGGCCATCCGGTCGAGATGGTGCGGCCGATCCTGTCCGCCGATCTCGATCCGCCGCGCCCGGCGCCACGGCCGGCCAACAGCGTGCTCGACAACGCCCGCTGGCGTGCGGCCGGGCTGACCGCGCTGCGCGACTTCCGCGAGCCGCTGCACGAGCTCGTCGCCGTGCTCACGTCAGACTGAGCCGATGTCCGCCGCGAGCGAGCCGCCGATCGATTCGCCGATCAAGGTCGCGTACACCGTGGAACAGAGTTGGCACCCGGTCCCCGGTGGCACCGCGGTCGCCGCCGTGCGCATCGGGCGCGAGCTCGGGTCGATGGCGGACGAGGTGGAGCTGCACTACGTCGCCGGCCGCCACCCGGCACCACCGGCGCCGCCGTTCCGGCCCGACGGCCCCGTGGCCATGCTCCCGCTGGCCCGACCGTGGCTCTACGAATCGTGGACCCGGCTGCGCTGGCCGAAGGTGGAGTCGGTCACGGGCGAGGTCGATGTCGTCCATGCCACCGGACTCGTCCCGGCGGCCACGAGAGCCCCGCTCGTCGTCACGGTGCACGACCTCGCGTTCCTCGACCATCCGGAGCAGTACACGGGCCACGGCGCCCGTCTGATGACCAGGAGCCTGCGCGCCATCGACCGGGGAGCCGATCTGGTGATCTGTTCGAGCCGGGCCACCGTCGAGCGCTGCGTCGACGCCGGTCTCGCCGCCGACCGGCTGCGCCACGTCCCGTTGGGGGTCGACCTCGTCGATGTCGGGGAGGCCGACGTCGACCGCGTCCGTCGTCGCTACCGCCTGCCGGCGGAGTTCGTCCTGTTCGTCGGCACGTTGGAGCCGCGCAAGAACCTGCGGCGCCTGATCGACGCGGTGGTGCAGGTCGGTGACCTTCCCCTCGTCATCGTCGGCATGAACGGTTGGGGCGATCAACCGGCGCTCGACCGTCCCGAGACGCTGCTCGTCGGCTTCGTGCCCGACGAGGACCTGGCACCGCTGTACGCGGCCGCCCGCGTGTTCGCCTATCCGAGCGAGCGGGAGGGTTTCGGGTTGCCGGTGCTCGAGGCGATGGCGCAGGGCACGCCGGTCGTCACGAGCCGTGGGACGTCGACCGAGGAGGTGGCCGGCGGCGCCGCCGTGCTCGTCGATCCCTTCGACGTCGACGCCATCGCCGAGGGTCTGCGGGAGGCCGCCCGGTCGGGACCGGAGCTGGCTGCCCGCGGGCGCGAGCGCGCCGCCGGCTGCACGTGGCGATCCACGGCCGAGCGGACACTCGACGTCTACCGTGAGCTGGCGAGATGACCAGCGTCGCAGTGAACCTGCTGTGGTGCGTGCCGGGAGACGTCGGCGGTTCCGAGGAGTACCTGGTGCGCCAGCTCCTCGGCCTGGCGGATCAGCCGGAGGAGTTCGTGCCGACGCTGTACTGCCTGCCCGCCTTCGTCGACGCCCATCCCGAACTCGTGCAGCGGTACCCGGTCGTCGCGGCCGGAATCTCGGGCACCGATCGGCCGCGGCGCGTGCTGGCGGAGAACACGTGGCTGGCCCGGCGGGCGCGTTCGGCCGACGTCGTGCACCACGGCGGCGGCACCGTGCCGACGATCGGCCGCGGCCCGACCGTGTTGACCATCCACGACCTGCAGTACCTCACCTATCCGGAGTATCTGACGCCGGTCAAGCGGCGATACCTGCGCACGACGATCCCGCGCTCGATCCGGCGCGCCACCGTCATCGCCACACCGACCGAGTACGTCAAGTCGGTCGTCGTCGAGCACTTCGGCACCGATCCGGCCGGCATCGTGGTCGTGCCGCACGGGGTGGAACCGCACCTCGGCCGGGATGCCCCGAGCGAGTCCGACCTGCGGCACCGGTACGGGCTCGGTTCCGGGCCGGTCGTCGTCTTCCCGGCCATCACCCATCCCCACAAGGGCCACCGGTTCCTGCTCGACGTGATGGCGGGCGCGTGGACCGACCCCGACCTCCGGCTCGTCCTGCTCGGCGGAGCCGGAGCAGCGGCCGCGGAGGTCGATCGGGCGATCGTCGAACACGGTCTCGAACGGCGTGTCGTCCGACCGGGCCGCGTGCCCGCCGCCGATCGTGACGGCCTGATCGCACTGGCGGAGGCGCTCGTCTTCCCCAGTGAGTACGAGGGTTTCGGGGCTCCCGTCGTCGAGGCGATGGCGCTCGGCACGCCGGTCGTGTGCAGCGACCAGGCGGCGTTGGCCGAGGTGGTGGGCGACGCCGGCCTCGTGCTGCCGCGCACCGTCGACGCCTGGGCCGGCGCGCTCGACGAGGTCGCCCGCCGACGGCCCGCGCTCGTCGCCGCCGGCCACGCGCGCGCCGGCGACTTCACGATCGCCCGGTCGGGCGCGGCGCTCGCCACCGCCTACCGCACCGCATGCGAGCGCCGGCGATGACGGCCGGTTCCGGGCGGAGGATCGTGGTGCTCTGCCCGCACTTCGATCCCGACACCGCGCCGACGGGGGTCGTGATGACCCGGATCGTGCACGAGCTCGTCGCCCTCGGGCACGAGGTGCACGTCGTCACGTCGCTGCCCTGGTACCGGACCCACGCCATCGAGGCCGGATGGGCCGGGCGCCTCGTGCGGCGCGAGGCCACGCCGTGGGGATCGATCAGCCGCGTGCACCCGTTTCCCGGCGACGACAAGACCGATCTGCTGCGGCGGGCGCTCGGCTTCCTCGGCTACACGGCCCTCGCCGGCGTCGAGGCGCTGCGCATCGGTCGGCCGTTGAGCCGCGTCGACGCCGTGGTCGCGATGTCGCCGCCGATCACCCTCGGCCTGACGGGCTGGCTGGTGAGCCGCTTGCGGCGGGGCCGCCTGATCTTCAACATCCAGGACGTCTTCCCGGACGCGGCCGTGGAGACCGGAGCGATCACCGACCGCCGCGTCGTCGCCGCGGCACGGGCACTCGAACGGATGAGCTACCTGCGGGCCGACGCGGTCACGGTGCTCTCCGACGATCTCGCCGACAACGTCCGCGGGAAGCTGCCCGCCTCGGCCGGCGGCCGCGTGCACGTGATCCCCAACTTCGTCGACACGGCGGCGATCGTCCCCGGCGACCGCATGACCCCGTATCGAGCGGAGCTCGGGCTCGGCGACGGGCCGATCGTGCTCTACGCCGGCAACGTCGGATTCTCCCAGTCGCTCGACCTGATGCTCGCCGCCGCCCGCGAGATCCCGGAGGCGACGTTCCTCGTCAACGGCGACGGAGCGGCGCGGCCGGCGCTCGAACGGGCCGCGGCCGGACTCGCCAATGTCCGGTTCGCCGGCTACCTCGACCCGTCGCGACTGTCCGAGCTGCTCGCCACCGGCGACGTGCACGTCGTGGCGCTCAAGCGCGGCCTCGCCCGCGTCAGCGTGCCGTCGAAGACGTACTCGATCATGGCCGCCGCCCGTCCGGTCGTCGCGTCGATCGACCCGGACGACCGCGGTGCCGAAGATCCTCGGGCAGTCCGGCGGTGGCGTGGCGGTCGCTCCGGACGATCCCGCGGCGTTCGTCCGCGCCGTGCGCGCAATGCTCGCCGACCGGACCGAGGCCGAGGCGATGGGGCGACGGGGCCGCGCCTGGGTCGAGCGGGAGGCCTCGCCGTCGGCCGTCGGCGTCGCGTACCACCAGCTCATCGACTCGCTGGCCCGCTGACCCCGCTTCAACACGAGCCGCCGATAGCCTCGCATGCTCGTGGCACCCTCCTCGTCATCCACCAAGAAAGCCGCCAAGCTCGCCAAGTCGGGCCAAGGCAAGAAGGTCCGCTTCCAGGGCGGCACAACGTTCCCCATGATCGTCGCGGTGATCGTCATCCTCGGCCTCGCCCTGGTCGTGTACGCCCGGCAGAGCCGGCCCGCCGCCGATGCGTCGGCGCCGACCATCGACGACCACTGGCACCAGGCGTACGGCTTCTACCTGTGCGACACGTGGGTGCAGTTCACGGGCAACAAGGAGGACTCGACGGCGCCCGGGTTCGACGAGTTCCAGCGCACGGGCATCCACAGCCACGACGACGGGATCATCCACTGGCACCCGTTCACCTCGGCCTCGGTCGGGCGACGGGCGAAGCTCTCCCTCTTCCTGGACGTCTACGGGGTCCAGCTCAGCGACGACAAGCTCGTGTTCCCGGAGGACCAGCGGGCGCAGCTGCCCGCCGCGTTCCAGGCGGACGGCACGTTCGAAGAGGGCGAGACGAAGTGCACGATCGACGGTGAGGAGAAAAACGCCGAACTGAAGGTGATCGTGTGGAACAACTTCTCCGACACCGATGACGGCACCACCTACGTCGCCGACTTCGACAACATCCGCGTCGACCAGGACGCCATGGTGTTCTCGATCGCCTTCGTCCCGCCGGACACCGCGGTCGGCATGCCGCCGTGGGCCCAGAACCTGCCCGAGCTGGCGGGCGCCGACAACGGACAGGTGGTGCCGACCGCCAGCACGCTCCCGGGAGCGACCACGGTCCCCGGAGCGACGACCGTGCCGCCGGGGACCGTGGCGCCGGCCGCCCCGGTCGACAATGCGAACGGAGTGCCGGTCACCGACGCCACCGCGACGACCGCAGTGTCAGCGACGACGGTGCCGGCGACCACGCCGGTGACGACGGGCGGCTGATGCGCGCCGTCGTGCTCGTCGGCGGGTTCGGCACACGCCTGCGCCCACTGACCTATTCGACGCCCAAACCGATGCTGCCGATCGGCGGGCGGCCGATGATCGCCCGTCTCATCGATCGTCTCGCCCGCGGGGGCGTCACCGAGGTGGTGCTGGCGCTCGGGTTCAAACCCGAACCGTTCATCGACGCGTTCCCGGACGGGCGGTGCGGCGACGTCGCGCTCACGTACGCCGTCGAACCCGAGCCGCTCGACACGGCGGGGGCGATCCGTTTCGCCGCCGACCAGGCCGGCATCGACGAGACGTTCGTCGTGGCCAACGGTGACGTGCTGACCGACCTCGACGTCGCCCACCTGATCGCCACGCATCGCCGGCGGTCGGCCGAGGCGACGATCCATCTGATCGCCGTCGACGACCCGTCGAGCTTCGGGGTGGTCGACGTCGCCGTCGACGAACACGGCGCGGGTCTCGTGCGGGCGTTCGTCGAGAAGCCGGAGCCCGGTACCGAGCCGAGCAGTTTCATCAACGCCGGCACCTACGTGCTCGAACCGTCGGTGCTGGAGCTGATGCCCGCCGGCGTGCGGTCCTCGATCGAGCGCGACGTGTTCCCGCAGGTCGCCGCCCGTGGCGGTCTCCACGGCGTGGCCACCGAGGACTACTGGATCGACGCCGGTCGGCCCGAGTTGTACCTCGCCGCCAATCTCGATCTGCTGGGTGACGCTCGCCGTTTCGACCGCTGCGTGCCGATCGACGACACCGCCGACGTCGCCACCTCGGCCCTCGTCCGCAACAGCATCATCGGTGCCGGTGCCCGGGTGGCCGCCGACGCCCGGGTCATCGACTCGGTGATCCTTCCGGGGGCGGCGGTCCGAGCACGGGCCTGCGTCGAACGGTCGCTCGTGATGGGCGTCGTCGGTGCCGGCGCCACGGTGATCCGGAGCATGATCGGCGCCGAAGGTCGCGTCGACGACGGCGCTCGTCTCGTCGACGGCGCGGTGCCCGATGACCCATCGCTGATCTGATGGGCTGATCTGATGCAGGCTGATGGGGTGCGGCCGATGACATGCCGGTGCGGGTACCGATGCGAGTGATGATCATCGGGGGAGCGGGGTTCATCGGATCCCACCTCGTCGATCGTCTCCTCGCCGAGGGTCACGAGGCCGAAGTCGTCGACGATCTCTCCACCGGGAGCCTCGCCAACCTCGCCGAGGCCCGCGCCGCGGGAGGCCTGAAGATCCATCACCTGGATGCCGGCAGCGCCGACGTCGACACGTTGATCGGCATCCGCCGGCCCGAGGTGATCGTGCTCCTGGCGACGCTGCCTCGCCCGGACCGTGGCAGCCGGCAGGTGGCTCCGGCGCTCGGCATGGTCACGACGATCCTCGAGTCGTGCCGGCATCACGGAGTGGTCAAGGTGGTGGCGGCGGTGCCCGCCGCGGTCCTCTACGGCCATCCGGCATCGCAGGCGATCCCGGTGAAGGAGGGGGCGCTGATCCCGCGCGGCGTCAACGGTGTCGTCGCCCGATCGACGATCGACCTGCTCGAGATCTACCGCGACCGTTCGTCGATCGAGTTCACGGCCCTGGCGCTGGCCTCGGTGTACGGCCCGCGCCAACGGCCCGACGGGGGCGTCGTCGCCGCGTTCCTGGCCGCGGTCGATGCGAACACGGCGCCGGTCATGCACGGCGACGGACGCCAGACCCGCGACTTCGTGTTCGTCGACGACGTGGTCGATGCCTTCGTGCGGGCGTGCGAGCGAGGCGGTGGGCTCGTCATCAACATCGGCACGGGCGAGCAGACGTCGATCCGCGAACTGTGGGACCACGTCGGTCGTGCCTCGGATCTGGTGCCGGCGGCCGCGTCCGCCCGGCCCGACGACCTCGTTCGCTTCGCCGTCTCACCGGTGCGCGCCCGCATCCATCTCGCGTGGTCGCCCTGGACTCCGCTCGACGAGGGTCTGGCGCGAGCGCGAGCCGCCGACTAGCGCAAGCTCAACTGATCGCGGCGAGCGTCGCCGCGGCGAGCGCCCGGGCCCGCTCCGGTGTCGACATGATCGACGGCGTCGCCACGCACCGCATCCCGGCACGCTCGACGGCATCGGCGAGGTGGGCGTCGACCTCGTCGACGACCAACGCCGAGGCGATCGGCTGGTAGAGACGAGCGACACCGACGACGCTCGCCTCGTGCCCCAGCTCGACCATCATGTGGTCGGCGGGACCCTTCAGCGCCGCACCTCCGACGATCGGCGACACGGCGACGACGCGATCACGACGCGCCGCGAGGATGTCGTCGACGTCGGGCAGCGAACGGATCGGACCGATCGACACGATCGGGTTCGACGGTGCGATGACGACCACGTCGGCGTGCTCCAGTGCGAGTCGAGCAGCGGCGTGCAGCCGGGCCTCGCCCCGGAAGTGCACCGCGGTGACGGCGACCTCGTGGTGCAGGCGGACGAAGTAGTCCTGGAACGAGATCTCGCCGTGTTCCACGGTGTCGACGGTCGTGGCGATGCGATCGTCGGTCATCGGCACGATCGAGATCGGCACGTCCCAGGCGCGACGGATCTCGTCGGTGACCGCGCCGAGCGTGGCGCCCTCCGCCCGGCGCGCCGGTGCGGTACAGGTGGGTGGCGAGGTCGCGGTCGCCGAGGTTGAACCAGCGGTTGGCGGCGAGCGACCCGGCGGGCCGGACGGGTTCGTAGCGGGCCAGCGATTCCATCGCCGTCCAGCGCTCGTCGACGAGCCCCCAACCGCGGCCGGGATCGATCGCTCCGGCGAGCGTGTAGGTGACCGTGTCGAGGTCGGGCGAGATGGACAGTCCGTGGATCTCGCAGTCGTCGGCCGTGTTGACGACCGCCGTGATCGCCGACGGGTCGTCGACGGCATCGATGAGCCCGCGGAGGAACCGGGCGGCACCGACTCCACCGGACACGACCGCGATCGAGGGTGTACTCACTCCTCGCAGAGCTCCACGTAGAGGTCGATCAGGCGGTCGGCCGTCCGGGACCATCCGAACCGGCGCAGGTTCGCCTGGCCGCGACGGACCAGCTTGTCGTGCATGTCGTCGCTCGTGACCACCCAGTAGAGGTTGGCCGCGAGCGCCTCCGCGTCGAGGGGGGTGCTCAACAGGGCGGCGGGTCCGGCGATCTCGGGGATCGAACCGGCGGTGCTGGCGACGACCGGCGTGCCGAGCTGTTGCGCCTCGAGGATCGGGAAGCCGAAGCCCTCGTCGAGCGACGGGTAGGCGAGGGCCCGCGCCGTCGAGAGCAGCCAGTTCTTCTCCACGTCGTCGACGGGACCGACGATCATGATCCGCGACGCGGCACCCGGATCGAGGCGGCGGATCGCCTTGTCGACGTTCTGACGGTCGTTGCCACCGGCGCCGGCGATGACGAGGCGGACATCGCGGTGCTCGTGGGCGAGGCGCCCGAACGCAGCCACGAGGGTGGGCAGGTTCTTGCGCCGCTCCAGCGTGCCCAACGCCAGGATGAACGGCGCCCCGTCGAGGTCGGGCAGGCGGGCCGGTCGGTCGTCGGGCGGGATCGGCGGCACCGGCGGCGGGCCGAGATGGACCGTGCGGATCCGATCGGTGGCCAGCAGCTCGCGGACCTTGACCGTCGTGGCGTTGGACGACGTGACGACGTACGTGCCCTCGGCGACGCGGCGGCGCAGGACCGCGGCGGCACGACGGACGTCGGGGTTGACGTCGCGAGGATGCTCGAGGAACCAGCAGTCGTAGACGGACACGACCGACGGGCATCGCGACGGCGGCACGACGTAGTTCGTGCCGTGTACGACGTCGGGTCGGCCGAGGAACCGGTCGAGCGGCGGCGAGGTCCGCGACCACATGCGGATGGCCGCCGCGGCCGGCAGGGGGAGCCGCCGCTGGGAATCCTCCCGCTTGGCCCGGGTGCTGGTGACGTACGGCTTCAGCGCCACCGCCCGCTCCGAGGCGCTGAGCGCTCCGACGACACCGGCCACGGCGTGCCCGATGCCGGTGCGGGGCCCATGGAGCGGCGCGACATCGATCGCCACGCTGATCGTGGGGGCTTGGACCATGTGGGGCGTGAGCGTAGCGGTGGTCTCGCGGCGACCGCATCGTAGACTCGTCTCCCTTATGCCAAAAGCGTTCGTCACGGGTATCACGGGTCAGGATGGTCAGCATCTGGCCGAGTTCCTGCACGGTCAGGGTTATGACGTGTTGGGGATGGTGAAGGGGCAGAACAACCCGCGCGCGCAGCAGGTCGCCGAGGAGTTCCCGTACGTGGAACTGGTCTCCGGTGACCTCGCCGATCTCCCGTCGCTGGTGGCGGCGTTGGAGGCGGCGCAGCCCGACGAGGTGTACAACCTGGGTGCGATCAGCTTCGTGGCGCTGAGCTTCAGCCAGGCGGAGTTGACGGCGAACCTGACCGGTCTCGGTGTGTTGCGCATGCTGGAGGCGATCCGCATGGTCGGCGGTTCGCAGAACAACCCGATCCGCTTCTACCAGGCGTCGTCGTCGGAGATGTTCGGCAAGGTCCGCGAGACCCCGCAGACCGAACTGACCCCGTTCCACCCCCGCTCGCCCGTACGGGTGCGCCAAGGTGTTCGGGCACGACATCGTCGTCAACTACCGCGAGTCCTACGGGCTGCATGCCTCCTCCGGCATCCTGTTCAACCACGAGGGCCCCCGCCGGGGGATGGAGTTCGTCACCCGCAAGGTGACCAACGCCGCCGCCCGCATCAAGTTGGGTCTGCAGCACGAGGTGGTGCTCGGCAACCTCGATTCGAAGCGCGACTGGGGCTACGCCGGGGATTATGTGAAGGCGATGTGGTTGATGTTGCAGCAGGACGAACCCGGCGACTTCGTCGTCGCCACCGGTCAGACGCATTCGATCGAAGAACTCGTGGAGCGGGCCTTCGGTGAGGTGGGGATCGACAACTGGCGTGACTACGTGCGCCAGGACCCCAAGTTCCTGCGCCCCGCCGAGGTCGACCTCCTCATCGGCGATCCGTCGAAGGCCCGCAACGTGCTGGGCTGGGAGCCCGAGGTGGACTTCCCGGCGTTGATCAAGATGATGGTCGCCCACGACCTCCAACTCGAAGCCACCAAACACCACCTCCCCCTCCCCGGCTGACTCCGTTCATTCCGGACCCGTCCCCGGCGAACGGTGGGGTCAGGTCTCGAAGGGCATGTCGGTGATCGCTTCCATGATCGACTGCTGATCAGGGACGACACCGCTGCGCAGCCGGAGCTGGAGGGCGATGGCGAACGCGATCGTGGTGACGAACGACGACAGCACGAGTGCCACCTCGATGCTGCGGAACACCTCCTGCGTGTTCAACCAGAGCGCCAACAGGAAGGTGATGACGCCGAGGCCCCAGCCGACCGACACCAGCGCGTGGCCCTTGAGGGCGATCACCGCCTGGCTGATGGCGATCGACATCATGTAGCAGGCGCTGCTGAACGACAGCATGGCGAGCGTGCGTCCGCTGAGATCGACGTGGTACACGAGATCGATGACCCATCGGCCGAGCAGCAGCGACCCGGCGACACCGATGACGCCGATGCCGATCACGACCATGACCAGACGCCTCAGCCCGGTCCGGAACTCGAGCAGCTCCCCTCGCGCCGCGAGCCGGCTGAGACGAGGCAACAAGGCTGCCTGCACGGCCTGGAACAGGAACAGCGGGATGCGGGCGAGGAGCACACCGTAGGAGAACGCCGACACGAGCGCGTCGTCCTCCGGACCGGCGAGCAGGCCGGCGGCGATCGGGCCGGCGTTGAGCAACGTGGCGGCGAAGATCGAGCCGAGGAGCAACCACCCGAGGTTCGGGGTGATCTCGTTCCAGTCGGCGTCGGGGCCCGGCTCGGTCCGCAATCCGCCCCGCCGGTACACGTAGACGACGGCGAAGAGCGGCGAGACGGCGATGACGAGGCCGTAGGCCCCGACGGCGGTGATGCCGATGACCGCGAACAGGATGCACAGCACGATGCGCACCACCCCGTCGGAGCCCATGATCACCGCGTATTCGGTGAACCGCCCGCTGCCCGAGCAGATGCCGCGGGCCAGGTGGGCCGGCGCGTAGCCCACGAAGGTGAGGGCGAGTGCGGCAACCATGAACCAGTTGCCGTCGAAGTACGAGTTGGCGAGGAACGGGCTGACGAGCGCCGTGCAGAACACCGCGATGCCCACCATGATCGCTCCGAGCCACACGACCTTGCGGACCACGGGGTACGAGCCCTGGGCGAGCGCCCGCCGGTGCGAGATCGCTCGGCCGAGTTCCTGTTCCAGCGGGAGGAAGAGCCCGGGAGCGAGCGCGAACGTGACGAACCAGAGCGATGCCAGCGGTGCGAACTCGTCGGGCCCACCGACCGCCTTCGTGCCGACGCGGAAGAACGCGTAGGTCGCGAACCCCGCGAGCAGCAGGGCGATCCCGACCGGAATCGTGCCTTCGGGCAGCGAGGTTTTGGCAGGCGCGGGAGGCACGACGGACGACACGACTGACGAAGCCTAGCGAGGGGAGGTTCGACTACCGGTGCAGTGTCCGGGCCGACTCGCGGCGTCCCACACGGATCCGCTGGAGCCCGAGCACGGCGAATCCGACCGTGACGTAGGCCACCTCGCGCACGCCGACGGCGGCGGTTCCGACGACGGCACGGGCGGCCCGCCCGGCGTCGGAGTCGAGCATGGCCGACACGTCGAAATCGGTGAGGTCGAGGTTCGTCGGGTCGAATCGCGGCCGCAGAGCCATCGGGCGGCAGCGTAGCGAGTCGGTGCCAGGCGTCGCATCCCGCTGACCCGCCGCTTTCACAGCACACCGCTAGCCTCGATCAATCGTGGAACCGGAGACCGTGCACGTCGGTGCAAGCGAGCACGCGCCCCCAGCAAGAGCGGCAGCAGCGCCGGCACCGCCCGTGGTCGCCGTCGTCGTGGTGCACGAACCCGAGCCGTGGTTCGAGGACACGATCGAGTCGTTCGCCCGCCAGGACTATCCGAATCTCCGCTTCCTCTTCCTGATTGCCGGCGATGAGGTCGCCGGCGACGAGCAGGCCGGCGACGCGGCCACGGACACGTACACGTCCATCGAGTCGCGCATCACCGCTCGGCTGCCCGAGGCCTTCGTCCGGCCGGCCGCCGGGAATCCGGGATTCGGCGCCGTGGCCAACGAGGTGCTCCGTCTCGTCGAGGGCGACGGCCTGTTCCTGCTCTGTCACGACGACATCGCCATGGATCCCGACGCCCTGCGGCTGATGGTCGAGGAGCTCTATCGGTCGAATGCCGGCGCCGTGGGGCCGAAGCTCGTCGGCTGGGACGACCCCCGGGTCCTGATCTCCGTCGGCATGGGCGTCGACCGGTTCGGCGAGGTGGACCACGCGATCGAGCTGGGTGAACTCGATCAGGAGCAGCACGACGGCGTCCGCGACGTGTTCGCCGTGCCCAGCGCCTGCATCCTGATCCGCGCCGACCTGTTCCGCGAGCTCGGCGGCTTCGACGAGTCGCTGTCGTTCCACGGCGAGGACGTCGAGTTGTGCTGGCGGATCCACCACAGCGGGGCGCGGGTCGTCGTCGCGCCGTCGGCCCGCGTGCGCCATCGCGAGGACCTGCATCGCCGCCGCCCCGACCTCAACCACGTCCGGCTCGCGGCGCAGCACCGGATGCGTACGGTCGCCGCGCTCGACGGGCGGGGCGCGCCTGCCCGGTCGGTCGCTCGAGATCGTGTTGCTGACGATGGCCGAGCTCGTCGTCGGCGTCTTCACGGCCACGTTCGGCCAGGCGTGGGCGTCGCTGCGCGCCCTGCTGGGCCTCATCCCGCGCACGCCGTCGGTGCTCGCCCGGCGACGGGCCGTGAAACCGCTGCGCCGCGTCCCCGAACGCGAAGTGGCGGGGCTGCAGGTGCGGGGGAGCGCCCGGCTCACGTCGTACATGCGCACCCGCGACGTCGCCACCTACGTGTCGCAGGACGTGACGGTGCGCCGGTGGCGCGACGGCACGACGGGCCCGGTCATCGTGTGGTTCTGCGTGCTCGCCGGGCTCCTGATCGGCAGCCGCGCCTTCTTCACCGAGGGCGTTCCGGCGGTCGGTGAGTTCCTGCCGTTCCCGCGGAGCCCGCGCCTGCTGCTCGATTCGTTCGTGTCCGGCTGGAACGGCACCGGTGCGGGGGCCACCGAGGCCAACCCGACGGGATGGGCCAGCCTGGCCGGCTTCGCTCCGTTCACGCTGTTCCGCATGGGCCTGTTGCAGACGCTGCTGACCGTCGGTCTGCTCGTCGCCGGCGTCGCCGGGATGTGGAAGTTCGCCACGATCTTCCCCTCGACGCGGGCCCGCATCGGGGCCTTCGTCGTGTTCGCCGCCACCCCGTTGATCGGCGGTGCGATGGCAGGCGGCCGGCTGACCGTGCTCGTCGTCTACGCCGCGACGCCCTGGATCGTCCATCTGTTGCGTCGGGCCGCCGGCCTCGAAACGGCCGACCCCGAGTCGGCGGCGGTCGACCTCACCGACGGTGTGGGCCGCATCACCGGGGCCGAACGCGCTCGACGCGTCGTCGTCGCCGGACTCGTCGTCGCCCTCGCCGCCGGCGTTCGCGCCGATCGCGGTTCCGCTGACGATCGTCATCGCCGTCTGTCTGGCCCTCGGCACGCTGCTGGCGTTCGCCTCGTGGCGCGTGGCGGCGTGGTTCGCGATCGGTGGCGTCGGTGCCGCCCTGGTCGGCGTGGTGCTCAACGCACCGTGGGTGGCCACGTGGTCGTGGGCCGAACTCGTCGGCGCACCACCGCTGGGCGATCCGGGCCGCGGCCTGCTCGCCCTGGCGTCGTTCGAGATCGGCCCGACCGATCTCGCCGTGCTGGCGGTCGCGCTCTTCGCCCCCGTGGTGGTGGCGATCGCCCTGGCGAAGGCGTGGCGCCTGACCTGGGCCGTCCGTGCCGCCGTGCTGGTGATCGTGTTCGGAGCACTCGCCGTGCTCGGCGACCGCGGCTCGCTGCCGTTCGACGTGCCGGAGGCCGGCGTGCTGCTCGTGCCCGTCGCCTTCGGCGTGTCGGTGTCGGCCGGGGCCCTGTTCGCCGGGTTCGATCTCGACGTGCGCGACGCCGGATTCGGATGGCGTCAGCCGCTCGGGATCCTGGCGATGATCGCCATCGTGGTCGGTGTGGTCCCCGGCATCCTGGCCGTCGGCGACGGCCGTTGGAGCACCCCCGACACGACCCTCGGCCGGTTGATGAACGCCTGGCTCGTCGACCAGCCGGCGGACGGCGACTACCGGGTGCTGCTGCTCGGCGACTCGCGAGTGCTGCCGGTGCCGTCGACCGAGTACCGCGACGGGTTGTCGTGGGCGATCATCGACGACGGTGATCTCGACGTCCGCGATCGGTGGGTCGCCCCCTCGACCCCTGCCGGTGACATCGTCACCGAGGCCCTCGACCAGATCTCGTCGTCGTCGACGCTGCGCGCCGGTCGTCTGCTGGCGCCACTCGGGATCCGCTACATCGTCATCCCGGAGTTCGACGGGGTGAACTCGACCACCGACGAACCGATCCCCGTGGCCGACGGGCTGGCCGGGGCGCTGGACGACCAGCTCGACCTGTCGTCGGTGACCGGTGGATTCCCGACGTTGGAGATCTACGAGAACGGCGCCTGGCTCCCCACGGTCAGCCTCCTCGGCGGGGCGACCGCTGCGGCGAGCCAGACGGCGGGGACCGAAGCGCTGCTCCGTGCCGATCTGACCGATGCCACGCCGATCATGCCCGGCGCCGACCAGTTCGACGTCGCCACCGCCGACGTGGCTGCCGGGGTGGTGCAGCTCGGCGTGCCCTACGACCCCAACTGGGACTTGTCGGTCGACGGCACCGACGTCGCGGCCCGGCGATCGTTCGGCATCAGCACCGCCTTCGACGTCGCCGCGCCGGGCGTCGCCGAGCTCCGGTACGACACACCGACCGAGCGGGCGCTGCTCGTCGGACTGCAGGTCGCGCTGTGGGCCGGAGCGATCTTCATCGCCTTGAAGATCCGCGTCCCCCGGGCGCGACGCGTGCGTTCGTACGCCGTCGACGAGACGCTGATCGTGTTGCCCCCGGCCGACAGCGACGCCGCCGCCGTGGTGGAGGTGGCGCCGTGATCAGGCGTGCCGTTCCCGCGCTGATCGTCGTGATCGTCGGCTTCGTCGGCCTGTTCGCCATCGGCCGCGACGCACCGACGGAGGTTCCGGCCACCTTCGCACTCCAGGCCGGGAGCTGGATGCCGCACGTCAACGACACCGACAAGCTGACGAGCAGCTGGTTCTGTCCCGGGCTGCCGGCATCCGGCGAGGACGGCGTCGGTGGCGAGGTGGTCGTCTCGAACCGCGCCGGCGAACAACTCGTCGGCCGGTTCAACGTGCTCACACCCGACGGCGTGGCGGCGACACAGGACTTCACCGTCGAGCCGTGGTCGCAGGACACGATCGACATCTCGTCGCTCGCCACCGCGCCGTTCGTGAGCGTCATCGTCGAACTCGACGGCGGAGGGGGCCTCGTCGAGCAGCGCGCCCTCCACCCCGCCGGGAACTCGGTGGCCCCGTGCTCCAACGACACGTCCGACACGTGGTATCTCGCCGACGGGTTCACCGCCGACGGCAGCGTCGAGTCGCTCATCCTCACCAACCCGTACGACGACGTGGCGATCGCCCAGTTGACGTTCGCCACCGAGTCGGCCGAGTCGTCGCCGTCGGCATTCCGCGGCTTCCCGATCCCACCGCGCTCGGTGAAGGTGATCCCGCTCGCCGATCCCGCACTCGGCGTCCAGGACGAGCCGGTCATCGCCGTCGAGGTCACCACGACGACCGGCCGGATCGTGCTCGGTCGGGCTCAGCACTACCTGGGCGGTGGACGACTCGGCTACGAGGTCACGCTCGCCGCACCGGCTCCTCGCGACCAGTTCTGGTTCGCCGACGGTGAGCAGGGCGACGGCATCACCGAGACCTATGCGATCTACAACCCGACCGATGCCGACGTCGACGTCGATGCCGTGTTCCTGGGCCTGCCGGTCGAGGCGAACTTCGGCGGCATCCCGACGATCACCGTGCCGTCGCGCCGCGTGGTCGTGTTCGACCCGACCGACGAGCAGTACGCCGGAACCGTGCCGGACGGGCGCCATGCCGTCGTCTTCTCGACGCTGGCCGAACCGTCGATCGTCGTCGAACGGGCCCTCACCCGGCCCGGCCGGCGATTCGGTGGCGACGTCGGTCCTGCTCGGGGCGCCGCCGCGCGCCGACGGCTTCGTCGCCACCCAGTGGCATCTCGGGATCGGGCCCGACGAACCGACGACCGCCGCGCTCACCGTCTACAACGTCGACAACGTCGACGGAACCGTCACGGTCCAAGCGGTCGGCCCGGGTGGTCCGACGGCGATCGAAGGGCTGAGCGACATCCCCATCGGGCCGGGCGCCGTGATGACGATCGACCTCACGGCACCCGATGCACTGAACCGCGAGCTCATCGTCACGGCATCCAACCGGGTCTTCGTGGAACGATCGCTGGCGCGGGGCGGCGACCTGCCGGGTCGCTCGAGTTCGTGGGCCTTGCCGTCGTCGGCCGCCTCGTGACGATTCGTTAGCCTGCGCTCGTGGACCGGGTCGTCATCGCCGTCGCCATCATCGCGGTCGTCGCCGTGGTGGCGGTCGTCGCCCGCGCCCGGCGCACCCCCGATGCGCCGACCCAGCGGGCGGCGGCCATTCCCGACCAGCTCGACCGGTCGGACTTCGCCCGCCCGGACGCTCCCTGGCTGGTCGCCGTGTTCAGTTCGGCGACGTGCGACGTGTGCCGCAGCGTCGTCGACAAGGCGCGGGTGCTCGAGTGTCGCGACGTTGCCGTGGTCGAGGTCGAGTACCTCTCGTCTCGGTCGTTGCACGAGCGCTACGCGATCGCCGTGGTGCCGACCTTGGTCGTCGCCGACGCCGACGGCGTCAGCCATGCCGGCTTCGTCGGGCCGATGTCGGCCACCGATCTGTGGGCCGCCGTGGCCGAGGCCCGCCAGCCGGGCACGACGCCCGAACCCGACCTGGGCCGGACGGCGCCCTGACCCGACCTGATCGGCCCGCTCAGCGGGCGATGATGTCGTTGGCCGGTTGGCCCGACTCGGTCATGCCCAGGTGGATGAGGCGGGCGACCTCTGGTCCGTCGATCGTCTCCCGGTCGAGCAGCGCGTCGGCGATCAACTCGAGGCCACGGCGGTGGCGGGTCAGGATGTCGGTCGCCCGGCCCTCCTGATCGGTCAGGATGCGGGCGATCTCCTCGTCGAGGAGCTTGGCCGTGTCGTCGGAGTACTCGCGACCCGACGACATGAGGTCCTCACCGAGGAACACCTGCTGCTGGCTGCTCCACGCCATCGGGCCGACCCGGTCGGACATGCCCCATTCGCGCACCATGCGGCGGGCGATGCCGGTGGCCTGTTCGAGGTCGTTGGCGGCACCGGAGTTGAGGTGGCCGAACACGATCATCTCCGCGACACGTCCACCCATCGCCTTGCAGATCGTGTCCTCGAAGTACTCCTTGGAGTAGGTGTGGCGTTCCTGCGGGAGCGACCACGTGACGCCGAGGGCCATGCCGCGAGGCAGGATCGTCACCTTGTGCAGCGGATCGCCGTGGGTCAGCACGGTGGCGAGCAGCGCGTGCCCGCCCTCGTGGTACGCCGTGGCCCGCTTCTCCTCGGCCGACATGATCAGCGACTCGCGCTGGGCGCCGAGCACGACGCGGTCGCGGGCGTTCTCGAAGTCGATCCGTTCGATCTGCTTCGACCCGCGACGCACGGCGACGAGGGCCGCCTCGTTGACGAGGTTGGCCAGGTCGGCGCCGGACATGCCGGGGGTCGCCTGGGCCATCGTCTCCATGTCGACGTCGGGCCCCATCCGCTTGTCGCGGCTGTGGACCTCGAGGATCGCCTTGCGCTCGCTCGCCTCGGGGAACGGCACGACGATCTGACGGTCGAACCGCCCGGGACGCAGCAACGCCGGGTCGAGGATGTCGGGGCGGTTGGTCGCGGCCATGATGACGATGCCCTCGGACGTCTCGAAGCCGTCCATCTCGGCGAGCATCTGGTTGAGCGTCTGCTCCCGTTCGTCGTGGCCGCCGCCGAGGCCGGCGCCGCGCTTGCGGCCGATCGAGTCGATCTCGTCGATGAAGATGATCGCCCGGCCCATGCGGCGGGCCTGCTGGAACAGGTCGCGGACACGGCTGGCGCCGACACCGACGAACATCTCCATGAAGTCCGACCCCGTGACGCTGAGGAACCCGACGCCGGCCTCACCGGCCACGGCGCGGGCGAACAGCGTCTTGCCGGTACCGGGAGGGCCGACGAGCAGGATGCCCTTGGGCACCCGGGCGCCGATCTCCTTGAACCGCTCGGGCATGCGCAGGAAGTCGACCACCTCGGTGATCTCCTGCTTCACGCCGGTGTAGCCGGCGATGTCGTCGAACGTGGTCGACGGTTTGTCGGCGTCGTAGGCCTTGGCCTTGCTCCGCCCGATCGACATGACGTTGCCCATCTGGCCCTGGGCGCGTCGCTGCATCCAGATGAAGAACCCGATGATCAGCGCCACCGGCAGGAAGATCGACAGGACGCCGAGCAACCAGTTGTTGCTGGGTGCTTCGAACTCGTACTTGACGTCGTGCTCGTCCATCAGGGCGCGGTCGGCGTCGGAGACGCCCGTGGCGCCGTCGCCGGTCGTGCTGTACTTGTCGCCGTTGGTGAACTCGCCGGTGATCTTGCCGGAACCGTTGTTGATGACGGCGGTGGAGATGTTCCCCTCGATGACCTGTTCGCGCCACTCGGAGTACTCGAGCGTCTCGCCGCTCTTGCTCGGCCACAGGCTCGGTACGAGGAACGCGGCGGCAACCACGCCGACGAGGAGCCAGAGCGTCCACTTCGGCCAGCTGCCGGGACCCTTGCCGGAGCCGGTCGACGGCGGGTCGCCGTGACCGCGTTCGGGACGCCGGTCGGGCTCACCACGCCGCTGCTGACCTTGCTGGCCCTGCTGCTGACCTTGGCCGCGCCCCGGTGGGGGAGGAGGCGGCGGCGGAGGCAGATTGCTCATGGAACCATGCTACGGGGCCGACGGAACGTTGACAGGCCAGCCGGGGCCATCCGGGTCGGCGCCGGTATCCACGTTCGGCGGCAGGGCCGCCCCCTAGATTCGGGCCGATGGTCGTGGGCATCGCATCGGTCGGGAGTCGTCGTCTCTGCTCGCGCCCGGGTTGCTCCGAACGCGCTGCGGTCACACTCACCTACGACTACGGCCATTCACACGTCTGGCTCGACGAACTGCTCGTCGAACGCGACCCGCACGCATACGACCTGTGTGTGCGCCATGCGGCCCGGTTGTCCGTGCCCCACGGCTGGATGCTCGACGATCGTCGCCGCGTCGACCATCCGGTCCTCGTCGCCGTCTGAACCCGCCGCTGAACCGGCCGTCTGAATCGGGGCGTCGGAACGCTCGCAACGGCCGGGGAATCCTGGACGGCGATCGGTCTCGGAGAAATCGACAACCTGGCTTGCGTCGGGGGCAAGCCAGGTTGACACTTTCTGCCACGGCTCCCGACCGGGGATGGCTGTCGTACCGGTCGTTCATGATCGGGCCATGAGCACGCAGCGGGAACTCCACCAGCTCGTCGACGAGATGTTGGGTGACGATGCGCGCCGGGCGCTCCTGGCCTACCGGCGATTCACGGAGGACCATCTGCCGTGGTTGGAGCGCCGCGTGGTGCTGGCCGCCCGGCGCCGCGGCGATTCGTGGGCGGTGATCGGGCGCCTCCTCGGCCGGAGCCGTCAGGCGCTCCAGCAGCGGTTCGACCGGCAGTTCCGCGCCGACGAGCTGCAGCCGGTAGCACGTCGGCTGTCGGCCGGCGAGGCGCAGGAGCAGCGGGTGCTGCGGATCCTCCGGGAGCGTGACCGCGACCGGGCCCGCGAGGCGGACGACGACGTCGTCGGCTGGTGACGGCGTCGAACGTCGAGCTCGGCGGCGGGTTCGCACCGTTCGTTCGCGACTCCGACGTTCGGTCGACAGCAGGCGCCGGTAGTGTCGCGCTCCGTGGCCGATCCGACGTCACGCGGCGCGTTCCACCCCACCGGCAACCCGATCCGAGCCGCCGCGGCTCCCCCGATCGATCTCACGACCGCGCTGATCACCTTCGTCGTGTCGTGGGCAGTGGCCCAGGTCGTTTCATCGATCGTGCTCGCCGCGCTCGGCGGAGGCACCGACGTCGCCGACGTGTCGATGGGCGTGTTGGGTGCGGGGCTGGCCGCGGCCTGGGTCTGCTACCTCGTCGGCATGTGGATCGCGTCGGACCGGGTCGGCACGGCGCGCTTCGCCGACGACTACGGGTTGACGTTCCGCCCGATCGACGTGCTCGGCGTCGGTATCGGCGTGCTCTCCCAGCTCGTCGTCGTCAACCTGGTCTACCTGGCCCTGAAGTGGCTGTGGCCCGGCACCTTCACCGACGACCGCCTGCAGGAGAACGCCAAGGATCTCATCGACCGGGCGAGCGGGGGGTCGGCCATCCTGCTCGTCCTGCTCGTCGGCCTGGGCGCACCGATCGTCGAGGAGCTGTTCTACCGCGGCCTGCTCCAGCGGTCGTTGCTCGCCCGCTACAGCGACGGGCTCGTCGTCGTCGGCGTGGCATTGCTGTTCGCCCTCGTCCACTTCCGAGTCGTGGAGTACCCGGGCCTGTTCGTGTTCGGCCTGATCCTCGGCTTCTGTGCGATGCGCACCGGCCGGCTCGGGATGTCGATCTGCGCCCACATCGGTTTCAACGTGACCGGGCTGATACTGGCCTGGTGAGCGAGACGACGCGTGACGAGGCGCGGGCCGGATCACCGGCCATGATGGTGGACGCATTCGCGGCGCGGATGGTGTGATGAGTGACGATCTGAAGGACCCTGGGTCGCCCATCGAGGGCGACGCGATCGAGTGGTACGACCGCGCCTACCCCGATGATCACGTCGCGGCGACGACCACCGAGACCGACGAGACCACCACCGAACCCGTCGCGGAGGGCGACGTCGTGCTCGTCGAGGATCCGACGGCGCCGGTCGGACCGTGGTACCGGCGTGCGGCGCGGCGGGTCGTGCGCCGCCCGGTCGCCTGGTGGCAGCGGCCGTGGACGAACGAGCGCGTCGTGCGCGTGCTCGTCACGTCCACCGTGCTCGTGACGTCGACGGTCATCATGATGATGGTCGTCCACCTCAACCCGTTCTCGGCGAGCAGCGACCTGGTGTTCGACCAGACGACGCCGACCGGCGGCGACATGGGTGCCCACGTCTGGGCGCCGGCCTACCTCCGCGACCACCTGCTCCCGCACTTCCAGCTTTCGGGCTGGAGCATGGACTGGTACGGCGGCCTGCCGATCTACCGCTTCTACATGGTCGTGCCCGCGCTGGCCATCGTGGCGCTCGACGTGCTCCTCCCGTACGGGGTGGCGTTCAAGCTCGTGGCGATCTCCGGGCTCATCCTGTTCCCCATCGCCTGTTGGACGTTCGGACGGCTCGCCGCCTTCCGCCACCCCATCCCCGAGCTGTTCGCGATCGCCGGCCTCTGCTTCCTGCTCGACGAGAGCTACCAGATCTACGGCGGCAACGTGAAGTCCACCATGGCGGGGGAGTTCTCGTTCTCGATCGCCCTCACGCTGGCGATGTTCGGGCTCGGACTGCTCGCCGGCGGACTGCGGACGGGGAAGTACCGCGTCCGCGCGGCGATCGTGCTGTCGTTGGCCGCGGTCTCGCACGGCATCGTGCTGATCTTCGTCGCCGTCAGTGCGATCATCCTCTGCCTGGTCTGGATCGACCGCAAACGGTTCGTCTACGCGATCACCACCGGGGCCACGACGCTGCTGTTGTCGGCCTGGTGGGTCGGCCCGTTCCTGTTCGGTCACCAGTACATGACCGACATGAAGTACGGGTTCCGGCCCGAGGGCGCCAGCGATTCGTTCTTCGACATGTTCTTCCCGCTCACGACGCCGCTCGACATCATCATCACGACGCTGGCGATCGTGGGCTTCATCGCGATGATCATGCGCCGCAACCTCACCGGTACGGCGATGGGGCTGATCGGCATCGCCTTCGTCGGGCTCGTCTACATCACCCGCGACAGCCTGCCGCTCATCGGCCTCCTGTGGAATCCGCGGCTGCTCCCGTTCGTCTACCTCATGCGCTACCTGCTGATGATGATCGGCGCCCTCGAGGTGATCGGTTGGGTGATCAACGCGGTGCGCGGCCGGCTGGCGTCCGAGCAGATGACCGTGTACGAGGGTGCCGTCGCGGCCGGGATGATCACGCTGTCGTGCCTCGTCGTGTTCGGTTGGATGTACGAGATGCTGCCGTTCGACGGCCGGGTCAGCAGCGGCGACACGACGGTGTACGCGTGGGGTCCGTTCCGCAAGACCCCGTCCGGCGGACGAGCCGTCGCCGACGGGTGGACCCGCTACAACATGGTCGGCTACGAGGGACGCTCCGCGTACCCGGAGTACCACGACGTGGTGCAGACGATGGACGAGATCGGCAAGGACCGCGGGCTGCGGCCGGGCGTTGTGGGAGAACAACGAGGACAACGGCCAGTACGGCACGACGATGGCGCTGATGCTGCTGCCGCACTGGACCGACGGCTGCATCGCGTCGATGGAGGGCCTGTTCTTCGAGGCGTCGGGCACCACGCCGTACCACTTCCTCACCGCGGCGGCGATGTCGAAGAGTTCGTCGAACCCGGTCCGCCAGCTGCGGTACGTCAACAACGACGCGAGCGTCGGTGTGCCGGAGATGGCCGACCTCGGGGTCCGCTACCTGATGGTCCGGACCGACGAGGCCAAGGCCCAGGCGGCGGGCAACGATCGGTTGGAGTTCGTGACCAGCTCGGGCCCGTGGGACATCTACGAGCTCTCCGAGGCGCGAATCGTCGAGGCGCTGCAGGTGCAGCCCGTCGTCGTCGAACCGCGCGAGGGCGACCAGCGCGAGCGCAATCTCGAGGTCGGCACGAGCTGGTTCCAACGGCAGGAGGACTGGGCGGCGCGTCCGGCCAACGACGGCCCGGACGACTGGCAGCGCATCCCGGTGGAGGTCGACATGGCGGCGCGGGTCGGCGAGCCCGGTGACCGCAGCCGCAACGTCGACTACGTCGTGCCCGCCGAGCCGATCGACGTCGTGAACCTGCCGGCGATCACGGTGTCCGACGTCGAGATCGGCGAGCAGTCCGTGCACTTCCACGTCGACCAGATCGGGGTGCCGGTGCTGGTCCGGGTGAGCTACTTCCCGAACTGGCAGGCACACGGCGCCGAGGGTCCGTACCGCGTCGCTCCCAACTTCATGGTCGTCGTCCCCACCTCCAACGACGTCAGTCTCACCTACGAGCGCTCGTCGCTCGACTGGTTCTTCTACGCCCTCACGCTCGTCGGGATCGCGCTGTGTTTCTACTGGCGCCGCCGCGGCGACGTGGTCTATCCCGACGCCGTCGACGTCGACGGGCGGCCCATCGAGCCGGTCGTCGAGCCGTACGTGGAGCCGGTCGACGGGCCGGTCGTCGCGTCATTCGACCGGCCGTTGGATGAACCCGTCGATCAGCCGGTCGATCGTCCGTTCGGGTGAATCCGAGGGCCGTCCGGGCCGGGCGGATAGCCTCTCGGCCGTCATGTCATCGCTCCCCACCATCGTCAAGGCCTACGACATCAGAGGGACGGTCCCCGACGAGCTCAACGCCGAGATCGCCCACGCGCTCGGGGTCGGCTTCGCCGTCTTCGTGAAGTCGGTCGGCGCCGAGCGGGTGGTCGTCGCCCGCGACATGCGCCCCTCTGGCCCGAAACTGTTGGCGGCGTTCTCCGAAGGCCTGCTCGAGCACGGACTCGACGTGATCGACCTCGGCCTCGCCTCCACCGACCTGATGTACTTCGGTGCGGGCAGCCTCGATGCCCCCGGGGCGATGTTCACCGCCTCGCACAATCCCGCCGGGTACAACGGCATCAAGCTCTGCCTCTCGGGAGCGCGGCCGGTCGGCGTCGACACCGGTCTCGCCGACGTGCAGCGCGTGGCCCAGGACGTCCTCGACGGGCGGGCGCCACGGCTGGCCGCCAAGTGCGGCACGCGTTCCGAGCAGGACCTGCTGAGCCGCTTCGTCGACCATGTGCTGTCGTTCGTCGACCCCGCCGACATCGGCGAGATGAAGGTCGTCGCCGACACCGCCAACGGGATGGGTGGCCTCGTGGTCCCGGCCGTCATGGAGCGGCTCCCGGGCGTGGAGCTCGAGGTGATGTATCCCGAACTGGACGGCACGTTCCCGAACCATCCCGCCGATCCCCTCCAGCCGGCCAACCAGCGCGACCTGCGGGCGCGCGTGGTCACCGGTGGCTTCGACCTCGGCCTCGCCTTCGATGGCGACGCCGACCGGGTGTTCGTGGTCGACGAGCTCGGCCACGGTCTGAGCGGTTCGACGACGACCGCGTTGCTCGCCGGGGCGGTGCTGCGCAGCAACCCGGGCGCCACGATCCTGCACAACCTCATCTGCTCGAAGGCGGTTCCGGAGGTGGTCGCCGAACGCGGTGGGATTCCGATCCGCACGAAGGTCGGTCACTCGTTCATCAAGCAGATCATGGCCGAGACGGGCGCCGTCTTCGGCGGCGAGCATTCCGCGCACTACTACTTCGCCCGCAACTTCAACGCCGACAGCGGGCTCATCGCGTCGTTGATGGTGATGGCCGAGGTGGGCCGTTCCGCCCAGCCGTTGTCGATCGTGCGCAAGCCGTTCGAGCGGTACTCGGCGAGCGGTGAGATCAACACGCAGGTCGACGATGCGGCGCACGTGATCGAGCGGATCAGCGCGCAGTACGCGGATGCGCGACAGGACCGCCTCGACGGCCTGACGGTCGACTGCGGGACCTGGTGGTTCAACCTGCGCCCGTCGAACACCGAACCGCTGCTGCGCCTGAACCTCGAAGCGTCCGACCGCAGCGCCTGCGACGACCGCGTGGCGGAGCTACTCTCCGCGATCACCGACTGAACCGTCCGACGAAACCGAACGAAGAAGAGAGATCCACCATGGCGCTGGCGACCGAGCTGCTCGAAATCCTGGCGTGCCCCGACGACAAGGGTCCGCTGTACTACCTCGAGGGCGAGTCGGTCCTCTACAACCCCCGCCTGCATCGCCGGTACGACATCCGCGACGACATCCCGGTGATGCTCATCGACGAGTCGACGGTCGTCGACGACGCCGAGCACGACCGGCTGATGGCCATCGTCGAGCGCGACTCGATCCGTCCGACGTTCGACGCCGGGTGACTTTCGCGAACATGACGGTTCGGTTACGATCCCTCGGATGACGTTGCTCCGAACGCTCCGCCGCGCGCTGGCGCTCGCCGCCCTGGGCTCGAGTGCGCTGGTCGCGGTCGGTGCCGCCGGCGGCACCCCCATCGCATCCGCACAGGTGACGGGCCTCGCCTCGGGCGGCGAATACCACCCGGTCACGCCGACACGCATCTTCGACACGCGCCTCGGGCTCAACACGCCGCTCGGGCCGAAACCGGCCAATGCCGCCGGCCAGAGCTTCACGTTCGATGCCCTCGGCCAGGGCGGGATTCCCGCCGAGGTCGCCGGCGCCAACCGGGACGTGCTCGCCGTCGTGCTGAACGTCACCGTCGACAACCCGTCGCGCGCCGGCTACCTGTCGATCTCGCCCGCCGGATCGGCTGCCGGCACGTCGTCGCTCGTCAACTTCAATGCCGGCGAGAACGTGCCCAACCTCGCGGTCGTCGGCGCCGGCACGAACGGCGAGGTTGCGGTGACGCTCGTGATGCCCGAGGGCGCCGGCAACGCCAACGTGATCGTCGACGTGTTCGGCTGGGTCTCCAAGAGCGACTACCCCGACACCGACGACAGCGGCGCCCGGTTCCAACCGGTGGGACCCGGCCGCATCCTCGACACCCGTTCGGGTCCCGTTCCCGCCGGTTGGGCGGGTGGGACGCCGCTTCCTCAGGACGGCCGGCTGACGCTGCCGATCCGCGGTGCCGACGCCGTGCTGCCCGCCGTCACCGACATCGTGCCGAACGACCCGAACGTCACGGGCGTGATGGTCAACATCACCGCCGTCGCCCAGACGCAGAACACGTTCATCTCCGCCACCCCTGGCGACGTCCCCGGCGGCACGCTGCCGACCACGTCGAACACGAACCTGTCTCGCGGCCAGGTCAAGGCGAACATGGCGATCGTGCCGGTCGGTCCCGACGGCAGCATCCGGCTCTACAACGCCTACGGCAACACGCATCTCATCGTCGACGTGCTCGGGTACCTGTACAAGGGCGCCGACGCCACCACGACGACCGGGCGTGTCGTGCCGCTCGACGCCCCGTTCCGCGTGTTCGACACCCGCCAGGCGGAGTTCGGCGCCGCCCCGCTCGGTTCCGGCACGACGGAGAGCTGGAGCTTCGCCGACTTCACCGATTCGGTGAAGCTCGGTGGTGTGCCACTCGGCGCGCAGACCGGGTTCATCGGCAACCTCACCGGCACCGGCCTCACTCGCCTGCCCGGCTTCAGCCAGCCCGTCACCACGTACATGACGATGTACCCGGGTGGCGCCGGCAAGCCGGAGAGTTCGAACATCAACCTCGTCGAGGGTCAGACGGTGCCGAACATGTCGTTGTTGCGCTACGGCACGGCGGGCACCGACGACAACGTGATCCAGGCGTACAACTTCAACGGCTCGGTGCACTACCTGCTCGACGTGTACGCCGTCATACTCGCCTGAACGGTAAGCTGCGCGCACCGAATCGCCGGGCTGATTCGATCGGTGCCTGAAGGCCCCGGCCCGGTTCGTCCATCGAACCAGCTGCGCCCAGACGCGCAGTACCGGAGGAAACCATGACCGACACCGACACCAAAACCAGCACCAGCACCGCGAGCACGCTCGCCGCACGGCGCGACTACCGCGTCGCCGACATCTCGCTCGCCCCGTTCGGCCGCAAGGAGATGATCCTCGCCGAGCACGAGATGCCGGGCCTGATGGCCCTGCGCAAGGAGTACGGCGATTCCAAGCCGCTCGCCGGGGCACGCATCTCCGGTTCGCTGCACATGACGATCCAGACCGCGGTGCTGATCGAGACGCTGACCGCGCTCGGCGCCGAGGTCCGCTGGGCGAGCTGCAACATCTTCTCCACGCAGGACCACGCCGCGGCGGCGGTCGTCGTCGGCCCGAACGGCACCGTCGACGACCCGCAGGGCGTCCCCGTGTTCGCGTGGAAGGGCGAGACGCTCGAGGAGTACTGGTTCTGCACCGATCAGATGATGACGTGGCCCGACGCGGCCGACGGCACGGTCTACGACGGCCCGAACATGATCCTCGACGACGGCGGCGACGCCACGATGCTGCTGCACAAGGGCGTCGAGTACGAGAAGGCGGGCAAGGTCCCCGACCCGACCGAGGCGCCGAACCCGGAACTGGCGATCGTGCTCGGTCTGCTGCAGCGCACGCTGAACACCGACCCGCAGAAGTGGACGCGGATGGCGTCGCACATCCGGGGTGTCACCGAGGAGACGACCACCGGGGTCAAGCGGCTCTACAAGATGATGGAGCAGGGCGAGCTGATCTTCCCGGCGATCAACGTCAACGACTCGGTCACCAAGTCGAAGTTCGACAACCTCTACGGCTGTCGCCACTCACTCGTCGACTCGATCTCCCGGGCGACCGACGTGATGATCGGCGGCAAGACGGCCGTCGTCTGCGGGTACGGCGACGTCGGCAAGGGCTGCGTGCAGTCGCTGCGCGGCCAGGGCGCCCGCGTGATCGTCACCGAGATCGACCCGATCAACGCGCTGCAGGCGGCGATGGAGGGCCTCCAGGTCCTGCCGCTCGAGGACGTCGTCGGCACGGCCGACATCTTCGTGTCCGCCACCGGCAACGCCGACATCATCACGATCGAGCACATGAAGGCGATGAAGCACAACGCCATCGTCTGCAACATCGGCCACTTCGACAACGAGATCGACATGGCCGGCCTCGGCCGCTCCGGTGCCGTGCGTGACGAGCTGAAGCCCGGCACCGACGTCTGGCGATTCGACGACGGGAGCCAGATCATCATCCTCGCCGAGGGTCGTCTCGTGAACCTCGGTTGCGCCACCGGCCACCCGAGCTTCGTGATGTCGTGCTCGTTCACCAACCAGGTGATCGCCCAGATCGAGCTGTTCAACAGCACCGACAACTACCCGCTCGGCGTGTACGTGCTCCCCAAGCACCTCGACGAGAAGGTCGCCAGCCTGCACCTCGACGCCCTCGGCGTGAAGCTCACCAAGCTCACCGACGAGCAGGCCGAGTACCTCGACCTCGACCCGTCCGGCCCCTTCAAGCCCGAGCACTACCGCTACTGAGCCGCACCCGCCGGTTCATCCTCCCGGCCCGCCCGGAAGTGTGAGCCGGCGTGTCGGTTCCAGCCGCTCGGCCTCACACTTCCGGCGCCGCATTCGAAGTGTGAGGCCTGCGGTCGGTTTCGGCCGGGTGGGCTCACACATCCGTCGGAAGGCGGCGGTGTCATACCCGGTCCGTATGTTTGGACACATGCCCGACAACGCCTTTGGCGCTGTTGCGGAGCTCGCGGCCTCTCAGCACAGCGTGTTCACCAGACGCCAGGCCGCCCAACTCGGAATCTCGAGCCGGCGCATCGCCACCGCGATCCGCGCCGGATGGTTGGAGGAGGTCTCGCCGACCGTGGTCCGTCTTCGGGCCAGCGCGTCCACATGGGAGCAAGCCGTTTCGGCGGCCGTGCTTGCCGGTGGCGGGTGGGCGGCGGCATCCCATCGCACCGCGGCTCGGCTCCATGGGCTCGATGGGTTCGACCGCACCGCCGCCGTCGAGCTGTCGATCGATCGAGCACATCGATGGCAGTGGACCGGCGCCGTCGCCCACCACGTCAAGGCGCTCGAATCGTGTGATCTGGTGACGATCGACGGCATCCGGTGCACCAGCCTGGCGAGGACGCTGGCCGACCTCGGCTCCGTCGTACCCGCCGCTGACGTCGGACGAGCGCTCACGAGTGCCCGTCGGCGCAGCGTCAAGCTCGTGTGGCTGCGGGAGACCGCCGAGCGGCTTCATCGTCCAGGCCAGTCCGGCACAGGAATCCTGCTTCGGCAGCTCGATGCCATTCCGTTCGAAGGCCAGGTCCCAGCCAGCTGGTTCGAGGAACTCGTGGCGCGATGTCTCGACCATCCGTCGCTGCCGTCGCTCGTCCTGCAGCACTCGATCCGCGACGCGCACGGCCGGTTCGTCGCGCGGGTGGACGTCGCCTTCCCGACCGTGAAACTCGGCCTCGAGGCGCACAGCCGCGAATTCCACTTCGGGCCACAGCAGAGCGAGCACGACGAGGACCGCGACCTGTCCGCGGCGGCCTGCGGTTGGGAGCTCCTGTACCTCGGCTGGTACGCGACCCAGCGACCGGCGCAGGTCGTCCAGCGGATTGCCGAGGTGGTCGCCGCCCGCCGAGCCGTCCTGCGCGCCGCCTGAAGTGTGAGCCGCGCTGTCGGTTCGGGCCGGGTCGGCTCACACTTCCGGGGGCGGAGTCAGACTTCGGGAACGGCAACGTCGGCGGAGGTGGCGATCGGCGCTTCGCGGATGCTCAGGCGGGGGAGGAAGATCTGCACCATCGGGCCGATGCCGAGGGCGAACACGGCGGTGCCGATCCCGATCGATCCGCCGAGGGCCACGCCGGCGAGCATCACGAGGAGTTCGATGCCGGTGCGCGCCACCCTGATCGACACGCCGTGGCGGCCGAGCCCGGTCATCAGCCCGTCGCGGGGCCCCGGACCCAGGCCGGCGCCGATGTAGAGCCCCGAGCCGGCGCCGATCACCACGACGCCGCCGAGCATCATCGCCACCCTCGGCACGAGCATCTCGGGCTCGGGGATGATCGGCAGGAAGATGTCGACGAACAGGCCGATGGCGAACGCGTTGAGGATCGTGCCCAGCCCCGGCGATTCGCCGAGGGGGATCCACAGGAGCAGGAGGAGCACCCCGGTGATGATGATCACCGTGCCGACCGGCACCCCGGTGAGCTCGCTGACCCCGGTGTGGAAGACGTCCCACGGCGCGGCGCCGAGGTTGGCGTCGATGAGCAGGGCGATGCCGAGCCCGAACATCGCCAGCCCGGCCATGCAGCGGGCGATCCGCTCCACGGCTCGGTCGGTGGGGACGAAGCGGTGCACGCCAGAACGGTACCGATCGAGACTGTCGCACCCCCTCGTCATGATGCATTCCATGCTGCTCATGACACGTTGTGCCGGATGTGATGCCCCGGGTGCACCGGTGTGCACCACCTGTCGATTCGCCCTCGTCGGGCGGGTGCCCCGACCCCAGCCCCACGGTGTCCACGCCGCCGTGCCGTTCACCGGCCGGGCGCGCGACGTGGTCCTCGGCCTGAAGTACCGCAACCGTCGCCGCGTCGGCCGGCATCTCGCCGGTCTCGTCGTCAACCAGATCGTCAGCAACGGCGATCACCGGCGGATCGACGTGGTCACGTGGGCGCCGACCAGCGCGGCCCGGCGCCGCGAGCGCGGCTTCGACCAGGGCGAACTCCTGGCCCGCCACATCGGCGCCCAACTGGGGATCCCGGTGCGACGCCTGCTCGATCGCACGTCGGACGGTGGCCCGCAGACCGGCCGGACCCGCCAGGAGCGCCTCGCCGGATCGGTGTTCCGGGCCCGTCCGGACGTCCGCGACCGGTGGGTGCTGGTGGTCGACGACGTGGTCACCACCGGCGCCACCATGACGCACGCCGCCCACGCCCTCGAAGCGGCCGGAGCGGCCGAGGTGCTGCTGTACGCCGTGGCGTCCACCCCGGCGGCGGTCGGCCAACGCGGCCTCGCCGCGGTCGCCTGAGCGTCCGCCGCCGTGGCCGCACCGATCACCGCCGAGCCGATCACCGCCGAGAAGGGCCTGCCGATAGGCTCGATCGCTGCATGGGCATCCTCGATCGCATCCTCCGCGCCGGAGAAGGTAAGAAGGTCAAGGCTCTCGAAGGCATCGTCCCCGACGTCAACGCGTTGGGCCCCGAGACCGAGGCATTGAGCGACGACGCGTTGAAAGCCAAGACGGGCGAGTTCCGCCAACGGCTCGACAACGGCGAAGACGTCGACGATCTGCTGATCGAGGCGTTCGCCGTCACCCGCGAGGCCGCCACCCGGGTGATCGGGCAGCGTCACTACGACGTGCAGCTCGTCGGCGGCGCCGCCCTCCACTTCGGCTGGGTCGCCGAGGCCAAGACGGGCGAGGGCAAGACGCTCGTGTCGACACTGCCGGCGTACCTCAACGGCGTCACGGGCAAGGGCGTCCACCTGGTCACCGTCAACGACTACCTGGCTCGACGCGACGCCGAGTGGATGGGCCAGATCCACCGCTGGCTCGGCCTCGACGTCGGCCTGATCATCCCCGGATATCGGAACTCTCCGGCCGAGAAGCGCAAGAGCTACGAGTCCGACATCACCTACGGCACCAACAACGAGATGGGCTTCGACTACCTGCGCGACAACATGGCGCAGACCAAGGCCGACAAGGTGCAACAGCGCGGCCACAACTACTGCATCGTCGACGAGGTCGACTCGATCCTGATCGACGAGGCGCGCACGCCGCTGATCATCTCCGGCCGTGTGGCCGACGCCGCCAAGCTGTACTACCGGTTCGCCTCCATCGTGCGCGGCCTCGAGCGCGACGTCGACTACGAGGTGGAAGAGGACAAGCGCGTCGTCGTGCCGCTCGAAGCCGGTATCGAACGCGTCGAGGCCGCCCTCGAGATCGAGAACCTGTACGACAACGTGCAGGCCAACCTCGTGCACCAGTTCACCGTCGCGCTGAAGGCGAAGGAGCTCTACAAGCGCGACAAGGACTACATCGTCCAGGGCGGTGAGGTGAAGATCGTCGACGAGTTCACCGGCCGCATCCTCGAAGGCCGACGCTGGTCCGAGGGCATCCACCAGGCGGTCGAGGCGAAGGAGGGCGTGAAGATCAAGGAGGAGAACCAGACCCTCGCCACGATCACCCTCCAGAACTACTTCCGCATGTACGACAAGCTCGCCGGCATGACCGGAACGGCCCAGACCGAGGCCGCCGAGCTGATGAACACGTACGGGCTCGGCGTGGTGCCGATCCCCACGAACATGCCGGTGCTGCGCGTCGACCAGGCCGACCTGATCTACAAGACCGAAGAGGCGAAGTTCAACGCCATCATCGACGACATCGAGCCGCGCCACGCCAAGGGCCAGCCGATCCTCGTCGGTACGGCCAGCGTCGGACGCAGCGAGCATCTCGGCCGTCTGCTGCAACAGCGCGGCATCCCGCACGAGGTGCTGAACGCGAAGCAGCACACGCGCGAGGCCGAGATCGTGACTCAGGCCGGGCGTCTCAACCGGGTCACCGTGGCGACGAACATGGCCGGGCGCGGCGTCGACATCCAGCTCGGCGGCAACCCCGAGGGTCTGGCGCGCGGCGACGTCCTGAAGGAGGGCTACGAGCCCGCCCTGCTCGTCGACGACTACGAGCTGCCGATGCCGATCGACCAGATGCCCGACGACTTCCGCGAGGCGCGTACGAAGGCGCTGGCGCGCTACCAGGAGTTGCTCGCCGAGCACTCCGCACGGTGCAAGGCCGAGGGCGACGAGGTGCGTGCACTCGGCGGGCTCTACGTCATCGGTTCGGAACGGCACGACAGCCGGCGCATCGACAACCAGCTGCGTGGTCGCTCCGGTCGCCAGGGTGATCCCGGTGAGAGCCGCTTCTTCCTCAGCCTCGACGACGACCTGATGCGCCTGTTCGCGACGGGCGCCCTGAGCTACGTGATGGGCCGAGCGCTCCCCGACGACGAGGCGATCGAGGCCCGCATGGTCACGAAGGCGATCGAGCGCGCCCAGACCACCGTCGAGACGAAGAACGCGGAGATCCGCAAGAACGTCCTCAAGTACGACGAGGTGATGAACGAGCAGCGCAAGGTGATCTACAAGCGCCGCGACCAGATCCTCGACGGTGAGGACCTGCAAGCGGCGGCGATGGAGTACCTGGCCGAGGCGGTCGATGCCCTCATCGAGACGCACTGCGCCTCGGCGGCGTCCGACGAGTGGGACCTCAACGGCCTCGCCACGGAACTCACGCTGTACTGGCCGAACTCGATCAGCCAGGACCAGCTCCACGACTGCAACGACACCGACCAGATCTACGACCTCGTGATGGCCGACGCGACGTCGCACTACGAGCGCCGCGAGGAGGAGCTCGGTTCCGAGGTGCTGCGTCAGGTCGAGCGCCAGGTGATGTTGCGCATCATCGACCAGCGTTGGCGGGAGCACCTCGAGGAGATGGACTACCTCCAGGGCGGCATCAACCTGCGGGCGATGGGGCAGAAGGATCCGCTCGTCGAGTGGCAACGCGAAGGCTTCGAGATGTTCGGCGCGATGATGACCGGCATCGCCCAGGACTTCGTGAAGTACGTGATGCACGTACAGGTCGTCCACAACACCGAGGCGGAGGCTCCGGCCGACGCACCGGCGGCGGTCCAGAACCTGCAGACGAGCTCGTCCGACGACGATGATGCGGGTGGCTTCGACCGCGCCGCCCGTGCGGCCGTGGCGGAGGGCGAACTCCCACCGGAGGCGATGCCGCCGCAGCAGACCGCGAAGCAGCAGACCATCGTCAAGGACGACTTCTCGAAGACCCCGCGCAACGCGCCCTGCCCGTGTGGGTCCGGCAAGAAGTTCAAGCAGTGCCACGGCGCCACCTGAACGGCGCGGCCGCCGCGCCCATCGATCATGCGTGACTTCACCCAGGACATCCGCGACGTGCAGCGCCGCCTCGACGAGGCGGCGAGCTATCTGGCGATCGACGAGAACCGGGAACGGCTGGCCGTGCTCGAGGCCGAGGTCGCCGAGCCCGGGCTGTGGGACGACCAGGAGCGGGCGAAGAAGCTGAACACGGAATACGCCAACGTCCGCGACGACCTGACGACGTTCGACGACCTCACTGCGAGGGTCGGCGACCTGGAGGTGCTGCACGAACTCGCCCGCGAGGAGGACGACGAGAGCCAGGAGCCCGACATCGCCGAAGCGATCGGTGGGATCCGCACGACGCTCGACCAGCTCGAACTGCGCAGCCTCTTCACCGGCGAGCACGACGACAGCGACTGCATCGTGCAGATCAACGCCAAGGACGGCGGCGTCGACGCCCAGGACTTCGCCGAGATGCTGCTGCGGATGTACGAGCGCTGGTGTGAGCGGCGTGGTTTCACGATCAGCCTCAACTACGTGTCCGAGGGCGCCGAGGCCGGCATCATGTCCGCCGAGGTGACGATCACCGGCCGCTACGCGTACGGCCTGATGACCGCCGAGCGGGGCACGCACCGGCTCGTGCGGATCAGCCCGTTCGACAACCAGGGACGTCGCCAGACGTCGTTCGCGGCGGTGCAGGTGTGGCCGTTGCTCGACGACGTCGACGTCGACATCGACGAGTCCGACATCCGCATGGAGGTGTTCCGGGCATCGGGGGCGGGCGGTCAGCACATCAACAAGACGTCGTCGGCCGTGCGTCTGATCCACGAGCCGACCGGCCTCGTGGCCAGCTCGCAGGAGGAGCGCAGCCAGCTGCAGAACCGCGAGCGGGCGATGGGTCGCCTGACGTCGCTGATCGCGGCGAAGGCCGAGGAGGATCGCGCCGCCGAACTCGACGCGATCGCCGGCCGGCAGGCGCAGGTCGGGTGGGGGAGCCAGATCCGCAGCTACGTCCTGCAGCCGTACCAGATGGTCAAGGACCTGCGCACCGAGGTGGAGACGAGCAACGTGCAAGGCGTGCTCGACGGCGACATCGACGAACTCGTCGAGGGCTACCTCCGCTGGCGACGCGAGACCGCGGAGAGTACGTCCACCTGAAACGCCTGGGGTCAGGCACCGAACGTTTCAGGTCATCGGTCACCCGAGGGTGACGTTCGGTCAACGGGGCTTGGCGATACCCTGCTTTGGCCCATTGGGGCGGTACATCATGATCCGACTCGAGAACGTCACCAAGAGCTACTCCTCCGAAGTCGTCGCGGTCCGCGATGCGAGTTTCGACGTCGCCAAGGGCGAGTTCGTGTTCCTCGTCGGCCCGTCGGGCTCCGGCAAGAGCACGCTGCTGCGGATGCTCAACCGCCAGGACCGCCCGGAGCGTGGAGCCGTCTGGGTCGCCGGGCGCAACATCGTCGACATGCCGCCCGGGCGCGTGCCGCACCTGCGGCGCAACATCGGCAACATCTTCCAGGACTACAAGCTGCTGCTCGAAAAGAGCGTGTTCGAGAACGTGGCGTTCGCCCAGGAAGTGATCGGACGCCCGTCGCACGTGATCAACCAGCAGGTCCCGGCGGTGCTCGACCTCGTCGGTCTCGCCGGCAAGGAGGATCGTCTGCCGCACCAGCTCTCGGGTGGTGAGCAGCAACGGGTGTCGATCGCCCGCGCCTTCGTCAACCGGCCGCTGATCCTGCTCGCCGACGAGCCCACCGGCAACCTCGACCCGGCCACCGGCGAAGGCATCATGCGCCTGCTCGATCGCATCAACAAGACCGGGACGACCGTGGTCATGGCGACCCACGACCAACGGATCGTCAACACGATGCGCAAGCGCGTGATCCAGCTCGATCGCGGTGTGATCGTGCGTGACCAGGCGCGCGGCGTCTACGAGTGAGCTGATTCCGAACCATGTGGTCCCGCTTCCGGTACACCCTGCGCGAAACGTTCGACAGTTTCCGCCGCAACGCCACGCTCACCGTCGCGGCGATCATCACCGCTGCGATCTCGCTGCTCGGCGTGGGTCTCACGCTGCTCAGCCAGCACGCCTTCGACAACCTCCTGTCGCGTTGGGAGGGCGGTGTCGAGATGATCATCTTCATGCGGCCGACCGCCACGGCCGACCAACGGGCGATCGTCGAGAAGGCGCTCGACGACCAGGACCAGTTCATCGAGAGCTGGACGTACTGCGACGCGACGTGCTCGCTCGCCGAGGCCGATCGGGTGCTCGCCGGTGAGCCGGGCGTTCGCGACCTGCTCGACGAGAGCAACATCACCACGCAGTACAAGGCCGTCCCCACGGAGGGCACCGACGTCGAGTTGCTGAGACAGCTGTCGAGCGCGTTCGAGGAGTTACCGAGCGTGTTCGAGGTGAAGTTCGCGGAGGACCAGATCAGTCTGATCTCCCAGCTGCAGAGTTTCTTCGGGTTCCGTCTGCTGTTGCTGTCGGGCTTCCTGCTGTTCGCCGCGGTGCTGCTCATCTGGAACACGATCCGCACGGCGATCTTCGCCCGCCGAAGAGAGATCGAGGTGATGAAACTCGTCGGCGCGACCGACTGGTTCATCCGCATCCCGTTCATGCTCGAGGGCCTGTTGCACGGCATCATCGGCGGAGCTGTCGCCAGCGTCGGGCTGTGGGCGTGGAACAGCCAGTGGACGAGCGGCGTCGAGGACTTCCCGCAGAACAGCGGGTTCGCCGCGCTGGTCGTGGTCGACGGCTACGACAAGACCGTCATGTTGATCATGATCGCCATCGGTGCCCTCGCCGGTGCGATCGGCTCCGGGATCGCCGCCTCCCGATTCCTCGACGTGTAGCCGGTTCTTCGCGCACCGACGCCCGTCGGTACGGTCGGCGGGCATGGAGTACACGCAGATCCTGTACGGCGTCGACGACGGGGTGGCGACGATCACGTTGCACCGCCCCGATCGCATGAACGCGTTCACCGGCACGATGATGTACGAGATGATCGACGCGTTCGATCAGATCGACGCGGACGACGACGTCCGTGCGGTCATCGTCACCGGCGCCGGCCGGGCGTTCTGTGCCGGTGCCGATCTGGGTGGTGGCGGTGAGACGTTCGCCCGTGGCGGCAGCGACATCCAGACGCCCGAGGGCGTGCCGCGCGACGGTGGCGGCATGGTCAGCCTGCGCATCTTCGAGTGCACCAAGCCGGTGATCGGGGCGATCAACGGTGCCGCCGTCGGCGTCGGCGTGACGATGACACTGCCGATGGACATCCGGCTGGCGAGCGATCAGGCGAAGTTCGGCTTCGTGTTCGCCCGCCGGGGCATCGTGCCCGAGGCCTGCTCGTCGTGGTTCCTCCCGCGGGTCGTCGGCATCAGCCGCGCCGCCGAGTGGTGCTACAGCGGCCGTGTCTTCCCGGCCGCCGAAGCGCTCGAGGGCGGGCTGGTGCGCAGCGTCCATCCCGCCGACGAACTGCTGGCGGTGGCCAACGGGATCGCGCGGGAGATCGCCGACAACACCGCGCCCGTGTCCGTGGCCCTGACGCGGCAGATGTTGTGGCGCATGCTGGGCGCATCGCACCCCATGGAGGCGCACCGCGTGGACTCGCGGGGGATCCAGAGTCGGGGAGCGAGCGATGACGCCCGCGAGGGCGTCTCCAGCTTCCTCGAGAAGCGGCCGGCGGCGTACCCGGTCAAGGTCAGCGACGGCCTGCCGGACATCTTCCCCGACTACACCGAGCCCGAATTCCACTGACACCGCCCGTTCACACCCCATCCGGGGCGGTGGGCAAATGTTACGGTTCGATGACGGACGGGTACACCTCGGTACGGGCGCACCCCAGCACCACATCCACCAGTTTGCGGGCGGAGATTCCGGAGCGAACCATGTCCATCCAGTATCGGGGCCACACCGTCATCGACCAGGAACAGCGCATGATCGGCACCATCGACGACGTGCTGTACGACGCCGAGGGCTCGCCGACCTGGGCGATCGTCGACGTCGGACTCCTGCGGGCCTCGCACTTCATGCCGATCGAGGTCGGTTACACCGCCGACGACGGTTCCTTCGTGGTGCCGTTCGACAAGCAGACGGTGACCGCGGCTCCGAAGGCCGACCGCTCGCACACGATCGATCCGGCGACGGAGACCGAACTGCGCGAGTACTACGGGATCCGCCAGGAGCACGACGACAACTGAGTCGCCGCACCAGCGGAGTCGGACCAGGGGGAGTCGGACCGGTGGCGGTGTGCCAACTGGCACGCCGCCATCGGGAATTGCTCAAGTATCACGACGTTGTCACCGATGTCAAGAAACAGCGGGGGCACGAAGTCCGTGTCCTGATACACCGAGCGGAGCGAGCGATGACCACGACCCTGATGGACCAACTGCACACCGGCGACGTCATCGAGATGGCGACCGCTGACGGCGACGCCATCACGGTGCTGGTCCTGCTGGCCACCGACGACGCGCTCGTCCTCGATCCCTGCAACGACGAGACGCCGTTCGTGCTGCGGATCGAAGAGTTGCACGAGTACCGCAAGTTCGACGCCGAGGCGATGTTCGCCGACGTCTGAAACGGGAACCTGGGCACGGAGCGCCCCTCCCCCTCGCGTTCCGAAGAACAGAACTCCCCCTAGCGTGGGCGCCGTGTCAGACACGGCGCCCACGTTGTTTTTCCGGGTCGGCGGCATGCCGTTCTTCGAGCGGCTCGTCGATGCGTTCTACGCCGGTGTGGCCACCGACGACGTCCTGCTCCCGCTCTATCCCGAGCAGCCCGACCTGCGCGGCGCTCGTCACCGGCTGACACTGTTCCTCGCCCAGTACTGGGGCGGGCCGACGACCTACTCGGACGAGCGGGGCCATCCTCGCCTGCGGATGCGACACCTCCCGTACCTCGTCGGGCCCGTGCAGCGCGATCGATGGCTCCACCACATGCGCGCCGCAGTGGACGCGGTGTGCGACGACCGAGCGGTGTCCGATGAACTGATGGCGTACTTCGTCACCACGGCCGAGCACATGCGCAACGACACCGGTCTGCCGATCACGTCGGCGAACTACGGCACCGGCCGAGAGCGCGACCCGGTCGCCACGCCGGACGGTTGATCGTCCAGCCGGCCGGTATCGTCACCTGCGCAATGTCGGTGATCCGGGTCGAGCATCTGTGCAAGCGCTACGCCGACACGCTGGCCGTCGACGACCTCTCGTTGTCCGTGCAACCGGGCGAGGTCTACGCCCTGCTCGGCGAGAACGGGGCGGGGAAGTCGACCTCGGTGGAGATCCTCGAGGGGCACCGCCAGGCCGACTCGGGCATCGTGGAGGTGCTCGGCCGCTCCCCGTGGAACGCCGGTCGGGACTTCCGTGACCGGATCGGCATCGTGCTGCAGTCGTCCGGGGTCGAGACCGAGTTCACCGTCCGCGAAGTGATCGAGCTGTACGGAAGCTGCTACCGGTCGCCGCGCACCCTCGACGAGGTGGTCGGTCTCGTGGGCCTCGACGAGAAGGTCGACGCCCGGGTGGGATCGCTGTCCGGCGGCCAGCGGCGCCGCGTCGATCTCGCCCTGGGCATCATCGGACGCCCCGAGGTGCTGTTCCTCGACGAGCCGACCACCGGGTTCGATCCGGCGGCGCGGCGGCGGTCGTGGGACCTCATCGAGTCGCTCGGTAGCGACGGCACGACGGTGCTGCTCACCACGCACTACCTCGACGAAGCCGAACAGCTCGCCGACCGGGTCGGCGTGCTCGCCGCCGGAAGCCTGATCGCCGAGGGCACGCCGGCGGAACTGATCAATCGGACGAGCGGCACGGTCGTCAGCTTCCTGCTCCCCGATTCCGTCCCGGTCGCCGACGCGTCCGCGGTGTTCGGTCCGTTGTTCGCCTCCGAGGTGCGTCTCGCCGGCCGGCTGGTGGAGGCCACGATCGACCACCCGACGGCCGCCGTCCACCGCCTGACCGGCTGGGCGCTCGATGCGGGTGTCGAACTCGAATCGCTGGCGGTCCACCGCGCCTCGCTCGAGGACGTCTACCTCGCCCTCACCGTCGAGCGTGCGCCGTGAGCGCGTTCCCGTCGACGCCCAGGCTGCTGTGGATGCAGACCGTCTACCAACTCCGCTCGTTCCGGCGCATCCCGATCGCGGTGTTCTTCACGCTCGGGTTGCCGCTGATCATGCTGGTGCTGTTCAACGCCCTGTTCGGGTCGAATCGCGTGGACACGCCCACCGGATCGTGGTCGACGGCGCAGTTCTACACCGGTGGACTGGCCGCCTTCACGGCGGTGTCGGCGACGTTCACCAACCTCGCCAACATGGTCCCGCTGCGGCGTGACGAGGGGGTGCTGAAGCGCTGGCGCGGCACGCCGCTGCCCACCTGGGTGTACCTGGGCGGGTTCATCTGCTCCGCGGTGCTCATCGCCGTGGTGGGCGCGGTCGCGATGCTGGCCCTCGGAGTGGTCGTGTACGACCTGGACGTCGAGGCGGCAAAGGTTCCGGCGGCGATCGCGACGTTCCTCATCGGCGTATCGGCCTTCGCCGCGCTCGGCATGGCACTGGCCGCGGTGGTGAAATCGGCGAGCTCGGCGTCGGCTGCCGCGAACGCGATCATCCTCCCGTTGGCATTCGTGTCGAGCGTGTTCGTCGAGCTCGACGACGCGCCCCGGTGGCTCGAGATCGTCGGCGACGTGTTTCCGCTCAAGCCGTTCGTGCGAGTCCTTCCAGGCGTGCTTCAATCCGACGATCTCCGCGCCGGCCTTCGACTGGGCGAAGATGGGTTACGTGGCGCTGTGGGGGCTCGCCGGACTGGTGGTGGCGATCAAGCGGTTCCGCTGGGAACCGAGTGGTTCGGCGCCTCGCGGTCGTCGGGCGCGCCGGACGGCCACCGCCTGACGCCGCATTCGCCGAAAAATGCCCGGAATCGTTCGCGTGGCGAACGAATTGCGGCATTTTTCGGGACGGGGGACGAGCGACAACGGGTTCAGGAGAACACGACGGTCTTGCGACCGTGCACCAGTACGCGGTGCTCGACGTGGGCGCGCACGGCGCGGGCCAACACGATCGTCTCGAGGTCACGCCCCTGCGCGGTGAGGCGCTTCACGTCGTCGCGGTGGGTCACGTGGGCGGTGTCCTGCTCGATGATCGGTCCTTCGTCGAGGTCCGCCGTCGCGTAGTGCGCAGTGGCGCCGATGAGCTTGACGCCGCGATCGTGGGCCTGCCGGTACGGGTTGGCGCCGACGAACGCCGGCAGGAACGAGTGGTGGATGTTGATGATCCGCATCGGGAACCGATCGATCACCGCCCCACCGAGGATCTGCATGTACCGCGCCAGGACCACCAGGTCGACCTCGGCGGCCTCGAGGGCGCGCCGCATCTGTTCTTCCTGGGACTGCTTGCCGCCGGGCTCGACCGGGAGGTGGACGAACTCCACGCCGAGGTGCCGGCAGAAGTCGGCATGATCGTCGTGGTTGGAGATCACCACCCGGACGTCGATCGGGAGTTCGCCGCTGCGCCAGCGGGTCAGCAGGTCGTACAGGCAGTGCGGTTGCCGCGAGGCGAGGATCGCCGTCGGCATGGCCACGTCGGTCGATCGCAGGTCGACGTGCATGTCGAAGCGGCGCGCCACCTCGTCGAACTGTTCGAGGAACTGCACCGGCGAGGCACCGTCGGCCGGCAGGTCGAACTCGATGCGCTGGAAGAACACCGACTCGCCGGAGTCGCCGATGCGGTCGACGTGCTGCTCGGCGTGGACGATGTTGCCGCGTGCTGCGGCGATGAATCCGGCCGTGGCCGCGACGATGCCCGGCTGGTCGGGGCACGAGAGCAGCAGGACCGATGACATGGCGCTCGTTCTATCGGCGCAGGGCGAAGCACGCGACGGCGGTCGCCGCGGCGGCGTTCAGCGAGTCGACCCCGGCGGCCATCGGGATCCGCACGGGCGTGGCCAGCGCCAGCAGCTCGGCGCTCAGCCCGGCGCGTTCGGATCCGATCAGGATGGCCGCCCGTGCCGGACGGTTGCAGCTCGTCGATCGAGCGCGCCTGCGGATCGGGTGTCAGGGCCAGGAAGTCGAAACCCTCGAGGGCGCGCAGTTCGTCGGCGAGATGGCGTGTGCGGGCGTGGGGGAGCGCGAACGCGGTGCCGACGGCCACACGGAGCGATCGTCTGGCGAGCGGGTCGGCGCTGGTGTGGTCGAGGATCAGGCCGTCCCATCCGAAGGCCGCGGCGTTGCGGATGATCGAGCCGACGTTGGCCGGGTTGTCCACGGCTTCGACGACGACGAGACGATCGGCCGCTTCGGCGATCTGCGCGACCGTCGGACGGGCCGGTCGTTCGAAGAGCGCGACGATGCGGTGGGGATACCCGAGCCCGGTCACGACACGGCGCACGTCCATGCCGCCGCCGTACACCGTGCATCCGAGTCGCCCGGCGAGCGGGACCACGTCGTCGATGTCGACGAGCGCGGCGACGGGCACACAGCCGGCGGCGAGTGCCCGCTCGATGACGAGGTCGCCCTCGGCGAAGAACAGCCCGGCGCCGGCGTCGTCGCGTTTCTCGGCGCGGCTCGCCAACCCGCGCTCGTTGAGCCGGAACTGCCGGAACCGCGGATCGTCCGGATCCTCGATCGGCACGATCTCCACCTGTGCGCGCCAACTCACGTTTGCGTCGCGATTTCGGGGCAACGGTGCGCGGAAATCGCGACGCAAACGGGGAATGACGGCATCAGACGTGGGTGGGCCATCAGTAGTGGTACGGGTAGGGGGACCAGTCGGCGTCGCGCTTTTCGAGGAAGCTGTCGCGGCCTTCCTGGGCCTCGTCGGTGCCGTAGGCGAGGCGGGTCGCCTCACCGGCGAACACCTGCTGGCCGACCAGGCCGTCGTCGATCAGGTTGAACGAGAACTTCAGCATCCGCTGGGCGGTCGGGCTCTTGGCGCAGATCTCGCGACCCCACTGCAGCGCGGTCGCCTCCAGTTCGGCGTGCGGCACCGAGGCGTTGACCATGCCCATCCGGTAGGCGTCGTCGGCGGTGTACTCGCGCCCGAGGAAGAAGATCTCGCGGGCGAACTTCTGGCCGACCTGACGGGCGAGGTAGGCCGATCCGTACCCGCCGTCGAAGCTGGCGACGTCGGCGTCGGTCTGCTTGAAGCGGGCGTGTTCGGCGCTGGCCAGCGTGAGGTCGCACACGACGTGGAGCGAATGCCCTCCGCCGGCGGCCCACCCGGGCACGACGCAGATGACGACCTTGGGCATGAAGCGGATCAGGCGCTGCACCTCGAGGATGTGCAGCCGGCCGGCACGGCCCGGTTCGATCGACGCCGCGTCCGTGCCCTCGGCGTACTTGTAGCCGTCCTTGCCGCGGATGCGCTGGTCGCCACCCGAGCAGAACGCCCAGCCGCCGTCCTTCGGCGACGGGCCGTTGCCGGTGAGGAGCACGCACCCGACGTCGGTCGACATCCGGGCGTGGTCGAGCGCGGTGTAGAGCTCGTCGACGGTGTGCGGCCGGAACGCGTTGCGGATCTCGGGACGGTCGAAGGCGATGCGGACGACCGCCGCATCGACGGCGCGGTGGTAGGTGATGTCGGTGAAGTCGAACCCGTCGACCACGGTCCATGCATCCGGGTCGAAGATCTCCGACACCGTCCTGTCCGGCTGCGCCGGCCGATGACGTCGATGGCGAGCTGGCCGATGAGGTGGAGGGTGCGGGTTCGTTCGGCATCCGCCCATGTTGGCCGATCCGGTACGTTGCGCCCATGCCCCACGCCGACGTCAATGGTCAACGCATCTGGTTCGAGGACTCCGGCGGCGACGGCCCCGCGGTGATCCTGGCGCACGGATTCCTGATGGACGCCGACATGTTCGCCCACCAGGTGAGCGCGCTGGCGCCCACCTACCGGGTGATCACGTGGGACGAGCGGGGATTCGGGCAGACCGAGTTCGACGGCGAACCGTTCACCTACTGGGATTCGGCGGACGACTGCCTCGGCCTGCTCGACCACCTCGGCATCGAACGCGCGGTCGTCGGCGGGATGAGCCAGGGTGGTTTCCTGTCGCTGCGCGTCGCGTTGCGGGCTCCGGAGCGGGTGCGCGCCCTGATCCTGCTCGACACCCAGGCCGGCGTCGAGGATCCGGCGACGGCCGCGGGCTACGACCAGATGCGCGACACGTGGCTGTCGGTCGGCCCGGTCGACGAGCTCGCCGACACCGTCGCCGGCATCATCATCGGCGATCCGGCGGTGAACCCGTTCTGGGTCGCCAAGTGGCAGGCCCGTCCGAAGGAACTCTTCGCCCAGCCGTACGAGACGCTGATGACGCGCGACGACGTCACCGACCGGCTCGGCGAGATCACCTGCCCCGCGCTCGTGATCCACGGGACCGAGGACACGGCGATCTCGATGGATCGCGCGGAAGCGCTGGCGGCGGGCTTGTCCGGTGCGGGGCCGGTGGTACGGGTCGGCGGTGCCCATGCCGCCAACCTGACGAACCCGGGTCCGGTGAACGAGGCGATCCTCGAGTTCCTCACGGCGCTGGGTGACCGGATCGGCGACTGATCGGTGGCGTTGCAGATCTCCGGCGTCGCCGGTCTCCCCGAAATCGAGGCCGGCAGCGACATCGCCGCGCTCGTCGTCGATGCCGCATCGTCCGCCGGCACGCCGCTCGAGGACGGCGACGTGGTCGTCGTCACCTCGAAGATCGTGTCGAAGGCCGAGGGCTGTGCGATCGAGCTCGCCGACGTCGAGCCGTCGGCGTTCGCCGCGTCATGGGCCGCGAGGTGGGAGAAGGACGCCCGTGTGGTCGAGGTCGTGCTGCGCGAGTCGCGTCGCATCGTGCGCCAGATCGGCCCGGTGCTGATCACCGAGACCCACCACGGTTTCATCTGCGCCAACTCCGGCGTCGACCAGTCGTCGAGCGGCGCCCACGGCCGGGTGCTCGTGCTCCCGCGCGATCCCGACGCGTCGGCCCGCGGCCTGCGTTCGCGATTCGCCGAACTCGGTGTCGACGTCGCCGTGATCGTCAGCGACACGTTCGGCCGCCCGTGGCGGGAGGGGCAGACGGACATCGCCGTCGGTGTCGCCGGGATCTCGCCGCTGTTCAGCTACATCGGCCAGCACGACCCGCACGGCCACGAGTTCCGCGTGCAGGAGATCTGTGTGGTCGACGAGCTCGCCGCGGCGGCCGAACTCGTCAAGGGCAACACGAGCCGCGTGCCGGTGGCCGTGATCCGCGGCCACGACTGGACCGTCGACGACACGGCCTCGATGGCCCCCGTCCTGCGCGACGCCGAACGCGACCTCTTCAGGTGAAACGTTCGGTGCCAGGCACCGAACGTTTCAGGTCAGCAGGTCCTTGGCGATGCCGTAGAAGTAGTTCGCCGACAGGCCGAGCGACTCGGTGTCGATGCGCTCGTCGTTGCCGTGGAAGCGGGTGCCGAACGAGGCGAAGTCCATCGACGGCGAGAACAGGCCGGCACCGTAGGCGACCCGACCCCGGGTGCGGTAGAACCGGGCATCGGTGCCACCGACGATCAGCCCGGGGATGAGCCGCGCTCCGGGGTACGCCACCTGGGTGTGTGTGGTCAGCGTGTCCCACAGTGCGTTGCCCTCGCCGAACTCCGAACGCGTCGGGTCGGAATGCTGCAGGACGGACACCTCGACATGGTCGTACAACTCCCCGAGCGCGTCGCGGAGATGACGCTCGACGTCGTCGGGCGTCGTTCCCGGCACCGTGCGGATGTCGAGGTCGATGTCGACCGCGTCGGGGATCGTGTTCGTCTTCTGCCCACCGTGCACCACGTTCGGTGAGAACGTCGTGTGCGTGTGGGCGTGGCACGTCCGGGCGACGGCGGTGGGCAGCGCTTCGAGCGTCTCCCAGATGTGGTCCGGCGACCGGAGGCCGTCGAGGATCTCCGCCGGCAGGTTCATCGCATCGACCTGCGCGTTCCACAGGTCGTCGATGTGGGCCGCCGGGCGGTAGGCGGCGAGCCGGCGCACGATCTCGGCTGCCTTCACCAGCGCGTTGTCGCTCCCGTACGGCATCGAACCATGGCCGGGCGTCCCGCTGACCCGCAGGCGGCGCCAGGCCAGCCCCTTCTCGCCGACGTTGATCGTGACGGCCCGATCGCCGTGCGGATCGACCGTCGACCAACCGCCGAGTTCGGTCAGGACGTAGTCGGCGTCGATGGCGTCCCAGTGGTGCTCGGCCATCCACTCGGCACCCCAGACCCCGCCGGCCTCCTCGTCGGCCACGCCGAAGTAGATGAGGTCGCCCTTGGGTCGGAAGCCTTCGGTGGCGAGGCGGCGGAAGGCGACGGCCATCGACGAGGTCAGGTTGAGCATGTCGATCGCCCCGCGGCCCCACACCTCGCCGTCGATCACCTCGCCGGCGAACGGATCGTGGCGCCAGCCGTCGGGGTTCACCGGCACGACGTCGGTGTGGCCCATCAGGCACAGCGACGGCGCATCCGGATCGGACCCCTCGATCCGGGCGACGATCGAGTCCCGTCCCGGCCGCGGGGTGAAGCTCTCGACGTCGAGCCCACCGCCCTCGAGGTACTGCACGAGGAGGTCGGCGTTGCGCGTCTCCGCGCCGGAGTCGGGCGTGCCGTCGTTGACGCATTCGTTGCGGATCAGCGCTTGCAGCAGTTCCGTGGTCGGGCCGGTGAACTCGTCGGGAGACGTCATACCGTCACGGTAGCCACCGGCCCTCGGGCGACGAACGCGGTGCGCTACACGAGCTTGCGGATCAGCGACTCGCCGCCCGCATCGGTGTCGGCGAGTCGGATCACGGCGTCGGTGACGGCGATGCCGTCGCTCGACGCGATCACCGGGTTGAGGTCGAGGTCGCGCACGTGGGGCTGGTCCGAGGCGAGCTGCGCGGCCTGCACGATGACGTCGACGACTGCCGACGGATCGATGTCGGCCTCGAGGAGCGCCGCCAGCACGCGGGTCTCGCCGAGCATCGTGCGGGCGACGGCGGGCGACACCGGGGCGAGGCGGCTCGTCCGATCGGCGATCACCTCCGCCTGGGCGCCGCCGAGTCCCACACTGACGATCGCTCCCAGCCGCTCGTCGTGTTCGCAGTGCACGCGGAGATCGACGCCCGGCGATGCCATCGACTGGACGATCAGCTCCTCGGCGTCAGCGCCGAGCGCCTCGACGATCGTCCCCACGGCGCGCGCCGCGGCCGTGGCCGAGGCGATGTCGAGCGCGACCCCGGATCGCGCCGACCGGCCAGGGCGTCGCCGGACGGCCTTGATGGCGACCGGGTAGCCGATCGCATTCGCCGCCTCGACGGCCGTCGACGGCGACGCTTCGACCGCGGTGGGGAAGGTCATGCCGTAGGCGAGCAGCAGCCGGCGGCACTCGTCGAGGCGTGGTTCGGAGCGACCGTCCTCGACGACGTGGTCGATCACGCGGCGCGCGGCCGCCGGGTCGACCGCCTGCACCGGGCCGGTCTCGATCGCCGAATCGCTCGCCAACCACCGCCCGTAGGCATGCGCGTGCCCCAGCACGGCGGCCGCCTGCTCCGGGAAGGCGAACGCAGGCACCGCTGATCCCGGCACGAGCGGCCCGTCGGCCCCACCGAGCAGCACGGCGACGACCGGTTTCGTGGCGCCGTCGGCCGCACGGTGGATGTCCGCCGCGGTCGCATCCACGTCGCCTTCCACCGCTGGTGCGTGGATCACGAGGAGACCGTGGATGTCCTCGTCGTCGAGAGCCGACCCGATCGATCGCTCGTAGTCGGCGGCGGTCGACCGCCAGTCGAGCGGGTGCGGCGGCTCGACGGCCACGAGGCCGGCATGCTCGAGCGCGGCGGCGGCGAGGACGCTCGGGCTGCGGGAATTGCTGATCACGGCGATGTTCGGCCCGAGGGGATGGGGCTGCGTGGCGAGTACACGAGCGGTGTCGAGGAGCGCCGGCACGGTCGGGACCTCGATGACGCCGGCCTGTTGGTACAGCGCGCTGCTGGCCGCTCCGACCGAGGCCGATCCGGTGCGGACGGCGACGATGGGCATGGTCCGGGAGACCCGTCGTGCGATGCGGGCGAACTTGCGCGGGTTGCCGAACGACTCGGTGTACATCGCCACGACGCGGGTGTTCGTGTCCTCCTCCCAGAACTGCAGGAGGTCGTTGGCCGACACGTCGGCCTTGTCACCGAGCGACACGAACCACGAGATGCCGAGATCCAGGTCGCGGGCGCGCCGCAACAGCGAGCTGGCGAGCGACCCCGACTGCATCGAGATCGCGACGTGGCCGACGGGCAGCGTGACCCGGACGAGGGCGGCCTGCAGCGACTGGTCGGGCCGCGCCGATGCCACGCCCATGCTCGACGGCCCGATGATGCGCAGGCCGTTGCGACGGGCGCGCGCGACCATCGCCGTGACGTCGACGTCGGTGCCGTCGACCGACGTGATCACGACGGCGCCGCGCATGCGCTTGGCGATGCACGCGTCGATGGTCTCGTCGAGTTGCCGCGCCGGCACGGCGACGACGGCGAGCGTGACGTCGTCGGGCAGATCGGCGACGGTCGCGTGACACGGGCGGCCGCCGAGGCTCGTCCGCGCCGGGTTCACCGCATGGACCGGGACGGTCGTGTTCGCCGTGACACTGTCCCAGATCGCGGCGCCGACCGAACCCGCCCGGTCGGACGCGCCGATCACGGCGATCGCCCTCGGGATCAGGAGCCGCACCACGGCGCGCGAGTCGGCCCGTTGCTCCCGGCGCTCGACGCTGTCGAGGAACTCGTCGGTGGTGGCGAGTTCCCAGTCGAGATCGACGACGCCGGAGTCGAAGCGGCGTTGCAGCGGCCAACCGGCCTTGGCGAACACCGCCAGCATCGGGCGGTTGTCGGCCAGCACCTCGGCGGTGAACCGGTCGATCCCGTTGGACCGGGCGATCGCCGCGAGATGCTCGAGCATGAGCGTGGCGACACCCTCGCCCTGGTGGGCGTCGTCGACCATGAAGGCGGCCTCCGCCTCCGAGCGCCCCGGCCAACGTTCGTAGCTCGACCAGGCGATGAAGTCGCCGTGCGACTCCACGGCGAGGGCCACGCGGTCGGTCATGTCGACGTTGGTGAAGTGGTCGAGATCGCGCTCGGACAGCTCGGGCTTCGGCGAGAAGTACCGGCGGTAGATGCTGTCCTTGGACTGCCGTCGGTGGAAGGTCGCCAGCGCCTCCCGATCGTGCGGGGTGAGCGGACGGATCACCGCGACGTCACCGTTGCCGAGCACGACCGTCGATTCCCACGGTGACGGTTCGGCGGGCGACGGCATGATCCCAGCATCGCACCTCCGTGGCGGACGACGGTGGTGGGAGCCGGTCGGATGGCGGCCGGCGGGAGTGCGTAGGGTGACGCCGTGGCCACTCCCATCCACGTCTTCGCCAGCCCCGACCTCGACGAGCACCTGACGCCGCCGTGGCATCCCGAGCGACGCGGACGGGTCGAGGCGGCTCTCGCCGGCGTGCCCGCGGCGGGACTCGACGGTGCGTTCGAACTGCGCGCACCGTCCATCGCCGCGCGCGACGACATCGAGCGCGTGCACACGCCCGGCTACGTGGATCGGCTCGAGCGGTTCTGTGCCGCCGGTGGTGGCGACCTCGACGCCGACACGGCCGTCGTGCCCGGATCGTGGCCCACGGCACTCCGTGCGGTCGGTGCGGTGCTCGACGCCGTCACCGCGCTCGACGCCGGCGAGTGCGACGTCGCGTTCGCCGCCAGCCGGCCGCCCGGGCATCACGCGGTGGCCGACCGGGCGATGGGATTCTGTCTCTTCAACAGCGTCGCCGTGGCGGCGGCCAAGCTCGCCGCGAGTGGTCAACGGGTGGCCATCGTCGACTGGGACGTGCACCACGGCAACGGCACCCAGGACATCTTCTACGACGACGAGCGCGTGCTGTACGTGTCGACGCACGAGTCGCCCCTCTACCCCGGAACCGGGCGGGCCAGCGAGACGGGCGGACCGAACGCACCGATGTCCAACTGCAACCTCCCCTTCCCGGCCGGCACGCGCGGCGACGTGTATCGCCAGGCCTTCGACGAACTCGTCGCCCCGATCGTCGAGTCGCACCGCCCCGACTGGCTGTTCATCTCCGCCGGCTTCGACGCCCACCGCAACGATCCGCTCGCCGGTCTCGAACTGACCTCCGCCGACTTCGCCGACCTCGCGGTCCGCCTGCAGGCGCTCGTGCCGGCCCGGCGAACCGTCGTGGTGCTCGAGGGCGGTTACGACTTCGACGCGCTCTCGATGTCGACCGGGGCGGTGCTGGCGGCGATGATCGGCGAGTCGCATCGCCCCGAATCGGCGTCGCACGGCGAGATCGGGCTGCCGACCATCGCCGCCGCCCGGCAACAGTGGGACCTGCGGGGGTCGGACCGGTGAGCTGGGAGTTGTCGAGCGATCACGACCTGTTGCGGGCGACCGTGCGCGAGTTCGCCGAGGCGGAGATCGCCCCGCACGCCGCACGGTGGGACCGCGAACATCACTTCCCGGTCGACGTCGTGCGGCAGATGGGCGACCTCGGACTGTTCGGCATCGTGTTCCCCGAGCAGTGGGGCGGTGGTGGCGGCGACTTCGCCGCGTTGTGCGTGGCGATCGAGGAACTCGGGCGGGTCGACCAGTCGATGGGGATCACGCTGTCGGCGGGGGTGGGTCTCGGTGCCAACCCGATCTTCCGCTTCGGCACCGACGAACAACGCGACCGCTGGCTCCCCGATCTGGTGGCGGGGCGCGCGCTCGGCGCGTTCGGGCTCACCGAACCCGACGGCGGATCCGATGCCGGCGCCACGCGTACGCGGGCCGTGCCGAAGGATGACGCGTGGGTGCTCGACGGATCGAAGGCGTTCATCACGAACTGTGGCACCGAGATCACGTCGATCGTCACGGCGACCGCCCGTACCGACGACGGGATCTCGGCGTTCGTCGTTCCGGCCGGCACCGCGGGGATGATCATCGACCCGCCGTACGACAAGCTCGGCTGGCACGCCAGCGACACGCACGGCATCACGTTCGAGCACTGCGAGATCCCGGCGGGGAACCTGCTCGGGCAACCGGGCCAGGGATTCCGCAACTTCCTGTCGATCCTCGACGACGGGCGGATCGCCATCTCGGCGCTCGCCCTCGGGTCGGCTCGGGCGTGTCTCGAGCTGTCGACCGACTACGCCAAGCAACGCAATGCGTTCGGCGGGCCGATCGGGCGGTTCCAGGGTCTCGCGTTCCAGTTGTCCGACCTCGCCGTGCAGGTCGAGAACGCGCACAACCTCACGTACAAAGCGGCGTGGTTGAAGGACCAGGGCCGTCCGATCGGTCAGGCCGCCGCCATGGCGAAGCTCTACTCGACCGAGGCGGCGATGGACGCCGCCCGTGTGGCCACCCAGGTGTTCGGCGGCATGGGGTTCATGGAGGAGAGCCCGGTCGCCCGGTTCTACCGCGACGCCAAGATCCTCGAGATCGGTGAAGGAACGAGCGAGATCCAACGCCTCGTGATCGCCCGCCACCTCGGCCTGCCCGTCGAGTAGGTCGTGCCGCGGTGCGCCCGCGATCGTGCGGGCACGCGTGCACGACCCGCGACTCGGGCCCGAGAAATCAGGACCCGAGAAATCAGGACCCGAGAAATCAGGAGAGGTTGGCTTCGAGGGTGTCGACGGCGACGGTGAGCGAGGCCGGGAGCCGGTCGCCGAACGCCGCGAAGTGCTCGCGGATCTGCGGGACGGCGGACTTCCACCCCGCGACGTCGACCGACAGCAGCGTGTCGAGGTCGGCGTCGTCGATCTCGAGCCCGTCGGTGTCGAGCGCCTCCTTCGTGGGGAGTTTGCCGATCGGGGTGTCGATCGCCTCGGCGTCGCCGTTGACCCGCTCGAACACCCACTTCAACACCCTGCTGTTCTCGCCGAAGCCGGGCCACAGGAAGCGACCGTCCTCGTCGCGACGGAACCAGTTGACGAAGAAGATCCGCGGCAGCTTGGCCGGGTCGGTGTGCTTCTCCATCGTCAGCCAGTGGGCGAAGTAGTCGGCGAAGTTGTAGCCGCAGAACGGCAGCATCGCCATCGGATCGAACCGCAGGTTGCCCACCGCGCCCTGCTGGGCGGCCGTGGTCTCCGAGGCCATGATCGAGCCGAGGAACACGCCGTGTTCCCAGTCGTTGGCCTCGGTGACGAGCGGGACCGTGGTGCGGCGGCGGCCGCCGAAGAGGATGGCCGAGATCGGGCACGCCGGCGGGGTCTTCCCATTCCGGGGCGATCGACGGGCACTGCGATGCCGGCGCGGTGAAGCGGGCGTTGGGGTGGGCGGCCGGCGTCTCGACCTCGGGGTTCCAGGGGTTGCCCCGCCAGTCGGTGGCGCGCGCCGGAGGCGTGTCGGACATGCCCTCCCACCACACGTCGCCGTCGTCGGTGAGCGCGGTGTTGGTGTAGATGCAGTTGCCCCACAGGGTGTCCATCGCGTTGGCGTTCGTCTCGTAGCTGGTGCCGGGCGCCACGCCGAAGAAGCCGGCCTCGGGGTTGATGGCGTAGAGCCGGCCGTCGTCGCCGAACTTCATCCAGCAGATGTCGTCGCCGATCGTCTCGGCCTTCCAGCCCGGGATCGTCGGCACGAGCATGGCGAGGTTCGTCTTGCCGCACGCCGACGGGAACGCGGCGGCGATGTACTTCGACTCACCGGCCGGGTTGGTCAGCTTGAGGATCAGCATGTGCTCGGCCAGCCAGCCGTCGTCGCGGGCCATCACGGAGGCGATGCGCAACGCGAAGCACTTCTTGCCGAGCAGGGCGTTGCCGCCGTAGCCCGACCCGTACGACCAGATCTCGCGGGTCTCCGGGAAGTGGACGATGTACTTGTTCTCGCCGTCGCACGGCCACGGCACGTCGGCCTCACCGTCGGCGAGCGGAGCGCCGACCGAGTGCAGACACGGCACCCAGTCGCCGTCGCCGAGCACGTCGAGGGCCTTCTGGCCCATGCGCGTCATGATGCGCATCGACGCGGCGACGTAGGCCGAGTCGGACAGCTGCACGCCGATGTGGGCGATCGGCGAGCCGAGCGGGCCCATCGAGAACGGCACGACGTACATCGTGCGCCCCTTCATGCAGCCCGTGTAGAGCTTGCGCATCTCCTCGCGCATCTCGGCGGGATCGCGCCAGTTGTTGTTCGGACCGGCCTCGTCGGCGGTGGCGGAACAGATGAACGTGCGGTCCTCGACCCGGGCGACGTCAGCGGGATCGGAGTGGGCCCAGTAGCTGTTCGGACGCTTCGCTTCGTCGAGTTTCGTGAACGTGCCGGAGTCGACCAGCGTCTGGCAGAGGTGTTCGTACTCGTCGGCGGACCCGTCGCACCAGTGGATGTCGGCCGGCTGCATCAGCGCTGCCCACTCGGCAACCCAATCCTTGAGACGCTGGTTGCTGGTGACTCCGCTCATCTGGGCTCCTCGTCGAGTTCGATGTGAGATCGTGTGTGCCGGCACCCGGTGCGACGGCGGTGGGGTTCGTCCGAACCGCCCTTCAGCGTAGGGGCCGAACGGCCCGGAGACGAAAACCAGCCGATCGAATCGACCGATTCCGCTGATCTGTCGGACCGATGGTCCGCGCGGCGCGCGCTCAGACGGTTGGGGTGCTCATGTCGACCTCGGAGCCGAGGCGCAGCGCAGTGGCCCGTCCGGCAGCATCGAGGTCGAAGATGACGCGTTGACCTTGCCGCAGCATGCGGAAGATCGAGCCGACGAGCGCGTCGGAGGCGAGCTCGTAGTCGGCGAAATCGGTGTCACACATGACGAGACCGACGCCGTTGGCCGGGTCGTATGCCTTGATGACACCTTGCATGTTCGGACCGACCGGCGTCAGCCGGCCTTGACGACCTTGCCGGACTTGATGCAGCTGGTGCACACGTTGACCCGCTTGGTCGATCCGTTCAGTGATGCCCGGACGCGCTGGATGTTCGGATTCCAACGGCGCTTGGTACGACGATGGGAGTGCGACACGGACATGCCCCACGACGGGCCCTTGCCACACAGTTCACACTTGGATGCCATTGAATTCTCCTGCAACGGGCTGAAACGACCTGGCAATGCTACCAACGCAGGGCGCCAGCCCCACCGTAACGATCGGGCCGGCCTCACAGCCATTCTCGGCGGGGCCAGCGAGGTCGGCCGAGCGTCGCCTCGTCGCTGGCGCTTCCCTCGGCTCGCCGCGCGGCGGACTGGCTCACGGGGCACGGCGGTCCCCCCGTAGGATGTTCGGCCGTGCCCACCTTGGAGCGTTTGAACACCGCAGCGCTGCGCGACATGGTGCGGACCTATCGGGACGCGGTGCGGGCCCACGCCGCCGCCCTGAACCGGCTCAACGTCTATCCCGTTCCCGACGGCGACACCGGCACGAACATGGCCCGCACCCTCGACGCCGTCGTCGAGGAGATGGAGGGGGTCGATCCCGCCGACCTCGCGGCCACCTGTGAGGCGATCAGCCACGGTTCGTTGATGGGCGCGCGCGGCAACAGCGGTGTCATCCTCAGCCAGATCCTGCGCGGCTTCGCCTCCACGGTGAAGGCGCAGGGCGCCGCCGGTCTGGACGACGACGCTCGCGGCGCCGGCTTCGCCGAGGCGCTCCAGGCCGCCGCCACGGGGGCCTATCAGGCCGTGCTGAAGCCGATCGAGGGAACGATCCTCACCGTCGTGCGCGAGAGCGCCGGCGGCGCCACTGCGGCCGCCTCCGGGGGTGCGTCGCTCGTCGACGTCATCCGGGCGGCCCGGCACGCCGGTCAGCGCGCCCTCGACAACACGCCCGAGCAACTGCCGGTGTTGAAGGAGGCCGGCGTCGTCGACGCGGGCGGCGCCGGGTTCCTGCTCCTGCTCGATGCGGCGCTGCACGTCGTCGCCGGTGATCCCCTCCCCGAAGCCGACGAGCGTGACGAGTTCGCCGTCGTCGGTGCGGCGTTCGAGGCGATCGCCCACCGCACGGCGCAGCACGGCGCCCTCGACGTCAGCGAACAGCGCTACGAGGTGATGTACTTCCTCGACCTCGCCGACGAGCGGATCGACGAGTTCAAGTCCGGCTGGGGAGCGATCGGCGACTCGATCGTCGTCGTGGGCGGCGACGGTCTCTGGAACTGCCATGTCCACACGAACGACGTCGGTGCCGCGGTGGAGGTGGCGCTCGACCTCGACGGCCGGCCGCGGGCGATCCGCGTGACCGACCTGTTCGACGAGGTCGACGAGGAGCACGCCAAGCGCGAGGCCGCCATGGTCGGCGGGGAGCGCGTCCCGACACTGGCACCGGCGCTGGCACCGGCGACGCGCGCCGGTGGCGGCCTGCCGCCGGTCACGACGGCGATCGTCGCCGTGTGCAGCGGCGACGGGCTCGTCGAGCTGTTCGCCCAGCTCGGCGTCCAGGGCGTGGTCACCGGAGGACAGACGATGAACCCGTCGACGGCCGAACTCCTGGCGACCGTCGAGCAGGTGAACGCCGATCAGGTCGTGATCCTGCCGAACAACAAGAACATCATCCCCGTCGCCGAGCAGGTCGACGCGCTGACCACCAAGCACGTGCGCGTCGTGCCGACCCGTTCGATGCCCGAGGCGCTGGCGGCGCTGGTCGTGTACGACCCCGAGGCCGACGGTGACGAGAACGCGACGGAGATGACCGAGGCCGCCGACACGGTCGTCACGGGGGAGATCACGCAGGCGGTCCGCGACACGACGACGTCGATCGGCGCGATCGGCGAGGGTGACTGGATCGGCCTGAACCGTGACGACGGCATCGTCGCCAGGGCCGACACCGTCGTGGATGCAGCGATCGCTCTGCTCGACGCGATCGTCGGCGACACGGCGGAGTTGGTCACGGTCATCACCGGCATCGGTGCCGACGGGGCGACCACGGCGTCGATCGAAGGGTGGCTCGCCGATCACCACGGCAACGTGGCACGGGAGGTGCAGTACGGCGGTCAACCGCTGTACCCGTACCTGTTCGGGGTGGAGTGAACGCCCGAGTGGACGACGGTGCATGACGGTGCATGACGGCGTGAACCCGCTCACCCTGCGCGACCTCCACGACATCCCGGTCGATCGGCTGAAGGGCGTCGGCGACAAGAAGCGGACGGCCCTCGCGGCCGTCGGGATCGACACGGTCCTCGACCTCGTCACGACGTACCCGCGCCGGTGGGTCGACCGCACGAGCGAGGCGCGCATCGCCGATCTCGTGCCGGGTCAGGAGGCGTTGGTGCTCGCCGCGGTGCGGTCGGTGACGAGGCGGACCACGAGGAACCGCCGCACGATGGTCACGGTGCAGGTGGGCGACGGGTCGGGTCGCATGGAGGTGGTGTTCTTCAACCAGCCCTGGCGGGAGAAGCAGCTGCACGAGGGGCTCGAGATCGCGCTGTTCGGCAAGGCCGACACGTACCGCGGCGGCCTGCAGATGACGAACCCGATCGTCGACCTGATCGGTGACCGCACGGGCCGCATCGTGTCGATCTACCCGCAGAGCGAGAAGGCACAGCTCAGCACGTGGGAGATCGCCGGCTGGGTCGAAGAAGCGCTGCGGCGGTGCGCCGACCGGGGCATCGCCGAGCCGGTTCCGGCGCCGGTGCGGGCGCGACTCGGGCTCGTCGATCGTCTCGCCGCGTTCCACGGGATCCACCTTCCCGAGGCGATGCGCGACAAGGAAACGGCACGACGGCGGCTGGCGTTCGACGAACTGCTGCGTGTGCAACTCGTGCTGGTGATGCGCAAACGGCAGCTCGAACGCGAACAGCGCGGGCTCGTCCACGCCGTCGACGGCCCGCTGGTCCGCCGGTTCTACGAGTCGCTGCCCTACGAGCTGACCCGGGCCCAACGCCAGGCGATCAGCGAGATCGAGTCCGATCTCGCCGCTCCGCACCCGATGCACCGGTTGCTGCAGGGCGACGTCGGCGCCGGCAAGACGGTCGTGGCCATCGCGGCGATGCTCGCCGCGGTGCAGGGCGGTCACCAGGCGGCGCTGATGGCACCGACCGAAGTCCTCGCCGAGCAGCACGCGACCGGCGTGCGCGCCCTGCTCGCCGGGGTGAGCGTGCCCGACCCGGGGAACCTGTTCGGCGATCGTCCGCTGCGGGTCGAGTTGCTGACGAACCGCGTCACCGCCGGCGATCGTCGGGCGGTGCTCGCCGGCCTCGCCGACGGCACGGTCGACATCGCCATCGGTACCCACGCCCTGATCCAGGAGGCGGTCGACTTCGCCAGCCTCGGCGTCGCCGTCGTCGACGAGCAGCACCGGTTCGGTGTCGAGCAGCGCGCCGCGCTGCGGGCGAAGACCGCCACCGGGGCCGTGCCCGACACGCTCGTGATGACGGCGACGCCGATCCCGCGGACCGCGGCCATGACGGTGTACGGCGATCTCGACGTGAGCGTGCTCGACGAGTTGCCGCCCGGCCGCACGCCGATCGAGACGCAATGGGCGAACGGCCCGATCATGGAGACGGCGGCGTGGGACGAGGTGCGCACGGAGGTGGCCGCCGGCCGTCAGGCCTACGTCGTGTGCCCGCTCGTCGGCGAGAGCGACAAGCTCGAGGTGGCCTCCGCGGAGGAGACGTTCGAGCGGTTGTCCTCCGGCGAGCTCCACGGCCTGCGGCTCGGGCTGCTGCACGGCCGGATGTCGTCGGCCGACAAGGAGGCGACGATGGACCGGTTCCGCAACCGGGCGATCGACGTGCTCGTGGCGACGACGGTGATCGAGGTCGGCGTCGACGTCCCGAACGCCACCGTGATGGTGATCCTCGACGCCGACCGGTTCGGGATCGCCCAGCTCCACCAGCTCCGCGGCCGGGTGGGCCGCGGTGTCCACGCCTCGTCGTGCTGGCTCGTCACGCAGGAAGCCGACGCCGGCAACCCCCGCGTCGAGGCGCTCGTGGCGAGCACCGACGGGTTCGCCCTGGCAGAGGTCGACCTCGACCTGCGCGGCGAGGGCACGCTGATGTCCACCGCCCAGAAGGGGCGCAGCGACCTGAAACTGGCGTCGCTGCGTCGGGACCGCAAGCTGGTCGAGCTGGCGCGGGACGCCGCGTTCGAGATCGTCGACGCCGACCCGCACCTCGCCGCCAACCCGCTCCTCGCCGACGAGCTCGACCTCCTCCTCACCACCACCGACGAGGAGTTCCTCACCAAGGGCTGAAATCCACGTTTGCGTCGCGATTTCCGGGCGACCGGTCGCCCAGAAATCGCGACACAAACGTGGATTGAGGGCCTCGGACGGGGTCAGGAGGGGACGTCGCCGGAGCCGAGGCTGTCGTCGTCGTCCTCGGTGAGCACGATGTCCCAGCGGTCGAGGCAGTCCTCGCACCGGTAGGCGACGATCTCGCCCTCCTCCCAGATGCCGTCCTCCGGCGGATGGGTGAGCAGGAAGCACCGTCCGCCACAGTCGACACACACGATCTGCGGCGACGGTCGGATCATGCGTGCAGTCTGCCAGCGATCGGAGGGAGCAACGCTCGAACCGACAGGGCTCGTAGCCTGGCGTGATGCGGGTCGTGGCAGGAGAGTTCGGCGGGCGGCGGCTGGTCGGTCCGGACGGGACGACCACCCGTCCCACCACCGACCGCGTGCGGGAGGCGATCTTCAACTCGCTCGGCAGTGCCGGGCTGCTCGAGGGGGCGCTCGTCGCCGATCTCTTCGCCGGCAGCGGCGCCCTCGGCATCGAGGCCTTGTCGCGCGGTGCCGAGCACTGCGTGTTCGTCGAACGTGACCGCACCGCGCTGCGCGCGCTCGACGCCAATCTCGACGCACTGGGCCTCGCCGCTCGCGCCCGGGTCGTCACCTCCGACGTGCTGGCGGTCGTCGGGTCGATCGATGCCGACATCGTGTTCGCCGATCCGCCCTACGACTTCGACGAGTGGCCGCGTCTGCTCGGCGCCGTGCGGGCCGACCTCGTCGTCGCCGAATCGGGCCGGCCGGTCGGCGCCGTCGCCGGCTGGGAGCAGATCCGATCGAAGAAATACGGGCGCACCACCGTCACCACGCTGGAGCGTGTCACCGTCACGGAACGTCCACCGGAGTAGGGTTCCCGACCCGATGACCGATCGTCCCGACCCGTCACTGCTGGTGCTCTACCCGGGCAGTTTCGATCCGATCCACCTCGGTCACGTCGACGTGATCGAACAGGCGCTCGAGCTGTTCGGCAGCGTGGCGGTGGCCGTGATGCACAACCCGGCCAAGCCGTCCGGGATGTTCCCGGTCGAACAGCGTGTCGATCTGGCGCGGGCCTCCCTCGCCCATCTCCCCGGCGCCTCGGTCGAGGCCTACTCGGGGCTCGCGGTGCAAGCGGCGAGCCGGGCGAGCGTCGACTTCATGGTCAAAGGCCTGCGCACGCCGGGGGACTTCGAGATCGAGCAGCAGATGGCCCACAACAACTACGCCGTCACGGGCATCCGCACGGTGTATCTCCCCTGCACACCGGCGCTCGGCTACATCAGCAGCCGCTTCGTCCGGGAGATCGCGAAGTACGGTGGAGCGATCGGGCATCTCGTTCCGCCGCCGGTCGCGGACGCGTTGCACGAACGGTTCGCCATTCCCGACGAAACCGGACCGACCAGAGCCGAACGATGAGCTACGACGACACCCACGCCAACCAGCCGCACGACTACGACGACATCGACGACGAGTATCCCGATCCGGGCGTCCCGGGCGGGTTCGTCGGCGACGCCGAGACACTGCTGCGTCGGGCGATCGACATCGTGGCCACGGCGCCCACCATGCCGCTGAGTTCGTCGCCGCGCATCGACCGCGACGAGATCATCGAGCTCCTCGAGGAGTCGCTGCACCGGCTGCCCGACGAGCTGCGCCAGGCGCGTTGGATGTTGAAGGAGCGCCAGGAGTTCGTCGCCAAGACGCGGCGCGAGGCCGATGAGCTGCTCGAAGCGGCGCGCGTCCGGGCCGAGCGGATGGTCCAGCGCACCGAGGTCGTGCGCGCCGCCGAGCAACGGGCCCGCCAGGTGATGGAGACGGCCGAGGCCGACTCGCGGCGGTTGAAGCACGAGACCGAGGACTTCCTCGACCAGCGCCTCGGGTCGTTCGAGATCCTGCTCGACAAGTTGTCCAAGACGGTGCACGCCGGTCGCCAGCGCCTGTCGATCGGCTCGATGCGCGACGACACCACCAGCATCGACGAGGAAGACCCCACCATGGGCTTCTTCGACCAGGACGGCTGAGCGCTTCCCTCGGCTCGCGCCGCCGAGCGATTTCTCGTCGCCGGTAGCCTGGATCCATGGTCGATCCCGCACGTCAACTGCGGCTCAACGCGGTCGAGATGCTGCGTCAGCCGGGCTCGACCCGGGACTTCGAGTTCGAGGTCGCGGGCGATGCGGTGGCGGTCGTCCACGATGCGCTCGACGGCCCGATCGAGCTGCGGCTCACGCTCGAGACGCTGAACGACGGCATCAGCGTGCGCGGCACGATCGCCACGCCGTGGACCGGCGTGTGCCGACGGTGCCTCGCGCCCCTGTCGGGTGTCGACACCGCAGAAGTCGGCGAGCTGTACCAGAAGGTCGTGATCGATCCCGACGCCTACCTCATCGAGGACGGCCAGCTCGACCTCGTGCCGCTCGTCCGCGAGACCGCCCTGCTGCAACTCGACGACGAGCGGCTGTGCCGACCCGACTGCGCCGGGCTGTGCCCGCAGTGCGGCATCGACCGCAACGAGGAGTCGTGCGACTGCGGCGTCGAGACCCGTGACGAACGCTGGGCGGCGCTCGACGGTCTCGAACTCGAGCGGTGAGCGCCGGATGTGAACCGGGGTGCGGGCCGATAACGTGATGCGGCCCTTGGGGCACGGGTGCGCCGAACCGGCTGCCCGCCACACGATCGGACCGCCACCCGCACGGGTCGGTGGTCAATGGACGAGGAAAGCGAACGATGGCCGTTCCGAAGAAGAAGACATCGAAGTCGAAGACGCGTAGCCGTCGGGCGAGCTCGTGGAAGCTCGACGCGCCGCCGCGCAGCCTCTGTCCGCGTTGCGGGTCGGCCAAACTGCCGCACACCGTGTGTGGGTCATGTGGCTGGTACCGCGACCGCGTCGTCGTCGACGTCGGCTGAACCGAGCACGTCCCCACACATGCTCCCCATCGTCGTCGACGCCATGGGCGGCGACGACGCTCCCGGTGCCATCGTCGCTGGCGCGCACCTCGCGGCGGCCGCCGGATTCCCCGTGGCGCTCGTCGGACCGGCCGGCCTCGACTGCGTCGACCCCGCCAGCGGCAATCGGCTCGAGCTGATCGAGGCGTCCGAAGTCATCGGCATGCACGACGACCCCGCCCAGGGTGTCCGGCGCAAGAAGGACTCCACGCTCGTGCGCGCCGCCGAGGCGGTCCGTGACGGCAGGGCCAGCGCGATGATCTCCGCCGGCAACACCGGTGCGACCATGGCCGCGGCGCTGCTGCGCATGGGCCGGATCAGCGGCGTGAAGCGCCCGGCCGTCGCCACGCCCATCCCGGTGCCCGGCTCGACGCCCACCATCCTGCTCGACGCGGGCGCCAATGCCGAGGTCCAGGCCGACTGGCTGGTGCAGTTCGCCCTCATGGGTTCGGTCTACGCCCGCCACCGTTTCGGGATCGCCGAGCCCCGCGTCGGCCTGCTGTCGATCGGCGAGGAGCCCGGCAAGGGCGACAGCCTGCGCAAGGAGACCTTCGAACTGCTCTCGGTGGCGTCCGGGTTGAACTTCATCGGCAACGTCGAAGGCCGCGACGTGATGGCCGAGCACCTCGACGTGTGCGTCACCGACGGCTTCACCGGCAACGTCGTGCTGAAGACCCTCGAAGGCGCGATGAAGGTCATCGTGGCGGCACTGCTCGACGCGTTCAACGCCGAACCGCACTACCAGCCCCACACCGAGGCGCTGATGCCGGCGCTGATGCAGCTCTACCGGACGCTGAGCCCCGACACCTACGGCGGCGCCGCCCTGCTCGGTGTCGACGGGGTGTGCATCATCTCGCACGGGTCGTCGACGTCCGAGGCGATCGTCAACGGCATCGGCGTGGCCGCCGAGATGGTCGAGCGTGACGTCGTGAGCGAGATCCGCGCCGCGATCGCCGCCAACGCCTGACCAAACCCCCGGCAGTACACTGTCTTGCCGTGCCCGCAGAGACGCCCGTTCAGCAAGGTCCCATCGGTCGAGACGAGATCTTCGAGATCGTGCGGGACCGCCTCGCTGACATCCTCGAGATCGAGCCCACGGCGATCTCGGAGGGGCAGTCGTTCGTCGACGACCTCGATGCCGACTCGCTGGCCCTGATCGAGTTGGTCGAAGCGCTCGAAGAGGAGCTGTCGGGACGGATCGACGGCTTCCGGATCGAGGACGAAGACCTCGAAGACCTGAAGACCGTGCGGGACGCGGTCGACTACGTCCACGAGCGGGCGGTCGCCTGAACCGCTCCGAGCCTGCCGACGACGCCGACGAACTCGGTGTCCTGGAAGGCCGGATCGGTCATGTCTTTGCCGACCGCCAGCTCCTGCGGCAGGCGTTGAACCATCGCTCGTGGGTCGCCGAACACCCGGGTTCGAAGAGCAACGAGCGCCTCGAGTTCCTCGGCGACGCGGTGTTGGGGTGGGCCGTCGCCGACATGTCGTACCGGCGCTTCGGGCAGACGCCGGAGGGCCAGCTCACCGACCTCCGCAAGAGCGTCGTCAACGCCCTGGCCCTGGCCGACGTGGCCCGCGAGATCGGTCTCGGCGAACACGTGCGACTCGGCCGTGGTGAGTCCGCGGCGGAGGGCGCCCAGAAGCCGTCGATCCTGTCGGACGCCTTCGAAGCCGTGCTCGGTGCGGTCTACCTCGACGGTGGGAGCGAGGCGGCGTACGGCATGGTCGAACGGCTCGTCGCCCCCGGTTTCCCCGCCACCATCGAGGCGCTCGACCACCTCGACAACAAGACGCAGTTGCAGGAACGGGCGGCGCGCGCCGGACGCGGCGCGCCGGTCTACACCGTCGACTCGACCGGGCCCGATCACGCCAAGACGTTCGTCGCCTCCGTGTTCGTCGACGACGTGCTGCTCGGGCAGGGGACCGGGCGATCGAAGAAGGCCGCCGAACAGCTCGCCGCGACGGCCGCCTGCGCCGTGTTCGACTGACGACGGGACGCTGCCACCGTGCCCGAGTTGCCCGAGGTCGAGACGGTACGGCGGGGCCTGCAGCAACACCTCGCGGGCCGGCGGATCGTGGGCGTCGAGGTGGGCCGTGAGCGGGTGGTGCGGCGGACGTCGCGCGACGCGCTGATCCACGGCCTGACCGACACGGTCGTCGTCGCGGCCGACCGGCGGGGGAAGTACCTCCTCCTGCCGCTCGACTCCGGGGACTCGGCGATGATCCACCTGCGGATGAGCGGCCAGGTGCTGCTCGCCGCGGGACACGCGCCGCGTCCCGCGCACACGCACGTGGCACTGACGCTCGACGACGAACGCGAGCTGTGGTTCGTCGACCCCCGCACGTTCGGCGAGATGGTCGTGTTCGATCCCGACAATGTCGCCGTCGAGGTGCCGGAGCTGGCGCAGCTCGGCATCGACCCGATCGCCGATCCGTTCGAGCGTGGCGACGTGGCGCGGATCGTGCGCTCGACGCGCCGAGCGTTGAAGCCACTGCTCCTCGACCAGCACGCGATCGCCGGCATCGGCAACATCTACGCCGACGAGATCCTCCACGCCGCGCGGTTGCGTCCCGACCGCGAGGCGTCGTCGCTCGACGGGCGGTCGATCACCCGCCTCCACCGCTCGATCGTCGAGGTGCTGGGTTCGGCGATCGCGGCCGGGGGATCGACGCTGGGTGACGCCCAGTACGTCGACCTGATGGGATCGTCGGGCTCGTACCAGGACGACCACCGCGTGTACGGCCGCACGGGCGAACGGTGTCTCACGTGTGGCCGCGGCTGGATCCGCCGCACGGTGTCGGGCGGGCGCTCGACGCACTTCTGTCCGGTGTGCCAGCACTGAGGACACCGACGGGATCCGGTCCCCCAGATCCCCGCACGAGATCCGGGGGACGGGGCGGTCGCGCGAGTAGGTTCTCCCACTGCTGTGTTCCTGAAGAGTCTCAACCTCAAGGGCTTCAAGTCCTTCGCCGACAGCACGACGTTGGTGCTGGAGCCCGGGGTCACCGTCGTGGTCGGTCCGAACGGCTCCGGCAAGTCGAATGTCGTCGATGCGGTCGCCTGGGTGCTCGGCGCGCAGGCGCCGAAGTCGGTACGCAGCCAGAAGATGGACGACGTGATCTTCGCCGGCACGGCCAAGCGGCCGGCGCTCGGGCGGGCCGAGGTGAGCATCACGATCGACAACTCCGACGGAACGCTCGGCGTCGACCTGAGCGAGATCACGGTCACCCGCATCCTCTTCCGCAACGGCGATTCGGAGTACTCGATCAACGGCGTCCCGTGCCGTCTGCTCGACGTGCAGGAACTCCTGTCCGATGCCGGCGTCGGCCGTCAGCAGCACGTGATCGTCAGCCAGGGCCAGATCGACGCCGTGCTGAACGCGCGCCCCGAGGACCGGCGGGCGATCATCGAGGAGGCGGCGGGCGTCCTGAAGTTCCGGCGCCGCAAGGAGAAGGCCGAGCGCCGGCTCGACGCGACCGAGGCCAACCTGTTGCGGGTGCAGGACCTGCTGCGCGAGGTGCGGCGCCAGCTGCGTCCGCTCGAACGGCAGGCCGCGGCGGCCGAACGGCACGGGTCGCTGATCACCGAACTCACCGCGCTGAAGACGTTCGTGGCGGGGCGGGAGATCGCCGCCTGGCGGGTGCGGCTCGAGTCGCTGTCGACGACGCGCCTCGAGAGCGCCACCGCCGAGAGCGAGCTGAAGTCGTCGCTCGCCGGGCTCGACACCTCGGTGATGGCGATCGAGGCCGAGCTGTCCGCCCGCGGGCAGAGCGACACCGGCGACCGGCTGGCGCGGGTGGAGCAGTTGCGCGAGCGGGCCCGGGGACTCGCCGCCGTGCTGGCGGAACGACGCCGGTCGCTCGAACGCGACCGGGGCCAGCTGCTCGACGCCGATCTCGTCGCCAATCTCGAGGCCGAGGCCGTGCGGTTGCGCGAGGAGCTGGAGATCGTGGCGGCCGACATCGTCGCCGTCCGACCGGAGATCGACGAGCTCGAGATCGAGGAGCGTCGCTTCGAGAGCGAGCGCAGCACGGCGCTCGCCGCGGTCGCACCGACCGACGGCGCGGGCTCGCGCGCGGCGAGCGCGGCGGCCGAGGTCCGTGGCGAGCTGCGGTCGGTCCGCACCGGCCTGGACCGCCTGCTCGACGAGGTCCGCCGTCACGAGGGGCGTTCGAACTCGCTCGCCCAGCGGATCGCCGCCCTGCACGAGTCGGCCGACCGGTTCCGTGGCGAGTGCGACGCGGCCGGCGGTGTCGAGGAATCGCTGGTCGCCGAAGTCGAAGCCGCCGAGACGGCGCGGGCCGCGGCCGAGGCACTCACCGAGACGCGGCGCTCGCTGCGGGCCGACGACGCGGATGCCGCGGCCCGGGCGGCGGCTCGGGTCGACGCCCTGCAGCTGGCACTCGACGCCGCTCGGGCGCGGGCCGGCGCCGAACGCCTGGTCGGTATCGACGGCGTGCTCGGCACGCTCCTCGACCTGGTGGAGATCGACGACGATTGGGGCCCGGCCGTCGAAGCGGCGTTGGGCGAATCGCTCACCGCGGTCGTCGTGGACGATCCGTCGGCCGGTCGGCGGGCGCTCGATGCACTGCGCGAATCCGCCACGAGCGGGGCCGTCATCGCGCTCGGTGCGCGGCCGTTGTCACCGGCCAACCCGGGGCTCGGCGAGGCCGTTCGGCCGCACGTCCGGTCGTCGCGGAGCGGTGTCGCCGAACTGCTCGACGGCTTGCTCGGCGTGGCCGTCTGCGTGCGCGACGTCACGACGGCGGTGGATGTGGCCCTCGACCATCCCGACGCCGTGGTCGTCACGCGACAGGGCGACCGGTTCGGACTCAGCGGGTGGCGCATCGGTGCCGGCAGTTCGGGTGCCACCGCCGCGGCACTCGACGAGGCGATCGCCGCGTCCGAGGCCGCCGCCCGATCGCTGGAGCACTCGACTCGTGCGCTGGCCGAATCGGAGGACGCACTCGTCGCCGCTCGGCGCAACGAAGCCGACCTCGTCCGCGCCCTCGATGCCAACGACGCCAAGTTCAGCGCCGCCTCCGAGGGCCTCGCGAGGGCACAGCGGGAGGGGCGTGAACTCGTCACCGAGCGAGAAGCGCTCGACACCACGCTGGTCGAGCGGCGGGGAGCGGTGGAGCGCGAACAGCGCCGCGCCGACGAGCTCGCCGCCCTCCTGCCCGGTCTGGAGTCGGACGAACAGGCGGAGGTCGACGCGGCCCGGGCCCGGGGCGAGTTGCGGGCGGAACTCGATCGGCGCGCCGCGGCGCTCTCGTCGCGCCGCACCGACGTCGAGGTCCGCGGCGCGGGGTTGCACGAGCGGCGACAACTGTTGGAGCAGCAGCTGGCCGAGACCGATCGCCGGCTGGCGGCCGACGTCGAGGCGCGGGCGGCGGCGGCCTCGAAGCGCGAGCAGGTCGACCGCTCGCTCGGAGTGATCGCCGAGCTGGTCGAGATCGTCGATCGTCACCGGGCGACGGTCGAGGTCGAGCATGCGGTGCTCGCCGAGGAACGACGCCGGCAGACCGACGAGGTGCGTGCGCTGAGCGCCGACCTCGACCGGCTCCGTCGTGAGCGCGCCGAGCGGGAACGGTCGCTCGAGTCGACACGCGAACGCGCTCGGCAGGCCGAGTTGGGCGAGGCCGAGGCGAAGCTGCGGCTGGAGACGACGATCGAGACGCTGCGCCGCGAACTCGACATCGAGCCGGCGGTGGCCGAAGCGGCGGAGATGCCGGAGCTGCCCGAGGGTGCGAGCCCCGCCGGTCGGGTCCGCGAGCTCGACCGTGAACTGCGCCTGCTCGGACCGATCAACCCGCTCGCCCTCGAGGAGTTCAACGAACTGCAGGGCCGCCACACGTTCCTCGAGGAACAACTCGAGGACGTCCGGAGCACGCGTCGCGACCTGGCCCGGGTCATCGCCGCGGTCGACCAGGAGATCCAGAACGTGTTCGCCGCCGCCTATGCCGACGTCAGCACGAACTTCTCCCAGCTGTTCTCGCTGCTGTTCCCGGGTGGCGTCGGCAAGCTCGTGCTCACGGCGCCGGACGACATGTTGAACACGGGCATCGAGATCGAGGCCAAGCCGGGCGGCAAGAACGTGAAGAAGCTGTCGCTGCTGTCCGGTGGCGAGCGGAGCCTCACGGCCCTCGCCTATCTGTTCGCCGTGTTCCGCTCGCGGCCGTCGCCCTTCTACGTGATGGACGAGGTCGAGGCCGCGCTCGACGACGTCAACCTCCACCGCTTCCTCGGGCTCCTCCAGGAGTTCCGCAAGGATGCGCAGCTCATCGTCGTGTCGCACCAGAAGCGGACGATGGAGGCCGGCGACTGCCTGCTCGGCGTGAGCATGCAGCCCGGCGGTTCGAGCAAGGTGGTCACCGAACGCGTGGCCGCCGGCTCCGTCTCCGCCTGACGCCCGCCACCCCTCGCCCCATCGGCTTCTCGTGAACTTCTTGCGTACCCGCGTGCGCAAGAAGTTCACGAGAACGCCGGGGTAGCGTCGTCGCGCGATGGGTATCGAAGTCGTCTTCCTGATCCTCGCCGTACTGGTCGTCGCGTTCGGCATCGGCGTGATCGTCGTCAACCGCCGCCGCACCGCCGCCGGTGCGGCGCGCCCGCAACGGCCCATCCCGCCGGCCACACCCCCGCCCAGACCGTCCGGCGGCACGGGCACGGCCGTCGAGGAGCGGCCGGTCGAGGCCGAACTCCCGGAAGCCCCGGTCGTCGAACCGGTCCCGGTCGCGCGTACGTTCCGCGACCGTCTGTCGAAGGCGCGATTCGCCTTCACCGGCGCGTTCGCCGGCGTGCTCGGCCGGGGTGCCATCACCAACGACTCGTTCGACGACCTCGAAGAGGCGTTGCTCCGTGCGGATGTCGGCGTCCGCGTCACCCAGGAGTTGATCGACGGCCTGCGCGCCAAGGTCGACGCGAAGGAGATCTCCGAGCCGCAGGAGCTGCTCGACGAACTGCAGCGCGAGATGACCGCCCGCCTGGAGGGTGGCGAACGGTCACTGGCCTTCGTCGAGGGCGAACCGGGCAGTCCGAACGTCTGGATGTTCGTCGGCGTCAACGGCGTGGGCAAGACCACCACGATCGGCAAGCTCGCCGACCAGCAGATCGCCCACGGCCGCACGGTGCTGCTGGCGGCGGGCGACACGTTCCGCGCCGCGGCGGCCGAGCAGCTCACGACGTGGGCGGAGCGATCCGGTGCCGAGATCGTCCGCGGCGCCGAAGGTGGCGATCCCAGCTCGGTCATCTACGACGGCGTCGAACGCGCCGCCGCCCGCAACATCGACCTGGTGATGGCCGACACGGCGGGGCGCCTGCACACCAAGTCGAACCTGATGGAGGAGCTGCGCAAGGTCCGTCGGGTGGCCGAGAAGGGTGCGGGGCGGGTCACCGAGACGCTGCTCGTGATCGACGCCACGACCGGCCAGAACGGCCTCACCCAGGCACGCGAGTTCCGCGAGGCGACCGACGTGACCGGCGTCGTGCTGACCAAGCTCGACGGGTCGGCCAAGGGCGGCATCGTGTTCGCCATCGAGACCGAACTCGGCATCCCCGTGAAGCTCGTCGGCACCGGCGAGACGATCGGCGACCTGGTCCCCTTCGATCCTCGGGAATTCGTCTCCGCCCTGTTCGACTAGCGCGGCTCCCAGCGATGAGCGAAACCCCCGTATCCGGGGGTTTCGCTCATCGCTCGGTTTGGGTGGGTCGGTGGCGGCTCTGGCACGCTGGTGTCATGACGATGACCGAGACGCGCCCGTCGGCAGGAAGCACGGATCCGGAGACCCGACAGGTCGAGGAGGCGCTCGATGCGCTGCTCGCCGCCAACGATCCGAAAGCGATCGACAACGTGGCGTTCCGCGGCGCGCGCTACGACGCCGGCCTGGCGTGGGTGCACTTCCCGAAGGGGTTCGGCGGCCTCGGTGTGCGCCCGGAACTGAACAAGCTCGTCGAACAGCGCGTCCGCGCCGCCGGTGCCCAGCCGACGAATCCGGCCACCTTCTTCATGGCCCTCGCCGGCCCGACGATCGTCACCCACGGCAGCGACGAGGTCCGCAACCGCTTCCTGCGCCCGATGTTCACGGGCGAGGAGGTGTGGTGTCAGCTCTTCTCCGAACCGGGCGCCGGTTCCGACTTCGCCGGCCTCGCCACGCGGGCGGTCAAGGACGGCGACGAGTGGATCGTCAACGGACAGAAGGTGTGGAACACGCTGGCGCACATCGCCGACTACGGCATGCTCGTCACGCGCACCGACCCCGACGCGCCGAAGCACAAGGGGATGACGTACTTCGCCCTCGACATGCACGCCCCGGGCGTGGAGGTGCGTCCGCTGCGTCAGATCACCGGCGAGGCGGAGTTCAACGAGGTGTACATGACCGATGTGCGCATTCCCGACTCCTCCCGGGTGGGTGACATCGGCGAGGGCTGGCGGGCCAGCCTGACGACGCTGATGAACGAACGCAACGCCATCGGATCCGGAGGCGGAGCGGGCAGCGGCGAGGTCTCCAAGCGCGGGGCACAGGCCAACGACGCCGTGGAGATCTGGAACCAGCTGGATCCGTCGGAGCAGACCGGACCGCGCAAGGACCGGCTGATGCAGCTGTGGTGCCAGGCCGAGGTCGGCCGCCTGACGAACCGCCGGGCGGCCGAGCGGGCCAAGGCCGGCAACCCGGGGCCCGAGATGTCGATCGCCAAGCTGGCGTTCTCCGAGTTGAACAAGGCGCTCTACGCGTTCTGCATCGACCTGATGGGCGCCGAAGCCCTGATCGGCTACGACTACACGTTCCGGCGCCCTGGCGACCTCGACGTCACCGGGACGATGCACGGCACCCGCTACTCGTTCCTGCGCGTCCGGGCGAACTCGATCGAGGGCGGCACATCGGAGATCATGCGCAACATCCTCGGCGAACAGGTCCTCGGCCTGCCAGGAGAGCCCCGCGTCGACAAGTCCGTCCCCTGGAACGAAGTCCCGAGAAACTGACGCAACGTTCATTCGGGACCCGTCCCCGGACGAACGGAGCGCCGCTCTGCACCTGTCCACACCGCGCCGGTAACCTCGAACACTGATGTTCGACACACTGTCCAACCGGCTCGACGGGATCGTCAAGAAGATCAAGGGCAAGGGCCGCCTGACGGAGGCCGACGTCGACGAGGTGATGCGGGAGATCCGCACCGCACTGCTCGAGGCCGACGTCAACGTCACCGTCGTCCGCTCGATCTGCAACCGCATCCGCGAGCAGGCGATCGGCGCCACGCGCTCGGGTGCGCTCGATCCGGCGCAGCAGGTCGTCAAGGCGGTCAACGACGAGCTGACCCGGGCGCTCGGCGGCGAGACGCTGTCGATCACCTACGCCTCCAAGCCGCCGACCGTCGTGCTGATGGCGGGCCTGCAGGGGTCGGGCAAGACCACCAACTCGGCCAAGTTGGCGTCGTGGTTCAAGACGCAGGGCCGCCAGCCGCTCCTCGTCGGCGCCGACCTCCAGCGTCCGGCCGCCGTCGAGCAGTTGCGCACGCTCGGTCGCCAGATCGACGTGCCGGTGTTCTCCGATCCGTCCGATCCCGTCGGCGCGGCACGGGCCGGGATGGACGAGGCCAAGCGCCTCGGCCGCGACGTGGTCATCGTCGACACCGCCGGCCGGCTGTCGATCGACGCCGAGATGATGGAGCAGGTCCGCCAGATCTCCGCCACCGTGCAGCCCGACTACACGTTCCTCGTGATCGACGCGATGACCGGTCAGGACGCGGTGCAGACCGCCGAGGCGTTCCACCAGACGCTGCAGATCGACGGCGTGATCATGTCGAAGATGGACGGCGACGCCCGCGGTGGCGCGGCGCTGTCGGTGAAGGAAGTGATCGGCCGGCCGATCGCGTTCGCCTCCACCGGTGAGAAGCTCAGCGAGTTCGAGCAGTTCCACCCCGACCGCATGGCCAGCCGGATCCTCGGCATGGGCGACATGCTCACGCTGATCGAGCAGGCCGAGCGGGCGTTCGAGACCGACGAGGCCGAGGCCGCTGCGGCCAAGTTGATGGAGGGTCAGTTCACCCTCGACGACTTCCTCGACCAGATGCAACAGCTGAAGAAGATGGGTCCCCTCGGCAACCTGATGGGCATGATGCCCGGCATGCCGAAGGAGCTGAAGGGCGCCAAGATCGACGACGACGATCTCAAGCCGATCGAGGCGATCATCCGCTCGATGACGCCCGACGAGCGGGCCCGGCCGGAGATCATCAACGGCAGCCGGCGGACCCGTATCGCCGTCGGCTCCGGCACCGAGGTGGGCGACGTCAACCGGCTGGTGAAGCAGTTCGGCGAGATGCAGAAGATGATGAAGCGCTTCGGCATGACCGCCAAGCCGTCGAAGCGGGCGAAGAAGGGCAAGAAGGGCAAGCCGACCGGCGGCAAGCCGCGCGGACTCCCGCCCGGGTTCAACGTCCAGCCCGGCGGGATGGATCTGTCCGGCCTGCCCGGGATGCCGAACATGCCGGGCATCCCCGGCCTGCCCAACCGCTGAACAAAACGCCGTTCGGCAACCCTGCCTTTTCGGACCCGGTCCGAAAAGGCAGGGTTCGCCCGACGCTTGTCAGAGGCCGAGTTCGGCGGCGCGGGCCATGACGCCCTCGCGCTCGGCGCCGATCGTGGTCGATTCGCCGTGTCCCGTGTGGACGACCGTGTGCGTCGGCAGGGCGAGCAGCACGTCGATGATCGAGCGCAGGATGGTCGGTTCGTCGCTGTAGCTGCGCCCCGTGGCGCCGGGTCCGCCGCAGAACAGCGTGTCGCCACTGAACACGGCGTCGCTGCCGGCGTCGTGGAAGCTGCAGCAGCCGGGGGAGTGGCCGGGGGTGTGCAGCACGTGCAGGTCGTGGCCGCCGACGGCGAGGGTCGCCCCGGGCGAGAGCGCACGGTCGGGCGTGTCGTCGGGCCACACCGCGTCCCAGAGCATCCGATCGGCGTCGTGCAGGAGGACCGGCGCGTCGACGGCATCACGGAGCGGCACCGCCGCGTTGATGTGGTCGTTGTGGCCGTGGGTCAACACGATCGCCGCGACCCGTCGACCGTTCACGGCCTCGACGATCGGCCGGTGATCGTGGGCCGCGTCGAACACCACCACCTCGCGGTCGTCACCGACGATCCAGATGTTGTTCGTGACCTCCCACTCCCCGCCGTCGAGGGCGAAGATGCCGTCGGTCGTGACCAGCTCGATCCCCATCGGCTAGAGCACCACGACGCTGCGGAGCACCTCGCCGTGCTCCATCTTCTCGAACGCCTCCTCGATCGCGTCGAGACCGATCGTCTCCGACACGAAGCCGTCGAGGTCGAGCCGTCCCTGCAGGTAGAGGTCGACGAGCATCGGGAAGTCGCGGCTCGGCAGGCAGTCGCCGTACCACGACGACTTCAAGGCGCCGCCGTGCCCGAACACCTCCAGGAAGGGCAGTTCGATCGTCATGTCGGGCCGGGGCACGCCGACGAGGACCACGGTGCCGGCCAGATCGCGGGCGTCGAACGCCTGGCGGTAGACCGCGGGGTTCCCGACCGCTTCGATGCAGACGTCGGCGCCGAACCCGCCGGTGGCGTCGCGGATGAACTCGACCGGATCGGTCGTCTTCGAGTTGCACGTGTGCGTGGCCCCGAAGCCCTTCGCCCACTCCAGCTTGCGGTCGTCGATGTCGACGGCGATGATCGTCGAGGCGCCGGCGAGACGTGAACCGGCGATCGCCGCGTTGCCGACACCGCCACAGCCGAACACGGCGACCGACTGGCCCCGGGTGACGCCGGCGGTGTTGATCGCCGCGCCGATGCCGGCCATCACGCCGCAGCCCAACAGTCCGGCGGCGGTGGCGGGAGCGGCCGGATCGACCTTCGTGCACTGCCCCGCGGCGACGAGCGTCTTGTCGCAGAACGCACCGATGCCGAGCGCGGGGGACAGCTCCGTGCCGTCGAGGAGCGTCATCTTCTGGGTGGCGTTGTGCGTGTTGAAGCAGTACTGCGGTTGACCGCGGCGGCAGGCGCGGCAGTCGCCGCACACGGCCCGCCAGTTGAGGATCACGTAGTCGCCAGGGGCCACCTCGGTGACGCCCTCGCCGACCAGTTCCACGGTGCCCGCCGCCTCGTGGCCGAGCAGGAACGGGAAGTCGTCGTTGATGCCGCCCTCCCGGTAGTGCAGGTCGGTGTGGCACACGCCGCACGCCTGGATCGCCACCACGACCTCGCCCGGCCCGGGGTCGGGGACGACGATCGTTTCCAGCGAGACGGGCGCACCCTTCTTCATCGCGACGACGCCGCGTACCTGTTGGCTCATGGTGGCCGACGGTAGCGCGCGCCCGATCGAGACACGAGCGGCTCGAGGGTCGCGGGAACCGCGGCGAGGTGTGGCAACGTCAGACGTGTATGAACCGCCGCCGTCTCGCCCAGTTCGCCTCGGTCGCCGCGCTCGCGGTCGCGCTCGCCGCATGCGGCAGCGATGGGAGCACCTCGAACGACGCCGCGTCGGGCGACACGAACGGAACCGGTCCGGCGGGCACGGATCAGCCGCGTGGCAACACGCTCCCGCCGGTCCCGGGATACACCCACCCGACCGGCCCCGACGACGTGGTGATCGAGTACTCGGAAGTCGGTGGGTTCACGACGCGGGAGTACGCGTTCCAACAGCCACCGATGGTGTTGATCTCGGGTGACGGTCGGGTGTTCACGACCGGTCCGCAGATCGCCATCTACCCGGGTCCGGCGCTCCCCAACATCCAGGTCGGCACGATCTCGGAGGAGGCGGTGCAGCAGTTGCTGTCCATCGCCGATGCCGGTGGACTGTTCGCCGACATCGACTACACGGAGGAGTCGCGGGTCGCCGACGCGTCGACGGCCACGGTCACGATCAACGTCGACGGCGAGTCGTGGGTCCACTCCGCCTATGCCCTCGGCATGGACGAGCCCGGAACGACGCCGTCGCCCGAGCGCACCGCGCTGCGCGAGTTCACGGCGCAACTCTCCGACCTTCCCGGAACGGTCGGGGCCGACCAGCTCGGCCCGGTCGACGTGTTCGTGCCTGAGCACTACCTGATCCTGGCGAGCGAGGTCGCCACGCCCGTGACCACGGGCGACGACGGCATCGCTCCCACCCTCGTCGACTGGCCCACCACCGCCGGTGTCGCCCTCGCCGACGCCGCCGAGTGCGCCGTCGTCGCCGCCGACGCGGTCGGCGACCTGTTCACGAACGCAAACCAGCTCACCTACTTCGACGACGGCGGCGTCACCTACCAGGTGACCGCCGTGCAACAGCTCCCCGGCCGCGGCTGCAGTTGATGCGCGGAGCCTGACCCCATCAGAACAACCGGAGGTCGGTGGGGCGCATGCCGCGGAGTTCGTCGTAGTCGACCTCCACCCAGCGGAACCCACGCGCTTCGGCGAGGACACGGGCCTGCGGTTTGACGACCTGGGCGACGAACACGCCGCGCACGTCACCCAACGAGGAGTCGAGGTGGAGCCGCTCGATGTAGCGCGCCAGCTGCTCGACCCCGTCGATGTCGCCGCGTCGTTTCACTTCGATGGCGACCACCGTGTCGCTGTCGTCGCGGCACACGAGATCGATCGGTCCGATGGCGGTCGGGTACTCGCGCCGCACCAGCGTGAGGCCGACCTCGATGGCGTGCGGGCTGGCCGCCAGGAGTTCCTGGAGGTGGGCCTCCACACCGTCCTTCTGCAGCCCGGGGTCGAGGCCGAGTTCCTGGGAGACGTCGCTGAACACCTCGTGGAGAGTGATCGTCAGCGTCTCCTGCTTCGGGTTCGTCACGACCCACTGGTCGCCGCGCTCGACGAGCATGTTCGGCGCGTTCATCCAGTTCAACGGCTTGTAGGCGCCGCCATCGGCGTGGATCGCCACGCAGCCGTCGGCCTTCACCATGATCAACCGGGTCGCCTCGGGCAGGTGGGCGTCGAGACGGCCGGAGTAGTCGACCGAGCAGCGGGCGATCACCAGGCGCACGACGGGCGACGCTATCGCGCCGGGCCGTCGCTGCCCCGGCCGCCCTCGACGTGCTCGCGCATCCGCTTCTGGATGAGTTCGCGACGCTGTTGGAGTTCGCGGTAGGTGATCCGATCGACGTCGTTGGTGAGCCCGAAGCCCGCCCGCACGCCGTCCATGTCGAACTCCACCGCCGTCGGATCGACGCCGAGCTCGCGCCCGAGGCGCTCGCCGTGCTTCTGGGCGAACACCATCGAGATGTTGGCGACCTCGGCGAGGATGTCGAGATCGGGCGCCAGGCGAGCGATCGCGCCATCGAGGAAGACCATGTTCTTCACGTAGAGCATCAGCTCCTTGGGCAGCTTGGCGCCGTACCCGAGCAGCGCCTTGACGACGCGCTGCACCTCCTTGACCATCTCCTCGCCGGACAGCGTGGTCGGGTCGATGACGTCGTCGTCGAGCCGCAGGTCCTTGATCACCGCTTCGAGGTCGGTGTCCATCGGGAGCGCACCGAGGTCGCGCAGGGCGGCCATCTGCGTGCGAACGTCGTTGCCGGTGGCGCCGAGCATCAGGCGGAGGAAGGCGTTGCGCCGTGCATCCGAGAGCCGGCCGACGATGCCGTAGTCGAGCAACGCCGTGCGGCCGTCGGCCATCACGAAGAGGTTGCCGCCGTGGAGGTCGCCGTGGAAGATGCCCTCGACGATCGCCCCTTCCATGAAGGCGATCATCGCCGTGCGCACGACGTCCTCGGTGTCGATACCGGCGTGCTTCATCCCGGCGACGTCGTCGAAGTTGAAGCCGTAGACGCGTTCCATCACCAGCACGCGGCGGGTGACGAGGGTCGGATGCGGCCGAGGGACGACGTAGCGGTGCTGGTCGAGGTCGTGGAGCATCGCCGCGATGTCGAGCATGTTGGCGGCCTCCATCCGGAAGTCGAGCTCCTCCACGATCGTCTCCGCGAACAGCTCGACCAGCGCCGGGGGATTGGCCAGGGCGGCCACCGGGATCCGCCCCACGAGGTGGGGAGCGAGCCACGCCATCACCCGCAGGTCGCGGCGCACGAGTTTCGACACGGCGGGCCGCTGGACCTTGACCACGACCTGTTCACCGGTCTTCAACCGGGCGGCGTGCACCTGGGCGATCGAGGCCGAGGCGAGGGCCGTCTCGTCGAACGATTCGAAGATGTCCTCCAACCGCGCGCCCAGATCCTGCTCGACGGTCAGCCGGACCGCCTCGAACGGCTCGGGCGGCACCTGGTCGCGGCACTTCTTGAACTCCTCCACGAGTTCGGTCGGGAACAGTCCCTCGCCGGAGGAGATGATCTGGCCGAGCTTGATGTAGGTCGGTCCCAGGACCTCCGCGGCGGTTCGCAGACGCTTCGAGATGTCGGCCCGACTGGCGGCCGGGTCGCTGTCGAAGCGGTGGAGCCGTTTACGGACGATCCACGGCACGACCGCCGTGCCGAGGCGCCCGGCGACCGAGACGACTCGTGCTCCCGGCGGCAGGCGCGACGGTCTCGTGAGTGCCGGCACCTCGGCCTGCGCTTGTCGTCGCAGCGTGGCGGCGAGGTTCAACCAGCGGACGTCCTTGCGCTCGACCTCCCAGGGGGCCTCGTCGGTGAACGATGCCCAGGAGAGATCGCCGGGTCGGTCGCCGGCTGGGGATGCCATGAGGCCATGATGCCGGAATTCGTCGATATCCGTCGTCGGGCGCCCACATGGCAACATCGCCGACATGAACGCCACCGGCACCAACTCCAACGGCACACCTCGACCGTTCCGGGTCCTCGGGATCCAACAGATCGCCATCGGCGGCCTCGACAAGGATGCGCTGAGTGGTCTGTGGACGGGTCTGCTCGGCGTCGAGAAGGTCGGCGACTACGTGAGCGAGTCGGAGAACGTCGACGAGGACATCCTGCGCCTCGGCGCGGGCCCGCACGCCGTGGAGATCGACCTGATGCAACCGCTCGATCCCGAGCGCGCCCCGAAGGTCCACGTCCCGACGCTGAACCATGTCGGACTGTGGATCGACGACCTGGAGGCGTGTGTCGGGTGGCTGACCGAGCAGGGGATGCGTTTCACGCCGGGCGGGATCCGCAAGGGCGCCGCAGGCCACGACGTGTGCTTCATCCACCCCAAGGGCAACGACGACACGCCGCGCAGCGGCGAGGGCGTGCTGATCGAACTGATCCAGGCGCCCACCGACGTCATGGCCGCCAATGACCCGTCGGCAGACGATCAGTAGGCAGCGAGGAATCTGGCGCACGGTGGACACCGGCGCCGGCGGGCGTTGCGGCAGAGCTTTCTGAAGAAGCGCTGACGTCTCCTGGAGGAGATGCTTCATCGCAATGGCCGTGTGCCCGGCTGCGCCTAGCGTCTGGCCACGGCGGAGCGCGTCGCCGTGGTTCGGCCGGACGTTCGGTGGGCTCGTGGCGCAGAGTGCTGGAGGTGGCGGGCATGGAAGCGAACGAAGGCGGAGAGACGGGAAACGAGGGAGGTCGCAGGCGGCGTCGATCCGTCAGCCGACGATCGTTCATGAAGGGTGCCGCAATCGGGGCCGGCATCGCCGCGACCGATCTGTCGTTCGTCGCCGACGTCGGCCTGGCCGCGACCAACGCGATCCTCACCGAGAACACGCTCGCCGGTTCGGCCGACTGGGATCTCGGCTACATCGACGACACCATCGAGGGCTTTCCCACCGAATTCAGCGTCAATGCCGGCACGACGATCGGCTTCAAGATCAAGACGGTGTCCAAGAACTACCGCATCGACATCTATCGCATCGGTTGGTACGGCGGCGTCGGCGCCCGGAAGGTCACCACGATTCCACGCGTCCTCACGAGTGCCCAGGTGCAACCGGCTCCGATTCGAAACGCTGCCCTTGGCCTGGTCGACTGCGGCAATTGGGCCGTCTCGGCGACGTGGTCTGTTCCGTCCGCTGCCGTGTCGGGCGTCTATGTCGCCAACTTCGTTCGGCTCGATGTCGCCGGCCAGCCCGCCAGCCGCGCGCTGTTCGTCGTGCGCAACGACGGCCGACAGAGCGACATCCTCGTTCAGACGTCGGACTCGACATATCAGGCGTACAACCGGTGGGGTGGAACGAGCCTGTACTCAGGGGACAACAACACCCAGTTCGGCCGTGCAGTCAAGGTCAGCTACAACCGGCCGATGTCGTCGTTGGAACTGGAGAACGACTTCTACTACGCCGAACTGCCTCTCGTGCGCTGGTTGGAACGCAACGGCTTCGACGTCACCTACACGTCATGTGTCGACACGGAGCGCCGACCGGCCGAGTTGCTGAAGCACAAGATTTTCGTGTCGTCCGGTCACGACGAGTACTGGTCCGGGGGGATGCGGGCGAACGTCGAAGCGGCACGCGACGCCGGGGTCAACCTCATCTTCATGACGGGCAACGAGGTGTTCTGGAAGATGCGATGGGAATCGAGCATCGACGGCACGGGGACTCCGTACAAGACATTGGTGTGCTACAAGGAGACGCTCGACAACGCCAAGATCGACCCGAGCACGGAGTGGACGGGGACCTGGCGGGACCCCCGGTTCAGCCCGCCGTCGAACGGCGGTCGTCCGGAGAACGCACTGACCGGCACGCTGTTCAAGGCGATCAACTCAGTCGACGACATCGACTTCGCGATCGAGGTGCCCTACGAGTACTCGCGCCTGCGCATCTGGCGCAGTACCAGCATCGCGTCTCTGGCGCCCGGCACGAAGGCGACGTTGACGAACGCGACGCTCGGGTACGAATGGGACACCGACGGAGATTTCCCCGGGCGCCCCGCCGGCCTCATCCGATTGTCGGAGACGACCCAGACGATCGACCAAGTTCTGCGGGATTACGGAAAGACCTACACGCGGGGTCCGCTCACCCACTACCTCACGATGTACCGCGCCGCATCGGGCGCGCTCGTGTGGGGCACGGGGACCGTGCAGTGGGCATGGGGACTCGATGACTACCACACGAACCGACCCGTCTTCGCCGTGCCCGTCGACCCCCGCATCCAGCAGGCGACCCTGAACGTGCTCGCCGACATGGGCGCGCAGCCGGCGAGCCGGCAGTCCGGACTGGTCACCGCGTCGAAGTCGACCGACGTGCTGCCACCGGTTTCGACGCTCGTGTCGCCGGCTGCCGGGTCATCCGTCCAGATCGGGTCAGGTGTGACGCTGACAGGGACGGCCGTCGATTCCGGCGGCGGACGAGTCGCGGCCGTCGAGGTGTCGGTCGACGGCGGAACGTCCTGGCATCCTGCCGTCGGTCGCGAGTCGTGGTCGTACACGTTCGTCCCCACCGCCATCGGCAATGTCAACATCAAGGTCAGGGCCATCGACGACAGCTGCAACCGTGAGCCGGATGACGCCGGTGTGAACCTCGTTGCTGTGGCGCGCACCTTGCCCGGGTCGTTGTGGAACCAGAACGTGTTTCCGACCGTGCCGGCGGCGGACGACGCATCCGCACTGGAACTCGGTCTGCGATTCGTTTCGGCTGTCGACGGATTCGTCACCGGCGTCCGCTTCTACAAGGGGGCGGGAAACGTCGGCCAGCACGTGGGCCGCGTGTGGACCGCGTCGGGGTCGCTGCTCGCGTCGGCGCCGTTCACCGGCGAGTCGGCGACTGGTTGGCAGACCGTGATGTTCGGTGCGCCGGTGGCGGTGAAGGCCGGCACGAACTACGTGGTGTCGTATTCGGCTCCGGCCGGCCACTATGCCGCTGACGCCAACTACTTTGCCACGGCCTACGATCTCGCCCCACTGACCGCTCCCGCCAACGGCAGCGGTGGTGCGAACGGCGTGTTCGCCACGACCCCTGGCGGCTTTCCGTCGTCGACATTCGGCGCATCCAACTACTGGGTCGATCCGATCTTCGACACCGACGATGGGCGGCCGCCATCGGTGGTCAGCACGTCGCCTGGCATCGGCGTGTCACAGGTCGGCGCGGCGTCCAGCGTCACCGCGACGTTCAGCGAGCCGCTGCGGGCCGGCTCGGTGACGTTGTCGCTCGCCGGCTCCGCTGGTCCCGTCGCGGGGACGACGAGTTACGACAGCGCCACGCGCACCGCGACGTTCGTCCCGAGCGCTCCTCTGAACCTGTTGACCCAATACGTGGCAACGGTGTCCGCCGCCGTCGACATCGCTGGCACAGCGATGTCGGCGCCGTTTTCTTGGACGTTCACCACCGCCGGCGCTCCGGGCACTCTGCCAACCAGCGTGTGGACGAGTAGCGACGCGCCGCAGATCTCATCGGCGGACGACACGAGTGGAATCGAAGTCGGCGTGAAGTTCAAGGCATCCGTCGCCGGGCTCATCGGTGGCCTGCGGTTCTACAAGGGCGACGGCAACGGGGGCACGCACGTCGGACATCTCTGGAATGCGGCGGGTCAGTTGCTCGGTGCGGTGACGTTTGCCCAAGAGAGTCAGATCGGGTGGCAGGAAGCGACGTTCGCGACGCCGATTCCGATCAACGCCAACACCGTGTACGTGGCGTCGTACTTCGCGCCGGAGGGCCACTACGCGGTCAGCGCCGGACAGTTCACGGGTGCCGCTGTCACCAGGGGCCCGCTGCAGGCTGTCGACGGGACCGCCAACAACGGCAATGGTGTGTATCGCTATGGCACCGCCGGCGGATTCCCGATGTCGAGCTACGGAAATGCCAACTATTGGGTCGATGTCGTGTTCACGCGACCGCCCGACGTCCTCGGACCGGCGGTCGTCACCTCGACCCCCGCGGCAAATCTCCAGGGTGTCGGCGTCGCCGAGGTGATCTCGGTGGGCTTCGACAAGTCGATCAAGGCCGGAGCCACTTTCACCGTCTCCGATCCCGGAGGACATGGCGTCGCCGGCGCGGTCACGTACGACGACCCGTCCCACACGCTCTCGTTCACTCCCAGTGCTCCTCTGGCCGCGGGCGTCGTGCACAGCGGCAACGTGTCCGCGACCGCAACGAACAATGTGGCGATGACCACACCGTATGCGTGGTCCTTCACGACGGCCACTGCAGTGGGCGAGTGTCCGGCGACGATCTGGACGACGTCCGCGTCACCAGCGACGTCCGCGGCCGACGACTCGAATCCGATCGAGATCGGGGTGAAGTTCCGGGCCGATATCGACGGCGCGGTCTCGGCAATCCGATTCTTCAAAGGCCCCGGCAACGTGGGAGCACACGTCGGCCACCTCTGGCGGTCCACGGGTGAGCTGCTCGGAACCGTGGCCTTCTCGGCAGAGTCCGCGGCCGGATGGCAGCAGGCGAACTTCGCCACGCCGATCGGCGTCTCGGCGGGCCAGACCTACGTCGCGTCGTACTTCGCGCCGACAGGCCACTACGCGGTCACCACCGGGGATCTGACCAACACCGTCGATCGGCTCCCGCTGCATGCGCCGAGCAGCGCCAGCGTGGGCGGTAACGGAGTGTTCGCCTATGGCCCAGGATCGTTCCCCAGCGGGAGTTTCCAAGGATCCAATTACTGGGTCGACGTGGTCTTCGTCGATTCCACGGGCCCGTCGGTGAGTTCACGGTTCCCGGCGAGCAACGCGGTGGGCGTCGCGACCAACGCAGTCGTCACGGCGACGTTCAACGAAGCGGTACAAGCTGCATCGCCGACGATCGACCTGCGGGACGCTCAGGGCGCGACCGTCAGCGGATCGAAGAGTTATGAGCCCACGAGCCGGACGATCACGTTCGCACCCTCGGCGCCTCTTGCGACGGGGTCGACGTACACGGCATCGGTCAGCGGGGCTCGCGACCTCTCGGGGAACCTGATGTCCGGCGCCACCAGCTGGGCGTTCACGACAACGGGCGGTTCCACGGTGAGCCTGTTCGGTTCGGCGACACCTCCCGTGGAGTCGGCGAGCGATACCGACGCCTTGGAACTCGGCATGCGGTTCCGCTCCACCGCCTCGGGCAGGATTCACGGAGTGCGGTTCTACAAGGGCGCCGCGAACCTCGGCAGCCACGTCGGGCATCTCTGGGCCGCCGATGGAACCCTGCTCGCGACCGCATCGTTCGACGGCGAGTCGCCGGGAGGATGGCAGTTTGCCGCCTTCACGAGCCCGGTCGACATCGTGTCGGGCACGGACTACGTCGTTTCCTACTCTGCGCCTCAAGGTGGGTACGCAGTCGCCGGCGGATATTTCGGGGCCGGCGACATCGTCAACGGTCCGCTGATCGGAATCGGTACGTCGGTATCGACGCCGAATGGCCTGTACCGCTACGGCGCCGGCGGTGGATTCCCGACGAACTCGTGGAACGGAAGCAACTACTGGGTCGATGTGGAGTTCGAACCGAATGCAGGCTGATCCGAGAGGTTGCGATCCGTGAGTGCTGTCGACGTCGTCATTCCGTGTTTCAACTACGGACACTTTCTGGGACGCTGCGTGAACAGTGTGCTCTCGCAGGATGCGGTCGATGTGCGCGTCATGGTGATCGATGACTGCTCCACCGACGACTCCGCCGCAGTGGCTGGGCGCATCGCCGATTCCGATGCTCGTGTGACGCTCGTTCGGCACGACGTCAACAAGGGCCATATCGCGACGTACAACGAGGGGTTGCTCGATTGGGCCGACCGCGACTTCGTGGTGTTGTTGTCCGCCGACGATTTGCTCGCCCCCGGCGCGCTCCGCCGAGCCGCGCGCATCATGGAGGCGGATCCGAACGTGGGCATGGTCTACGGGCGGGCGCCGTACTTCGAGCGGCACACGGATCTGCCTCCGGCGAGGGCCGCCGACCGCGGCGCGACGAAGTGGTCCGGCGCAGAATGGATCGAGGGGCGTTGCCGATCCGGCTACAACGTGATCTCGTCACCGGAGGTGGTCCTGCGGACCTCGGTGCAGCACGAGGTCGGTGGGTACGAGGCCGCACTGCCACACGTCGGCGATCTCGAGATGTGGTTGCGGGTCGCCGCCGTCAGCGACGTCGCCTACGTCCGCGGAGCGACGCAGGCGTTCTACCGGGTGCACTCGGCAAGCATGCAACGCACCATCTTCTCGGCGCATCTCGACGACCTTCGTCAACGACGCGACGGCTTCGATTTCTTCTTCGAACGATCGGGATCCCGACTCGATCGATCGGCGTACTTGCACGATCTCGCCCGTCGTGCGCTGGCGCGGGAGGCGTTGTGGCGCGCCTGCCGGGCGTACGACCGGGATGCGCTCGACGAGGTCCCCGTGGGTGAACTCGTGGATTTCGCGCTTTCGACATCACCGGCGGCCAGCGGGACCGCGGAGTATCGAGGCCTGCAGCGGCGCCGTCGGCTCGGGCCGACGCGGTGTCGAAGGACGCAACTCTTCGTGCTGTCGGGTGTTCGGCATCGCCTTGCTTCGCAGTATCGGTACCAACGCTGGAAGCGACGAGGCGTATGACGGTCGCCGACGAGCACACTTTCTCCCGCGATCACGCCGATCCCCACAGCGACCGTGGCGGCTGAACCAGACGGCGAACTGCACGGCAAGGTCTCGGGTGCGCTCCGTTGGAGCTTTGCCAACACGGTCTTCACCAGGCTCGCTCAGCTCGGACTGAGCATTGTGCTGGCCCATCTGCTCGCGCCGAGCGAGTTCGGGGTCTACGCCGTTGCGTTGGTGGTCATCAACATCACGCTCAGCATCGCCGAACTCGGCGCGAGCGTCGCGCTCGTCCGCTACGAGGGCGACCCTGCGGAGATCGCGCCGACGGTGACCACGATCGCACTCGCCACGAGCACGGTCCTGACCGTCGGGACGGTGATCGGCGCGCCGTACTTCTCCGCCGCGATGGGCGCGCCGCAGGCCACCGGCGTGGTCCGGCTGCTCGCAGTTGCACTCCTCATCAGTGGGTTCACCGCCGTGCCCGGGGCGATGTTGCAGCGCGAGTTCCGCCAGGACTACAAGATGTTGGCGGACACCGCGAGTTTCGTCACGAGCACTCTCGTTGTCGTGGTGCTCGCTCTCGCCGGGTTCGGACCGTGGGCCCTCGGCTGGTCACGAATCGTGGCCAATGGGACGTCGGCAGTCGTCATGATCGTGCTCTCGAAGCAGCGGTTCTGGCCCGGCTTCGATCGCTCCCGAGCCCGCGAGATCCTGCGCTTCAGCATTCCCCTGTCGGGCGCCAGCCTGCTGGTGTTCGCCGTGCTCAATGTCGACTACATCGTGGTGGGTGCCATTCTGGGGCCGGTCGCGCTCGGGCTGTACTTGATCGCGTTCAATCTCTCCAGTTGGCCGGTGACCGCGTTTTCGTCCTCGATCAGAAGCGTGTCGGTCGCAGGATTCGCCCAGTTGCAGGGTGACCAGGCGAAGCAGCGATCCGGATTCGCGTCGTCGTTCCGAATCCTCATGACGCTGTCGATTCCGGCCTGCGTGCTGCTCGCCGTCTTCGCCACACCGCTGATCCGTTTCGTGTACGGCGTGGAGTGGGTGCCGGCGGCACTGCCCCTGACGATGCTCAGCGTGGTCGGGGTACTGCGCATCGCGCTGGAACTCGGCTACGACTACCTCGCCGCAATTGGCCGCACGGTGTCGATTCTCGCCATTCACGCCCTGTGGCTCGCCGGACTCATCCCCGCGCTCATCGTGGGTGCGCGATGGGACGGGATCGCAGGCGTCGGATGGGGGCATCTGCTGACCCTGGGCGTCCTCGTCGCACCGGCGTATGTGTTCGTCCTCGGATCGGTCGGCCTGAGTTTCCGCAGCTATGCATCCGGGGTCGTCCGCCCGATCCTCGGTGGGCTCGCCATGGTCGGCGTCGGCATCCTGGTCACGTCATCGTTCACGGTGGACTTCTGGGTTCTAGCGGTCGGCGGCACCGCATCGCTCGGTGCCTACGCGCTGGTGCTCCTGCCGGGCGAGAGTGGATTGTTGCGCTGGCGGACCCGTCGCAACGAGGCTCATCGACTCGCCGTGTCGAACTGATCATCGGAGGTTCGGAGCGCAGTCGCGGCGTCGACACGTTCCGTCGCGATCCGTCGTGCCGCTCCGGCGAGTCCGACGAGCAGAAAGGTGATGCCGGCCGCGATCGGAGCACTCCATGCGTCGAGCGTGGCATAGCTCAGGCTGAGACCGGCGATCGACGCAGAGACCGCGAGGGACAGGTGGCGGTGCTCCGGGCTCGAGGTACGGAGCCGGGCGCCTCGGGCGCATCCCCACGCCACGATGAACATCAGCATCACCGCGAGCATCCCGAACAATCCGACCTCGAGCAAGAGTCGCAGATACTGGTTGTCCAGGATTCGGTAGTAGCGGGGGATGAACGTGAAGAGGCCACGACCGAACCACGGAGTGTCACCGAACACGCGGAACGCGATCTTGTAGTCGTCCGTGCGGCCGGTCACGCTCGGGTCTTGATTGACATGCGTGAAGAAGGCGATCGTGGTTCCGACGACTCCGGGCATGAGGACGCGCACGATGACGACGGACGCCGGAGCGATCAGGATCGCACGACGTCGCCACAAGGGAGGCCAGCCGATGAACAGGACGACCATCGTGACGCCGAGCACCAGGATGGCTGATCGAGAGACGGCGACGGGGATCGCCAAGCCGATCATCAGCGTGGGGATCAGCGCCGACTTCGAGTGCGGATGGTGTATGGCTCGGTGGAGCGCCAGCGGAAAGATCGTCGCGAGGACGACCCCGTACTCGATCGGGTGAATTGCGGTGGCCTGCACACGGCGAACGACCGACCGGGCGTCGATCGCCCCGAACTGATCGTTGGCGACCAGTCCCGGCAGGTGGAACAGCGAGGCGATGTTGAACCCGAAGAAGTACTGGAGTAGGCCGATGCCCGCCATGAACGCGCCCATGAACGAGAGCCACTTGACCACGCGATCGAGGTCGGTCCACGAGCGCAGCCCATCGGTCGCGACCAGGGCGATCCCGAGCCAGGATCCAAATGCAATCAGGCCCCGGTCGGCCGCATCGAGCGAGGTCGCTCGCACCTGCTGGAGCGTGGCCGGCGCGAGATCGAAGATGTCGCTCGTCGCTTCCCGCACGTCGGCGGGCACGTACCATCCCCGCATCATGGCGCTGATGTAGCTCAGCACGACGCACATCGCGAGGATTCCGAGGACCACACGTATCGGCGAATGCCGCGGCGCAGGATTGAGACCGCCAAGCGTCGCGCAGATCCACCACAACAGCGCGCCGAGCCCCCACAGGTTGGCTGGCGTGCCGGCAGCGCCGATCGGGCCAACGACCAGACGTGACGGGATACCGAGGAGCAGGACGCAGTAGACGACCACGATCCAGAGTGCTGGCATCCGATTCGCGGGAACGAAGCGATCGAGGAGGCCGTGGGCCCGTCCGGTGATGCCCCTACTGGCCAATTTCTGCCGACTTGGTGAGGAGACCAGTTTCCGCTCGGGCCTCCGCAGGTGAGGAGATGTCGTCCGCCGAGGCGTCGGTCACGAGGTGCTCGATGGAGAGCTCGTCGTCGACGACCCATCGGTCGTCGTCCGCGCTCGATTCCGACTCGACCGACGAAGATTCATCGTGGGTCTCGGTCGCCGCGTGACGAACCCGACGCGTCGCCCGGCGTGTCCGCCAACGATCGACCGCGAAGGCGGTCATCAGCGTCAAGACCGTTCCGAGGGCCACGATGACGGCCATGGCCCGCAGCCGACTGCCGGCCAGGACCTCCGCCTCTTGTGTCACACCGAAATTGCGGGCGACGATCATCTGGTTCGCCGGCACAGATTCCGTCGATTGGATCGTGTCGAGTTCGCCGGCAAGTCGTCGGAGCACCTCGTCACGTGTGGCGAGTGCCGCCGCCGGGTCCGAATCCTCGACCGTGACGATGATCAGCGGGCCCGTTTGCGGCACGACCGAGGCGGCGTATTCCGACGGGAATCCGGATTGGACCATGTCGCGCTGTGTGTCGGGAGTGGTGACCGTTCCTGCCAGCAACGACGCAGTGAGGGTCAGGCTGCCGGGAAGGTTCAGGTACGGATTGACGGGATCGCCCTCGGGGATCGGGTCGCTCGGGGGAAGCAGCAGTACCTGGCCGCTCGCCTGGTAGTTGGTCGGAACGACCTCGAACGCGATCACTGCACACGCGATCACGAGGATCATGCCGAACAGCACGATGGGAAGCTGTCGGAAGAGAACCCTCAGAGCGTCGGAGAAGTACACAGTGCCAGCCAAACTTCCGAACGACCGCCTCGGCCGCTGGTCAGCATGATGATATCGTTGGTCTCGGGTCGGCGGACTGCAGCGGAGTCGCCGATTCCTGAGGATCCTCCCAAGAGGAGTTGAACGGCGGGTCGTCCAAGGAGGGCGTGAAAGGTGTCGAGACGGTGGACGGGCGTACCCCGTCGCAGGGCGGTTCCCAGGACGTCCGGGCTGTCTGCCCGGCAGCGGAGTGCAGCGTGAACCACGTGTCGTTCCGTCGAATGTCGGGACAGGCCGCTCGGCGGACGCGTCAGGGATCGACGCTGCTTCGTGCGGAGGGGCCGCGTGCAGTGCTGGCCAAGGTGATGTCCGGGATCGCCCAGCGACTCGACACCGAAGCGATGCTGCCGAGCGTGCGTCCGGTCGATGTGCTCGATGCAGATCTCGGTTGTCGTTGGAGCCCGCCGATGAGGGCCAGGCGGGACGGCGATCCGCTGCTGATCAACTGGGTGATGCCTCCGCCGGGCGAGCACTCGGGAGGTCACACGACGGCGTTTCGACTGATCCGTCATCTCGAGGCGCGTGGGCACCGCTCGCGGATCTACTTCTACGACGTGTACGGCGGCGACTTCCGCTACTACCGCGACCTGCTCCGCCGCTCCTATGCCGACGTCGAGGTGGCGAGCGTCTTCGACGGCATGCCGGATGCCGATGCCGTGTTCGCCACCTGCTGGGAATCGGCCTACCCGGTGTTCAACGCACGGTGCGCCGGCAAACGGTTCTATCTCGTTCAGGATTTCGAGCCGTGGTTCTATCCGGCGAGTGCGACGGCCGCGATCGCAGAGAACACGTATCGCATGGGATTCCATGCGATCACGGCGGGCCGATGGCTGTCGTCCCTGTTGTCGTCCGAGTACGGCATGGCCGCGGATCATTTCGATTTCGGCTGTGACACGGACGTGTACACGCTCCAACAGGAGCGCCGCAACGGGATCGTCTTCTATGCGCGACCCGACACGCCGAGACGAGCGTTCGAGCTCGGGCTCCTCGCGCTCGAGCTGTTCTCCCGTGAGCACCCTGATGTCGAGATCCACACGTACGGGGATTCGGTGGCCGATCGCGGACCGCTGCGGTTCCCGTGCGTCGACCACGGGCTCGTGTCACCTGGGGAACTCAACTCGATCTACAACCGGTGTTTCGCCGGTCTGAGCTTGTCGATGACGAATGTGTCCCTGGTGCCGCACGAGATGCTCGCCGCTGGCTGCATCCCGGTCGTCAATGATGCGGAGCACAACCGAGTTGTGCTCGCCAACGACCACGTCCGCTATGCGGATGCGTCGCCGCACGCGTTGTCGAAGGCCCTGAGCGACGTCGTGACCGAACCGAATTTCGACGCCGTCGCTCGGGCCGCTTCGGCAAGCGTTCAGGCGATTTCATGGGACAGCGCTGGACAGGCGATCGAGCGTGTCCTGCTCCACGCGGTGGGTGGACCGTGACCTTGCCGGGCCGAACCGCGAGCCCGCGACTGCTTCGGCGTCGAGTACGACCGATTTCTCGGGGATGCCGCGCGCTGGGTTCGCCCAGAACAGATCGCCGATCGGTCAGAACTCGACGTGGCGTGCGTTCTGCGTCTGCTCCTGCGCCATCCCTCACTTCGAGCCATGGGATGGTTCCGTCTGGCGTCGTGGGCGAAGGGTTGTGGCGTGCCGTTCGTTCCCGGCTACCTCCAGCGACGGATGCTGCGGTTGTACGGCCTCGAACTCGTGCCGGGCGCCGACGTCTCGGGAGGGCTCTACATCGCACACCCGTCGGGGTGCACCCTCGTTGCCGAGTCGATCGGCCAAGACGTCTCGGTGATGGCGAACGTGACCATCGGACGACTCGAGCGCGAGCAGTGGCCACGGATCGGTGACGGCGTGTTCATCGGTGCCGGCGCGCGAATACTTGGTCCGCTCACCATCGGGGACCATGCGGTCATCGGTGCGAATGCCGTCGTGGTTCGAGATCTCGCGCCTGGTACAACTGCGGTCGGCGTACCGGCTCGAGCGGCCACCGGCGGCCCTGACGAACCTTCATCGGAGGATTCACCTGATGGCACCTGATGAGAACGGCGATGCATTCTTCCGGCGCGAGCACTGGACTCCCCTCGGGCGCAGTCTGAGGGACCAGTTCATCGCGGCAGCGCCGTTTCCCCACATCGTGATCGACGACGCGCTGCCGACCAATGTCCTGGACGCCGTGATCGCCGAGTTTCCGGCGCCGGAGGAGGCCGATTGGCAGACCTTCGACAAGCAAACAGAGGTGAAGCTCGCGCTGGCGGACACCGAGCGGATGGGTCCGTCGACGCGGCATCTCCTCGCGGAGTTCAACGGACAGGTCTTCACCGAGTTCCTCCAGCAATTGACCGCCATTGACCACCTCGTGCCGGATCCGCACTACGACGGCGGTGGCCTGCACCAGATTCGGCGCGGCGGCTTCCTCAAAGTGCATGCCGACTTCAACAAGAACAAGCGGCTGAACCTGGATCGGCGATTGAACGTGTTGCTCTACCTCAACCGGGATTGGGATCCATCCTTCGGCGGCAACCTCGAACTCTGGAATCCGGACATGTCGGCAGCGGTGCAGAGCATCGCCCCGATCTTCAACCGCATGGTCGTCTTCGCCACGACGGACGACGCGCTCCACGGGCACCCTGAGCCGCTCACATGTCCGCCGGATCGAGCCAGACGGTCGATGGCCTTGTACTACTACTCCAACGGTCGGCCCGTCGGGGAACAGCGGGCCGACCACACCACGTTGTTCCGGAGTCGTCCTGGTGAGGCACTTCGCCCCTCGTCGCGCGAGCGTCTGAAGCGCTGGGTCCCGCCGGCACTCGTGGACCTTGTCAAACGTCGGTGATCGACCAACGGGCGATTCAGCACGCCAGGTCGCGCACCCGAACCGGCTGACCGCCCGGGTCGAGCGTGACGATCTGCGCACTCCAGGCCGTCAGCGCCGGACACTCGACCACCGTTGGCGTGTAAAACCAGGAACCGTCGACGATCTTGAGGTTCTGCACGGCTCCGGGGGTGCCGAGTCTGAACGCTGCGCCTCCGCCGTTGACGATCAGACCGTTGATGGCGACCGACGTGTTGCCTTGGCCGGCCGGGTAGAAGAACGGCGCCGTCCCCCCGCAGCCGTTTCGTTCGTTCAATTCGATGTACGTGTTGCTCACCGAGACTGCAGCCCCGTCGTAACCCTGGAGTCCGTCGCCGTGCCAGTCTCCGCAGACATCGGGGGAGGTGACCCGCACCCAGGAGTTCTCGATCACCACGGCCCCGCATCCCATGCTCGCCCTGCCACCGACGCGGAAGCCCTCCGAGACCCCGTCGATCTTGACGCTGCGCGCCGTGTAGCCGCCGGTGCCGATCGCCGGCTCGTCGGCGCTCGTCGTCTGTTGAGTCCCCCGCACGACGGTCGAATTCTCGATCACCAGTCCGTTTCGACATGACGAACCGGCGCCGTTGTCGATCCCGCCGCCGATCACCTCGACGCGGCGGAGCGTCACGTTCGCAGCGTTGACGATGAGCGAGCCGTTGGTGATCCGAAGATCTTCGACGACGGCGCCCGCAGTACTCACGGTGTAGTTGCCGGTGATCGATGTGGTCGGCGCCCATCCCACGGGGACACCCGCCGTGGCGCTCGTGGGAAAGGTCCCGGCCGGTTGGGCTGGTGCGATCGGTGCCGGCGGTGTCAGACGGCGCGCTTGCTGGGTTGCGTGAGCGGGTCCGTCGACCTTGCCATTCAGTGCCTGGACGCCGGTGAAGGCCGCCGCACCGAGCACGATGACCGCCGCGATGCAGGCGCCAGCGCGTCTGCCCGTTTTGGTTTTGAGGCGCATTGCGGAACCTTTCGTCTGTCGCCCGGCGACGCTTACGACGTCACGTGACTCCGTGTGCCGACCCTAGCGCTGCACTCGTTTTCAGTTGGCGCGCCACGAGTCCTCAACAGCCGAGGTCGCGAACCCGGACGGGTTGACCCGCGGCGTCGAGGGTGACGATCTGAGCGTCCCAGGAGCTGAGCGCGGAGCAGTTGACGGACGTCGGACTGTAGAACCAGGACTTGTCGACGACCTTCAGATTGTGGACGGTTCCCGGCGTTTCCAACCGGAAAGACGCACCGCCGCCCTGGACGATGAGCCCGTCGACCTCGACCGAGGTGTTGCCCTGGTCGGGATAGAAGAATGGTGCGGTACCTCCGCATCCGCCTCGTTCCTCGAGTACGAGCACGGAGTTCCGGACCGTCAATTTCGCGCCGTCGTATCCTTGGATGCCGTCTCCGTGCCAATCGCCGCACACGTCAGGTGACACGACACGGGCATAGGAGTTCTCGATCACGACCGGCCCGCAGCCGCCGGACTTTCCGCCGACCCGGAAGCCCTCGGCCAATCCATCGATGAGCACGTTCCGCGCGGTGTAGCCGCCCTGCCCGACGGCGGCCGTGCCCGCATCGGTCGTCGGCGCCGCTCCCCGCCGCACGGTCGAGTTCTCGATGAGCAGTCCGTTTCGGCATGTCGACCCGGGCCAATTGTCGATTCCGCCACCGATGACTTCGACGCGCCGGACGGTCACGTTCGGGGCATCGATGATCAAGGAACCATTGGTGACGCGGAGGTCTTCGATCACGGCGCCCGCGGTCGTGACCCGGTAACTGCCAGTCACGGATGTTCTCGGGCTCCACCCCGCGGGAACGCCCGCCGTCGCGATCGTCGGGAAGCGTCCCGTGGTCGGCGGCAACGTCGGCACGGGAACGGTGGTAGCGGGGAGGGTCGTGGCGGGGATCGTGGTGCGCGGAATGGTCGTGGCGGGGATGGTCGTGGCGGGAATCGTGGTCGCAGGGACGGTGACGGGAGGGAGCGTGGTCGGAAGGGATCGTGGTGGGGGGGACGGTGGTCGAGGGAGTCTGATCGGACGGCGAGAACTGCACGTCGACGTAGTAGTTCGAGTTCCTCCAAGTGTCCGTCGGGACTCCGTCGTCGTAGGTGAAGACGCCCTGCGTCGCGGTCAGTGATCCGCTCACCACTGGACGCCGAGCACTCAGCCCCTCGACATCGTCGGCGTAGTGGCCATCGGGCGCCGTGTACGAGGCGACGTACACGGTGCCGGGCGACACCGCCACGGGCGAAGCGAGGCGCGCGGTCTGCCATCCGTCCGACCTGGCGGTCGGGAACGTCACGCTCGCCAGCAGCCTGCCGTTCGCGGTCCAGAGCTGGCCCTCGTGGACGCCGTGGTTGGCGGCGTACCGATAGAACTGGATGGCGTTGATCCAACCGGGCTCCGACACGCTGAATTCGACCCCCAGCGTGGCTCGGCTCGAATCGTTGTCAGCGGGGGACCGGGGCGTGACACCGGCGTCCCAGAGTCCGTACTCGGCGTCAGCAGCCTGGACGACCGGTTGCGCCGACGTGGGTGCGGCTGCCACGGCACCGAGGACGAGTGCGGCGAAGGCGCTCACGACGATGGCGAGGCAAAGGCGGGTTCGCCGATTCGGCATCGTCTTTGCTGCACACGTCGTGCGTTCGATCGCTTGTGGGTCTGGCTGCATCTGGGGCATCTCCGGTCACGCGTCGGTGGTCTGGTGTTCGCCCGGTGCGGCACTGTAATGAAATCGATCCGTAATTGAAACTCAATCGCAATGTTTCACCCTCCGTCGTCGCGACGGTCCATCGCCGACAACCATGGCCGATCGGATGGTGCTGGAATCGTCTAGCGTCAACGGCATGTCGGTCGGCGGGCGGCGGGTGCTGATGATCGTGCAGAATCTTCCGGTACCGCTCGATCGCCGTGTGTGGCTGGAGTGTCAGGCGTTGACCAGGGCTGGCGCGACCGTGAGTGTGATCTGCCCATTGGGTCCGGGAGATCCCACCCGACACGAGATCGACGGCATCCGGATCTACAAGTACCGCCCGGCTCCACAGGCGGCGGGTGTGCTCGGGTATGCGTTCGAGTTCGTCTACTCGTGGCTGCGAACCGCCTGGCTGTCGATCGTGGTGTGGCGTGATGTCGGCTTCGACGTGATCCAGGCCTGCAACCCGCCGGACACCTACTGGCTCCTGGCCCGCCTGTGGCGCTCACGGGGCGTGCGCTTCGTGTTCGACCAGCACGACCTGAATCCGGAGTTGTTCCTGTCGCGATTCGGTGCACCGACGACGCTTTCCGAACGGGTCCAGTACCGGTTCCTGCTCTGGCTCGAGCAACGGACCTACCGCACGGCCGACCACGTCATCTCGACGAACGAGTCGTACCGGTCGAAGGCGCTCGGTCGCGGAAGACGGCGCGACGACGACGTCACGGTCGTACGCAGCGGTCCGGACACGCAGCGGATGCGTCCGGTGTACCCGACCCCCACGATCCGGGCGGGTGCCGACCATCTGCTCGTCTACCTGGGGATCATGGGACCACAGGACGGTGTGGACGTGGTGATCGACGTGGTCGACGAGCTGGTGCACCGCCGTGGTCGGGTCGGGTTGCGTGTCGCCCTCCTGGGCTTCGGGGACTGCCTCGAGGAGCTGAAGGCGCAGTCCGCGCGCCTCGGACTCGACGAGCACGTGGTGTTCACGGGTCGTGTCGGACTGGATGCCATCGCCGACTACCTGAGCGCCGCCGATGTCGGGCTCTGTCCCGATCGGAAGACCCCGCTGAACGACATTTCGACGATGAACAAGACGATGGAATACATGTCGTACTGCCTGCCGTCGGTCTCGTTCGACCTCGTCGAGACGCAGATCTCGGCGGCCGATACCGCCTTGTTCGTCGCGTCCGGAGATCTCGACGCGTTCGCCGACGAGGTCGAGCGCCTGCTCGACGACGACGACCTGCGGGTGTCGATGGGTCTCGCGGCACGCGAACGGGTCTCGAACGAACTCGATTGGCGACAGCAGGCCGTTGCCTATGTCGGCGCGTACGACCGATTGTTCGGCGGTTCGGGGATCGACCGCGAGGTCGAGTCGATCGTTCCGTCCGACCAGGCCCAGACGACGCCACTCCGCTTGGTCCCACTCGACGATCGGGACGAACTGCGACGGTTCATCCGCGAACGCGACGCACCCGAAACCTCGACGGGGTTCATCGAGCCGTGACGGGTCCGTCCAGCGCGGGCCACGAGCCCGCGACGATCGTCATTCCTGCGCACGACGAGGCAGCCGTCGTCGGACGGTTGCTCCGCGAACTCACGGCCCGCCCGTCGGATCACGACATCGTCGTGGTCTGCAACGGCTGCACCGATGACACGGCGGACGTTGCTCGCCGTGTCACTCCCGGCGTGCGGGTGCTCGAGTTGGAAGAGCCGTCGAAGCATGCTGCGCTGCGTGCCGGCGATGCCGCCGCCCGCACTTCGCGGCGGGTCTTCCTCGACGCCGACGTCGAGATCACGCTCGAGTCGATCGACTCCCTGGTGGCGGCCTTCGATCGTCCAGGGATCCTCGCCGCGGGTCCGAGGCGCGTCGTCCCGCGGGATGGGGTGAGTTGGCCCGTCCGTTGGTATTACGACGTGTGGGAGAGCCTTCCCGTGGTGCGATCGGGGCTCTTCGGCCGCGGTGTCATCGCGTTGTCCGCCGAGGGCAACGAGCGGGTGCGTGCGCTGCCGGCCATGATGGGCGACGACCTCGTGATCTCCGAATCGTTCGACCCCGCGGAGCGAGTGATCGTCGACGAGGCGGTGGTCGTCGTGCACCCGCCACGAACCGTCCGTGCCCTGCACCGTCGCCGCGTCAGGGCGGCGACGGGAAACGCGCAGGCGGACACCGCAGGTCTCCGGGGATCCGAGGGGGCAACCTCGTTCGGTGTTCTCGTCGACCTCGTCCGGCAACAGCCTCGATTGGCGATCCGCATGCCGGTGTTCGTCGGGATCTCCGTCGCCGGCAAGATCGCCGCGCGGCGGGCGGTCCGCGCTGGTGATTACGTCACATGGCGTCGGGACGACACGTCGCGGGTGTGACGATCAGTCGAGCGCGGCGACCAATGTCTCGACGACGCGCACCTGTTGCTCGTCGGTGATGTGCGGGTACAGCGGTAGGGACAGCAACTCGCCCGCGGCCGCGCTCGGCCACCGGAAACGCGCCGACGCCGTGGCCGAGCGACGAGAACGCCCCGGTCAGATGGACGGGTTGGGGGTAGTGGATCCCGGCGCCGATGCCGGCATCGTGCAGCGTCGCGAGCACCCGATCGCGGTCCGCGCACTCGGATGGGATAGAGGTGCCACACCGGGATGTTGCCCGGCGCGGTGGTCAGGCGGGTGACGGACTCGACGCCGTCGAGCAGCTCGTCGTAGCGGGCGGCGGCCTGTCGACGAAGCTTGTTCCAACCGTCGAGGCGGCGGAGTTTCGTGCTGAGGACCACCGCTTGCAACGTGTCGAGCCGGGAGTTGAAGCCCACCAGATCGTGCTCGTACCGCCGCAAGCCTCCGTGACCGCCGATCGCACGGACTCGCTCGGCGAGGTTGCCGTCGTTCGTCACGACCGCGCCTGCGTCGCCGTAGGCACCCAGGTTCTTGCCCGGGTAGAAGCTCGTCGCGGCCGCGGCGACGTCGGCACCGACCTTGCGATCGTTGCGAACGGCCCCCTGGGACTGCGCCGCGTCTTCGACGAGGGCGATTCGTTCGGCGTCGACGACGTCGGCGAGGCGGTCGAACGGAGCGATCTGGCCGTAGAGATCGACGCCGATCACGGCGCGCGTCCGAGCCGTGACCGCGGCGTCGACGAGCTCGGGATCGATCAGGAGTGTGTCGTCGGTGCAGTCGACGAGCACGACGTCCGCACCGGCTCGGACGACCGCTTCCGCCGTGGCGATGAATGTGTTCGCCGGGATGATCACTTCGTCGCCCCGACCGATGTCGAGGCCGCGGAGGACGAGCTCGATCGCGTCGGTTCCGTTCGCCGCACCGACGCAGTGGCTCGTCTCGCAGTAGTCGGCGAACTCGCGCTCGAAGGCGGCGACCTGCGGTCCTCCGATGAACGCGGTCGTCGCGAGGACTTCGGCGAATCCGGCGAGCACCTCGTCGGCAACGTCGCGATGCTGCGCGCCGAGGTCGACCAGGGGGATCGGTTGGGGCGGGGTCATGGGAGTCCTTCGGGGGGTGTGGATGATCGCGTGGGGTTGGGTTCGTCGACGATCGGTTGATCGACCGGTCGAACGAAGCGGGCTGGGATTCCGGCCCAGATCTCGCCGGCGGGAACGTCCCGAGTGACGACGGCGCCCATCCCGACGAGGGCGCCCGCTCCGATCGTGCGGCCTTCTCGAATCAACGCACCCGACCCCAGGTAGGCGCCGCGGCAGACCGTGACCGTGCCGGCGAGGCGGACACCCGCTCCGAGCGTCGCGTACGACTCGACGACATCGTCGTGCGTGAAGACACAGGCGGGCATCACGGCGACGTGGGCTCCGATGGCGACGTCCGTGGTCGTCGCACAGTGCGCAGTGATCACGGTGCCCTCGCCGACGGTCGTGGTCGACGCGATCACGGCGGACGGATGGATCAGCGTGGCGTAGCGCTCAGCCGGGAGCGACAGGCGATCGACGATCTTCGCTCGGGTGCCGAAGTTGCGTGGGTTCCCGACACACACGACGGTGGCCGCTTCGGAGCCGAGCAACCACTCCGTTCCTCCGAGCACCGCGAGCCCGCCGATCGAGGTGCCCCACAGCCGGGCATCGTCGTCGAGATACCCGAGCAGGTCCCATGTCGGCCGGACCGCGTTGATCGAGCGAACGACCTCAGCGGTCTCGCGTGCGAACCCGCCCGCACCGGTGATCACCAGTGGCCGAGCCGTCATCGGGCAAAGGTCTCCAACCCGTCCACCACGCGCCGCTGCTCGTCCTCGCTCATCTCGTGGAAGAGCGGCAGGATGATCGAGTTCGCCGTGAGGTGCTCCGTGACGGGGAGAGGCCCGGTGGTGAAGCGCTCGCAGGCCGGCTCGAGGTGGGCGGCCATGATGCCGCGCCGGGTGGAGATCCCGACTTCGAGGAACCTCGCCATCAGCTCGTCGCGGCCCGTGCCGTATCCAGCACCGACCTCGACCCAGAACGACTGGTAGTTCGTGGTGCCGTGGTCCGGATCGGTGACGGCGCGGAGCCCGTCGATCGCATCGATCGCCTCGTGATAGCTCTTGGCCAGCGTTCGGCGACGTTCGATGATCTCGTCGAGCTTGCGCAACTGGACACGCACGATGGCGGCCTGGATGTCGGTCATCCGATAGTTGAACCCGGTCTCGAGGTACTGCTCGAACACGATCGTGTTCGTCGAGTGTCGGTCGGCCGCGCTCACGCTCATCCCGTGTTCCCGGAGCTGTCGCAGTCGAACTGCCGTCTGCTCGTCGTCGACCGTGAGCATGCCGCCTTCACCGCAGGTGACGAGCTTGCGCGGGTGGAACGAGAACGCGACGAACGGCGCACCGGCACCGACGAGCGCCCCCCGGTACGTCGATCCGATGGCGCAGGCTGCGTCCTGGACCACGATGATCCCGCGCTCGTCGCAGAGCATCCGGATCGGATCGAGGTCGGCCGGCATTCCCCCTTGGTCGACGACGATCACGGCGCGAGTCGACGGGGTGATCACGGCGGCGATCGTCTCCGCCGTCGCGTTGCCGGTGATCTCGTCGACGTCGCAGAAGACGGGAGTGGCGCCGACGTACAGCACGGCGTTGGTCGTGGCGATGAACGAGAAGGAGGGGACCACGACGTCGTCGCCTGGTCCGACTCCAGCGCCGATCAGCGCCAGGTGGAGCGCGGTGGTGCAGTTCGACACGGCCACGGCGTGGTTGGCGCCGACGAGGCCGGCGAACTCGCGCTCCAGTTCGGCGACGTTGGGTCCCTGGGCGATCCATCCGGAGCGGATGGCGGACGCCGCGGCTTCCGCCTCCTCGTCACCGATCCACGGCCGGATGATCGGGATCGGTGCGGGCCGTCCCGCGTCGGTCACGACGGGACCCCGACCGACTCCCGTTCGTTCGCCCACCACGCGACGAGCTGCTCCAGACCCGAGGCGAGATCGACTTCGGCCTCGAAGCCGAGTGCCTCGCGGGCGCGGGAGGTGTCGGCGAGGCGCCGACGGACCGGGTTGACGGCTCGCTCCGGGCCGAATTCGGGTTCGAGGTCCGATCCCATGACCGCCAGCAGCGTGTCCGCGAGATCGAGCAGGCTCGATTCGACGCCGGAGGCGACGTTGAACACCTCGTCGGTGACATCGGCGGTTGCCGCGAGAAGGTTGGCGCGGGCGATGTCGTCGACGAACACGAAGTCCATCGTCTGTTTCCCGTCGCCGAGGATCAGCGGCGGCTGACCCGACGCGATGCGGTCCATCCACCGGACGAGCACCTCGGTGTAGACGCCGTGGATGTCCATGCGCGGCCCGTACGCGTTGAAGAACCGAAGTGCCACGTAGTCGAGCCCGAACATGTCGTGGAAGCTGCGGAGCAGACCCTCGTTGAACATCTTCGCCGCGCCGTAGATCGTCCGGTTGTCGTATCCGTGATGTTGCTCGGTCGTCGGAAAGACCTCCGCCATGCCGTAGACGGATGCCGAGGATGCGGCGACGACCTTGCCGACGTTGGCCTCGGCTGCCGCTTCGAACACGTTGTAGGCGCCATCGACCATGACTTCGAGTGCCAGCCTCGGCTCGGTCGCGCACTGGGTGATCCGGATCGCGGCCATGTGGAAGACGATGTCGGCTCCTCGCGTCACGTTCGCGAGCAGCGCTCGGTCGGTGATGTCGCCTTCGACGAGTTGGAGCCGACCCGACGCGGCGGCGCGGTCGAGGTTCGAACGCCGGCCGCGCACGAAATTGTCCAGGACGACGATCTCGGCGACGTCCGCGTCGACCAACTGGTCGGCGATCGCCGATCCGATGAATCCTCCACCGCCAGTGATCAGGACGCGTGATCCGGCGAGGTTCGTCACCGCAGGTCCTCGGCGAGCAGCACGTCGACACTGACGCCACCGGTCCGCAGGCTCTTGTCCGACGCCTCGAGGATCTGGAGCACCCGGAGACCCGACGTGCCGCCCGTCCGCGGTTCGCGCTCGCCGCGTACTGCGGCGACGAGTTCGTCGATCACGGCCGACAGCGCTTCGGTGTCCGGAAGGGCAGGTGAGGTCACGTCACCGATCCGGTAGGAGATGCGGCTCCGATGCACGACGTCGTCGGCTGCGGACCCGAGATCGACGCCGCGGTCGAAGATGCTGATCCGCTGCGTGGGATTCAAGTCGTCCCACACGAGTGTGCGCTCCGTTCCACCGATGATCATCGTACGGACCTTCGTGGGGCTGAGCCAGTTGACGTGCACGTGTGCCGAACTGCCGCCGCGCAGGCCGAGCGAAAGATGGCCGACGCATTCCTGACCGGCACCGATCGGGTCGGACCCGGTCGCGGCAACCGCCGTCACGGCTCGCTCGGTGGGCAGCACGTGATCGAGGATCGACAGGTCGTGCGGTGCAAGGTCCCACAGGACGTTCACGTCCGACTGCACGAGACCGAGGTTGATCCTCACCGAATCGACGAAGAGGATGTCACCGAGGTCGCCCTGCTCGATGACCGATCGGATGTGTCGCACCGACGGCGAGTAGCAGTAGGTGTGGTCGCACATGAGCGTGAGACCTTCATCGGCGGCGACGGCGATCATCTTCTCGGCCTCACCGACCGACGCCGCGATCGGCTTCTCGATCAGGACATGCTTTCCTGCGGTGAGCGCCTCGATGGCCAGCTCGGCGTGCGTGGCCGCTGGTGTGGCGATGGCGACTGCGTGCACGTCGGGATCGTCGAGCACCTGCCGAATGTCCGAGGTCGCTCGAGCTCCGGCGAACGTCGACGCCAGCCGCTCGGCAGAAGCGGTCTGGATGTCGCACACCCAGCGCAGGTCCGTCGACGGGTTGAACGCGGCGTTGCGAACGAGGTTCGGACCCCAGTAGCCCGCGCCAATGACCGCAATTCCCACCCTGTCCATGTCAAGCACTCTCCTGTGTTTCCGCCGAGGGACCGCCGCCCTGCGGGTCCGTGCGCAAAACGGTACCAGTGGGCCACGGGCCGGTCATGGAACGTGGCAGACCATCAAGAGATCTTCAGGCAACCGAGAATCGTTGTTGCGGGTTCGGGCGCGTTGACGGCGGAGAGTGGCGAATTCGACCGCGCGGAGCGCCGGTTCAGCCGTGCTGTTCGGTGACGAACGAAGCCAGTGTGGCGACCGTTTCGAACACGTCGCCGCTGATCTCGTCCTCGTCGATCGTGATGCCGAACCGGTCCTCGAGGGCGACGACGAGTTCGACGATCGCCATCGAGTCGAGCTCGGGGATGTGGTCGAGGAGCGGTGTCGTCGCCACAAAGGGCTCGGTGCGGTTCTCGAGGCCGAGGGTGGTGACGATCACGTCGATGACGTCGTCGGTCAGGTCGGTCGCTGGCACGGGCGGCACGCTACAGGAGGATCTCGGCGGGCTGCGGGTGTCCGAGGAATGCCGTCGGACTGGCGGTGAGCCCGTAGGCGCCGGCCTGGAAGATCACGACGAGGTCGCCGACCTCGGCCCGCGGAAGTTCGACATTGTCGCCGAGCAGGTCGAGCGGCGTGCAGAGGCAACCAACGACGGAGACGGTGTCGTCGGCATCCTCGTGCATCCGCGTGCCGATCGCGATGGGGTAGTTCTTCCGGATCACCTGTCCGAAGTTGCCGGATGCGGCGAGCTGGTGGTGGAGCCCACCGTCGACGACGAGAAACGTCCGTCCACGCGAGATCTTGCGATCGACGATCCGGGTCACGTACACGCCGGACTCGCCGACGATGAACCGTCCGAGTTCGATGGTGATCCGGGCGTCGGGAATCGCCGGATCGAGCGCCGTGCTGATCAGCCGGTCCAGGTTGTCGCCGATCATGCCGAGATCGAGTCGCTCGTCCTTCGGGAAGTACGGGATCCCGAAACCGCCGCCGAGGTTGACGTAGCGCACGGGCTGGGGGGCCGAGTCGGCGAGGCGCACCACGAGTTCCACGGTCTTGCGCTGCGCCTCGCAGAGGATCTCGGCGTTCAGATTCTGCGACCCGGCGAACACGTGGAAGCCAACGACGTCGAGCGACGCCTTGTCGAGATCGGCGAGCAGTTCCGGGACCGATTCGGCATCGACGCCGAACTGTTGCGGCCCGCCGCCCATCCTCATTCCGGAGCCCTTGACCTGGAAATCCGGGTTGACCCGGATCGCGACGCGCGGTCGCACGCCCAGTTCGTCGCCGGCCGCGGCCACGCGCGTGGCTTCGGTCGGGGATTCGATCTCGAGGGTGATCCCGCCCGCCACCGCCCGCTTGATCTCGTCGTACGTCTTACCGGGTCCGGCGAAGCTGACGCGTTCGGCCGGCATCGGCGTGTCCAGCGCGATGTTCATCTCGATGGCCGATGCCACGTCGAAGGCATCGACGAGCCCGCTGAGATGCTGGACGACAGCAGGCATCGGGTTCGCTTTGACGGCGTAGCTCAGGGAGATGCGGGACGGGAGTGTGGAGCGCAGCAATGCGACGCGGTCGGTGATCTGGGCCCGGTCGTAGGCGAAGAACGGCGTGCTCCCGACCCGCGCCGCGAGTCGTTCGATGTCGACGCCGCCGACCTCGAGGTGACCTCGAGATGACACGGCACTCGCGATTTCGGGGAGCACGCTCACACCTCGATCGTCGCGCGGAGGGACTTGCGGTCGAACTTGCCGTTCGGCGAACGAGGAAGCTCGTCGTGCTCGAGAATCGTCGAGGGGACCATGTAGAGCGGCAGTTGCTGTCGCAGATCGTCGCGGAGCTGGTCGAGATCCAACGAACCTCCCGATGGTGCGGTCACGACGAGGACGACTCGCTGGCCGAGGGCGTCGTCGTCGACACCGAAGGCCACGGCGTCTCGAACGAGGCCGGTGTCGTACACCGCTTCTTCGATCTCGGTCGGGCTCACCCGGTACCCGGACGTCTTGATCATCTCGTCCGTCCGGCCGACGAAGTACAGGAATCCCTCGTCGTCCGTGACGACGGCGTCGCCCGACCACACGGCGATCTCGGGCGCTCGCCACGGGGGCGAGTCGGGCACCGGCTTGAACCGCTCGGCCGTGCGTTCGGCGTCGTTCCAGTACCCGAGGGCGACGAGTGCGCCGCGGTGAACCAGTTCCCCCTCCTCGCCGGGATCGCACGGGCTCCCATCGGGACGCACGACGAGTATCTCGGCGTTCGGGATGGCCTTGCCGATCGAACTCGGTCGGCGGTCGACCTCCGCCGGATCGAGGTAGGTCGACCGGAATGCCTCGGTCAGTCCGTACATCAGGTACGGGCTCGCGGCCGGAAAGATCGACCGCAGGGCGTCCAGTGTCGCCTTCGGCATCCGGCCGCCCGTGTTGGCGAAGTACCGCAACGATGCGGTCGCCTCGTCCGGCCAGGTCCGATCCGCGAGTTGGATCCACAACGGTGGCACGCACGTCAGACCGGTCACGCGGTGCTTGGCGCAGGCCCGGATGACGTCGGCAGGGAGCAGGTAGTTCACGAGCACGACGTGGGCGCCGACGCTGAAGGCCGTCGTCAGCTGGCTGAAGCCGGCGTCGAAGCTGATCGGCAGCGCCGCGAGGATCACGTCCGACGCGTCGTTGTGCAGGTACGTGCTCACGCTCTCCGCGCCCACGATGAGGTTGCGGTGGGAGAGCACGACCCCCTTCGGGTTCCCGGTGCTTCCCGACGTGTACAGGATCGCCGCCATGTCGACGTCGATCCCCGCGGAACGTGGCTCGATCCTCGCGTCGGCGTCGATCGAGGACGAACCGAACGCCTCCTCCCAGGTCCGCAGCTGGAATGACCCTGCGGTCGCGACGCGCTCGGTCGGCGCCGAGCCGTCGACGAGCACGACGTGGGTCACCGACGGCGCAGCAGCCAGTTCTGCGTCGAGCGTCGCCAGGCGGTCCACGGTCGTGATCAGGATCCGGACGTCGCAGTCGTTCAGGATGTGGCCGACCTGACGAGCCCGGAGCACGGGGTTGATCGGGACGAACACGCCGCCGGCGCAAGACGTGCCGAAGATCGCGGAGACCGTTTCGACCCGCTTGTCGAGGTACACCCCGACACGATCGCTGCGCCGGACCCCGAGCGTCAGGAGTCCGCGAGCCACCGCCTCGAGAGACGTCCACAGCTCCGCGTACGTGAGCGTGGTGTTCTTGAACGAGAGCGCGGGAGCGTCGCCGCGTTCGGCGGCCTGCTGTTCGATCAGGTGATGGACGAGCGTGCGCATGGACCGTGCTTTCCCCGTGACCGACACCGTCACCAGGCGACGGCGACGAGCTCGCTGTAGAGGTTGTCGATGTCTTCGGCTTGCAGGTCGGTGCTCTTGAACATTTTCGGCCGGGGGGTGGCGAGCATGACGGATGGTCTCATCCGCTTCCCTGCGATCCGGGTCTCGATCAGCAGGAACGGGATGCCGTGACGGACGAGGAGGTGCCGGCAGACGGACGATCGCATGGAACGGAGCACCGTGGGATCGCTGGCGTAGAGAATCGTCGCGAAGAGAGGCAGGTCCTTGCGGCGGTCACGGCGGTACATCACGTGGCAGTGCCCGCTGGGCGACTCGAGGAGGAGGTGTCGCGCCGCCGGCGCGTCGGCGTGATCTCGATAGATCTGCAACTCCGCTCCGGCGAGCACGCCCTCGATCCTGGCCGGATCCGCCGAGATGCTGCCGCGCCCCGGCATCGTCGGCCACGGAAGATTGAGGACGACGGCCGTCGAGGTGTCGAGGTGCTTGAATCCGAGGCGTTCGTTGAGCGCGATCACGTTCCCGCTCGGGGAGAGATCGACGAAGCTGTATCCATCCTGGGCGAGCAGCGCCTTGAGCATCCGCACGCTGCTGAATCGGTAGTCATGGTCGACGCACCACGCGGCGAGGTTGCAGACCTTGATCCGTGCGCCTCGAACCTCACGCTGCGAATACAGGGCGAGGTAGGCGCCGACGACGGTGTCGCCCGCGCACAGGAACACCCCGTGGTTCGGCGCCTCGTGCTGCCACGGTGCGTTCATCGCCGCCGCCCACTGTTCGGACGTGACGCGCGCGCTCAGATTCGACTGGAGGTAGTCGGCCACTGCTGCCACGTCCGCATCGAGAATGGGTCGCAGCTCCACCGCCGCTTTCGGTGCCACCTCTGCCAATGTAACGGTCGGCGCAACCTTGCCGTCGGGCGGGTGGTCAGCGCTGAGCGGAGTCCGACCGGGTCCGCTCGGCCTCGGAGAGGCGTTCGGCCTCCTCGGGGGAGTCGCACCGTTCGCCACCGGCGGTCACGTAGCCGACGATCCTCGCGGGGTTGCCGAGAACCAGTGCGTGCGCGGGGACGTCCTTGGTGACGACGGCGCCACTGCCGACCATCGCCCATCGACCGATGGTGACACCGGTCACGACGACCGCGCCCGCGCCGATCGCGGCACCCTCCAGCACCCTGGTGTGGCCGAGTTCCCAGTCGTCGGCCGACTTGAGGACGCCGTCGGGCGTCACCGCTCGCGGCACTCGGTCGTTCGTGAAGATCACGTGCGGACCGACGAACACGCCGTCGTCGACCCGGACACCTTCGAACAGGGAAGCGTTGTTCTGGACCTTGACGTTGTCGCCGACGACGACGTCCACGTCGACGAACACGTTCCTGCCGATCACGCAGTCGCGGCCGATCGACGCCCCGCTGCGCACCTGGGTCAGCGACCAGATCCGAGTGCCCGAGCCGATCGTCGCGCCGTCCTCGACGGCCGCGGTCGGATGAATCTGGGCGGCGGTTGTGCCCGGCGCGTCCTCGTTGGTCACACGCCGCAAGCTAGCGGCGTGCGGATCATCGGGTGCTGCCCCTCGAGAACCGTGGCCCGTATCGTGACGCGGTGCAACGAGATCACCTGCTCACGGAGCGGAGCTGAGACCGGGTGGTGGACGATCGCTCGCAGCCGAGCCCCACCGAGTTCGTCGCGGTGATCGTCGTGACGTACAACAGCGCCGCGTTGTTGGCCGATCTGGTCGCGTCGCTCGGACCTGGGCTCGACGGCGTCGCGTGGTCACTCACGTTCGTCGACAACGACTCCACCGACGCAACGGTGGATGCGGCCCGAGCCCTCGCGCCGGAGGCAACGGTGATCGCAACCGGCCGCAACGGCGGATACGCGGCGGGTATCAACGCCGGGATGTCGACCTCGCCCGCCCGCACCGCGGTGCTCGTCCTCAATCCCGATGTACGACTGCGTCCGGGCTGCGTGGCGGAACTGCTGCGGTACGTGCATCGCCCGGGCACGGGCATCGTCGTTCCCCGGTTGATCGATGCTCGCGGGCAGCTCATCGAGTCACAACGCCGCGAACCCACGGTTCTGCGGGCGCTGTCCGATGCGGTGCTCGGCGCTCGCCGGGCGGGCCGTCATCGGGCGCTCGGCGAGGTCGTGACGGACCGCGAGATGTACACCCGGCCGGTGCAAACCGATTGGGCCGAAGGATCCACGCTGCTGATCAGTGCGGAGTGCAGCGACGCCGTCGGCGCCTGGGACGAGACCGTACTTCCTGTACTCCGAGGAGACGGATTTCGCGCTCCGGGCGCGCGACGCCGGGTTTTCGACGCTCTACGTGCCGTCCGCCGAGGCGGTTCATCTCGAGGGCGGCTCGGCGGGCTCGACCGCGTTGTGGCCGTTGCTCGTCGCCAATCGCCTCCGGTTGTACGGCAAGCGAAACGGAGGCTTCAAGACCGCGCTGTTCTGGGGCGCGCTCGTGCTTCGAGAATCGACGAGAAGCCTGATCGGGAACCGCCCGAGCCGTGCTGCGCTCGCCGCGCTCCTGTCCCCGGCCCGCCTCCGGGCACCGCGAGGCCCGGATTGGATCAGGAACGTTGCGCCGGACGGCTGACGGGACGGGTCGCTAGCGAAGCCGCTTGACGGCGCCCGTGATGACGGGACGCGCCCGATGACGGAGTCCTTGGCGTTCCAGGATCGTCGTCCGGATCGACTCGGCGGTGTCGTCTCGGCGAATGCTGTATCGCGGTTGGATCCAGGCGGACGGCCGAGCACCGACTCGATCGCTCGTGTGCACCCGCGAGTAGCCGAGCCGCCGAAGTTCGGCGAGCACGGACCGGTCGTAACGGCCGAGCGGACAGGCCGCGTCGCTGATCGGGCGATCGACGATGGTCGACAGGACCTCGCGCGCCTCCACGAGTTCCCGACCGCGCGACCGCTCGTCGAGCGAGGTCCACGGGACGTGATCCATGCCGTGTGACCCGATCCCCATGCCGGCCGAACTCAACTCACGGATCTGCGCCGTCGCGAGGCTTCCCGGTTGGTCGATCCGCCCGGCGAGGACGAAGAACGTCGCCTGCAGTCCGCGTTGCACCAACGGCTCGAGCGCGATCGACGCATCCGACGCGTTGCCGTCGTCGAAGCTGATCCCGACGGAAGGCCACGTGGCGATCTCGTCGACGATCTCCCGATATCGGTCCTCGGTGATCCAGTAGGCGTCCTCCCCGCTCTCGAGGTCCCGCCCCGGAGTGCCGACGCCGTGGAAGCAGATGTTGATCGTCGTCGTGCGCCGCGCCACCGGATCCAGGTTACGCGGCAGAGGCCCGATCAGAAGTTCGGAGGACGCTTCTCGACCAGTGCGCTGACGCCTTCGCGGTACTCGGCGGTGCCCATCAGTTCGTCCAGCAGTCGCAGCGAGTCGACCACGGACGCCGCCGGATCGTGGCGGAGCATGTCGGCCACCAGTTGACGTTTCGTGGCGGCGACGGCATTCGGTCCGGTCGACGTGGCGAGCCGTTCGGCGTAGTCGAGGGCGGCATCGAGCGTGGCGTCGCCGTCGGGCAGCACCTCGTTCCACAGCCCCCATTCCGCCGTCTCCGCCCCCGTGACCACGCGGCCGGAGAGCAGGAGGTCGGCGGCTCGCGTGGCGCCGACGAGGCGGGGCAGCATCCAGCTCAGCCCGTACTCGGCAGGGAGCCCGAGCTTCGGTGCGGCGGTCGTGATCTTGGCCGTTGCCGAGACGAAGCGCAGGTCGCAGAACGCGGCCAGGGCCAGCCCGACTCCGGCACACGCACCGTTCACCGCGGCGATGATCGGCAGTCGATAGCCGAGCTGCCAGGCGAAGTCGGCGTCGAGGCGGTCACCGCCACCCGGCCGGGCCGGCGCCTCGCCGAGACCGGAGTCGTACGCGCCACGGTCGGCGTGGCCCTCGAGCGCCTTGGAGTCGCCTCCGACGCAGAACGCCGGCGGCGTGCCGGTCACGACGACCGCCCGGACGTCGTCGCGGGCTTCGAGCTCGGCGAAGATCGCCCGGAACTCCTGGTGCATCCGGCCCGTCCAGGCGTTGTGGCGGTGGGGACGGTCGAGCCAGACGGTGGCGACGCGGCGCTCGACGTCGAAGCGTGTCGAGGTGAGTTCCCCGAGGTCCACCGTCACCCCCAGAGGGCTTGGTGGACCGCGTCGGCCAGCTCCGGTCGGCACACGATGAAGTCGGGCAACCACGGGTCGCGGGCGTTGTAGACGAGCGGCGACCCGTCGAGGCGGCTGGCGTGGAGGCCGGCGGCGAGCGCGACCGCGGCCGGTGCGGCGGAGTCCCACTGGTACATGCCGCCGTCGTGCACGTAGATGTCGGCCTCGCCGAGCACGACCGCCATCGCCTTGGCGCCGGCGGATCCGAGCCGGACCGCGTCGCAGCCGAGCGCCTCGGCGACGAGCACGGTCGCGTACGGGCGCGCGTGTCCGCGAGGTGACGACACGCGGCCGGTCCCGTGTCATCGGCGGCACGACCGGGGCCGGATCGGTCCCGAACGTCAGCCCGACCGCAGGCAGGCTGACCGCCGACCCTCCGAAGGCGCCGTCGGCCCAGAGCGCCACATGGACCGCCCAGTCGTGGCGGCCGGGCTCGCTGAACTCGCGGGTGCCGTCGAGCGGGTCGACGATCCACACGCGGTCGGACGTGAAGCGACGGGGGTCCTCGAGACCTTCCTCCGACAGCACGGCGTCATCGGGGCGGTGCACACCGAGCTCCTCAGCGAGGAACTTCTGGGCCAGCGCGTCGCCGGCGTCCTTGACGTCCCACGTCGACGCGCCCGCAGCGAACATCTCCGCCCGCAGTTCGAGGAGCACGTGCCCCGCCTGCGTCGCGAGCCGCGCCGCGAGTTCGGCGTCGGTCTCGGCGTCACTCGGCATCGGGTCAGTCTGCCAGCAGCGTCGCGGATTGGCGAGACGACCTGAAACGCTCGGTGCCTGACCCCAGGCGTTTCAGGTCAGGCGAGCTTCTTGTACTTGATCCGGTGGGGCTGGTCGGCGCCGACGCCGAGTTCCTTGTGGCGGTACTCCTCGTACTCGGAGAAGTTGCCCTCGAACCAACGCACCTGGCTGTCGCCCTCGAACGCCAGCACGTGCGTGGCGACGCGGTCGAGGAACCACCGGTCGTGCGAGATCACCACGGCACAGCCGGGGAACGACTCGAGGCCCGCTTCCAGGGCGCGCAGCGTGTCGACGTCGAGGTCGTTCGTCGGTTCGTCGAGGAGCAGCACGTTGCCGCCGGACTTCAGCAGCTTGGCGAGATGCAGCCGGTTGCGCTCACCGCCGGACAGGTCGCCGACCCGCTTGCCGTGGTCGGTGCCCTTGAAGTTGAAGCTCGACACGTAGGCCCGGCCGTGGATTTCGCGGCCGCCGACCTCGAGCACTTCCGCACCGCCCGTGATCTCGTCGTACACGGTCGCGTCGGGATCGAGACCGTCACGGTCCTGGTCGACGTAGGACAGGTCGACCGAGTCGCCGATCTTGATCGAGCCGGAGTCGGGGTCCTCGCGCCCGGCGAGCATCTTGAACAGCGTCGACTTGCCGGCGCCGTTGGGGCCGATGATGCCGACGATGCCGGCCGGGGGGAGTGAGAACGAGAGGTCTTCGATGAGCAGCCGGTCGCCGAAACCCTTGCGGAGGTTCTCGACCTCGATCACCTGGTCGCCGAGCCGGCGACCCGCGGGGATCGTGATCTCGAGCTTGGACTGGGTGGGATCGGCGGCCTTGGTCTCGTTGTACAGCTTCTCGTACGCGGCGAGGCGGGCCTTGCCCTTCGACTGGCGGGCCTTCGGCGACATCCGCACCCATTCGAGTTCCCGGGCGAGCGTGCGCTTGCGGGCCTCGTTGCCACGCTCCTCACGTTCCAGGCGGGCCTGCTTCTGTTCGAGCCAGCTCGAGTAGTTGCCCTCGAACGGGAAACCCTTGCCGCGGTCGAGCTCGAGGATCCACTTCGCCACGTTGTCGAGGAAGTAGCGGTCGTGCGTGATGGCGACGACGGTGCCGGCGTAGTCGCCGAGGAACTTCTCGAGCCACTCCACCGATTCGGCGTCGAGATGGTTGGTCGGCTCGTCGAGCAGCAGCAGGTCGGGACGCGACAGCAGCAGTCGGCAGAGCGCGACACGTCGACGCTCGCCGCCCGAGAGGACGGTGACGTCGGCATCGTCGGGAGGGCAGCGCAACGCGTCCATCGCGATCTCGACGTTGCGCTCGAGGCTCCACGCGTCGGTTGCCGCGATCTTGTCCTCCAACCGGGCCTGCTCCTTGCCGATCTTGTCGTAGTCGGCGTCGGGGTCGGCCCACTTCGTCATCAGCTCGTTGTACTGGTCGATGATCGACTGCACCTCGGCGACGCCTTCCATCACGTTGGCCTTGACGTCCTTGGAGGCATCGAGCTGCGGCTCCTGCTGCAGGTAGCCGACCGTGAACCCCGGCGTGAGGCGGGCCGTGCCCGAGTAGCCGTCGTCGAGGCCGGCCATGATCTTCAGCAGCGACGACTTGCCGGCGCCGTTCGAGCCGAGCACGCCGATCTTGGCGCCCGGGTAGAACGACAGCGAGATGTTCTCCAGCACCGTCTTGTCGGGCGGATGCACTCGAGCGAGCTTGTGGCAGGTGTAGATGAATTCGTGCGCCATGGTGGCGACGAGGCTACTGGCGACCCGCTGCGCCGGCGGCTGTCACAGACTCGGCTCGGTCACTCGATGAGCAGTCCGTAGAAGATGAACTCGGTGCGGCGGTTGAGGGCGAGCGCCGCGGCGTCGTCGCCGACCGTCAGGAGGTCGGCCTCGCCGGCGGCTCGCGAGGAGAGCCTCATCGGTGAGATGCCGAGGTAGATCAGGTAGTTGACCACCGCCCGGGCTCGTTCGTCGGAGAGGGCGAAGTTGGCGAGGTCGTCGCCGCGCTGGTCGGCATGGCCGACCACAACCACCGACAGGTTCTGCAGGGCCTGCATGATCGTCACCACCCGGTCGAGTTCCCGTGCGTGATCGGGCAGGATCTCGGCGCTGCCCTCGGGGAAGCGGGCCGAGTTGAGTTCGATGACGCGCACGCCGACCGAGATCGGCACCGCGGGGTTGATCACCATGTTGTCGACCAACTGCACGTCGGGGAACTGGCTGTTGGCGAGCGCCAGTGCGCTGAGGCGGTCCTTGGCCGCTTGGGAGGGGATCTGCCCCGAGATCGTCACGGTGTCGGTGTCGAAGATGAGCACGAGCGGCAGCGGCGATCCGTCGGGGCTCGTCGGATAGCCGGGCGACGTGCCGCCCGCCGGCACCGCAGCATCTGGCGGCGACGTCGGCGGACTGGCCGACGTCGGTGGGCTGGTGGTGTCGACGACGGTGGTGGCCGCGGCCGGTTGGGTCGTCGGCGCCTCGGTGGGGGGTGGCGCCCCGGGGGCGGTGGTGGCGGCGGTGGTGGCGGCAGTGGTCGCCTCGGTGGCCGTGGTCGTCGGCGGGCTGACCGTGGTGCCGGGCGTGGTGGGGGGACTGCTCGACGTCGTCAAGCTCGCACTCTGCACGAGTGTCGTGGTGGAGGCACTGGCATCTGAGCCGACCGCGTCGTCGTCCGAAGCTCGGCCCCAGAGATAGATCAACGTCACCACGCAGACCGCCGCGCTCAGAACCAGGACCGCGGCCTTCGCAATGTCGGACCTCGTGAGTGTTTGCCCGTCCTCGTGGTCGTCGGTCATCGTCGCCTCACCCGATATGTCTCCGCTGGCGGGAAGTTGCGCTGTGCAGTACCCAACATGACCCGGAACGATGCGCCACCACGGCACGAGCGCGCGGCAGCCAGCGCGATGAGTGTCGGCGACCGATCACGCTTCGGCCCCCAGTGGTGGCCGTCCACTCCACAGCTCGGCCAGCTTCGACGACACGAGAATCGATTCGGCGAGCAGGAGGGCGAGTTCGATGACGACGCCGACGTGCACCCCGGCGACGTCACGGCGCAGCAGCACCGCATCGACCTGGTGCAGCGAAATGAGCATGATGCCGCCGAAGCACGCCAAGCTGAAGGTCACGACGAAGGCCGGCAGGTAGCGGCGTCGTCGTTCGGGTACTCGCCAGATCGCGGCGAGGACACCGACTCCCCACGTGGCGGCGATCAATCCGACGATCGGTGCCTGGACCAGTCGACGGTCCTCGTACCAGCCTTGGGAGCGTGCCTGTCGGCGGCCGAGTTCGCCGAGCAGGTGACCGCTGTCGCCCGCCCGCCCGACCGCCATGACGACCAGGAGGAGCGCGGTCCCGATCCAGAACCGTGGCCAGAGATGGCTGGCCGCGCTCACGCGCTCGCTGGCCGCCTCGGCTCGTCCGAGGCTCAACGTCAGCACCGCCACGATCCCGTAGGTCGAGGTCAAGAACCATGTCGAGCCCACCCAACTCACGTCGTGCACCGTATCGGCCGAGTGCTCACCGAGCAGGGGGCCGTAGGGATGTCTTCAGGTGTTGTTCAGGCGGAGAGCCGGGCGATCGTGGCGGCGAACTCGGTGACGGTGTCGGCGATGATGTCGGCGACCGGGCGGACGGCGTCGATCCTGCCGGCGACCTGTCCCGACAGGGCGATCGCGGCGTTCATGTCGCCGCCGAAGTAGAGCGCATTGGCGTCGCCGAAATCGCCGAACACGTTGTGCTCGGCGTGTTGCAGCGCGCTCGTCCGGTCGGTGCGCAGGGCCCGCAACGCGGGGGAGTGGCGGTCGTTGAGGAACAGCGTGTCGGTCTCGGCGGCGTCGATGATCGCCTGCTTCCAGTTGTCGTGCACCGGCGATTCGGCGGCGGACACCATGCGCGTCCCCATCTGGACGCCTTCCGCACCGAGCGCGAACGCGGCCGCCATCGTCGCCCCGTCGGTGATGCCTCCGGCGGCGATGATCGGGACGTCGACCTTCGAACGCACGAGCGGGAGGAGCACCATCGTCGACACCGGTGTCGGACTCTTGAAGCCGCCACCCTCCCCGCCCTCGACGACCAGCCCGTCGACGCCGGCGTCGACGGCCTTGAGCGCCGCAGCGAGCGTCGGCACGACGTGATACACGGTCAAGCCCGCCGCCTTCAGGATGCCGGTGTACTTGGTCGGCGAGCCCGCCGACGTCGTCACGAACTTGACCCCCTGGTCGATCACGAACTCGGCGATCGCCGGATCACGCACGAACGCCTGGGCGATGTTGACGCCGAACGGCCGATCGGTGAGATCGCGCATCTTGCGGATCTCGTCCTTCACCGTGTCGAGCTCACCGGACGACGTCTCGATGATGCCGCACGCGCCGCAGCGGCTCACCGCCGAGGCCAGCTGGGCGCGGGCGATCCAGCCCATCGGTGCCTGCACGATCGGGATCGGCACGCCCAGGTCGCGCGAGACGCGGTTGTCGAAGGCGTTGGGCAGGTCGGCCGGAAGCGTGGTCGTCATCCCGCCATCATGGCGAGTGGTCGATCGCGCCGAGGAGTCGGCAACGACCGGACGCCGCCGGCCGATCGACACGTTCCGGCGGACGGAGTAAGCATGGAGGCATGTCGGTCGATGTGCCCACGCCCCGAGGATCGCTCCCCACCGCCGAGTTCGGATCCACCGGGCATCGGTCGACCCGTGTGATCTTCGGCGCCGCCGCATTGGGCGCGATGAGCCAGGAACGGGCCGACGACACCCTGGCTCATGTCCACGAATGGGGCATCAACCACATCGACACCGCCGCCTCGTACGGCGCGTCCGAGGACCGCCTGCAGGGTTGGCTGGCCGGCCATCGCAACGAGGTGTTCCTGGCGACGAAGACAGGTGAGCGGACCGGTGCAGCGGCGCGCGCCGAACTCGAACGATCGTTGGAGCGGATGGGCGTCGATCACGTCGACCTGGTCCAGTTGCACAACCTCGTCGAGCCCGACGAATGGGAGACGGCGATGGCGCCCGGCGGCGCGTTCGAGGCGTTGTTCGCGGCGCGCGACGAAGGGCTGACACGCAACGTCGGTGTGACCGGACATGGCATCCGCATCGCCGGGATGCACCTGCTCACGGTCGAGCGGCAGGACGTGGCGTCGGTGCTCCTGCCGGTCAACTTCGTGTTGCTCGACCGACCCGACTACCGCGCCGACGTCGAGCGGCTGCTCGAGGTGTGCACCGAACGTGGCATCGCGGTCCAGACGATCAAGGCGATCGCCAAGGGGCGCTGGAACGAGGGGACCGGGCGCCGCTTCAGCTGGTACGAACCGCTGACCGATCCGGCGGCGATCGCCCGCGCCGTGCGCTACGTGTTGTCGGACGCCCGACTGTTCCTCAACACGACGAGCGACGCCCGGCTGCTCCCAGCGATCATCGATGCCGCATGCGGCGATCTCGGCCGCCCCTCCGAGGAGGAACTACGCGCCGACGTCGTCGACCAGGGCATCACCCCGCTGTTCGACAACGACACCCTCGAACGGATCTGAAACCTGAAACGCCCGGTGCCTGGCACCGAGCGTTTCAGGTCGTCGGGCGGGGGCTCGGTCGAGTTCGGGGATACCAGCCCGCGTCGCGGTCGCGGCGTACCTTGGGCGCATGCTTGCTGAGATCGGTTCCACCGGCTACGACGTCATGCTCTTCCTGCACATCGCGAGTGCCATCGTGGCGTTCGCCCCAGCCTTCGCCCACCCGCTGATCGAGCGCCAGACGCGCTCACTCGATGCGGCCGGTCGCGGGGCGGTGCTCGGGTTCCTCGCCCAGAACAGCCGGCGCGTGTACGCCCCGGCGCTGATCCTCACCGGCCTGTTCGGATTCGGCCTCCAGGGGATGAGCGACAGCGTCTGGAAGTTCAGCCAGACCTGGATCTGGCTCGCGCTCGTGGTCTGGGTGGCGATGAACGGGGTGCTGCACGGGATGCTGCTGCCTGCCGAGAAGGCCTTGGCCTCGGGGGACGAGTCGGCCCGCCAGCGCGTCGACATCGGCGGGGCGATCCTGACGGTGCTCCTGCTCGTCATCCTCTACCTCATGGTGTTCAAGCCCGGTTCCCCGTTCTGACGGACCGGGTGGCGGCAGCACCAGCCTTCGCCTCGACGGCGGACGGCCAGCCGGACTCGGCGCGCGGCGCGGCGGTACGCTGGAGCGCGTGGTAGCAACAAACGGTCAGGGGTCTGGATTCGGCGCGAACTCGTGGCTCGTCGAGGAGATGTACGAGCAGTTCGTCCACGATCCGAACTCCGTGAGCGAGTCGTGGCAGGAGTTCTTCGCCGACTACCGCTCGCAGACACCGTCGCTCGCCGCGGCCGCCGCCGCGTCGCCCCGCATCCAAGCGATCGCTGCCGACCACGGATCCGCGCCGCCCGCGGCCGCGGCCACGGCGATGCCCGCACCCGCCGAGACCGCGGCGGCCGCTCCGGCAGCGACCGCTCCGGCAGCGACCGCGCCGTCAGCAACTGCGCCGGCCCCCGCAGCGCCCGCCCCGGCCGCGCCGGCCAGCGGTACGGCCGCGGACGCCGCACCCGAGCCCGGCAAGCCGATCCGTGGCGCCGGCGCCGCCATCGCCGCCAACATGGAGCGCAGCCTCGAGGTCCCGACCGCCACCAGCTTCCGCAACGTTCCGGCCAAGCTGCTCGAGGTCAACCGCAAGGTGATCAACGGGTTCCGGGAACGGACGGGGCTCACCAAGGTCAGCTTCACGCACCTGATCGGCTACGCCATCGTCCGCGCCATCGCCGACGAGGTGCCGGCGATGAAGAACACGTTCGTCGAGGGCGCCGACGGCAAGCCGCGGCTGATCGTCAACGACCACGTCAACATGGGCCTCGCCGTGGACGTGTCGAAGGCCGACGGCAGTCGCACGCTCGTCGTGCCCGTGGTCCGCGACGCCGACACGCTCGACTTCGCCGGCTTCCTCACCGCCTACGAGGAGATCATCCGCAAGGTCAAGAACAACAAACTGGCGGTCGAGGACTTCCAGGGCGCCAACGTCTCGCTCACCAACCCGGGCACGATCGGCACCGTCCAGTCGGTGCCGAGGCTGATGCCCGGCCAGGGCGTCATCGTCGGCGTCGGCAACATCGACTACCCCGCCGAATTCGAGGGGGCCGACCGGCGCAACCTGAGCTCGCTCGGCGTCAGCAAGGTCGTCACGATCACCAGCACGTACGACCACCGCATCATCCAGGGTGCGGAGTCCGGGCTGTTCCTGAAGCGCGTGCACGAGCTGCTGCTCGGCGAGCACGGCTTCTACGACGAGATCTTCCACGCCCTCGGCATGCCGTACGAGGCCGTGAAGTGGCGGCCGGACACGAATCCGATCGACCACGAGGAGGCGATGCTCGCCAAGCAGATGGCGGTCGCCAAGCTGATCCGTGTCCACCGGGTGCGCGGCCACCGCATCGCCGACCTCGACCCCTTGCGCTGGCAGGAACCGCGCACGCCGCGCGAGCTCGACCCCGCCACCTACGGACTCACGATCTGGGACCTCGACCGGGAGTTCCTCACCGACGGGGTGGGCGGCCTCGACAAGATGCGCCTCGGCGACCTGCTCGGCGTGCTGCGCGACGCCTACTGCCGCACGATCGGCGTGGAGTACATGCACATCCAGAGCACCGACGAGCAGATCTGGATCCAGAACAAGGTCGAGACGAGGCAGCAGGCGCCGACCAAGGAGCAGAAGGACCGGATCCTGGAGCGGCTGAACGCGGCCGAGTCGTTCGAGAAGTTCCTCGCCACCAAGTACGTCGGCACGAAGCGGTTCGGTATCGAGGGCGCCGAGTCGGCGATCCCGATCCTCGACGAGATCCTCTCCAACGCCGCCGACGCCTCGTTCGAGGGCGTCGCGCTCGGCATGGCCCATCGCGGCCGGCTGAACGTGCTGTCGAACATCATGGGCAAGAGCTACGAGGCGATCTTCTCCGAGTTCGAGGGCCACGTCGATCCCAACACCGTGCAGGGGTCCGGCGACGTGAAGTACCACCTCGGGATGAAGGGCAAGTACGTCAGCCCGGCGGGCGCCTCCATCGCGGTGGAACTGGCGGCCAACCCGAGCCACCTCGAAACCGTCGGGCCGATCGTGCTCGGCATGGTGCGCGCCGAGCAGGACCAGATCGAACCGGCCGGTGGGTTCACCGTGCTGCCGGTGCTCATCCACGGCGATGCGGCCTTCGCCGGCCAGGGCATCGTCGCCGAGGGCCTGGCGATGAGCGACATCGGTGGCTACCGCATCGGCGGCGCCATCCATCTGATCATCAACAACCAGATCGGCTTCACCACCGCGCCGCAGTACGCCCGCTCCTCGCTGTACTGCTCCGACGTGGCCAAGACGGTCCAGGCGCCGATCTTCCACGTCAACGGCGACGACCCCGAGGCGTGTGTCAAGGTCGCCAAGCTGGCGTGGGAGTACCGCCAGACGTTCCACAAGGACGTCGTGATCGACATGGTCTGCTACCGCCGCTACGGGCACAACGAGGGCGACGATCCGAGCTACACGCAACCGCTGATGTACCGGGCGATCTCCGAACGGCGCAGCGTCCGCAAGCTGTACGTCGAGACGCTCGTCAAGCGCGGCGACATCACGCTGGAGGAGGCCGAGCAGGCGCTCGTCGACTTCCACGACAAGCTGCAGGTGTCCCTCGACCAGACCCGCTCGCAGGCACCGGCCACCACCAAGGCGGCGCGCCCGCCCCAGCCGCTCGGTGTGCTCCCGCACATCGAGACCGGCGTCGAGCGCGCCACGCTCGACCGCATCTTCGCCAAGCTCACCGACTATCCCGAGGGCTTCACGATCCACCCGAAGTTGAGCAAGCAGTTCGAGGGTCGCAGTGCGCTGTACCAGGAGGGTGAACTCGACTGGGCCACGGGTGAGGCGCTGGCGATGGGCTCGCTCGTGTTGGAAGGCCATCCCGTCCGCTTGGCCGGCCAGGACTCGCGCCGTGGCACGTTCAGCCAGCGACACGCTGCGCTCATCGACTACGAGACCGGCGAGCCGTGGATCCCGCTCGACCACCTCGAGGGTGCCGAGGCGAAGTTCTGGGTGTTCGATTCGCTGCTGTCGGAGTATGCGGCGATGGGTTTCGAGTACGGCTACAGCCACTCCAACCCCGAGGCGCTCGTGATGTGGGAGGCGCAGTTCGGCGACTTCGTCAACGGCGCGCAGATCGTGATCGACCAGTACATCGTCGCCGCCGAGGACAAGTGGGGTCAGCAGAACGGCCTCGTGCTGTTGCTCCCGCACGGCTACGAGGGCCAGGGCCCCGAGCACAGCTCGGCGCGCATCGAGCGGTTCCTCACGCTGGCGGCCGAGGACAACATGCAGATCGTCAACGCCACGACGGCGGCGAACTACTTCCACCTGCTCCGCCGCCAGGTGCACTCGGTGCGCCAGACGCCCCTCATGGTGTTCACCCCGAAGCAGGGCCTGCGCATGAAGCAGACGCGGTCGACGGTCGACGAGCTGACGCACGGCTCGTTCCAGGAAGTGCTCGACGATCCGGGCGACCTCGACGCCGACGCCGTCACCCGCATCGTGTTCTGCTCGGGCAAGGTGGCCTGGGACGCGATCGCGGCGCCGCGACGAGCGCCAGGCTCCGGTGGCGATCGTGCGGGTCGAGCAGCTGTATCCGCTGCCGACCGACCAGATGCAGACGATCCTCAAGAAGTACCCGAACGCGCGACGAGCTGCGTTGGCTCCAGGAGGAGCCGGAGAACATGGGTGCGTGGACGTTCATCGAACGCAACACGTGGCGGATCAAGGAGCAGGGCTACGACATCGAGCACGTCGCCCGTGTCGAGTCGGGCAGCCCTGCCACCGGCTCGAAGACCGTCCACGACCAGGAACTCCAAGACCTCATGGACCGCACCTTCTCCTAGGCGGTCCGATTCGCCCGCTCGCTGCGTTCCCGACCTCGGTCGTTGCCCAAAGGCAACTCCGTCGGCGGCGCCTTGCGAGCGAACGAATCGATCCCGCCTAGTTCTTTGAATTTCTCGCTAACGCAGGTCGATCTTCAGCACGGATTCGAGGTCGGTGATCGCCTGCTCGGGCGAGACGACCTTGATCGTGGTCATGCCCATCCCGGCGGCGGGCTTGAGGTTGACGCCGAGGTCGTCGAGGAAGACGCACTCCGTCGCCTCGACGGCGAGCAGCTCGCAGGCGATCTCGTAGAAGCGCGGCTCGGGTTTGCGCACGCCGACCTTGCTCGACTCGACGACCTGATCGAAGCGCGCCATGACGTCGGCGACGTCGGACCGAGGGTCACCGCCGACGACGTTGTTGGTGAGACAGGCCGTGAGGAAACCGGCCTCCTTCACGCGGTCCAACGCCACCACCATCTCCGGGCGGACCTCGCCCGCCAGCAGGCTGAGCACGTCGGCGCCGGCGACGCGATGGCCGAGCGCCTCGGATTCGGTGGCGAATCTCGTGTCGAACTCGGCCGCGCCGATCGTGTTCCGTTCGAGGTGGGCCCACGCGTTGTCGTGCGGGTTGGTGGCGTTCACCGACCGCAGGAACGAGTCCGGTAGGCCCTTGGTCTGCTCGTATCGGGAGAACGCTTCGAAGGGGCTGGTGAGAATCACACCGCCGAAGTCCCAGAGTACCGCTCGGATCATGACGGCCGAGCCTACGATGGGTGGCCGCGGACCCCTCCAGGTCTCGCCTCGACGTCGCCAACGCTCGTCGAGGGCGAATCCGGCGTGGACATCCTGGGTCCTGCTCTACATCAGGAACGAGAGAATTGAAATGACAACGAAGAACGGGCCGCGCCACGTCGTGGTCGACGGCTCGAACATCGCGACCGAAGGTCGGTCGCTGCCGAGTCTGGCCCAACTGAGCGAGGCGGTGGCGTCGTTCATGGAGGAGCACCCCGACGCCACGATCACCGTCGTGGTCGACGCGACGTTCGGCCATCGGATCGACAAGAGGGAGGTGGCCGAGTTCGAAGCGGGCATCTCGAACAACGAACTCGTCGCGCCGCCCGCCGGCGCGATCGGCCGCGGCGATGCGTTCGTGCTGTCGATCGCCCAGAAGGCGGGCGCCTCGATCCTGTCGAACGACTCGTTCCAGGAGTTCCATGCCGACTACGAGTGGCTGTTCGACGAAGGTCGCCTCATCGGCGGCAAGCCCGTGCCGCACGTCGGGTGGGTGTTCGTCAACCGCTCGCCGGTGCGCGGGCCGGTGAGCCGGAAGGCGATGCAGGGCGCCAAGGTCGCGCGGCGGGACGAAGCGCGGCGGCCGCAAGACGGCCGCCGGCAGCGGAAGTCCGCTGGCCAACGAACCGATGCCGGTGCCGAAGTCGCCGCCTCCACGCCGGACGGCGAGCGCGGCCGAATCCTCGTCGGGAGGTTCGTGGACCGCGCCGATGTCGCGACCGTCGCGCCGGCGCCCGCGCCCCGCGCCGGCGAAGTGGTCAACGAACTGATGCCGTTCCTCGAGTTCGTCGAGCACCATCCGATCGGCACGAGCGTGAACGGCATCGTCGACACGTATTCGTCGCACGGCGCGTACATCTCCATCGGGACCGACGGCGTGCGTGGCTACATCCCGTTGCGTCTCATGTCCGATCCGCCGCCGCCGAGCGCCCGCAAGGTGATGCAGATCGGCGAGGCCGTCACCGTCGTCGTGGTCAGCTTCGCTGCTGCCCGCCGGAGCATCGATTGTGCGATGCCCGACATGGCGGCACACGCGCCGGTCGACACCGATCCGCTGGCGACCGAGCCGGTCGAGCACGCCCGGTCGGGCCGGCGTGGCCGCGGGCGCAAGGCTGCGGCGACGCCGGCGACGGTGGACGAGCGCGTCGATCAGCTCGTCGACCAGGCCGTCGAGCGCCTGCTGACCACCGTGGCGGACGGGGGGTTCGCCGACGTGCCCGTGAGCGACGTGGCCGCTCCGGCCCGGGCCTCCCGGAAGGCGACGGCGAAGAAGGCCGCCGCCGCGCCGACGCCGGTCGAGCCGCCGGTCGAGCCGATCGTCGAGCCCATCGTCGAGGTGGCGCCGGCCCGCAAGTCGCCAGCCGGCAGGACGACGGCGAAGCAGGCCGCGGTCAAGAAGGCGCCGGCGAAGAAGGCGCCGGCCAAGAAGGCTGCGGCCCGCAAGTCGCCGGCCACGAAGGCGGCGGCCAAGAAGGCCGCGGTCTCGAAGGCGCCGGCCCAGGAGCGGGCCACGAAGTCGGCGGCCAAGAAGGCCCCGCCCGCGAGCGCGCCGGTCGCGGTCGATCCGGGCCCGACCGCCGAGGCGCGGCCCGACTCGATCGCTCCGACCCCGATCGCCCCGGCGCCGGCAGCTGCGGTCGACACCGGTACGGTCGGCAACGGTCCCGGGAAGAACGCTCGGGGCAAGGCCGCCGCCAAGAAGGCTCCGGCGAAGAAGCCGGCCGCCAAGTCCGCCTCCGCGGACACGGTCGCGGCCGACACGGCTCCCGTCACGAAGGCAGTGGCGAAGAAGGCTGCTCCCAGAAACGCCACTCCCAGAAACTCGACCGCCAGGAATTCGACTCCCACGAAGTCGACTCCAGAAGTCGACTGCCACGAAGTCGACTGGCAGAAAGTCGGCTGCCGGGAAGGCGCCGGCCGGGAAGGCTGCGGCCGCCGCGGCGGCGTCGACGGTGGTCGGGTCCGAAGGCGCCAACTGACGTGCGCTTCGCAACCTGGAACGTCAACTCGCTGCGTGCCCGTCAGGAACGGGTGGAGGAATGGCTCGCCGAAGCGGCGCCCGACGTCGTGATGTTGCAGGAGACGAAGCTCGCCGACGATGCGTTCCCGTCGCTGTCGTTCGAGGCGCTCGGCTATTCCTGCGCGCACTACGGGCAGGGGCAGTGGAACGGGGTGGCGATCCTCTCCAAGGTCGGGCTCGACGACGTGGTCGTGAACTTCGCCGGTCATGTCGATCCGGATCCCGACGCCCGCATCATCACGGCCACGTGCGGTGGGGTGCGCGTCAGCAGTGTCTACGTCCCCAACGGTCGGTCGCTCGACGATCCGCACTACACCTACAAACTGTCGTGGCTCGATCGGCTCGTCGCCCACCTCGACGCCGACACCGAACCGTCGGCCGCGGTGCTCGTCGGCGGGGACTTCAACATCGCGCCCGCCGACCGCGACGTGTACGACCCGGCGAAGTTCGTCGGTGCCACGCACGTGAGCGAACCCGAACGCGATCGGCTCGCCGAGCTCGAACGGTGGGGTCTCGTCGACGTGTTCCGCACGATGCACGACGCCGACCGCGTCTACTCGTGGTGGGACTACCGCGCCGGCGACTTCCACCAGGGCCGTGGTCTGCGCATCGACCTGTTGATGTGTTCCGCCTCGGTCGTCGACAAGGCGACGTGGTCGATCATCGACCGCAACGGACGCAAGGGCAAGTCGCCGAGCGACCATGCGCCCGTGATCGTCGACCTCGACATGTGACCGAGGAGAATGTCCGCCGGGGTCTGTCCCCGGCGGACATTCTCACGAATCGCACTGGGCGGATTGGAAGACCGGGGCGATTTGTTCGACGATGCGTTCGGCGGTCATCGGGCCGAACGAGGTGACGTCGGCCAGTTCGGCGGCGGTCGTCGGGCGATGGCGGGCGATCGCCGCGAGGTCGCGGTCGGTGCACAACTCGGTCGGCAGGACGTCGAGTTGGCGGGCCCACTGCTCGCGCCAGTCCGTGAGGAGCGCCAGCATCGGGTCGGTGCGGGCACGGCGATGGCGCGGCGGCGGGGGAGCGGGCGCGGGTTCGCCGGTCGCGCAGGCCCTCGAGGAACGGGCTCGGCGTCCGGGCGTAGCCACCGCGCCGTGGCCGCGTGGGAGACGACGAGCCGATCGGTCGCCCGGGTCGATCGCCACGTACAGCAGGCGGCCCTCCTCCTCGCGGCCGGCCGCGGTCGTCGCCGACTTGTGCGGTACGAGATTCGTCTCGACCCCGGCGACCACACCGTGTGCCATTCGCGCCCCTTGGAGGCGTGGAACGTCAGCACCTCGACGCCGCCGGGGCTGCCGTCGTCGAACGGATTCGTCGTCGCCACCCAGGCGCGGAAGCCGGCTCCGTCGCCGAGCGGCGATCTCGCGGAGGAAGTCGAGCATGGCACCGGCGACGCGGCGTTCGATGTCGGCCGCCCCGTCGTCGCGGGTCGAGTGCGAGGCTCGGGCGCGGCGTCGAGGGTGTCGTGCGCCCAGGCGCGCAGCTGCGACGCCGATCCGAGTGCGGCGACCTGACGGATCACGGCCTGGATCGGCGACCCGAGCGCGCCGTCGCTCCGGCGCACGGGCACGCCGGCGGCGGCGAGCGCATCGACGATCGGTGCGATCTGGGCGTTGGTGCGGACGAGCACGCCGACCTCGCCGGTGCGTACCAGCGTGGGATCGCCGGCGGCGACGAGGCCGGCGATGGGCGGCGCCTCGGCGGTCTCGTCGGTCGGCGTCGAGCTCGATCGCGGCGGGCCCGTCACCGCGGCTCGACGCGAGGGTCGGCCGGCTGCTCGCTCACGGCGAGCACGTGCAGCCCGGCCTGCACGATCTGCGGCGTGCAGCGGTGGTTCATCGGCAGGCGGATGATCTCGATGCCCGGGAAGCGGTTCTCCACGTCGACGAGCAGCGTCGGGTCGGCGCCGTTGAAGCCGTAGATCGCCTGGGACGGATCGCCGACGAGGAACAGGTCGTCGCGCCCGGCCCGCAGCAGATCGACGAGCCGGTGCTGGAGCGGGTTGAGGTCCTGGGCCTCGTCGACGAGCACGTGGCGGAAGCGCCAGCGGAGCGCGTCGGCGAAGTCGGTGGAGTGCTCGAGCTCGCGGATCGTGTGGGAGAGCACGTCGTCGAAGTCGATCACGCCCCGCCGGCGCTTGAGCGTCTCGTACGCGGTCGAAGGCGGCGGCACAGGTCTCGACGCCGGGGGCGGGTCGACGCTGCGAGCGCCGCGCCACGGACGCGTACTCGGTCGGCAGCGATGCCCCGTGCGGTCGCCCAGTTGATCTCGGCCAGGTACGTGATCGAGGTGGCGGCGGGCCGCCGCGTCGATCGCGTCGCCGACCAGCCGGCGGCGATCGGCGACGATCGTCTTCGGTCGGCGATCGGTGTCGGCCCAGCGGTCCTTGCAGGACACCGAGCATCACCGAGTGGAACGTGCCGGCCTCGACGTGGTCGCGGATGCCCGGATCGGTTGAGCCGGCGGCGCAGTTCGCCCGCGGCCTCGCGGGTGAACGTGAGCACCAGCGTGTGCCGGGCGAGCGCCGAACCGGTGATCGATGCGGTAGGCCACACGGCGCGTCAGCACCCGGGTCTTGCCCGACCCGGCGCCGGCGATGACCGCCACGAGACGGGATTCGGCCGTGACCGCCCGCCGCTGATCGGCGTCGAGGTCGTCGAGCAGTGCAGCGGCATCCGCGACGGGATCCACGACGCCATCCACCCGCTCATGGTACGCCGCGCCCGGCACCGGTGCGGGGTGGGTCGGGCCCGGGCCGGGCGGGAGCGAACACATGTTCTCGTGTCACACCCCTCGGGTAACATGGGGAGGATGACGAACACGGTGACGCGACACGACGGCAGACACTGGTACCGGCACGGACGAACCGTCCCCGGCGATCTCGCCGGAGGAGTTGCTCATCGCCGCCAAGCCGTTCAGCAACTACGCGGCCAAGGACGACGAGGTGTTCCGGGTCGTGTCCGACTTCGCCCCGGCGGGCGACCAGCCGGCGGCGATCGCAGGCCTGTCGGCCGGGCATCGACGGCGGCGAGCGCTTCCAGACCCTGCTCGGCATCACCGGCTCGGGCAAGTCGGCCACCATCGCCTGGACGATCGAGAAGACGCAGCGACCGACGCTGATCCTCGCGCCGAACAAGTCGCTCGCCGCGCAGCTCGCCCAGGAGATGCGCGAGTTCTTCCCGAACAACCGGGTCGAGTACTTCGTCAGCTACTACGACTACTACCAGCCCGAGGCGTACATCCCGTCGAGCGACACCTACATCGAGAAGGACTCCTCGATCAACGACGAGATCGACCGGCTGCGCCACTCGACCACGGCGGCGCTGCTCACCCGGCGCGACGTGATCGTCGTGGCGTCGGTGTCGTGCATCTACGGCATGGGCAACCCCGAGGAGTACCGGGGCAACCTGCTCGACCTCAACGTCGGCATCGACTACGACATGCGCAACATCCTGCGCCGCCTCGTCGACATGCAGTACGACCGCAACGACATGACGCTCGGCCGTGGCAACTTCCGGGTGCGCGGCGACACGATCGAGGTGCACCCGGCCTACGAGGAATCGGTGCTGCGCATCGAGATGTTCGGCGACACGATCGACCGCATCACCACCATCGACCCACTCACCGGCGAACAGCTGAGCGAGATGGAGCGGGCGCACGTGTTCCCGGCCACCCACTACGTCACCGGCACCGAGCGCATGGCGGTGGCGATGGGCAAGATCGAGCCGAACTGCAGGAGCGGCTGAAGTGAGTTCGAGGAGAACGACAAGCTGCTCGAGGCGCAGCGCCTGCGGATGCGCACCTCGTACGACCTCGAGATGATGGCCGAGCTCGGCTACTGCAACGGCATCGAGAACTACTCGATGCACATCGACGGTCGCGACTACGGCGAGCCGCCGTTCACCCTGCTCGACTACTTCCCCGACGACTACCTGCTGGTCATCGACGAGAGCCACGTGGCCGTGCCGCAGCTGCACGGCCAGTTCGCCGGCGACCGCAGCCGCAAGGACATGCTCGTCGACCACGGCTTCCGCCTCCCGTCGGCGCGCGACAACCGGCCGCTCACGTTCGAAGAGGTGCTCGAACGGGTCAACCAGGCGCGTGTTCCTGTCGGCCACGCCGTCGGCCTACGAGCTGCGGGTGTCGTCGAAGGTCGTCGAGCAGATCGTGCGCCCGACCGGCCTGATCGACCCCGAGGTGATCGTCAAGCCCACCAAGGGCCAGATCGACGACCTGATGGAGCTCGTCAACGGTCGCATCGTCAACGGCGAGCGGGTGCTGGTCACCACGCTCACCAAGAAGATGGCCGAGGACCTCACCGACTACCTGCTCGAACAGGGCCTGCGCGTGCGGTACCTGCACTCGCAACATCGACACGATCCAACGCATCGAGATCCTGCGCGGCCTGCGCCTCGGCGACTTCGACGTGCTGGTCGGCATCAACCTGCTCCGCGAGGGTCTCGACCTGCCGGAGGTGTCGCTGGTGTGCATCCTCGACGCCGACAAGGAGGGCTTCCTGCGTTCGGAGACGTCGCTCATCCAGATGATCGGCCGCGCCGCCCGCAACGTCGCCGGCCAGGTCGTGATGTACGCCGACAAGATGACCGACTCGATGGAGAAGGCGATCGGCGAGACGAACCGTCGCCGCACGGTGCAGGTGGCCTACAACACCGAGCACGGCATCGACCCGCAGACGATTCGCAAGGCGGTCGGCGACATCCTGTCGTTGTTGCGTCCCGACGGCACGGCGCCGTATCCCGGCAAGGACAAGCGCCGCCAGCGCGAGCGCGACAAGGTGCAGCGCGACCTCAAGTCGCTGCCGCAGCAGGAGCTGGCCCGGCTCGTGCAGACGCTCGAGGAGGAGATGCACGAGGCGTCGGCGGCGCTGAAGTTCGAGTACGCGGCGCGGCTGCGCGACGAGATCAACGACCTGCGCCGGGAGATCCGCGACGCCGAGTAGTCCGCGCCAGCCGTGCCCGCGCCCGTCCGGGGATCGGGTCCGGTGGCGCGCGAGGATGGCGGGTGGATGACCGTCGAACTGCACGATCTCGACGAGCTGCGGCGGTACGTGGCGGACCATCATTCGCTCGACGGGGTCGTCGTGCAGGATGTCGACCTCACGAGTGACGGTGCGTTGATCGGGTCGTTGTCGTGCCGTGGCGCGACGTTCCTCGGCGTCGACCTCGCGCCCGGCACCCTGCACCACGTGATCGACACCGGCGGTGTCGTGTTCCCGGGCCTGCCAGGGCTGCCGTTCGACGCGTACCGCTCGCGGCTGTACACGTCGGACGAGCTGCTGGCCGGTTGGGAACCAGGTGTCGCCGGCTCGTTCGAGGAGTCGCTCGACATGCGCATCTACCGCTGGGCGAGCCGGGCGCCGGCGGGAACGTCGCCGCCGATCCTCGACGCGCTGGCCCGGCGCCTGCACGACCACGCCATCGACGACGCCCTCGAGGAGCACCTGCGGGAGTATCCCGACGTCGTCGCGGTGATGGGCGGCCACGGCTTGTTGCGGACCGACGCCATGTACCGCGAGGTCGCCGTGCTCGGCCGGTCGATGGCCCGTGCGGGGTGGCATGTCGCGACCGGCGGTGGTCCGGGGGCGATGGAGGCCGCCAACCTCGGCGCGTGGCTGGCCCCGGCGAGCGATGCGGCGCTCGACACCGCGCTCGGACTGCTGGCGGGGGCCACCGACTTCGGATCGTTCGACGCCTATCTCGCCGCCGGCCGCCGAGTTCGTGACGCGTTCCCCGGCGGCGCACCGAGCCTGGCGGTGCCGACGTGGTTCTACGGCCACGAGCCGACCAACCAGTTCGCCACCCACATCGCCAAGTACTTCGCCAACTCGATCCGCGAGGACGGGCTGCTGGCGCTGGCGACGCGGGGCGTGGTGTTCGCCCCCGGCTCGGCCGGCACCGTGCAGGAGGTGTTCCAGGACGCCACGCAGAACCACTACGGCCTGTTCGCCGCGCTGAGCCCGATGGTGTTCCTCGGCGTCGACTTCTGGCACCGCACCATGCCGGCCGAACCGCTCCTGCGCTCGCTCGCCGGCGACCTGCCCTACGCCGACCTCATCGGCGTCGCCGACACCGCCGAGGAAACGATGTCGTTCCTGCTCGACCACCCTGCCGTTCCCATCTGAGCGCGCTCCGTTCGCGCGGGGACGGGTCCCGACGAACGGAGCGGCGGGGAGTCGTCCCCGGTGTCACCGCGACCGTCCGTGGATACGTTCGAACCAGTCCGGTGGTCACCGGGCGACACGTCGAACCGGAGGTTGAAATGACAGTTGTCAGGGTTGATCCGCAGAGCGTCCGCGACTACGGGCGGCAGGCGCAGAGCGTCTTCGACGCGATGCACGGCGAACTCGTCGCGCTCGTCAACGACGTCGTGGCAGTGCGGTTCTTCGGTCCCAACGCCGTGGCGTTCAAGACCGACTGCGGCCGGGTGGCGGCCGACTTCGCCAACAAGCTCAACGCCGACATGGGTGCGATGGCCGATGCCGTGCGCACGTCGACGTCGAACATCGCCGCGTCGCTCGGTGGTGCCGCCATCACGATCCACCTCGACCCGAAGGCGATCACCCCGCCGAGCCCCGAGACGGTCGACTACGTCGACGTCGACACGAGCGCGCTCGACTCGCTGGTCCCCGTGGTCACGAGGCACTTCACGGCGCTGCGGACCGGGCTCAAGGACAACCTCGGGCGCCTGCAGGGCACCGACTGGGAGGGCAACGCCAAGATCGCCGCCGTCGACGCCGTGTCGGGATTCACCACGTCGGCCCAGGCCAAGTGCGACTCCGCCGAACAGTCGGTGACCAACTACATCCGCAAGCAGATCGAGGCCGTGACCACCGCTGACCGGTGACCGGGACGCATCCCCACCGATCGACGACGGACACGACACGGACACGAGAGGACGGTCTGCACGATGGGCTTGAGCGCTGCCGCCGATGTGCGGTTCGACTACGTCGCGAGCCTGCAGCTCGCCAGACGACTGTGGGCGCTGGGTGACGAGGTCGACGAACTGATGGCCAACCGCGTGAGCCATGCCCGCACGGCACTCACCGACTGGCTCGGCAGGTACGGCACCCAGTTCGCCGACCGGATCGACTCCGAAGCGCAGCAGGCCACGGCCATCGCCAACGACCTCCGCACCGCCGCCGAACAGTGGGCCGTGCGCTGGGCCGAGGCGATGAACGAGCAGAACCGGATCCTCCACGCCCGCGAGACCAAGCGCGTCGAGGACGACCGCAACGTCGTCGAAGACGTCGTCGGCGGGCTGTTCGGCCATCACGATCTCCCGCCCGATCCGCCGGCGATCGAGGTCCCGACGTCCCCCAACTTCTACGCCACCGGATCGCTCACGAGGTACTGAACCATGTCGACGACATCAGCAGATCCCGGCAAACTCCACGAGTTCGTCACCGGCGTCAAGGCCGCCCGGCACAGCGCCGAGACCACGCAGGCGAGCGTCGCCTCGTTGTCGATCAACACGATCGCCGCGTGCGACGGGTACGTCAGCGTCCCGGCACTCGGGGCCCTGGCAACGTTGCTCGACGCGATGGGGGAGAACGAGACGTTCGTCGCCACGGTGCGCACCGAGCTGTTGCGGGCCGACCGCCACGACGGCGGTCCGATCACGATCTCCGATGCGGCCCTGGCGGCGGCACTGGCCGCCAAGGGCGTCGGCACACCACCGGCGCCGGTGCACTTCGATCCGGTGTCGATCGTCGGCATCCCGCAGACGTCGGGCTTCGTCGACGACCCGATCTGTGCGGCGAACGGCAACATGATCCATCAGGACACCGACCTGCAGTTCCCGGCGGTCGCCGGTGCGTTGGACATCATCCGCACGTACAACTCCGTCGTCAGCGCACGGCCCGGTGTGTTCGGTGCGGGCTGGTCGTCCGTGCTCGACGCCGTGCTCGAGGTGGCGTCCGATCAGCCCGCAGGGCAGATCCCCGCTCCCCAGATGATGGTGCGCCTGCCCGACGGGGCGGTCCTGACGTTCACCCGGGATCACGCCGAGGACGGCGCCACGCCGCGCCGCTGGACCACCGACAGTCGCCGGGCGCGTGAGCTGGTCGAGACCGACGACGGATACGTCGTGCACCTCGATCACGAGCGACGGCTCCGCTTCGGGATCGACGGCTCGCTCACGGGTTGGGAGGCCGGCGTCGCCACCGTCGACGTCGATCGCGACGGTGGACGGATCAGCACCCTCACCGAGCGGTTCTCGGGCCGCGGCGTCGCGGTGACGTGGGACGGTGACGTGATCGCCGCCGCTGTCCTCCTCCGACGGTCGTACGGTCACCTACGAGCGCGACGGATCGGCACGCATCACGGGCGTCACCACGCACGCCGGCCACCTGGCCTATGCGTGGGACGGCACGTTCCTCACGTCGGTGACCGACGACGACGGCGTGGTGCTGTTCTCCAACGTCTACGACGAGGCCGGTCGGGTCGTCGAGCAGACGAGCCCGTTCGGCCGGGTCACGACGTACACGTACCAGGTCCCCGGCGCCACGGTGATCGCCGACGACCGTGGCGTCCGCCAGGCGATGGTCCACGACGGTCGTGGCAACCTCACCGCGGTCGTCGACGTCGACGGCTCGGCGATGCGGATCACCTACGACGACGCCGACCGGGCGGTCCGCGTCGTCAGCAAGTCCGGTGCCGAGTGGCGGTACGACTTCGACGAGCACACCGGCCACCTGCTCACCCGCCACGATCCCGACGGACTCCGGCAGTCGTGGACGTGGGACGAACTCGGCCGGCCGCTCACCGACACCGACCGCGCCGGCGCCGTCACGTCGTTCGAGTACGACGGCGCACTGCGCACCCCCGTCCGGGTCGTCGGTCCCGACGGCAGCACGGCGACCGCCGAACTCGGCTCCGCCGGACGGCCCGTCACGATCACCGATGCCGACGGTGTCGTGCGTCGTCTGGAATGGGACGCCGACGGTCAGCTCACGAAGATCACCGACGCCATGGGCGCCGAGACGACCTTCGAATTCGATGCCGCCGGCCTGCTCGTGCGCCTCGTCGACCCCGCCGGCATCGACACCGCGCTGCACTACGAGCACGGTCGGGTCTCGAGCCGCGAGCGCGGCGACGCCGTGTCGACCTACCTGCGCACGCCGGCCGGGCGCATCCGCGGCGGCACCGAACCGGGCGACCTGCCCTGGACGGCCACGTTCGGGCCACACGGCGCGATCGAGTCGATCACCGACGCGATGGGTTCGACGGCGCGGTACCGGTACGACTCGCTCGGTGACGTGACCGCGGTCGTCGCCCCCGACGGCGCCACGTACCGCAACGAGTTCGACGAGGTCGGCCGTCTCGTCGCGGCGACGGACCCGACCGGCGCCACGCTGCGCAAGGCCTACGACGTCGAGGGTCGTCTCGTCGAGTTCACCGATCCCGAGGGCGGCGTGATGCGCCGCGAACTCGACGTGCTCGGACGGACGATGCGATCGACGGCCGCCGACGGTGCGGTCACGGCGTGGACGTACCACCCGAACGGCGAGATCGCCACCGTCACCGCCCCCGACGGCCGGGTCTGGACGACGGAGATCGACACCCTCGGACGCCTGACGGCCGTGATCGACCCGCGCGGCGCCCGCAGCACCCGCACCTACAGCCCGGCGGGGCGTCTCCTGTCACGCACGAGCCCGGCGGGGCGCGAGGAGCGTTTCGAGTACGACCCCGCCGGCCGCTGCGTCGCCGTCATCGGGGTCGACGGCATCCGTCGCGACCTCCATCTCGACGCCCGCGGCCAGGTGACGCGGGTCGAGTCGCCGGCTGACGATCCGGCGCTGCCGGCCAGTGACGCCCCGATCGAGATGATCTGGGACGAGCACCGTCGCATGGCGGGTTTCCGCACCGAGGCCGGCGAGACGCGGTTCGAACGCGATCCGGCAGGCCGGCTGCGCACTGCGATCGACCCGACGGGCGCGACGACCGAGTTCGACTGGGACGAACGCGGCCTCCTGCGGTCGGCCACCGACGCGGCCGGTGGCGTCAGCGGCTATGCGTACGACGAACGCGGGCGACTGATCGCCCAGACGGTGCCGGGCGGCCGGACGACCACGTGGTCCTACGATGCCGGCGGCCGGGTCGGATCGACGACCGATCCGATGGGCGTCACCACCGACGTGATCCGCAACGGCAGCGGGGCCGTCACCGGCATCCGACGGGCCGGCCAGGATGGCTGGGACCGCACCCTGGACGCGGTCGGCCGGGAGATCGAACGGACCGCCCTCGACGGCACCGTGCTCGGCGTCTACCGCTACGACGTCGCCGGCCGGATGACGGCGGCGGAGGCCCCCGACACGGGGCTGTTCACCGAGTTCCTCTGGGACGACGCCGACCGGCTCACCGGGCTCACCGATGCCACGGGCACGAGCACGATCGAACGCGACGCCGACGGTTGGACCGTCGCGTTCACGAACCAGGCCGGGATCCGCACGGTCGTCGAGCGGGACGCGCAGGGCCGGGTGGTCGGTGTGCGCGACGGGCAGGCCGGCGACTTCCGGCTCCCCGAGTCGGAGGTGGTGCGCGACCCGGCCGGCCGGCTGCTCATCGGACCCGACGGCACGGTCTACCGCTACGACGACGCCGGTCGGCTCGTCGAGACGGCACCGGCCGATCAGGACCCGACGACCTACGAGTACGACGCCGACGGCCTCGTCGCGCGGGAGGTCCGCGCGGGCGTCACGCGCTCGTTCGACTACGACGCCGCCGGCCGCGTGCGGGCGATCACGGTGGATGGGATCGGTACGACCACGGTGCAGTACGACGCCGCCGGTCGCCGATCGATCGAGGTCGAACCCGACGGCACGATCACCGAGTACGCCTGGAACGCCGTCGACCAGCTGATCGAGATCCGCCGTACGAACCCGTCCGGCGAGACCACCGGAGTGCGCATCGACCTCGACGCCCTCGGCCGACCGCAACGGATCAACGACCAGCTCATCGGTCACGACCCGCTGTCGGGGCGGCCCAACCTGGTGGGCGGCGTCCGCATCGTCAACGCCGGCGCCATCTCGTGGCGCTCCGACGACGGCACGTGGGGGCGCACGCGGCCGGACCAGCCCGATGGACTGCACGTCGGCGGGATGACACTGCTCGGCGCCCGGGTGTACGACCCGCGCACCCGCCAGTTCCTCTCGGCCGATCCCCTGATGACCGTGCCCGGCTCGAACGGTGGAGCGAGCGCCTACACCTACGCGTGGCAGGATCCCGTCAACTTCGTCGATCCGACCGGGCTGCGGCCGGTGTCGCAGGAGGAATACGACGCGATCCGCGAGCGCGAGGAGATGGGCAACCTCGGGCGGGCGTGGGAAGCGATCAAGGAGGATCCCTGGGGCACGGTCGCCATGGTCGGCGTCGTCGCCGTCGGGGTCGGGCTGATGTTCGTGCCCGGCGGGCAGGTCATCGGAGCCGGCATCCTCATCGGCGCCGCCACGTCGGCCGGCGTCGGTCTGGCCACCGGCACGTTCGACCCGCGCACGGTCGCACTCAGCGGCGTCATCGGTGGCATCTCCGGCGGTGTCGGCGCGGCCACCACGAGCACGGGCGCGGCGATCGTCACCGGTGGTGTGCTCGGCGGCGGCGGTGACCTCGCGACGCAGGCGATGTCCGGCCAGCCGATCGACTGGCGCAGTGTCGGCGTCAACACGGTGGTCGGCGGTCTCACCGGCGGTGCCGGCCGCCAGCTCGACCCGCTGCTCACGAGCGGGGCCCGGGCGTTCACCGCCGGTGCGGTCACCGACGGCGCCGCCGATCTCGCCACCCAGGCGCTCACCGGCGACGGCAGCGTCAACTGGAACCAGGTGGCGATCAGCGCGGGTGGGGGCGGAGCCGGTGGTGCGCTCGACCACCACTTCTCGAACGAGCCCCCGACCCTCGCCGAGCCGACCCACCTCGCCCTCCCGGCCGGTCATCAACCGCTCGCCCTCGAGGCCGGTCCGAGGCCCGACATGGTGACCGTGTACCGCGGGACGTCGAACCAGGTGGAACTCGACATCCGACACGAGACCGGCCTGATCATGAGCGACGCCGGACGGTCGGCCTACATGGGGACCGGCGGTGACCTCGACGTCGCCCGCCACTACTCGGAGATGGCGCACGCCCACGCCGTGAACACGTGGGGATCGGAGGGCGAATACGTCGAGGCGCACGGCGCCTTCGGGCACGAGATCGAGAGCGTCAGCGGGGAGCGCTCGATGGTGTCGGTCACGACCGATCCTTCCGTGGCCCATCATTTCGCGGGTAAGGATGGTGTCGTGCTCCGCGCCGAGGTTCCCCGCGACAGCCTGCTCCCGCAGACGCTGCAGGGATCCAACGAGTCCGAACTCCTGGCGCGGCACTCGATCCCGATGGAACCGATGAGTCCCGGCTCGTGAACCGTTCGCAGATCGACGGCTGGGCGGTCACGTACTTCAGCGCGGGCGAGGAGATCCCCGAGGCGGAGCTGGCCGACGTCCGGTCGTACCAGTTCCGTCACGACAGCGCGGCGTTCGACCACCCCCGCCTCCGGCGCGCCATCCTCGACATGCCGATGCAGACTGGCCTACGCCGGTACTTCGGTGCGGTCCACTGGTCGGACGGCACCGACCTCGAAGCCCTCGACGGCCGCGCCCGGGCCGGCGACGACCTGTCGACGGCGCTCGCCGATGGCCTGTTCTGCGACATCCGCAACGTGCAGTGCCTCGTGTGCCACAACAACCATCTCGTCGCCGTCGCCGACAGCGGGATCCCGATCGTGACCATCCAACGGCTGCGCGACCACGTGTTCGCGTCGACGTGCCCGACGTGCGGCAACACGTCCTACATCCGTCACGCCGAACTGTTCGCCGACGGGTGAGCGTCCCGACCGCGTCAGCAGGCTCGACCGCGTCAGCCGGGCAGCAGGCCGCGTGCCGCCAACGACGTGGCGATGGCCTCGCGGTCGTCGTCGCGAAGGGCGCTGAACGGCACGATGAACGGGTGCAGTGGTTCGGCACTCGCCGACGCGGCATCGAGGCGCCGCCGGACGTCGCCGGGCAGTTGCCGGCGCAACAGGATGGCGTTGGCGCCGCGCAGGCCGCCGACACGGGTCCACAGGATCACGTCGGGATGCCGGCGGGTGATCGACGTGGACAACTGGGCGGTGGTGGCGACCTCGACGTCAGCGAGGTCGGTCCAACCGATCACCTTGTTCGTCAGCCCTCGTCGCCAGCCGAACCGGTCGCCGTCGACGAGGATGGCCTGGCGCCGCAACCCGCGGACGAGCACGACGCCGAGTGCGGCCACGGCGATCGCGCCGACGATGCCGAACGGCGCCGCGGAACCCGACGGGATCGTCGCCAACCCGATGGCGACGACGGCGGCGATCGCGCCCAGTGCGACCTGGCCGGCCAGCAGGAACGGGCTGCGCACGGGGTACTCGGCCACGACCGGATCGTACCGGCCGCCGGGGGACGACCCGGCGGCAGGCCCATCGGCGACACCGTCTGCGACACTGGGCACAGCCGATGGAACTGATCCTGCGCGTCCGCCCGCTCGACGGTGAGCCGGACGACCTCGTCGTCGACGTCGAGGCGTCGCACACCGTGAACGACCTCGCCCGCGCGCTCGCCCGGCAGCTCGGACGCACCACCGTCGATCCCATCGGTCACGCCATCGCTCACGCTGCAGCGCACCGGGGCGGTGCTCGAACCGGCGACCACGGTCGGCGACGTCGGCATCGTGTCCGGCGACGAGCTCGTCGTCGGCCCGCCGCGGGCGGTGCGGGCGGTCCGCCCGATCCCGCCCGAGGCGGTCACCGTCGACGCGCTGGCCGGGCCCGATGCCGGGTCGAGCTACATCCTGCTCCCCGGCACCTACTCGGTCGGGCGGGACGACGAGGCGCACGTCCACCTCAGCGACCCGACCGTGTCGCGCCGCCACGCCGAACTCACCGTCGGCGACGACTGGACGGTGACGATCGCCCCGCTGAGCGGGGCGCAGAACGGCGTGACGGTGAACGACCGGGAGATCAACGAGCCGACGATCACCCGGGAGACCGACGTGATCGGCCTCGGCGGCACGCGGCTGTCGTTCCGGCGCTTCGTGCGCGCCGAGGGTGAGCGCGTCGACCAGCTCGGCCAGATCGAGTTCCAACGGACGCCGTACCGCCCGCCGGTGGTCTCCACCGTCGAGGCGCCCGAGCTGGGACCGATCCCCGAGCGCGGCGACCAGCGCCGGTTCCAGTTGCTCGCCGTGCTCGCTCCACTCGCCGCCGGTCTCACCTTGTTCGCGTTCTCGAAACAGGTCCAGTTCCTCGCCCTCACGTTGATGTCGCCGCTCGTGATGGTCGCCAACTCGATCGAGGACAAGCGCTCGGGTCGCAAGCGCTTCCGTGACCAGCTGGCGGACTTCCGGGAGCGTCTGATCGCGTGGCGCGGCGAACTCGACGCCCTCGTCGAGGCGGAACGGATCGAACGGGTTCGCACCGCACCCGACCTGGCCGAACTGGCGCGCCGCGCCGAACTGCGCACGGTCGACCTGTGGGCGCGCAGTCGCGACAGTCCCGACTTCCTCCGGTTGCGCGCCGGTCTCGGATCGGCACCCACGACGTTCGAGGTCGAGCTGCCGCGCGGTGGCGATGACGACCTCCGCGAGGAGGCACGTCTGGCGCGGCTCGGGGTCGACCAGGTGCACGGCGTGCCGATCACGGTCGATCTGGCCGACTGCGGTGTCGTGGGGCTGCACGGCCCGGACGACGTCGTGAACGGCGTGGCCTCGTCGATGGTCATCCAGGCCGCCTGCCTGCACAGTCCGGAGGACCTCACGCTCGTCGCCGCGGTCGGCGATCGCGCCCTCGGCTCGTGGATGAAATGGCTGCCGCACACGAGGTCGGTCGTGTCGCCGTTGCCGGGTTCCCACGTCGCCACGACGAGCGCCGAGGCCGACACCCTGCTGCGCCGCCTCCTCGAGGTGCTCGACTTCCGCCGGGCGGGTTCCGAGCGGGAAATGGCCGGCCGCCGCTGGCCGTGGATCGTCGCCGTGCTCGACGCCCGCCTGTCGCCCGATCCCGCGGGGGTGGCGCGGCTCCTCGACGAGTGCCCGGACGTCGGGATCTCGGTGATCTGGCTGGCCGACACGGCGGCGGAGGTGCCGCGCCAGGCGACCCAGATCCTCGTGACGCGTCAGGCGCCCGGTGCGGCGCTCGTCGGCACGCTCTGGTCGACCGACCCGGAGGTGCCCGCCCGCGAGATCGACGTCGAGCAGCTCCGCTCCGATGTGGCCGACCGTGTGGCCCGCGCGCTGGCGCCGATCCGCGACGCGTCCACGGCATCGCTGGCCACCTCGATCCCGCGCACCGCGCCGCTGCTCGATGTGCTCGGGGTCGGGATGCCATCGCCGGAGTGGGTCACCGAGCAGTGGCTGACCGCCCGGCCCTACGGCCTCGGCTTCCCGGTGGGGATGGGCGTCGACGGTCAGCTCTGGCTCGACCTCGTCGAGGACGGCCCGCACACGCTGATCGGCGGGACGTCGGGCGCGGGCAAGAGCGAACTGCTGCAGTCGATCGTCGGCTCGCTGGCCGTGCATCATCCGCCGACGCGGCTCAACTTCCTGTTCGTCGACTACAAGGGAGGTGCCAGTTCGACGGTGTTCTCCGGTCTGCCGCACACCGTCGGCTACGTCACGAACCTCGACGCCGAACTGTCGCTGCGCGCGCTCACGTCGTTGCGCGCCGAGCTCAACCGGCGCATGAGAGTGCTGGAGGGCCGGGCGAAGGACCTCGCCGAGATGCTCGAGATCGCGCCCGCCGAAGCACCCGCGTCGCTCGTCATCGTCGTCGACGAGTTCGCCACCCTGGTCAAGGAGGTCCCCGAGTTCGTGGCCGGCGTGGTCGACATCGCCCAGCGCGGCCGCAGCCTCGGCATCCATCTCATCCTGGCCACGCAACGGCCCTCGGGTTCGGTCAACGAGAACATCCTCGCCAACACGAACCTGCGCATCTCACTGCGGATGCTCGACCGTCCTGAGTCGACCGCCGTGATCGGCAGTCCCGAGGCCGCCGACATCCCGGTCCCCCTCAGGGGGCGGGGTTACGCGCGGCTCGGCCCGAGCGCCCTCATCGCCTTCCAGAGCGCGTTCTGCGGCGCGCCGCTCACGTCCGAGGAATCGATCCAGCCCGTGCTCGTCGCCCGGTTCGAGCACACCGACGATTCGCCGAAGGCACCGCCGGCGAGCAAGCCGGGAACCACTGCGACGATGACGCACCTCGACGCCGTGCTCGAGGCCATCGACGGCGCATCGCGGTCGCTCACGCTGCCCGAGCCGATCCGTCCGTGGCGCGACGTGCTGCCCGAGCTCGTGACGATCGACGACGTGCTCGGCGATCCGCGGGCCGAGATGGCCCACCGCCATCCGGGACGGGTGATCGCGGTCGGCATGATCGACGCCCCGGAGCGGCAGGACCAGTACCCGGCACTGGTCGACCTCGAGGAGAGCGGCGGCTGGCTCGTGTTCGGGGCTGGTGGCGCCGGCAAGACCACGCTGCTGCGCACGATCGCCGTGTCGGCGGCGGCGTCGGGCACCGCCGATCAGGTCGCCCTCCTCGGCCTCGACTTCGCGTCACGCGGCCTCGGCGCCGTCGATGCGCTCGCCCAGGTGGTCGACGTGGCGACGGGCGACGATCTGGAGGCGGTCACCCGTCATCTCGCGGTCCTCGGCGACGAACTCGTCCGTCGACGACGGCTGCTCGCCGACGCCCACGCCGAGCACCTGACCGCCTACAACGAACGCCACGCCCCGCTGCCGCGGATCCTGCTGCTCATCGACGGGTTCGGCGGCTTCATGTCGACGTTCGGTGAGAGCGGGCGCGGCGGCGGCCTGTCGAGCGCGGTCCCGCTCGAGAGTTGGATCGACCGGCTCGTCACCATCGTGGTGGACGGGCGACAGGTCGGCATCCACACCGTCATCACCGCCGACCGCCGCAACGCCGTACCGGCGCGGATCCACGCCGCCATCGGCAGCCGGTTGATCATGCGCCACGCCGACGAGACGGGGTACAACGAACACGGGATCTCCTCGCTGCGGGCCAGGACGCTCGATCTGTCGCCGGGTCGCGGCCTGTGGGACGGCGGGGCCACCGTGCAGATCGCGGCGGTCGCCCGTGACCCGTCGGCACGCGGGCAGGGCGACGCCATCGCCGGCTTCGCCGAGCTGCTCGGCACGGATCGTCCGTCGGTGCTGGCCAGTGCGGCGCTCCCGGACGACGCGCCGATCGAGCGGATCATCGGTGCGGCCGACGGACCCTTGCAGGTGCCGCTCGGGGTGGCCGACATCAGCGGTGAGCCGGTCGTGGTCGACCTCACCTGGTCGAACCTCACCGTCACCGGCCCACCCCGATCGGGTCGCACGACCGCGCTCGACACGTGCGCACGAGTGCTCGCCGACACGCACGAGGTCTGGGCGCTCGGGCCGCCGTCGAGCCGGCTCGACCTCGGCATCGTGCACGAGGGGGCGGTCGGGCGGCCCGACGACCTGGCGCCGGTGCTCGACCGGCTGGCCAATCTGTTCGTGCTCGGGCCGGGGCCACGGCCGCGGGTGCTGCTCGTCGACGACCTCGACCGTCTCGACGATCCGGCGCTCAACGTCCACTGGGACCGGCTGGCCGAACTCGACGACCTCCGGCTCGTCGCCACGCTGGAGAACCGCTCGATGACCGGCTACACCGCCAGTTCGGTGCTCAACCTCGCCCGGCGGTCGCGGCGCCTGCTGGTCCTGCGCCCGGACGACGCCGGGGAGTTCCTCCAGATGACCGGGATCAAGCCACCGATCCGTCCCGGTGTGGCGATGCCGCCGGGCCGTGGGGTGCTGGTCGCCGACCGGGAGCCGACGGTCATGCAGGTCGCGCGGGCGGCAGCAGGCGGAGGTCGGCCGCCGTGACCACCCCGGCATCGAGGGCGTGCTCCACGAGGCGCACCCGCCGGTCGCGGGCGAGCAGATCGCTCGACCCGCGCAGGCCCGAGACGCCGGCGTTCGCATACTTCTGACAGAGCCAGTCGAGCTTGCGGTTGAACTTCGTGATCGTCCAGCCGAGGCGCGACGCGATCTGCCGGTTGGTGGGCAGCTCGTTCGCGCCGGCGTCGTCGAGGAACGGCTCGCACAGCGCCACGAGCAGCAGCCGCTGTTCGTCGTTGAGCGGGAGCGAGCCGGCGGTGGTCGTGGCCTCGAGATCGATGCCGTCGAGCGCCGACGAATCGTCGTCACCGCTGCCGACGGCGAACAGCGGGGCGTCGACGAGCAGTTCGAGACGCAGTTCGTACGGCCGCCCGCCGGCTTCGAACGTCAGCACGCTCGTCTCGAACGACAGCGGGACGGACGTGCCGGGTGCCACCTTGGCGTACGACGGTCCGTCGGCGTCGGCCAGCCGCAAGGCGATCGACGACCCGGTGTTCGCCAGCCACCACATGCCGTTCGTCCACGCGAACCGCCCGATCAGCCGGTGGAGGTAGCGGTTCTCGTCGATGACGAGGTCGGCCGAGCGGCCGAAGGTGAGTTCCTCACCGGGCGTGAGCACCCGTTCGTCGCCGGCGAACTCGACGACGAGGTCGTTGCCGCCGCGATCGGACGCGGCAGCGGGATCGGTGTCAACCACGCGGGCGGCGTCCCGCGTCGATCGCTCGGATCACGACGCTGGTGGGTCCGCCGAGGAAGACCCGGGCGCCGATCGGCAGTTCGTGCGACACCCACGGTTCGAGGATCCGCGGCTCCTCGCCGGGACGGGTGACGATCGCCGTACCGCTGCGCGAGCCGCAGTCGGTGACCGTCAGCGACCAGTCCTCGACATCGACGCGGAGGTGGGTCCGCGAGACCGAGCCGTCACCGTCGATGACGACCGTGCGAGCGCGATCGGAGGCCTGCGCGGCCTCGACATCGGGTCGGCGGCCGACGACGAGTGTCCGGTCGATGGGGACGGTCGCCCCGCCCGCCTCGAGCAGCGCGAGGGGTGGTTGACGGATCGTCTCGGGCGTGGCCCGCAGCGGGAGGAGGTCGCCACACGTTCGGCACACGCTCACGTGGGTCGGGTTCACGTGTCCCCGCCCGCAGCGGATGGCGACGATGAACGGCGCGGTCTCGTCGGTCGCTGCCTCATCGGGTGGGGTCGGCGTGTCGGGACCGGCGTCGGCCGGACTGCCGGACGGGTCGTCCGGGGCCAGCGTGATCTCGTCGTCGACGGGGACGGCGGGCGACGCCTCGTTCGACGGGCCGGTCGGCGCGGCGGCCGCCGGTTCCGCCGCTGCAGCGTGGGCGCCCATCGCCGCACGGAGCGCGGCGAGCCGGTCGCCGCCGATCGGCCCGGTCGGATCGGCCGCCGGACGCTCCGGTGGCGCGGTGGCGGACGGGGTGGACGGCTCGGCCGGCGGCACCACGACCTCGACCTCGGGTGTGGCACCCATCGAGCCGTGCACGACGGGTCGGGTCTCGGGCGCCGCGGGCGTGTCGGCCGTGGTGTGCGCCGCGGCCGGCCGTGCGGTGCCGCGGAACGCGGCCGTGAATCCGTCGGCGGCGATCCGCCCGAGCTGGAGATCGCTGGCCGCATCGGGGGTGGGACCGACCTCGACGACGACGGTCGACCCATCGAGGCGGAGCCGGCGCTCGACCCACGAACCAGATCCCGCGGCGGACAGCATCGGCAGGCTCGGGTGGTCGGTGCGCACCTCGACGGCACCGAGGACCACGACGTGCAGCAGGCCACCGGCGCCCGGATCGTCCCAGGTCAGGACGACGAAAGGCGGAACGTCGAACCGCTCCGCCGTCGCGGCGGCAGTGACCGCATCGACGCGGTCGTTGTCGGCGGCGCCGGTGAACGCCGCGATCACTGACCGTGCCCTGTCGTCCGCTGTGGTGACGAACAACAACGCTCCGGGCGCCCGGACGAGCACGCCCGCGCCGGGGGCCACCTGGATCGGGCCGGCGTCGATGCCGCCGCCGGCACTCACGCGAGGGGCCCGAGGCGGATCACGAGCGCCGTCCGGTCGTCGGTGCTGCCGGCCGCCCGTGCCCGCTCGACGAGCCGGTCGACGAGCATCTGGGCATCGGTTTCCTCCGCCAGTTCCGCCCAGTCGCCACGGTGCACACGGCCGTGGACGCCGTCGGTGCACACGACGAGACGATCGCCGCGGCGCGCATCGAGCACCCGGAGTGAGTGACGCTCCCACGAGTTGGCGCTTCCCAGGAACGACGTGAGCGCCGCCGCCTTGCCGGCGGCCGAAGCGAGACGGTCGGGATCTCGGCCAGCCGAGTTGATCTCGGCACCGACGTTGTGATCACGGGTGAGCAGCTGCGCCTCCCCGTGACGGAGGCGGTAGATGCGCACGTCGCCCAGATGGGAGATCGCCACCCGGCCGGGAAGACAACGGACGATGGCGACCGCCGCGCCGACCCGATCGTGGCCGGCGCGGCGGCCGGCGGTCATCACCGCATCGTTCACGCGCGCCATGCGTGTCGACCAGTCGAGCGGGTGGAGTGTGGCGGCCGCTCCGAACGCATCGAGCGACGCCGCCACGGTCGCCGTCGCCGCCACCGACCCGCCCGGCCGCCCACCCATGCCGTCGGCAACGACGAACGTGCCGTCGCGTTGACCCCACGCGTCCTGGTTGTCCTGACGGTTCGTCCCGCCGGCGCTCGACGCGGCCCACCCGGCGACCGGCGCAGCGGCGACGGTCGAGGCGGTGAAGAGCTCGCGCAGGCGGTCGACGAGGTCGGCCGGCAGTGTCGCCTCGTCGCTCAGTTCCACACTCACCGGGCCACGCTCATCCGGCCCACGCTCATCCGCCCCGCTCATCCTGAGGGCTCGCTGACCGGGACGCTCGACTCGACACCCGAGGTCGGGACCGAATCGACCGGAGGCGACTCGGTGCCGCCGCGCGAGCCGACGACGAGCCAGGCGATCACGATGAGCGTGACCGCGGCGACGATGGCGATGGCGAGTTTGGTGTGGTCGATGCCGGCGCGGGCGGGCGGGGCGATCACCACGGATTCGGTGACGGGAGCCGGCGTCGACAGACGTTGCCGCGGCTCCCAGCGCACCGTCGTGGAGACGTCGGCGCCAGCCCCCGGGACGGACGCGGCGTTCGGCGTCGCGACCGCCGGCGGCGACTCGATCGGTGCTGGGACGATCGGTGCTGACTCGATCGGTGCGGGGGCGATCGGTGCCGGGACGATCGGTGCCGGGACGATCGGAGCGGACGGTGTCGCCGGTGTCGCCGGTGGTGCGGCCATCTCCTGGCGGATCCGTTCGATCAATCCGCTCGATGCACCCACGGTCGCTTCCGGGTCCCACGGCGGCTCGATGCTCGTCCAGTCGTCCGTTTCGTCGCCGGCGCCGGCCGACGCCGTCCCGGCCGTTTGGGGATGGGCCGGTTGGGGATCGTCCGCCTGGTGGTCGGAAGCTGCATCGGCTACCTCGGTCGTGCCGGCGCGGATCGAGGCGATCCACGCGGGGTCGACGTCGGTGGTGATCTCGTCGTCGACCTCGATCGGGTCGCGTCGATCGTCGCTCATGGTTGCTCCGTCGTGGTGTCCGGCCCGTCGGCTGATCCGGCGGGCACTCCGGCCAGCGGGTCGCGCCGGAGCAAGGGGCGTGGGTCGACGCGCATCCGGGTGCGGCGGGGCAGCGATTGGTTGGCGAGCAACGCATCCACGGCCTGGTCAGAATAGCGCCAGGCGCTCGCCGCGGCCTCCGGCGGCGGACTGGTGCGGTCGTAGGCGGCGCGATCGACGTGCCGGGCCAGGCCGGTGAGTGCAGCCTCGTTGTCGGCGGCCGCGGCGTCGGCCTCGGCCAGCGATCGCACGGCTTCGAGCGGGGTGGCACGGTGCGGCGTGGCCACACCGGCCTCGCCGTAGCGATCGGTCAGCTCGAGCCATGCCCCGGCGATGCGGTCGGCGGGGTCGGCCGCGTGCCGGCGACGGCGCGTGCGGCGGAGCTTCCAGACCACAACGGCGCCGCCGGCGGCGAGCAGGAGCACCAGGATGCCGCTCGTCCCGATGGCGACCCAGCCGAGCGTGCCGATGCCACCGCCGCTGGTGGTCTCGTCCTGTTCGTCGTCGTCCTTGTCGTCGTCCTCGACCGGCTCTTCCAGCTCCTGATTCTCGGTGAACACGTCGACGTCGGGTGGCACCTGGGGCGGTGGCGGCGGGTTCGGTGTGGCCACCTGGTCCTCGGAAGCGACTGCGGTCTCGGCGTCGGGTTCACGGCTCCGGGGCGGGCTGACCGACACGGGAACCCAGCCGACGCCATCGACGCGTACCTCGATCCAGGCCGACGCGTCACCCGAACGAACCTCGGCGACACCGTCGACGTAGCGGTCCGGCTCGATCTCGTATCCCACCACCACCCGGACGGGGAGTTCGGCGATCCGGCCGATCAAGGCGGCGGCGGCCGCGTACTGCTCCTCGTAGCCGACGATCTGCTCGGGGTCGGCGAGGAACTGGGCGAGCCGGTAGTACGAATGGCCGGGCGGCACGCGGGTGGTCTTGTCGTAGAAGCCCTCGTCGTGGAACAGGTCGCGGATCGCGGCCACCTGTCCCCAGCCGTGGTCGATGCCCTCGGTGACGTCGGCCGCGAGGTTGCGGATCTGGGGCGGCAGTGCCTCGAGGTCGACGCCGGCGGGGGTCACGTCGATCGTCGCCGCTCGGAGTTCTTCGTCGGTGCGGTCGGGTTCTGCGAGCGCGCTGACGGTGTAGGTCATGCCGTCGTGCACGCCCTCGGTGACCGCGAGCGTGTTCGAGCGCTGGTTCTGGACGAGCGTCGGCGCCGGTGCGTCATCCGACGTCGACCCGTCCGGTGACGACGACTCGCCGAAATCGATCCGTCGTGCCTCACCAGGCACCGGGAGCCACGGGCCGGGCAGTGATCCGATCGTGACCGTGGCGCTCGTCGTGGGATCGGACAGTGGTTGCACGTCGGGATCCGGGAGGCGGGCGCTCACGGGCCGGAAGTCCGTGGCCGGGTCGCGGGGGTCGGCGACCGTCCACACGACGCCGTCGTAGGAGGTCATCGCTGCGGTCGACCAACGGGTGAGCGGGGTGTCCGAAGCGACCTCGAAGACCACCTCGTCCTCGACCTCCGCCGCCAGTTGGGCCTTCAGCTGGACGAGCGGGCTCGGCAGCGACAACGGATCCCACGGGGGCACCACCTGGTCGCGCAGGTCGTAGCGCTCGTTGGCGTCGGCGAGCGGCAGACGCGGACCGACGACCGGGGCCAGCACGGCGACCGCCACGAGGACCATCCCGGCGCGGATCATCCGCGCGTGCGGCGCCACCGAGGTCGTGGTCTCCATCGTCTCGCGGTCGGCGGCACCCTCGATCCCTGCGATCGCCGATCGTCGGGGGTCGAGCAGGACGCCGAGCAGCAGTGCGCCGACCGCGATCGCGGCACCGACGACGATCGACAGGACCCGGTCCTCGTCGGTGAGCAGCACCGTCAGGGCGAGCCCGGCGAGCGGCCCGATCACGGGTGCTGCCGGCAAGCGACTCCACCGCAGCAGGGCGCAGCCGACGATCGCGCCGAACCAGGCGATGGCGAACGGCGCCACGCTCAGGCGCGGGGTGAGATCGGCCGGGCTGACCGCCGAGAGGAGGTCGGCCCACGCCCTGATCAGCCCGTCGAAGAAGTCACCGACACTCGACGGGGTCGGTATCTCACCGGCCACCACCACGCTGACGGTGAACACGCCCGTCACGACGAACATCGCGAGGGCCAGGGCCAGCGTCTCGCCGGGGAGCAGGTCCCACCGGAGGGCGGCGACGAACGCGGCCGATGCGGCGAGCGCGCCGATGAGGGCAGGCAGGACGAACGACCAGTCGGCGGTGATGCTGTGCAGACCGGCGGTCGACGCCGTCGCCAGCGTGACGACGATCGCCAGTGCGGCCCAGTGACGCCAGGGGAGGGGCCAGCGGTTCATGCCCGCACCGCGTTCCAGCCGGCGCGGAACTCGTCGAGCGACGACACGTTGATCACCGTGGCACCCGGGAGCGACCGGACTGCGGTGCCATTCGGTTCGTCGACCACGATGACGATCACACGGGCCCGGGAACGAAGGTGGGTCACGGTCGGCAGGAGCTCGGCGGCGGGCCGGGTGCCGGTGACGATGGCGATCGCCGATGTTGCCGGCTCGACGCGCGACAACTCGGCGGCGGCGAGCACGAGCGAGCCGGACTCCGCACGCGGCTCGATCAGCGTGAGCGTCTCGAGCACGCCGTCACGACCCTGCGGGTGGAGCCGTCCGAGGATCCACCCGGAGGTGGATCGGGCCGCGATCGGCAGCTGCAGCGCCAGCGAGCTGAGGACGAGCGATGTGACGATCTCGACGGCGACTTCGAACCGGTCGTCGCCGTACGGGGCGCTCTCGTCGTCGAGCAGCACGGCCAGCGTGGGACGGCGGTTGTCGACGTAGTGGCGCACCATCAGCGTGCCGGAGCGGGCGGTCGACATCCAGTGGATGTGGCGGCGGTCGTCGCCGAGTTGGTACGGCCGCAGCGCATGGAACGCGATGTCACCGGACGGCGAGGCGTCGCTGGTGGGGCCCTCGAGATCCTTGGCGAAGCCGCTCGGCAGCGCCGACACCAGCGACCACCGGGGGTGCACCCAGAGGTCGGTCGCCGGGGCATGGCCGACCCGTCGGCGGAGCAGGCCCAGCGGATCGGCGCGGACGACTTCGGCGGGGCCGATGCGCACACGGGAGCGACGGTTCGTCGGCAGTTGGTAGAACGTGCGGTGTTCACCACCCGGCGCGAGGGTCGGCACGCTGACCGGCACGATGTTCGGCCCGATGTGTTCGTCGACGACGATCGAACGGGTCGGCCGCCGGCCCGGGTTGCGGGCGGTGAGCAGCGCTCCGGCCGGCTCGCCGACCATCACCCTGTCGGGGTCGACGTCGCGGTCGATCTGGATCGCCAGTCGACCGACGACGAACGCCACGGCGATCGCCAGCGCGGCGAGACAGCCGGCAGCGACGACCATCAGCTCGATCCAACCGAGCTGCCATCCCGCCACGTAGCACCCGATGCCGAGCACGGCGACGATCGCGCCGGTGATCGTGAACGGCCCGAGCCGGGCCGCGAGGCGGTTCACGAGTGCGCCGTCTCCCGCCTGATCGGCGTGGGCGGCTCGACCCGGTCGAGGATGTCGTCGACGAGATCGGCGGTGCGCACGCCACGCAACTCGGCATCGGGTGTGAGCAGCAGCCGGTGACCGAGCGCCGCCGGAGCGAGCACCTTGATGTCGTCGACGGTGACGAACGGACGCGCCTGCGCCACGGCCAGCGCTCGCGCGGCCCGGATCAGCGCCAACGCGCCGCGGGTCGACGATCCGAGTCGGAGGTGGTCGAGTCCGCGGGTGGCGGTGACGATACGCACGACGTAGTCGTGGATCGAATCGTCGACGTGGGCGGCGCGGGCGATGGCGATCATCCGTTGCGCATCGTCGAGCGAGATCACCGGCCCGAGGTCTTCCGGATCGGCGCCCATCGTGACGCGCTTCACGGCGTCGACCTCGGCGTCGTGGTCCGGGTAACCGATGGCGGTCTTGAGCAGAAAGCGGTCGAGTTGCGCCTCCGGCAGGCGGTAGGTGCCCTCCTGCTCGATCGGGTTCTGGGTGGCGATCACGACGAACGGCCGAGGTACGGCGCGACCATCGCCGTCGACGGTGACGTGGCGTTCCTCCATCACCTCGAGCATGGCCGCCTGCGTCTTGGGCGACGCCCGATTGATCTCGTCGGCGAGCACCACGTTGGCGAACACCGGGCCGGGACGGAACTCGAACGTGCCGTGGGACTGGTCGTAGATCATGCCGCCGGTGACGTCGGACGGGAGCAGGTCGGGCGTGAACTGGATGCGCCGCCACGTGCTGTCCATCGAGTTGGCGATCGACTTCGCCAACGTCGTCTTGCCCGTTCCGGGCACGTCCTCCAGGAGGAGATGACCTTCGGCGAACACGCACACGAGCGCGGTGGCGATCTGGTCGGTCTTGCCGCGGATGATTCGTTCGACGTTGCCGAGTACGAGGTTGAACTCGTGACTGAACCAGTCGGCATGTTCGTCGGTGATGCTCATCGTTGTGGGCCTTCGATCGGGGGGAGGGGTGGGTGGGTCGGCGTCACGGTGGGGGGACGGAGCCGGATCACGGCGGTGGCGCGTTCAGGTGGTTCGACTCGTGCGACCCGACCGTCGTCCAGAACTCCCCGGCCTGGCCGTAGTAGCAGGCGTTCGGGTCGACGAGGTTGCCGGCGCCGTCACTCGTCTTGTTCGTCGGGCTGAACCCGCCGGGATCGCCCGACCAGTGGCAGTCGACGACGTAGGTGGTGTTCGGCTGCAGGCCGGTCGCGTCCACGCGGACGAACACGCACCGCGAGCTGCTGCAGTTCGGTTGCCCCTGCGCGTTGCCGTAGTAGCTGGCGGTGACCCGTACCGGGGGCGGCGGGGCCTGGGTGTGGACGGTCTGGCTGTACGCGCTCCATGCGCCGCAGCCGACCGCGTTGCAGGCGCGCACCCGCACCCGGTAGTCCGCATTGTTGGGGACGTTCCACGACGTGGAGGTCCCTCCCACGTCCTTGTTGCCGCCGGCGGTGTGTTCGACGTTGTAGTGGTCGATCGGTCGGCCGTTGGCGGCGGGTGCCGTCCACGTGGCCGAGATCGTGCCGTCGCCGGCCGACGCGTTGGGCGCGCCGGGCTGGCTGGGCTCGCCCCACGTGGTGATCGAGGTGTTCGGCGACCATGCCCCGCAGCCCACGTCGTTGCAGGCGCGGACCTTGAACGTGTACGCCGTGCCGTTGCTGAGGGCACCGCGGGTGTAGCTGGTGGTGAGCCCGACCCCCTGCGCCGCCCCGTTGTTGATCGAGATGTCGTAGCGGATGAGGGCGGAGCCGTTCGGCGACGCGGCAGGCCACGTGACCGTGACCTCGCCCACGCCCGTGTTGGCCGAGTCGATCGTGGTCGCCGGCGGGAGGCCGGCCGGGATGACGGCGTTGGAGGCGGCGCTCCACGGCCCCCAGCCCTCCTCGTTCAGCGACCGGACGCGGAACGTGTACGACGTGCCGTTGGCGAGGCCGCCGAACGTGTGCGGGCTCCCGGCAGCCGTCTGGGTGGCGCCGCCGGACGCTTCGATCTGGGTCTGGGTGATCGCACAGCCCTGATCGCCCGGCAAGGAGTAGGTGACGCTCGCCTGGCCGTCGCCGCGCGCCGCGCTCGGTGCTGCGGGTTGGTCGGGCACGGCGCACGGTTTCACCGCGACCGACACGCCGCTCGGCGCGCTCCAGTCGACGTCACGGTTGCGTGAGCGGACCTGGAACTGCTGGGCCACGCCGTTGGGCAGGTCCGACCAGCGGTACGTCGTGGCGCTGCCGACGGGGACCCACGTGTTCGGATTCGACTGCATCTTCACCTGGTACTCGATCACCGGATCGCCGTTGTTGACGCTCGGCGCCCAGCTCAGGTCGAGGTACCGGTTGCCGCGCTGCACGTTCGGCGTGCCGGGCGCGTCGGGCTGGCGCAGCGGATGCTCGGGATCCGACCACGCCGACGGATCGGAGCGCCCGGCGGCATTGACCGCGACGATGCGGAACTGGTAGTTCGTGCCGTTCGCCAGGCCGTCCCACGTGTAGGTGAGCGCGGTGCCGCGGGCGATCACCGCGTTGAGCCCGCCGCCGATCTCGACCTCGTAGCCGGTCAGTGCCGAGCCCTCGTTCGGCGGCGCCTGCCAGGTGACCGTGAGCTGGCCGTCACCGAACGCCACGGCCGGGGTCGGCACGCGACCGGGAATCGTGTCGGGCGTGACGGGCGACGACCATCCGCTCCATTCGCTCCACCCGGCTTCGTTCTGGGCGCGGACCTGGAAGCGGTAGGAACGGCCGTTCACGAGGCCGGTCAGCGTGTGGCTGCTCGTGACTCCGAGCGGGATCGGGGCCAGCCCCTCGGGCTGCAGTTCCACGGCGGTGATCGGGGAGCCGTTCGCCGGGGGGAGGCCCCACGTGACGGTCGCCGTGGCGTTGTCGGCGGTGGCCTGCGGGGTCGACGGCACCCCCGGCCGTCCGATCACGGTCACCGCGACCGACCCCACGGCCTGGCCGGCCGGCGTCTGCCGGGCGTCCTGCACGGTGTAGGTGAACGTCGTGGCACCGAAGTACCCGGCGCTCGGCTGGTAGACGATCTCGCTGCCGCTCACGCTGGCGGTGCCCGAGCCGTCGCTCACGTTGGCGCCGACGATGGTCAGGCCGCGGCCGAGGGGGTCGATGTCGTTCGCCAGTACCGGTACCGACACGCCCGTGCCCTGCGTGGTGCGGGCCTGGTCGGCCACGGCGGTCGGCGCCGGCACGTTCGGCTCGGTCACCGTGACGGTGACCTTGGCCGACGCCTGCGCGCCGGCCGAGTCGGTCACGGTGTAGCCGACGTCGTAGGTGCGGCCCGCACCCTCGATCGGCGGTGTGGCCACGATGCTGTCACCCGAGCGGGCGACGGGTGCGTTGCCGCCGTCGATCTCGAACGTCAGCTGGTCGCCGACCACGAGGTCGGGGTCGGTGACGAACTGGGCGAGCGAGATCGGCGTGGTCACGCCGGCCTCGGCCTCGGCGGTGCCGTCGACGGCGGTGGGCGCGGTGTTGGCCGGCGGCTGCACGGTGATCTCGACGGAGCCGGCCACGCTGTGACCGTTCTGGTCGTCGGCGACGTAGGAGAAGCCGCCGACGCCGGCGAACCCCGCGTCAGGGGTGAACTCGACGTTCAAGCACGTCCTTCGCACTGTCGACCACCGCGACCGTGCCGCCCCGGACGCCTTCGCAGCACACGAACGTCAGGGGGTCGGCGTCGGCGTCGGTCGCCTGCGGTGCGAGCGACAGCGCGAGCGGCGTCTCGAACGCGGTCGAGGTGGCGAGCGGGGCGACGACCGGGGCGACGTTGTCGAGCACGATCACCGTCACCTGCCCGGTGGCGGTGAGGCCGTCGAGGTCGGTGATCGTGTACCCGAGGCGGACGGTGTCCTCGGGATCGGTGATCGTCAGCGTGCCGTCGGGGGCGATCGGCAGCAGGGTCGAGCCGCTCACGACGGTGAGGTCGGCGACCCGGCCGTCCGGATCGGAGTCGTTGGCGAGGACGTTGAGGGTGAGGCTCTGCCCGCGGGAAACCGGGCCGGCGATGTCGTCGATGGCGATCGGCGCGATCGGCACGCTCGACTCGACGACCTCGACGGTCACGAGGGCGCGGTCGGTGCCGCCGCGGCCGTCGGCGATCTCGTACGCGAACGAGACCGTCTGCTGCGCGGCGCCGGTGAGCGTGAGCGGCGGTTCGAAGCTGACCGCACCCGAGGGGTCGATGGCGACGGCGTCGGAGCCGGCGTCGACGTCGGCGATCGACAGGGGATCACCGTCGGGATCGGAGTCGTTGGCGAGCACGTCGAACAGTTGGATGTCGCTGCCGGCGATGACGGTGAAGGTGTCGTTGGTGGCCGTCGGGGCGCGGTTCTCGCCGTCCGCGGGCAGGACGCCGATCACGACCTCGCCGACGGCGCGATCGCCGTTGGCGTCGACGAGCGTGTAGCGCAGGCGGTCGGAGCCGCTCTCGCCGAGGCGTGGGCTGTACCGGATCGTCCCGTCGACGTTGACCGTGGCCGTGCCGAACGTCGGTTGCGCGGCGATCGTCTCGATCTGGATCGCGTCGCCGTCGGGATCGGTGTCGTTGGCCAGCACCGGGATGTCGATCGGCCGGCCCGACACGGTGCGGGCCACGTCGGGCCGGGCCACCGGCGGGCGGTTGACGTCGTCGATCGGCACGAGGCGCACCTGCACGAGCGAACCGGTCTGGTTTCCTGCTTCGTCGGCGACGTCGTAGCCGAACGTGAACGACGAGATGGTGGCGGCGTCGACCGATACGAGGATCTCCTGGCCCCCCGGGCCGATGCGCAGCTGGGCCCCCGGGACATCGGAGACGCCGACGACGCGCAGCGTGCCGCCTTCCGGGTCGTAGTCGTTCACCAGGACCCGCGCCGAGGCCGTGCGTCCGGGACGGACTTCCATCGTGTCGGGGCGGGCGACGGGCGGCTGATCCGGGGTGTCGTTGTCGCTGACCGCGACGACGACGGTACCGGTCGACGGATCGCCGCTGCCGTCGGAGATCGTGTACGTGAACTGCGTCCGTGCCGGGGCGTCGGGGAGGACGGTCACCCGGAACGCGAAGCCGAGCACCTGTTCGACCTCGATGCCCTCGCCGCCGCTCCAGTCGACGATGCCGATCACGTCGCCATCGGGATCGGTGTCGTTCTCGAGGACGTAGACGTTGCGCGTGTCCCCGCGGCTGATGGTGACGTCGTCACGGATCGCCGTCGGTGGCCGGTTCTCCGTCTTCTCGTCGACGCGCACACGGATGTACGCCGCGTCTCGTTCGCTGCCGTCGATGATCGCGTAGAGGAACACGTAGTCACCGGCGACGGTGGGGAGGAAGAAGAACTCCCCGTCGTCGGACAGCGAGATCTCCTCGAGGGCGTTCTCGTTCCCGGTCGTCGCCACGAGCTGAGGGAGGCCGGCAACCGTCAGCGGGTCGTTGTCGGGGTCGGTGTCGTTCTTCAGCACGTTCAGCGTGACGGGCATCCCGACGACCGTGGTGGCCGAGTCGTTCACGGCGCGCGGTTCGTTGTTCGACGTGTCGAGGCGGATGGCGACCCGCACCGTGCCGTTGGCGGTGGCGCCGAACGCGTCGACGATCTGGTACTGCAACTCGATGGTGCCCGCCTGGCTCCCGGGGTCCGGGGTGAAGTTCACCTCGCCAGACGGGTCGAAGATCACGCGCCCGCTCGGCACCTGCACGTCGCTCAGTACGAACGTGTCGCCGTCGGGGTCGGAGTCGTTGTTGAGCACGTTGAACGCCGCGGACGCACCACCGCGCACCTCGGCGATGTCGGTCTCGGCGACCGGCGGCCGGTTCGACGCGTCGTTGCTCACGACGTCGACGGCCACGGCGGCATCGGCGGTCGCGCCACGGCCGTCGCTGACCGTGTAGGAGAAGTTGATGCTGCCCGTGAACCCCGGCGGCGGCACGACCTGGACCGATTCCTGGTCGGGGGTGACGTCGACGGCGACACCGTCGGGCACGCCGGCGAGGGCGGCGATCATCAGCGCGTCGCCGTCCGGGTCCTCGTCGTTGGCGACGAGATCGACGACGACCGGCTGATCGGCGCGGGTGCGGGCGACGTCGTCGCGGGCGACCGGGGGCTCGTTGACCCCGTCCTCGTCGATCTCCGGGTCGCGGATCTCGCCGATGTCGGGGTTCTCCTGGGTGTCGCCCTCGTCCTGGTCGCCCGGGTTGTCGTCCGGTTGGTCACCCTCCGAGCCGAGCGTGTTGCCCCAGTCGTCGATCCGTTCGAGCTCGGTGTCGGTGCCGGCGATCCACAGCGTCCCGCTCGTGAGGTCGTTGATCCAGATCCAACCGTTGACGAGGCGGAGCCGCAGGGCCGACGGATCGGCGCCGGTCAGCGGTTCGGTCTGGTCGACGACCCCGTTGCACATCCGCACGAACGTCGGTGGAGACGTGGCGACGCTGAAGACGCACCCTTGATGGACGATCGGGGCGATCGGATCCGTACCCACCGAGTTCGGCGAGCTGATGCAGGTCGGCGGGTTCGCCGTCTCCACCGTTCGCGTCCGCCCCATCGGCTGGTGTGCCGTCGCCGAACACCGTGCCGTCGGCGGTGACCACGACGAGCGGGCTCCCCGCGGGCGCCGGTTGGGCAAGCGTGGTGACCGCGACCGGTGTCGAGCCGATCGTCTCGACGGCGAGCGCGTCCGAACCGTCGGCGAGGCGGGCGACGGTGCCGTCGTCGCCGAGCGTGATGACGTCGTCGCCGATCGCGCTCAGTGCGGTGACCGCTCCGGCGGCATCGCCGACCGTCGTCCACGTCCACGCCTCGCCCGCCAGCGGGTTGCCGCGCCCGATGCGAGCGCCGTCGACGTCGAGCACGACGGTGGCGTCGTCGAAGGTGGTGGTGACCAGGCCGGTCCCCTTCGCCTCGAGGCTCGGAGCCACGTCGTCGAGCGACACGATCGCCGCGAGGTCGTCGCGCGACAACTCCCAGACGCGCAGCGGGCGGGGCTGCCAGATGACGGCGCCGGCGTCGGTCGCCAGCACCTGCACGCCGACCGGCAGCGTCACCGTGTTGACGATCTGGTAGGTGCGCGGGTCGATCAACTGCAGTTCGTTGGCGTCGGTGTCGTGGACGACCACGGTGTCCGTCGCCTGCTCGACGTCGAACGCGGCGCGGGGGTTGGCGACCCGGACGAGACCCGTCACCTCGCCCGAGGCACGGTTCATCTGCCCGATGACCCCGTCGGACCGGCGGACGAGCCAGGCGCCGCCGTCGTTCGTCTCGGCGCGGATCGAGGTTCGGCCATCAGCATGGACCGCGGCGACGACCACGGACGCGAGGGTGGCGATGACGAGGCCGACGACGACCACTTCACGTAGTCGACGATTCACTGATCCAGGTCGCTCCTCACGGGCCTCTAGACTAGGGCCGGTTGCCGCGAGGTGGCATCGGGGACCACTCCCCAGACGTTAGCGGCGGCCCATTCACCCATTCGGACCAGACCACGATGCCATCACGCCGATCCACCAGCGGGTTCCCGGTCGACATCGACGGCTACGAGATCCTCGACGAGATCGGGGCCGGTGGGTTCTCGATGGTGTACCGGGCCCGGCAGACGTCGATGAACCGCGACGTGGCGATCAAGGTGCTCAACGCCGGATTTTCGACCGAAGCCGAGCGCCGGACGTTCGAACGCGAATGTCACGCCCTCGGCCAGCTCTCCCACCATCCCAACATCGTCACGGTGTTCAACGACGCCTTCACCGCCGACGGTCGCCCGTGCATCGTGATGGAGCTGTACCACTCGAACTATCGCGAGCGGCTCGAGCAGAGCGGTCCGCTGGCCGTCGACGAGGCGATCGCTGTCACCGTGCGCATCTGCGGCGCGCTGCAGACCGCCCACGACGCCGGCGTGCTGCACCGCGATCTCAAGCCGCACAACATCTTCGTGTCCGCCTACGGCGAGCCGGCGCTCGGCGACTTCGGCATCTCCACCATCGACGACGAACGCAGCCAGAGCCGTTCGAGCGGCCTGTCGATCGCCTACGCCGCGCCGGAGGTGCTCGAGGACGGCGAGGCATCGGTGGCGTCCGACGTGTACTCGACGGGCATCACGCTCTACCAGTTGATCGCCGGGACGACGCCCTTCGCCGGACCCGACCTCGCGTCGACGGTCAGGCGGATCCTCACCTCGCCGCCGCCGAGGATCGATCGGCCGGGGATGCCGACCGGCCTCAACCGGGTGTTGCAGGACGTCCTGGCGAAGGCCCCGTCCGCCAGGCCCTCGACGATGAACGATCTCGCCGAGCAACTGCGCGAGGTCCAGACCCGGGCCGGGATGGCGCCGACGCCCGTGCCGCGGCTCGCCGCGGCGGCCGACGGGGTCGGCACGATCGCCCGGCCACCGGGATCGGGTGCGACCGGCTCGGGCTCGGCCGGCCCGGGCACGCTGGGCCCGTCGGTGGTCAGCGCACCGGGAGCGGCGGTCCCCGCGGCAGGCACCGAGGCGCGGCCCGATCCGAACGCGACCGTCGCTCGTGCGGTGGTGACGCGCGAGGCGCCGGTCCTCGCCAGCGGGGGCGACGACGAGCGCTCGCTGGCGGCGCGGCGCACGACACGCCGCCGGTTGAGTGCCGCCTTCGGGATCGTGGCGATCATCGCGGTCATCGCCGGTGTCGCCCTCTTCGCCGGCGGTGACGACGAGGCCGGGCCGACTTCGTCGGTGGCGAGCACCACGATCCCGCCGGACGACTTCTTCGCCGTGCTGCGTCCGCCGGCCGAGTTGATCGTGGCGCACACTCCTGACGGCACCGGCTTCGCGGTGAGCTACGAGATGCCGGAGAACGCCACCGAGGTCGAGGTCGAGGTGGTGAGCGGTGCGTCCACCGGCGACGTCCTCAGCGGCACGGGTGCGCCGATCACGGTCGCGTCGACCGAAGCGACGTTGTGCGTCGTGGCCCGCTCGGTCAACGACTCCGGCCAGGTGTCCGACGACGCCGGCCCGATCTGCTCCGACTGAGCCGCCCCCGGGCAACGTTCATCCGGACCCGTCCCCGGACGAACGGAGCCACCCGATCGGGCGTTTTCGGAACACATGTTCGCACGGTAAGCTGTGCCGCTGATGGCCCCCCGGACGTCCTCCACCACCAAGCGGAGTGCTCGTCGCGACGAACCGCAGATCATCGTCCGCGGAGCTCGTGAGCACAACCTCAGGAACGTCAACGTCGAGCTCCCGCGCGACAAGCTGATCGTCTTCACCGGCCTGTCGGGCTCCGGGAAGTCGAGCCTCGCCTTCGACACCATCTACGCCGAAGGCCAGCGCCGCTACGTCGAGTCGCTCAGTTCGTACGCCCGCCAGTTCCTCGGGCAGATGGACAAGCCCGACGTCGACGTGATCGAGGGGCTCTCGCCGGCGATCTCGATCGACCAGAAGTCGGCGAGCCGCAACCCGCGATCGACCGTGGGCACGATCACCGAGGTCTACGACTACCTGCGCCTCCTGTATGCCCGCATCGGCGTGCAGCACTGCCCGAACGACGGCACGCGGCTGCAGCGCCAGACGCCCCAACAGATCGTCGACCGCATCCTCGACATGGACGACGGCCTGCGGTTCCAGGTGCTCGCGCCCGTCGTGCGGGGCCGCAAGGGCGAGTACGACACGCTGCTCGAGGATCTGTCCGGCCAGGGGTACGTGCGGGCGCGCATCGACGGCGAGACCGTCGACATCGACGAGTTCCTGAAGCGCGACGAGCGGCTCGCCAAGTACGAGAACCACAAGATCGAGATCGTCGTCGACCGCCTCGTGCTGAAGGAAGGCATCGAACGGCGCCTCACCGATTCGCTCGAGACGGCGCTGGGCCTCGCCGACGGCGTCGCCGAGATCGAGATCGTGCCCCGCGCCGACGAAGCTCCCGCCGAGACCCTGACGTTCAGTCAGCACCTCGCGTGTCCGGTGTGCGGCACGAGCTACGACGAGCCGGCGCCGCGCAACTTCTCGTTCAACTCGCCGTATGGCGCGTGCGTGACGTGCGACGGGTTGGGCACGACGTTCGAGGTCGACCCCGAGCTGATCATCCCCGACCCCGAGATGTCGCTGAACGCGGGTGCGATCGCGCCGTGGCGGAGCGCGCACACGCAGTACTTCACGCGCATGCTCGAGTCGGTCGCCGAGGTGCACGGGATCGACATGGACGGGCCGTGGGAGAAGCTCACGGCCAAGCAGCAGAAGGTCATCCTGCACGGCGTCAACGGCAAGATGACCGTGAAGTACAAGAACCGCTACGGCCGCACCCGTTCGTACTCCACCGAGTACGAGGGCGTGATCCCGTGGATCAAGCGGCGCCACGAGGGCAGCGACAGCGACTACGCCCGCGAGCAGTACGAGGGCTACATGCGGCTCGTGCCGTGCTCGGCGTGCAACGGGGCGCGGCTGAAGCCGGCCACGCTGGCGGTGCTCGTCGACGGGAGGAACATCTCCGAGGTCAGCGACCTGCCGATCGGTGAGTCGGCGAAGTTCCTCGCCGCGCTCGAACTGTCCGAACGCGACCGGATGATCGCCGAGCGGGTCACCAAGGAGATCAACGCCCGGTTGGGGTTCCTGCTCGACGTCGGCCTCGACTACCTCACGCTGTCGCGCTCGGCCGGCACGCTGGCCGGGGGCGAGGCCCAACGGATCCGCCTGGCGTCGCAGATCGGGTCGGGACTCGTCGGCACGCTGTACGTCCTCGACGAGCCCTCGATCGGGCTGCACCAGCGCGACAACCGGCGGCTGATCGACACGCTCACCCGGCTGCGCGACCTCGGCAACACGGTCATCGTCGTCGAGCACGACGAGGAGACGATCCGCGAGAGCGACTGGATCGTCGACATCGGCCCCGGCGCCGGTGAGCACGGTGGCGAAGTCGTCTACTCGGGTCTCGTGCCCGGGATCATGAAGGTCAAGGAGTCGATCACCGGGCAGTACCTGTCGGGCCGGAAGACGATCCCGGTGCCCCAGCAGCGCCGGCCGCAGGGGCTCGAGCGGCTCGTCATCGAGGGGGCCCGCGAACACAACCTGCGCGACCTCACCGTCGAGATCCCGCTCGGCAACTTCGTGGCGATCACCGGCGTGTCGGGGTCGGGCAAGTCGACGCTGATCCGCGACATCCTCCTGCCGGTCCTGATGCAGCGCATCTACACCTCGAAGATGGCGCCCGGCAAGCACAAGCGGATCAGCGGGATCGAGTACCTCGACAAGGTGATCGACATGGACCAGTCGCCGATCGGGCGCACGCCACGGTCCAACCCGGCGACCTACACCGGCGTGTTCGACAGCATCCGCAAGCTGTTCGCCTCCACCAACGAGGCGAAGGTGCGTGGCTACATGCCCGGCCGGTTCAGCTTCAACGTGAAGGGCGGGCGCTGCGAGGCGTGCGCCGGCGACGGCACGTTGAAGATCGAGATGCACTTCCTGCCCGACGTGTACGTGCCGTGCGAGGTGTGCAAGGGCGCCCGGTACAACCGCGACACGCTCGACATCGAGTTCAAGGGCAAGAACATCGCCGACGTGCTCGACATGCCGATCACCGAGGCGGTCGAGTTCTTCGCCAACCAGCCGTCGATCTCGCGGTACATGCAGACGCTCGTCGACGTCGGGCTCGGCTACGTCCGGCTCGGTCAGTCGGCGCCGACGCTGTCGGGTGGCGAGGCGCAGCGGGTGAAGCTGTCGGCGGAACTGGCCAAGCGGTCGACCGGCCACACGATCTACCTCCTCGACGAGCCGACGACCGGCCTGCACTTCGACGACGTGCGCCGGCTGCTCACCGTGCTGCAGCGGCTGGTCGACCAGGGCAACACCGTGCTGGTCATCGAGCACAACCTCGACGTGATCAAGACCGCCGACTGGGTGATCGACCTCGGTCCCGGTGGCGGCACCGGCGGCGGCATGATCGTCGCCGAGGGCTCACCCGAACACATCGCCACCGTCGAGTCCAGCCACACCGGCCACTTCCTCCGCGACCTCCTCCCCACCCCCTGACCGCCAGGCGATGGCGATGTAGGGGCAATAGCGCCCCACATCTACATCACCGACCAGCCCGGGCTCTGGGTGATGGCGATGTCGGGGCAATAGCGCCCCACATCTACATCGCTTTGGCGCTGCGGGTGAGCGATTCGGAGCGCAGGCGTTCGTGGACGCGAACGAGGTCGCCGATGGTGGCGTCGAAGCTGTGCTCGTAATCGTCGGCGGAGATGCGCGACGTCGACCAACCCTCCGCCTCGGCAGCGCGATCGCGGCGGCGATCACTCGTGATGCCAGCGGTTTCGCGATGCGCAGGATGGACATCGACCTCGATCGCCCAACGGAGCGACGGCACCGCGAGGTCGAACCGAGCCCGACCGTACCCTGGGAGATCGATCCGATACTGGCGTTCCAACCCTGAGATTCCGGCCGCGAGCAGGGCCGCACCGATTCGTACCTCCGGGTCCGACTCGGCTGGAGCGCCACCCGCCCGGCGCGCCAGCTGATCCAGATATGTGGTGAGCCAAGGCCGCTGCGACGACATGAAGTCGACCGCGACTGCCATCATCTCCTCGACGGTGAGGTTGCCGTCATGCATGGCCTGCTCGATGATCGATAGAAGGTCGTCAGGTCGGACGAAGCGGGCGAGGTCGAGGGCGGTCCGGGCGCGGCTGGTGATCCTGAGGCCGTCGGGTCGTTCGGCGATGTCCTGATCTCGGATCGCTGCGGTTCGATACGCCGCGACCCAATGTGCGTCGACCGGCTTCCGAGCCGGCGGCGTGACGACGTGCACGCGCCAGTCGGGCGGCAGTCGCCGGAACCTGTAGATGCGGCCGGCGGTCGGGCCGGCGATGGCGGCGTATGGGCGACCGACACAAACGGCGGCGCACCGACTGAGCTCGTCGATCGGGCAACTCGGCGATCGGTACACGCCGCGCAGGAAGCCGACGATCGAGCCACCCTCTTCGGCCCGATGGATCTGATCGACGCTCATATAGGACCGCAGTTGCGTGGTTGCGGCCATGCCGTGCTGCTGAGCGAACAGCCGATGGACGGCCTCCGGTAGGTGAGCCATGTGAACACTCCCGTCGTCGAACGAGTGAACGGGGAGAGTCGGCGCCGCACAGGATACCGGCCTGCCCATCGCCGACGTAGGTGACCGCGCGTTCCTGCAGCCGTTTTCCGTCGACTGCCGAGGAGCTACCGAGGAGCGATGTAGTTGTGGGGCGCTATCTGACCCGACATCGCCATCGCTTGCGCCGGGGTCAGCGGTTGCGGAGGCGTTTGGAGAGGTCGTTCAGACGCTTCTTCTCGCCGCGACGTGAGCGAATCCATGCCGCTGGCGCCGATCTTGTCGAGCAGGGCGTCGAGTTCCTCCTGGTCGGCGAGCGACGGAGGAACGGCGGCGGGCGGCATCGGCGGGGGACCCGAACGCCACGGGTCCGTCGACCACGGTCGACCCGCCGCCCGACGACGAACTGCCGGTGGAACGGGGCTTCTTCGGGGCCTTCGACTTCTTCGGCTTGTGGGTCCGGTGCGAGCTGCCGTCGAGCGGGATGTGCGGGATGGGCCACCCGGTGGCGAGACCGAGCGAACGGGCGGCGACGAGCGCGACCGCCACCGACACGAGCAGGAAGATCACCTGGCCGGTCGCATCGACACCCGTGAACTGCAACAGGTTGAGCACGGTGAACACAGCGGCGATGCCCCACAGCGGGATCACGTCGAACCAGCGGACGCCGGGATACGTGGCGGCGTACACCCAGATGCCGCCGAGGAAGAGCGTGGCCAGGCCGAGCTGGGCGAAGAAGTCGATCCGCTCGTTCAGCGGCCCGAGCGCCGTGAGGATCAACGCCGGCACGATCGTGCACGTCAGCACCCACCGAGGAACTTGCCACGGCCGAACAGCGCCTCGAGCTGCTGGCCGAACAGCCAGAAGAACACGACGCCGAGCAGCGACCAGACGGTCGGTTCGGTGGCGATCGGCCACGTGATGAGCCGCCACAGCTCGAAGTCACGCACGAGCGCCGGGACGAACACCAGCTTGTTGAAGTTGTCGACGCCGGTCCCGTAGACGAACATCGACGCCACGGCGAGCGCACACACGACGTCCGTCGTCGTGACGTCGAACCGGCTGAACCTGAACCATCCGTCGTTCGGGCGTCGTCGGAACATCGCGGCGATCTGGTCGGACATCAGGCTTCACCGTACCGGCCTCTCCGTATGCTTGAACCGTCATGGAGGATCGGTCATGGTGAAGCGCCCACCGACCGGGACGATTCCTGAACTCCCGGGTTCGTACCAGTTCAAGGACGCCCACGGCCGGGTGATCTACGTCGGCAAGGCCTCGAACCTGCGCCAACGCCTGTCGAACTACTTCCAGTCGCCGCGCAACATGCACCCGCGCACGGCGCAGATGGTGGCGACGGCGGAGTCGGTCGAGTGGACCACGGTCCGCAACGAGGTCGAGGCCCTCATGCTCGAGTTCAGCCTCATCAAGCAGCACAATCCGCGGTTCAACGTGCGGCTGCGCGACGACAAGAGCTACCCGTTCCTCGCCGTCACCGTCGGCGACGACTGGCCGCGGGCGCTCGTGATGCGGGGCCGCAAGCGCAAGGGCACCCGGTACTTCGGTCCGTACGCGCACGCCTACGCGATCCGTGACACGCTCGACCTGCTGCTGCGGAGCTTTCCGATCCGTACGTGCAGCCCGGCGAAGTTCAACCAGCACGAGCGGCTCGGCCGTCCGTGCCTGCTCTTCCACATCGAGAAGTGCTCCGGACCGTGCGTGGGGGAGATCGATCCGGCGGCCTACCGCCAGCTCGTGAACGAGCTGTGCGACTTCCTCGACGGCGACACCGACGACATCGTCAAACGGCTCGAGGCCGAGATGCACGCTTCGGCCACCGCGTTGGAGTTCGAGCGGGCGGCCCGCCTGCGCGACCGGCTCACGGCCGTGCGCAAGGCGATCGAGAAGCAACAGATGGTCGGCGATCGCAGCGAGGACATCGACGTGATCGGCATCGCCGAGGACGAGTTGGAGGCGGCGGTCCAGGTGTTCTACGTCCGCAAGGGGCGCGTGCTCGGTCGCAAGGGCTTCATCCTCGACAAGGTGGAGGACCTCTCGCCCGGCGGACTGATCGATCGCATTCTCGAGGCGATGTACGGCGACGAGCCGATCCTCGGGGTGCCGAAGCAGGTGCTCGTCCCGTGGGAGGCCGACGACATCGGTACCTACGAGGAGTGGTTGACGATGCTGCGCGGATCGCGCGTCCAGATCCGCACCCCGCAGCGCGGCGACAAGCGCGAGCTGCTCGAGACCGTCACGCGCAACGCCAAGGAGGAGTTCACACGCCACCGGCTCCGCCGGGCGAGCGACCACAACACGCGGAGCCGGGCGCTCACCGAACTGCAACACCACCTCGGGCTCCCGGAAGCGCCCCTGCGCATCGAGTGCTACGACATGGCGCACATCCAGGGGACCGACTACGTCGGTTCGATGGTGGTCCTCGAGGACGGTCTGCCGAACAAGCGGGAGTACCGCCGTTTCAAGATCCGTGACGTGCCGGGCAACGACGACTACGCGGCGATGGCCGAGGTCGTGCGGCGACGGCTGACCGCCTATCTCGCCGAACGGGACAAGCCGATCAACGAGCGTGGCGACAAGCCGGGCAGGTTCGCCTACCCGCCGCAGCTGCTGCTCGTCGACGGTGGCAAGGGACAGCTCAGTGCGGCCAAGCGGGTGATCGACGAGCTCGAGCTGACCGACGAGATCCCCGTCGCCGGCCTGGCGAAGCGGTTCGAGGAGGTCTTCATCCCCGGTCGGTCCACCCCGGTGGAGATCCCGCGGGGGAGCGAGGCGTTGTTCATGCTGCAGCGCGTGCGTGACGAGGCGCACCGGTTCGCCAACACGTTCCACGGCGAGCGGCGCAGCAAGCGCATGACCGCGAGCTCGCTCGACGGCATCCCGGGGCTCGGCGAGACGAGGAAGAAGAAGCTGGTGGCGGCGATGGGCGGGGTCAATGCGGTCAAACGGGCGTCACTCGACGAGCTGCGGGCGCACAGTTTCCTTCCGGATGCCGTCGCCGTCGCGATCCACGAGCGGTTTCGGCAAGCCGCTGCACCGACCGATGGACAGGTGAGCGATACCTGATCGCGGGGACGGAGGTTGACCCCTCCCCGAAATCCTCGTTTGCGTCGCGATTTCCGCCGCCCCGGCCACCAAAATCCTGACGCAAACGTGGATGGAACGGCCGGGTGGTGGCGGGTCAGGCGTGGGCGGCGGTGAGGGCGTCGAAGACTTCGACGAGCTGGCCGTGCCGGGAGTCGAGGTCACCGCGGAACGCCCAGTCGGGGATGATGAACTCGTCGAACCCGAGGTCGACGTAGCCACCGACCTCCTCGACGATCTGGTCGATCGAACCGACGATCGTGCGCTCCGCCATGCCGCCGGCGCGCACCTTCGCCACGGTGTCGGCATCGTCGGTGACGACCACCAGGGCCTGGGCGCACGTGCGCATCGACGCCGGGTCGCGACCGACGCGTTCGCACGCCGCGCGGAACTTGGCGACGCCGGCGCCCGCCAATTCAGGGGCGCCCCACGTGTTCCATTCGTCGGCATGCGTGGCCGTGATGCGCATCATGCGCGGGCTCGCCGTCCCGACGAGGATCGGCAGCGGCGCCTGCACCGGCTTCGGGTCCATCGGGGCGTCGCGGATCGTGTAGTGCGCGCCGTCGAACGTCGTGCGCTCGTTCGCGAACAGGCTGCGCACGATCTGGATCGCCTCCTCGAACCGGTCGACACGAGTGGCGGGCGGCTCGAGTTCGATCCCGTAGGCGTGGTGCTCGTTGATCTGCCAGCCGGCGCCGATGCCGAGCACGAGCCGGCCGTCGGAGATGTGGTCGATCGTCGCGGCCCGGTTGGCGAGGACCGCCGGGTGGTGCACCGACGTGGGAGCGACGAGCGAACCGATCCGCACGCGCTCGGTCACCGCCGCGACCGCCGACAGCATCGCCCAGCACTCGTGCATCTCGCCGGGGGCGAACGCCTCCGTGCCGGTGTTCGGCATGTAGTGGTCGGCATACCAGAGGCAGTGCCAGCCCTCGGTGTCGGCGAGGCGGGCCAGTGCGAGGATCTCGGACACGGGATGGCTGGAGTTGGGCCACACGGAGAACTTCATGGCGCCGACCGTAGCCTCGCCCCCGTGAGCGACGACCTGTGGGAGGAGCACGCCGCCTGGTGGATCGACGGCTTCACGGCTGGTGCCGATCCCGAATACGAAGAGCAGATCCTGCCGTTGGCGCGCGCCGAACTGACCGGCTTCGGCCGCCTCCTCGACGTCGGTTGTGGCGACGGACAGATCAGCCGGATGATGGCGGCCGACGGCTCCGACGTCGTGGGCGTCGATCCGACCTGGAACCAGATCGCGGTGGCGGGGGAGCGGGGCGGCGGGCCGGGGTACGTCCGGTCCGGGGCGGCCGACCTGCCGTTCGCCGACGCGTCGTTCGACGCCGCGGTCGCCTGCCTCGTGTTCGAGCACATCGACGACGTGCACGGCGCGATCGACGAGATCGCCCGCGTCGTGCGTCCCGGTGGACGTTTCTCGTTCTTCCTCAATCATCCGCTGTTGCAGACACCCGGCAGCGGATGGATCAGCGACCACACCCTCGATCCACCGGAGTCGTACTGGCGCATCGGGCCGTACCTCGTCGAGCAGGACTCGGTCGAACAGGTCGAGCGCGGTGTCTTCATCCGCTTCATCCACCGCCCGCTGTCGACCTACGTCAACGCGCTCAGCGAAGCGGGGCTGATGCTCGAACGGATGGTCGAGCCGGCCCCGCCGGACGGCTTCCTGCAGCGCGCCGCCGAGTACGCCGCGGCCTCGACGATCCCGCGCCTGCTGTACCTCCGCCTCCGACGAACCTGACCCTCGATCTGGCTGGCGTTCGTCCGGGCGGTTCGTTCCGGCCCCGCCCGTGAGCGACGGAACCGGTGCCCCGGTGTCGCCACGCCGTGTCGCATAGGGTGAACTCGTGGCTGACATCGTTCTGATCACCGGCCTCTCGGGTGCGGGTCGATCGGGCGTGGCCGACGTGATGGAGGACCTCGGATGGTTCGTCGTCGACAATCTCCCGACCGCCCTGATCGGCACGATCGTCGAGCTGGCGGCGAAGCCCAACAGCGACATCGAGCGCCTCGCGCTGGTCGCTGGTCGCCAGCACGTCGAGGTCCTCACCAAGGTCGGCGAGCTGCGCGCTGCCGGGCACGACGTCCGCGTGCTCTTCCTCGACGCATCGACGGCCGAGCTCGTGCGTCGCTACGACGCCACCCGGCGGCTCCATCCGCTCGCCGAACACGCGGAAGGCCTGGTGGAGTCGATCGAGCTCGAACGTTCCACGCTCGACCCGCTGCGCGGTGCCGCCGACCTCGTGATCGACACGAGCGATCTCAACGTGCACCAGCTCAAGGAGCGGGTGGTCCGGGCATTCGACTCGCCGCGCGACTCGCGACTCCAGGTCGCCGTGGAGAGCTTCGGCTTCAAGCACGGTCTGCCTCTCGATGCCGACATCGTGATGGACGTCCGGTTCCTCCCGAACCCCCACTGGGAGGACGACCTGCGTCCACTCACCGGGCACGACCGCAAGGTGCGCGACTACGTGCTGGAGACCGCGGTCGGCTCCGGTTTCGTCGAACGATTCGACGACCTGCTCGCCTCGCTGCTGCCGCAGTACGAGGCCGAAGGCCGGAGTTATCTGACCGTGGCGATCGGCTGCACCGGCGGTCGTCATCGCTCGGTGGCGGTCGCCGAGGAACTCGCCGAGCGGTTGCGGGCGCGGGGGATCGCCGTGCGGACGAGCCACCGCGACGTCGCCCGCTGACGAACACGCTCCGTTCGCTCGGGGACGGGTCCCGAACGAACGGAGCCCGTGAGGCACTTCTGACGATCCGGCACGCGCCCACTACAGTCGGGCGCGCTCCACATCCGCTCGGGGCCCGAGCGGCCACCCCTCGATTTCAAGGAAAAGGACACCACATGACGGTCAGAGTCGGCATCAACGGATTCGGACGGATCGGTCGAAACTTCTTCCGTGCGGTCTCGCAGCTCGGCGCCGACATCGACATCGTCGCCGTCAACGACCTCGGGTCGCTCGACACGATGGCCCACCTGTTGAAGTACGACTCGGTCCTCGGCGTGCTGCCGCAGAAGATCACCGCGACCAAGGGCGGCATCAGAGTCGGCGACGAGACGCTGCAGGTGCTGAGTGAACGCAACCCGGCCGACCTGCCGTGGGGTGACCTCGGGGTCGATCTCGTCATCGAATCGACCGGCATCTTCACGTCGCGCGACAAGGCGGCGACGCACCTCGAGGCCGGGGCGCCGCTCGTCATCGTGTCGGCGCCGTCGAACGGTGCCGACGCCACGTTCGTCTACGGCGTCAACCACAAGGACTTCAAGCCCGCGCAGCACAAGGTGATCTCGAACGCCAGCTGCACGACGAACTGCTTCGTCCCGCTCGTCAAGGTGCTCGACGACGCGTTCGGCGTGGTCAACGGTCTGATGACGACGATCCACGCGTACACGGGCGACCAGTCGCTCGTCGACGGCCCGCACTCCGACCTGCGCCGGGCGCGGGCGGCGGCGATCAACATCATCCCGACCTCGACCGGCGCCGCTCGCGCCACGGCGCTCGTGATGGAGTCGATGAAGGGCAAGCTCGACGGCGGATCGTTCCGGGTCCCCGTGCCGACCGGGTCGATCACCGACTTCACGGCCAACCTCAAGAAGACGGCTTCGGTCGACGCCATCAACGAGGCCTTCGCGGCCGCGGCGAAGAAGGAGCTCAAGGGCATTCTGCGCTACACCGACGAGCCCATCGTCTCGAGCGACATCGTGAACGACCCGCACTCGTGCATCTTCGACTCCGACCTCACCCAGAGCCTCGGCAAGTTGGTGAAGGTGAACGGCTGGTACGACAACGAGTGGGGCTACTCCAACCGCCTCGTCGACCTGACCTTGTACACCGGCACGCGCGTCAAGCGTTGATGAGCGCGATCCCGACGCTGGAGGATCTCGAGGGCCGACTCGGCGACCTGAGCGGGAAGCGGATCCTCGTCCGCACCGACTTCAACGTGCCACTCGACGACGACGGGACGATCACCGACGACTTCCGCATCCGCGCCGCCCTGCCCACGATCGAGTGGCTGACCGAGCGCGGCGCGAACGTGGTCACGGCGAGCCACCTCGGGCGGCCGAAGGGCGAACCGAACCCGAAGTACTCGATGGCGCCCGTGCGCGCCCGCCTCGCGGAGTTGGCCCCCGGCGTCGAGTTGCTCGAGAATCTCCGGTTCCACCCCGGCGAGACGGCCAACGACCCGGCCTTCGTGGCTGAACTCGTCGACGGCGTCGACGGGTACGTCAACGACGCGTTCGGTGCCTCGCACCGTGCGCACGCATCGATCGTCGGGCCGCCGCAGTTCGTGCCCTCGGCGATGGGCCGGCTGCTGGAGAAAGAGGTCGACGTCCTGCTCGGTCTCCGCAACAAGCCGCGGCACCCGTTCGTCGCGGTGCTCGGCGGTGCGAAGATCTCGGACAAGCTCGGTGTGGTCGAGGCGCTGCTCGGCATCGTCGACTCGATCGTGATCGGCGGGGCGATGTGTTTCACGTTCTTCGCCGCGCAGGATCTGCCGATCGGCGATTCGTTGTTCGAGCCCGACATGGTCGGCACGTGCAAGCGGTTGCTCGACGAGGCGACGGCGAACGGCAAGGTGATCCACCTTCCCGACGACATCACCGGCGTCGACGCCCGGGGCAATTTCGCGACCTTCGGCAACCGCCTCGGCGAGGGCTGCAAGGGGTTCGACATCGGCCCCGGATCGGCGGCCGCGTTCACCGATGTGATCATGGACGCGCGGATGGTGTTCTGGAACGGGCCGATGGGCATGTTCGAGGACGATCGGTTCGCCGCCGGCACCCGCACGGTCGCTCAGGCGATGGCCGACACCAAGGCCTTCACCGTGGTCGGTGGCGGCGACTCGGCGGCGGCGCTCGCGCAGTTCAAGCTCGATGACGAGGTCGACCACGTGTCGACGGGCGGGGGAGCGAGCCTCGAACTGCTCGAGAACGGCGACCTCCCCGGCCTCCGGGCATTGCGGGGCGAGTCATGAGTCGCCGCATCCTCATCAGCGGCAACTGGAAGATGCACCACAACCACTACGAGGCGATCCAGACGGTGCAGAAGCTGCACTACCTCGTGCCGAAGGATGCGTTCGAACACGTCGACGTGAGCATCCACCCGCCGTTCACCGATCTGCGCAGCGTGCAGACGGTGATCGAGGGCGACGACATGGCGTTCGCCCTCGGCGCGCAGCACTGCCACTGGGAGGACAAGGGCGCGTTCACCGGTGAGGTCAGCCCAGGCTTCCTCGCCAAGCTCAACGTGCGGTACGTCGTGGCCGGCCACAGCGAACGGCGCGAGCTGTTCGGCGAGACCGACGAGATGGTGAACCGGAAGGTCGCGGCGATCCAGGCCAACGGGATGATCCCGATCATGTGCGTCGGCGAGACGCTCGACGAACGTGAGGCCGGCGACACCGAGGCCAAGGTGCTCGGCCAGCTCGAGGCCGGCCTCACCGGACGGAGTGCCGAGCAGATCGCCGCGCTCGTGATCGCGTACGAGCCGATCTGGGCGATCGGCACGGGCAGGACCGCCACGGCGGACGACGCGCAGGCCGTGTGCGGGGCGATCCGTCGGCGACTGGCCGAGCTCACCGACGCCGACACCGCGAACGCCGTGCGGGTGCAGTACGGCGGGTCGGTCAAGGCCGCCAACGCCGCCGAGTTGATGGCGCAACCCGACATCGACGGTGCGCTGGTCGGCGGGGCGAGCCTCGACCCCGACGAGTTCGCCCGCATCATCCAATTCGGCGCCTGAGCAGGCGCGCGCCGGCTTCGGGTTTCGTACGCGCCGCTCGGGGGAATGGAACGGACGTTCCATGCCGTGTCACGAAAATCCGTTTGACTTTTCACAGAGCTGAAATGGGGGGTGCCTACCGGCCGGTAAGGAGCGCTGCTAGTGTTCGTATGCCCGTTGTCACCAGGGAGGGGGATGACGGGTGTCGACTGTGGTCGAACGCCGGCCAGCCGGGCGGTTCCTGCGGCATCCCTCCCATTTCTGTATCCCATCCAGGAGGACACATACGTGAACACGATACGACGGAGCCACAAGCTCCTCGCTCTCGCCGCCGCGTCGACGTTGGTGATTGCCGCATGCGGCAGCGACGACAACAGCAGCTCGAGCGATACCACTGCGGGGACGACGGCCGATTCCACGGCCACCGCCCCTGCTGACACCACAGCAGATACGACCGCCGACACGACGGCCGGCACGACCGGCGACACCACAACCGGTACGGGTGGGGAGCCCGCCGGTGACGTCGCCATGACCGTGACCTACGACATCAATCCGGACGCGGTCTGGGACGATGGCACGCCGATCACGTTCGCCGACTTCAAGTGCCTGGCCGACGCCACGCTCAACACGCCGGGATCGCTCTCGACGGTGGGCTACGACAAGATCGTCTCGATGGAGCAGGGCGACAGCGACAAGCAGGTCGTCGTCGGCTTCTCCGAGGTGTACGCGCCGTACAAGAACCTCTTCCGCGGTCTGATCAAGGCCGACGCCATGCCCGACTGCAACGACGTGTCGGCTGAGATGGCCGACATCCTGCCGTTCTCCGGCACGGAGTGGAAGATGGACTCCTGGAGTCTCGATCAAGTCGTCCTGTCGCCGAACGAGGCGTTCTGGGACGACTCCAAGACCCCGATCGCATCGTCGGTGGTCATGGTCCCGCGTACCGACGACGGTGGCGTTGCGTCACTGCTCTCGGGCGAGTCGGACTTCATCTTCCCGCAGGCCTATGCCGGCATCACGGATGCACTGAACGATCCGAACGTCGATTTCGAGCCGGGCTACGGCACGAACTACGAGGGTCTGTACTTCCAGCAGAAGGACGGTCCGTTCGCTGATCCGGACTTCCGCGCTGCGTTCTCGCAGTCGATCGACCGTGACCTCATCCTCAAGAACGTCTACGACCCGATCTTCCCCGGTGCCCCGCTGCTCAACTGCGGTCTGTGGGTTCCGACGATCGGTCCGTGGTGTGACAACACCGCGTTCGGCAACGAGGACGGAACCGACGCCAACTACGACCCCGAAGGTGCCGCCAAGATCCTGACCGATGCCGGTTGGGAGAAGGACGGCAGCGGCATGTGGGCCAAGGACGGCACGGTGCCCGAGATCCGTTGGATGGTCAACAGCGGCAACACCCGGCGTGAGTCGGCCCAGGCGCTCTTGATCCCCGAACTGGCTGCCGCCGGCTTCAATGTGATCGCAGACAACTGCGACGCAGCCTGCGTCTTCCAGCAGCGGCTCCCTGCACTCGACTACGACCTCGGCATGTACATCAACACGGCGAGCCCCGACCCCGAGGTCACCTCGATCATGGCGTGTGATTCCGTCCCGAGCGAGGCCAACGGCAACCAGGGTCAGAACTCGACCGGTTGGTGCAACGAGGAGGCATCGGCCACCATGACCAAGGCCGATCAGACGCTCGACGAAGGCGACCGCGCCGAGCTCGTGCATCAGATCGCCGGCTTCCTCCGGACCGATTCGGTCATGCTCCCGCTGTTCCAGTTCCCGAACATCGCCGCATGGCGCACCGACACCCTGAGCGGCCCGATCGCCCAGGATGCCGGCAACTATCAGGCATTCCAGAACCTCTTCGCTTGGACGAAGACCGGTGGCGACGCGATCGTCATCGGTGCCGAGCAGTGGCCTGAGTGCCTCAACCCGATCACCGAATGCGCGAACTCGTCCTGGTACCAGTGGTCGACGGCGTTCAAGGTGCTCCCGAATGCTTTCGACACGACGTCGGAAGGCACCTACGTCGTTGGTTCGGTCCTTGCGGGCGAGCCCGAAGTGGTCGTCAGCTGATCAGGGTCTTCTGATCCTGATCTGAACAACGCGTTTGTTGGGGATTTCGCTGCGGGACCGGCTCTGGCCGGTCCCGCAGCAACCCCTTCCGATCGCACGTACTACAGTTTCACCCGAACTCCCAACTCACTTCCGAGGTACCGGACTGATGTTTCGTTTCGTGACGAGGCGCTTGGTGTGGTCAGTGCCGACGCTGCTCGTCATCACCTTTCTCGTGTTCGTCGCGATCCGGCTCGGCACCGATCCGGTGCAGAGCTATCTGCGGTTGAACCCGCGAGCGACCGAAGCCAAGGTGCAGCAGTACAAGGAGGCCAACGGCCTCAACGGGCAACATCGTCCAGCAGTACTTCAACTGGCTCCGGAACTTCGTCACCTTCAACTGGGGCAACTCGATCAAGGGCAGCCGACCGGTGTGGCCCGAACTGCGGGTGGCCCTGGTGAACACCTTGGTGCTCGGCGGGATCGCCTCGATCGTCGGCGTGACGATCGGTCTGCTGATCGGCATCCTCTCGGCGATGCGGCCGCGGTCGACGTTCGACACGGCCTCGACCACGACCGCCTTCGTCGGGATCAGCATCCCGCCGTACATCTCCGCCGTCCTGCTGCAGCTCCTCTTCGCCATTCTCCTCACGAAATGGCTCCATCTGGAGAAACCGGTGCTGCCGACGTCGGGCGTCTACCCGCCCGGCCACAGCGGCTTCGATCCGGTGCTGCGGATGAAGCACATGATCCTGCCGATCACCGTCGTGGCGATCCAGGTCATCGCCGTCTACTCGCGATACATGCGGGCCTCGCTGCTCGAGGTCAAGACGAACGACTATCTGCGCACCGGGCGCGCCAAGGGGATCAGTGAGCGCCGGATCCTCGTCCGCCACGCCCTGCGCAACGCGCTCATCCCGATCGTCACGGTCGCCGCCATCGACTTCGGTGCCATCATCGGCGGTCTCATCATCACCGAGCGGATCTTCGAGACCCGTGGCATGGGTGACTACTTCCTCACCGCCTACGAGAACGGCGACTTTCCGCAGCTGATGCCGTGGATGGTGTTCGTCGTCGTCGGGAGTGATCCTGGCGAACCTGCTCGCCGATGTCCTGTACGCCTACCTCGATCCAAGGATCCGTCTTGACTGACTTGTCTGCCACTCCGCTGCCGACCGACTTCGCGCCGGTCACCCCGGCCGACCTCTCCGGTCTGGAGGAGATGAACGCGTCCGAGGGGCTGGGCGGTGAGTCGCACTCGCCGTTCCGCCTCGCGCTCGGACGGTTCCGTCGGAACTGGGTGGCGATGATCGCGCTCGTGATGCTCGCCATCGTCGTGTTTCTCTGTCTCTTCCCGAGCATCCCGGCGCGGTACGGCGAGACCGAGCGCCTGCCGGTCACCGAGACGACGTTCATCAACTCCCCACCGAGCGCACGAGCCTGGTTCGGCACCGACGACCTCAACCGCGACCTGTACAGCCGCATCTTCTACGGCGGTCGCGTCTCGATCATCATCGGCATCTCGGTGGCGTTGATCGCCTGCACGGTCGGCGCGATCGTCGGTGCGATCGCCGGATACCGCGGCGGCAAGTTCGACGACGTGCTGATGCGCATCACCGACGTCTTCCTGGCCTTCCCGATCCTCGTGTCACTGCTCGTGCTGCGCAACGTGTTGGCCGAGATCCCGTACGTCGACACGTTCATGGGGGAGAAATCCTCGACGAGATTCATGGTCATCCTGCTCGCCGCGGTGTCGTGGATGGCGGTCGCCCGCATCGTCCGCGGCGAGGTGCTCGGCATGAAGGAACGCGAGTACGTCGAAGCGGCTCGGTCGATCGGCGCCAGCGGGCCGCGCATCGTGTTCCGCCATCTCATCCCCAACGCACTCGGACCGATCATGGTGGCGCTCAGCCTCGCGGTGGTCGGTGCGATCCTCGCCGAGTCGACGCTGTCGTTCTTCGGATACGGTCCGAGCCCGGGTGAAGGCCGAACCACCTGGGGCCTCCTGATCGGCCAGTCGAAGCGCACGATCCTGTCCGGCTACTGGTGGCTGGTGGTCTTCCCGTGTCTGTTCCTCGTGATCACCATCGTGTGCATCAACTTCGTCGGGGACGGCCTGCGTGACTCCTTCGATCCGAAGGCGAACAAGGATCGCGCGTGACCGATCCCGCGTTCGAAGTCTGCGACCTCCACGTCTCGTTCCCGTCGCACGGCGGGATGGTGCAAGCGGTACGCGGCGTCAGCTTTTCGGTCCAGCCCGGGCAACTGCTCGGCATCGTCGGTGAGAGCGGCTCGGGCAAGTCCGTCACCGTGCTTGCCGCCATGGGCCTGCTGCCCGAGTCGGCGATCGTCACCGGCGAGGTGAAGGTCGGCGGCGTCGACCTGCTCAAGGGGACGAAGAAGCAGTGGCAGGCGGCCCGGGGACGGAAGATCGCGATGATCTTCCAGGATCCGCTGTCGGCGCTCAATCCGACGCACCGCATCGGCGCGCAGGTGGCGGAGATGATCCGCTCGCACCAGGACGTGTCGAAGGCCGCGGCCGCAGCACGCGCCGTCGACCTCCTCGATCTCGTGGGGATCCCCCAGCCGAAGGACCGGGCCCGGCAGTATCCGCACGAGTTCTCCGGCGGGATGCGACAGCGCGTGATGATCGCCATGGCGATCGCCAACGACCCCGACGTGCTGATCGCCGACGAGCCGACCACGGCGCTCGACGTGACGGTGCAGGCGCAGATCCTCGAAGTGATCCAGAACATCCAGAAGCAGACCGGCGCGGCGGTGGTGTTCATCACGCACGATCTCGGCGTGGTGGCCCGGATCGCCGATGATGTCCAGGTCATGTACGCGGGCCGGCCGGTCGAGCGTGGCGACGTCCATTCGATCTTCGATCATCCGTCGCACCCCTACACCCGCGGGCTGATGGGCAGCATGCCGGGCCTCGGCAACGAACGGCTGATCCCGATCCCTGGTGCGCCACCGAACATGCTCCACCCGCCGAGTGGTTGTGCCTTCCGTGTCCGGTGCCCGCACTCGGTTCCCGACTGCGCGGTCGGCCTGCCCGACCTTCGCCCGTTCGGCGACATCGAGACCGCGTGCATCCGTGCCGAGGAACTGGCCGTCAAGGTGGAGGTCTCGTGACCGCGGCGGCGGACATGCACATCGGCGACGCGACCACCACCGACGAGGTCCCGATGCTCGAGGTCCAGGACCTCGTCAAGATGTTTCCCGTTCGGGAGCATCGCGGCTTCCGCTCGGTCCAACGGTTCGTCCAGGCGGTCTCCGGCGTGTCGTTCACGGTCCCGCCCGGTACGGCGTTGGGCCTCGTCGGCGAGAGCGGCTCGGGCAAGTCGACGGTCGGACGGTGTGTGCTGCAGCTGCTCAAGCCCACCGGCGGATCGGTGCGCTTCGAGGGGCGCGAACTCATCGGCATGCCGCGCAAGGAGCTGCGCAAGCTCCGCCGTGACTTCCAGATGGTGTTCCAGGACCCGTACGCGTCGTTGGACCCACGGATGACGGTCGGCGCGGCGATCGCCGAACCGTTGCAGATCCACAAGGTGCCGGGAGATCACGACGCGCGGGTGGAGGAGCTGCTCGATCTCGTCGGTCTCTCTCCCGATCACGCCCGACGTTTCCCGCACGAGTTCTCCGGTGGCCAACGCCAGCGTGTCGGGATCGCGCGGGCGCTGGCGCTCGATCCGAAACTGCTCGTGCTCGACGAGCCGGTCTCGGCGTTGGACGTCAGCATCCAGGCCGGCGTGATGAACCTGCTCGAAGACCTGCAGGGTGAGCTCGGACTCAGCTACCTCTTCATCGCCCACGACCTGGCGGTGGTCCGGCACGTGTCCGACAGCGTCGCGGTGATGTACCTCGGCAAGATCATGGAGGTCGGGCCGGCCGATCAGATCTACAGGAAGCCGGCGCATCCGTACACCCAGGCACTGCTCTCGGCGGCGCCGTCGCCCGACCCGGTGAGCGAGCGGGAGCGTCGGCGTGTCGTGCTGCAGGGTGAGGTGCCGTCGCCGATCAATCCGCCGAGCGGCTGCCGATTCCGGACGCGTTGTCCGAAGGCGGAGGGCAAGTGCGCGGAGGAGGAACCGCTGCTGATCGAACGCGGCACGGGCCATCCGGTGGCCTGCCATTTCCCGGAGACGATCTTCGTCGACCAGGGTGCGCCGGTGAGCTTCCAGCCGTCGGACCGGTAGGATTCCCGGCCGTGCGCGACGTCATGCTCTACCTCACCCTGGCGATCAACGTGCTCTCGATGGCCGCCCTGATCGCGGGCATCCTGATGCACAGTGGGCGGGGTGGCGGCCTCTCCGACATGTTCGGCGGCGGCGGCGGAGCGGCTCTGGGCTCGTCGGCGGCGGAGCGGAACCTCAACCGCATCACGTTCGTGTTCGCGCTGATCTGGATCTTCACGCTCGTGGCGCTCGATTTCCTGCTGGACGTGGCGTAGCAGGAAGCAACAGATAGGGTCAACGACCCACCACGTCGGAGTGGCGGAATGGCAGACGCGCTAGCTTGAGGTGCTAGTGCCCTATTATGGGCGTGGGGGTTCAAGTCCCCCCTCCGACACCACGTTTACCCCACGGGGCTGGGACTCCACGGAGACCCTCCCGTCGGGGTGATAGGTGAGTTCGACCCCGAGTTGCTCGTAGAGGTCGGCTTTGTCCGCGATGTCGGCATGATCCAGGACGTTGACGATGTCCTTCAGCGCGGTGACGAGTGCCTTGACCTCGTCGGCGGTGAGTTGGTCGCCGGCAACCTGGTGCCCGAGTCGATGTTCGAGCTTTCGTCGTTCATGTTGGGTCTCCGCGATCCCTCCAGCTGCCACTGTTCGCGGCGTCGTCGAGCAGCTTGCGGTAGTTGGCGAGCTTGCGATCACAGTCAGCGATAGCGGCGTTCAGCGCGGCTTGCTGCTCGGCGATGATCGGGTCTGGTCCTGACACGCCGGCGAGCTGCGCGCAGGTGTCGTCGAGGTGGTCGTCGTCGAAGAACCTGGCGAGGCAACGGTCGAGGGCCTGACGGTAGGGAGGCCTCCTTGACGTAGATGTTGCGCTGGTGCGTGGTTCCGGACTTGGGATGTTCCCCATCGAACTTGCAGCGGTAGTAGGTCCGGCCATGGTTCCACTGACCTCGCATGCGACGCCCGCAGGCGCCGCAGCGTGCGTCCAGCGAGGGCGTACACGCGGCCTTGCGTTGGAGTGCGTGTGCTGTTCGCTCGGTCGAATCGAACATCGATTGCGCGGCTTCCAAGGTCTCCCGACTGATGATCGCCTCGTGCATCGGGACCGCTGAGGTGACCCACCCTGCCGAGTCATTCCAACGCATGCGGGTGACGTGTCCCAGAGCTACATCCTCGACGTCGAGCAGCACTTCATCCTTGCGCTGTTTGTTCCACACTTCGTATCCCGTGTACCACGCGTTCTTGACGATGGCCCGCACGGCGGAATTGGCCCACTTGCTCACGAGTCATTACCCGATCGGTGCATAGTTCCATTTCGTTCCGTTACGGAGCGCAGTTGAAGGTCCAGCTAGCCGCCGCGGCGGCGTCGTCCAATTGACCGAGTGGTCGAACGTTAATTCCGTCGATTTCGTCCTGTCCTGGCGAACTCGTGATGGTTTCCTGATCACCGGCATTCAGGACTGTCGAGCGGCGGATCGGTGAGGCAGCCGTGCTCCGGCATCGATTCGGACGGTCTCTCCGTTGATGTAGTCGTTGTCGATGAGGTGCCCCACCAGGTCGGCGAACTCGGCTGGTCGACCGATCCTGGAGGGGAAGACGACCGACTCGATCAGACTCGCCCGAATGTCATCGCGCACGGTGCCGAACAACGGGGTCTCCATTAGGCCGGGCGCGATCGCGTTCACTCGAATGCCGAGCGGCGCCAGGTCGCGAGCCGTGGTGAACGTCAGTGCCACGATGCCGGCCTTCGATGATGAGCATACGCGGCCTGGCCCACCTGACCCTCGAACGCCGCAATCGACGCCGTGTTGACGATCACTCCAGCGCACTCATCCGACTCGTTGTCGTTTGCCGGCTGCATCGCGACCGCTGCGAGGCGCATGCAGTTGAACGTTGCCGATCAGGTTGATCTCGACGACGCGGCGAAAGTCGTCGAGGTCGGCCGGAATTCGGCTGTCGTTCGCGCGAGCGCCGAGCGGTGCGCTCGTTGCTGCCTACTCCGGCGCAGTTGACCACGATTCGCAGCGCGCCGAGGCTGACCGCGAGCTCGATCGCGGACTGGACATCAGCGGGGTTGGTCACGTCGCCCTCGGAGAACGTGACGTCGTGCATCGGCTCGCTCATCGGTCGAACATCCATCGCCACGACCCGAGCGCCGCGGGCGACGAGGTGAGCCGCGGTTGCGGCGCCGAGTCCGGACGTTCCGCCAGTGACCAGTGCAACGTTTCCATCGATCTGCATGCGCCTACTTTCGGGAGAGGTAACCAAACGAGTGTTAGACTACGTCACGTGAACACCTCTCCTGACCCGCGGCCGCAGATCGTCATGGGTGCGGATGGAGTTCGGCGGATCAGTGGCGCGAGATGTGTGGCCTGTGGCCATCGCATGCTCGTGCGACCGCCACGATGCGCACGGTGCTTCGGCTCGATGCAACCAGCCGAGTTCGGCCCACTCGGAACGGTGTGGTCCTCGACCGTGGTTCGCATCGCGCTTCCGGGGCGAACCCCGCCCTACGCGCTTGCGTACGTGGACGTCGACGACGGCCCGCGCGTGCTGGCCCAAGTCGACGGCCGGACCGAGCGAGTCGATGTTGGTTCTCGAGTCACTCTTGGGTGTCCGACCGAGACGGGTGACGTGATGGTCGAGGTGCTCGTGTGAGCGTGGCGATCAACGGCGTCGGCACCACTTCATTCGGCAAGCAACCCGACACCCATCCATCCGAACTGATTTGGCAGGCCACTGCGGAAGCCCTCGCCGATGCCGGTCGCGAGACCGTCGATGCGGTCTTCCTGGGCACGGTTTTCGGAGCGCCCGGAGTCGCTCAACGTGCGCTGCATACGATGGGTGTCTCGGGCATCCCGATCATCACCGTCGAGAACGTGTGCGCGAGTGGAACGACCGCGCTCCATGAGGCGATCGTGGCCGTCGAGAGCAGCCGGTTCGACAACGTGTTGGCCATCGGTGTGGAGAAGATGACCGACTCATTCAACGGGGCCATCCACCCGGAGCCGACCGACGCCGAAGGTCGCGCGGGACTCGCCCTACCCAGCTTGTATGCCATGGCTGCTACCCGCTATCAGGCTCTGTACGGGCTGACCGATCGAGAGCTGGCGTTGGTGGCGGTGAAGAACCACGGCCACGCAGTCCACAATCCTCGGGCCCATCACCGGACGCCACATACGGTGGAGGAGATCCTGGCATCGCGGATGATTGCCGATCCGCTCACACTGCTCCAGTGTTGCCCGGTTGCAGATGGCGCGGCCGCAGCGGTCGTCGGCCGAGCGGGCGCCGGCAGCCATGTGGCGGTGCGCGGTTCGGCACTGCGCTCAGGCACGCCGTGGGACTACGACAGCGACCATGTGTGGGGATTCGAATTGATTGCACAGACGGCTGCCGATTCGTTCGAAATTGCCGGTGTCGAGCCGGCAGACATCGACATCCTCGAATGCCATGATGCCTTCACCATCGGCGAGATCGTCACGACCGAGGCGCTCGGTCTGGCCGCCGAAGGCGAGGGTTCAGCGCTGCTCCATTCCGGGCACACGCGCCTAGGCGGTCCCCAGGTCGTCAACCCCTCCGGCGGTCTGCTGTCCCGCGGTCATCCGTTGGGTGCAACGGGTCTCGCCCAGTTGGCGGAGGTTGTGTGGCAGTTGCGCGGCCAGGCCGGCAACAGACAGACCGCCGACCCGCGGCATCGGCGTGGTCGAGACGATGGGCGGAGGAGTGTCCGGTGTCGACGGCAACGCATGCGTCGTGGTGGTGCTCGAGATGGTCGCTCGCTGAGGCACTGTCGCGGGAAAATGGCACCACTGAAACCAAACGACTAGTCAGCTACCGGCGCCGGATCGTTCTGCAAATCGGCAACGTCATTCACGAACATCGGCGCCGATGATCGCGAGATGAGACCGGTCAGGAAGATGGTGCAGATCTCGTCGGAGATCTGCCCAGCCGTCAGCGCACCGCCGGGGCGATACCACCGTGTGATCCAGTTCAACGCACCGACGAGTGCATACGTGGAGGTGCGCGCGCGTCGACTTGAGGAGTGAAGTCCCCGCGAGCGACACCGTCCTCGATGATCTTGGTGATGAGCATGACATACTCCCGGTCGGCTGCCGCCCACTCGCTCGACCGTCGCCGACCGGCCACCTCTTGCAGATAGACCGACGCATAGACGAAGGTCGTCTCGAGAACGTGACCATGGGCCTTGGCGACCATGCGCAGCTTCTCAGCGGCTGGCAGATCGAGCGTCGACACGAGTCGAAGATCGTTGAGGATGTGCTCGGCAGGCTCGCGCACCACCGCCAGCAAGAGCTCTTCCTTCGAGTCGATGTAGTGGTACAGGCTGCCTTTCCACATGTCGACCTCTGTCGCGATGTCCTCGAGCGACGTCGCCGCGAACCCCTTCTCTTGAAAGAGCTTCGCTGCGGCCTCGACGATGTCGGTCCACCTACTCGGTCGCGGCATGTCAGGGCTCCAAGGGTTAAGAGAGAATCATCGGGGGACTTGTATTGTCGCCGGAAGATCGTTGTCGACTCGTTCCAACTTGGTCGTCACCATACGCCATCGTCTGCTCGTGAGCAAGCGAGGTCGACACTACCTGACGCGCCAATTCCCGCCGGCGCACGCCGACGGAAATTGGGCTTGAGGGGAGTGAATTGAGGTCAGGTGGTGAAGACGTCGACAGGTCCGGAGAAGTCGTACTTGAAGTGCGGCTCGCCCGAGATGCTTCCATCGAGACGCACGATGTGGGTCTCCTTGGACGCGATGTCGATGAAATCCTGAACGGTCAGGAGACTCAAGACTTCGCTCGTCGGATCCGGTGCAACGTGATTCTGGAGCAGAACGTTGGAGTCGCTCTCAAAGATGCCGCGGGACTCGAATCCCTCTGGGCAGTCGCTGTACGGCGTGTGGAACGAGCCCGCAGCCTCATACGAGAACATGCCGTTGTCCACGGTGTTGGTGCCTTCCCGATAGCCGAACCAGCCCTTGGTGGTGTAGGCCATCGCCCGGCAGATGTGGAAATGCGATGGAAAGTCGGGAGCGCCCGGATCCATCTTGAAGGCGAAGGCGACCGTGTTGGTCGGTTCGTGGATGGTGAGCGCCTTGAAGTACGAGCCCTCGGCGACCTGGACCCACTCGAGATCGTTAGCCTGGATGTCGGCTGTGACTCGCTCGAGCTGCGCGAGACCTAATGGCATTTGTAAACCCCCTGTAAAAATTGGACCCCGGAAACAGATTCAACCGTAACCCACCGAGCGTTGGGCGTCAAGGGCGGAGATCGAATTCCCACAGGCGACGAGAATCGTCGGGCAAACGGCGCAAGTACAGGACACTGCGGCACTACAGCGGGATGTTTTCTGCGTGACGCCCTCCGCCAGCTGGTCTAGGATACCCAACGAGCGTTCGGTCATGGGGATCCGACGCCTGTTGAAAACGCAAAGGAGAGATGATGAGACTCACGGGAAAGACCGCGTTGGTCACCGGGGCTGCCCAAGGGATCGGTCAGGGCCGCAGCGCTTCGGTTCGCCAAGGAGGGCGCAAGCGTGGTGTGCGCCGACATCCAGGGCTCAGTCGAGGTCACGACTAAGGAGATCGAAAGCCTCGGGGGCACGGCATCGTTCATGGTCATGGACACCACCAAGGCCGACCTCTGGGATGCGACCGTGAAGGCGACGATCGATGAATTCGGTCGAGTCGATCTGCTAGCGAACATTGCGGGCGTCGTCGCGCTTGATGGCCCCGACACCATTGTCGGCCTCACGGAGGAGCGATGGGACCACGTCGTCGGTGTCGATCTCAAGGGGGTATGGCTGGGCATCCGCGCCGTGATCCCTTCGATGATCGCCAATGGTGGCGGCCGGATCTGCAACGTCGCGTCGATGGCAGCGCTGCGTGGTCTGCCGAACTTGGCCGCGTACTCAGCGGCCAAGGGGAGAGTCGCCGCACTCACTCGTCAGGCTGCGATCGAATACGCGAACGACAACATCCTGGTCAACGCCGTTGCGCCAGGCACGATCGACACACCGATCCTGGCCGGCGTGCAGCCGGAGGATCTCGTGGCGTTTGCCGCATCGCACACGGTCAACCGGCTCGGCCGACCCGAAGAAGTTGCCGCGATGATGGTGCATTTCTTCTCCGATGACGGCGACTTCCTCACTGGCCAGCTGTTCCCGGTCTGTGGAGGCTGGTCGATCAAGTAGCTCGACATGCATCAACGCGTGAACACCAGAAGAAGGGGTGCCGGCAAGTTGCGGCACCCTTCTTGCTGTGTCAGTTGCCTGCGACTCGGCGTTCTCGGCCAGACCAGTACGGCTCGCGCAGAACCTTGCGCTGCAAGCTTGCCGACCGGGCTCTTGGGAAGCGGCTCGGTCGCGGAACTCGACCGTGCGCTGGCTTCTTGTACGACCCGAGGTGCTCGACGCAGAGGGACACGATGTCCGCTTCCGTCACCGCTGCTCCGGCAGCGACGACGCAGAGCGCCATCGGTGCTTCGCCCCACCTCTCGTGCGGAATTGCGACGACCGCGACCTCCACGACCGCCGGATGGTTCTGGATGACGTTCTCGAGCTCGGCCGGCCAGATGTTGAAGCCGCCGGAGATGATCATGTCATCCTTGCGATCGAGGACATAGAGGTAACCGTTGTCGATCGAGGCGACCGATGTCGCCGGTGAGCACGAACCCGTCGGACGTGAGCCGCTCGCTCGTCGCTTCGTCGTTTTCCCAGAATCCCAACATCTGGCCATCGCAGCTGATCGCTATCTCGCCCTCCTGGCCGATCGGGAGCTGCACCGAGTGGTCGTCGGTGTCGCGGATCTGGAGATACGCGAAGGGCAAGGCGCGTCCAGCCGAGCGAAGCGGGGTGGAACCATCGACCTCGGAGAACCATTCTGTGGGGCCCATCATGCACACGGGCAACGCCTCGGTCTGTCCGTACCCCTGGTACAGCACCTCTCCGAACACGTCGCGGGCGAGAAGAGCCGTGTCGTCGTTGATCGGCGCGCCGCCGATCTGGATCACCCTCAGCGCCGACCAATCTCGCTCTTTGGCGGATTCCTCGCGAGCGATGCTGTTGAGCATCGCCGGCACCAAGAACATGTAGCCGATCCGCGAGCGCTCCATTACGTCGATGGTGTCGGTTGCGTCAAAATGGTCGAGCAACACGTTGGTCCCGCCAGACAGCCAGGTCGGCGTGTACAAGTAGCCGGAGCCGTGGGAGATCGGTCCCACGTGCAGACACGACTCGCCTGCCTGCATCGGCGGGAAGTTGTAGAACCAGTCACGGCCGGCGGCGAGCCAGGATCGATGACTGTAGGCGACGCCCTTGGACTTCCCGGTCGTTCCGCCCGTGTGGCGCACGATGTACCAATCGTCCGGCTTGATCTCCACGTCAGGATCCACCGCGGACTGTTCCGACAGCCACTTCTCATAGGAAGAATCGCGTACGAATACGGCCCCGAGATCCGGGAGTCGGTCCGCCACGCCTTGGACGTCAGAAAGGTACTTGTCGGCGATCACGAGCGCGCGACATCCAGTGTGCCCGAGCATGTGCTCGTGGCTCTCGGTCGAGTTGCGTGCATAGAGAGGAACGCGGACCAAGCCAGCGATTGCGGCTCCGACAAAGAAGTCCTGTGCTTCGATCGAGTTGTCCTCGAGCACGCCGACGCGATCGCCTGGTTGCAGGCCGAGCGTCGCGCAGTCCGTTGGCGAGTTTCACACCACGGTCCCAGGCTTCGGCGAAGGTCAGCTGCACGTCACCGTGGATGATTGCGATCCGTCGCGCGTTGAACTGCGCCGATTGGCGCATTGAGTCCCCTGACTTCCATGACGTCTACCCCTGTTCGCCGTTGCTGTGTTGATCTGACGGACCGTGTGGTGGCTACAATGCGGCACGGTGGGCAACGGTGCGCTCGTTGATGCGGGCCATCATGGCGCGGTCGGTGCGATCCTCGAGCAACTCGATCAGCTCGTCGTCCGGCCCATGGAGGTAACACGTCTTGTGGAGTCCGAGATCGACCGGTGCCGAGTTGAATCGATAGCCAGCGGCGACCAACTGGCCGTGGAGGAGATCGACGTCGTCGACCTCGAACGCAACGTGACGGACGCCGAGGTCCGCTGGAATGCTGTTGGCAGCGACGTCCTGACCGCGCGGCGACGTGTAGCACCAGAGCTCGATCAGCGTGTCGCCCGCGGCGAGAAAGGCGACACGGCCAACGGCGCCGGTCATGCCGACAACTGCGTCGAGACCTTCGTGTCGATCGACGTCCATCTCCATCAGCACTTCCAACCCGAGGAGATCGCGGTAGAACTCGATCGAGCGCTCCATCGAGCGGACGCTGACAGCAGTGTGATTGACTCGTTTGACGCCCATCGTCATCGTCCCAACCGGACAGGGAGACTCTTCAGGCCACGAGACAGCATCGTGCTGTGCCAGTGCGAGATCGTCGCGAGGTACGGCGAGTTCCATGTCAGGAAAGGTCTGCAAGAGAGCTCCAATGGCAAGTTGACCCTCGAGGCGCGCGAGTGGCGCTCCGAGGCAGTAGTGGACACCGACACCAAAACCGAGGTGATTGGTGGGGTTGCGGGTGATGTCGAGACGATCCGGATCGGTGAAGACGAGCGGATCGTGATTCGCAGCTGGATTGATGAGGAACACCCGCTCGCCCGCCTTGAGTTCCTTGTCGCCGAGCTGATGATCTTCTTTCACCAAGCGCACGGTTGCCCGCGCCGGCCCGTCGAAGCGGATGAATTCCTCGATCGCCGGCCCGATGAGCTCGGGACTCGCCTTGATCAGGTCGTGTTGATCGGGATTCGACAAGAGCGCGAGCATCCCGTTACCGATCAGGTTGGTGGTCGTCTCGTGTCCGCCGAACAGCAGCAACGTGCAGGTCGACACGAGTTCGTCGCGGGTGAGGGCATCATCGTCTTCGTGTTCGAGAAGCAGGCTGATCAAGTTGTCTCCTGGTTCCCGCTCGTACTGACTGATGAGGGCCAACAGGTAGTCACGGAGTTCGAGCATGCCCGCCGCAGCGGAATGGAAGCGATCTTCCTTGTCGTAGGCGCCGAACACCAGACGCGGTGAGCTTGTCCGACCACTCCTTGAACAGATCGCGATCTTCCGGTGGTGCGCCGAGCATCTCGGCGATCACGATCGCGGGCAGCGGGTAGGCGAACTCGTGGATCAAGTCGACGGTGTCACCCGAGGTCATTCGCTCGGTAAGCGATGAGATCGTTGCAGAGATCTCATCGGAGCGGTGGCGCACCATCGATGGCGCAAACGCTCTCGACACAAGCTTGCGCAGTCCGTGTGCTCGGGTGGGTCATCGAAACACCACCCAGTCCTTCAGGATCGAGAACGTGACGTCGACATCGTCGAAATCCGATCCGCGACTGATGGCTTGCGTAAATGGTGTGATGCGCTCGGCCGTGAGGCTCTGACTGCGCAACGAGTGACTCAGCTCGGCGTGCGGCGTGACGATCCACGCTCGGTGACGAGGATTCCAGTGGACCGGGTCGAGCTCGCGCAGCGGCTGGAAGTATCACAGTACGGATCACGCACCGCAAAGTCGCAGAGCAGGTTCTCGTCCAGTGAGATGGGGGTGGATGGCATTGTTCTCCTGTTGGTCAATTCAGCGACATGCCGCCGTCGACGGTCAGGATTTGTTGGCCCATGCCCGAAGCGACGTTCGCGGAGATTCTCACCCGTCGCGAGTTCGCAGACGTCGCCGACGGCAGACGCCGCCGTTCCACCAGCGGAGCGAATCTCATCAACCACCGAATCAGCGCCGCCCCAGCCGGCCGCCCGTTCCGCGTCCGTCATCGAGGATCCCGGGGAGCGGTGGTGCACGACGACGGCGAAGCCGTCGGACGCCAGTCGGAGTGCGATGGCCCGCCCGATGCCGCGGTGGCGCCCGGCACCGGTGACGATCGCGACGCCCCGTGGATTGGTCTCTGTCATCGTTCGCGACCTTTCTGATCGAACTTTCGGTGGAACTCTCTGGCGCGGTGGACACCGGTGCTGGGTGTCGGCAGCACCTGCCGACACCCAGCACGGTGCCTCAGGGCAGTTGGTAGAACAGCCGGGGTGTCGGCTCGATCTCGCCATCGGCAGGAACGTTGTCGCTCGTCACGAGCACCGATGTTGTCAGGATCGGCTTCCCGGCTGTGCCCGGTGCCGGGTTACCGGCCAACATCGACGACGCGATCTTGCATGCTGCCTCGCCGCCGTATTCGTGGCCATCAGCCACCGTTGCCTTGAATGGTCCGCCCGATCGGATCGCGGCGTACTCCTCGGGGTCGCCGTTCATCGAGACGACGATCGCGTCGCTGTTGGCGGCCGTGACCGCTGTGGCCGCGCCGACACCGAGTGAACCGAATCCGCCGATGACGGCCTTGATGTTGGGGTTGGCCTGCAGGGCCGTCTCCGTCGCTGTCTGCGCGGCCTCCGAGGTAAATCCCAGTGCGTCGCCGCCAACCGTCAGGGTAATGTCCGGGTACCCGTCAAAAACCTCTTTGATGCCGGCCTCGCGACTCTGCAGCGCTGGGTTGTTCGCATTCACCAGGAACACGTCGCCCTTGCCACCGAGTTGGTCAGCGACGTACTTCGCGATGATCCCGACCGTCCTCTGTCTGGTTCGCGTCGAGAGCCACGACACCCGCGGGATTGCCGGCGCCCCAGGTCACGAACGGGACGTTGGCGGCGGTGAACTTGCTCGTCACCGAATCCTGGCCACTCATGTCGATGCCGATGTTGAACACGGCCTGCGTCTCTGTCGCCAGCCATCCATCCAGCAAAGCGGGCAGCTTGGTCGGGTCGCCGCCGACATCTTGGTAGTCGACCGTTGCGCCGTTGTCCTCGAGACATTTCTGCAGCGGCTTCGACCACCGCTCGGCGCCAGGCACCGGTGCCAGATTGGCAATGCCTGCCGTGACGCCCGCGAGCGCCGCGAGGTCGTCGGTGATCTCCACCTCGACAGCGCCCTCTGGCAGTCCGCCCTTCGAGGTGTCGGACGCACCACCCGATGTGCTGCTCGCAGTCGACGTCGCACTCGAAGTATCGGTGGTGGCCGTGCTGGCTGCTGTTGTCTCGACGGGGGCCGCCGAGTCGGCGCTGTTGCCACCGTCGCTGCCGCATGCTGCCGCAGCGGTGGCGAGAACGAGTGTCAAGGCCAGCGCGCTGACGTTCCGTGTGTGTTTCATTCCATTTCCCCCTTGTTTGTGGTGTCGTCTGCCGATCTGGAAGACGTGGACCTAGATTCGCCGGAAGCAGCTGATCGAGCCGGGCGGAAGCGTGTGCGTCGAGTGCGTTCCGGCCGTCCGGCTGCTTTGCGGGCCAAACCAGCGAACGTAAGTGCCGCGACGAGGATTGCGCCGTTGGCAATCGTCTGGGCATAACCCGGGACCCCGAGAATGATGAGACCGGAAAAGGTCACCGTCATCAGCGTTACGCCGACAACAGTGCCGGCAATGTGGAACTCGCCTTCTCGTAACGTCACTGCTCCGAGAAAGCAGGCCGTGAATGCCTGAAGCAAGTACGAACCCTGGTTGCCGACCAGCGTGACGGCCGAACCGGTGCGTCCGGCAGCCAGAACGATGCCGGCGAAGGCGCCGACCGTCGCGCAGATCACGAAGGCCATCAGGCGGTAGCGACGAACGTTGATGCCCGCCAGACGAGATGCCTCCGGGTTGCCGCCGACGGCATCCATCCGACGGCCGGCTTCCGTGTGATTCAGAAACGTCCACAGGGCCATCAGCACCGCCACCGCTGCGAGCGCGATGAGAGGCAAGCTCAGTCCTGCGAGGATGATGTTGAACTCTCGGCCGAACACCGTGAACGACCATTCCCAGCTCGGCGGCGCCGCCCAACCGAGCAGAGTGCCTTGCGCCTTGTTCGTCACGCTTTCCGGCAACTGGACCGAGCGGCCCCCGGTGATCCGGATGAGATAGCCCTCGACGATGCCGGCGACGCCGAGTGTGGCGATGAATGCCGTGACTCCGAAGTACGAGACGATCACGCCGTTGATGACCCCGAGGAGCACGCCGAACAGCAACGCAGCCACCAGCGCGACGCCAACTGACGACTGCCAGCCAGCACCAAAGATCGGGCCTCCTCCGACGTCGGTGAAGGGTATGGTCGGCCACGTCAACACGTAGCTGCCCTGTACGAACAGCGCGAACATTGGTGCCACCGAGCGTGAGGGCTGCGGCGATCGAGAGATCGAACTCGCCGAGGATCAACACGACGGTCAAACCCCCGGCGAGGATCGCCAGAACGGCCGACTGTCTGAGGATCAATGACAGGTTGGCTCCGGTGAGAAATCGCTGCTGGCCGAGCACGACCTCGGACAGAACGGTGAAGAGCACGATCAGCATGACCAAGAAGACGAGCGTGCCGTAGCGACGACGCGAAGGCCAGCAGTCGTTGTGAGGTGTCGGGCACGCCTATGGCACGCCGTTCACCATCATCTCGTGCAGGAGTCTGTTCAGGCTGCTGTGTAGCGACCTCCATTACCAATCCCCCAAAGACAAACGTCACAGCTACTACGAACCCCGTGAGTAGATGCAAGTCGGTTACAGATGCTTACTGTGACACACTTTTCCACGAAAGTGAAGAGAATAGCTAACCGGACGTTGGTTGGGTTATTCCTTTCCTTTGCATCGATGGTTCGTTATAGTGACCGCCAGTCGGTGACCACGGGGGCTCGCCGACGACCGGGGATCCAATGTCTGAGAACTACCTCATCGAGATCGAAGGACTGTCGAAGACGTTTCCTGGCGTCCGTGCCCTGGACAACGCATCACTCCGCGTCGAAGCCGGCACCGTCCACGGGCTCGTCGGAGAGAACGGCGCCGGAAAGTCAACACTGATCAAGATCCTCGCCGGAGCTCAGTCGCGGGACTCGGGAACCATCAAGGTCGACGGCAACGCCGCCGACATCCAGAACGAAGCCGAGGCGGATCGACTCGGCTTGCGATTCATCCATCAAGATGTCGCCCTGGTGCCTCGACTGACCGTCGCGGAGAATGTGTTCCTGGGTCGGCGGCTGCCTCGCCGAGGTGTGTTCGTGTCGCGGCGAAAGGCGGAGGCCGCGGCTCACGAAGTCCTTCGTGACTTCGTCGACGTCGATCCGGCCGCACAGCTGTCATCGCTCAGCGTCGCCGAGCGATGGATGGTCGGCATCGCACGCTCGTGCGCCGGCGACGCTCGGTTGGTCGTCATGGACGAACCGACCGTCGCGTTGGCCGACGCGGAGGTCGAGCGGGTGTTTGCGGCCGTCGAGCGTCTGCAGGCCCGCAATATCGCCGTGCTGTTCGTGTCACATCGACTGGGAGAGATCATGCGCATCGCGCAGTCGGTCACCGTGATGAAAGACGGCCGAACCGTTGCGCGACACGACATCGGTGAGCTGAATCGAACCAAGTTGGTGTCAGCGATCATCGGGCGCGAAGCCGGCGAGATCGAGCCGATCGGCGACTTGTCGGCGCCGCACGAGTCCGTCGTGCTCGAAGCCAGAGGGCTCGCTGGCGGCCCGCTGGATGACGTGAGCTTCGAGCTGCGGGCGGGCGAGATCCTCGGCATCGGAGGCTTGGTCGGTTCGGGTCGCACCTCGTTGTTGATGAACCTCTTCGGTCATCATCGACCGACGAGTGGAGAGATCCGACTCGACGGTGACGTGGTCCAATTCAAGTCGCCGGCCGATGCGCACACGTTCTGACCAGGGCTCTTGTCCCTGGTCAGTCGCTTTTCGGCCTCGCATGGTCGTTACATGGGGGTGCGGGGTGCGTCGCCCTTCCACGGATCGCGTTTCAGCTCGGGGTCGAACGCGCGGAGGGGATGGCGCTCGGGATCGAGCTCGGCGTCGCTGTCCCACGGCTCGAAGGCGTTCTTGATGTTGCCGAGCCCCGTCGAGGCGAGTTCGGGGAAGTGGCGCAGGATGACGTCCTTGAAGTCGGGTCCGGTCGACCCACTCCATTCCCTCGGGGGTGTAGACCTCGGCGTCGGTAGTCGTCGGTGTAGAAGCGGTCGGCCTGCAGTCGGCGGCTGGCGTTGAGGATGAAGATCTGGAACATCGTCTCGCCGAATCCGAAGCCGGACGGCCGGTGTGCCTCGGCGAGGGTGCCGACCAGCAGGTCGAGCAGTTCGACGTCGTCGCCGTACACCTCGCTGATTGCCGCGACAGTGGCCTTGTCGTCGGTCAGGTCGTCGAAGGTGCGGATCGGGTTCAGACCCAGCTGACGCCGGAACTCGTTGTAGCGGGGGACGCCGCGTTCGCGGGCGCGGCAGGATGTCGACGGCGCCCATGTCGAACACGGGATGACCGGGGATGCTCAGCTCCTGCATGAATCGCGGGAAGTTGTTGAGCTACGAGCGCTCCCGGGTGTTGGTTCCCGAAGGAGTAGAACAGATCCGTCATCCCGATCCGTGCGGTCACCTTCGGCGAACCGGCTTGCCGGGTGGCGACGAAGGGCACCTCCTCGATGTCGGTCCCGTCGTCGTGGCGGCGGAGACGCAAGTGTCTCCGGCAGCAGCGAGTGCAGGCGGTAGACCTCGACGAACTCCTCGGTCAGCCCGAACGGCGCGCCGTGCCGGTTGAGCTGGTTGCCGACCACGCCGCCGAGCTCGGGGTTGGCGACGTTGTAGCTCGGCCACGGTCTTGCGATCGCCTGGCTTGCGGAACCGATACGTGAGCATCCCGTACCAGTTCGAGTTGAGTGCCGTGTCGAGGCTGTGGTTCGGCAGGATCGCCGGCGTCCACTCGATCGAGTGGATCTTCGCCATCACGGCCGCGTTGACGAGGCGCGCCACGTTGAACAGGCGGTCGTCGTCCCAGTCGGTATGGCCCTCGGCGAGGTGGTCGCAGATGGCGTTGTGCTCCCGGACGAAGAGGGTGTGCAGCATCGCCAGGCCGACCCACCAGTTGCGGACCATGCCGCTGTCTTCCACACCGTTGCCGGTCGAGTGGCAGCGTCGCCTCGTCGGCGAGCTTCAGCTTGCCGCCGATCCCGCTGCGCAGCCGATCCTGGGTCGCCTGGTCGCTGCCGTAGATCTGCGAACCGTCCCACCAGTGCGTCACCTCGTTGATGAACGTGACCGGTGTCTCCTCGCCGTCCCGGCGGGTCGGATCCGGTTGGGTGCGGCCGACGAACATCGTCGTCTGCCGGTATCGCCGTCGAGCGGGGTCGTCCTCGTCCAGTGGGATCTCGATGTGGTCGGTCGTCGATGTTCTCGCCGTGGGTGATCCAGTCGTGGTTCTGGAACTGGATCCACGACGCCGCCAGCAGGTTGAGGAACGGGACCTCGACCATGTCTCGCCGAACGGCCGAGCAGCTTGCGGCTGATCGTGCGCGGGTTGGGCGTGAGGAGCTCCTCGTCGCTCGGCGCTCTGATGGCGCTGTTGTCGACGTTGCGCGGGAAGCGCGTGCCGGCAGCACCCTCCTTGGGATTGTCGAAGTTGTTCCAGCTCCCGTCCGCGGTCCGGAAGTGCGTGACACCGCGCGGTGGCTCGAGCCCATCGGGCTGGAACGCGACGTGGGTGTGTGAGGGGTACGTCGAGCGCAGGTTCCTCGCATTGAGCTGGTTTCGCATGTACGCCAGTCGGAAGATCCCGACGTAGACCCCTGTGCGGTACCAGGTGGTCCAGACGTCGCCGCGATATCGCCGGCCGAGGAGATTCGTCAACGCGTGCATGATCCCGCCGCCGACGCTGCCGGCCGCGTGGCCGACGAGGTACCGGAACCGCTGCCACAGTGTCGGCCCGTGGCGCTCGGCGGGTGGGACGGGGAGCCTCGAGGTGGGGGGCGGACCGATGATCGTGTCGCGGTCGAAATGGACGACGTCGGGCACGGGCACCTCGACCTTGGCGATGGTGTTGGCCCGGCAGGCGGCGAGCATCGAGACCCATTCGGGCTGATCTCCGTCGACGGCGAGGGCCTTGGCGTAGTGGTCGGCGGCGTCCACGTAGCGCTCGCGGTGGAACTCGGCCAGTCCGAGCAACGCCTCGCTCTCACCCGTGGCGTCAGCCGCGACCGCCCGACGCAAGCTGGTCACGGCATCGTCGAACTTCCCGCGGTCGAGCAATGCGATGCCTTCGGACTTCGCATCCTCCCATCGAGCTACCGGTGCGTCCGTGTCGTCCATCGTGGCCTCCCTGCGGGCTCGTCACCCGTTCATGTTGATCTCGAGGTTCTTGGGTTCCATCCGCCACGGTCCGGCGGGTGTCTCGTCGTAACGTCGCTGCAGGACCGCGACACTCCTCGAGGAATCGGGTGAAGAGTGCGGCGCCCCTCGCGTCGAGGGCCACCTTCCCGTAATCGTCAAGCAGCTGACCGCGCCCGGATCTGCAGCGCGAAGTTGTTGTTGACCACTCGCTGGAACACGTCGATCGGCACCCGTCGTCCGTCGCGCGATCTCACGCAGCCCGGAACGCATCGGGCGGACCACCCGCACGAGCACGAGACCGGCGCCGACCAGAATCCTCATGCCGAGACTCGCCTCCTGCTTCGGCAGCCGCTCGACGGCGAGTACCTCGCGCAGCGGGATGCGCGGGTGGATCTGTCCGAGCGGTACTTCCGCGAGCGAGCCCACGTTTGGCCCGGGAACCCCGATCTTCTGCGGTTTGCTGAGGCGGAACCGGAGCAGCTGCCATCGCGTCCAGAACCAGCGACTCATCCGCCACGTCAACGGTGTCGAAGTCGACATCCGTCATCTCACTCGCGACCAGGGTGCGTCCGAACCGCCGATCCGTCCGACTGTAGCGCCCCGGGTTTCCGCCGTTGAACTGAACGTTGCACCACCAGGCGATCCACCGACCGTCGCCTGCAGGGTTCCGACTTCTGGGTCGCACGGGCGGGTGTACCGTTTCCGGGCGGCTCGCTCGACGAACCGATCTGGCGGATCTGGCACCGCCGCTCGGGTCGGTGGTGCGGAGCGGTTGCGTGACCGGGGCATCGGGTTGATCGACGAGTGACGGGGGTTGTGGTGGGCGAGTTGGTGATTGCGGGTCGGGTGGTGTCGATGGCAGAGGGGGCTGTCGGTGCGCCGGTTCGGGGTCGGGTGTGGATGCGCGATGACAGCATCGTCGCGGTGACGTCCGGTGATGAGCGGGTCGCCGGGTTCGCGGGTGCGGTCGAGGTGGATGTGGGTGACGCGTATGTGCTGCCGGGTCTGATCGACATGCACAACCACCTGGCATACAACGCGTTGCCGTTGTGGGCGGAGCCGGGGCGGACCAAGCCGTGGTTGCACAACAAGCACTGGACGGACGCGGACACGTACACGGAGTCGATCACGGAACCGGCATGGGTGTATGCCAAGGCGTGCCCGGAGGCGTTGTTGGGGTATGTGCAGGTGCGGGCGATGGCCGGCGGCGCGACCAGTGTGCAGGGTTGGCCGACGGCGAACAGGGGTTATCGGACGGTGATGCGCAACGTCGATGCCGAAGAAGCGGGGACCGGTCGTGACGATCTGATCTACACGTCGGTGGTCACGAAGACGGGTGAGGCGTTGGCGACCGCGGTGCGGCGGATGGGTGCCGGCTCGGGGTTCATCTATCACTGCTCGGAGGGTCAGCAGGGTTCGCGGGTGTTGCGTGATTACACGGATCTGGCTGACACCGAGGGGTTGCTGTCGACGCTGATCGGTATTCATTGTTGCGCGGTCGATCCGGCGAGTTGGGCGAAGTGGCCGGCGTCGACGGCGGGTGGGGTGGTGTGGTCGCCGTTGTCGAATCTGGTGTTGTACGGGCAGACGACGTTGATCGATGACGCCCGTGCGTGTGGGGTGCGGGTGTGCCTTGGTTCGGACTGGGGGCCATCAGGGACCAAGAATCTGCTCGGCGAGATGAAGGTGGCGCGTATCGCCGCGGACCGGTTCGGCTGCTCGTTGACGAACGGGCAGATCGTGGAGATGGTGACGACGAATCCGGGCGTGTTGCTCGAGCGGTGTTGGCATCGACCGGTGGGCCGTCTCGTCGAGGGCGGCTTCGCCGATGTCACGGTGATCCGAGGTCGCGGACGCGGGAGCGTGTGGTCGCGGATCGTGGCCGCGACGGAACGTGATGTGGCGCTCGTGGTGATCGATGGTGTGCCCCGGTACGGCGACACCGCGTGGATGACCGCGGCGGGCGCGTCACCGACGTTCCCGATGACGGTGGCTGGTCGCCGGCGGTTGGTTGCGGTACCCGATCCGGTGGACGTGTCGCGAGCATGGTCGTGGTCGGCGATCATGGGCGTTCTCAACGGGGTGCAGTCGGACCCGCAGGCGGCGATCGCGACGGCACAGGCGCGGGCAGCGTCGGGGCCGCGGTTCGCCCCGGACGCCGAGTTGGAGTTGTTCTTGGACATGCCCGATACCCGCCGTAGCGGCCGGGCCGGTCCACCGAAGAACGCGGCGACGGTGAAGATCCCGCCGGTGCCCACCTTGGAGCACGACACCGCGTTCTTCGATCTGCTGGATGCGTCAGCGATCCAGGGCGGGGTGTTGGCTCCCTTGCGTGGGAAGTTCGGCAGATGACCGTCCTGGCGACGACACAGGCCGCCCGACGTGGCCAACCGCTCGCCGAGGTGGTCGGGCCGATGTCGGCGGCGTCGTGGCGACCGGTGGCGTTGACCGTCACCCAGCGTCACGATCTGATCGACGTGTGGACGATCATGTTCACCGACATCTACGTCCACTACAGCCAGAAGAAGGCGCTGTACGGGTATGACCCGATCCGGGCGTTGAGCGCGTTGCGTCGTCAGATCCCATATCTCGACTCCGCCGGGTTCCTGCGCGAACTGACCGCGGTGATCAACCGGTTGCGTGATCAACACACGCAGCTGTACATCGACGCCGCCGATCAGAACCTGCGCGGCTATGTCGCGGCGTTGCCGTTCCTCGTCGAACCGTACGGATCCCATCTGGCACCCACCTATGTGGTCACCAAGACCAGCGACGACATCGCCGGTGTCGATGGTTTCGGTTGCGGAGTCGTGGTCACCACGTGGAACGGGGTCCCGTTCGCCAGGGCGGTGGACATCTATGCCGACACGCTCACCGGTGGGCGACCCGACGCCCGCCGCGCTCGCGCCTTGCAGACGCTCACGCAGCGCCCGTTGCAGTATCTGCCACCACCCGATGAGCTGTGGGTCGACATCGGCTACCGCCGCACCGACGACCCGGCGACGGACCCGGATCGCACGGTCCGGTTCGAATGGCGAGCGATCGAACCCGGCAATGCGATCACGGCCAACACCCAGATCGAGGCACGCACCCGACGAGCCATCAACGAAGCGGCCGAAACCGCCCGACGGGCTCGCAAGTTGCTGTTCGCCACCGAACTGTGGGAACACGACCAGACCCGCGACCAATTGGCCGCCCGAGCGAGCGGATGGTTCCCCACCAACTATTCCGATGCCATCTCGGCCCGCAAGCTCACCACCTCGCACGGCACGTTCGGCTACCTCCGCCTCTGGACGTTCGATGTCGACCACACCGGTGGCTTCATCGACGAAGTCGCCGACATCTTGCACCGCATGCCGCGCAAGGGACTGATCGTCGATCTGCGCTCGAACCCGGGTGGGGTCATCGACACCACCGAGCAACTCTTCCAACTCTTCACCACCAACCCCATCGACCCGGCACGCTTCGCCTGCCGGGCAACCCCGGCAATGGTGGCCATCGCCGAAGCGGACGGGAACGGTGCCGACCTCGCCGACTGGGCCGCCTCGACCCGCAGCGCCGTCGAACTCGGCGAGGAATTCTCCCAACACCTCCCGATCGCCGACTCCGAGGCCTGCAACCAACACCGTCGCGCCTACCGCGGACCGGTCGTCGCGATCGTCGACGCGAACACGTTCTCCTGCGGTGACCTGTTCGCCGCCGGCATCCTCGACCACGGCATCGGCACCATCCTCTCCGTCGGCACCGCCACCGGTGCCGGCGGTGCCAACGTGTGGACCAGCGACGACATCGAATACGCCTACCACGCCGCCCGACGACCACTCCCGCCGATCCCCGCCGGCATCACCTTTTCGATCGCCGTACGGCGAATGACCCGCACGGGCCTCTCCACGGGACTGGCCATCGAGGACGTCGGCATCCACGGCAACGATGAATACCAACTCAGCGACAACGACCTCCTCCAGGGCAACATCGACCTCGCCGAATGCGCCACCCGACTCCTCGTGACCAACTAGATGCGACATGTCAGCCGCCGCCAGCCCCTCGTTCATGCGCACGCGATGCCACCCGACCGTCGTGAAATTCTGTTGTTCGAGGTGGCATAGGGTTCGCGACACATCTGATGGGGTTGCCGACGGGAGGCTGTGATGGCTGCGGGCAAGGACTGGCTACGGGACAACCTCGGCATCGTGGACCACCGGGCCATCGTGCCCACCGTCGGCGGTCGTGCCGGCGGCGAACCGGACCTGGCGCGAGAGATCATCGACTTCGACTCCGACATCACCGCCAAACACTCCGCCGCGGCCGGGTTCTTCGCCGCCGCACCCAAGGCGTACGGCCTGTCCGAGTTCAAACCCATCCCGTGGCCCGAACACCTCGCCCCGCAGCCGCTGACCCCACCCACCGGCACCGGACTCCCGCTGCCGAAATGTGACGTCCTGGTCGTCACCTGGACGATGGACGAAGGCCACGCCCTGGCCCGCGTGCTCACCCCCGGATTCGACAGCCGCGATGACTGGCAGCGATACACCAAGAACTACGACGCCATCGCCGCCACGATGCAACCCCTCGCACCGGCACGCCACGCCGGCCAGCAATTCCTCGGCACCTACTGGACCGCCACCATCGGCGACAAGAACGTCACCCTGTTCAAGTCCGCGTCGCACATGTCCCAAGACGGTCCGCAACTGGCCAACGCCGCCGTGTGGAAGCAGCTCATCGAAGACTGTCAGCCCGAACTCGTCATCAGCTGCGGCACCGGCGGTGCGATCGGCGCCGCTGAACAAGTCGGTGACGTCATCGTGTCGCGGTACGTCAGCTTCGACTGCAAACGGAAGTTCCCGCAGCTCGACGGGCTCACCTACAAATCACGGTTGAGCGGGATCAAGCCGCGATACCGGACGGCGAAACGGCTCATCGGCGCCAACGCCGGATTCCTACCGCACACCAACACCCGACCCCCCAAGATCATCACCGCCAGAAGCAGAGCCGGCGGCATCCTCACCACCGACTTCTTCGGCTTCGACACGAGCAACGACCACTACGGGCTCCAAGGCAAAGGAACACTCGCCGAAATGGGCGACGCCGTACTCGGCATGGTCTGCCGAGAGCTCGGTCCCGAAGCCCCGCCCTACCTCATCGTCCGCAACGTGTCCGACCCCCAAATCGCCGCACAAGGCACCCTCAAGGAACAAGCCGCAATCGCCGCTGCCATCTACAAGGGCTACGGACGCTGGTCGAGCGTCGCCGGCGCCATCGCCACGTGGGCCATCATCGCCGGGACCTCTCCCCCATGAATGGGTGAACCGAGCGGTGGGAGGTAGCCAAGCCCAGCTACAGGCTCCGGTACGGTCGATGCGTGACGCATCTGTACCTCCACGAGCACGACTGCTTCATCAACTTCACCGTGATGCCGGGCCGTGGGCCGACCCACGTGTACCTTCCCGGACTTCTCTGCCCTGCTGCGGCGACGCTGCTGGAAGTCGCGGTGCATCCACGGCTCGCGGCCGCACAGGCGATCATGGTGGATTACCTCGGCTGCGGGCTCAGCGACCGCCCGGCCACGTTCTCGCACACCATGCGCGACCATGCCGCGACCGTCGCATCCATCCTCGATCACCTCGGCGAGCGCGACACCGTCATCGTCGGGCACAGCATGGGCGGCACCGTCGGACTGCTCCTCGCGCTCGAGCGACCGGACCTGGTCGGTTGTCTGGTGCTCGGCGAGGCGAACCTGCTGCCGGGCGGTGGGGAAGGCACTCGACGCATCGCTTCGTTCACCGAGCAGGAGTGGATCGATGACGCCGCGCCAGCGGAGCTGACAGCCTTGCGGCTCGCCGCGATCGCAGGCAACGCCGAGGCGGCCGACTACCTCGCCATTCGTCAGTGGTGCAGTGACCCTCGGGCCGTGCACGCAGCCTCTGTCGACCTCGTGGCTCTCGACCCATCGATCCAGCAGCGATTCCTCGACCTAGCGATCCCGCGCACATTCCTCTACGGAGCGCGGACACTCGACCGTCTCGCGGGAGGATGGACGCCCGATGTTCCCGATCGTGCGTTGCTCGAGCGTCACGGCGTGACCACGTGCGTGGTGCCGGACGCCGGGCACTCCATGTTCAGCGACAACCTCGACGTAGCCGTCGACTCCGTCGTGCGGGCGACGTCATCCTGAGCATGCATCGCGTCCGATAGTGTCGACGGCGACGTTTGTCGTCCTCGTCGAGCGGCTCGAACCAACGGGCTTCTCTTCCCCGGGTTGCATGCGGGAAGGAAAGTCATGTCGGTCTCGCAGAATCCGTTCGAGGGTGCCGTTGCGGCACTCACCCAGTACTTCGTCGGTAACCAAACGCTCGCCCAGTCGTTGCACCAGGTGTCCGAACTGGCGACGGTGGCGTTGCCACAGACCGATCACGTCGGCATCACGATGATGGTGGGCGGCAAGCTGACGACGTCGATCTTCACGCATCCCGAGGTCCCCGAGATCGATCAGGCGCAGTACCGCACCGGGGACGGACCCTGCATCGACGCGTACCGGCAGGGGGTGCCATACCTCATCGAGTCGACCCGCGAGCCGGGACGGTGGCAGGACTTTCGTGACTCGGCGGAGCGTCATGGCGTGTTGTCGACGATGTCCGTGCCGATGATCACCCACGACGGCACGATCGGCGCGATGAACCTGTACGCCGAGACCGAGCGAGCCTTCGCGACCGAACACGAGCAGATCGGGCTGTTGTTCGCCAGCCAGGCGGCGTTCCTCCTCGCCAATGCCCAGGCCTACTGGGACGCCCGCACGTTGAGCGAAAATCTCGAACAGGCGATGCAGTCACGGGCAGTGATCGAGCAGGCCAAAGGCATCATCATGTCGACCATGCGATGTAGCGCCGACGAGGCGATGCAGCTGTTGATCCGTCAGTCCCAGGACCAGAACATCAAGCTCCGCGAACTGGCGGCCGAACTCGTCCGCAACGCATCACGCGATACCTCGGACGACCCACGGCACTAACTTCCATCGCCGCACTCCCGATCGTTCGGAGGCCTCGACGTGGGTGAGCGCACACCCTGAGGCTTTGCTGAAGACGGGTTAGCAGTGGAGGCTTCGGGTAGTGGCGTGCCCATGCGACCGTCCCGTCTTCCGTTCCTGCTCCTCGGTATGTTCGCACTGGCTGCGTGCGGTGTGCCGGCCGCGTTCGCCTTGGACGACGCAGACCCGACGGGCGTCGCCGACGCGTACTCGACGGCCGAACCCGCGACCACGGCCGAACCGGCAACGACGGCGGAGCCCACGACCACCGACGCATCGACCACGTACGGATCGTCGACACATGGGTCGTCCACCACCGGCGGCAGCACCACGACTCCGACGAGCCGCAAGGTGTTCGTCTGCAAGTACGTCGGAAAGCCCGGCGTCGACGAGCGGTTGCAGACCGGACAGAATCCCATCTCCGTCAGCGTCAATGCGATCCCGCTGGGCAATGTCCACGTCGGCTCCGAGTTCGCCGATCGTCAGGGACGGTCACTGGTGATCGCGTTCGATTTCGGCCAGCCCGAGCCGGATGTCAGCGCCTGTCCTCTCGGCGGGACCACGACGACGACCGTGCACGCGACGACCACGACGCAGCCCGGGTCGACGACGACGTATCCGCATGTGACGACCACGACGATGCCGGGGTCGACGACGACGTATCCGCATGTGACGACCACGACGATGCCTGGGTCGACGACGACGTATCCGCATGTGACGACCACGACGATGCCGGGGTCGACGACGACGTATCCGCATGTGACGACCACGACGATGCCCGGGTCGACGACGACGTATCCGCATGTGACGACCACGACGATGCCGGGGTCGACGACGACGTATCCGCATGTGACGACCACGACGATGCCTGGGTCGACGACGACAGTGCACGTCACGACGACCACGGAGCCGGCGTCCACCACGACTGCTCCGAACAGCACCACGACGTCGTCCAGCACCACGACGTCGTCCAGCACCACGACGTCGTCGACGACGACCACCCAACCGGGCTCCACGACGACGACGTCCGCACCGCCCTCCATCAGCCTCTTCGGCGTCACTCCCGTCGGTTCGTCGTGCACCGCCGACGTCCCCTTCATCGACATCACGTTCGGTGCCCGGAGCGACCTGAACGGACGGAGCGGCACGCTCGAATTCTTCGATCTCAACGGCGTCCGGATCGAGACCCGTTCACTCACGTACCAGGCCAACACGACCGTCCGCGTCATCTACCCGGGTGCTTCCGTCGACGCCCAGGGGAATCCCATCGACTGGCCGGGCTGGGTGTTCACGGGCGGGTTCTGGGTGCCGGACCCGACCGACGCCGCTTGGCGTGATGGGCTGCACCTCGTCTACACATTGGGAGCCGAGTCGGCTGACGGCAACGTGACGTATCCGCCGGAGACCGCGACGTGTTCGGCCAATCCGGTCGGCCCGGTCCCGTCGGGCGCCACCACCACGTTGCCTGGGACGACGACGGTGCCCGGTCCGACCACGACGGTTCCCGGTGGCGCGACGACGCTGCCCGGCGGCGTGACCACGACGCTGCCGAGCGGGGCGGGCATTCCGCCCGTCCCTGGTGCTCCGACCCCCGCCGGCGTTCCTCCAGTGCCGGGGGTTCCCGGGCCGTCGACCCTGCCGACCACCGGCTCCAACGCCGGCGACGTGGGCGTGATCGCGATGCTGGTGGCGGCCGCCGGCTGTGCGCTGGTGCTCGTCGCCCGCCGCCGTCGCAACGCCTGAGCGGCAACGGACACGGCGACGACGCTGATCGCCCGAGGGGCGTGGCGAGCGGCCGCGTGATGCTGACGTGAAGTCGGCCATCACCGGCCGCTCGCACACCGACCACGGAGTGCGGTCGGGTGCTGCGTTCGTCGACTGGCATCATGGGCTGATGGACCCGCTCGTGTACCGCACGATCGCCGTGAACGGCCTGGACCTGCAGGTGTCGGTCACCAACGAGGGCGGTCCGAAGGGCCTGGCGCTCCTGCTCCACGGTTTCCCCGAATTGGCGTTCTCATGGCGCCACCAGATCCCAGCGCTCGCCGAGGCCGGTTACGAGGTGTGGGCACCGAACCTCCGTGGCTACGGCGAGTCATCGAAGCCACCGAAGGTGTCGGACTATTCGATGGATCTGCTCCTCGCCGACATCGCCGCCCTGATCGACGCCGCCGGCCGTGACGACGTGACACTCGTCGGCCACGATTGGGGCGCGGCGCAGGCGTGGATGTTCGCCATCCGTCGCGTCCGGCCGCTGCGTCGCCTCGTGATCATGAACGTGCCGCATCCCGCTTGCATGCAACGGGAACTGCGATCGTTCCGCCAACTCCGCAAGTCGTGGTACATCTTCTTCTTCCAGATTCCGTGGCTGCCGGAGAAGCTGCTGTGCGCCAGGGGTGCGAAGGCGGTTGGCAATGCCTTCGAGAACACGGCCGTCGACGCGAGCCGTTTCCCTCCGGAAGTCACCGATGTGTATCGACAGGCTGCGCTCCGGCCCGGCGCAATGCGATCGATGATCAACTACTACCGGGCCCTGTTCAGGGGGCTGCGCAAGGCGTCATCCGAGGAGCTGGGCGTCATCGACGTCCCGACGCTGATGCTGTGGGGTGTCGAGGACACGGCGCTCTCGAAGGACACGACGAACGGCACGGATCAGTACGTCACGGACCTCACGCTGCGGTTCCTGCCCGAGGCCTCGCACTGGGTGCAACAGGACGCGCCCGAGACCGTGAACGCCATGCTCCTGGCCTGGCTGGCCGGTGATCCGGTTCCCGAGGCGGCCGACGTCGTGGCCGAACGGCTCGCCGACCCGGCCGTGAGCCGGACCTCGTAGCACCACGAGTCGTCCTGGACGCTGCCGACCCGTCTGGTATGCGGCGACACAGCGCGGGGTACGCGGCTCGTGTGCCTGTCCGGGCACGACGACCTGAAGGAAGCAACCATGACATCACACACCATCCCCTCACGATCTCGTGTCGATTCGTCAGACCGCCGCGAGAGGACACTGTCGATCGTGGCTGCTGTTCTCGGCATCGTCATGTTCGCGCTCGGGTTCCTGCGATGGCTCGAGGTCGGAAGCGGCGACACCCAGCAGGAGTACTCGGGCTTCGCGTGGGCGATGCCGACGACTGCGGTCATCGGCTTCTCGCTGGCGGCCGGGATCATCGCCTTTCTGGGAGCAAGCGACGCGCGCCGGGGGAGGGGCGTACCCTCGGCGATCCCTGCCGGTCTCGCCGCCACGAGCTTGCTCCTGGCGGCTGGCATCTATCTCGGCCGGGACGGGATCAGCCCCGATTCGGGTGCCGACGTCGGGGTGGAGATCGGCCTCGTCCTCGCTCTGATCACGGCGCTCGTGCAGACGATCGTCCTGGTGATGGGACTGGTCAGCCGATGGGACCAGGACGAGCGTGACACCCTGGGCCGGACCGGCCAGGCCATCTGAACCGCCGGCCTCCCGATCACAGCGGGTCCGCGCCACTGGTTTCAGCGCTGAGTGGCGCGGTTTGATTCCAGCTTCGCAAGGGAGCAGACTGGAACCTCTCGGAGTTCAAACACGAGCTTCGTGACCGTGCGTGATTGGTGGCTGATGGTTGACGGCGGGTTCGTGGTCGATCTCGTGGACCTCGATGGCTCCACGGTGTTGGTGGCGCGCGGTGAGATCGATGCCGCATCCGCGCCGGTGTTGCGTTCTGCACTGGAACAAGCGAAGTCGCGGGACCCGATCATCGCGGTCGACCTCGCTGGTGTCACCTTCATGGACTCGTCGGGCCTGAACGTGCTCGTTCTCGCCCAGCGCAGCCTCGACGGGATCGGTTCGGTGCGCGTGACGAATCCCTCGCAGCAGGTTCGGCGGCTACTGGAGATGACCGGCCTCGATCACCTGATCAACCGCGACTCGGGTGCAGCGTTCGACTCGGCGCGAAGCGATTCGGATCGCAATCGCTGAGGCCGCGGCTTGACTGCGTCGCGCCCGCGCCAGGGCCCGCCGTAGCGGATGCCTTTGCACAGACGATCGTCGACCTGGGCGACTGCGAGCACGTGCCGCATCACGCTCGAGGGACTGACGACTCGACATCGCAGTCCGCGTTCGGCCAGTCGACTCTGGGTGGCGAGCAGGAGTGAGAGGCCCCGGCTGCCGACGAACGTGACCTCCGACGCGTCGATCGCCACGTGGCCCGCCGACGTGTCTGCGAGATCGGAGAAGAGATCGCGGATCCTCCGCACGGTCACGGTGCACAGGTCACCAGCGAGATCGACGATCGTCGTGTCGTGAACATCGACGGCCCAGGCGACGGTGACCGTCGCAGGCGGTTCTCCCGGCGCCGACGCCCACATGGTGGTGTTGGGCGGCACGTGCCGGGTTCTCCGTTTCGCGCTCCGGGTGGATCGTTGGCGGGTCAACACAGCGTCTCGGTCCACACCCGCTTTCCGAAGTCGGTCGGCTCCCATCCCCACGCATCGCAGAGCTGCTCCAGAATGGAGAGCCCGAACCCGCCGACCTCTGCCCCCGCGGCGGAGACGGGGCCACGGCGATCGCGATCGTGGACCTCGATCCGCAGACGATGGTCGTCGAACGCCGCGATCACCACCGGGTCCGACTCGGTGTGTCGCACCACGTTCGTGACGAGTTCACTGACCACGAGCAGAGCATCGTCGGGAACGGGATCGCCGCAGTCGACGTTGTCGAGCCACGATCGCAGGGCCTGACGTGCGGCCGCAGGGGCGAGCTGGGAAGTTGCTGAGCTCGATACGCATCGGCTGCACCGCTGACATGGCACTGCAGATACCCACGTCGCCGATGGTTATGCGTGACGGTGCGCGGCCGTTCACGACGCACCGTCCAATTCGCGCAGCGTGTGCAGCGCAGTACGGATCAGCCGCTGACACGTGGACCTGGCTGAGGCCCAGCCGTCGCCCGATCTCCGTTTGCGTCCGTCCTTCGAAGAACCGCATCACCAGGATCTCCTGCTGGCGCTGCGGAAGGGACGAGAGCAGTTCGCGGACCCGGGCCCGGTCGGCGGTCGCCTCGATGGCGTCGTCCAATGCACCGAGCATGCGCTCCTGTCTCACCGGGCGGCCTTGGTGATCATTCAGCGACTCGTCGAGCGATCCGGCTCGGTAGGCGTGCCCGGCATCGAGGGCCAAGATGACATCCTCGCGATCGACGCGCAGGTGGTCGGCCAGCTCGTCGACGGTGGGGGACCGTCCTTCGGCCGCGCTCAGATCTTGGATGGCTCGCATCGTTGTCAGGTGCAGTTCCTGGATTCGGCGAGGTACGCGTAGCTGCCAGCGGCTGCGGTAGTGGTGGCGGAGCACGCCGATGGCGGTCGACCAGGCGAACGCTTTGAACGCCACGCCTCGATTCACGTCGAAACGGGAGACGGCCCCCAACAACGCCTCGCGCGGAACCTGCTCGAGGTCCTCGATCGATTCGCCCGGCCGATACATCCGACGCGCGGATCCCACCGCCACCCAGTCGAACTCGGTCATCAGCGCATCCAGCGCACGCTGGTCGCCGCCGTGCTGGACCCGCTGGATGAGGCCGTTCACCGCCGTCGGGTGGACGCCGGTCCGGTCCCCCTCGGACCGCACGTGGTGGTCACGCCGCTCGCGTCGGATCGGCGCTGGACTGGGTCTGGTGGGCAGAGATGTCCGGTTCCCGCCACGGCGTCTGAGTGTCGAGGGCTTCGGGGCCTGCGGACAGGTCCATGATCTTCCTTGTCCAGTGTCACCGTCCCACTGTTGGACCCGGCCGGAAGACGCACCCGGCGTGTTCCTGGACGCACGATTTCCCCGCGCCGACGAAGCCCAAACGTCCGTGACCTCACCCGACCGGGCGATTTTGGGTCAGTCGGCGACGTCCGGCGCCATCCGTTCCCGGCCGTGGCGCGGTTCAGACTGGGCCGAGCCGTTCACCGAAGGCGAGGGTCCTCCCGTGTTCTGGCCGACACGGTTCGTGGGTAGGTGACAGCCATGCTCGAACGCCGATCCGTGTACACCACGACGTCACCCCACCTTTCCGGCCGATCGAAATGGGTTTCCTGCGCGGTGGCCGTCGTCGCCCTTGCCACACTCGGGACGGCATGCGCGAGCGACGACTCCGATGTTCCGGCCACGACGGTCGATGGAACGCCGTCGACGACCATCGATCCCGCCGCCAACGGACCACAGCCCAGTCTCGAGCCCGGTTCGAACCTCCCGCCGGACGAGGAACCGAACGTGCCGGCGAACACGGACGACACGTCAGCGACGAGCACTGCGGGAACGACTGTCGATACCACCGTGGGTCGAACCCGTCGTCGTCGACCGGTTTCAACGCTGCTCCCCGATCGGTTCGGTTCGTTCTCTCCGATCACCCGTCGCCGGCCGCGTTCTTTCCCTTCACCAGTGTCCCTTCCCGTTCATCTGCGGGCACCTTGAACTGATCGGAAGGGTGATCTGGCCGAATGTCGGTGAAGATCTCCTCGGCGGCCGACTGGTCGCCGCCGGCGAGAGTCAGCGCGTCATCGGCCGCTTCGATGTCACGGTCGACCTCCTGGTGGGCCGCTCGACTCGGTCACGGTCGAATCCCGCCCGGGATCGTTGACTGGTTGGTTTGATGCAGCGTTGTTGGGCATGCGCAACGGGTACCCGTCCGAGCAGATGGGCAGTCACGCCGGCGCATCACGCGGACGAGCCGGTCGGGAGCCGGCGTGGATGCTCAGGGTTCGTCGAGTTCCCGTCCGGTCGCCTCGTAGACGAGGTCGGCTTCGCTGGCCTGGTGATCGTGGAATCGGGTGGCCACCGCACCGAGCCGCTGGCGAACATCGGCCGGGTCGATCTCGACGTTCGGGTCCGCCTCGAGCTGTTCTCTCAAGGACGCGACCACGATCGTGAGGTCGAGCATCTCCTGTCGCAGGTCTTGGATCCGGGCGATGAGTTCCGGGTGGGACAAGGCGATCTCGTCGAGCAGGCGAACGGGACCGTCGATCCCGGGGAGCTGGGCGTGCAGCGCGGCATGGAGAGCATCGACAGCCAGGGTGACCCGATGAAGCCACGTGCGATGTCGTCGTGGAGCGGGAGCGGTGAGTGCGTATTCGAGAACGTGCAGCGCGTGGAGGGCTGTCTGACGCTCGGCACGCACCTCACCCGCCAGGCCGTCGAGATGATGCGGAGGAGCAGGCGACTCGGACATCGCTGCGGCTTTCGACTGTGCTACCGACCGGGGCGCCGCCGCGGGACGTACGGAAACCGTGCGCCGTCGGCGCCGACCAACTGGTGCAAGACGCTGATTCGGTCGCGCTCTGCCCCGGCTCGACGGATCGGCCGGGCGCCGCACGACGTCGGACGCGGCAGCTGCGAGCCGGGAGCGGGGGACGAGCCGGGTGGCGGGTCGTACGGTCAGCGTCGACATGTCACGTGCTCCTTTCGTTCTGCGGCCGACGGACGCGCTCGTCGGCTCGCGCCATGACCGATGATGACACGGCCGCACGTTGGAGTCAACATAATGTCATCTCCTCCACCCAGCTCCGGTCGAGGATCCCGGCGCCCTCGATCGGCGTGATTTGTCTCTTGAGCCGGCCTGTGCCGAAGGTTATTATGTTGAGCATCGAGTGGTGACGGAACCACTTCGACCAACAACACAAAGGAGTGTGGAGATGATGATTCAGAGCGACCCGTTCCGTGACCTCGACACCCTGTTCGGCCGGTTCTCGGGAAGGCCGACGAGCGGATCCGGTTTCATGCCGATGGATGCGTTCCGGCGCGGCAGTGATGTGTGGGTCCACATCGACTTGCCGGGGGTGAAGGCGGACGGTCTCGAAATGACGGTGGAGCGCAATGTCCTGACCATCGCCGCCGAGCGCGCCTGGCAGCGCCAGGAGGGGGATCAGGCGTATTTCGGGGAGCGCTACCAAGGCAGCTTCCGCCGGCAGATCGAACTCGGAGACGGCTTGGACCTGGAGCATCTGGAGGCCGATCTGCACGATGGTGTGCTGACGGTCCGGATCCCGGTGTCCGAGAAGGCCAAGCCCCGTCGGATCGAGGTGGGTCAGAAGGGCGCAGACGCCCCCGAGTCGATCGAAGCGACTTCGGCCGACGCTCGCTGACACACGGTGAGGTGCTCGCTCCCGTCGGGGCGAGCACCTCACGGTGATTCCCGCGACGGGACAACCCGCCCGTCGATGTTCCGAGCTTGGCCTGACCGCGTCTGAGCGACGTCTGCTGTGGGGACACTCACCGCATGGAACCCAGAGTCTCGACCGCAGTGGAAGACCAGGACGCAGACGCCTCGGCGCTTCGGATGATGACCGCGCTCCTCGACCGTTCGCATCTTGCCGTTCCCGATCAGATCGCGGCGATCATCGACGGTGCTGCCACGGAAGTCGACATGACCGCCAGCACGTACCTCGTCGACTACGCACAGCGTCGCCTGGTTCCACTTCGACCCACGGCGACGGCGAGCCCCCGCCGCGCTCAGAACGTCGACAGTACGGTCGCCGGCCGTGCGTTCCGGTTGGTCGAGGTGTTGGCGGGGCGCTCGAGCGGCGGCCGCGAACACGTGTGGGTTCCCATCGTCGACGGCGTCGAACGTCTGGGCGTGCTCCACGTCGGGCTGCCGGTCGGCGCACCTATCGACGACGAGCGGACACGAGACCAGCTTCGGTGGTTGGCCCATCTCGCCGGGCACATCATTGCCAGCAAGAGCCCGTACGGCGACGAGTTCCACCTCGTGCGAGCGGCCCAGCAGCGAACCGTCGCCTCCGAGCTGATCTGGTCACTCCTTCCACCGTTGACCGTGGCGGCCGATGATGTGGTGATCTCGGGGCTGCTCGAACCCGCTCATTCGGTGGCGGGCGACGTCTTCGACTACGCGATCTCGCACAACCTCGCCGATGTCGCCATCGTGGACGCGACCGGGCACGACATGCAGTCCGGAATCATCGGTGCGCTCACGCTGGCCGCGTACCGCAACAGTCGCCGACGACAGCTCTCGCTGCCGGCCGCGATGGATCTGGTCGACGAGACACTCGTGGACTACGGATCGCACTCCTACGCGACGGGTGTCTTCGGCCAGCTCGATCTGACCACGGGCGTCTTCCGCTACATGAACGCCGGCCATCCGTCACCGCTGTTGCTGCGCGCCGGCAAGGCCGTTCGCACGTTGGACGCCGGGCGACGCGCGCTCCTGGGCTTCTCCGGGCCGCCGAAGACCCCGGCCGAAGAACAACTCGAGCCGGGCGACTGGATCGTGTTGTACACCGACGGAATCCCGGAAGCCCGGGACGAAGACCGCAACTTCTTCGGGATGGACCGCTTCATCGACGTGATCGAACGATGCGCCGCGGATCGGCTCCCAGCACCAGAAACGCTTCGTCACATCATGCAGTCGATCCTGCGGCACCAACACGGCAAGCTCCAAGACGACGCCACGCTGCTCATCGTGCAATGGGCGAGCGGCAGCGAGTTGCGACTGACCGCTGGCTGAACGCCCGTCGCCTGCGCTCCTCGCCTGCACCGCTCGCCGAAGCGTCGCGATGTGCATCTCCGCCGTTTCAGCTCCCGCGCCGGCGGGTAGCGAGGGTCGATGCGGAGCGACCCCAGTGCCAAGACAACCAAACGCGTCGGACTCGTACTCGGTGGCGGTGGGATCGCCGGTATGGCCTTTCACGCCGGAGTGCTGCTCGCGCTCCATCACGACCTGGGCTGGGACGCCCGCGGTGCCGACGTCGTCGTCGGCACGTCGGCGGGCAGCATCGTCGGCGCGTTGTTGCGCGCCGGCGTGGCACCCGAGGACCTCGCGGCGTGGGCCACGGACGCCACCCCGACGCCGAGCGGCCGCAAGTTCCGGGCGCTGATGCAGCACGCTGATCGCCTCGGTCCGGCGCTGCGTGTCCCGCTGCCGACGCTGCCGGGATGGATCGCGCTCGGTACGTTCGCCCATCCGACGCAGTTGCGTGCCGCGCTGACGAGCGTGTTGCCGAACGGCCTGTCCGACCAGGGACCGCGGTTCGCCATGATCGATCGGATGCTCGATCGGTGGCCGTCCGACCCGCTCTGGATCTCGGCAGTCCGCGTGGGCGACGGACGATTGACGTGGTTCGGCCGGACCGATCGGATCGGCGCCCACACCGGTCCGGCGATGCGAACCGGCGCCGACGGCCGCCCCGAAGCGGTCCGACCCGCCGACGCCGTCGCCGCCTCGTGTGCGATTCCCGTGCTCGCACGTCCGGTCCAGATCGGTCGTCACCGCTACGTCGACGGAGGTGTGCACTCACGCGACCAATGCTGATGTACTGGCCGGCCACGATCTCGATCTCGTCATCGTGTCGTCACCGATGGGGTACACGTCCAGCGAGGATTCGCGATCGCCGTCGCGCCGGAGCGCTCACCGGCGTCTGCAACGCGAGGTCCGGACACTGCGGGACCACGGCACTGAAGTGCAAGTGATCAGCCCCGATAGCGCCACGGTCAGGACCATGGGATGGAACATGCTCGAACGGGGCAACACCGCCCGGGTGATGCGCGCCGCGTTCCTCGGAACCGCGCCGCAGCTCCAGCCGACCGTGACCAGCGCCCTTGGAGGCCGCGTGGCCCTCGAGGCCGGCTGACGCGATTCGTGTGAGCAATTCCGCCGCACGCCCGAGCCGAGCGAGCCGAACGCCCTCGGATACCATCGGGCGGGGCCCGATCGACGGGAGCCGAGGGGGATTCACATGCGCATCATCGATGTCGACGCTCACCTGCACGAGCCGTTGGACTGGGTGGAGCAAACCGACGGTCGGCTCGCCGACGCGTTGGGGCCGCCGGCGCGATTCATGGAGATTGCCGGGAGCGTGTTCGGCTTCGCCGACTCGAGGTTCGGACTGCTCCCGGAGCACCAGCGGCCCAAGGACCGATGGGACCTGGTGCCGCCGGGCTTCGTGACGCACCTCGAGATGACCGACGAGCGCCAGCCGGACGACCACGCCGATCACGACGTGGGCGAGGCGTACTTCGACGCCGAGGCACGGCTCCGATGGTGCGATGCCCGCGGTATCGACGTGCAGTTCCTCAATCCGACGTTCCTCGTCGGGGCCTTCGTGCAGGCCGGCCGGGTGCGGCGTTTCGACCTGATCAACGACATCCGCCGAGCGTGGAACACCTGGGCCACGACCGTGACGGCCGGCCACGAGGAGCGGCTCGTTCCCGTCACCCAGATCGACCTCGACGACATCGAGTGGTCGACCGCGGAGATGGCCCGGATGCGCGACCGGGGGAGCAAGGCGTTCGTCCTTCCCGAGGCGCCGGTCGCCACGCGGGGCGAGGGCAAGACGCTCGCCCGGAGCATCACCCACCCCGACTTCGAACCGATCTGGGACGCCGCGGAGGACCTGGGCATGGCGGCGTTCGCCCACGTGGGCTTCGCCCGGGAGCGGATCAACCCCGGTTGGGCCAACAACGGCCGCGACGACGTGCAGACGTTCAACGTGCTCAACGCGGTCGCCAACAACCTCGGCCCGCAGCTGCTCCTCGCGGCAATGGCGTTCGACGGCGTGCTCGAACGCCATCCGAAGCTCAACATCGTCGTGGAGGAGGTCGGCGTCGACTGGCTCCCCCATCTCGTGAGCGCGTTGGACGCCGCGATCGGTCGCAAGCCGGAGGTGCTCGTCGACGACGAGTACCGCCCGAGCAACCTCGTTCTCGGCGAGACGTACACGCTGCCGCTGACACCGGTCGAGTACCTGCGGCGCCAAGTGCGGGTGACACCGCTTCCCGCGTTGCACCCGATCGCGCCCGTCCTGCGGTCCGCGGTCCCGCCCGAGCTGCTCTGCTTCTCCAGCGACTATCCGCACGTCGAGGGTGCCAGCGATGCCGTCGCGCTGTGCGAGCGCCAGCTGGCGCCCTTCGACAACAGCACGCGCGAGATGTTCTTCGGCGGCGTGGCCGAACTGCTCGGCGTGTAGATCCGAAGACGTCCAGTCCGGGTCCACCACGCACGCCGGCCGGGCGAGATTCCCGCCGACCCCTCGAACAGTCTGAGCGTCGTCGAACTGTCGGCTTCAGGCCATCAGGCCGCCGCCGATGGTGAACGTCTCGCCGTGGCAGTACGCGGCTTCATCGCTGAGGATCCAGGCTGCCATCGCCGCGATCTCCTCCGGTGTCGCGTAGCGACCGAGGGCGTTTCCTGCCGCCATGGCGGCGCGGATCTCGTCGGCAGTCAGGCCGGCTGCTCCACCCATCGTCTCTTCCAGCGACCGCATCATGCGCGTGTCGACCACGCCGGGACAGAGCACGTTGACGCGGATGCCGAGCGAGCCGACCTCGAGTGCGAGGCACTTCGAGAGACCCACGAGGGCGTGCTTCGACGCGTTGTAGATCGAGGTCGTCGGGCTGCCGCTGAGCCCGGCGATCGATGCGGTGAACAGGATGTTGCCCGGCCGGCCGGTTGCGGTGAGGTGGTTGACGACGGCCTGCGCGGCGAGGAACGCCCCGCGCACGTTGACATTGAAGACGCGGTCGTACTCGGCCTCGCTGAACTCGGCAACCGTCGCCGCGAAGCACTCGACGCCGGCGTTCAGGAAGGCCAGATCGACGCCTCCGAAGGCGGCTGCCGCATCGATGCTCGCCGCGACCCCGGCGGCCGTCGTGATGTCGGCGGCGACGCCGACGCCGTGGTCGCCGAGAGCGTCGGCGACGACGCGCAGGGCCTCGTCGCTGATGTCGGTGGCGACGACGTTGGCGCCCTCGTCCGCGAGCCGTGTGCAGGTGGCGCTGCCGATCCCACCGGCGGCACCTGTCACGAGGACGGTCTTGCCTGCAAGTCCCTTCAACATGTCGGAGTCCGATCTCTGTTGGCAGCCGAGCCCCCGGCACGGACTGCTCGTGTACGAGGTTCGAGTGTCGCACTTACTCGACGACGATTCAAGTTACTGACACCGCGTCGACCGGCCCGACACGGTCGACGCCGCCCTCTGGTCGGCCCTCCGACCTCGTGTTATCGTTGCAGGGGCGGGCGGGAACGAGCGGTCTCCCCACGGGGCCCGCGCCGAATTTGGGGGTGACTCATGTCCAGGCGCAGAGTTCGACGAACGCTGGTCGCGGCCGGTGCTGCAGTGGCCATGCTGGGTTCCAGCGTGGTGGGACACGCGGCGACGGCTCCACCAGGGACAATTCCCGCGGCGGCCGAAGCGGCTGCCTGCGCGTCGCTGTACGGCGTGTCCGCCACTGTCGGACCCGAGCCGCTCTCCGCGTGCCAGTGGGACATGCGTGCGATCGACGCCACGTCCGCCGGGTCGTACTCGGTCAACAGGGGCAGAGGAGCCCGGATCGGCGACATCGACACCGGCATCGATCTGACCAACGGCGACATCATGCCGAACGTCGACGTGGCGGCCTCATGCGTGTTCCTCTACGCGGACACACCGACCGCGGGTGCGGCGGAGCAGGTGACGCGAGGCGACTGCTCCAACAAGGCGGCCCTCCAGGACTACGCCGGTCACGGCACGCACACGGCGGGCACGATCGCGGCACCGATCAATGGAATCGGTGTCTCGGGAGTCGCGCCGGAGGCAACGGTGGTCGTGCTGAAGGCCGGGACGGAGCAGGGCTACTTCTTCACCCAATCGGTCGTGGATGCGCTCCGTTATGCGGGTGATCAGCATCTCGATGCTGTCAACATGAGCTTCTTCGCCGACCCGTGGTTGTTCAACTGCCGGAACGACAAGGAACAGAAGGCCATCATCCAGTCGATCTCCGCCGCGGCGCGCTACGCACAACAGCGTGGTGTCGTGCTCGTCGCCGCGGCAGGGAATGAGGGCATCGACCTCAATCACCCGACCACGGACGAGATCAGCCCGGACTTTCCGGTCGGAGCGGCAGTGAGCCGCCCGGTGAACAACTCGTGCGTGGTGCTTCCCACGGAGATTCCGGGTGTGGTGGTGGTGACCGCGACCGGCGCCCAGGACCTGCTGACGTGGTACTCGAGCTACGGCAACATCGCCGACGTCACGGCCCCTGGAGGTTCACGCTTCCAGACACCCACGTTCGACCCCAACCGGGGACGGGTGTTGTCGACGTACTCCTCGACCGCGGGCGATCTCGACGTCGAGGCGGCACTCGGACGTCTGGTGCAGGATGCGGACGGCAACTACTACGCCTGGCTGAACGGCACGTCGATGGCGGCTCCGCATGTCGCCGGTGTCGTCGGGTTGATCCGGGCCGCACACCCGGGTCTGCCGGTCGCATCGGTGGTGGCGCTGCTGCGTCGCACTTCGACCGGAATGCCGTGCCCATCAGCGCTCGATCCTGGAGTCGAGTTCTTCGGTGCGCCGGTGCAGTTCTGCAAAGGCGGTTCGGGAAGCAACAACTTCTACGGGAAGGGCCTCGTGAACGTGCTCGCCGCGGCGAGCGGATAGATCGTCGTCTGCGACGGGCGGTCGTTCCGCTCGTTCCTCGCAGGACATCGCGTCAGGGCGACGTGAGGTCGTCGAGCGCCGAGTCGAGTGTGTCGGCCTCGACGGCGCCGAGCATGGTTCGGACTTCGCCGTCGCGGTCGACCAGCACGAGCGCGGGCTGGGCCGGAATGTCGAAGCGGTCGTAGACGTCGCCTTCGTCATCGCTGATCTGGGGGAACGTCAGATCATGGCGATCGACGAAGTCCTGGAAGGACGATTCGTCACCGGTCCAGGCGACGCCGTAGAAGTCGACCTTGCCGGCCCACTGTTGGCTCGCCGCTTCGACCGAAGGGGCTTCACGGTTGCAGGTGATTCAAGTCGGCGCCCAGAACCAGAACGCGACCGGCCGACCGGCAACGGCGGCCCCATCGAACTCTCCGCTGCCGACGAGTGGCGCGGTGAACCGCAGCGCCTCGGGCACCGCCGAATCGAGCGTGGTCTCCGTCGGTGCGGCGACGCCCGTGTCAGGGTCGTTCGATCCACACGCGATCAACGTCGTCGCAATGACGCCGAGGAGAAACCACCGCACGACCGCGCGCCGACTGGTCGGTTCGCGTGTCATCGCTGGGGCGTCGCCGGTCGATCATGCCAGCGGGCCAGCGCCGAGGTGTGCACGGTGTGATCGTAGAACCTCGTGTCAGGTGGGCGGAACGTTGCGCTCGCGCGAGGCGACTGGGCGAACGGGGCCTGGTCGTCGACCCGTCGGGTGCAGGACCGGTTCCGTCAAGCCGACGCGGCGAGATCCCGGGCTCGCCGGAGTACCTCGTTGAGGACGCGTGTGGCGGCCTCGACGTCGGCGGTCGGGAGATCGCGCCAGACCGAGCCGGTGCTCGCCTCGCTCGCGGCGAGCACGGTCGAGACGAGCTCTCGTCCCTCGGTGGTCGGCCGTCCGTCGAGCACGAGACCCGTCTCGGTGAGCGCCTCGACGATCGCGGTCGCGTCGGCGAACTTGGCACGATCAGCGACCACGGAGATCAGACCGAGGTGGTCGACCTGTCCATCGACCATGATGGCGAGTCGAAGGGTCACCCACTCCGGCTCATCGAGGCCGGTCGCGGTGAGGGTGCGACGCAGCAACGCCTGGAGCGTCTTCTCGGTCTGCCCGAGCAGGACCGGTCCGAAGGGAACCGTCTCGAACGGGCCCCGGACGGGGGTGGGGGTGGTGGTCATGCCGTAACTCCTCTATTCGTGGTCATTATTCGTTGGTGGCACCAACGATATCTTCGAATCGTTGGTCAGGTCAACGGTTTTTGTAGTCTCTGAACGTGTCCGCACTGCGACGAGTCGAGGGAAGGCCGACCTGGCTCCTCGGGCGAGCCCACGCTCGCGCCCAGGCACTACTCGCCGAAACGTTCGCCGAGGCGGGCATGCGGGGATACCACTTCCGCGTACTCGCTGCGCTCGAGGAACATGGTCCAGCGAGCCAAGCAGCCCTGAGTCGTACGACCGGCATCGACACCAGTGACGTCGTCGCCGCCGTCAACCACCTCGTGGCGACTGGTCTCGTGCGGCGCGAACGTGACGGCAACGACCGTCGTCGCAACGCGATCTCGATCACCGAAGCCGGACTGACCGAGGTCGACCGTGTCGGCACGGAAGTGGATCGCGTCCAGGACGTCGTGCTGCAGGAACTGTCCGCCCGCGAACGCACGACGTTGCTCCGCTTGCTCGCCAAGCTCTCCTGAGGCCGCCGTACTCAGTCCGTCTGTGATCGCAGCACGGCAACTTCGGGCATCTCCTCGATCGGACCGAAGCCGTGCTCGACCAGCCAGCGGATGTTGGAGAGGCTGCGCATCTCCTCGGTGAGCACCACGGTCCCAGCATCGCGCCTCGACGCCAGGTGGACGCAGCGCCGAATCATCGGGACGGGACGCGGATGAGGGCCGATTACCGTCGATGGTGGTGAAGTTCGAAGCGATCCGCACGGAGCGGCTGATCCTGCGGCCGCCCCGGCTCAGCGATGCCGAGGCCGCCTACCAGCGCCGCAGCCTTCCCGAGGTGGCGCGCTACCAGGACTGGGAGATGCCCTACACGCGCGAGCGGGCGGAGCGATCGATGGCCAGGACCGCGTCGATGGAGGGACCGGTCGCCGACGCGGGGTGGACCATCACGGTTGTCGAGGCCGACGCGCCGGACACGATCGTCGGCGACCTGGCTGTCGAACTCAGGTGGGGCGGTCGCAGCGGCTTCTTCGGCTACACGTTCCACCCTGACTACTGGGGACGGGGCTACGCCACCGAGGCGGCGCAGGCGCTCGTGCGCTACCTGTTCACCGAGGTCGGGGTCGGCCGGATCGAGTCGTCGCTCCACCCCGACAACGTGCCGTCGGCGAGGGTTCTCGAGGCGTGCGGACTCGTCTTCGAGGGCCAGACGCACCAGTCGTTCTGGGTCGGCGACGAGTGCTCCGACGACATGCTCTACGGCATGACCCGCGCCGAATGGGAGGCGTGGTGCAACCGCCCTCGCCACCGCCCCCGTCGAGTGGAACTGGTACCCGTCACCGCCGAGAACCGGCGGGCGGTCGGCAACCTGGTCACCCACAAGTCACAGGAACGTTTCGTCTCGCCCATGCTCGGCAACTTCCGGGACGCTCTGGTACCGCCGTCGGTCGATGGCGCCACCCTCGTGCCCTGGTATCGGGCGATCGAGGCCGATGGCGAGATCGTCGGGTTCATCATGGCGGCGGAGATGACGCCGCACCATCCCCATCCGTACCTGTGGCGGTTCCTGGTGGACCGGATGCACCAGGGTCGGGGCGTCGGCTCGGCCGCCCTCGACCAGTTCGAGCACTGGTGCCAGGACCAGGGCGCGACCGCCGTCGAGGTGTCGTGGACCGAGGGACCCGGTTCGCCGGCACGCATCTACCGTGCACGGGGCTACGAACCGTCAGGCAGGCTCGACAACGATGAGACACACGCCGTCAAACGGCTGAGCTGAGCGCAGCGCACCGAGCATGCCCCGCGTTCCGGGCACTCCGGTGTCACCGCACCGAGGGGGCGAGGAGGTGGCCGAGTTCGGGGACATCCACGAGGTCGGATTGGTTGTGTGCTTCGGCGGAGATCACGGCGGCGGCGTCGGCGAAGCTCGCGGTGCGGAGCACGGCCCTGGTCGTCTCGGCGATCTCGGTGGGCGTGGCGTCGACCGGGTCGAGGGCGATTCCGGTGCCGAGTGCGGCGCAGCGGTCGGCATTGTCGAGTTGGTCCGCGCCCATCGGAAGCACGACCACGGGAATGCCGAGCGACAGCGCGTCGACGACCGTGCCGGACCCGCCATGGCAGACGACCGTCGCGCATCGGCCGAGCAGCGCTCGCTGCGGGACGAAACGTTCGATTCGAACGCCCGGCGCCGCCGGCGGCATGTCGTCGGGGTCGATGGCGGTGCCGGTGGTGATGACAGCGTCGACCTCGTCGGTGGTGCTGAGAATGTTCATCGCCTCCACGAGTCGGCTGAGCAGGTCGCCGGACTCGACGTTGAACACGGTGCCGAGCGTGACGTACACGAGCGACCGACCCGGCACAGCACCGGGTCGGGACCGGTGCTCCTCGACGATCGGGGGGCGAACGAAGCGCATCGCTGGTGGTAGGGCCGCGGCGGGACTCCGCAGCGACCTCGGCAGCGGTGCGATCACCAGCTGGCCTCCGATTCGCCGTGCCTCCGGATCGGCGGCGAGACCACGGGTCCGACGGAGCTGGTCCCAGGCGGGACCGACGACCGACGGGTGATTCAACAGTCCGGCCGCGATCACGTTGACCGTGACGCACGGGACACCTCGTGCTTCGGCAGCGACGACCGCGCCGACATCGACGTCGTCGCAGATCGCCAACTCCACCCGCTCCCGGTCGAACAGGTCCCCGAGGAGCGTGGCCCGTGTGTGCCCGAAGCCGGCGACGAAGTGATCCCGCATCACGGATCGTTCGGCCTCGCGGTCGGTCGGGCGGAGTGGCTGTGGTGTCGTCGCGAGCGTGTCCGGGCCGACCACGTCGAACTCGTAGCCCAGCCGCACGATCCGCTCACCGAACGCCGCTTGACCTGCGAACGTCACGCGGTGGCCCAGCTCCTTCGCCCACGCCGCGAGGGGAAGCAACGGCGCCGCATGCCCCCAGCCGCCGACGAACGACACGATCACACGCATCTCGCCATCCTGACCGCCCGGTCGACGTTGAACCGTTCCGGGCTGCCCGTGGGTAGCAAGATGGCGGGATGCCCGGAGGTCCTCGGCCCGATCGCCGCCCGTTGACGCGCGCCGACCTGCCGGAGCAGTTCACGCCTGAGACCGTCCGGGGCCTCGATCTCTTCACCGTCCGCCGCCTGTCGCAGCGCGGCAACGGCATTCTCAGCGCCGATGAGCAGCGGAGCTTCGATCAGGCGCTCGGGACCGTGATGCACGACACGACCGACCGCCTCGACCAGTGGCGCCGTCGCGCGGGTCGCGGCGGACCGGGCGGCCTCGATCCTCAGTTGCGGCGTTCGTACGCGCGCACCGAGGCGCGTCTGGCCACCCAGGCCCGTCGGGCGCGACAGAGCCTTCCGCAGCTCACGGACGACTGGGACGAGCCGCTCGAGCTCCCGGAGCCCTCGAGCGCGGAGCACGACGATGCGATGTCGCTCGGGGAGTTCGAGTCGGAGATCGAGCAGACCTCGGACACGCTGGAGATACTGGAGCGGATCGCCTCGATCCAAGAACAGCAGCTCGAGCACCAACGGAGCCAACTGCTCCGCGATCTGCGGGGCGTCTTCTTCGCCCTGCTCGTGTCCGTCGCCGTCATCGTCGGGGGAGTGGCCCCGTTGGTGCAGGCCGAGCCGCATGAGCGATGGCTGATCGTGTTGTGGACGCTCGTCGTCTGCGTCGTTGCCGGCGTCGGCTACGCGATCGTGCGCGCCGCACAGTCCGCCCGCGACCGAACGGACGGATGACACACGTGTTGGCGGACTATCGGGCCTGACTATGGGGTAAGGGTCCCCCCATGGATGCAATCACCCTTCTGAAAAATGATCACAAGACGGTCGAGCGGCTGTTCAAGCAGTTCGAGAAGGCCGGTGATCGGGCGACGGTCGAGAAGCGCCGGATCGTCGACCAGATCATCGAGGAGCTGTCGGTTCACGCCTCGATCGAAGAGCAGTACTTCTACCCTGCGACCAGGGCGACGGTCCCGAAGACCGAGGACATCGCCCTCGAAAGTCTCGAGGAGCACCACGTGGTCAAGTGGGTGCTGTCGGAACTCGTCGACATGGACCCGACGCATGAGCGCTTCGACGCGAAGGTCACGGTGCTCATCGAGAACGTCCGGCACCACGTCGAGGAAGAGGAGGGTGAGTACTTCCCGATGGTGCGCGAAGCGCTCGGGCGGTCTGCCCTGACCGACCTGGGCGACACGATGGCCGACGCCAAGAAGTCAGCCCCCACCCGTCCGCATCCGCGCATGCCCGACGAGAGCCCCGCCAATCAGCTGACCGGGGCGATCGCCGGTGTCGCCGACCGCGTGACCGACAACGTCAGCGGACTGGCACAGGGTGGCGTCACGGCGCTCCAGGACCTGATCGCCCGGATCACCCGTTCCGACCCGCCGAAGGTTTCTCCGACCGGCTCGAAGACCGCACGCTCCACCGCGAAGAAGGTGCGGCGGACCGCGAGTGCGGCCACCGATGCGGTGGAACAGACCTCGGGGGCGGTGGGTTCCGCCGTCACCGCGACCGGGAAGGCGGCGAAGGCCGGCGTGAAGGGGACCGCCACCAGCGCCAGCCGGTCCGCCCGAACCACGAAGTCGACGGCCAAGCGCGGCGCGACCACCACGGCCCGCACGGCCAAGAAGTCGGCTCGGAAGACCGCTGCCACGGCCAAGCGCTCGGCCAAGAAGACCGTCGCTGCGGCGTCCGGCAGCAGGTAAGTCCCTCGCTCCCCGCCCGTGGACGAGCGCGTCGGAAACGGCGCACTCGTCCACGGGGGTGGAAACTCCGCGCTGAGCGTCGGATCTCCACGCGCTCGATGCGTTCGAACCGGCGCAGCGTGGTGTAAGACCTGCAGATGAGCGACGCGCTGGACACCACACGTGAGGTGAGCACGTTCTGCCGGGTGTGTGAGCCCGCGTGCGGCCTGGTCGCCACCGTCGATGGCGGACAGATCGTGCACGTGCGCGCCGACGACGACCATCCGGTGAGCAAGGGCTTCGCCTGCACGAAGGGAATCGCCGCGCTCGAGATCCATCGCGACCCCGATCGGCTCGACCACCCCCAGCGTCGCATCGCCGACCGCTGGGAGCGGGCGACGTGGGACGAGGCGATCAGCGGGGTCGCCGCGGACCTGCGCGCGGTGATCGACCAGTACGGGGCGGGAGCCGTGGCGACGTACGTCGGGAACCCGAGCGCGTTCAACACGCTGGCCGGCCCGGCGAGTGCATCGTTCTTCGCGCAGCTGGGCATGTCGCGCTACTTCTCCTCGGGCACGCAGGACTGTGCCAACAAGTTCGCCGGCAGCGAGGCGGTGTTCGGCTCGTCGACGATCCATCCGATCCCCGACATCGCCAACACCGACGCCCTGCTGGTGCTCGGCGCCAACCCCCGGGTGTCCAAGGGGAGCTTCATCAGCATTTCGAACATGTACCGCGAGATCATGCAGGCGTCGGCTCGCGGCGCGACGATCTGGTTCGTCAACCCTCGTCGCACGGAATCGTCGGGGGAGCGCACGGGCGAGACGTTGCAGATCATCCCCGGAACCGACGTGTTCCTGCTCGCCGCGCTGATCCACGAGATCGATGCCGGTCCCGGCTTCGACCGTTGCGTCGACGCCCATGGCAAGCACGTGGACGAGCTGCGGGCGTTCGTCGCCGGGTACTCCGCCGACACGGTCGCCCCGATCGTCGGAATCGATGCGGCGACGATCCGCGAGGTGGCGACGACCTTCGCCACCGTCGCGCGGGCGGCGGTCCACATGTCGACGGGCGTCAACATGGGGCGTCACGGCACCCTCGCCTACTGGCTCGTGCACATGCTGAGCTTCGTCACCGGGAACCTCGACCGCGAGGGCGGCAACGTGTTGAGCGTCGGGTTCTACGCCAGCGCCAAGGCCGGCCGACGTGACTACTCCGCCGGGTTCGTCGACGGCGAGTTCGGGCAGATGCGCCGCGGATCATTGCCCGGCAACCTGCTCGCCGACCACATCCTCGACGCCGAGAACCCGGTGAAGGCGCTGATCGTGCTGGCGGGCAACCCGCTGTTCACCATCGGCGGGGAAGCGCGGCTCCGCGAGGCTTTCGAATCGCTCGACCTGATCGTGTGCATCGACCTCTATCGCAACGCCACGGGCGACCTCGCGCACTGGTTGTTGCCCTCGACCGACATGTTCGAGCGTCCGGACATCAACATCACGGGCCTCGGGCTGCAGTCCGAACCGTGGATCCAGTGGACCGACGCCGTCGTCGAGCCGCGCGCCGAACGGCGCGAGGAGTGGCGGATCTTCGCCGCGCTCGCCCAGGAGATGGGATTGCGGAGCGCGCTCGACGCCGACGACCCCGAGACCGAGGTGTGGGCCCGGACCGACCACATGCTCACCGGCCGCGGGCTCTCACTGGACGAGGTGCGGGCGGCCCCGAAGGGCACCGTTGTCTTCGAGGACGGGCTCGCGGCGGGCGAGTTCTACGAGCGGCACCTCCAACACGCGGACGGGTTGGTCGACTGTTGTCCGGACGCCTTCGGTCCTGCGATCGCCGCCTTGGCGCACGAGGCGATCGCCGCCACTGATGCGGCTGCGACCGGTGGGCTGCGGCTCATCAGCCGTCGGGACACACGGATGCACAACTCGTGGTTCTCGAACGTCGAAAGTCTCAAGCGCGGCAAGCGCTCGGACAACCCGTTGGACGTCAACGTCGACGATGCCACGCGCCTCGGTCTCGCCGATGGCGACCGTGCCGTCGTGCGCAGTGACTGGGGCGAGATCGAGGTGACGGTGCGCCTCGATGACGCCGTGCGTCCGGGCGTCGTGTCGATCGAACACGGTTGGGGTCGACAGTCGGGAATGCGACTGGCCAACGACAAGCCGGGCGTCAACGTCAACCGACTCCTCCCGAGCGGGCCCGGCTCGTTCGACCCGTTGTCGAACCAGGCGTGGATGTCCGGTATCCCCGTCACCGTCAGCCTCGTCTGACACCTGCGTGACGCCTGCGGGATCGACGGGCCAGACGACCGCGCCGCCTCGTCGGTCAGCGTGGGCTCAGACGGTGCCGCAGATGTCGACGGCGAGCACCGCCAGGGTGCGCGCCGTGGACATCACCTGGTCGATCGAAACGGATTCGAACGGGCCATGGGCGAGCTTGGCGTCGCCCGGCCCGTACTGCACCGTTGCGACCCCGCCGAGGCCGGTGAGCAGTCGGAGGTCGCTGCCGTACGGAGCACCGTAGACGTCGACGGATCCGCCGCCGGCGAGGGCGTGGGAGCGGCGGACACGCTCGACCAGATCGCTGTCGGCAGGCAGACGACCCGCCGCGAACTGGCCTCCCCACCACTCCAGTTCCACCGGATGCTCGCGTAGCCACGGGTCGCTCGAATTGACGTCGGCGATGGTGTCCTCGAGCTGCCGACGGGCATCCTCGATCGGTTCGCCGAGAGCCACGCCGAAGCGGCCCTCGGCGACGAGCAGGTCGGGCACCGATGAGGCCCAGTCCCCGGCGGAAACGGTGCCGACCGACAACGGATGAGCGAGCGCCCAGCGCTGCATCAACGGGTCGACGTCCTCGTGACGGCGGTCCTCGAGTTCCCGCAGCGCACGGATGATCGGGACGAACAGGTCGATCGCACTCACTCCCTCCGTCCGCCGTGCGGCATGCGTGGCGCGGCCATGCACGCGCAGCCGGAAGGTGAGCGCGCCGGAGTTGGCCGGGATGATGTCGAGATCGGTGGGTTCCGGAATGACGCAGGCGTCGGCGGTCCATCCACGTTGCAGTGTGGCGAACGTGCCGAATCCGCCGTCCTCCTCGCCTTGCACCGAGGCGATCAACACGTCGCCGCGCAACCTCGTACCGCTGCGACGGATCGCCTGGATCGCGATGTGGGCGGCGATCAATCCGGCCTTCATGTCGCATGCTCCCCGTCCGAACAGGCGGCCGCCGCGGACGTCACCGCTGAACGGCTCCTCCTGCCACGCGCCGAGGTCCCCGGTCGGTACGACGTCGATGTGGCCGTTGAGCATCAGGCACGCCCCGTCGCCAGCACCCGGCAGGCGACCGACGAGCCCCCATGCTTCGCGGCGGGCGACTTCCATGCCGGGAAAGTCCGGATGGCGACCGAGCGAGTCGAGATCGATCGGCCAGTGATCGACGTCGAGTCCGCCCGCCGACAGCAGGGCGGCCATGTGGGCCTGCGCTTCGTTCTCACCGTCGGTGCCGCTCACACTCGGGCAACGCACGGTGTCGGCGACCGTGCCGACGAGCACGCGCTCGAGATCGTCGACCGCCGTCAACACATCGGCTTCGGCCCGGCTACTCGGCATCACGAGCACCGTAGCCACCGCTGCGGCCGCGGTGCTCGAGCGAGTTCAAGCGTGGCGCAGGTCCGGGACCCGCCGTGGGCCGGGCCGGAGCCCGGTGCCGCTCACGAAATGCGCTCGATGGTCGATCGTTCGTCACCGTGGAGGGCGCGGAAGCGGTGCGGGAAGCCCCGCGCCCAGATCCGTTCGATCTCGATGCCGTCCCAGCCCTGAGGCATCACGATGGGGCCGGGCTGGCACCAGCTGGTCGGAGCATTCGGGCTCAGCCGGACGTGGCCGAGACCGTAGGTACAGGCCAGGAGGAACCCGGAGAGGTTGGCGTAGAACGGCCCGGCCACGGGCTCGTCGGGGAACCGATCGGCGCGATATTCGTGAACGTTGGCGAACCGCTCCGAGCAGAACTTCGCGTAGCCCTCCTCGAACAGGTCGGCCGAACCGCGGCGGTCACCCTCGTGGGCCGCGAACACGCCGAGCAGTGCCGACAGCATCGGGCTGCCGGCGTACTCGTCGGCTCGGCCCAGGTAGTACCGCCGGGTGGCCGATGCCACCTCAGGCGGAACCGGGTGGCCGAACAGCAGCAATCCGGCGGGCGCCGAGGGCGTGGCCGCCTTGTCCTCGTCGGCTCGATAGCCGTCGTGGTCCCGGATCACGGAGTCATCGTCGATGCCCAGCACGATCCGCGACGCCGTTTCGGCCCAAGCCGATGGCGGATCCTCACCGAGTGCACGCGCCATGTCTGCGGCACGGCGCAGGACAGCCGCCGCCGCCATGTTCGTGAAGGCGTCGTTGTCGCCCGGTTGCGGCCGCTCGGCCACGCCCATGGCGGCCTTGATCTCGACCCCGCGAGCTGTGCACGTCGTTCGCGACATGACCCACTCGGCCACGCCGGACACGATCGGCCACGCGCGGCGACCCGTGAAATGACGATCGCCGGTCGCGTCGGCATAGTCGGCAAACGCGTTGGCGACCACGCACGTGACGTGGTTCGAGTAGCCGGGACCTTTCGCGCCGAGGGGCGCGGACTCCTCACCGTGCGACGGACCCGCCTGCCACGGGTACTGGATGCCCCGCCGCCCGTTGAGTCGGGCGTTGCGCTCCGCGGTCTCCGCAGTGCGATGACGGAAGTTGAGCATCGCTTCCGCGGCGCCGGGCTGGCTGAAGAGGAGCGGGCGGATCGAGAACGCCTCGATGTCCCACATCACGTGACCCCAGTAGTAGTGGTAGTCGTTCCAACGCGCCAGCCCGAAGATGCTGGTACTCGAGGGGCTGGAGGGGTGCACGGAGCTGTTCAAGTAGAAGAACGCGGCATCGCTCATCGCCTGCCAGCGCTCGTCCGCACCGAGCAGCAGCACACGGCCTCGCCAGAGCTCGTCCCAGCACTCGGCGTTGCGGCGCCGCAATCCGTCGAAGCCGATCTGACGTGCGTCGCTCAACATTCGCACCGCCTGCTGGTCGGACAGCTGGTGCTGCGAACTCGGCACCATGGCCGCCACCTGTCGGAGCCGGTAGCGCCGTCCCCGCCGCGCCCTCATGCGATAGGTCGTGGCAAGGTCGCCGTTGCCCGCCCAGTCAGCGATGTCGCGTTCGGCATCCGAGGTGCCGAGCAGTTCGGTGAAATAGGCGAGGCCGGCGCTCGACATCGCACCGGAGGGCTCGAAACGAAGGGCGCCGTCGGCGACCTCCTCGTCACCCGATCGCACACCGACCCGGCGCTCCACACAACGCCCGGGAACCCCTTCGGTGGTGACGAGGGCGTTCAGCGCCAGGTCGCACGACCGTGACACCTCCACACCGATCTCCTGGAAGACCAGACAGGGATGCGAACGGCTCGCCACGGTCAACACCTCGACGTCCACCACGGTGTCGTTCAACTCGACTCGGAACCGACTGACCAACTCGGCACACGAGAAGTCGTAGCGCTGTTCGATCAACCGCGCACTCTCGGGCCGCACGGAGAGCCGGACGCCGTTGACCTCGAGATCGCCTGCCAGCGGGTACGGCGCCTGCGGGGAGTACTCGATACCGAGCACCGGATGGATCGCCGACAGACCGTTGAGCATCGCCACGCCTGGGCGCAGCGGCACCGACATGACGCGCAGCCCGATCATTCCGTTGGACACGTATGCCGGGAGGCGATCGGGCTCGTCTCCCATCACCGGACGCGGGCTGATCGGCGCAGTCACGGCCGTTCCGTACCCGCCGTCGAACGCTCGTAGTCGCACGGCGCCGGTGGTGCTCCGCGGCACGGGATCGAGTTCAGGGCTTGAACACGATCTTGATGGCGCCGTCCTGCTTCTTCTGGAACATCTCGTAGGCGCTGGTCGCTTCCGCCAACGGGATGTGGTGGGTGGCGAAGGAGTCCACGCCCAACGGATCGGTGTCGTCGAGCAACGGCAAGATGTCGTCGACCCAGCGCCGCACGTTCGCCTGTCCCATACGTATCTGGATCTGCTTGTCGAACAGGGTCATCATCGGCATCGGGTCGGTCATGCCGCCGTAGACGCCCACGATCGACACGGTGCCGCCGCGTCGTACGAGCTCGAAGGCGAGGTGGAGCGCGGCGAGCCGGTCGACGCCGACCCGGGTCATCAGCCGTTCGGCGAGGCGATCCGGCACCAGGGCGGTCAACTGCTGGGCGGTCTTGGCGGCCGGTGAGCCGTGTGCTTCCATACCGACGGCGTCGATCACCGCGTCCGGACCACGCCCGTCCGTCTGCCGCCGCACCTCGGCGATCAGGTCGGCGTCGTTGTCGAAGGCCGTCAGGTCGAGGGTCTCGACACCACGGGAACGGGCGCGTGCCAGCCGCTCGGTGACGAGGTCGATGCCGATGATCCGTTCGATGCCTCGTTGCGCGGCGATGCGGCAGGCCATCTCACCGATCGGCCCGAGACCGAGCACGACCAGGGAATCGCCGGCAGCGACCCCGGCGTACTCGACCGCCTGCCACGCCGTGGGCAAGACGTCGGACAGGAACAGGAACCGGTCATCGGGTGGACCTTCGGGAACCTTGACCGGGCCGTAGTCGGCGTGGGGGACCCGCAGCAGCTCCGCTTGCGCACCCGGCACCTGCCCGTACAGCTTGGTGTAGCCGAACAACGCCGCACCACAGCCGTACTCGCGAACCTGTGTCGTCTCGCACTGCGACTGGAGCCCATCCGCACACATCGCACAGGTCCCGCACGAGATGTTGAACGGCACCACCACACGATCACCGACGGCCAGGTTCGTCACGCCGGGGCCGACCGCTTCGACGATGCCCATCGGTTCGTGCCCCAGGATGTCACCAGCGGTCATGAACGGTGCCATCACCTCGTACAGGTGCAGATCCGACCCACACAGACCCGACGACGTCACCCGGATGATCGCATCCGTCGGGGCACAGATCGTCGGGTCCGGCACCGTCTCCACATCGACATCACGCCGCCCCTTCCACACCACTGCACGCATCTACGACCTCCAGTCGCTTCGGCCGCCACCTCGATCACGTGACTGGTACCCGCCGAGCGGCTCGATCATTCGCTCGGACAGCGCTGCATCACCAGCAGGGCGATGTCGTCTTCGGGTTGCTCGAGTGCCACCTCGGCGAGCACGGCGTCGCAGAGATCCTCGGGACGCAACCCGCGCCGGGCTTGGATGACCTGTCGGAGCCGTTCGATGCCGACGTCGATCGGCTCCCCGCGACGTTCGATCAATCCATCGGTGTACAACACGAGCGTGTCGCCGATGTCGAATTCGATGGAGGCCTCCTCGTAGTCGATGCCGGCCTCGCCGATCCCGAGGAGCGGGCGACGTGCTCCGGTGAGGAGTGTGGCGTCACCGGCGGCACGCAGCCACACAGGCGGGGGCAGCCCGGCGCACGCGTAGCTGATCCGCTCGGCGGGACCGAGCAGCACACAGCCGACGGTGGCGCCCAGCGTGTCGGCGCCGCGTCGGGCGAACAGGTCCGCTGCGCTCAGGACTCGTCCCGGCCGCGGATCGTTGGCCACCGCGGTCATGATCGATGCGCGCAACTGGCCCATCGCAGCAGCGGACGCGATGCCGTGGCCGACGGCATCGCCGACGATCGCGGCGATGCGGCCTTCACCGGCGTCGAGGACCTGGAACCAGTCGCCACCGATGTCGATGTTGGTCGCCGGGACGTAACGGGCGGCTGCTTCCAACCATGGCGGCGTCGGGGGCAACACGGACAGCAGCCGGTTCTGCAGTGTCAGCGCGACGTTGCGATCGCGTTCGTACAGGGAGGCACGTTCGAGTGCGCCGGCGCATCGCGACCCGAGCGTGACCAGCATCGACAGCTCCTCCGCGGTCACCAGTCGACCTTCGTTGGCGATCAGCACGATGGCGCCCGTGGTTCGATTCATGATCTGCATCGGGACTCCGATGACCGTCCGTGAATCTGGCGTGCCGACGAGGCTGGTGACCAGTTCCCCCGCGGTGATCGCCTGGCGTGCCGTGGCCAGTTCGACCGCAGGGGAGTGCACCTCGTCGGTCCCGACGGTCACCTTGCGGACCAGTTCGCCCTCGCCTTCGCCTTCGACGAGGAAGAGGGTGCCGGCATCGGCGCCGATCCCAGCAGCTCCGTGGATGAGCGCGGTGCGCACCACCTCATCGCGTGTGGCGATCGATGCGATCCGCCCGCTGACCTGCTGGAGGGTGTCGAGTGCGGCTCGACCGCGTGCCTGCCGTTCGAACAGCACCGCCGTGTTGAGCGCCGATCCCACCCTGGTCGCCAGTTCGTCGATGAACTCGAGGTCGTCGGTGCTGAACGGGTTCACATCGGAGTCGCGGATGAGCTGCATGGCTCCCAACGTTCCGAGCGTCCCGATGAGAGGAACGGTGATGACCGAGCCGACTCCGGCTTGGCGCAGGACGTCACCACCGGGCAGATCGAAGACCCGCTGGTCGACGTGCTGGATGACTTCGCGTCGTCGCGTGCGGATGACGATCGCTGCGCCCCATGTGGCATCCGGATCGTAGGGATAGTCGCGCTGGATCTTTTCGGCCCACTGCACCTTGGACGGATCGCGGTGGGCGACCCGGATCAGCGGTCGTTGCGGTGGGCGATCCATCGACACCACGATCGAGCACCATTCGGCCACGTCCGGAACCACCGATGACGTGATCCGTCCGAGGATTTCCTCGGTGTTCACCGAGAGCGCAAGGACATCGTGCACGTTGGCGATGAACTCCACCCGCTGTCGTTGCCGCCGCTCGAGTTCGACGAGGCGGTTGCGTTCGTCGATCTGGCGATGCCGCTCGTCGACGTCCATGGCGAGCCCGAATGCGCCACTCACCTCACCCTGGTCGACGATGACCTCCCCGATCCCCTCGACCCAGTGCAGCGAGCCGTCCGACCAGACGCATCGATGGTCGAACCGAAACGATGCCCGATCCCGCACTGCGTCGGCGATGGTCGCTCGGACCCGGTGCCGGTCGGTTTCGTCGATCAGGTCGATCCACCCATCGAAGGTGCCGACGAAGCCGTCTTCACTCAATCCGAAGAGCGCGCACAGGTTGCTGTCCCAGATGACCTCACCCGTGCGCCGGTTCCAGGTCCATTCGCCGATTCGTCCCGTGGCGAGCGAGGCGCGCAAGCGTTCTGCTCGCCGAACGGCGGGGAGCGAGCTCGCGATCTCCCGCTCGTGTGTCGCCCGCGTCGCGGCGACCCACACACCCAGCGCGGCGGCCAGCACCGTTGCCGCAATCCCCACCAGATGGCGCGCACTGCCCGGGATGTCGTCCACCCAACCGAGCACCACGGCCGTGGCGACCGCGACGGTGCCGACGACGGCGGTCTGCCGAACGGTCCCGCCGATCGCGGTCACGAGCGGCACCACGACGAGCAACGGAATCAGAATCGTGTCGTTGCTCATCCAATCGCTGGCGACGATGATGACCCAGATCGCGATGCCAGCGAGGACGTACGCGGTCCCACGTCCCGGCTCATTGGCGATCTCCCGCACGGTGACAGCATCGTCCAGGACGGCGAACCACACAAGCACCACCGGACGAGGATCACGCTTCGACGCCGTCGAACTGGGAACATTGCGAGCGTGGAAGATCAGGCCGCTGCCAATCCGCTCGGCTCGCTGACGCTTCCTGGTGAACTGGCGAGCGCCGCCCTGGCCCGACGGTTCGTCGAACAGATGCTGGAGGGCCGGGTCGACGATCTGGGCGCCGTGGCGTTGATGACGAGTGAACTGGTCACCAACGTCGCCAACCACGCCGCTTCCGAGCTGACGGTGACGGTGCGGGCAGGTCCGCCGGTACGAGTCGAGGTCCACGACGGCGTCGCCGCCACCGAGGCCTTCCGCGACCTGCTCAACGCCGGCGGCCCGATGCCGGACGCTTCCTCCGGGCGTGGCCGTGGACTCCCACTGGTTCGGCTGCTCGCCAAGCGGGTGGGCCTCGACGACGACACGCGGGGCGGCAAGGTCGTCTGGTTCGAACCCTGACGACCTCGGTGCTGCGGTACCGATGCAGCGTTGGGACACCCTTGACAAAAAAGATTGTCAAGGCGTATCCTCTTGCTCGTGGACGATGTTCGAGTGCTCGCTGACGCTGCCGCCGTGGAAATGGCACTCGACCCGATCCGCGCCTCGATCCTCGACGCGCTGACCGAACCGGGATCGGCGACCACCGTTGCGGCCGCCGTCGGCTCGACCCGTCAGAAGGTGAACTACCACCTCAAGGCGTTGGAGGCCCACGGGCTGGTCGAGTTGGTCGAGGAGCGCGCGTGGGGCGGTATCACCGAACGGTTCGTCCGCCGCTCGGCGCGCCACCTCGTTGTGGCTCCCGGCGTACTGCAGAGCGTCGCCATCGATCCGAACGAGGTGGCCGATCGACTCTCGGCGTCGTACCTGATCGCGGTCAACGCCCGCACGGTGTCCGAGGTGGGGGCCATCGCGCGTGACGCGGCCACCGGCACGCGTCTGCCGACACTCACCGTCGACACGGTGATCGGATTCAGATCCCCCGAGGATCGTGCGGAGTTCGCTGCCGACCTGCAAGCGGCCGTCGCCGCCCTGGTCGCCCGGTACCACCACGACGATGGGCGACCGCACCGTCTGACCGTCTCGTCATATCCCCGACCACAGGAGCCCTCATGACCGACCAACCCGACCAACCCGAGCGTGTCGAACACCGGATGGAGCGCACCGTCACCGTGGCTGCCACTGCGGACCAGGTGTGGGAGGCGATCGCCACCGCCGATGGAATCTCGGCCTGGATGGTGCCGACCCGGCTGGATCCGCGGATCGGCGGTGAGGTGTCGTTCGATCTCGGCGACTTCCGGTCGACCGGTGTCGTCACCGACTACACACCGAACCAGCGGTTCGCGTACGAAGAACCGTGGCCGATCGCCGATCAGGCCGAGGACCTGCCGGCCTCGATGGCCGAGTGGTTCAACTCGATCGGCGTGCCGCTCTCGGAGGTGTACCACGACCTGACGGCAGTCAGCCCGCTCGCCACCGAGTTCCTCGTCGAATCAGCATCGGGCGGCAGTTGCGTGATCCGCGTCGTCACGAGCGCCTACGGCAACGGATCAGATTGGGAGAAGGAGTTCTTCACCGAAATGGTGGACGGCTGGAGCGCTCTCCTCGACAATCTCGTCGGCCGATTCAACGTGGCGGTGCAGCGATGAACACCACCACACGGCCCGCCGACCACGAACGTGTGGTGCAGTCCGACCGACCGAGCACTCGCCGTCTGGTTCGCACCGGTGCGCTCGCCGGTGCGCTCGCGGCCATCTGCACCACCGTGGTCGCAGCGATTGCGAGGGCGGCCGGTGTCAGTCTCGAGATCGACGCCGAAGTCATTCCGCTCCCCGCCTTTGCCTGGTGGACCCTCGTCGGCGCCGCCGCGGGCGTCGTGATGGCGCGACTGCTGCGCCAGCGCCGACGGTTCGTCGCCGTCACTGCGGTTGCGGTCGGCCTGTCGCTCGTCCCGGCGATGACAGCTCCCGATGACACCGCCACCAAGGCCGTGCTCGTGGGGGCCCACCTCCTCGCCGCCGCGATCGTGATCCCGACGCTCGGCCGCGAACTCCCACGGTCTGGCTCCACCCGTCGAGTTCGGCGTCGGCGGTCAGAGGGCTGATGCCCACCCGGCCGGGTCGTGCGCGCCGGGTATCGCCTGGAGCCCGTGCCACAGCAGCAGGATGTCGAACCATCGTCGCTTCTGGAGCGGTGAGCGTCCGCTCGGACTCGTAACCGGCTCGCAGAGCCTGTTGCGCCGCCTTCGGTGTGGGACTCCAGTCGGTGAACCTCGTCCCGAGGTAGACGCAGGCCTTGGCAAGGTCGTCGACCCGGTACCCGTACTCGACGTCGTCGAAGTCCAGCACCGCCGTCACCTCCGAGTCGCGTGTCAGGATGTTCGCGGCCCGGAAGTCGTTGTGCACGAGTTGCGGCTCGTCGTCGAGGCGACGTGAGTCGGCGAGCAGGCGATCGAGGCGACGCGACGACCGCGGCGCGAGTCCGCGATCGGCATGTGCCAGCCAGTGACCGATCTGCTCGTGCAGTCCCGCAGGTGCGAGGCGACGTGGGCGGCACGTCGCGTCCGCACGCGGCGAGAGCTCGGTGCACCCGCGCGAGGCACACTCCCGCCGCCTCGACTGCTGCCGGTTCGTTCACGTCCAACCAATCGCCGGTGACCTCCGGCAGCACCGCTGCGGAGAGCGCACACGATGGGCCGTCGAGCACGACTCGAACGAGGCCATGCGCCGTCGCGATCGGTCTCGCGACCGGGATGCCATGCCCCGAGACCGCCCTGAGCAACCGGGTGGAGAAATCCAGGCCGGCGAAGCGCTCACGGGCTCGCGACCATTTCACGATGAGATGCCCGTGATCTGTGTCGACCCAGACGATCGCGTTGTGATCGCTGATCACGATCCGAGAACACTCGGCAACGGCGATTCCCCAGGTCTCGTCCAGCACGATCGCCGCCCACTTGGCCGCCGCATCGAAGTCGTCGAATCCGAACCGCTGCCGCAGCGCATCGAGCGGCTCGACCGGCTCCCACAACATCGACAACCCGAGCGGCAGCATCGATCCCATGATGGCCGACGTGATCGCCTGGGACGTACGACATGGATCCGGCAGACCGCGACGATGACATCATGGGACGATGCCTCACGAGGAGATCGACGGCGTCCCCATCTGGTACGAGGAGCACGGCGACCCCGACGGCCCGCCGCTCATCGCCCTCCACGGCGGAATCGTCACCTTCGACGGCAGCTTCGGCGACGTGCTGCCGTGGCTCGCGCAGGGCCGCCGGGTGATCGGGGTCGAGCTGCAGGGCCACGGCCACACGCCCGATACGGGCCGGCCGATGTCGATCGAGCGCTTCGCCGACGACGTCGCCGAACTCGTGGACCGGTTGGCCGGCGGCGGACCGGCCGACCTCTGGGGCTTCAGCCTCGGCGCCCTCACGGCGACGGGCGTCGCCGTGCGCCATCCCGCGAAGGTTCGGCGACTCGTGCTCGCCGCCGTCAACATCCGGCCCGATGGCTACCACCCGGAGATCACGGCACCGGAGCAGGACGATCCCCGCCTGCCGAGCGAGCAGGAGTTCGCCGCCTGGCACGCCGCCTACGAGGCCGTGGCCCCCGATCCCGACAACTTCTTCCCCTTCCTCGAGCGGATGCAGCCGGTCGTCCACGATTGGCCGGGCTGGACCGACGATGAGATCCGCTCGGTGACCGCCCCCACGTTCCTCGTGATCGGCGACCAGGACTTCGTTCGGCTCGACCACGCCGCCGAGATGCTCGACCTGTTCCCCGACTGCCGGCTGGCGGTCCTGCCCGCCACGAAGCACACCGAGGTCATGCAGCGATCGGAGCAGCTGCGGGCGCTCGTCGGGCCGTTCCTGGCCTAGCCGGCCGTCAGACCGGCGTGGGCGGTGCTGCACGACCTGGAAGACTGCACCGCCATGGTCGACCACGACCGACGTGCGATGTGGAATGCCAACGCGAGATCATGGACGGAGCTCTCGCGTGCCGGATTCGACGTCTATCGCGACCTGGTGAACACGCCGGCATTCTTCGCCATGCTGCCGTCGGTCGAGGGTTGCTCGGGACTCGATCTCGGCTGCGGAGAGGGCTCCAACACACGTCTGCTCGCCGAGCGATGTGCGAACGTCGTCGCCCTCGACATCGCCGATGCGTTCGTCGCCGCCGCTGCCCGATCCGGCGGCAGCGGTGTCACGTTCCTCATCGCCGACGGCGCGGCGCTCCCGTTCGCCAGCGAGTCGTTCGACTTCGTCACCGCCTTCATGAGCCTGATGGACGTCGGCGACCCGGAGACCACCCTGCGCGAGGTGCACCGGGTGCTCGAGCCGGACGGCTTCGTGCAGTTCTCGGTGGTGCACCCGGCGACGGCGACGCCGATCCGACGCTGGCTCGACGACGCATCCGGTCGACGCGAGGCATTGGCGATCGGGAACTACTTCTTCGAGGGTCCGATCACCGAGCGGTGGACCTTCGGTGCCGCGCCCGCTGACGTCCGCGAGCGGCACGCTCCCTTCACGATCACGTACGCACGGCGGACCTTGACGGGATGGGTGAACGCCGTGTTGGCGGCCGGCCTCTCGATCGAAGCGATCGCCGAGCCGTGCGCGGACGAGGCGACGGCTCGCGCCCATCCCGAGGTCGCCGACACCAGGATCGCGCCCTATTTCCTGATCGTGCGTGCTCGCAAGCCGCCCCGCTCGAACCCCGCAGGGCCGGGGTTACGGTGATGCGATGGAGTTGACCGCCGAAGAGCTTCGTGTGCTCGGCTGCCTGATCGAGAAGCAGGCGACGACGCCCGACCAGTATCCGCTCTCGACGAATGCGCTCGTCAATGCGTGCAACCAGAAGTCGAATCGCGAACCAACGACCGACTACAGCGAGCGGACCGTGATGGACGCGATGCGGCTCGTGCGTGAAAAGGGCCTCGCCCGGATGAACAGCAGCGGCCGCACCGACAAGCACCGCCACATCCTCGACGATGCCCTCGGACTCGACCGCGACCAGCTGGCCCTGCTCGCCGTCATGATGTTGCGGGGTCCTCAGTCGGCCGGCGAGTTGAAGACCCGCACCGAGCGATACCCGACCTCCCAGGGAACCGGTTTCGAGTCGCTCGACGACATCGAAGCAGTGCTGGCCGGGCTCGCCGAGGGCCCCGACCCCTTCGCGGCGAACATCGGCCGAGCATCGGGTCAGAGCCAGGATCGCTGGGCCCACCTGCTCGGCGATGTCGTGCCCGACGTCCACGACGTGCATGATGCCGTGCGTGATCGCGCGGCCCGATCGGCCGACCTCGGACCGTCGCTGGCACAGCGCGTGGCGGACTTGGAGGCGCGGCTCGCGGTGCTGGAGTCAGAACTCGGCATCGACCGTTCAGCCGGCGTCGCCCGAAGGCGTCGCCGAACCCGACTGACGGACGCGACGGCTGCCCGCTCGATGTTCGGCGCCCGCGAGGGCCTTGCGATTGGCGCGCGGTCTGGGCAATCTGGGCGGATGCGTCGGCTACTTCTCACCTCGGCGGGGGTCCGGAACGCGACCATCCGCGATGCGCTGCTCGACCTGCTCGGCCGCCCCATCGAGGACTGCACCGCACTGTGCATCCCGACGGCGATGTACGGCCATCCCCATGCCGGTCCGGGTGCGAGCGTGTGGGAGTTCGTCGCCGGGCGCTCCGAACAGCCCATGACCGAACTGGGATGGAAGTCCGTCGGGTTGATCGAGTTGACCGCGTTGCCCAGCATCGACGAGGAGCGATGGGTTCCGCTCGTCCGTGAGGCCGATGTGCTCCTCGTGTCCGGCGGCGACGCCCTCTACCTGTGCCACTGGATGCGGGAGTGCGGGCTGACCGACCTCCTGCCCCTGCTCGACGACACGGTGTGGATCGGCATGAGTGCGGGGAGCATGGTGATGACACCGCGCATCGGCAACGCGTTCGTCGGGTGGACGTCGCCCGCCGGCGACGACCGCACGCTCGGCCTGGTCGACTTCTCGATCTTCCCGCACCTGGACCACGAGTCCCTCCCCGACAACACGCTGGCCAACGCCGAGCGATGGGCGGCCGACCTCGATTGTCCCGCGTACGCGATCGACGACGAGACCGCGATCCGCGTGGTCGACGGGGCCGTCGATGTCGTGTCGGAAGGTCACTGGCATCGATTCGACGTCTAGGTCGACGGCGAATCCTACGATTCGGGCGTGACCGGCGCCCTGTTGCCCGACGACCTCCACGAACTCGAACGGTCCCTGCTCAGCGGGATCGCTGCATTCGACGCGCCGACCACGGCGAGTGCCGGGGTCGAAGCTCCATTGGCGAGCATCTTCACCGCCCAGATCGAGAGCCGTGTATTGGATCACACCGCTCGTTGGCTGCGCGCCCAGGGCCACGGCTACTACACGATCGGCTCGAGTGGTCACGAGGCAAACGCGGCGGTGGCGGCTGCACTCCGACTGACCGACCCCGCTCTGCTGCACTACCGCTCGGGTGCGTTCTACTGTGCCCGCGCTCAGCAGCGACCTGGGCACCAGGCGGTTCGTGATGTGTTGGCCGGCATGTTGGCGCTCACCGAGGATCCGATCTCCGGTGGCCGTCACAAGGTGTTCGGTCACCACGCCCTCGCGGTGATTCCGCAGACCTCCACGATCGCCTCACAGCTGCCGCGGGCGCTCGGTGTGGCGTTCGCGATCGGTCGGGCGCGGCGACTGAAGTTGACGACCCCGTGGGCAGCCGACGCAGTCGCCGTGTGCTCCTTCGGCGATGCCAGCGCCAATCACTCCACCGCCCAGGGCGCGATCAACGCCGCCTGTTACGTGTCGCACAGCGGGCTGCCGATCCCGCTGCTGCTCGTCTGCGAGGACAACGGTCTGGGGATCAGTGTCCCGACGCCGGCCGGCTGGATCGAGGCCTCGTTCGGCCACCGTCCCGGTCTGCGCTACGCACAGGTCGACGGGGCCGATCCGCAGGCGGTGTACGACACCACCGAACAACTGGCGGCCCACGTGCGCGACACCGCGAAACCGGCGTTCCTGCACCTGCGCACCGTGCGGTTCATGGGCCACGCCGGCACCGACGTCGAATCGAGCTATCGATCTGCTGCTGCGATCCGTCAGGATCACCTCCGCGACCCGATCCTCGGCACGGCGAGGGCCATGGTGACGACCGGTCTGGCGACTCCCGACGAACTGATCGACCGCTACCTGGCGGTGCGCTCCTCGGTTCGGGCGCTGGCGCTCGAGATGATCCACGCTCCGACGTTCGACGACGCCGACGACGTGGTGCGGATGTTGTCGCCGCGTCGCCCTGACCGCGTGGCGGCGGTCGCCTCATGTCCGGCTACCACCGCCGGTCGCGAGGCGGCGTTCGAGGGAGCACTGCCCGAACACGAGGGTCGACTGACGCTCGCCGAGACGATCAACCGCACGCTCGTCGACGTGCTGGCCGCCACGCCCCATGCGCTGGTCTTCGGAGAGGACATCGGTGTGAAGGGAGGCGTGTACGGCGTGACCCGTGGGCTGCAGAAGCGGTTCGGTGCGGCGCGGGTCTTCGACTCGCTGCTCGACGAACAGTCGATCCTCGGGCTCGCCCTCGGTGCGGGAGTGTCGGGCATGCTGCCGATCCCCGAGATCCAATACCTCGCCTATCTCCACAACGCCGAGGATCAACTGCGCGGCGAGGCGGCCAGCCTCTCGTTCTTCTCCAGCGGGCAGTACCGCAACCCGCTGGTCGTGCGGATCGCCGGCTACGGCTATCAGAAGGGATTCGGCGGGCACTTCCACAACGACAACTCGGTGGCCGTGTTGCGTGACATCCCCGGCCTCGTGATCGCCAGCCCGAGCCACCCGTCCGACGCGGCGCCGATGCTGCGGACCTGCGTGGCCGCGGCGCTCAGCGACGGCACGGTCTGCGCCTATCTCGAACCGATCGCGCTCTACCACACCCGCGACCTGCTGGAACTCGGCGACGGACTCTGGACCGCCCCGTACGCCGCACCCGATCGGTGGGCCGCCGAGCACGTGCCGATCGGGGAGGGCCGGCTCGTTCGTGAGGGCGATGACGTGTTGATCGTGTCGTGGGCGAACGGTCTGGCGATGTCACTCCAGGCGGCAAGCCAACTGGCCGCCGAGGGAGTGTCGTGCCGGGTCTTCGACGTTCGGTGGCTGGCGCCCTTGCCGATCGAGCAGGTGCTCGCGCACGCCGACCAGACCGACCGGGTGCTGATCGTCGACGAGACCCGCCGTTCCGGTGGCGTCGGCGAAGGGATCGTGACCGGACTGGTCGAGGCCGGCTACCGCGGGGCGATCGAGCGGGTCGCCGCGCTCGATTCGTTCGTGCCGCTCGGCGGCGCCGCCAACCTGGTGCTCGTCAGCCACGACCAGATCGTCGAGGCCGTGCGGCGCCTGTCGGAGCGGTGACGCGCCGGGCAGTGTTCGGCCGGTGGTCAGCGAGCACAGACGACGCAGCGACGAGTTCCCGGCAGGGCGACCAGCCGTTCGAACCCGATCGGCCCGGAACACTGTTCGCACGTCCCGAAATCCTGATCGTCCGCGCCCGCGAGGGTCATCTGCAGCGCCGCCACATCGCGCCCAGCCTGGCTGAGCAGCGCGCTCACCTGCGAGCGCTCGAACGCGATCGTCGTGCCCTCTGGATCGTGCTCGTCGTCGGCGTTCGACAGTTCGGCGGCCGCGACGATGTCGTCGAACTGGCGACGCAGCGACGCCGCCTGTTCTTCGGCTCGCGCCAATTCCGCGACGATCGCGGCGCGGACCGCTCGTCGTTCCACGTCCGTGAGCCCCTGAACCGATGGCATCGACCCTGCCTACACCGGCACAGGACCCGGCGTGTCGCGGCGACGTCGACGCACGGTGGTGGTGACCGCCACGATCGACGGCTGCGGAGGCGTCGAACTGAAGCCGAATCGCACCGGCGGATCGACATCGCGTAGTCGGCCGAGGTCGCTGCCGTACCACTGGCCGCTGATGGCAGTCACCCGGTGGCGATCCGTGGCCGCGTAGAACTCGGATCCGCCCGGGGTCGACCCGCGAGTTCGGACACCTCGGAGGAGCAACCTCGCCACCACGTCGGTGAAGGTCACCCACGCATCGCTCGTCGCGACTCGTCGCGGCACGGCGTGCAACGCCCAGCCGAGCGCGTCACGGCGGCCCGTCGTGACATCGAGGTGCAGCGGGCCGCCGCGGAACGAGAGCCGGTCCGCGCTGCGCTCGCACTCGACCTGACCGATCACCACCTCGTCGAACGAGTAGATCGAGCCGACGTACTCGGCAAGGCCCTGGTCGGGAGCGATCAGAACCCGCCACCCTGTCGAGTCCTCGACCATCGCGTCCGCCACGGAGCCGAACGGCGACAGCGGCCAACGCCCGATCACCACGCGCACGCCGAGCGTCGAACCGACGCCGCAGATCTCTCCGGCAAACGTGTCCTTCGTCTCCACTGCCACATTCAACCCACAGGACAACGTGAGCGGTTGGCGCGATCAGACGTCGTTCTGATTCTTCTTGGGTCCCTTCGGCAGCAGTTCGCCGACGGTGGCGCGTTCCACCGAGTCGCCATCGGCGTCCGCCACGAGGACGGTCAGTTCCGGCCCACCGAGTTCCAATGCAACCTGCAGACACGCGCCACACGGATAGGTCAACACGCCGTCGGTTCTCGGCGCCACCAGTGCCAACCCGACCGGGCGTGCATCGCCGGCCGCGATCGAGGCGAACAGGGCAATGCGTTCGGCACACATGGCGAGGCCGAGTGACACGTTCTCCACCACGGCTCCGGGACGGATCGATCCGTCATCGGTCCGCACCGCCGCACCCATCCGAAATCCGGAGTACGGCACGTACGCGCGCCCACGCGCCTGCTGCGCGCAGTCGATGAGCGCTCGGTCGAAGTCCTCATGCTGTTCCATCCGCCCACCTGTTCCCAGTTGCATCGATTTGAATCGGCCGCCCTGGACATGCAGCACCGCCGGCGAAAACGCTCCTAGGCCGCGACCTCGGCGAGGACCGCGTCGATCTGGGACATGCAAGCCTTCATGCCTTCGAGGACGCCCATGGCGATCGCCTGCTCCATCCCGGCGAGTGAGTCGAAATGCGTGGTCAGGGTCATGCGTGTCGTGTCGCCCGCCGCTTCGATGTCGATCTCCATGCGCGTCATGGAGTTGCCATCGCTGGGCGTGCCGTCATCTTCGACGATGGCGTCTTCGACCACGAGCCGGCTCGGCGCGTCGACCTCGACCACATTCCAGGTGCCGTCGAACCGGTCGCCGCCGTCGGGGCCGGACATGTAGTAGGTGATCGTGCCGCCCGGCGTGAGGTCGTGATGCTCGAAGGTGGCCGGGAATCCTGGCGGACCCCACCACCGCTCGAGGAGGCGCGGGTCGGCCCACAGCTGCCACACGTTGGCGATGGACGTCTTGAACTCGGCCGTGATGACCATCGTCTTGGCCTCCGCATTCTTGTCGACATTCCAAACAGTCATATGTCTTCCCTTCCAGTGGTTTCGTCGAGGACATCGGAGAAGCGCTCGAGGCGGGTCCGCCACACCGTTTCGAGTTCATCGAGCAGTTCGTGTGCGCGGCGCAGTCGGTCGACCTCGCCGCGTACGAGTTGTTCCCGTCCGCTGCGGTGCTTGGAGACCAGACCGGCGTCGACCAGGACCTCGACGTGCTTCTGCACCGCGGTGAGGCTGATCGGATACAGCCGGCCGAGTTCGCTGACCGAGCGCTCACGATCGAGTGTCTGCGTGACGATGTCGCGCCGGGTGGCATCGCTGAGCGCGAAGAACAGCCGGTCGGTCCGCTTTCCCCGTTCGAGCATTTCTACAACCATTCGGTTGTAGATTACACATTCCATTTGCGATGTCAACCGGCGACCACGAACGAGTCCGAACTGATCGTTCCCGTCGTGTCGAGTCGTCGTTGGGTAGCGTCGCGGTTCGTGGTTCTGGCAGATGGCCCCGAGGAGCCGCTGCTCGGAGGCGATGTCACCGAGGGACTCGTGCGCATCGGCGACACCGTTCGTCGACCGCGGCTTGCCGAGTCGGCCCTGGTCGAGGCGGTGTTGACGTTCCTCGAGGACGAGGGATTCGACGGCGCACCACGATTTCTCGGTATCGACACGCAGGGCAGGCAGGCGTTGTCGTTCGTTCACGGCGAGGTCGCCGGCCGCCCGTGGCCGGCCTGGGTCGCCGATGACGAGCGGGCGGTCAGCGTCGCTCGACTGGTTCGGCGGTTCGACGACGCGATGCAGTCGTTCGGTCTTCCCGAGGACCTCGTGATCGACGGTTGGCCGGACCTGCCGGGTATGCCCGCCTCGATCGCCGGCCCGCCACAGTTCGTGGGGCACATGGACGTCACGCCGGAGAACGTGGTGTTCGTCGACGGACATGCTCGGGCGCTGATCGACTTCGACTTGGCGCGGCCGACCGATCGTGTCGGCGAAGTGTGCAACGTGTTGTTGTGGTGGGCTCCGCTCATGCCGATCAGCGATCGCGAGCCAGCGGTTCGCAGTGTCGATGCGATCGCCAGAGCCGCCTTGATCGTCGATGCGTACGGCCTGGGAGCAACTGACCGCGAGCAGATCGTGCCCCTGGCGATGAACTCAGCGGGTCGCGCGTGGTTCTCGATGCGTGATCGTGCGGAACGTCTCGGTGGCGGATGGCGGCGCATGTGGGACGAAGGCGTCGGCGATCGCATTCTGCGCCGCCAGCAGTGGCTTTCCGAACAGGCCGGCGCGCTCCACGAAGCCGTCACAACCGGCTGAGCTGCGGGTCAGGTCGTCAGCCGTCCGACGCCGGCAGCAGCGCCTGGCCGGTGTTGGCGGTGACGCCGCCATCGACCGGGAGCGCCACGCCGGTGATGAACGACGCCGCGGGCGACAGCAGGAACGCGATCGCCTCCGCGATCTCGCTCGGATCGGCCCAACGCTGCATCGGGACCACCCGGCGGAGGAGGTCGTAGCGGGCCGGGTCGTCGCTCGGCATGTTGCCGGTCATCCCGCTGTGGGTCGGGCCGGGGCACACGGCGTTGACGCGGATGCCTTCGGCGGCCACGTCCATCGCCACGCAGCGCGCGGCGTTGATCACGCCCGCCTTGGCGGCCGCATACGGGAACCGGTTGACCTCGCCGCGCAGCCCGGTGTTCGACGAGGTGACCACGATCGAGCCGCCGCCGGCGCGTCGCAGCGCCGGGATCGCGGCCCGCATCCCGAGCACCGCGGCACGCAGGTTGACGGCGATCGATCGGTCGAACACCGCCATGTCGATGGTGTCGACGCGGCCCGAGCCGCGCACGCCGGCATTGAGCACCGCACCGTCGAGCCGGCCCCATGTGCGCTCGCCGAGCTCGACGGCGGCGACGTCGACGGTCTCGTCGGTCACGTCGCCGGCGAGCGTCAGCAGCCTGCCGGCGTTACTGTCGGCGAGGTCGTCGAGGCCGGCTGTGTCGAGATCGACGGCCACGACCCGCTGCTGCCGCGCCAGCAGCAGTTCGACCGTGGCGCGCCCGATGCCGGACGCTGCCCCGGTCACCATCGTCACCGATCCATCCACCGCACGAAGTGTGTCAGACCGACTTCGCGCACTCAAGAAGGAGCACATCATCGATGAGCACTGACGTCACGCTGGTCATCGTCGCCGGCACGATCGGGTTCGCGTCGCAGGACGCGCGCGACGGCGCCGTGGCGGCGTCGGTGGCCCTCCAGCGCTCGACTCGCGCCGACGAGCCGGGGTGCCGCGCGTACAGCTTCGCCGCCGATCCGGTCGAGCCGACGGTCGTCCAGGTGTACGAGTTGTGGGCCGACGAGCAGTCGCTGGCGGCGCATTTCGAGCATCCCAACTACACCGCGATGCGGGCGATCCTGCGTCAGTTCCCGCGTGCGGGGCAATCGGTGACGGCCAAGTACCGCGTCGACGCCACGGCGCCGGTCTACGGTCCCGACGGTGCGCCCGGCGCGCTCGTTCGATTGATCGCGCTCGCTGCCCATCGCGCCGCCGGCCCACCATTCCTCGAAGCGCGCCTGGGCGGCGGCGGTGACGAGTTCGACGAGCGACCCGGACGGCGATTCCACGTAGGCGAACGAGCCGTAGCCGTCGTCGGGCGCGGCCGCGGCGGCCGTGACCGCCCAACCGGCGGCGCGGAAGCGGTCGACGTCACCGACGACGTCGTCGGACCAGACGCCGACGTGGTGCAGCCCTGGCGACTCCCCGCAGTCCCACACCGAGCCGGCCGTTCCCCGCAGCAGTTCGATGTGCTGCGGGCCCTCGCACGAGTAGACGAACGTCAGGGCGACATGCTCGAGACCACGATCGGGCGTCCACAGCGAGCGATCAGGGATGTGCTGCACGCTGGCCCACGTGATGGCGAGCGTCGGACCGAGTTCGGCCATCGCCTCGTCGACGTCGTCCACGCGCACGCCGGTGTGGAAGACCCGGGCGAAGTCGAACATCGACGCCGATCCTAAAACAGGAGCCGAACTCGAGAAACCGGGCATCCGGAAACCGGGCATCATGGGAACCATGACGTCCTCCGTTGCTGAGTGGCCCGTGCTGCCCGTGGCCGACTGGGCCGCCACCCGTGACACCTTGCAACTCTGGACCCAGATCGTCGGGAAGGTGCGGATGGTGTCGACGCCGGTCATGAGCCACTGGTGGAACGTGCCGTTGTACGTGACCAGTCGCGGTCTGACGACATCGCTCATCCCACGAGACGGCCGCGGCTTCCAGATCGACTTCGACCTCCTCACCGACCGCCTGGACATCACCGTCACCGACGGAACCAGTGCCTCGTTCGCCCTGCAGTCCGGTCCGGTCGCCGACTTCTATCGGCAGTTGATGGACGAGCTCGACCGACTCGGCCTGCACACCGACGTGTGGACGATGCCGGTCGAGATCCCCGATGCGATCCCCTTCGACGCCGACACGACGCACACCACCTACGACGGCGACCAGGCGCGCCGGTTCTGGCTGCTGCTCGTCCAGTCCGAGTCGCGTGTTCGAGGAGTTCCGCAGCCGATTCGTCGGCAAGGTCAGTCCGGTCCACCTGTTCTGGGGTGCGTTGGATCTCGCCGTCACCCGCTTCTCCGGTCGCGCCGCCCCGCCACACCCTGGCGGCGCGCCCAACTGCGGGCCGCATGTGATGTGGGAGGCGTACTCGCACGAGGTCAGCAGCGCCGGCTACTGGCCGGGGCCCGACGGCGAAGGCGTCTTCTACTCCTACGCCTACCCGGCCCCCGAAGGCTTCGCCGATGCCGACATCGGGGTCCCCGGCGCGTACTACGACGCAGCACTCGCCGAGTTCGTGCTTCCGTACGCGGACGTCCGCGTCGCTGCCGAACCCGACCGGCTCCTGCTCCAGTTCTTGCAGGCGACCTACGCCGCAGCCGCTGACCTCGCGGGTTGGGACCGGGCCGCGCTCGAACGAACCTGATCCGTCCCGGCACTCAGCTCGACGCTTCGAGCCCGCGAGGTCGGCGCGCTCGGATGGGCCAACATGGCGCGATGAGCGACGCGGCCCGGCCTTACGCAACGGCAGCGGCCCACTGTCTGCGGGGGCGCCCGCCGTGGGAATCCGGTGGAGCGTGGTCACGCCATCACGTCGGGACCGACCACTCGATGGCGGGTGGGTCCACCCGAGCGCAACGTGGGCCACCGCGGTCGCCGGTGAGGTCGATTCGGGCGAGCAGACGGCCGGCACGGAGCGCGGCGTCCATCACCGTCGGGTCGACCCGATGCAGCATCAGCTTGGCGCGACGGAACATCTCGAACTGGTGGTCGCCGCTCACTTCTCCCCAGGTGAGGTAGACGAAGCGCTCGCCGCGCGTGCCCTGGACCGCCGGGCCACGGAAGTCGATCTGTCCGTCCCGTTCGACCACCTCGATGTCGCATGACCAGCACGCCTCGGCCGCGTCCGCCCTCACGAGGTTGCTGGGTTCACGCCGGACTTGGACGCCGACATGGACGTTCGTCATCAGCGACCCGTCGGGCCGGCAGAACACCCGCCCGGGGAGGTTGAACCCCACCAACGAAAGCTGCACCGACCCATCCTCTCGCACGTGGATCGTCAGCGCTTCTCGCGACGTCCCATTGCCCATGCCCGCCGGGCCGCGCTCACTCGGGGCGTCGATGGATGGCGGTGAACACGGCGTACGCGTCGCCGTCGTCGTCGCCGCGTTCCTCGAACTCGTCGAACACGGCGAGGAGCCGCGCCGTCAATTCGGCCAGGCCGGCGTCGTCGAGCCGCAGTGCTTGGCGCGTCGTGCTCACCACCTCGCCGCCGACCTCGCCGATCTCGGCGACGAAGGCCTCCAGCGAGGCCGCGGCGAGCGCTTCGCCGTCGCTCGGGTCGGAGACGTTGACCACCCATGACTTGCCCGTGTCGCGATAGGGCTTCTCGGTGATGCCGTTGGGCCCCGGTCGCTCGTCGTCGGTCTCGACGAAGCCGCTGCGGAGCAGCGTACGGACGTGATGCAGCGTCGTCGCCGGGTTCATCTGGAGGCGGGCCGCGAGCTCGGCGTTCGTCAGGGAATCGAATCGCAGCAGGCGGAGAATCCGCAGGCGGATCGGGTTGGCGAGGGCGCGCGCCTCCGTCGGTGTTGCTTCACGGCGGGCCGACGTCACAGGACCACTGTAGATGACGATTGACAAGTCCCAATCGATTGAGAACTATCAACCGTATGTCGGAACGGTCCCTCGGCCCCGCGTACCGCCGTGTCTGGTTCGCCGCCACGGCGTCGAACCTCGGCGACGGCGTCTTCCTCAGCGCTTTGCCGCTGATCGCCATCGGTCTCACCCGCGACCCCTTGCAGTTGTCGCTGGTGACGTTCGCGCTCAGTGTCCCGTGGCTCCTGTTCGCCCTGGTGAGCGGCGCGTTGGTGGACCGCTGGAATCGCATCACCACGATGCGCCGCATCGATCTCGTTCGGTGCGCGCTGACCGTCGGCCTTGCCGTCGTCATCGCGGTCGGGGCGTTGAGCCTGCCAGTGCTGGTCGGCTTCGCGTTCGCGCTGGGATCGGCCGAGACCCTGTTCGATTCGGCGTCCTTGGCCGTGGTCCCCGGCATCGTCGGCACCGATCCCGAACGGCTCACCCGTGCGAACGCACGACTCGAGGGCGCCGACATCGTGGCCAACGGGTTCATCGGGCCTCCGGTGGGGGCGTGGCTCGTCTCCGTGGTCCCGGCACTCCCGGCGGCGATCAACTCCGTGTCGTTCCTCGTCTCGAGCGTCGTACTGCGCAACGTCTCCACCATCGACCGCCAGCGGGTCGAGCAGACGCGGACGACGCTGCGGACCGAGATCCTCGTCGGTCTCCGCTGGCTTCGGCGCCAGCCGGTGCTGAGCGCCCTCGCCGGCGTCGTCGCCGCCATCAATCTCTCCCTCGCCGCGACGGGTGCGGTGCTCGTGCTGCTCATCCAGGACGAGGCCAACGGCGGCATCGTCATCTACGGGATCGTGCTCTCCACCGCCGCAGCCGGCGCCCTCGCCGGCAACATCGTCGCCGAACGCAACGCCGAACGGATCCGGCCGCAACGGATCCTGCCACCAACCGTCGGAGCCCTTGCCGCCGCGCTGCTTGCGATCGCCGCCGCCCCGTCGACGCCGACCATCATCGCTGCCTTCGCCGTCATCGGTCTCGCAGGCGGACTGTGGAACGTGATCACCGTGGCGCTGCGCCAACGAATCATTCCCGACGAACTGCTGGGCCGCGTCAACAGCGTCTACCGACTCGTGGCGTACGGCGCGATGCCCGTCGGTGCACTCGCGGGCGGGACCCTGGCCGGCGTCGCCGGGCTCAGAACACCGTTCCTCGTCGGCGCCACGACGATCGCGGCGACGATCCCGTACCTCGCCGCCGCACTTCGGCGCCTCGGCGGGCCGACTTCGAGTTGCGTCACACCCCGGTGAGCTGGGCAATCTGGCGTGTGGCAAGGCGTTGGCAGCGGTCGCGCAAGGCGGGGCGCGCGGCTGCCCGTCGGCGTCGTCGTGGTGACCCGCCCGACGAAGTGGGGCAATCCTCACCCGCTCGACCTCGGGCGGCCGGAAGCGGTCCGTCGCTATCGCGACGACCTGCTTGCCGGGCGCCTCACCATTTCGGTCGCCGACGTCCGGCAGGAGCTGCGAGGCCGCGACCTGGCGTGCTACTGCCCACTCGACGAGCCCTGCCACGCCGACGTGCTCCTCGAGATCGCCAACGGCGACCAGCCGACGCTCCGCTGACCCGGTCCGGATGCCCCGGTTGGACCTGGGTTCGACCGGGTAGAGAGGCGCCGTGATCCGAGCCGCCGGCGATGTCTCAGCGGAGCCGTGACGTGGTTCGTTTCGAGCTGACTTCCCTGATGCCGGTGGAGCCCGAGGTGGCGTTCGACCTGTCGCTGTCGATCGACCTGCACGTCGATGCGTTCGCTCGCTCCGACGAGCAGGCGATCGGGGGCACGGTCCACGGGCAGATCGAGCTCGGCGAATTCGTGACGTGGCGGGCCCGACACTTCGGCCGGACGTGGACGATGACGAGCGTGATCACCGAGTGGGAACGTCCTCGACGCTTCGTCGACGAGCAACACCGGGGACCGTTCAAGTCGTTCCGCCACGAGCATCTGTTCACGCCGGTCGAAAATGGCACCCAGATGGTCGATCAGGTCGAATTCGCGGCCCCGTTCGGTCCGATCGGCCGGATCGCCGAACGCGTGGTTCTCGAGCGATACCTGCGCCACCTCATCGCCGTTCGCAACACGTTTCTCGTCACTGCGGCGACGAAGGCGGGCGCTGCCACGAACGTTCGGCCCGACGATGACTGACCGCCGGTCGTCGGAAGCATTCGCGTTCGCGTTCGAGCCGCCGTTGGACACGTGGGCGCGGTGGTTCGCCGTCGTGCCGACGCGCAGCTTCGTCCGGACCGACGAGCACGGGTTCGAGGCGGTCTACGGGTCGTGGCGGGTGGCCACCACGTGGTCGAACGTGCGCAGTGTCGAACGGACGGGTCCGTACCGGCCCTGGAAAGTTGCCGGGCCGGTGCACGTGTCCCTTGCCGATCGTGGGCTCACGATGGCGGCGACCACGACGGCAGGGGTCTGCCTGCGCCTGCACGAACCGGTTCCGGGCCTCGACCCGTTCGGTCTGTTCAGGCATCCCGCCCTGACCCTCGGTGTCGCCGATGTCGACCGTTTCGTCGATGTGGCCGAGTCGCACCGCGCCCGCGCCGGCGATCGTGGTGACGTCGCCGAACCTCCGAATCACGATCGTGGCAGCCTCGGCGGCGCCCTGGTGGCGCTGCTGAACTGGCGGCGCCGAAACGTCCACCATGTGGAGCAATCGATCGATCTCGTCGACTTCCCGCGACGGGATCGCGCCCAGGACATCGACGATCAACCGAGAGAGATCGGCGTCGGCCCGGCGTTCCATCGCACGTACTGCCTCGACATCGACGGCGCCACCCGGTCCGTCGAAGCCGCCATGGCGGAAATCCGCGACGACCCGAATGTGCTCGCCGACGCGAGGCTGGCCCCGTTCACCAAAGCACGAGGGCGAGCCGGCGACATGGTGGTCGGCGACCGCTACGTGGTGCAACTCGCCGGTCCGTGGAAGGGAGCCGTCGAGGTCATCGACGTCACCCCGCGATCGTTCCGGTTCGCCACGCTCGAAGGTCACATGGAGTCGGGTGTCATCGAGATGCGCGCCGACGAAGTCGAAGACACCGGTCGCGTCCAGTTCACGATCGAGTCGTGGGCGCGCAGTCACGATCGGGCCTTCGACGCGATCTACGACAAGATCGGGCTGGCCCAGATGCTGCAAGGCGAGATGTGGGCGATCGCCTGCGAGCGGTTCGCGCAGGTCGCCGGTGGAACCCCGCACGGACGGCTGCGAGTCGTGACCGAACGCGAGACGGGCAGCCGCTGACGTACGGCGACGCCCCGTTCCGTCACCGTGTCTGCGCTGGTGTCGTACCGGCCGCTGGGGCGAGCAGGTGGAGCGTCCAGGTGTCGGCCAGCCAACGTTCGTAGGCCTCGAGCGTCCAACCGCGTTCCTGGGTGAGCAGGACGAACAGTTCCGCACTCGCGGTGGCCCAGACGACATCGGCGGCCTCGTCGATCGACAGACCGACGCGGAGGGTGCCCGCGGGGCCGAGGTCACGAACGAGATGGCGCATGTTCCGGGCGCGCCGGTCGCTGATCTCTCGCCAGACCTGCCGTGCTTCGTCGTCGGTGGTGGCGGCGTCACGGAGTGCGAGCAGGAGGGGCGCCATCCGCCCCTGGATGTCACCGACCGCGCCGGCGTAGATGGAGAGTTTCCGTGCGGGGTCGGGCTCGGCGCTCATCGCTTTGACGTAGCTGCGCTCAGCCGGTTCGAGCGCTCGGTCGGTGCCCGAGATGGCGCGCTCGATCAGCTCACGGAGTATCTCGGATTTGCGGCCGACGAGTTCGTAGATGGTGTCGACGTGCACGTCGGCGGCGTCGCCGATCTCGGCAATGGTGGTGGCCCGGTAGCCCCGGGTGGTGATCGATTCCCGAGCCGCTTCCAAGATGCGCGTCCGCGTCGCCTCCGAACGTGCCAGTCGGGTCGCGTTGTTGTAGGGCCGCTTGACGGGGGAACTCACCGCTGCGACACTAGTTCTATCCGAACGTTGTTCGGAACAATATTGGAGGTATCCGATGTACGCATTCACGCAAGACGTGCCGATCGACGCGGTGTTGTATCGGCGGATCACCGACGGGGTCGGCGACGCGGCACCGGACGGGTTGATCGTTCACCTGGCGATCGAGCGGCCGGAGGGAGGTTTGCGCTACATCGACGTCTGGGAGAGCGAGGAGGACTGCGACCGCTTCGCGGAGCAACGTCTGCACCCGGTCGTCCACGCGCTGCTGGCCGAGGTCTTCGGCGACCGCCTTCCGCCCGAGCCGGAGCGGGCGCCGCTCGCAGTCATTCACGCGTGGGGGAATTCGGTCCGTTCCGTCACGGCTCCGTGAGCACGCTCGGCCGGGGTGACACGCGGCATGTTCCGCGAGGTTGCTGCCCTCGGACGAGTGGCCTACCGTCGGACGCATGACCGCGGGGGATCAGGACTCGAGCCGGATCACGGTCCGCATCTCGGCGACGAGCAACCGCATCCGCGTCGTGGCCCAGGATCGGCAGGATGTCGTGGTCGACGGCGATGCGGCGGTCCGCCACGACGGGTCGTGTACGACGGTCGATTCGATCGGCGGTCGCGTGGTCGTGTGGGTTCCCGAGGGGACCGACCTGGTGCTCGGCACGACATCGGCGCGGGTCACCGTCGAGGGCCCGGTGGGCCGGGTCGCGGTCGTGACCGAAAGCGGCCGGATCAACGTCGCCGACGCGACGTCGGCCGACATCCGCACCAACAGCGCCCGCGTCGAGGTGGGCCGGACATCGGCGGACTGCTGCGTGCGGACCTCGAGCGGACGCGTGACGATCGGTGCGTGTGGGAGCGCGGACGTCACGACGAAGAGCGGTCGCATCGTCGTCGAAGCCGCGAGCGGGCCGGTCCAGGCGCACTGCGTCAGCGGCCGCGTCGAGATCGCCCTGACCACGGCCGACGACATCGACGCCGAGACCGTGTCGGGCCAGATCCGGGTGACGGTGCCGCACGGCGTCGCCGTACACACGAACGACGACCTGAGTGTTCGAGCGTCGTGGCCGGACGGTGCAGAATCGACCGTCAACGCCCGCACGGTGAGCGGCCGCGTCGACGTTTCGTCGAAATGACGACGGTCGACCACTCCGTCGTCGGCGGGTCGGTGCTGTTCACGGACCTGGTGGGGTTCACCGAGTTCACCGACGCCGTGGGCGACGTCGAGGCGTTCCATGTCCTCGACCAGCAACGCTCCGTGGTCGACGGTCGACTCGACGGCCGCGAGGACGCCAGGTTGGTGAAGGAGATCGGTGACGGCCTCATGATCTGGATCGATCCCGCGGCGGACGGGCTGTCGATCGCCACCGGTCTCCTGCAGGCGATGGCAGGAATCCATGCGGCCGGGAGGTTCCCGCTCGCCGTCCGCATGGGCATGCATCACGGCGAGTCCATCGCGCGCGGCGACGACCTGGTCGGCCAGACCGTCAACGTCGCCTCGAGGATCTCCGAACTCGCCGGCCCGGGCGAACTCCTGGTGTCGGACGAGGTGCTGGCGGCGTGTACCTCGGCGTCGATGCGCGGCGTCCTCCGGCCGGTCGGCCCGGTCCGGGTGCGCGGAGTGGTGCAGCCCGTCTGGCTCCACCGGTTCGCCGCGCCCTGACTCAGCGGGCGATCATCGGTCGGCGCGCCCAGAGCGGTGGGAGTGGGTCGTGCCGAGGCCTTCGTGTGGCCCGTCTATGCTCGGCCACGGGCTCGAGACTTCGACGAAGGGGATGTGATGTCTGACCGTCTGCGGTTCGGTATCTTCATGGCGCCATTCCATCCGGCAGGGGAGAACCCCACGCTGGCACTGGAGCGGGATCTCGAGCTGATTCAGCACCTGGATCGCCTGGGCTGGGACGAAGCGTGGATCGGCGAGCACCACTCGGCCGGGTCCGAGATCATCGCATCGCCCGAGATCTTCATCGCCGTCGCGGCCGAACGGACTCGCCACATCAAGCTCGGCACCGGGGTGATCAGCGTCAGCTATCACAACCCGCTGTGGGTCGCCGAGCGAGCCGTCCTCCTCGACCACCTCACCCGCGGTCGGTTCATGCTCGGCCTCGGCCCCGGCTCCCTGCCCACCGATGCGGCCATGGTCGCCCTCGACCAGAGCCAGACCCGCGGTTTGCTCGCCGAGGGCACCGACATCATCATGCGACTGCTGCGCGACGACGAGCCGGTCACGTTCCAGAACGACCGCTGGGATCTGCGCGACGCGCGCCTGCACCTCCGCCCGTACTCCAACCCGCTCTTCGACGTGGCCGTCGCCGCCGTGGCCTCACCGGCCGGCCCGCAACTCGCCGGCAAGCACGGGATCGGGCTGCTGTCGATCGGTGCCACCCAGGCCGCCGGGTTCGATGCCCTGGCACTGCACTGGGGCGTCGTCGAGGAACGAGCGGCGACGTTCGGCACGACGGTCGACCGCGACGCCTGGCGGCTCGTCGGCCTGATGCACATCGCCGAAACCCGCGAGCAGGCCTACAAGGACGTCGAGTTCGGCATCGAGCAGTGGTTCCACTACTTCCAGTCGGTCGCCGCGTTCCCGCAGATGGCGGTCGACGGCAGCAACGTCCGCGAGATGATCGATTTCGTCAACGAGACCGGCCTCGGCTCCATCGGCACCGCGGACGATGCGGTGGGTCAGATCGAGCGGTTGATGAAGCAGTCCGACGGGGGCTTCGGGTGTTACCTGTTGCTCGCCCACGAGTGGGCCAACCCCGTGGCGACGCACCGGAGCTTCGAGTTGATCGCCCAGCACGTCTTCCCGCAGTTCCAGGGCCAGGCCTACAGCACGACCGAAGCGAAGCGTCGTGCGGAGTCGTCGAGGCCGGAGATGGCGGCGGCACACATGGAAGCGGTGGAAGCGGTCACCGCCAAGTACCACGCCGACGTCGCGTCGCACGGCTGAACCTTCGGCCCAGCCGGCGACGGTCGAAGCCGCCGCCGGCCGGGCGCGGTCAGGGGCAGGTGACGTCGGGGTTGAAGTCGGCGAACATGCCGGCGGGGTTCGGCTTCCAGATCCAGGCGTGCATGATGTGGAAGCCCACTGCGGGTACGAGGATGTGCATCGGGTGGCCGAGCACGGTGGGTGCGGTGGCGGGTCCTGGGGGGTTGGAGTTGGGGCCGCGGGCGGCCCATTCGACGGCGACGAGTTCCAGGTCGCCGTCGTCGCCGGTCTCGTAGACGAGCACCTCGGGCTGCAGGAGGTTGACCGTGTCGTCGGCCATGAGGTCGGCGTTGAAGTAGTGGTAGCCCATCGCTCCGGCGGCGGGGTTGGCGACGTTGGCGACGCAGCCGGTGATGATCCTGGTGCCGGCGCCGTTGACCCAGCCGAGTTCGTATCCGGCGGCTTTGGCCGCGTCGAGGTCGTGGAAGCGTGCCGTGGCCCGGCGTACTCGGGCCAGGTCGCGCTGGAGTTCGGCGTCGTCGACGCGGAGTGCGCCGTGCGCGTGATCGCGGCCGTGGCGGGAATGGTCGGGTACCGGTTCGGCTGATGTGGTCACCGTCATCGTCGCCGGTCGCGGCGATGACGACGAGTCCGCCCGACACGGCGGCGAGCAATCGTGTCCGACGTCTCATGGTCTCTCCTCCTGCTTGCTGGTTGGTGATCGACGGTGGGCGTTCGGGCCGCTCATGGGTGCTCGATGCGGATCGAGTCGAGCACGGCGGCGAGCCCGGCGACGGCGGCGGCGTCTTCACGCTGCCGCGCCTTGAGCCGGGAACTGACCATGACGATCGAACCGTCGACGTCGAAGACCTGGACGGTCTCGGTCTCGCCCGGTTCGTAGTACTCCCAGCCGCCGCCGGGAAGGCCGCTGCTGTCCCAGCTCCGGAAACCGGTGTCGCCGCCACTCGTGCATCCCGACAAGCTTTCCGGGGCGGTGCGCCGGAACGTCCTGCCGGGGTAGCCGTCGACGGAGATGACCGACGGCGTGGTCACGTCGGCCCACCCTCCCTGTTCGCTCAGTGCGGCGACGAGACCGTCGACGGATGTCACCGGCCCTGGGTAGATCCCGTCGTCGGCGTGGCAGGCGTCCAGGAACACTCCTGCGGGGCGACTGAACGTGATCACACCGATGTTGTCGTTGCGGATGGCCCCGTCCTCTTTCGAATGGCGCCACCCCGCTCCGATGGTGACGAAGATTCGCGGTGTGGGCGATCCCGCCACCTCGTCGACGTAGTACGTCCCGGGCGCGAACCGCTCATCCACTCTGACGAACAGCGCGCGTGGTCCCACGGTCGGTGGAACGGCGGCGGTCGGGGGCGGTTGGACGGCCGGGATCCCCGGATCGTCCTTGCGGCTCGGCAGCAGCACGATCGCGATCACCGCGGCGGCCGCGAGCAGCCCGGCCATGACGGCTCGCGCCGGGCCCCTGGACCGTTGGTCGGTCGGGCGCGGTGCGTCGAGGTCGAGCACCCGCGCCTCCTGCTCGGTGAACTGCATGTGGTTGAGAACCTCGCGCCCGTTGACCGACGAACGCGTCGAGAACGTGCCGAAGCCCTGATCCGCATGCTCGACGATTTCCCGGGCGGTGATCGCCGGCTGGTGCTGTTCGGTCTGTCGGGCGAACTCCCGCAACTGTTCCTCGAGGCTCATGTCGTCACCCCCATCCCGGCCCGCAACTTGGCCATCGCCCGCTCGGCGTGGGTTTGCACCGTGCTCTTCGACACGCCCAACAGCTCGGCGACCTCGGCCAGCGACCAGTCGAACCCGTTGACCAGCATCACCGCGACCCGCTCTCGATCCGACAGCCCTGCCAACTGCGCCGCCAACGCGGGCTCACACCACGGTTCGGACCGGCCGGTCCCCACTTCGAACACCGGCCTGGCGACTCGGTTGCGGAACCGTCGGCGGTGCCGGTCGCGGCCCACGACGTACAGATAGCCCGCGGGATTCGCCATCCCCGCCACCCGGTCCCAGTGTTCCCAGGCGTAGGCGAGCGCGTCCGCCGCCGCCTCGCGACCTCGATCGATGCCGAACGCCGCCGTCAACGCCTGACGCAGCCTCCGTTCGTGAGCCTGGACGAATGCTTCGAAGTCGTCGACCGACGACGCCGGGGGAGTCTCGTCTGGTCGCGTCGCCTGCCCCACAACCCTATAAAGCCACAACCGACCGGTTCGTACGACAGGTTCTGCGGATTTTCGGTCACAACCCGCGTTCGCCCGTCAGAACTGGAGGCCCCGCGTCGCACCGCCGTCCACCATGATGTTGGCGCCGGTGACGAAGCTCGCACGGGGACTGGCGATGAAGGCGACGACGTCGGCGATCTCCTCGGGACGAGCGAGACGACGGAGCGGGTTCTCCCGCAGGATGCCCTCGAAGAGCTTCGGGCTGTCCCGCTGCGCTCGATCCCACGAGCCGCCCGGGAACAGCACGTCGCCCGGTGAGACCACGTTCACGCGGATCCCCCGCCGAGCGACCTCGAGTGCCAGCGACTTGGCCATGCTCACGGTCGCCGCCTTGACCGCGGCGTAGGCCGGCATCCACGGCACGCCGACGTTGCCGGCGCGTGACCCGATGAACACGATGTTGGCATCCTCGTGGTCGGCCACGTTGGCGAGTGCGGCGCGGACCAGCAGGTTCGCACCCTCGATGTCCACCTGGAACGATGCGTGGTAGTCGTTGCCCGCCTGTGCACTCACGTTCGAGACGACCACGTCGAGCCCGCCGAGCTGCTCGACCGCCCACTCCACGAACGTCGCCGGGCCGTCGGGCTCGGCCATGTCGATGCCGCGGTGATGCACTTCGCCGTGCTCGCCGAGCTCGGCCGCCGTCGTTGCCAGCGCCGGCGCGTCGCGCGCACAGATCGCCACCCGTGCGCCTTCGTCGAGGAAGGTCTCCGCGATCGCGCGGCCGATGCCCCGGCTCGCACCGGTCACGATCACGCGCTTGCCTGCCAGCATCAGGTCCATCGGCATCCCTCCATCGACCACCACAGTGGCAGAACCGGACCCCGCATCCAGCGCCCGACGGGGCGAGTGTGGTTCGACGAATGCCGACGCGGGTAATGCGCAGCGATGATCAGTGATCCGACCGAACTGTGGTTGGTGCGCCACGGTCAAAGTCTCGGCAACGTCGCCCGGGATCGGGCACGCGACGAGCAGGTGGAAACGCTCGACATCGCCCAACGCGACATGGACGTTCCGCTGTCGGACCTCGGTGTCCAGCAGGCGCAGGCATTCGGCCGCTGGCTCGCAGTGCAGGAACGGCGTCCCGAGGTGGTGCTCGCGTCACCGTACGAGCGGGCGGCGCAGACGGCGACGATCGCCCTGGAGGCGGCCGGTCTCGACCTGCGCGTGCACCTCGATGAGCGTCTCCGCGAGCGGGAGTTGGGCGTGCTCGACCTGTTGACGTCGCACGGGGTCGCCACCCGGTATCCGATCGAGGCCGAGCGGCGCCGGCGCCTCGGCAAGTTCTACCACCGGCCTCCAGGAGGCGAGAGTTGGGTGGACGTCGCGCTCCGGATCCGCTCGCTGCGCGACTCGCTCGCCCGGGAACATCTCGACAAGCGCGTGCTGCTCGTGACCCACGAGGTCGTCATCGTGATGTGGCGCTACCTGATCGAGGACCTCGACGAGCCGAGTGCGCTGGCGCTGTCGCGCGAACACCCGCTGCCGAACTGTTCGCTGACGCGCTACGTCAGGGATCGCAACGACGAGCTGGCGCTCGACCTCGACGCATGGGCGGCGCCACTCGAATCGGCCGATGTCCCGGTCACGGAAGAACACGACGCCCGTGTCGCGCCGCGTTGAACCTCATCACGATCGAGCGGCTGTGACGCAACTCGACGCCGCCTTGTTGCAGTCGTGGCCACTGCCGGTGGACGACGGCAGTGACAAGTACTCCCGAGGAACGGTGCTGGTCGTCGGTGGGTCGACGATGACGCCCGGCGCCGTCCTGCTGGCAGGTCGAGCCGCGTTGCGCATGGGCGCCGGCAGGGTGCAGATCGCCACGGTGCCGGACGTCGTCATCCCCGTCGCTGTCGCATTCCCGGAAGCGATGGTGATGCCGTGGAGCGGCGCGCCTGACGACCAACTGCGTGAGTCGATCGCCGGGGCCGATGCCGTCGTCGTCGGCCCGGGGCTCCTGGGCGACGACGTGGTCGCCGTCGTGGAGGCCGTGCTGGGTGATGTGCGTCCGGAGTGCGTCGTCGTGCTCGACGCCGCGGCGATCATGGTGTTCGACGAGCTGGAACCGGCCACGGTCGACCGCGTACGTGCCGGACTGTTGATGACGCCGAACCGTCAGGAGGCGCGCTCGTTGATCACCGATCCGCCGTCCGACGACGCGCGCCTGCTGGCCGCCGCGGCCTGCAGCACCGGCGCGGTGCTGACGTCGTTCGGAGGCGTCCACGCCCCGGACGGCCGATGGTGGCAGGCCGACAACGATGTTGTCGGGTTGGGCACCTCCGGCTCCGGAGACGTGCTCGCCGGGCTGGCCGCCGGCGCCGCGGCACGATGTGGCGATCGTTCGCAAGCGGCGTGTTGGGCGACGTTCGCTCATTTCGCCGCGGCCCGCCGTCTCGAGGCTCGCCTCGGCACCCTCGGTTACCTGGCCACCGACATCCTCGGCGAAGTGCCGGCCTGTCTGCCCAGATGACGATCGCCGAGCCACGCGCCTGATGGGTCGTGGCTCGATGATTGCCCGATGGACCCAGCGGGCACCACATGAGTGATGGCCGGTGAGCCGACGATCGGGACCACGTGGACGGCGGAGCCGTTCGTGCCCGCGTCGCGCTCGCTGCGGACGTTGCAGCGCGCCGTGCAGGACTGCAAGGGCTGCCCGCTGTACGTCGACACCACGCAGGCCGTGTTCGGCGAGGGTGCCCGCGGGGCGCCGATCGTGCTGGTGGGTGAGCAACCGGGCGACCAGGAGGACAAGCAGGGTCATCCCTTCGTCGGCCCGGCGGGCAGAGTGCTGTGGCGTTGTCTCGACGAGGCCGGGATCGACCGCGACACCGTCTTCGTCACCAATGCCGTCAAGCACTTCAAGCACGAGGACCGCGGCAAACGACGACTGCACAAGAAGCCGAACACCGCCGAGGTGGAGGCCTGCCATCCCTGGGTCGACGCCGAATTGCGTTCGGTCGGCGGACGCGTGACCGTTGCGCTCGGTGCCACCGCCGCCCGGTCGCTGTTCGGACGCACGATGCCGATCGCGGCCAGCCGAGGCAAGACGTTCGAGGTCGCGGGCCGGCCGGCGCTGGTCACCTACCATCCGTCGGCGGTCCTGCGCGCCGACGAGGCGGCCGCCGAGATCAGGGCAGCACTCGTCGAGGATCTTCGTCGGGCGCGTCAGTTGGCCGTGACGGAGGCCGCCTGAGCCGCACGAGTGGTGGCCGACGCCGATCTCACACGACGCGCTGCTCGGTGATGACGAGGCGCCCGTCCGGCTCGCGTCGCAACGTCAGCTCGTCGTTCTCGTTCACCCGTCGCCCGAACGTGTCGTACTGCGCGGCGAACCGCACCCGTGCCTCATCCGGAGACGGTCCCGGCGTGTACCGCAGGTTGCTGAGAGCGAGCGAGGTGTTGCGCCAGTACCGGACGTAATCCTCGAACGAGAGGTCGCGGGCGTCGCGGAATTCCTGTGTCAACGACGGCCAGGTGGTGTCGTATTCGCCGCCGTTGACCTGCTCGTAATACGTCTGCACGAAGGCCAGCGCCTCGCCCTCGTCGGCCGGTCCCAGTGTGGGAGTCGGCGTCAAGACGGGCGTCGCGGTGATCGGTGCCGCGGTGGCGGGAGCCGCGGTCGGGGGCGGCACGGTCGTCGGCGATCCCTGACTCGCGGATGTCGTCGCGGGAGCCACGGTCGTTGTCGCCGCGACGGTGGACGTGGTCTCCGCAACGGTCGTGGGCGGGGCGTCGGTCGTCGGAGCCGCGGTCGGCGGTGTGGTGGTCACCGGAGCCGTGGCGGGGGCAGCCGCGGCGACCGTGGTCGACGGCGCTGGGACGGTCGTCGCCGTGGTGTCAGAGTCCGGCGCATCCGCGGACGAAGGGTTGTCACCCAAGGTCGTCGCGTACAACCACACACCGCCGGCAATCAGCAGGAGAACCGCCAGGAAGACGAGCAGCGCCGCCGTCGCCGTTCGGCGTGAGTCTCCGTCGAGGTCCGCTGTCTCGTCACGACGCACGCCGACCGCCGGAGCGGGGGATGGCGGCGCGGATGTCGCTTGCGCCGTCGTTGCCGCCGGCATCGTCAGCGTCGGCGCCGGGCGACCATCGGCAAGCTCGCGCCGCGCCCGCACCGCGAAGAGTTCCGCCGATGCGGGTCGCGCGGCGGGATCCTTGGAGAGCGCTTCCATGATCAGGTCGGCGATGCCGCGAGGTACCGACGGTGGTAGGGGCGGGACGGGGGAGTTGACGTGGGCGGCGGAGACACCGATCGGCGTCTCCGCGTCGAACGGTCGGTGTCCGGCGAACATCTCGTAGGCGATCACCCCCAACGAGTAGATGTCGCTCGCCGATGTCACCTGATTGCCGGTCGCCTGCTCCGGGGACATGTAGTGCGCCGTGCCGATCACCTGGCCGGCATCGGTCAGCGGAGCGGCGCCGATCGCCCGGGCGATGCCGAAATCGGTCACCTTGACCACGCCGGTGGGTCCGACGATCAGGTTCGCCGGCTTGACGTCGCGGTGGATCACGCCGGCACGGTGCGCTGCTTGCAACGCCTCGGCGGTCTGGCTCAGGATCGACAGCTTGGTCGCCGTCGGCAGGTCCGGCTGCTCGACGAGCAGCTCCGACAGCGTCCGACCGGGGACCAACTCCATCACCAGGTAGGCGACGTCGCCGGTCTCGCCGTAGTCGTACACCGTCGCGATTCCTGGATGGCTGAGACCGGCCGCGTGGCGCGCCTCGGCCCGGAATCGCTCGATGAACGCCGGTGTCGTGCGCAGCTCGTCCTTGAGGATCTTGACCGCGATCCGTCGGGACAGCAGGAGGTCGGTCCCCTCCCACACTTCGCCCATTCCGCCCGTGGCGATCGGGCGGGTCAACACATAGCGGTCACCGAGAACCATGTCGCGCTCGGGCCTCACGTCGTGCGGGTACCCGGCTCCCGCTCTGGTTGAACATCAGCGCGCCCGGAGGCTTCGGTTCTCGCCGGGTTTCGGCTCGGTCCGGTGGGGAAAGACCGTGCCCATGGTCGGTGCCCCAGCTGCCGTTGATGACGCCGTCGTCGCCAAGGCGCGCGATTGGAAGGATCCGATCGGGCGGATCGGGCTCGTGGGCCAAGGGGTGCTGGCGACGATCGTCGGCCTCCTCGCCATACGCATCGCGGTCGGCGACAAGGATCAGGCGGCCACGAGTGACGGTGCGGTGGCTTGGCTCGCCGCCCAGCCGCTCGGGAAGTTCCTGCTCGTCGCCCTGACCATCTCGTTGTTCGCCCTCGCTCTCTGGCGCTTCCTGTGCGCCGTGATGGGCGATCCGGTCGAGGGCAGCGAACCGAAGGACCGGGTCAAGTACGCCGTGCTCGGCGTGCTCTATCTCCTGTTCGCGATCACCACGCTCGGTGTGACCATTGCCAACTGGACCGGATCGGGCGAAACGGCGAGCAGCACCCCATCCGGCGACCAAGGGTCACAGCAGGCGGCCTCGACCCTGTTCGACTGGCCTGCGGGGCGCTGGCTGGTCGGGATCCTCGGTGTCGCCGTGATCGGCTATGCGGCGTACAGCTTCTACAAGCAGGTCGTCCGCACGGAGTTCGCCGAACGTCTCGATGCCGACGAAGGGTCGTGGATCATCCGCCTCGGGCGCGCCGGCTACGCCGCGCAGTCCCTCGTGTACGCCGTCGTCGGGTACTTCTTCATCCAGGCCGCGATCGCGTTCAGGTCGACGACTGCCAAAGGGCCTTCGGGTGCCCTGATCGAACTGGCCGACACGACGGGGGGCAAGGTGCTCCTCTGGATCATCGCCATCGGACTGTTCGCGTACGGCATCTTCTGCATCGCCGAGGCCAAATACCGCAAGGCGGCCTGACGGCAGTCGGGTATTTCGCGTCGTCGGGTGTTTCCTGCACGGCGTGGGTGCACGAGATACCCCACAGCGCCGTTCGAGGCGGCCTGCGTCCGCCGTGACGTGTGGCGAGCGTGCGATTGTTGGCGGATGAGCGAACCGGAGAGCCGAGTTGTCACCGCTTCCCGCGAGGTACGGGCCGCACCGGACCGCGTCTTCGAGCTGATCGCCGATCCGGCGCACCAGCCCGAGTGGGACGGCAACGACAACCTCGTCAGCGCCGCGGCCGGCCAGCGGGTGCACGCCGTCGGCGACGTCTTCAGCATGGCGCTCACGAGAGGGGGGATTCGTGAGAACCACGTGGTCGAGTTCGTGGAGGGCCGGCTCATCGCATGGAAGCCCGCGGAGCCTGGCCGTCCACCGGTCGGGCATCTGTGGCGTTGGCAGATCGAGCCAGTCGACGATGAGCGGTCGTTGGTGGTGCACACCTACGACTGGACCGAGCTGCACGATGAGGCCCGCCTCGAGCGGGCGCGGGCGACAACGAGCGAGCGGCTCGCCGCGTCGTTGGATCGGCTTGCTGCGCTCGTCGAGAACGACCGTCGCTGACACGACGCAGGGCGGGAAACTGGCGACGTGACACAGCGGCGATCCGAGGGTTCGGAAACCGATCCGAACGCACTCGGTTCGATCGTCGTGTTCGGCGGTCGGAGCGAGATCGGACTCGAGGTGGCCGAGCGACTCGCGCCCGGCCGGCGGGTGATCCTGGCCGCCAGGAGGGCCGACGAGCTGGAGAGCGAGTCAGCACGGATCCGATCGTCCGGCGCCTCGTCGGTGCACGCCGTGGAGTTCGACGCGGACGACACCGCCGGCCACCCTGCGCTGATCCAGCGGATCGTGAACGAGCATGGTCCGATCGATGTCGCCGTGCTCGCGTTCGGGGTCCTCGGCGATCAGGCTGCGGCCGAGCGCGATCCGGCGCAGGCGCTCGCCGTCCTGCACACGGACTTCGTCGCCCAGGTCAGCGTGCTGACCGTGGTGGCCAACCTCATGCGGGCGCAGCGCAGCGGCCGGATCGTCGTGTTCTCGTCGGTGGCCGGAGTCCGGGTACGCAAGGCCAACTACGTGTACGGGTCGGCCAAGGCGGGCCTCGACGGATTCGCCAGCGGCCTCGGCGACGCGCTGCACGGCAGCGGGGTGCACCTGCTTCTCGTGCGGCCCGGCTTCGTCGTCGGGCGGATGACCGAAGGAATGAGCCCCGCTCCGTTCCCGACCACACCTGGCGACGTCGCCGATGCCGTCGTCGACGCGCTGCGTCACCACCGGTCGCGTGTGTGGGTACCGGGTGTGCTGCGTCCGGCCTACTTCGTCGCCAGGCTGCTGCCGCAAGCGGTGTGGCGCCGATTGCCCCGCTGATGACGCCTGCCTCGCTGAGGACTCAGCGGTCCGCGTCGGTCGGTCGGTGCCGGGGAGCGTCTCGGTCGCGTTCGATGGCGATCGGCGCGGAACGGGTCGTGTTCATGCTCGTCGCCGGCGACTGGCACCGCCAGGCCGACTTCTGGCGGCCACCCGCTCTCACCATGCGCCGATGCCACAACGTCGACGGAAGAAGCGTCCCGCTCCGGAGCGCACGAGTCGCGGGGCGACGGCGGCCGCGCCCGATCCGACGACGAGGCTCCACCAGCCGTACGGAGTGACCGTGATGGCCGTGGCGACGAGCCCGAGCGACGCGGACGCGGCGCGCTCGCAGTCGGACGATGTAGCCGCGGGCACCGGCGATGGCGGACCCCGTGGATGTGTACCAGTCGCCGACGCGCGTCATGTGCTGGTCCAGCAGACCTCGGTCGGCAAGTGCGTCGTGCCGGACGAACCAGAGTGCGTCGCCGTCGGGTTGGATCACGGTGCGGGCGTACGGCTCCTCGCTGCCCGCCGGTGACTCGACGGCTGCGCCGCCACGGCTGAACAGTTCGGCGCCGGTCGTGCGCAGCAGTGTCCACGTCTGTCGCGCACCGACGCGTTCATCCGCTGGGGTGGCTGACGCCGCGGACCGACGAGCCCGCCACTCGTGCAATCCGAGTCGGCGCAGCTCGCCCAGATGCACACGCACGCCGACGGGTGTTGCGGCGGTGGTGGCGACGACACCGATCAGGTCGACGAGGCTGCGCCAGTAGGCGAGCGTCTGGTTGACCGCAGCATCGGCGGCGTCGGCCGCGGCACGCATCTCGCCCGACGCGATCGTCGGATCGATGCGTACGACCACGTCGCCATCGGCCTGGACGACGGTCTGGGTCAGGATGACGTCGGTGCCGAGCTCGATCGCCTTGCGGATCAGCGCGAGCTCGTCCGCTGACCGGTCCAACACCCGTTTGCGTCGCGATTTCTGCGGTCCGGACCGCAGAAATCCCGACGCAAACGAGGATTGGGGGGCGTCGGGGGAGGGCACCGGAGACCGGCTCGGGAGCTGCCGGAGCTGGGCGGCGTTTCCGGCGATCCGGCGGAACACGGTCGCCGCGTGGAGGTCGCTGAGCCGTCCGCCACGGTGAGTGCGATGCACATGCCGACGGCGATCTGAGCCACCCGCTCGATCTCGGGCAGATCCGCGGTCGACGGCGGTGCTGGGTGGTCGGCCAGTCGGCTCACGTCCAGACCCGTGACCGGTCGACCGTTCTCGACCAGTCCCGCTCGCTCCCACGTGGCCACCAGGGCCGCGTCCGGCGGGAGCGACGCCACGAATCCCGTCCAGTCCGCGTCGAGCGCCGTCGCCCGTTCGACGATCCACCGCGTGTAGTCGGCGAGCAGGGCGGCCACGGCGGCGTCGACATCGTCGGGACCCTCGAGCGTGTGTCGGTGGACAGATGCTCGGTGACGACGAGGTCGACCTCGACCGTCAGGAGACCCTCGAGCAGAGACTTTGCCGCGTTCGCCACCTCGAGTCATCCAGCGACAGAATTGTCAGCGATGCCCGGCGAGCGCGCTCGCCATGCGGACGACCGTGTCGACCAGGTTGTGCCAGTGGCCGAGCGTGGTGGTGACGCTCTCGCCGTGCAGGTCGCGGCAGCGCTTGACGATCGACCGCAGTGCGGGCCTCGTCGATGCGAGCCACCACGTCGCCGTCGAGCTGGACGACCGTCTGCATGACGATCGTCTCCGTCCCGAGTTCCCACACCTTGCGGACCCTGACCATCTCCTCGGCGGTCAGCCCGGCGTCCCCGGACGAGGCGACGCCGTTCGGGGACGCCCGCTGGAGCGTCGCTGACGGCGGCTCGGCCCCGGGTTCGGCGACCTTCCCAGTGTTCGTCGGTCCATGCGCCCGGAGGATGTTCGCCAGCTCGTCGCAGTTGCGGATGATCCGCTGGAGCATCACGGCGGTGCCACCCTCGAGCGGTTGCCCGGCGGTGGTCATCACGCGATGCAACTCCTCCGCGGTCCGGGCCCGCCTCCGCAGCGTGTCGAACGTGTCGGCGTCGATCGGCTCGTCCGGATCGAAGATCGTCCCGGCGTCGAGTTCGGTGACGAGCTGGCCGTCGTCGCCCACGATCCACCACTTGCTCTGCTCGCCCTTGCGGACGACGTCGGCGAGGAAGGTCTCCTTGTGTCGTGTGCCGAACATCCGCCAGGCGGTGTTGATCTCACCGCTGTGCTCGCACACCCACAGGTCGTAGTTGCTGAAGACGTCGAGGATGGCGTGGCCGGCGGCGGGCATCTTGCGGCCCGTCATGCCCGGCTTGACGATCGTGTTGACCTCGATGTTCAGCAGGTCGTCGAGCATGTGCCGTGCGGCGCGCATCGTCGAAGGCCTGCGTCTAGACGAGGTCGCGAAGGTCCTTGGCGATCTCGACCAGGTTCCGGAGATGCGTCGGGATCACCTCGAGACTGGCGGCGACCTGGGCGGTGTGGAGAGCGCGGAGCTCGGCGTTGTCCAGCACATCGCCGGCGATCACCGTCGTGACGTCGCCGTCGATGACTTTGACGATGGTGACCAAGGAGCCGCCGGTGATCGTGGACTTCCCGATCTTCGTCTCGGTCGCTCCGTCCTTCGTCTCCACCGTCACCGTGAGGTCACCGACACTGGTCACGACCGTCACCTCGACGAGGTCGTCCAGGACCTGTTTGACCCGTTCCAAGAAATCCTTCGGCGTCTCCCTGCCGGCTGGTGTCTCTGTCATCTGCAGCCCCCGTTTCCGCGACCAGGCGACGACAACAGACCCTCCGATGCCGTGAACTCGGCGGCCGTCGCACTCGTGACGAACTACTGTGTCAGGGTCGATGACGTCGACGTCTCGGCCTGGAGGGTGGTCTCGGATGAGCGACATGGGCAACACGCCAACTGCTCAGCACGGGGCGCTGGCGGCTGCGACCGCCGCCTTCCACGCCGGGTTCCGCGGCGACGACCTCGCCGCGATCACCATGATCGCCGGTCGAGAATCCCAGTGGAGATCCGACTGCGTCAATCCGCACACGTCCGATCGCGGGATGTGGCAGATCAACTGGGACACGCTGAAGAAGACTCCGAACGATGCGCTCCGGGCACGCCTCGGAATCAGTACCGACAGGGACCTGCTCGTGGTCGAGACGAACGCCGCGGTGGCTTGGCAGATGTATCAGGACTCCGTCGAGCAGGGTCGCCCGTGGCACCCGTGGCGGGGTTCGGAGACCGGGTGGAACGGGAAGGGGCCCGGCTGGGACGGCAATGGTGACCACCTGTGGCGCACCGAGAACTATGCCGCCGAGTCCAGAGCGGCTGCGCAGGCGGTGCTGCACGGCGAGGGCGTACCGGCCACACCGACGCCGCCGCCCACCGGTGGTCCCTCGGCGATGCGGGCAAGGGTGCAGGGTTCCTACACGATCGGAACCGCTGACGCCGACGGGTTCGTCGCCGCCGTGAGCCGTTGTGTGGGCCTCACCGGGTCGACGTGGGCTGTGCGCCGTGCGGCCGCCGCCGCGGTGGCCGAGCACAACCACGTGGCGCTCGACGCCGTGTGGCATCCGGGCGACACCGTCCGCTTTCCGCCGATCATCCCCGGGGTCCGCTGCTACACCGTGAAGCCGGGGGACGGACTGATCGCCATTGCGAAGGGCCTCGGACTCGGCCGGGACGCGGCAACGCAGGCCCGGCTCACGGCGATCAACGTCTGGCAGGGTGCGACGCCCCATCCGGGCGACACGTGGTACGGCGGGGCGGCCTGAGCACGGCGACCCCTGTCCACGAGTCGCCGCTCATGCCGACATCGTGCTGTCGACCTCGGCGATCAGCTCGATCTCGACTGCGATGTCGAAGGGCAGTTCCGCCATTCCGACGGCGGAGCGAGCGCCGCGGCCGGCATCGCCGAAGACCTCGACGAGGAGGTTGGAACAGCCGTCGATGACCTGCGGCGTGCGATTGAAACCGGGCGCACAGTTGACCATGCCGAAGATCTTGACGATGCGCTTGATCGGGTTCAGCGAGCCGCACTCGGCGGCGAGTGCGGCGAGCAGCTGCAGGCCCGTGAGCCTCGCCGCTTCCACGGCGGCACCGAGGTCGATGTCGGTGCCGACCTTGCCGGTGACGATCGAGCCATCGGGTCGTACCGGCCCGGCGCCGGACGCATAGAGCAGCGTTCCCGTACGGGCGACCGCCACGTAGTTGCCCGCGGGTGGAAGAACGCGCGGGAGTTCGATGCCGAGTTCGCGGAGCCGTGCGTCGATGTCGGTCGACTGGGTCATGCACCAGTGTCGCGCACGCCTGACGCGCCGAACTCGGCGGCGCACATCCCGTACGTGGGATGGGCGCCGCCGAGATCGAACGTCGGCGTCAGCGAGCAGGACTCACACGGAGACGAGGGCCCTCAACACGTCGACCTTGGCGGCCCGCCGGGCCGGCAACACCGCGGCGATCGCACCGGCGAATGCAGCGATGAGGGTCACGACCACCAGGCTGGTGACCGGGACGGTCAGGGTGTCGATCCCCTGATCGGCCATCGCCCGCACGGTCGCCCATCCGAAGAAGGTCCCGATGGCCAGGCCGAGCGTGGTGCCGAACACGGCGATGATGATCGACTCCCAGCGGACCGTCGAGCGGACCTGCGACCGGCCCATCCCGACCGCTCGCAGCAGACCGAGTTCCCGTGTCCGCTCGAAGATCGACAGCGCCAGGGTGTTGGCGATACCGAGCAGAGCGATCACGACGGCCAGCATCAGCAGGGCGTAGAACAGGCCGACCATCGTGTCGATCTCGGAACTGACCAGTTCGAGGAAGCCGTCCTTGTCCAGCACGTGGGCGGAGGCGTACGGAGCCGCCACGTCGTTGATCGCAGCCTCGTCGCCCGAGACGTAGACCCGGTAGTCGATGGCGTCGCCACCGTTGGCCAACAGAGCGTCCAGGTCGACGAACATCGAACCGACCCAATCCGTGCCGCCCGAGAAGATCGCCTCCACGGCGAGCGAGGTCTCGCCACTCGGGAACGTCACGGGCACCTCGGTCCCGATGGTCCAACCCTTGGCGAGGGCCTCATCAGCGGAGACGGCGATCCCGTCGGCGCCGAGCGCATGCAGATCGCCGTCGATGTCGCCGAGGACGAACATGTGGTCCACGGTGGTGGCATCGAACGCATTGAGCGCATCCGTCGCCGACCCATCGACGATCGCGGGGGTCAACCGGGCCTGGGTGACCAGGTCGACACCGTCGGCGTGGCGCAGTGCGTCGGCCAGGTCCGGGCTGAGCCCGGCCGAGTTGTCCGTCGCTCCGGCCTCGACGATGTGCGTCCCGGTGAAGTCGGACTCGAGCGAGCCGGCCATCGAGGTCTTCGCCGAAGCGGCGAACACCGTGATGAAGCCGACCAGCGCGACGCCGATCATCAGCGACGAGGCGGTGCGGGCGGTCCGCTTCGGGTTGCGCAGGGCGTTGCGGGTGGCCAGCTCACCGCTGAGCCCGCGCATCCGCAGGGGCAGGCCGAGCACCGATGCAACGGGCCGGGCGAGCACCGGTCCGAGGACCGACACCCCGATGAACATCGTGAGGGCACCGACACCGACCAGCGCCAGTTCGCCGCCGAGTCCGACGACCAGCGCGGCGACGCCGGCGGCGGTGATCGCCGAACCGGCGATGGCCCGCCGTGCCGAGCCGCCGGAGCGGTCGATGTTGACCTCACGGAGTGCCGCGATCGGGGCGATCTTGGCGGCCCGGCGTGCCGGGAGCCATGCCGATCCGACGGTCACGGTGACGCCGACGACGAACGACAGCGCCATCGAACCGAAGGCGATGACGGTCGGTCCATCGGGCATGTCGAAGCCGAAGGCCGACATCAGTTGACGCAACCCGGCGGCCACGCCGATCCCGGCGAGGAGGCCGAGCCCGGAGGCGAGGACGCCGACGACGACGGCCTCGCCGAGGACGGAGCGCTTGACCTGACGGCCGGACGCACCGATGGCCCGCAACATCGCCATCTCCCGGGTGCGTTGGGCGACGGTGATCGAGAACGTGTTGTTGATGATGAACGCACCGACGAACACGGCCACGATGGCGAAGACCAGCGACATCGTCCTGAACTGGCTGAAGTCGGCGCCGAGTGCCGCCTGGTTCTCCTCGATCAGCGTGGCGCCCGTGATGACCTCGACGTCACCATCCAGCGGGCCACCCACTGCTGTCCGGACGGCCGCCGCGAGGTCGGCCTGTGACACACCGGGGTCGGCGGTGACGGCGATGGCGTCGGCCTGTCCGGGAGTGGCCAGCAGCTGGGCCGCGGTGGCATCGGTGAACAGCACCGCCGTCGCCCCGGCCGGGGAGTCGGCCGAACCGAACCGGGCGATCCCGGCGATGGTGAACTGGCGGGGGGCACCCTTGGTGAGCACGGTCGCCACATCGCCGGGCTGGTAGCCGGCCTTGTCGGCGCTGGCCTTGTCGATGACGATCTCGTCGTCCGCGGCGGGAGCATGACCGCTCGCCAGCTTGTAGGGGTTCAGGTCGTCGACCGTCACCCAGTTCGTGCCGAACGCCGGGCTCTTCGTGACGTCGCCCACGGGCGAGCCGTCGGGACCGACGAGTTGGGCGTAGCCGTTGATGCGCAGGGCCACCTCGTCGACACCGTCGACCGAGGCGACGGTGCTGGCGAGCGCGGCATCGAGCCGCGGGCCGGGTTCGCCGTAACCGAGCGCGATCTCCGACGGTGACCTGACGTAGGCATCGACGCCTTGGTCGGCCTTGGCGAGTGCCGAGTCGAACGTGGCGCCGATGGTCTGGGTGAACACGAGGGTGCCGGCCATGAAGGCGACACCGAGCAGGACCGCGAAGGCGGTGGCGAGCAGGCGCACCTTGCGGGCGGCGAGCTCTTTGATGGTGAGTTGGAACATGACGGTCAGCCTCCGATGTTGCGAATGCGGTCGATGACGGAGTCGGCGGTCGGCTCGTCGAGGTCGTCGACGATCCTTCCGTCGGCGAGGAACACGGCCCGGTCGGCGTACGAGGCGGCGACCGGGTCATGGGTGACCATGACGATCGTCTGACCGAACTCACGCACCGCGGTGCGCATGAACGACAGGATCTCGGCGCCGGTGCGGGAATCGAGGTTGCCCGTCGGTTCGTCGGCGAAGACGATCTCGGGACGGCTGGCGAGTGCTCGGGCGACGGCGACCCGCTGTTGCTGTCCGCCGGACAGCTCGGCCGGTCGGTGCTTCAAGCGGTTCTGCAGCCCGACGGTCTCGACGACCTGGTCGAACCAGGCCCGGTCGGGCTTCCGGCCGGCCAGTCGGGAGGGGAGGGCGATGTTCTCCGCCGCCGTCAGCGTCGGGACCAGGTTGAACGCCTGGAAGATGAACCCGATCCGGTCGCGGCGCAGCTGCGTGAGTCGACGGTCGTCGAGCTCGGTGACGTTGGTGTCACCGATGAGCACGGTGCCCGACGTCAGGTAGTCGAGTCCGGCGACGCTGTGCATCAGCGTCGACTTGCCCGAGCCGGACGGTCCCATGATCGCCGTGAAGCGACCGGACGCGAAGTCGACGGACACGCCGTCGAGGGCTCGGACCTCGTTCTCACCCCGGCCGTACACCTTGACGGCATCGACGACACGGGCGGCGGGACGAGGGGCGGAAACCGGCGGCGGTGCCAGGAACGAATCCGTGGTGCTCGTCGGTGGGAAGAGCGGGGTGGTCATGGTGTTGGTCATGGTGAACTCCTGTCGGGAACGTGGGTGATGTCTCCACCATCCGCTTCCGGCCCGGTGAAGTCGTCCGCTGCGAGGCGGTTCACGACCGGACTCCAGGCGTACGTCTCGAGAGGGATACGCGGGTCACCCGCTGGGCTGATTCGCCGGGCGGGGAGATTCGGTACGGTCGAATGGTGAACTGGATCGAGCGCCAACTCGAACGCCTGCGGTCGGTCGACCCGGTCGTGATCGACCGGGCCATCGCGCTGATCTTCACGGTCCTCGGGATCGCGTCCGTCTTCGCCCAGGACATCCGCGAGGACGGCGTCCTCATCGACGGCTTCAGGGCGCCGAGCGTTCTCGCCTGCATCACCGTCGTCCTCGTGTGCGCCCCGGTGGCGTTCAGACGGCGCGCGCCTCTGGTGGCGCTGGTCGTCTCCTCGATCGGGATACTGATCCACATCGGCATCGGCTGGCCGGAGGGTGCGCTGCCCCTGGCCGTCCTGTTCCTCACCTACACGGTCGCCGCGTGGTGCCCACTGCGCACGGCATTCGCCGGGTTGGGGGTGTTGGCGGTCACGGTCCTGTTGCTCGGGCTCACCGATTCTCCCGGCCTCGACACGGTCGGCGCCCTCGCCGTGCTCGCCCAGTTCACCGCCGTCTGGGCGATCGGTGTCGCGTTGCGGAGCCGCCGCATGGCCACCGACTCGAGGCTGCGCGAGGCAGAAGAACGCGCCGAGGCGGAACACCAGGGTGCGGCGAGAGTGCTCGCCGAGGAACGGTTGCGCATCGCCCAGGAGCTGCATGACGTGATGGCCCATTCGATGTCGGTGATCGCGGTGCAGGCGGGCGTCGGCGTCCACGTCCTCGACGATCGGCCCGAGCAGGCGCGCGCGGCGCTCGAGGCCATCTCCACGACGTCACGCGCGACGCTTGCCGAACTCCGCCAGCTGCTCGGCGTACTGCGCGACAGCGACGGTGGGCGGGCCGCCGTACCGGCACACCAGCTCGCCGATCTGCCGCAGCTCGTGGAGGACGTGCGCGTCGTCGGCGTGCCGGTCACACTGCACGTCGACGGGGATGCGGACTGCATCCACGCCGGTATCGAACTGTCGGCGTACCGCGTGGTTCAGGAGGCGCTCACGAACGTGATCAAGCACGCCGGCGAGCCCACGAAGGTGGACGTGAGCGTCCGTCACCTGCCGAGCGCGCTCGTCGTCGAGGTCGTCGACGACGGCCGCGGGCTTGCGGCGCGGCATGGCAACGGGCGTCAAGGCGACGCGTCGATCGACGGGACCGGCCACGGTCTCGTCGGCATGCGGGAACGGGTCGAGCTCTGGGGTGGCGAGCTGTCGGTCGGTCCTGCTCCCGGCGGTGGGTACCGGGTCAAGGCCCTGCTGCCCTACGGTGACCAGGAATGACGATCCGTGTCGTGGTCGCCGACGATCAGGCACTGGTCCGCAGCGGATTCACGATGCTCCTCGCCGGGGAGCCCGAGATCGACGTCGTCGGTGAGGCGAGCAACGGTGTCGAGGCGGTCGCTCTCGCCGCGAGTGAGCACCCCGACGTGATGCTGATGGACATCCGCATGCCGGTGATGGACGGACTCGAAGCGACCCGTCGGATCACCGAAGACCCGTCGCTCGCAGCCACCCGCATTCTGATCCTGACGACCTTCGACCTCGACGAGTACGTGCACGAGGGACTGCGTGCCGGCGCGAGCGGTTTCCTGCTCAAGGACACGATGCCGGTCGATCTGATCCAAGCAGTGCGCGTGGTCGCGGCCGGCGATGCCCTCATCGCACCCCGGATCATGCGGCGGTTGATCGAGGAGTTCGTGCGACGCCCCGAACCGGCGGGTGCCGCCGCGGCGACGGCCGCGCTGGACCAGCTCACGGATCGCGAGCGCGAGGTGCTCGAACTCGTCGCCAAGGGCCAGTCGAACGCCGAGATCGCCACGGAGCTCTACGTGAGCCACGCCACCGTGAAGACGCACGTGAGCCGGCTGCTCATGAAACTCGACGCGCGCGACCGCGCCCAGCTCGTGGTGATCGCCTACGAGACCGGTGTGGCAATGCCGGGTGGTTGAACCGGCGCAGCGAGATCGTCGAGGAGACGACGGATCTCGGCCGCGCCGGCGATCGCGGTGTCCGTGTCGGCGGCGCACGCGAGCAGGTTGAACGTTCGGCAACCGGCCGCGACGTACGGGGCGAGGAATTCGGCGATGGCCTCAGGCGATCCGGACGGGCTGTAGCGCTCGAATCGTTCGAACGGAACGTGGTACAGGCCTTCCATCGTCGGTGCGAGAACCGCGCGTCCGGATGCGGGGTCGTCGCCGATGCCGCACCAGACCTGCATCGCATGGTGCCACTCGACGTCGACCCGGCCGGCACCCCGGGCGGCGTCGTCGATGATGGCCGTTGCCTCCTCGAACCGTCGCGCCGAGTTCCAGATGCCGATCCAGCCGTCGCCGAGGCGCCCGGCGCGGCGGAGTGCGACGTCGGAACGGCCCCCGACGATGATCGGGACCGGTGGCTGCGGTGCGGGCAGGATCAGGGCTTCGTCCACGTCGAAGAACTCGCCGTGGTGGGTGACCGGTGTTCCGGTGAGCAGGGCCCGCAGGACGCTCAGCGATTCGTCCATGCGGCGCCCCCTCGTGCGTGGGTCGATACCGCAGATCTCGAACTCGTGCGGGTCCTCGCCGCCGACTCCGACGCCGAACGTGAGTCGGCCGGGGTACCGCTCCGCCACGGAGGAGAGCTGTCTCGCCACCAGCACGGGATGGCGCAGTGGCAGCAGATACACCGCGACGAACGCGCGCAGCGAGGGCGCGGAGGCGAGTTCGTGGGTCGCTCCGATGAGCCCGTCGAAGCCGGCGCCGTTGATGAAGCTGACGTGGTCGCCGAGCACCACGTGATCGAGCCCGGCGGCGGCGATCGCACCAGTCGACGCCGACGGCGTCGCGTCCGGGGCGAGCGCGGCCATGCCGACCGACACCGTGGGCCTGTCGATGCGGGCGGATCTCATGCGACCGCGACGCCGCTGATCTGGGGCCACACCGGCACGAACGCCCCACCGAAGCGGAACGGCTCGATCCGCACGTCGGCGAAACCGGCGGCTGCGATCGACGACGCGGTGTCGCGGTCGAGGTGGCAACCGTCGAAGACGTATCGCCACGGGCGACGGAGCAGCCGCTGCACTGCTCGGATCGGACCGGGCCCGGATCCGACGTGTTCGATGAACACGAACCGGCCTCCAGGGCGCAGGATGCGGCGCACCTCGGCGAGGGCAGCGTCGGGATCCGTCACCGTGCACAGCACCAGCGTGGAGATCACCGCGTCGACGCTCGCACTCGCGAGGCCGGTCGACTCCGCAGGGGCCTCGTGGATCTCGAGGTCGATCCCGTACCGCTCGGCGGTGCGGCGCAGCACGTCGTGAGTATGCGGGTTCGGTTCGATGGCGACGAGCCGGCTCCCGGGCGCCAGGTAGCGCATCGAAGCACCGGCCCCCGAACCGAGTTCGACGACGTCCCGGGGCAGCCCGGCGAAGAGCGCCTGCTTGCGGGCACCGAGTCGCCGGTGGGAGTACCAGTCCATCGACTCGAAGAACTTGGCGTTGAGCCAGGCGCGTCGTGGATGAGGCCAGCGTGCGGGCTCGACGTGCACGTGTGACGTGGTTTCGATCATGCGATGTCTCCAGGGGTTCTCGATGGCTTGCCGACCCACCATCGCGAACGCCGCTCGCGTGCCGCTCGCGTGGTGGCGGGCGCGAACCGTCGCCGCAGCGGCTGCGGCTCACGAGTTCAACAGGACCTCGACGGCGTCGATGATGTCGGCGACGTCGCGGGCATCGGGCAGGTGCCACCCGCCCTCTCTGGCGATGAAGCGGGCCGAGGGCAGCATCGCCGCGAGCGTCTCGCCACCGGCGAACGGGATCACGCGGTCACCGCGGTAGTGCAGCACCAGAGTCGGCGCGCGAATCGAGTCCACGACATCGGTGACATCGGTGTCGTAGATCGCTTCGAGATACCCCGCGGCGACGTCCGTCGGGGCGCTCTCTCGCAGGATGCGCGCGAGGTGCAACGTGGCGTCGGCCGATGCGCCTGGTCGGTACAGGCCGGCGAGGAGTTCGGTGGCGATGTTCGGGCGTTGGCGCAGCAGGTCGACGATGGGCCGGCCGATGTCACCGAACGTCCTGGGGCCGCTGGCGTACGTGCCGAACAGCACGACGTGCGAGACCAGGTCGGGTCGGCGAGCGGCACAGGCCAACGCGATCGGGCCCGCTCCCGACATGGCGAAGAGGGCGGCCGGTTCGCCGACATCGTCGAGCACCGCCTCGAGTTCGACGACCGCAGCCTCGACGCCGAAATCGAGCACCTCGCCGCCCGTCATCCCGGTGCCGCGCCGGTCGTACGTGATCGCCCGGTGACGGCCGGCGAGGTGCTCGAGCAGCGACGATCGGGGATCGCGGCCGTCGGCGATCAGCTCGAGGCTGGAGACCCATGCCGGCACCACGATCACCGGTGAACCGACGCCGAGATCGCCCCACGCGAGATCGATCCCAGCGCCTGTGAGGCGGTGCAACGACAAGCCGTCGATGGAGAGCACGGGCGTGCGGTCCCCGCCAGGTGCGGCGGCCGAGACGCTGCGGTCCGGGTCGCCGTCGAGGATCGACGCCTGCAGTCGTCGCAGTTGCGGTGACGGCTCCAGACCCAGTTCGTCGACCAGATGACGTCGGTGCGTCCGGAACACGCGCAGCGCCTCGGCGTCGCGACCGATGGCGACCAGGGCGCGCATCAAGGTCGCTTGCGGCTCGGCGCGGAGCGGGTGCTCCAACACGAACGCCTGCAACTCCGTGATGGCGCGGTGCGGCTCCCCGCAGGCCAGCAGCGCCTCGGCGTGGGCCTCCACTGCCTGCAGGTGGAGTTCCTCCAGCCGGATCTGCTCGGCACGCAACACCTCGACGTCCTCGAACCCGGCGTACGGCGCACCCCGCCACAGGGACAATGCGTCGTGCAGGAGCATCCTGGCCACCGTCGGCTCTGCTCCGATGGCATCTCGAACCGCGCGCTCGAATTCGATCGCGTCGACCGTGGCAGTGCCCAGCTCGAGCGCGTACCCCGGGGCGCGTGTCACGACGGTCGGGGCCCCGGGGAACCGCAGCCGGCCGCGTAGCCGGAACACCTGGGTCTGCAGCGCCGCCCCCGGTGCCTCAGGGAGGTCGTGGGGCCAGACGGCGTCGATGAGTGCGTCCGTCGGAACGGCGTGCCCGGCCCGTGCGACGAGGGTGCCGAGCAACGACTGCAGCCGCTCGCCCGGCACACGACGAACGTCGCCGGAGGCATCGCTCAACTCGACCGCGCCCAGCACGCGAACGGTCACCGGCTCCATCGACCAAGTATCGCCCCACTCGTCGACCGGCCTGACCCTGCCTTTCCGGACCGGGTCCGAAAAGGCAGGGTCCGGCCGGTCTACGAGTGGAACGCGGGCTCTGCAGGTCCGTGAGTCTTCGCCCCGTACGTGCGAGCGGCGTCCAGCGTTCACGGGGACGGCGGCCGGTACTCCATGAGCAGCATCGTGGCGTCGTCGCGAAGGGAACTGTTGGAAAAGCCGAGAATGCCGTCAGCAAGGTGCCGAACGGTCTCTTGGACAGGCAAGTCCTCCAGCGAAGCCCTGACCAGGAGATCGACGAGACGATCGTCACCGAAGAAGGATCCGTCCGATGATCGAGCCTCGGTGATCCCGTCGGTGTAGAAGAGCACCCGGTCTCCACGCTGGAGTGACACTTCCGCGATCTCGGCGACCGACCCGCCGAGACCGAACGGCCTCGACGGCTTGCAGACGAGTGGTCCGGCGTAGGTGCCGTTGCGGACGAGCAGCGGCAGGACGTGACCGGCGTTGATCCACGTGAGCATGCCGCTCGGCAGATCCAACGTGCCGATGAGGCCCGTGACGTAATACGAGTTCCCGAAGTGCGTCGCGATCGAGCGATCGACGTCGTCGTAGGCGGCGACGAGGTCGAGCTCCGCACGACGCGAATTCCGAAGACTGTTGATGGCGGCCGCAGACATCAACACCGCCGACATGCCATGGCCGATCGCGTCGACAATCGTGAAGTCGACACGTGACGCGCCGAACGCGTAGTCGAACGAGTCACCACCGATCTCATAGGCGGGCTCGAGGATGCCGCCGACCGCGACCTGTTCAGTCGAGCACGCCAGCGGCGGTAGTAGATCCCACTGCACCTCCGCTGCGGCCGACAGCGGTTCCGACCGGCGAGCACGGGCCGCCGTGTCGGTATAGCGACCTTTGATGATCCAGGCCATCACGAAAATTGCCACGATCGGGTCGAGCAATTCGGGCATGCCGTCCCACTCCTCGAAGTCGAGCTCGAGGACGCCGATGGGATTCGTTCCTTCGACGAGCGGAACGACCACCACGGTGGGGGCCGTCCCGTGCACTTCGATTTTGCCGCTGGTGAACACCCGGCCGATCAGGGTTCCGGTCATCGCTTGCGGGGCATTCACAGGGCCACTGGCGTCGATCTGTTGCAACCGCCGCAGCGAGTAGTCCGCGACATGGAACCGCGTCGCCTTGGCCCGCAGGACTTCCCGTACCAGCTCGAGCAGTTCGAGCACATCGGTGGGCGACGTTCGCGTCGCCGCCGCCACCATCAGGGCGACGCCATCTTCGCTCCGGTCCGACTTCACAGGCCTCCCGGTCCCACTCATGCGCGCCGGTAGGAACCCTGGTACCTGAGGTCCCCGACGTCAAGTGGTATCCGCTCCGCGGCGAAGGACCCCGCGGTTGCTTCGGGGCAGTCGGGTGTCGAGGAGGTCGACAACCCGGTGGACGAGAACGACAGACCCGGTTCGGCTACGTGTGGAGTCGGGTGGGCGTGATCACGATCGCCTCGGAGAACGTTCGCGCGAACTGTTCGACGGTTCCGAAGATGGCGCCGATGCGCTCGGTGTACTTGGCTGCGTACTCGGGAACACGGTCGGCGGGCGCGTGGCCCGGTGCTCGGGAGGCCGTGCCTTCGATCCGGATGATGTCGCGGCCGATGTCGGTGACGTCCAGTCCCAGTGCGACATGCGGGTTGGCGTCGAGGTTGCGCAGCTTCGCTTTACCCGGCTGGCTGTAGACGAGGATCGTGTCATCGTCGCGAAGCAGGAACCAGACGGGGACCGAATCGGGGCGGCCCGACGGGTTCACCGTCGTGAGCCACGCCATCAGATTGGTCTGGAGTCGCGCCTCGACCCGGTCTCGACGGTCAGTGGGCAGATCAGCGGTCATTCGCATCGGAGTCACACCTCGCCAGGTCAATTGGCGGAATGTCCAACGTCGACGGTCCTCCTTGCATTCCCCCGTTGGCCTGCGCTCGCGATTCGGTGACTCAGCTCGCCGGCGCGACCACATCGATGGGCGACGGCCCGACAGTCCTGCCCTATCCGTCGATCGGGTAGGACCGTGACGGGTCCTGCGGGCTCTTCAAGCCGATGCGGTGTCCGTCGGGATCGCACACGATGGCGTAGCGAGCGCCGAAGAAGGTGTCCACGGCTGATCGAGGCCGGATCGGCAACCGCGGCGAACTCGGCGGTCGACGGGCCCGGACTCTGCCGGGCGACGGTCGAACTGCCACGCTGGCAGCCATGACGACACGTTTGAGTGGAACCGGTATCTGGAGCCCGATGTTGCGGTACGGCGACCCGGGCGAGGTGGCGACGCTGGCCGCCGAACTCGAAGGGCTCGGCTATTCGGCGCTGTGGATCCCCGACGTCGGTGGTGACGTGTTCGGCCCGCTCGGCAATCTGCTGGCGGCGACGTCGACGGCGACGATCGCCACCGGCATCCTCAACGTCTGGATGCACACCCCGGACGAGACGGCGGCGCAACATGCCGCGCTGGTCGCGGAGCACGGTCCCCGATTCCTGTGTGGAGTGGGGATCAGCCACCGCCCGTTCATCGACCACGTGAACACCCCCGGCACCTACAAGAACCCGGTGGAGACGATGGCGGACTTCCTCGACGGATTGGACGCTGCCGAGGTGCCCCTGGCCGCGGGCGACCGGGTACTCGCCGCGCTCGGGCCGAAGATGCTCGAGCTCGCCCGCACCCGAACCGCGGGCACCCACCCCTACCTCGTGACGCCCGAACTCACGGCGAGGGCACGGGCAGGCATCGGGCCCGACGGGCTCGTGGCGAGCGAGCAGGGCGTGGTGCTCGACAGCGACCGCGACCGGGCGCGGGCGACGGCCCGCCTGCACCTGAAGACGTACCTCGCGCTTGCCGAACTACTCGAACAACTGGAAGCGCCAGGGTTTCACCGACGACGACTTGGCCGACGGCGGCAGCGACCGTCTGGTCGACGCGCTCGTCGTCTGGGGTGACGAGGCGACGATCGCGGCGCGAGTGCAGGCGCACCGCGACGCCGGCGCCGACCACGTCTGCGTCCAGGTACTGACCGACGATCAGGCTGCGCTCCCGATCGAACAGTGGCGCACCCTGGCGCCCGCTCTCATCGCGTGATCGCCGGCTGGCAGTAGGGCAGGAGGGGGAACCATGGCTTCGGGACCGTTGAGCGGCCTGCGTGTGATCGAGATGACCGGTGACGATGCGCGTCTGGCCGGCAAGATGTTGAGCGAAGCCGGCGCCGCGGTGGTCCGTCTCGGCCCTGCCTTCGGTGGACCGGCGATGGCCGATCCGGCCGTCGCGGCACGCGGTGGGCTGCTCGACTGGTGGTTCGACGGCGGCAAGGACATCGCGGTCGACGACCTGGCGACCGAAGCAGGCCGACGCGCCTATCGCCGCCTGGCCGAGCGGGCCGATCTGGTGATCGAATCGTCGCCGCCCGGCCGGCTCGCGGAACTGGGCGTGGATCATGACGCGCTGGCCGAGGCGAATCCGCGGCTCGTCCAGGTCTCGCTCACCCCGTTCGGCCGCACCGGACCACGCGCCCACTGGCAGACGAGCGATCTCGTCGCCGGGGCGCTCGGGGGCGTGCTCAGCGTGTCGGGGACGGCCGACCGAGCGATCAACCCGTGGGGACGTCAGAACGTGAACTTCGGCGCGTTCATGGCGGCCATCTGCGGGCTCGCCGGCGTGTGGGACGCTCGCGAGTCCGGAGCCGGACAGCACGTGGACCTGTCGCTGCACGAGACGATCACGTCGTCGCTCGAGCACCTGTTCTTCCAGTGGTGGTTCCCCGATCTCCTTCCCCTTCCGCAGCGGGCGCTCCGTCAGGGGTCGCTGCACTGGCTCGGGGCGTACGTGGTGGCCAATGCGCGCACCGGTGCCTGCAACATCTCCACCGCGCCCAACCCGGCCCTCCTGTTCGACTGGATGGCCGAGATGGGCGACGCGGAAGGTGCCGAACTCGCCGCGCTCCCGATCGAGAACGTGCTCGGCCAGATGCCCCGGGTCATGGCCGCCGTCAAGGCCTTCGCGCTGACCATGGACTCGGGTGAACTGTTCGCCGAGGCGCAACGACGTCACATCGCCTTCGGTGAGGTGCAGACCGTCGCCCAGGTGGCGGCGAATCCGCAGTACGAGTACCGCGGCTCGTTCCGCCCGGTGGAGGGCTTCGCGGACGTGCGCCTGCCCGGCCCGTTCGCCCGATTCGGCGGCACGCCGGTCGCGGCGCCGCAGCCGCCGCCTGCGCTTGCGCAGCGCGAGGAGCCGTCGTCGATCGAGGAGATGCTCGGCCGCTGGGGCGCCAGCGACGACACCCCGCGCCCCGAAGGGCGACGCCACCGAGGCGCGACCTCGGCGGGCAAGCCGCTCGAGGGTCTCCGCGTGATCGACTTCAGCTGGGTGCTCGCGGGACCGTTCGCCACCCGCATCATGGGTGATCTGGGAGCCGACATCCTGAAATTCCAGACCGCGGAGCGGGCGACGCTCGTCAACTCGCCCGGCTTCCCGTTCTTCTACGTGTGGAACCGGTCGAAGCGTCTCCTGTCACTCGACATGAAGCGTCCCGAGGCGCTGGCGATCATCCGCAAGGTGGTCGAGCAGTCCGACGTGCTGATGGAGAACTTCTCGGCCGGTGTGCTCGCCCGTTGGGGACTCGACTACGAAACCGTCAAGGAGTGGAACCCCGAGCTCGTCTACGTGACGATGAGCGGGCCGGGACACGAGGGGCCCTGGTCGAACGTGATCACGTACGCACCGACGATCCACGCACTGTGCGGCCTGACGTACCTGTCGAACCCGCCGGGGCGCAGCGACGTCGGACCCGGATTCTCGCTCAACGACCATGCCGCCGGCATGGCCTCGGTCGTCGCCGTGCTGGCGGCCCTCGAGGCACGACGCCACACGGGTGAGGGCCAGCACATCGACATCGCGCAGATGGAGACCGGCACGTACCTGATCGGCCCGGCGGTGCTCGATCACTTCGCCAACGGTCGGGACGCCCACCCCGACGGGAATGCCGACCCGTTCGGCCAGTACTGCCCGAACGACGTCTACCGTTGCGGTGACCGGCAGGAGCTGGCGATCACCTGTCGCGACGACGACGACTGGCGGCGGCTCTGCGCGACGGTCGATGCCGGGATGAGCGATCTGGCGGCCGACGACACGTTGCAGACCGTGGAGGGCCGCATCGCCCGGGTCGACGAGATCGACGAGCGTCTGCGCGAGTGGTGTACGACCCGCTCGGCCGAGGCCGGCGCCGAAGCGCTGCAGGCGAACGGCGTACCCGCGGGACGCGTCCAGGATGCCGGCGACCTGATGGACGACCCGCAGCACCGGGCGCGGGACTTCTGGCGCTCGACGGAGCACGCCCTGTTCGGCACGCGGCCGTACGACCGATTCCCCGCAGTGTGGAGTGGCACCGACCTCGAGCCCTACGTGCTGTCCGGCGCGTACATCGGTGAACACAACTTCGAGACCTACGCGGAGCTCGCCGGCCTCGAGATCGAGGCGGTCGCCGAAGGCATGGGCGACGGCCTGTTCGCCTGAGGTGGACGCGGCGGGGGAGTCGCCCGTCCACGACGCTCGGCTCCGACTGACATGGCCCGATATCGATTGCATTGTGCCCGCGGACTGTTCATAGTGGACCCCGACGGAGCGGTGGTGACACCGCCATAGCGGAGGGCGAAGCCGCGATCCGAGAGTTGGAACATGCCCGCGCCAGCGGGCAGGACGATTGCGACGGTCTCCCCCAATCAGGGTGGTAGACGAAAATGGACACGGTTCATGAGCCTGCGGACGGCGTGAATCCGAAGTCACGGGTGGCACGGCGCGAGTTCTTGCGCATCGGTGCGATCGGTGGCGCGGCCGTGGCGGCCGGTGTGGTCGCCTCGAGGTGGATGCCGGATCTACGCGAACGGGGACTGTTGTCCGCCGATGGAGTGTTCGACGCGGCCTCGATCGCGTGGGCGGACTCGCTGTACGTCGAGGCGTTCCCGACGAGCCCGCTGGTCCTCAACCCGTTCAGCGATCCGTTGGTGGTTCCTGTGGCGTTGCGGCCGGCACTCGACTGTCGCGTCCTGGACCAACCCGCCCGGGCCGGGTGAGGGTCAGCAGAACTCCCTCGGTAACCAGAAGCATCAGCGGTGGTGTGGCGAGGGCCGGGTGACGGGGGCGACCACGCCGTTGGTGTACAAGATCGATTTGACGGTGGACGAGCATTCGTTCATCTCGAAGACAGCAGGTGCTGCCGATCGACAAGGACGGCAAGCCGACGGTGTCGTTCGATCAGTTCGGCAAGCCCGTCCCGGCGGGCCCGCGGTACCTGCCGGCGTCCACGATCTACGGGTTCGACGGGCACTTCCCGGGACCGATGATCAACGCCGAGTACGGCCAACCCGGCACTGGTGCGGTTCACCAACAAACTCGACGAGAACCCGAAGAATCTGGATCGCCAGGACTTCGGTACCCCCGGACCGAAATATTCGTTCCTGACCCACCTCCACAACGGCGCACTCCGCACCGGAGAGTGACGGCAACCCCGCCTACGCGATGACCTACGGACCCAAGAACCACGGGTACGAACCCGGAATGTGGGTCGACAACCTGTACCTGAACTGGCCGGCCGGCAGTGACGACCGCGAGAAGCAGAGCTTCCTGTGGTTCCACGATCACCGCATGGATCACACCGGGTCGAACGTCTACAAGGGCATGGTCGGGTTGTACCCGATCTACGACCCCGGCGTCGATGGCGGTGACGAGACGACGGGGTCTGCGGTTGCCTGGTGTGCGCACCGACAACGGTGATGGTTCCTTCGATGTGCAAGTACGACATTCCGTTGGCGTTCTTCGACGCCAGGTTGGACGACGGCGTCACGATCCACCAGGACATGCACGACGGTCTGGGCGAGTTCCCGGACGCGCGGAACCCGCGGACCCATCCGGAGTGGTGGGGCAAGACGTTCTTCAAGCATTTCCCGAGCCACGGTTTCGTCGGGTGACTTGTTCACCGTCAACGGCACGGCCTATCCGGTGTTGCAGGTCGAGCGGCGTAAGTATCGGTTCCGGTTCCTCGACGCCTCGGTCGCCCGGATCTACGACTTCCAACTGATGCAGCTCCACCAAGGGCCCCAAGGCGGCCCGCGATCTCGGGTACAAGGGTGATGAGTTGCAGGGCCAGTACCGGATCCCCGATGGCCAGCAGTGCATGCGCTTCACCCAGGTCGCCACCGACGGTGGCCTGCTGCCGCACCCGATCCCGCGTGACAACTTCGAACTGTGGCCGGCAAAGCGGGTCGAGGTGATCGTCGATTTCACCAAGTACCAGGACGGCACACCGACGTCTCCAAGGGTGACGTGGTCTATCTGACGAACACGTATGAAGATGACGACCGGTCGCATGTGGGACGCCTCGAAGCGCTTCTCGCCTGACCCGAACTACAAGATCCCGATGCTGAAGTTCGAGATCGGTGACCTACCACCGACCGACAAGCCGGACCGGAGCGTGATCCCCCAAGGGCATCATGCGCGAACTCCCACCCGTACCGTCGAACCTGACGAACCTGCTGGACAACCGGCTGGTGTTCGAACTGCGAGCGCGGCAGCGGCGGCGGTGAGATCGAATGGCTGATCAACGGCCAGGCCTTCGATCCGGCCAACGTCGGGCGCAGCATGAAGAACCCCGCCGGCAAGACGCCGCTGGCGCAACAGAAGATGGACAGCTTCAACGTCTGGGAACTCCGCAACGGTGGTGGTGGCTGGGTGCACCCGATGCACATGCACCACGAGGAACACCGCGTCGTCATGCGCAACGGCAAACGGTAACCGGTCCGACGTCGGCCCACCCCGACGGTGACGGCAAAGAGGACGTCATCGACCTCGATCCGGGCGAATCGGTGATCATCTACCGCGGATTCCGTGACTTCGTCGGACCGTACGTGGCGCACTGCCACAACCTGGCCCACGAGGACCACGCCATGATGTTCGGCTGGTCGATCACCCCGTAGTTCGTCGCTGACGCCCCGACGGGACGACCCGGATCCCGACGGGCGACCCGCGGCGCGACGACGTGATCGCGGCCAACAGCGCGTCGGGTGCCTCGTACGGAACGAGATGGCCGACGCGTGGCAGCTCGACGTACGTCGCGTCGGGGATGAGTTGGGCGAGCCGCATGCCGTTGCCGACCGGGATCAGTGGATCCTCAGCGCCGTGGAGCACGACGGTCGGGGCCGTGATGCGCTCGAGCCGCGCCGCCCCCGACCAACCGGCGATGGCGCGCAACTGGTTGATCACCCCGGCGCGCGGCGTCGGACGCGCCCGCAGGTGCTCGATGAGTTCGTGCATGCCCTCGGCGTGTTGTTCGCGGAAGTCGCTCCCGGCGACGGCCCCCCAGGTCCGCGTGAAGAACGCATCGAGGCTCTCGGTACGGCGCGGCATCGCGGTCATGGCGGCGAGGACCGACCTCGCCGGTGCGAACCCGGCTGGAGGCGGCGGCCGCGTGCCGCAGAGCACGAGGCGCTCCACCACGTCGGGGTGTCGGATCGCCAGCTCCTGGGCGATCATCCCGCCCATCGAGAGCCCGACGATCGTCGCCGACCGGGCCCCGATCGCTCCCAACACGTCGCGCACGTCGTCGGCCAGTTGCGTCATGGTGAACGGAGCCGGCGCGGTCCGTGAGTACCCCGTACCCCGGTTGTCCACGCGCACCACGTCGAACGCATTCTCGAGTTGGTCGACGAACTTGGCGGGCCACAGGAGCCCCGAGGCGGTCCAGCCGTTGACGAGCACGACGACCGGACGGTCGGGCGCCGTGACCCGGTCCGGTCCGTGCCAGAACACGTGCGGGCCGCCGGACCTCGGCACCGATCGGTCGGGTGCGAGCTGCCGGCGAAGGACGTGCTCACTTCGGGCCCAGCGCTGCTGGGTGGTGTGGTATCCCGTGGCGAACGAGAGGAGCGTCGAGCAATGCTCCTGCTGCTCGCGCAGGAACGCTTCGTACTGGATCCCGGCCCGGATGATGCCGGCGCCGCCTCCCGTCTGCAGCAGCGGTCCGGCGATCGCCATGGTCCGCTCGATCGCCGGTCCGGCCAGGCGTTCGCCGATCTGGTCGAACGCCCTCACGACCCGCTTCCGTCGCCGGAAGCGGCCCGTTCGGCGAGCGAGCGTCGCAGGATCTTGCCGGTCGTGTTGCGGGGGAGTTCGTCGACGAACTCGACCCGTCGGGGGACCTTGTGCCGCGCCAGATTGTCCCGCACGTGGGCGCGCACCGTGTTCGCGGACAGCCTCGCACCGGGCCGTCGAACGACGAACGCCGCGAGCACCTGCCCGAATTCCTCGTCGGCGACACCGACGACGGCGACTTCGGCGACGGACGCATGATGGCTGAGGAGCTCCTCGACCTCACCGGGGAACACGTTCTCGCCCCCGGAGACGATCATGTCGTCCTCGCGACCCTCGACGAACAACAGCTCGTCGCGGAAGTAGCCCAGATCGCCCGACGACAGCAACCCGCGACACTCCTCCTTGGTCCCACCCGTCGTGTAACCGTCGAACCGCATCGACCCGCCCACGAAGCACGCGGCCGACGACGCCCTGGGGGACCGGCGCGCCGTGTGCGTCGAGGATCTCGACGCGCACTCCGAGGGCGACCCGGCCTGCGGTCGCGGGCGCCTCGAGCAGATCGTCGGGCGTGGCGATGGTGGCGACCGCCACCTCCGTCGATCCGTACAGGTTGTAGAGGACCGGTCCGAACCGGTCGAGCGCTGCCGTGGCGAGCTTGCTGCCGAGGGCCGAACCGCTCGAGGCGATCACGCGCAGATCGGGGGTGGGCGCGGCCACGAGCTCCTCCGGATCGAGCGCGAGGATCCGCGAGAGCATCACCGGGACGACCACGAGTACCTCGGCGTGGAGTTCGGCGACGGCGCGCAGCGTCGCTCCCGCGTCGAAGCGACGCGACAGCACGTTGGTCGTGCAGCGCCCGATCCCGAGGAGCAGGTTCGTCAGTCCCCACCCGTGGAAGAGCGGCGCGGCGATCACCTGCGTGTCGCCGAACCGGAACGGGATGCGTTCGAAGACCGCAGCGACCCCCTCGATCGCCGCCGGGTCGCTCCGGCGCGCCGCACCCTTCGGCTGGCCGGTGGTCCCCGACGTCAGGATCACCATGCGTCCCTGCTCCCGACGGGGACTGGCCCGCGTCGCCGAACGGGCGAGCGTCTCCATCGCCGACTCGTCGTACGTGTCGACGCCGGCTTCCGCGACGATCTCGGCGAACTCGTCGTCGTGGATGATCAACCCGACGCCCTCCGACGCGACGACCGCCGCAAGCTGTGGCGCGGCGAACCCGGTGTTGAGGAGCACGACGTCGGCTCCCGTCGCCGATGCGGCGACGAGCCATTCGACGAAACCCCGGTGGTTCCGACAGAGCAGGCCGATCCGTGTCCGGTCGCCCACACCTCGAGCCACGAGGGCGCCGGCGACGCGCTGCGCACGGTTCCAGAGTTCCGCGTACGTGATGCTTCCGTCGTCGTCGTGGATCGCGATGCGTTCCGGATAGCGGCCGGCAGCAGCCGCCACCAGGCCGGGCAGCGTGGCGCCCCACGGGGCCATCGCCATCATCGACCTGGCGAGCCGGTCGGGCCGTTCGAACAGTTGGAGGTTCACCCGAGCGAGGATCACGCCGGCGGTGACGCGGCCACGAAGGGACATCACGGTCACCTTAGGCCAGCCCGGCCCTTCACCCCTGGGCGCTAATGTCCCCCCAGGAGGCGCCATGGCATCAACATCCCCGTTGTGGAAGCAGGTGTTCGACGCGGTCGACGAACGGCTGAGCCCGACGATCAACGACATGGCGCGCAGCGAGGACGCCGCCGCGCTGGCGGCCCTCGGTCGACGAGGCCGCAGCGAACTCGACCGACGGATGGAGCAGGCCTCGCGACGTGCACTCCACTTCCTCAACCTGCCGGCGGGGAGCGACGTCAACCGACTGCTCGAGCACATCGCCCGACTCGAGCGGGAGGTGCGGGACCTGCGCAACCTGCTGACCGACCGCGAGAACGCCGAATATCTCGCGTCGCTGGCGGCGCGCCACGAAGGCGCACGGGCCGCCGCCAAGCCGCCCTCGAAACGCAGGAACGCCTCGACACGGACGAACGCCTCGACACGGACGAAAGGGGGCACGGGTGGCCACGATGCCGACGCCGACCGATCTGCTCGAGCGGATTCGGCTTGACATCGAACGCAACGCGCTCCGCGCCCGCAACGGCCTGAAGCACCTCGCGGGGGTCGGGCGGCCCGAGGTGGGGTGCTCTCCCAAGGACGTCGTCTGGCGTCGCGACAAGGTGCAGCTCTACCGCTACCACAGCGATCGCGTCACGCTCGGACCACCGATCCTGCTCGTGATGAGCCTCGTGTCGAAGCCCTACGTGCTCGACCTCAGGCCCGGCAACAGCTTCGTCGAGGCGTTGGTCGCTCGCGGGTTCGACGTGTACATGATCGACTGGGGAACGCCGGATGCGGCCGACGCCGACAACAGCTTCGAGACGTACTGCGACGAGTACATCCCGTTCGCGTGCGCCGCCGCCATGCGCACGAGCGGTGCCGACGAACTCCACATGTTCGGCTACTGCTTCGGCGGCGTCCTGTCGCTGATCTTCGCCGCCGGTCACCCGGAGATCCCGTTGCGCACGCTGTCGCTGATGGCGACGCCGATCGATTTCGCCGCGATGGGCGGCATGACGGGGGTCATCCGAGACCGCCGCGTCGACCTGTCCGACTTCCTCGATGAGACCGGCAATGTTCCCGCTGAAGCGGTCCTCCGTGGCCTCACGTCGGCGCGCATCACTGGCGACGCTGCGATGTACGCGACCCTCCTCGAGAAGCTCGAGAACAGCGAGTACATCGCGGCGCACGAGGCGATGCACGGCTGGGCGACCGATCACATCCCGTTTCCCGGTGCGTGTTTCCTGCAGACCGCGGAGTGGTTGATCCGCGACAATCGCCTCGCCGAGAACCAACTCGTCACGGCGCGGGGTGAACTCGACCTCGGTTCGATCACGTGCCCGGTGATGAACGCCGTGGGCACCTCCGACCACCTGATCCCACTCGAGTCGAACCGGCCCGTGCTCGATCTGTTGCCCCACCTCGACGACCTCCAGTTCCCAGCCGGCCACGTCGGGCTGATCGTGGGAGGAAAGGCACACCGCGTGTCGATCCCGGGCATGCTCGACTGGATCGAAGCGCACAGCGACAGGAGCTGAAGTTGTCCGACGTCATCGAGATCACCCCGGTCGCCGCTGCCGATGTGGACGACGTCTGGGCATTCTTCCAGCGCGTCCCGGAGGGCGACCGCTCGCTGATGAAGGAACCGGTCACGGATCCGACCTCGGTGCAGGCATGGGTGGGCGACGACCGCGCCCAGCGCTTCGTGGGCCGGGTCGGCGGCGACGTCGTCGGCTACGTCGCGGTGATCCCGGGCATCGGCTGGTCGCGCCATGTCGGCGAGGTTCGACTGGTGGTCGATCCCGCGGTTCGGCGCCGGGGGATCGGGCAGCGGCTCGCCCGCCACGCCCTGCGCGTCGCGGTCGAAGCGTCGCTCACCAAGGTCGTGGTCGAAGTCGTCGCCGAGCAGGATTCCACCATTGCGTTGTTCACCCGGCTCGGCTTCCGTGCCGAGGCGCTGCTCGAGGATCAGGTCCAGGACCCGGACGGCAACTACACGGACCTGATCGTGCTCGCCAACCGGACCGACGCCGACTGGGGCGTGCTCGCCACCGTCGGCCTCGACGACCAGCTCGACTGAGCAGAGGACACGCCCCCACCTCTGCGATGAGCGAAGCGACCGAGGGGTGGTCCGTTCGCTCATCGCAGTGTCGGGTACCGCGTCAGGCGCGGCTGACGTCGGCGGCGATGTCGAGGATCGACGCAGCGACCACGTCGGGTGCATCGATGGAGACGAACGTCGTCGCCTCCGGTACCTCGATCAGCGTGGCATCGGCGAACGAGTCGGCGAGGCGCCGGGCCGTCGACAGCGTGAAGCAACGGTCGGCCGTTCCCCAGACGATCCGTGTCGGGCCGGTGAAATCGCGGAGGGCGGGAGCGATGTTCAGCAGCGCGTTGCCGTCGAATGATCGAGCGAATCGGGCGATGTCCCGGCGGATCGCCCGGTCGCCGAGTGCTGGACCGATCCACCGACGGGTCAACTCGGCGTCGCGCGGGGAGCGCAGCAGCAAGCCGTAGGCGAGCGGCGAGTGGCGGACCGCACGGAGCCGGGTCGGGGCGAGCATCATCGTGGTCAGCAGCGGATGCTTGGCGATGTGGAACAGCGGCACGAAGGCCTTCGGTGGGAAGTTCTCGAACGCGTCGCAGTTCGTCAGGACCAGGCGCCCGACGCGAGTGGCGTCGTCGGCCAGGAGCAGTTGGCAGATCGCACCACCGGTGTCGCTGCCGACGAGGGTGACATCGGTGAGACCGAGTGCGTCGAGCACGTCGTTGACCATCCGGGCGACTCCCGTCGGCGACAGATCGGCGTCGGCGTTCATCGGCGCGCGATGGCTGCCGAGCGGCCAGTCGACGAGAATCGACCGGATGCCGCGCTCGGCCAGTTGGGCCGCGACGGGATCCCACAGTGTGCTGTCGACGAGGAATCCGTGAACGAACACCACCGCCGGACCGTCGGCGTCAGCAGGGCCGAGCGTTCGGTATTGGAGGGTTCCAGCGGCGATGGTCACGGATGGCATGTCGGCTCCCGATAAGTTACGTACACGATGTCGGTAACTTACATACCCGCTGTATGAAAGTCAACAAGGCCCCAGCACGGAGGACACAGGCCTCGCGCACCGCATCGACCCGTGCCGCCCTCGTCGCGGCCGCCCGGTCGCTGTTCGCCGAGCACGGCTACGACGAAGTCGGCACCGAACAGATCGCCCGCGCCGCCGGTCTGACGCGGGGCGCGCTGTACCACCAGTTCGCCGACAAGGCCGACCTGTTCGCCGCCGTTCTGGAGGCGGTCGAGGTCGACCTCACCGCTCGTCTGATCGAGGTCGTCGACGCCGTCGCGGCACGCGGCGGACAGCCACTCGACCTGCTGATCGCCGGCGCGGACGCCTGGCTCGATGCCAGTGCCGAGCCGGAGGTACGCCGGATCGCACTGGTCGACGGGCCGGCCGTGCTCGGCTGGGAGCGGTGGCGGGAGGTCGGGATGCGCCACGGCCACGGCCTCGTCACGGCGTTGTTGACCGAACTCATCGAGGCAGGCGGCATCCCCGCGCAACCGGTCGAACCGCTCTCCTACGTGCTCGTCGGGGCGCTCGACGAAGCCGCGCTCTACGTCGCGCTCGCCGACGATCCGACGCAAGCGAGGGCGGACGCGGGGGCGGTCCTGCGCCGATTCGTCAGCGCGGTGGCAGCGCCACTCTGAAGCTTTTGCAACTCGTCGCGATTCTTTTCGACGCGTCGACTCCGCCTTGCGGCTGAAGCGGGCATGCGGATCGAACACGCTGCGTGAGTCTCGCTCGGCGCCGAGTAGTGGATTCCGCGGGTCGTAGGTCTTGCGACCGAACGGGACGGGCCGCTTGTGGGCCGTGTGGTGGAGTCCGTGCGACCCAATTGTCGGCCGGTGGGGGTGGGCGCATAGTGGATCTCGACGGAGGCGATGGCTGACATCGTCAAGCGGAGGGCGAAGGCAAACCAGATTCTTACATACCTGCCCGGGCGGCAGGGTTTAGTTGGTTTGCGGGCGGTCTCCCCAATGCAAAAAGGGGAACACGATGGAAACGATTCATGAGCCTTTGGACGGCGTGAATCAGAAGTCACGGGTGGCGCGGTCGCGAGTTCTTGCGGCTCGGTGCGATCGGTGGAGCGGCGGTGGCGGCCGGTGCGGTCGCCGCGACGTGGATGCCGGATCTCCGACAGCGCGGACTGTTGTCCGCCGACGGGTTGTTCGACGCGGCGTCGATCGCTTGGGCGGACTCGCTGTACCGCGAGGCGTTCCCGACGAGCCCGCTCGTGCTGAACCCGTTCAGCGACGAGTTGCCGATCCCGCAGGCGCTGGTGCCCGAGCCGTATACGGACTGGTCGAACTGGACGAACGCGCCGGGGCCGGGTGAGGGTCAGCAGAACTCCCTCGGGAATCAGAAGCATCAGCGCTGGTGCAACGAGGATCGTGTCCACCGGGGCGTCGACTCCGCTGGTCTACAAGATCGAAATCAAGTTGGCCACGCACTCGTTCACGACGTCGAAGGTGCTGCCGATCAACTCGCTCGGTCAGCCGACCACGTCGTTCGACGGGGGCAAGAAGGTCGCCGCGGGTCCGCGGACGTTGCCGCCGAGCACGATCTACGGGTTCAACGGGCAGTTCCCGGGCCCGATGATCAACGCCCAGTACGGCCAGCCGGCGATCGTGCGGTTCATCAACAAGCTCGACGAGAACCCGATGAACCTGGACCGGCAGGACTTCGGAGCTCCGGACTATTCGTTCCTGACCCACCTCCACAATGCGCACACGGCACCGGAGAGTGACGGCAACCCGCACTACTCGATGAACTACGGCCCGAAGAATCACGGCTACAAGCCGGGCATGTGGTGCGACAACCTGTATCTGAACTGGCCGGCGGGCAATGACGAGCGGGAGAAGCAGAGCTTCTTCTGGTTCCACGATCACCGCATGGACCACACCGGCGCCAACGTCTACAAGGGGATGGTCGGGCTGTACCCGATCTACGACCCGGTCAAGGACTTCGGCGACGAGACCAACACCAACGGCTTGCAGTTGCCGGGTCGGCGCTACGACCACGACGGCACCTTCGATGTGAAGTACGACATCCCGTTGGCGTTCTTCGACGCCCGGTTGGACGACGGCGTCACGATCCACCAGGACATGCACGACGGCATGGGCGAGTACCCCGGCGTGAAGAACCCGGCCACGCATCCGGAGTGGTGGGGCAAGACGTTCTTCAAGCACTTCCCGAACCACGGCTTCGTCGGCGACCTGTTCACCGTGAACGGCACCGCCTATCCGGTGATGAAAGTGGAGCGGCGCAAGTACCGGTTCCGGTTCCTCGACTGCTCGGTCTCGCGCATCTACGACTTCCAGCTGATGAGCTCGACCCAGGGCCCCAAGGCGGCCAAGGACCTCGGCTACACGGGGAACGAGCTGCAGGGCCAGTACCGGATCCCCGATGGTCAGCAGTGCATGAAGTTCACCGAGATCGCCGCCGACGGCGGGCTGCTGCCGTACCCGATCCCGCGCGACAACTTCGAGCTCTGGCCCGCCAAGCGCCGTGAAGTGATCATCGACTTCACCCAGTACCAGGACACCACCCCGACCACCAAGGGCGACGTCGTCTATCTGACCAACACGATGAAGATGGTCGATGGTCGCATGTGGAACAACTCCACCCGCTCCCTGCCGGACCCGAACTACAAGATCCCGATGATCAAGTTCGAGATCGGTGACGACCCGGTCGAGACCGACCTGAGCGTGATCCCGCAGGGCCTCATGCGTGCGCTTCCCGATGTTCCCAAGGACTGGAAGAACATGCTCGACAACCGGCTGGTGTTCGAACTGCAACGCGGCAGCGGTGGCGGTGAGGTCGAGTGGTTGATCAACGGCCAGTCGTTCGATCCGGCCACCCCGGTGCGCAGCCTGGTGAACAAGGCCGGCAAGACACCGTTGGCCGAACAGAAGATGGACAGTTACAACCTGTGGGAGATCCGCAACGGTGGTGGCGGCTGGGTGCACCCGTTGCACCTGCACATGGAAGAGCACCGCACCATGATGCGCAACGGCAAGGAGCCCACCGGGCCGACGGACAAGGCACATCCCGACGACGTCGCCCGAGAGGATCTCGTCGCACTCGATCCGAGCGAATCGGTGATCATCTACCGCCAGTTCCGTGACTTCGTCGGGCCGTACGTGGCGCACTGCCACAACCTGGCCCACGAGGACCACGCCATGATGTTCGGCTGGTCGATCACCTGAATAGGTCCACGGCGGACCAAGCAATTTCTGAATAACCAATCGGTCGGTGTTCGCCGACCAACAATTGCCATAGGAGGCGGAAATGAAGAATATTGTAGAAGGAAGCGCCCGAAGGGCGCGCGGTATGAGACGAGCGGCGCTCGCCACGGGCCTGACTGCAGCTGTGCTGCTGCCGGTGCTCGTGGGTGCGGGCTCCGGCTCCGCGGCGGCACCGCCGCCGGCCCACCCCGGGCCCGCGGGCGCAAACACCGTCGGCCTGAAGACTGTCGGGCCGATCGACGAGACCAACGGCTTCCCGTTGTGGTACAAGGACACCAGCGGTCAGCGGCTCGAGCTGTGCCTCGACGTCAATGACCCGTACTGCATCATGGGCGACCTGCCGACGCCGGGCCAGCCGATGGTCTTCCCGACCAACTTCCCCGACGAGGCGTTCTGGTCGATGGCCGACGCCAACTTGGCGACTGACGGCGGCAACGGTTCGGCCATTCTCGTCACCGGGCTGGAGGCGGCGTTCGCGGCCGACGTGGCACCGGGCCAGCAGATCTCCTTCGGTCGGATCCGGCTCCGCGTCGCCGGTGCCGGCCTGCAGGACGGGGCGACCTACAGGATCACCCACCCGTTCGGCGTCGACACCGCCGTCGCCGGGCCGGGGCAGGGCAACACCGCCGGCGTCACGCGCCAGATCAACGTCACCGAGGACATCGGCGACCTGGTCGGCGGCTCCACCTTCGAAGCCGCGCTGGGCAGCCGCCCGGCGCCGTTCCTCAAGTGGGACCCGGCCGTCGCCCCGGCGGCGCCGGCTGGTCATCTCGGTGACCCGACCGTCGACCACCAGGTCACCGGCAGCCCGTATGGCACCAACATCTTCCGCATCGAGGGTCCCGCCGGTTCGTTCACCGGGTCACCCAACCTTTGCGCCAATGTGGCGCTGGGCGACAGCGTGACGGCGACGGATGACTGCATCGAGACGAACCTGTTCACGGTGATGGGCAAGACGGCGACGCGCGCCGGTGTGCAGGTGACCAAGACGGTCACCACCAAGGACGGCGCCGGCAACTTCATCGACCTGTTCGCCAAGTCCGAGCCGGGCCAGACCCTGGTCATCACCGGGACCGGCGTCGCCGCCACGGCGATGCGCGAGGACGGCAACGGCGGCTACTACGCCCGCATCCGTGTCGACGGGGCGGCTCCGGCTGACCTGGCCGTGACCAACACCATCGACAACCCCAAGACGGTCGATCACCTCGACCCGGCGCAGTTCGGTGACAAGGTCCACGTCAACAGCGCGTTGTATGACAACGACACCAAGTCGCTGATCGTGCTCGCCCAGTCCGGCGACCCCACTGCGGTGTTGACGCTGGCGGGGTACCCGTTGGCCGTGCAGGACACGAGTGGCACGTCACAGCGGTTCACCGTCAGTCGGGCCTCAACGCTCCGCCGGCCGACGTCATGGTGACGTCGTCCAAGGGTGGCAGTGACGGCGACGACGTGGTCATCGCCGGCGCAGCCTTCAAGGCCCAACAGGTGGTCGCCGCGATCACCGCGGACGTCACCGACGTCGCCGTCGGTCAGAAGGTCACCCTCGACGGCACCGGCTCGACCGGCACGATCCTCAGCTACGCCTGGACGCAGACCGGCGGTCCGACCGTGACGTTCACCAACAACACGGCCCAGACCAGCTTCACGCCGACCGCCGCCGGTCTGTACACGTTCAAGCTGACCGTGACCGGTGCCGGAGCAGGCAACACGTCGAGTGACACCGTCACCATCAACGCCGTCGGTTCGGCGGCCCCGGTCGCCAACGCCGGACCGGACCAGCTGAACGTGGCCCCGACATCGACGGTGACGCTCAACGGCTCGGCCTCGACGTTCGCCGCGAGCTACGCCTGGACCGCACCCGCGGGGATCACGCTGTCCCGGACGGACGTCGCCAACCCGACGTTCATTGCACCGGCCAACTCCACACAGCAGACGCTGAAGTTCACGCTGATGGTCAAGGACGCGGCTGGCCTCCAGCCGTCGACGGCCACCGTCACGGTCACCACCGACCCCGACGACCTCAGCGTCGACTCGGCGAGCTTCAAGCGGGGCGGCGCCGAATGGCGCATCCGTGGCACCGCCCAGTACTGCTCGGCCAACAACGCGGTCACCTTCACCTGGAACAAGCCGGGCTCGACCCCGGTCGTCCTGGGCACGCAGACGCCGACGCTCGCCGCCGGTGTGTGCAGCTTCGACTTCCGGTTGAAGAACGCCCCGGCCGCGGCCCAGCCGACAGCCGGCGGCACGATCACCGCCACCTCGGTGATGGGTGGTCTCGCAGCGAACCAGACGTTCGTGTTCGGCTGATCCCAGCCATCACGAACAACGTCTCGGAGGGGCGGGCAGCGACCAGCTGCCCGCCCCTCCGGCGCGTCCGAGCCAAGGGCAATCCGATCCCGAGTGCCCCGACTTCCAACCTCCACGCACCTCGCGCGCGGATGCGGTTCGATCAGCGAGCACCGAGAATGCGCTGCACACCGACTCCGGCGATCAGGTCGGCGCCGAGCATCGCCGTGAGGATCAAGGTGATCTGGTTCGGCGCGAGACCCGGCTCCGACCGCCACCAGACCGTGACGACGACCGTGATCGCCACCATGGCGACGGCGACCACGACGGCGAGTGCGCATTCGATGTGCAGGACTCGGGACGAGAGTGGCGCGCGGCGGCCGATCGCAAAGGCGAGCGCCGTCCACGCCGCGAGCGCGAACGCGATCGACATGGCCCAAGCGACGAAGGCGACGGCGTACGCGCCCGAGGCCATCTCACGTTGTTCCGTCGACAGCGAGTGCGACCACGTCACGAGTCCGATCGTGCCGACGATGACGACCGCGCTCGCTGCCAGCGCGCGCCAGCCGTGTCGGGCGATCGCCGGCCATCCTCCGTCGCGCACGAACCGGATGATCGAACCGAGCGCGATGAGTGCCCCGAGCGCCACCGCTGCTCCGGCGACGACCGCCAGCGCCGAGACCGCGCGAATCGCCGCCGAGTCGGTGTGCTCGGTTCGCTTGGCCAGCACACAGCCGCAGACGACGAACATCGTCCAGCCCCACAGCACCACGAGCGCACCCATCCGGGCGCGGACCTCCCTCGGGGCGCGACCCGCGAGACCCGCCGCCGCGGCACGTTGGCGAAGTCCGGCGATCGCGATCGACACTCGGAAGCGAACGTTCGGACGACGACTTTCGAGGGTGTCCTCGATCAGGACGACGAACTCGTCGCCATAACGATCCCGCCACGCTTCGGGATACCACCGAAGCCAACGCTGTGCCGGTGTCACGCCGTGCCTCCAGCCAACCGCAGCCGGCTCGAGCCGGTCTCGACGACGCGCTGCAGATCCGTGACCGCCGTCGCCAGTGTTTCCGAACCGCGATCGGTCAGTCGGTACGGTCGACGACGGCCGTCGCTGGCGAGCGGCTCGATCATGCCGGTCGCCTCGAGGCGGGTGATCGCGCCGTACAGGGTGCCGGGCCCGAGGCGCACGTCGGCGAACCCCTCGATGTCCTTGGCGAGTGCGTGGCCGTGTTTGGGCCCTCCGGCCAAGCTCGTCAGGATCAACACGGTCGGGTCATGCCCTCTCCAGAACGCCACACCTCGAATGTACTACGCACGACGTTGCTACGCAAGACGTAGTAATCCGGTTCAACTCATCCCTCGGCGCCGCCGGCAGGAGGGTTCGGTCACTCGACTGCGCCGTCGCCAGATCCGGACGTGTCGGTTGCGGACGTGTCGGTTGCGGCCGTGTGGGGTGCGTGGCGGCGGGCGCTCAGCGGAAGCAGGAGCAGCACGCCGAACACGAGCGCGATCGCGGCGAGCCACGGGCCGACCTCGGCGTCGAACGGCAGCGTGGAACCGGCCATCACCAGAACGCCGGCAACGAGGGCGACGAAGGCGAGGATGGCGGAGACCGGGTCGAAGGCGTGGGAGGACATGTCAACCGCCGATCGTCGTGGAAGGAGCCGGAGCACTGGTGGTCGCCGGCGGGTTCGGGGGAGTGGTGGGCACGACCAGCGAGGGCGCGGTGGTCACTGCGCCGGGACCCACCGGGGGTGCCGGCGAGACGTCCGGGGCAGGCCGGCCAGGTGGAACAGCGGGGTCGCCGTCCGAGAAGTCGGGTCGTGTCGGGAGGATCTGGTCGGGGTCGTACGTCGAGACGGCGACATCGCCGATCCCCTGACGGGCGTCGACGATCACATCCGGCGCTCGATCCGGACCGAGCCGCGTCGTACCACCGGAGGCGACCACACCGTCGACGATCAGGTCTCCGCTGTCGCTCTCGCTGCGGACCTCGATCGCCACGTCGTCGACGACGCGCAACTCGATCGTGCCGAGCGCGGCTCGAGCGTCGATCGTGAGCGGCTCTGCGGGCGCGCCGTCCACCGTGATCCAGATCGTTCCGACCCCCGACTCGACTGATGCGGTCCCGCCCGGTGTCGTGTCCGACACGTACAGCGACTGGTCGCCCACGGCATCGACCGCTTCGATCCCGAGGCGCGACATGAGGCCGGCGAGATACCCCGTTCCGGCGAACAACAGCGCCGGCACGATCAGCCACCACGCCCGACCTCGCACCACCCCGACGAGGAGGCCCAGGCCGCAGACGACTGCTGCTGCTCCCAGCCATTGCTCGGGATGCAGGCGACCGCCGTTGAACTGATCGATCAGCGCTCCGGCTGCGGCGACGATCACGGCAATGCCGAGCGTGGTGCGACCGAGCAGCGAGGGTTCCCGGTGCGGACGATCCCGACGGTGGGGCCGTTGCGGGCGCGTCGTCCAAGGTTCCGGCCCCTCGTCCGGCACCGCGCGGACCGGCTCGAGATCCTCGACGATCGCCGCCGCACCCGTCCACTGGTCGGCAGGCGGAGGCGGGAGCGGGCGGCGTGCGGGACTTCGCTCGGTCGGGTCGCGGCGTGGCCTCCAGAGTGCGAGCGTGAGCCCGATCAGGAGCGCCACCACGACGATGGGCCCGTCGAAGAACTCGAGGTTGCCGGAGCTGATCATGATCGGCACCACGACCAGGGCGATGGCGCCCCCCGCGTAGCGGACCCAGGTCATCCCCGTGCGTTCGGGCCCGAACAGCACGAGCCAGCGCCGTGAGATAGATCACGATGCCGATCCCGCCGGTCAGCGCGAGCACGACGAACCCGAGACGGACCCAGAGCGCGTCGAGGCCGAGGCGATCGGCGATGTGACCGGCGACGCCGAGGATCACTCGATCGGACGGTTCGTCGATGTGCTCGGCCGGCGTCGACCCCGACGGGTCGTTCGCTGCCGTCGAGCCTGCGTCGACGACGTCGGGGGGTGCTTGCATGACGTCGACGGTACGGATCGTCGGCACCGGTGTACATCGGGGATGTCCCCCATTCGCCCCTGACCGGGGCAGCCGCACGCCAAGCAGAATCAGGGTCATCCCCCATGTGGATCAGGGTGCCGCTGTGCGAGCATGAGCGTGTGGCGAAGCACAGGTTCGAGGTCCCCTCCGTGCACCGCAGCAGCGATCGGGTGATCACGGGGACCGCCGGAGGCTGGGCCGAACGGTACGGAGTCGACCCGACGGTCGTGCGGGTGGCGCTGGCACTGCTGACGTTCGTGGCCGGACTCGGCGCGGTGTTGTACGGCGCGATGTTCCTGCTGGCGGACCCACCCGACAAGGACCGCTCGACCCCACCCGTGGAGCCGCCCGACCACCGGCGCGATGTTGCCATTGCCACCGCGACCGGGGCGATCCTCATCACCGCCCGCACCGTCGGCGTGTGGCCAGGTGACCGAATCATGATCCCGGCCGCGGCGGTGGCGCTCGGAGTGGCGATCGTCTGGTCGCCTGAGGGGAAGGCCGATCGGACAGGACCGCTCGTCCCCCAGGCGATCCGCCTCGGTGCCGGCGTCGTGCTGCTCATCGCCGGCGTGGCGTCGCTCGCCAACCTCACCGGTGGCCTCGGCAGTGTCGGGGCATCGTTGAGTGCGATCGCCGTCGTCATCGGCGGCCTGGCGATGTTCGGGGCGCCCGCCCTCGGTCGGATCCTGCGCGACCTCGACGAGGAACGATCGACGCGTATCCGCGAGGACGAACGCGCCAGGGTGTCGGCGCACCTGCACGACTCCGTGTTGCAGTCGTTGGTCCTCATCCAGCGCAGCGACAACCCGCGCCGCATGGCCAATCTCGCTCGGCGCCAGGAGCGCGAGCTGCGGGCATGGCTGTACGGCGACGTGCCGATCGGCGACCCGCAGACGCTGCATGCGGCGATCGAGGTCCTCACGACCGAGCTCGAAGCCGACCACGACACGCGCATCGAGGCCGTGATCGTCGGTGACCAGCCGCTCGACGACGCGTCGCGAGCGCTCATCGCGGCGCTGCGCGAAGCCATCGTCAATGCGGCGCGCCACGCTGACGTCGATCGCATCGACGTGTTCGTCGAGGCCGACGACACGGAACTGACCGGCTATGTCCGCGACACCGGCGTGGGGTTCGATCCTGCTGCGGTCCCTGCTGACCGCCATGGCATCAACGACTCGATCGTGGGGCGCGTCGAACGGGTCGGTGGCACCGCCGTTTTCGAATCGAACCTGGGCGTCGGTACCGAGGTGGAGATCCGTATCCCGAGGCGTCCCACGTGACGTCGATCCGTGTCGTGCTGGTGGAAGACCACGCGCTGTTCCGTGCCGGTGTGCGCCGGGAACTCGCGGACCTGAACCGTGACGGTGCGACGACCGTCAGCGTCGTCGGTGAGGCCGCCGACCGCGACCAAGCGATCGACGTCATCCGGAACTTGCAACCCGACGTCGTCCTGCTCGACGTGCATCTGCCGGGCGGTGGCGGCGACACGGTGATCCGCGCCCTGCGCAACGACCAGCTCGACACTCGGTTCCTGGCGCTGTCGGTCTCCGACGCCGCCGAGGACGTCATCGCCGTCGTGCGAGCTGGGGCGCGCGGGTACGTCACGAAGACGATCACGATCGAGGAGCTGCGCGACGCCATCGAACGAGTGCACGCCGGCGATGCCGTGTTCTCGCCGCGACTCGCCGGCTTCGTGCTCGACGCGTTCGCCGGTGACCTGCCGATGCCCGCCGACCCCGAACTCGATCAACTCACCGACCGGGAGCAGGAGGTGCTGCGCCTCATCGCTCGCGGCTACACGTACCGCGAGACGGGCACCCGGCTCCACCTCTCCGTGAAGACGATCGAAAGCCACGTGTCGTCCGTCCTCCGCAAGTTGCAGCTCACCAACCGCCATCAACTCACCGCGTGGGCCAACGAACGGCGGATCGTCTGAGCAATCGGCTCGGGTCGGTTCAGGTACTCGCGGTCTGGTCGATGCTGTCCACGATCTGGCGCAGTGCCGCGACGTGTCCATCGAACGCACACCGTCCGGTGTCGGTGAGACGGACGTGGACCCGGCGGCGGCGGTTCGCCATGGGGCGCTCGATCACGATGTAACCGGCCTCTTCGAGGGTGGCGAACTGTTTCGACAACGCCGAGTCCGAGAGTCCGAGCCGATCACGGACGAACGCGAAGTCGACCCAGTCGGCGGCGGCGATGAGGGCGACGATGGACAGCCGGGTACTCGGGTGGATGAGCTCGTCGAACCGGGGCTCGGTCATCATCGCTGGACGTTCCGCAACGCCCGTCGACGGACGCCGGCCATCAGCTCGGGACCACCGAGGGCGACCGCGATTCCCGCCATGACGCCGGCGATCGTCGCGGGGTGATCCGCCCCGTCGGCGTCGACGAGCACCGCAGCCGCCACCGTCGAGCGCGACCAGGCCGACGAGGAAGCCGCTCACCAAGGCACGGACATGCGTGCCGGCGAGCTCGGCCCGCACGCTCAAGGCATCCGACCGCCTGCGTCCCGACAGGACGTTCTGGGCGACCGCGGCATGCGTGGCACCGAACGCCAGCGTCGCCGCGAGCACCAGCCAGCCGGGGCCGACGTCGGAGATCACGCCGAGTCCGATCCAGCCCGCTGCGAGGCCGAGCCAGTACCAACGCGGCATGTCGATCTCGGCGATCACCTGTTGGCGGCTGTGTTCGACCGTCGTCAGCGCCGATTGGGCGTCACTCGCATCGATCGAGTTGGGCATGGGACACTCCTTACTTTCCGGGTCGGAAAGTAACTTACGGTTTCCTACCGGGAAAGTCAACCGCGGAGACGATGTCGCCCCAGCGACGTGCGAGCATGGCTCGATGGGTCCCGTCGGCGGCCGCCACGTCGAACAGGCCGTCGAGGAGATCACGGCGGTGCTCACGCCGTACGCGGATGCTGACTGGCGGGTGCGGGCCGGTGCGCTCGACTGGAGCTGCTGGACGACGGCTGCTCATGTCGCGCACGACCTGGCCTCGTATGCCGGGCAGGTCGCTGGGCGCGCCACCGCCGGGTACCTTCCGTTCGACCTCGTGATCGAACCCGACGCTGCGCCTCGCGAGGTGCTGGGAGTGGTTCTGGCCTGTGGTCGACTCCTGAGCATCGCGGTCGACAACGCCGAGGCTGGTCCTGTCGCATGGCACTGGGGCATCTCCGACGCCGCCGGGTTCGCGGCGATGGGCATCGGGGAGACACTCGTACACGCCTACGACATCACGCAGGGCCTCGGCGTGGCGTGGCAGCCGCCCGAGTCGCTCTGCCAGTTGGTCGTCGCCCGGCTTCTTCGCAACGCGCCAGAGGGACGCGCGTCGGAGGTTCTGCTGTGGTCGACCGGGAGAGGGGACCTCCCGGGTCGCGCGCGCGTCGGTGAATGGAGCTGGCACGCCGCTTCGTGATGACCGCGCACCGACTCACCGTCGCGGATCTCGACGATCGATCACTCCTCGATGTCGAGAACGGGGCGGCGGCTCCGTCTCTGCGATGGAAACACCGCTGGACGACGAAAGGACATCACACCATGACCACCGACGAGATCGCGCAGATCCTGGCCAAGCCGTACGCGCAGCAACTGCTCAACGGTCCCGAGCCGGCCAGGCTGGCGTACAACGGACTGGACGGCGACCCCCGGGTCATTCCGATCGGATTCTGGACCGACGACGCGCAGGTCCTGATGGCCACCGTGCCGAAGGCGGCCAAGGTGGCCGCGCTCCGCAAGCATCCCAAGGTCGCGCTCACGATCGACCAGGGCGCGTTCCCGCCGAAGGTGTTGCTGATCCGTGGCATCGCCGAGGTCGAAGTCGTCGACGGGATCCCCGACGGGTACCTCACCGCCGGTCACAAGGTGATGACCGCCGAGCAGTACCCGCAATGGCTGGCCGGCGTGCAAGCCCTGTACGACGAGATGGCCGTCATCACGATCACGCCGACGTGGGCCAAGCTCCTCGACTTCGAGACCACCATCCCCAAGGCGGTGGAAGACCTCATCAAGGAGAAGTCCGCCGGGTGACAGCCTGCTGATTCGCGGCGAATCGCCCCGTTCGCGATCAGACGAGCCGTCACGACGTAGCGTTCAGTTCAGAGATGTCGCCGGCGTTCTACTTCTGGGTCGTGCTCGCGGTGATCTTCGTCGCGGCCGAACTGCACAGCATCGCCTTCTTCGCGGTGTTCGGAGCCGCCGGTTCGGTGGCCGCGGCGATCGTGGCGCTCTTCGCGGACGAGGCCTATGCGCTGCAGATCGCGGTCGCCATCGTCGTCGCGGTTCTCGGGGTGCTGCTCGTGCGCCCGTATGTCAGCAAGGTGTTCGAGAGCCACGGCCCGGGTGACCGGATCGGGGGAGTCCACGGCGGATTGATCTCCGCCCGCGGCGTCACCCTCGACGTCGTCGGCAGCGACATCGCCCCCGCGGGCCACGTTCGCATCCTCGGGGAGACCTGGCTCGCCGTCACCGCGATCGGCCACCCGATCCCACCGCACACCCCCGTCATCGTCACCGCTGTCACCGGCACCACGTTGACGGTTCGTCCCCACATCGACGGCGAAACAGCAAAGGCGGAGCAGTCATGATTGCACTCAGCAACGTGTCCATCGGCGGGATCGTGGTCGGCCTGCTGATCCTGATCATCGTGTTCGCCACCCTGCGCAGCATGGTCAACATCGTGCAGCAGGGCGAGGTCGGCGTCGTGAAGCGGCTCGGCGAATATCGCAAGACACACGAACCGGGGCTCGTGATCATCGCCCCGTTCATCGACGGGCTGCAGCACGTCGACATGCGTGAGATCCCGGTGCCGGGTGACCGCCAGGAGGTCATCACCAAGGACAACGTCGTGGTCACCGTGAACGCCACGATCTTCACACAGATCGTCGACGCCAAGCAGGCGTTGTTCAGCGTCGCCAACTTCAATGTCGCCATCGACGCCCTGGCCCGGACGGCGCTGCGCTCGGTGATCGGCACGCTGTCGCTCGACGAGTCGTTGTCCGAGCGTGAGCGGATCAACACCGATGTCCAGTTGCAGATGGAGGCGGTGACCGACAAGTGGGGGATCCGCATCGCCCGCATCGAGATCATGGAGATCACGCCACCGCCGAAGATCCTCGAGGCGCTGGCGCTCCAGAAGCAGGCGGATCAGGAGAAGCGGGCGAAAATTCTCCAGTCCGAGGGGGTGCAACAGTCGGCGATCAACCTGGCCGACGGCGAGGCGAAAGCCGCCATCCGTTCGGCCGAGGGCGAACGCGAGGCGGCGATCCTGCGCGCTGAAGGCCAACGCCAGGCCTTCATTCTCGAAGCCGAGGGTCGCGCGCAGGCGATCACGAGCGTCTACAGCGCGATCACCTCGGCCGATCCTGATCCGACGCTCGTGGCGATCCTGCAACTCGACACGCTGAGCAAGTTCGCCGACAGCGTGAACACCAAGGTCGTGGTCCCGTACGAGAGTGCCGCCCTGCTCGGCGCGGCGCAGGCCCTGCGCACCGTGCTCAACGCCGTGCCCCAGGAATAGCAGTCACACCCCTCCCGGCCGCGGGCTCAACGTGGTTTTCGTGTGACGGTCGCTGGGTACGCGCGACCAACACGACGACCGCGAGGAGGTCAGACAATGACAACGTCAACGATTACCGTGAAGCGGCAGATCCGCGCCGAGCGCCAACAAGTGTGGGATGCGATCACCGATCCCGACCTGGTGAGCGACTGGATGATGGGTGCCAAGGTGCACAGCGACTGGAAGCCGGGCAGCGACATCACCTGGTCGGGCGAGTACAACGGTCAGCCGTTCGAGGACAAGGGTGAGATCGTCGAGATCGAACCGACGAAACATCTCGTGCACACTCACTTCAGCCCGATGAGCGGTGCCGAGGACACGCCGGAGAACTATCACCGTGTGGAGTGGACGCTGGAGGATCGGGGAAAGTCGACCGAATTGACCCTCGAGATGCCGGTCGACTCCAAGGAGCAGGGTGAGGAGTTCGAGGCGAACTGGGGGTCGATGCTCGACTCGCTCAAGACCGTCGCCGAACGCTGAGGCGCGGCGATGCGGCCGGGCGGGGCGGCAGGTGCGGTCAGGATGTCGGGTGAATCGTGCGGGAATGTCGATTCGACCGTCCCCGTTCGTTGACCGAGGGACGGAGCCGGTCAGTCGCGTCGGCTCGACATCCCATCCAGGCCCCGCACCGACCCAGCGACACCGACGAGGAGAGACCCACATGCCGCACTACCTCATGTCCGTGTGGTTCGATGACGACGACTTCCCGACGCCCGAACTCGAGCACACGGAGGCCCAGGTGGATGCGCTCAACGAGGAGATGACCGAGCGCGGCGTGTGGGTCTTCGCCGGGGGTCTCGAACCGGCCACCTCGGCCACCGTGGTGCGGTCGCGCAGAGGCGTGATCTCGATGACCGACGGGCCGTACGCGGAGTCGAAGGAGCAGATGGGCGGGTTCTGGTTGATCGACGTGCCGAACCTCGACGAGGCCCTCGAGTGGGCGGGAAAGGCCGCCGCAGCCTGCGAGCGCCCCATCGAGGTGCGTCCGCTCCAGGGGTGACCGACGACGAATCTCGGTGTTCGTCGGGAAATCTTCGTCGACCGTGTCGATCCGGCCGAAACCGTTCGTGGTGGAGGTGAGGCCGGAGGTACCGGCACTGCGATCAGGAGATCGAACCATGACCACCACCTTCACCACCACCACATCCGTCACCACGACCGGCGATGCCGGGCCCCGCTCGCTGTGGCGTCCAGCACTCGTGAGCGGCGTGGTTGCCGCGGTTGCCACGACGGCCGTCGCCGCCGTTGCGCATGCCGGCGGCGTGTCGTTCGAGATCGACGGGGAAGCGATCCCGCTGCTGGGCTTCGCGCAGATGACGATGCTCGGCGCCGTGCTCGGGCTCGTCATCGCCTCGGTGTGCCGTCGGGCCGCCCCCCGACCCCGGGCGATGTTCGTGCGCATCGCCGTTGCGTTGACCGCGCTGTCGGTCGTTCCCGACCTCGTCATGTCGTTCGACGCCGCCAGTCGGATCGTGCTCATGGTCCTCCACGTGACCGCCGCCGCCATCATCGTGCCCGTCCTGGCCCGCCGCCTGCCGGCCAGCCGCTGACGAAATTCGACTGCGGACCCGCACTCGGCCCCACCTGGCAGGCGATCCCTGAACGGGCGGTCTCAACCGCCGACGGTGCCACGTTCTGGCAGCTGCCGACATTTGTCAGTCCCTGCCACGACCGGTAACCTCGTCGCCCGTGCCCACCGACACGCTGGACGAACTCGGACGACGCGAACGCAAGAAGATCGAGACCCGCCGGGCACTCGTCGACGCCGCACTGGAACTCTTCACCGAACGAGGTGTCGAAGCGACGACCGTCGACGACATCGCCGATGCGGTGGACGTGTCCGCCCGCACGTTCCACCGCTACTTCGCGGCGAAGGAGGACGTGCTGTTCGCCGACAACGGCCAACGGCAGGCGGCGTTCGAGTTGTTCCTCGCCGCACGTCCGGCCGGCGAGTCCCTGCTCGACACGTTGCAGGCCGCCGCGCACGGCCTCACCGACAGCTTCCTCGCCGACGCGACCGCCGAGCGCCGGCGGATGCAACTGATCATCACGAGCTACACGTTGCGCGCCCGCAGCCTGCAGCACACCGACATCTTCGACGGGCTCCTGCGCCAGCACATCGCCCAGCGCCTGTCACTCGATCCGGGCGAGCCACTGCCCCGGATGCTCGCCGCCTGCACGATCGCCGCTCTGCGCACGGCACGTGAGCGCTGGCTCGACGACGAACACCTCGACTACCACGCCGAGATCGACACCTCGTTCGCGCTGCTCGCCGACCTCCGATCGGCCATCACGAGCCCGCCGACCGCCAAACGGCGGGGGAGCGGCTCGTGACCACCGACACCGTCGACGGCGTCGAACCGGTCCCCACCGCGGGCAACCCGTGGATCCCCATGAGCGTGATCATGGTGGCGACGATCATGGTCGCCCTCGACTCGACGATCGTCAACGTCGCGCTCCATCAGATCGGGGTCGATCTCGGTGCGGGTGACGACATCGAGTGGGTCGTCACCGCCTATCTCCTGGCCGTGTGCGCATCGCAACCGGCGACCGGTTGGCTGTCCGAGCGATTCGGCCGCCGGGAGGTCTTCCTCGGATCGCTCTTCGTGTTCACGGTGGCGTCGGCATTGTGTGCGTTCTCCCCGAATCTCGGCTGGTTGATCGCGTTCCGCGTGCTGCAGGGCCTCGGTGGGGGTGCCCTGATCCCGATCGGCATGGCGATGGCGCTCGGGATGTTCCCGAGGGAGCGCCACGGCCGTGCCGTGTCGGTCTGGGGGATGTCGGCGATGCTCGCGCCGGCCATCGGGCCGACGGTCGGTGGCTGGCTCGTCACCGCCGTGAGCTGGCACTGGCTCTTCCTCATCAACGTGCCGATCGGCGCGTGCGCATTCATCGCGGGGCTCAAGCTGCTTCCCACGGTCGGCCATCGCGAGCGCCGCCCGTTCGACGGACGGGGCCTCGTGTTGGGCAGCGGCGGGCTGACGATCGCCGTGCTCGGCATCTCCGAGGGTTCTTCGTGGGGGTGGACGTCGACGTCGACGCTCGTCTGCATCTTCGGCGGCGCCGCCATGCTCGCCCTCTTCGTCGTCCAGGAGTTGCGCACCGATCATCCCCTGATCGAACTGCGGATGTTCTCCGACCGGACCTTCTCCCTGGCGATCACCGCATTCGTGTTCGTCACCGGCGCCAACTTCGCCCGCCTCGTGTTCATCCCGCTGCAGCTCGAGAGCCTGCGCGGGCTCAGCGCGCTGCGCGTCGGCATGATGTTCTTCTTCCCGGCCCTCGTCGGCATGGTCGGCATGACCTTCGGCGGCCGCCTCGTCGACCGGGTCGGGCCCCGCCGGCCGATCATCGTCGGATGTGCGGCGATGTTCGTCGCCATGCTCAGCTTCTCGCAGCTCAGCCTGACGACGCCCATCTGGTTGATCGTCGTCCTGATGTCGATCCAGGGATTCGGTTCCGGAGCGTCGATGGCCCCGCTGATGGTGGCCGGCCTGAGCGATCTGCCCGAGCGGCTCACGTCGCAGGGCGCGGCGGTGCGATCGCTGTCCGGACAGATCGCCAGTGCAATGGCGGTGGCCGTGCTCGGCGCCGTCGTCAGCTCGCAGATGGGGAGCGATCCGACCGCGCAGCAGTCGCAGGACGCGTACAACTCGGCGTTCACCTGGGCGGCCGCCGGGGTGTTGATCGCACTGTTCATCGCGATCCGCCTGCCCAAGTCGGCGCCGACGCACGTCGACGTCGAGGCCGAGGCACTCCTCGCCCTGGAGTGAGCGCCGACACCTCCTGATGAGCGAACGGGCCACCCCCCGGTCCGTTCGCTCATCGTTTAACGTTCGCCCATGGAGACATGGGATGCGATCCGGGCCCGGCGCAACGTGCGGACCTACACCGATCAGCCGATCGCCGACGACGATCTCGACCGGATCCTCGAGGCGGGTTGGCGATCGCCGTCGGCGTCGAATCGGCAGCGTTGGGAGTTCGTGGCGATCACCGAGAAGTCGCAACTCGAGGCCCTGGGCGGGGTCTGGCAGGGTGCTCGCCACATTCCGGGCGCCCAGGCGGCGATCGTGCTGCTCGTGCCCGAGCCCGACGAGGAGCGGTTCATCACGATCGACCGCTACGACCTGGGTCAGGCCACGTACGCGATGATGCTCGCGGCGACCGACCTCGGGATCGGCAGCGGCCACTCGTCGGTCGGTGACCAGGACAAAGCCCGCGAGATCCTCGGCTTCCCCGCGGGGTACCTCGCGGCGTACATCATCGGGCTCGGTTACCCGGCGGACCGGCCCCTCCGGCCGATCGTCAAACCCGATCGGCGTCCGTTCGACGACGTCGTGCACCGCGGCGGCTGGTGACCCGCCGACCCCCACCGACCCGAAAATGGAGCAGATGTCGCGCTGAGCGCGACATCTGCTCCATTTTTCGGGATGGATGGGGGCCCGCTGGTCGCTTGCGGAATTCTCTAGGTGGTAATTCTGACCAATTAGGTAAGGTATTGCCCTCATGGCTGGGAGGACGAGGGATCGTGGCGCGTTGACGACGTGGTCGCTGCGACTGCTCACGCTCGGATTGTTCGTCGGACTGTGGTTCCTCGTCGCCGCGCTCGAGATCTGGGATCCGCTCATCCTCCCCAAGCCGAGTTCGGTGTGGAACGCGTTCATCCAGTCGGTCACGACGGATGGCAGACGCCGCGGGCTCGGCGGGTACTTCCTCTGGGAACACCTGGAAGCGAGCCTCTGGCGACTCCTCAACGGAGTCTTCTGGGCGATCGTGCTCGGCGTCACCGTCGGCTTCGTCCTCTCGTCGTCGACGGTCGTGCGAACGATGTTCGAACCCGTCGTCAGCTTCCTGCGCAGCCTCCCCCCGCTCGCCTACTTCACGATTCTCATCTTCTGGTTCGGCATCGAAGACAGCTCCAAGATCTGGTTGCTGTTCCTCGCCGCGTTCCCGCCCGTGACGCTCGCGACGATGAGCGGCATCGAGCGGGTGAGCACCGATCGGATCGACGCCGCCCGATCGCTCGGTGGATCGAGGGCGCAGGTGATCGGCCACGTCGTCCTGCCGTCCGCCCTCCCGGACATCTTCACCGGTGTCCGCGTCGCGACGGGGTTCGCACTCACCACCATCGTCGCCGCCGAGACCGTCAACGGCCTACCCGGCATCGGCGGGCTCGCATGGTTCACGAAGAAGGACACGCGCATCGATGTGGCGATCCTCTGCGTCATCGTCATCGGCCTCGTGGCCGTACTGCTCGACCAGCTCATCCAGCTGTGCGAACGGGCGCTCGTGCCCTGGAAGGGCCACGCCTGAGGGGCCGCTGCGGCCCACCCCATCAACCAACCCCCCAACCAACGGATGTGAACGACATGAGATCCACCACCAGAACGCGGCTGCTCGCCGCCGCCGTCGCCGTGACCGCTGTGCTCGCAGTGACAGCATGCGGCAGCGATGACGACGGCGCCGCGACCACCGACGCAACGGCTGACGCGTCGACACCGGCCGACTCCGCCGCGCCTGCCGACTCCACGGCACCCGTCGAATCCACAGCGCCGGCCGATTCCACAGGGCCGGCCGACTCGGCCGCCGCCCCGAGCGATGTCGCCACACCCGACACGATCCGCATCGCGTACCAGCAGGTGCCGAACGGGGATCTGATCGTGAAGAACAACGGCTGGCTCGAAGAGGCGTTCGGTCCCGACGTCACGATCGAGTGGAGCCTGTTCGCGTCCGGTGGCGACGTCAACGAAGCCGTGGTCGCCGGCGCCGTCGACTTCGGTCTCGTCGGCAGCAGCCCCGCGTCGCGCGGCCTGTCGTCGGGAATCGAGTACCGCGTGCCGTGGATCTTCGATGTGATCGGCGCCGCCGAGTCACTCGTCGCCCGGCCCGAGATCACGAGCATCGCCGACCTCGCAGGCAAGACCGTGGCGACGCCGTTCGCATCGACGGCGCACTTCAGTCTGCTGGCCGCACTGGATGATGCCGGCGTCGACCCGACAACGGTGAACATCATCGACGCCGCACCCGACGACATCTACGCGGCCTGGACGCGAGGTGACATCGATGCGGCCTATGTGTGGAACCCGAACCTCGCGAAGCTGATCGCCGATGGTGCGAACGTGCTCATCACGAGTGCGGACCTGGCTGCGAAGGGCAAGACCACCTACGACCTGGCGATCGTGTCGAACTCCTTCGCCGACGAGTACCCGGACGCGGTCCAGCTGTGGCTGGCGCAACAGGATCGGGCGGTTCAGCTGATCAACGACGATCCCGACGCGGCGGCGGAAGCGGTGGCCCTCGAACTCGACATCACGCCGGACGAGGCCGCCGCGCAGCTCGCCGACCTCGTGTTCGTCACTGCTGACGACCAGGTCGGTCCGGACTACCTCGGTGGCGGCCTCGCGGCGAACCTCTACGCCGCTGCCCAGTTCAACAAGGACCAGGGCACCATCGACACCGTCCAACCCGAAGACGTGTACGCCGCAGGCGTGGACGACTCGTACGCCGTCGCCGTCGTCGGCGCCAGCTGACGACGGTGCAGTTCACGGCGCGTCACACGCGCCGATCCGAAGTGCCCGCTGCCGCCGATTCCCCCCGAGGCGGCAGCGGGCATTCACTGCGGATCGCCGGTGTCTCCCACGAGTACACGACGTCGGACGGATCGCTGCGCGCCCTCGACGGCATCGACATCGAGATGGCCGCAGGCACCTTCCTGTGCCTCGTCGGCCCGAGTGGCTGCGGGAAGACGACGTTGCTGCAACTGATCGCCGGTTTCGCGCATCCGACGAGTGGCCGGATCGAGATCGGCGGACGCACCGTCACGCAGCCGGGCGCGGACCGCGGCGTGGTGTTCCAACACCCGACGTCGCTCATGCCGTGGCTGTCGGTGCGTCGCAACGTCGAGCTCGGCCTGCGCTTGCGAGGCGTTCCGCGCACGATTCGGCGCGACCGTGCGGAGGCCGAGTTGGCGCGGCGTCGGTCTTTCCGACTTCGCCGACCGGCCCGTCTACGAACTGTCCGGTGGCATGCAGCAGCGCTGCCAGATCGCCAGGGTGCTGGCCAACGACCCCGACATCATGTTGATGGACGAGCCGCTCGGAGCGCTCGACGCCCTGACGCGAGAACACCTGCAGGCGGAGCTCCGACGCATCTGGAAGGAGACCGGCCGGAGCGTCCTGCTGATCACCCACAGCGTCGAGGAAGCGGTTGCTCTCGGCAGCCGCGTCGTCGTGATGAGTCCGCGCCCCGGGCGCGTCGTGCTGGACGAGGAGCTGCCCGTTCGCCGCCAGCGATGTTCCGCTCGGCGAACTCCGCAGCAGCGCCGCCTTCGTCGAAGCGGCGAGTCGCGTGCGCGCCGCGATCGAGGTCGACCAGCGCCCGTGATAGACCGACTGCCCGGCGAAGGGGTCACCTTCGCCGGGCAGGATCGAGAACGCTCTCAGGCTGCGACGTCGCCCGTCGAGGGGTCGATGACCGCGCCGACGAGGTGGATCGAGTCCGCGGGGAACCCGGCGAGGCGGGCGTGCTCGCGGATGGCTTCCGGATCGTCGGCGAGGTAGACGCAGAAGATCTTGTCGTCGGTGACGTAGCTCTGCTGCCACTTCACTCGCGGTGAGAGCGTGGCGAGGGCCTCGTTGGAGACCTTCGACGCGGCGTTCAGTTCCGAGGCCGACAGGGTGCCGACTCCGGGCATGTTGCGTTCGATGACGTACTTGGGCATGGTGTTGTTCCTTCTGGTTTCCCGGGGATCCGGGTTGGTTGGTTGTGACAAGATGAGTGTCCTGCTGCGGCGCGGCGTCCGTATGACTTCGACGCCGACGCATCTAGCCGAAACACCGGGATGGGGGCCGAGGTGACAGACACGGCCCCGGATGTCGACTGGTCGCCGCCGGTTCCGCTCGTGGCGGCGCTGGAACAGCTTCGCCTCGACGGCGCGATCTTCTTCCGGGCCGAGTTCACCGAACAGTGGTCGTTCGCGTCACCGCTGCGCGAGATCACCCCGCTGTTGCATCCGGGTGCGTCGAGGATGATCCTGTTCCACGTCGTCGCCGCCGGACGCTGCTGGGTCTCGCTCGAGGGCGGCGAGCGCCACTGGGCGGCGAAGGGCGACGTGATCGTCCTGCCCTACGGCGATGACTACCTGATGGGTGGCGCCGAGGACGCCGAGACGGTGCCGATCCTGTCGCTGCTGTCACGCCCGCCGTGGGCTTCGATGCCGGTCGTCGCGCATGGAGCGGGTGGCGGCCGGACGGACCTCGTGTGCGGTCACCTGCACTCCGACGATGCCCTGTTCGATCCGAGCATCGGCGCGTTGCCACCGGTGTTCGTCGTGCGTCTCGCCGACAGCCCGGCGGCCCAGTGGGTCGAAGCGAGCATCCAGTACGCCTTGGCGAGCACGGGACACGCGATCGCCCAGCCGGTTTCGACGCGGCTGCCGGAGTTGTTGCTGATCGAAGTGCTGCGCGCCCACCTCGCCAGTGCGCCGGTCGCCGACCACGGATGGATCGCCGCGCTCCGTGACCCGGTGCTCGCTCCGGCGATGGCCCAGATGCACGGATCGCCGAATCGCAAGTGGACCGTGGCGGAGTTGGCTGCAACGGCCGCGGTGTCGCGCTCGGTGCTCGATGAACGATTTCGTCGAGTGCTCGGGCGATCGCCGATCCGATATCTGACGGAATGGCGGATGCACGTGGCCGAGGATCTGTTCGCCACCACCGACCTCAGCGTTTCGGCGATCGGTCGCCGTGTCGGGTACGACTCCGAGGAGGCGTTCAGCCGGGCTTTCAAACGCGGGCACGGAACCCCGCCGGGCGTGTGGCGCGCACGACACCACACCTGAACCGGCCGTCCTCGACAGGCGCAATGTCCAGATGCGGTGTCGCGATCAACTCGGCGAGTGTCGCGGTCATGTGAGCCCGGTTGCGACTCGTGATGCTCGACGACGTCATTCCAACCCATCGCTCGAGGAGCACTTCATGACACCAGCACAAGAACAGACGATCGCCGCCGAAGCCGAATGGCTCGAGCGCTGGAGCACCGGACCCACCGAGCCAGCGGGCGAGCCGCTGCGCACCGATGCCGCGGCCCCCGACCTCGTCCTGCTCGACCACACCGGACGCCAGCGCACGCTCTCGGAATTCTGGGCCGATGGGCCTGCGTTGTTGATGTTCTGGAGACACTTCGGTTGCGGGTGCGGCTTCGAACGCGCCCGCCGGCTCGATGCCGAGATCGCCGATTATCAGGCCGCGGGACTCGCACCCCGTGATCATCGGACAGGGCGAACCGGCCCGTGCCGCCGAGTACCGCGACGAACACCACCTTCGCTGCGCGATCCTGTGCGACCCCGATCACGATGCCTACCGCGCCTACGGCATCGGCCACTGGAACATCGAGCGAGTCCTACCGGACGCTCCGTCGGCCTTCTGGGATCATCCCCGGCAGGCTGGCGTCGATTTCCAGACGGAGCGCCGCCGGCAAGGCCAACCGCTCGTCGACGACCCGTGGCGCGCGGTCAGCGAGTTCGTCGTCGGGACGAACGGTCTCGTCCGCCTCGCGTACACGTATCAGTACTGCGAGGACTATCCCGATCCGCAACTGCTGATCACCGCCGCGCAGATCAGCCGGGCGCAGGCCAACGCAGCATGAATCGAGGGCGAGTGCGACGCCACGTCGACAACGGGGGAGTGGTGCCGGACGCCGTTGCCACGGCGGTGATCGCGACAGGGCATCTGGTACTCCGTCCGACCGTCGTTTCCGACGCGGCCGAGATGGTCGGGATCCTGGCCGACCCGGCCCTCTACGAGTTCATCGGTGGTGAACCACCATCGCTCGCCGACCTCGAACGTCGCTACCAGAGGCAGCTGGACGGACCCGCCGGGCCGGGGGAGACCTGGCACAACTGGATCGTCAGGTCGGCCGTGAACGGATGCGCCGTCGGGTTCGTCCAGGCCACGGTGCACTCCGGACGGGGCGACGCTCGCCTGGCTCATCGGCGTCAGCTACCAGGGCCACCACTTCGCCAGCGAGGCGGCGCACGCGGTCATCGCCTGGTTGGTTCGACACGGCGTCGACCCGGACGGGCTGACCGCGCACATCCATCCCGACCACTGCGCTTCACAGGCCGTGGCCTCCCGTGTCGGACTGGCCCACAGCGGAGAATTCGACCACAACGGTGAGGGGATCTGGTCGTCGGCCCATGCCGGCCGGACGACCGCTACGGATTCGCCTGGTGGAGACGGGTGGAGTACTCGACCGACTCGCGCAGGAACGCCGCGATGAGGTCGTCGACCGTCGCGCTCGACGGCAGTTCCCGGGCCGCCGTGCCATCGGTCTCGGACACCTCGTCGTGCGGCGTGATCGCGAGCTTGCTGGCGAGCTCGTCGATGCTGTCGGCGAGCACATACGCGGCCGCGCCGCCGCGCAGGATGCGCTTCACCGGCCCGAACAGTTCGACACCGAACTCCCAGTCGTCCAGCTCGACGACGACGATGCGGGCGCCCGGGTACTTCCGGCCGAGGGCGCCGATCAGCTGTGGGCTGCACGCGGGCGTCAGGACGATGTTCGCGTCGTCGATCGGCTCACGAATGTCGACGACTCGAGCATCGAGCAACTCGGCCAGCCGCTCCCGCGCCGCGCGCTCGAGGGGCATCGCGGTGACGATCGTCCGTCGCGGGTGGAGCACCTCCACGTCCGGCTCGGAGCGCTCGATGTTCGTCCCCTCACCCTCCATGTGGCGATCGTACTCCTCGCCTTTTCCGTGCGGGCTCCGGTCTAGGCGTCGGGCCCGCCGGCGATCGCGCTGGCGAGCTGCTTGACGACGACCACCACATCGTCGCGGGTCGTGTTCTGACTCAGCACTCGGATCAGACCGTCCGCAATGCGATGGACGGTGGAGCCGTACAGATCGGTGGCTGCGGCAGCAAGACGGTCGAGTCCGATGTCGAGTGTTTCCCCTCGACGTTCGATCAGCCCGTCACTGTAGAGAACGAGGACGTCGGCGTCGTCGACGTCGATGACGGCCGTCTCCCGGGGTCGCCCCGTCACGACGGACAGCGGCGGCCCGCAGGCCTCGTCGAGCCAGGTGACACCGCTCGCGTTGACGATGAGCGGTGGCGGGTGGCCGGCTCGGGCGTACGTCAGGGTCCGCTGCCTGCGATCGAAGACGGCACACACGACCGATGCGCACGCCGCACCCTCGATCGACGAGGCGAACGTGTCGAGTCCGTCGAGCACCGCCACCGGGTCTCGACCTTCGAGGATCATCGCTCTCGCCGCGCTGCGCAGCTGGGCCATGACGGTCGCAGCCTCGAGACCGTGACCGACGCAGTCGCCGACGATCAGTCCCCGCTGGTGGTTGCCCATGTCGATCACGTCGTACCAGTCGCCGCCAACCGCGAGGTGGCCGACCGCGGGCAGGTAGCGGGCGGCCACGGTCGGCAGGTCGCTGATCGGTTTCAGCATGGCCGCCTGCAGCGTGTCGCTGATCCGGCGGTACTCGCCGATCTCGACCGTCCGTCGGTAGGCGCCGTCCAGGGCGCTGGTGACGACGTCACCGATCAGGGTCAGGAACCCTCGGTAGCTCGCGTCGAACGGCCGCCCTGGGTGCAAGGAGATGGCCATGGCCCCCTGCACACCACCGAACGCTCCGCCGATGGGCATGACGTATTCGCTCGCCGGCATCGATGCGGTGCCGTCACCACCGATCACGACCGGCGTCCGTTCTGGCTCGACCAGCACTGCCGAGACATCGATCTGGGCCACGTCCTCGCGCCGGGTCGACGCGACGAGCACCAGGTCTTCGGCCCCCTGCAGGTAGATGTCGCACTCGCGCACCCCGGCGACGCCCGTGAGCGCCGCCGCCACCCGCATGCAGACATCGGTCACCTGCTCCGAGCCCACCAGCTCGGTCTGGACACGCGACAGACACTCCAGCCGGCGCTGGGCCACGAGCTGTTCGGTGGTCTCCGACGCCACACACAGCACTCCGCCGATGTCATCGCCGTCGAACAACGGGCTGAAGGAGAACGTGAAGAAGCACTCCTCGGGGTAACCGTTGCGCTCCAGGGTCAACTCCTGGTTCGTCTCCAGCGTCGGCAGTCCGGTCGTCATCACGGACTCGAACAACGGCCCGATGTGGTCCCAGATCTCCGGCCACACCTTGCGCGCCGGCGATCCGAGCGCTCCCGGATGCTTCTGCGAGCCGAGCATCGGTCGGTACCCGTCGTTGTAGATCTTGATCAGGTCGGGCCCCCACGCCACCAACATCGGGAAACGAGACGACAGGCACACCGATACCGCCAGCCGAAGGCCCTCCGGCCACTCCACGATCGGACCCAAGGACGTGGCCGACCAGTCGAACCCGGCCACCACGCGTCCCATCTCGGACAATGCGAGGACCCGATCGAGCCGAACATCCAAGGCCCGATCGTCGAGATTCATCAGGCGTCGACCGTAGCCGCGCGCCGGACGTCGGGGCCGGTGGTGTGCGTTCGATCGATGAGCGAGCGGACCGAGGGCTGGGCCGTTCGCTCATCGAGAAGGATGTGCGCTCCGGATTGTTGACTAGGTGGGTCAGGTTTACGTAGTTTGTGGGACCCACGACCGCCGCAGCGGTCCGACCCGCGAGGAGCGCCCGTGTCCGTCCTTCCCGAAGTACTCGCCGCCAACGAGGCATACGCCTCCGATTTCGGCGACAAGGGACAACTCGCCATGCCGCCGGCGCGGCAGTTCGCCATCCTCACCTGCATGGACGCCCGTCTCGACCCGGCGAAGTACGCCGGTCTGAGCGAGGGCGATGCGCACGTGATCCGCAACGCGGGAGGTCGCGCGAGCGACGACGCCATCCGCTCCCTCGTCATCTCCTACAAGTTGCTCGGCACGAAGGAGTGGTTCGTGATCCACCACACGAACTGCGGCATGGAGTTCTTCACCGACGACGTCATTCGCGGACTCCTGGCGAGCAGCCTCGAGACCGCAGCGCTCGGTGCCGACGGCTTCTACGACGTCGGCACGGGTCCGGGATCGGCGGAGGGTGACTACATCGACTGGCTCACGATCCGCGATCAGGCCGACAGCGTCACCGCCGACGTCACGCGAATCCGGAACCATCCGCTCGTCCCCGCCGGCATCGCGATCCACGGGTACATCTTCGACGTCACGTCCGGACGACTGATCGAGGTCGAGGCCGCCACCACCGCCGGCGCGCCCCGCTGAGCCTCACGCGGCGGAAGTTCCGGTCGCTCGTGGCTACGAACCGTTCGACACACCGAGGTGGTCGAGCGCCTTGCCGACGTTCACGTCGATGGGATCGTGTGCCGACAGCACCAGCTTCGGTTCGAATCGCAGTGGGCGGTAATTCTGCCGGGACCCTTGCACCCGCTCCCACGTCAGCTCGTACCATCCCGGGATCTCACGCCGGCGGTGCTCGATGCGTTGGCGATGAAGGCGTGCGTCCTCGCAGAAGCACTCGATCACGAACAATCCGGCGCCCGTCCGCTCGGCCAGCTCGGACCATTGATCGATCGCCGCGTCGCGAGCCACCAGGTCGAACACGACCGACGCCTCGCGGCGCAGTTGCTGCTCGGCGACCCGGCTCATCAGGGTCCACCCCACCGCACGCTGTCGTTCGATCGGGAGCTCGATCCGTTCCCACAGATCGGGGAATTCGCGCAGCGCCGACATCACCCAGTCGAAGCTGACGACGGTCGACGCCGTCGCCGCGGCGATCGCCTCGGCGATGGTCGACTTGCCCGCACCCGGCCAGCCCGAGACGACGACGAGGCGGAGACTCGAGTCCATCGGAGCGGTCACGCCACCATGCTGACAGCACGGGACAGCCGCGACGCGCTCACGTCCGATGCCACGCGACAATGATGGCTCCGTGCCGGATCCGATCTTCGCCGACCCGCGGCTGGCCGAGTTGTACGACTGCCTCGATGACGATCGCAGCGACCTGGACGCCTATGTCGGGATCGTTTCCGAGAAGGGAGCGACATCGGTCCTCGACGTCGGGTGTGGAACGGGAACCCTCGCGTGTCGATTGGCGGCCTGCGGGATCTCGGTCGTCGGACTCGATCCGGCCGAGGCGTCGCTGCACGTCAGCCGGAGGAAGCCCGGCGCCGGGAGCGTCCGGTGGGTGCTGGGCGTCGTAGCCGATCTCCCGCCGCTCGCCGTCGACCTGGCCGTGATGACGGGCAACGTCGCGCAGGTTTTCGTCACCGACGAGGAGTGGGCGCGGACACTCGATGCCGTACATGACGCCTTGCGTCCTCGAGGTTGGTTGGTGTTCGAGACGCGCGACCCGGGTCGGCGAGCGTGGGCGACGTGGACCCGCGAGTCGACGTACCGCGAACTCGACATCCCCGATGTCGGACGAGTCGACACGTGGACCGAGCTGGTCCGCGTCGACATGCCGCTCGTGTCGTTCCGGCAGACGTTCCGATTCCACGGCGACGGCGCCGAGGTCGTCTCCGCTTCCACCCTGCGGTTCCGGGACCGCGCCGAGGTCGCTGCGTGCCTCGTGACGGCCGGCTTCGTCGTGCGGGAGGTGCGTGACGCACCGGATCGGCCCGGGCTCGAGTTCGTGTTCCTCGCCCAACGCGGCTGAATGCGGTTCAGCGAGGGGTCAACACACAGAATTCGTTGTCGTCGGGGTCGGCCATGACCACCCAATCGACATCGCCCTGGCCGATGTCGATCTGCCTCGCTCCCAACGCGAGGAGTCGATCGACCTCGGCCTGCTGGTCGCCGTCGGCGGTTGGAGCGATGTCGAGGTGCAGCCGGTTCTTCGCCGGCTTGGGCATGAGCGGTGGACCGCTCCAGGTGATCTTCGGGCCGGTGAGGTCGGGGGCCCGGATCGCGGTCTCCTCGTCCTGGTCCCAGACCAGCGGCCATCCGAGGGCTTCGCTCCAGAAGTAGCCGGTCTTGCGAGTGCCGTCGCAGTTCACCGCACCGAGTCGTGGGCAGTCACCGAGAAAGCTGTTGGTCGGCTCGACCACGCAGAACTCGTTGCCCTCGGGGTCCGCCAGGACGACATGACCTTCGTCCGGGTGCTGCCCGATGTCGATGTGTCGGCCGCCGAGCTGGAGCAGCCGCTCGACCGTGGCGGCCTGGTCGTCGAGCGACGTGGTCGTCAGGTCGAGGTGGAGCCGGTTCTGCCGGGCTGCCTTCGGCTCGGGAACGGCCGCGAAATCGATCGTGAACCGCGTGCCGTCGGTCGGCGCGAGGCTGACCACCTCGCCCGTGTCGGCAGCGACATCCCAACGCAGCGCCTCCGCCCAGAAGCGCGCCAGCCGGCGCGGATCGTTGGCATCGAAACACAGCGCGACGAGCTGTGCGGTCATCTCGGCATTCCGACGGCTGGCATGGACGGGCACCTCCGAACACCACCGTAGTGAGCACGTTCCGCTCGATGGTCAGGCGTTTGGTGTCAGGCGCAGCGACGTGGGACCGCGCAGCGCGAACGACCGCTTCCAGACCGTCCGGCTCGGGTCGATGGTGTAGTCGCCGAGGGCGTCGAGCAGCGGCGGCAGCGTGCGGCGCAGCTGCATGCGGGCGAGCGCGGCCCCGAGGCAATGGTGGGCGCCGAAGCCGAAGGAGATCGGGCGTGGATCGGGCCGGTCGAGTCGCAGTTCGTCGGCATCGCTCCAGCGGCGCTTGTCCCGGTTGGCGGCGCCGATCATGAGCCCGATGTTGTCGCCGCGTCGGATCGTGACCCCGCCGATGCCGATGTCGGCCGTGGCCTGCCGGCCGCTGACCTGGGCCGGCGGGTCGAAGCGCAGCAGCTCCTCGACCGCGTTGTCGACGAGATCGTGGTGATCGCGAAGGAGCGTGCGCTGAGCCGGATGGTGGGCGAGGGCGACGAGGGCATTGCCCAGCATCCCCGTGACCGTCTCGTGTCCGGCGAAGAGCAGGAAGGCGATCATGGCGACGATCTCGTCGTCGTCGAGGTCGTGGCCGCGGTCGCCGGCGGCGAGTGCCGAGATCAGATCCGCTCCGGGCTCGTCGCGGCGCGCCGCGATCACACTCCGGAAGTAGACGTCGAGCTCGCCGAATCGTTCGCTCATCGAGTCGGGATCGAACGGGGTCAGCGGTTCCAGCATTCCGCCGATCTCACGGGAGGCATCGAGGAGCCACGGTCGACGTTCGGCCGGTAGACCGAGGATCGCCGCGATCGCCCGGATCGGCAGCCGGCTCGTGAACGCTTCGACGATGTCGATGTCGCGTGTGGTGTCGAGTTCGCCGAGGAGTTCACCCACGACCTGTCCGACCAGTGGCTCGTAGCGCTCGATCTGGTGCGGGGTGAAGGCGCGGCTCACGCCGGCCCGCAGTCGGGTGTGGTCGGGAGCATCATTGACCAGGAGCCAGCGGGCGAAGTTCGATCGCGCGGTCGGTGTCAGCCGGCGGTAACGAGCGGTCGACAACAGCAGCTGCCCGACGGGTGCGGTCGCGGTGTGCGGCGAGCGCAACACCTCCTGCACCTCGTCATAGCCGAACACGAACCACTGTCGGTACGGACGGCCGTACGAGACCGGCCCGTCGGCCCGCATCCGGTCGTACATCGGATACGGCCAGGAGAACCGCTCGTCGGCGAACGGGTTCCCCCACTTCGTGAACCGGAACAACGCATCGGACACCCGGCGATGACGGCCGACCGCGGCCACTCCCGACATCGCCACTTGCTCGAGACCCATCGACCACCCCGTTCGCAGAGACCCATCATGCCTCGCCCGCCCGGTCGAGCCCGCGGCCGACCGACCTCGATGCGATGAGCGAAACCCCCGTATACGGGGGTTTCGCTCATCGCTCAGTCGTTTCTCGCCGATTCGGGGCCGGTGATCCGTTCGAGCAGGGGGAAGGTCGACGCGATCACGGCGAACGAGAGTCCGAGCCCAGCGAGCACCACGGCGTAATAGCCGACGCCGGGTGCCTGCACGTTCTGGTTCATCTGCGCCTGCAGGAAGAGCTGCGCGGCCAGGAAGCCGCCGGCCACCGCGACGACCGCGACGAACAGCAGCGGAACAGCGCTCTCCAGGGCGACGACGCGCCGGAGCACCGACAACGGCACGCCGCTGAGCCGCAGCAGGCTGAACGGTCGCTTCCGTTCGGTCAGACCTCCGGCGACGCTCACGGCGAGGCTGCACCCGGCGATGACGAGACTGGCGACGATGACGACGTTCGCCAGGCGTTGGTACCGAGCGAGGTCGCGTACGCCGTGCAGGTCCATCTCGCCCATCGTCTGCGGAGCGAAACGATCGGAGGATGCGTTCTCGAGCACCGTCCGGGCCTGCTCGACCGCGGCGCTCGATCCGTCGTCGTCGACGACGATGATCTCGATGGGGAGCTGTTCGAGGTCGATCGCGCTCATGTCGGCCGCGGGCCAGACGACGTCGGCCTGTGACACGACCTTGTCGACGACGGCCGTGCCGAACTGCGGTTGGATCTCGACCGCCGCGGCCCCGACCGGACACTGCCCGAGCAGCGGAACCGCGGCCAGGTCGCCACACGAGACGACCCAGACGGGCCCCGGCCCGTCGGAACCGCCGATGGCTCTGATCACCGCGACCCCGCCCACGCCGTCGATCGCGGCCAATGCATCGGTCGTGGCGGTCGGAACCGACGTGGGACGGGCATCGAGCGGCGAGTGGAACCACTGCACGAGCACACCGGATTCGGTGCCCGCGTCCTTCGAGGCGACGACGGTGGTGATGACCCCGATCGCTCCGCTGCCGATGAACAACGCCAGCACCAGGCCGCTGATCGCCCGAAAGCCGGCGTGGGGGTTGTCGGCCAGACGGCGTCCGGCGATCAGTCCGGCCAGATGACTCGTCCGCCCTGCCACCGCCCGCGACGTCACCATGGTCAGCCACGGCCCGGCGACCACCAGACCCGCCATGATCAGCAACGCACCGAGCAGGTAGACGATCGCCTGTGCGCCCGACGTGTCGGGCGGACCGGCCACGGCGACGACGGCGAGTTCGGCGATTCCGGCAACGAGCGGGATGAGCCGCCACGCGGACGGCGGCGCCGGCGTGGTGTGGCGAGTGACCCCCAGCGGGGAGATCTGGACCCGACGGAGCGCGACCCGTGCCGCCACTGCGGCGGCGATCGGCACGCCGATCACGACGACGGCGATCTCGGCCGCGCTCAGCGCGAGGTCCCCGGGGAAGAAGCGTGCTCCGGTGAAGGGGATCGACGCGATCGACGGGCGCAGCGCGTAGAAGACCACGAATCCGATCGCCGTGCCGAGCAGCGCGGCGGCACCGGATTCGACCGATGCCAGGACCGTGACCTGGCGCGGTGTCGCACCCGCCAATCGCATCGCCGCGAAGCGCTCCTCCCGGCGCGCCGCCGACAGACGGGTCGCCGCGCCGATGAAGATCAGCACGGGGAACACCAGCGCCGCACCGGCGACGGTGAGGATGAGGATGATCCCGTTGCTGTCGATGCCGAAGCCGCCGTTGCACTGGGCGCAGTCGCTCGGCGACATCGTGCTGATGCTGGTCACCTGTGCCGCTCGTGGCAGCTGAGAGAGTTCGCTCGGATCGTGCCCGACGACGATCAGCAGGATGTCGGGGTCCGGCAGGGCGGCATCGCCGATCGTTCCGATCTGCCGTCCCGGGTAGCGATCACCGAGTTCGTCCGACGGCACGGACTCGAGGAGCTTCGTCATCGCCGGGGAGGCGTAGAACTCACCGGCCTCGGGGAGCCGGTCGATCCCTGGCGGTCTCGGCGAGTTCGGTCCGGTTGCGGCGACATCGATGCGGCCGATGTCCCGGTTGTCGAAGTAGTCGTAGCTCGCGTCCCACCACAGCGGATCGGCGGGCGCGTCAGCGCCGGCGTTCGTCGCCGGGCGTCCGGCGAACGAGTCGGGCGCGAATCCGGTCTCCAGCCACGCGTAGCGCTGGTTCTGGGAGTGCACGGCGTTGACGCCGGCGATCGCCGTCAGCAGGAGCGCCACGCCGATGGCGACCGCTGCGGAGATCACGGCGAGCCGCACCAGGGCGTCTCGACCGCCGGCGAACGTGAGGCGGAGCCCGAGCCGGATCACAGCGATGGACCAACCGCCGCGACCACGGCCGCCGACGTGACGCGCCCGTCGCGCACGATGATCTCCCGATCGGCGTACGCGGCCACCCGCGGTTCGTGCGTCACCAGGACCACCGTCGTGCCCTGCTCGCGTGCCGACGCCGTCAGCAACTCCATCACCAACTCGCCGGCCAGCGAGTCGAGTGCTCCCGTCGGTTCGTCGGCGAACAGCACGTCGGGTCGGGCCACGAGCCCGCGAGCGAGAGCGACCCGCTGCGCCTGACCACCGGACAGCTCGCCGGACCGACGATGTCCGAGCCCGTGCAGATCGAGCCGCTCGAACCAGGTGTCCGCCTCGGCCATCGCCGAGCGCCGGGTGGCGCCGCCGAGCAACAGGGGAAGGGCGACGTTCTCCAGCGCGGAGAGTTCGGGCACCAACTGGCCGAACTGGAACACGAAGCCGAACCGCTCCCGGCGGAGCGCGCTGCGCTCGGGTTCGCGCAGCTGGTCGATCCGGCGACCGTCGAAGCTGATCTCGCCGGAATCGGGGGCGAGGATGCCCGCCAGACAGTGCAGCAGGGTCGACTTGCCGGAGCCGCTCGGACCCATCACGGCGAGCATTTCACCGGCGCTGACCGCCACACTCGCTCCACGCAGCGCCGGAGTCGGCCCGAAGGACAACGTGACGTCGCGGGCTTCGAGCACCGTTGCGCCGCTCACGGCCGTACCTGCTCGGCCAAGGCCGACAACCGGGATGCCGTGAGGTCGATCCACCGCAGGTCGGCTTCGAGATGGAACAGTCCGTGATCGGCGAGCAGTGCGTCGACGAGATCACCCGTCCGCTTGAGTTCGGTCAGTTCCCGCATCCGTTGGAGATGGGTGGCGCGCTGACGATCGAGGAAATCCTCCGCGGACCGGTCGGACATCAACGCCAGGACGACCTTGACGAACAGGACGGACTGCAGGTTGGCATCCGGCTCGACCGGCTCGGTCAACCACACGTCCAGTTCGCTCACGCCGTCGTCGGTGATGACGTAGCGCTTGCGGTCGGGGCCGGCCCCGGGCTCGGCATCGGCGGCGATGATCTTGCCGTCGCGCGCCAGTCGTCCGAGCGTCGTGTAGACCTGCCCGAACGGCAGCGGCTTGCCCCGTCCGAAATACGAGTCGTAGTCGCGTTTGAGGTCGTAGCCGTAGCTCGACTCCCGTTCGAGGAGGCCCAGCAGGGCCAGAGGGACACTCATACCTGCGAGTATACATCGAGTATCTAGCGGGTGGATCTCGACGCGGGCTCACTCGACGCCCTGACCGGCCGAATGCCTGACCGGCCGAATGCCTGACCGGCCGAATGTAGGCTGATCGCAGATGGCCAGAGGCTCGCTGCGCATCTACCTCGGTGCGGCTCCCGGCGTCGGCAAGACGTACAAGATGCTGGGCGAGGGGGTCCGCCGCCTCGAGCGCGGCACGGATGTGGTCATCGGCATCGTCGAGACCCACGGCCGCATGCAGACCGCGGAACAGATCCATGATCTGGTCGTCATGCCCCAGCGTCAGTTCGACTACCGCGACACGGTGCTGCACGAACTCGACGTCGACGCCATCCTCGCCCGCAGTCCCGAAGTGGTGCTCGTCGACGAGTACGCCCACAGCAACGCTCCCGGCTCGCGCAACGAGAAGCGGTGGCAGGACGTCGAGCAGCTGCTCGACGCCGGCATCGAGGTGATCTCCACGCTCAACATCCAGCACCTCGAGTCGCTCAACGACGTCATCACCCGGATCACCGGCACGATCCAACGCGAGACCGTGCCCGACGACGTCGTCCGCCGCGCCGACCAGCTCGAACTCGTCGACATGGCCCCGGAGGCGATCCGCCGCCGGATGGCCCACGGCAACATCTATCCCGCGGATCGCGTCGACGCCGCGCTCGCCAACTACTTCCGGCCCGGCAACCTCGGCGCCCTGCGCGAGTTGGCCCTCCTGTGGGTCGCCGATCGGGTGGAGGAATCGCTCACCGGCTACCTCGACGGCCACGGGATCTCGGACTCGTGGGAGACCCGCGAACGGGTGGTCGTCGGCCTCACCGGCGTGTCCGGCGGGGATGCCCTGATCCGTCGTGCCGCGAGGATGGCGGGGCGGGTCGGCGGCCAGCTCGTCGCCGTGCACGTCGCGGTCGACGACGGCCTGGCACACGAGCACGACACCGAACTCGTCGCGCAGCGCAAGCTCGTGCTCGAGCTCGGCGGCACGGTCCACGACGTGGCCGCCGCCGACACGGCAGAAGCGATGGCCGCCTTCGCCCGGCGGGAGAAGGCGACACAACTCGTGCTCGGTGCCAGCCGTCGCAGCAGGTGGCACGAACTCGTCCACGGTTCGTTCGTCGCTCGCGTCACCCGTCTCGCGCCCGACATCGACGTGCACGTGATCGCCCGCGACGACGCGGGAGCACCGGACCATTCGCCGCGCCGCCGCCGGTCGATCACGAGCCGTCGCACGACGATCGGTTGGATCCTGCTGATCGTCGGCCTCCCCGTCTTCGTGGCGCTGACCGTGCCGTTCCGCGACTCGATCGACCTGTCGACCGAACTGCTGCTGGCGCTCGTGGTGGTGCTGGCCATCGCCGCCATCGGCGGATGGGTGGTGGGCATCGTGGCGGCCGCCGCCGCCTCGCTCGTCGTCAACTGGTTCTACGTGTCGCCGTACGGCACGTTCACGATCGGTCGCAGCGAGAACCTGGTCTCCCTGATCGTGTTCATCGTCGTCGCCGTCGCCGTCGGAGCGCTCGTCGATCTCGCCACGCAACGGTCCCTCGAAGCACGACGCGCCCGCCTGGAGGCCGAAGCGCTCGTGCGCTCGACCACGAGCCTCGCGCTCGACCCGGAACCCATCCAGCGTCTCGTGGAACAGATCCGCACCACGTTCGACCTCACCGGCGCCCGGCTCGAGGGACGCGCCGTGCCCGGTGCGGAGAGCACGGTGGCGATCGCGGTCGACGGTGACACTTCCATCGACCCCAGCGCCACGCTGCGATTGGCGTCCGGCACGCTGACGCTCTACGGCGGCACGCTGTCCCCAGACGACGAACGCCTCCTGCAGGCCCTCGCCGACCAACTCTCGCTGGCCATCGACAACCAGATGCTCGCCGCCGAGGCGAAGGAGGCCGGCACGCTCGCCGACATCGACGCGGTCAGAACGGCAATGCTGCGCGCCGTGTCACACGACCTGCGGACGCCACTCGCCTCGATCAAGGCGATGGTGTCGGGCCTGCGCGACTCGAGCGTGGCGTGGACGCCCGAGCAGATCGCCGAGGCACTGCTCACCGTCGACGAGGAGACCGACCGCCTCACGATGCTCGTCGGGAACCTGCTCGATGCCAGCCGTCTGCAGATCGGTGCACTGGCGATCAACGTGCAGCCCACGCAGGTTGCCGACGTCGTCGCCGCCGCGCTGCACAGCGCCAACCTCCCCGGCGATCGGGTCCGTGTCGACATCCCGGCCGACCTCGCGCCCGTGCTCGGCGATCCGACGCTGCTCGAGCGGAGCCTCGCCAACATCGTGACCAACGCCGAACGGTTCAGCCCGCTCGATCAGCCGGTGCGGGTCGAGGCGGCCTCGATCGGCCACGACGTCCACCTCCGGATCGTCGACCAGGGCATCGGCATCGCCTCCGACGAACGGGGCCGGGTCGTCCAACCGTTCCAACGGCTCGGCGACGTGCCGATCGGCGATGGCGTGGGGCTCGGCTTGTCGATCGCCAACGGCTTCGTCACGGCGATGGGAGGTTCGCTCAGCCTCGACGACACCCCGGGCGGAGGGCTGACCGTCACGATCATCCTGCCGCAGGCGACGGCAGAGGCGATGACGGGGGTCGTCGGGTGACCAGCGTGCTCATCGTCGACGACGAGCGGCAGATCCGCCGCGCCCTGTCGCTCAACTTCAGCGCGCGGGGGTTCCAGATCCACGAGGCGGCGACCGGTGAGTCGGCTCTGACCGAGGTCGCCCGCGTCCGCCCCGACATCGTGCTCCTCGATCTCGGACTGCCGGGGATGAGCGGGCTCACCGTGATCGAGGCGCTCCGGGGTTGGACCGACGTCCCGATCATCGTGCTGACCGCCCGCGACGAGGAGCGCTCGAAGGTGCTGGCGCTCGACGCCGGCGCCGACGACTACGTCACCAAGCCGTTCGGAATGGCCGAACTGGTCGCCCGGGTGCGGGCCGCGCTCAGGCGCGCACCCGAGCCCGCGGCCGACGTCGCCGTCGTGCACACCGCCCAGTTCGATGTCGACCTGTCCGCCCACCGTGCGTTCGTGCACGGCGACGGAACGTCCTCGCGCACCGAGGTCCGGTTGACGCCGATCGAATGGGGGATCGTCGCCCACCTGGTCCGTCATCCGCATCAGCTCGTCACCTACAAGCAGCTGATCACGGCGGTGTGGGGCCCCGGTTACGAGCCCGATCAGAACCTGCTCCGGGTGCACATGGGACACATCCGCCGCAAGCTCGAACCCGACCATGCGCCGCCCCGGTACTTCATCACCGACGCCGGCGTCGGCTATCGATTCCAGCCCGACGACTGACGCCGCGACGGTGGCGGTCGTTCCGCGATGGCGCCGATCAGCAGGCGAACATCGACCAGCAGATCTCGTTGCGTCGCCGCTGATCGTCGAGCACGAGTTCGCGGATCTCGTCCGGGAGCTGCGCGCGCTGCCAACGGCACTCGCCCCGTCCGGCGTCGTCCGCCTCGTCAGGCGAGGCCGCCGCACGGACGGCCTTGATGGCGTACGCGGCCGCACCGAGTTCGTGGGCGGCGACGTGGGCGACCGCCGCAGCCTGGCCGGCAGCGAACGCGGCGTGACGAGGCGCTCCGGTGAGCACACGCGCCGCGGCCATGGCATGACCGCCTGCCGCTCGCGACTCCGACATCGTGATCTCGCCTCGCGTCCACGCCCGGACCTGTGCGATCGCCTGCTGCGGTCGGTCGTCCGCAGGCTGTGCCGACTCGAAGAGATGCACGACGTGCTCCGCACATTCGGCGGCCCACAGGGCCAACAGTCGATGATCGTCGTCCGAGAGCGTCCCGCCCCGCCGGACGGTGATGAACCGAGCGTCGCGCTCCTTGGGCAGGATCACGGCACAACCGTACGGGCGTGACCGGGCGTTGCGATGAGCGAGTGTTCCACCCCTCGGTCCGTTCGCTCATCGCCGGGTGGTCGGCCCGGGGGTCGAGCGGCGTCCGCCCGATCAGTCGTGCGGATCGGGTTCGGTGTGGAGGTAACGGCGGACGCTGCGGATGTGCGCGAGCCCCGCCCGGTCGCGGACGGTGGCGAGGTCGCTGTCGATCAGATGGCTGTTGGTGATGTGGTACCGACGCAGTTCGTTGGTGGTGACGCGATCTCGATCGTCCTGGCTGAGTTGCCGCACGAGGTGGTCGGCCCCGAACCGGGTGAGCCGACGGGGTTCACCCCGCGTGTTCGACGCACTGAGGAACAGCGGGCCTTCACGGCGGGCTCCGATGCACCGGTAGACCGCCCGTCCGCTGTCGGGGTGGAGCAAGACGCGCGTCGCCGTGTTGCGTCGCCGCACGTTCAGGACGACCTTGGGAGGCCGGCCGCGCACGTCCTCGATGTCGAGGGCCAACGCTTCACCGAGTTTGAGGCCGTCGGCGACGAGGAGGGCGACGAGGAGATCGAGTCGTGGGTCGAGTGCAGCGGCGAGCGCCCGATAGTCGGCCACGGCGCGGGGGAGAGCTGCACCGTCGTGCTCGGGTTGCCCGACGTCGCTCGTGGGCGGGCGACCCGGTCGAGCGGGTTGGTCGACGTCTCGCCCCGGCGGATGGCGAAGTCGAAGAAGGACGACAATGCCGACCACCGACGACGCAGGGTCGACGGGCTGTCGCCCGCTGCCTGTCGCGCGACGGCGTAGGCGAGGACCACGTCGGCATCGGCGCGAACGGCGACCGTTCCGTGCTGTTCGCACCACAGGCTGAACGCCGCCAGCTCGGCGCGATAGGCCCCCTTGGTGTTCGTCGATCGTTGTTGCGCGATCCAGGCCTCGGCGAGGCGATGCTGCAACGCCACGACCGATGTCCGCGACGAATCCGAAGCCATGACTCGGATCCTGCCAAGCCACCGCACCTCTGTCAACATAATCACCTCTTGAATCGCGTGTGGGGTGAGGTTATTATGTTGAGCGCTGGCGACCACGGCGGTCGCCGTGACGACACGAGAAGGAGTAGCCATGATGATTCAGACCGATCCGTTCCGTGATCTCGACACGCTCTTCAGCCGCTTCTCCAGTCGACCGACCACGGCCTCGGGTGTGATGCCGATGGACGCGTTCCGGCGGGGCAGCGACGTGTGGGTCCACATCGATCTGCCCGGCGTGAAGGCCGACAGCCTCGACATCACCGTCGAGCGCAATGTGCTGACGGTGGCCGCCGAGCGGGCCTGGCAGCGCCAGGAAGGCGACCAGTCGTACTTCGGCGAGCGCTACCAGGGGAGCTTTCGACGGCAGATCACCCTCGGTGACGGACTCGACCTCGAGCATCTCGAAGCGGATCTGCACGACGGCGTGCTGACCGTTCGCATTCCCGTCGCCGAGAAGGCCAAGCCGCGCAAGATCGAAGTCACCCAGAGCGGGAACAACGCTCCGGAGTCGATCGAAGCCACCTCCGTCGACGCGTCGACGCGAACTGAACGGGCTTGCGATGAGCGAGTGCGCCACCCCTCGGTGCGTTCGCTCATCGCAGTGGGGTGCGCGGGGGCTGTTACCGCGCCCGCCCGCTCACGGATGTCCGGTGGCCGACGGTTTGTCGTCGCCGTGACCGGGGGCGGTGTCGGACGGCGAGTCGCCGCTCTTGCCCGGCGCGGTCGCTGAGGGGGTCGCACCGGATTGGCCGGGCGCCGTGGCCGATGGGCTCTCACCGCTGCGGCCCGGGGCTGTCGCCGACGGCGATTCGCCGGTCTGGCCGGGGGCGGTGGCCGATGGACTCACACCCGTCTGGCCAGGTGCCGACTCCGATTGTCCCGGCGTTGCGGCGGCGCAGAACTCCTCCACCGTCTGACCGGCGGCGGTCGCGGCATCCGTCAGATTCTGGAACGGAGCGGGGAGATCGGTCGATGTCGTGGGGCTCTCGCCGTCGCCTTCCGCATCCTTCTGGTGGGCGGCGTAGGCGGTGCAGAGCCCGAACTGGGCAGGACCGGTCGCGTCGGGGCCGGTGCCCTCGCCGGCGGCGCTCTGGTCGGCGTCGTCCTCATCGACCGGCGCCGCAGTCACCGCCGTCGCCGCGACGGTCGTTTCGCTCACCGCGGCCGTCGTCTCGGTCACCGCCTGGGTGGTGGGAGGTGCATCGACGTCGGTGTGCTCGGCGACGTTGTCCCGGGCGATGTCCGGCACGTGCTGCGCCGTGACCTCTTCCGCCCGGTCCGAGGCGAACGGAGATGGCACCGTGCCGGTCGCCGCGGCTGCGGCGCCGGCGGAGACGAGTGTGACGGCACCCAGCGTGGCGAGTGCCTTGGCCGTGAGCAGTTTCTTGATCGTGGGTCGTGTCCTGACAGCAGTCGATGGTCCCGCAATGGGCGTGACGACCGCACCCTGGAAGGCCGCGACCGCGGCATCCAGGCCCGAGAGCTCCGAGGCGTCTGCCGGTGCCCGCAGGGCGTCGAAGACCGCGTCGAGTCCGGCCACCGACGCCGCCTCCGGCGCGGAGCCTGACCCCGACAGCAGTCGTTCGGCCAGTTCTTCGGAGATCGGCGGCCGCGTCACCCCGTACAGATCGTCGTCGTGGCTCATCCGATTACAACCATCTTCGTTCCGACCCTCTTGGCGAGGGTGCGAGCCGCTCGATGCTGGGTGACACGAACCCAGTTCGACGAGCGTTCCATGATCGCGGCGACCTGGTCGACGTCGAGGTCACCCAGCACCCGCAGCAGCAGCACCTCGGCTTGGTCGCCGCTGAGCGTCGACGCGATCAATTTTGCGGCTTCCTGGCCCGCGAGCGAGTCGAGCACCACCTGCTCGGTGCTCTCGGGACCGGGATCGGCGTCGAAGATCGTGGCATCGACGACATCGGTTCGGCGTCTCGCACCCGTGCGCCGGTGATCGGCCAACCGACGGCGGGCGATCGAGAAGAACCACGCTCGGAAGTCGGACCAGTCGCCTTCGAACTGGCCGATCCGTGTGGCGACCGCCAACCACACCTCGCCGGCGAGGTCGTCCGCGGCCCGCGGCTCGTGCGCCACGAGAAACCGGAGCAGGCGGGGCTGCAGTCGTCTGAAGATCCACTCGACGGCGCGTTCGTCGCCGCCCTGGGCGGCGATCAGCACGTCACCGAACGTCGCGTCGTCGAGCCCGTCCGGCGCGGGCTCCTGGGACGAGTTCACGCCCGAACATTAGAAGGCGTGTCCTGGAACGCTCGGGCAGGGCGGCCGCCACCGCCTCGCGCGCTGGGGCAAGATGTTCGTCATGAGCGTGATCCGCCTCGATCATGTGCAGTTGGCCATGCCGCCGGGCTGCGAGGCCGAGGCGGTCGCCTTCTACGAAGGTGTGCTCGGCATTCCGCGCGTGCCGAAGCCGGATCATCTCGCCGTTCGCGGCGGGTGCTGGTTCGAGCGCGGCGCGTTGAAGGTCCACCTCGGCGTCGAGGCCGACTTCCGCCCGTCGGCCAAGGCGCACCCGGCGTTCATCGTCGACGACGTGCGCGCGCTGGCGAGCGCGGCGAGCGCAGCCGGGCACAGCGTCCAAGACGACGAGCCGCTCGAGGGCTACGACCGCGTGTACGTCTCCGACCCGTTCGGTAACCGCATCGAACTCATGCAGCCCGACGAGGGCTGACCACGTCGATCACGTGGCGCCAGCCGGGCGAGGCGCGAGTCAGACGAAGTGCTCGGCGAGCGGTGGGAAGCCGTTGAATCCCACTGACGAGTAGGTCGTGGTGTAGGCGCCGGCCGCGAGGATGTCGACGACGTCGCCGTCGCGCAACGTGTCCGGAAGCTCGTATCCGCTCTTGGCGTACAGAACGTCGGCCGAGTCACACGTCGGTCCCGCGATCACCGCCGGGCTGGCCGGGTCGCCGTCGCGACTGGTGCGCAGCCGGTACCGGATCGCTTCGTCCATCGTCTCCGCGAGACCGTGGAACTTGCCGCAGTCGAGGTAGACCCAGCGCTCCACACCGCCGTCGACCGTGCGTGTCGACACCAGCACCACTTCGCTGCGCAGCACACCGGCGTCGGCGACGAGGTACCGGCCGGGTTCGATCATCACCTCGGCCAGGCCGTCGGGGAACCAGTGTCGGAGCGCTTCGCCGACGGCGCTGCCGTACCGGGCGATCGCCGGCACGGGGTCGCGGTACGTCCCGGGGAAACCACCGCCGAGGTTGAGGAACGACGGTGTCGCTCCGGCGGCGCGCGCTCGGGCGAACACCTCCGCGACGACGCCAAGGGTGTCGAACCACGTGGTCAGATCGCGCTGCTGGGAGCCGACATGGAACGACACCCCGCACTCGAGCCCGGCCAGGCTGGCGGCGACGAGGAGTCGCTCGACGTCGCCGGCGGCACAGCCGAACTTGCGCGACAGCGGCCAGTCGGCGCCGCCACAGTCGTGGAAGAGCCGCACGCAGACACTCGCCCCCGGCGCCATCTCGGCGACCTTGTCGAGTTCCTCCGCACAGTCGACGGTGAAGCGACGCACTCCAACGGCGGCGGCCGCGGCGATGTCGGCCCGCTTCTTGATCGTGTTGCCGTACGAGATCCGATCGGCGCTCACACCGACCGCCAGGCAGGCTTCGATCTCCGCCGGGCTGGCGACGTCGAACGACGATCCGAGTGCGTGCAACCGTTCCAGGATCGGACGGCCAGGGTTCGCCTTCACGGCGTAGTACACACGCGCCGCCGGAAGTGCGGTTCGCAGTTCGTGGTACCGCTGTTCGACGTGGTCGACGTCGATCACCACGAACGGTGTCGGCATCGCAGAGGAGGCGAGGAACCCCTCCAACTTCCGTGTCAACGGCGGGTCAGCGGTGGTCGTGGTCACGGTGTCGCCTCCAGGTCTGCAATGTCGTTATCACCTTCTCGTGTGTCGTGAGTGCAAGAGCGGCCCGACGCTATCGACACGGCGTCACGATCCGTCAGCATGCGCCGTGTTCTCCAGCCACCCACCCTGCCTTTTCGGACCCGGTCCGAAAAGGCAGGGTCACGTCGGGACGTGTGCTAGGCCTACAGGTCGAGGTGGTCGCCGTGCCCGAGTCATCGCAGTTGCCCGAATCCCCGTACCTGATGGACAACATGCATCCGGAGACGGAGGCGCGTTTCGAGGGCCTGGAGCGAACGCTGGATCCGATGACGATCGGCCACCTGGACGCCATCGGTGTGCAGCCGGGCGCGCGCTGCCTCGAGATCGGCACCGGGGGTGGGTCGATCGCCCGTTGGCTCGCGGCCCAGGTCGGCCCGGAAGGGCAGGTGCTGGCGGTCGATCTGGACACACGGTGGTTCCAGCACGACGGCAGTCCCCAACTCGAAGTGCGCCAGTTGGACGTGGCGGCCGGTCCGATACCGGACGGTCCGTGGGATCTCATTCACGAGCGGCTCGTGTTGCAACACGTGCCGGCCCGCCTCGAGGTACTCGATCAACTCGTCGCCCGGCTCGCACCCGGAGGCTGGTTGGTGCTGGAGGATTTCGACACGGGCGAGGTCCGTACGACCGATCGTGCCGGTCCGCACCACGAGCTCATCGTTCGCATGGCGACCGCGTTCAATCGTCTCCTGGCGGAACGGGACGGCGCGAACGATTTCGCGGCCGATGCGTGGCGCCTCCTCCGTGAGCGGGGACTCGTCGAGACCGGCGCCCGCGGCCATGTCGTGTTCGATCGTGGCGGGGAGGGGTTCGCCCAGGTGATGGCCGCCAATGCGCGTCAGGTGCGCGACGGGCTCGCCCGGCTCGGCATCACGGCGGAGGACGTCGAACGGTTCCTCGAGGTCCTGGACGATCCGGACACCGTGATCGGCACCTCGGTGCTCATCGCTGCTTGGGGCAAGCGCGCGGATTGATCGAGCGCAGCGGTACTCGTCGCGCGGACGTCAGAAGCCGTCGAGCTGGTCGACACGGCGGAAGTATTTCCGCCCGTACGTGAGCAGTTCGCTGTCGCTCGGATGGTCCATGGTCTCCAGGCCGACGATCCGTCGCTCGATGTCGTGGTGCCGCTGTGCGAGGTACCGCTTGAACGCGGTCTTGGCGGTCCCCGGACCGGTGATCAGGATCTCCCTGACGTCGGCGATCGCGGCGGCGACATCGTTGAAGAACACGACATCGTCGGACGCGTGCCCGGAGCCCGGCTTTCCCGACTTCCGGTGGAGCTGACGATGGTCGCTCTCGCTCTCGATGGGAATCGTCTCCCCGGGACCGTCCGAGAACGCAATCACTCGTGCACTCAGATGATCGAGCCACACGATGGCATGGACATGAGCCACGTCGTCTCCTCTCTCGTCGCATTCAATTGCCGTGCGTTGCATCCATCATGTCCGATGGCGGCCACGGGCGCCGCCGTCGGATGATTCGTGTGCCGATGGGGCCGTGAAGATGTCGCAAAGATTCCATCGGTCCGGCGCACATCGGCGTAGAACGGATGACGTGGAACAGCTGCACAATTCGGTCGTCCGCCGTCGGAGCGCCGAGACGATTCAACCGGGTGAGCGCACCATCGTCTCGGCTCGGCGGCGTGTCGTGGCCTACGTGCTGGCGGTCGCGCTCCCGCTCGTCACGGCGATCGCCCTCATCCCCGTTCGGGTCGATCATGCCCGGGTGGTCTTGCTGGTGCTCGTACTCCCGGTGATCGTCGTCGCCCTGCTCGGCACCTCGGGGCCGGCGATCGTGGCGGCCGCCTGCGCGGTCCTGGCGTTCGACTTCTTCCTGGCCCAGCCCTATTACAGCCTGGCCATCGAGGATCCGGACGAGATCGTGGCGGCGGTCACCTTCTTCGCCGTCGCGCTCGTCGTCGGTGTGCTCAACGCCCGGTTGGTGCGGGCACACATCCGCGACTCGGCCCGCCGCGACGAGTTGCGTCATCTCATCGCGTTCGCGCGCACCGTGGCCGCCGCCCGGGACGAGGCCGTCCTCCCCGACGCGGCGTGCGAGCACATCGCCTCGGTCCTGCACCTCGACGAGTGCGTGTGGCAGCCGGGCGGCGAGCGTTCATCCCGGCCGGCGCTGCTCGCCGACGGGAACCTCATGGGCCGGCTGGTGGATCTCAATCCCGATCGGGCCACCCTGCCGGCGCAGATCGAACTCCCGGTGTGGGTCGACGACGCGTTCATCGGACGCTTCGTCCTGACCTCGAGCGGACAGGAGATCGTTTCGATCGAGGAGCGACGCACCGCCGGCAACGATCGCCGAGCTGTTCGGACGCGCCGTCGCATCGCTCGTTCGGATCTGACCGTCCGATCGGCCTGAGCGCTCTCGACAGGTCCGCCGCTCGGGTGTGAGAGCGGCGAGACGGGGTAGCGTCGCTCCAGGTGAGGGAGCGTGAGCGTCATTCTGGGGGTGTGGCGCTGCTCGCATTCGGCGCCCTGGGCATCGTTTTCGGCGACATCGGAACCAGCCCGCTCTATGCGTTCCGCGAGACGTTCCATCACACCGATCTCCAGGTGGACAAAGTCACCACCTACGGCGCTGCATCGGTTGCGTTCTGGGCGTTGGTCATCGTCATCTGCCTGAAGTATCTGGCGACGGTGATGCGGGCCGACAACCATGGTGAGGGCGGCATCCTGGCGCTGACGTCGCTCGTGATCCCACCCGAGGGCCAAGTGGTGTCGAGGGTGGCCGCCGGAGTCGTCACACTCGGCGTGTTCGGCACGGCGCTGCTCTACGGCGACGGACTGATCACCCCGGCGATCTCGGTGCTGTCAGCGGTCGAGGGTTTCGAGGTCGCCACGCCCACGCTCAAGCGTTGGGTGATCCCGATCGCCGTGGTGATCCTGGTCGGGCTGTTCGTGATCCAGCGACGCGGCACGGCCGGCATCGCCAAGGTGTTCAGCCCGGTGATGGTCGTCTGGTTCGTCGTCCTCGGGATCCTGGGCTCCAATCAGATCCGCCAGGCACCCGGGGTGATGCGGGCAGTTTCGCCCACCTACGCGTTCGAGCTCTTCGTCCAGCACCCGTGGAAGGCGTTCATCGCCCTCGGTTCGATCTTCCTGGTCGTGACCGGTGGCGAGGCGTTGTACGCCGACATGGGCCACTTCGGCCGCATCCCCATCACGTGGGCGTGGTACGTGTTGGTGCTCCCAGGGCTGGTCCTCAACTACTTCGGCCAGGCGGCGCTGCTGTCGGGTCGGCCGACGGATCACATCGGTGACCTGAACCCGTTCTACGCCATGTCGCCCGACTGGGCGATCACGCCGTTGGCGATCCTCGCCACGATGGCGACCGTGATCGCGTCGCAAGCGCTCATCTCCGGAGCGTTCTCGCTGACTGTTCAAGCGGTGCAGCTGGACTATCTCCCGCGCCTCGCGATCCTGCACACGTCGGAGCGCCACATCGGCCAGGTGTACGTGCCGTTGGTGAACTGGCTGCTGATGGTGGGCTGCGTCGGTCTGGTCGTCGTGTTCCAGACCTCGACCGCACTCGCCGCGGCCTACGGGATCGCCGTGACGACCACCATGCTCATCACCACGTTCATCTTCTATCGCTTCGCGCGCGACAAGTGGAGTTGGTCGGTCACCAAGGCGCTGATGGTGCTGATCCCGTTCATGATCGTCGACGTCGGATTCCTCACCGCCAACCTGCCCAAGATCCCGCATGGTGGTTGGTTCCCGCTGCTCGTCGGTTTCGGGCTCGTGATCCAGATGACCACGTGGCGCAAGGGCCGCCAGCTCGTCGCCGCACGCATCCGGCGCGGCGAGCGGCCGATGCGCGAGGTCGTGAACGAAGCCCTCGCCAGCGGAGTGGCTCGCGTCTCGGGTGTCGCGGTGTACATGTTCAAGGACGAGGGAGCGGCCCCGCCGGCGCTGATGTCGAACCTTCGCCACAACCGGGTGATGCACTCGGTGGTGCTCCTGGTGTCCGTGCACACCGCGGACACACCGCGTGTCGACGAGGCATCACGGTCCACCGTGACCGATCTGGGCAGCGGCATCGAGCTCGTACGGCTCAACTACGGCTTCATGGAGGACCCGGACATCCCCAGCGCACTGGCCGCCCTCGACATCGCCGGCGCCGACCTGTCGGACGCGACGTACTTCCTCGGCCGTGAGTCGGTCACCGCCGGCAAGGCACCAGGCATGCACCCCTGGCGTGAGGAACTGTTCGTGCTGCTCAACCGCGGCGCGGCGAGCGCCAGCCGCTTCTTCAAACTGCCTGCCGAGCAGGTGTTCGAAGTGGGCAGCCACGTCGAGATCTGATCGATCAGTTCGTCCTGCGCTCGTGCGATCGGATCGCGCCGACCCGGAGGACGAGAGCGCTCAGGACGAGCGCGGCGATGCCCATCGCGAACCCGAAGATGACGTCGATGGTGTAGTGCATTCCGGCGTAGACGCGGGCCCAGGCCATGGCCGCCGCCATCGAGACACCGGCGATCGCCACGAGGATGCCGGATCTCCGGAAGCCGTACGCCACGAGGAGTGCGGCGATGCCCACCCAGCAGACGAGCGTCGCCGCGACGTGACCCGACGGGAAGCTGAACGTGCTCGGCAGCGGACCCACCTTCTCGACCGGCGGGCGCTCACGTCCGACGAGGTGATTGACCGACAGGAACGTCGTGATCTCGGCCAGCATGGCCAGCGGCACGAACACCATCGCCCGCCACTGGCGCAACACCGCGACGACGATCGTCACGGCGGCGAGCAGCCCCAGGATCGCCATGGTGTCGCCGGCCCTCGTGATGAGGCGCGCCAGGTCGACCGCGCCGGTCGTCCTGCTGGCCGCCGTGTCGGCACTGATCGAAAGGTCCCAGTCGCGCACGCCCTGCATCGCCTCGGTCGACGTGAGCACCACGCCGACCACGGTGAGAATGGCGACCATCGCGGCCAGCCCGAGCAGGAACGTGGCGGTGATGCGGCCAGGTCCCGGCATGGCGGCGAACGGATCCGCCGGTCGTGGGTCGCGCTCGTCCTCGGTGGGGCGGGGGAGGGCGGCGTTCGTCGGGGAGTCCGCGGTCGTCACGGGCCGTGGCATACCCCTGGTGGGAATGGGTAACCACCGGCGATGGTGCTGCTGTTGACGTTGGGCGCGGGCGCGGCGGTCGGGTGTGTCGTCGCGCTGGCCGCCCGCCGGTGGCCGGCCACGCAGGATCCTCACGTGTCGGCCGGGACGATCACCAAGGAGGTCGTCCGGCACCCGGGCCTCGCCGGCCACCTCCGCCATCACTACGACCCGTCGAAGGAGACGGGGGTCGCCCTCATCGTGGCGACGGCCGTCGTCGGGGCCGCCGCCGTGGGCATCGGTGTGCTCCTCACAATGATCCGCACCAGGTCCGGCTTGCAGTCCGTCGACGTCCGACTCGCCCGATTCGGGGCCGAGCACGCCACCGGGTTCTCCACCGAGGTCCTCCGCCGTCTCAGCGAGATCGGCGGGACACGCGGTGTGATCCTGCTGGCCCTCGTCGCCTGCGCCGTCGAGTGCCGTCGTGGCCAGGCTCGGGCGGTGGTGATGTTCCTGACGCTGGTCGTCGCCGGTCAGTTCGCACTGTCCAACGGGATCAAGTACCTCGTCGAGCGCGCCCGGCCCGACTTCGACCGACTCACGGGCTTCGCCGGGACGTCGTTCCCGTCCGGCCACTCGACCGCCGCCGCAGCGACGCTCGCCGCCATCGCGCTGGTCACCACTCGACGCCGGTCACCCCGGGTGAAGACCGGCGCGGCCGCCCTCGCCGCGGGTCTGGCCACGATGGTGGGGGCGACGCGGGTCTTCCTCGGTGTGCACTGGTTCACCGACGTCGTGGCCGGGCTCCTCCTCGGATGGGGCTGGTTCGCCATGTGTTCGATCGCCTTCGGTGGGCGGATGCTGATCTTCGGCCTCCCGGTGGCCGAAGCCGAAGCGATCGAGGATCTCGTGGTCCGAAAGGAGACGGTCGGTCCCTTCTGACGCTGCGGGATCGTCAACCGCGATCAGCCCGGAGGATCGCCACGTCGTCCTCGGCGAAGACGACGGAGGCGGCGAAACCGGCGTCGGCGAGCCACCGCAACTGGTCTCCGACGGTGTCGGGAAGATCGACGCCGGCCTCGAGCGGTACGGGCTCCGCCACGGCCCGTTCCGGGACGACGACGTCGCAGAGCACGAACCGACCCGAGTCCCCGAGCACCGCCGCGACGCGTTCGAACAGGTTCGCCTTGGCCTCGCTCGGCAGATGATGCACCGCGAATGCCGACACCACCAGGTCATACGGACCGCTCGGCAGCGGGCCCTCGAGACTCGCTTCGATGAACGTCGCGTCGGGCACCGTGCTTCGGGCATGCTCGAGCATCTCGGGGCTCGAGTCGACTCCGACGAGCGCCGCACCTGGATGACGCGCCAGCACCCGTGAGGCGGTCACCCCGGTGCCCGAGCCGAGGTCCAAGATCGCCTCGGCGACGATGTCAGCGGTCGCGTCCGCGGTCCGATCCTGGAGTTCGTCGTACTTGCGCACCTCGGAACGCACCATCGCCAGGTACGTGTCCGCGTCGAAATGCCATTGACCAGCCATGCCTCGACGGTAGTTCGGGACCCCAGCCGACGGGGCGGGGTTCGGCTTTCGTGGCCGCGGATGATCCCCTCGAGCAAATTCGACAGCAGCGATGTGTCGATTCGGCGCATGGTGTTCGTGGTGAAGGTGCACTGACCCGCAACCTGAGAGGAAATCATCATGGGACTGATCCACATCGACCTGTTCACGACCCTCGACGGCGTCGCCCAAGCACCGGGCGGACCTGACGAGGACACCGACGGCGGATTCGCGTTCGGAGGATGGCAGGCACCCTTGTCCGACGAGTCGACGGGCGAGCAGGTCGTCGCCGGCATGGAGGGCCTGGACGCACTCCTGCTCGGACGACGCACCTACGACATCTTCGCCGCGTACTGGCCGGGCCAGGACGACGGCATCGATGGCGGCATCGCTCGGCTCTTCAACGCCGTACCGAAGTACGTCGCCTCGCGTGGCGAGCCGACGCTCGATTGGGCACATTCCCACCTGCTGGGTGCCGACGTCGCCGCAGCGGTCGCCGACTTGCGCGACCGCCACGCCAATGTGCACGTGATCGGCAGCCTGGACTTCGCCCAGACCCTCATCGCCGAGGGGCTGTTCGACCGGCTGAACCTGTGGATCTACCCGATCCTGCTCGGCCCCGGCAAGCGCGTGTTCGCCGGTGGCGCCGTCCCGACGAATCTCACGCTCCTCGCGCCGGCGATCACGTCGTCCCACGGCGTCGTGTTCGCTCGGTACGAACGCATGGACGGCACGCCCTCGACCGGCGACATGGCCAACCGCGACACGGCGTCGACCACGTCGGCCTCCGACTCGTAGTTCAGCGCTGCCGGTCGAGGAGCTTCCACGTCACCGGCCCTGGCACGTCGGAGTTCGCGGCGATTCAGCTGATCCAGTAGCGACGCAGCCGCACGTCGTCGAGGTCGACCGTGTTCTCGAGGACTCCACCGTTGGCCTCGATGACCTTGGCCGATCCGAGATTCGTGTCGTCGCAGGTCACCAGGACGTCTCGTACACCGCCCGCCCGGGCCACGACGAGACTCTGGCGGAGGATCTCGGTGGCGTAGCCCCGGCAGCGATGGCCGGGGCGAACCGCGTAACCGACATGGCCGCCCCGGGTTCGCAGGTACTCGTTGAGTTCGAATCGGATCGACGATCGACCGACGACCACGTCGTCGACCACGGCCAGCAACCATGTGGACTCGACCCGGTCGGCATCGATCGAACGACCGTGCCGGTGATCGTCGACCGTCCGGAGGAACTCGGCGAACGATTGACCCGGTTCCCAGAAGGCGAACGGGAAGTCGTCCTCGGCGAGTTCGAGCTGCGCGGTTCGGATGATGGCTTCGTCGTCGATCCGTGGGGGTCGGAGTCGCAGCGTCACCTCGTCATGTTGGCCTGCGGGCGGTCGCGCCCAGCGAGGAATTTCGCGCCGACTGGAGGGTGCGACGACCGGCACGGCGACCGGCCCCCGGCGCGCACCGGCCCTCGACCGTCGTCGAGGGCCGGTGCACCGCTGGACGCGTCGCGTGGCGACGCGTCAGGAATCGGGTTGCTTTGCTGGTGAGCGGGTCAGATCCGGCTCAGCTGGTCGCGCACGGCATCCTCCGCCTCGCCCGTGCGCGTCTTGATCCGGCCGACCATCTCGTCGTACTTGCCCTCAGCGACGTCGCAATCGTCGTCGGTCATCTGACCCCAGGTCTGCTTGACCTTGCCCTTGAACTGATCCCACTGCCCGTCCCACTTCTTCTGCCAGCTGTTGTCCATGATTCCTCCTTTGGGTTCTTGGCCGCCACGTACGGTGAACGGCTTCCGGTTGTGGGGCCGCGACTACCCGTGAGACCGTGGCCCCAAACGCGCCGCGGAGACCGGACGTCTCGAACAACTGGCCCCTCGAGCGCCCACTCTCGGCGGGTTCACGCGTCCGTCAGGCAGAAGTCGTTGCCCTCGGGATCGCGCATCCAGGTGTGCGCTTCGAACTCCTGGACGATCGACGCCCCCAGCGACACGAGCCGCGCCGACTCGCTGACCCGGTCGATCGTTTCGATGTCGACGTGCAGCGGCCGCTTCGTCGCCGAAGGCGCCACGTCGACCTCCTGGAAGCAGATCTCGAGCATCGGCCCGTCGAGAATCACGAACGGATCGGTGTCCGGCGTCCGGCCGGCGGACGCGAGACGTGCGATCTCGTCGTCGTCGTACCCGCGAACGGCGAAGTCCTCGAGGGCCGCCGCCCAGAAGCGGGCGAGCAGTGCGGGCTGACGGCAGTCGACGACGAGCTGTTTGAGACGGGCCATGTCACCATTCTGCGGGATCGGCTCCCGCTACTGGTCGACGTGTGGCTCGCTCGGGCGGCGCCGCCACCGGTCGAAGCCGGGCGTCAGGTGGACGCGGTCGTCGTGCGTGATCGCCATCGCTTCGTGACCCGGATGCTTGGCGAGCCAGCGCAGGCCGTCGAGTCCCATCACGAAGATGGCGGTGGCGAATGCGTCGACCGTGGTGAGGTCCGGCCCGACGACGGTGACGCTGGCGAGCTCGGTCGTCGGTCGCCCGGTTCGTGGGTCGACGATGTGGGCACCACGCTCGTAGGTCGCCGATGTGGCGACGGCAGCGGGTCCGACGGCCTCGAGCACCATCGCCAGCCGGTTCGGATCGTCGGGGTGGCGCACACCGATCGACCACGGTGTGTCCGGAGCCGCGTGTCCCCGCACGGTGATGTCGCCGCCGGCGTTGATCGCGAAGTCGGTGTGTCCGTGGCCTTCGAGGATGACGGCGGCACGCTCGATCGACCAGCCCTTGACGAATCCCGACGGATCGAGCCGGGTGCCGTTCGGTGCCGGCACGGCGAAGGCGTCGAAGGCACCGTCCGTGTCGGCTCGGAGCATCTCGCATTCGAGGAGCACACCGGTGATCTCCTCGTCGAGTTCTTCGACGGCGACGTCGCCACGTCCGAATCGTGAGATGGGGCTGTCCGGGATGTATGGGCTGAACGTCCGGTCGACGTGGTGCAGCCAGGCGATCGCGGCGTCCAGACCGCGGCGCTGGTCGTCGTGGTCACGGATGTCGAACGAGACGGCGGTTCCCATCACGTGTTCGACGTGGTGCAGTTGCGTCGATCGGGCGGTCGTCGTCATCAGGCGATCGTGGTGATGCCTGCCGCATTGGCGGCGTCGATGGCGGATTGGAGCGACCGGCGATAGTCGTTGCTGGTGTAGGTGGCACCGGACACGGTGTCGACATCGGCACTCTGGGCGGTGAGGGCTTCGGAGTTCAACCGTGGGGCGGCTCGCTGGTTGATGCGGACGCTCTTGTCGTCGACGTAGGGGGTCTTCAGGGTGGTCGCGTCGGCGATCGACCCGTCGGCAGCGAACGTGACCTCGACCTGGACATCGCCCCATTTGTTGTGGAAGACGGCGCCGTCGACGACCGCGGTGTCGCCGGCGACGACCGTCGACTCGACGCTGGTCGCCGGTGTCGTCGCCGTGCGGGTCGTCGTCGCGGTGGTCGTGGCCGGCACGGTCGAGGTCGCGGTGGTGCCGACGACGACGCTGGCGGCTGCCACCTGGGTGCCGCTACCGGACGCCCCGCCTTGGGTGAACGCGAACAGTGTGGCGAGCGCACCCGTCGAAGCGAGGCTGAGCCCGAGTGCGGTCGCCCGCGCCCCGCGTGCGGCGTGCCGGCGCCGGGGTCGACCCCTCGGCGCGGGCGGTGGTGTGGTCGGATGAGACGGGAACGGTGGCGGGCCGGCGACGCGGGCGCTCAGTGCGGCGAGGCGTGCCGCCTGGTCGGGCTGGGGCAGGCGATCAGATGGCACGGTGCGGGCTCTGAGTGCGGCGAGGCGTGCCGCCTGGTCGGGCGGGGGCATCGGTTCCATGCATTCATTCAGCACGACCAGGTTCGGCCCGAGGTGGGCCTCGCCTGTGTGCCACCTGTGAATCTCATTCGGCCGCGGTGCTGCGGACGGCGCCGCGGCGATCGACGACGACCCCGATCAGCCGGATGAACAGGGTGTAGCTGCCGATCGCAACAGCGAGCAGGACGCCGATCCGGAACGCCCTCGCTGTTGCATCGGTGCCCATCTGGTAGGCGTGGACGAGGGCGAGCGCCACACCGACGACGGATCCGAGGTGCAGGATCCGCCAGGTTCTCCGTGCGAACCGTTTGCGCGGCCACGACGAGAAGACCGTCGTGGCGAACAGGTACGTCGCGATGACGCCCCATGCGACCGCCAGCCGTTGGGACGTCGCGACGCCGGGGAGGAACAGGCTCGCCAGACTCAAGCCGGAGCCGCTGTCGAGGTAGGCGATGGCGACATGAGCGATGGTGAAGATCAACGCCAGCCCCCCGAGCCAGTTGTGCAGGTCGAGCCACCATGCCGGCCGACGCCGCGTGCCGGTCTGCCGGGCCGAGAAGAGGAAGCCGCCCGCGAGCGCGGCCACCGCGAGGACCGTCGCCACGATGCCCGTCGCCCGGCTCAGGTACCACGTGAGGTCGTTCATCGTGCCTCCGGATCGATCGGCAGTCGAATGGCGATCACGGTGCCGCTGCCCGGCGCCGACGAGATGTCGACCGAGCCGTGGTGTGCGGCGACGATCGAGGCGACGATCGACAGGCCGAGACCCGCTCCGCCGGACGCCCTGGTTCTGGACGTGTCGGCGCGATGGAAGCGGTCGAACGCCCGCGTCGCGTCACGCTGGTTCATCCCCGGTCCTTCGTCGGCGACGATGACGACCGCCTCGTCGCCCTCACGGCGCACGGTGACCGAGCACGCCGTACCCGGCGGTGTGTGCGTGCGCACGTTCGCCAGCAGATTGTCGAGTACCTGGCGGAGGCGATGCGGGTCGCCGACGACGACCGCGACATCGTCCACGCGCAGTCTGACCGGGCGGTCGGGGGCCACGGCCGTGGCGGCGTCGACCGCCTCGAAGGCCAGATCGGCCACGTCGACCGGCGTTCGGTCGATCGGCCGTTCTTCGTCGAGTTGGGCGAGCAGCAACAGATCTTCGACGAGGCCGGCCATCCGCGCCGTCTCCGACCGGATGCCGGTCATCGCCCGCGCGAGATCGTCGGGTCGATCCTTGGCGCCGCGTTCGAAGAGCTCGGCGTAGGCGGCGGTCGCGGTGATCGGCGTGCGCAGTTCGTGGGAGGCGTCGGCAACGAATTGACGCATCCGACCCTCCGACTCCTGCAACGACAGCACGTCGTGTTCACGCTGGTCCATCGCGCGCTGCAACCGGTCGAGCATGTGATTGATCGCCGTGGCGAGGCGTCCCACCTCGGTGCTGGGACCTTCGCCGGGAACGCGGCGATCGAGCTCGGCGTCGGTGATCTCGCTCGCCGCCCGCTCGACCGCGGTGAGGGGCCGCAGTCCGATCCGCACGAGCCAGGCTCCGAGCAGCCCCGCGACCGCGACCGCCCCGGCACTGGCCGCGAGCAGCACCACGAGGAGTCGCTCCCGGGTGTCCTCGACCGACTGCAGCGAGCGACCGATGATCAGGATGCTCCCGTCGGACTGCCGTGACACCCTGACTCGTAATCCGTGGTCACCGGTCGAGGCGACGGATGCGAAGACCGCCTCGTCGTCGCGACGTCCGCCACCACCATCTTCCACACCGCCACTGGCGTCCTCTGTCCCGTCGCCCGCCGCATCGTCCGCGCCGGGGCTGGGCAGGTCCGCATCCGACAGCGTGATGGCGTCGTCGCCGGGGCGCTGGAGCGGGATCACCGTCGTGTCCGCACCGTCGGGATCCTGCAGCTCGACGTAGAAACCGGGCGCGGCGTCACGGATCGCTCGTTCGCGATCGCGTGTGCCGCCTTCCGCCGCGCGTTCGATCGGCGGGTGCGCCCGTTCCAGCTCCTGGTCGACCTGGTCGAGCTGCGCCCGGGTGACCAGGGTGTAGGTCAGCACGCCGGCGATGGCCAACCCGGCCATCGCGGCGGCGAGGACCGCCAGGAGCAATCGGGTGCGCAGCGCCACGTCACTCGCCCGGATCGTCGCGCAGCACGTAGCCCACGAGTCGCACGGTGTGGATGAGCGCCGGTCCGTGTTCGTTCAGTTTGCGGCGCAAGTAGCTGACGTATGTCTCCAACACGTTCGAGTCGCCGTCGAAGTCGTAGTGCCAGACATGATCCAGGATCTGTGACTTCGACAGCACCCGGCCGGGATTCATCAGGAACAACCGCAAGAGCCTGAACTCGGTCGCCGTGAGTTGGATCGGTTCATCGGCTCGCCACACCTGATGCGCATCGGTGTCCATCACGACATCGGCGAAGCGCAGCACGTTGTCGCCGCCGGTGGAATCGGGCCGTCCGTTCGCACGGCGCAGGATCGCCTGCACCCGCATGACGATCTCGGCCAACGAGAAGGGTTTGGTCACGTAGTCGTCAGCACCCGCACCGAAGCCGGCTGCCTTGTCGTCGAGCGCCGTCCGTGCCGTGAGGAACAGGATCGGCGTGTCGATGCCGTCGGCGCGGACCCGCCGAGCCACCTCGAAACCGTCGACGTCCGGCAGCATCACGTCGAGCACGATCAAATCGAACGCCCCTTCCTGCACCGCCGCGAGCGCCAATCGGCCCGACATCGCCGTCGTGACCGCGAAGCCTTCGTAGCGCAAGGCCGTCGACACGGCATCGACGATCGAGTACTCGTCATCGACCACCAGGACATGCCGCTCCACGACGGCCTCGTCACGCACTGCGCCATCATGTCGCGCCGTCGCACGTGGTCAACGCTGACGGTCGCATTCGGGGCCACGGCACAGCGCGCACACAGGTCGCTCACAGAAAGGTCGGTCCGGGCAGCGGGGATCTGAGAATGTCCGCCGGGGACTGACCCCGGCGGACATTCTTCCGAGGCATGATGGGAATCTCGCTGAGGGAGGCCATGTGGACCGTGTCGCACTGAGTGCCGAGAAGTACGAACAGCTCTTCGGTTCGCCGCCCGATGCGGCGGCCGGTCCGGATCCCGAGTTGATGGCGATCCTGCGTCATGTGATCTTCGGGGAGGTCTTCCACATCGGCGGGCTCGACGACCGCACGCGCGAACTGATCACGATCGTCGTGCTCGTCACGAACCAGACGCTGCCCCAGCTCCGCTCGCACACGGCCGCCGCGCTCAACGTGGGTGTCACCCCGATCGAGATCCGTGAAGCCGTCTATCAATGTGCGCCGTTCCTCGGGTTCCCGAAGACGCTGAACGGCGTTGCGGTCATCGACGAGGTCTTCATCGAGCGCGGGATCGAACTCCCGTTGCCGAGCCAGGGCACCGTGGCCGAGGACGAACGATTCGAGCGCGGTCGGGCGATCCAGCGGCCGCTCTACGGCGACGCGATCAGCGACAGCCTCGCCGGTCTGCCGGAGGATCTCCGCGGTGTGGTCCCGCGATTGCTCACGGAGTTCTGCTTCGGCGACTTCTACACGCGGTCCGGCCTCGATCTCGCCCTGCGCGAACTGCTGGTCCTGTGCGTACTCGCCGCCCTTGGCGGCGCCGATGCGCAACTGGGATCGCACACCGCGGGCAACGTCCGAGCCGGCAACGACGTGGCGGTGCAGGTCGCGGCGATGATCCACTGCATCCCGTACATCGGGTTCCCGCGAGCGCTGAACGCGATCCGCGTCATCAACAGCTTCACCGATCGGAGCTGAGCGCCGCGCTGCAGGCAGCCGTCGACGCATCGGCGCTGCGGCGCTCGGCGGTTTGACCGGCCAGAGGCTCGGGAACCTCGCCATGCGGGCCGAGCGGGTGAGGCGAGGTGCCATGTCGGAGCGGACATCAAGATCGAAGGGGGCATCTCGGACGGGAGACGGGCGGGGGCGCGGTGCGGCGCGGGTCGGATGCTCGGGGTGGAGTTACCGCGACTGGCGCGGCGTGGTGTATCCGCACGATCTGTCGGCGAAGAAGTGGTTCGGGTACTACACGCTGCTGTTCGACACGGTCGAGCTGAACAGCACCTTCTATCGACTGCCGACGCAGTCCGCCGTGGAGGGTTGGGCAGCGCAGGCGCCCGCGGACTTCGTCTACGCGCTGAAGCTCGGCCAGTTCGGATCGCATCGGATGAAGTTGCGCGACGCCGCATCGTGGTTGCCGAACCATCTCGATCGCGCCGATCGCCTGGGCGCCTCGCAGGGACCGACGCTGGTGCAGTTGCCGCCCCGCTGGCGGCGCAACGTCGAGCGGTTGGACGAGTTCCTCACGGTCGCGCCGACCACGATGCGGTGGGCGGTCGAGGTGCGGGAGCCGAGTTGGCTCCACGACTCCGTCTTCGACGTGCTGCATCGTCACGGCGTCGCGTTGTGCATCCACGATCTGATCGACGATCATCCGTTCATCCTCACGACGGATTGGACGTACGCCCGATTCCACGGTCCCGAGGCGACGACCGTTCCCTACCGGGGGCGCTACGGGCCGGATCGGCTGGAGCGGCGCGCCGAGCAGTTGTCCGGCGTGCTCGACGGCGGCGGTGACGTGTACGCCTACTTCAACAACGACTACGACGGCCACGCGGTCGCCGACGCGCAGTGGCTGCGCCACGCGATCGATCCCGGATCGCGCTGGGGATGATCGCCCGGGCCGCTGCGGTTTGCACGACCGCCGCCCGGTTTGCATCATCCAGTGCTCGGGTATCGGGGCGGCTACCCCGCCCGGGGCACCGTCACGAATGGAGGTCGAACCGTGGTCAATGATCCGATGCGCATTCTGAAGGCCGATCACCGAGAGGTCGAGCAGCTCCTCGACAAGCTCGCGGAATCGGAAGAAGGCGCGGCACGGGAGAAGATGGTCGATGAGCTGGTGTTCAAGCTCACCGCGCACATGGAGGCGGAGGAATCGATCGTCTATCCGCCGGTCAAGCGCGAAGTGGGCGAGGAGGACGAAGAGGAAGCCGAAATCGAGCACGGGTTGGCCCGCGAGGGCCTCGAGAAGGTGCAGCAGATGGTCGAGATGCCCGGCTTCGGTGCGGCGGTCGAGATGCTCAAGGGTGGGATCTCGCACCACGTCGAAGAAGAGGAGCACGAGCTGCTGCCCGAACTGAAGGAGCGTCTCGACCGCGAGCAGTGGCTGGCGATCGGCGATGCCCTCGCGCGGGCGAAGGAAGCCGCCGGTCTACCGGTGCCACAACCGCCACGGCGCAAGTCGACCAAGCGCACCAGGAGCACGAAGTCGACCAAGAGCAAGGCGAACGCCTGACGAGGCCGGCCGGGGCGTTGATTCAGTCGCCGCCGTAGTGGGGCAGGAGCTCGCTGCGGGCGGCCTCGGCGAAGCGTTCCTGGTCGGGTCCGATCTGGTGCAGGTAGATGGTGTCGTAGCCGGCGGCGACGAACCGGTCGATCGCGAGGACGATCGGTTCGATCGCGGTCGTACACACCACCGTCCGGTCGATCGCTTCGGGCCGGAGGTCGGTGGACGCGGCTTCGAACTGCGCCGGACTGGCGAGTTCGCTGAGCACCGGCCCGGCGATCGCGCCGTTGGGCCACCACCGCCACGCGGCCTCCCGGGCCTCGTCGACGGTGGCGGCGAACGAAACGTGGACCTGGCCGATGGTCGGTCCGTCGCCGCCCGCGCCGTGGTAGGTGTCGACGAGCGTCGGGTCCGCCGTCACGGCGATCAGGCCGTCGCCGTGCTCGCCGGCGAGCTTGGCCGTCGTGGGGCCGGAGGCCGCGACCCGGATCGGCGGAGGCGATGCGGGAAGGTCGAACAGCTGGAAGCCGTCCACACGCCAGCGCCCTTCGGCGATCGACACCCGGTCGCCGGCGAACGCTCGGCGGAGCACGTCGATCCCGTCGGTCAACCATTGCCGTCGTTCCGCGCTCGAGGGCCAGCGGTCGCCGAAGGCCTGCTCGTTCAGCCGCTCTCCCGTGCCGACCCCGAGAAAGAAGCGACCCTCGAGGAGGATCGCCGCGGTCGCCGCCGCTTGGGCGACCGTGATCGGATGCGAGCGGTGGATCATCGCCGTGACACCGGTGCCGATCTCCAACCCGTCGGTGGCGTGCGCGATCGCGCCGATCGTCGTCCACACGTGCGAGGAATGACCCTGGGCCACGACCCACGGGTGGAGGTGGTCGGAGATCATGGCCGTCGTGAACCCGGCCGACTCGGCGCGCTGGGCGTCGGCGACGAGGCCGTCGCGGATCGTGTTCCTCGCTCGACAGCCACCAACCGAGCCGTGGGCGCCGGTCAGGCATGGAGTTCCGATGTGACGACGAGGCCGATCAGCGTGCCGTTCACCGCGGTGACGAAGACGTGGTCGAGCCCGTCGCGGCGGAGCTGTTCGGCCACCTCTTCGATCCGCTTCTCGGGGCGGATCGTGCCAGGGGCCGGAACCATCACGTCGGCGAGGGCGGTCGCCGGTGGGAGCCCGCCGGCCGTCGGGTGGACCGCGCCCATCAGCACACCGTCGTCGGTGACGACCGGGACCGGGTAGCGCTGTTCGCCGAGCCGGCGCAGGTCGGCGACAGAGCCGTCGAGGGGGAGCGTGTCGACGACCGTGACGAACTGGGAGATGCGCCGACGGTCGCCGACGGATCCCTCGGTCGGCAGGCCGAGGGCGGTCCATGCGGCGCGCCCTCCGATCAGGTCGTGGACCTGCTCGAAGCCGATCTCGTCGAGCCGTCGCGACAGGCGGGCGCTCAGATCGCAGTGTTGATCGAAGCAGTACACGAGGACGGGCGCCGCGCGATCGAGGTCGTCGACCTTGGAGGGCTCGAAGTCCTCGAGTGGCATCGACCTCGCGCTCGGCAGGTGCTCACGACGCCATGTCGCCTCGGGGAGCGCGTCGAGCACCGTGATGCCATCGGCGATGAGTACTTGCGCCTCGAGCGCATCGACTCGTGTGATCATCGTTCGCCGCGGATCACGACACGTCAGTCGTCGGAATCGTCGTCGATGATCTTGTCGGCCTTGCGGTTGATCCGGTCGAACTCGTCCTTCGTCAGGTTGCCCTTGGACCGCTGCTGCTTCGCCCGTGACTTGGCGCTCACGGCGTGATCCTTGTCCGGCATCGGATAATTGCCGGTCTCCTTCTTGGCGTCGGCAGAACGCGCCTTCTCCGGCAGGCCGAACTCCTTCGCCGGAATTTCCGCCCGGTCCTCTTCCGTCAACTTCGACATGGCACCTCGATTCGTCAGACAGGGCCCGCTGCACGAGGACGTTCCCGAGCCCGTGCGACGTCAAACCGGCGCCGGACCGACGTGGAGACGGTTCAGAAACGGGGGATCGCCGGCGCGCTGGGACGGCTCGGATCGAGCGCGGGGTCGTCGGTCGGCAGGGTGCCGTCGAACCACGGATCGAGCTTCCAGTCGGGAACCGGTGGATCGGCGTCGCCGCGTGGCACGAAGGGCGACGGGGAGACCTTGCGGTACTCGTGGACGTAGCGGCGGCAGTTGGCGAAGATCGACCGGGCCCGGATCCGCACCACGCACAACGCACCCTGGTACGACTCGTTGAGCGGGTCGTCGAAGTCGATGCTCGCCTCGCCGTTGACACGCAGTCGCGTACCGGTCTCGAAGTCGATGAACAGGAGCCCGACCTGTGGATTCACCCGCAGGTTGCCGAGGGTGCGGAACATGCCGTTGCCATCGAAGACGGGGAACGCCAGCGTGGATTCGTCGATCACGCGCACGAAGCCGGGATCCCCGCCCTTGTACGAGCAGTCGGGCGCCCCCTCGAGGTCGGTGGAAGCGATGAAGAACATGTCGCGGGCCTCGACGAACGTGGCCAGGTCCTCGTTGAACGTCTCACTCGCCGCCTCGGCCAACCGGTTCGCCAGGCGGCGCGTGTCGAACCGGTCCTGGAACTCGCGTTGCCCGTCGTGATATCGGTCCGTCATCGGCACCCCCACTCGCTGCAGTCCGAGCCATGGTAGTGCGGGAAAACGATGCCGACGGACGGGGAGTTCGCACCTAACTTGCCATGGATGGAACGCGTACTGCCCGCGTTGGACGGCCGCAGCATCGGCGTCGCCGAGTTCGGTGACCCCGAGGGGACGGCCCTGTTGTGGTGCCACGGGGGACCGGGGAGTCGTCTGGAGCCGGCGTGGCTCGATGGGGCCGCCGCGGAGGCGGAGTTGCGCATCGTCGGTGTCGACCGACCGGGCTACGGACTGTCGACCCCGCAGCCGGGGCGGACGATCGCGTCCGTCGTCGCCGACATGCTCGACGTCGCCGATCAGCTCTCGATCGAGCGCTTCGCCACCGTCGGCGTCTCGACCGGTGGCGCCTACGCACTCGCCCTCGCCGCGCTCGCGCCGGACCGCGTGCTGGGCGTCGTGGCGTGCTGTTCGATGACCGACATGTCGTGGGCTCCCGGGCGGGCGACGATGAGCCCCCCGCATGCCCACGCCGTCTGGGACGCCCCCGATCGCGACTCGGCGATCGCCGCGGCGACCGACGCCCATGGCGAGAACGGGTCGAAGATGGTCGGTGGCGGCATGGCGCCGGCGTTGACGTATCTCGACAGTCAGCTGTTCGCCGACCCCGCCTGGATGGGACCGACGATGGACGGCTTCCACCAGATGTTCACGTTCGGGTTGGAGGGGTACGCCGACGACCGGATCGCCGACGGGCCTGGCTGGATCGATTTCGATGTCGCCCGCATCCGCTGCCCGGTGATCGTCCTGCATGGCACCGGCGACAAGATGGTCGACGTCGACCAGGCGCGCCACACCGCGGCCATCGTTCCGGGAGCCGAACTGGAGCTGCACGAGGGCCATGGCCACTTCAGCATCGAGGCCTTCGTGGTCCCGTCGGTGTCGAAGGTCCTCAGCTCGCGGTGACCGAGCCCAGCCGACGGACGGCTGGTGCCACACACCCGATCGGATGCGGGTCCACGGTCGCTGCCGCAGTGAATTGGCCGGGTTGAGAAGAACTGTTAGGCTGACCTATCAGCAATAGTTCGCCCCCTCACCCCCTCCAAGGAGATTCCGATGTCGATTCGCACCCTCGGCCGCAGCCGCCGGGTCCGCCCCATCGTCGTGGCCGTCTGCGCCGCGCTCGCGATCGCCGCGTGCGGTAGCGACGACGGGGCGGGCACGTCGGCCTCCACCGTGGCCACCGACCCGGTCGTCGGCACGGACGGCGCGACGACGGACGGCGGCGAAGTGGCCGAGGGATCGTTTCCCGTGAGCATCGACAACATGTTCGGTACGACGGTGATCGAGTCGAAGCCCGAACGTGTCGTGTCGATCGGATACACCGAGGGCGATTACGTGCTCGCTCTCGGGGTCACTCCGGTCGCCATCCGCGACTGGTACGGCGACCAGCCCGGGGGTCTCTGGCCGTGGGCCGCCGCATCGCCGGCGGCCGACGATTCGACCGTCGTGCTCCAGCCCGACTCGCTGAACTTCGAGAAGATTGCCGAGCTCGAGCCGGACGTGATCGTGGCGATGGTCTCCGAGATCGAGCAGGCCGACTACGACCGTCTCACCGAAATCGCCCCCGTGCTCGCCCAGACCGACGAGTACGTGAAGTTCGGCACCCCGTGGGACGAGGTGCAGTTGAAGATCGGGCAGGCGCTCGGCCTGGAGGACGAGGCGCAGGCGATCGTCGACGACGTGCGGGCGCAGATCGCCGACGCGGCGGCCGCCCATCCGGGCTGGGCCGGACAGACGGCGAACTTCGTGGTCCCGGCCGCCGACGGTACCTGGTACGCCTACACCGATCAGGACAGCCGGGGCCGGCTGCTCACCGAACTCGGTTTCACCATTCCGCAGCCGATCACCGACCTCGCCGGTGACCTGTTCTACGCCCAGGGCAGCGGCGAGAACCTGGCGTTGGTCGACGCCGATCTGGTCACCTACGTGACCGAGGAGCGCGACGCGGTGGACGACTTGCCGCTCTGGCAGAACATCCCGGCCGTCGTGGACGGCCGCAGCGTGTTCGTCGATCAAGGTCTCGCCGGCGCCATGTCGTTCGCCACCACCCTGAGCCTGCCGTTCGCGATCGAGGGACTGGTCCCGCAGATCGAGGCGACGCTGGGGAGCTGAACCGCCGAGGGACCCTGCCCGTCGGGACCCGACCCCGAAGGGCAGGGTTTCACGGCCGGACGGGACGCCTCGGTCGCAACCGCGCCGACCACCGTCCCGGTAGTTTCGTGGCGTGTCGATCGAGCCTGCGCATTCGCGGCGCGGTCGCCGATGACCGACATCTCACTGCTGGCGCACGCCGCGGCGGCGGCCGCGGCGTGCGCCGCGGGTGCCGTCAACTCACTCGCCGGGGGCGGCACCTTGATCTCGTTCCCGGTCCTCACCGCGCTCGGTGTCCCGGCCGTGCAGGCCAACGCCACCAACACGGTCTCCCTGCTGCCCGGTTACTTCGGCGGCGTCGTGGCCCAACGCAAGGACCTGGAGGGCCTCAGCTCGACCGTCAAACCGCAGCTGATCGCATCGGCGATCGGCGGTCTCACCGGGTCGATCCTGTTGGTGGTGACGAGCGAGTCCGTGTTCCGGACGCTCGTCCCGTATCTCATCCTGCTGGCGTCGGTGCTGCTGGCGGTGCAGAACAGGCTGCGTGGTTGGATCTTCCGGCCCGGCAGCACGCACAGCAGTCACATCGTGCTCCAGACGATCAGCGTCGGGCTCGCCGCGATCTACGGCGGCTACTTCGGCGCGGGGCTCGGCATCATGCTGATCGCCGTCCTGGGGATGTTCTCGGACCTCCCCCTCAACCGGCTCAACAGCGTCAAGCTGCTGCTGGCGTTCGTCATCAACCTGTTCGCCGCCACCTTCCTCGCCTTCTCGGGCAAGGTCGTCTGGTCGCTGGTGCTCGTGATGGCGCCTGCCGCCCTGATCGGCGGGAACCTGGGCGGACGCCTGGCGTCGTGGATGCCGCCGGAGAAACTGCGGGCGTTCGTCGTCGTCTTCGGCCTCGTGGTCTCGGCTGTCTATTTCGCGAAGTAGCTCGCGGCCGGTCAGCGCGACGGGCCATGTCGGCCGCGTCGGGCCGGAACTACTCTCGGCCGATGCAGATCGCAGGGATGCACGTGCTCGTCACCGGGGGGTCCCGGGGGATCGGCGCCGCGCTGGCGCGTGAGTATGCGCGGCGCCATGCGGTCGTCTCGATCGCGGCGCGCGATGGCGCCGCACTCGATCGGTTGGCCGAGGAATTTCGCGGCCATGCCTTCGTCGCCGACCTGCTCGACCCGGTCCAGGTCGACGGGCTCGTCGATCGTGTCGAAGCAGCCGTCGGCCCGGTCGATGTGCTCGTGAACAACGCCGGACTCGAGACCATCGGTGCCTTCCACGTGACGGATCCGTCGGTGATCCGCGATGTGGCTCGGCTCAACTTCGAGGTTCCGATGGTGCTGACCCGTCAGGTGCTGCCGGGCATGCTGGAACGCCGTCGAGGGCATGTCGTGTTCATGTCCTCGCTCGCCGGGACCGGCGGCTTCGCCGGCCTCGCCGTGTACTCGGGTACCAAGGGCGGCATCAACAACTTCGTCGCTTCGATCCGGATGGAGTTGAAGGACACCCCGATCACGACCACCCTCGTCGCTCCCGGCCCGGTCGACACCGGAATGTGGGACCGGATCGAAGAGGCCACCGAGTATGCCGCGCTGCTCAGGCGGCTGCGGATGTTCCGCCTCTTGCCGAAGGCCTCGCCCGAGGTGGTCGCCGTCAAGACGGTCGACGCCACCGTGCTGGCGGCGCGCCATGTGCGGATGCCGCGGCGGTTGCTCGTCAACCACCTGTTGCGGGAGACCCCGACGAGGATCACCGAGCGGCTGACCACGGGCGTCGTGCTCGGTCCGCAGATCCCGGCCGACGGCGACGGTTTGGGCTGACCGGGCCGGGGGAACGGTTGCGGCCGAAGAAAGCGCCGCAGCCGTGAACTACTCTCGGCCGGCGAGGTCGAATCATGCCTGGCAGATCAGCAGTACGAACGGCAGCGTCAGTGGCGGCTCTGGCGGGTGGCGCGCTCGCCGGGCTCGTCGCGGAGTACTACTGGACGACGCGACGTCCCTTGCCGTCGCTGTCGGGGATCGACGCGTCGGGAGTGATCGGTGGTTCGCCGGGGCACGGTCCGCTGCGCGTGGTCGCCCTCGGTGACAGCACACTCACCGGCCCGGGGATCGGAGCGCCCGGCGACATCTGGTTGCCGCGGGCGCTGGCCCAGCTCGACGTTCCGGGCGGGGTGGAGCTCATATCGCTCGCGGTCGGCGGGTCCTGCGCAGCCGACGTGGCGGCACGAGTGGACGAGGCGATCGACCTCGATCCCGATCTGGTCGTGGTCGCCGTCGGCTGCAACGACGTGATCCACAGCACGCCGACCCGCCGCTTCAGCGCCACGCTCGATGCGCTGGTCGCTCGTCTTCGCTCGTCCGGCGCCGTCGTGGCCCTCGCCAACGTCGGCGACCTCGGCACCATCGCCCGGCTCGTGTGGCCGTTGTCGAGTCTCGTCACCGTGCGCTCGTCCTCGATCCGCCGCGCCATCGAGACGGTGGCCGCGCGCCACGATCGGGTCGTGCTGCTCGATGTGACCGCATCCAATGCCGGATTCCGCGATCGGAGCGTGTTCGCCGCCGACCTGTTCCATCCGGCCGAGGCCGGTCACGCGCTGTGGGCGGACGCCGTCCTGCCGGGCCTGGAGCGGGCGGTCGAGCTGGCGCTCGCCGACGAACGAGACGAACTCCTGGCGTAGTCGTCCGTCCGGCGAAGCGGGTGGCTCAGAGGCGTTCGATGATGATGGCCGGTGCCATGCCGCCGCCGGCGCACATCGTGATCAGCCCGAACTGACCGTCGCGTCGCTCGAGCTCGTCGAGCACGGTGCCGATCAGGATCGCTCCGGTCGCCCCGATCGGGTGGCCGAGGGCCATCGCCCCGCCGTTCACGTTGACCTTGTCGCGATCGAGGTCGAGGTCGCGCTGGAACTTCTCCGCCACGACGGCGAACGCCTCGTTGACCTCGAACAGGTCGATGTCGTCGATGGTGAGGCCGGCACGGGCCAGCACCTTGCGCGCCGCCGGGACGGGGGCATTGAGCATGAGTGTCGGGTCGTCGCCCATGTTGGCCGTGGCGATGATCCGGGCTCGGGCCTTCAAGCCGTGCGCCTTCGCGTAGTCGGGGCTCGCCATCAGGACGGCCGCCGCACCGTCGACGACGCCCGACGAGTTGCCGGCGTGGTGGACGTGTTCGATCACGAGATCGGGATACTTCTGTGCCACCAGCTCGCGATAGGTGGGCTCGTTCTCGTGGCGGTAGTCGGCGATGCCGGCAAAGCTGGGCGGCAGCGCGGCGAGTGATTCGGCCGTCGTGCCGGGCCGCGGGAATTCCTCGTGGTCGAGGGCGATCGTGCCGTCGAGGTTGAGCACCGGGATCAGACTGCGGTCGAAGCGCCCCTCCTTGATCGCCTGGGCCGCGCGGGCCTGCGACTCGGCCGCCAGCTCGTCGAGCGCCGAACGCGGGATGCCCTCCAGCGTGGCGATGGCGTCGGCGCACACACCCTGGTGCGGCTGGGGATGCAATTCCTGGAGGTGCTTGTTGTTCGCCCCCATCGGCAGCAGGCCCTTCTTCGGGAGCGACATCATCTCGGTGCCGCCGGCGATGACGAGGTCTTCCATGCCGGCCATGATCGCCGTCGCCGCGATGTTGTTCGCCGTGATGCCCGACCCGCAGAACCGGTCGAGCGTGACGCCGCTCGCCTTCACGTCGTAGCCGGCATCGAGCGCGCTCATCCGGCCGAGGTCACCGCTCTGCTCACACACCTGTGAACTGGTGCCCCACACGATGTCGTCGACATCGCCCGTGTCGAACCCGTTGCGCTCGACGAGCGCGGCCAGCACCGTCGAGGCCAGGTGCTGCGGATGGAGGTGGGCGAGAGCCCCCTTGCCCTGTTTGCCGATACCCCGGGGGGTGCGGCAGGCGTCGATGATCAGTGCGTCAGGCATGGCGGGGCGTCTCCGTCGGTCAAAGGGCGTCGAGGCCTCAGTGTGCCAGAGCACCATCTCCGCCGAAAATTGGAGCAGATGTCGCGCTCAGCGCGACATCTGCTCCAAATTTCCGTGGGTGGTGATGGTGGGAGGTGGTGCGGTGGTGGTGGTGGTCAGTCGGCCGTGGTGGCGTCGGCCTCGATCTCCGTCGTTGTCGGCTTTCAGTTCCTTCTGCTCGACCTTCTCGGCGCGTTTCATGGCTTCTTCGATCCGGGCGCCCTGGTCGGCGATCCCGACCACGATGAGGCCGGAATGGCCCTTGTCGAGCGACTCGCCGAGTTCCTTCAGATCGTGGCGGCTCATGCCCATCGCCGCGTGCCCGGCGACGGCGCCGAGGACCGCCCCGCCGGCCGCGGTGCCGACGAGGAGCCCACCACCGATCGCGGCGAACGGGAACAGGGCGACGACGAGACCGGTGGCGAGGCCAACCCCGCCGCCGAGCACGCCGCCGACCCGTGTCGGCGTCTCGTGCTTCTTCGTGATCTTCACCTTGCCGTTGTCGCGGCGGCTGATGACGGCGGCGTCGTAGGCATCCATCAATCCGGCTTCGACGTGCAGGTCCTTGACGAGCTGGTAGTCGGCCTCGGCATCGGCATCGTTGGCGTACACGCCGACGATCACGACGAAGGTGTCAATGGCCATTGGTTTCTCCTCTGCGTATTGGCTGCGTACTCGACTGTGTCCGCGGAGTCGCGGGACCGAGCGAAGCTACCAGGGGCACGGTCGGCGGCAGAAGGGGCAGGCCGATGTAGTGCGATTCGAACTCGCAGTTGTTGGGGTGCGCGCTAGGGTGGCCGCGTGACCGGGCATCACGAGCCATCGGCGAACGTCGACGGCCGCCGCGCCCGTCGTGAGCGGAACCGGTCGGCCATCGTCGATGCGGTGTTCGCGGCAGTCCTCGACGGCAAGGTGCCGCCGACCGTCCAGGACGTGGCGGCCCGGGCGGGCGTGTCGGTCTCGTCGGTCTTCCGCAACTTCGACGGGCTCGACGATCTGCAGCGACAGGCGTTCGACCGGTTCCAGGAGCGATACCTGCAGCTGTTCGACGCCACACCCGCAGCGCCCGCCGATCGATCGACGAGGATCGCCCGCTACGTCGGAATGCGCATCGAGTTGTACCGATCGGCCGGTCCGCTGATGCACCTGGCGCGGCAACGAGCGCTCGACTACCAGCCGATGGCCGAAGCGGTGGGCCGCCTGCGCTCACGCCTCGCCGATCAGACCCACCACCATTTTCGCGTCGAATGCGCAACGCTGTCGCCCGGCCGCACCGCCGATCTCATCGCCCTCGTCGATGCGACGACCTCGCCCGAGGCGTTCGAGGTGATGAGCGCCGCACACGCCCGCACGCCGCGCCAGATCACGCGGGCGTGGATCGGCGCGCTCGACATCCTGCTCGACGGAGACCGCACCCAACCGATGGAGGCACGCCCATGACACGACCCTCGCGCTTCGAAGGGACGATCGGTCGCACGCTCGCCGACTCGCAGTCCTGGTTCGACGAAGCGCCGCATCCTGGCCCGGACGCACCGAATGTGGTGATCATCCTCCTCGACGACACCGGCTTCGCGCAGCTCGGTTGCTACGGGTCCGACATCGACACGCCCAACATCGACGCGCTGGCCGCCGCCGGCGTGCAATTCACGAACTTTCACGTGACGCCGCTCTGCTCACCCACGCGCGCCTCCTTGCTCACCGGGCGATCACAGCACGCCGTCGGCATGCGCTCGCTCGCCAATTTCGGCACCGGATTCCCGAACCAGCTCGGCCACATCACGAACCACGCCGCCACCGTGGCCGAGGTGCTGCGCGAGGAGGGCTATGCCACGTTCTGCGTCGGCAAGTGGCACCTGGCGCCCATGGAGCAGTGCTCGGCCGCGGGACCGTTCGACCAGTGGCCGCTGTCGCGCGGGTTCGATCGGTTCTACGGATTCCTCGAGGGCGAGACGGATCAGTTCCATCCCGACCTCGTCTGCGACAACCATCCGATCGATCCACCGGCGGGCCCGGATGAGGGCTACCACCTGAGTGAAGACCTGGTCGACCAAGCGCTGCGGATGGTGTCCGACAGCGTCGGCGTCCGACCCGATCGGCCGTTCTTCCTGTACCTCCCTTTCGGCGCCACCCACGCCCCGCACCAGGCGCCGGCGCGCTACCTGGAGAAGTACCGCGGGCGCTACGACGAAGGCTGGGACATCGTCCGCCAGCGCTGGTTCGCGCGTCAACTCGAACTCGGCATCGCACCCGAAGGCACCGAGCTCGCCCCGCGGAATCCCGGTGTCGAGGCCTGGGCCGACCTGCCCGACACCCAGCAACGACTGGCGTGCCGCCTGCAGGAGGCGTTCGCCGCGTTCCTCGACCACACCGACGACCAGATCGGTCGGCTCGTCGACGGGCTGCGCGACCTCGGCCGGCTCGACGACACGATCGTGATGGTGCTGGCCGACAACGGGGCGTCGCAGGAGGGCGGACCGTACGGAGTGATGCACGAGATGAAGTTCTTCAACGGGATCTTCGAGACCCCGGACGAGGCGGTGCAGCGGATCGACGACATCGGCGGCCCCCACAGCCACACCAACTACCCGTGGGGCTGGGCGCAGTGCGGGAACACGCCGTTCAAGTGGTACAAGCAGAACACCCACGAAGGCGGGGTCCACGTGCCGCTCATCGTGCACGCGCCGAATCGGGCCGGTGCCGAGCGCGCCTGCGGCCGGCGCGATCAGTTCGTCAATGTCAGCGACATCGCACCCACGGTCTACGACCTCGTCGGCGTCGACCCGCCGACCGTCTACCGGGGCATCGAGCAACTGCCGGTGACGGGCCACTCGTTCGCCACCGTGTTGGCCGACCCCGCCGCGGCGCCGACCAACACGCTCCAGTACTTCGAGATGGCGGGCAGCCGGGCGCTCGTCGCGGGGGAGTGGAAGGCGGTGTGCAAGCACCAGGCCGGCGCCGACTACGACACCGAGCAGTGGGAGCTCTACCGCCTCAGCGACGACTGGTCGGAGTGTCACGATCTCGCCGAGCAGGAGCCGGCCAAGCTCGCCGAGCTGGTGGATCTCTGGTGGGAGGAGGCCGATCGGCACGGCGTGCTCCCGCTCGACGAGCGGATGTTCGAACTCTTCGGGGCGCGGTTCCGTGCGAACTCCACTCATCCCGCCGACCGGCGCTACGTGTACCGGCCACCGATGTCGCCGCTGCCCAATCAGGCATCGGCACCGATCGGCGGACGGTCGTTCGACCTGACGGCCCGCGTCACGCGATCCCCGGGCGACGCCGGGGTGATCTTCGCCACCGGCACCCAGAACTCGGGCATCTCGTTCTTCGTCCAGGACGACCGGTTCGTCATCGACTACAACGCGTTCGACGACCACACGATCCTCGAATCCGGCGTCGCGGTTCCCGATGGTGACTCGACGCTCGTCGCGAGGTTCCGGCGCGGGGAGGGCCGCACGGGCACGATGGCGATCGAGATCGACGGGCAGCCCGCGGGATCGGCGGATCTGACGCTCTACATGCGGCTGATGTCGTCGGTCGGTCCCAGCATCGGCTACGACCACGGCTCGGCGGTGTCGAACCGTTACGACGCCCCGTTCCCGTTCGCCGGCAAGCTCCACGAGGTGGTCATCCAACTCGTGTCGCCACCCGACCCGGGAACCCGCGCCGCGGAGGCCGCGGCGGAGATGAGCCGTCAGTGATCGCGGTCACCCTGCTCGGCACGGGCAGTCCGATGCCCGACGCCGACCGAGCCGGACCCGCCACGCTGATCCAGGCCGGCGGTGAGAACTACCTGGTCGACTGCGGTCGCGGGGTGGTGATGCGCCTCGTGGCCGCCGGCGTGGCCCCGGCGGCGATCACGGCGGTCCTGGTGACGCACCTGCACAGCGATCACATCACCGACCTGGGCGACATCATCACGACGCAGTGGATCACCACGTTCGAGCCCACGCCGTTGCGGATCGTCGGACCGCCCGGGATGCGCGAGACCGTCGACCACGTCGTCGCCTCGCTCGGGCCGGACATCGGCTATCGCCTCGCCCACCACGACGACCTGAATCGCGCCCCGCTTCTCGTGGTGACCGAGGTCGCCGCCGGCGAGGTCGACGTCGGCGGATCGGTGGCGATCACCGTCGGGCCCACCGACCACAAGCCTGTCGAGCCCAGCATCGCGTTCCGATTCGATCACGAGGGGACTGCGGTCGTCGTGGCCGGCGACACCGTGCCGTGCGGCGGACTCGACGATCTCTGTGCCGGGTCGGACGCGCTCGTCCACACGGTGATCCGCAAGGACATCATCGCCGACATCCCGATCCCGCGACTGCAGGACACGCTCGACTATCACTCCTCGCCCGCCGAAGCCGCCCAGACCGCGGCCCGCGCCGGTGTCGGCACGCTCGTGCTCACGCACTACGTGCCGGCGTTCCCGTCGGGTGGCGGTGACGACTGGAAGGCGCTCGCCGCAGAACACTTCTCGGGACGCATCGAGCTCGGCGACGACCTGCACCGCGTCGAGATCGAGCACCGAGGATCCTGATCGTGCACGTACTCCGCACGCCCGCATCTCGAAGGCTGGATCGATGAGTTCGTGTACGCCTACCTCACTCCCGTGGTGAGCAGATCCGGCTGACGGACCGGGTCTCGCGATGGCGGCTCGACGACGGGACGTTCGGAGTCGAGGACATCAGCGGCTCGGTCGGCGGTGTTGACGGTCTTCCAGACGGTGCCGTCGGGTCGGGTCCAGGTGGCGATGCGGTCGGGTGTCATCGTCAGGGTCCAGCCGCCTTCGTGCACCAAATGATGATGTGCTTCGCACAAGGGGACGAGATTGTCGATGTCTGATGGTCCGTGGTCGCGGGTCCACCAGCGGACGTGGTGGATGCGGCAGGACTCGAACGGCACGGTGCAGCCGGGATGGCCGCAGGTGCGGTGCATGGCCCGTAACGCCCGTCGTTGTTTGCGGTTCACGGTGCGTCGGGTGCGACCGGAGTCGAGTACCTCGCCGTCACCGCCGAGCACGGTCGGGTAGACGACGGCGTCGCACAGCATGCGTCGCAACGATGCCGCCGACAGGGCTTGGCCGTCGCTGGTCTCGCACAGCCCGCGGGTGCAGCAGTCGTCGAGCAGCCGGTCGAGTGTGGTGACGACGCAGATCTCGGGCACGTGGTGGTCGGCGTACGTCGTCGGATCGGAACCACCGCAGCGTGGGTGGCGGTGCGCCCGCAGCGAGCTCGCGCAGGTCGTGCGCGTCACTGATCGATCGGCAGGCTCGCGAGCTGCCGGGTGCGCACCCCGGCGGTGATCGTCCGCATGAACGCTTCGACTTCGACCTGCCGCCAGCTCATACCGGCGGTGGTCCCCTCGGCGCGCAAGGCGTTGAGGTGGGCGTCGAACGCGGTCTTGAACATGGCGTCGCGGATCGGGTCGAGCGCGATCAGCGTCATGCACATCCCGCTGTCGAGGTCACGCCACCGGCGCACCTTCGACCCGTCGCGCTGACGGAGGTACTCCACGACCTGCGGATCCGGAGTCGGCGTCGCCGTCTCGGCTGGCTCGACATCGCATCGTCGCCGTCGGCGAAGCCGCATCGGCCGGGTCGTCTCCGCCCGTCGATGCCGTGCCGCCCGGGCGAGTGCGGCGACGACGTCGGCGACCTGCACCCGACAATGGCGCACGAAGTCGTCGACACGCATCCGCATCGCCGCCTCCAACAACCGCTCCTCCCGATCCACCAGCCCGAAACGCTGCTCACCGTCCAGATCACGCATCGCCACCGCCAACGCATCCACATGACCCGCCGCGATCTCACCACGAGTCAAGGCCCGTTCGAACAACACGAACAGATCACACACCTCGGCCCGCAACCGCGCCTGGCGACTCTCACGCGCCGACAACCCGTGATCGGTACCCATCGACTCCGCCGGCTCCGAACGACCCTGCGCCGCCAACTCCGACGTTCTGCGCACGCAACGCACATCGAACGAATCGAGCCAACCACGCAACTCACGAGACCGTCGCACCAACCCGGCGACCGCGTCACGATCCGCCGCACCCACATCCGCCTCGAGCAACACCCCAAGGGTGTCTCGCAGACTCTCCATCATGCTCACCTCCTCGAACGAGGGGACAACCGGTCGGAGCAAAGCCGACGAAACCAACCGAAGCCGGTACCAACAATCCTAGAGAAGGGGTGTGACAGTGGCCGGCGGGTCAGACGCCGTGCGATCGTCGAGCGGGATTCGACCCCGCCGATCAGACCAGGTTGCCGTCGTGGGCGATGAGCCGGCCACCGAAGAAGACGGCCGTTCGCGGCGGATGGTCCATGACCGCCGCGGCAACCGTGTCGGCAGGAACGACGACGAGGTCGGCCGGCGCGCCCACGCCCAAGCCCGTCGAGGTGTCGTCCAGCATCGCCTCGATCGACCAGGGGCGGCGCTCGAACACCGCCCGCCCACCCCGGACCGCCACGTCGACGCACGCCTCGATGGCGTCGTCCCGTCGCAGTCCGGCACGGAACGCCAGTTGCCAGGCACGCTCGAGCATGTCGCCGTTTCCGTACGGTGACCAGTAGTCGCGGATGCCATCCTGGCCGAGACCGACGCGGACGCCCGCCGCCCGCAGCGCGTCGATGGGCAGCGGTTCACGGTTCCCCGGCGCCACCGTGGTGATGCCGACATCAGCGACGGCGAGCAGTTCGATCAGCGCGGTCTGCCGGGCCGGATCGACCGACGAGAGGGCGAACGCGTGGCTGATGGTGACGTTGCCCTCCATCGACAACGCCCTCGTGCGCTCGGCGATCAACTCGATCGTGAACGCGCCGAGTTCGCCCACCTCGTGGAGATGCAGGTCGACGCCGACGTGCTTCTGGTCGGCGAGGCCGAAGACGACGTCGAGGTGGGCCACGGGGTCGCGGTCGAAGGCGCACGGGTCGATGCCGCCGACGAGGTCGGCTCCGGCGTCGACGGCCGCGCCCAGCAGATCGGCGGTCGGTGGATCGCGGATGATCCCCGACTGGGGAAAGGCCACGACCTGCACATCGCACCGGCCCTCGAACGCGGCGCGGGCGGCGAGCACCCCTTCGACACGCTCGAGTCCGGCGTCGGCATCGACCTGCGCGTGGGACCGGACCCGTACCGTCCCCGCGGCGACCGTCGCTCCCAAGGTGCGGATCGCCCGCTCGGCCACCGATCCGTCATTGCGCCAGTTCCGACGGTCGTTCTCCACGAGACCGAGCAGCCCGGGCTCGGCGGTGTGGGGCCGGAACGGCAGACCGAGTCGCGTCGAGTCGAGGTGGCCGTGCACGTCGGAGAACGCCGGGAGGAGCAGCCCGCCGCCGCCGTCGAACGTCGGCGTGTCACCGTACGGATCCGGGTCGTCGACCGTCGGCCCGATGGAGGCGATCCGCCCCGAGCGAACGACGACATCGACGAGTGGCGAGTCCGGCGATCGCGCCCATGGACGGACTCGTCGGACCACGACATCGCTCATCCGACCATCATGCTCGCTCGGCCGCGAGTTGTTGCGCGGAGCCTGACCCCATGTGAACAACTGGGTCGTTGCGCCGGAGCGTTTCCGCGCGCCAACATGGGGGTACCGACACATCGGTCGCGGGAAGGCAGGGAGACGACGTGAGCACGCTGCAAGCTGGTACGACGGTTCGCGACGAGTCGACCGCCGTCGCGGACGTCATCGGTCCTGCGCTCGAGGGGCTGCTCGGCACACCAGCCGTGGAGATCGAGTTCTGGGACGGATCGACGGTCGGTCGACGAGACGGGCCCGGACGACTCAAGATCAACTCGATCGATGCGATACGGCGCATCATCTGGTCGCCCGACGAACTCGGCCTCGCCAGGGCGTTCGTGATGGGTGACATCGACGTGGACGGCCCGGTTGCCGAGGTCCTGCGGGCCCTGCAGAACGGTGATCCCCACTCGAAGCGGGTCCAAGCGGCTGCGCTGCCGAAGTTCATCGCTGCGGCCCACCGCCTCGGCGGCCTCGGGACGGCACCACCGCCGGCACCGGCCGCGGAGATGGTCCCCAGAGGCCGTCGCCACTCGCTTCGGCGGGACAAGCAGGTGATCAGTCATCACTACGACGTGGGGAACGCGTTCTACGAGATCGTGCTCGGCCCGGCGATGACGTATTCGTGCGCCCGTTTCGTCGAGGCCGACACGTCGCTCGTCGACGCGCAGGCGGCGAAACACGATCTGATCTGCCGCAAGCTCGGCCTGCACGAGCCGCCGTCCCGAGGCCGCGCCGACGGCGCGCCGCTGCGCCTGCTCGATGTCGGATGCGGTTGGGGATCGATGGCGATGCACGCCGCGCGCCACTACGGCGCGCGGGTCGTCGGGGTGACGATCAGCGACGAACAGGCGAGGTACGCCCGGCGGCGGGTCACTGAGGCCGGCCTCGACGATCTCGTGGAGATCAGGATCCAGGACTACCGCGAGGTCGACGACGGCCCGTTCGACGTGATCAGCTCGGTCGGGATGTCCGAACACGTCGGATCGGAACGCCTGTCCCTCTACTACGAGCACCTGTACGGGTTGCTCGCCGACGGGGGCCGACTGCTGAACCACGCCATCTCGTCGCGCGGCGGATCCCGACTGGGCCGGCGCAGTTTCGTGTACCGCTACGTGTTCCCCGACGGTGAGTTGATCGACGTCGGTGAGTCACTGCTGGCCATGGAGCGCGTCGGCTTCGAGATCCGCGACGTCGAGGATCTGCGTGAGCACTACGCAACGACGCTGCGCCACTGGGTCGCCAATCTGGAGGCACGGTGGGACGAGGCCGTCGAGCTCGTCGGCGAGCAACGGGCGCGGGTCTGGCGGCTCTACATGTCCGGGTCGATCAACGGCTTCGACGACGCCGGCCTGCAACTGCACCAGGTGCTCGGCGTGCGCAACGCGGCCGGCGGCGAGAGTCACATGCCCCGGACGCGCCGCGACTGGAACTGACCAGCCGCGGCGTCGTCCGCCGGCGTCACGGTGCCGGCTCGAGCTCGACGGTCTCCGCCACACTCGCCAACCGCCGCAGGTCGTCGCGCAGCGCCTCCATGCGATCGCGGTGCGCCGGGATCAACAGGTGGTACAGGCGCTCCATGACGGGGTTGAGCGCGAGCACCTCGAACGTCTGCACGATCGTCGTGACGTCGCCGTCGCCGTCGATCGTGATCCGCCATTCCGTCTGGTCGGTGTAGAGCCGGGTCGGCACGGTGCGCCACACGAGCAGGTGCGGAGCGTCGGCTTCGACGATCTCGTTCTGTCGCGACCACGACATCCGGCCGGTCTTGTTGCCGCCGCGGAATCGGGCACCGGGTACGGCGCGGCGCGCTTCGCCGAGCCATTCCGCCGTCCGGCACTCGTGGCTCCAGTCGCCGATCCGGGTGACATCGGAGATGACCGCCCAGATCTGTTCAGGGGTGGCGCGGCTCGTCGCCTCCACCCGTCCTTCGTGCATCAGTCGTCCCATGATCGTTGCTTCTCCCGTCGTTGTCGTGCTTGTCGAAATGGCTGTCGCTGCGGTGGACGATCGCTCACGCCGGGGCGAGCATCATCGAGACCAGGAAGTCGAGCACGTCCTGGCCGGGGTTCGGTGGGGTCGGCTGGTTCGCCAGCGCGATCGTACGCTCGAACGCCTCGTCGATCTGGCGGCCACGATGGACCGGGCCGTGCGCCGACGCCACCAGTTCGAGCGGCAGCCTCGACGTGGTGGCGACGTGCGCCGCGAAGCGGGCCGGGTCGACCAACTCGAGCCATGGCGTGTTCTGGGCGTTGAGGACGGTGAAGCTCTCGTCGTACAGGTCGGGAGCAACGTCGGCCGCCTCGTACACCTCGCCCTGGTGGAGCGTCCCGAACGAGTCGACCGCCCACAACATGCCGGTGGTCGGGTCGTACAGGCCGCGGGTCGCGGGGGAGTCCCACATCGGTGGGCGCACGAGGCGCAGTGTGCGATCGCCGACGTCGAGCGTGTCGCCCTGATCGAGCCAACGCATCCGTTCGAGCGGGAGTTCGACGTCGCCCGACAGGCGTGCCACGATCGAGAAGTTGGCGACCAGGGTGGCGTTCGGACAGAGGTCGAGCACCGCGTCGAGGTTGCCGATGTGGTCGTGGTCGTCGTGGGAGATGAACACCCAGCGGACGTCGGCCGGATCGACGATCGAGAACGTCTTGTTCAACCACTCGTCGCGCACGAGCGAACAGCCGGTGTCGACGATGACGGGCTGCTCGCCGCGGATGACGAGCGAGTGCGCCCCGAAGAACGCTCCCGACGGTTCGGCGGCGAACGTCGGGATCAGCCAGGTGTCGGCGGCGATGGGGTGGGCGGCGGTGTCGAGCGTGATCGGGATCATGGTTTCATTCCTTTGAGTTGATGTTGTCTCTATTGATCAGAGTGAGACTGTATTGAAACAGATGTCAGTGTATGATGCAAGCATGAATTCACGCGTCGCTCCCGGAGCCGTCGACAAACCGCGCCGGAAGTACAACTCCACCCGCCGCTCGCTCCAGGCCGCGCAGACGAGGGAGGACGTGTTGGCCGCCGCGATCCGCCTGTTCAGTGCGCACGGGTGGGCGGGCACGACGATCGCCGGCATCGCCGCCGACGCGGGCGTCGCCGTCGAGACGATCTACAGCGGCTTCGGTTCGAAGAAGGCCCTGCTGCGCGCGGCGATGGACGTCGCGGTCGTCGGGGACGCCGAGCCCATCCCGTTCGCCGACCGGCCGTACACGAAGCGCATGGCCGAGGGGACGTTCGGCGAACGAGTCGATGCGGCCGTCGAGATCACCGCGGACGTGCACGAACGATCAGCGGGCGTGTGGAGTGCCCTCATCGAGGCGGCCGCGGCCGATCCGGAGATCGACGGCTGGCGGCAGGAGCTCGAGCGCGGCCGGCGGATCGAGGTCGCCCGCTCCGTGCGCGCGGTGCTCGGCACCGATGTCGACGAGATCACCATCGACCTGGCCTGGGCGATGGTCGGACCCGAGGTGTACCTGAAGGTCACCACCGATCTCGGGAGGTCGAGGAAGGGGTACGAGACGTTCCTCCGCGAGGGGTTCTCACGACTCATCGCCCCGCGCTGACCTGTGGGAAGCTGCGCCGATGAGTGACACCCCCACTGACACCGACACGACCACGGCGGCCGACCGCATGGAGGTGCAGCGCACCATCAGAGCGGAACCGTCGGCGATCTTCGCCGTGCTCCGCGATCCGGACGGACACGTGTCGATCGACGCGTCAGGGATGCTGATGAGCTCGACCGGCGAGCCGGCATCGGCCGTCGGCGACTCGTTCGAGATCCACATGGACCGCGAGGCGCTCAACGACTTCCCGCTGGGGGAGTACGACGTCACCGTGAAGTTCGTGACGTTCGAGCCGGACCGGGAGATCGCGTGGACCATCGAGGGCCTGATCAAACCGCCGATCGGTCATGTGTACGGCTACCGCCTCGAGCCGGGAGACGACGGCACCACCGTGGTCACCTCGTACTACGACTGGTCGGCCATCGACGACACCTGGCGCGAGCGCGGCATCTTCCCCGTCATCCCCGAGAGCGCGCTGCGGGCCACGCTCGGCATCCTCGCCCGCACGGTCACCAAGCCGACCTGATCGCAGCGGGCCTCGGGCCCGATCGGGCGAGTTGCGCCTCCGATTCACTCCCCCCACCCCGAAATTTGGAGCAGATGTCGCGCTGAGCGCGACATCTGCTCCAAATTTCGGTCGAGAGACGGCGACCACCGGATCGACGGCGCAGCCCCATCCAGCGCCGTCACCGACGGTGGTACTCTCGCCACATGACCCAGCCCAGCGGGGAGCTGCGGGCCGACCTCGTGCTCGAAGGTGGCGGCGTGAAGGGCATCGGCCTCGTCGGTGCGCTCAGCGTGCTCGAGGAGGCCGGGTACCGGTTCGAGCGGGTGGCCGGCACGTCGGCGGGATCGATCGTCGGCTCGCTCGTCGCCGCGGGCATGACGTCGTCGGAGATGTACGACGTGATGACGTCGCTCGACTACAGCCGGTTCCGTGACGCCACGCTGCTCACGCGCATCCCGCTCGTCGGTCAGCTGCTCTCGTTGGTCATCCACCAGGGGGTCTACGAGGGCGGATACGTCGAGTCGTTCGTCGCCGACCGGTTGCGTGACAAGGGCGTCACCACCTGGGGCGATCTGCGTAACGACGACCCGGGCAGCGCGCTGCCACCCGACCACCAGTACAAGTTGGTCGTCCACGTCTCCGATGTCACGCAGAGCGCGCTGCTGCGGCTGCCCTGGATGTTCCAGTCGAAGTTCGGGATCGCACCCGACACCGAGCCGGTGGCCAATGCCGTGCGTGCGTCGGCCTCCATCCCGTTCTTCTTCCGGCCGAAGAAGCTCAAGCATCCGGGCGGCGAGACGTCATGGTTGGTCGATGGCGGAATGCTCTCGAACTTCCCGATCGACGTGTTCGACCGTACCGATGGCCAGCCGAGTCGTTGGCCGACGATCGGTATCAAGCTCTCGGCGGAGAAGTCGCCCGGCACGGGCGGCCGCAAGGTGACCGGCTTGATCACACTGGGCAAAGCGCTCGTCGGCACGCTCACCAGTTGGTACGACCTGATGCACATCAACGATCCCGAAGTCGTCAAGCGCACGATCTTCGTCGACACGACCGGTGTCCGCTCGACCGATTTCGGGATCACGAAACGGCAGCAGGAACAGCTCTACGAGAACGGACGCGTCGCCGCCACCGCGTGGCTCGCCAGACAGAAGGCCGCCGCGCAGCAGGCCCCGGCAGGTCCCGGAACGACCGCCGTCCCGTGACCGTCAGCCGGCTGCGGCGCTGACCGGTTCGGCCGACTCGACGACGCGGGCGCGGCCGAACCGCATCACGCCGTCGGCGACCGGCGACTTCTTGAACATCTTCTTGTCGCGCCGGTAGTTCTGCGGGTTGATCCACGGCTCCCGGTCACCCTGTTTCGGGAACCGGTGCATCATGCGCTGCATGTAGCCCGACGTGAAGTTCTCGATCCACGGACGTTCGGGCATGTCGGCGTCGGACACCCGCAGCCGCGGCGTGCACTGCACGGTGCCGGTCTCGTCCATGTGGTTGAGCAGGCGGCACACGTATTCGCAGATGAGATCGGCGCGCAGGGTCCACGATGCGTTGATGTAGCCGAACGACGACGCCAGGTTCGGCACGTCGCTGTAGGCGAACCCCTTGTACGTCCAGGTCTTCGAGAAGTCCACCGGTTCGCCGTCGACGACGAAGTCCATCTCGCCGAGCGTCACCAGTTGCAGGCCGGTGGCGGTGACGACGATGTCGGCCTCGAGCTCGTCGCCCGACTCCAGGCGGATGCCCGTCTCGGTGAACGTGTCGATCTGGTCGGTCACGACCGACGCCCGGCCCGAGGAGATCGCGGCGAACAGATCGCTGTTGGGAACGAGACACATCCGCTGGTCCCACGGGTTGTAGCGCGGCGTGAAGTGGGTGTCGATGTCGTACTCGTCCCCGAGTTCCTTGCGGACCATCTTGAGGAGTTGGGCCTTCGACTTCTCGGGCTGCGTGCGCATCCGCTTGTAGAGCACCTGCTGCAGCGTCGTGTTCTTGAGGCGGGTGATGTCGTAGGCGACGCCTTCGGGCAGCACCTTGCGCAGCGTGTTGGCGATGCCGTCCTCGTCCGGTCGGGACACCACGTAGGTCGGCGACCGCTGGAGCATCGTGACGTGGGCGGCCTGGTCGGTCATCGCCGGCACCAGGGTGACGGCCGTGGCACCGGAACCGATCACGACGACACGCTTGCCGGCGTAGTCGAGATCCTCGGGCCACGCCTGCGGATGGATCACCTGCCCGGTGAAGTGCTCGATGCCCGGGAACTCCGGCGTGTACCCGCCCTTGTAGCTGTAGTAGCCCGAGCACATGAACAGGTAGTTGCACGTGAACGCCAGCGATTCCCCCGTGCCGGCGCGGGTGCCGGTGACGGTCCAGCGCGCGTCGTCGCTCGACCACTCGGCCCGCTGGACGAGGTGATCGAACCGGATGTGAGGAGCGATCCCGAACTCGGCGACGGTCTCGCGGAGGTACTCGAGGATCGACGGCCCGTCGGCGATCGACTTCGCCGCCTTCCACGGTTTGAAGCTGTACCCGAGCGTGTGCATGTCGCTGTCGGACCGGACACCCGGGTAACGGAACAGGTCCCACGTGCCGCCGATGTCGGGCCGGCCCTCGAGAATCGCGTACGTCCGGCCGGGACAATTCCGCTGCAGATGGTACGCGGCACCGATTCCGGAGATCCCGGCTCCGACCACGATGACATCGAAGTGTTCCATGCGGAGTGTTTACTACGCTGCGTCCATGGCAGGCCCAAAGCTCGAACTGATGCCCGGCGAGACGATGGTCTTGTACTCCCACCCGCACTGGTGGTTCTTCTGGAAAGAGGTCACCGGGGTCGTCGGGGTGCTGTTGCTGATCTGGCTCTGGGTGAGATGGGACGGCGCGCTCGGCACGATCGCGGGGTGGCTCGTGCTGCTGGCGGTGATCTTCCTCGTGATCGACACGATCGTGCAGTTCGCCCAGTGGCAGACCACGCGCTTCGCCATCACCGACGAGCGGGTGGCCTACCAGAGCGGCTTCTTCCACCGTCGCGGGGTGTCGATCCCGCTGAACCGGGTGAACAACGTCAACTTCCACCAGAACCTGATGGCCCGGCTGCTCAACAACGGCGTCGTCATCATCGAATCCGCCGGGGAGACGGGCGACTCGGTCTTCGAGAACATCCCCGATCCCGAGCACGTCCGCAACGTCATCTTCGCTCAGGTCGAAGCGGACGAGGTCGCCGACTCCAAGCGCAACGCCGCCGACCTGCGCGACGCGATCCAGGGCACTCCGCTCGTGACGCCGCCGTCCGCGCCGTCGACACCGTCGACCACCGATCGGCTCGAGCAGCTCACCGACCTGCGCGACCGGGGCCTCGTCACACCCGAGGAGTTCGAGGCGAAGCGCCAGGAGATCCTCGGCGACCTCTGACCATCCGGACGGTCGTCCCAGTCGAGCCAGTCCCAGTCGAGCCAGTCCCGGTCGAGCCAGTCCCGGTCGAAGGCCTCAGATGTCGAGGATGGCGTCGATGCGCCCCGACGCGATCGCCGCGGCGTGCACGCCGTGATCCGCCTCGATGATGTCGGCGTAGCCGCTGGCGAAGTCGGTGATGGCATCGTCGAAGGTCGAGTCGGTTCCGAGGTACCCCGAGATCATCGCCGCGTCACCTGAGCGAGCATGGGCCAGCGCGAGGGTGTCGCCGCAGACGGCCGCGTAGAGCTCGAAGCCCGCCGGACGCATCCCCTCCGGATCGAACGAGCCCTTGCCGTCCCACAACTGGCGGAAGTAGAAGTCGGTCGTCTGTCCTTCGCGGTGCAGCTGCGACCAGCCCAGGAAGATGTCGCCGGTGGTCTGCATCAGGCGTTGCCCCTGCACGACCCGCTCGCCGTGCTCGTCGTACGAACTGGCGCCGCAGTACGGCTCGAGCACCGACGGGCCGGCCTCCTTGAACTGGAGGAACAGGGGGTGACCATCACCGCTCTCGAGCAACACGATCATGCATCGGGTGCCGACACTGCCGACGCCGACGATCTTGTGGGCGACATCGACCACCGCGTAACGGCTGAGGAGGTGCTGGCGGTGGTTGGGCAACGTCGACAGATACGAGCGGAAGAAGTCCTGGATCTCCTCCGAACCCGTCGCCGCGAGTTGTTCGTCGAGCCGCAGGATGAGCGGTGGCCGCGAGACGATCTGGTGCCGTCCGTCGACGATCTCGGTCAGCTTGCCGACCGCGGCGATGCTGTCGCGCAGCAGTGCCTTCTGCGACACCTTGTCGGCCCGCTTGCGCATCGTCGGATCCTTGAGCGACTGGATCACCGGCTCGATCTCGATCCGGAGATAGTTGAGCGCCAGTGGTGCGACGTGGGACAGACGTTCGAGCCCTTCGCGATAGGCGGTGACGGCCGCTCGGGTGGCCCGCCGGATCTCCTTCTCCCGGAAGTTGTTGTGCCGGCCGGCGACGGTGACGCTCCCCGCCAGGCGCTTGACGTCCCACTCGAACGGGCCCGTCAGTGTCTCGTCGAAATCGTTGAGGTCGAACACGAGCCGTCGATCGGGCCCGCTGAACACCCCGAAGTTCGACAGGTGCGCGTCGCCACAGATCTGCAACGTCATGTCGGTCGTCGGTGTGCGGGCGAGGTCGGCGGCCATCACGGCGGCGGTGGCGCGGTAGAACGTGAACGGCGAGACGCTCATCCGGCCGTGGCGGATCGGGACGAGGTCGGCCACCCTGGACGCGTCCTGGGCGGTGATGATGTCCATCGGGTCTTCCCGGCTGCTCGGCACGGTGGCGTGCGATTCCAGCGGGACGATCGCTCGCCGGTCCTGGCCCTCCTCGCGCCGGGCGCGGGCCGCAGCCGCGTGGTGGAACTCGGGGATCGGCTTGATCTTCTTCGCCATGACGACCTGTCTCGCCCGGGCGTCGTGGTGGGGTGGGGGCCCGGGTGTGCGGAACTGTACATGGCCGGGCGCGACGGAAATCGACGATCGTTCGCGCCCGTCGAACGGATTCAATACAGATGTGCCTCCGGCTTCGTCACTCGCCGCGTTCGCCGCACTGGCGTTCGCGATCATCGTCATTCCGGGTCCGAGCGTGATGTTCGTCGTGAGCCGCGCCGTCTCGCACGGCCGGCGGGCGGCGCTGGTCACCGTGCTCGGCAACGCCGCGGGGGCGTACACCCAGGTGCTGCTCGTCGCCGTCGGCGTGGGAGCGATCGTCGAGCGCTCGATCGCCGTGTTCACCGCGGTCAAGCTGCTCGGCGCGCTCTATCTCGTCTGGCTGGGGGTGCAGACCATCCGCCATCGCCGCGACGCGGCCGCCCTCGACGTGGCCCCCGTGGTGGCGCGATCGACGCGGTCACTGCTGACCGATGGATTCGTGGTCGGATCGTCGAACCCGAAGACGATCGTGTTCTTCGCCGCGATCCTGCCCCAGTTCGTCGAGCACGGCGGCGCACCCGGTGCGGTGCAGATGGCCGTGCTCGGCCTGGTGTTCGTCGGCGTGGCGCTCGTGTCCGACAGCGTGTGGGGCCTCGGCGCGGGAACGGCACGGCAGTGGTTCGTCCGCTCGCCACGCCGGCTCGAGGTGCTCAGCGGCCTCGGGGGGACCGTCGTGATCGGACTCGGCCTGCGCCTGGCGATGCTCGAACGCAAGAACTGACCCGGCCGCCCTGGTTCACGGGGGCGGCATGGCGTCGCCGAAGTTGATCCCCAGGTCGCGGGCGGTGAGGATCGTGTCGCAGTCCGGCGGAACGCTCTTCATCCGGTTCGTCGCCTCGTCGAGCGGCACGTAGGTGACGTTCGGCGGATCGAGCGCCACCATCACCCCGTTGTGGCCCTCCTCGAGCGCACGGACGGCGGCCGCGCCGAAACGCAATCCGAGCAACCGGTCGACCGACGTCGGCGACCCGCCGCGGAGCAGATGGCCGAGCACCACGGTGCGGGCCTCCTTGCCGGTCAGCAGTTCCAACTCGGCGGCGACCTTGCCGCCGATCCCGCCGAGTTGCACCGCCTGGCCGATCGCGTGCCCGATCGTCGACACCTCACCGTCGACGGGCAGCGCGCCCTCGGCCACGACGACGATCGAGAACTTCGCCCCGCGCACCTCGCGCTGCTTGATCGTGGCGGCGATCGGCAACAGCGAGTACGGGATCTCCGGGATCAGGATGCAGTGTGCCCCCGCCGCCATCCCGGAATGCAGGGCGATCCACCCGGCGTAGCGACCCATGACCTCCACCACGATGACGCGCCCGTGTGACGTGGCCGTCGAGAAGAGCCGGTCGATGCACTCGGTGGCGAAGCCCACCGCGGTGTCGAACCCGAACGTCGCCGTCGTCTTGTCGAGGTCGTTGTCGATCGTCTTCGGCACCCCGATCACCCGGAGCCCGTGGCGGCACAGATGGTGCCCGATCGTGAGGGAGCCGTCGCCGCCGACGGTGATGAGGGCGTCGATGCCGGCCTCGTCGAACCGTCCGAGCAGCTCGTGGGTGCGATCGACCTCGATCCACGACCCGTCGTCCTGCTGGACCGGGTAGGCGGTGGGATTGCCCTTGTTGGTCGAGCCGATGATCGTGCCGCCGAGGTGCGAGATCCCACGCACGGACTCGCGGCTGAGCTCGATCAGCCCGCGTCCGTCGTAGTCGTCGGGGAAGAGCAGACCGTTGAACCCGTCGCGGATCCCGACCACGTCCCACCCTCGGTTGCGCGCCGCCAGGGTCACCGACCGGATCACGGCGTTCAGTCCCGGCGCATCGCCGCCGCCGGTACTGATCGCCACACGTCGAATCTGTTCCATCGGCTCCCGACAGTACGTGACGATCGGCCGCCGTGCGTGCTGCTTGAGAACACCGAACCGTGCTAGTCCTTGGAGCGTGCCGGACCTGCCCGTCGATCCCGTGCTCGACGCGCTGCCGGCCCCGTCGCCACGGCGACTCGCGGTGCGCGTCACGCCGGACGCACTCCGCCACGTGCGTGCCGGCCACCCGTGGGTGTTCTCCGACTCGATCACGTCGATCACCGACGGGGGCAGTCCCGGGGACCTCGCCGTCGTGTTCGACCAACGGCGCGCGTTCGCGGCGATCGGCCTGTTCGACCCGGCGTCGCCGATCCGCATCAAGGTGCTGCACCAGGGTGCACCGGCGACGATCGACGAGTCGTGGTGGCGAGCGGCGATCGCCCGCGCCCTCGACCGCCGAGCGCCGTTCGTCGCCGCGGACGACGCCTCCCAACTCGGGTACCGCGTCGTCAACGGGGAGAGTGACGGGTTCCCCGGCCTCGTCGTCGACCGGTACGCGGATGTGCTGGTGGTGAAGGTCTACTCGGCCGCATGGTTCCCACATCTCGCCGCCGTCGTGCGCGCCCTCGTCGACGTCACGGGTGTGGCGGCGGTGGTGTTGCGGCTCGCCAGGACGCTGGCGCGCGGGGAGACGTTCGGCCTCGCCGACGCCGACGTGATCGCCGGCCGGTTGGAATCCGACGTCGTCGTGTTCCGCGAGGCCGGCCTCGCCTTCGAGGCCGACGTGCGACACGGCCAGAAGACCGGGTGGTTCCTCGACCAACGGGCGAACCGGATGCTCGTCGGCGCGATGTCGGACGGCCTCGACGTGCTCGACATGTTCGCCGCGACCGGCGGGTTCAGCGTGCACGCGGCCGCCGGCGGCGCCACGTCGGTGCTCAGCGTCGATCTGTCGGCCCCGACCCTCGCGGCGGCGACGCGCAACATGGAACTGAATCGGGCGCTCCCCGCGGTCGGGGCCTGTGCGCACGAGACCCGCGTCGGCGACGCCTTCGACGTGCTGGCCGATCTCGGCCGGCACGAGCGGCGCTTCGGGCTGGTCGTCGTCGATCCGCCGTCGTTCGCCCAGCGCCAGTCGAACGTCGAGGCGGCGCTGCGGGCGTACTCGCGCCTCACCCGCCTCGCCGTTCGCTCTCGTCGCTCCGGGCGGCGTGCTCGTCCAGGCGTCGTGCTCGAGCCGGGTGCCGGCGAGCGCCTTCTACGACGCCGTCGAGACCGCGGCCACCGGCGCCGAGCGTCCGCTCCGGGAGATCACCCGCACCGGCCACGACATCGACCATCCGGTCACGTTCCCGGAGGGCGCCTATCTGAAGGCTGGTTTCTGGCAGGTCCCGTGACATGCTTCGGCCATGACCGCCATCGCCGCCAACGGAATCACCATCGAGTACGAATCACGCGGCGAGGGCGATCCGCTGCTGCTGGTGATGGGCCTCGGTGGGCAATTGATCGACTGGCCGGAGGAGTTCGTCGACGGGCTCGTCGCCGCCGGCTTCCGTGTGATCTCGTTCGACAACCGCGACATCGGTCTGTCGACGGAGTTCACGTGGGAGGCGCCGAGCCAGGTCAAAGCCGTGCTCGGCTCCCTGGTCCGTCGGCCGGTCAAGTCCGAATACCGGCTGTCCGACATGGCGGCCGATGCGGTCGGTCTGCTCGATGCGCTCGAGGTCGGGTCCGCCCACGTCGTCGGCATCTCGATGGGCGGGATGATCGCCCAGACCGTGGCCATCGAGCACGCCGACCGGGTGCGATCGCTCACGTCGATCATGTCGAACACCGGCAGCCGTCGGCACGGCAAGATCGCGCCGAAGCTGCTGACGAAGCTGGCCCGGCTCCCGGCGCCGACGCGCGAGACGGCCGTCGAACGGTCGGTCGAGACGTTCCGGTTGGTGTCGGGCCCGCACTTCGACGAGTCCGAGCAGCGCCTCATCGCGAAGCGCGCTGTGGAGCGCAGCTTCCGCCCCCAGGGCGCCGCCCGGCAGACGACCGCCATCATGGCGGGCCCCGACCGTACGCCGGGGCTGCGGCGCGTGACCGTGCCGACGCTCGTGGTCCACGGGCTGGCCGACCCGCTGGTGCGCCCGAGCGGCGGTGTCGCCACGGCCAAGGCCGTGCCCGGCGCCCGTCTGATCATGTACCCCGACATGGGCCACGACCTGCCCCGACCGCGCTGGGCCGACCTGACCGCCGAGATCCGTCGCACCGCCGACCTCGCCACCTGACCCGAACCATCCACCCCGGTTCCGAAAATGGAGCAGATGTCGCGCTGAGCGCGACATCTGCTCCATTTTCGGGGTGGGTGCGGTGGGTGGGTGGGGTGGGCGGATCGGTCAGTCGACGAGGCGGTGGCCGACGGGGGCCGCCGAGCGGACGTGGCCGAGGAACGGCGTCGCGGTGATCGTCGCCCGGGCGCCCTGCGGCACCGCGGTGCGTTCGGAGCACCGCCAGGCCTGGATCGTGTCGGACGTGCCGTCGTCGACGGCGATGAACAGGCTGTAACGGTCGCGCTCGAGCCGGCGGCGCAGGGCCGTCGGGAGCGGACTGACCTCCACGGGACGTCGGGCGCGGAGGACGATGCCGGTCCGGTGGACGTTGGCGAAGCCGTCGATCGCCCCACCGAGGGCGATGAGCAGCCCCGCCAGGACCGGCAGCCAGGCGAGCGCGGCCAAGCCCGTGGCGACGTCGGCGATCAGATCCGTCTGCTCCGGGAACCGTTCGTAGACCGACTCGAGCGCGTTGCCACGCGCCGCGTCGGCGAAGAATCGTCCCGCCCAGATCCCTGCGAACGTCAGGATCAGCCCGGTGGCGATCGCCGTGAACGGCTGCATCCCGTAGCCGAGGCGATGCGGATAGCTGACGCGCACGAGCCGTGCTTCGCCTCCCATCGCGCTCCATGCCCGGTAGTGATCCTCGCGAGCGAGCGGGAGTTCGACGCTCGCCGCCTCGGCGAGGCACATCGCGGTGGCGTAGGCGAGCCGGCGGTCGCCCGGTTCCATCGAGCTCGGGGGGACCGACGCCATGTCCGCGCCGACGAGGCGGGCGCGCACGGCGAGCCACTGCTCGGTGGCGGTCACCCCCTCGTCGGTGTGCGTGAGCTGGGGCCGGCGGACGCGTTCGATCACCCGCACGGCAAGGACGATCGCGGCGACGAGCACGGCCACCGATGCGACGCGACGGCCGATCGAGTCGATGACGGCGACGGAATCGTCGCCGCTCGCGGCCGCCCACCACCACACGAGCAACGCGACGATGGCCAGCGCGGCGGGCCCGGCGATGTCGTTCCAGGTCCACCGGCGCCGCAACAGTCCGCGCCGCACCGCCTCGTCGGTGACGAGGTGGCCGAACCGGCGCCACCACGAGCCGCGGATGTCGACCGCGAGGTAGCGGGCGGGGATCGCCCGTTCGGAGGTGTACCGGGCCAACACGTGCTGGAGCACGAGGCGTTCGTGGGGGAGCAGCGAGTCACCCTGGAACGCGGTCGCCGCCGGGCGGACCCGGGCGAGTTCGTCCTCCTCGTCGGGTGGCAGCACGCGCAGCCACCCGCGGGCGGCGAGATCGATCACGGTGGCCCGGAAGCCGGCGGCGGTCAGCGTGGCGTCGTTCGTCAGCATGTTGACGATGCCGGGCGGCTCGTCGCGCAGGGCGCCGAGGTTCTCCGCGGCGCGGGGCCGCGGCGGGGCGACCCGTTGCTCGACGACGGCGAGAACGACGAACCCGGCGATGACGATGAGCGAGCAGAACACGAGGAGCACCGTCGACGGTGCCGGGGCGAACACCATCAGCGCTGACCGACCTCCGCATTCCTCATGGCGTCATTGTGACATTCATCGGTCGGACGCGACGACTACAGGCGTTGGCCGGGGAGTTCGATCCCCGCCTCGTCGAGGGCCTCCTTGACCGCCTCGCGCAGGGCCCGCTGGAGCGCCCACTGCTTGCCGGGCGTGGTCTTCACCAACGTGCGCACGGTGACGCCGACGCTGGCGAAGGCCTCGACGCCGAGGAGGTCCGGCGGCTCGAGGACGTCGTCGCGCCATTCCTCCGACTCACAGATCTCGGTCGCACTCCGCAGGATGACCGCCTTGACGCGATCCAGGTCGCTGGCGTAGGCGACGGTCACGTCGACGATCGCCACGGAGAAGATCTGCGACTTGTTGCCGACGCGCATCACCTCGCCGTTCGGGACGTGCCAGACGGTCCCGTCCTGGGCGCGCAGCACCGTCGTGCGCAGCGTGATCTGTTGCACGGTGCCCGACGCCTCCCCGAGATCCACCGTGTCGCCGATGCCGTACTGGTCCTCGATCAGGACGAACAGCCCGGCGAGGAAGTCCTTGACGATGCTCTGGGCGCCGAAGCCCAGGGCGACACCAGCGATGCCGGCGCCGGCGATCAACGGGCCGAGGTCGAGGCCGAGTTCCCCGAGCACGGTGATCAGCGCGATCACCCAGATGATCACGCCGGCCGTGCCCCCGACGACGCCGGAGATCGACGCCGCACGAGCCTCGAGTCGGGGATCGAACTCGTCTCCGTTGCCGATCCCGACCTTCGTGAGATGCTTCACCGGCAGGGAGTTCTGGCGCATCATCACTCCCCGCACGACCCGACCGAGGTAGCGGCGCGCGACGTGGGCGAGGATCCACGCGCCGACCACGATGCACAGCACGGTGAGCGGTGTGCCGACGAGCCAGTCACTGATCTTGGCCAGCGTCTCGTTGCCGGTCTGGTCGAAGACCCACTCGCACAACGAGCCGGGATCCTCGCCGCACGCCGAGGCGAGCCCTGGGTCGACCTGCGCGGGTACTGCCGCCGTCGTCAGGAAGATCGACACGAGGGCGGACATCGGTGCGCAGGGTAGTTGGCGCGGGCGTCGCCGGAACGCCCTGGCCTGTCGCCTGCACGCCGGTAGGATCCGCTGGATGTCGCAGCAGCCCGTGGTTCGACTCGGCGTGGTCGGTACCGGATACGTCGGCCTCACGACCGGGGCCTGCTTCGCCCACCTGGGACACCGCGTGACCTGCGGCGACATCGATCAGCGCAAGGTCGACATGCTGAACGACGGCGTCATCCCGATCGTCGAGGACGGGCTGGCGAGCGTGGTCGACGGCGGGCGGGCGGCGGGCCTGCTGACGTTCGTGCTCGGCGCCGCCGAAGCGGCCCGCGACGCCGACATCGTGTTCCTCTGCGTGCCGACGCCGCAGGGCGACGACGGCAGCGCCGACCTGTCGTACATCGAGCAGGCGGCGCGCCAGATCGCTCCCGTCCTCAAGCCCGGCGCCGTGGTCGTCAACAAGTCGACGGTCCCGGTCGGTTCCACCGTGGTCGTCGAGGCGGCGCTGCAGCGGCCCGACGTGTTCGTCGTGTCGAACCCCGAGTTCCTGCGTGAGGGCACCGCGGTCAGCGACTTCCTGTCGCCCGACCGGGTCGTGATCGGCAGCGCCGATCGCCGTGCCGCCGAGCGCGTCGCCGATCTCTACGCCGGCATCGACGCCCCGATCCTGATCACCGACCCGGCCTCGGCCGAGACGATCAAGTACGCCGCCAATGGATTCCTGGCGATGAAGATCTCCTTCGTCAATGCCGTCGCCGCCATGTGCGAGGCCGTCGGTGCGGACGTCGCCGCGGTCGTCGACGGCATCGGCTCCGACAATCGGATCGGTCGACGGTTCCTCAGCCCCGGCCCCGGCTGGGGTGGCAGCTGCTTCCCGAAGGACTCCAGGGCGCTCGTGAAGATCGCCGAGGAGCACGGCTACAACTTCACGATGATGCGCGGTGTCATCGACGTCAACGACGAACAGCTCGACCGGATGGTCGACAAGATCGCGACCGCCGCCGGTCGGGGCACCGATCGGAGGCAGCCGGATGCGCTCGCCGGGATCACCGTGGGCGCGCTGGGGCTGACGTTCAAGGCCGGGACCGACGACCTCCGCGAGTCACCGGCACTGGCGATCATCTCCGAACTCCGCCGGCTCGGCGCGCGCGTGGTGGCGTACGACCCGACCGTCGTGGGCGAACTGTCGCCCCATCAGGAGGCGACGCTCGCCGGCATCGAACTCGTCGACGAGGTGCTGGCCGTGGGTGCGGGTGCCGACGTGATCGCCGTGTTCACGGAATGGCCCGATTTCGCCAAGGTCGACCTGGCGGCATTGGCCGCCACCGCGCGGCCCGGCATCACCATCGTCGACACCCGCAACCTGCTCGACCCGGTGCTCGTGCGCGAAGCGGGCTTCGAATACGACGGCGTCGGCCGCCGCTGAGATGTCACGTGGCATGTCACGTGGGGTCAGACCCTTCGTGACATGTTGCTCAGTCGAGACGTGAACGGAAGTACTCAGCGGTCAGGGCCAGCCCTTCGCGCAGCTGCACCTCCGGCTCCCAGCCGAGCAGCGTGCGCGCCTTGGTGAGATCCGGCTTGCGCTGTGTCGGGTCGTCGGCCGGCAGCGGTCGGTGCACGATCTCGGATTGCGACCCCGTGACCTCGAGCGCCAACTCGGCGAGCTCGCGGATCGTGAACTCGTTGTCGTTGCCGATGTTCGTGGGCGTGTCGACGTCGGAGTCGAGCAGGGCGAGGAACCCGCGGATCTCGTCGCTGACGTAGGTGAACGAGCGCGACTGCGAGCCGTCGCCGTAGATCGTGATCGGTTCGCCGCGCAGCGCCTGCACGAGGAAGTTCGACACCGCCCGACCGTCGTCGGGCCTCATCCGAGTCCCGTAGGTGTTGAAGATCCGCACGATTCGCACGTCGAGTCCGTGTTGGCGGCGGTACGCCATGGTCATCGCCTCGGCGAAGCGCTTGGCCTCGTCGTACACACCGCGGATGCCGATCGGGTTGACGTTGCCCCAGTAGTCCTCCGGCTGGGGATGCACCAGCGGGTCGCCGTACACCTCCGACGTCGAGGCGAGGAAGAACTTGGCCCCCTTCGCCAGGGCCAGGCCGAGGCCGTTGTGCGTTCCCAGGCTGCCGACCTTGAGGATCTTGATCGGGATGCGTTCGAAGTCGACCGGGCTCGCCGGGCTGGCCAGGTGCATCACCGCGTCGACGGCCCCGGGCACCCAGATGAAGTTGCTGACGTCGTGCTCGACGAACGTGAAGCCCGGCGTATCGAACAGTTCCTCGATGTTGGTGACCGAGCCGGAGACCAGGTTGTCGAGGGCCACGACTTCGTCACCCCGGTCGAGGAGTGCCCGACACAGGTGCGATCCCAAGAAGCCTGCTCCACCCGTGACGACGACCCGTGCCATGGCGGAGGATCGTAGGGGCAGGGTTCGCCGACGCCGCGCGTGCACGGGGTGAGCGACGTAAAGTCCGGATCGTGTGGACCCGCAGCGTGGAGCGATTCCGCTCCACCAGTTTCGACATCCGCACCCAGGAATTTCGCGACCTCGTCCGCCGCTCGCGCGAGGTCGTGCTCCTCGCCGCGATCACCGGTGCCCTGACCGGGCTGCTCGTCCGGTTCTTCGAGTACCTCGTGACCGAGGTGATGCTCCAACGGGTGCTCGAGGCGCCCCTGTGGTTCGGAGCGATCGCGCCCGGGGTCGGCCTGCTGTTGGCGGCGATCTTCCTGCGCACGTTGGGCGGCGGGGCGTCGTCGGCGACGTCGGACGAGTACCTGCGGGCGTTCCACGATCCCGAGTATCCGGTCCGGCCACGGGCCTTCGTCGGCCGCATCATGGCGGCCGTCGTCACGCTCGGCTTCGGTGGCCCGATGGGTCTCGAGGGGCCCTCGATGTACGGCGGCTCGGCGCTCGGCGCCATGATCCAACGGCGGCTCCCGGCGGCGTTCAAGGGTGCCGACCACCGCACGCTGCTCGTGGCCGGGGCAGCGGCGGGCGTGTCGGCGATCTTCAAGGCGCCGGCCACCGGGGCGATCTTCGCGCTGGAGGTGCCTTTCCGCGATCAGATGGCGCGCCGGATGCTGGTGCCCGCGCTCGTCGCCAGTGCGTCCGGCTACCTCGTGTTCGCCGCGCTCAGCAGCACCAGGCCGATCTTCCTGTTCGACGACAACCGTCGCGCCGAGTTCGACTACAAGGACCTGCTCGGCGCCGTGTTGGTCGGGATCGCCTGCGCCGTGGGTGCGCGCGGCTTCGCCTTCCTGATCCGCAAGGCGAAGGGGTACACGCTGCAGCCGATCGCCGTCCGTGTGCCGATCGCGGCGGCGGTTTCGATCGTGCTGTTCGTGATCACACGACTGCTCACGGGCGAGAGCCTCACGCTCGGGAGCTATCCGACGATCGTCTGGCTCGGCAAGGACAACGCCATCTGGCTGCTGGCCGCCGTCTTCGCCATTCGCTGTGTGGCGACGGCAACGATCACCGCCGGCGGCGGCGTCGGTGGCCTGTTCATCCCGCTCGTCGTGGGTGGTGCGCTCGTGGGTCGTGCCGTGGGCGACATCGTCAACCCGTCGGACCCCACGCTGTACGTGATCCTCGGAATGGCGGCGTTCCTCGGTGCGGGCTACCGCGTGCCGCTGGCCGCCGTGGTGTTCGTGGCCGAGTCGACGGGACAACCGGGGTTCATCGTGCCTGCCCTGTTCGCCGCCGTCGCGGCCGAGCTCGTGATGGGGGAGCAGTCGATCACGCCGTACCAGCGACGGTCCGAACGAGGAGAATGACGGGGCCCGTCGGCTAGACCAGTCGGATGGCTGTTGCGGTGACCTCGGAGTTGCAGGGCACGATCGTCGGTGTGTTCGTCGAGCGGGGCGCCACCGTGGAACGAGGTCATGTCCTCGCGCTGATCGAGTCGATGAAGATGCACCACGAGGTGACCGCCCCGGCGTCGGGCATCGTGCACGAGGTGCTGATCTCCGTCGGTGCCGCCGTCGTCGCCGGTGACCGCCTCGTCCTGCTCGACGAGTCGGTCCGGTCGGCCGCGGGCCGCCGACGACACACCCCGAGCAGGTGCTGAAGACGTCGCCGGCGAGCAGGTGGCCGGGAGCGGTCGCGCCGACCTCGCCGCCGTGGTCGAGCGCCACGAGCGGGGCCTCGACGCCAACCGTCCGACGGCCGTGGCGCGGCGCCGGCAACGGGGACGGCGGACGGCCCGCGAGAACCTGGCCGATCTCGTCGACGAGGGGTCGTTCGTGGAGTACGGCCCGCTCGTGATCGCTGCGCAACGCCGCCGTCGTTCGATCGAGGATCTGATCGAGAACACGCCGGCGGACGGCCTCGTGGGTGGTGTCGGCACCACGAACGCGGCGTTGTTCGAGGAGTCGCCGTCCGGTGCGACCGCGCCCACCGGCGTCGTGGCGATGTCGTACGACTACACGGTGCTCGCCGGCACACAGGGCACGCAGAACCACCGGAAGAAGGACCGTCTCTTCGAGGTCGCCGAGCAACTGCGCCTGCCGATCGTGTTCCTCACCGAGGGCGGCGGCGGGCGCCCGGGCGACACGGACGGCATCGGTGTCAGCGGGCTCGACTGCCTCGCGTTCCGCTGGTTCGGTGAGCTGTCGGGCACCGTCCCGCTCGTCGGTGTCAACGCCGGATACTGCTTCGCCGGGAACGCGGCGATCCTCGGCTGTTGCGACGTGGTGATCGCCACCGAGGACTCCAACATCGGGATGGGTGGGCCGGCGATGATCGAGGGCGGCGGCCTCGGGGTGTACGAGCCCACCGCGATCGGCCCGATCGAAGTGCAACGGGCGAACGGCGTCGTCGACATCGTGGTCGCCGACGAGGCTGCCGCGATCGCCGCCGCCAAGCAGTATCTGTCGTACTTCCAGGGGCGGATCTCGTCATGGGAGGCACCGCCGGACGATGAGATCCGCAACGTCGTGCCGGTGGACCGGCTGCGCGCCTACGACATGCACCGCGCCATCGACGCGCTGTTCGACGTCGGCTCGGTCCTCGAACTCCGCCGCGAGTTCGGCGTCGGCATGATCACCGCGCTCGCCCGGGTGGAGGGGCGGCCCGTCGGGGTCGTGGCCAACAATCCGACCCATCTCGCCGGTGCGATCGATTCCGACGGCGCCGACAAGGCGGCCCGGTTCCTGCAGCTGTGCGACGCGTTCTGCCTGCCGATCGTCACGCTCGTCGACACACCGGGGATGATGGTCGGCCCGGACGTCGAGGCGACCGCGCTGGTGCGCCACTGCAGCCGGCTGTTCGTCACGGGGGCGAACGTGTCGGTGCCGATGGTGACGATCGTGACGCGCAAGGCGTACGGGCTCGGGGCGCAGGCGATGATGGGGGGCTCGACGAAGGCGCCGCTCGCCTGTCTGGCGTGGCCGACCGGCGAGTTCGGCGGCATGGGCCTGGAGGGCGCGGTCCGCCTCGGATACCGCAAGGAGCTCGAGGCGGCCGTCGACGACGCCACCCGCGATGCGTTGTTCCGGGAGATGGTCGACCGGATGTACGAGCACGGCAAGGCCCTGAGTGTCGCCACCCACTTCGAGATCGACGACGTGATCGACCCGGCCGACAGCCGGCGCTGGATCACGACCCTCCTCGACGCCGCTCCGCAGGCCCACTGGCGCGAGTCGTCCCCGCGCCGCCCCAACATCGACACCTGGTGAGTGGCCCGTTCAATCCCCGTTTGCGTCAGAAAAATTGGGGCCAGGGCGACGGAAATCGCGACGCAAACGGGGATTTGACGCGTCAGACGGTGGCGGCAAGGGTGATCGTGTCGCCGGGGGAGAGCACTCGGAGGCGGCCCGTCTGGTCGGTCGCCTCCATCGCCTCGATGAAGAGGTCCGGGGCGTTCGTGAACCACTTCGGCAGGCCACGCCGCCCGTCCTCCGGCGCGTAGGTGCCCCAGTGGATCGGGACGACCAGACCGGGATCGATCAGCAGGGCGGCCTCGGCCGCGCGGGGTGGATCGAGATGGCCGACCCCGAGCGTCGAACCCCACCCCCAGATCGGCAGCAGTGCGAGGTCGACGTCGTCGAACGCAGCCATGCCCTCGAACAGGTCGGTGTCACCGGGGAAGTAGACCCGCGTGCCGCGGTGTTCGCCCGTCTGATCGGTGTCGACGATGTATCCGACGGGTGACGCAGTGAGCCGGGTGTGCGGCCCGCGCCCGACTTGTGCTCGGCGTGCACGACCTCGATGCGCAGGGGCCCCGCTTCGAGGACATCGCCCTCGACCACCTCGGTGACGTCGTCGAACCCCGCCTTGCGCAACAGCGGTGCGGCGTTGCGGGGGACGACGAACGCGGCCGAAGGTCGGAGATGACGGATCGAGGGCAGGTGGAGGTGGTCGAGATGGATGTGGGACAGCAGGGCGAGGTCGACATCGGCGTGGTCGTCCGGCGGGAGCGGTCGGCGACGACGGAGATGGGCGACGCGCCTGGTCAGGAGTGGATCGGTGATGACCCGGTAGCCGTCGACGTCGAGGAGCACCGTCGAGTGTCCGATCCAGGTGACGGTGGTCGAGTTGCTCTCCACGGGATCGATCGGCGGCACGCGCGCAGGCTAGTTGTTGCCTGGGGTCAGGCTCCCCGCAACAACTGCCCGGCACGGCGACGCAGTTGTTGCGCGGAGCCTGACCCCACGTGACATGTTCAGCCGAGGTCGGGCCAGGGGCGTTGCTGGCGGCGGCGGAGGCCGGCGTGGCCGATGCTGCGGCGTTCGGCGAGCGCCCACTCACGGCGCCAGCCCACGTAATCGGGTCCGGACAGCGCGGGGCTGGTGCCGTCGGCGGCGCGACGGCGAGCGGTCCAGAAGTCGGTGAGCGCCTCGTCGCCGAGCACGGTGACGGCGGCCTCGATGCGGGCGCCGAACCGGCGCGTGCTCTCGTCGAGCCCGGGGCGCAGCGGGCTGCCGAACACGACGGTCGTGCGACCGGGCCGCGGCCGCTTCATCCCCTTGCCGAAGATCACACCGGTGCCGTCGATGAACACCGGCACGACCGGTGCGCCCGTGCGCGCCGACAGGTAGGCCGCGCCGCCCTTGAACGACTGGCCCCAACCGTCGGGGGAGCGGCCGCCCTCCGGGTAGATGACGAGGCTGTAGCCGTCGTCGATCAGCTCGCGGATCTGGTCGGACGACTTGCGACCGGTGAGTTCGCGGTCGATCGGGATGGCGTTCAGGGCCAGCGCCGAGATCGCCGCCTTCCAGCGCTTGTCGAAGAAGTAGTCGGCCGCCGCGGCGACGACCATCTTCCGACGCCACACGGCCGGCACGGAGCGGATCATCAGGCCGGTGTCGAGGTGGCTGTGATGGTTCGGGGCGAAGATCACCGCCGGCGGATCGTCGAGTGCCGTGAGGTCGGCGAGCCGGTCCGTGCCGAGGATGTTCGGATCGGTGACGATGCGGGCGGCGAGCCGGATCGGCCCTTCGGTGATCACCGTGCGGACCGCGCTGGCGAGTGGCCGGCGGGCCCACTCGGTGTCGTAGTGCGCGCCGAGACCGCTGACCTCCGGCGGAACCTCGACGCCGCGCGGCACGGTCGGGGTGCGGTACGGAAAGCCGAAGTTGCGCAGCGGACGGGCGGCACTGCTGACCGCCTGCTCGACCGCCGCCGTCGCCCGCTGGGCCCGGCGCAGGTTCGTCTTGCTCGCCATCGTCGCCTACTTCACGTCGGCGATCATCAGCGGCGGCGTCTTGATGTGGGTGATCGTCGGATGGCGGCCGACGGTGTCGGAGGCGATCTCGAACGCGTCGTTCATCGTCGATGCCGGCGTGAACCCGAGTTTGCGGACCGTCGCCGCGTCGCCGCCGACGATGATCACCTTGCCCGTGTGCTTCATCGCGTGGGCGCCCCAGTACCACATGTAGAACGGATGGACGCCGTGGTAGGCGTTCGACGTGCGGTACAGATGGCGGTACCAGTCGTCCTCCGCGTACTGCTTCTCCCACTTCTGCGACATCACGTGGGGGTCGGTCGTGTCGGCGAGCACTTCCTCGAAGAAGTCGATGTAGCTCGGGTGGTGCACCGGGTGGAACTCGTTCGGCGTCGGGTGCGTCAGGATGATCACGCCGCCCTCGCGCACCAGCGGCATCCCCCGGTAGAGGTTGAAGAAGTACCCGAGCCCGGTGCACATCACGAGGATCGGGTTCATGATCGAGTGGACGTTGTAGGGGCAGATGTACGGGATGCCCATCGTGAGGATGTCGGTCTGGCCCTGCACCTCGACGAGTTGTTGGCGGTACACGTTCTCGGTGGTGACCTTGTGCACCGCCTCGACCTCGCCGCACTGGATGCTCGTCATCTGGTGCGGCGCTTCCATCCCCTGGAAGATCTTGCGGGTCAGGCGCGACGGCGCGGCGGCCACCGACTTGGCGGTCGCCAGGTAGCTCGCCCGGTCGCGGGCGTTCCACTCCCACTCGCGCTTGGACAGGAACCCGAACGGCTTCGGGAACGTGTCGGTGTTGAGCGTCGTCTCGATCTGGAAGATCTTCGGTCCGTGGTCGCGCATCACCTTGCCCATCCGCCAGTTGCTCTTGTGCAGCTCCGAGCGGTGTTGATCCATGAAGGAGTGCGAGGCCTCCATCGTCTGGGGATTGTGATGATGGCGCAGCGAGCGGTACGAGGCGAGCCCGGTGGCCGTCGACTTCCACCCGCCGTCCATGGCGACGAGGTTGATGTTGACGTAGACGAGCAGGTCGGATTCGGCGGCGCGCTTGTTGATCTCGATCTCCTCACCCTCGGGTGTGGTCCCGAGGAAGGCGAGGTTGTCGGGATCCTCGGCGTCGTGCTGGTAGAGCATCCCGCGCGGTTCGAAGGCGTCGTAGATCCGGTCGCCGAGCGTGTGGCGGAGTTCGAATTCGTGCATCCGGCGGTGGAGGGCGAGCGCGCAGATGATGTGGACGTCGTCGACGCCGGCCTCCGCGGCCATCGTCAACACCTGCTCCATGACGCGCTGGCGGACGTCCGGCCGCTGCATCTGGGGCAGCGGCAAGCTGACGTCGTCGAAGGCGATCGTCAGCTTCATGCCCGGGAACAACAGCGTCGGCAGCGGGTCCATGTCGATCGGGTTGAGCAGGGAGTTGCGGATCGCGCTGTCGATGTCGTCGATCGCATCGTGCGGCTCCGGCGCGTAGATCACCCGGCTGCGGTCGGCGGGGAGCTTCTCGAGGCGGAACCCCTCCCCGTGCCAGAACAGCGTCGGCGGCGTCGACCGGTCGACGTCGAGTACGAATCCAGGACGAGGCATCAGTTTTTCCTCAGATCGAAGGCGACCTTCACGGCGCCGCGGGGGCCGGCGGTGGAGGCGTGGGCGATGGCGTCGACGTGGTCGACGAGCGGATAGGTGGCCGACAGCAGTCGCTCGGCCTCGATGGCGTGGGCGGTCTCGATGGCGAGTTCGAACGTGCGGCAGACGCGACCGTCGGGGAGCGTCTCGGTCCCGTAGGTGTAGGCACCCTTGAGCTCGGTCTCGCGGTGCCACAGACCGGTGAGGTCGAGGTTGACGTCGGCCGGCATGCCGAGCAGCACCACCCGTCCGCGAGGGCGCGTGATGCGCAGGCAGTGGGCGACGCTGGCGCTGTTGCCGACGGCATCGATCGTCACGTGCGCACCCGAGCTCAGGTAGTCGCCGACCACGTGGCAGCCGGCGGCCCGGCGCACCGCCCGCGCCAGTTCCGACGGTGCGACGACGGTGTCGGCGCCGAGCTGCTTGGCGAACACACGCTGCTGCGGATAGCGGGCTCCCACGATGATCCGCACGTCGGGCAGGTAGCGGCGCAGTCCGGCGATCGCCGCGAGCCCCATCGTGCCGGCGCCGAGGACGGCGACGATCGCCGGTGCCGAGGAGTCCTGGCGAGCGGCGACCGTCGGTGCGCAGAGCAGCGCGGCGTGGATGCCGCCGGCGAGTGGCTCGACGAGCACGGCCCGCTCGTCGGGCATGTCGTCGGGGATCGGGTGGAGCTGGCTCGAATGGGCGACGAACGTCGGCGCCCAGCCGCCGCCGGTCGAGCAGCAGAACCCGGTCTGGATGCCGGGTTCGAGTGGTCCGGTGGCGAGGTGCGCGTAGTCGTCACCGTCGCCGGGGGCGGCGCCGTCGAACGGGGGCGCGAATCCTCGGGCCTCGTGGCCGAGCACCGGCTCGAGGATCACGCGGGTGCCGTCGTCGAGCTCGCCGACCACCTCGTGGCCCGGAATGAACGGGAACGACACCCAGTCGTCGAAGTACAACGAGGCATGGCCCTCGACGAGCGACAGGTCCGATCCGCAGATCCCCGCCAGCCGGGTGTGCACCCGTTGCCAGCCGGGGCCGGGAAGTTCGGGTTCGTCGACGGCGACGTAGCCGAGCGGGCCGATCTTCGTCGCTGCGGTGGGTGACACGGCCGAGGCGATGCGAGCCAGGCCGAGGCGCGGCACCGAGCGGGACACCTGCAGTGCCTTCATCGGTCCGACCCCATCGACGAGACCGGCCCGGCCGTCGCGCCGAAGCGCTCGCGGCGCTGCCGTTCCGACAGCAACGGGCCGATCGGCAGCCGCGGCCGCGGACCACCCGGTGCCTTGCTCCAGTGCTCCACGAGCCATCCCCGCTTGCGGGCGATCGCCGCCAGCCGCGTCTCGGGATTGACGGCGACGGGGAACCCGACCGCCTCGAACAACGGCAGATCCGACGACGAGTCGGCGTAGGCGACCGACTCCTCGAGACGGAATCCCTCGGCGTCGCAGTAGTCGGCCAGGATCTGGGCGCGGGCCTCGCCCGTCGGCGGCACGGTGATCATCTCGCCCGAATAGGTGCCGTCGGGACGGATCGACATCTCGGCGGCGACGATCTCGTCGAACAGCGGCCGCAACCCCTCGACGGCGAAGTTCAACGCACCCGTGATCAGGATCGTGCGGTGCCCGAGCGCCCGGTGCTCGCGGACGCGCCGCATGCCGGCCGGGAACGACTTGGTGATGATCAACTGGGTGAACAGCTCGCGAGCGTCGCGCTCGATCTGCTCGACCGGGGCGTCCTCGTACCGGCGATAGAAGTGGCGGAGGAAGTCGGTGCGGTCGGCGCGATCGAGCTTCAACAGCCCGGGCGCCTCGACCATCGTGCGCAGCGCGTAGCGCACCCGCTCGGGGGTGTCGAGGCGGCGGGTGGCGAGCCACGAGTAGCTCTCGACGACGTTCGACGCGATGAGCGTGTTCTCGAGGTCGAACGCGACGACCTGGCGCTTCGGGTCGAGCACCTGCTTGCGCATGCGCGCCATGCGATCCGTGCCGACCGATGGTCCGGGCGTGGTCTTCACGCGGGCGTGCTGGATGATCGACGGCAGGTGGATCTCGGTGATGTAGGTCGGCCAGTCGATGCTGCGCGGGTCGATGTTGAAGTCCGCCCGGTCGTCGGCGTCGAGGCCGTCCCAGATCTTCATGAGGTTGTCGACCTGGTAGATCGCCTCACACTCGGTGTAGAGCCCGTACAGCTCGACGTAGGTCAGCGCCCGCTCGATCTCGAGGCGCTTCGTCTCGATCTGCGCGGCCCACTCGGCCTGCCGTCCGCGCAGCGGCAGGTGGTGCAGCACCTTCTCCCCGCGGGCGAGCATCGTCTTGGCGCGGGTGAGTTGACCCTGGACGCGGCCACGTCCGATGAACTGCCATTCGGGAGCGATGATCGGCTGGCCCTTGGCGTCGTACACCGGATGCTCGCGGAACCAGCCGCTGGCGTTGTCGACGAGCGTGCGGTACTTCAGCGGGTTGATTCCCCCGGATGCGACCTGGGTGATCGGTGGGGCCTCGTCGGGCCCGAGGGCGGCGACGGCGATGATCGCGGCGACCACGAGGTCGACCGGGATGACGTCGACGGTGCCCTCCGGGGCGCCCGGGAACGCGCTGAGCAGTCCGCGGGCGTAGGAGATGATCACGGGCTCGGCCATGCGGAAGCCGCGGATCCAGCCCGGCTTCGGCTCGGCGAGCGCCGACTCGATGATCGAGGGTCGCACGATCGAGACCGGCACATCGCCCTTCACGTCGGTGAGCGCCTGCTCGCCCAGGGCCTTGGTGAACGCGTAGGCGTCCGGCCAGCCGACGCTGGCGGCACGCGCTCGACCGGCCTCGACGAGTTGGTCCTTCACCCAACGCTCGCGGAGTTGTTCGGTCTTCGTGGCGAGGGCCGGCGCGCCGGCGGCGCCGAGTTCCGCCCGCGCGTCCGAGCGGAACTTCACGAGGCGGGCCGGCTCGCGGCTCGCTGCGTCGCAGTCCGAGCGCAGGCGACGGCTGGCGGTCACCTCGCTCCGCCAGTCGATGCCGATGTCGAACGGGCCGTCGCTGACGAGGATCTCCGGGGCGTTGCCGCGGCGGTTGCCGGCGACGTAGCAGGTCGACACGGCGACGAGGTGCGGGGTGATGCCCATCTCGTTGCACAGGTCGGCGATGCGCGACGGTCCGAGCAGGTTGATCTCGACCGCCGAGTCGAGCGGCGAGTCGAACGAGACCGCAGCGGCGGAGTGGATGATGACGTCGCACGACGCCCACGTGGCGCGGTCGGTGTCGTTCAGCCCGAGGCCGTCGCGGGTGACGTCGCCGGCGACGGCGGTGATGCGGCCGGCGACGGCGCTGTCGAAGTCGGCGCCGTGCATCTCGCGCAGCCGATCGAACGCGTCGTTCTTGAGGATCTCCTTGCGGGCGCGGTCGGCGGCGCTCGTGCGCTTGCCGTCGCGGATCAGCAACACGAGGTGGCAGTCGGGCACGCTGCGCAGCAGCCGCTCGACGAGCGCCGTGCCGACGAAGCCGGTGCTGCCGGTGATGGCGATCTTCTTCCCGGAGAGCGACGCGGCGATCACGGTTGACAGTTCTAGCAGATTCGTCTACCAATTGGTAGAGAAGACTTGGCCCCCGACGGCTTTCGGGAGAACGGTGCGTGGATGGTGGGAGAGCCCGTGGGAGACATGGTCGAATTCGCCGAGCGCCGCGCTCCGGAGCCGGCGCGACCCGCTCCGACGCGGCCCGGTGCGCTCGCCGTCGGATCGACACGGGAACGGATCCTCGACCGCTCGATCGACCTCTTCGGCACGCGCGGTGTCGACGCCGTTTCGCTCGACGAGATCGCGCGGCAGGTCGGTGTCCGCAAGCAGACGGTGCTCTACTGGTTCGCCTCGAAGGACGATCTCGTCGACGGGGTGCTCGAATCGGTCGCCGCCCAGCTGCTGGTCGTGATCGACGCGGCCGTGCGCGCGGCGTCGGACGATCCGCTGGAGAAGATCGACGCGGTGGTGCGCGCCGTGTTCCGCCCGGCCGTGCGTCGTCCCGCGCTGCTCGGTCTGGTGCGGGAGATGAACCGGCTCGGTCCGGGTCACGCCGACCGGCTCCGCGACCGGATCGGTCCGTTGATCGACCGCGCCGTGTCGTCGCTCGGCGAGGAGATGGAGCGCGGTCGCCTGCGTCGAGCGGACCCGGGCCTCGTGGCCGCTCTGGCCTACGCCACGGTCACGGGCATCGCCACCGAACCCGAGGCGTTGCGCGCCGTCGGGTGGGTTCCCGACGCGCCGGGCCTCCGACGGCTCCGTGACGAGATCCGCTCCTTCCTGCGCGCCGCCCTCGAACCCTGAACCCGCCGACCGCGGCAGGGCTCAGCGCACGAAGATGGCGACGATGCCGCCGACCAGCAGTCCGGCGCCGAGGCCGGCGGTCACGTCGAGGGGGTTGTGGGCGCCCACGTACACCCGCCCGAACATCACCAGCAGCGTCAGGAGGACGGGCACCCACCACCAGCCGACCGGCAACGTCGGTGCGACCACCGTGGCGATCGCGGCGACGAGGATGACGTGGCCCGAGGGGAAGCTGGCGCCGGAACTCGGCACGTCGCCGCGCATGATCGCACCGACCTGGCTCGTGCCCGGACGCTGCCGGATGGCGAGGTAGTCGGCCATCTGACGGCGGACGATCTTCTCGGTGCTGAGTTTGCTGATCGTCGCGACGACGACGCCGGCGGCGACCCACCAGTCGCCGGCGGCCCATGCGACGGCGATGCCGACGAGGGTGCCGACGACGAGGTTGCCCAGCTGCATCGGCAGCCACAACGGCCAGTAGAGCCAGTTCGGCAGGCGGTTCACGGCGTGGAAGACACGGGCCTCGGTCGCGCTGATCGCCGGCCGACGAGCCTCGTTGGACGACAGGGCGAGCAGGCCGAGGCCGAACGCCGAGACGGTGAGCCACCAGAAGTTCATGCGATCAGCCGCCCCCGCAGGTCGTCGAGCAGACCCGGTCGCTGCTTCAGCGCGGCCCGGGTGGCGCCGCTCAGGGCCCACGGGTGGAGCCGGTCGGCGGCACGGTGCCGCGTCCCCTCGTCGACGGTCTCCAAGGCCGGCGCGACCGCGCGCGCGGGGCCGACGTAGACGCTCGACGAGCAGACGAGTTCGGCGACATCGTTCGCCAGCAGCAGCTCCGACGCGGCCATCTCGCTGAAGCCGAAGTCGATGATCCAGACCGCCCCGTCGTCGCCGAGGAACACGTTGGCCAGGCGCAGGTCCCGGTGGGCGATGCCGTGGCGCCGCAGGTCGGCGATCGCCGCCCAGATGGCGCCGAGCACCTCGTCGGTGACCTCGTCCGGATCGAGTTGGTCGAGTGACCGGCCGGCCACCGCGTCGTAGGCCAGTACCAGCGACTGGGGCTCGGCGACGGCCAAGGCCCGCAGGCGCGGCGTCCGGATGCCGAGGTCGCGAGCGGCGAGCGCGAGGAGCGCTTCGTGTTCGATGGCCCGGCGCAGCGACGAGAACGGGCGCTCGTCGCCGAGATCGCGGCGTTGCAGCTTGCGGTAGATGCGGAACATGAGGTCGGCACTGCGCTCGTCGCGGCCGAGCACCTTCACGAACAGCCGCTCGCCGTCGGGTGTCACGGCGAAGTACGGGGTCGATCCGCGTGCATCGACACTCGCCGGCCTGATCTGTTCGACCGGGAGCCCGACCATGGCGAGACCCGAGGCGATCGACTCTGCGCCCGCCCGGCGCGCCGGCGCGCCGACGACCGCGATCGCCGCGGCACCGGCGAACCATCCGAGGAGCACGGCCTGTATCGATCCGAACGACATCTCCGACGTCACCGTGCGCACCACCATCAATGCGATGACGGCGATCCAGCCGACCTGCCGCCACCGGCGGCTGAGCCACGGTGCTCCCGCCGTCAGCGCGGCGGCGAACATCCCCAGGGCGATCGGCGTCGGGGACAGTCCCGACGTGAGCGGCCCGAGGTCGGTGTCGAGCGTGGTGACGACGACACCTTCGTGGACGCCGGCCAGGTCGTCGAGCAGGGTGACGAGCACCGCCGCGATCGCCGCACCGAGCGCCATCGCCACCGGCGCCGCCCATCGAGCGCGCACGGCCGTGACGAGCAGGCCGAAGACCAACACGACGACGATGAGGGTGCGGATCGCGGCGATGATCCCCGCGAGCAACCAGTCGGGTACGGCGTCGATGCCGGCCAGGAAATCGGAGGCGAACACGACCACGGTGTCGCCGAACAACCAGGCCACGAGGAACACGATCACCGCCGCGACGGCGGCGACGATCAGCCGGAGGAAGTCCGCCGGCGATCGGACACGTCCAGACCCCTCGCCCGGTGGTCGGGGATCGGCGGAGGACATCGACAGGATCATTGCACCACCCGCCCGTCCCACCGGGGGATCTCGTCATCGCCCGTCATTCCACGTTTGCGTCGCGATTTCGGCGGACCCGTCCGCCGAAATCCGCGACGCAAACGAGGATTGGACCCGTCAGTGGGTGGTGTTGCGGCGGCGGCGGGCCTGACGTTCGACGGCGAGGGCGACGAGGCGGTCGATCAATTCGGTGTACGGCACACCGGAGTGGATCCACAGCTTCGGGTACATCGAGATCGGCGTGAAGCCCGGCATGGTGTTGATCTCGTTCAGCAGGAACCCGCGGCCGCGGCCGTGTTCGTCCATCTCGTAGAAGAAGTCGACGCGGGCCAGCCCTTCGCACCGCAGCGCCCGGAACGCCCGCAGCGCCAGGGCGCGCACCTCGGCCGTTGCGGCCTCGCCGAGGGGAGCGGGGATGAGCAGTTGCGCCCCGTCGGTGACGTACTTGTCCTCGTAGCTGTAGAACTCCTCGCCCGGGATGATCTCGCCGGGCACCGACGCCTCCGGCTCGAGGTTGCCGAGCACGCCGACCTCGATCTCGCGGCCGACGATCGCTTCTTCCACCACGACGGTCTCGTCGTAGCCGAGCGCGACGTCGATCGCGTCGCGCAGCTCTTCCACCGTGTGCGCCTTCGAGACGCCGACCGAGGATCCCATGTTGGCGGGCTTGACGAAGGCGGGGAGCCCGAGGTCGTCGGCCAACTCCGTCGGCAGCCCGGGCGTCCGTTCGTGCTCACCGAACGAACGGAACCGGGCCTGCGGGATGCCGGCCGCCAGGGCGACCTGCTTCGCCATCGCCTTGTCCATGCTCACCGCCGACCCGAGGACGCCGCTGCCGACGTAGGGGATGTCGGCCAGTTCCAGCATTCCCTGGATCGTGCCGTCCTCGCCGAGCGGACCGTGGAGCAGCGGCAGGACGACGGTCCGTCCGTCCCGCGAGACGGCGTCGCTGAGCATGGGTGTGGGCGACACGACCGGTCCGGACGGGTCGAGCCGACCCGGCAAGGCATCGGGCCCGGCGGCGAGCGCGGCGGCGGCGCCTTCGGCGATCGCCCATTGACCGTCGGTGGAGATCCCGACCGGGGTGATGCGGTACTTCGTCGGATCCGCGGCGCGGAGCACGTGGGCTGCCGTCGTGCACGACACGTCGTGTTCCGCCGATCGGCCGCCGAAGATCACGACGAGATGGATCCGATCGTCGGTCATCGGGCGGTCCCATGGTGGTCCATCGGCCGAACGGTACCGTTCGGCCTCGTGAGGATTCTGGCATCGGAAGCGGCCGCCGCCGTCGGGGGGCACCTGGCCGGACCCGACGTCGAATTCGACGGGGCATCGTTCGACTCACGATCGACGCGCCCTGGCGAGCTGTTCGTGCCGATCGTGGCCGAACGCGACGGGCACGACTTCATCGGCCAGGCGCTGGCGGCGGGCGCCGTGGCGTACCTCACCAGTCGGCCCGGGTTTTCCGGTGGTGACGGCACCGCCATCGAGGTCGCCGACACCGCTGATGCCTTGATGACGCTCGCCCGCTGGGCCCGTCGCCGATCGACCGCCCGCGTGGTGGGCGTCACGGGGAGCGTCGGCAAGACGTCGACGAAGGATCTCATCGCCGCGGCATGTGCCACGACGCGACGCACCACGGCGAACGAGCGCAGCTTCAACAACGAGCAGGGTCTGCCGGTCACGATCCTCGACGCGCCCGACGACACCGAGGTCCTGGTGTTGGAGATGGGCATGCGCGGGTTCGGTGAGATCACCCGCTTGTGCGACGTCGCCCGGCCCGACATCGGCGTGGTCACCACCGTCGGCCATTCCCACACCGAACGCGTCGGGGGGATCGACGGGGTCGCCGTCGCCAAGCGCGAGCTCGTCGAGGCGTTGCCGGCGGCCGGGACCGCGGTACTCAACGCCGACGACGAACGCGTGATGGCGATGGCCGCGTACACCGCGGCGGACGTGATCACGTATGGCCGCGCCGGCGACGTGCGCGTGAGCGACCTCGCCCTCGACGAACTCGCCCGCCCCCGGTTCACGATCGACACCCCGTGGGGTTCGAGCCCGGTGGCGCTGGCGACGAGCGGCGGACACATGGCGACGAACGCGGCGGGTGCGATCGCCGTCGCCGGCGCGCTCGGGATTCCCCTCGAGGCCATCGTCGGCGGACTGTCGAGCGCCACCGTCTCGCCGATGCGGATGCAGGTGACGGTCCTGCCCAGCGGGGCGACGATCATCAACGACGCGTACAACGCCAACCCGACCTCGATGGCGGCCGCCGTCGGCGCGCTGGCGGCCATGCGGGCGACCCGACGGATCGCCGTGCTCGGAATGATGGCCGAACTCGACGACCCGGTCGCCGCTCATCTCGAGATCGCAGCGCTGGTGGCGGGGGCCGGCATCGAGCTGATCGCCGTGGGCACCGACCAGTACGGCGTCGAGCCGTCCGCCGACCCGGTCGCCGAGCTCGGCGATCTGGGTCCCGGCGACGTGGTCCTCGTGAAGGCGAGCCGAGCGGCAGGTCTCGACCGCATCGCCGACCGCCTGGCCACGTTTGCGTCAGGATTTCCGGGGACCGGTCCCCGGAAATCCTGACGCAAACGAGGATTGTGGGGCTGCCGGTCAGACCTGCCGGGTGGTGTTCAGGGGAGTGGACGGCTCACCGCCGTCGGCTTCGGCGAGGAACGCCGACGGCGGAAGGCGCCGCAGGTCGAGCCAGCGCGCCAGGAACAGGGCGAACACCGCACCGAACCCGAGCACCGCCCGCACGCCGATCCACTCGATCACGACGCCGAAGATCAGGTTGCCGATCGGGACGGTTCCGCCGAACACCATGAACCACAGGGGCATCACCGTGGCGCGCTCGGTGTTCTTCATGTTCAGCTGCAGCGTTGTCGTGATCGCCGTCGCGGTCATGAAGTACGTGAACCCGAGCACGAACGACACCGGGAAGGCGAGCGCGGGGCCGCGTACCTGGGAGAAGATGCCGAGCGAGATCGCGAAGCCGACGAATCCGCGCACGATCAACATCTTGCGGTCGAGCAGGGCGAACACGGTGCCGACCGCCATCGCTCCACAGAACGCGCCGGTTCCCCAGACGGCGTAGAGCCAGCGATACGTGCTGCCGCTCGACTGGATGCCGAAGGCGAGGCGGGACACCGACGGGAACAGGCCGATGAACACGAGGCTGAACAGCGAGAACAGGAACATGCCGTACAACAGCCGGCGGAGCACGAGGCGCTCGCGCACGGTCCTGATGCCGGTACCGAGTTGGCGCCATCCTTCGGGCCGGTCGGTGCTCCTCACGTCGGGCATGTGCACGTAGAGGAGCGCGGCGATGAAGAACAGGTAGGTGAAGGAGTTGACGATGAAGATCTGCGACACCGACATCCCGGCGGCCGCCAGCAGCGCGGCGAGGACCGGGCCGACGACGCGAGTGCCGTTCATCATCGCCGAGTTCAGGCTGATCGCGCCGGGGAGGTCCTGGCGGTGCACGAGCAATGGCATCGACGACTGGAACGCCGGCGCATTGAGTGCATTGGCGATCCCGATGCAGAGCTGGGACACGAACAGCGTCCAGATGGCGGCATCGACGGCCACGAAGTACGCCACGAGCAACGTGAAGATCGCCGAGAGGGCCTGCATCGAGACCTGCAACTTCTGTTTCGACACGCGGTCGGCGAGCACGCCGGCGGGGATCGACAGCACGAGGAGCGGGCCGAGCTGCATGAACACCATCAAGCCGACGAGGGCCGGGCGTCCGGTGCGGGCGTCGATGTAGGCCGGCAGCGTGAAGTTCTGCATCCACGTGCCGATGTTCGACAGGGCGAGGCCGATGAAGATGATCCGGAAACTGCGGTACGACATCGCCGCTCGGGCCGTACCCGGCTCGTAGCCGTGGTCGGGCGGGGTGAGGATCTCAGCGGCTGTGTTCATCGTGGACGGGCGGTCGGGAGCTTGACCCGCCGGTCAAGTTACCGCTCCGTCGCGAACCCGGGTGACACGGTTCGATGTGACGTCGGCCGGCCAATCCACTGGCCGGTCCACTGGGCGGTCAGCGGAACGGGCGGGCGAACGTGCGGATGTCGTCGACGAAGAGATCGGGCACCTCGAAGGCGGCGAAGTGGCCGCCCTTGGGCTGCTCGGCCCAGTGGCGGATGTCGGTGAAGCTCTCCTCGACCCACGCCCGCACCGGCGGGACGATCTCCTTCGGGTACACGGCGAAGCCCGAGGGGATGCTCACCGTGAACCGCGGGCCGCGCCCGAAGCTCTCCCAGTAGATCCGTGCCGACGACGCTCCGTTGCCGTTGATCCAGTAGAGCATGACGTTGTCGAGCAGCTCGTCGCGGGTGAGCACGTTCTCCGGGTGGCCGTCGCAGTCGGTCCAGGCCCAGAACTTCTCGAGGATCCACGCCGCCTGCGCGGCGGGCGAATCGACGAGGCCGTACCCGACGGTCTGCGGGCGCGTGCCCTGCTCCTTCGAGTAGCCCGAATCCCACTGCTGGTAGTAGGTCATGCCGGCCACGGCGCGTTGTTCCTCGGCCGTCAGGTCGCCGTCGAGCTTCGGACGCGCGCCCATCGCCAGCGTCACGTGGACGGCGGTGCAGTGGTCGGTGTCGGTGGCGCCGATGGCCGTGGTCACCGCCGAGCCCCAGTCGCCGCCCTGGGCGAGGTACCGGTCGTACCCGAGGCGGGCCATCAGGGTGGCGAACGCCTCGGCGATCTTGGGGACGCCCCAACCGGTCGCCGTCGGCTTGCCCGAGAACCCGAAGCCCGGCAGCGACGGCGCCACGACGTGGAACGCGTCGCTGGCGTCGCCCCCGAACGCGGTGGGGTTCGTGAGCGGCTCGATGACCTTGTGGAACTCGACGATCGACCCGGGCCAGCCATGGGTGATCAGCAGCGGGACGGCGTCGTCGTGCGGCGAGCGGACGTGGATGAAGTGCACGTCGAGCCCGTCGATCGAGGTGGTGAACTGGTCGAACCGGTTGAGCGCCGCCTCCCGCGCCCGCCAGTCGTACTCGTCGGCCCAGTACGCGCAGACGTCCTGGACGTACCCGAGCGGGATGCCCTGCGACCAGTCGTCGACCAGCTCCCGTTCCGGCCACCGCGTGGCGTGCAGCCGCTGCCGCAGATCGTCGAGCAGCGCCTCGTCCACGTCGATGGTGAACGGTGTGATCACGTCGTCAGCCATGCCCGGACTGTAGGAGTGAAACGTTCGGTGCCTGGCACCGAACGTTTCAGGCTGGTCCAGGGCCGTCGGTGGGGGTGCCGGCGAAGGCCTGGGCCTTGAGCATCCAGTCGCGGGCGGCGTCGCCGGTCACCTGGAGATCGGTGTCGTCGACGTGGCGGCGCTGCGTCACGACGAGGCAGAAGTCCTCGGCCGGGCCGACGACCGATTCGGGTGCATCCTCGGGGCCGAACTGCCACACACCTCCGCCCGGCGCCACCAGCTCGACACGCACCGCGACGTCGGGCACCTCGAGGCGACGGTTGAGGTAGGTCCACCCGCGGGTGATGTAGCCGAGTTGGGCGATGTGCCGGAGACGGTCGGTCGGTGCCCGGCTGGCGCCGACGGCGTCGACGATGTCCTGGCCGTGGGCCCACGTCTCCATCAGGCGGGCGGTGAGGAACGACTTGGCGCCCATCGACGGGCCGTACCAGACGACGCGATCGTCGTCGGCGAGCGTCGACGACACGTCGGCGAGGTGCAACCGGTTGGCGCGCCAGGCATCGAGCAGTCCGGCCGGCGGCAGCGCCCGCGCCTCGTCGAGCGTCGGGTCCGACCCCGTGGACGCGGCTGATGCCATCCCCTCGAGCAGCTGTGTGACGGTCTCGGTGAACGCATCGGGGTCGGTGATGGCGGTCGCCGCGGTGCCGTCGAAGTACGTCAGGTGGCCGATCTGATCGGCCACCGTCCAGCCCGGGCTGGGCGTCGGCAGTTTCCACTGTTCGGCCGTCGAGCGCGGCGACGATCGCATCCAGATCGGCCTGCTCGGCGAGCAGATCGGCCCGCACCTTCTCGACCGTGAGCGGCGTGTCCATGACGTCGTTCTACTCACCGCCACGTCGAACGGCGAACTCGCAGCAGCCGATCGCCTACCGTGTCCCGCGTGCCGGGAATGATGATGCGATGACCATCGGGACCGTGCTGCGCAGCCGGCTCGACACGAAGTCCGCCGACTACCGGGCCAACCTCGCGGCGATGCAGGCACTGTGGGACGGTGTCGCCGAGCAGTTGGCGTCGGTGCCGACGATCGGTGGGCAGCGCTACGTCGATCGTCACCACGCCCGCGACAAGATGCTCGTGCGGGAACGGATCGAGCGCATGGTCGACCCCAACACGCCATTGCTCGAGCTGTCACCGCTGGCGGCGTGGGGGACCCAGGACATGGTCGGCGCGGGAATCGTCAACGCCATCGGTGTCGTCGAGAACACGCTCGTCGCCATCAGCGGCACCGACATGACCTATCGCGGCGGGTCGGCGAATCCGACGAGCTGGCGCAAGCAGCAGCGCTTCTACGAGATCGTCAAGGAGAACCGGCTCCCACTGATCCTGCTGAACGAGTCGGCCGGCGCCGACCTGCCTCGCCAGGCCGATCTGTTCATCCAGGGCGGGGCGAGCTTCCGCGACCTCACGCAGATGTCGAAGATGGGCATCCCTTCGATCACGGTGGCGTTCGGCCCGAACACCGCCGGCGGCGCGTACACGCCGGGGATGAGCGACTACACGGTGTTCGTCAAGGGCCGCGGCACCGCCTACCTCGGTGGCCCGCCGCTCGTGAAGATGGCGATCGACGAGATCGTCGACGAGGAGACGCTCGGCGGCGCCGAGATGCACAGTCGCACGAGCGGCCTGTCCGACTACCTCGCGATGGACGAGATCGACGGGCTGCGCATCGCGCGGCAGATCGTCCGGCACCTGCGTTGGCAACGGCTCGGCCCGGGCCCGACCGAACCCGCCGACGATCCGGTCCACGACCCCGCCGAGTTGCTCGGTTGCGCGTCGGCCGATGTGCGCATCCCGTTCGACATCCGCGAGGTGCTGGCCCGGATGCTCGACGGGAGTCGCTTCGAGGAGTTCAAGCCGTTGTTCGGCGACAAGCTCGTCTGCGGCTGGGCATCGATCTGCGGATTCCCCGTCGGCATCCTCGGCAACAACGGGATCCTCTTCTCCGAGGAGGCCAAGAAGGGCTCGCAGTTCATCCAGCTGTGCAACCGGATGAACGTGCCACTGCTGTTCCTGCACAACATCACCGGCTTCATGGTCGGCTCGAAGGCGGAGCAGGGCGGCATCATCGTCAACGGGGCGAAGATGATCAATGCCGTGTCGAACTCGACCGTGCCGCACTTCAACCTGATGGTCGGAGCCAGTTACGGGGCGGGCAACTACGGCATGGCGGGCAAGGCGTACAACCCCCGCATGATCTTCTCCTGGCCGAACCATCGGGTCGCGGTGATGGGGCCGAAGCAGCTCGCCGGCGTGATGGAGATCGTCGCCCGCAACGCCGCGGCGGGGCGCGGGATCGAACTCGACGAGGAGACGATCACCGCGCAGACGGCCACGCTCGAGGCGCAGATCGAGCACGAGTCGACGGCGCTCTACTCGACCGGCCGGATCTGGGATGACGGGATCATCCACCCGGCCGACTCGCGCACGGTGATGGGGATCGCCCTCGCCGCGGCGCACAGCAACGTGGTCAAGGGTGCGACCGAGTTCGGCGTGTGGAGGCACTGATGGCGATCGATCGACTGCTGATCGCCAACCGCGGCGAGATCGCCGTCCGCGTCGCCCGCACGGCGACGCGGCTCGGCATCGGGACGGTCGGTGTGTACTCCGATCCCGATGCGAACGCGCTCCACGTCGACTCGGTCGACGTGGCGGTTGCGCTCGGCGGTGCGACCCCCACCGAGTCGTACCTGCGCGGCGATGCGATCATCGCCGCCGCGCTCGCCACCGGTGCCGACGCGATCCATCCCGGCTACGGCTTCCTGGCCGAGAACGCCGACTTCGCCCAGGCGGTGATCGACGCCGGACTGACCTGGGTCGGCCCGACGCCCGAGCAGATCCGGCTGCTGGGCGACAAGGTTGCAGCCAAGAAGGCGGCGGTGGCCGCGGGTGTGCCGACCGCGCCGATCCACGAGATCGCCGACGGGCGCACGCCCGACGGCGTGTCGTTCCCGGCGCTCGTCAAGGCCGCCGCGGGTGGCGGCGGGCGGGGGATGAGGATCGTCCGTTCCGCCGACGAACTCCCGGCAGCGATCGAGGCGTCGTCGCGCGAGGCGCTCTCCGCCTTCGGCGACGGAACGGTGTTCGTCGAGCCGTACATCGAACGTGGACGCCACGTCGAGGTGCAGATCATGGGCGACCAGCACGGGAACGTGGTGCATCTCGGCGAGCGGGAATGCTCGATCCAGCGCCGCAACCAGAAGGTCATCGAGGAGTCACCGTCGGCCGGCATCACCGCCGACACCCGGGCAGCGCTCTGCGCCGGCGCGCTCGACCTGGCCCGCGCCGTCGGGTACCACGGTGCCGGCACCGTCGAGTTCCTCGTCGGCGACGACGGCACCGTCAACTTCCTCGAGGTCAACACCCGCCTGCAGGTCGAGCACCCGGTCACCGAGGCCGTCACCGGACTGGACCTCGTCGAACTGCAACTGCTCGTCGCCTCGGGTGAGCCGCTCCCCGTGACCCAGGACGACATCTCCTTCGACGGGCACGCCATCGAGGTCCGAGTCGTCGCCGAGGACCCGAGCGCGGGATGGCTCCCGTCGACGGGCACCGTCACCGCGTTCGAGATCGGCGAGGGCGTCCGGGTCGACACCGGCTTCCGGGCCGGTGCCGTGGTGTCGCCCGACTACGACTCGCTGTTGGCGAAGGTGATCGCCCATGCGCCCACGCGGACCCAGGCGGCCCGGGCGCTGGCGCGAGCGCTGCGCAGTTCGGAGATCGTGGGCGTGAAGACGAACGTCGACGCGATGGCCGCGGTGCTCGTCGAGCCCGACTTCCTGGCCGCATCGACGCCGACCGCCTACCTCGACGAGCATCCTTCGGTCGTCGACCGGCACCCCTTGGACGACGACGGGATCGCGCTCCTGCTGGCTGCGGTGTTCGCGTTGGAGCACCACGATCGCGCCGCCGATCCGGTCCTCGGATTCGCACCGTCGGGTTGGCGCAACCTGCGCACCCAGGGTCAGCGCGAGGTGTGGATCGACCGGATGACCGGCGACGAGATCCACGTCGAGTTCGTCCTCGACCGGACCGACCGTGCGACGGTGCGGATCGGCCGATGGCCGACGCCCACCGAGGACGGGACGATGTCGATCGACGATCGCACCGTGCTCGCCGTCCGCCTGCTCGACCGGTCGGCCGATCGACAGGTCGTCGAGGTCGACGGCGTGCGCCACGCGGTCGAGGTTCGCGTCGGGACCGTCGGCGGAGGTGGCCCGCGGCGTGTGGTCGGCGATGTGGTCGAAGCCCTCTCGAGAACTGCCGCCAGGTCGTTCGAACGGGCACCCGTGTTCGTCGTCCACGACACGGACGTGGCCGGCGGCGGTCCGATCTCCCCGCTCCCTGGCACGGTCATCGCCGTCCACGTCGCCGTCGGCGACTCGGTCGAGGAGGGCCAGGTCCTGATGGTCGTGGAAGCGATGAAGATGGAGCACAAGATCAGCGCGCCCACCGCGGCGGTCGTGAGCGAGGTCCGCTTCGCCGTCGGCGACCGCGTCGACACGGGTGATCTGCTGGTGGCGCTGGAGCCGATCGAGTCGTGACGGGCAGCCCGTCGCCCGCGCCGATCCGGATCGCCAACTGTTCCGGGTTCTTCGGTGATCGGCCGAGCGGGGCGCTGGAGATGGTCGAGGGTGGCCCGATCGACGTCCTGACGGGGGACTGGCTGGCGGAGCTGACGATGCTGATCCTCAGCCGGATCCGGGCGAAGCGGCCGGGAGCCGGGTTCGCCCGCACGTTCGTCGATCAGATGGAACAGGTGATGGGGACGTGCCTCGACCGCGGCATCAAGGTGGTGTCGAATGCCGGTGGTCTCGACCCCGGTGGGTGCGCCGACGCCGTGGCCGAGGTGGCCGACCGGCTGGGCCTCGCCCCGACGATCGCCTACGTCGACGGCGACGACCTCATGCCCCGCCTCCCGGAGCTGATCGCGTCCGGCGCCCTCCGCCCCTTCGACCATTCCGACTCCGGGTCCGGGTCAGGCGTCGGGTCCAATCCACGTTTGCGTCAGGATTTTGGGCGGGTAGCCGCCGGAAATCGCGACGCAAACGAGGATGGGACGGGGTTCGGGGGTGATCCGGCGCGGTTCGTCACGGCGAACGCGTATCTCGGGTGTTTCGGCATCGTCGACGCGCTCGACCGGGGTGCCGACATCGTGATCACCGGACGCGTCACCGATGCCGCCATCACGTGCGGTCCGGCGGCGTGGCATCACAGGTGGGCCCGTGACGATTTCGATCAACTGGCGGGGGCCGTGGTCGCCGGCCACGTGATCGAGTGCAGCGCGCAGGCCACCGGCGGCAATTACTCCTTCTTCACCGAGATCGACGGCCGCAACGAGATCGGCGGGCGGGCCCGGTTCGGCTTTCCGTGGGCGGATGTGGCGGCCGACGGCTCGTCGGTGATCGGTAAGCACGACGGCACCGGGGGAGCGGTGACGATCGGGACGGTCACGTCGCAACTGCTGTACGAGATCACCGGCCACGAGTACCTCGGTCCCGACGTGACGGCACGCTTCGACACGATCGAGCTGGAGCAGGTGGAACGCGATCGCGTCCGCATCAGCGGCGTGCGCGGGCAGGCTCCGCCGTCGACGCTGAAGGTGGCGACGAACGAACTCGGCGGGTACCGCAACTCGTTCACCGTTGCGCTCACCGGCCTCGACATCGACGAGAAGGCTGCGCTCGCCGAAGCGACGTTCTGGGACGCGTGCCCGTTCGGCCCCGACGACTTCGACTCGATCGTCAGCCGCGTGGTCCGCACCGACAAGCCCGACCCCGCCACGCAGGAGGAGGCGACCGCGATCTGGCGCGTCACGGTGAAGGATCGTGACGAGCGCAAGGTGGGCCGGGCCTTCGCCGACGCGATGGTGCACACCGCGCTCGCCGGCATCCCGGGGATGTACGGCCTCGGCGGCGGCCCGGGTCCGGGTTCACCGTTCGGCGTGTACCGGCCGGCGACGGTTCCGAGCGATCTCGTGCCGCAGTACGTCCACGTCGCCGGCCAGCCGACCGTCCAGATCGACTCGGTCGCGCCGACAGGTGACCCGTTCGATTCGCCGGCCGAATCGACGAGGCCCGTCGCCGCAGCGTCCGGTCCGACCGTCGAGCGCCCGCTCGGAGCGCTGGTCGGCACCCGATCGGGCGACAAGGGCGGCGACGCCAACCTCGGCGTGTTCGTCCGCACCGACGAGGCGTGGCCGTGGCTCGACGAGTTCCTCACCGTCGATCGGCTGCGCGCGCTGCTGCCGGAGGCGAACGACCTCGTCGTCGAGCGGTACCGATTTCCGAAGATCCGTGCGCTCAACTTCGTGATCCGCGGGCTCCTCGACGAAGGCGTTGCCGCATCGACCCGCCAGGATGCGCAGGCGAAGGCGCTCGGTGAGTGGCTCCGGGCCAGGGTGGTCCCGATCCCGGAACGCCTCGTCGAGCGCTGATCGTCAGCCGAGGATGAGTTCGGCGAAGGCCGGCAACGCCGCGGCGGGACCACCGACGAGGAACTCGGTGATGCACGTCTCGCGCCAGCGGGCGAGTTCGCCGCGGATCTTGTCGGGCGGCCCGACGAGGGCGACGTCCTCCACCATGGCGAGCGGGATCGCCGCCGCGGCCTCCGCCTTCTTCCCCTGCAGGTACAGCTCCTGCACGCGTGTCGGCCACGTCGCCGTAACCCATCCGGGCGAACACCTCGTAGTGGAAGTTTGCGCCCTTGGCACCCATGCCCCCGGCGTACAGGGCAAGGAACGGGCGGACCATGTCGGCGCAGCGCTCGACGTCGTCGCCGGGGATCACGGTGACGGTCGCCGTGACCTCGAAGCGGTCGGCCTTGCCGGGATCGCCGGATGCCTCGAATCCCTGCCGGAGGCAATCGCGGTAGAACGCATCCTCCTTCGGTGAGAAGAACAGCGGGAGCCAGCCGTCGCAGATCTCGGCCGCCAGCGCGACGTTCTTCGGCCCTTCGGCGGCGAGGTAGATCGGGATGTCGTTGCGCAAGGGATGGACCGTCGACTTCAAGGCCTTGCCGAGCCCGGCACCGCCTTGGAGCGGCATGTCGTAGAAGTCGCCGTGGTATTCCACGGGCTCGTCACGGGCGATGATCTTGCGCACGACGTCGACGTATTCCCGGGTGCGGGCGAGGGGCCGCGGGTAGGGCTCGCCGTACCAACCCTCCACCACCTGCGGCCCCGACGCTCCCAGGCCGAGGATGAAGCGTCCGTTCGAGAGGTGGTCGAGCGTGATCGCCGCCATCGCCGCGGTGGCGGGGGTGCGGGCGGACATCTGCATGATCGCCGTGCCGAGCTTGAGCGTCGTCGTGCTCGCCCCCCACCAGGCGAGCGGCGTGAGCGCGTCGGAGCCGTACGCCTCGGCGGTCCAGATCGAGTTGAACCCGAGCCGCTCGGCCTCGACGATCGCGTCGGTGACGCCGGCCGGCGGACCGGCCGACCAGTATCCCGTGTTGTAGCCGAGCTTGATGTCTCCCATCACCGCACGGTATGGCACCCGGTGCGAGGATCGTGAGGTGGACGACGACCGCCTGGTGGTGACCTCGAGCGTGAAGATCCCGCGCCACGAACTGGTCGTGCGCTTCTCGCCGTCGGGTGGTCCGGGTGGTCAGCACGCCAACAAGACGGCCACGCGGGCGGAACTGGTCTTCGACGTGGAAGCGTCGGGCGCGTTCAGCGACGCGCAGCGCGAGCGGGTGCGATCGAAGCTCGGCCCCGTGATCCGCGTCGTCGCCGATGACGAGCGCTCGCAACTTCGCAATCGAGCGATCGCCGAGGAGCGCCTCGCCGAACGCCTCCGCAGTGCGCTCCACGTCGATCGACCGCGCCGCTCGACGCGCCCGACCCGCGGCTCGCAGCAACGCCGGATCGACGGCAAGAAGCAGCGCGGTGAGACCAAGCGCGCCCGCCAACGACCTTCCCCCGACGACGACTGACCGGTCGAACGCCTCCCAGTCCCCGTTTGCGTCGGGATTTCGGGGCCCCAGCCGCCCGAAATCGCGACGCAAACGAGGATTGGGGCGCGTCGGATGGATCGGTCAGGCGAGGGCGTCGACGGCGGTGGCGCCGAGCGAGTCGGCGACGGCCGCGTTGGCGTGCTCGCCGCCGACGGTGTTCAGGCCGTGGGCGATCGACGGGTCGCGGCGGGCCGCACCGATCGCGCCGTGCAGCGCCACCTCCAACTGGTAGGGCAGCGTGGCGTTCGTCAGCGCGTAGGTCGACGTGTGCGGCACGGCACCGGGCATGTTGCCCACCGCGTAGTGGACGACGCCGTGGGCGACATACGTCGGTTCGTCGTGCGTCGTCTCGCGAGTGGTGGCGATGCAGCCGCCCTGGTCGACCGCGACGTCGACGATCACCGAACGGGGCTTCATCTGCGCCACGAGCTCCTCGGCCACCACCACCGGCGCCCGGCCACCGGCGACGAGCACGGCACCGATGACGAGGTCGGCATCGATGACGGCCCGTTCGATGGCCCCCCGGTTCGACGCCGCCGTCATGATGCGTCCGCGATGGATCTGGTCGACGAAGCGGAGGCGATCGAGGTTCTTGTCGATCAGGACGACCTCGGCCTCCATCCCTGCGGCGATCCACGCCGCATTCCAGCCGACGTTGCCCGCCCCGAGCACCACCACCTTGGCCGGCCGCACGCCGGGCGAACCGCCCATCAGCACCCCTCGCCCACCGTTGTGACGTTCGAGGAAGTGCGCGCCCATCTGGGGAGCGAGACGGCCGGCGACCTCGCTCATCGGTGCGAGCAGCGGGAGCGACCCGTCGGCAAGTTGCACCGTTTCGTAGGCGACCGCCGTGGTGCCGGCAGCGAGCAGCGCCTCGGCGACCGCGGGATACGCGGCCAGATGGAGGTACGTGAACAGCGTCAGGTCGGCGCGCAGGAACTCGAACTCCTCCGCCTTCGGCTCCTTCACCTTCACGACCATGTCCTGGGCCCACGCGTCGGCGGCGGTCGGCACGATGTCCGCACCGGCGGCCACGTAGTCGGCGTCGCTGATCGACGCACCTTCGCCGGCACCCGCTTCGACCATCACCTCGATGCCGTGCCGCTCGAGCTCGCGGACTCCGTCGGGTGTCATCGCCACACGGTGCTCGGCCGTCTTCACCTCCCGTGGCACACCGACCGTTCGGATCGTGGGGGAGGGGGAGGTCATCGGTTCATCTTGTCATCGATCGGCGATGGCTCGGACGCTACGGTTTGCGGGGACATGACGAATCGTGATGCGCTCGCCGTCGCCCTCGGCCCCGCCGGCTCTCCCGAATGGCTCGAGGAGGCGATCCGCGACGGGGGAGGTCACCTCGTCGGGCTCGACGAATGCGAAGCGATCGTGTGGAGCGACGCCCGCAATCCCAGCGCTCTCGGCGACGCGATCGAACAGGCGCCGCACCTGCGATGGGTCCAGCTCCCGTTCGCGGGGATCGAGAACTTCGTCGACCATCTCGACGACGAGTACACGTGGACGTGCGGCAAGGGCGTCTACGCCGAGCCCGTCGCCGAGATGGCGTTGGCGCTGGCCGTGGCCGGTCTCCGCAACATCGGCCAGTACGCGACCGCGACCACGTGGTCCGCACCGGCCGGACGGAACCTGCTCGACGCGCGGGTCACGATCCTCGGCGGCGGCGGCATCACCGAATCGCTGGTCCGGTTGCTCCAACCGTGGAACTGCCACATCACCGTCGTCCGCAACCATGCCCAGCACATGGACGGCGTCGACGACGTGCTCGAGTCCGATCGGTACGCCGACGCCCTGCCCGGCGCCGACGTGGTGGTGCTGGCGTTGGCGCTGACCCCGGAGACCGACGGCCTGTTCGGGCGCGACGAGTTCGGGATGATGGAAGACCACGCCTGGATCGTCAACGTCGCCCGCGGCCGTCACATCATCACGGATCACCTCGTCGAGGCCCTGCAACAGGGCACGATCGGCGGCGCCGCGCTCGACGTCACCGATCCCGAGCCGCTCCCGGACGGGCACGTGCTCTGGAGCCTTCCGAACTGCATCATCACGCCGCACGTCGCCAACACGCCCGAGATGGCCAAGCCCCTTCTGGCGAAACGGGTGATGGAGAACGTCCGTCGATATCGCAAGGGTGAAGACCTCCTCGGCCTCGTCGACGTCGAAGCGGGCTACTGAACGCTCGAGGAGGCCGCCGAGACTCCCGCCGACCGCTCGCCGTAACCTCGGGGGAAGTGACCGATCCGAACCTGTACGACGTGCTGGGTGTGTCCCGGGACGCGTCGGGCGCGCAGATCCGCGAGGCCTATCGGGTCCAGGCACGTCTCGCCCATCCGGACCGTCAGTCGGGCGCCGGCACGAGGGCGGCTGGTGGCGACCGCTCGATGGCCGACCTGAACGAGGCCTACCGTGTCCTGCGGGATCCCGGCCGACGGGCGATCTACGACGCCACGTTGCGCGACGTCGGCTCGGCCGCACCATCGTCGACCAGGACGGCCTGGTCGCACTCGACCGACGGGTCGACCACCGAGTGGTTCGAGACCATGGTGCCGCGGCCCACCGGGCAACGCGGTGCGATCCATCCGAGTCAGATCGGTCCCGCACGTGTGCCTTGGCGGATGCTCCTGTTGTGTGCGGCGCTCGGTTGTGTCGGTGTGATCGTCCTGTCCCAGTTCACCGAACCCGGCGCCCCTCCGGGTCCCGACGGCATCCTGCACGTGGGCGAGTGCGTGGCACTCCTGCCGAACACCGACGCCCGCGAGGTCGTCTGTCGCCACGACGACGCCGATCCCGACCTTGTCGTCCGCGCGTTCATCCCGTTCGGCGCGACGTGCCCAGGCCTGACCGAGCCCCATCGCGACCGCCAGGGAATGGGCGTCGCCTGCATCGACCTGCTCGAATCGACGTGATGGAGTGAATCCGCGCAGCGCTGCTAACTTGAGGGCCCCGTAGGGGCGATTAGCTCAGTTGGAAGAGCGCCACGTTCACACCGTGGAGGTCGGGAGATCGAGACTCCCATCGCCCACCCTATAAGTCCTGGTCAGAGGCCATTTCGCCCGACTCAGTGGACTGAGGAAACCTGCCAGGTGCACACCAGGTGCACAGGATTTTTCGGGACGGACCGACATCGGTTGTTTGTGGCGTCCGATTGCCGGCATGGATTGGCACCAGCTGAAGCGAGGATCAGCGGGGCGGATGCCTCTCGACCGACGTCACCGTGATGATGAACTGCGCTTTGCCGTCGTGTCAGGCAATGTTGGTCTCATTGAGAAGAGGGCCCATCGGCAGCATGTGCGGACCGGCGCCCGTCAATACCGAATCGCACCAGGCCTGACGGAATCACCCGCGTAACAACACATTGGTGACGCGCCGCCGGGTCCCGTCGACGTGCGTTATGCGCTGGGTCGATCGATCAGGCGCCTCCAACACTTCGCCGGTACGCGAGCGGCGATGTGCGTCGAGCGAAGCGGGAAAGTGCAGTGGCAATCTGTACGAATCGTGGCTCACTGAGATGTACACTTGCGTCATGGACGTTGCAGTCACGGAACTCAGAGCCCACCTCGGCCGGTGGATCGAGGCGGCACGCGAGGGAAACGACATCATCATCACCGATCGAGGAACCCCGGTTGCCCGAATCGTCGCTCTCGACTCGACTCCGGTAATCGACCGCTTGACCGCGCAGGGCGTCATCAGTCGGCCAGCGCGATCGACTCGGCCGGTCGCGGGTGACCGGCATCGGCCGACGCCGAAGCGACCGGTTGCTGACATCGTCAGTGAGCAGCGTCGCTGAACGTGGCCATCGTCTATTTCGACTCGAGTGCTCTCGTCAAGCTCGTGCTCGACGAGGTCGGCTCCGAGATCGCCGCCACGTTGTGGAACGCTTGTGACGTGGCGCTGTCGAGTCGACTGGCCTATCCCGAAGTGTGCGCAGCGCTCGCAGCTGCCGGCCGGAACCACGACTTGACCGAATCGGAAGTGTCGTCGGCTGGGTCCGACTGGCAGCTGTTCTGGGCGTCGGTGCGCCCGGTCGAATTGTCCGCCGACGTCGAGCGGGCTGCCGGGTCGCTTGCAGCGGCTCATCAGCTCCGCGGGGCCGACGCCGTGCATCTCGCCAGCGCACTCGCACTCGGCACGGCAGATCTCACGGTCGCGGTCTGGGACAAACGCCTTCACGCCGGCGCCGCTGCGGTCGGTCTCTCCGTCGCTCCAGCCACCCTCGAATGACATCCAGCCGCGATTCGAGCGTTTACCGAGCGATCGGGTCACTCGTAACGCCGGCGGTGCAGCGCTCCTCACGTCGGATGCGGTGAGCGAAGTGTGCGACCCGGATCATCCGTGTAGTAGGCGTTTGGGGGCACTTCCAGATCGGACGATCTGAAGCGCCCCGGGATTCGTGGAGGCTTGGGTTATTGAGTCCCGGCCGGGTTGGCTGGGACGGTCCGACAGTAGTGGGCGGTCTCGAACGCGGCGGGGGTGATGAAGCCGGGGCCGCGTTCGATCTCGCCGTGAAGGCGTCGGTTGTTGAACCAGTCGACGTACTCGAGCAGCGTGTCCGCCCCGATCGTGCGGGGACGTCGAAGCCGATAGGCGATTTGACGCACGCCGAACTCATCGATGTATCTCGATCGCTCGGATTCGTCGGCGGGTCGGCGTCGCGGCGTTGTTTGATGCGTGGGTGTCGCGGCCTCGTCGGACCGGATCTCCGTCGTCGTCGCCGCGATCGACCTCGGGCCCGGCGATGTGATCGATGCAACCGACTTCCGCGTTGTGGAGATCGCGGCCTCGTCGGACCTCCGGGCGATCCGAATCGGACTGCCAATCAAGTATCTGACGCGTCAAGGGTGCCGGCACTTGCTATCAGTGACGGATCTCCGCCATCGATTCGGCGATTTCCGCTTGCAATTCGGTTCAATGCATATCCAAAGATGGGGTAGGTTATGGATTCGGAATCTGGTGGCAAATGAGCTACATAGGCTATAACGTGATCGGATCATCCTATATTCACGGCTCAGTTTTTGATTGCATCACGTTCAATGCAATTTAGGCTTGGCCCGTTCCTGACAACGATCGTTGTCGTTGCTGCACTCGCAACCGGGTGCGGCTCAGAGCCCATTACCGATAACGCCTTGAGCTCTAACGGTGCGCTCAGTTCCGAGACCATCAAACCGCCCCACTCCGATGAGTCGGTGACGGAGCCGTCGTCCTCCGAAACGCCGCAGCAGCCGATCGCGGAACCTGCCAACACGCTTGAGCGTCAGGTGGATCACATCGTTCCGATGAACGATTTTCCGCCGTTGAAGTTGGGGACGCTCGTCGGCGACTCGTCGAACGGAGCACGGTGGGTTCGGATCAATACCGACGGCACCTTTTGCGTTGGCGATGACGCGGTCGGATTTAGTGGTTGCACCGTGGATCCGACTGCTCCTCAGTCATTGATGCTCCATATTGGAGTGACGACGGAATCGAGCCAGTCCGTCCCCACTTTGCAGACTCTTACGCTTTTTGCGGATTCCTCGTTCGTGGGGTTGGATGTTTGGGCGAACGAAGACGATCTGTGCCACGCTGACTCTCTGCAGTTCGACGGCCAACCGACGGTCGTCGCGTTCCAATGCGAACTCCCCATTATGGAAGTTCCTACGACCGCTGCCGTCGTGTTGACTGACGGCTCCGGGAGCAAGTGGCAATTGCGGGATCCGGTTCAGCTTCGGGCTGCCGGTGAGTTCCAATACGGGGGATGACCTCCAACATCGGCGGCCCCGGCCGATCGGCAGTGCGTTCCGAGAAGCGAATCCACGGTGGTGCTCGGTAGGAGGCACGTCGCCAATCCTAAGAAGGAGACGGCGCCCACTCGCCGCGAGTCCGATTCTTCCTCACGCAATTGAGTGCGCAAGGCAAAGCGCTCCCGACCGCGGCGACGCGGTGCGGACCCCGCTCAATTCGACTTCGAATCGGACGGGTGGTCCGCTGCTGGTGTGGCGCCGGGGGAGGTGGCGCCCCACCGAGGCAGCGTGAACACTTGAATCATCTGGCATCCACGTGACAAAGAGAGAACCCTTCTGCCGCGGCTTGCGTAACGAAGTCGATCCGGCATTACTCGACTCGGCCGGCCCGGCGCCGACCGGCTGAATCAACCGTCACCTAAGCCTCGATCCACCGATGGGCTCGGTGTGAGGTGATGCGCGTATCCGCGTGAAAGGTCTCCTGGGCTGGGACGATGTTGGTCTTCTACCTCGTCAACCGCCACAGCCCAGGAGACACTTTCAGTGACGCGAGTATCGCATGCGCTCGACCGGATCGACGTGACCTTCGACGACGCCGAACCTGGTCGCCAACGCCGGGTTGTTGCTCGTCTGCGACGTTGTCGCAGCGGCTCGGGCTGGAAGCGTTGGTCGACTCGACGGTGCGTCTCGACGGTCGGGTCGGTGGTGCCCGTCCGGGTCGCAAGGTGCTGACGTTGGCGCACTCGATGTGCGCGGGCGGGTCGCACATCGATCACGCCGACATGCTCCGCGCCGGCGCAACCGGCAGCGGTGTTGGGGCATCGGGTGATGGCCCCGTCGACGATCGGGACGTTCCTGCGGTCGTTCACGTTCGGGCACTGCCGCCAGATCGAAGCCGTCAACGGTCACGCACTCGAACGGGCCTGGGCCGCCGGGGTCGGGCCGGGCGTGAAGCCGTTGGTGATCGACATCGACTCGACGATCTGCGAAGTCGCCGGCAACCCGAAACACGGTGCCGGGTACGGCTACACCCACGTGCTCGGCTATCACCCGCTGCTGGCCACACGGGCCGACACCGGCGAGGTGCTCCACGCCCGGATGCGCAAAGGCTCGGCGAACACCCAACCGGCACGGTCCGGTTCGTCGACGAGCTCATCGCCCGGGTCCGCCGCGCCGGCGCCACCGGCGCGCTGACCGTCCGGGTCGATTCCGGGTTCTGGTCCAACGACACCATCGCCGCGTTGAACCGGCTCAACGTGCGCTACACGATGGCCGTCAGGTGCGGCACGAAAGGCATTGCTGCACACCCAATACGCCCTGGCCAGTACGTCCTGGTCAGAGGCCATTTCGTCCGACTCGGTCGGCTCCGGCGATTCACCAGGTGACACCAGGTGCACACGAACCGGCCATCGAGTCGCCGGTCCGGGTCGTCCTCGTCCAGTCTGTGTCCGTGGTTCACGTAGCGTTGCCACGGTTATGCGCCTCGAGACCGATACACAAGCGTCCTTTGTCGTCGATGTGCACGACGGGACAAGCGTCGTGGTGATGCCGTGACGAGCGAGACGGCATCACCTCCGTCGGCACCCGCGGGACCGCTCGAGCTGCTCAGGAGTCGGAGTTACGTCGGGCTGCTCGTCTTGGGCGCAATCGTCGGAGTCGTGGTGGCCGCGGTGGCGTACTTCTTCCTGAAGGGTGTGACCGAGGCGCAGCAATACCTGTTCACAACCTTTCCCGATGATCTCGGGTTCGACGAGGCACCGGTGTGGTGGCCACTTCCGATCCTCGCGCTTGGCGGATTGGTGGTCGGTCTCACGATCCGCTACCTACCCGGAACCGGCGGGCACGATCCCGCCGAGGGATTCAAGGCCTCCGGTGCCGTCCCCCCGATCGAGCTTCCCGGCATCATCATCGCCGCCTTCGCCACCCTCGCCTGCGGCGCGGTGCTCGGGCCCGAGGCTCCGCTCATCGCCATCGGCAGTGGAATGGGCGTCTCTGGCGGTGCATCTGATCCGCCGGAACGCTCCGCAAACAGCGACCGCCGTGATCGCCGCCGCGGGCAGTTTCGCAGCGATCAGCACACTGTTCGGCTCTCCGATCACGGGAGCGTTCCTGCTCATGGAGGTGTCCGGGCTCGGGGGCCCGATGCTCGGCGTCGTGCTCGTACCGGGCCTGCTCGCCGCGGGCGTGGGCTCGCTCATCTTCATCGGCCTGAACGCATGGACCGGCTTCGGGACCTTCTCGCTTGCGATCCCCGACATTCCGACCTTCACGACGCCCAACGTCGCCGAGTTGCTCTGGGCGATCGGGATCGGGATCGCCGCTGCCGTCCTCGGAAGCGGCATCCGACGGGTGGCCCTGCTGCTTCAACCTGTCGTCAAGCGCCGAACGGTGTTGCTGACCCCAGTGGTGGGACTGGCGGTCGCCGGGTTGGCGATCGCCTTCGGTCAGTGGACCGACGAGAGCGCCTCACAGGTCCTCTTCTCCGGGCAGACCGCGCTGACGGGGCTCATCGAGCAAGCCGGCACCTGGACCGTGGGCGCGCTCGTGCTGCTCATCGTGTGCAAGACCCTGGCCTACAGCGCTTCGCTCAGCGCCTTCCGAGGTGGCCCGACCTTCCCTGGCATGTTCATCGGCGCGGTCGGCGGCATCGCCCTGTCCCACCTTCCCGGTTTGCCGATGATCGCTGGGGCTGCGATGGGCATCGGGGCGATGACCGTGGCCATGTTGGGCTTTCCGCTGACGTCGGTGCTGATCGTCGCCGTCCTGCTGCCAACCGACGCGATCGCCCTGACGCCGCTCGTGATCATCGCCGTCGTCGTCTCCTACGTCATGTCCGCACGTCTCGGCCCGTCCGAGCCGTGATCGAGGCGCGAAGGCACTCTTCGTCGGGAGGTTGTGGAAGCCGCGGCCCTGGCACGGAACCCAGCCTTCTTGGTACGCCGGTATCGCTCGGTACGGTGCCGAACCATGACCAACGTTGCCCGCCGGATCTGGGATGTCGTCGAACCGATCGCTGCCAACATCTACTTCGCGCCTGAGGTACACGCCGCATACCACGAGATCGGGTTCGACGCGTCGACCCAGTCGTCCGGCAAGGTGCACTACCCGGAAATGGTCGCCTACTTCACGAGCCGTGGGGCGTGCCTGGGCCCGAACGTCGACGGCCACCTCGTTGCGTCGGCGTTCGGTGTGTTCAAACGCCCGATGGTCGTCGCCGCGGTCGCCGACGGCTGGCGCCGCGCCGATCAACCGACCGTGCTCGCCGCTCGCGAGCGCGGCGGTGTGGCGTCGTTGCGTCGACTGATCGGCGATGAACCCGAAGGTCTGGGCTGGGCGACAGCGGTGTTGCAGCGAATGGTCGACGCCGCGCCGGGTGAGGGGCGCGCCCTGTTCTCCGGTTTGCTGTCGCTCGGCTACCCGGACGATCCGATGGGTGCGTTCTGGCGTGCGGCCGACCTCGTGCGCGAGCACCGCGGCGACAGCCACATCGCGGCGTGGATCGGCGCCGACCTCGACGCCTGCGAGATCGGCCTGCTCACGGACCCGTGGCGCCGTCAGCCGCTGAAGTCGTGGGTGCGCTCACGTGGTTGGACCGAGGACGAACTCGACGCTGCGTGTGATCGGCTCCGCTCGCGAGGTCTGCTCGACAAAGACGAACTGACGGACACCGGTCGAGCGCTGCGCGAGGGGATCGACGACGCGACGGATCGGATGGAGGGTCGCCTCGTGGCCGCGCTCGGATCGGATGCGCAGCGGTTGTTCGATCTGCTGGACCCGTGGTGCGACCTGATCGTCGCCGACGGCGGATACCCGGTACGCGTCACCTGGCCCACCTGACGGTTCGTGACAGCCACCCGGTACGGACCGAGTGTCCCCGACCGCCGGATCGAGGCTGCGGAATATTGCCCGCGCCGCTCCGATGGGATGGCTGATGCATCAGCGTCGTGGCGACGACGAGACGGTCGTGCTTGCTCGCCGTGATCGACGGACTACGGAAGCTCGTGAGTGCCGGAGCCGACGTCGACGCTTCGACGCGGCCGCCCCCGGCAACGCGCGTTCGGAGTGGCAACCGGATCGATATGTGTGGTCCCCTCGACGGCGGGCAGGCCGGATCAGAGATCGGCCGCTGCTCGGATCTCGTCGGCAGTGCGTTCGGCGTCGTCCGATCCGATCAGGATTGTTCGATACTTCTGACTCTCGACCACGACCTTGACCGCTGGCTGATTCCGGCGCACGCACACGTACTGCTTGTTTCCGGTCGCGCGCCACGTGCCGATCAGCCGCTGCGAGCCTCTGAGCCCTGGCGCCCGAATCCCCCGGACTGCCTTGCGGCCGTCGGCGACGGCCTCGACTGCCGAGATGGAACTGACGGGCACGCGCAGGTTCCGGAGCAGACCCCACCGCTTCTCAGCCCCTTCCAGGGTGATGACGAGTTCGTTACCGTCGATCGCGATGGTCGGCATCACCTCGATCATGTCATCCACAAGGTGATCCCGAGTGTCCCAGTGTGGGACGATCCACGCGCCCGCAGTGATCACGTCAAGGCGTCGCTCGAGTGGGCCGGAATCGCACGGCGACCGCCCCCGATCGGAACTCGTGGCGATCGACCAGCTCGAGCTGGATGCGCTCGCGCAGACCGGCGAGCAACGTCGGCCCGTGCCCGGCGATCACCGGCTGCACGAGGAACTCGTACTCGTCGATCAGTCCAAGATCTGCCAGCGCCAGGGGGAGCGTCACGCCACCGACGAACAGGCCCTCGCCTGGCTCCTCCTTGAGCCGCTGAACCGCTTTCCCCAGGTCGCCTTGCACGAGCTCAGCGTTCCAATCGACCCCGCTCAGCGTGCTCGACACGACGTACTTCTTCGCCCGGTCGATGGTCTCGGCGAACGGGATCTCCCACTCGCCCATCCAGTCAGGCCACGTGCCGGTGGCCGGCTGCCGCCACGCCGACTCCATCATCTCGTAGGTCACCCGGCCGAACAGCAGGGCATCGGCTCGTTCCATTCCAGCGGTCCAGTACGCCATCGACTCCTCGTCCGGCGCGAGTCCTGCCTCGTGATGGCAGCAGCCGTCGAGGGTGACGTTGATCGAGTATCGAAGTGGTCTCATCTCGTTGCTCTCCTTTGATGCGCCCGCCGCAGGACTGCAGCGCCCCAAGATTGCCCGGTGTGGCGCCTTCCGTGACGACGCGGAGCGCACAGGTCGATCAGCGGGCAGTTTCACCGAACCCCGCGCGATCGTCCGCTGAGCGCGTGGAGCCGTCTCGGCAATGATGGCGACGTGGCTTCGTTCGAAACGGTCGCGGACGAGTACGACGCCGCACGTCCCTCCTACCAGATGCGGTCTTCGACGTGCTCGAACCGCTCGCCGGACAGCGCGTCCTCGACGTGGGTGCCGGAGCCGGCATCGCCACCCGATCATTCATCGCGCGCCAAGCAAAACGTGGTCGCCATCGATCCCGGCCGTGAACTCCTCCGACGCGCGAAGTCGCACGCAGAAGATCTGCCTCCGCAGCCGCCGACGGCAGCGCACTCACAATCCGGTCGAACGCAGCGGACCTCGTGTGCTTCGCGCAGTCCTGGCACTGGCTGAACCCAGCTACACGTGTCGACGAAGCCCACAGAGTGCTTCGCCCCGGCGGTCGATGGGCTGGATGGTGGTCCCACGCTCGCGCCGACGGGCAACAATGGTTCGACGCCTACTGGGCTGCCATCGAGCGCGCCTGCCCAGGCACCCACCGCGGTCACCTGCCGATGGGCATTTGAGGTACTGGCGGCCGCAGGATCCTCGCCGATACGGGGGTGATCTGACCCGATCGTGGCAGCGCGGTGCGCACGTGACGATGGGTAGGCGCCGTCGAGCGCGACCATTCTCGCGAGCGCCGTGAAGTCGACGACGGCTCCGTGCTCGCCGTCCGGCAAGTCGCAGGTGATCACCGCCCGGCTGCCCCGCGGGGTGATCGATCGCACGGTCCAGATCCGCCCGCTGGGAGCGAGATACCTCGTGCCGATGGGCGGCTTCCACTCATCTTCGGCTTCATGTTTCGACATTGGGCGCTCCTCTGGGGGGGGGGGGTTCTGTTTGAACGGCGCAGGTTCGGACGGCGATGGTCGGCAGGGTCGTTACTGGCGGGAGTGGAGCCAACGAACCACGGCCGCGACGCGACGATGATCCGCGGGGTCCTCCCGCAGGTCGAGCTTGGTGAAGATCGAACGGATGTGGGTCTCGAGTGTCTTCAGCGAGCAATGAATTTCCTGAGCGATCGCGGCGTTGGATCGTCCCTGTGCCATGAAGTTGAGCACCTCTCGCTCACGGTCGGTGAGCCGACCGATCACCTCGTCGTCGTGCCCGCCGCGCACGAGCTGCTCGGTCACGAGCGGGTCGATGACCACGCCGCCCCCGGCGACGATCCGACACGCATTGACGAACTCATCGAGGTGGCTCACACGCTCCTTGAGCAGATATCCGACGGCCGTGGGGTTGTGGCTGAGCAGCAGTGCCGCAGCCTTCGATTCGAGGTGCTGGCTGAGCACGAGCACGGCGACCTCCGGGTCCTCCTCCCGGAGCAGGGCGGCCGCTGCCAAACCCTCATCCGTCTGCGTCGGCGGCATCCGTACATCGGTGACGACGAGCTTCGGTCGGTACTGTCGAACAGCAGCCAGGAGCGCGTCGCGGTCACCGACCTCGGCGACGACGTCGAACCCCTCTTCCGTCAGCAGCCGCACGACTCCAGCGCGAACGAGTACAGAATCCTCGGCAACCACGACTCTGACGGCAGGGCGGTCGGGCAGCGGGCATCCACTTCACCGACCACGCCGCCACGGGGTCAGCGATGCCTTTCAACACCAGAGGTTCGACAGCCTCGACGTCGACGTCGACCAGGGAGCCACCGAGCTGACGGACCAGATCGGAGATGAGTACCTGCCCGTCGGCTGCGGAGTCACACAGCCGACGTGCGATGACCACGGGCAGGCCCAAAACGTCGGAATCGTCGATCACCTCGACGACGTCGCCCACGTGCACCCCGACTCGCAGGCGGGCGGCACTGGGAACCGACCGGAGCGCGATGCGTACGCCCGTCGTTCTCGTCTGCCTGCTGCAGGGCGATCGCTGCTCGGACGGCCTCAGATGCCGAGTTGAACAGTGCCATGACGCCATCTCCGAGCGTCTTCGCCACACGGCCACCATGAGACTCGACGATCTGACGCGACTGCCTGAAGTGTTGCGTCATCTCCGCCACACCGTCGACGTCTCCAGCTTCGACGAGATGCTGGGTGGAGTGCGACACGTCGGTGAACACGATCGTCATGGTCGGCATCGGTCAGGTCACTTCCGCGGCCACGGTCATCCCACCACGTCACGAGCCTTGTCGATCCCGGTCTGGGTGAACAGGACCCGCTCTTCGGTGTTGAAATGCTCTGCGGCCGAGTGGATCAGCGCCACCGCTCTGCCCACCCGGGCGAACACGCAGATACAGCTGTCGCTCGACTCGGAACCGTCGACCACGATCGTGCCCGTCACCATCTTGCTCACATAGTCGTCCGCGGCGAACGTCATCGGGGGTGGCGTCGCCGTGACGTAGTTGGCGTCGGTGATACCCATCGGTTGTGCTTCGGCGGCAACTCCCATGAACTGCGACCAACAGTCGTCGAACTCCGGCGAGGCAACCGCGCTCAACATTGCTGCCGCTTCCTCGCTCGTCGGGAAGACGACGACGTAGCTGTAGAGAAGTCCTTCCTCCCGTTGCAGCGTCAGCGTGGCTGCGGCTCCGTGGTCGGCCCCACCCTCGAAGACCAGGTCGGCGAAACTCGCACATGCCGGGACCGTGCGGGCCAGTTCCGCCGAGTACGGGAAGTCTCCCGCCGGCTCGACCGCTCGCCAGTTCCCCTCCAGGTCGTCGGGAGCGAGCAGCTGCGGCTTCGGCGAGCGCGCCATCCGCAGTGACCGCCACCGTCGTCGCCTGGTCGTCCCGCTGGTCGAGGCAGCCAGCCAGCGACCGGGCGCCTCACCCGAGTTGCTGTCGGTGCCTGAACCGCAGGCGCAGACGGCCAGCATGAGCGACGGCGCACGACAACCGCCCGCTGTCGACGCCTCGAAGGTTCGCTGCACTCTCGCTGTTCGCAGCCGTCGTGGTCATCGTGCCTCCTCGAATTGCGGCCCACGACTGAATGGCCCGACACGCCCATGATCATCGACGACCGGTCGGCGCGCATCGGGGCCCGCCCTCGACGTGCGTTCGACATTCGAGGGCCAACCCTGATGCGCCGGGCGTCCCGTGTCAAGCAGACTGAGCTGGTGCCCACCTGGACCCGCCTGTGGCGCCACCCAGCCACTGCCGTGGCCGTGTCGTCACTTGGTCTCCTGCTGACGGTGCTCGCCGCCGATGCCGTGCGGCGGACATCTTGGGCGATCGCGTGCCCTCACTCGACGTGGACGATCGGTGAGTCGACCATGTGGGCCCTCGCCGCGTTCAGCTGTGTGGCACTCGTCGTCTCTGGCCCGTGGCTCTCATGGCGACTTCCCACCAACCGGACGGGACCGTGTCTGACGGTCGCCGGGTTTGCGCTCGCCGCTTCGATCTACGGCAGCTACACGCCGGTCCCGGCGAGCCCGTGGGCCGAGCGGCTCCTGCCAACGGTGTACATCGCGGCGGTAGTCATCGCCGTGACGGGCTGGCCCACCGGTCACATGCCCGCGCGCTGGTCGCGTCCGTTCGGATGGGCGGTGCGTCGCCTTCGTGGTCGTCGGAATCGGGAGCGAGTTCGTCTTCGCCGAAGCTGTTGGCGAGCGAGTTGCCGTGGTGGCCGGTGCTGCTGGGACCTGCCCACGCTGGCCGACGCCGCGACGAGCGCGTTGGGCAGCAACGTCGTCGCCGTCCTGCTTCACGGTGTCGCTCCCGATCCTGTTCCTCGCCTTCGTCGTTCGTCGCCACGCGAGCATGCCGCCGAGCGTGCGGGCGACCTCGCGACCGGCGTTCGCCGCCGCCGCTGGTCGTCGGCGCCTCCGAACTCTGGGCGCTTCGCGTCGAGCATGGCGGCCGCTCCGCTCGGCGGGTTCGGCGGACGCTCCACGCCGATCGGGATGGTGGGGGCCAGCGTCGAGTTCGGCCGCTACGGCGCCGTTGCCCTGTTGCTCGTCTGGTCCGAGTCGATGCGACGGCGGAGCCGGACGTCGACGCCGTCCGAGCGTTGGCTCCGTCGAGCTTGGGTCCTGCCGAGACCGGCGTCGATCTGTCCGACGAGGTCGCTTTGATCCTCGGTGATCCGTCGGCGCAGGTTGTCCATTCGGGGCGCGGACACGTTGCGGCTGGTCGGCGGCGACGACTCGACGCAGCTGGCGCCGGCGATCCAGTCGATCGCGCCCTGATCACGATTGCCGACCGCGACGGTGCCGTCGTCGCTGTCGTCGAGCACGACGCGCGGATCGTCGCCAGCTCGATCACACGTGACGCGATGATGACGTCGATCGGGATGGCGGTCCTGCGCCGCTCCCGCCAGATCGAGGCCGACCGACGTACCGCCGAGGTACGCGTCGTCCAGCGTCGGGTGCTCGACTCACAAGACCGGACGCGCCGCCGTCTGGAACGCAACCTGCACGACGGCGTGCAGCAGCGGCTCGTCGCGCTCGCGCTCGAGGCGAGCATGATGGCCCGGCGCGAGTCCGCTGGCACCCTTGACCCCGACGAGCGAGACCGACTCCGTGCTGCCGTGATCGACGCGATCGATTTCAGCCACGAAGTACTCAGCGAGGGTGCGCCAGGCGTGCTCGATCCTGGCCTGTCGGCTGGTCTCGTCGCCCTCGACGCCGTCATTCCGTTGACGACCCGCCTCGACCTCAGTGGCGACGTGCCGGCCGACCATCCTGTGGCAGCGGCGCTGTGGTTCGTGGCCTCCGAAGCCGTGGCGAACAGCCTCAAACACGCCAGCGCTCACGAGATCGGGATCCATCTGCGGGTCGACCTGAGCGAGCGCGGAGCTGACGATCACGGACGACGGCTGTGGCGGCGCGATCGGCTCGCCGGCTGCGATCGCCCGACGCCTCGCAGCCTTCGATTCGACGCTCGAGGTCACGAGCCCGCCCGGAGGCGGCACGACGATTCGCGCGAGCATTCCGCTCGACAAGTCTCGAGGGGCGGCGTGAAGCGTCTCGCCGCGACGATCTCGTGCGCAGCGCTCGGCGTTTCGATCTGGCTCGGCTGGCTGAGCCGTCGCCCGATCGAGTTCACCCTGTACCGCACGTCGATCGACCTGATGCGCATCTCGGGACTGGCGATCGGAATCGGCGTGCTGACCGCCGCCGTCGCTGTGCTCGCCTCGCGCCGTACGGTCTCGCGCATCGCTCTGGCCTCGATCGGTGCGGCCGGAGTGCTGACCGTTGTCGGAGCGGCCCGACGGTCTGACCTCCCGCCGTCGCTGGTCGTCATGACCAACGCAGCATGGCTGGCCGGTGCCGCCGCTGTGGCGTGGATGATCGTTGCCGCGCCGCGCTTCGCGGACGTTCCCGCGTCGTCGCTCGATCGCCCTGTTGGCGATCGTCGGCAGTTCCGGAGTCGCCGCCGCCGCGTGGGCGGGCGGCTCGGGACTCGGGCGCCACCATCGGCGCGTCGCCCGTCACGGATGCGCCGCCGGGAGTTCGGGCCTTGCTCGCGATCCACCTTGCGTTGCTGATCGTGGCCGTGACGTGGGTCGTCCGTGGATGGGTGGCGAAATCGAGACGCCGCGGTCGATCTGAGGGCCGCGCTTGCGTGACCCTGTCGTACTCTGCGGTGTCGCCTGGTTCGCCGCCGTGGTGATCGAGCGGCTCGTCCACCTGCTGCCGGTCGACACGTATCCGCGACCCCTACCTCGGCACCTATCGCGCGTGGGCCCTCGTCGTTGCCGTGCACTTCCCGCTCATCGCCGCCGGTGCCGTCATCGGCGCGATCGGTTGGTCGATCGCGGTGCGACCACAGGTCGAACGCCTGCCGAGTGGAACGTTCGTTCTGCCGGACTCCGATCCGGTTGCCATGCTTCGAGACGATCTCGCTGACTGGGTCGGCGATCCCACGTTGCAGCTCGCGTTCGCCGACGGGACAGGCCGGTGGATCGCACCATCTGGTGAAGTACACCTCGATGACCTGCGGTACGACCGCGCGACCACCGTCGTCACCCGCGTCCGGACGGCCGATCGGAGTGCTGGACCACGACATCGCCGTGTCCGCCGCCCCCGACGCTCTCCACACCGCCGCCAACCTCGCCGGCCTGGCGTTCGACGCGAACCAGCTGCTGGCCGTCAGCGAGGGACGGTTGGCGGAGGCCCGGCGGCTCGGCGAACGGCTGCTCGGCGCCGACACGGCCATGCGCGCCGAGGTCGAGGGACTCCTCGACGACGGGCCGATCAAGCGTCCTACGCGCCTGTGCCAGCGACCTCCTCTACGGCGCCCCGATCAGCGACGTGGTGGACCCGATCCGTCAGGCCACCGCTGAGGTTCGGCAACTGTCCCACGGCCTGTATCCCCCCGAGCTGATCGAGGGAGGACTCGGTGCGGTCGTCGGTGATCGCCGAGGCGCCCCGCGGCGACGTCTGCCACCCGCCGTCGAGGTCACCGCATTCCGATTGGTCACCGACGATCCGACCGGCTGGTTCGAGGACCACGACATCCAACGCTGCGGGTACACGTCCGACGCCACACGATCGACTCGCTCCGTCCTCGACCGCATCGACGTGCTCGGAGGGACCGTCACCGACGACACCGTCGATCTTCCCCTCGATGCGATACCGACCCGTTGACGACCTATCGGGGGTCTCGTTCGATCAGTTCTCGGGCCACATCGGCGACCACTGCTTCTTTCGAATCGAGCGGAGGAAGCAGCACGATCTGGTCGAGCCCGGCGTCATCGAGTTCGCCGACCCGCTCGCGCAACTGGTCGGGGCTGCCGACGAGGCACGAGCGCTCGATCAGATCCTTGGTGACGAAGCGCTCCTCTTCCGGGATCACCCAGCAGTTGTGGCCGAGATGCGTGCGCAGGTGGCGACGCTCCGGAGGCGTCTGCTCGACTTCGGAAACGTACGCGTCCCAGATGTCGCGCAAGTGCCCTGGAGGTCGACGCCCGAACTGCGTGAACTGCTCGTAGCTGTAGTGCAGCGCGGCGATTGCGAACGCACCGACCTGCTGCTTCACGCGATCGGAGTCGACGGCCTCACCTGGCTCGAGCACAGCGATCGTGGTGAGCGTGGCGATCGGGAACGACGACCGGTCGAACGGCAACCCGAGTTCCTGGCGATGCTCGTCGATGGCGCGTCGCACACGCCGCACCGCAGCCGGGTCGGGCGGCACCGAGGTGATCAGGCCGTTGCCGTGTCGGGCCGCGAGCCCGAGGGCACGCGGACCGAACGCCGACACGTAGACCGGCGGAACGGGATCGTGGCGGACGAACCCGTCGTCGGGCATCAGGTGTTTGATCGGTGCCGTGAGACCGTCGAGCGTGTAGTCCACCTCGGCGCCCCGAAGGAGTGAGGTCAAGACATGCAGGTAGTCGTCGAACTCGGCGATGCGTTGAGGTTTGTGGCCCATGATGCGCATCGCGGTGTTGCCAGTGCCGATGCCGCAGAAGGTTCGACCGGGCGCGAGTTGATTGATCGTCCCGATCGCCGCCGCAGTGACCGGAGCAAGTCTCGTCCCGGCAACGGCCACACCGGTGCCGAGGTTGATGGTCGACGTGCGAACGGCAGCCAACGCGAGCATCGCGTAGACGTCGCTCCAGATCATCTGGCTGTCGGCCAGCCAGGCGTGGGTGAAGCCGAGCCGTTCGGCCTCGACCACATAGTCGATGTCCTCGGGTCGTGATGCAACGCAGATTCCGTAGCGCATGGTGCGTCTACCTGAACTCGTCGCGCCGGATGCCGAGCATGTCGCCGAGCGCACCGGTGGGGAGGTGGGGGCCGCCGAGTGCCGGGTGTTCGTGCGGCCCATGCACTCGGATGGTGGTGACCGCACCGTCGACGTCGACCGGGATCTCATCGCTCATGTCACGAGTATCGGCGCGCTCACTCCTCGGCAGCGAACGCCACGAACCGGGCGAGCGGGACCGCCCATTCAGTGCACATCATCGTTTCGAGGGAGGCCGAATTGGTGATGCGTCCCGACGAGGAGGTGCCGGGCGCGATCCTCCTCGCAAGCAGCCCCGCTTGACGACAGCGGGTGCCGGCGAGCCACCGGATCGAGGCGCCCCCGATCGCTGCGGCAGAATGGCAACGATGGCGACCGAGCTGCTGTACCTCCGCGACGCTTACCTGCTGACCGTCGAGGCGAACGTGACCGACGTGGACGTCGAGGGCCGCCGGATCGCCCTCGACCGCACGGTGTTCTATCCGACCGGTGGCGGTCAGCCCCACGACACCGGGGAGCTGGCCGGCCTCCCGGTGAGCGAGGTGCGCAAGGAAGGCGACCTCGTCTGGCACACCCTGGCGGGCGTCGACCCGCTCCCAGCGGTCGGCGACGAGGTGCGCGGCACCGTCGATTGGGAGCGCCGGCATGCCCTGATGCGGACACACACGGCGATGCACGTGCTGTGCGGGGTGATCTGGAACGAGTGGAGGGTCCCGGTGACCGGTGGGAACATGGAGCCGCTGTCGGCTCGCATGGACTTCGAGTTCGACCCACTCCCCGAGGGGTTCGCGGCCCGCATCGAGGACCTGGTGAACGTCGAGATCGCTGCCGCCCGTCCGGTGCAGGTGGAGTTCCTCCCGAGAGAAACGGCGGTGATGGACGAGGACCTCATTCGGACCAAGGTCTCGTTGATCCCCGAGACGGTCGAGGAGATCCGCGTCGTCGACATCGTCGGCCTCGACAAGCAGGCCGATGGGGGGACACACGTGCGCTCCACCTCGGAGATCGGCCGGTTCAAGGTGGCGAAGACCGAATCGAAAGGGAAGGGCAACAAGCGCATCCGAGTCGAGATCCTCGACGCCTGAATCCGCCGAAGCTCGATCACCCGAGCGCCAGCCAATCGGGAGCGGCGTGCCTCGACTCGCATCGTCGTCGCGAGGTGGTCGTGGTGACGCCTCGTGACAGGTGTCATGCAATAGCCGTCACCCGCCGGCGGTTGACCTACGTGCCGGGATGAGTTCTCGGCAAGAAGGGATCAGCATGAACGTCATGGATACGGCTCGGGTCATCGGGCTCGTGGTACGCAACGGCGCAGCGGTGACTGGCACGATCGACCAGGCGAAGGTGCTCGGTGCTCTCGCCGATCTCGCGCACGGCGACCCGGAGAACGCCGACCTGTACGACGCCGTCGCCACGACCGTGCAGCACGCCCGCTCTGCGGGAGCCGAAGATCTCCCCGGCAGCTCCCTCATGGTCCCCAGCGATGCGGCCACGACCCAGCTTCGTTACCGATCCGAGATGGCCGACCTCTTCACCGACCTGGCGATCGACGTCGGACTTCGTCACCACAGGAAACTCGTCGCGGCGGCCTGAGGCCCTCGCGATCCCGCCGGACTCGACCGGCGCATTCGAGCCCGACGAACTCGAGGCCCGTTGCGATCGATCGCAGTCTGGCGTGATCCCGTCGGGGTGAACCAGCCGGCACTCGGTCGGGTCTGCCGGAAACGTGCTGTAATGAAACGAGGGACCAGGACGATCTGGAGGGGCGTGACGTCTGAATGAGTGTGCGAACGCTGCTGTCCCGAAGTGATGGCTCCGATGTGTCGGCGGATCTCACGACCTGGCGCCCAGGCCAGCTTGGCGGCAGCGAGTTGCTGTGGATCGATGTGCAGGCGCCCACGGACGACGAGTGCACACTCGTCGCGTCGGCCCTGTCACTCCAGCCCGAGACGCTGGCGGCCCTCGCCAATGGCGGCGGCACCCCGGACGCCCACGTGCTCGATGACGGGATGCTGGTCACAGTGCACACGATTCGCGAGGACGTGACAGCAGACACCGATCGTGCTGCACATCCTGATCGGCCAGGATTGGGCCCTCACCTGGCATCCCGAACCGATCGCGTTCCTCGATGAGCACCACGAGCGCATCCAGGACCAGCGCGAGGTCGGAAGTTTGACCCCGGTGCTGCTCCTCGTCGCCATGCTCGACTGGCACCTCGACACGTTCTACGCCGCGGCGGACCGACTCGAACAGGAAGTCGACGAACTCGACGAGGTGGCCCTGCGCGGCGAGGAGAAAAACGTGCTGGAACGGTTGGTCGACATGCGACGACGGATCGCCCGGGTACGTCGCCTGCTCAACCTCCATCGAGACATGTATTCAGAACTGGGGCGACCGGATTTCAAGCCGGACATCGATGGGCGAGAAGCCGAGGCCCTCGCTTCACTCATCCACCGGCTCGAACGCGCCACCGACGCCGTCGCCAATGCCCGTGAAATGCTGATCGGCACGTTCGACGTGCACATGACGAGCACGGCACAACGCACCAACGACATCATGCGCCTGCTGACATGGGTGTCGGTCACGCTGCTGCCAGCAGCCGTGCTGGCAGGCGTGATGGGCATGAACTTCCATGTCGGGCTCTTCGACAACCCGAACATGTTCTGGGTCGTGGTCGGTTTGATGGTTCTGCTCGCGCTCACGACGCTGATCCTCGCCCGACGACGCGACTGGCTGTAACGGGGTCAGTGCGACGGTGGTGCGGCGAGGCTGAGGTGGATACCCGCGATGGCCCAATGGCCGTTGCGTCGCACGAAGTAGTGGCTGACCCGAAAGCTGCCTTCGTTCGGCGTTCCCTCGTATGCGGCGCGCTGAGTCTGGGTGCCGATGGCGATCGCAGCGTCGCCGTAGTCGCGAATCTCGATGTCGTGCCAGGTCAGCTCCGCAGTGACCATCCGGCCGGAGTCGTATCGATCGAGCCACTGCCGGCGATCGAGAACGAAGCCGTACGGTCCGACGAGACGGAAATCGTCGGTCACCATCGCCGCCAGGGCGACCGTGTCACCGGCGATCTCGGCGTGGGTCCAGCGCTCGCCGAGCTCGCGCACGAAGTCGATGGTCGCGGTCATGATGGGCCTCCTCGAGGTTGAGCGGTCGCCGGTCGACCGTCGTCGCCGACGGGTGTCGGGGCCATGCCCGCGCCTTGGCGGTACATCTGCGGGGGCCGTGCACCGGCCAGCTGACCGCCGTCGATCGGGATCGTGGCCCCCGTGACGAACGAGCTGTGTGCGGAGCACAACCACAACACGACATCCGCCACCTCGGCAGGGGTGCCGACGCGTTGCATCGGCACGGCTTGCCCGGCGAGGCGTCGTGCCTCGGCCCCGGCGCGTTCGAGGTGGTGGGTGAGGATCGGTCCCGGTGCGACCGCGTTGACGCGCACGCCGCGGTCGGCGTAGTCGAGGGCCGCGACTTCCGTGAGACCGATGATGGCAGCCTTGCCGGCGACGTAGGCGGCGAGGTTCGTCGTGGCTCGCACACCGGCCACCGATGCCATGTTGACGACGGTGCCGCCGCCTGACGCCAACATCGCCGGGATCTGATGCTTCATCCCGAGGAACGTGCCGCGCACATTCGTGCGGATGCCCTGATCGAACTCGTCGGTCGCGATTTCGGCAAGCGGCCCAGGGAGCGGGCCGTCGGTGGCGTTGTTGAACGAGGCGTCGAGGCGTCCGAAGTGGTCGAGCGCGCAAGCGACGAGCGCAGCCGATGAGTCCTCGTCACCGACGTCGGTCACCGTGGCGACGGCGTGGCCGCCGTTCGTGTTGATCTCGTCGACGACGCGCGCCAATGCGCCGGCGTCACGCGCCCCGAGCACCACTGCGTACCCCGCAGCGGCGAACGCGCGAGCGGTCTCGGCGCCGATACCGCGACTGGCCCCGGCGACGAGAGCGACCGGTCGATCTGGGTGAGTATCCGTCATGAGATAATCATTAGATATCAAATGATTCGATGTCAAGGTGTCCGGTGCTAGCTTGCGACCGTGCGACCGCGCCAGGACCCGATCGGCCTCGAAGTTGCCCGAACCGGACGCGCCCTGTCGCGGGCGTTCGACGACGCACTCACGGCCGCCGGCGGCTCGCTGCCGACCTGGCTCGTCGTGACCGCGCTGAAGGGCGGAGACCACACCAGGCAACGCGATGTTGCGGCAACGGTCGGCATCGAGGACGCCACGCTGACGCATCACCTCAACCGGATGGAGCGCGACGGGCTCGTCGAGCGCCACCGGGATCCGGCGAACCGGCGCAACCAGATCGTCGCACTCACCCCGGCCGGCGACGCGATGTTCGGGGACCTGCTCGAGACCGTCATCGGCTTCGACCGACAACTGCGCCACGGGCTGTCGGCCGACGAACTCGACACCCTCCGTGACCTCCTCGACCGCCTCGTCGGCAACATCGACGTCGCGGCCGAGCGGTCCCCGGATGCTTCCGCGGGGGGATCCGGCGGCGATCGCCGGAAGTGAGACGGCGGTGAGGCCGCCGTGCTCGCATCGGTCAGTCAGCGAGACCATTGACCGTTTCGATGTCGTCTGACACGTTCTGCTTGGCAATTACCGGACAGAACCATTTGGGCAATGAATGTCGTTGAGCAGTTTCATTGGACCATCTGTCCGATGTTCTGTCGCAGCAACATGACCCATTGGATCATCGATCTCGACTTGATCGTTTCTTGACATTCGGGTTGCGAGTGCCGTGCCGGCATGGAACTCAGTGCCGGTGCTCGTCGACTTATGGGCATTCGGTATCGACGGCGAGGCGGACGTCGATGAGCCGTCGACCAGCCAATCGGCCAGATGACGGTTGGATGACGGCCGATCGGGGCTTGGGTCGCGCGGGTGGCGGCGGGGAGTTGCGATCGCGGTTGGCCGAGGATGAAGATTGGGCAAAGGCGTCACCAAAGAACGGCCGTCGGGAAGCGAAAGCATCGTTGTGGGTCGGCAACTAAAAGGTCTTGAGACTTGGTGTTCCGGCTCGGAAAATGACAGTCGCTACCGCTGTCGTCGTCCCTTGAGCGGTCGTGTGGCCCCACTCGAACTGGTCATGCGTCACTTCGCAATCACTCTTGGAAGATTTGATTGACAGTGGATGGTCTTAGGACTAACGATGTACGACGAGTCCTGCTCAACGGGCGCAGGACTCATTTGAGTGAAGAGGACGGGCTTCATGAAGCGGGACGGGGATTTCAGCGCGCGTACTTCCGCGCGGCGGGTGTTCGGGCGGAACCAAGCGGTCGACAAGAGTCGGTCCGCGAAGCGGAAGCCACGCAGGCTCCAGACCATCGCGTGTACGGCGGTACTGCTCAGTCTGGCCGCGGCGAATGTCGTCGCCGGCCCAGGCGCGGGCAACGTTGCAAGCGCGGCGGTCGGGCCGGTGGGCAGCGGGTTCACGGTGACGCCGTCGGACCTCGCGTACATCCTGAAGCAGATCAAGATTGCCGAGCGTCATTCGCGCTCGATCGCCGGTACGGAACCGACGCAGGCGGCGAACCCGAATGTGGCGAACGATCCGGAGTACTGCGCGTCGCTGCTCCCGGGTCCGTTGACGCATCCCGCTGACGCCGGGCGTGTACCCGGACCAGGTGCCGGACTATCTCACGGCGTACGGCCTGCGGACCGTCGATGGCGGCTGCAACAACCTCGCGCCGGCAGCGCTGCTCAACCCCGATGGGTCACCGGCGACCAACCCCAACGGGGCGACGCCGACACCGATCTCGAAGTACCAGACGGCACGCGCCGATCAGCAGTTCCCTCGTCTGTCCACTCCGGTCTTCCGCGATGCCGAGCCGATCACGGCCGCGTTGCCGGTCGGGCCTCCAGGACCGACGAGCTACAAGCAGAAGTCGGGAAGTGTCATCGACTCCGCAGCCTCGGACGATCAGCAACCTGATCGTCGATCAGACCGAGACGAACCCAGCGGCGGTCGCCGCGGCGGGCGACCCGGTCAGGACGCAGGGCAACGACGGCACGGCGCCGTGCACCACCCAGCCGAGCGCTCCGGGCGCGGGCGACGGATTCCCGGTCGGTTGTACGCCGGCGCACCAGACGCTGTTCATCCCCAACGTGACGACCGACGTCGGCTTGTCGCCGCCGTACAACAGCCTGTTCACGTTCTTCGGCCAGTTCTTCGACCACGGTGTCGACCAGACGGTGAAGAGCGGCGGAACGGTGTTCGTCCCGCTCAAGGCTGATGACCCGCTGATCACGGTCGGTCCCGACGGAATCAAGGGTACGAATTGCGGCACGGCGACGGCCAAGAACTGCGATGAGGTTCCGCCATCACAGGCCTTCATGGTCCTGACCCGGGCGCAGAACCAGCCCGGCAAGGACGGCGTGCTCGGCACGGCCGACGACGTCCAGGACGCCAACAACACCGATACGCCGTGGGTCGATCAGAGCCAGACCTACACCTCGCACGCATCGCACCAGGTGTTCCTGCGGGAGTACGCGTTGAACGTCTGCCAACCACCCGGTCTCGACCGGCAAGCTGCTCGGCGGTCTCAACACCGGCCTCACCTACGACGCCTCGCCCGACGGCCGGACCGGCATCTCGACGTGGGCGGCGACCAAGAAGCAGGCGGCCGAGAAGCTCGGCCTGCGGCTCGTCGACAAGGACGTCTTGAACATCCCGATGCTCGCGGTCGATCCCTACGGCAACTTCATCCCCGGCCCCCTGCGCGGGTTGCCGCAGTACGTGACCCGTACCGAAGATCCGGTGACGCACGTCGTCACGTTCGGAACGGTCGAGGGGAACCTGGCCAGCCCGGTCGCGGTTCCGGCCAACGCCGTGTTCTTCGACACGCCGTTCCTGACCGACATCGCCCACAACGCCGACCCGTCACTACAGGATGTGGACAACAACCCGGCGACGCCGCCGGTCATCCCGGTGCCCGACAAGGACGGGCACACCTGTGCCGATCAGCTGCTGGCCGCGACGCCGGACGGCGTGCACACGCCCTCGGCGGACTTCGCCCACCAGTGCCCCGGCACGTACGACGACGAAATGCTCAACGCACACTTCACCTGTGGTGACGGTCGCTGCAACGAGAACATCGCACTGTCGACGATCCACCAGATCTTCCACTCCGAACACGACCGCCTGGTCGACTACATGAAGGGCGTGCTGACCACCGACACGTCGCCTGGTGCTGCAGCGGCGCTCGCGGAGTGGAAGCTGCCGACCGCCCAGTCGCCCGACGGCTGGAACGGCTCGCGCCTGTTCCAGGCCGCTCGCTTCGTCACCGAGATGGAGTACCAGCACCTCGTGTTCGAGGAGTTCGCCCGCAAGGTCCAGCCCGCGGTGCGTCCCTTCCACGTCTACAACCCCGACATCAACGCCGCGATCCCCGCCGAGTTCGCCGCCGCCGTCTACCGCTTCGGTCACTCGATGCTCGACGACGACGTCGCCCGCACGAACCTGAACGGCTCCGACAACTCCGTCCCGTTGCTCACCGGGTTCCTGAACCCGCCCGAGTACTTCAACGGCGGATCTGCCGGCACGTTGACGCCTGAGCAGGCGGCGGGAAGCATCGTCATGGGCTCGTCCGACCAGGTCGGCAACGAGCTCGACGAGTTCGTCACCGAGACGCTGCGCAACAACCTGCTCGGCCTGCCGCTCGACCTGCCCACGATCAACATGGCGCGGGCACGTGACGTGGGCATCCCCCCGCTGAACCAGTTCCGCCGCCAGGTCTTCGCCCGGACCAACGACGGTCAGCTGGCTCCCTACACCAGCTGGTCCGACTTCGGTCAGCACCTCAAGCACCCCGCGTCGCTGATCAACTTCGTGGCCGCCTACGGTCTCCACCCGACGATCACCGGCGCAGACGACGTTGGCCGGCAAGCGGGCCGCGGCACGGGCGATCGTCGATCCGGCACCCACTGACGTTTCACCACTCGATGCCGCGGACTTCATGTTCAGCACGGGCGCTTGGGCCGACGCCGGGGGTCTCACGAAGACCGGGCTCGACAACGTCGACATGTGGGTCGGCGGCCTCGCCGAGATCACGAACCTGTTCGGTGGCCTGCTCGGCAGCACGTTCAACTACGTCTTCCAGCTGTCGTTGGAGAACCTGCAGGAGAGCGACCGGTTCTACTACCTGGGCCGCACGCCCGGCATGAACCTGCGCACACAGCTCGAGGGCAACTCGTTCTCCGAGCTGATCACGCGCAACACCGACGGCACCAACTCGCTGAAGGCCGATGCGTTCGCCACCGCCGACTGCAAGTTCCAGCTCGGCGACCTGACGTGGCCGGCGGTTGCGCCGGCGACGACGATTCCAGGCGCTCCGGTGACCATCACCGGCGCGGGCTCGGTCGCCGACGACCCGAAGACGACCGACTGCGACGAGAACCAGCTGCTGCTGCGCAAGCCCGACGGCACGTTCCAGTACCGCCAGTTCAACAAGGTCGATCCCAGCGGTATCAACGGCCAGGCCGTCTACAACGGCACCGATGGCAATGACCGGGTGTTCGGCGGCAACGACAACGACACGTTCTGGGGTGGGCCCGGCAACGACGTCATCGAAGGCAACGGCGGTGACGACATCGCCCTCGGTGGCGACGGCAACGACATCATCACCGATCTCGCCGGCGCCGACGTCCACAAGGGCGGACCAGGCAACGACGCCATCGACACCGGCATCGGTGACGACATCAGCATGGGCGGCGACGGCCAGGACTTCATGAATGGCGGCGCCAACGACAACGAGGCGTTCGCCGGTCCCGGCAACGACTTCGTCATCGCCGGTCAAGGTGCCGACGCCGTGTTCGGCGACGGTGGCGACGACTGGATCGAGGGTGGATCGGGCCAGGACCTGCTCCAGGGTGACCACGGGGCGCCGTTCTTCGACGACCCGGCCCAGACCCGTCCCGGCAACGAGATCATGATCGGCCAAGTGGGCGAGAACGACTACGACGCCGAGGGCGGCGACGACCTGATGGCGCAGAATGCGGGCATCGACCGCAACGCCGGTGCGGCCGGCTTCGACTGGGCGTTCCACCAGTTCGACACCGTCGGTGCCGACGACGACATGATGATCAACCAGCAACTGGTCGGCGTGCCGATCCAGCTCGTCGTCAACCGTGACCGTTGGCAGGAGACCGAAGCGAACTCGGGATCGAACTTCAACGACGTCCTCCGTGGCGACAACATCGAACGAGTCGTCGGCCCTGGCGGCTTCGCCGGCTGCGATGCGCTCGACCCGACCGGCGTCGCCCGCATCGCAGGGCTCAACCGATTGGTCACGAGCTTCCCGTCGTCGCTCAGCGACGTCATCGATGCATCGGTCATGAAGGCATGCCCGCTGGTCGGCTCCGCGTCGACTCCGGCCAATCCCGTCGGGAACCGTCTGGGCCGAGGGCAACATCCTTCTCGGTGGTGGCGGCAGCGACGTGATCGAGGGCCGTGGCAACGACGACATCGTCGACGGCGACCACGCCGTTCGTGTCGCCATCTCGGTTCGTACACCCGGCGAATCCGTCCGTTCGAGTTCGGCCGGACCGACCTCATGGAGAACAAGGCGACATCCGGCAACTTCGGGCCCGGGACCGCTGGCATGACACTGCAGCAGGCGGTGTTCGCCGGCCTGGTCGATCCCGGCAACCTCGTGGCGGTTCGGGAGATCGTGAGCCCCACCGGTGCGCCGATGGGCGCGAGTGCGTTCAACACGGCGGCCGCGCCCGCCGATTGCCCGGCGCTTCCCGCTGGGGCCACAGGCAGGACGGTCACGCTCGACGTGCCGGTGCCAGGAACGGCGAACTGCGACACGGCAGAGTTCCTCGCCGAGCCAATCGCCCAGGTTTCCGCCGGGGTCTTCGATCCGGCGTCGCAGTACGCGATCACCAAGAACGCGAACGGCAGCATCACCGTCAGCGACCTCACCTCGGTGGCCGCAGGTCCCCCGTTCCCGAAGGGCGACGGCGAGAACAACACCCTGTGGAACATCGAGAACTTGCGGTTCTGCACCGCCGTCGATGGGAACGGCAAGTGCAACGCCTTCTACGACGTCCCGATCACCCCGCTGGTTCCGGCACTTGCCCCGGCGGTCGCCCTGTCGGCTTCCACGCTGACGTTCTCGGTGGCTGACGCCCTCGTGACGCAGACGCTCACCGTGACCAACGTCGGCACTGCGCCGCTGGAGGTCACGAGGGCGGAGACGAACGACGTGCAGTTCCCGGTCACCAACGGCTGCACCGCAGCGACCGTCGACCCCGGGGCCTCCTGCAGCGTCACGGTGTCGTTCGCACCGGCGACGCTCGGTGCGCAGACGGCAACGCTCAGCGTCCTCTCCAACGCAACTGCACCTGGAGACGCCGCACCGACCGTTGCGCTCGACGGCACGGCCCAGGGTGTTCCGGTGGTGGACGTCGGACCGGCGGTGGCGTTCGGAGCAGTGCGACACCGGCACCGCCTCATTGGCCAAGACGATCACGGTGAACAACACCGGGACCGCACCGCTGACCGTGACCGGCGTCGATGTGACCGGCACCGATGCGGCATTGTTCACGCTGACACCATCCGGCTGCACGGCTGTCGCGGTCGGTGGTTCCTGCACCATCGACGTGGCGTTCGCGCCGATCACCGGGACGAGCAGTGGGGCGAAGAACGCCCAGGTCCAGATCACGACCAACAGCAACAACGTCCGGGGTCGGTGTCGACGGTGACGCTGAGCGGAACCGCCAGCGACCCGCCGCCGACGACGACTCCCGCCGACGACGACTCTGCCGCCGACGACGACCTGCCGCCGACGACGACGCTGCGCCGACGACGACGCTTGTGACGCCTGCGACGGTCGCCGAGACGGTTCCGACCACGACCGGTTCGTCGACGACGTCCTCGACGAGTGTTCCGACGTCGTCGACAGTGCCGACCTCGACGTGCCGACGAACCCGGCAGGTCCGATGTTCGTGCCGCTGACTCCGACACGTGTGATGGACACCCGTGGTGGGTCCAAGTCGGGCAATGCCGCCGGCACGGGCGCACCGGTGACGCTGTCATTGTTCGGTCGGGCCGGTCTGCCGAACAGCGGGATCGGTGCGGTGGCGATGAACGTCACCGTGGTCGATGGTGAGAACCCGACGGTTGGTGGCGGCTACGTCACCGTGTATCCGTGTGGCACTCGGCCGGACGCGTCGAACCTGAACTTCTCGGCGGGTCAGACGATCCCGAACTCGGTGCTCGCACCGGTGTCGGCGTCCGGGACCGTGTGCTTCTACGTGTACGGCTCGGCTCATCTGCTGGCCGACGTGTCCGGGTACTTCCCAGCAGGCGCTGGATTCAACTCGATGTCTCCGACACGTGTGCTCGACACCCGTGGCGGAGCGAAGGTCGGCAATGCCGCCGGCACGGGCGCACCGGTGACGCTGTCACTGGTCGGTCGGGCCGGTCTGCCGAACAGTGGGATCGGTGCGGTGGCGATGAACGTCACCGTGGTCGATGGTGAGAACCCGACGGTCGGTGGCGGCTACGTCACCGTGTATCCGTGCGGCACTCGACCGGACGCCTCGAACCTGAACTTCCGTGCTGGACAGACGATCCCGAACTCGATGATCGCACCGGTGTCGGCGGCCGGGACGGTGTGCTTCTACGTCTATGGCTCGGCTCATCTGCTGGCCGACGTGTCGGGGTACATCCCGTCCGGTCCAGGGTTCACCTCGTTGACACCCACACGAGTGCTCGACACTCGTGGCGGGGCCAAGGTCGGTAACGCCGCCGGCACGGGCGCACCGGTGACGCTGTCACTGGCCGGTCGGGCCGGTCTGCCGAACAGTGGGATCGGTGCGGTGGCGATGAACGTCACCGTGGTCGATGGTGAGAACCCGACGGTCGGTGGCGGCTACGTCACCGTGTATCCGTGTGGCACTCGACCGGAGGCGTCGAACCTGAACTTCTCCGCTGGTCAGACGATTCCGAACTCGGTGCTCGCACCGGTGTCGGCGTCCGGGACCGTGTGCTTCTACGTGTACGGCTCCGCCCACCTCCTGGCCGACGTGTCGGGGTACTTCAGCAGCTGACGCAACCCGATCGGCGCCTCCAACCGGCGGAACCCGGAATCACCACCGGGTTCCGCCGGGCCGAAGCGAGCGGTCAGCGGCTGCGTTCGTCGCGGCGATCGTCGAGGAACAGCCGCAGGAGGATCACACCGGCCAGCAACGTGCCGAGCCAGACGATCACCGTCGCCAGCACCCAGGTGCCGGCGCCTTCGATGTCGAGCCCATCCGACAGGAGGTCGGTCACCAGCAGGGCAAGGAACGTGGTCACGAGCGACGAGAGGATTCGCAACCGCTCGGCATGCTCCGTCACCATCTTCTCGATGAACGGTTCGAGGATCAGTTCGGCGACGGTGAAGATGATCACGGCGAGGATGAACGCCGCACCACTGAGGTGGAAGTCGTCGAGGAGGACGGCAGCCACGAGGAGTCCGATGGCGTTGCCGGCGATCGTGAGTCCGACCTTGATCAGAGTGCGAACCATGTTGTGACCTCGCTGTCGTGGCGTAGACGTGTCCGCACATCTTTGCGCATCGCCACTCGACGGCACGCGATGGCGAGGTCGGTGTCGGCGTCAGACCGCCCCGTCGGGATCCAGTCCGGAATCGCCGGGTTCGCGTGGAGCCGGGTTGCGTCGGGGGTACAGCGACACCAGGCGGGCCACGAACGTGGCGAGGAAGATCTGGCCGATCATCGCTTCGATCACCGTGAGGCGGGCGGCGAACGGTTCGTCCGGCACCTGGTTGCCGAAGCCGAGCGTCGTCAGCACGACGAAGCTGAACTCGGGGAAATCCGACGGCACCGAGGCGTCGAACGAGAACTGGTTGCTGTCGACGGTCGACATCCCGAGGTAGAGCCACGAGAACGCCAGCCCGATCAGGGCATAGGCGGCGACCGCACCGACGATCGTCTGGATGCTGACGACCTCGTGCGCCAGCACCGCGCGCAGCAACGCGACGACGAGGAAGATCAGGAGTCCGAACTGGGCGAACGACGACACCGCCGCGGCGTTCGAGCCGGTGTCGGTGAGCGCCGACAGCACCGCCGCAGCCACGGCGATCACGGCGATCGCGCTGGCGATCGGCATCGACGATCGAACGCCCGTCGTCCGGAAGGCCACCACGACCAACACCAGGTTGACGAACGTGGTGGCGGTCGTCGCCCAGTCCTGCTGGATGCCGGAGATGATGAACGCGATGGTGATGATCACCAGCAGCCGACCGAAACGGTCGGTGGGGTCCGCCCGGGCGAGCCTCATCGTCGATGTTCGTTTCTCGATCACGCGGACCGCGAAACTAGTGGGCTCCGATCGCCAACGGTGGGACGGCTAGTCTCGGGGGGAGATGGGCAGGCTCTGCGAACGACCGGGTTGTTCCGAACCGGCGTCGGTCGCGTACGGGATGCGCGCGGAGGATCTCGTCTTCTGGCTCGACGTGCTCGGCGCGGACGACGCAGGCTCGTCCAGGGTGCTGTGTCGCCGACATGCCGATTCGATGGTCGTGCCGAGGCACTGGACCCTCGACGATCTGCGCGACCCCGATCTGCACCTCTTCCGACCTCCCGCGTCACTGCCACCGCCTGCGCCCGCACCGCGGCGCCGGAGCCAGTCGGTGCCCTCCACGTCGGAGCAACTCCTCTTGTTGACGGACGCGGCCCCGGAGGAGACCGACGCGGTGACGACGACGAGTGAGCCGCATACCGCCGTGCCGTGGACACCGACGTTCGACGAGCACGACGATCTCGACGGTCTGCTGTCGGCGCGCTCGCCACTGTTGGCGCGGGCGTTCCGCGGCGACGGTCGCCCGCGACCCTGACGGTCATGGCCTGATCCCGATCGAGCATGGAGATCACCCGCGACTTGATCGTGCCGGCGACGGCCGAGCGCACGTTCGCACTCGTCGACGATCTGGGCGCGTACCCGACCTGGCTGCAGATGGTGCACGCCGCAACACCGGATGACGGCGAACCCGGTGCCGCCACGGAGCGGCCGGCGTGGATCGTCGAACTGCGCGCCCAGGTCGGGCCGTTCGCCCGGTCGAAGCGGCTGCGGATGGTGCGCTCGGTGCACGAACCGGCCGAACGCGTGCGGTTCGAGCGCGCCGAGCGCGACGGCCGCTCGCACGCACCGTGGACGCTCGAGGTCGAGCTCGCGCCCGATGGCGACACACCGCCGTCGACGAAGTTGACGATGCGCCTGCACTACGGCGGCCGGCTCTTCACCGGCGCGCTCCTGCAGCGCGTGCTCGACGACGAGATCGAGCGGGGCAGCGCGGAACTCGTCCGCATCGCCGGCAACTGACCGCGCGGCGCCCATCCCCGTTTGTGTCGGAAAATCGGAGCACCGGTCCCCGGAAATCGCGACGCAAACGTGGTTGGATGCCGTTCGGGGCGTGGCGATCTGTGATTGTCGGGGCCATGGACGGCGACGCCTTCAGCGCAACCCTGTCGTCGGTGCTCGGCGGTGCGGTGATCACCGACCTGCGACGGCTGTCGGGGGGCGCTTCGAGGGAGACGTGGCAGTTCCTCGCCGACGGCCGTCCGACGATCGTCCAGCGTCAGCGGGCGGGGGACCAGCGCGACATGTTGATCGAGGCCGATGTCGTGCGCGCCGCGGGCCTTGCGGGTGTGCCCGGTGCCGGAGTTGCTCGCCGCCGAGCGACAAGCGGACGGTGCCGCGTTCATGGTGCTCGAGGCGATCGAGGGCGAGACGATCGCCCGCAAGATCCTGCGCGACGACGACTACCGCACCGCCCGCGGCAACCTGGTCGGCGACGTCGGCCGTGCTCTGGCGAGGATCCACTCGATCGATCCCGAGCCGCTGACGTCGAAACTCGTCGAGATCGACCAGGTGGCGTTCTACACCGAGGCGCTCGACAATCTCGGCCAGCCCCACCCGGTCCTCGAACTGGTCCGCAACTGGCTCCTCGACCATCGGCCGGCGCCGCGTCCGGCGGCCGTCGTCCACGGCGATTTCCGGCTCGGGAACCTCATCGTCGGCACGACCGGCCTCAACGCCGTGATCGACTGGGAACTCGCCCACATCGGCGACCCGATGGAGGACCTCGGTTGGCTGTGTGTCAAGGCGTGGCGGTTCGGGCAAGGCCCGCCGGTCGCCGGGGTCGGGGACTACGGCGAACTCGTCGACGCCTACGAATCGGCCGCCGGGGTGACGATCGATCGAGCGGCAATGCACTGGTGGGAGGTGCTCGGCACGTGGAAGTGGGCCATCATGTGCATCGGGCAGGCGTCGACGCACCTGTCCGGTGTGAGCCGCAGCCACGAGTTGGCGGCGATCGGTCGTCGAGTCTGCGAGAACGAGTACGACCTGTTCCTCGCCCTCGAAGGGAAGTGGTGATGGCTGCACCGCACGATGTTCCGACCGCGGCGCAACTCGTCGAGGCCGTGCGCGAGTGGCTCGAACGTGACGTGGCCGCGGCAACCGAAGGCCGGCTGAAGTTCCACGCCCGCGTGGCGGCCAATGTGCTGGCGATGGTGGAGCGCGAGCTCGACCTCGGGGGCGCGCAGGCCACGGAACACGCCGCCCGGCTCGCCAGACTGGGCGTGCCGGATGACGCCGCCCTCGCCGCGGCGATCCGCCGGCGCGAGTTCGACGATCGGCTCGACGAGGTGCGCGAACTCCTCTTCAGCTCCGTGATCGACAAGCTGCTCGTCGCCAACCCCGGCTATCTCAGCGGCGCGGGCTGAGCGTCACGGGCCGACCGGCCGCGAGCTGGCCGCACGCCGCGTCGATGTCGGTGCCCCGATTCTGACGCACCGTGGCATTGGCGCCGGCGGCCTCGAGCAGGTCGCGGAACGCGTGCACCCGCTTCAACGGCGTCCCGCGCGTCGGGTATCCCGGCGTCGGGTTGAGCGGGATCAGGTTGACGTGGGCGTGCGGATACAGGCGCCGGCAGATGCGCGCCAGCTCGGTGGCGTCGCTGTCGCGGTCGTTGACGCCGTCGATCATCGCCCATTCGAAACTCACCCGGCGGTTCTTCACCGCCAGGTACTGGTCGCAGGCCTCGATCAGGTCGTCGATGGGGTAGCGCTTGTTGATCGGGACGAGTTCGTCGCGCAAGGTGTCGTTCGCGGCGTGGAGCGACACCGCCAGATTCACCGGCAGCGGGAGGTCGGCGAGCGCCCGGATGCCGGGGATCAGCCCGACGGTCGAGATGGTGATGTGCCGGGCCGACAGTCCGAGATCGCCGTGGAAGCGTTCGACGCTCTGCCAGACCGCGTCGAGATTGGCCATCGGCTCGCCCATCCCCATGAACACGATGTTGCTCACGCGGCGGCCGGCGTCGCGGGCGCGGCGTGACGCCCGCACCACCTGTTCCACGATCTCGCCGACGGTGAGGTGGCGGGTGAAACCGGCCTGACCGGTGGCACAGAACCCGCAACCCATGGCACAACCGGCCTGGCTGCTGACGCAGACGGTGGCCCGATCGCGGTAGAGCATCAGCACCGTCTCGACCCGGCTGCCACCGTCGAGCTCCCACAGGAACTTCACGGTGTCGCCGCTGTCGCTCACCGATTCGGTCACCGCCGTGAGCGCCAGGGGAAGGTCGTCGGCGAGCCGCGTGCGCAGCGACTTGGGCAGGTTGCTGATCTCCGAGGGGTCGGCGAGTTGTTCGTACAGACCCGACCACACCTGGTCGAGCCGGTACCGCGGTTCCCCCTCGAGCGCAGTGGCGAGTTCGGCGCGGTTGACCCCGTAGCGAGTGGGTGCGGAGGGGAGCGCCATCAGTTCCGTCGGTCCGGTTTCAGCCGGGGAGCTGGTCGAGTTCGCCGGCCAGCCGCTCGTAGTCGGCCATGCGCGTCCGAACCACGTCGAGGCTCGCGGTCCAGAACGCTTCGTCCGTGACGTCCAGGTCGAAGGCCTGGCCGAGTTCCTCGGCGGTGTCCATCCCGGCCCGTGACAGCAGCGTGTCGTACCCGGCGCGGAAGTGGTCGGGGTCGTCCTGGTACCGGGCGAACAGCCCGAGACCGAACAGCAGGCCATAGGTATAGGGCCAGTTGTAGAACGAGCTGCCGTAGTAGTGCGGCTTGAGCAGCCACATGAACGGATGCGCCGTCGACTGGTCGAGACCGTCGCCGTAGGCCGCGGCCTGGGCCTCCGTCATCATCTCGCTCAGTTCGCCGGCGCTGAGCGTGCGCCGCTGGCGGCGGGCGTAGACCTCGGTCTCGAAGAGGAAGCGGGAGTGGATGTCGACCACGACCTGGTTCGTGCCCTGGAGGTCGATGTCGAGCAGCGCCAGCCGATCGGCGCCCTGGAGGCGCGCGAGGCCCGTCTCCACGACCAGCGTCTCGCAGAAGATGCTGGCCGTCTCGGCGAGCGCCATCGGTAGCCGCTTCTGCAGCGGCGTGCGATCGACGAGCGTCGTGTTGTGATAGGCGTGGCCGAGTTCGTGGGCCGTGGTCTGCGCCGAATCCGCCGAACCCGACCAGTTCAGCAGCACGAGGGATCGATCACCGACGAACGGCATGCAGAAGGCACCGCCCGATTTGCCCTCGGCCGGCGGCGCGTCGATCCACTTCTCGTCGAGCGCACGATCGACCAGGTTGCCCAACGCGGGGCTGAACTGGCTGAACGCCGAGCGCACGACGTCGACACCCTCGTCCCACGACATGTCGGCGGGCGCCACCGGCAGGGGAGCGACGAGATCCCACCACGCCAGCGCGGGCTCCGTTCGTTCGGGGACGGGTCCGGAATGAACGGAGGGTGCGTGGAGCGACGCCTTGACGCGCATCCAACGCCGGAAGTCGGGCAACGCATCGCGGACTGCCGACTGCATGGCGTCGAACGTCGCCCGGCTGACGCTGTTGGCGAACAGCGACGCGTCCAATGGCGACTCCCAGCCTCGCCGGCGATTGACCGTGTTCGCCTCGCCCTTGATGGCGTTCATCGCCGCGGCGACGGGCACCTCGACGGTCGGCCAGGCTCGCATCTCGGCTTCGTAGGCGGCCCGACGAACGGCGGCACGGGCGTCGGTCGCCAGGCCCCGCACGGCCGGCATCGGCAGGGTCCTGGCTCCGTCGGGCAGGTCGACCTCCACGGACAACTGCGAGGTGATGTCGCGTTGCAGACGCCCCCACGCGCCCGATCCGGTGGACGACAACTCCGCGTACAGGTGTTCTTCGACCTCGGACATCTGGTGTTCGGCACGGTCCGCGAGGCGGCTCAGCGGGCCCACATGCTCCGCCGCCTCGTCGCTCACCTGGGCGAGCGGTACCGCACCGAGCGCCTGGACCCAGTCGGACAGGCGGGCGAGGAGCGGCCCCATGGCGGCCTCCGCCGGTTCCAGCTCACTCATCAGGCCCTGGGCCTGTTCGTCCCGGGAGTTGGTCGACACGGTCGCGTAGATGCTCGCCTCGACGATGTCGAAATCGGCGGCGACGCGGTTGAACTCGCGCAGCACCCGGTCGGCCGCCTCGCCGTCGGCAGCGGTGGGCTGGCGCGGCTCGATCGCCCGGATGCCCAATTCGTCGAACAACGCCACGAGGCGTTCGACGTCGGCGGTCGACCGCTCCATCGCGTCGGAGAACGATCGTGCCGACAGTGATTCGAACACGTCGGCAATGCTCCATCGGGGGAGTTCGGTCGATTGTTCCACGGCGGTCATGAGGCTCCCTTGCTCGCTGGTGTGTTGATCTTGCCGGACGCGTCGGTGCCGCGCACGGTCGCGTCACCCACGGTCGTGTCCCTCACGGCGTGAGGCCCTGCGGGTCGAACGACCCGGACGTGGGCCCGGCTCGTGTGGATGGTGGTGAAGCCGAGCCGTTCGTAGAGCGACACCGCGGTCAGGTTGTCGGCGTCGACGTACAGCATCGCCTGCTCGACTCCTCGTGCGGCGAGCGACTCCAGGCCGGCGAGGGTCAGCTGCTTGCCGAGCCCGAGTCCGGTGAAGTCGGGATCGACGGCGATCACGTAGATCTCACCGATGCCGTCGGCATGGATCTTCGTCCAGCAGAACCCGGCGAGCCGGCCGTCGCGCTCGTGCAGGCGGAACCCGGCGGGGTCGAACCACGGCTCGGCCTGGCGCAGGTGCAGGGCATCGAGATCCCAATTGCTCTGTTCGTGGTGCCCGGCGAACGCCCGGTTGTTGACGTCCAGGAAGGCGCGGTCGTCGGTGCCGGGCACGAAGGATCTCGTGTCGATCGTGACCGCCATCCCGGTCGGCAGTTCCCGTCCCATCTGGCGCAACTCGCGCTGCAGCTCGAAGCCGAGCCGCTGCTCTGGGCCCGTGCCAGGTGTGTCGGGTCCGTCACGCCACCAGGTCACCTCGGTATCGGCGTCGATCGAGTCCGCGAGCAGGCCGACCGCCTCGCTGACCAGCTGCTCGATGCCGTTCTGTTCGACGAACTGCTCGCCGGCCACCACGTCGAGCGTCCAGCCCAGGCTGACCGACGAGAGTTCGGCGAATGCTTCGAGGAGTCCGTTCCCGTCGCGCCTGGTCACGACGATCGGTCCGTCGGCCGTCGGATGCTGGAGCGCGAGGCGGCTCTGGTCGGACAGGACGGGTCGTACGGCTGTTCGCTCCAGCCGATCGACGAGGTCCAGCAGGTCGTCGGATTCGCGTGGATCGAGGGGGACCATGGTCGAACCGAGAGTATCCCGTCGAACCGCCGGGTCGTCAGGCTGGGATCCGTCGCCTGGCAAGGGGCCCGAAAGGGCCCACAGCAGACACCGCGGACACCGGCCGAGGTGATAGCTGACACACCTGTGGACGAGATACCCCAGACACTTTTCGATGAGATACCTCCGACACCTGCATTGTTCCGGCGGGCCCCAGGTGTATAGTCAAATTCACAACCAGGTTCCCGCCACCTGGTTTGCTGCGACGGCCGGGATCCGCCTCCTGGCCTCGCCTGAGCGACGGCCCCTCCACCAAGGGGCCGTCGCCGCTTTTTCCGATTCGTTTTCCGGGCTGTTTCCGGTGCCGCGTTTCTTGACGATCGAGCGATGTCCGACGCGTGGCGCGGTCAGTTGCGCGCCGTCCGGGCGGCCCGGAGGAGCCCGCGCTCGGCGTTGCGCAGTTGGCGTTCCGCCTCGTGGATCGCGGTCACGAGGTCGTCCCGCGTCGTTCCGACGAACGGTGTGGCGAGATCGGCCACCCGGGCGCGGTAGTCACCGATGCTGTCGGCGATGACCGCCAACTCGCTCGCCGCCGATTCGATCGCCGCGCCGGAGGGTTGTCTGCTGGAGGTTCCCACGGGCGCACCATACCCACAGCCCCGCTCGGGCGACCGCTGGCTAGCATCTCGCCAGGTGATCAGCGTTCGGGACGACCTTCGTGCACTCGAGGGGTACCACTCGGCCCAGGTCGACGTGGCGGTGCGTCTCAACACGAACGAATCGCCCGAACCGCCGCCGGCCGCGTTTCGCGACGCGTTCGCCGCCGAGTTGTCACGCGTGGAGTGGCACCGCTATCCGGACCGGTCGGCACTCGAACTCCGCACCGCCATCGCCGATTTCCACGACGTGTCGCCGGAGCAGGTGTTCGCCGCCAACGGCTCGAACGAGGTGCTGCAGACCGTGCTGCTGGCGTACGCCGGGCCCGGGCGGACGGTGGCGACGTTCGAGCCGACCTATCAGATGCACGCCCAGATCGCCCGGGTCACCGGAGCCACCGTCGTCGAGGGTCAGCGTGGGGAGGACTTCACCCTCGACCCCGGCGAGGTCGAGCGCGTGATCACCACGTACGCGCCCGATGTGGTGTTCCTCACGTCGCCGAACAATCCGACCGGTCTCGTCGAGCCCGCCGAACGCGTCGTCCAGTTGCTCGAGCTCAGCGACGGGCTCGTCGTCGTCGACGAGGCGTATGCCCAGTTCGCCGACTGGTCGGCCCTCGATCTGCTCGCCGACGAGCGGCCGCTCGTGGTCACCCGGACGTTCTCCAAGACCTGGTCGATGGCCGGCGCCCGTCTCGGCTATCTGATCGGGCCCCCGTGGCTCGTCGCCGAACTCGACAAGGTCGTGCTGCCGTACCACCTCGACACGGTGAAGCAGATCGCCGGCCGCGTCGCCCTGCGCTTCGTCGACGACATGGACGCCCGGGTGCGCCAGATCGTCAGCGAGCGGGAACGGGTGTCGGCGGCCCTGCGCGCCCTGCCGTGCGACGTCGTGCCGAGCGGCGCCAACTTCGTGCTGTTCCGGCCCCGGTCGGCCAACGGGCGTGCGGTGTGGCAGGGACTCGTCGATCGTGACGTGCTCGTCCGCGACTGTTCGAGCTGGCCGCACCTCGACAACTGCCTGCGCGTCACGATCGGGACACCGCAGGAGAACACCATGTTCATCGACGCGCTGGCCGACGTGCTCGGCGTCCCGTCCGTCAAGCAGGAGACCACGTGACCAGCACCGCATCATCCGGAACCGCACCGGCCGGCGACGGGCGGGCCCGAGTGGCGCAGCGCCATCGCTCGACGAAGGAGACCACGATCGACGTGTCGATCGACCTCGACGGCAGCGGCCGCACGGACGTGTCGACCGGCATCCCGTTCTACGACCACATGCTCGACCAGCTCGGCCGCCACGGCGGGTTCGACCTCACCGTCCACGCCGTCGGCGATCTGCACATCGACACGCACCACACCGTGGAGGACGTGGCGATCGCGGTCGGCGAGGCCTTCGCCGAGGCGCTCGGCGACAAGGCCGGAGTGCGGCGCTTCGCGAGCGGCCGGTACCCGCTCGACGAAGCACTCGTCGACGTGGCGCTCGACCTGTCCGGCCGGCCGTTCGTCGAGTGGCACGTGCCGATGCCCGAGAGCCTGCCCCTCGGCAGTCCGCCGTTCGATCCGCAGCTCGCCGAGCACGCCGTGTCGTCGTTCGCCACCTCGGCGGGGATCACGCTGCACGTCGAGCTCGTGCGCGGGCGCAACGTCCACCACATCATCGAAGCGACGTTCAAGGGCCTGGCCCGCACACTGCGCGACGCCGTGCGCGTCGACGATCCCGGTGGCGTGCCGTCGACCAAGGGCGTGCTGTGACGGATGCGCTCGGTTCGTCCGGGGACGGGTCCGGAACGAACGGAGAGGACAGCGAACGGCCGCTGATCGCGGTGCTCGACTACGGCATCGGCAACCTGCATTCGGCGCAGAAGGCGCTCGAGAAGTGCGGCGCCGATGCCCGCCTCACCGCCGACGCCGGCCTGATCGGTGACGCCGCCGGCGTCGTGCTTCCCGGTGTGGGTGCCTTCGGCGCCTGCATGGCCGCGCTCCGCGGTACGGGGTTGGAGGACGACGCGCACGCATCGGCGGCATCCGGTCGACCCTTTCTCGGCATCTGCGTCGGCATGCAGATGTTGTTCACGCGCTCGGAGGAGTCCGACCAGGCGAACGGGCTCGGGATCATCGACGGCACCGTGCGCTGGATCCCGCCGGGTCCGAAGATCCCCCAGATGCAGTGGAACCGGCTGGAGATCGTCCGGGACGACCCGATGTTCGCCGGCCTCGGCGACGACCCGTGGGTGTACTTCGTGCATTCCCTCCACGGTGTTCCCGACGATCCCGACGTGGTCGCCGCAACGGTCGAGTACGGAACCACGATCAACGCGGCCTTCCGCTCGGACAACGTGTTCGCCGCGCAGTTCCATCCCGAGAAGTCGAGCCGGCCCGGGCTGCGGTTGCTGGCCAACTTCGTCGACGTCTGTCGAGGCGCGGCGTGATCGATCTGTATCCCGCCATCGACCTGCTCGGCGGGCGGGTCGTGCGGTTGCGCACCGGCGACTACGACGACCAGACGATCTACGGCGACGATCCCGTCGCGGTCGCCCGTGACTTCGCGGCGGCAGGCGCGACGTGGATCCACGTCGTCGATCTCGACGCGGCCAAGTCGGGCGACCCGGTCAACCGGCCCGTCGTGGGAGCGATCGTCGCCGCGGTCAGCCCCACGGCGAACGTCCAGACCGGCGGGGGAGTGCGGACCGTCGATGACGTCGTCGAACTGGCCGGCCTGGGAGTCGCCCGCGTGGTGATGGGTTCGGCGGCGGTGGCCGAGCCGAGCATCGTCGCCGATGCCTCGGCGGTCCTGCCCGTCGCGGTCGGGCTCGACCACCGTGGCGGTGAACTCGCCGTCCACGGCTGGACGATGGGGAGCGGCCGGTACCTCGACGACGCCTACGGCTTGTTCCCCACCGCCGCCGCCTTCGTCATCACCGACATCGACCGCGACGGCATGCTCGGAGGGCCCGATGTCGACGGCCTGGCGGCGTCGGTGCGGCGTGCCTCGGCGCCGGTGATCGCCAGCGGCGGAGTGGCCGACCTCGACGACATCAGCGCGCTCGCCGGGATCGACGGGCTGGGCGGGATCATCACCGGCAAGGCGCTCTACGAGGGCCGCTTCGACGTCGCCGCCGCGCTGGAGCGCTTGCGCGACCGACCATCGACAGGACGGCAACGATGAAGGTCGCACGGGTCATCCCCTGCCTCGACGTCACGGGCGGCCGCGTGGTGAAGGGCACCAACTTCGTCGACCTGCGCGACGCCGGAGACCCGGTGGAGCTCGCCGCGCGCTACGACCTCGAGGGCGCCGACGAATTGGTCTTCCTCGACATCACCGCATCGAGCGACAACCGCGCCACCACCATCGACATGGTGGAGCGCGTCGCGGAGCAGGTGTACATCCCGTTCACCGTCGGCGGCGGGATCCGCCGCCTCGCCGACGCCCGCCTGATGCTCCGCGCCGGTGCCGACAAGGTGAGCGTGAACACCGCGGCGGTCGAACGCCCCGAGCTGATCACCGACATCGCCGGCGAGTTCGGTGCGCAGTGCGTCGTGTGCGCCATCGACGCCAAGCGTCGCCCCGACCCGCCCGGCGGGATCGAACCGGCGTGGGAGGTCTACCTCCACGGCGGGCGTACGCCGACCGGCATCGACGCGGTCGAATGGGCGTGCGAGGCCGTCGCTCGGGGTGCGGGCGAGATCCTCCTGACGTCGATGGATCGCGACGGGACGCGGGCGGGGTTCGACCTCGCCCTGACCCGCACGATCGCCGATGCCGTCAGCGTTCCGGTGATCGCCAGCGGGGGCGTGGGCTCGCTGCGAGGATCTGATCGAAGGCATCGTCGACGGCGGTGCCGATGCGGTGCTGGCGGCGTCGATCTTCCACTTCCGCGAGCACACGATCGCCGACGCCAAGGCGCTGTTGACCGAGGCCGGCGTCGTCGTCCGCCCCGTCGCCGCCCACTGAGGACGATGCGCGGCCGCGCGTCGCGCAATAGCGTCGGTGCGATGTCATCAGCAGCGGTCACCACGGAGCGGCGCGACGGCGTGCTCATCTGCCACATCGACGACGGCAAGGCGAACGCGCTGTCGAAGGAGATCATCGCCGCGATCATCGACGTGCTCGACGATGCCGAGCACGACGCGTCGGTGTCCGCAGTGGTGCTCCACGGGCGGCCCGGCCGCTTCAGCGCCGGGTTCGACCTCACGGTGATGCGGGGCGACGACTCGGGTGCGATCGCCGACCTCGTCTGCGACGGCGGCACCCTCGTCCGGCACATGTACGGCTCGAAGATCCCGATCGTCGCCGCCTGCACGGGCCACGCACTCGCCGCCGGCGCACTGGTCCTCCTGGGCTGTGACCTCCGCATCGGCGCGGATGTCGATTGCAAGATCGGACTGAACGAGGTGGCCATCGCCATGGTGCTGCCGGATTGGGCCTTCACGATCGCCGTCGACCGGCTCAGCAAGCGCCATCTGCAGCGTGCCGTGGCGACGGCCCGGCTCACCGACGCTGCCGGGGCGGTCGACGTCGGGTACCTCGACGAGGTGGTGGGCGCCGACGAGGTGCTCGAGGTGGCGGTGGCGCGGGCGGCCGAGTTCGCCGTGCTCGACCAGCGCGCCTACGCCGGGACGATCCGTCGCCTGCGAGGCGAGGTGCTCGACCTGATGGCCGCCCAGATCGATGCCGACCGCGAGGCCGGCATCGTTCCCAACGTCTGACGGCAGGTCACTCGGTGGGTCACTCCCGCCGCCGGTCCGCCGGACCGGCGGCGGTATGGTCGGCGCCATGCCTACACCGACCGTCAATCCGAAGATGGAATACCGCCGGCTCGGCAACAGCGGCCTCAAGGTCAGCGTGTTGTCGTTCGGGAGCTGGGTCACCTTCGACACCCAACTCGACACGTCGCTCGCCCTCGACTGCATGGCGGCGGCGGGCGATGCGGGATGCAACTTCTTCGACAACGCCGAGGCGTATGCCGGTGGCAAGAGCGAGTCGATCATGGGCCAGGCGCTGCTCGAACTCGAATGGCCGCGCTGGTCGTACGTGCTGACCACCAAGGTGTTCTGGGGTCTGCACGGTGATCGCACGCCCAACATGCGCAACACGCTCAACCGCAAGTACCTGATGCAGGCGATCGACGGGTCGCTGGAGCGGTTCCAGCACGATTTCGTCGACGTCCTCTACTGCCACCGTTCCGATCCGGACACACCACTCGAAGAGACGGTGTGGGCGATGAGCGACATCGTCTCGTCGGGCAAGGCGCTGTACTGGGGCACGAGTGAGTGGTCGGCCGACGACATCCGTGGTGCCATCGAGATCGCCGAGCGTCATCATCTGCACAAGCCGGTCACCGAGCAGAGCCAGTACAACATCCTCGAGCGCCGCAAGGTCGAGCAGGAATACGCTCGCATCAACGAGGACTTCGGGTACGGCAACACGATCTGGAGCCCGCTGGCGTCGGGGCTGCTGACCGGCAAGTACAAAGACGGCATCCCCGAGGGATCCCGTGCCGCCCTCGCCGGCTACGGCTGGCTGGCCAAACGGCTCACCGACGCCGAGGCGATCGAGCGGGTCGAGCGTCTGCGTCCGATCGCCGACCGGCTCGGCTGCACGATGGCGCAGCTGGCGCTGGCATGGTGCACGAAGAACCCGAACGTGTCGAGCGTGATCACCGGCGCGTCGCGAGTCGACCAGGTCGTGTCGAACTTCGAGACGCTCGACGTCATCCCGCTCCTCACCGACGAGGTGAAAGAGGAGATGGAGTCGGCCCTCACCTGAGCCGAATGCGTGAACAATGTGCGGCGCAGGTGCTCACATTGTTCACGTCGTTCGCCGGCGGAGGCATCGATAGCGTGAGCCACCCATGGTTGGCGCCAATGACAAGCTCCCGATCAAGATGCTCAACGACCGCGTCCTGGTCAAGATCTCCGACAAGGACGGTGAACGGCGCTCGTCGGGAGGCATCGTCATTCCTGCCACGGCGCAGGTCGCCAAGCGCCTGATCTGGGCCACCGTCGTCGCCCACGGTCAGAACGTCCGGGCGTGCGAGGTGGGCGACAAGGTGCTGTTCAGCCCCGAGGACCGTTACGAGGTCGAGGTGCAGGGTGAGGACTACGTGCTGCTGCGCGAGCGCGAACTGCACGCGGTCGCCGCCCAGCGCATCGAGGCGTCGACCGGCCTCTATCTCTGACGCCAGACCCACGTTTGCGTCGCGATTTCCGTACCGACGGGTGGGGCCAAATCGCGACGCAAACGTGGATTGGAGGGCCGGAACCGTCTTCGCCCTTGGGACGGCCGCCCGTAAGCTGACCGGATGCCCGAAGGGACCATGATCGTCGCCACACCCGAGCAGCTCGAAACGGTGACGTTCGACCACGACGGCCTCGTGCCGGCGATCGCCCAGGACATCGACAACGGGGACGTCCTGATGATGGCGTGGATGAATCGGGAGTCACTCGCCATGACGTTGAGCGAGGGACGCATGGTGTACTGGTCGCGGAGCCGCCAGGAGTTGTGGCGCAAGGGTGACACGAGCGGTGATCGCCAGTTCGTGCGCGAGGCCTACTACGACTGCGACGGCGACACGCTGCTGTTCAAGGTCGAGCAGGAGGGTGCCGGGGCCTGCCACACGGGCGCACGGACCTGCTTCTTCCGGGCCTTCGGCTGACGATGAAGATCCTTCCGGACCGCGAGGACTTCCGCGCGCACGCGGCCGAGCACACGATCGTGCCGGTGTGGACGTCGGTGCTGGCCGACCTCGAGACGCCCGTCGCGGCGTACGTGAAACTCGTCGGCGACGGACCGGGGTTCCTGCTCGAATCGGTCGAGGGCGCGGAGCGCTGGGCGCGGTTCTCCTTCGTCGGTCGCAATCCGACGGCCACGATCGTGTCGCGCGACGGCGTGGTCGAACTCGACGGTACGTTGCCCGCCGGCATCCCGACGGGTGAGGGCATCCTCGCTGCGCTCGAGGCACTGCTCGCCATCCACTCCAGTCCGACGTTCGACGATCTGCCACCCCTGCACGGGGGCGTGATGGGCTACCTGGGCTACGACGTGATCCGCGAGGTCGAGCACCTGCCCGACGTGCCCACCGACGACCGGCACTATCCCGGACGCCGTGATGTCGGTGATCGGCTCGTTGGCGGCGTTCGACCACTGGCGCCAGCGGGTGTACCTGATCGAGAGTGTGCCGACGCTCGGCTTGTCGGCCGACGAGCTCGACGCGGCCTACGACGCGGCGATCGAGCGGGTCGAGCAGGCGGTCGCCGATCTGGCCCGGCCGCTGGCCTACACGCCGGTCGAGCCACCGTCACCCGACGACGAGCTGCCACATCTCCATTCGTCGATGCCCGGAGGCCTGTACCAGCAGGCGGTCGAGGTGGCCAAGGAGTACGTCGTCGCCGGCGACATCTTCCAGGTGGTGCTGGCCCAGCGGTACGACCTCGACCTCGATGCCGACCCGTTCGACGTGTACCGCGTGCTCCGCCAGGTGAACCCGTCGCCCTACATGTACTTCGTTCGTCACCCCGAGCTGACGATCGTCGGGTCGTCGCCCGAGCCGATGGTGCAGTTGCTCGACCGCCGGGTGATCTCGCGTCCGATCGCCGGCACGCGGCGCCGGGGGTCGACCGAGGAGCACGACCGCCGGATGGCCGCCGAACTGAGTGAGCATCCGAAGGAACGGGCGGAGCACGTGATGCTCGTCGACCTGGCGCGCAACGACGTCGGCCGGGTCGCCAAGTTCGGCACCGTGCACGTCGACGAGTTGATGACGCTCGAGCGCTACAGCCACGTGATGCACCTGACGTCGCAGGTGTCGGGTGCGCTCCGCGACGGCCTCGGGCCGATCGACGTGCTGCGGGCGACGCTCCCGGCGGGCACCGTCAGTGGTGCGCCGAAGGTGCGGGCGATGGAGATCATCGACGAGCTCGAGCCGGTCAAGCGCGGGCCGTATGCGGGCGTGGTCGGTTACGTCGACTGGTCGGGCAACCTCGACACCGCCATTGCGATCCGCACGATGTTCGTCTCGGGCGACGGCAAGCGGGCGAGCCTCCAGGCCGGTGCCGGCATCGTGGCGGATTCCGTCCCCGACGACGAAGACCTCGAGTGCCGCAACAAGGCGGCTGCGCTGCTCGCGGCGATCCCCGCCGCCCGCCGCATGACCACCGCCCGCCGCCAGGCCGGCACCCCCGCCTGAACAGGTCCGGTCAGAAGATGAGGATGCCGGTGAAGATGACGGCGAGCGTGGCGAACACGACCGTGACCGTCGTCGCCACGAGCATGAGGAACGGGAACGTCGTCATCGCCCGCAGCGCGTAGGCGAGGGCGAGGAACTGCTTGCCCTTCCCGTCGATCGAGTCGCGCAGCGTGAAGAACTGGCGCGACATCACGACGGCGCTCTGGTCCTGCACCTTCTCGGACGCCTCGATCGTGTCGATGACGACGCGTTCGGTCTGGCGGTCGCCGACGAGAAGTTGTTGGACCTCGACGACGAGTTCGGTGGCGCTGCGCTTCACGAGCCACAACCGGAAGATGGCCAGGGCGACCGCACCGACGCCGATGACGACGAAGATGCCGCCGATGACGATCCACGCCGTCCGGTTGTCCTCGGAGAGCGCGGCCACACCGAGCAGGAAGCTGCCCACACAGATCAATGAGACGACGGCGAGCGTGCCGACGGCGAGCGCCGTGCCCCGACGCACCAGCGTGAGGAACATATCGACCGCCCGTTGGGCGAGGCCCTGCGGGGTCGCATCTCCGACGTACACGCTGTCACCGGTCATGGCATTGGCAGTGTGCCACGACAGATCGATGTTCAGGACAGGCGTCTTCGCGACAGACTGGCACCATGGACACCAGCGCCACGATCCTGCATCCATCGTTCATCGATCCGACCGAGCGCGATCGCGTCGTGGTGCGCGGGCCCGACGCTCTGTCGTATCTCCATTCCCAGATCGCCCAGGACGTACGGGCACTGCCGGTTGGCGACGCCGCGTGGACGCTCGTGCTCGAACCGACGGGCAAGGTCAACACGCTGGCCCGGGTCACCCGCACGGACGAGGACGAGTTCACGTTCGACATCGACGCCGGGTTCGGTGAGGTGCTCGCCGACCGGCTGCGTCGGTTCAAGATCCGCGTCGACGCGGAGGTCGAGGTCCACGACGCGGCCGTTCCCGAACCGGCGCCGACGAACGAGGACGCCCGCATCGAGGCCGGCTGGCCGCGCATGGGCCACGAGATCGTGCCGGGCGAGACCATCCCGGCGGTGACCGGTGTGGTCGGTGTGGCGGTGAATTTCACCAAGGGGTGCTACCCCGGCCAGGAACTCGTCGAACGCATGGACAGCCGTGGTGCCGAGGCGCCCTCGTCGTTGCGGATCCTGGCGATCGGGACCGACGTGCCGCTCGGCACCGTGGTCGATCACCCCGTGATCGACACGTCGGGCACGACGATCGGCACCATCACGAGTGTCGGCACCACCCACGCGTTGGCAACGATCAAGCGCGGCCACGACCTCGGCACCGTCCCCGCCCACCTTCAGTGAGCAACTCCCGAAAAATGCCTGAAATCGTTCGCTGAGCGGGCGAATCCCGGCATTTTTCGGCCCCTCGAGGCGGAAGCGTCAGGGCGTGGTGAGGCCGGGGAGCATCAGGCCGTGGCGGATCGCGGTGACCTGCGGATGATGGCGCAGGCCGGCGAGTTCGGGGGCGTGGTCGATGATGTTCGCCACGCCGCTCGGTGCGGTCCCGGCGTCGGCGGCGGCGCGCAGCCAACCGATCGCGGTGGCTTGATCGCCGAGCGCCCCGGCGGCGCGGGCGACGTTCGCCGCGGCGAGCGACTGGGGATGGCGTTCGAAGCTGGCCGCCGAATAGTGAGCGGCCTCCTCGAATCGACCGATGCGGATCAGCTCGTTCGACAGCACGTACTCGTTCAGGGCATCGCCGAACGGGAGCGGATCGGGGAGGAGATCGATCAGCGCGGTCGCATCGGCGGGCGACATCGGCGCGGCGATGGGCCGCGCATCGGGACGGGGATTGCTCAGCGCGGTGACGAGGATGCGACGGGCCTTGCTGGGCTTGCCGGCCGCGAGCGCGAGGCGGGCGTCGTTCCACGGCGAGGTCTGGGGCTTGGAGGCGCCGAGCATCTGCAGCTGGGTGACGAGCAGGAATCCGACGAACACGAACAGCCCGCGGACGCGGTCGGAGGTGAAGCACAGGGCCGCGAACACACCGGTGACGGCCAGGGAGAAGTAGAGCATCCACAGGCGGGAGCGCTTGCCGACGATCCGGTCGAGGCCGGTCATCACGATGTTGCCGCCATCGAGCGGCAGGACCGGAATGAGGTTGAGGAGCCCGATCATCGGCCCTGCCCACCAGATCGCCCAGGTGGCCGGTGAGTCGTCGATCGAGAGCCGATCGGTCGGGTTGACACCCATCGCGAACAGCACGGCGAGGCTGGTCACGATCTGGATGGCCGGTCCGGCGAACGAGATGCCGGCCCGCTCGAGTCGGGAGATCGGTCGAGTGGGGGTGTACGACGCGTACCCGGCGAGGAAGTTGAGGGAGATCTCCGCCTGGGCCCCGGTGGCCCGGGCGGCGAGCGCATGACCGAGTTCGTGGATCAGGGTGAACACGAACAGCGCACCGGCGAGCCAGACCCCGAACTCGCTGCCGTACAGGAACACGATCAACACCATGAACATGATGAAGCCGGCGCGAACGTGGACGGGAAATCCGAACAGCCGGAACATCGAACCCCAGGCTACTGGCGATGGGGGAGCGGGAGTGGGCGAGTGGCGGATCCGTCCGGCCGGGAACCTCCGTTCATCCGGGGACGGGTCCGGATGAACGGAGGTGCCCTGGGGTGGGTTCGGTCTGCACCGCGGAGGGCTCACCTAGACTCGACCACCGTGACCTACGTCTATCCCTTCGATCACAAGCACCGCCGCCCTCCGATGGAGTACAAGGATCTCCTCGGCGGAAAGGGCGCCAACCTCGCCGAGATGACGAGTGTGTTGCGTCTTCCGGTGCCGCCCGGCTTCACGATCTCGACCGATGCGTGCCGCGCGTACATGGACGGCGGCTGGCCGAAGGGGCTCGACGACGAGATCGCCAAGCAGGTCACCAAGCTCGAGAAGCAGATGAAGCGCACGCTCGGCGACGCCGACGATCCGTTGCTCGTCTCGGTTCGTTCGGGCGCCAAGTTCTCCATGCCGGGCATGATGGACACGGTTCTCAACCTCGGTCTCAACGACAAGAGCGTCAAGGGCCTGGCCAAGGCGACGGCTGACGAACGCTTCGCGTACGACAGCTACCGCCGCTTCATCTCGATGTACGGACGCATCGTGCTCGGCATCGACGGCGAGAAGTTCGACCATCCGCTCGAGGCGGCACGCGAGGCCGCCGGCGTCAAGACCGACGCCGAGATCGGTTCCGCCGAACTGAAGCAGCTGTGCGAGCACTACAAGGCCGTCGTGAAGGACGCGACCGGCAAGCCGTTCCCGCAGAACCCGACGGCGCAGCTCCGCGGCGCGGTCGAGGCCGTGTTCCGCTCGTGGAACGGTCCTCGGGCGATCGCCTATCGCGTGCGCGAGCGCATCGAGCACACGCTCGGCACCGCCGTCAACGTGCAGGCGATGGTGTTCGGCAACCGCGACGACAACTCGGGCACCGGCGTCGGGTTCACGCGCAACGCGGCGACGGGCGACAACAAGCCCTACGGCGACTTCCTCGTCAACGCGCAGGGTGAGGACGTGGTGGCGGGCATCCGCAACACGCAGGACCTCGACCATCTCAGCGAGGTCTTCCCGACGATCCACGACGAGCTGCTGGCGATCTTCGAACGCCTCGAGGCGCACTACCGCGACATGTGTGACACCGAGTTCACCATCGACCAGGGCAAGCTCTGGATGCTGCAGACCCGCGTCGGCAAGCGGACCGGAGCGGCGGCGCTGCGGATGGCCGTCGACATGACCAAGGGCACCGGCAAGGGCGACAAGCGCTGGAAGATCTCCCGCGAGGAGGCCCTCACCCGCGTCACCGACGAGCACCTCGATGCCGTGCTGCACCCGCAGTTCGCCGAGAAGGGCAAGGTGCTCGCCTCGGGCCTCGCCGCGTCCCCCGGCGCCGCCGTCGGTGCCGTGTACTTCACTGCCGACGAGGCCGCCACCGCCGCTGAAGCGGGGGAGAAGGTCATCCTCGTGCGCAACGAGACCAGCCCCGAAGACGTGCACGGCATGATGGTCGCCGAGGGCATCCTCACCGCTCGAGGCGGTCTCGTGTCGCACGCGGCCGTTGTCGCTCGTGGGTGGGGCACGCCGGCGATCGTCGGTGCCGAGGCGATCAAGATCCAGGGCGACCAGTTCACGGTCGGCGACGTGGTGGTGCGCAAGGGTGACGTCATCTCCCTCGACGGCACCACGGGCGACATCGTGCTCGGCGCGATGGTCCTCGAGGACGCCAAGCCGCCGGCCGAGTTCGCCACGCTGCTCACGTGGGCCGATCAGGTGCGCAAGGGCAAGCTGGCCGTCCGCGCCAACGCCGACACCGGTGAGGACGCCACCAACGCACGCAATCTCGGCGCCGAGGGAATCGGGCTGTGCCGCACCGAGCACATGTTCCTCGCCCCGGACCGTCTGCCGGTCGTGCGCAAGATGATCCTCGCCCAGACGGCGGCCGAAGAGGAAGCCGCACTCGCCGAACTCGGCCGGGTGCAGCAGATCGACTTCGAGGAGATCCTCGAGGCGATGGACGGACTGCCCGTCACGATCCGCCTGCTCGATCCGCCCCTCCACGAGTTCCTCCCGTCGGTGGAGGAGCTGCGGGTCAAGGAGGCCAGGAGCGGGCTCGACGACCAGGAGAAGCTCGAGCTGAAGGCGGCCGAGAGCTGGGCCGAGCACAACCCGATGATCGGCACGCGCGGCGTGCGCTTGGGCGTGATCAAGCCCGGCCTGTACGCGATGCAGGTGCGGGCGCTGCTCGCTGCCGCCGCGTCGTTGCGCAAGCGCGGGCTCAACCCGATCGTCGAGATCATGATCCCGCTCACCGTGACCCGGGAGGAGCTGGCCCTCGCTCGGTCGTGGGTCCAGGACGAGATCGACATCGCCGTCAAGGGCTTGAAGAAGAAGCCAACGATCACGATCGGCACGATGATCGAGACGCCGCGTGCGGCGATCCGCGCCGACGAACTGGCGGAGGAGTCGGACTTCTTCAGCTTCGGCACCAACGACTTGACGCAGCTGACGTTCGGGTTCTCGCGCGATGACGTCGAGAGCCGGATGATGCCGGCCTACCTCGAGCAGGGACTGTTGAAGCGGAACCCGTTCGACACGATCGACCAGACCGGCGTCGGTGACCTCGTCCGAATGGGCGCCGAGCGGGGCCGGGCAACGAAGCCGAAGCTGAAGCTCGGCGTCTGCGGCGAGCACGGCGGCGACCCCGAATCGATCCAGCTGTTCTACGACGCCGGGCTCGACTACGTGTCGTGCTCCCCGTTCCGAGTTCCGATCGCCCGCCTGGCCGCGGCGCAGTCGGTGATCGCGTCGGCCCAGCGTTGACCCCGGCGGTCCTCGCATCGTCGCCCCGGCTGGTTTCGGCCGCCGAGGGCAACGGCAAGTTCGTCGACATCACGGTTCACAACTGGCAATGGTTGGCGCTGCTGGCGCTGATCTTCACGTTGTTGCTCGTCGATCTGCTCGTCGTCCACCGCGAGGCCCACGAGGTTCACACGAAGGAAGCGGCGATCGAATCGGCCGTCTGGATCAGCATCGGTGTCGCCTTCACCGGCGTCATCGTCTGGTGGTTCGGCGCGGCGGCGGGCGGCGAGTACATCTCCGGCTACCTGATCGAGAAGTCGCTCAGCATCGACAACGTCTTCGTGTGGGCGTTGATCATGGGCCACTTCCTCGTGCCGTTGAAGTATCAGCACCGGGTGCTGTTCTGGGGCATCTTCGGCGCCTTGCTGTTGCGGGCGATCTTCATCTTCGCCGGCGTGGCCCTGATCGAGAAGTTCGACTGGATCCTCTACGTGTTCGGGGCGTTCCTCCTCTACACCGCGGCCAAGTTGGTGTTCGGCAACGACGAGCACGCCGATCCCACCGATTCGAAGTTCCTCAAGATCGTCAACAAGATCGTGCCGTCGACGCCCGAGTACGACGGCCAGAAGCTGTTCACCAAGCGCAACGCCAAGCGGGTGGCGACGCCCTTGTTCGCCGTGCTGGTGCTCGTCGAGGCGACCGACGTGATCTTCGCCGTCGACTCGGTGCCGGCCGTGCTCGCGGTGAGCCACGAGCAGTTCATCGTGTTCGCGTCGAACGCGTTCGCCATCCTGGGTTTGCGGGCGTTGTACTTCCTGCTCGCCGACATGCACGCCCGGTTCGCCTATCTGCAGGAGGGGCTCGCCATCATCCTCGCCTTCGTCGGCGTGAAGATGCTGATCGCCCAGTGGTACCACATCCCCACCTGGCTCTCGCTGTTGGTGATCGCCATCGTGCTGGCGGCGTCGATCGGGTTCTCGTTGAAGGCCACGAGGAACGAGGAACAGAACGAATTGGCGGGCAGGGCATTCGCCGAGGAGCGTCCGTCGCCGGACGTCCCGTCGGACCCCTCGCAATAGTCTGACCCGACCATGGGGATCCAGGACGACGACATCGAGCGTCTGCGCTCGACGGTGTCGATCGTCGACACGATCCAGCAGTACGTGGCGTTGAAGCGCGTCGGGCGGAACTGGGTGGGGCTCTGCCCGTTCCATGCCGAACGGAGCGGATCGTTCAACGTCCGTGAGGAGACCGGCCGCTACAAGTGCTTCGGGTGCCAGGCGGCCGGTGACGTGTTCACGTTCATCCAGGAGATCGAGCACCTCGACTTTCCCGGCGCGGTCGAGCATCTCGCGGCCAAGGCGGGGATGCAGCTCACGTACACCTCCACCGGCCAGTCGAAGGAGCGGGCGCGGCGCAAGGAGCTGACCGAGGCCATGGACCGTGCGGTCGAGTGGTACCACCAGCGCCTGCTCGACGACCCGGCCGCCCGGCCGGCGCGCGACTATCTCCGCCGGCGCGGGCTGGCGGGCGACGTGGCCAGGCAGTTCAAGATCGGCTGGGCCCCGGACGACTGGGACGCGCTGAGCCGTGACCTCGCCGTGCCGCCGGCGGTGCTGCAGGACATCGGGCTCGCCTTCCGCAACAAGCGCAACAAGATGCAGGACTCCTTCCGGGCGCGGGTGATGTTCCCGATCTTCTCCGAGTCGGGCGAGGCGCTGGCCTTCGGTGGCCGGATCCTGCCGGGTTCGGACGATCCGGCGAAGTACAAGAATTCGGCGGAGACGGCGATCTACAGCAAGTCGAAGACGCTCTACGGATTGAACTGGGCGAAGGCCGACATCGCCAGGGCCGATCAGGTCGTGGTGTGCGAGGGCTACACCGACGTGATCGGGTTCCACCGGGCGGGGGTGCCACGGGCGGTCGCCACGTGCGGCACCGCGTTGACCGAGGAGCACGTGCGCCTGCTCAAGCGGTATGCGAGCAAGGTCGTGCTGGCATTCGACGCCGACGCCGCCGGACAGGGCGCGGCCGAGCGGTTCTACGAGTGGGAGCAGAAGCACGCCGTGGAGGTGTCGGTGGCCGCGCTGCCGCCGGGGAAGGATCCGGGCGAGCTCGCCCAGAGCGATCCCGAGGCGCTCGGCCGCTCGGTCGCCTCGTCGGTCCCGTTCCTCGGGTTCCGATTGCAGCGGACGTTGCACGCCCGAGCCGCCGAGACGCCCGAGCAGCGGGCGCGCCTCGCGGAGGAGGCGATGGCGGTCGTCAACGAGCATCCGAACCCGAACGTGCGCAAGCTCTACGCCGGCGAGGTCGCGGCGCGGGTGGGGCTCCCGGTGGCCGACCTCGTCCGGTTGGCCGAGCGGGGGTTGAAGCACCCGTCGATCCAGGTGGCCACGAGCCGGCCGCGCGCCCGGATGGAGAACGCCGAGTTCGCCGCGCTGGTGTTGCTCGTGCAGGACTGGAACTCGATCGCGCCCTGGCTCGTCGAGTCGCTGTTCGACGACGATGCGAACCGGATGGCGTTCCTCGCACTCGCCGAGTCGGGCGGCGACTTTCCCGCCGCGTTGGACCTCGTGGCGCCCGATGCCCGCGAAGTTCTCGAACGGGCCGCGGTGGCCGACCTGAACCTCGTGCCGGAGGTCGAGGCGCGCACATTGATCGCGGCCGCCGTGCGCCGTGAGCTGCGGTTGCGCGCCGGGTTGATCGATCGCGCGGCCATCGACGACGACCGACAAGCCCGGCTCGACGTCGAAGCACTCGCCGATCCCGATCGCCAACGCGCTCAGGCCGCGGCCGAGTCATTGCTAGGTTGGCTCAATCGCCGATCAGAGGAACGCCGAGGTGGGGCCAGCTGATCCAGCTGCCGACATCGACACCGAGGGCCTGTCGTCGCGACCGATCCACGGTGTGGACGTCGTGGAGTGGGATGCGTTGATCGAACGAGGACGTCGCTCGGGTGGCGTTCACGCCGAGGATGTCACACACGTGTTCCGTGACGTCGAACTGACCGGCGACGTGTTGGCCGACATCGAACAGGCCATGCGGGGCTTCGGGATCACCATCGATGACGCGGTGGAACCGGTGGTCGACGACACGCCGTCGTCGATACGGCGCGAGGTGGTCGTCGAGACGCACGCGGTCGAACCCGGCGGCGACGATGTCGACGAGCAGTTGTTGAGCCGCCGGCGGACCCGCCGGACCAAGCGCGTGGCCCCGAAGGGCGACGGCGGTACGTCCGACGCCGTACGGATGTACCTGCGCGAGATCGGCCAGGTCGATCTGCTCACGACGGACGACGAGCGCCGGCTCGCCCAGTTGATCGAGGAGGGCAAGCTCGCCGCGGGGCGCATCGACGAAGCGGCGGCTGCGGGCCGGCCGTTCGAGGGTGTGGAGAGCCGCATGCTGATGCGGGCGGTCAGCCGGGGGGAGCGGGCCAAGAGCGAGTTGACGCAGGCCAACCTGCGGCTCGTGGTGAGCATCGCCAAGCGTTATTCGGGCCGGGGGATGCAGCTGCTCGATCTGATCCAGGAGGGCAACCTGGGGCTGATGCGGGCGGTCGACAAGTTCGACTACACGAAGGGCTTCAAGTTCTCCACGTATGCCACGTGGTGGATCCGTCAGGCCATCACCCGTTCGATCGCCGATCAGGCGCGCACGATCCGGATTCCCGTCCACATGGTCGAACACATGAATCGGGTGTCGAGGGCGAAGCGGCAGATGCACCAGGAGCTCGAACGGGAGCCGACCGTCGACGAACTGGCGGTGCGCCTGCAGCTCGAACCCGACCGGATTCGGGAGCTGTTGCGGTATGCGCTCGACCCGCTGTCACTCGACTCGCCGATCGGCGAGGAGGACGAGTCGAACCTGGCCGACTTCATCGAGGACGAGACGATCGACAGCCCCGCCGACGCCGCCACCCGGGCGATGCTGACCGCGGCGGTCGGTGAGGTGCTCGGTGAGCTGTCGAGCGCGAGCAGGAGATCGTCCGCCTGCGCTTCGGGCTCGACGGCGGTCAGGCGAAGACCTTGGAGGAGGTCGGCAAGGAGTTCGGCGTCACGCGGGAGCGGATCCGCCAGATCGAAGCGAAGACCCTCGCCAAACTCCGCCATCCCCAACGCTCGCAACGCCTCCGCGAGTTCCTCGAACTCGAGTAGGCACCGCCGGCCGATGGCGATGTCGGGTCAATAGCGCCCCAGAACTACATCGCCGGGCCACCGCACCGAGAGCGATGGCGATGTAGGGGCAATAGCGCCCCAGAACTACATCGGCGACTGCACCGACGTGTGGTGGCGATGATCACGGCGATAACCTCACCCTTCGCCATTCCGGGATAGCTCAGCTGGCAGAGCGTCTGACTGTTAATCAGAATGTCGCAGGTTCGAGCCCTGCTCCCGGAGCCACGTCGAACGGGACCTTCTCAGGAAGGTCCCGTTCGTCGTTTTCCGGACGTGTTCGCTACCTTCCGGGTTCCGACGACGAGGGGGAGCGATGGAACTGGGTGCTGGAAAGATCGCGGTCGTGACCGGAGCGGGGAGCGGGATCGGCTTCGCCCTGGCCGACGCACTGGCGGGCGCGGGCTGCTCGATCGTGCTCGCCGATGTGCAGGACGATGCGTTGGAACGCGCCACCGCAGCGATTGGCGAACGCGGCGTCGAGACGCTCGCCGTCCGCACCGATGTGAGCAAGCAGGATCAGGTCGAAGCACTCGCCCAGGCCACGCTCGATCGGTTCGGGGCTGTCCACGTCGTCTGCAACAACGCCGGTGTCTCAGGCGCTGGCGATCCGTGGTTCGGCCCGATCGACGGCTGGGAGTGGACCATGGGGGTCAACTTCTGGGGCATGGTCTATGGCGTGCGGACGTTCCTGCCCCACGTCATCACGTCCGGCGGCGGCCACATCGTGAACACGGCCTCGATGGCCGGGTTGTACCCGGGATTTGCGCCGGCGTACGACGCCAGCAAGCACGCCGTCGTCGCGATCACCGAGTCGCTGTACCACAACATGCAGCTCGCCCAACTCCCGGTCGGGGTGAGCTGTCTGTGCCCGGGTTGGGTCAAGACCGGCATCCTCGACTCCGACCGGAACTGGCCCGCCGAGTACGGCGACCTGCCCGCCGTCGATCCCGCGGCCGAGATCTCCCGGAACTACGTGCGCCGCGCGATCGACGAGGGCATGCAGCCGGGAGCGGTGGCCGATCTCGTCGTCGAAGCGATCCGCGACGGCCGGTTCTGGGTCCTCCCGCACCCCGACTTCCTCGAGATCGCCATCGAGCGGTGGCACAGCATCGGCGAGGGACAGAACCCTGTCGCTCCCGAGGAGACTCCGGGCATGCCGCCGCGTTCGCAGCTCATCGCCGAGGTCTTGGCGGCAATGGGCATCGCGCCCGAGTCCGGTTCATCGCCGGCCGACTGACGCCGGTCATCGCGCGCCATTCGGGCCGGTCGGCCTATCGTTGCGGCTCTGCGGGGCGGTAGCTCAGTCGGTTAGAGCAGCGGACTCATAATCCGTAGGTCGTGGGTTCGAGCCCCGCCCGCCCCACACGATCTAAGAGCTCAACGGCACATTGGTGACGCGCCGTCGCGCCTCGGGCGACGGGCATTTCTGTGATGGGTCGACGAAGCATGGACGTCAAACAGTGCGCCCGAAGCCGAGTAGGCGGCGGTGTGTGGCGAGTTGGGATTACCGAGCGCCTTCGAAACCGACCATCGGGCGGGCGACCTACTCACGTCGAACAGGTTGCCTGAACTGGGCAATGCATTGCGAGTACCGAGCGGCGGATAGGTGCGCCTCGTGACGACGCCCAAGCACGAAGGTGGCTGATCGGTGATGTCTTCGCGATGGCGTTTCGCGTGGGCTGTTTATGATCGGCCAATGCCCGCCGTGATAGTCCAAGTACCAGACGATCTCTATGAGGACTTGGCAGCCCGTCGAGTCGTGCTAGCGGACGTTCTCCTGCTTGCACTGCGCACAGAACTTCAACGACAAGACGCTCTCGGCGCGAGCATGTCGCCCCCTCCCACGAAGGACACTGAGCGGGGCTCGACATGTTCGATGGGGTCGATCATTACGCCCGCCGAATCACGTGTCATGAGCTATCTCTGCACCCACCTCAGTCTCGCCGAGATCGCCGAGAGGCTCCACATCAGCCGAGCCACAGTGAAGTCCCATGTCGCTTCCCTGTACGCCAAACTCAACGTCAACTCGCGCTCTGCTGCAGTCGAGCGCTTCGAACTACTTCAAGTTGGGGAATCGGTCGAACGACAACGATCGAGCGCGGGTCTGTCTCGTGCCGCACGTTCACGCGCCTCACGACGCTTGATCCTCTGCGGAGCACGCCGGAGAGCGGCTTCGGTATGACCGTGCTTGCCCTGCTCCAACAAGGGAGCGATACAACTCAGTCCAGTCAGAGCACCGACTTGATCAACGGGTTCGGGGTGCTCTTCGTGATATTGAACTCGTTCGGGTTGGGCCTCAGGCTTGAGATCGGCGAGCTGCTGGCAGAAGCCTTCGCCCATTGGAAGATTGCTGTGTGGGTGTTGGTGATCAACTTCGTCATCATCCCGCTCCTATTCATCAGCTACCTGCTGACGATCGCCGAGTCCATTCCCGGAGAGATCAAGGTCGGGTTTTGCATCGCAGCCCTCTGTGCGGGAATGCCGTTCGCTCCACTCCTCGCCGGAATAGCGAAGGCGAATGTCAGCATCGCCACCACGCTGCTGGTGGTCTTGACTGTTGGGACCATCCTTGCCCTCCCGATCGGACTGCCGCTCGCCATCGACGCGGTCGATGTCCAGCTCTCCGTCTCGACCTGGGATGTTGCATGGCCGCTGCTGCTCTTCTTGCTCCTACCGCTGGTTCTCGGGTGCGGCTTCAGGGTCTGGTGGTCCGACCTGACGCCACCATTGACACCGTGGGTTGTCCGAACCGCGATTCTGTGCCTGCTCTTCAATCTCAACTTCACGCTCGTCGCGTATTGGGATCTGTTCGTCGAGGAATGGGGCACCAAGAGCTACATCGCGGCCATTGCGGGGCCATTCATCGGCCTCGGGTGTGGCTACCTTCTCGTCTCCAGTCTTCGTGTCAAAGACGTGGGAATCAGGCACGCGGCCGAGGTGACCACGGCTGTACGCAACATCGCTCCGATGCTCCTGATGATGATCTTCCCCTTTGGTGCCGACCCGCTTGTCACGGTATCGATCACCATCCTCAACACGATCGGCATCGTCATCGTGGTGCTGTTCGTTCTGATGTGGAGGCGCGCCGCTTCACCATTCGACACCCCCGCAACGACCCACCAGCCAGCGACCTGAGCGTGCCGCGCTCCACGTCGACGTGACGAGTGATCCCCCGTCGGCCGCCCGATAGGGCATCCACGTCCACCCCGCCACCCCCTCCGGTCGAATGGGGACCGCTCGATTTGGCGATGCTCTTCTCGTCCGAGGACGACGCCGCCAACGGAGCCGAGACACTGTGCCCGCCGTTCAGCCCCGCCATCCACAAGCCGTCACTCGCGCCGAACTGGGCAGCCGAGCGGACGACGTGACCGCCATCCCGGATCCGAACGAGACCTCGGCGAGCTGATCGCTCGACCAGGTTGGGGCGACAGCGTGAATCGACCGATTTGGCGGATGATCGGCTGACAACCCATCTGTAATGTGCGCCTCTGCACCGGACGAAAACTCGTCCTGCAGGAGGCCACATGTCGCCAACAGATCCGACCCACCGGGTTCGCCGTCGTGTTGTCGCCTTGGTCGCGATCGTCGCTCTTGCGGGCCTGACGGCGGGATGCGGGTCGGACGAGTCCGACGCGTCCGAGCAGGCCTTGGCCGAGAAACTCGTCGCGGCCACGCAGGCCGCCGGAGTTGCACCGAACCTCACGGTCGACGCCGCCGAATCGCTCTACGGCAGCGATGCCCGCGCGGTCTGCAAGGCATTCGACGGGGACCTGTCCACGTCGGCGAAGAACCAACTGCTCGGCCGGTTCGGCCTGAGCCGGCGCAAGACGATCACCGACCAGGCGGTGACCTACGGGGGCCTCGTCGATCGATACGTACTGTCCCGAGTTCCGGGAGAACTACGACGCGGTCGTCGCTGACATCGATCCATTCGAGAAGAACGCGTCATGAGCGATCGCACGGTCGACGACGTCACTCCCGCCCCTGCCGCGGGTGGCATCAAAGCGGTCGCCATGGTGGCCTGGCCGGCCCTGGCCATGCTCATGGTGGCGAGCGTGGGCAGCATCGCCCAGCTCTCGGACTCCGCAAGTTTCGGGCTCGGTGCCGTCACCGTGTACCTCCTGCCGGCGCTGCTGTTCCTCCTCCCGGTGGGCCTCGTGTCGGCGGAGCTGGCGACGTCGAACCGAGGTGGGATCTTCGTGTGGGTCAAGGACGCCTTCGGTGACCGCACCGGCTTCCAGGCCACCTGGTTCGTGTTCATGAACAGCGTCACGCTGTATCCGTCGCTGCTGTCCTTCGGAGCCGCGGCACTGGCGACGGCGTTCGGGCGGCCGGACCTGGCGACGAACGGCGCCTACATGGGCACCGTCGTGCTCGTCGTGTTCTGGTTGGCGACGTGGATCGTCAGCAGGGGCATGAAGTCGAGCACCGGCATCAGCAACATCGGCCTCACGCTCGGCACCATCGTGCCTGCGCTGTTCCTCATCTTCTTCATGTTCGCTTGGCTGATCGACGGCAAGACCTCCCAGGTCCACTACGACGGGCTGTCGAGCCTGGCCCCGCCGGTCTCCGGGCTGTCGAGCATCGCGCTCGTCGTCGGCACATTCGTGGCGTTCGCCGGGCTCGAGGTGAACGCCGTCCACATCGCCCACCTCAAGGGGCCACCGAAGAACTATCTGAAGTCGGTCCTGTTGGCTGCGCTCACGGTTTTCGTCATGTACCTGCTGGGCTCGATCGCCATTTCCGTCGCCGTCCCCGACGCGTCGCTCGAGCTGACATCGGGCGCCTCCCAGGCGTTCACGGTCTACGCCGACGGCTTCGGCATACCTGGGCTCTCCAACCTGCTGTCCGGCCTGCTGGTGATCGGCGCACTGGCCGCCTCGATCGCCTGGATCGGTGGACCGAGCCGCAGCATGTGGCTCGTCGGCAAGGCGGGATATCTGCCCAAGGGCCTGCAGAAGACGAACCGCAATGACGTGCAGATGCCTCTGCTGCTGCTCCAGGGCGCGGTCGTGACGGTCCTGTCGTTCGTGTTCGTCGTCGCCCCGAACACGTCGACGGCGTTCGCCATGCTGCAGGACGTGTCGATCTCGCTGTACATGTTGATGTACATCTGCATGTTCAGCAGCGCCATCAAGTTGCGGCGCTCGCAACCGAATCTCGAGCGGCCGATCAAGATCAAGGGTCTGCCGGTGATCGCGGTGGTCGGCATCGTGTCCGCACTCTCGGCGATCGTCCTCGGTCTCACCCCGCCGGCCGGGTTCTCCGACATCCCCGCCGGCACCTACGCCGCGATCATCGCCGGTGGCGTGATCGTGTTGGGGGTCCCGCCACAGTTCATCTACCGCTTCCGCAAGCCGGCATGGACGACCGAGCCCGAGATCGAGGCGATCGAGGAACTCGAGGACGACGACTGATCCCCGGCGTGGCCGAACGGTGAGCTCACGCGCCGAAATCGACCTGCTCGGCTCACACTTCGGGTGGCGACGGGGACCGAACGGTCAGAGGACCTGACCGACGTCGCGGATGTTCGACTTGGCCTGGTCCCAGACCTCGGCGACGTCACCGCTGAACATCAGCTTGCTCGTCGTCAGGGCGAACCCCTTGACCTGTTCGACCGTGGTCTTCGGCGGCATCGCCAGTGCCCGCGGGTCGGTGACGAAGTCGATCAGCGCCGGTCCGTCGTGGTCGAGGGCCCGCTTGATCGCCGGCCGGATGTCCTTGGCGTGCTCGACTCGCTCTCCGTGGAGTCCGGCGGCGGTGGCGACGGCGCCGAAGTCGGGGTTCTTCACGTCGGTGCCCCACGGCTGGTAGCCGACGACCATCATCTCGGCGCGGACCATGCCGAGCGTGGAGTTGTTGAACACCATCAACTTGACGGGGATGTCGAGCCCCGACGCCGTGAGCAACTCGCCCATCAGCATCGAGAAACCGCCGTCGCCGCACAGCGCGATGACCTGCCGGTCGGGGGAGCCGACCTTGGCGCCGATCGCCTGCGGCATGGCGTTGGCCATCGACCCGTGCCCGAACGATGCGAGCAGCCGGCGCCCGGGCTTCATCTGCAGGTAGCGGGCACCCCAGACGTTGCACATCCCGGTGTCGATCGAGAACACGGCGTCGTCGTCGGCGAGGTCGCTGAGCGCTGCCGCCACCATCTCGGGCCGCAGACCGTCGCCGTGACCCTCGTGGGTCACGTACGTCTGCAGGTGCTTGACGTCCTTGTGGTGGTGCTTGACGATCTTGTCGAGGAACGAGGAGTCGTTGCGCTGCTTCAGGCGGGGGAGCAGGGCGCGCAGCGTCTCGCCGACGTCTCCGGTGAGGCCGAGGTCGACGCTCGCACGGCGCCCGAGGTGCGACGCGTTGTCGTCGACCTGGATGATCGTCGGGTTCGCCGGCAGGAAGGCGTGGTAGAAGAAGTCCGTTCCGAGCATCAGCACGAGATCGGCGTCGCCGAGCGCTTCGGTCGCACCACCCCAGCCGAGCAGGCCGGTCATGCCGACCGCGTTCGGGTTGTCGGCCTCGAGCACGTCCTTGCCGCGGAACGCGTACCCGATCGGCGCCTGGAGCACCTTCGACAGCTCGAGCACCTCGGTCCGCGCCTGGCGGGTGCCCTCGCCACCGAAGATCACGATCTTGTCGGCCCTGGCGATCAATCCGGCGGCCAGGTCGAGATCGCTGTCGGTGGGACGGATCACCGGCCGCTGGGTGATGATCGGGTGGTTCATCGCCTCGCTCGGCACTTCGGCGGCGGCGATGTCGCCGGGCAGGATGATCAGCCCGACGCCGCGTCCGAGGATCGCCGCCTGCAGCGCGAGCTCCGAGATGCGCGGTACCTGGCCAGGTGAGCCGATCGTGCCCACGTAGTTGCAGGCTCCCTCGAAGATGAACGCCGGCTTCGTCTCCTGGAAATAGCCGGTACCGATCTCGACGCTGGGGATGTGGGTGGCGATGGCGAACACCGACGCGCCGTTGCGCTGGCAGTCGTACAGCCCGTTGAGCAGATGGACGCTGCCGGGTCCGGACGAACCCAGCACCGCGGTCGGTCGCCCGGAGATCTGGGAGTCGGCGCCGGCGGCGAACGCTCCTGCCTCCTCGTTGCGGACGTGGATGAACGTGATGTCGGCCTCGTGCCGGCGGAGGGCATCGACGATCGGGTTCGCCGAGTCACCGACGATGCCGTACACCTTCCGGATACCGGCCTCGACCATCTGGTCGACGAGTTGCTCTGCAACGGTCTTGCCCATCGCGTTCTCCTGTTCAGCGGATGAGTTGCGGGGCGGGCGGCGAGAACGTGTCGACATCGGCCGCGTTCCACAGACGCTGGAAGCGTTCCGGACCGGTTCCCTCGATCAGACAGTTCAGTTCGTAGTGCGGGTAGATCTCGGCGAACGTCTGCACGAGGGAGTGGTTGACGCGCTTGACGACCAGGTTCGGGTTGAGCTCCGACGGATGATCGAGCCCCATGGCGGCGACCATCTCGGCGAGCGCGTGGATCGTGTTCTTGTGGAACTGGTGGACGCGGGTCGCCTTGTCGGGAACGACGAGGGCTCGTTGCAGTCGCTTGTCCTGCGTGGTGACCCCCACCGGACACCGGTTCGTGTGACACCGCTGCGACTGGATGCACCCGACGGCGAACATGAAGCCGCGCGCCGAGTTGCACCAGTCGGCTCCGAGTGACATCGCTCTGGCCATGGCCGATGCGGTCACCAGCTTGCCGCTGGCACCGATCTTGATCCGGTGGCGGATGCCGGCGCCGACGAGCGTGTTCTGCACGAGCATGAGGCCCTCGATCAACGGCGAGCCGAGCGAATCGGAGAACTCGAGCGGCGCCGCACCCGTGCCGCCCTCGCCCCCGTCGACGACGATGAAGTCGGGGTAGGTGTCGGTGGCGATCATCGCCTTGACCATCGACATGAACTCGATCGGGTTGCCGATGCAGATCTTGAACCCGACCGGCTTGCCGCCGGACAGCTCGCGCAGTTGGGTGATGAACGCCATCATCTCCCGCGGTGTCGAGAACGCCTTGTGGTACGTGGGGGAGAAGACGTCCTTGCCCATGGGCACGAGGCGTGCTTCGGCGATCTCCTCGGTGACCTTGGCGCCCGGAAGGATCCCGCCGTGCCCGGGCTTCGCACCCTGGGACACCTTGATCTCGATCATCCTGACCTGCTCGTGGGCGGCGTTCTTCTGGAACAGCTCCGGGCTGAAGTCACCCTCCGGGGTGCGGCAACCGAAATAGCCCGTCCCGATCTGCCAGATCACGTCGCCACCCGGCTCGAGGTGGTGCTTCGACAGCCCACCCTCACCGGTGTCGTGGGCGAAGCGACCGAGCTTGGCCCCGGTGTTCATCGCCTTCACCGCGGCGGACCCGAGCGCACCGAAGCTCATCGCCGAGATGTTCAGCACCGACAACGAGTAGGGCTTGGTGCACTGGGGTCCTCCGACCGTGATGCGCAGGTGATCGACCGGATCGGCCGGCATCGGATGCGGCGCCACCGAGTGCATCATGAACGTGTAGCCGTCGGCGTACACGTCGAGTTCGGTGCCGAACGGCTTCTTGTCGGGCACGCTCTTGGCCCGCTGGTACATCAACGAACGCGTGTCGCGGTTGAACGGACGACCGTCGGTGTCGTCCTCGACGAGGTACTGGTGCAGTTCCGGACCGGCGTCCTCGAGCAGGAACCGGGCGTGGCCGACGATCGGATAGTTGCGCAGGAGGCTGTGTTTCGTCTGCAGCAGATCCCAGATCCCGACCAGGACCAGGAGGCCGGCGATCACGACTCCGATCAGCCACCAGATGCTGTGGACGACCGTCAGGACGGCGAAGACGATGGTCAGGACGACCATCAGCCAGAAGACCTTGGTACGCGCGTTTTCGATCATGGGAGTGCTGCCCTTGCTGCTGTTGGTTCGGATTCGGGTGATCGGTCGACGTCGCCGAGGTCGTCGGCGTCGTCGGCGTCGTGGTCGGCCCAGTCGATGCGCGGCGCATCGGGGTCGTCGATGATGGCGGGCCCGCGGCTCTTGGAGAACGAGTCCCATGCCCAGTTGATGAACGCGTCGATCCGGGCGCGCGTCGTGTTGAGCAACCAGGCGTGCACGCCGAGCCAGGCCGCGAAGGCCACCGAGCCGTGCAGTTCGTGGTGATGCTTGCCCATCTCGGCGACGGCCGCGCCGTGGCCGATCATCGCCATGATGCCCTTGTCGTGGTACTTGAACGCCGGGGCGGGCTTGCCGTCGATCACGGCGAGGATGCTGGCGGCGACCGCGCCCCCCGCCTGGAGGGCAACGGAACCCAGCTGCGGGTACGGCTGGCCGTTCGCATCGACACCGGCCGCTCCGTCGCCCACGGCGTAGATCCCCGGGTACCCCTCGACGCTGAGGTCGGGGCCGACGCTGATCCGACCGCGGACGTTGGGCAACGGCTCGAGACCGCTGATCTCGCGGGCCTTCAGCCCGCCCGCCCAGACCACGCAGCGCGACAGGATGTGGGTGCCGTCGGCGAACACCGCGCGGTCGGCCTCGACCGCGGTGACCGAAGCCCCGAGCTTGAGGACCACACCCTTCTCCGTGAGCGCCTTGGCCGCGTAGGCGTGCGCCTTGTCGGAGAACGGCGCGAGGACGACGTCGCCGTGGTCGACGAGGGTGATCGTCGCCGCGCTGATGTCGAGGTCGTGATAGCGCTGCGGCATGACCTCGTGGACCATGTCGGCGAGCGCGCCTGCCGTCTCGACACCCGTGGCGCCGCCGCCGACGATGACGAAGTTCAGCGCCCCCTGGTCGAGACGTCCCGGCTCGAGGTCGGCGTCCTCGAACAGGCGGAGGATCCGGTTGCGGAGGTTCTGCGCGTCGCGTGCGGAGTAGAGCGGGAACGCATGCTCGTCGGCTCCGGGTACCCCGAAGAAGTTCGGTTCCGTACCGACCGACACGACGAGGTGATCGCCGGTGAACGTTTCGCCCTCGTCGGTGGTGACGGTCCGCGTCACCGGATCGACGGCGACGACCCTGCCGAGTTTCACGTTCACCGTCTCGTGCTTGCGGAACAGACCCCGCAGCGGGCGCATCACGTCGCCAGGGGCGAGCTGCGCAGTGGCGACCTGGTAGAGCAACGGCTGGAACTGGTGGTACGTGTTCTTGTCGATCAACGTGACCGACACCCCGGCGTCGCCGAGGTGGTTGGCGCAGGCGACACCGGCGAAACCGGCACCGACCACGACCACGCGCGCCGCGGCCCGCTCCTCAGTCGAAGACATGCCCGTGGTCGTACCGTTCTGCGGCACCAGCGGCCTCGGTCAGGGCGGCGACATTGCCGCGGGTGAAGAACCCTTCGTATCCGTGGCAGCGCTCGACGTACTCGGTGATCAACAGCGAGTAGGGCGAACTCTTCGAGAAGATCTGCTTCAGGTTCGGCTCGTCCTTGCATTCGCCGACGACGTGGGCGAGGAAGTCGGTGCCCATGTCGGACAGTTGGCGCACGACGTAGTCGACGTTCTTCTCGTCGGCCACGTGACCGTCGATCACCGCCACGGCCATGTGGTGCATCCGCCGCCCGAAGTTGCGGACGAAGTCCTCCGTCGGCATCGGCAGGTTGTCGAAGGAGTTGACGAACGACGGTGTGTTGTTGGCCGTGAAGACGCGGGCCGGCGACATCTTGTCGTCGGGCACGTTGGGATTTCTCGTGACGTTCGTCGACGAGTTCATCTCGGTGATGTTGTAGGCGCCCCAGAAGTAGTACGGGACCATCGTCAGGTACTCGAGGATGGCGTCCTCGCGTTCGCCGGCGAGGATCCGCGTGGCCATGTGGTCGAGACCGAGGACGAGCCCGCCGATCCCGTTCGCCGCCTGCAGCTCGACGGCCGCGTCGATCACCGCCTGATCGTCGGGCGACAGCGTGATCCGTTCGGTCAGGCCGATCGATCCGAGTTCGTCGAGATCGACGTCGACATAGCCGACCCGGTTGTAGGTGAAGTCCGACAGGAACGTGAACGTGAGGTGGTCGAGGCAGTAGAACGCGTTCTCCTGGTCGCCCGGGTAGACGAAGCGGATGTTCTGCGGTTCGAGCGCATCGCGCACTGCGCTGACCGAGGAGGCCTTGTAGACCTCGCCGATGTAACGGGCGTTCGGCTTGTGCTTGGACAGGGGGTACAACTCGTTCCACCGCGTGATCTCGTCCTCGTATCCCGCACTGAGTGGCTCGAGCACGATCAGGCGCGGGAACTCGGGTTGCGACTGCAGGAGGAACACGCGGTGGCTGTCGTTGAGGGCCGAGTCGATCAGGCGGTACGGGCCCATGACGGCGAGTTCGGCGATGTAGCGGATCGCGTCGCCGTGCTCCACCTGGATGACCACGGCCGCCATCTCGCGCACGAGGTCATCGAGGCCGCTCTTGGCGCGACGCTCGTAGACCTTCGGCAGGTACGCCTCGAAGAAGTCGGAGTTCTTCTTGTCGCCGAGCGGCGTGTAGTTCAACAGGTCGATGGCCATGTGATGTCTCCTCGTCATGTGTCGGGTGGAAGCCGGCTCCCGGGGGTTGAAGCCGGCTCCGCACGCTGCTGGGTCGTGTGGTGAAGGGTTCTCGATCAGGTCTTGGCGAGGACGAAGGGGCGGTACTGCGCGTCCCACATCGTCTCGTCGATGAGTGCTTCGAGTTCTTGTGGGGTCGTCGCCGGCGCGGTCCCGTCGGCCTGCGCCTGCAAGCCGACGGCGATGGCGATCTTGCGGCTCACCTCGCGCACCTCGGTGAGTGGGGGGAGCAAGCTGTCGCCCGGCTTCTGCGCGTCCACGGACGCGGCGAGGGCGGTGGCGGCGGCCATGAACATTTCGTCGGAGACCCGCGTCGCCTTCGACGCCCGCACACCGAGACCGACGCCGGGGAAGATGTAGGAATTGTTGCTCTGGGCGATCGTGTACGTCACCCCGTTGAGCTCGACGGGAGCGAACGGACTTCCCGTGGCGACCAGTGCCCGGCCATCGGTCCAGGTGAGCACGTCCTGCGCCGTTGCCTCGGCCCGCGACGTGGGGTTCGAGAGCGGCAGGATGATCGGCGCCTCGTTGCCGGCAGCCATGGCCCGGATCACGTCTTCGGTGAAGAGCCCGAACACGCCGGTGACGCCGATGATCACGGTCGGCTTGGCATTGGTCACGACGTCGAGCAGGCTCGTCGTGCCCTCCTCGGCCCGCGTCCAGTCGGCGACTGCGGACGGCGATTGGGCGAGCGGCACCTGGAACTTCTCCAGGTCGGCCATGTCGCTCGTCAGCAGACCAGGCCGGTCGACGAGGTAGAACCGCTCTCGCGCCTCGGCATCCGACAACCCGTCGGCGATCATGGCGAGGACGAGCTGCTCGGCGATCCCTGAGCCAGCGGATCCGGCACCGACGATCACGATCTTCTGATCGCGGATCGAGCGGTCGGTCTGGCGCAGCCCGGACAGCACGGCGGCCATGGCGACGGTCGCCGTGCCCTGGATGTCGTCGTTGAACGTGCACAGGTCGTTGCGATAGCGATCGAGCAGGAGGTGCGCGTGGTGTTCGGCGAAGTCCTCCCACTGCAGCATCACGTCCGGGAAGACCTTCTTGACGGCCTCGACGAACGCGTCGACGAACGCGTCGTAGTCCGGCCCGACGATGCGTTCGTGGCGCCACCCGAGGTAGTCCGGGTCGTTGCGGCGCGGCTCGTTGTTCGTGCCGACGTCGAGGACGATCGGCAGCGTGGTGGCCGGGTCGATGCCACCACACGCCGAGTACAGCGACAGTTTGCCGATCGGGATGCCGAGACCGTCCGCGCCCTGGTCACCCAGACCGAGGATCCGCTCGCCGTCGGTCACGACGATCACGGCGACTTCCTCGTGGGGGATCGACCGCAGCATCTCCTCGAGGCGGTCCACATCCGGATACGACAGGAACAGCCCACGGTGGTGCTGGTAGATCTGACTGAACTTCTGGCACGCCTCGCCGACGACCGGCGTGTAGACGATCGGCATCAGCGTCTTGATGTCGTCGAGCAACAGGCGCAGGAACAACGTCTCGTCGTAGTCCTGCACGTCGCGCAGCAGCATGTGGCGCTCGAGATCGGTCTCCAACATGTCGTACTGAGCGCGGACGCGGGCGGCGCGGTCCTCGATCGTCTCGACGTGAGTCGGCAGGAGCCCGTGCAGCCCCAGCGCGTCCCGTTCGGCGATCGTGAACGCCGTGCCCTTGTTGGTCAACGGGTGGGTCAAGAGATGCTGACCGGTCACCGTCACCGTCAACGGCTGTACTTCGTTCGTCATGTGGCTGCTCCGACAGGGGGACGTTGAGTGAACGGGTTATCACCCGGACGGGTGACACCGTAGACCGCCCCGGAGGCAGGCCGCATCGGCCACATCGGACGATCCAGGTTCACCCGATACGGCGGATGCCCGGCTGGTGCCCCGATCGGCTTCAATGGGCCTGATGCTCGCCACGATTCCGTCGCTGCTTGCTGTGAACCCAGTGCCGTGGGCCAGGTCACAGATGGCGTTCACACTGGCGTTCCACATCATCCTGGTGCCGTTGGGCGTCTCGTGGGCCGCGATGATGCTGATCGCCAACTACAAGGCGCTCAAGCACGACGACGCCGACGCTCTGCTGCTGGCGCAGCGCTGGTCGAAGTACATGGCGGTGACGTTCGCCGTCGGGGCCGTCACCGGCACCGTGCTCAGCTTCGAGTTCGGCCTGCTGTGGCCCCGCTTCATGGGTCAGTGGGGGCAGGCGTTCGGCGTGCCGTTCGCCTTCGAAGGCCTGTTCTTCTTCACCGAGGCGATCTTCATCTCGATCTACATCTTCGGCTGGAAGCGGCTGAAGCCGTGGACGCACTTCTGGACCGGTGTGCCGGTGGTGCTCACCGGCGTGCTGGGCAGCGTGTCCGTCGTCGCCGCCAACGCCTGGATGAACGAGCCCTCCGGATTCACGTTGAACGACGCCGGCGAGATCGTCGATGTCGACCCGTGGGGAGTCATCTTCAACGGTGCGATGCCGTGGATGGCGGCCCACATGGTGGTCGCCGCCTACGTCGTCGGCGGGTTCCTCATCTCGTCGGTCTATGCGGTCGGCATGCTGCGCGGTCGCCGCGACCGGTACCACCGGCTGGGCTTCCTGATCCCGTTCAGCGTGGCGGCGATCGCCATTCCCATCCAGATGGGCGTCGGCGACAGCCTGGCCGTCTGGGTGTACAACAACCAGCCGATGAAGTTCGCCGCCATCGAGCTGGTGCCCGACACGACGAGCGACGTCCCCGAGACGCTGTTCGGCCACTTGAACTCGGACGGTGAGGTCGTCGGCGGCATCCCGATCCCCGGCCTGGCCTCGGTGCTCTCCGATCCGACCGACGGCACGGCGACAGTGATCCAGGGGCTCAACTCGTTCCCCGAGGACGATCGGCCGACGATTCGCGAGGTGAACGTCGTCCACCTCGCGTGGGACGTCATGGTCGGGCTCGGAACCCTGCTGTTCCTGCTCGCCATCTGGTACTGGGCGACGTGGATCTTCCGCAAGGACATGCCGCAGAGCAAACTGTTCCTGTACATCGCGTCGACGGCCGGGGTGCTCGCGGTCGTCACCCTGGAGGCCGGCTGGGTGGTCAGCGAGGTCGGTCGACAACCGTGGATCGTCTACAACCTGATGAAGGTCGAGGACGCGGCCACCGGGAACACCGGTGTCTGGGTGACGTTCGTCGGCGTCGTCGTGCTCTACACCGCGCTCGGCCTTGACGACCGTCTACGTGTTGCGCGGCATGAGCCGACGGTTCCGCCGCAACGAGGAAGTGGGGGAGACCGACGACTACGGCGCGGACGTCCCGTACGGTCCGTCGCCCGAGCCGCAACCCGAGATGCAACCCGACACAGGCCGCGAACCGCAGGAGGTGCCGACGTGAGCACCTTGGCCGCCGTCGTGCTGTTCATCGGCATCTTGGGATACGCCGTGTTCGGCGGGGCCGACTTCGGCGCCGGGTTCTGGGATCTCGTCGCCGGTGGCACGAAACGGGGAGGTCGACCGCGGGCGATCATCGATCACTCGATCGCCCCGGTGTGGGAGGCGAACCACGTGTGGCTGATCTTCGTCTTCGTCGTGCTCTGGACGTGCTTTCCCGAGGCGTACGCCTCGATCACCCTGACGCTGTTCGTGCCGTTGACGATCGCCGCCTTCGGCATCGTGCTGCGCGGCGCCAGCTTCGCGTTCCGCAAGGCGGTGCTCTCGACTCGCGACCGGCGGGCGTTCGGCGCCGCGTTCGCGATCTCGTCGGTGATCGTTCCCTACTGTTTCGGCGCCATCGCCGGCGCGATCGCGTCTGGTCGCGTGCCTGCAGGTGGTGTTGCCGGCGACCCCTGGGACAGCTGGGTCAACCCGACCTCCGTCCTCGGTGGCGTGCTCGCCGTCTGCGCGTGCGCCTACCTCGCCGCGGTCTACCTCGTCTGGGACGCCCGCCGACTGTCCGACCCCGTCATGATCGACTACTTCCGGATTCGAGCCATCGCCGCGGCGATCGTCGTCGGGGTCGTGGCGTTCGTCGGCATCTTCGTGTTGTCGTCCGATGCCGACTACCTCTTCGACGGTCTGACATCCCGGGCGCTGCCACTCGTGATCGTCTCGGCCATCTGCGGGGTCGGCTCATTGGTGCTGTTGCTCCGAGCCAATCACCGCGGCGCCCGGATCGCAGCCGTCGGCGCTGTCGCCGCTGTCATCGTCGGCTGGGGGGTGGCGCAGTGGGACTACATGTTGCCCGAATCGCTCACCGTCGACGAGGCCGCCGCTCCATCGGGAACGATCGGCGCCGTCCTCGTCGCCACCGTCCTCGCCGTGCTCTTCGTCTTCCCGGCGATCGGGTTCCTCTTCGTGCTCGATCAGCGGGGGATGCTGCCGGAGGAGAGTGTCCCGACGACGAGCCTCGGAGACGGGTCGGCTGCGGCCCGATGATCGACGAGTCCTATTGCTGGGTCGACGCGGCTGGCCATGACGCGGTCCGCGCCGAACAGCACTGCGAGGTCCTCGGGTTCGGTCAATATTGAGATCTCGACGTCATCGAGGTCATCGGGATCGAGAATCGACACAAGCCGGGGGCACGCGATGTCTGAAGCACAAACCGACCGGACCGAACTCAAGAACACGGGATACGAAATCTTCATCGGAATCCTGTCGGTCCTGTCGATCCTGAATCTCGTCCTCCTGTACGCGATCGACGATGCCGCCCTGGGCACGGTGCTGTGGCTCATGAACGGCATTCTCAGTGGCATTTTCCTGATCGACTTCACGTACCGGCTGTTCACCGCAGAGTCCAAGACTCACTACTTCTTCCGCATGTTCGGGTGGGCCGACCTCCTTGCCAGCCTGCCGTTCCAGCAGGTGAAGATCCTGCGCATTTTCCGCCTGGTGCGGGTCGGCCGATTGCTGCGGGCGTACGGGATCCGAAATGTCGGGCGCAGCTTGGTCCGAGACCGCGCCGGGAGCGCACTGCTCACGCTGTTGCTCATGGGAATCCTGGTACTCGAGTTCGGCAGCCTCGAGATGCTCAACATCGAGCAGTACGCGCCCGGGGCGAACATCACGACGGCATCGGACGCCCTGTGGTACACGATCGTCACCATTTCCACGGTCGGCTACGGCGATCGGTACCCCGTCACCAATCAGGGACGAATCGTCGGTTCGCTCATCATCGTCGTCGGCGTGGCCATCTTCGGCACGTTCACGGGCTACCTCGCCAACCTCTTCCTCGCACCGTCGAAGCAGGGCGCATCGGAACAGTCAGCCACGAAGGACGACCGCGTTCCCAACATCGGACAACTGCAACTGCTCATGGCGCAACAACAAACCGCGATCGACGAGATCAACGTGCTTCTCACTGCGCAATCGTGAACGAACCGTTCTCGCCGAGACTCTCAGCCCGAGTCGCGCCACGCTCGACGACTTGGACGCCGGTGCAACAGCGGGCTCTCGCTCGCGGTCGGCTCCGGATCCGGCGTCTCGCGTGGCGCGGCTGACGGTCCAGCAGCCAAGAAAATCCAAGATTCCATCCAAGAAATTCGTCGGAAGTGGTCGGAATGAGGCGACATGCGCCGGACCCGTCGAGCGAATAATCCCAGGTAGACGACATGATCTGGCACGCGACGGACGCCAGTTCTCCGACTCATAATCCGTGGGTCGTGGGTGATCGCGGCTCCGGATCGTCGATCTCGATCAGCAGGTCATCCATGGTGGGCCTCGGCCGTGTCGGTGACGAGCTGGATGATGCCCTCGACGTCGCGGGCTCGCGGCAGCATGACCAGGCGGGCCACGCCGAGTTGTCGGTACTGATCGACGGTGTCGGCGTCGACCGGCCCGGGTGGTGGGGTGACCGTGATCTCGAGCTCGCCGAGCGAGGGAGCCCGGTCGGTGTCGGCGGCTGCCCGCTCGAGGCCGTCGATGCACCGCGCCACGGCGTCCGGTGGCATGGCGAACCCGTACCACCCGTTGGCGCGGTGCACGGCTCGCCTGAACGCCGGCGGGCTCTGGCCGCCGACGATCAACCGGGGGTGCGGCCGTTGCACGGGCCGCGGGTGGGCATCGATCCCGCTGAAGCGAACGGTCTCGCCGGCGAACGTGGGTGACTGGCTGTCCCACAGCTCGAGCATCGCGTCGAGGTACTCGTCACAACGCGCACCTCGGTCGTCGAACGGGATGCCCAACGCGGCGAACTCCTGGTGCAGGTAGCCCGCGGCATAGCCGAACCACAGCCGACCCTTGGACACCACGTCGACGCTTGCCAGTTCCTTGGCCAGCACGAGGGGGTTGCGCTGCGGAAGGATGATGATCCCGGTGGCGAGCGCGATCGTCGACGTGTGGGCGGCGATGTAGGCGAGTGCCACCGCCGGGTCGAGCATCGGCACGTGAGGGGGTGCCGGCGCTGGCGGCTCCTGTGGGTCGGGCAGCACCACGTGCTCGCCGGTCCACACCGAGTCGAACCCGGCGGCCTCGGCCGCCTGCGCGGCTCGCACGGAGGCGTCCGGGTCGGCGAGCGGGCCGTTGTTGATGCCGAAGAGTCCGAACTTCATCGTGCCCATGATGCCGGACACCTCGACGGCGACTCGCAGCGTGGCGCCGGGTCGGCGCCGAGTGACGCCGTCGGGCGATCGACGATCAGCTCAGCCAGGGGTAGCGGTCGGTGTCCTGGCCGGCGTAGTCGGGGTCGAGGTAGATGAAGCATCGCTGGATGACGAAGTCCCTGACCTCGAACACGTCACACCAGCGGCCGCCCTTCGACTCGTCGATGCCGGCCCGCCAGGGGCCGTCGCGATGGACACCGTGGCTGGTGCCCTCGCAGGCGAAGGTGTCGGTGCCGCTCATGATCCAGTTGAAGTGCGAGTAGTCGTGCACGATCTCCTTGATCGTCCCGCCCACGTCGCCGAACAGCTGGCCGATCTGCGTCGTGGCCGTTGGCGAGGCCCCACTTGGGGAACCACACCTGCGCGTCGGTGGCGAACAGGCTGAGGATCGACTCGCCGGTCGACGTGACGCCGCCGTTGTCGAACGCTTTGAGGTACTCGAGCGCCACGCTCTTGCGCTGCTCGTCGGTCATCGTCTCCCGTGCCACCGCCATGCGGTTCCCCTTTCCCCGGTGCGCCGACCCTCGTCGACACTGCGCCACATCGTCCCTGCACTGCGCGGTGCTGTCAATGCTTCGGGCCCGTCGGAGGGGGTGCAAGCGCCGATGCCGGCCCGCTCGCCACGACCGTTGGACCGGTCGGCGAGCGCAGGGGACCTCAGGACCAGAGTCGTGCGGTGATGTCGGCCCACAGGTGTCGATAGGCGGACGCCGCGGGGCTGTTGGGGGCGAAGGCGGCGATCGGTGATCGTTGGATGCCCATCTGCTCGACGACGCTGGCGTTGGGTATGGCGGTGGGCAGGAACCCGGCGATGTCGGCCATCAGGTGGGCGACGATGTCGCGCTGGAGGCGTTTGCGTCGATCGACCATCGAGGCGAACGGCAAGACGAGCGGCGCCGGGGGGTGTTGGGCGAGGAAGTCGGTGAGCTGGTCGAGTGTGCGCTCGGACAGCGTGGTGGGGATGGTCGGCACGATCAGCGCGTCCGCGGCGGCGAAGACGCTCTCGCTGGTGAGCGTGATCCCCGGTGGACAGTCGAGGAGCGCAACGTCGTATCGGTCGGCGAGCGGCTCGAGGAGAGCGGCGAGGCGACGTGTCGGGTGTTTCGTGTCATCGAGGGCGAGGTCGAGATGGCGCAGCGAGAAGTCGGCCGGCACGATGTGCACGGCCGGATCGTCCGTGGCGTGGATGTTCGCTGCGAGCGACCCGGACTTCTTGATCAGACGCTGTGCGCCGCCCTTTGACGGACGGCTTGACCCGGACGAAGAACGTCGCCGCCCCTTGCGGGTCGAGGTCCCACAGCAGCACCCGTGACCCCTCGGCCGCTGCTTGGTGAGCGAGGTTGATCGCGGTCGTCGTCTTCCCGACGCCCCCCTTGATGCTGTAGGTCGCGAGAACCTTCACGGGTCGATCGCCCGGAGCAGTGCGTCCAGAGCTCGCTTCGTGGCCGGGCTGTCGTAATCGGCGAACCGTGCGGAGAACTCGGCGCGGGCGGCGGCTCGTGTCTGGTCGAGCCGTTCGACGAGCTGGCCGATGGCGACCATGGTGCCGGCGCCCGCACCGCTCCCGTCGAGTTCCGGGGTGAGTGATCGCAGCAGCATCATGTGGACCTCGGCGTCCTGGTGCTGCCCGAGGTTTTCCTGGAGCGCTTTGAGCCGTTTCACGTATTGCCGGCCGGGTCGGTCGGGCAGCAGACTGCCGAAACACTCGATCAGATAGCGCAGCTTCTTGGCGTCCTTGCGGAGACGGTGGACGTTCTCGGCCGGCGTGTCGGGTGCGATCAGTCGACCGTGATCGACGAGCGTCTCGTGGGCTCGGGCGATCCGCCTGGCGACGGTCCGGCCGAGCGGTTGATCGGCTCGTCGCGGCAGCGCTTCGGTGCCGTCGAGTGGCTCGGCGAGCCACCGACGCCACTCGGCCATCAGTGCAGCTGCTCGCTCGGATCGGAGTACGCCCGCCAGCTCGTGATGCGCGTCGGCAGCGTGCCGCGCGAGAACCTCACGAACCGGCACCAACGCTGCCGCGGCTTCGATCCCGAGGGGATCGGTGTAGTGCTGCCACTCGAGCAGGTAGACGTCGAGATCGCGTGCCGCCCCGGTCGCGCCCGCCAACCAGGCGAAGCCCTCCCGTGCCGGATCGAGTACTTCCGCCGGGACCACGGACTTGCCGTTGGCAAGGAGCGTGCGAGTGCGCCTGAGCGCGATGCGCAGGTCGTGCAAGAACTTCGGGTCGACCTGATCGATCGCACCCTGCCAGTTGGCCGCGATCGTCATCTCGAGATTGGCGAGGACGGCCCGGAACCCTTCGAGCGCCGGCATTTCCGGATCCAGCGGCACCGTCGCGTTCGACGTGAATCCCGCAAGGTCGATCCCGGCGGCGAGTGCGCACTGGGTCACCGTGTCGGACACTTGCGCTTCGAGTCCGGCGTCTCGGAGGACGGCGAGGATCCGTTCGGACCGTTTGGCGTACCCCGGTACCTCATGGATCTCGATGGTCGTGAACCGATCGATGATCGGCCCGTCCACGAGTTGGACATCCTCGTGGAGTTCGGCGATCGCCACCACCTTGCCGGTTCGATCGCGCCACTCGCCGGTGGAGCGTTCCAGCCGGATCCGAAGCTGCGGCAACAAGGCGCGCACGTCGACCACCTCGGCGATGCGGGCCCGGAACGGCCCGGACGGGAGATCAGCCAACACACGCGGCACCACGGTGAGCGTGAGGTGTGCCGGGACGACCTGCTTCCCCGACAGCACGAGTTCGATCACATTGGACCGACGCAGCTCGAGCCGCAGCCCGGCACGATGGAGGCGACCGTCGAACGTGTCGACGAGCGTCGTGGTCACGGTTCGCCGCGCCCCGAACGCGAGCCCCAGTTCGGTGAGCGCACCGATCACATCGGCCACGGAGTGTGCTGGAACCTGGAACGTGACCTTCCGCATCTCGGCACCGAACGTAGCGCCCGGCACATACTGTTCAGGTGACCACCGAGATCGAACGCAAGTTCATCCTCACCGAAGCCCCGAGCGACGACCGCCTCGGCCCGGGAACACACATCAGGCAGGGCTACCTCGCCGAGGAGGATTCGGTGGAGGTTCGGGTGCGGATCAGTGACGAGGCATCGAGCCTCACGGTCAAAGCCGGCGGCGGAGTGTCGCGTACGGAGGTCGACGTGCCGATCTCCGCAGAACAGGCCGAGGCACTGTGGCCGCACACGGCGGGCCGACGGATCGACAAGACGCGCCACCGAGTCGCGCTCGATGGCGAGCCGCCGGGTCTCGTCGCCGAGGTCGACGTCTATGGCGGAACGCTCGCCGGGCTGTGCGTCGCCGAGGTCGAGTTCGCTTCCGAAGCCGACGCCGCGTCCTTCGATCCGCCCGACTGGTTCGGACGAGAACTCACCGGAGATCCGGCCTGGAGCAACGCCGCACTCGCCCGGCACGGACGACCCGACACCTGACCAGACGTGTGATCGCCGTCCGCTCGCCCACATTGTGCCGACCGGCGTCCCCGAAGCCCGGCGACGGATTGTCGAATCACGCTAAGGTCGGCGACCGCAGAGGGGGTGCACGATGATCGAATTCTCGGCACAGGCACACGCGTTGCTCGGATCAGACGCGGTTGCGCACGTCTGGACGAACAACCCCGACGGCACACCGCAGGTGTCGGTGGTCTGGATGATCGCCCGTGGTGACGAGATCCTGTTCGGCACCGATGCGAACAGTCAGAAGGCGCGAAATCTCGCGCGGGACGACCGCATCGTGCTGTCGATCGAAGACGTCGAGCGCAACGAGCGCGGCTTCCAGCGTCACCTCGTCGTTCGAGGCAACGCGTCCATCGATCCCGGACCTGATCCGTTGCTGATGGATCAACTGGCGACGAAGTACCTGGGACTCGAGCGGCACCCACTGGCGGTGCGCGACTCACCCTCGAGCGTCGTCGTTCGTGTCGCCATCGATCGGATCAGCGGCGTCGGTCCGTGGATCGATTCCTGACCGACCGACGACGCGCGGGCTCCATCGCCGTCAGACGCTGGACCGGTCCGCAGACGTCGTGCCGTGGAATCGCCGTCCGCTGATCGATGCGATGTCGAGCACCAGCCATTGGTGTCGACCCTCCGTGACCCACGGGGAGGAGTCGGGCAGGTCGGCTTCCCCGTGGGACCGACGGAGTCGACCGCGCACGATCACGCTCCATGCCTGCTCGCGGTCCGGGCTGATCCGGTCGACTTCGAGCGAGGACGGGCCGTCGTAGCGCGCCATCGAACCCGCTGGTGTCGTGCGGAAGACGATGCGGTCGCCGGCGGTGTCGTGTGCGACGCGATAGTTCACCGGGAATGCCAACGGGTAGTCATGATCGATGATGCACAGTCGGCCGACCGAATCCGAGGTGAGCAGATCCATGCACTCGTGCTTCGACAGGTGACGGTACGTCGCTCCCACGGTCGGCCTCCCGGTTCACGCCGCGCCCGAAGTCGGGCGGACGAGGTCGAAAGTTCCGTGAACACGGACGTGTCGTTCGGACCCACGCGATCGTGCGGAGACCGGAGGAATCAGTTCGGATGCGGTGCTCGTCATCGGTCGGGTGACGAGGTTGTCGCGCACCCACGCCACGCCCGGCGGGTAGCCGGCGAGTCGGCGGACGGTCTGCCTGTCGAACGCACTGCCGACGGCGCCCTCCAGCGTGATCACCCGGTTCCGCACCAACAGTGTGATCCCTGACGGTACGGCCGGTGTTGAATCGACGATCTGCACGAGTCGCTGCGCGATGGCGCGGTCAGCCGACAGGGCTGTGTCGTGGTCGCCGACCGAGATCGCGTCGACGATGACACGTACCCCTTCGGCACGTCTGGCCGCCTCCAAGGCGGCCAATCGGTCCTGATCGTCACGCACCGTTCCCAACAGCGTCACGAGGTCGTCGGTGACCGCCACCCCGATGTGGGCGCTCGGTACGTGTGCATCACGATCGAGTTCAGCGAGCACGGACGAATGCAACGTCTCGTCGGTGCGAGTTTCCTTGCTCATGATTCACCTCCCGACTCGATCGTCACACGATCGTGACCAAAGCGGTAGGGACTTTCGACCCGTCCTTGCGCGCACGCGACGGCTCGGAGCGGTTCTCGTGAGCGCCACCATCAGCGCCCGCGCCCTCTTGGCGCGGGCGCACTGGTGGTGTGCCTCCATCGAGCGGTGGTCGTCCGCTCACCGGCCTGTCATGGATTGAGCTTCGAGACCCGGGTCCCCCAGTTGGCGAGCGAGGTGCGGGTGCCGTTGCACGAGCCGAAGTTCACCAGGCTCGGTGGGTTCAGGTAGTACTGCGCGTACGTGCAGGTCTGGGCGATGTACTCCGAAGCGATCCAGACCGACGTGCCATCGGTGACCGCCGCGCCGTAATCGCCCCAGCGTGTACGTGGGGGATCGCCGACGAAGGCCTTGTAGCTGGTGAAGCCGTCGGATGGTCCGAGCCCCGCAGCCGCGATGTGGACTGGTCCGACATTCCCGGCCGAGTCGATGGTGGCGTAGCCGGCGCTGGGGTAGTTCGTCTCGCCGACGACGGTGAAGGCGATCGCACCCTTGCCGTTGGCGCCGATCGCGATCGCCGGATACGTCAGATTGTTGTCGGCCAGCGCCAGGTAGCCCTGCTTCTTCACCTGGCCGACGATCTTGCCGGCGCCGTTGATCGTCGGCGAGACCGCGAACCAGGCAATGCCGGCTTTCACTTCGCCGTTCACGTTCACCGCGGTGCTCGCGGTGCCCCACAGCACCCCGTTGACGTACCACGTCTGCTGCATCCGGGTGTCGCCGGCATCGAGGGCCGACTCCACCTCCGTGTGCGAAGGCTCGTCGACGAAGAAGAGCTGCCAGCATCCCGGTCCGAAGACGGTCGGGGTCGTCGTGTCGTTGATGCAGTCGGCCAGCGGAATGCTCCCGGGCTTCTGATCGGCCTTCGGCGGGAAGACGTACGTCTCGCTGTTGGTCAGGCGGCTGGTGATGCCGAGTGCGGGCGCCGCGGTGTTCAACGACGCGGTGTTCGTCACCGCCCACAGGCCGATCCGGCGTGCAGTGCCCGTGGGGTTCCCGGTCTCCGAACCGTCGCCTGCGATCGTGCTCATCAAGTACTCGGTGCCGTTGCGTTCGTTCGAGTACTGCCCGGCTGGTGAGGTGGCCGGCCACACGGTGAACCCGGGCGATCCGTCGACGTTCAGGTTCTCGACGAGCGTGACCCCGATCGCGGCCGGGTGCGCGGCGAGCTGCGCCTTGGAGAAGGCGAAGATCTGGGCTGCGTTGTAGGCGGGCCCGAACAGGTCGTACTCGTTGGTCGTGACGTACACACCGTTCCGGTCGGCACCGACGTGTGGGTAGTCCTGGAAGCACGGTCCGGGCGCGGTGCCGTCGAGTGTGCATCCGTGGTTGGGCGTGCCGTCGGTTCCGTCGTTCTGGGCGGGCACGTAGTACACCGTCCACGTCCCCGCTCGGATCACCGCTGTTGGACACCGCCACGTCGATCGTGTTCTTGCCGTTGAAGTCGCCGTCGTCGTTCACGTGCAACGTCGTGATGACCACGATGAACCGGTTGTTGTCGGGATCGTAGAGACAGACCGGGTCGATCACGTTGGCGCCGACGACACCGGTGGTGCGGTCGATCGCGGCCGGGTAACCGAAGAACGTGTTCAAGTCCTGCACCCCGGTCAGTGGGGCTCCGGTCGCCGTACTGAACACGCGCAGCACGCTGTTGACGGCCTCGACGGTGTAGCCATTGCCGACGCAGAGGGCCTGGTCAGGCGGTTCGACCGAGAACTGGTTGCCGCCGTTGGCGAGCCGTTGATCGCGGTGGTTCAGCCCATTGATGCTGAGCGCTCAACTCGGGGTTCAACGCGGCCACCGCGGACGACGCGACCGTCGGTGCGTCGAGTGGCTTCTTCGGGAACTTGCCGTTCTTGAATCCCGGCCGCGGACGGTTGAAGCTCCCCGCGCCTTCCGCCTCGTTCTCCTGTGGCCGGAACTCCGGCTGCTGAACCGCGTCGGAACCTTGTGCCGTGGATCTGATGGTCGTCGTGCCACCACTCGGAATCTGTCGGGTGGCGCCCCCTGCTGCGCCGGCTCCGCCACCGACATCGAGTCCGACCACCAAACTCGCTGCGATGAGCGTGCCGGCGATCAGTGTTCCGACGCGTCGTTTCATCACGGCCCCCATTCCCGGCCCCCGCACGGGAGACCGCATCAGGGTGGCGCCCCCTCGGCAGCCACTCGATTCCGATCATGCGACTTCCCGCGGCATCGGTCAATGGCGATTCGCAATCATGGAGAGGGGGTTCCGCGCTGTGCGGTACCGTTGGAGGCGTCCGAGCCGTACAACTCCCCGACGCATCGCCGGGAGCGCCTGTCGAGGAGGCAATGTGGGGTTGCTGCACAGAGATTCCGAGCACGGCCGACTGCCGGTGCCGCCGGACGAAACGTTGAGGAACTCGGTCGCTTGGCAGGAACTCCAGCGGTCATTCCTGTTCTTCCACAAGAATGCTGGTGCGAATCGGCTCGCCTACCTGACGCTGAGGACCATCGTTCTGGTGGCCGGCGCACTCGTTCCGATCGTGGCCCTGGGGAGCAGCCAGCAAGTCGTCGTCGCCGGCCTGGGTGCGCTGATCGTCGTTGCCGAGGGCCTGGCACAGCTGACCCAGGTACACGATCACTGGGTGCGATACCGCCACACTGCCGAAGCGCTCCGTCGTGAGGCCATCGCGCTCGCGTCGAGCGCCGGCGCGTACGGATCGGGTGACCTGCGTGAGAATGAACGCTTGGCCGCCAGCCGGATCCTGGATTTGGAGGCACAGGAGAACGCTGATTGGGAAGAGACCGTGCGGGCGGAAGGCCTCAAGTCGCATCCTGCGCCCGACTTCACCGTCGACCGGCCCGTGGCCGAGATCCAGCAGTCGTAGCGGATCCGAAGCCCGCACCGAGATCACCAGACTCGAGAACCATGAAACCGACGAATCTTGCCGCCGCCGAGGGATTGCCCGCGATCGAGTGGGACGAAGTCGAAACGCAGCTGGCGGACCTCTTGCTGCACGACGACCCGCGCTCGCCGAACCGCGACGTTCTGGTTGACGACGCTGAATGCGGACGGAAGCCCGCACGTGACGAGCGTGGGCGCGCTGTGGCACGCCGGATCCTGCTGGTTCCAGACCGGCGACCGGACACGGAAGGCGCGCAACGTCGCACGCGACCCTCGGTGCACGATCGGTGTCGCCACGAAGGGCTTCGACGTGATGATCGCCGGCGAGCCCGGCGTGTCGGCGACGCGACGATCGTCGCCGAGATCGCGGCGTTGTGGGCGCAGAGCGGATGGCCCGCACAACCCGACGACTCGGGTACCGGAATCACAGCCCCCTTCAACGCACCCACTCTCGGACCACCGCCGTGGTTCGTCTATCAGGTCGCGCCGCGCACCGCGACCGCAGTCGGAACCGCCGAGGACTCGCCGGGCTCGATGCGTTGGCGGTTCTGAACGAGGCGCCGTCACTCGCGTGCGAGCGACGTGGCCATCGCAGGAAGTTGCACCCACGGCTGCTTGGTGTCGCACCACACCTCCACGGTGGGCGCGACGTTCGAGCGGTCGTCGAGGGTGCCTGCCTTCACGGCCAGCACGCCGGCAGGCTCCACGAGACCCGAGTAGATCGGTGACCCGCACTGACCGCAGAATCGTCGATGGACGTAGACGGCATCGCCGTGTTCACCACGGTCCTCGAACGTGCTGAGTTCACCCGTGACGGCCATCTGACTCTCGTGCACGATGAGATTGACCGAGAACGCTCCACCGCTCTGGCGCTGGCAGTGGTCGCAGTGACAGACGGCCGTCGCGATCAGGTCGCCGGCGATCTCGTAGGTGATCGCTCCACAGAGGCATCGTCCGGTTTGCGTCATCGCGAAACGGTAGCAATGGCAGTTCAACGCGATCCGATCCCGGGCGTCAGGGCGCGTCCGAGTTTGCTCGATCGACGCAGACGACGTGTTGCGACGTACACGGACACCTCCTCTTCGATGCCCTTGAAGCTGCGCAGGTCCGGGCCGTCGAACACGATCCCGAGCGGGTCGCGCACGGCCCGTCGTACGTCGTCGGTCACGACGAGTTCACCCCCGGCGGCCGACCCGGTGAGACGGGCGGCCAGGTTCACGACGTGCCCGAAGACGTCGTCACTCGTCACCATCACGTGCCCGACGTGGATGCCGGCGCGCATTCTCGAGAGGTGCCGCTTCGCCCAGTTCGAGGCAGGCAAGCACGGCAGCCTCCGGTTCGGGGAACGTGAGCATCAGGCCGTCGCCGAGCCGCTTGAGCACTCGACCGCCGCGGGCGCGCACGATCGTCACCGACTCCCGGTGGTGACCGATCAACAGCCGACTCGCCGCGTCGTCGCCTTCGGCCTCGGTGTACGACGTGAATTCCTCGAGGTCGGTGAAAGCGACGGTGAGCTCCATCGGCGCGCCGACCTCGACCTCCTCGCCGAGGGCCCCGTCCGCCGCGACGAGTGCACCGACCGTGATCATGCCCGCGCCCGGCTGGAACGGTACGAGCCTCGTCGAGGCGTCACCGTTGCGGCGCCAGATTCGATCGTGTCCGGCTCGTCGTCGGATCGGAGATCGGCGAGCAACAGCGCCACCCTCGTCTCGATCTCGTCGGCCACGAGTTGGAACGCGGGATACGTCGCTTCGTCGCTGGCCCCGTCGGCGGCCGGATCGACGATGCTCCAATGCGCGACGATCGGCGTCCCTCCGAACTCGGGACAGATCTCGCGCACCCTGTCGCACAGTGTGATGACGCGATCGAACCGGTGGCGGACGAAGCGGGTGAGCGACTTCGTCGATCGATCCGCAAGGTCGACACCGCGCTCGGCCATGACCCGCACCGTGTTCGGGTGCAGCGGCTTCGGGTGGCTGCCCGCGCTGCGGGCCTCGACCGTCCCCGCCGACCGCTGTTCCACGAGGGCCTCTGCGATCTGCGAACGGGCGCTGTTGCCGGTGCACAGGAACAGCACTCGGGCTCTGGACCGTCTCGGCGCGACATCGGCCGGGAGCGTCGGCAGCAGCGACAACCCGGGATGCAGCGCCCGCCCGGCGTCACCGAGGAGATCCCGGCAGCGAATCAGCTCTGCTCGGTAATAGACGTCGCGACCGTCAGCCGAGCTCCGGTGGGCGCTGACGATGCCGGCGCGTCGGAGTTCCGCCAAGTGGTACGAGACGAGATTCGACGGCTTCCCGACCAACTGCACGAGTTCGCCGACACGGCGATCGCTCCGGCCCAGCTCGCCGATCAGCTGCCAGCGCACCGGGTCGCTGAGCAGGCCGAGGATCTCTGGCGGCTGCAACGATGGCATGTCCCAATTAGATCAAACTGAACTGATGCAATGCAAGCTGCTGCAAGTGTCGTGCGTCACCGGGGCGGGGGCATGCTTTCGTCGGAATGAATGTTCCGCTTGCCCTCACGCCTGCTCCGGAGATCGGGTCCCTGGCCACGCCGGGACCCGAATCTCCGGCGGCGGCTCGGCGGCTCAGCGCTACGGTTCGACGCGTGACGCCGTTTGCGAGTGCCAGTTCGGTCGAGCTCGTCGCCGACGGGAGCTACCGCGCGTTCCTCGACGACTCGTGGAATCTGTACCCCTTGCCGCAAGGAGGGATCATCACGGCGGTGGCGTTGCGGGCGATGAGTGACGCGCTCGCCGACCAGGGGCAGAGCCTGCGCACGATGCACACACTCTTCATCGGTCGAGTGGCGCACGGCGAACTCGTCATCGACGTCGAAATCCTCCGCCGCGGTCGCTCGATGTCGCATGTCCGCGCCCACGTGCGCAACCCCGATGCGGGTACCGGCCACATCACCACTGCGGTCTTCGGTTCGACGCGTGAGGGTTTCGAGTTCACCGAACTCCGACGTCCGCAGGTGCCGTCGCCGGAGCAGTGTCCGTCGTTTCGCGATCCTCCTCCCGCGGGTGTCCCCGCGTTCGAGCCGACCCCGTTGTGGACCACTCGGCTCGAAGGTCGGGGGGCCCTCGGTGTCCCGCCATGGGAGGACGTCGCCGAGCGAACAGGGGAGCAGGCGACGTGGTACCGCTTCGACGACACGCCGTGGATCGACGGGGGTGAGCGCATCGATCCGTTCGCCATCGTCATGCTCGCCGACACGATGCCGGGAGCGATCGGCCAGCGGGTGGGACGGACGGGGCGCCCGTGGTTCGGGCCGAGTGTCGATCTGACGGTGCACATGTGCGCCGACTGTCATGGCCCGTGGGTGCTCGGCCACAACACCGCACGTTGGGCGGGCGACGGCTACGCGTCCGTCGACATGGCCCTCTGGGACGCCGACACACTCGTGGCCTACGCGACCCAGACCTCGTTCTTCACCTTCCTCGACCGTTGAGGGACCGGCGGGACGAACACGAGCGGGTCAAGTCCCGGTCGGCGCGATGTCGCGGTTGATCATGTCTGCCGACGTGCGCCACGCGATGCCGTATGCGATTTCGCTGCTCGTCAACGAATCGAGGAACTGCGACGTGTCGAGCGTCGCCACACGGACATCGCCCATGGCGATGACGGTGGCGGTCCTGCAGATGTTGCGCAACAGCGCGATCTCACCGAAGTAGTCGCCCGGACCGAGCGTTCCCTGAGCGACATCGCCGCGTCGAACTTCCACTTCGCCGTGGATGATGCCGTAGAAGCGATCGCCGCTGTCGCCTTCGCTCACGATGACGGAGCCGTCCGCGATGTCCGCAGTCGAGCAGCAGGCGGCAAGCTTTTCGATCGTCGTCGGTGGGAGCGGCGAGAACAACGGGATGTTGGAGAACAGTGAGTACAACTCCGGGAGCGGCTCGGAGCGCTCATCGATGTTGCGGAGCCGGATCCGCGATGCGAACGCGACCGCCGGCAGGATGGCACCGACCAGCAACAGCACCGGCCGGAGGCCGAATGCCGACACCAGTACGGGTGCGGCGAGCGCGCCGATGCCGCCGATCGCGATGCCGAACGTGAACAGCACCCCGAACACGCGTCCCAGATTCCGATCCGTTCCGAATCGCTGGATCATTGTGAACCCGCAGACATCGAGCGTTGCGTTGGCGATGCCGATCGTCAACAACGCGGCCACGACCATGGTCGTGTTCGGAACGAGACCGATCACTGCGATCGGCAGGCCCCACAAGCTCAGCGCGACAGCGAAAGGACGACCGAGTCGTCGACGCCGGGTGAGCGTGACCGACCAGAAGCCGCCACCGATGCCACCGATGCCGACGATCGCCAACAACCAGCCGACTCCGCTGTCATCCAATCCGAGCAGTTCGAACGAAACCGAGACCAACAGCACGGAGAGCAACCCGCGCACGAGGAGTTGGGCGACGAAACAGCCGACCACAACGGCCACGTCGACGTGCTGACGCAACTCCGTGATTCCACCGATCAGGGCCTCGAGTGGGCGGTCGGGCGTACGTCGCACCGCCTTGGAGGGGTCGACGTCCACCTGGATGTGTGCCACCGAGATGCAGCCGGCCACCGCCGCGACCGAGGCCGCGACGACCACGACCCAGGGACTGGCTCGGAGTAGGAGCAGCGCGGCCAGCGCCGGTCCGGCGAATGTGGCCAGACCTTCGAGCGTTCCCGCCGTGACGTTCATCGCCACCAGCTCCGCCGGTGTCCTCGCCACGAGTGGCAACAACGCAAGTTGTGCTGACCGGTATGGAGTGGCGACGACACTGCTCACTGCGACGAGCGCATACACGGCGACAGCGGGCGCATTCGTCGCCAACCCGATGGCGATGAGCAGCTGACTGGCGGCGATCGCGAGGAACACCGTTGTCACCACGAGACGGCGCGGGAACCGGTCCGCCGCCCAGGCTCCGAATGGCAACGCAATGGCGCCGGGAAGCAACCTGGCGAGCCCCAGGATGCCCACCGCCGATGCGCCGCCGCGATCGAACGCCCACACGGACAACGCCACGGTCGACAGACCGTCGACGAGGAAGAACGCAGTCCATCCGAATTGCAGCCGCCGCAGGTTGCGCTCGGTCATCACGTCGATGACTTCGCTGAAACGACGACCGACTGCGCTCATCAGTCTCCGCACGCGGCGACCAGCGGTGAACGACGCGGCCGGCGCCGTGAGGTCGCCGTCCGCGGGCGGCCCCATCAGGTGTCGACGATTTCGGCGTCGATGATGTCGGTGTCGTCGGCGATGTCGGGCAGGGGTGAGTCGGGTTCGAGGTAGATGCACTCGCCGGGGCAGCGCTCGACCGCGTCGATCGCCGCCTGCTCATGGCGCCGCGGAACGGGGACCGAGGGGGAGTCGGGGTCGGTGATGACGAACGACCCGTCGTGGACGTAGCCGATGCCGTCGTCGAGGACGATGAACAGGTCGGGGCAATGGTCGACGCACAGTCCCGCGCCGGTGCAGCAGTCCTGATCGATCCAGACCTTCATGCCGATCCCTCCGGCGCGATGCTACGTCGGCTGGTACCCGACGGAAATCGAGACGCCTCCGGCGTGACGGATCGCCTGGCACCCGTTGCGGATCGAGATCGGTCGTCGGGCCGGAAGTCCCTTGCTCGAGCCGGGTCGGAGGTTTATGCGCGCCGGCGAACCCGCGTCAGCGTGACACCGATGGCGACCAAGGCGATGGCGAGCGCAAACATCGGCCCCGTCGAGTTCCCACCCGTCGCCGGCAGGGTTCCCGGGCCAGGGCCCGGGACCGGAGGCAGCGCTGCCGGGGTCGTCGTGGTGGCCCCGGGTGCCGGCGGCGTCGTCGTCGTGGTCGCGGCGGGGATCGTGGTCGTCGTCGTGGTCGGCGGGGGAGGGGCATCACACAATCCGACCGGATTGCTCGTGAGACCGATGTTCGTCGTCCAGGTGTTGGCCGTTCCGGCCGTTCCGGTGCCGGTGCTCTCGTCCCGACAGTCGACGCCGATCGTCGAGGTCATCGTGTTGCCGGTGATGATTCCGCCGCTCTGGTCGCCTGCATCTGGATGCCGAACTGCGTCGAGTTCGTGATGGTGTTCCCGCTCACCGTCGCGCCCGCCTGGCTGAGGCGAATGCCGACTCCTCGGTTGCTGATCGTGTTGTTGGTGATCGTCGGGTTTCCCGACGGCGTCCGCTGCGTCGCCGATGCCTCTACCCGTCCCACCGTTGATCGTGTTGCCGGAGATCACGGCACCGGTGTTGGTGGAGAACAGGAGGATCGCCGTGCCGCTCGCCGCCGTCGGGATCGCTGTGCGTGATCGTGTTGTTCAGCACCTGGGTGCCGGCTGGTGTCGTTGAGCACGGCGAACGTGGCGTCGTCGATGCTCGTGTTGTTCCTGATCGTGATCCCGGTGTCTCAGCGTCGCGGCGTCCACAGCCTGGGGTGTTGATGTCGGCGGCGGTTGGGGCCGCCGACGTTTCCCTGGAACAGGTTGTCCTCGATCGGTCATTCCGACGACGGTCCCCGTTGGTGATGAAGATGCTGCTCCCGCTGTTCCGTTCGCCGGGCAGCTTGTTGTTCGCGACGAACCGATTCCGCGAGATCAGGCTGTGATCTCTGGGCCGACCGTAGTGGAAGTTCATTCCCGTTGTGTTGGCGGTGATGATGTTGTTCCGGAACGTGTACGCCTGGGCTTCGACGTTGTTGACGCCGTTCACGGCGGCGCCGTCGGCGTTCCGAAGCGTGAAGCCGTCGAGCGTTCCGGTCGTCGCCCCGGTGGTGTAGACGATCGCGCCAGCCGGCACGTCGAACACCGTTTCGGCGCGCTGGGTTGGTCCGACCCGTCCGGGCGTCGACGCCGTGCTGTGCGCCGAGCAGCGTGAGCGGCTTGTTGATCGTGAGTTGCTCGTTGTACACGCCGGCGCAGATGTAGATCGTGGATCCGGCGGGCGGCTGTCGATCACCGGTTGGATCGGAGGCGGTGTCGGCGCCGGACACTCGGGCCCGACGAGACCGACCACGATCGCTCCAGGCGGTGGCCCAACCGCGCCCGCCGTCGGCACCGAGGTCGTGAAGACGAAACCGGCGGCCACGATGGTGCTCGCCACGGCGACCATTCGCCACCGATGCGTCCCGCCACCGACGTTGAGCCGGCCTCGGCCGGAATGTCTGGGAGGGGTGAGCGACATGGTGAGCTCCGTTCGGCAGGTCGGCTCGCAAGCTACTACTGCGCTCGTGCCCTGGTAGACATGCCCGCCGAAAGCGGAGTGCGGATCAGCGAAGCCCCTCGACGAGCAGGATCACGCCGAAGACGAAGAAGATGACCGCCGCACCGATCTTCACGGTGCGTTCGGGCAGGCGCGCGCCGAGCTGCTGGCCCACGATCACGGCGAGAGCGTCGGCGGCGACCATGCCGATCGTCGATCCGAGCCACGTTCCGAAGAGCCCGTGATCGGTGGCGAGGGTGATCGTCGCCAGCATCGTCTTGTCGCCGAGTTCGGCGAGGAAGAACGCCAGGCCGACGGTGAGGAACACGGACCGATCGCTCGGTGCGGCGCGATTGACGTCGTCATCGTCGAGACTGTCGCCGCGCAGCGTCCAGGCGGCGAATCCGAGGAACGCGATGCCACCGGCGATCGAGATCAGGTTCGTCGGGAGTGCCGCACCCACGACTGCGCCCACGACGACGCTGAACAGGTGCACGAGGGCGGTCGCCGCGGTGATGGCGAGCAGGATGGTGATGGCGCGGTAGCGGGCCGCGAACGTCATCGCCATCAACTGGCTCTTGTCGCCGAGTTCGGCCAAGAAGATGATGCCGAAGCTCAGTAGGAATGCGTCCACGGTGTCCCTCCGGGTTTGGCCCGGAGGAAGGATGGATGCCCTCGACCGGGCATCTGTCGATGCCTGGCCGAAGGTCTTGCTCACCCACGGGTATGGGCCTGGGGACCGGGGCTCATCACCCAGTGTGTCGATCTCCCAGCGTCGAGCTACTCCCCTTCGCCGGAAGCAACCATACCGGCCAGCCCACCGATTGGCGCGATGAGCGAACGGTCCGGCTGTCGGTCCGTTCGCTCACCGCTTGGGGGACGGTGGCCGGTGTCGCTGGGCGGAACTCAGCTGGCGTCGATCGCCTCGCCGGAAGGATCGACCGTGAACCAGTCGGGCAGGCCGACACCATTGGTGTCGCCGGGGGCCGTGTCCTTCGCGAAGTAGTAGAGCAGGTGGCCGTTGTAGGTCACCTGGTTGGGCTTGATGCCGTCGGCGGTGCCGAGCAGCGAGGCGTCGACACCGTCACCGCCGGTCGGGTCGCCGTCAGCGACGATCGGAGGCCAGTTGTCGGCGCAGCCACCCGTGCAGGCGGTGGTCGTTCCCTGGTCCTTCGTGAACAGATAGAGGGTCATGCCCTTGCTGTCGACGAGGTGGTCGCCGAGAGTGGCGTCCGAGGCGACCATCACGGTGGCCGTGCCGGTCGTCGCGGCACCCGTGGTGGCAGCGGGCGCCTCACTTCCCGTCGTGGCATCGGTTCCAGCGGGGGTCGCGGCGCTGGTGTCGGCCGTTGTTGCCGCGGTCGCCGTGGTGGCGGCGGTGGCGGCAGTGGTGGCCGTCGTCGCATCCGACGAATTGTCGTCGCTGCCGCAAGCGGCCAGCATGACGCTGGCAGCGACGAGCGCGGTCAGAACGTGTCGAGTTCGCATTTGCTCTCTCCCTTGTTTGGTCGTGCCAGAGATACGGGCTGCAGCGCTTGCGGGATTGCTGGTCGGCCGAATTGTCGCGAGGGCGGCCATGACGCGGCGGCGCTATTCGAACGTCGCCGTGGCGATCACGGTGCCGTCGGACGTGATCCGCATGGCGGTCGCATCGAGCAGTTCTGGATCGACGCCGACGGCCCACACCCCGGAAGCGATCTCAGCCGCATCCCACTGTCCGACGTTCTCCCAGGTGCCGTCGCTGCGCAACAGATCGCAGAGACGCACGCCCGGCGCGGGACGAGGATTGTCGACCGTGATGAGGAGATACGACGTCGGATCCGAGAGCAACTGGGCGTCACCGATCTCGGCGCCCGAGTCGGTGACGATGGCAGCAGTTGCAACCGCGGACGACGACTCCGGACGTCGGATCAGCGCCACGGCCGCGCCGGCGATCAGGATTGCCGCGACCGCCGCGGCGAGCCAGCGGATCCGGGCTGCACGGTGGACGAGCGAGGGGGCCGCGATGTCGAGGCGGGCGAGCGCCCGGCTCTCGAACCCTTCGGGCGGCTCCACCTGGGGCGCGACGAGCAGCAGGCGTTCGGACACGGTCGCGAGTCCGTCGAGCAACGAGTGGCAGTGCGGACAGTTCGCGGCGTGGGCCAGCAGTCGACCACGTGTCGGCTCGTCCACCTGCCCCAGTGCCAGCTCGTCGGCGAGAAGATCGAACTGGTCGCACCCGATGGGCCCACGAGCAGTCATGGCGTCACCTCCGCGACGGCGGCGCGCAGCCGACGGAGACCGGTACGGATACGCGTCTTCGCCGTGCCCAGTGGGATGCCGTCGATCGCCGCGATCTCGCTGGCGGTCCGGCCGGCGAGGGTGGCGAGCAGAACCGCACGTCGCTGTTCCATGGGCAGTTCCGCGAGTTCGACGCCGAGCCGACCGAGCTGATCGGCGTCCTCCGCCGCCTGTTGCGGGTCGACACTCGACGATGCCGGCAGCAGATCGCTGAGGAGATCGGGATCGAACGGGACCGAGCGGCGCACCCGCATCGCATCGATGGCGAGATTGCGGGTGATCGTGAGCAGCCACGTGGTCACCGACGCCCGCCTCGCGTCGTAGGTTGCGGCATGGCGCCAGGCGCGCTCGAACGTGACCTGGGCGATGTCGTCGGCGAGCGCGGCGTCGCCGGTCACCGTGACCGCCAGCCCGAACACCCGTCGCTGGAATCTCCGCACGAACACCACGGCCGCGTCACGCTCATCGAGGCCGACGGCGGCGAGGAGCGCCTCATCGGAGAGTCGGTCGAGGTGTCGCATCACAGGATGTACGAACGGGCCACGTCAATGGATTGCGGCCGGCGCAATCCATCATGCCTGTTCGATCGTAAGAGATGGGCGCCATCCAGGTACCACCCAAAGGAGTCCACGATGAAGTCCACGAAGTACATCGCAACGTTTGCCGCCGCTGCCGCCCTTGCGGTTGCCGGTGTGACGGCGACGGCATTCGCCAAAGACGATGGAGGACGGATCAAGTCCGACATGATGATCGGCGTGCCGGCCGCGTTGACGGGAGGAAAGGCACCCATCCGCGGCATCAACGGCGGGGGTCTTCCATGGACCATCGGTGAGGCGGAGGTCTCGGTCAAGTCGTCCGGCAAGGTCGAAGCGGAGTTCCAGAATCTCATCCTTCCGGACCGTGGCTTCAACCCCATTGGTTCGATGGCGGTCGTCGTGTCGTGCCTCGACGCGTCCAACAATGTGGTCAACGTGGCGTCCGCGCCGTTCGCGGTCACGGTCGGGACGAGCCCGACGGACCCGGGTGGCGATGCCGACGTCGAGACCAAGGTCGACCTGCCGTCGTCGTGCCTCGCGCCGATCGTGTTCATCGTGGGCGCCGCCAACGGCGCCTGGTTCGCCGTCGACGGACTCTGACGACCGGGGGAGCGCGTCGTTCCGCTGCGACGCGCTCCCCGCGGTGCAAACTCATCCCATTGTCGGCGTGTTCGGAACCCGGCGGTGGTGGGCGCATGGCGCTGCTGTGACAAAGGTCACGCTTGGAAAGTTTTGGCTTCTGCACTGTCGTGTGCTCGGCCGCGCGGCTGAACCGGCGGGGTGGGTCGACCACTCTCCGTGAGTTCACGGGTGCTCGAGACCCGGTTGAGGGTGGGGTACTAGGTCCCCTGGCCGACCGTTGCGCACCTTGAGTGGGACATGGGGTGGAGCACTAGCGACCGGATTGTGATGTGGGGTCGGGATCCCCAGAGTGGCTCCCGACGGAGGCGATGGTGACATCGTCAAGCGGAGGGCGAAGCCGCATTCCAGTTTTGAACAACATCCCGCGCAGGCGGGACAAAACGGATTGCGGGCGGTCTCCCCTACATACAAGGGGTTACAGCAATGGAAACGATTCATGAGCCGACGGACGGCGTGAATCAGAAGTCACGGGTGGCACGGCGCGAGTTCTTGCGTCTCGGTGCCATCGGCGGCGCGGCAGTGGCGGCCGGTGCGGTCGCCGCGACATGGATGCCGGACCTGCGTCAGCGCGGTCTGTTGTCCTCGGACGGTGTGTTCGACGCGGCGTCGATCGCCTGGGCGGACTCCTTGTACAAAGAGGTCTTCCCGACGACGCCCGTTGATCCTCGACCCGTTCACGGACGAGCTGCCGATCCCCAAGGCCTTGAAGCCCGAGCCGTACATCGATTGGACGGCGAAGGACGCCCCGGGACCGGGGGAGGGTCAGCAGAACTCGCTCGGCAACCAGAAGCATCAGCGCTGGTGCGGCGAGCGCGAGGTGACCGGGGCGAAGACGCCGCTGGTCTACAAGATCGAGTTGAAGGTGGCGACGCATTCGTTCACCACCTCGAAGGTGCTGCCGATCAACTCGCTCGGTCAGCCGACCACGTCGTTCGACGCCGGCAAGAAGGTCGCCGCGGGTCCGCGGACATTGCCGCCGAGCACGATCTACGGATTCAACGGACAGTTCCCCGGCCCGATGATCAACGCCGAGTACGGCCAGCCCGCGCTCGTGCGGTTCATCAACAAGCTCGACCAGAACCCGGACAATCTCGATCGCCAGGACTTCGGTGCGCCGGACTACTCGTTCCTGACCCACCTCCACAACGCGCACACCGCGCCGGAGAGCGACGGCAACCCCGGCTACTCGATGAACTACGGCCCGAAGAACCACGGGTACCAGCCCGGCATGTGGGTGGACAACCTGTACCTCAACTGGCCCGCAGGTGGCCAGGAATGCGAGAAGCAGAGCTTCTTCTGGTTCCACGACCACCGCATGGACCACACCGGCGCCAACGTCTACAAGGGCATGGTCGGGCTGTACCCGATCTACGACCCGGTCAAGGACTTCGGCGACGAGACCAACACCGACGGCTTGCAGTTGCCGGGTCGGCGCATCGACAACCACGACGGCTCGTTCGACGTCAAGTACGACATTCCGTTGGCCTTCTTCGACGCCCGCCTGGACGACGGTGTCACCGCCCACCAGGACATGCACGACGGCATGGGCGAGTACCCGGCGGCCAAGAACCCGCGGACCCATCCGGAATGGTGGGGCAAGACGTTCTTCAAGCACTTCCCCAACCACGGCTTCGTCGGTGACCTGTTCACCGTCAACGGCACCGCCTCTCCGGTGATGCACGTCGAGCGTCGCAAGTACCGCTTCCGGTTCCTCGACTGCTCGGTCGCCCGCATCTACGACTTCCAGCTGATGAGCTCCACCAACGGCCCGAAGGCGGCCAAGGACCTCGGCTACATCGGTGACGAGCTGCAGGGCCAGTACCGGATCCCCGACGGCGAGCAGTGCATGCAGTTCACCGAGATCGCCGCCGACGGTGGTCTGTTGCCGATGCCGATCCCGCGCGACAACTTCGAGCTCTGGCCGGCCAAGCGCCGCGAGGTGATCATCGACTTCACCAAGTACCAGGACGGCACGTCGACCACCAAGGACGACGTGGTCTACCTCACGAACACGATGAAGATGACCACGGGTCGCATGTGGGACAACTCGAAGCGCTTCCTGCCGGACCCGAACTACAAGATCCCGATGATCAAGTTCGTCATCGGTGACCCGCCGGCCGAGCCGGACGTGAGCGTGATCCCCGAGGGCATCATGCGGGAACTCCCGCCCGTCCCGAAGAACTGGAAGGACATGCTGAACAACCGGATCGTGTTCGAACTCCAGCGCGGTAGCGGCGGCGGCGAGGTCGAGTGGCTGATCAACGGCCAGGCATTCGACCCGGCCAGCCCGGTGCGCAGCCTGAAGAACCCCGCCGGCAAGACGCCGTTGGCGCAACAGAAGATGGGCAGCTACAACGTGTGGGAGATCCGCAACGGTGGTGGCGGCTGGGTGCACCCGATGCACCTGCACATGGAAGAACACCGCGTCATGATGCGCAACGGCAAGGAGCCCACGGGCGCCTCCGATTCGGGGCATCCGGACGACGTGGCGAGGGAAGATCTCGTGGCGCTCGACCCGGGCGAATCGGTGATCATCTATCGCGGGTTCCGCGACTTCGTCGGCCCGTACGTGGCGCACTGCCACAACCTGGCCCACGAGGACCACGCCATGATGTTCGGCTGGGAGATCACCTGACCCGTCCTTGACGGACCAGGAGACACATCATGTCTGTGCAGCAATCCCTCTCGGTACGCGTACCGATGGCCGAACCCGTGCCGGGACACGCGACGACCGACCAACCGGTCAAGCGTGTCCGCCGGCTCGGTGTTTCATGGCTCACGATCATCTCGTTCGCCGTCGTCATCTCGTATGTCAACGGCTTCTGGGTGACCTCGCTGCAGGGAGCGGTCGGCTCGCTCGAGCGGAGCGAGCCGCCGTTCCAGCGGTGGTTCCGTGATTCGACCATGATGCTGCCGCTGTACGCGGCCGGGATCCTGCTGGCGGTGCTGCTTGCACGCCGCTGGTTCGGGCACAACCGCCGGGCGGTGGTCCGTGCCGCCAGCGCCGGATTGTTGATCGTCGCCGTCTGCACGTTGGTGGGCATCGTCGAGGTCGCCAACAGCGCGGCGTACGACTACCACCTCCAATCGGAGCACATCGATCTCGTCGAGGGCTTCAACCACGCTCACGGCGCAGCCGTGGCGCAGGCACAGCCAGCCGGCGACACGCCGACATCGGCGTGTGTCGGTGTGTGCGCCGCGAAGCAGTCGACGCTCAGCCTCCACATCCGGGCGGTCAGCCACGCCAGCGTTCTGTTCCTGGCCACCAACGCGTTGTTGGTGGCATGGCTCCTCGCCGTCGGCGGCGACCGCCTCTGGAAGCGGCTCCAACCCATGAAGATCGACGGAGCGACATCATGACTGCGGCGGTTCGACAGGTGGCCTCGGTGCGGGTCGATGAGCGGGTGGCGCGTCCGACCGCGGTCCCGGCGTTGGCGGGCATCGGTGCTGGGGCGATTCATGCCGCAGCCATCGGTACCCATGCCGATCATCGGCTGTTGGCGATCATCTTCGTCGTCTTGGCGGTGTCGCAGCTGGCGACGGGCGTGACCTTGCTGGTCCGGCCGAGCCGGGCGGTGACCAAGGCGGTCGTTGCGGTCAATGCGTTCGCGGTCGCGGGTTGGTTGTTGACCCGCACCGTGGGTGTGTGGGTGATCGGCGGGCTCGGCGTGCAGCGCCCCGGGTTCGCGGACACGGTGTGTGCGTCGCTGGCGCTGCTGGCGGCGGTCGCTGCCGGGATGGCGCTGGCGGGTGACACGCGGTCGGGTGCGACGTCGCAGTGGCGTCCGACGACGAGTGGGCGTCACCTCGCGGTGGCGTCGATGGTGATGATGTTCTTGGCGGTCCCGGCGATGAGCTCGGCTGCCACCCAAGTCCATGAGCACGGCGCCACCGGTGCCGGTCACGCTCATGAAGCCGTGGGCGACGCGGCGACGATCGAGCCGGCAGTGCCGGCGATCGGCGCCCAGCGTCCTGCGGAACAGGTCTCGTCAATCACCAGCGCCGGCAACGGCGCCGACGAGGACGGTGGCGAATGACCTCCGTCTGGTGTGTGAGTGAATCAATCGAATACCCGAACGGTCGGCGAACGCCGGTCATCCATGCCATCAGGAGGCGGAAGTGAAAAGCAACATTGGAGACAGAACAGGAAGGGCCCGCGCGAAGCGCCGGGCGGCGATCGCCACGGGGCTCGCCGCAGCGGCGTTGCTGCCGATGCTCGTGAGCTCCGGCTCGGGGTCGGCTGCGGCTCCGCCGCCGGCGCACGATGGGCCGACGGGTCCCCATACGGTGGGGTTGAAGACCGTCGGTCCGATCGACGAGACCAACGGCTTCCCGTTGTGGTACAAGGACACCAGCGGTCAGCGGCTCGAGCTGTGCTTGGACACCAATGATCCCTATTGCATCATGGGTGATTTGCCGACGCCGGGTCAGCCGTTGGTCTTCCCGACGCAACTTCCCCGATGAGGCGTTCTGGTCGATGGCCGACGCCAGCTTGGCGACCAACGGCACCGGTGGCTCGGCCATCTCTGGTGACCGGTCTGGAGGCCTCGTTCGCGGCCGACGTGATTCCGGGCGACCAGATCTCCTTCGGACGGATCCGGTTGCGTGTCTCGGGCACGATCGACGGTGCGGATGTACAAGATCACCACCCCGTTCGGTGTCGACACCTACACCGCTGAGGCGGGTAACGGCAACATCGCCGGTGCCGCACGTGGGATCAACGTCACCGAGGACATCGGTGACCTGGTCGGCGGTTCCACCTTCGAGTCCGCGCTGGGCAGCCGCCCGGTGCCGTTCTTGAAGTGGGACCCGGCCGTCGCCCCGGCGGCGCCGGCTGGTCACCTCGGTGACCCGACCGTCGACCACCAGGTCACGGGCAGCCCGTATGGCACCAACATCTTCCGCATCGAGGGTGCCGCTGGTTCGTTCACCGGGTCACCAAACCTGTGCGCCAACCCTGCGTTGGGTAACGACCCGACCGCGACGGATGACTGCGTCGAGACGAACCTGTTCTCGATCATGGGCAAGACGGCCACGCGCGCCGGTGTGCAGGTGACCAAGACCGTCACCACCAAGGACGGCGCCGGCAACTTCATCGACCTGTTCGCCAAGTCCGAGCCGGGCCAGACCCTGGTCATCACCGGGACCGGCGTCGCCGCGACGGCGATGCGCGAGGACGGCAACGGCGGCTACTACGCCCGCATCCGCGTCGACGGGGCGGCCCCGGCTGACCTGGCCGTGACCAACACCATCGACAACCCCAAGACGATCGATCACGTCGACCCGGCCCAGTTCGGTGACAAGGTCCATGTCAACAGCGCGTTGTATGACAACGACACCAAGTCGCTGATCGTGCTCGCCCAGTCCGGCGATCCCGCCGCGGCGTTGACGCTGGCCGGGTACCCGTCGGCCGTGCAGGACACGAGTGGCAGCTCACAGCGGTTCACCGTCACCGGCCTCAACGCTCCGCCGGCCGACGTCATGGTGACGTCGTCCAAGGGTGGCCGTGACGGCGACGACGTGGTCATCGCCGGTGCAGCCTTCAGCGCCCAACAGGTCGTCGCTTCGATCTTCGCCGATGCGACCGACGTCGCCACCGGCCAGAAGGTCACTCTCGACGGCACCGGCTCGACCGGCACGATCATGAGCTACGCCTGGACCATGACCAAGGCTCCGGCCGGTGCGGGCAACGTGGCGTACACCAACAACACGTCACAGACCAGCTTCACGCCGACCGTCGCCGGTCAGTACCAGTTCAAGCTGACCGTCACCGGCGCCGGATCGGGCAACACGTCGAGCCAGAACATCAACATCAACGCCTTCGGCTCGGCGGCCCCGGTCGCCAACGCCGGAGCGGACCAGCTGAACGTGGCCCCGACATCGACGGTGACGCTCAACGGCACCGCCTCGGCGTTCGCCGCGAGCTACAGCTGGACCCAGATCGGTGGGCCGGCTGTCGTGCTGTCCCGGACCGATGTCGCCAACCCGACGTTCATCGCGCCGGCCAACACCACGCAGCAGACGCTGAAGTTCACGCTGACGGTCAAGGACGCGGCTGGCGGGCAGCCGTCCGCGGCCACCGTCACGGTCACCACCGACCCCGACGACCTCGGTGTCGACTCGGCGAGCTTCAAGCGGGGCGGCGCCGAATGGCGCATCCGTGGCACCGCGCAGTACTGCTCGGCGAACAACGCGGTCACCTTCACCTGGAACAAGCCGGGCTCGACCCCGGTCGTCCTGGGCACGCAGACGCCGACGCTCGCCGCCGGTGTGTGCAGCTTCGACTTCCGGTTGAAGAACGCCCCGGCCGCGGCCCAGCCGACAGCCGGCGGCACGGTCACCGTCACCTCGGTGATGGGTGGTCTCCAGGCAAATCAAACATTCATCTTCGGCTGACCCCAGCCCCAGATCGACCTGAGGGATCGGGCGATTCCGCCCCGCCCGGTCCCCGGGTCCACCCCATGATCGATTCCGGCTGGTTGCCGCTGGAATGATCCTGGGGGCCATGAACGAGGTCACCGTCATCGACGGTGACCTCGTTCCCGCGTCCGGGCACCAGACGCCGCCCCGATCCCAGCCGTTCTCGTGAACTTCTTGCGCACATACGCCGCAAGAAGATCACGAGTTCGTCGGGAGCAGTGGGAAGGTGCCGTCTGACCGGAACGGGGACGTTGAACGAGGTCACCCGGGCGGAATGGGTGACCTCGTTTTTCCTGAACGACGAGAACTCGACTCGGAGCTGTCAGCGGGTCAGCGTCGAGGAGCGTCTCGTCGATCACGAAACGGGTCGGCAGAGGCGGTCGTTGCGGCCGCCGATGCCACGGGGCCCAGTGTGCACGAGCGGCCGTCCGACGGGAAGTCGTACGTTGGTCGTAGTACCCCCCCTCGAGCACTGCTCATCGCGCCACTCCGATCGGCTCGTCCGTCCGCACGTCGGTACTAGGACCAACGTCGCACGATGTCGGCCCGAACGCATGATGGTGATCGCGTGGTCGGCGGGGGCACACTGGGTGGCATGGGTGGCAACTGGTTGGATCGCGGGCATGGTGACGGAGAGTCGCTGGTCCAGGTGAGTGGTGTTCCGTCGCGGGACATGGTCGCTTCCGAGGATCGTGGTGCGACGGGCTGGAACTCCCGGTCGACCAAGGTGGTCGTGGCTGCGCTCGCCGCGGCGGCACTGATCGGATCGGCGGGCACGGCGTACGCCATTCGCGAGACGTTGTTCCCGAGCTTGGGGTCCCCGACGTCCCCGTCGGTGTGGCAGACGACGAAGCCGCCCGACACGACGGTTCCTCCGGTTGCCAGTTCGACGACCTCGACGGTGCCGGCGACGACGATCCCCGCTGACACCGTGCCGGTTTCGGTGCCGGAGACGGTCACCACCGTCGAAGATCACGGCACCGTGGACGATGGGCGGGGCTCCGGATCCGATTCGGGCTCGACGACGTCGGGTCGGCATGGCTCCCTGCCGAACACGGTCGGGCCGAAGATCGACGACTCCAGGTCTGGCGGGCATGCCAACACGACCGAACCGGCGTCGCACACGGGTTCGACCGTCCCCGAGTCGGGCTCGGGTGCTGTGACGACGACGGCGTCGTCGGCTCCGGGCGGTAGCTCGAGCGGCTCGGGATCGGGTGCAACGGCGACGACGGAAGCGCCGGGCTCGAGTGGCTCGGGCAGTGGCTCGAGCGGGTCGGGTTCGAGCGGTTCAGGATCGAGCGGGGGATCGGACGACTCCGGGTCCAGGCATTCTGGAACCGACGACCGGTCCAAGCCCGACGACTGAACGCTGAACGCGGCGCCTGATCGAGGTCGCACATCGTGCGCAGAACGTTGGTGGTGTCGGCCGTGCCCGGATGGCCGGTTTCCACGCGGAAGCGCGGCAGCGGGGACCGGAACGGGCGACCAGATCCGACCGAGATCGTGCTCGCCGCCGATCACGGTCGGATCGGGGTCGGAAACCGGACCGAATCCGACCGAGATCGCCGGGCGCCCGCGAGAAATGGCGAGGAACGGCGGAACGGCGAATGGCGGGAATGCCCTGATCCACGGGCGCGCTCGGTGATACTGCGACGAACGTCACAGCCCCTCGCGACGAATTTTTTGCGACCCGCGGCTGCCCCTCGACGGTGACGGCGGTCACGATTTGACCACAGAATGTGGTGCGTGACGCGCGGAGAGTGCTGAAAAGCCGATGGTCTTACGACCTTTGACCGACAAGATTTCCGCAAATGTCCGTCATTGGTACTAGCACGTGGGGACCTATTGTGCCATTGTGGGCGTGGGCGCATAGTGGGCGCCGACGGAGGCGATGGCTGACATCGTCAAGCGGAGGGCGAAGGCAAACCGAATACCACATACCCGCCTGGGCGGCGGGGTTCAGCGTGTTTGCGGGCGGTCTCCCCAATGAAAAGGGGACACGATGGAAACGATTCATGAGCCTTTGGACGGCGTGAATCAGAAGTCACGGGTGGCGCGTCGCGAGTTCTTGCGGCTCGGTGCGATCGGTGGAGCGGCCGTGGCGGCCGGTGCAGTCGCCGCGACGTGGATGCCGGATCTCCGACAGCGCGGTCTGTTGTCGGCCGACGGTGTGTTCGATGCGGCATCGATCGCGTGGGCGGACTCTCTCTACAAGGAGGTGTTCCCGACGAGCCCGTTGATCCTCAACCCGTTCAGCGACGAGTTGCCGATCCCGCAGGCGATGCTGCCCGAGAAGTACGACGACTGGTCGAACTGGTCGAATGCTCCCGGGCCCGGTGAGGGCCAGCAGAACTCGCTCGGCAACCAGAAGCACCAGCGCTGGTGCAACACGGATCGGGTCGTCGGCAAGGACAAGCCGTTGGTCTACAAGATCAACGTGAAGTTGGCGACGCATTCGTTCACCACGTCGCAGGTGCTGCCGATCAACTCGCTCGGTCAGCCGACGGGTTCGTTCGATGCGGGCAGGACGGTCGCGCCGGGTCCGCGCACGTTGCCGACGTCGACGATCTACGGGTTCAACGGCCAGTTCCCGGGTCCGATGATCAACGCCGAGTACGGCCAGCCGAACGTGGTGCGCTTCATCAACCACCTCGACGACAACCCGGACAATCTGGATCGTCAGGACTTCGGTGCCCCGGACTACTCGTTCCTGATCCACCTCCACAATGCGCACACCGCGCCGGAGAGCGACGGCCAGCCGCACTACTCGATGAACTACGGGCCCAAGAACCACGGGTACCAACCGGGGATGTGGGTCGACAACCTGTACCTGAACTGGCCGGCCGGGAACGACGAGCGGGAGAAGCAGAGCTTCTTCTGGTTCCACGATCACCGCATGGACCACACCGGCGCCAACGTCTACAAGGGATTGGTCGGCTTGTACCCGATCTACGACCCGGTCAAGGACTTCGGCGACGAGACCAACCCCATGGGCCTGCAGTTGCCCGGTCGGCGCACCGATCACGACGGCACGTTCGACGTGGCCTACGACATCCCGTTGGCATTCTTCGACTGCCGCCTCGATGACGGGGTCACGATGCACAAGGACATGCACGACAGCATGGGTGAGTTCCCTGCGGCGGGGAACCCGCGGGCGCACCCGGAGTGGTGGGGCAAGACGTTCTTCAAGCACTTCCCGAACCACGGCTTCGTCGGCGACCTCTTCACGGTCAACGGCACCGCCTATCCGGTGATGGAGGTCGAGCGGCGCAAGTACCGGTTCCGGTTCCTCGACTGCTCGGTGTCGCGCATCTACGACTTCAAGTTGATGAGTTCCACCGGCGGTCCGAAGGCGGCCAAGGATCTCGGCTTCACGGGTGACGAGTTGCAGGGCCAGTACCGGATTCCTGACGGTGAGCAGTGCATGCAGTTCACCGAGATCGCCTCCGATGGCGGCCTGCTGCCGTTGCCGATCCCGCGCGACAACTTCGAGCTGTGGCCGGCCAAGCGGCGCGAGGTGATCATCGACTTCACGAAGTACCAGGACGGCACGTCGACCACCGAGGGCGACGAGGTCTACCTGACGAACGTGTTGAAGATGACGACCGGTCGCATGTGGGACAACTCCACCCGCTTCTCACCCGACCCGAACTACAAGATCCCGATGATCAAGTTCGTCATCGGTCAACTCCCGGAGGTCAAGTACAACGACCCCGGCCATGGCGGACCAGAGCGTGATCCCGCAGTGGACGATGCGGGAGCTGCCGCCGGTTCCGTCGAACTGGAAGGACCTGCTGAACAACCGGCTCGTGTTCGAGCTCCAGCGCGGCAGCGGTGGCGGCGAGGTCGAGTGGTTGATCAATGGTCAGGCGTTCGATCCCACGACCCCGGTGCGCAGCTTGAAGAATCCCGCCGGCAAGACACCGTTGGCGGAGCAGAAGATGGACAGCTTCAACGTGTGGGAGATCCGCAACGGCGGTGGCGGCTGGGTGCATCCGATGCACCTGCACATGGAAGAGCACCGCACGATGATGCGCAACGGCAAGGAGACGAAGGGCGTCACCGACAAGGCTCATCCGGATGACGTCTCACGAGAAGACCTCGTGGCGCTCGATCCCGGCGAGTCCGTGATCGTCTACCGCGGGTTCCGTGACTTCGTCGGCCCGTACGTGGCGCACTGCCACAACCTGGCCCACGAGGACCACGCCATGATGTTCGGCTGGTCGATCACCTGATGGTCACGACGGAGGAGGAGAGCACACCCATGTCTGTTCACGAACCCATCTCGATCGACCAACCGACCGAACCACCCGCCAAACGGGCTCGGCGTCGGCTCGGTGTGTCGTGGCCGACGATCATCCTGTTCGCCGTCGTCATCTCCTATGTCAACGGCTTCTGGGTGACGTCACTGCAGGGAGCGGTCGGCTCGCTCGAGCGGAGCGAGCCGCCGTTCGGACGGTGGCTGCGAGATTCCACGATCATGGTCCCGTTCTACGCGGTCGGGATCCTTGTCGCCGTACTGCTGGCGCGGCGGTTGTTCGGCCGCAGCCCCCGGGCGGTCGTCCGGGGTGCCGCGGCGGCGGTGTTGATCGTCGCGGTGTGCACGCTGGTGGGCGTCGCCGAGGTCGCCAACAGTTCGGCCTACGACTATCACCTCCAGACACAACACATCGACCTGGTGCACGAGCTGAACCACGCGGACCCGGCGAACTCCCCGCCGCAAGCGGTTGCCGCCACGCAGACACCAGCCCAGACACCAGGGTGTATCGGCGTGTGCGCAGCGAAGGAGTCGACCCTCCACCTGCACCTCCGAGCCGTCGCCTACGCCAGTGCGTTGCTGCTGGTCACCAACGTGTTGTTGGTGGCGTGGCTCCTCGCCGTCGGCGGCGACCGGCTCTGGCAACGACCACGCTCGAGGAACGTCGTCGAGGCATGACGTTCGAGCCGTTCCGTATCAGCCGATCGTCCCGGCGATCAGGTTCACCGTGGGCGATCTTGTTGCGGCAGATTTCGTTCCGCCCAGACGGCGGCCTGCGTGCGGTCGGCCACACCGATGCGCTGGAACAGACGGCTGCAATGCGTCTTGACCGTCTTCTCGCTGATGCCGAGGGCGCTGGCGATCTGCTTGTTCTGCTTGCCTTCGACGATCAGGCGCAGCACCTCGAGTTCACGTCGGGTGAGATGTGTCGTCGGCGCGTCCAACTGCCATCCGCCGCGCAGGAGATGCCCCGCCACGGACGGGCTCAACGGCGCTCCACCATCGAGGACCGACCGAATGCCGGCGACGAGGACCTCCGGCTCGACGTCCTTGACGAGGTATCCATGGGCGCCGGCATCGAGCGCACCGACGACCTGCTGCGGATCGCCATGCGTGCTGAGGGCGATCACGGCGATGTCGGGGTGAGCCGCAACGATGCGCCGCGTGGTCTCGATCCCGTCCATGTCCGGCATGGCCATGTCCATCAGGACGACCTGGGGCGACGTCGACGCCGCCATGCCGATCGCTTCCTCACCGGACGCGGCCGCGCCGACCACGTGGATCTCCTCGAACGACTCGAGGAGCCGTTCGAGACCCATGCGGACCATCGTGTGGTCGTCGACGATCATCACTCGGATCAATGTGCCAGCTCCAGTTCGACGGTCACGGTGGTTCCTTCGTTCGAGGTGGATTCAATCGTCAGATCGCCACCGGCTTCGTGGATGACGTCATGAATCAGGCGCAGTCCGAAGTGTCCTTCCTTCGGCCGGGCCGGCTCGAAGCCGGACCCGTTGTCGTTCACGGTGAGCACGAGCCGGCCCTTGCGCTCGGTCAGCCTGACGACGACTTCGGAGGCATTCGCATGCGATGCGATGTTGCGCAGCGCCTCCCGGGCGACGCGCAGGATCAGGACCTCCTCGGTCGACGAGAGGCGCACGTCGTCCACGTCGATCCGGACGTCGACGCCGAGTTGCGTCAGCGCGGTGACGAGATCTTCGATCCCGTCCACCCAGCCACCGGGAGGCACCGCCACCGGGTAGATGCTGCCGAGGAGGCTGCGCAGCGCGGCGACCGCGTGCCTCGTCCCGGTGGCCATCTCGGCCAGCGGTTCGGCCTGATCGGAACTCGATTCGGCCAGGGCGGCCAGACCGAACGAAACGCCGATCAGGTCCTGCACGACTCCATCGTGCACCTGGGCGGCCACGCGGCGACGCTCGGCGTCGGACAGTTCGAGCATCCGCTCGAGCAGGTCGGTGTGTCGTCGTTCGGCCCGATTCAGTCGTCGGCCCAGGAAGAGAACGAGCAGCAGCTGCGAGATGGCGAGCACGACGAGCGCCGCCGTCATCACCGGCACGAACTGCCGCCGCAGTACAGCGGCACGCTGGGGAATCTGGTCGTACGGGGCGTAGAGCTCGAGCAGGACCGGAGTACCGGTGGTGGTCTTGGTTCCCGCGTAGACCTCGACGAGCCGATCGTCGCTGGCGGCGTCAACCTGATTCTCACCGCGGTCGAGGGTGCTGACGTCGACGGTGGTGCCCTGCGAAGCGAACAGCTCGCGGTCGTCCTCGTCGAGCACGAATGTCCTGCCGATCAGGTCCGTCTCGTCCGACCACAGGACGGTGCCGTCCTCCGACCAGATCTTCATGTGTGTCACCGGGCTCGTGTCGATCAGCGAATCGCCGGCCTTGGAGATCGCGGCCAGAGCGGCGGGGTCCATGGCGATGAGGTCGTCGGTGAGGTAGGGGGCGAGCGCCACGCCCACGGACTCCGAAGCGAACTTGCCCGACTCGTCCAGAGCGACCGTCGTGGCGTTGTGGTTGATCATCCGGATGGACGCGAACTCGAGGACCCCGAGGATCACGATCGATCCGACGATCGACAGCACGACCCCGCGTGGCAGCCGCCGGCGAGGTCGCGCTTCATCGAGCGGAGCTTCAGCAAGGTCGGGTACCTGCCGTGATGTCATGGTGCTGCCCGCTTCCAACGACTTCCGGTAGCAAAGATGTCAGTCTACGCGCCACTGGTTGCGACCACAACGCGACCCCACCGGCGGCGCGCCGGTGCGGCGCGCAGCCTCGAGGGAGGTCGACATGACCATGACGGTCGGCGAGACGGTGTCGGTCGACGCTGTGCAGCGGGTGGCGCGACCGACGGCGATTCCGGCGCTGGCGGGAATCGGTGCCGGCGCGATCCATGCCGCGGCGATCGGTGCCCATGCGGATCATCGCGTGTTGGCCGACATCTTCGTCGTGCTCTCGGTGTTGCAGCTCGCCACCGGAGTGGCGTTGTTGGTGCAGCCGGGACGCGCTGTGGCCAAAACGGTGGTGGCGGTCAACACGTTCGCTGTCGTGGGTTGGTTGCTGACCCGGACGGTGGGTGTGTGGTTGATCCCGGGGCTCGGCGTGGAGCGTCCGGGGTTCGCCGACACGGTGTGTGCCGTGCTCGGTGCGGTCGCGGCGGTTGCTGCCGGGATGGTGCTGAGCGGTGACACGCGGTCGGGCGCGACGTCGAGGTGGCGTCCGGCGACGAATGGGCGTGACCTGTTGGTGCCCGCCCTGGCGTTGTTGTTCTTGGTGGTTCCGGCGATGAGCTCGGCCGCCACGCAAGTTCATGAGCATGGTGCCAGCGGCATCGATCACGCTCATGTTCCCGCAGGTGATGCGGGACCAACCGACCCGGCTGTGCCGGGATGAGTCGGTTGTTCGAATGAAAATCGGTCGACGTTCGTCGACCAACCATGCAATCAGGAGGCGGAAAATGAAGTGGTCCAATGCAAGTTCGACCCGACGCGGGCGAGGTCTTGGTCGTGGAAGGGCGGCGATCCCGCTCGGTATCGCGCTGGTCGTCGGTGTGCCCTTGGTGCTCGCGGCAGGAGACTCATCGGTCGGCGCCGTGACGCCGGACCTGCCGGTGTTCCCCGACAACCTCGTGGTGTTCCCGAATCGCGACTTCGTCACCATCGAGGGGTTCGCCGATCATGCCGGCGAGACCGGCAAGGTCGAAGTGACTCGTCCCGGTGTCGGTGTCGTCGGTTCTGCGCAAGGCGTGGTCTCGGGCGGTGACGTGGCCTTCGAGGTCAACCACCCGGGTGGCTACTGCTGGGGTGCCGGCACGGGCCTGAACGTGACCCCTGACATCCTGCCGGGCGACGTCGTGTCGCTCAGCTTCGGCGGTACTCGGGTGGCGGCGACCGAGACCCTCGACATCGCGGCGGATGATGCGAAGCAGACCGGCTCCACGGTGGTCGTCACCGGGCACATCGGCAACGGTGTCCTGCATGACCAGATGGAGCAGCGCATCATCGAGCCGGCGCTGGTCGACACGGCGATCGGCAAGCGCGATGTGCGCGCCCTTCCCGGGCCACCGGCACCGGCGCCCAAGGGCGGCTACATCTCGGGGATCGATTTCGGCATCGGCGACCAGAAGTTCACGGCGACGTACGTGTTCGACGAGGAGTCCGAATGCGACGATCGCCGCCCACGCCGGTCTCGGCGAGCGGGCGATGGCCTGGGAGTTCGTCGACGCGGCGGGCAACCGGCAGGGGCTGACGATCGCCGAGAACGGCGAGCCGGGTGGACCAGGGATGGGCGGGTGCCCGAACGGTCCGCTGCAGTCCGGTCCGCCCGCGCCCACGAACGTGGCCGCTGCGCAGACCGTCCCGGTGCCCAATCCTCTGGGCGTCAAGTCCATCAAGGTCAACTGGACGCCGGTCGGTGGCGATCCCGGGCACTCCCGCGATCCTCGGTTACCGGGTGACGGCGATCGGCCAGACTTCGACGAACAACGAACAGGTCGAGATCGGCCGGCGGATCATGAACCCGGGCTGCGAGCAGCACCACGCTCACCGGGCTCGCTGTGGGTGAGACCTACGACATCAATGTCGTGTCGATCAGCAGCACCGGCGAGACCTTCCCTGCTGTGCATGCGGTCCCGGCCACCGATGTCACGCCACCAACCGTGTCCGCGTCGCCCGGCGGTGGGACCTATCCCGCCCCCCAACAGGTGACGTTGACGTCGAACGAATTCGGCGCCGACATCTACTACACCCTCGACGGTTCGGATCCGATCAGCGGTGACCAGCTCAACACACCAGCGCCGTTGCACTACACGGGGCCGATCACGGTGGCTGCCTCGCCCACGTTGTTGAAGTTCGTGGCGTTCGACCCCTCGAACAATCATTCGAGCGTCGGCACTGCGGATTACGTCATCACGAACGATCCGCTGCCCGCCAAGCCGTCGGCGCTCGCCGTGTCGTCGGTCGGCCTCGGGACCGTCACGTTGAACTGGGCGGCCGCTGATCCCGGCATTGCCGGAGCGAGCATCGTCAGCTATCAGATCAACGCCTTCGACTCCGCGGCCGCAACGACCGCGGTGAAGACGGTCGAGACGGGCAATGCCGACACGTCGGCGGTGATCACCGGTCTGCAGGGTGACAGGCAGTACTGGTTCACCGTGAGCGCGAAGAGCAGCGCCAACTCGGCGTGGGGTCCAGCCTCGGATCGGGTCACGGCGACTCCGCAGGGTGCAGTCGTGGCCAATGCCGGTCCCGATCAGTCCGGAGTGGTCCGCAACACCACGGTGACGCTGGTGGGTGCGGCCTCGTCGTCGGCGCCCGGAACGACATACACGTGGGCGCAACTCGACACCGCAACCTCGGCGCCGTTGCTGAGTGGCCCGGACAAGGTCGTCCTGACACCGGCCGGCACGAACGCGACGTTCACGCTCCCGTTCTTCAAGGCCGGCATGTCGGCGCAGCCGCTCACCTTCGAACTGGCGGTCACCTCGGGAGGCAACACGCAGCGGGACAAGGTGGTCATCACGCCACGCTCCGACACGGTGGCGATCGTGACGGCCAAGTGGAAGGCGGGCGACTTCCGGGTCGTCGGTACGAACTCGGCCGTCGGCAGCATCGTGACCCTGCGGGGCCCGGTCGCACCGAACGGAACGGCGGTCATCTACGGAACTGCCACGGTCACGGCCGCCGTACCGCCGGCTGTCGGTGGCGACTTCGACATTCGCCTCCGGAATGGTGCGGCACCGGCAGCCAAGCCGCCGGTCGTGTTCGTCGACTCGAACATGGGAGGCACGGCAGGACCGTTCACCGTCGCAGGGTGACGTTTCCGCCATCGTTGGCTGAGGCTCGGTCGCCGAGTCGCAGCACGACGGTGGCGCACGTCGAAGGATGATTCGTGAACGAGGTCACCGCTGGCGGGCGGTGACCTCGTTCCGATTTCCGGGTCCGTGGCCGAACCGGTGTCGGGGCGTTGAACGAGGCCACCCGGGCGGAATGGGTGACCTCGTTCGCGCGCGCGGCGAGAACTCGACTCGAGTGCTGTCAGCGGATCAGCGGTCGAGGAGCGTCTCGTCGAGCACGAAACGGAACGACCCGAGGGCCGTTCGGAGCGATTCAGCCGCCTCGGCGACGTCGGCTGGATCGATCGATTGGTTGCGTCCGAGGGCGGCGAGGTTGAACGACACGCCACTCAGATCCTGCACGATGCTGTCGTGCAGGTCGGTGGCGATCTGACGCCGTACCGATTCCGAGACCTGGTCTCGTTCGCGCTGACTCGCTCGGAGTCGAGTGGCCATCTGCCACACGAATGGGACCTGCACGGCGAGGAGGAACGTCAGCAGCGCGAGCGCCGTGGGACCGAACTCGCCGTTGGTGCGGATGACGACCAACATGACGAGGGCGAGCACGGCCGCCGAGGCCACCGCGAAGCGAGTGACGATCGAACGCACGGATGCGCTGAACACTTCGTCGCGCAGCGGCCACGACATGAGGGGCGCAGGCGCGCTCGTTTCGTTGTTGGCCACCGCTGACACGCAGCTCAGTGTGCACGACCGCCCGCTGAAAATGAATCGGACGTTCGTCCTAGCACCATCGGCCGACGACAGCCCGGCGGCGCCCTGCCGAAGTTCGTCCGAAAACCTCAGGAGCGGCGCCCCGTCGGCGCCGCTCCTGAATGGTGGATCTGTTGGTGCTGCGGAACGAGCTTGGTCAGTCGTCGTCGTCGACGGTGGTCACGGTGACGGTCGTGACCGCGCCGTTGTCGTCATCGTCGACCTCGACCTCGTCGTCGTTCTCGTCGTCGTGGTTGTTGCCGTGGCCAGAGTTGTCGTTGGCATCCTCGTCGCCGTTGCCCGGGCCCGAGTTGTCGTGGTCATCGCACTCGTCGTTGTGATTGCCGGGACCGGAGTTGTCGACGTCGCAGTCGTCCTCGTCATCAACCGTGGTCGTCGGAGCGGCCGTCGTCGGGGCTGCGGTGGTCGGCGCAGCCGTGGTCGGGGCAGCCGTGGTCGGCGCAGCGGTGGTCGCCGGCTCGTCCTCGTCTTCGTCCTCGTCCTGGTCCTCGACGCTGGTCGTCGGGGCCGCCGTGGTCGTCGGGGCTGCCGTCGTGGTCGGGGCCGCCGTGGTGGTGGGTGCAGCCGTGGTGGTCACGACGATGGTGGTCGTGGTCGGGTCGGCGAGGCACTCGGGGTCGGTGGCGTGTTCGGCTTCGTCGCAGTTGCCGCGCACGTCGCCGGGGACGTCGTTGTCTTCGGGGGTGCCGTCTCCGCCTCGGGCGGCCGCGAACGCTGGGACACCGAGTCCCAGGACCGAAACGCCTGCGGCGATCCAGATCAGTCGTCGGTTCATGATGTCTCCTCGTGGTGGTTGCCGACGTTGGTCGCCGACGCAGGGTTGCCCGGTCCATCAAGCCCGATTCGGCGTGCCGTGCACCATCGGACCTAGGTGCTAGCACCACCACCAGCTGATGCCGGGCTCACGTTCGGCTCTTCCGGGCGCGACGCGTGGCGCCCGAGACCCCGGTGCTAGGACCCGCGAGCCCTCGAAACTGCATGTTTCGTGGGGTTGTGATAGATGTCACGTCGCTTTTTCCGGTCCATGTGGGCCATTGGGCCTCAGCCCTCGGGCTGAACGGGGGCATTGTTTTCGGTCACGCTCAGTGGTATTTCGTCGACGCGGTGTGAGCATTCGAGGGGGGTACTAGGACCTTCGACCGAACGGATCAGGACTTGAGTGGGTCATCCGGCGTAGCACCGGGCGCGCCACAAGGGCGGGTTGTCAAGCAGACCTGATGTGCCCAGAGTGTGTCCCAACGGAAGCGATGGACACATCGTGATAGCGGAGGGCGAAACCGCGATTCGAGTTGCGAACACCCGCGCGGGCGGGGCAGAGCGGATTGCGGACGGTCTCCTTCTTTGAAGGGCGGAAATTATGGAAACGATTCACGAGCCAGTGGACGGTGTGAATCAGAAGTCACGGGTGGCACGGCGCGAGTTCTTGCGTCTCGGTGCGATCGGCGGCGCCGCAGTGGCGGCCGGCGTGGTCGCCTCCACGTGGATGCCGGACCTGCGCAAGCGTGGGCTGATGTCGGCCGAGGGTGTCTTCGACGCCGGGTCGATCGCCTGGGCCGACGTGTTGTACCTGGAGAGTTTCCCCACCAGCCCGTTGATCCTCAACCCGTTCACGGATGCGTCTGCCGATCCCCAAGGCGTTGGTGCCCGAGCTCGACTGCGCGAGCTGGGACCTTCCGCCGGGCCCGGGCGACGGTCAGCAGAACTCGTTGCGGAACCAGCGCCACCAGAAGTGGTGTGGTGACACCGGGGCCAAGGACCCAGTGGTGTACAAGATCGAGTTGAAGGTGGACGAGCATGCGTTCACGTCGTCGCCGGTGTTGCCGATCGACAGCAGCGGTCGCCCGACGGTGTCGTTCGACGAGTCCGGCAACCAGCGCGCGGCCGGGCCACAGATGTTGCCGAACTCGACGATCTACGGGTTCAACGGGCAGTTCCCGGGGCCGATGATCAACGCCGAGTACGGCCAGCCGGCCCTGGTGCGCTTCGTCAACAAGCTCGACGAGAACGAAAAGGGCCTGGACCGTCAGGACTTCGGTGCGCCGGACTACTCGTTCCTGACCCACCTCCACAACGCCCACACGGCGCCCGAGAGCGACGGCAACCCGGGCTACTCGATGAACTACGGGCCGCGCAACCACGGCTACGAGCCGGGTGAGTGGTGTGACAACCTCTATCTGAACTGGCCGGCGGGCAGTGACGAAGCGGAAAAGCAGAGCTTCTTCTGGTTCCACGATCACCGCATGGACCACACCGGCGCCAACGTCTACAAGGGCATGGTCGGGTTGTACCCGATCTACGACCCGGTGAAGGACTTCGGCGACGAGACCGATCCGCGTGGTCTGCAGTTGCCCGGTCGGCGTACTCCCGGCGAGAACGGCTCCTTCAACGTCGAGTACGACATTCCGTTGGCGTTCTTCGACGCCCGGTTGGACGACGGCGTCACGATGCACAAGGACATGCACGACGCCATGAACGAGTACCCCGAGGTGGGTGCCTCGCGGGCGCATCCCGAGTGGTGGGGTAAGACGTTCTTCAAGCACTTCCCGAACCACGGCTTCGTCGGTGACCTCTTCACGGTCAACGGCACCGCTTACCCGGTGCTGAAGGTCGAGCGTCGTAAGTACCGGTTCCGGTTCCTCGATTGCTCGGTCGCCCGCATCTACGACTTCCAGCTGATGAGCTCGACCAAGGGCCCCAAAGCGGCCAAGGATCTCGGGTACACGGGTGACGACCTCCAGGGCCAGTACCGGCTCAAGGACGGTCAACAGTGCATGCAGTTCACCGAGATCGCCTGCGACGGTGGTCTCCTGCCGGTGCCGGTCACGCGTGACAACTTCGAGCTGTGGCCCGCCCAGCGCCGCGAGATGATCATCGACTTCACGAAGTACCAGGACGGCTCTCCGACGACCAAGGGCGACGCGATCTACCTCACCAACACGATGGAGATGGGCGATGGCCGCATGTGGGACAAGTCGCGGCGATACGACGGGAAGACCGACTACAAGGTGCCGGTACTGAAGTTCGAGATCGGTGACCTGCCTCCGAAGGACAAGCCGGACCTGAGCGTGATCCCCAAGGCGATGCGGCCGTTGCCGGCGATCCCGGCGAACTGGAAGGATCTGCTGAACAACCGCATGGTCTTCGAACTGCAGCGCGGCAGCGGTGGCGGTGAGGTCGAGTGGCTGATCAACGGTCAGTCGTTCGATCCGGGCCAAGTCGTGCGCAGCTTGAAGAACCCGGCCGGCAAGACGCCTCTGGCGTCACAGAAGATGAACAGCTGGAACGTGTGGGAGATCCGCAACGGCGGTGGCGGCTGGGTGCACCCGATGCACCTGCACATGGAAGAGCACCGCACCATGATGCGCAACGGCCAGGACACCACAAAGCCGACCAAAGCCCGCCCCGAAGGGAACGGCAAGGAAGATGTCATCGGGCTCGATCCGGGTGAATCGGTGATCATCTACCGCCAGTTCCGTGACTTCGTCGGGCCGTACGTGGCGCACTGCCACAACCTGGCCCACGAGGACCACGCGATGATGTTCGGCTGGGAGATCACCTGATCGTCTTCGGACGGACCAGGGAGCACATCATGTCTCTTCACGAACCCATCTCGATCCACGACGCCGTCGCGGACCACACGGTGACTACACAGCCGGTCGAGCGGACCCGCCGCCGGCTCGGTGTGTCATGGCCGACGATCATCCTGTTCGCCGTCGTCATCTCGTATGTCAACGGCTTCTGGGTGACCTCACTCCAGGGAGCCGTCGGCTCGCTCGAGCGGAGCGAGCCTCCATTCGGGCGGTGGCTCCGCGATTCCACGATCATGCTGCCGCTGTACGCGGCCGGGATCCTGGTCGCGGTGCTGCTCGCACGCCGTTGGTTCGGGCGCAACCGCCGCACGGTGGTCCGCGTCGGAATGGTCGCGGTGTTCGTCATCGCCGTGTGCACACTGTTGGGCATCGTCGAGGTCGCCAACAGCGCGGCCTACGACTATCGCCTCCAGACCGAGCACATCGATCTCGTCGACGGCTTCAACCACCACGACCATCCCGTGCAGACCACGGCATCGGGGAGCGCCACGCAAACCGACGCCTGCGTCGGAACCTGTGCGGCCAAACAGTCGACGCTCGGACTCCACGTCCGGGCTGTCACCTACGCCAGCGCGCTGTTGCTGGCGACCAATGCGTTGCTCGTCGCATGGCTTCTGGCCGTCGGCGGCGACCGGCTCTGGAAGCGAGCCCAACCCGATCACACCCGCGGCATCACGCCATAACGGCAGGTGACCATCCAGCGGTGGTCACTGAACGCGGACAGGTGTGTGCGTCCGTTGTTCGACAACTCATCGATCGGTTTCTCCGATCAAACCAATGTAATTCAGGAGGCGGAAGAAATGAAAAGTTTTATCCAAGGTAGAACCGCGCGGGGTCGAACCCGTCCGGTGATCGCGGCGCTTGCTCGCGGTGGCGTCGGTGGCTGGTGCTGTCGGTGTTGCTGCGGTGGCCCAGGGCGATGCGGATGACATGCGGGCCGTTGGTCCGATCAGCACCCAGAACGGGTACCCGATCTGGTACGCGGACAAGGACGGCACCGAGGTCGAGCTGTGTCTCGACGGCACCCCGTTGTGCCGGTTCCTGCCGGGCGACGTTCCGGACGCGAACAAGCCGATCTCGTTCCCGGGCAACTTCCCGGGCGAGGCGTTCTGGTGGGCCGGCGAGTCGACCATCGCCGACGGTCTCACCAAGAAGATCGTGCTCGTGATGGGCGCCGAGGCGGCGTTCGCTTCCGGTGAAGTGGCGAAGCCTGGCGACCAGGTCAGCTTCGGTCGTATCCGCGTTCGCATGGACGACGTGAAGCCCCGCTTGCCACGTACCACGTCACGCCCCCTACGGCGAGCTCGATCTCGTAGCCGACGACGGCGGCCGGGTCTTCGCCACCTCCGACATCGGCGCGTTGACGACGCCGGCCGACTTCTCGTTGGCGTTGGAGAGCCCGCGTGTTCGACGGATTGCTGGAGTGGGATCCGGCCGAGTCGGCTCCGCCGGCCGGTTACCTCGGGTGACCCCCGCCGTCGATCACACCGTGATCGGCAGCCCGACCGGGAACAACTTCTTCCGCGTCGAGGGTCCTGCAGGATCCTTCGGTCCGCAATCAGGCCTGCCCCGGTGTGACCGATGGCAGCTGCGTCGAGAACAACCTGTTCTCGGTCGTCGGCAAGCGCCCGGTGACTTCGGGTGTGCAGACGATGCGGGCGGTCCGTGTCGACAAGAACGACGACAGCAGCGACTACCTGGAAGTGTTCGTGAACTCGCGGGCCGAACCAGAAGATCATGCTGAGCGGTACCGGTATCGCCACCACCGAGATGATCGGCACCACGACCGGTCGCGGCGATCTGTACTACGCCAAGGTGCTCGTGCCCGGAAATGCTCCGGTCGAGGTCGTCGCCACGAACGAGACCGACGGGACCAGCTGGACCGCTCCGGTGACCGACCTGGTCGACATCGACTGCTGCCAGCTACGACCTGGGCACGAAGACCCTGACGGTCAATGCACACAGCAGCGTCGCTTCGGGCGTGACCCTCACCGCCGTTCCCGGTGGTGCGTTGCTCGCTGACGGGACGTTGTCCGTCGTGGTGCCCTCGCCGCCGTTGAACGTCGTCGTCAAGTCCTCGGCGGGTGGCTCGGCCACCGAGCCGGTGCGGCTCGTCGGTGCCGACCTCCAGTCGGCCGGCGTCACGGCAGCCTCGAGCGCAAGCCCGAGCACGGCGATCCCGCTCCAGACCGTCACGTTGGACAGCGCCGGCACGTCGGGCGACATCGCCACGTACAAGTGGGTGCAGACCGGCGGCACGACCGTGGACGTGAAGAACCCGAAGACAGCAGTCGCCAAGTTCGACGCACCCGCAGTGAGCGGCGACCTGACCTTCCGTCTGACGGTGACCGGTCTGAACGGCAGCTCGGCCACCGTCGACGTCACGGTGCATGTCGCCGCCGACCAGCCGCCAGTCGCGAACGCCGGACCGGACAAGGCTGCGCATCGTGGGCACGGTCGTGACCCTCGACGGATCTGCATCGCTGTACGGCACGACCTACACCTGGGCCCAGACCGACGGCCCCACGGTCGTGCTCACCGGTGCGGACACGAAGGTCGCAACGTTCGTGATGCCCGACACCAACAAGCCGTTGGCGTTCGAGCTCAAGGCCAAGGCCGGCGCCGGCACGGCGGTCACCGACACGGTGTTGATCAGCAAGGTGAACGACGTCGTCACGATCAGCCGGGTCGAGCTGCGCACCAAGACCGGCCAGCTCCGTGTCGACGGAACGTCGTCGGTGTTCTCACAGCCCAACCTGGTGTCGTTCTACGCCAGCGACGGCGTGAAGGGAACTGGGGGCAAGCTGCTCGGCACGATCATCGCCGACCCGACGCTCGGTGACTACTCGTTCCGTGCCGACGGCGTCACGTTGCCGGCCGGCGTCACCCGAATCGACGTCTTCACGTCCCGTGGTGGCGTCCTCGAGAACGTCCCGGTCACCATCAAGAACTAGCGATCGATCTGGGGGACCGGGCGATTCCGCCCGCCTGGTTCCCCAGAGCGAATACGGGTCGAAGCGAGGTCACCGTCTGCGAGACGGTGACCTCGTTTCGCGTCCCGAGTTCGGCAGCGCGGACGAAATGGCGCAGCGCGGCGACAGAAGATGTGGAAGAATGAATCGCACGAAACGAGGTCACCGCGGGCGGGCGGTGACCTCGTTTCGGCGTTGAACGAGGTCACCCCGGGCGGTGGGTGACCTCGTTCTCGCGTACGGCGAGAGTTCAACTCGGAGCTGTCAGCGGGTCAGCGGTCGAGGACCGTCTCGTCGAGCACGAACGGAACGACCCGAAGGTCGTTCGAACGATTGGCAGGACGCTTCGCTGTTCATGGTCGCCGCTGCCACGTCCACCAGTGTGCACGAATGTCGGTCCGAAATGAACTGTACGTTGGTCGTAGCACCACCCCACGAGAGCCCCTCCGGCGGCGTTTTTGGCACGTCATGCAGGTACTACGACCATCGTCTGATGGTGAGTGCAGCTCGCGGAGAGCACACTGGTGGCATGGGTGGAAGTTGGCTCGACCATGGGCATGGTGACGGTGAGTCGCTGCCCCACGTGACTGCTGCGCCCCCACGCGAGGAGGTTCCGACCGATCGGGGTTCGGCGAACTGGAACTCCTGGTCGAGCAAGGCGGTCGTTGCGACGCTCGCCGCCGTGGCGTTGATGGGATCGGCGGGCACGGCGTACGCGATCCGAGAGACGCTGTTCCCGAGTTTGGGAGCCCCGTCGCACTCGGTGTGGCAGAACCCAGGGTCCGACGATCCGGTCGAGACCAGTACGACGTCGACCTCCACGTCGACGTCGACGACCTCCACCTTGCCGCCGGAGACGACGGTTCCACCGGAGACGCTGCCGGAGACCGTCCCCGAGACGGTCACGAGCATCGAGGATCATCCCGTCGTCGTCGGTTCGGCAGGGCGTTCGGGGCCGGGCCCCTCCGACCGGCGCGACTCGGTGGCGACCAGCGCGACTCCGACCACGGACGACACCGAGGAACACGCGAACACGACCGAACCGGAAACGCACGGCGGCGGGGGTGGTGCCGCCACCACGGACGCGCCCGAATCCGGCCGCGGCAAGGGCGGCTCGGGCGACAACTCCGGGTCGGGGCGCTCCGGCGGTGACGACGATCCGTCCAGGCCGGACGACCAGTCCAAGCCGGACGATTCAACTCCTCACGACTGATCGCGACGACTGACCGGCGACGACTGGCCGCTCAGTCGTCCGTCAGATGTTCGCTGGCCCACAGCGCCGCCTGCGTGCGATCGGTCACGCCGAGACGCTGATACACGCTGGTGAGGTGGGCCTTCACCGTCCGTTCGGCGATGTCGAGCCGGCGGGCGATCTGCTTGTTGGCCAACCCGTCACGAACGAGCAGCAGGACCTCCCGCTCGCGGTCGGTCAGCTGGGGAGCCACGCGGCCGCCACGCCGTGATTCGAGCAGCGACCGGGCCGCCTTCGGATCGAGCGGCGACCCGCCGGTGAAGACCGCCCGGATGCCCTCGGCGATGTCGTCGGGATCGGCATGCTTGAGCAGATAGCCGTCGGCGCCCGCTTCGAGCGCATCGAGAATTCGTGTCTGGTCGGAGAACGACGTCAGCACGAGCACCCGGCTCGACGGGTGGAGCGAGGCGATCTCCCTCGTTGCATCGATGCCGTTCATCTCGGGCATCGACAGGTCCATCAGGACCACGTCAGGGTGCTGCTCCGCCACACGTTCGAGCGCCTCGATGCCGTTCGCCGCCGTACCGACCAGTTCGATGTCGGGGGTCGTGGCGAGGAACTGTTCCAGGCCCGAGCGCACCACGACGTGGTCGTCGACGATCACCACGCGGATCTTCGGTGTACCCGACTCCGATTCGGCCGTCATCGTTCCATCCTGTCGTCGATCGGAATGCTCACCTGGACCCTGGTGCCGGTGCCTGGGCTCGATCGTACCTGGAGCGAACCGTGGAGGTCCGCCGCCAGCCCCGCCAGCGAGCGCAGGCCGACGTGACCGTCCGCGGACCGCTGGTCCAACGTGTCGGTGGAGAACCCCTTCCCGTTGTCGTCGACGACCAGGATCAGCGAGCTGTCCTCCACGTCGAGCGAGACGCGCACCTCGGTCGCGGCGGCGTGCGACACGACGTTGCGGAGAGCCTCCTGGGCGACCCGGTAGGCGAGGGTCGACGCCTCGAGATCGATGCGGTTCACCTGGAGGTCGGCCACGAGACGGGTCGAGATCCCACGGGCCGCCAGCACGTTCAAGAGATCGCCGACCGCCGACTGCAGGCCCTCCTCCTCGAGGTTCGCCGGGTAGATCTCCACCAGCAGCGACCGCAGTGACTTGATGCTCGAGCGGATGGCGGCCGACGCCTGGACCACCTGCTGTTGGTCGACGGCGTCCATCTTTCCTTGCGCGGCGAGGGTGAGGGACACGCCGGCCAACTCCTGGACGACGCCGTCGTGGAGGTCGCTGGCGATCCGGCGCCGCTCGGCGTCGGACGCGTCGAGCGCGGCTCGGAGGAGTCGTTCCTGGTCCTGCTGGCTGGCATGCAGCCGCCGCGCCATCGACCACGCCAGCGGGATCTGGACGAGTTCGAGGAGGATCAATGATCCCAGGACGATCGGGGCGAACTGCGACCACAGCTGCCGTCCCACGTCGGTGACACCGCTGTAGCGGAAGTAGGCCTCGAACAGCAGGGGTGTCCCCGACGCGGTCTCGGTGCGGTGGTACACCTCGAGCAACTTCTTCTCGGTCTCGAAGGCGTTCTCTGGCTGGGACAGGTCACTGACCTCGGCGTCCGTCCCGCCGTTCTCCAGCACCTCCTGCTCCTCGGCTCCGAGGTCGAACTGCTGACCGATCAGGCGAGATTCGTCGGAGTAGATGATCGTGCCGTCCTCGGTCCAGATCTTGACGCGCACGAGCGACCCCTGCAGCACCAGATCTTCGATGGCCGCGTTGACGCGGTCGAGGGCCGGGCGCTTCATCTCCACGGCGTCGTCGTCGAGATACGGCTGGACGATTCCCGAGCTGACCTGCGCAACTCGCTTGGCTTCGTCGATGGCCTGATCGGTACCGACGCGACGACTGGCGATGGCGGTGAGCATCGCCACGATCACCAACGCCACGAAGCCGGCGATCGCGAACCGAAGGACGAACCGCCTGACCGAGATCGGTGCTACCAGTACCCGCCCTTGACTGTCTGCCACGTCTCCTCCGGTTCTCTGCGACGTCGCCATTCTCGCCCGAAAACGTCGTCAGGAGCGGCACCGTGTCGGTGCCGCTCCTGATCGGTGTGTTCAGGTCGTTGGTCGACCAGGTTCAGTCGTCGTGGCCGCCATGGCCGGAGTCGTCGTTGGCGTCGTCTCCGCCGTGGTGCCCACCGTCGTCGGCACCGTCGTCGTGGCCGCCGCGTCCGGAGTTGTCGTCGACCGCACCGTCATCGTTGTTGTTGCCGTGGCCGGAGTTGTCGACGGCGTCATTGTCGTCGTTGATGTTGCCGGGGCCGGAGTTGTCGACCCGCGGAGCGCCGGTGCAACGAGGATCGGCGGCATGCTCGGCCTCGTCGCACGGACCGCTGATGTCTTCGACGGTGCGTCGCCGTTGTCGTGTCGGGCAGGGTCGCCACGGTGTCGTCGTCGTCCTCGTCGTCTTCGACGCTGGTGACCGGAGTCGTCTCGGGGACCGAGGCGGCGGTGGTGGTGGTGTCGTCTTCGACACTGGTGACCGGTGTCGTGGCGGGGACGGTCACCACGATGGTGGTGCTGGCCGGGTCGGCGAGGCACTCGGGGTCGCTGGCGTGTTCGGCTTCGTCGCAGTTGCCGCGCACGTCGCCGGGAACGCCGTTGTCTTCGGGGGTGCCGTCTCCGCCTCGGGCGGCCGCGAATGCGGGGACACCGAGTCCCAGCACTGAAACGCCCGCTGCGATCCAGATCAGTCGTCGGTTCATGATGTCTCCTTGGGGGTGGTTGTCGACGTTCTTGATGCCGACGTGTGGTTGCCGAGACCCATTACGCCTGAACCGGCGTGCCGTCCACCATCGGACCTACGTGCTAGCACCTCCACCGCCGTGTGGTCTCCATCCCACTCGCGTGACGTTAGGCAATCCGAATACAACCGGCTACGCTCCGTTTCCATGAGCAGACTTCCCGTTGCCCCCGTCCGATTCGGCCTCGTCGCCCTCGCCTGTATGTCCTTCGTTGCGGCATGCGGATCCGATGACGACTCGGGCTCGAACGAGACCGAGGCGACCGAGACGGAAGCCGAATCCCCCGAGGAACAAGTCGTGCCCGACTCCGCCGTCGCCAACGGCTATGCCGACATGCTGGCGGCGATGACCGCGCTGTCCGCCGACCCGGTCAGCGCGACCGACGACGCGCTCGACGCGGTGCACGAGACCTGGGAGAGCTTCGAGGGCACGGTGAAGCAGGAGGACTCGGACGCCTACCTGGCGAGCGAGGAAGCCCTCGACAGCTTCCTCGAGGCCGGCAAGGACGGCAACGCCGTGGCGATGGCTGAGGCAACCGCGAAGATGTCCGAGACGGCCGCGGCATACCTCGCCGCTCATCCGGGCTGATGACGATCCGCCGGCTGCTCCTCGGGATCGGCGCACTGCTGGCCGTCCTCGTCGCCGTGGTGCCGGCGAGCGGTTCGGCCGCGGCCGCGGGCGACGTCTCGCGGGCCGACGCGATCCAACTGCTCGACGAGACGCGTGCCTCGATCGACGAGACGCTGGCGCTCATCAAGGCGGGCAACGAGGTGCAGGCCCTGGCCGAGGCCAAGGACGGCTACCTGTCGCACTTCGAACTCGTCGAGACCCCACTGCGCGTCGCCGACAACGACCTGACGGTCGAGGCGGAGTTCCAGTTCGCCGCCATCCGCACCGCGATCCAGGACGGCCGCCCGATCGGTGAGATCCGCGACGACATCATCGAACTCCGCGGGATGCTCGACGGCGCGGAGCGGGCGATCACCGATGCGGGGGTCGGCGCACCGGCGCTCGTGGCCACCCAGTCGTTCCTCATCCTCTTCCGCGAAGGGTTCGAGGTCGTGCTGCTGCTCTCGGTCCTGCTCGGCTACCTCGAAGCGGCGCGGAGTCCGCATTTCATCAAGCCGATCCTCGGCGGCGTCGCGCTCGCCGCGGTGGCCACGGTGATCACAGTGCTCCTGATGCCGACGCTGTTCGCCATCCTGCCGATCGGACGCGAGGTGCTCGAGGCCATCGTCGCGCTCCTGGCCGTGGCGGTGCTGTTCTACGTGTCGTTCTGGCTGATCGCGCGGATCGAGCACAACCGCTGGATGGAGTTCGTCAGAGCCCGGCTCTGGACGGCGATCTCGGTCGGCTCGACCGCCTCGTTGGTCGCGGTCGGTTTCACGGCGGTGTATCGCGAGGGGTTCGAGACGGCGCTGTTCTACCAGTCGTTGATGACCTTCGGGGAGGGTCTCGGCGTCTACATCCTGGCCGGGGTGGCCTTGGCGCTCGTCGCCCTCGCCGGCGTGGCGATCGTGGTCTTCCGGGTCGGCCGGAAGTTGCCGGTCCGGACGTTCATGAACGTGGCCGTCGTCATGGTGATGGTCACCTCGATCGCCATGCTCGGCAATGCCGTCAAGACATTGCAGGCCGCAGACCTCATCACCTACCGGCGGACCGGTGGCCCCCGCCTGCCGATCTTCCTGGCGGAGGCGACCGGGGTCTGGCCGACCTCTCCCTCGCTCCTCGCCCAGCTGTTGCTGGCGACCGTGTACGTGGTGGGGGCGCTGCACGTGTTCGTCCTCAAGCCGATGCTCGCCAATCGTCATCGGGTGGCGCCGCCGCGCGCGGCAACGGCTCCCACATGACCCGAGTCCGTGTCGGCGTCGACGTCGGCGGAACGTTCACGAAGGCGGTCGCCGTCGAATTGACGGGTCGATCGATCGTCGCCACCGTGGTGGTGCCGACGACGCACACCGCCGACGGCGGTGTCGCAGCCGGTGTCGTGCAGGCCGTCGCCGAGCTCGCCGAACAGGTCGGGCCCGACAACATCGATCTCGTCACCCACTCCACGACACAGGCGGTGAACGCGTTGGTCGAGGGTGACGCGGCGCCGGTCGGGATCATCGGAATGGGCCGCCGGCCCGACCTCAAGCGCGTCCAGAAACGAACGACGTTGAGCGACGTCGAGGTCGCGCCCGGCAAGCGGCTCGAGGTCCACAGCGAGTTCTTCGACGTGACCGACGGGCTCCCGGTGGCCGCCGTCCGCGCCGCACTCGAGAAGTTCCGTGCGGCGGGCGTGGCCGCCGTGTGCGTGGCCGAGGCGTTCTCGCCGGACGATCCGGGCAACGAGCACACGGTCGCCGCCTTGGCGACCGAGGCCGGATTTCCCGTGTGTACCTCGGCCGATCTCAGCGGCCTGTACGGGTTGGAACTGCGCGCCATCACCGCGGCCCTGAACTCCTCGATCCTGCCGATCGCCGTGACGACCGCGTCGTTCGTCGCCGACGGGGTCCAGGCGGCCGGTATCAGTGCGCCCGTGATGGTGATGCGCAGCGACGGTGGTGCGACCGACCTGACGGGCTTCAGTTCTGCCCCGGTCCGCACGCTGTACTCAGGTCCCTCGGCTTCGGTCGCCGGCGCGCTGCGCTACGTGGGCGTCGCCGACGCCATCGTGTTGGAGGTCGGCGGGACCTCGACCAACATCGCCGCCATTCGCGGTGGCCGGCCGTCATTGTCGTACGTGCGTGTGGCGTCGCACGCCACCGCGCTCCGCAGCGTCGACGTCCGCGTGGTCGGTGTCGCCGGTGGGTCGATCGCGCGGATGCGGCGCGGCCGCGTGTACGGCATCGGCCCGCGTTCGGCGCACATCGCCGGCCTGCAGTACGCGAGTTTCATGCAACCGTCCGACTTCGACGGGGCCATGGTCTCGTTCGTCGCGCCACGGCCGGGTGACCCTTCCGACTACGTGATGATCCGGACCGCCGACGGTCGGGGAGCGACGTTGACGACCACCTGTGCCGCGAATTTCTTCGGAGTGCCCGAGCCCGGCGACTACTGCTACGCCGACCCCGCCGCCGCGCAGGCTGCCTTCGAACTCGTCGCCGCCGTCAGCAAGCTGGATGCCGCGACGATCGCCGACCACATGCTGCTCGCGGCCAGCGACGAGGCGTGCGAACTTGCGCTCAATGTCGCTCGATCGGCGAAGCTCGACGCGCCGACGGTCGTCGGGGTCGGCGGTGGCGCCGGCGGCTTGGCCAGATACGTGGCGCGGCGGCTCGGCTGGCCACTCGCGATCCCGGACCACGCCGAGGTGATCTCGTCGATCGGCGACGCGCTCTCGCTGATCCGCGCCGAGCGTGAGCGCACCGTGGCGAACATCACGGCCGAGACGCTCGACGTCATGATGGCCGACGTCGAGGCCGAGGTCGTGGCCGCAGGAGCGAGCCCGGCCAGCGTCGAAGTCCGTGTCGAAGAGGTGCCCGAGCGCAAGACGTTGCGGGCGGTCGCCGTCGGGTCGGTCGGACTGTCGTCGGGCGCCACGCCCGGCCGCGACGAGGTCGATCTCACCGCGCTGCGGGATCGCGCCGGCGAGGGAAGCGACGTGATCGGTGTCGGCCGCTACTGGCTCGTCTGCAAGGGCGATGACATCGAGGTCGTCGATCGTTACGGCGACGAGGCGATCCGGCTGCAAGGGGAGTTGGTGGCCGAAGACGACCTGTCGTCGGCCATCGAGCGCCGAACCCGCTACCGGGGGCCCATCACGTTGCGGCCGAGCACGTGGATCGTCGATGACCGCCGCCTGCTCGAGCTCGACGTCGAGCCAGGAGCCGCCAATCCCTACGCCGGACGGCCGGACGTCACCTACCTCGTCGGAAGGCAGCGCTGATGGCCCTGTACGTCTCCGCCGGCACGCGCCTGCGCCGCACGATCGTGATCGCTGCCGTGGCCTCGACGATCGCGCTCGTCGTCGGCTGGTCGATCGGGCGTCAGCAGGCGCCGGCGATCAGCGATCGCGTGGCCACCGTGCAAGCGCAGGTCGAGCAGGAGGCGACCGGGCTCGAGCGCCTCGGCATCGAGTACGAGCAGGTGATCGGTGGGACCGATGATCTCGAGACCAGTGTGATGACCCCCCTCGATGCGGTCCGCGAGGACCTGCAGGCCACGATGGACCGGGCGCCCTGGCTCTCCGCGGCCCGGCGCGCGGCCGTGCTCGACGCCGTGTCGCAGGTTCGCCAGGCCGCCGTCGACGGCGCGCCACTCGACCAGTTCAATGCGGCCACGGTCGCCGCGGCGGCACTGCTCCGCCAGGAGCTCGGCGGGAAGTAGCGCTCGGCGGGAAGGAGCGCTCAGCGGCGGTTGACGTTGCCGGCGTCGACGGGCACGACCGTGCCGGTGATGTAGCGGGCCTCGTCGGAGGCGAGCCATGCCACTGCGTTGGCGACGTCCATGGCATCGACCGCTTCCACCGGAATGGCGTTGGTCAGAGCCCCGGCCAGCTCGGGGACGTGTTGGAGGATCATCGACACGTTGCCGTCGTTGGCCATCGGGGTGCGCACGGTGGTGGGCGCGACGCTGTTGACGCGGATGAAGTGCGGGGCCAGGTAGTTCGCCCACGACCGCATCAAGCCGATCACGCCGTGCTTGGCGGCGGTGTACCCCAGCATGCCGGGGACGTTCGGACGGGGAGCCGATCAGCCCGCCGGTGGAGCTGGTGAGGACGATCGAGCCGCCCTGGCCGTTCTCGATCATCGAGGGGATGGCGACGCGGCCGGTGTTCCACACACCGGTGAGGTTCACGGCGATGACCTCGTCCCACTGCTGCTCGGCCGAGGCGAACCCGCCCGGGCCGATCCCGGCGTTGGCGACGACGATCGTCACGGGGCCGAGTTCGCCGACGCCGTGGTCGAACGCCTTCTGCAGTCCTTCGACGTCGCACACGTCGGCCTCGTAGGCCTCGATGCGTTGCCCGAGCGCTTGCACCTGACGCACGGTCTCGTCGAGGTCGTCGCGCGTCGACATCTTGTAGCCGACCGACTGCAGCTGCTGGCAGATGTCGATGGCGATGATGTCGGCGCCCTCCTGGGCCATCCGCACGGCGTGGGCGCGGCCCTGTCCACGTGCGGCCCCCGTGATGAAGGCGACCTGTCCCTCGAGCTTGCCCATGTTCGTCCCCTTGTCTGTCCGGATCGTTGCTGGACGCCGACGATAGGCGGTCGAGGCAGATCCACTGCAAAACGACTGTTCAGCACCACTCGGGGACGAGCAGCGTGGTCGCCCGGGGCGGGAATCCGGCGGGCGCAGGTGCGGCCGTGATAGAACCGGTCGCTGTCCACGCCCGCGCGCGATCGTGAGCGAGCCGCGGCCGGTTCGGTTGCACGACGACGAGGGAGGCAAGGATCGATGGCTGGCAAGTCGAAGAAGTCCAAGAAGGCGAAGAAGGCGAAGAAGGCCGACAAGCACAAGGCCGGGACATCGAGTGCCGGGACATCGAATGAAGGCGTGACCGAACTCGCCGCACCGATCGACGAGGCGGGCGCCGACGGATCGGTCGATGGCTCCAAGCGCAAGATGAAGCGCCGCGAGTACGAGGACGCCATGGAGGTGTTGCAGGGCGAGCTCGTGGCGATGCAGGAATGGGTGAAGGACAGCGGCGCCAAGATCTGCGTGGTGTTCGAGGGGCTCGATTCGGCCGGCAAGGGTGGCACGATCAGGCGGATCACCGAGCGGACGAGCCCTCGAGTGTTCAAGCACATCGCGCTGCCGGCACCGACCGAACGCGAGCGCTCGCAGATGTACATCCAGCGCTACATCGCCCACTTTCCCGCGGCCGGGGAGGTCGCGATCTTCGATCGCAGTTGGTACAACCGCGCGGGTGTCGAGCCGGTGCTGGGTTTCTGCACGCCGGAGGAGACCGAGCGTTTCCTGACGATCGCCCCGCAGGTCGAACGGGCGATGGTCGACTCGGGGATCATCGTCATCAAGTACTGGCTCAACGTCAGCGTCGAGGAGCAGGCCCGCCGACTGGAGAGCCGGATCGACGACCCGCGCAAGATCTGGAAGCTGTCGCCCACCGACTTGAAGTCGTACAGCCTCCGCTACGAGTACTGCCGCGCCCGCGACAAGATGCTCGCCGCCACCGACACGCCGTGGGCGCCGTGGTTCGTCGTGCAGAACGACGACAAGAAGCGCGGCCGCCTGAACATCATCTCGCATCTGCTCGACCACATCCCGTACCAACCCGTGCCGCGAGCCGACATCGAGTTCCCCGACCCGCCGAGCCCCGACGGCTACACCGAACCCGACCTCCGGGTGCATCTCGTTCCCGAGAAGTTCTGAGTCGGGACGCCTGACCACGATGGTGTCGGACGGCGCGGCGACGGCGGTGGCGGACCAGCCCGAGACGGCCGGGTTGTCGCGTTGGGTTCCGGGAGTTCGTGCGCTGCGCTCGTACCACCGCTCCTGGTTTCGCTTCGACCTCGTTGCGGGCGTCGTGCTGGCGGCGATCCTCGTGCCGCAGGGGATGGCGTACGCGGAACTCGCCGGTCTCCCGCCGGTGACCGGGCTGTACACCACGATCGCCTGCCTCGTCGGATACGCGCTGATGGGGCCGTCGCGCGTGCTGGTGCTCGGACCGGATTCGTCGGTGTCGCCCCTCATCTTCGCCGCCATCTTTCCCATTGTCGCCGTGACCGACGACCCGTCGAAGGCGATCGCGCTGGCGGGGATGATGGCCGTTCTGGTCGGGGTGATCCTGATCGGTCTCGGCGTCGGCAAGCTCGGCTTCGTGGCCGACCTCCTCTCCAAGGAGGTGCAGGTGGGCTACATGAACGGGCTGGCGATCACGATCATCGTCGGTCAGCTCCCCAAGCTGTTCGGCTTCTCCACCGATGCCGACGGCTTCATCGAGGAGGTCCAGACGTTCTTCAGCGGCCTCGACGAGCGCAACTCGACGGCGCTCGCGGTCGGGGTCGCAGCCCTGGCAGTTCTCCTCCTGCTCCCTCGCGTGAGTCGCGCGATACCCGCCGTACTGGTCGCGGTCGTCGGCGCCACCGTGGTGACCGCACTGTTCGATCTCGACATCTCGACGGTCGGTGCGCTTGCCGCAGGGACTGCCCCGCCCGGCGCTGCCGTGGACGACGTGGGACGACGTGGCGCCGATGCTCGTCGCGGCGGCCGGAATCACCCTCGTCTCGCTCACCGACACGATCGCCACCTCGACCGCGTTTGCGGCCCGTCGGGGCGACGAGGTCGTTCCGAACCAGGAGATGATCGGCATCGGCACGGCGAACGTCGCGGCCGGGTTCTTCCAGGGGTTCGCGGTCTCCACCAGTTCGTCGCGAACCGCCGTTGCCGAATCGACGGGAGCCAAGAGCCAGCTCACCGGCCTGGTGGGAGCCCTCGTCGTCGCGTTGCTGCTGCTGTTCTTCAGCACGTTGCTCGCCGATCTCCCGCAGACCGCCCTCGCCGCCGTGGTGATCGGTGCGGCACTGTCGCTGGCCGACATCAAAGCGCTGCGCCACTACTGGAACGTCCGCACGAGCTCGTTCGTCCTCTCCCTGGTGGCCACGGGCGGCGTCGTGTTCTTCGGCGTGCTGCAGGGCATCCTCATCGCCGTCGTCCTGTCGATCCTGCTGTTCTTCAAGCGGAGCTGGTGGCCGCATGGCGAGGTGCTCGGCCACGTCGAAGGGGAGGGGTGGCACAGCCTCCGGATGACGCCGACGGCCGAACCGCTCCCCGGCGTGCTCGTGTACCGCTGGGAGGCGCCGCTGTTCTTCGCCAACGCCGGCATGTTCCGCCAGCAGGTCCGTGAACTCGTGCGGAAGGAGCGTCCACGCTGGGTCGTGTTGCAGTGCGAGGCGATCACCGACATCGACGTGAGTGCCGCCGACGTCCTGGAGCAACTCGACCGCGAGTTGAACGCGCAGGGGGTGCATCTCGCCTTCGTCGAGCTGCGCGACCGGTTGCAGGACCTCGTGTTCCGGTACGGCCTGTTCGCCACGCTCGACCGCGACCACTTCTACGACTCGGTCGAACTGGCACTCGCCCACATCGACGAGATGCCCGACGGCCCGGAACCGTGAGGGTCGCTCGGCCGATCCGCCCGCCGTCGTATGATTCGGCCGCACTGAGCGAGGCAGCCAGGGGGACAATGCGGATCGACCGATGTCGTACGAGACCTGAAGGGAACGATCGATGAGATCACGTCGCGTGATGGCCGTCGTCGCTCTCGTGCTGTTCGCCGCGGCCGCCGCCCTCGTCGCCGTCAGCACCGTGCGCGGCTTTCCCCGGGGTCTCATCGCCGCGCTGTTGGTGCTGCTGGCGTTCGTGGCCGGCTGGGAGGCGATCCGCCGGCGTGGCCTCGCCCGGACCGTCATGGCGGTGATCGCCGTGTTGTTGCTCATCGGCGCCGTCGTCGCCATCGCGATGGGTGGAATCCTGGCCGAGGTGATCGTGCTCGCCGTGATCCTGGTGCTCGCGTCGCTCGCCTCCCGCGAGGCGTTCCGGATCCATGTCCAACTGCCGACCGCCGATCCACCGAAGCATCCGGTCGTGATCTGGAACCCGAAGTCCGGTGGCGGCAAGGCGGCGGCCGCGCATCTCGACGACGAGGCGCGGGCGCGCGGTATCGAGCCGATCCAGCTGAGCCCGGGCGACGATCTGTTCCAACTCGCCCGGGATGCCGTGGAGCGGGGCGCCGATGCGCTCGCCGCGGCCGGCGGCGACGGGACGCAGGCGATCATCGCAACGATCGCCGCCGAGTTGGATCTTCCGTTCGCCTGCATCCCGGCCGGGACCCGCAACCACTTCGCGCTCGACCTCGGTGTCGATCGCAACGACGTGGTCGGAGCGCTCGACGCGTTCGTCAGTGGCGGGGAGCGTCGTGTCGACCTCGCCGAGGTGAACGGTCGAATCTTCGTCAACAACGTGTCCCTCGGGCTCTACGCCGAGTCCGTCCAACGCGAGGGGTATCGCGACGCCAAGCTGCACACCGTGCTCGAAACCGTGCCCGAGTTCGGTGGCCCGCAGGCCTCGAGTGCGACCGATCTGCGGTTCGACCGGCCGGGCGACGGGCCGGCGGGGAAGGCGATCGTCGTGATGGTGTCCAACAACAACTATCGACTGGGCAACCTGATCGGGTCGGGCACACGACCGCGCGATCGACGACGGACGTCTCGGCCTGGCGGTGTTGGAGGCTCCTGTCGGTGGACACCGCCCCCGGCTGCGCCAGTGGGACGCTCCGACGTTCGAGGTCGACTCCGACGGTCCGGTGCCGGCCGGCGTCGACGGCGAGGCGATGGTGATCGATCCGCCACTGCGCTTCACCATCAAGCCGGGCGTGCTGCGTGTTCGGATCGCCCCGCATCATCCGGGTGCGTCGCCGGGAGCGGCGCTGCCCAACAACTTCTGGGACGGGATCCGCCGCTTGTTCGCCATCGCCCGCCACGGCTGACCCCCGGCCGCACCGCCTTCCCCCACAGCGATGAGCGAACGGACCGAGGGCTGGTCGACTCGCTCACCGCAACGGGAGGGATCGCAGGTGGGGTGTGGAGTGGTCGTGCTAGGAAAGGGACATGACGAGCACGAGTGACGCCCATCCCGAACCGGTGACCGTGTCGACGTTCGGCAGCGTCGGCGAGGCGGAGGTGGCCCAGGCGAAGCTCCGCGCCTTCGGCGTCGAGAGCGAGATCGTCGACAACGACGGTGGGGGAGTGATCCCGGTCGACGGGGACGGCGGCATCGAACTCGAGGTCCGGGCGACCGACGCCGAGGCCGCCCGGGAGATCCTCGCCGGCTGACCGTCGCCGGCGCTCGAGTTCAGAGCGGGCCGATCAAGTCCGGCCACATCTCGGTCGGTGTGCCGACGATGGTCGGGTCCGGTGCACAGGCGACGTCGTCGTCCTTGTCGTCGTAGGGCAGGTCGTGCAGCACGTGCCGGATGGCGTTGATCCGAGCCGTGCGCTTGGCGTTGGCGTTGATCACGGTCCATGGCGACTCATGGGTGTGGGTGAACAGGAACATGTCGTTCTGCGCCTGGGTGTACTCGTCGAAGAGTTCGGGCGCCCGCTCGTCGATGGGGCTCAATTTCCAACCCTTGAGCGGATCCTCACGGCGCGCCTCGAGCCGCTGGAGTTGTTCCTCACGATTGACCGCGAGGTAGAGCTTGGTCAGGCGGATCCCGGACTCGATCAGGCCCTGCTCGACGCGCGGTGCCTGCCGGAGGAAGAGCGAGGTCTCGGCCCGGTTGCAGAAGCCCATCACGCGCTCCACGCCGGCCCGGTTGTACCACGAGCGGTCGAAGAAGACGATCTCCCCGGCCGCCGGGAGGTACTGCATGTACCGCTGGAAGTAGTACTGCGTCCGTTCCCGATCGTTCGGTGCCGTCAGCGCGACCCGCGGCGCGCCGCGAGGGTTGAGGTGTTGCTGGAACCGGCTGATGGTGCCGCCTTTGCCGGCGGTGTCGCGCCCTTCGAAGATGATCAGCATCTGTTGGCCGCTGCTCTTCACCCAACGCTGTGCCTTCAGCAGCTCGATCTGCAGGGCCACGAGGTCGCGTTCGTACTGCTCGCGCGGCATCTTCGGGGGGTGGGGCAGATACGAGCCCGGAGGGTGCTCGGGGTTCTTCTTGTTCATCGTCGATCCTTGTCGCTCGTCGGTCGCCATCATCGCAGACCGGTCGCACTGCGCTCGTGGGTCACCGCGGACGGGATGGATCGGGCGGGAAGAGATCGATGGTCACGCGGCGGAGCGGGTCGGGAACGGCGTGCAGATCGACCGCCGCGGCGAGGAGATCGCCGTAGCGGATCTTGCGCATCGACTTCGTGCCCATGAACCGCCGGAGCTGCTGGTCGGCCGGGCGACCGCGCTGTGCCGGCTGCGCCTGGAACCGGCGGAGCGATGGCAGCTCGCCCTCGCGCTCGATCAGCTGCTCGACGCCGTCGACACCGATGGCCCGGATGAACTCGTCCTCCAGGTCCGCCACGCAGGCGTGGAACCCGAGGTGTTCGAGGCCGCCCCGCCCGCGCCGTGTGCCGAGGCCTGCGGCCTCGAGGGCGTGACGGACGACGTGCTCCTCGGGGTCGTCGTACAGCCCGACGACCCGGACACGCGGGCGCCGGGCGGCGAGTTCGGTGAGGATGCGGCGGAAGTTCGTGACGCCGAACGCCACGATCGGCTGCAACCGGGCGGAACCGATCTCGTAACGGGCGGCCAGGGTGGCGACGGCCGCCGCGTCACTCTCACCCTCGACGAGCACCACGACCTCGGCGTCCATGCCGGCACGATCATGCCAGGCTGCCGTCCGCGCGGAGTCGGTCGGTTCCGGGTGAACGCGGCCGATCAGGCGTCGGGTTGTTCGATGGCGTCGAGGAAGGCGGTCACGTCGGCCTCCTCACCACCGACGAGCCAGATCGTCAGCTCGCCCGGGCTGTCGGAGTCCTCGTCGTCCTCGTCGTCCTCCCAGGGCAGCACGCCGTCGACGAAGTAACGGTCGACGGTGATGTCGTCGGACCCTTCCTCGACCGGAGCGATCACGGCGAGTTCGACCTCCGCGTCGGCGGGCTGGTCGCTCAGGATGTCGATCAGTTCGTGAACTCGCATGGCTCCCCCTGGTGCGGTGGTCGGTGAGGCGTGGGTCGTGCAGGTGTGGTCGGTAGGTGGCCGGAGCAGGGCGGTGAGCGTCAGTCCTCGCCGAGCCAGGCGTTGGCTCGGTCGAGCAGGTACAGACTGACATGTTTGCACCGGTCGAGCGCGGCAGTGATGGCGTCGTCGATGTTCATGTACACGTCGGCCAGGTCGACGGTCATGCGGGCCACGATCGACAGGCTGCGCTCGGGGGCGTCCGTGACACTCGGGAACGAGTCGATCGCCGAGACCTCGACCGGCAGGTCGATGCCGCCGATGCCGGCGAGATCGGTCGCCAGCACGAGCAGATCCGGCGGGTCTGGCAGTGGCGGCAGCGTCCACGTGAACAGGAGGGGGAACGAGAACCCGCTCGGCGGAGGATCGTCGATCTCGTCGAGCTTCATGATCTCGTCCTCGAAGCCGAGCATCGCCCGCGGGTCGACGTCGAGGGAGAGGTGCAGGTCGATGGGGCCCGAGCAGGCCTCCTCGGGATGGAGGTCGACCTCCCACAACTGGCGGAGTGAGTAGGTCTCGACGAAGTGGCGTTCGTCGTGGACGTGGAAGCCGTGGTCGATCGCCTGACTCTTCACGTCGGCGACGAACCCTGCTACGTCGATCACTGCCATGCGGTTCGGACACTACCGTCCACGGTCGTGCACAGCGCCAACGATCAACAGCCGGTCGGGGTCGACGAGGCCGGCGCGGTGATCGAGCTGTTCGGCGTGATCTGCGACCGCACGCGTGACGTGGTGACGTCGAATTCGGACTGGGCCGAGTCAGGGGTCCGGGCGGGCCAGTACAACGTCGACGTCACGGTCGACCGCGTGTGCGTCGACTCGTTGCTCGATGCCGGGTTCGACCTGTTGTCGGAGGAGACGGGGATCCAGCGCGCTCGGCCCGACGTGCGCCGGCGGGGCATCGTCGTCGTCGATCCGTTGGACGGCTCGACGAATGCCAGTCTCGGGCTGCCCTGGTTCGCGACGTCGTTGTGCTGGGTGGTCGACGGGGTCCCAGTCGCCTCGATGGTGACCAACCTCGCCACCGGCGAGCGGTTCGAGGCGATCGCCGGTCGGGGAGCGTCTTCGTCCGGGCGCCCCCTGTCGGTGCGCAGTGGCCTGGGTACGGTCGATGGCGCGATCATCGCCGTGAGCGGGCTCCCGACCCATCACTACGGCTGGCGGCAGTTCCGGGCGATGGGAGCGTCGGCGCTCGACATCTGTGCGGTCGCCCGAGGGGCCTTCGACGGATTCGTCGACACGAGCCCGGACGCGCACGGCGTGTGGGACTACGCCGGCGCGATGTTGGTGCTCACGGAGGCGGGCGGCGTGATGGCCGACGCCCTGGGTCGTGATCTGCTGGTCCTCGAGCACGATGCCCGACGAACGCCGGTCGCCGCGTCCGACCCCGAGCTGCTGGCCACGCTCCTGCGATCGGTCTGACCGTCGCCGGCTCGCGTCGACGAACATGTCACGTGGGGTCAGACACCTCGTGACACGTCGGCGAAGTCCCGCAGGGTCGGAGGGCCGCTCAGCGTGCGTCGTGGCGGAACGTGACCGAGATGCGCGGCCCGACGTCGTGCACCTTGGGGACGCAATGCTCCCACCGGTGCTGGCAGGCGCCGCCCATGACGAACAGGTCGCCGTAGCCGAGGTTCCAGGCGTGCGACGGCCCACCGCCTCGCGGGCGGAGCCGTAACGGGCGTGCCGCACCGACGCTGAGGATCGCGACGATCGGATTCTCGACGCGGTGGCGGTGGCGGTCGCCGTGCCACGCCACCGAGTCGTTGCCGTCGCGGTACAGGTTGAAGCCGATCGAGTCGAACGCGACGCCGTACCGTTCGCTCAACTCGTGGCGGATCGTGCCGAGCACGGCGAGCGGTTCCGGCGTGCCGGTCGCGACCGACCACCAATGCACCAGTCGCGGCTCGTCGACGAGCCGGTCGTACATCTTCACGCCGCGCCGTTGCTCCCACGGCAGGGCGTGCAACAATTCCTCGAACACCGCATCTGCGCCGGCGAGCCAGGTCGGGGAGTGATCGATCCACGTGGTGTCGTCGAGCCAGGTGCGGTCGACGCGGCGGTCGTCGATCGATGGCTCGGCGAGACCGAACAACGAGCCCTGTAAGAACATGTGTTCGATTGTCGCGCCTCGTACCGGTCGAGTCAACGCGCGAATCGCGAATCGCGCTGTGTGGGCTCGTGGGCGGTCGATCCCGCGTCGCGGACTCGCTGTGCGCAGTCGATGATCACGTCCGCCGCCGCTCGCGCGTCGCTGGTCGTCGTCTTCCACGACGACACGCTGATGCGCATCGCCGTGCCTCCCGCCCACTGGGTCGGACCGCACCAGATCCGGCCGTCGCGCTGAATCTCGGCGAGCAGTAGCTCGGTCGTTTCGGCGTCGTCCAGTCGGACGAGCACCTGGTTCAACACGACGTCGTTGAGAACGAGGAAGCCCTCCTCGCGCAGCCGATCGGCGATCGCGACCGCCGCGTCGGACGCCCGCCGGACCATGTCGGCGACGCCCGAGCGGCCGAGCGTGCGCAACACGGCCCACACCTCGATCTGGCGGGCGCGTTGGGACGACTGGGGCGTGTGGTGCATCGCCTCGAAGCCGTCGTCCGGTGGGAGATAGCCGGCGACTGCAGCGAATGTTCGTCGCAGTGCTCCCGAGCGTCGGACGATCGCGATGCCACAGTCGTAGGTGACGTTGAGCCACTTGTGCCCGTCGGTCGCCCACGAGTCGGCGCGCCGCAGGCCGTCGACGAGATCCTCGCGACTCGGGTCGGCGAGCGCCCACAGACCGAACGCACCGTCGACGTGGAGCCAACCGTTCCGCGCGGCGACCCAGTCGGCGATCTCCGAGAACGGGTCGAACGCACCGGTGTTCACCTCGCCGGCCTGCGCGCACACCAGCACGGGAACGCCGTCCGGCACATCGGTCGGAAGGTTGTCGGCGCGCATCCGGCCCTGGTCGTCGGCGGGCACGATCGTCACACGGTCGCGTCCGAGGCCGACCAGCCCGAGTGACTTGCGCAAGGTGCTGTGGGCCTTTGCACCGATCACCACATGGATCTCCGGGGCGCCGAACAGTCCGTCGCGCTGCACGTCCCATCCGTGTTCGTCGAGCAAGGCGTCGCGGGCGGCCGCGAGGCAACTGGCGTTGGCGACCGTCGCTCCGGTCACGAACGCAACATCGCTGTCGCCGTCGAGCCCGAGCACGTCGAGTGTCCACCGTCGAGCGACGTCGTAGATCGCCGCGGCAACGGGGGACATCACCGGCAGTGCGGCGTTCTGATCCCACGTGTCGACGATGAACGACGCACCGAGCGCGACCGGATACGTCGCACCGTTCACGAACCCGAAGTAGTTCGGTCCGGTCGAGCCCATCGTCGCCGGCCCGCCGACGCGTTGGAGCAGTTCGATCGTTTCCGAGCCGTCGGTCGGACCTTCGGGGAGCACCTCGTCGAACGCCGCCAGGGCTGCGACGGCTTCGCCGGTCGGCGCGGCGGCGCGGTCGTCGATCGTCGATGCGTAGGCGATCGCGTGGTCGGCGGCGGTCCGCAGGAGATCGAGGTCAGGGGAGGACGGCATCGTCACCATCGTGGCGCATTGCGGCGAACGAACAAATATTCGATTAAGCTTGCAATGACGAACATACGTTGGTATGATGTTGAGATGAGGCCCGTGGAGGATCTCGAAGCGGAATTGAACGAGGTCGCCGGGCAACTCAACGCTCAGCACGCCCGCCTCGCGGTCCTGGCCCGTCAACTGCTCGATCAACCGGACACCTGGGCAGGCGAGGGGATCTGGACGGTGGAGCGCTATCTGTGTTGGCGGACCGGGATCAGCGCCGGCCATGCGAGACAGATCGCTGACATCGCTCGCCGCGCCGACGAACTTCCCGCCTGCATGGAAGCGTTCGAACGCGGTGAACTCTCGCTCGATCAAGCAACCGTGCTCGCCCGCAAGGTTCCCTCGTGGGCTGATGCCGCGGCGACCGAGCTGGCGAAGATGCTGACGGTCCCGCAGTTGAACCGCTCGGTCGGCAAATACGACTTCCCGAACGCCGTCGGGGCGACTGCACCCGACACCGAGGTCGGGTCGAGCACGGCCGATTCGAACCAGTCGATCGATTCGATCGATTCGGCTGATGATGCGCCGCTCGTCGGGCCACCGGTTCCGGATGGTCACGTCGCGCCGCCCGAGACGCCACAGCGGTCGACCTGCGGAGCAGGGTGCTGCGGCCACTCCGAGCCCATCGATCGGTGCTCGTTCCACTTCGACGACGACGGGCGATTCCGTCTGACGCTCGAGACCGATCGTGTGCGTGGCGAGATCATCGAACAGGCGCTCATGGAGACGCGGGACGTGTTGTTCAACGACGGCCAGGTCGATGTCACGTGGGTCGATGCGGTCGGTGAGATCTGCGAGCGGTCGCTCGACACGGTCACGTCACCTGAGCGGCGGAACCGGTTCCGGATCAACATGCACCTCGACGTCGATGGGCGGCTCAGCAACGCCACGGGGCACTTCCTGCCCGATGCCATCCGCCGGTACATCACCTGCGACGGACTGCTCACTCCGGTGTTCGTCGACAACGGGATTCCCATCTCGGTCGGCCGGTCGCAATACATCGTTCCCGACCGCACACGGCGCGTCGTCATCCATCGCGATGGAGGCTGCGGCACCCCGGGGTGCAACGTCACCCACCATCTCGAGGTGCACCACATCATCCACTGGGAAGATGGCGGGGTGACCGAAACGTGGAATCTGATCGCCCTCTGCCCGCATCACCACCGATTGCATCACCAGGGCAAGCTCGGCATCTCGGGCAATGCCGACATCCCGGGCGGGCTCGTCTTCACCGACGGTAACGGCAAGCAGATCCTGGCCAGTGGCGCCAGACCCAGGCCCCCCGGGGCGCCGCCATCACCGCCGATCGGACGGTATCAGCACCCTCTCGGGGAACGCCTCGACTTGTCGATGGTGCACTTCAGCCCACCGGCCGGCTACCAGGCAGCGTCCTAGGCTTCGAACGACGGGAGCGCTCAGTCGAGCCGCACCTCGGCGACGTCGACGTCGCAGCGAGCAGCCAACGCCTCGACGACGAGTTCGTGATCGTCCCGCTGGGGGAGTCCGGACACGGTCACCGCACCGATGCAGCCGATGCCCTCCACCACGATCGGGAAGCTCCCGCCGTGGGACGCGACCTCATGATGGGGGAGTCCCATCTCCCTCAGCAACGACCGTCCGTCGCGGACCTCCTCGAGACCGACGGCGTACGACGGTCGATGGAGCAACTCGACGACGTTGCGCTTGCGCCGAGCCCACTCCGCGTTGGCGGGCGACGTGCCGGCCATCGCACACATGAACACCGTCGAACCGGCGAGGCGGATCTCGATCGTCACGGCAACGCCCCGGTCGGCGGCACGCCGGCGGAGATCGCTGCCGAGCTCCCACGCATCGTTCTCGTCGAAGCCGGACAAGCGCAGTCTGCGGAGCTGCTCCTCGATCCGTTCCAGGTCATCCGTCATCCGGCCAAGGTAGTGAGCGGACCCGCCGCCTGGACCACCAGTCTCTTCGGGCAGGCCGACCTTGACATCCGACACTTCTGCGGTCAGAGTCGACACAACATCGGCTGAGGCGGGCGGGCGCAGCTCGATGTCTCCTGATGCAATTCGGTAACCACATACACAAAGGAACATCATGAAACTGCTCTTGCCGCTCGCCGTACTCGCGGCCACGCTCACCATGCCTGCGACCTCGTGGGCGGCCGAAGGTCCTGTGGCAGGGTGCCCTGCCGGCAAGGTGCTGCTACCGGTCGAAGACACCTTGAACAGGGTGGACTACTCGATCTACAGCCCAGCGGACGCAGCGGCGGTGCGGATCCTCCTTGCGGATCTGGACGTCAACGGCAATCACGACGGCTATCTGTGCAGCAAGCAGTTCAAGCCCAATCAGGGGCAAGACAAGCACTGGGGCGGGATCGACTACGTGATCACCCAGATCGGCGACAACGGTCATCGCCTTCGCGACGCCATTCTTCGACGACGGACGTCTCGGTGACCGCGTTGCGTGCTAACTCGACGGCAAGCAGTTCGCGTTCGTCAATCGCCGGTGGTGTCCGGTGGCACATTTCGTCGAAGTCGGGCACGCGGACTCTCGGATGAACACGTGCTGTACGGCGGAGCCGAAGTTGCATTCGAGGCGCTGCGGCGCACAGCTCGGGTTGGAAGAGCGGTCGATCACACATGGAAGATGTGGCCGCTTCGAGTCCCTCGCGATCGCCATGCGACATCGTCGCACGCGCGAGTGCTGAGCGGCAGGAGCAAGCACGCTCGCCAGATCACCATCACTCATCTCGCGCGTTGCGCTCGCTGGTGACAGATGGAAAACCGACCAGAGCCAGCCGACAAATCGAGAGGGGCTTGATTCTCGGTAGTCTACTGAGTAGTCTACCGGGAAGACACACCTGTCCGGAAACGAGGATGCGATCATGGTGATACGTCATGCGCTGCTGGCCCTGCTCAGCGAGGGTTCCAAGCACGGCTTCCAGCTGGCCCAGGAATTCGCCGCGGGCACCGGGGAGATGTGGCCGCTGAACACGGGCCAGGTGTACACGACGCTGCAACGGCTCGATCGGGACGGGTTGGTCGAGTCCGACGGTGCCGACGCCGGCAACCAGACGACGTATCGCATCACCGAGTCGGGACGCGACGAACTGGACACGTGGCTCCGGCGTCCGCCGGACACGACACATCCCCCGCGTGACGAGTTGGTCATCAAGGTGCTCGTCGCGTTGCGGCTGCCGGGGGTGGACGCGAGCGAACTGACCCAGGTGTACCGACGCCACGTCGTGGAGGCGATGCAGCAGTACACGCGGCTGAAGGAGGATGCTCCCGACGACGACATCGGTCTGCTGCTCGTCGCCGACGCCGAGATCTACCGGCTCGATGCCATCGTCCGTTGGCTCGACGCCGCGGAGGCACGCATCCGCCGCATGCCGCCGATGGCGGCCGAACGCCCGGCGCCTCCGGCCCGCCTGCCGCGTCGCACCAAGGTCGGAGCGGTTCGATGACCACCGTGCTCGAGATGACCGCCGTGTCGAAGTCGTACGGTGACGGCGCCGGGGAGGTGCACGCCCTGCAGGATGCCGACCTGACGGTGATGTCGGGTGAGCTGGTCGCGATCATGGGGCCGAGCGGGTCGGGCAAGAGCACGCTGCTGACGATCGCCGGCACGCTCGAGCAGGCGTCGTCGGGCGTCGTGGTGGTCGACGGTCACGACGTGTCGTCGATGTCGCCCAACGACCGGTCACGCCTGCGACGCCGATCGGTCGGCTACGTGTTCCAGGACTTCAACCTGCTGGCAGGGTTGACCGCGGCGGAGAACGTGGCCTTGCCGTTGGAGCTGGACGGGACGCGGGCGAAGGCGGCACGCGTCGCGGCGCTGGCCGTGCTCGAGGATCTCGGGCTCGCCGATCGGGCCGACCGGTTCCCCGATCAACTGTCGGGCGGCGAGCGGCAGCGGGTGGCGATCGGCCGGGCCGTGGTGGGTGACCGGCGGCTCTTGCTGGCCGATGAGCCGACCGGAGCGCTCGACAGCGTGAACGGTGAGATCGTGATGCGTCTCGTGCGGAACGCATGCAAACGCGGCGTGGCCGGCGTCGTCGTCACCCACGATGCGCAGCTCGCGGCATGGGCCGACCGGGTGGTGTTCCTGCGCGACGGACGCATCGTCGACCAGTCGGTGCCGGCACCCGGCCCGGAGTCGTTGCTGACCACGTCGATCGACCGATGAGCTCGCACCCGAACGGTGGCATGCCGGCCCGCGGGGCGGTCGTCAGGTGGTCGTGGCGGCTGTTCCGTCGGGACTGGCGACAGCACGTCCTGATCGTCGTCCTCCTCACCGCCGCGGTCGCCGCCGCGGTGGGTTTCTCGTCCGCGGCATACAACCTCGCGCCGGCCGCGGGCGACGCCCAGTTCGGCGATGCCACGCATTTCTTCCGGTTCGACGACAACGATCCGGTGGCGTTGCAGGCGAAGCTCGATGCCGGCGCCGAGTGGTTCGGCACGATCGACGCGATCGGCCATCGAGCCGTGCCGGTGCCGGGGACCGAGCAGACCGTGGACTACCGGGCGCAAGATCCCGACGGCCCCTTCGGCGGGCCGATGCTGTCGCTGCGCTCCGGTCGCTACCCGACCACCGACACCGAGGCTGCGGTGACCACCTCGGTCGCCGAGCTGGTCGGCACGGACGTCGGCGGGAGCATCGACCTCGACGGCGTGGAACGGACCGTGGTCGGCATCGTCGAGAACCCCAACGACCTCGAGGATGCCTTCGTCCTGGTGGCGCCGTCGGAGCTGGCCCGGTCGGACATGGTGGCGATGCTCGTGCATGCCGACGACGAACGCGTCCAGTCGTTCCGGCCGCCGGGTGCGAACGGGCGCACGGTGTCGGCTCGCGGCGACGTCGGCGACGACGTGGTCGCCACGGTTGTCGTGCTCGTCGTGACCACGCTCGCCCTGTTCCTCGTGGGCCTCATCGCCGCCGCCAGCTTCACCGTCATCGCCCAACGCCGGCTGCCCCAGCTCGGGATGATGTCGGCGGTCGGGGCCACCGGGAAGCACCTGCGGTTGACGATGCTGGCGAGCGGTGCCGTGACCGGCGCGGTCGCGGCTGTCGTCGGGGCCGTGATCGGCGTCGCCGGGTGGATCCTGATCGCCCCGAATCTGGAGTCCGCGGCGGGGTACCGGATCGATCCGACCAACGTCCCGTGGGTGGTCGTCGCGACCATCATGGTGCTGGCGATCGTCGCGGCCACCGCGGCCGCGTGGTGGCCGGGCCGGACCGTGTCGCGGATCCCGACGGTGCTCGCCCTCTCCGGTCGCCCACCCCATCCCGCGCCGTTGCACCGCTCGGCTGCGCTCGCGGTGGGCTTCCTCGTCGTCGGTCTCGTCTGCCTCGTGATCGGTGGCCGAGCCAGGAACGGGCTGTCGACGGCCGAACTCATCGTCGTGTGCGTCGGGATCCTCGGCGTCACCGGCGGAGTGCTCCTGGCGAGCCCGCTCGCCGTCCGTGCGCTCGCCGGACTCGCCGGTGGCGCGCCGATCGCCGAACGGCTGGCGTTGCGCGATCTCGGTCGGTACCGTGCCCGATCGGCGGCAGCCCTCGCCGCGGTCGCCCTGGCACTCGGGCTGCCCGTCGTGATCGTGGCCACCACTGCGGCGGCCGAGAACCAACTCGGTGCCGGCAATCTTCCCGTTGACCAGCTGCTCGTGCACCAGGCGCGGCTCGACGGTCCGTTCCTTTCGCAACCCGAATCGATCGCGACCATGCAGGACGGAGTCGACGCCATCGCCGCCGCGTTGCCCGGCTCGGCCGTGCTGCGCCTCGACGCCGCCGTCAACCCGACCACCCAGGCCGACCCGAACATCGATGCCGTCCCCGGAGTCTCACTCGCCCGCAAACACGGCGCCGACGATGGGTGGGAGGACCTCGGTCTCATCTACGTGGCGACGCCCGAACTGCTCGACCAGTACGGCTTGGCCGCGGACGCCGCTGACGACGCCGGAATCCTCACCCGGTTCTCGCAACCGCTCGACGTGATGGACTTCGGTGGCGACGCCGCGCCGAGGGTCCCGAGCACGGGGCCGCGCGAGGCGAGCCGCCCGGTCCAGCCGCTCGAAGCGCCCGGGAACCTGCCTGACAGCTACTCCTCCTTGCCGGGGGCGCTGGTCAGCCAGACCGAAATGGCAGCGCGCGGCTGGGTCGCGCAGCCGTCCGGACGGTGGCTGATCACCAGCACGGCACCGTTGACGTCCGCCCAACTCGACGCGGCGCGGACGGTCGCCGTGCAGTACGGGTTGAGCATCGAGTCGCGACACGAGTCCAACACGCTCGCCAACGTGCGCGCCGGAGCGGTCGCCGTCGGCATGATCCTCGCCCTCGGGATCCTGGCGATGACCGTCGGACTCATCCGGTCGGAGTCGATCGGCGAACTGCGCACGCTGACCGCCACCGGAGCGACCGGAGCGGTCCGCAGGCGGATCACTGCGGCGACCGCCGGCGGACTTGCCGCGCTCGGTGCGCTGCTGGGTGTCTGCGGCGCCTATGTCGCGCTCGTGGCGGCGCAGATCGACGACCTCGCCCCGATCCCCGTCGTCGATCTCGCCATCATCGTGATCGGCACCCCGATCGCGGCCGGAGCCGCTGGATGGCTGCTCGCCGGCCGCGAACCCGAAGCACTGGCCAGGCGGCCGATCGACTGACGTCGGTTCAGGCCCGCCGGCGCACCTTCCGCAGCATCAGTCCGACCGCCAGGAGGGCGACGCCGGCGACGATCAGCGGCATGGTCGTGTTCCCGCCGGTGAGCGGCAGCCGGCCCCAGGCCGAGGACGGGAAGAATTCGGACGAGGAGCCCGTGGTCTCCTGCGCCGACGTGCACAGGTCGTCCTGACAATCGCCGTCGACCGCCGAGGCGAAGGCATCGCCGGAGGTGATCGCTGCGGAGACATCCGATGCGGGGCCGGCGCCGAGGGCGTTGGTGGCCGTCACGGTGAACGTGTAGGCGGTGCCGTTGGTGAGGCCCATCACGGTGCAGGTCAGCCCGCCCGTCGTCTGGCAGGTGTTGCCGTCGGGTGATGCGGTGACGGTGTAGCCGGTGATCGGCGAACCGCCCGCCGATGCCGGGGCGGTCCAGGTCACGGTGACCTGGCCGTCGCCGGCGACGCCGGAGACATCCGTCGGTGCCGAGGGAACAGCGGCGGCGTCGACGGGAGCCGCCGGCGTGGCCGGCACCACCGGGGTCGACGGTGTGGTCGGCGTGGTCGGCGTCGGTGGCGTCGTCGGGGTCGGCGTGGTCGCGGGGCTCAGCGGCGAGACCGGTGCCGAGGCGCCGGACGCGGGCCCGGCGGCGAGGGCGTTGGTGGCCGTCACGGTGAACGTGTAGGCGGTGCCGTTGGTGAGGCCCACGACGGTGCAGGTGAGTTCGCCGGTCGTCCGGCAGCTTGCGCCGTCCGGCGCTGCCGTGACGGTGTAGCCGGTGATCGGCGAACCGCCCGTCGATGCCGGGGCGGCCCAGGTCACGGTCACCTCGCCGTCGCCGGCGACGCCCGTGACGTCCGTCGGCGCCGAGGGCGCGGCGGCGGGAGCGACGGGTGACAGCGGAGTGGCGAACCGGCCGATGCTCGCCGCGCTGGTGCCGGCGGCGTTGGTCGCCTGCACGGTGATGAAGTACGGCTGGCCGTTGGTCAGGCCGGTGAGCGTGCACGAGTTCTCGATCGCCGCGACCGTCGCACGTCGCGGTCCCGTCCGGGCTCACGGCAATGACGGTGTACCCGGTGATCGGGCTACCACCGTCGGAGTTCGGGGTCCAGGACACCGTGACCGAACCGTCGCCCGCGACCGGCGCGTCGAGTGTCGGTGCGGCCGGAGCGGCAGCGACCGGTACGGCCGACGGGGTCACGACCGGGGTGACGGCGCGCTTGCCCTTGCCGACGTCGCTCTGGGCCACGATGGCGAAGGAGTAGGGCACACCGTTGGTGAGTCCGGTCACGGTGCACGACGAGGACGTCGCGTCGGTGACCGAACAGCCGGGGAGCTTCAGCGGTGAGCCGGCGGCATCGAGGACCTTGACGTCGTAGGACGTGATGGGCGAGCCGCCATCGGACTTCGGCGCCTTCCATGACACCACCGCGATGCCGTCGCCGGCGGTCGCCGCGGGCTTCCGGGGCGCGGGCGGCTTGGTCAGCAGCGTGGTGACGACATCCGCCGAAGCGGGACCGTCGCCCACATCGTTCGTGGCGACGACGCGGACGGCGATCGACTGGCCGCCCGTCATGAAGCCGATCTCGCAGGAGGTCTCGGTCGCCATGCATCCGAACGTGCTGTCGCCGTACCGGACGGTGTACGAGAGGATCGGTGAGCCGTTGTCCTTCGGTGCGGTCCACGTCACCTGCACGACACCCTTGCCGGCCGGCTGACCGTTGACCGGCACGACCGTCACGTTCGTCGGTGCGTCGGGAACGGTGACCGCGGGGACCGGAGCGGCGACCGGGGTCACCACCGGGCTGGTCGCGACCTTGCCGTCACCGACGGCGGTGTGCGCGACGATCGCGAAGGAGTAGGCGACGCCATTGTCGAGGCCGGTCACGGTGCACGACGTGGCGTCGGTGACCGAGCAACCGGCGAGGAACAGCGGGGAGCCCAGCTCGTCGAGGACCTTGACGTCGTAGGACGTGATGGGCGAACCGCCGTCGAACTTCGGCGCCTTCCAGGACACCAGGGCACTCGCGTCGCCCGCGACCGCCGTTGCGTTCCTCGGGGCCGTCGGCTTCGTCAGCAGCGTGGCCACCACGGGCTCCGAGGCGAGACCCTCGCCGATGCCGTTGCTGGCCGTGACGCTGACGGCGATCGATCCGCCGCCCGTCAGACCGGTGATGTCACAGGAGAGCTTCGCCGCATTCACGGCGCAGCCGGTCCCGTTGTCGCCGTAGACGGTGTACGACTCGATCGGTGAGCCGTTGTCGCTCGGTGCGGTCCACGACACCTTGATGACGCCCTTGCCGGCCGCGCTGCCGTCGACCGGCACCGCAACCACGCTCGTCGGAGCACCGGGCACGGCGGGGGCGATCACGGTGAACGTGCTCGCGAACGGTGCGGCCAGCGGATTGCTCGCCAGGTCGGTCACCGCCACGGACACGCCGACGGTGTAGACGGCACCCGGCGCCAACGGTGCCACGGGCGTGACGGTCGCGGATCGGAGGTCGGAGGACAACGTCACTCGCGAGGCCACGTTGTCGCCCGAACTGTTCGACAGGAGCAGCGTCTGCTCCGTGACGGATTCTGCCTTGACGCTCTCGGAGAAGGTCACCGTCACCGCGGCGTTCTTGGCCACGCCGGTGGTGCCGTCGACGGGGTCGACGGCCGTGACGGTGGGAGCGACCTTGTCGGGTCCGAGCACGCTCTGGTCGAGCACCTGGATCGGGTGGCCGCCGTCGTAGGGGTTGTCCGACGTCGTCAGCGGTGTCAGGTCGCGCTCGGTGCCGGGCGCCGGCTTCTTGTAGACCCGGAGGATTCCCCATGATCCGGCGGACATGCCGTTGACGGCGTGCACGACGCCGTACTTGTAGTCACCGACGTTCTGCCCGTCGCCGCCGGCGCCCTGGAGATAGAAGGTGAACGCACTCCCGGTCGCCATCGAGCCCTGGACGCCCGCGCGGACCGAGCCGGCATCGAAGGCGTGCTCGAGCCAGTTGTGCCCCGAGATCTCGGTTTCCACCATGCGGGCGCGGTCGCCCGACTCCAGCACGTGCACGCGCACCGGGTCGCCCTGGTAGGCGCGCAGGATCGGAGTGTCAGGGTCGCCGATCGGCGCACCGTCGATCTCGTAGTTGCTGCTGAACGCGTTGGCCAGATCCTTGCCCCAGTTGGCGCCGTTGAACGGTGCTCCGAGCGGGTTGGCGCCGACGTGCTGGATCGGGGCATCGAGCCCGAGCCGACGGTACAGCGGGGCGTTCTTGTAGTTGATGCCGCGTTCGCCGGCATCCGGCTCGTCCCCGTGGATCGGGTCGACGATGATGTTGCCGTTCGCGTCGCGCAGGTTGAGGCCGTTGTGATGGATGATCACCGAGTCGCGGTAGTCGACGGCGACGCCGGGGACGTGGACGTCGACCGAGGCTCCGGTGCGCACCCGCGCCCCGGTGATCTGGTCGTGGAACGTCGCGTTCCGCGGGCCGACGACGAGTGCCGCGAGCAGCCCGTGATGGCGGTGTCCGCGCACGTCACCGAACTCGGTGAGCGGCACGCCGCCGAGTTCACCGTCGGTCAGTGTGGCCGGGTTCTTCGAGTCGGGGTAGGTGATCTCGTCCGCGTACCAGAGGTACGTCACGGTTTCACCAGGGCCCGCGGTCTGATCGCCGCTGTAGCCGACGGTCGTGCCGTCGCTGGTCCGCACGTCGGCGCGCACCAAGGACGGGTGCATCGAGACGCGATTGCCGGCGAACCACGGCGGGCCGTCGGGCGGCGCCACTTCACCGGGATCGAGGGTCCCGAGCGGGACCGGCTCGAGCTGGAGCGGGGCGTCACCGTCGAGCGTGCCGAGGTTGCCGTGCTGGGCGAACTTCTCCCAGTCGACCTCGTTGTGCAGCTTGACCTCGATGCAGTCGCCCTCGTTGGCGCGCAAGCACGAGCGGCTCGAGCGGTTTGGTGCCGGCGCGTATCGCGGCCACGTCGGACGACAGGACGTAGGCCAGGCCGTAGGGGTCGTTGTCGCCGTAGCGGTTGTACTCGATCGGGATGTCGATGGCCGACACCTCGAAGACCTTCAGCCCCCACCCGGTGGGGCACGAGTTCAGGTTCACCTGCGCCTTCGGCAGGGTCCCCTGGGACGTGGTGCCACCTTCCGGGATCGTGAGGGCGTCGACGCCAGGCTTCGGCAGACTGGTCCCCTGGGGTAGCGAGACGTCGTTGTCGGGGAGCTCGGGAAGGACCGCCGCGCCGCCGACACCGCTGTCGTCGGTCTGGTCGAACACGCGCATCATGCCCCACGCGCCGTTCCACAGATCCTCGAGTCCGGCGCCGCCGTAGAGGAAGTCGGCGACTCGCGGCTGGCCCGGCTGGGCCGAGAAGCAGGTCCCGGTCTTGCCCATCCCACACCCGACGGCGAGGTCGTCGATGTTGAACGCCTCGGACACGCCGATCGGACGGGCGTTGATGTACGGGGAGGCGGGGTCGTTCGCGTCCTTCTGCCAGCGGGTGCCGTGGATCGTGAAGTTGTGCTGTTCCTCGTGCGAGCCCTGGATGAGGCGGAAGCGCACGTTGTCGCCCCGGTAGGCCTTGAGGATCGGCGTCATCGGGTCGCCCCAGACCCTCGAGCTGAAGGTGTAGGCCGGGTCCACCTGGTTGCCGAGGACTTTGGCCGCGCCCTTGGGGAACTGGCGGATCTCCATCGGCGCGTTCTTGTAGTTGATCGCCATGCCGCCCTGGTCGCCGACCGGTGCCGGCAAGGGGGCCGGAGGGGGAGCGACGGCGTTCAACGGGTTCTTGATGTCGGCGAGGGTCAGCGACGCCGCCTTGCCGTTCGGAGGGATGATCAACGGGGTGTAATCGTGCACGGCGATGCCGAATTCGCGGAAGTCGTCGTCAGCGGCGGGCCCCACCATGTCCATGACCGCGCCGGACGCGTCGCCCGCACACGTCGTGGTGCACACCGAGCCGTGGGCCGCGTTGTTGATCGGTTGGAGCCAGTCACCCGTGGCCGGATCTCGGGAGTCGAACCCCTTCGGCTCGACGAGCAACGCGTTGAACATCCCGCGGTTCTGCATCACGTTGGCGAAGTGGTGGTCGTGCATGAACACCGTGCGCAGTTCGTAGTCGGCGAACCACCGTTCCTTCAGCGTCTGGCCCTCGCTGAGCCACGACGCCTGCGTCGCGGGATCGGTCGGGTCGTAGGTCGCCGCATCCGGCACGGGCACGAGGCAGCCCGCTTCGAGCGAACAGGGCTGGGTGCCGGCGATCACGTTGTCGTCGAACGTCGCCTGGTCCTCGGTGAACGCGGCCTCCTGGTAGTTCCACCCGTTCGACGAGCCGTCGGACGACAGCACGTCGAAGTTGACGAGGTGGATGTGGCCGCCGAGCATGTTGGTCTGGACCAGCTGTTGGTAGGCGTCGTTGCCGATCTGGTTGGGCGTGCGGTTGGTGATCTCGAAGTTGATGCAGTCGCCCTGGTTGACCCGGAAGAAGAACGGCTCGGGTTGCTTCGTGCCGGCCAGGATCGGCGCGACGTCTTCGTCGGCGACCATGATCCGACCCTGGAGGTCGACCCACTCGGCTTCGTTGTAGATGATCGGGACCTGGATCACCGACGCGCGGTACGTGACGGTGCGCGCTCCGGCCGGGCACGGATCGACGACGGGGGCGCCGGGCAGCGGGGCCTTCGCCGGATCGACCGGTTCGCCGGCGACGTAGCTCGGATCGTGGAACTTGCGGGTGGTCTGCTGCTCCTGGGCGAGCTGGAACGCGATGCGGGCGACGTCGGCGTCGGCGGGTGCGAACCCGGCCTGTGGCGTCACGGCGACCGTGGTGGTGTCGGTTGGGGCCGGATCGTCGGCAGCGGACTGTTCGATCGCTGCAGGCGTCGAGGTGCCGGGCGTCGACATGGTGGTGGTCGGCTGACCATCGTCGTCGGAGTGGCGGTCATCGGAGTGGTCGTCATCGGAGACGGTGACGCCGTCATCGGAGACGCCGACGCCGTCCTGCGGAGCGGGCTCCACGGCCACGGTCGTCGTCGGGCTCGCCGCCTTGGTCGTTCCGGGCGCCGTGTAGTCGGCGGTGATCGAGAGGTCGGGCGTGGAGCGCCACAGGACGAGCTGCACCTTCCACGGATCGGCGATGGTGCCCGCACCGGCGACGTGGACGGCGTCGATGTTGTCGAGGTCGTCGAGTGCCTTCTCGATGTCGGCGGCCGTCGTGGGGAGTGTGATCGGCTGGGTGGTCTGGCCACCGAACGAGAGCGTGAACGACCCATCGGTGGCGGTGGTGCTGATGTCCTGCGTCGCCTCGAGCAACGCGGGATCGAGCGCCTTGCCGTTGACGATGCGCATCGCCGGTGCGTCGACGGGCACGCCGTTCGCGTCGCGGACGGGCTCCTGGGTGTGCGGGTCGTACTCACGTTGCCACGCGCCGTTGATCGGCTGCGGGGCACGTGAACCGAACGTGCCCGGGATGAACCGCGGGTAGCCGGGCATGTCGATCGACGGGGGATTCTTCGCCGGCGGGTACCGCAGCGGCCACGGGGACCGCGCCGACGCCGACGTCGCGCAACGCGACCAACGAGTTGACGAGGTGGCCGTCGGGGGTGGCCCCGGTGCCGTCCTCGTTCGTGTCGTGCGTGCGCAGGAGCGCCCAGAAGCCGGCGGCGAAGTGCGGGTAGAGATGGCAGTGGAAGATCGCGTCGCCGACGGTGCCGACACGGGCCCCGGCGCCGTAGTTGAGGTCGGCGGTGAAGGCGGTCCACGGGCTGTAGGTCTGCGAGTCGACCGTGGTCGCCCGCGGCTGTGCCGACGGGGTCGGCTTGGGCGGGATCGACCCGGCCGGACCGTTGTCGTCGGGCTCGGCCGACCACGTGTGGGCGTGCAGGTGGAACACGTGGGTCTCGTAGATGCCCGCATGTCCGAATCGGATCTTCATCGGGTCGCCCTGGTAGGCGTTGGTCACGTTCGCCGTGTAGCACGACACGCGGACGCGTCTCGTCGGGCGCGTTCGTCAGGAACAGGCCGCAGTCCTCGACGTTGGGCGCAGGGATCCCACCCGGCTCGGCGAGCGGGTCGGCGCCGGCGTAGTCGGGCTGAACGGGCAGCCAGGGTCCCGAACCGCCCGCCAGCTTGACCGTCGAGGGATCGCCGTAGACCCACGACGACAGTCCGGTCTCCTCGCCGACGCAGTCGGCGCACCACTTGTCCCGGTACTCGAGGCGCTTGTACTCGGCCTCGGACCCGAAGTTGAACCCGAACCGTTCGGGCGCGTCGACCTTGGCGACCGCGTTCGGCGCGGTCGGGTCGACGGCGTCGGGTGCGTCGACGGCCTCGGGTGGGTCGACCGCCTCGGCGCCCTCCGGGGCGATGACGACCGGGATCACGCCTTGGCTGATCTCCACCGACTCGCGGAACCGCCGTCCGTCGGCGACGGCGACTGCGGACTGGATGTAGAGGTCGCCACTCTGGCCGGCGACCGATGCGTACTGCTGGTCCGGCACGCTCGAGGACAGCTCGGCGCCGCTCGTGGGGTCGAACCAGTGGGCGCCAGCGGGCTCCACGGCCAGGCCGCCGTAGAGGCCGTGCTCGGAGCCGCCGCCGTCGTGTTCACCGCCGGCCGGCATCCCCATGTCGCGGAAGAGGTACAGACCCTCGCTCGCCGGTGCCCGCCAGTAGTAGGTGATCGTCTCGCCGACGCCGACCGTGGTGTCCTCGTTGTAGCCGACCGAGCTGCCGTCGCCGTTGTTCGGGTCGTACGACACGCCGTAGGCGTGCATCGAGACGCGCGGGTCGACCTGCGGCAGGAACGGCGCCATCTGGTCGGGTTGCAGTTCGTTGGTGAGCGTCACCTGGATGCACTCGCCGGCGTTCGCGCGGAGCACGAGCGGACGGGGACGGACCCGTCGGCCGTTGGCCGGGTCACCGGCGTAGCCGTTCGTCTGATTTCCGACGATCGGTGCGTACCAGTTCTGCACCGCCTTCTTGTCCTGTTGCAGCACGAACAGCAAGCCGTCGGGGTCGCCGTCGCCGTTGTGCGGAAACCCGTCCGGGCCGTTCTGGGCGACGCCGGAATCGTTGATCCAGCGCGAGTAGGGGATGAAGGCGTTGACCGCAGCGACGTCGTACGCCCTGACCGCGGTGTCTGCCGTGCACGCTCCGGCAGGCGGCGTGGCGGCCTCGGCAGGAGCGGCGCCCGATGCGGCCACCGTGACGCCGGCGATCAGACCGGCGAGAATTCCCCATTGGACGACGGCGACCGGATTGAACCGGAGGCCGTTCGTGCGCACACCCCGGATCCAGCGCAGGGCCAGCGGACCGGCGGCCACGACGACCACGACGACCAGGGCGAGCGGTGCGATGGCGGCGCCCTCGCGGACGGCATGGCCGAGCGGGGTCATCCCGTGATGGGCGCCCGTCACCAGCCCGTGGTGTCCGCCGGTCGTACCCTCGAGTAGACCTTGAAGGAACGACAGGACCATCGTCGCGAACGAGGTGCCCAGGGCCACCGTCACGAGCGACGCCAACCGCTCACTGGTTCCCCGGAGGTCGAACGTCCGGCGGACGGCCGGCCAGCTGGCGTCGATGATCACCAGGACCAGGGCGACGGCATTGGCCAACAGCAGGGACGTGCGGAAGAAGTCAGCGATGCTCTGGGCGCCCGACCATCCGTCGTGCATCAGGATCTGGAATGCCGTGAGCAGAACGGCGATCGACAGCGCGCGCGCGATCAACCGTTGGATACCAGAGTTGTCGCCCACCGAAATTCCGCCTACTCACCATTGTCCGCCCCGTCGAACGCGGGGGTACCTGCACGATCAGGAATGCATCGGCTCGTACCGACCGCCACATGAGCGATTCTTGAAAATCTCTTACTCGGTGTCGCGGAGCGTGTGAGAACCGACCACGCAGCGTGGTGTCGGGGCCGCAGGCTCGTGCAGGTCAGCTGGCGAAGTAGCCGGAGACGTCGGCGAGGAGGTGGGCGGTGCCGTAGACGTAGAAGCAGATGGTGCCGTTGGCCGAGACCGGGGCGAGCACCGAGTTGGGGATCGTTTGTCCGGAGGTGAAGTTGAGGTTGGAGGCGTCGGGTCGTTTGCCGCACGGGTAGACGGTGACGTAGCCGCCGCCGGTGGTGGGGTTCTCGCCGTCGACGACGGTGACGTTCATGGCCACGGCGTCGATGCCGCTGTTGGGCAGTCCGCCGCGGCCTGCCAGTGACAGGGTGATGGGTGTGCCGGTGCCGGTGGCGTTGCCGACCTTGGCGCCACCACGTGTGTCCAACACCCGCGTCGGCGCCATCGAGGTGAACTTCGAACCGGAGGGGATGTAGCCGGAGACGTCGGCGAGGAGGTGGGCGGTGCCGTAGACGTAGAAGCAGATGGTGCCGTTGGCCGAGACCGGGGCGAGCACCGAGTTGGGGATCGTTTGTCCGGAGGTGAAGTTGAGGTTGGAGGCGTCGGGTCGTTTGCCGCACGGGTAGACGGTGACGTAGCCGCCGCCGGTGGTGGGGTTCTCGCCGTCGACGACGGTGACGTTCATGGCCACGGCGTCGATGCCGCTGTTGGGCAGTCCGCCGCGGCCTGCCAGTGACAGGGTGATGGGTGTGCCGGTGCCGGTGGCGTTGCCGACCTTGGCGCCACCACGCGTGTCCAACACCCGCGTCGGCGCCACCGAGGTGAACTTCGAACCGGAGGGGATGTAGCCGGAGACGTCGGCGAGGAGGTGGGCGGTGCCGTAGACGTAGAAGCAGATGGTGCCGTTGGCCGAGACCGGGGCGAGCACCGAGTTGGGGATCGTTTGTCCGGAGGTGAAGTTGAGGTTGGAGGCGTCGGGTCGTTTGCCGCACGGGTAGACGGTGACGTAGCCGCCGCCGGTGGTGGGGTTCTCGCCGTCGACGACGGTGACGTTCATGGCCACGGCGTCGATGCCGCTGTTGGGCAGTCCGCCGCGGCCTGCCAGTGACAGGGTGATGGGTGTGCCGGTGCCGGTGGCGTTGCCGACCTTGGCGCCACCACGCGTGTCCAACACCCGCGTCGGCGCCAGCGGGACGAGCATGCGATCCTCCTGCGAGGGAACGCTCGTCGAGGGCGTGCTCGTGCCGGGACCACTGGTCGACGGGCCACTGGTGGACGGCCCGCTCGTCGATGGCCCGCTCGAGGAGGGAACCGAGGAAGTGCTCGTCGAGCTGCTGCTCGTCGACGAGTCGCCGCCCGAGGGGATCGTCAACGGCTGGGCACTCGTCGTCGGGGCGAGAGTGGTCGGGGCGAGGGTCGTCGGTGCGAGCGTCGTCGGGGCGAGCGTCGTCGTGGGGGCGACCGGGGTCTCGGCGGTCGACGGTGCTGAAGCAAGGCTCGGCCCGACGCCGTTGGTCGCCGTGACGGTGAACGTGTAGGCGATCCCGTTGGTCAGGCCCGACACGACGCAGGTCAGGGCGGCGCCCGGCGTGCAGGTCTTCCCGTCCGGTGCTGCGGTGACCGTGTACCCCGTGATCGGCGACCCGCCGGTGGACGTCGGGGCGAGCCACGACAACGCCACCTGCGCATCACCGGCAACGGCCGACAGGCCGGTCGGGGCCGACGGAACCGTCGCTGGCGTCGCGTTGGTGGGGGCGGATGCCGGGCTGGGCCCGACGTCGTTGGTGGCCGCCACCGTGAACGTGTAGGCGGTGCCGTTGGTCAGGTCCTCGACGGTGCACGTCAGTGCGGTGGTCGTTTCGCAGGCCCCGTCGGGTTCGGCGGTGACGCTGTATCCCGTGACGGGCACGTCGCCCGAGGCGGTGGACGCTTGCCACGACACCGTGACCCGGCCATCACCGGGGACGGCCGACAGCCCGGTCGGGACCGACGGGACGGTCGCGCTCGCCGGCGTCGGGGTCACCCTGCCGGTGCTCACCATCTCGCTCCTGCCCAGGGCGTTGACCGCCGCGATTCCGAAGGAGTAGCGGACACCGTTGGTGAGCCCGGCGACGGTGCAGGACAGTCTCCTGGTCCGTCGAACAGCCGCTCATGGTCTTCGAGCCCCGGCCGTCGAGGACGCGGACCTCGTACGACGTGATCGGTGAACCGCCGTCCGAGCTCGGCGCCGACCACGACACGACCGCGCGCTCGTCGCCCGCCACCGCGGTCGGATCCTGCGGGGCGCGTGGCTCGGTGAGCGGCCTCGCCGGCGCCTCGTTCGAGGCGGGACCGACGCCGACGCCGTTGGTGGCGGTGACGGCGAACGAGATCGCCTCACCCGGAGTCAGGCCACTGACGACACATTGCAGCGCCCTCGTCTCGCATCCGGACCGTTGGTCGACGCCGGCGGTGACGCGGTACTTCGTGATCGGCGAACCGTTGTCGCCGGCTGCGCTCCACGACACGATGACCTTGCCGGTGTCGTCGCCTCCCGGCAGACCGTCGAGGTTGGTGACCACCACGTCGCCGGGTGCTTCCGGTACGCCGGCCTGTGGTGCATCGGCTTGGGGTGCATCGGCTTGGGGTGCATCGGCTTCGGGCGCATCGGCGGCAGGTGCTGCGGGCGCGTCCGGTGCGGGCACTTCGATGGCGTCGGGGGTGACGGCGGCACTCGCCGGAACGGCACCGGACAGGGTCACGGTCACGCCGGCGATCATCGCGGCGACGACTCCCCAGCGGATCGGTGCCGCGGTCCGCGAGCGCGCCCGCGTGAAAAATGTCGAATACCGAAGTCGTCGCCCACTGAATTTTCCGCCCGCCTGTGTTGCCTTCGCGCACCCGCCCGCCGCGGAGTGCCTGGCTGATACCATACATCAGCTCGAAGACACGGGGATAGCGGTGATTTCTGAAGATCTTTTGTCGAATAGCTCGGAGAGCGCGAAAATGAACCACAGAGCGTGGGTTTTCGTGGGAATCGGTCTCGTGATCGTCGCCGCGCTCGGTTTCTGGGGGCTCACCGCCGATCGCGGCGCGGGCGCGACGATCGGTACGGCGGTCGGCCACGAGGGCGGCACGGTGACGGCCGTGGGTGCGTGGGCGATGGACGATCCGATGGCCGCGATGACGGGTGGCGACGGGGTGAACGCCGACCAGTTCGGACAGGCGGGAATGCCGATGGGGCAGATGTCGCAGATGGTCGCCGATGCCGTTCCGGAGGGGATGAAGCGGGTGGCCGTCGAACTCGACCTGCGCGCCGGCGACCGGACGATGGACTTCCCAGCCGAGCTGATCACGCTCGAGGCCGACGGGAACACCTATCACCCGTACGGCACACTCCTCGCCGACGAGTCGCTCCCGCCCGGGAGCGCCCTCAACGGGCTCGTGATCTTCGAGGTGCCCGTCGACGTGGGAACCGCCACGTTCCGTCTCGACGGGGATTCGCCGTCGGTGACCGTGGATGTGAGCAAGGGCCCCGGCGGTCGCGAACCGGCGACGCACGACCACTGACCGATCGGTGGCGACCGATCAGGAGTCCCGAGGCGACGCCCCGGTCGAGGCATCGGCGGCGATCTCGGCGTTCACACGGAACCGGCGCCCGGTCACGAGTGTCGGATCGATGCGCACGAAGTCCGGCTTGTCCGAATCCACCCACGGGAACAGCGGCAGGTCCTCGGCGCGGTACCGCTCGAGCATCGACTCGATCTCCATGGCGTTGCCCTTGACCACCACGCTCCACGCGATCTGTTCCTCGGGTCGGTAGCCGTCGATCTCGAAGGCCACGTGCCGGCTGAGCACCGCTCCGGCGAGCTTGGTCCCGGCGCCCGTGCGGAACACGATGGTGCCGCCATCGACGACGTAGTTGACGGGAAAGATGTCCGGCCATCCGGCGATGTCGACCGCCAGACGGCCGACCGTGTTGCGACCGAGGAGCGCCCAGCACTCCTCGGTCGCCAGTTCCTCGACAACTGATCCGCTCATGTCTTCGATTGAAGACCGTCCTGGCCACGGATGGCAGGGCCGAAGGTCACGAGGTGTGTGAACATCCGTCGCCGGTCGCGCGGTGCCTGAGCGAGAATGGCCCGATGGCCCTTCCCACCCACTCGGATCTCGTCGACCTCGCGCGGACGGCGGCACAGCGACTCGGCGTCGACGTCGACGGCCCCGACGCCGAGGTCGACGTGCGCTCGCCGATCACCGGGAGGTCACTCGGCCGGGTCGTCGCCGGGTGCGATGTCGACGATGCCGTCGAACGGGCGACCGTCGCCGCGGCCGCCTGGCGCGCCGTGCCAGGCCCGCAACGCGGCGCGGTCGTGCGTGAACTCGGCGCGGAACTCCGGGCGCACCAGCACGACCTGGCCGTGCTCGTGTCGATCGAGACGGGCAAGATCCTCTCGGAGGGCCTCGGCGAGGTCCAGGAGATGATCGACATCTGCGATCTCGCCGTCGGTCTGTCGCGTCAGCTCCACGGTCTGACGATCGCCTCGGAACGCCCCGATCATCGCCTGACCGAGACCTGGCACCCGCTCGGGCCGATCGGTGTCATCAGCGCGTTCAACTTCCCGGTCGCCGTGTGGTCGTGGAACGCGGCGCTGGCGATCGTGTGCGGCGATCCCGTGGTGTGGAAGCCCTCGGACAAGACGATGCTCTCGTCGGTCGCCACGATCAACCTCGCCCGCCGTGCCGCCGAACGCTGCGGGGCGCCGGAGGGGCTCTTCGAACTCGTCGCCGGGGGACCGGACACGGCGATGGCGATGGCGGCCCATCCGGGTCTGGCGCTGATCAGTGCCACCGGATCGACGGCGATGGGCCGGGCGGTCGGGCCGGTCGTCACGGGCCGCTTCGGTCGGGCGCTGCTCGAGCTCGGTGGCAACAACGCCGTCGTCGTCGCTCCGTCGGCCGACATCGAACTCGTGGTGCGTGGCGTCACGTTCTCGGCGGTCGGCACGGCGGGCCAGCGCTGCACCACACTGCGGCGCCTGATCGTGCACCGGAGCCGCTACGGCGAGGTGGTCGAACGGCTCAGCCGCACCTACGAGGGCCTGCCCATCGGCGACCCGCTCGCCGACGGCACGCTCGTCGGACCGGTCATCGATGCGGCGGCGGCCGACCGCCTCGGGGCGGCGACGGCGACGGCGGTGAACGACGGAGGCACGGTGCTCGTCGGCGGAGGCCGCGTCCTCGCCGACGAGGCGCCGGACGCGCAGTACCTGCGTCCGTCGATCATCGCCATGCCCGCGCAGACCGACATCGTGCGCACCGAGACCTTCGGGCCGCTCCTGTACGCGCTCGCCTACGACGACCTCGACGAGGCGATCCATCTCAACAACGACGTGCCGGCGGGCCTCTCGTCGTCGATCTTCACCACCGACGTGCGCGAGGCCGAGCGCTTCTGTGGCCCGACGGGCAGCGACTGCGGCATCGTCAACGTCAACATCGGGACGTCGGGCGCCGAGATCGGCGGTGCGTTCGGCGGGGAGAAGGAGACCGGAGGTGGCCGCGAGAGCGGTTCCGACGCGTGGAAGGCGTACATGCGCCGCTCGACGTCGACCGTGAACTACGGCAACGACCTCCCGCTGGCGCAGGGCGTCACGTTCGCCTGAGCCGCCCTGCTCGTGGGGCTCCGCTACGGGATCGCCGGCGACGGTCTGCTGAGCTGACCGGATGCAGTTCGGCGTGTTCTACGAGCATCAGCTCCCGAAACCGTGGAGCGACGACGACGAGTTCCGGTTGTTGCGCGACGCGCTCGATCAGGTGGAGCTCGCCGACCGGCTCGGCTTCGACTACGCGTGGGAGGTCGAACACCACTTCCTCGACGAGTACTCGCACTCGTCGGCACCGGAGGTGTTCCTCGCCGCCGCGGCCGCCCGGACGTCGCGGATCCGCCTCGGGCACGGCATCCGCCAGGTCATCCCGAACTACAACCATCCGGCCCGCACCGCGGAGGGCCTGGCGACGCTCGACCTGATCTCGGACGGCCGGGTCGACTTCGGCATCGGCGAGGGGGCGACCCGGATGGAGCTGCACGGCTTCGACATCCCCGCCAAACGGAAACGGGCGATGTCGCTCGAGGCGGCCGAGCAGATCGCCAACATGATGGTGCTCGCGCCGTACCCCGGCTACGAGTCGGAGAACTTCTCCCTGCCGTGCCGGAACGTGATCCCCAAGCCCCGCCAGAAGCCGCATCCGCCGATGTGGATCGCCTGCACGAACCGCGACACGATCAAGGTCGCCGCACGGCACGGTCTCGGCGCCCTGGCGTTCAGCTTCATCGATCCCGAGGAGGCCCACGCCTGGGTCGACATCTACTACGGCATCATCAAGAGCGAGGAGTGCGTGCCGCTCGGCCACACGGTCAATGCCAACATCGCCCTCGTCACCGGTTTCTCCTTGCACGACGACCGGGCGGAGGCCATCCGCCGCGGCCAGGAGGGATTCGAGTTCTTCGGTTACGCGTTGAACGCGCTCGTCGCCCACGATCAGCGGCCGGGACGGACCGACCTGTGGGGTGAGTTCCACGCGCGACGATCGCCCGACAGCGTCGAGCGCAGGATCGCCCAGGCCTCCGAGCTCGGTGACGAATACGCGAGCTGCATCGGCACGCCGGCCGACGCGCGACGTCATCTGCGCCAGATGAGCGACGTCGGTGTCGACCAGGTGATCTTCATCCAGCAGGCCGGTCGCAACCGCCACGACGACATCTGTGCGTCGCTCGAACTGTTCGCCGCCGACGTCCTCCCCGAGTTCGCCGCCCTCGAGCCCGAGCGGCAGGCGCGCAAGCAGGCCGACCTCGAGCCGTACGTGGCGGCGGCGCTCGCCCGCAAGCAGTGGATGCAGCCACTCGCCGAGAGCGAGATCCCGACGGTGCACGCCGCCGTGGCCCGGGCGCAGACCGGTGGGCACCTGACGTGATGAACTGTCTCCGATGAACACCGCCGAACTCCTCCTCGAGCTCTACGGCCGGGTGCCACCGCTCGTCCATGACGCTGTCGACGGCCTCGATGCCGATCAGCTCCACTGGCAACCGGCACCGGGGACGAACACGATCGGTTGGCTCGTGTGGCACCTCACGCGGGTCGCGGATCATCACATCGCGGAGATCATCGAGGCCCCACAGCTGTGGGTGAGCGGCGACTGGGCGGCGGGCTTCGGTCTCGAACCCGACGCCTCGAACACCGGCTACGGCCACACCCCGCAGGACGTGCTCGCCGTGCGGCCGAGCGGTCCGGATGCCGTGACGGGATACCTGGCTGCGGTCGACGAGCGGATGCGATCCGTGCTGGCCGCCATCGACGACGGCGCCCTCGACCGGATCGTCGATCGCCGATGGGACCCACCGGTGACGCTCGGGGTGCGCCTCGTGAGCATCGCCGACGACTGCCTGCAGCACGCCGGTCAAGCCGCCTACCTCCGCGGCCTCCTGCCGACCTGACCTCAGGTCGTTCTCGTGAACTTCTTGCGTACCCGCGTACGCGAGAAGTTCACGAGAACGACGCGTTGTTGCGTCGCCGGGGCGTCTCAGGCGCGGGTGGCGAGGTACGCGTCGCAGAGTTCGACCAACCGGGCGCGGCCGAAGCTCGGTTCGTGGCCGCCGTGCACGACGGTGACGGGCAGCTCCCGCAGCCGCTTCATGGTCGCGACGTAGGCGGTGATGTCGGATCCGTCGAGCTCGTCGAGCAGCGGGCCGTCGTACACGGCGTCGCCGGAGAAGAACACGCCGGTCGACGCGTCCCACAGTCCGATGCTGTCGGGGGAGTGTCCGGGCAGGTGCAGCACCTCGAAGGCCCGATCGCCGAGATCGATGACGTCGCCGGCATCGAGCAGCCGTGTCGGCGGGGCCGCCATCCGATCGAGCGTGGCGGCCGGCAGACCGCCGGCCGGGACGGCATCGACGAAGAGGTCGGGGATCTCGTACCCGGCGTCGAGATAGGGCTGGCACACCGCCGGGCCGAACACGCGGCTGTCGAGTTCGACCAACCCGGGCGCCGCCAGCCGTTCCGCCTCCGATCGGTGGATGGCGCGGTCGCCGAACTCGTGCATGCCACCGATGTGGTCGGAATGGGCGTGTGTCGCCACGGCGAGCACGTCGTGTCCGACCGAACGCTCGACCAGGTGGCGGAACGGCTGCAGGCCGAGCGACGTGTCGACGACGAGATCCTGGCGGCGACCGTGGACGTGCCACACGTTGCACCGCAGCAGTGGATGGACGTGCGGCTCGGTGATCAGGGTGATCCCGTCGTCGACCCGCTCGGTGACGAACCACGGGTCGGCCACGGGGAGATCGAGCACATTCGGAGGCTACGTCGCCGCGGTATTCCGGTCGGGTCGAACGATCCTCCGGGCGATGTAGTTGCGGGGCGCTATTGGCCCAACATCGCCATCGCCTCCGGTTCGGTCGGGTCTGTCACGATTGCGGCATGAAGCTGCTCGCCGGATGGACACGGGATCGAGCGTTGCCATGACCACGATGGCGGTGTTCTCGGCCAAGGCGTACGACCGGCGCTCGTTCGAGGCGGCCAACGCGGACGGCAGGCTCGGCATCGACTACCACGAGTCGCGCCTCGATGCGTCGACCGTCGGCTACGCGGCCGGCGCCGCCGTCGTGTGCGCGTTCGTCAACGACGACCTGTCGTCGGGAGTGCTGGAAGCCCTCGCGGCCAACGGCGTGAGCATCATCGCCATGCGTTGCGCCGGGTACAACAACGTCGATCTCGGTGCCGCGCAACGTTTCGGCATCACCGTCGTGCGAGTCCCGGCCTATTCACCGAACGCGGTGGCCGAGCACACGCTGGCGTTGATGCTCAGCCTCAACCGCAAGATCCACCGTGCCCACAACCGGGTCCGCGATCGCAACTTCTCGCTCGACGGTCTCGTCGGCTTCGACATGGCCGGCAAGACCGCAGCGGTGGTCGGTACCGGCAAGATCGGCGCCATCGTCGCCCGCCTGCTGTGGCATCTGCGCTGTGACGTCGTCGCCGTCGATCCGCACAGCGACGACTTCCTGATGGACCTCGGGGTCCGCTACGTCGATCTCGAGGACGCGCTCGCCGTCGCCGACATCGTCACGCTGAACTGCCCGTTGACCGCCGAGACGCACCATCTCCTCGATGAGCGGACGATCGCGCTGATGAAGCCGGGCGCGATGCTCGTGAACACCGGCCGCGGCGCGCTCATCGACACCGATGCGGTGCTCGGTGCACTGAAGACCGGGCAGATCGGTTCGGTCGCGCTCGACGTGTACGAGGAGGAGGGCAGCCTGTTCTTCGAGGACCGCAGCGACGAGATCCTCGACGACGACGTGTTCGCGCGGCTGCTGACGTATCCGAACGTGTTGATCACCGCGCACCAGGCGTTCCTCACGCACGAGGCACTGGCGGCGATCGCCGACACCACGCTGTCGAACGTCATGGCCCTCGTCGCCGGCGAACCGTGCCCCAACGTGGTGACGTCGTGATCGTGCGGCGCGGTACCGTGGGTCATGGCGCTCGCCGACGAGAAGTACGTCCTGTTCACCACGTTCAAGCGCGACGGTACGGCGGTGCCCACGCCGACGTGGGTCGTCGCGCTCGACGACGGTCGCTACGGCTTCTGGACGAGTTCGGGATCGGGTAAGGCGAAACGGCTGGCGCACACGGCGAGGGTGACGATCCAGCCGTGCGATGCGCGCGGCAAGGTCAAGGGCGCCACGGCGCCGGTGGACGCGACCGCGGAACTCGTGACCGGTGCTCGACTCGACGACATCACGGCGAAGGTCAAGGCGAAGTACGGCTTCATGACGCACATCACCAAACTGTTCGGGACGATCGGCGGCATGATCAAACGCAACAAGATCCCCTACGGTGACCGCGGGGTCGTGTTCGAACTCGCCACCGACGGCGGGGGAGCGGCATGAGCAGGTTCCGTCACGTCGTGATGTTCCGCTGGAACGACGAGGTCGACGCCGAACACGTCGCTGCCGTCCAGGCCGGACTCTCCACCTTGCCGGGGCTGGTCCCGCAGATCGCCGAGTACCGGTTCGGGATCGACGCCGGGGTCAACGAGGGCAACTTCGATTTCGTGGTCGTGGCCGACTTCGCCTCCGTCGACGACTATCTCGTGTACCGGGACCATCCGGATCATCGAGCGCTGATCGCCGAACTGGTGACCGGCCACGTCGCCACCCGTGCCGCGGTGCAGTACCTGCTCGACGACTGACCCATCGCTCTCCCGGGTGTTCGGCTTGCCTTCCATCGAAGGACTGGCCTACCTTACGACGCTGTGTCCACCACCGCAGTCGAGCAGCCCGACGTGGCGACGATCCCGACGTTCCACACCAGCGTCCTGGCGGTCTCGCCCCTCAACGACCGCCTGGTCGAGGTCGACCTGGGCGGCGGCCTCGACGAGTTCACCTCCCTGGGCGGTGACCAGTTCTTCTACATGATGATGCCGCGACCGGGTGGCGAGCCGATCCCGGCGGGTTACACGATGGCCGACTACATGGGCCAGGTGGCCGAGGAACGTCCGCTGGGCGCCTACTACACCGTTCGCCGCTGGGACGCCGAGCGCCGCCGGATCACGATCTGGGTCGTCGCGCACGGTCACGACGCCGGAGCCGGTCACTGGTTCGAACGGTGCCGGGTCGGCGATCGCGTGCTCATCTGGGGGCCGCGGCACTCGTTCAGCCCGCCGGTCGATGCACGCCGGCAGCTGTTCGTCGCCGACGAAACCGGCCTGGCGGCGGTCGTCGCCCTGCTCGAGGAGACGCCGGTCGGCCGCCCGTCGACCGTCATCCTCGAGACGACCGACGAGCAGCACACGATCGACCTCTCGGGCTTCCCGGACGCGACGGTGCGGTGGCTCTTCCGCGGCGGTGACGACGCGGGAACCGGTGATGCGCTCCTGCGGGCGGTCCGAGATCTCGACCACGACCCCGACGTCGGCCGGGCCGGGCTCGTGGCGTTCGGGGCGGCCGAGTCGCGCCAGATCAGCGCCGTTCGCCGCCACCTCCGTCACGCCGTCGGCATGCCCGCGGCCAGCGTGTTCATGACCGGCTACTGGCGACGCCGCACCGGCTGACCGGCTCAGCCGTCGATGTCGGCGAGGATGTTCAACAGGTCGTCGGCGTGTTCCTCTTCGACCGCGAGGATGTCCTCGAGCATCCGTCGGGTCGTCGAATCCTTGTCGCCGAGCCAGCGGATGATCTCGCTGTAGCTCTCGATCGCCACCCGCTCGGCGATGAGGTCCTCCTTCACCATCGCCAGCAGGTTGGTGCTGGCGTCGTACTCGGAGTGCGACCGGCTCGCCAGGCCCTCGGGATCGAAGTTCGGCTCACCCTGGAGCTGGGTGATGCGCAGCGCGATCTGATCGGCGTGCGCCTGCTCCTGCGTGGCGTGCTGCAGGAACTCGGCGGCCACCGGCGCGGCGTTCAGCCCACTCGCCGTGTAGAAGTGCCGCTTGTACCGCAGCACGCACACGAGTTCGGTGGCGAGCGCCTCGTTGAGCACCTCGATCACCCGGTCGCGGTCGGCACCGTAGGCGTCGGTGATCGGCCCCTGCTCGATGTTCTCCCGGGCCCTCGCGCGCAGCGTTTCGATGTCGGTGAGGAAGTCGGCCATGCACCCATTCCACCACGGCCGTCGCCGGCACGCACCACTGCGCTCAATAGGCGGCGACGATGGGGGCGAGTTCCGCGGGGCTCGCCCCGTGCATGATCACCGCGTCGGCCCCGAGCGCGAGCTGGCGATGGACGGCCGTCGCGCACTGCTCCGCCGTGCCCGTCGCGCTCGGTGCCAGCCACTCGTCGGGAATGAGGGTGGCGATGTGTTCGAGCTGCTCCGTCGTGGCGACGGCGTCGATGGCGCCGGGGAACTTCGCCACCATCTCGTCGGCGCGGAAGCGGGCGAGGACCGCCGGATCCCACCGGTTCGTCTCGACCATCAGGTCGCCGTAGCCCTGGAGATACGTGGCCAGCCGCCCGACCGTCTTCTTCAGCCGGAGATCTTCGGGGATGTGGTCGCCGATCGTGGCGAAGCACGACCAGACCGTGACGTCCTCCGGATCGCGACCGGCGCGCTCGGCGGCGTCCTTCACGGTGCTCACGCAGCGTTCGAGCGTCTCGTCGGTGAAGAACGTGTGGAGGATCACGTGGTCGAAGGCCCGTCCGCCGAGCTCGAGCGAGTTCGGGCCGAACGCCACGAGCCCGAGCGGGATGTCCTCGTCGAAGTTCGGATCGAGCCGCAGCACCGGATACGAGCCGAGCGATCCGGAATAGCCCACCACGGTCTCGCCGTGCCACAAGCGTCGCATCAGCACCGTGAAGTCCTCCATCTGCGCGGTCGTGATCTGCGGGATGCCGAACGCGTCGAACAACGGGGCGATCCCGCGCCCGATGCCGAGGACGAACCGGCCGCCGGTCAGGCGGTGCATCGTGGTCGCGTAGGAAGCGGTCACGATCGGGTGGCGGGTGTTGTGGTTGGTCGCCCCGGTGATGATCTGCATGTTGGTCGACGCCACGGCCGCCGCTCCCGACAGGGTCACGGCCTCCTTGACGTTGAACCGCTCGCTGATGAACACCGCACCGAGGCCGAGCGACTCGGCGTCGCGGATCTCCTGGACGAGATCGCGCGGGTTCTGGGCTCCACCCGCGAGCGTGTAGAAGCCCAACTCGGGATGGGCCGGCTCGTGGGATGAGCGGTCGGGAACTGACGGATCGACGGGCACGCGGCGATGGTAGGGCGGGCGCCGGTGAGGCGATCAGCCGGAGTTGCGGATGCCGGTGGCGATGGCGTTGATCGTGAGCTGGATCCCGCGCTGCACGAGGGCGTCGTGGTCGCCCGCGCGGAACCGGCGCAGGAGGTCGACCTGCATGACGTGCAACGGGTCGAGGTACGGGTAGCGGTTGCGCAGGCTGCGCGCCAGCACCGGGTTGTCGGCGAGGGGATCGGGCGAACCCGTGATCCGCTCGTGCCAGCGCATCGACCGCTCGTACTCGGCGACGATCGTGCCGAAGATCTCGTCGCGCACGGTGGCATCGTCGACGAGCACCTCGGCGTAGCGCCGGCCGATCCCGATGTCGGTCTTCGCCAGCACCATGCCCATGTTGTTGACGATGGCGTGGAAGAACGGCCATTGCCCGTACATGCGCGACAGCAGCTCGGCTCCGCCGTCGGCCGCACCGGTCGCCTCGAAGGCGGTGCCCGCGCCGTACCAGCCGGGCAGCATCAGGCGGCACTGGGTCCAGCCGAACACCCAGGGGATCGCCCGGAGGTCCTCGATCGCCCTCGATGCCGTGCGCGACGCCGGCCGGCTGCCGACGTTGAGTGTGGCGATCTCGTCGGTCGGCGTGATCGAGCGGAAGAAGTCGACGAAGCGATCGTCGTCGTAGACGAGCGAGCGGTAGGTGGTGAACGCCGTCCGCGACATCGCTTCCATCGCGGCGACGAACTCCGGGCGGGTCGACGCGTCCTCGTGCACGTCGAGGCACGAGACCTCGAGCGTCGCCGCCAGCAGGGTCTCGAGGTTGCGGCGCGCCGGTGCCGGGTGGGAATACTTGGCGGCCACCATCTCGCCCTGCTCGGTGACGCGGATGGCCCGTTGCACCGAATGCGGCGGCTGGGCGAGGATCGCCTGGTAGGCGGGGCCGCCGCCGCGTCCGACGGTTCCGCCCCGGCCGTGGAACAGGCGCAGTCGCACCCCGCCGGCCGCGGCGGCTTCGACGAGTCCGGCCTGGGCGTCGTAGAGGTTCCACTGCGAGGTGAGGTAGCCCCCGTCCTTGTTCGAATCGGAGTACCCGACCATCACCTCCTGGATGTGGCGCCGCGAGTCGACGAGGCTGCGGTACGTCGCGTTCGCCAGCATGGCCGTGAGCGTCCGGGCCGACTCGCTCAGGTCGGCGATCGTCTCGAACAGCGGAACGATGTCGAGGTCGCTCTCCACACCGTCTTCGGTGCGGCGCACGAGACCGACCTCCTTGAGGAGGATCGCCACCTCGAGCACGTCGCTGACGCTGGCGGCCATCGAGATGACGTAGTGCGGGATGGCGAGCGGTCCCAGACGATCGACGGCATCGGCGGCCTCGTGCAGCACGGCGAGCTCACCGGTGAGCAGGTCGCTGTAGGCGACGTGTGGGACCGTCAGCAGGCGCGGGCCGGCGAGCTCGGTTTCGAGGAGAGCGACACGGCCCGCCTCGTCGAGGGCGGCATAGTCGAGGCAGACCCCGGCCGCGGCGACGAGTTCGGCCACCACCTGTTCGTGGACGCGCGAGTTCTGGCGCATGTCGAGCCCGCAGAGGTGGGCGCCGAACACGACGGCGGCGCGGCGGACGGGCTCCACCTTGGCGCGGGCGAGTTCGGCGGCGCCGTGCGACGACAGCGACGTCATCACGATCTCGAGGTCGCCGACGAGTTCGTGGATCGATTCGTACGGCTCCCGCGTGACGCGGGGCGGTGCCGAGTCGATCGCCTCGACCTCGCTCCCGAGGATCCGTTCGCTGAACGCGTAGAGCCGGGCATGCATGCCGCGCAGGGCGCGGCGGTACGGCTCGTCGGCCCGGAACGGCGAGTCGTCGCCGGACGACCCGGCGAGCGCGAGCAGGTCGTCGGTCGGCGTGACGAGGCGCGCCGACATCGACAACTCGACCGAGAGCCGCTCGATGGCGCGCAGGTGATGACCGAGCGCGGTGGCCGACTGCCGGCTCACGGCGAAGCGCAGCACATCGGCGGTGACGAACGGGTTCCCGTCGCGGTCGCCACCGATCCACGAACCCATCCGGATGGCGCCCGTGGCGTCGACCGGCGGCGACTGCGACGGTGCCCCCGATCGGCCGGGTGCCATCGATTCCAGTTCGCTCGTCAGTGCCGGCACCGTCTCGAACAGGCTGGCGTCGTAGTACCGGAGCGCTTCGTTGATCTCGTCGCGCACGCGCAGCTTCGACAGGCGCAGCAGCGCGGTCTGCCAGAGCGTGATGATGCAGATCGTCAGCCGTTCGTCGACGTCGGCCAGCGTCGGGTCGCCGCCTTCGAGCCGACCGCGTTCGTCGAGCAGATCGGCCACTTCGTTGACGACCCGCAGGATGGTCTGGCGCCGGACCTCCGTCGGATGGGCGGTGATCACCGGGCTCACCCGGAGTTCGGCGATCACCTCGTCGACGAGTTCGGCGGGCACGCCCGCGGCGGCGATCCGTTCGAACGTCGCCACGAGGCTGCCGGCACGGGCCGGGCTGCCGATCACGCGGTGGTGGCGGCGGCGCCGTTCGAGGTGGACGTCCTCCGCGGCGTTGGCGAGCAGGGCGAGCCAGTCGAAGGCACGGATCACATGGAGCTGTTCCTCGATCGTGCGGTCGCCGAGCAGCGCCTCGAGGTCGTCGACCGCGCTCGACGTGGGCGCGTCGGGCGTCGACGGCGCGGCGGCGGACGTTCTCCACCAGCTCGAACGTCGACGTGCCGGCCTGGCGTCGGATGACATCGCCGAGGAGCCGGCCGAGCAGCCGGATGTCGTTGCTCAGCTCGTCGTCGGAGGCGACGTGCAGGTCGACTTCGGTCACGGACATGCGATCAGTCAAGTCGATTCGCCGGGTCCGTGCTCGCGGTGGCGCGTGCGTGCAGCGAGGCGGCGCGGATGCTGCCGTTCCGCGAGACTGGTCGGATGCGGGTCGTCTTCGTCTCAGCCGAGGTGGCGCCCGTCGCCACCGTGGGCGGCCTGGCGTTCGCCGCCGCCGGCCTGGCCGCCGAACTCCGCCGGCTCGGCGTCGACGTCGAGGTCGTGATGCCCGACTACGGCGGGATCGGTCTCGTCGACGAGACGTCCTCGACGATCGTCGTGCCCGGCTGGGTCGGTGCGGCGACGCTGCGGATCGGCACGCATCCCGCGGTCGGCCGGTTGCACCTCGTCTCGGTCCCGGGGATGGCCCGGGCGCACCCGTATCTCCAGCCGAACGGGCACGGGTGGCCCGACAACCACGAACGGTTCTTCCGCTTCGCCGCGGCGGTGGCCGCGTACGTCCGCGCCGACCCGCCCGACGTGTTGCACCTCAACGACTGGCACACCTCGACGGTGCTGGCCGCGCTCGACGATCCGCCTCCGTCCGTGTTGTCGATCCACAACCTCGCCTATCAGGGAACGACGGACGGTTCGTGGCTGGCCCGTCTCGGCCCGCGTTCGTCGCACTTCGAGTGGTGGGGCGACACGAACCCGCTGTCGGGTGGCATCGCCCTCGCCGATCGGGTCGTCGCCGTGTCGCCGCACTACGCCTGGGAGATCACGACGCACGAGGGCGGGTTCGGGCTCGACGGCCCGTTGCGGGCCCGCGGCGACGCGCTCGTCGGCATCCTCAACGGGATCGACACCGACCTGTGGGATCCGGCCAGCGACCCGCTGCTCGAGGCGACCTTCGATGCCGCGTCGATCGACCGTCGGGCGGCGAACCGCGCGGCGTTGCTGCAGCGCTTCGGCTGGCCCGTCGACGACGTCCCGCTGGCGGCCGTGGTGACGCGTCTGACCCATCAGAAGGGCATCGACCTGATCACGCCGATCGTCCCGTTGATCGCCGAGATCCCGATGCGCATCGCCGTGCTCGGTTCGGGCGACGCCGTGCTGGCCGACGAACTCCGCCACCTCGCGGCGACCCACCCCGACACGCTGGCATTCGTCGACGGCTACGACGAGACGCTCTCGCACCGCCTGTTCGCCGGCAGCGACGTGTTCCTCATGCCGAGCCGGTTCGAGCCGTGCGGGCTCACGCAGATGCAGGCCATGCGGTACGGATCGATCCCCGTGGTGACGGCGGTCGGCGGGCTGGTCGACACCGTCCCCGACGCCGATCGACAGCCGCGGTCCGGTGTCGGGTTCGTGGCGCGCCGGGCCGAGCCGGCCGACCTGTTGGCGGCGATGTTCCGCGCCGCCCGTCGCGTCCGCGATCGGCGCCGTCGTGTCGTGCTGCAGAAGCGGATGATGGGCATCGACTGGTCGTGGGCGGCGCCGGCCGCCGACTATCTGGCGCTTGTATCAGGGGCTCCTCCCGACATCGGCCTGACCAGCCGTTGTACCTTTGGGTGCAATGTCTGCCGCCGACCCGTCCGTGCTCGTCATCGTTCTGGCGGGCGGTGAGGGCAAGCGACTGCAGCCGCTGACGAACGATCGGGCCAAGCCCGCCGTGCCCGTTCGCCGGCACCTACCGGCTGATCGATTTCGCCCTGTCGAACTTCGCCAACGCCGGGTACCTCAAGATCGTCGTGCTGACGCAGTACAAGAGCCACAGCCTCGACCGCCACATCACCCAGACGTGGCGGTTCTCGGCGATGCTCGACAACTACGTGACGCCGGTGCCCGCCCAGATGCGCCGCGGACCGTACTGGTTCCAGGGTTCGGCCGACGCGATCTACCAGAACCTCAACCTGATCCACGACGAGCGGCCCGACATCGTCTGCGTCTTCGGCGCCGACCACATCTACCGCATGGACCCGCGCCAGATGGTCGCCGAACACCTCGAGTCGGGCGCCGGCGTCACCGTGGCGGCCATCCCGGTGCCGAAGCACGAGGCGGTCGACTTCGGTGTCATCGAGTCCGACGAGTCGGGCAACATCGTCGCCTTCCACGAGAAGTCGGCCTCGCCGCCGACGATGCCCGGCGACGACTCGCGCTGCCTGGCGAGCATGGGCAACTACGTGTTCGACACGCAGACGCTGATCGACGTGGTGACGCCACGCGAGAACCAGTACACCGACCTCGGCAGCCACGTGATCCCGGCGCTGACGGAATCCGGCGTGGCCAAGGTGTACGACTTCTCGCAGAACATCGTGCCCGGCCAGGACGACCGGGAGAAGGGCTACTGGCGCGACGTCGGGACGCTCGATTCGTTCTACTACGCCAACATGGACCTGATCGCGCCGGTGCCGATCTTCAACCTGTACAACGACAAGTGGCCGGTGTACACGTCGCGCAAGGCGCTCCCGCCGGCGAAGGTGTCGCGGGGGATCGGTGGAGAGCCGTCGTTCGTCGACGGCAGCCTGCTCTGCCAGGGCTCGATCGTGTCGGGTTCCCACGTCGAGCGCTCGATCATCGGTCCCAGCTCGTTCATCGACCACGACGCCCACGTCACCGACTCGATCATCTTCCCGGGCGTGCACATCGGTGCCGGCGCCCGCCTCCACCGGTGCATCATCGACAAGAACGTCGTGGTGCCGGCGTCGGCACGGATCGGGCTCGAGACCGACCTCGACCGCGAGCGTTTCACCGTGAGCGACGAAGGCGTCATCGTGATCGAAAAAGGCCGCGACCTCACCGCTGACCCGCCCCTCCGAAAAGTGAATCGGCCCGCGGCGGGCGATCTCACAAATTTCGGGGTGGCGATCGCGGCCGAAATGTTGGATCGGCCCCAGGCGGCGATCGCGACGACGTCGGGGGCGGGAGAGTCAGGTGCCGGCGAGGCGGGCGACGACGGGGGCGAACGAGTCGACTTCGCCGGCGCCGATCGTGACGTAGCTGAAGCCGAAGCGTTCGCGCCGCTCGATCAGGTCGGCGGCGATCTGCTCGGCGCTGCCGACGAGCGCGAACGGCGACGCCGCGATCGCCTCCGGCTCGAGGCCGGCGAGGGCGCCCATGTCGGCGAGGGCCTTGGCGCGGTCGTCGGTGACGCTGACGAAGAACGTCCGGATGTGCAGCTCGATCTCGTCGATCCGGCCCGCCGCGCGTGCCGCGTCGGCGACGATCGCCGATCTTGTCGGTGACGGCCTCCTCGGTCATGGTGGCGATCGCTTCGGCGCCGATCACGCCGGCGTGGAGGGAGGCGTTGACGCCGACGATGTCGGCCTCGCGGGCGGCGATCGACAGGACCCGTTTGCCACCGCCGCCGATCATGATCGGCGGGCACGGCGCCTGGACCGGCTTGGGGAGACCGTCGTAGTCGGTGATCGTGTAGTGGTCACCGGCGAAGGAGAACGGCCCGGGGCCCATCGCGCCCTTGATGACGGCGAGGCCCTCGACGAAACGGTCGATGCGCACGCCTGCCGAGTCGTACGGGATGCCGGCCTGCACGTAGTCCGACACCATCCAGCCGGCTCCGAGGCCGATGTCGACCCGACCGTCGGAGAGCACGTCCATCGTCGCCAGTTCCTTGGCCAACACGAGCGGATGCTTGTAGTCGTTGTCGAACACGAGGGCGCCGGCCCGCAGCGTGGTCGTCGCGTCGAGCACGGCCTGCAGGGCGGGCAGCGGCGCCAACTGGTCGGTGAAGTGGTCAGGCATGTTGGCCACGGCGTAGCCGAGGTCCTCGATGCGTCGGGCCACGTCGACCCACGCCTGACGTGTCGGTGCACCGGAGAGTTGGACACCGAAGCGGAACGGTCGTTGCGGGAAGGCCGAGGTCACGGCGACTCACCGTACCCACCGACCTGCGCTCCGTCGGCATCTGAAAAATGCCTGGAATCGTGCACGACGTGAGCGAATTGCGGCCCAGAACCGCCCATCGTCGGCGAGCGAGCCGAACTGGGCCCGCAACCGTGCGCCAGGCGCGCGATTCGAGGCATTTTTCGGGGAGTGGGGGGCTGCCGCCGATGGGGGAGGGACCGCCAGTAGCGTGTTCGGCATTGTGCGCTCGCTCGGCTGGATCCCTCGATTGGCGCTCGTCATCGCCGGTGGTGCCCTGCTGATGACGGCGATGGTCATCGGTGTCGCGCCGCGCATCTGGTCGGCCGCCAACGCCCACGACGAACTCCCGGTGTCGCTTCCTCCGTTCGAGGCGCTGGCGCAACGGACGTACGTGTACGACGCCAACGGCAACGAGATCGCCGTGTACGAACTCGAGAACTCCCAGCCGATCAAGTACGCCGACATCCCCGAACCGGTGATCCAGGCCTTCCTGCTGGTGGAGGACAAGGAGTTCTTCGGCCACCACGGCGTGAACGTGCGCAGCCTCGTGCGCGCCACCCTGTCGAACTTCGCCTCCGACTCGCCGCAGCAGGGTGCCTCGACGATCACGATGCAGGTCGTCAAGAACGACTTCCTGGCGGGACTCGAACGCGACGGTCGCTACAAGCTGCTGCAGATCCACTACGCCCGCATGCTCGAACGGGAGATGCCGAAGGAGCAGATCCTCGAGCGCTACCTCAACACGGTGTTCTTCGGCAACAACGCCTACGGCGTCCAGGCCGCGGCCGAGACGTACTTCGGCAAGACCGCCGACCAGCTGACGTTCCTCGAAGCGGCGTTCCTCGCCGGCCTCGTCCGCTCGCCGTCCGGATTCGATCCGATCAACGCACCGGAACGGAGCCGTGCCCGGTGGATCCAGGTGCTGAACCGGCTCGTCGACGAGGGCTACCTCACCGAGGCTGCGGCCGACCAGACCCTGGAGGAGTTCGTCCTGCCGTCCCGGGTGCAAGTCGATCCCGAGCCGCACGAACGTGCGCACCTACTTCACCGAGGCACTGCGCGACTATCTGCTCAACCGCTCGGACATGCTCGGCGACACGTATCAGGAGCGATACAACCGGCTCTTCCGCGGCGGACTGCGCATCCACACGACGCTCGACTCCAACCTGCAGTCGGCGGCCGAGGTGGCGCGCAACCAACTCCCGGCGAACACCCAGGGGTTCGATGCCGCGATCGTGTCGCTCGACTCGAAGACCAGCGCCGTGCGGGCGATGGTCGGCGGCGAGGGCTTCATCGCCGGCCAGCGCGAGACGAACATGGCGCTGGTGGGGCGGCAGACCGGCTCGAGCATCAAGTTCTTCATCCTCTCGGCGGCGGTGCAGGCCGGAGCGCAGGCGGGCGACATCATCGACGGCACGCGCGCCGTGCACGCTGCCGAACCCCGGCGACGAGAGCCATCCGTTCATCATCACCGACGCCGTGTCGAGTGGCGCGGTGACCCTCGCCGAACAGACGTGGAAGTCGATCAACTGCGCCTACGGGCGCCTCTCGCAGATCGTCGGCCTGCACCGCGTCGTCGACACCACGTACCGGATGGCGCAGTCGCCGTACCTGTACCAGGGTCAGCCCGCCTCCGACCGGGCACCGATCCTGCCTCTCGCCAGTTTCGCCACCGGTGCCAACGAGATGAGCCCGCTCGACATGGCGTCGGGCATCCAGACACTCGCCAACGACGGCGTGCACTTCCAGCCGTACTACGTCGACTACGTCGACGACGCCGACGGTAACCGCGTGTTCACCCACGTCGATCCCGGCACCCGGGTGCTCGACGAGGGTGTCGCGCGCCAGACCGTCGACATCCTGAAGAACGTGCTCACCCGTGGCACGGCGCGGCAACTATCCGCTCGCCGACGGGCGGCCGGCGTTCGGCAAGACCGGCACCCAGGACAGCAACACGAACGCCTGGTTCTCCGGCGGGACCCGTCAGCTCTCGACCGCGGTGTGGGTCGGCGACCCCGACGCCTACACGCCGATGAACAGCATCCCCGAGTTCGTCGCCGCCGGGGTGCCCAAGGTCCAGGGCGGCACGTTCCCGGCCAAGATCTGGAAGGCCTACATGGACGCCGCCCACTTCGGCGTGCCGGTGGAGGACTGGGCGCCGCCGCCGCCGCCGGTACGTCCCAATGCCCGGTTGTACCTGCCGGGCAACGAGTGCGTCGTCACCGTGGTCGCTCCGCCGCCGCCGCCCGCCGGTGCGCCCGTGGATCCCAACGCTCCGGAGACCACGGTCGATCCGGCCGCCCCGGTCGATCCGGCCGCTCCCGAGCCGACCGCTGCCGCCGCGCAGGGTTTCGTCACCCAGGTCGATCCGTCGGTGCCCGCGACCACGACGGTGGCGGCCGTCCCAGTGCCCGCCGCGCCGCCACAGACGATCGTCGAGCAGGTCGGCACCACGATCCCGACCGACGTGATCGATCCCAAGTGGCCGCTGCCGACGATCGAGCTGGGCAAGACGATCGGCCCCTGCCGCTGACCTGTCACATTGGGACCTGGCACATTGGGACCTGGCACACTGATCGACGATGACCACCCTCGCCCAGCACCTCGTCGAACTCCAGCGGATCGACACGCTGACCGATCAGCTGCGTGTGCAGCGTGAACGGTCGCCGTTGCGCGAAGAGTTCAACCAGGCCACCGCACGGATGCGATCGTGGGAGCAGCGCCGTGACTCGATCCGGAGCCGCATCGCCGAACTCGAGTCGGAGGTCCAAGCCGACGAGCAGCACGGCGCCGAACTGGCCACGCATCTCGATCGGCTCGAGCGGCAGTTGAAGACCGTGATCGCCCCGCGCGAGGCGGAGGCGTTGATGCACGAGATCACCACGTTCACCACCCAACGCGACGAACTCGACATCCGCGAACTCGAAGCGATGGAGGAGGAGTCGACCCTCGAATCCGACCTCGTCGCGCACCTCGCCGACGAGGCCTCGATCCGGTGCCACGCTGGAGTCGGCCGACGGGGCGCTCGCCGCCGCGGTGGCCGACATCGACCGCCAAGTCGAGGAACTGGCGGCCGGCAGGGGGGCGGTGGTCGAGTCGATCCCGGCCGACGTCCTGGCCCGGTACGACCGTGGGCGTCCCCAGTTGGGCGTCGTGGTGTCGCGGCTCGAAGGCAAGCAGTGCACCGGTTGCCATCTCGATCTGTCGGCGGCCGAACTCGACACGGCCCGCGCCGATGCGGCCGAGACGGGATTCACCGACTGCCCGCAGTGCGGGCGGATCCTCGTCATCGCAACGGCTGGCTCAGCGGTTGATCATTAGCCTGCCCGCGTGTTCTTCTGGTTCATCGGCACCGCGTTGTTCGCGGTCGGCTTCGTCTTTCGTGATCCGCGGTTCGACTACCGCCTGCTGATCGTCGGTTCGGTGCTGCCGCTCGCCGATGGACTCTTCGGCGGAGCCCGTGCGCTGCACAGCATCGTCACCACGATCGCCGTCCTGGTGGTCGTCATGCTGGCGACGATCGGGCGGCGTCCGTTGCGCAAGATGTTGCTCGGCCTGCCGATCGGGATGTTCCTCCATCTCGTGTTCGACGGCGCGTGGAACAACACCGACGTCTTCTGGTGGCCACTCACCGGATTGGCCTTCGACGACGACGCATTGCCCGAACTCGATCGTGGCCTGTTGACCATCCTGATGGAGGTCGTCGGCATCGTGCTGTGCGCCTGGGTCTGGCGAACCAACCGCCTCGGCGACCGCGCCCGCCGCCAGGAATTCCTCCACGACGGCCACCTCACCTTGCCGGGCTAGCCCGTGTGGCATGCTCGGCGGTGTGCTGATCCTCGTGCGTCACGGTCGAACGGCGGCCAACGCCGAGGGCCGGCTCCAGGGCCGGCTCGACCTCGAACTGGACGAGGTCGGTGAGCGCCAGGCCACCGCGGTCGCCGAGCTCGTGTTGTCGACGACGACGGTCGACGTGGTGATCTCGAGCCCGCTCAAGCGCGCCACACAGACGGCCGAGCGTTTCGGGATGCCGTACGACGTCGACGAGCGCTGGATCGAACTGGCCTACGGCGAATGGGAGGGGATGACGCACTCGACGGTTCCCTCCGAGGCCTGGGCCCGGTGGAAGGAGAACCCGGGATACGTGCCCGAGGGCGGCGAGTCGCTCGCCGCCCTCGACGAGCGTGTCCGCGAGGCGTGTTCGGCCATCGCCGAGCAGGCGTCGCGATCGAACGTCGTCGTCGTGAGCCACGTGTCGCCGATGAAGTCGGCCGTCGCCTGGGCGCTCGGCGTCGACATCGGCATCTCGTGGAACTGCCATCTCGACCACGCCTCGGTCTGCCGGATCTCGTTCCAGGGAACGCGACCGGTGCTCGAGACGTTCAACGAAACCGCCAAACTCCGCTGACCTGTCCCGCGGGGTCAGGCACAACGTGACAGGTTGGTTCAACCTGTCGCGAAGTGCCTGACCCGACGTATCAAGTGGGTCAGCCGGCGGGGCTGGGGTAATCGATCGGTGCTTCGCCTTCGGGCGGGGTCTGGTAGATCGCCACCGCACCGTTGGGGTCGAAGAGCGCCTGCGTCGTGGTCGGCCACTCGCCGGGGAGGTAGCGCTTGCCACCGTCGACGTACTGCCACATGCCGGTGCCGTCCTTGCGGATCTCGTCGGGGCCGGTGGCGGTGGGATCCCACCAGATCAGCGTGGCGTCGTCGATGCCGTTGTAGTCGGTGCCCGGCCAGTAACCATGGTCGCCCCACGTCAGGTACGGCGCACTGATCGCCTGTTGCGTCTCGAATTGGTACAACGCGTCGTGGAACGTCTGCGCGCTCAGGTTCGGGCCGGCGGCCTGCGCCGTCGCGGCGAACAGCGCCAACGGCGGGACGATGACACCGATGGAGTCGTTCGCCGGTGCCTCCTCGCCGCTGAACCACTGGTAGAGCGAGTAGTAGCCGCTCACCTCGGGCAGGGTCCGGGCGCTCAGCTGCGAGATGCCGAACGCATGCTTCCACTGCTCCTGGTCGTAGGTCCGGGAGAACGCGGTGGTGTCGACCAACGCGGCATTGGCCAGCAGCCATTCCGGGAAGTACTCCTGCGTGGTGGCCTCACGGGTGAAGTCGCCGGGAGCGACCGGGTCGCCGCTGAAGATCACCGTGGTGATGCCGGACGCCTTCAACTTCGAGATGATCTGGGCGGCGGTCGCCTGGATCGTGGCGGGGTCGAGGGCGTACGGGAGCCGTTCCGAGATCTCGATCCCGGCGTCGCCGAGTTGGGCGACGAATTCGTCGGCGATCGCCGCCGATTCCGCACTCGACTCGATGTACACGAGGCCGTACTTGCGCGGCGTGGAGGTGAACTCGTCACCGGCATACTCGGCGTTCTTCCCGGCGAGTTGCTTGCTGATGAACTCCGTGGCGTGCACGTTCATCTGCCGTGCCGACGCGGTGATGCCGAAGTTGTACGGATCGCGCGCGGCGTACCAGTCGTCCGGCTGCGACGGGTTGCAGCTGATGCAGAGGATGCCGCGTGACGAGATCTCGTCACCGAATGCGGCGGTGAGCGCCGGTCCGCCGAGCACGGCGAAGGGCTTGATGTCCTCGGCGATGCGGACGGCGTCGGCGCGGGCGGCGACCTCGTCGGACGCAATGCCGCTGCCTTGGAAGAACTGCGAGGTCGATCGGTGCGGCCGTAGAACTCGTAGAACTGCTTGTAGTAGTCGAGCATCGTCGTCAGTGTCGCTTCGCTGTCGGCGTTGGTGTCGTCGTTGGCGATCGCCGCGGTGATGTAGTTGATGATCGGGTCGTCGTCCGGCCCGAGGTAGTACACCACCTTGATCGCGTCGGCGGTGACACCCGGCGCGGTCTCGCCGCCGTTGTCGCCCTCGAACGGGGCGTAGCACTCGGGCGCGAAGAAGTCCCGCACCATGAGTCGGCCGGTCTCGGGGTCACAGTTGTCGCCCCATGCAACGTCGATGCCCTGGTCCTCGGCCTGCGCTGAACGACAGCGGGAACGTGACCTCGCCGCCGCCTGCCGCCGCGGTCGTCGCCGGTTCCGAACCGGTTGCCGCGGTGTCGGTCGCAGCGCTGTCGGCGACCGTGGTCTCCGGCGCGCTCGTTTCGGCCGAAGCCTCGGTCGCCACCGGGGCGGTCGTGTCCGAGGCGTCGTCGCCGTCATCGCCCCCCGACGTGACGACGAGGACGCCCGCGACGATCGCGATCACGGCGATGATCGCGGCGATCGGACCCCATTTCTTGAGCGACGACGAGGAGCCCCCGTCTTCGGCCTGTGCAGGTTGCATGTTCGCTACTCCGTTCCCCCTGAGCGGGCGATGGCGGCACTGGATGTGCCGAGGTATGACTCGATGACGTCCGGGTGGGCCAGGACGTCGGATGGCGAGCCGGTCGTGACGACCCGGCCCTGGTCGAGAGCGATCAGTCGATCGGCCACACCGGACACGAACGGGATGTCGTGCTCGATGATGACCAGACTCGCTCCCATCTCGTCGCGCAGCCGCTCCACGACGGGAGCGAGCGCTTCGACTTCACGTTGGGCGATGCCGGAACTCGGCTCGTCCAACAGGATCACCGCCGGTCGATGGGCGACCAGACAGGCGAGGTCGACGATCCGGCGGGTGCCCGTCGACAGCTCGCGGACGAACGAGTTCCGGTACTCCGACAGGCCCATGAACTCGAGCAGTTCGTCCACCCGGCGGGAGACGTGGGTCTCGGATTCGTACACCATCGGCAGGTGGAGCGCGGCGACGAACACGCTGCGGCTCTCGACGAACCGTTCGAGTGAGATGGCGAGCGTCTCGCTCACGGTCAGTTCGGGGAACAGCAGCGCATCCTGGAACGAGCGGCCGAGCCCGGCGCGTGCCCGACCCGCCGCACCGAGCGAGGTGACGTCCTTGCCGGCCAGCATGATCCGCCCCGCTTGCAACGGGGTGAAACCGGAGATGAGGTCGAACATCGTGGTCTTGCCGGCGCCGTTCGGTCCGATGATCCCGACGATCTCGCCGGTACCGACGTCGAACGTCACGTTGTCGACCGCCCGGATGCCGCCGAAGGTCACCGACAGGCCGTCCACGGCGAGGATCGGCACGTCGCCGACCGGCTGGACGTATTCGGCCCGCGTCGCGCGGTGATCTCCGTCTCCGTCGGTCAACTCGTCGCCACCGGCGAGGAACACCGACCGCAACAGGTCCGGTCGTTCGAGCAACTCGGCGGTCGGGCCACTGAAGCGGATCTCGCCGCGCTCCATGAAGTACGCCCGCTCGGCGACGGTCAGCGCCACGTTCACGCTCTGCTCCACCAACACCACGGTCACGCCGTCGCGCGCCATCCGTTGGACGATCGGCAGCAGCTGCCCGACGATCACCGGTGCGAGGCCGAGCGACAACTCGTCGATCAGGAGGACCTTCGGCCGCATGATGAAGCTCATCGCCAGGGCGAGCATCTGCTGCTGGCCGCCCGACAGGTTGACCGCCGGCGAGTCGAGCCGTTCGTCGAGGATCGGGAACGTCTCGAGGGCCTCCGCGATCGCCGCCTTGACGCCGGCGGGATCGCGCCGGTTGGTCCATCCCGCGAGGTCGAGGTTCTCCTGCACGGTCAGCGATCCGAACACGCCCTTGCCGCCGGGCATCTGGACGATGCCGAGCGCGGCGATCTCGTTCGGTGGGGCGTGCGTGATGTCGCGCCCGTCGAGCACGACCGCACCGCGGTCGGCTTCCACCACGCCGCTGATCGCCTTCAACAGGGTCGACTTGCCGGCCCCGTTGGTGCCGAGCAGGGCGACGATCTCACCCTCCTTGAGTTCGAGGTTGACGTCGCGCAGCACCGGGCGCTCGCCGTAGCCGGCCACGACGCCGCGCACGAGCAGCAGGGTCGTGTTGCCCTGCCGGCGGTCGTAGAGCACTTCCGACCGTGCGGCTGCCGACTGCCAGACCTGCTTGATGTCGTCGTCGATCACGTCGCCGACGCTGCGCAGGATGAGCGCACCGACGAAGAAGATCGGCATCATGGCGAGCATCCCGACGCGGATCGACCAGGTGTCGGCGACCCAGCCGATGAACGGCAGGACGAGCAGGCCGGGAATGATCCAGAGCGATGCCACGGAGAAACCCGTGGCGCGGGCGCGGGGCGGGATCGCCAGTGAGAGGGCGGCGAGGATTCCGGGCCCGATGACGGCGAGCGACGCCGAGATCACGCAGTTCAGCGAGATGGCGACCCAGAGCGACGGCGCAAACGCGTAGACCGCCAGGACGAGCGACGCACCGAGGGCGATCATCGAGAGGAACCGGATCAGCCCTCTGACGTCGCCGATGAAACGCCTCGTCGCAATTCGCGATCCGATCACCAGGCCGACGATGGAGAACGGCTCGGTGATGGCGAACGCAAAGCCACGGCCGCGCTCACTCAGGTTGAACTCCTGCTCGTAGAAGAGTGACGCGAGCGTGATGAAGCCGATCAGTGAGACGGCGAGGAACGGAAGGCTCCACCAGATCCGGTGGAGCGAACGGACCTTGTGCACCGTGCGCCAACTCTCGGAGAACGATGGCGCCGTCTCCTCGGTGTTGATGATCTCGTCGGAGGCACCGGTCGCGTGCCGCTCCCAGCGGCCGCGGATCGGCTCGCGCAGCCTCGAGCGCGAGCACGGCGAAGATCACCGTCGGGATGACGAAGACGATGAACGGCACCCGCCAGCCGAACCAGTAGGCCAGCATGCCGGCGCTGATCGGCCCGATGATGCCGCCGACGGCGTTGGCGGCCCGGTGGAAGCTGAAGACGTGCGAACGGGTCTCCACCGGGTAGTAGTCGGCGATCAGCGAGTTGTGGGTCGGGTCGATGAAGGCCTTGCCGAGCGACGACCCACTCCGAGCGACGGTGAGCATGATGACGCCGACCGACAGCCCGGTCATGCCGGAGAAGAAGGCCCACGCCAATGCCCCGCCGATGACGAGCGGGACGCGCTTGGAACGGTCGGCGAACTGGGCGATCGGCACCTGCAACGCCAACGCCGCCACCGACGACAGGGCCACGATGGAGAGAGCAGACGTCAGGTCCAGGTTGAACGCTTCTCGGATGTTCGGCAGCAGGATGCCGAAGGCGGTGCGGTCGAGTTCGTCGACCGCGTTCAGTCCGAAGAGGACGAGCAGTGGGAAGGCGGCCTCGCCGCCGCAGATGCCGCGAAGCCATTCCATCGGGTGGGCCAGGCCGTACTGGAACCGCCGCCACATCGACGGATCGTCGATCGGAGGGAGCGACTGTCCGTCGGGCTGTGCTGTGGCCGTGGATGTCACGTGACGCCCCTCTCCGCGTTGACGTTGGTGGCTTCGTCGCTCTCGGTCGAGGTTCCGGTGCCGTTCGCGGACACGCTCCCCGTTCACGCTCGCAACGCGCTCGCTCGGAACGTCCGAGTCGATCGGGCCGACGTCGATCCGGTCCAGGACGGTGCCGACATCGAACACGGGCGGTTCGTCGCGACGGGGCTCGCGCGCCACGATGTACCCGACCAGCCGGTCGCGGAGCTTGATCACGAGGCTGGCGAGGCCGCCGGGCAGGATCAGCAGCACGAGCAGCACGCCGACCGCCGACGACAGGAACTGCCACGCAGGATCGGTGATGAACCACTGGGTGCCGCGTAGGAAGATCGCGCCGAGCACGCCACCGAACAGCGATCCGAGCCCGCCGACCACGCCGGCGGTGAAGACGTCGAGGCTCGCGCGCGGCCCGTAGGTGACGATGTCGAAGCTCTGGGTGAGGTGCACGTACAGCCCGCCGGCGATGCCGGCGACCGTGCCGGAGATCGTGAAGGCGGTGAGCTTGACCGGTACGGGTCGCACGGCATAGGCCTGCGCGGCGCGCTCGTTCTCGCGCAGGCCGACGATCGCACGGCCGGGGCGGCTGTGCCGGATGCCGCGCAAGGCCACGTAGATGATCGCCGTGACGACCAGGGTGTACACGTAGTAGCGCGTCGGCGTGCTGATGTCGATCCGGCCGAACAGCGGCGGGCGCTCGAGCCGCTGCCGCGGAACCCAGCCGAAGAACAGGTCGTTGAGGAGCCACGACGACACGGCGAGCGCGAACACGAGGGTGGTGACGGCGAGGTACAGCCCGCGCAGTCGGAGCGCGGGCAGTCCGACCGCGAAGGCGGCGACCGCTCCCGCCGCACCGGCGGCGAGCAGCGCCAGGTTGAGATCGAGGTTCCATTCGGCCGTGCACTTGCCGGCGACGGCGGCACCGATGGCGACGAAGCCCATCTGCCCGAGCGAGATCTGCCCGGCCCAGCCGGTCAGGACGACGAGCGACAATCCGATGATCGCGTACACCCCGACGGCGGATGCCTTGATGATCTGGTCGCTGCGCAGCAGCAGCGGGATCGACGCCAAGCCGGCGAGGATCAGCACGCCGACGCCGACGCGCATCAGACGCACCAGCGGCAGCCGCGCCACGCGGGCGCGAGCGGACGGACCTCGTCGCTGAGCCTCCACGACGCAGCTTCGTCGGTGTCGGCCCGGCTGTACTGGCGGCGTTGCAGCAGCAGGGCCACGAGCACCGCGGCACCCACGATCGGCGTGACGAGGAGCGGGCTGCTGGCATTCCAGGCGACCCCGTACTCGAGGATGCCGAGGGCGACGGCGGTGGTCGCCACCGTCGGCAGGTGCCGCAGGCGGCCGATGACGAGTGCGGCGAGCGCCTGCACGAGGGCGACGATGCTGAGTGCCGAACCGATCGGGACGCCGGTGATGCCGGCGCGGAGGAACAGGGCGAGGAACGACAGGCCGGCGGCAACCGCCCACACCAGTGTCGACAACCAGGCCACGGGGATGCCGAGCATCTGCGCCCGCTCGCTCTGCTCGGCCGCACCGCGCACCGCGGTGCCGAGGCGGGTCTTGCCGAGGAACAGCGCCACGGCGATCATCGCCGCCGGGGCCACGATCAAGGCGATCATGTCGTTGGCGTTGAGGATGAACGTGCCGATCGTCAGCTTCCAGTCGACGGGCGGCGGGATGCGCTGCGAGGTCGCATTCTCACCCCAGATGCGCGGCACGAGCAGCGCCAGCACGGCGAGCAGCTGGGTGATGCCGATCGTGGCGACGGTGAGCACGAGCCGCGACGCCTTGGCGAACCGTCGCACCAGCGAGAACTCGACCACCGCCCCGAGCGCCACGGCGGCGACGAGACCGAGGCCGAACCCGAACAGGTACGGGAGCCCGGAGAAGACGATCAGGCCGACGGCGAGCGTGGTCGGCACGAACCCGAGATCGGCCTGGGCGAAGTTGATGACCCGGTTGGCGCGGTAGACGAGTGCCATGCCCATCGCCAGCAGGGCGGTGAGGAGGCCGAGCACGACGCCGCGCACCCACGCGCCCGCCGGCATGCCGAACCAGATCAGCTGGACCAGCACCAGTGCGATGGCCGGCGCGAACGGGCTGACGTATCGCGTCAAGCGATTCGAGCCGAAGCCTTTGATGGACACCCCCATGTCGAACGGTCACCGTAGCGGTGGCCGTCACGCGGAATGGTGTCGGACGACAGGTTTGTTACAAAATGTAACCAGGACCTTTCGCGGCGTCCCCGGAGCCCGTCGCGAGGCTTCGTCGTAGGACGTGGGCGCGCTGGTGACGAGGGCCGGTCAGCCGGCAGCGGGCGCCGGGATGGTGAAGATCTGACCGTTGCGCTGATCGCCGGTGACGAGGCGGTAGGCGATCTGCCCATCGGAGATCCACACCGCTTCGGGCTTGTCGCCGTCGCCGTCGGTTGCCTGGACCGCACCGAGCGCCGGGTCGATCACGAAGACCTGCTCGATGTCCACCCCGTCGGTGCCGGTCGTGGTCATGCTCACGACGAGCCGTCCTCCGTCGGGCGACCACGACGGCGCACGCAGCACGCCGTCGCGCGGGCTGGCCGTGATCGGGAGCTCGATACCGCCGGCGATGTCGGTCGTGAGGAGCGTGTTCACCTCGTTGCCGGCGTCGTCGGTGTCGGTGCGGATGAACGCCAACTGGCTGCCGTCGGGGGAGACGGTCGGGTCGTGGTCGTTGAAGCCGTCGGTGATCGGATGGGGGGCGGGCGAATCGGCATCGGCCTGGACCGACCCGATCCCGCGTGCCCCGTCGGTGTACGACACGTACACGATCGTGTCGTCGGCCGCGCCCTCGATGTCGAGCACGGTGAGGGGAAGGTCGAGCGGCTGCAACTCGCCGGCCTCGTCGACGATGTTGATCGTGCCGCCGACCGCACCGGGCTCCGCGATCAGCACGGCCAGGCGGCCGTCGCCGAGGTACGTCGGCTTGGTCGCCGTCGTCGTGTCGTCGTTCTCGATCACGTAGGAGATCTCGCCGCTGTCGGTCGACAGCAGGCCGACGCCGCGCTCGCTCTCGAACGCGACCGTCGACCCGTCGGGCGATGCGTCGAGCGACTGGAACGTGCTGTCGGGTTCGTCGGTGAGCTGCACGCTCTCCGCACCGTCCGGGGCGCCGGTGCCAGATGTCGGGCGTGCCAGTGTCAGGGGAGGCGGTGTCGGGGGCGCCGGTGTCAGGGGCGGCGGTGTCGGGGGAGGCGGTGTCGGGTGGCGCGGCAGTCGTCGCCACGCTGTCGGACACGCCGGTGGTCGGCTCGGCGGCGGGGTCGTCGCTGCTGCACGCGGCGACGCCGACGAGCAGCGCCACCGACAGGATGACGCGTCGGGCGCGTTGCGACGTTCGTGGGTTTCGTGTGGTCCGCACGGTTCGCACGATACGAGCTGAATCGAGCCGAGAATCGTCAGGATCGACGTTGCGGGGGACCGTCGGGCCGCTGACCCGCGCCGGCCTCGACGGTCCCCGCAGATGGGCACGATCGTGGCAGACGACGCGATCGCCCAGAAGGGTGAATCACGCGCAGCGGGCCCCGCCGCCGACTCCCCCAAGCCGACGGCGGGGCCGCTGGGGCTGAGCCACAGACGGAACGGGCATCCGTGGGTGCTCTTGCCACCGACGCGTTACCCAACGCGTCCGAGCCCAAACGGTGCGCTGCCGCTCCTGTCGATGGTGGATGGTGATGGTGAGGTGGCCTGTAAGCGGGATTCTGTGGGTCGCTGCCGAAGCGGCGGCCCGGTGGCCATCCATCTGTGCGGCCTACCCGAGGGATGTCCGCGACCTGTCGGTCACGGGCGAACGGGCCGTTCGTTCCCTCTGCTCGGCCTTGCTCCGGATGGGGTTTACCGAGCCGATGCCGTCACCGACATCGCTGGTGCGCTCTTACCGCACCGTTTCACCCTCACCTGTGACCGGTCACCTCGCGGCACCCGGTCCATCGGCGGTCTCTCTCTGTTGCACGTCCGTCAGGTCGCCCCGACCTGGCTCTCGCCAGCATCCTGCCCTGTGGAGTCCCGACTTTCCTCGACGTCGCAGCACGCGACGCCGCGGCCACCCGGCCACCTCACCATCGCCGCCGAGCCTACGGGGCGGGCGAGCGATGCCGACGCACATCCCGACGTCCAACCGGCGTTCTCGTGATCATTCTGCGCAGATACTGCGCAAGAAGTTCACGAGATCGCCGGAGGCGCGGCGGCGACGAACTCAGCAGTCGGGTTCGAGCTCGTTGTAGATGTAGCTGTTGAGCGACGGTGTCTGGAGGACGAACGACTCGCGGGTGCCCTCTTCGTTCGCCGGACCGACGATCAGCTCGAACTGGGCGACCGATCCGAAGCGCCACGGGATGGCGTACTGCAGGGGGACGCCATCGGCATCGTTGCCCACCTCGAGCCCCAGGAGCGCCGGGCTGACGTAGCCGTCGGACCCCTCGGCGGCGATGACGAGCACGGCCGAGTTGCGCGAGTCCTGGGCGGCCGCCTTGACGACGGCCAGCCGTTGCTCGGGCTCGGTGACCAGGATGGAGTACTGCTGGTAGGTGGCGGCACCCAGATTCTCGAAGCTCACCGCCACGTTGTAGATGTCGCGCGTCTGGTTGTCGCTCGCCTTGATGGCATCGGTGATCGGCACGAGGTACCGGTCGTCGAACCACGGGTTCGTGCACGGCCACACTTCGCCACCGGCGGCCACCGTCAGCTCGCCCATCACGCGGTCGAGTTCCGTGTGGTTGTCGAGCAGCTGACCGATGAGCGTGGTCGCCGCTTCGTCGAGCACGCCCAGGTCGAGGATCCCCTGGTACAGCAGGATCGTCGTCTGCTCGATCGAGGAACCGGTGCGGAACAGCACCGCGTCGTCGACCGGGTAGTCCGGCGGATCGGTGATCGGCGGAGCGATGCCGATCCGGCCCGGGTCGGTGCTCCCGGTGCGATCGTCGCCACACGCGGCGACGATCGCCGCCAGCGACACGGTGAGCCCACCGATCTTGAGCAGGTCGCGGCGGCCCAGGCGGGCGGCGATCTGGCGTTCGAGGTCCATCGTCACGCGCCCGTCTCCGCTTCGGCGTCGGCTTCGTTCAACGCCAGCTCGAGTGGTTTGGCGTCCGGCGAGTTGAGCACGTCGTTCCCGGTGCCGAGTGCGGCGATGTCGGCCAGGACCATCGCCTGACGGGCCTCGACGGCGACGATCGAAGCGACGAGGTTGATCGGCTCGATGGCGGTGAACTGGCCGATCGCCTCGGTGTGGGTGGCGACGAAGGTCGTCTCGAGTTCGTGGCCGGCGGTGGCCCACGTGGCGTCGTCCCCGCTGGTGAAGTCGGCCTGGAAGCGGTCGAACAGGCTCGAGCTGCGCAGCTCGGCCGACAGGCCGGCGATACCGGCGATCGCCTGGGCGTAGGCGCCGTGGTTGGCGGCGAGCGTGGCCGCGAACTCCGCGGCGACGTCGTCGAGGCCGGTGTCGGCGCTGGCGAGGTACAGGTCACGTGCGGTCAGCTCGAAACGCATCATCACGTTCAAACGATCACGGTCGCCGTCGTTCGGCGTGAACGTCGCGGCGGCGGCCGGACGCGAGGCGACGAGTGCGCCGACGGCGAGTGCCGCTCCGGCCGCACCGAAGGCGCCGATCAGGCTGCGCCGCGACGATGCGGGATCAGCGGTTTCGAGGTCCACGGGGGTGTGTCCTTTCGGGTTCATGCTCACGACAGCCTTGCCCCTGGCGGAGCATCGGCACAACTCTAGGGGGCGGCGTCGCCTCAGACCGCCTTCGCTCAGAAGTCGAGCGCCGACAGGTCCGGGATCCAGCCGAGCGTGCGTTCGACGGCGGTGTGCCAGCGCTCGCGGCGGGCGTCGCGGTCGGTGATGGAGGGGGTGACGACGCGATCGGGTTGCCACAACTCGTCGAGATCGGTCATGCCGGCGAACACGCCGATGCCCAGGCCGGCGACGAAGGCGGCACCGATGGTGGTCGATTCCGCCCACGGTGCCACTTCGACGGTCCGGCCGGTGGCGTCGGCGACCGCCTGCACGAACGTCGGGTTGGTGCTCATGCCACCGTCGATGCGCACCGAGGAGATGTCGACGCCGGTGTCGGCTTCGGCGGCTTCGAGCAGATCGGCCCCGCGGTGGGCGATGCCCTCCAGCACGGCCCGCACGACGTGGCGACGGTCGGTTCCTCTGGTGACACCGAACAGCGACCCTCGTGCCCCGTAGTCCCAGTGCGGCGTGCCGAGTCCGAACAGCGCGGGGACGTACACCACCCCGTCGGTGTCCGCGCAGGCGCTGGCGACGTCGTGGCTCTGCTCGCTCGTGGCGATCAGGCCGAGGTCGTCGCGCAGCCATTCGATGTTCGTCCCCGCCGAGAGCATGATCCCCTCGACGCCCCACGTGAGATCGCCGTCGCGCGACCACAGCGGCAGTGGGTAGGTGCCGTGGGTGCTGCGGGCGACCACTCCCGGCGTCCCCTCGTCGGTGCACAGATCGAGCATGCCGCCCGTGCCGAAGGTGATCTTCGCCCGGCCGCGCTCGACACAGTTCTGGCCGACGAGCGAGGCCTGCTGGTCGCCGAGGATGCCCGAGATCGGCGGAGCACCCGGAAGGGCGGTGGCCTGACCGCACACGCCGATCGAGTCGACGACACTCGGCAACACCGAGCGGGGCACGGCGAACGCCTCGAGCACGTCGTCGTTCCAGTCCGACCCGTCGACGCGCCGCAACCCGCTCGTGGTCGCCGACGCGTTCGTCTGATCGCTGAGGTGCAGCGATTCGCCCCGAGCGCCGCCCGACAGGGTCCACGCGACCCAGCTGTCGACCGTGCCGATGCACACATCGCGCCCGCTGAGGTCGCCACTGTTGGCGAGCAACCATGCCGCCTTCGTCACCGACTGGTTCGGTGCGATCGTCCACCCGTGCTCGGCCTTGGCCGTGAGGCACTCGCCGATCGTGCGCAGGTCCTGCCAGCCGAGCCCGTTGCCGATCGGCTCGCCCGTCCGGCGATCCCAGAGGAGTGTGCTGGCGCGCTGGTTGGTGATCCCGACGGCGGCGATCGGTTCCCCCACCCGGTCGATCACGGTGTGTGCGGCCTCGAGCAGTTTGGTCGCCATGTCCGCGGCATCGAACTCCACGAGCCCGCTGAACGGCGACAGCGGGGGACAGGCCCGGTACTCCAAGGCGCGCAGCGTCAGCGTGTCGTCGACGATCGCCGCACGCAGGCCGGTCGTTCCGACGTCGATCACGAGCAGCGCGGTCATGGGCGTTCCGTTCTGGTCGAGGGGGTGAACCCGCTCGCCTGGAGACGGGCGCCGAGCAGGCCACCGATCACACCGGCGAGCAGCACGAGGCCGAGGGTGAAGAACACGCCGAACCAGTTGACGTCGCGGCCACCGATCAGGCGGATCACGACGAACACCGCCTGCGTCGCCAGGTACGTGCCGCCGGCGGTGACCACCGAGTGGCTGATCGGCGTCCCGCGCCGCTCCACCCAGGCCGCGCAACCGCCCCCGAGCACGAATCCGGCCATCGCCCCGAAGAAGAACAAGGCCTGCACCCCGCCGTCGTCGGAGTCGACGATCGCGGCGATCACGGTCAGGGGCACGGCGATCAAGAGGCACACGCCGGCGCCGGCGCGCAGCGCGGCGACGTCCCAGCGCGACTCGCCGACCCGCGAGTCGTCGGGTGCCTGCCCGTTCAGGGCCACGGTGACGCACCGAACGGTCCGGCCAGGCCGAGCTTGCCGGGATTGAGGATGCCCTGCGGGTCGAGAGCCGACTTGACCGACTGCAGCACCCCATGGCCGGCGCCGAGCGCCTCGGCGACGAAGCGGGCGCGATTGATCCCGACGCCGTGGTGGTGCGACAGGTTCCCGCCACCGGCGAGCACCGCCCGCTGGCCCGCATCCCACAGCGCGACGTACGTGGCCTCGATGTCGTTGGCGTGCGGGGTCGCGGCGAACGTGAAGTAGAGGCAGGCCCCGTCGGAGTAGCTGTGCGACAGATGGCACGTGGCGGCGCGCGCCGTCGGCACGGCGAGCAGAGCCCGGCGGACGTCGTCGAACAAGCGGGGCAGCGCGGACCACGGTGCGGCGATCTCCATCGTGTCGACCACGAACCCCCGGCGGGTGAGCGCCTGCAGCGCCGTCGTGTCGTTGCGGTGTTCCATCCACTCGGCGACCAGCGCGACATCGGCAGGGGAGCCGCCGGCGGCGTCGCACGACTCCTCGACGATCGCCATCGTCGCCTCGACCAGCCGGCGGTCGCCCTCGTCGAGCACCACCATGGTGCACGTCGTGCCGTCGCCACCCCGGCCCCGTGCCGATTCCTCGGCGTCGTACAACCGCAGCACGGCGGGCGTCGCCCCCAGGCGCAGCGTCGCCCGGCACGCCTCGATCCCGGCGCCGAACGTCGGGAACGAGTAGGCCGCACGCGATTCGTACGCGGGGAGCGGGTGGGTGCGGAGCCAGACCTTCGTGATGACGGCGAGCGTGCCCTCGGACCCGAGGACGAGTTGGCTCAGGTCGGGTCCGGCGGCTCCGGCCGGCGCACCGCCGGTGACGACGACCGTGCCGTCGGCGAGGACGAACTCGAGTCCCACGACCATCGACTCGATCTTGCCGTAGCGCGTGGAGTACTGACCGGCGCCGCGCGACGCCACCCATCCGCCGACGGTGGCGAGGTCGAAGCTCTGCGGGAAGTGGCCGACCGACAGGCCGTGGTCGCTCTGGAGCACCTGCTCGAGGTCCGGGCCGAACGTCCCGGCCATCACCTCCACGATGCCCGACACGTCATCGACCGACACGACGCCCGACAGCGCGGTCATGTCGACCACCACGCCACCATGGACCGGGATCGCCGCCCCGCACACGCCGCTGCGGCCACCGGCCACCGTCACCGGCACGCGGGCGATGTTGCAGGCTCGAACCACACCGGCCACCTGCTCGGTGGTCGCCGGCCTGACGACGAGGTCGGCCAGCTGTGGCACCTCGCCGTCGATCGACCAGTGCAGCGCCAGCGGCCACCAGTCGCGGCTCGCCTCGGCCACCGCCGCGTCGTCGGTGACCACGTCGCAGATCGCCGAGATGGCGGTGACGAAGTCCTCGTCGAGATCGATGCCGTCGCCGTGGAAGTGCGAGGCGTGGCCGTTCAACTCAATTGGTGGCGTTGGCGACGTGGTCACCGGCGATCTCCTCTGCGGCGCACATCGCCCGGTAGCGGTCGACCTGGCGCGTGGTCTCGTCGTCGGACCAGCCGAGTTCGGCCTGCATCAGTGCGGCGGCGTCGACGGCGGCGGCGAGCGTCGCCGCCCGGTCCAGCAGATGGGCCCGCGTGCGGCGCGCCAGCACGTCGTCGAGCGTCGTGGCCATCTCGTGTCGCGCGGCGTGGACGACCTCGGCGCGCAGGTACGGCAGCCCGGCCACCAGCGGTTCTCCGAGGGACGCATCGAACGCCACCAAGGCCCGCACCTCGTCGGCGTGTGATCCGTACCGGCGGAGCAGGTGGGCACCAGCTCGTGCATCGGTGCCCTCGTGATCGCGACGGCCCGATGCACGAGTCGAGCCGAACAGGCGGAGGCGGCGGGTGGAGCGGTGCTGCATCGAGCCGCGGGGGAGCAGGTCCCGCAGGGCGTCGACGGCATCGGCGGCCATCTCGCGGTACGTGGTGAGCTTGCCGCCCGTGACGGTGACCACGCCGGTGGCGCTCACTGCGACCTGGTGCCGGCGCGACAGGTCCTTCGTCTCACCGATGCGTTGGCCCGTCGATTCGTCGACCGACGCCCCTGTCGACTGAACGGTGAGGTTGACCAGTGGCCGCAGGCCGGCCCACGTGCCGGTGATGTCGTCGCGGGTGATCGGTCCCCTCGCCGACGTGTCGAGCGCCTGGTTGAGCGCTTCGAGGAGATAGTCGATGTCGTCGCCGTCGGCGAGTGGTTCGTCGAGTGACCCCTCGTCGTCGGTGTCGGTCGTGCCGACGTAGACGTGGCGGAACGTGCCGTCGACGAGCGGCCCCCACGGGACGAGGAACAGACTCCGCTTGTCGCGGCGGACCGGGATGATCACGGCGATGTCGTTGCCGACGAGATGCCACGGCAGCGTGATGTGGACACCCTTCGCCGGACGGATCGAGCCGGGGTTGGTGCCTTCGTCGAGCGCTCGCACCTCGTCGGCCCACACGCCGCACGCGTTCACGATCGTCCGGGCCGCGATCTCGATCGGGGCCGCGGCTCCGCCGTCGACCTCGAGCCGGGCGCCGGCGACACGATCGGCGCGGTGGACGATCTCGACGACGCGGGCGCGGTTGACGACGACGGCACCGCACTCGGCGGCGGTGCGGGCGACGGTGAGCGTGAGGCGGGCGTCGTCGGCGGTGGCGTCGAAGTAGAGGAAGCCGCCACTCAACCGGTCGAGGTGCGTGCTCGGGAAGTGGGCCGCCGCCTTGTCGGCCGACAATCGGCGGTGCAACTTGCCGATGCGCCATCCACCCGTGATGTCGTACATCCACAGTGCCGACCCGAGGGCCTTGGCGACCTTGCGTGAGATCACCCCGTCCTTCGTCATGATCGGGATGAGGAACGGCAGCACCTCGACCATGTGCCCCGCGTTGCGCATCAGTCGCCGTCGCTCGTGGAGCGCCTCGTACACCAGCCGCACGTCACCGTTCTGCAGGTACCGCAGCCCACCGTGGACGAGCTTGGAACTCTTCGACGACGTGCCGCTGGCGAAGTCGTCGCGCTCGACGAGCGCCACCCGCAGCCCGCGGTGCGCGGCGTCGAGCGCGACGCCGGCGCCGGTGATCCCACCGCCGACGACGAGCACGTCGAACGGGTCGTCTCCGTCGATCGGGTGCCGGCGGAGTTCGTCGAGCATCGCCGAGCGCTCGAACGGCAGCGCCGCGCGGTTCGTCCGGGCCCTCGACATGCGGCGATGTTACGTCGGTTGCAATACGGTGATCACCGGTTCAACCCGGCATGACGAGCATCTACGACCCCACGGATCCGGCGTACCTCGACGAGGCGGACGTGCGCGCCGAACTCACCCGCGTGTTCGAGATCTGCCACGGGTGCCAGCAGTGCGTCACCCTGTGCACGTCGTTCCCGACGCTGTTCGAGCTGATCGACCGCCACCCCGACCGCGACCCCGGCCGTCTGACCCCGGCCGACCAGGATCGGGTGGTCGACGAATGCTTCCACTGCGGCCGGTGCGTCGTCGATTGCCCGTTTGCACCGGCGTTGGGCACACCGGCGCTCGACGCCGGCGACGTCGATGTCCCGCGGCTGATGCTGCGGGCCGGAGCGATGCAGTTCGCCACCGGCATCGGGTCCGCCAGGGCCCGAGCGACCACACGGCTGCTCGGTCACACCGATCGCATCGGCAAGCTGGCCACGCGGTTCGCACCGATCGCCAACCGGTTCGTCGGCGCCAAGCCCGGTTCGGTCGTGCGCAAGCTCGTGCAGGCCACCACCGGCGTGTCGGCGGCCCGGTTGCTGCCGCCGTTCACCAGGCAACGGTTCTCCACCTGGTTCCACGACCGCCCGACCGTGCGCATCGTCGAACCCCAGGGCAGGGTGACGCTGTTCGCGACGTGCATCGTCGAATACCAGGAGCCGGCGATCGGTCGCGCCCTCGTCGAGGTCTACGAGCGCAACGACGTCGAATGCACGCTGAGCGAGGCGCGCTGTTGTGGTGCTCCGTTGCTCTTCGGCGGCGACATCGCCCGCTTCCGCCACGTCGCGGAGCGCAACGTGGCGACCCTCGCCGCCGAGGTCCGCCGTGGCACCGACATCGTCGTGGCCCAGCCGACCTGCCGCTCGGTCGCTGCAACACGCCTACGTCGACCACGTCGGCGGACCGGACGCCGATCTCGTGGCCGCGCACACGTTCGACGCCGCGGGATATCTGCTCGGCCTGGACGACGGCGCCGGCACGACGCTCGACACCGACTTCGCCGGCGAAGTGGTGGGGCCGATCACCCACCACGCACCGTGCGACCCGATGGGCAACGGGGCGGGCGGTCCGGCCGGGCGGCTGCTCGGCCTCACCGGCGCGTCGGTCACCGAGGTGACGCAGTGCGCCGGCGTCGACGGGATGTGGGGATGGCGACGAGGCAACGAGGATGTCGCGATCCCGCTGGCCCAGGCGCTGGGCGAAGGGATCCGCCAGGCCGGCGGCGACGTGGTGGTGGGCGATTGTCACCTCGCCAACACCGTGATCACCGAGCAGACGGGGCGAGTCCCCGTCCATTCGCTGCAGGTGCTCGCCCGGGCGTACGGCATCGAATCGGAGTAGCGCGGCGGGGCCCACCGCTGCGTCGCGGAAATTCGAATTACCCCTGGTAATCGGTCCGCGGGCGATCTACATTCGTTCCTCGGTCGGTCCGGTTCGAACGGGTCGGCGCGGACAGCTGCGTAGCTTGGGGAGCGGTCAAGGTGTCATTGCACGAAATGAAGTGGTGGGATCTCGGAGCGTGTCGGGGCCTCGACGCGTCGATGTTCTACCCGGAGGACGACGAGGGCGCCGACGCGGCCAAAGCGGTGTGCGAGGGTTGTTCGGTACGTGTCGCGTGCCTCGAACATGCGTTGTCCGTTCGTGAGAAGGCCGGCGTCTGGGGTGGGGCCACCGAACGCGACCGCCGCCGCCTGATCCGGCAGCGCCGCCGAACCGCCTGAAACGTCGACGGCCCGCCCGCCTACGCTCAGCGCCGATGACCTCGACCGCGGGCGACGCGCCCATCTCCGCACGTACCTGGCCCGCGCTCATCGGCGACCTGATCGCCGGGCGGAACCTCACGGGCGGCGATGCGTCCGCGGCGATGGAGATGATCCTCACCGATCGCGCCACCTCCTCGCAGATCGCCGGCTTCGTCGTGGCCTTGCGGGCCAAGGGCGAGACGTCGGAGGAGTTGTCGGGTCTCCTCGACGCGGTCCTGGCCCAGGCGGCGATCGTGCCGCTCGACGACGACGAGCGCGACCGCACGATCGACGTGGTCGGCACCGGCGGCGACGGGGCCCACTCGATCAACGTGTCGACCATGGCGGCACTCGTCGCCGCCGGTGCCGGCGCGCCGGTGTGCAAGCACGGCGCCCGATCGGCGTCGTCGAAGTGCGGCACCGCTGACGTGCTCGAGTACCTCGGCGTGGCGATCGAGCAGACGCCCGACGGCGTGGCCGGATGCGTGCGCGAGGCCGGCATCGGCTTCTGCTTCGCGCCCGCCTTCCATGGTGCGTTCAAGGCGTCGGCCCAGCCCCGCCGTGAACTCGGCGTCCCCACGGCGTTCAACCTGATCGGCCCGATGGCCAACCCCGGCCGGGTGCGCCGCCAACTCATCGGTGTCGCCGAGGTGCGTTTCGCCGAGGCGATGGTCGAAGCGCTGCGCCAGCACGGTCTCATCTCGGCCTGGGTCGTGCACGGGGAGGGGCTCGACGAGCTCACGACCACCGGCCCGTCCACGGTGATCGCCCTGCGCGGCGGCTCGATCGAGGAATTCCGGGTCGACCCCGCCGACTACGGGTTCGCCAGGGCGACCGCCGCCGACCTGCGTGGTGGCGGCCCGGAGGAGAACGCCGCGGTGGTGCGCCGGGTGTTGGGCGGGGAAACCGGACCGCACCGCGACATCGTGCTCCTCAACGCCGGCGCCGCCCTCGTCGTGGCCGGCCTCGCCACCGAACTCGGGGAGGGGATCGAACAGGCGGCCGCCTCGATCGACGGTGGCCATGCCGCGGCCTCGCTCGACGCGATGGTGCGGGTCTCGCAGTCGTATGTCGTCGAATGATCCTGCGGCCGTGATCGGCGGCGGACACTCGGCCGGACGCGCGGGGAGCGTGGCGGAGCGGTGACGTCGATCGCCGTGCGCGTGCCGGCGTCGTCGGCGAACCTGGGCCCCGGGTTCGACGTGCTCGGCATGGCGCTCGATCTGCCGGCCGACGTCGGCACCGGGGAGCCACCGCTCGGGGCGCGGGCGGCCGACGAGCATCATCCGGCGACGATTGCGTTCCGCGCCCTCGGCGGCGCCGGTGCGCTGTGGGTGCGGACGTCGATCCCGATGAGCCGCGGCCTCGGCTACAGCGGTGCGGTGCGCGTGGGGGGAGCCGCCGTGGCGGCGATCCAGCAAGGCGGTGGCCGGGACGCCACCGAGGTCGTGCGCGGCGCGGACGTGCTCGAGGTGGCGGCGCGGCTGGAGGGCCACGGCGACAACGCGTTGGCCTCGCAGCGCGGCGGTGTGACGCTGTACGACCCGGCGCGACCGGTCGAGCTCCGTCTCGCGTTCGATCCGGAACCGGTGGTCGTCGCCTGGAGCCCGGTCGACGTGACGGCATCGACCAATCGTTCGCGGGCGGCACTGCCCGCGTCCGTCGATCGTGCCGACGCCACGTTCAACGTGGCCCGCGTGGCGATGCTCGTCGCCGCCTTCGAGCGCGGCGACGTCGATCTCCTCCGCGTCGCCATGGAGGACCGGCTCCACCAGGCGGTGCGGCTCGGGGCGCTGCCGGGCTCGGCCGAGGCGCTCGCCGCCGGCGTCGAGGCCGGGGCCTGGGCCGGATGGCTCTCGGGTTCCGGCCCGACCGTCGCGTTCCTGTGCGCCCCGGCGGACGCGGAGCGGGTGGCGGACGGTCTGCCGGCAGGCGGGCAAGTCCGCACCGTGGCGATCGACAAGGTCGGTGTGCGCCCGATCGACCCGTCCGGGTGAACCCGGCGGGCGCCGGGGTCAGGTCGGGGCGCGCGCCGGGTCGGGACGCTCTGTTGCCGTCGGGAACCGCCAGTCGCCGGTGGCCGACACATCGAAGTCCGCGCCGCGCGCCTCGCAGAACCGGGCGAGCAGCAGCGCCTCGTCGATGGCGCGGCGGGGGACCGGCCGGTCGGGTTCGATCGGTGCCGGTGCGTCGATGGGTAGCGCCCGTCCGGCAAGGCCGCGACGCCCACCATCGACGAGGCGGGCCTGGTCGATGATCCACCACGAGTCGCCGAGTTCGACGCGCACCCGACCGGCACCCCGGAGTGCCTCGACGAGCCGGCGCCGTTTGAGCGCTCCTTCCAGCGCGCTCAGACGGTCACGCGCCGCCGCGGCCTCCTCGAAACGCTGTTGGCCGGCGAGCAGTCGCATCCGTTCCGTGAGCCGCTCGCTGACGAGCGAGGTGTCGCCCGCGAAGCATCGCCGGGCATCGTCGACGGCGCGCTGGTACTCGTCGGCCTGGACCGAACCCGAGCAGGGGCAGTGGGCGACACCCAGTTGTGCGGCGCTGCAGGCAGAGGCATCGGGCGGGGCGGTGAATGTCCGGCCGAGCCGGACGGAACAGCGGCGCAGCGGGATCGCCGTCTGGATCGCCTCGATCACGAGGCCCGCCATCGTCCTCGACGGCAGCGGCCCGAGATGCAGGCCCGTGCGCGCCGGATCCTTCACGATCGACAGCCGCGGCCACGGCGTGTCGACGTCGAGGCGGACGTAGCAGTACTTCTCGACCCGCTTGCCGGCCCGGTTGTAGCGGGGCAGGATCGAGGCGATGAGGCGGCTCTCGATCACCTCGGCGGTGAGCGCGTCGGGCAGATCGAGGTGGCGGACCGATTGGGTCTCCCGCAGCATGGGACCGATCTGGCGCCGGTCGTCGCTGCCGAAGTAGCTGCGGACCCGCTGGCGCAGATTGGTGGCCTTGCCGACGTAGAGGACCTGGTCGCGGTGCCCGCAGAACATGTAGACGCCGGGGGAGCGGGGGAGGTCGGCGGTCATCTTGAGTTTGGCCGCCTGCGGGTGACCAGCCAGTTTGGCCAGCGCGAAGAGATCGTCGAGGCCGAGCACACCGAGCCCGGACGCACGCTCGATGAGGAGGTGGAGCAGATCGGTGGTGGCGAGCGCGTCGTCGAGGGCCCGGTGGCTCGGCTGGTGATCGAGCCGGAAGCGTGACGCCAACGTGCCGAGCCGGCAGTCGGGGACCTCGTCGCGCACGAGGCGGCGCGCCAGGGCGACGGTGTCGAGGCTCCGATTGATCATCGCCTGCCGACCGGTCCGCTCGCAGGCGTGGCGGAGGAAGGCGAGATCGAATCCGATGTTGTGACCGACGATCACCGCATCGCCGACGAACTCGAGCAACGATGGCAACACGGCACCGATGCGCGGCGCCGGCCCCACGAGGGCGTCGGACAGACCCGTGAGGAGCGTGATCTGCGGTGGGATCGCCCGGCCCGGGTTGACCAGGGTCTGGAACGTCCCGAGGAACTCGCCGCCGCGTACCTTGACGGCGCCGACCTCGGTGATCTGGTCGTCGCTGCGATGCCCTCCGGTCGTCTCGAGGTCGAGCACGCAGAACGTGACCTCGCACAGCGGCGTGCCCAATTCGTCGAACGAACGTTGCAGTCCGGCCCGTACACCGGTGTCGACCACCATGGACGTACTTGAACACGAACACACGTACGTTGTCAATCGCCGCAACCTCCGGGTGGAGTCGGAAAATGGAGCAGATGTCGCGCTGAGCGCGACATCTGCTCCATTTTCGGACCTCGGAGGGTGCGGACGGGGCACGGGAACGTCTCCGGTTGGGCAGGGCGGCGACGGGTAGCGTTGCGTCATGAGCGAGGGTGCCGAGATCGAGCATCGACACCTGCGCAGCGCGATCGAATACGCGGTGCTGATGGCGGAGGAGACCCAGCGCCGCAAGCCGCCGATGGCGGTGCCCAACGAGCTGCGGCCCTTCTTCGGCAAACACCGGGTTCCCTCCGGCGCGCTCGGACGTCTGCGACGGTCGATCGAGGCCGACGACCTGTTCCGCAGACGGATCGCCGCGGGCGCATTGCCGGAACTGGTCGACGACGTCGGACGGTTGTGGCTCCAGCGGCCCGACGGATGGGTCGACGACGCCCTCGCCGCCATTCGCGCCGTCGAGGCCGAACGCGCCAGTCTGGACAGCGCGGCCGCGCTGCGCCGGGCCGAGAAGCGACGTGTCGCCGCCGAGGAGTCGGCGGTGCGGGCACGCGCGGAAGGAGTGCGCCTTCAGGCGCTCGTCGACGAACAGCGCGCGGAACTCGATCGGCTCGTGGCCGACCTCGAGAAGGCCGACGATGCGCTGACCGAGATGCGGGCCGAACTGATCGACGTGCGCAACGAGGCGCGCCACGCCCGCGATCGCGAGGCGGCCGCCGCCGCCAAGCTCGAGCGGGCGCTCGCCGCGTCGGCGGCGAGTGCCTCGGCACCTCGGTCGGCTGCCGACGCGTCAGCCCAGGACGCAGCGGCGATCGCCGCCGAGACGCTCGCCGCGTTGCAGGCCGAGATCGACGCCGAACTCGGCGAGATGCGCGCCGGTCTGACGCGTTCGACGGCGTCGATCGAGGCGGCGATGAGCCGCGCCGCGGCCGCTGTCGCCCGCACCGAGGTGGACCCCGCCGGCGGGTCGAACCGGCATCCCGCCGGTGCGTCGCCGCGTCGGCCGCTGCGCCTGCCGGGCGGCGTCCTGGCCGCGTCGGCCGAGGCTGCCGCCCACCTCGTGCGGTCCGGAGCGCTCGTGCTGATCGACGGGTACAACGTCTCGATGCTCGGTTGGCCGAACCTCTCGATCGACGAACAACGCTCGGCCCTGGTCAATGCGGTCGAGAACATGGCACTCCGATTCGGGACCGACGCGACGATCGTCTTCGACGGCGCCGACGTGGTGGGGGCGCACTCCCTGCGGCGCCGCTCGACGCGCGTCCTGTTCTCGCCGAGCGGGGTGATCGCCGATGACGTGATCCGTGCCGAGGTCGAGCGCACGCCCGCGGTGCGCCACGTCGTGGTCGTCACCAACGACGCCGAGATCGCCCGGGACGTGCGCGCCGCGGGAGCCAACGTCCTTCCGAGCAACGCCCTGCTCGCCGTGCTCTGACCCGCCGTCGGTCGGGTCGGCCTCCGGCCGCAGTCCCGACCGGTAGTACCCTCCGGAGGTGGATCGACGGGCGGTGCTCGCGACATTGACCGGCACGGTGGTGGCGGTGTTGTTCGTGGCCCAAGCCACTGCCGGAGGTGTGAAGTTCACCACCGGTTCGGGTTCGTTCACGGCTGAGGCGCCGGTCACGACGACCGCACCGGACGCGCCGTTGTCGACCGCCACGGTGGAGTCGACACCGTGGAAGGTGCCGCCGGTCATCGGGTGGAGCCTCGTCGCCGTGTTCCTCGTCGGCACCGCCGTCCTCGCCGTCGTGGTCCTGCGATACGCCTGGCGACACCGGCCGCGGTTGCGATGGTCGCGGCGCCCCCGTCCGCGTGTGGTCGATTTCGACGTGCTCGACGAAGTGGCCGCGGCGATCACGGCGGACTCCGAGGCCCAGCATTCGGCGCTGCGGAGCGGCACGCCGCGCAACGCGATCGTCGAGTGCTGGCTGCGACTCGAAGCGGCGGTCGTGGCCGCCGGGGTGCCGCGTGAACCTGCCGACACGTCGAGCGATCTCGTGCAGCGGGTCCTGAGCACGCGCCGGATCGAGCCGGCGGCGATCGCCACGCTGGCCGCGCTCTACCGGGAAGCCCGGTTCTCGGATCATCCGATGACGGAGGACGCGCGCCGACGTGCGATCGACGCGCTCGACGTCGTCCACGAGGGCCTCCGCACAGCGGTGGAAACGACCGCCGCGATCGCATGAGGAACTGGAAGCGTCCCGTCGGGACGATCGTCGGGGTGACCATCGCTCTCGAACTGGTGATGGTCCTGACCGGCTCCGGCCCCGCCGTGCCGCTGGTCGCCGCGGTCTGCGCACTCGTCGGTGTCGTCCTGTGGTTCATCGCCGACCTGGCGGAGGTGGCGCTCGACTCCACCGACGCCGACTTCGAACGACCGGGGCCCGATCTGGCCGTGAGAACCGACCGCCGGGTGATGCGCCTCCGTAGCGGGCTCGCCTACACCCACGACGATTCGGCGCTCGAACGGCTGCGTTCGAGTCTCGTCGAACTCGTCGACGACCAGCTCGCCGCGGTGTACCACATCGACCGTACCGAGGATCCCGACGGTGCGCACGCCGTGTTGGGTCACGACCTGAGTGCCTTCGTCGACGATCCGCATTCGGCCAGGCAGCTCGCCCGGCCGAGCGACGTCGATCGTGTGCTGACCCTCATCGAACAGATCTGATCAGGAGCTTCCATGGAACGACTCGAACTGCACGAAGTGTCGCGGCTGGCCGGGGAGGTGCTCGACGAGGTCGAGGTGGCGGTCGTCGGCAAGCGCGGCGCGTTGACCCTCGTCCTGGCCGCGATCCTCGCCGGCGGCCACGTGTTGCTCGAGGACTTTCCCGGGCTCGGCAAGACACTCGCCGCCCGCTCGTTCGCCCAGACCCTGGGTCTGAAGTTCGCCCGCGCCCAGTTCACGCCCGACCTGCTCCCCGTCCGACCTCACCGGGTCGTTCGTGTACGACCAGCGCTCGAGCGAGTTCTCGTTCCGTCACGGACCGCTGTTCACCGGGCTCCTGCTCGCCGACGAGATCAACCGCACGCCGCCGCGCACGCAGTCGGCCCTGCTGGAGGCGATGCAGGAGCGGCAGATCACCGTCGAGGGCCAGACGTTCGTGCTCGAACCGCCGTTCCACGTGCTGGCCACGGCGAACCCGATCGAGTACGAGGGCACCTATCCGCTCCCGGAAGCCCAGCTCGATCGGTTCATGATGCGCACGAGCTTCGGCTACCCGTCGGGCGACGAGGAGTGGGACGTGCTGCGGCGGCGCATGGATCGGCGCCGGGAGGACCAGTCGCTGCGCCAGATCACCGACGCGTCGACGCTGCTGGCGATGCAGGAAGCGGTCGAACGCGTGACGGTCGACGAGAGCGTCGGTCGGTACTGCGTCGACCTCGCCACGGCGACACGGACGCACCACCACGTGCTGATGGGGGCGTCGCCGCGCGGTTCGCTCGGGTTGCTCCTCGCGGCGCGCGCCTACGCGGTCGTCGTCGGTCGCGACTACGTCACGCCCGAAGACGTCAAGGCGGTGGCCGAACCGGTGCTGGCGCACCGCATCACCGTGAAACCCGAGATGTGGATGAGCGAGGCGTCGGGCCGCACGGTCGTGGCGGCGGTCCTGTCGTCCGTTGCCGCGCCGGCGCCGCTGGAGTTCGTCGCGGAACATCCGTGAGCGACGTGTCGCGGTCGTCGCCGGAGCGTTCGGCCGGAGCGCTGTCCGGCGCGGCGGACCCGGTGTGGCGACCGAGCGTCGCCTACTTCCGTGCCGCGGTGGGAGCGGTCGTGATCATCATGGCCGGCTTGATCGCACGCCGGCCCGACCTGCTCGTGATCGCGACACCGCTCGCCGTCGTGACGGTGTGGTCGCTGCTCACGCGCCCTTCGTCGCCGGTGACGTTCCACGAGCGCCTCGGGCATTCGACGATCCGCGAGGGGGAGGCGACCACCTGGCACGGCGAATTCTCCGGTGACGACGACTTCGACATCGCCGTCGCCTGGATCGAGCCGACGTCGTGGATGGACACCCGCCCGTCGAGCGGCGCGGTGACCACCGGTGTTGCCGACGGTGTCGCCAGCCTGGCCATCGGCCTGCGCTCGACGCGGTGGGGGTGGCGCCCGATCCAGACCGTGTCCGTCGTCGCCGTCAGCCCGTGGGCGGGATTCCGTTGGTCGACCCTGGCCCCTCTGCACCGCCTGACCACGCTGCCGCGACCGGCCCGGTTCGACACCGACGCATCGGCGCGCCCGTCGGACGGCCTCGTCGGGCTGCACCGGTCGGCGCGTGCGGGCGAAGGCAACGAGTTCGCCGGGATCAGACCGTTCCGGGCGGGGGACCGGATGCGTCGGATCAACTGGCCTCGATCGGTCCGCACGGGCGGCCTGCAGGTCAATTCGACCTGGGCGGACCTCGACACCCACGTCGCCCTCCTGATCGACGCCAGCGACGACTTCGGCGTCAGCGAGGGGATCGACGGCCTGGCCTCGAGTCTCGACGGGGCCGTGCGCGCCGCCGGTGCGATCGCCGAGCACTATGCGCCACGAGGCGACCGCGTCTCGCTGCGGACATTCGGACGGGCGAGGACCTACTCGGTACGGCCCGGAACGGGGCGGGGTCAGCTCCGCCGGATACTCGAGACGCTCGCCCGCATGACCCCGGAGGACTCCTCGCGCACCGGGTCCAGCGGTTCGACGGGCCGGCAGCTCGGACGCCTCGATGCGGAGCTGGTCGTGATGTTGTCGCCGCTGATCGCGCCCGAGGCACTCGACCTGGCGGTCGAGCTCGGGCGGCGGGGCATGATGGTCGTCATCGTCGACACGCTGCCCGAGCACGTGGTCCAGGACGAGGATCCGTACGTCGCCCTGGCCTGGCGCATCCGCCTGCTCGAACGGCGGCGGGAGCTGCGCATGGTGAAGGCCGCCGGGATACCCGTCGTCGAGTGGCGGGGGCCGGGGAGTCTCGACCCGGTGATCCGTGACGTCTCCCGACGCGCCAGCGGACCGCGGCTGGTACCGCGATGAACCTCGCCGTGGTGATGGAGTGGTTCGACCGCCTGCGGACGATTCCCGCGTCGCGTCTGGGTCTCCTGGCCGTGGCGGTGGCGGCGGCCCTCGCCGCGTCGACGCTCACGGGCGTCGAGGCGGGCCACGTGAACCCCATCATCCTGACGATCGTGTTCGGCTTCGCACTCGCCGCCGCGCTGCGGCCCGACCTCCACACCGGCCTGCTGGTGGAGATGATCGTGGTGTGGCACTGGCTGGCCGGGACCCACGACCCGCTGAGCCCGTTGGCGATGCCGGTGGCGCTGTGCCTGTTCGTGTTCCACGCCGGCCTGGCCCTGATGTCGGTGGCGCCGCTGCGGGCCGTCATCGATCGGACCGTCATCTGGCGCTGGGCGGTGCGCAGCGGATACGTCGTGATCGCCACCGTCGCCGCGTGGCTGCTCGTCGTCGTGATGAACGGACGGCAGGCCGCGGGCAGCGTGGTACTGACCTGCGCGTCGTTCCTGACGCTGACGGGCCTCGTGCTGGTGGCTCGCCGCCGCAGCGACCCGGCCCGCACGGAGAATGTCCGCCGGGGACAGACCCCGGCGGACATTCTCGGACCGCCTGCGGGTTGATGTCACACCCCCTCGCGAAGATGGGGACCATGTTCCAGCCGAACGGATCGTCCATCGAGTGCTCCACCTGCGTGGCGGCCAACACGTCAGCGTGCAGCGACTGCATCGTCAGCTACGTCCTCGCCAACGATGCGGGGCCCGTCGAGTTCGTGCCGGTCGAGTTCTTGCCAGTCGAATTCTTGCCGGTGCACATCGAAGCCCACGACGAGCGGGTCGACGCCACGGTGCGGTTGTTCATCCGTTCCGGACTCGTCGACGATCCCGTGGTCTTCCTCACCTCGCGGGAGTTCGAATCGGGTGTCGTGATCTCACCGCACCATCCGAGCCGGGTCGGGGCGCGTTGATCCTCGCCGGGTCGGGTGCAGGGCGGCCGTACGCTGCGGGTCGTGCGCCGCCCCGAGCCGCTCCCGACGATCGAGGAGATCCGTGAGCGGCTGGCCACGCACGGCATCGACCACGTCGGGGTGGCATCGGCCGAGGTGTTGCGCGACGCCCGGCGAGCGATCCACGACCGGATCGCCGCGGGGCTCGACGACGGCATGGGCTTCACGTTCCGCAACCCCGACCGCTCCACCGATCCGTCACGAGCGGTCGAGCACGCGTCGTCGATCATCGTCGCCGCCCGCTCCTATCTGACCGACGACGAACCCGCCGTCGATGCCGACACGCCCCACGCCCGTGTCGGCCGGTACGCCTGGACCGACCACTACGCGCCGCTGCGCGTCGCACTGCGCGAGGTGGCGCGCTCGATCCGGCGTGCCGACCACCGGGCGGTCGCCTTCGCCGACGACAACTCGGTCGTCGATCGCGCCGTGGCGCACCGCGCCGGTCTCGGCTGGTACGGCAAGAACGCCAACCTCCTCCTGCCCGGTGTCGGCAGTTGGTTCGTCCTGGGCTCGATCATCACCACGGCGGAGTACGCGCCCACGGCCGCGGACGTCGGCGACGGCTGCGGAACATGCCGCCGATGCCTCGACGGCTGTCCGACCGGAGCCATCGTGGCGCCCGGGGTCATCGACGGCGGGCGGTGCCTGTCGTGGATCCTCCAGAAGCCCGGATCGATCCCCGAGCGGTTCCGGACGGTGATCGGCGACCGGATCTACGGGTGCGACGACTGCCAGGACGTCTGCCCGATCACCGTGCGCCTGGGTCGCCGGAACACCGTCCACGTGGACGACCTCAGCGGTGCGGTCGTCGATGTCCTGCGCCTGCTCGATGCCGACGACGCCTGGATCGAGCAGGAGTATGCCCACTGGTACGTGGCCGATCGCGACTACCGGTGGGTCCGGCGGAACGCGCTCGTGGTGGTCGGCAACGTCGGCGATCCCGACGACCAGCGGAGTCGAGCCGTGATCGCCCGATACCGTTCGGGCCTCGATCCGATCCTCGCCGAGCACGCCCAGTGGGCCGAACGGCGACTCGACGAGCGCCGTGCGTCCACCGCTGGCTGACCGACAAAGCGAACCCACCACACATGAAGCACCTGCTCGTCACGAACGACTTCCCGCCCAAGATCGGCGGCATCCAGTCGTTGCTGTGGGAATGGTGGCGACGCCTCCCGAGCGACCGCTTCGCCGTGCTGACGAGCCCGCACGCCGATGCCGCGGCGTTCGACCGCGACCAGCCGTTCCGGATCGAACGCACGCGTGAACCGTTCCTCTTGCCCCACCCGTGGATGATCCGTCAGGTGAACGATCTCGCCCGTGATTTCGGCGCCGACCTCGTGGTGCTCGACCCGGCGGTGCCGCTCGGCCTGATCGGTCCGTCGCTGCAGCTCCCGTACGACCTGGTGCTGCACGGCGCCGAGGTGACCGTGCCCGGCCGGCTCCCGCTGAGCAAGCAGGCGCTGGCGTACACGCTCGGGCGGGCCCGTCACATCATCGCCGCCGGCGGCTACCCGGCGGCCGAAGCCGAGCAGGCCGCGGGACGGGAACTACCGATCACCGTCGTGCCGTGCGGCGTCGACGCCGATCGGTTCCGACCGTTGAGCGCCGCCGAACGCCACGACGCGCGCCGTCATTTCGACATCCCCGACACGGCCGAGGTGGTCGTCGGCATCTCCCGGCTCGTCCCGCGCAAGGGGTTCGACACGGCGATCCGAGCCGCGGCCCGCCTCGGTCGGGTACGGCCCGATCTCCTGCTCGTGATCGCCGGCGGCGGACGGGACGACGAGCGCCTGCGGCGACTGGCCACCGAACTCGATGCGCCGGTCCGGTTCCTCGGGCGGGTCCCCAACGACGACCTGCCGCGCCTGTACGGCTGCGCCGACGTCTTCACGATGCTGTGCCGGAACCGCTGGAACGGCCTCGAACAGGAGGGTTTCGGCATCGTGTTCGTCGAGGCCGCCGCGTGTGGCGTCCCCCAGGTGGCGGGCGCATCCGGCGGCGCGGCCGAGGCCGTCGTCGACGGCGTCACCGGCCTCGTCATCGACGAGCCCGAGGACGTGCAAGCGGCCGCCGACGCGTTCGCCGCGCTGCTCGACGACCCGTCGCGGCGGGCCGAGATGGGACGCGAGTCGAGGCGCCGCGCCGTGGAGGAGTTCACCTACGACGTGTTGTCGCGGCAACTGGGCGAGACCTTGGGAGTGTTCGATGACTGAGACCGACGATCGCCTCGAGCCGCGGGACGGTCGGCACGCCGGCGACGTGATCATCCTCGCCGACGCGGTCGGCACCGTCGCCTTCGCGATCACCGCCGTGACCGCGGCGATCGTCTTCAGCACCGCGGCGCAGTGGGTGGGAGCGATCACGGCGATGTCGCTGTTCGCGGTCGGCGTGTTCGCGTTCCTGTGGTCGTTCTGGAACGTCGTCCAACGCAGCCGTGAGGAGCTGGTGGGCGTCACCCAGGTCTACCTGCTCGTGGGACCACCGACCCCGAGACGGGTGCGGGTGCGCATGCTCGGGCTGCTCGCCGTGCAGATCGTGATCGGTCTCGTCACCGCGCTGTCGAGGACCGAGACCGCCGACGGTGGAGCCGGCTCGTCGCTCGCACTCGGCGTGCTCGTGCCGATGTTCGGCCTCGGGCTCAACGGGCTGTGGGCGGCGTACCACGCCACGTTCCCGCCGATCCCCGAACACCCCGCGGCCGATTCGGCACGGGAACGCTGATCGTCGCGCCGACGGACCGTCCGATCGGCCAGAATGTGATCCATGGCTGATACCGCAACCGAGATCATCACCATCGATGCGTCGCCGGAGCGCGTGTGGGACATCGCTGTCGACATCGCCGACTATCCGAACTGGGCCCACGACATCAAGGACGTCACGATCCATCAGACCGACGACGAAGGCCGTCCGGCGGAGGTCGAGTTCCGCGCTTCGGCGCTCGGACGCAGCACGCACTACACGCTGGCCTACGACTACGGCGCCGCTCCGAAGCGCCTGGCGTGGAGCATGGTGCGCGGTGACATCCAGCGCTCGATCGACGGTGTCTTCACCTTCGAACCGACCGATGACGGCGGCACGCTGGTGCGCTACGACCTCGAGATCGATCTCGCCATCCCGCTGCCGGGTTTCGTGAAGCGGCGCGCCGAGGTGCGGATCCTCAACACCGTGCGCGAACTCAAGGTACGCGCCGAGGCGTGAACCGGCCGGTCGGCCCGACACCGGCCCGCTTCGTCGGCATCGACGTCGGCGGCACCAAGGCGCTCGGAGTGGCTCTCGATGCGTCGGGAGAAGTCATCGACGAACAGACGCGCCCGACACCGCGCGGTGACGACAGCCTCGTGCCGTTGATCGACACCCTCGTCGAACTCGCCGGGTCGTTGCAGGTCAACACGACGCTCGGTGTCGGCGTACCCGGACTCGTCAACCGCTCCGGCGTGTTGCAGGCGGCACCGAACCTCGACGGCGTCGCCCACTTCGACGTCGCCGGACACCTCCGCGCCGCGTTCTCCGGCACCGCGGTGCGCGTCGAGGTCGACAACGACGCCACGTGCGCGACCGTGGCGGAATGGAAGACCGGGGTGGGCGTCGGCATCACCGATCTCGTGCTCGTGACGCTCGGCACCGGGATCGGTGGCGGGTTGGTCGTCAACGGCGAGTTGGTGCACGGCCGGAACGGGTTCGCCGGCGAATTCGGTCACATGGTGGTCGATCCGACCGGGCCGCTCTGTCCCTGTGGCCGGCGCGGCTGCTGGGAGCGGTACGCCTCCGGATCCGGGCTGGCGATGCTCGCCCGCGAAGCGGCGATCGCCCGGCGTTGCCAGGCGGTCGTGGAACTGGCCGGTGGCGACCCGCAGGACGTGCGCGGGGAGCACGTCCAGTTCGCCGCCCGCGCCGGCGACGTCGAGGCGTTGGCCGTGATCGACGAGTTCGCCCGCTGGGTGGCGTTGGGGCTGTCGAATCTGACGAACGCGCTCGACCCGCAGATGTTCGTCCTCGGGGGAGGACTGGCGGCGGGCGCCGACCTGTACCTCGAACGCATCGTGGCGTGGTTCGGCGAGCTGCTCTACCAACCGCACCTGCGGGAGATCCCGCGCATCGAGTTCGCCACGTCCGGCCCCCGCGCCGGAGCGATCGGCGCCGCCCTCGTCGCCACCCTCTGACCCCCTCAACCCTCGTTTGCGTCAGAAAAATTGTCGGCCGGTCGACCGAAATCGCGACACAAACGTGTCAGTGGCGCGGGTAGGCGGCTTGGGCTTTGCGGATCTCCTCCCAGGCTTCGTCACGCCCGCCGAGTCCGTGGGCGGAGGAGTACTTGCCCGGCTCGAGTGCCTTGTAGACGTTGAAGAAGTGCTGGATCTCCTCGACCAACTGCGGCGTGAGATCGGCGAGGTCGTTGATGTTGGCGAAGCGCGGTTCCTTCGGCGGGACGCAGATCAGCTTGGCGTCCTCGCCGGCCTCGTCCTGCATGAACAGCACGCCGACGGGACGGCACTCGACGACGACGCCGGGATACACCGGATCCTCGAGCAGCACGAGCGCATCGAGCGGGTCGCCGTCACCAGCGAGCGTCTCGGGGATGAAGCCGTAGTCGGCGGGGTACGTCGTGGCCGTGAACAGGCGCCGGTCGAGGTACACGCGGCCGTCCTCGTGGTCGATCTCGTACTTGTTCCGGCTGCCACGCGGGATCTCGATGATCACGTGGATGCAGCCTTCGCTCGGAGTCTTCGGCATTCGGCCAATGTACGGGGAACTGGCCAGGGTACGGTGAGCGCCGCCGGATAGCGTCAGAGCCATGGAGTTCCGGCGCATCGAAAATCTGCCCCCGTACGTCTTCTCGATCATCAACGGACTGAAGATCGAGGCACGCCGGGCAGGGGCCGATGTGGTCGACCTCGGATTCGGCAACCCCGACATCCCATCGCCCGACATCGCCGTCGAGAAGCTCGCCGAAGCCGCACACAACCCGAAGAACCACCGGTACTCGCTCAGCCGTGGGCTGCCGAAGCTGCGCGAGGCGATCGCCGGCTACTACAAGAACAAGTGGGACGTCGATCTCGACACCGAACTCGAGATCACCAACGTGATCGGTTCGAAAGAGGGCTTCAGCCACCTGATGTGGGTGCTGCTCGACCGTGGCGATGCGGCGATCGTGCCCAGCCCGAGCTACCCGATCCACATCTACGGTCCACTGTTCGCCGGCGCCGACCTGCGCCAGGTGCCGATGAAGTTCCTCGCCGATCCGTCGCAGCGCGAGCACTTCGCCGACGACTTCATGGCCAGCCTGCAGACCGCCTGGGACGTCGGGTGGCCCAAGCCGCGGGTGCTCGTCATCTCGTTCCCGCACAACCCCACGGGAGCCTGCGTCGACCTGCCGTTCATGCAGCGTGTGGTCGATTTCTGTCGCGAGCACGAGATGATCGTCGTGCACGACTTCGCCTACGCCGACGTCGGCTTCGACGGCTACCAGCCGCCGAGCATCCTGCAGGCCGAGGGCGCCAAGGAATGCGCCGTCGAGCTCTACTCGATGACCAAGAGCTTCTCGATGGCCGGTTGGCGCAGTGCGTTCCTGCTCGGCAACGCCGAGGTCGTCCAGGCGCTCGTCAAGCTGAAGAGCTACCTCGACTACGGCATGTTCCAGCCCGTGCAGATCGCGGCCACGGTCACGCTCAACGAGGCGGCCGACTTCCCGAACGAGGTGCGCGCCATCTACGAGTCGCGCTGCGACACCCTCATCGACGGACTCGCCCGGATCGGGTGGAACATCCCCAAGCCGGGCGGATCGATGTTCGTCTGGGCCCCCATCCCGGAGCCCTATGCCGAGATGGATTCGGTGGAGTTCTGCTCGCTGATCGTGCGCGACGCCGACGTCGCGCTGTCGCCCGGTGTGGGTTTCGGCCCCGGCGGCGAGGGGTTCGTGCGCTTCGCCCTGATCGAGAACGAAAAGCGCATCCAGCAGGCGATCCGCAACCTGAAGCGCGGCCTGCCCAAACTCGGTTAGGGAACACGCGGTCGTAACCTGCTGGTCACCACGCGGTGACGTCCCACCGGTACCCTGCCGCCGCGTGATCACCGTCGTCGTCAGAGTCTGGATGCCCGATCGCCCGGGCGCGTTGGGCCAGGTGGCGAGCCGGATCGGGGCGGTGCGCGGGGATGTGCTGGCGATCGAGATCCTCGAACAGGGCGCCGGCCGGGCGATCGACGAACTGATGGTCTCGCTGCCCGACGAGAATCTGATCGCCTTGCTCACCGCCGAGGTCGACTCGGTCGACGGCGTGTCGGTGGAGAGCATCCGGCAGGTCGACGAGGACCGCACCGACCCGAGCACCGCGGCGCTCGCCCTCTGCGCCGCAGTGGCCGAGTCACCGGGCGCCGAGCGTGTCGCCGTCCTGGCGGCCGGTATCGAGCGCATCGTCGAGGCCGACTGGGTCGCCGTGCTGCGGGCCGGGGAGGTCATCGTGCGCTCGGGCGAGCCACCGGACATGGGGTGGCTCACCGCCTTCCTGGCCGGCAGCGAACACCTCGATGCCGCCGACGACTCGGCGCCGAGCGACATCGTCTGGGTCCATCTGGCCAGGTCGTCGTTGACGCTGGCGGCCGGTCGGGTCGGTCATCCGATCCACGAACGCGAGCGCGTGCGGGTCTCGCTCGTCGGCCGGCTCGCCGACGCGTTGATGGTCGACGCCGTGTTGGATTGACGACGTGTCCCGGACGTTCGATGGTGACTACGGGCGCGACGGCGCGGTCTGCGTCCGCGGCGCGTTCGACGAGGCACAACTGGCCCTCGCCACGGAAGCCATCGATGCCACGCTCCGCGATCTGTCGCCGAGGGCCAAGCGCGCCAGCGCGCTCGACGACGGCGTGTTCGTCGAGGACTTCTGCAACTGGGACCGCATCCCGGCGATGGAACGCTTCATCCGCGAGTCACCCGCCGCAGCGATCGCCGGCGAACTCACCGGATCGTCGTCGATCCGGCTGTACCACGACCACGTGCTCGTCAAGGAGCCGGGCACCCGCCAGCGCACACCGTGGCATCAGGACCAGCCGTACTACAACGTCGACGGCAGGCAGAACGCCAGCATGTGGCTCCCGGTCGACCCCGTTCCGCAGGAGTCGTCGCTGGAGCTGATCGCCGGGACACACCGCGGGCCGTGGTACATGCCGCGAAGTTTCCTCGACGAGCAGGCCAGATGGTTCCCGGACGGCAGCCTCGCGGAGATGCCGGACTTCGCAGCCGATCCGGACCGGTGGCGCGTCCTGTCCTGGGACCTCGAGCCGGGCGACGCGGTGTTCTTCGACATGTTGACCGTCCACGGCTCGGCGGGCGTGCCGGGGCCGCAGCGCCGACGGGTCCTGTCCGTGCGGTTCCTCGGTGACGACATGGTGCACGCGCCCCGACCGTGGACCACTTCGCCGGCCTTCGACGGCCTCGACGCCGAGATCGCCGCGGGTGCGCCGATGGACCACCCCCGCTTCCCGGTGCTCTGGACCCGTTGACGGTCAGCCGGGCCAGGCGCGGGAGCGCTCGACGGCGCGGAGCCATTCGGCGTGCTGCGCGTCCGGGCCGGTCCGGTCGGAGGCGGGGGTGAATTCGGCATCCTCCTCCCACCGAGCGGCGATGGCGTCGATCGTCGGCCACACGCCCTCGGCCAGTCCGGCGAGGAAGGCGGCACCGAGCGCGGTGGTCTCACGGTCGACCGGGCGGCGCACCGTCACCCCGAGTTGGTCGGCCTGGATCTGACAGAGGAGATCCATGGCCGAGGCGCCGCCGTCGACGCGGAGATCCGTGATGACCGTTCCGCTGGCGGCGACCATGGCGTCGACCACGTCGCGGGTCTGGAACGCCATCGATTCCACGACCGCCCGTGTGAGATGCGCCGGTCCGATGCCGCGGGTGATGCCGACGACCGTCCCGCGGGCATAGGGATCCCACCAGGGCGAACCGAGGCCCGTGAAGGCAGGCACGACGAACACGCCGCCGGAGTCGTCGACCGACGCGGCGAGCGGTCCCGCTGCGGCCGCGTCGTCGAAGAGTTGGAGGCCGTCGCGCAGCCACTGGATGGCCGAGCCGGTCACGAAGATCGATCCCTCCAGCGCGTAGTGCGTCGTGCCGTCGGCCAACGTCCACGCCACGGTCGTCAGCATCCCCTCGGCCGGCGGCGGACACGTCGCGCCGACGTTGAGCAGCACGAACGAGCCGGTTCCGTAGGTGTTCTTCGCCATCCCCGGTTGCACGCACGCCTGGCCGAACAGCGCCGCCTGCTGGTCACCGGCCACCCCGCTGACGGGGATCCCGGCGGGCACACCGTCGAGCGCCGCGGTGACGCCGATGCGTCCGCTCGACGGGACGATCTCGGCGAGGCTGGCGATGGGCACGTGCAGCAGGTCGCAGAGTTCGCGATCCCACTGCCGGCTGCGGATGTCGCACAACATCGTGCGACTCGCGTTGGTGACGTCGGTGGCGAACACCGCACCGCCGGTGAGGTTCCAGATCAGCCAAGCGTCGATCGTGCCGATCGCCAGGTCGTCGTCGACCGGGATGTCGCGTTCGGCGAGGAGCCACTCGATCTTCGTGCCGGAGAAGTACGGGTCGAGCACGAGCCCTGTCCGTTCGCGCACCATCGGCAGGACCCCCTGCCGGCTGAGTTCGTCGCAGCGTTGCGCCGTTCGACGGTCCTGCCAGACGATCGCCGTGCCGTAGGGCTCACCCGACGAGCGGTTCCACGCGAGCACCGTCTCGCGCTGGTTGGTGATGCCGATGGCGGCGATGTGCTCGACGCCGACGGCAGCATCGACCTCGGCGACGACGGTGCGCAACGTCTGCAGCATCGCCTGCCAGATCTCGGCGGCGTCGTGCTCGACCCGGCCGGGCTCGGGGAAGTACTGGGTGAACTCGCGATAGCTGGCGATGCTCTCGCGCCCGTCGGCGAAGACGGCCCGCGACCGGACGCCCGTCGTGCCCGCGTCGAGGGCGATCACACACGTGTCGGTCACGGACGGCGAATGTACCGGACCCACCGGAGGGACACGGGCCGGTGCCCAGGATCACCGGGGCGGGTCCGGGCGGGGAGCGGGTGCGGCAGCGTACGATCCGACGCATGCGCGTAGGGATCCTCACCGGCGGTGGCGACTGCCCCGGCCTCAACGCCGTGATCAGGGCCGCGGTGCGCATCGGGGAGCGGATCCACGGTGACGAGATGATCGGATTCCTCGACGCGTGGGACGGCGTCAGGGAGCGGCGCACCGTCACCCTGACGGTGGAGTCGATGCGGGGGACGCTGCCACGTGGTGGCACGATCCTCGGCACGCGCCGCGGCAGCCCGTTCGACGACGAGCGCGGAGTGGCCGAGGTCGAAGCGACGTTCCGCGACCTCGGCCTGGACGCCCTGATCGTCATCGGTGGCAACGGCAGCCTGTCGATCGCCTGCCGGCTGTTCGAGGAGAACGGACTGTCGATCGTCGGTGTGCCCAAGACGATCGACAACGACATCGTCGGGACGGACGTGACGTTCGGGTTCAACACCGCCGTACAGATCGCGACCGATGCCATCGACCGGTTGCACACCACCGCCGAGAGCCACGACCGGGTGATGGTGGTCGAGGTGATGGGTCGCCACACCGGCTGGATCGCCACCCACGCCGGCATCGCCGGCGGCGCCACGGCGGTGCTCATCCCCGAGATCCCCTTCGACATCGACGCGCTCTGCAGCCGGCTCACCCGTCGCCACGAGCGCGGCCGCTACGCCTCGATCGTGGTCGTCGCGGAGGGCGCCGAACCGAAGGCCGGCACGCTCGAGATGGAGTCGAAGTCGTACGACCGGTTCGGCCACGTGCTGCTCGGCGGCGTGGCCACCCGCATCGCCGAGGCGATCGGCGAACGCACCGGTTTCGACACCCGCGTCGTACAGCTCGGCCACGTCCAGCGCGGGGGCACCCCGACCGCCTACGACCGCGTGTTGTCGACCCGGTTCGGCGTCGGCGCGATCGAGGCCGTCCACGACCGGGCGTGGGGCCAGATGACCGTGCTGCGCGGCGATCGCATCGAACGCGAGCCGCTGTCGACGACCGTGGGCAAGACCCGCCCGGTCGACGTGCAGCTGTTCGAGGACGTCGCCGAGCCGTTCTTCGCGTGACGGTTCAGCGGGTTGCGGACGACAGCGACGGATAGGGCGGTTGCGTCGACTCGACCATGCCGGGGTAGTCGTACAGCGTCAACGGGTCGTCGGTCAGCACGCCGTCACCGCGCGGCCACATGCGTGGTTGACCGTTGACGCGGATCCTCACCTCGTCGACTCCGACGACCGCGGCGGTCGCCACGATCTGGGCGAGCGCGTTGCGCAGATCGGCGGCGTCGAGCTCGTCGAGCCCATCGCTGACGTCGAGGATCCAGGCCTCGCCGGCGGCACGCGGCGGCGCGTTCAGCACGAGCTCGGTGGGAATGGCGGAGCTGAGATCGTCGGCGGTCTCGGCGCTGTTCGGACCGTCGAAGAGCGCTTCGAGCACCGGGGTGATCTCCGAGTCGACGGCGCGCTTCACCGAGCGCAGTTGTTGCGGCTCGCCCGGTTCATTCGGCGCGAGCAGGTAGACCAGGCTCGAGCCCACCGCCGCGCCGCCGGTCGCCTCGGCGTCGCCGACGACGAGCTGGTCCTTGTCGGGAATGGCACGCGGCGCGCCGTCGGGTTGGATCGCGCAGCCGGCGACACCGATCACCGCGACGAGCAGCAGCGCGAGCCCGATCGCGTGCGGGCGGCCGCCCCGGAACGGTTTCACTCGTCGAGCTCCATCGCCATCAATTCGATCACGAAGCGGGCTCCGCTCTCGCCGTCCGGCCGATCCTCCACCCACACCCGGCCGCCGTGCATGCGCACGTGCTCGTCGACGAGGGCGAGGCCCAGTCCGGCGCCTTCGCTGCCGGTGCGCCGGCCGGCACCGCCACCGCGGGCGAAGCGTTCGAAGACCAGGTCGCGTTCGTCCGGAGGGATGCCCGGACCGCGGTCTTCGACGGCGATCTGCAGATGGGTGACCGGGTCCTCCGGGTCCTCGACGACGGCGATCGAGATCTCGGGTTCTCCGCCACCGTAGGCGCGGGCGTTGTCGATCAGGTTGGCGACCACGCGGGCGAGCCGCCGGCGATCACCACGGATCAGGGCGTGCTCGGCCCGTTCGGAGACGTGGATGGGCGTGGAGGGCACCGAGCTGACGGCCACGGCCTGACGGACGAACTCGGCCGCCAGCAACTCCTCCAGGTGCAGGCGGATCGCACCGGCATCGAAACGGGAGATCTCGAGCAGATCCTCGACGAGCCCCTGGAACCGGACCACGTCGCTCGACAGCAGGTCGAGCGCGGCCTGGGCCCGCTCCGGCATCTCGTCGCGACGGGCCTCCATCACCTCGACCGACGCCGCCAGTGTCATCAACGGCGAGCGCAGTTCGTGGCTGACGTCGGAGGCGAACCGGGCGTCGCGCTCGACGCGTTGCTGCAGGGCTTCGGCCATCTCGTTGAACGATTCGGTGAGGACGCGCAGGTCGGGGTCGTCCGATGTCTCGAGGCGCGTGTCGAGCCGTCCGCCGGCGATCGACGATGCGGCCTGGGCGGCGGTCGCCACCGGCTTGACGGCTCGCCGTGCGGCGAACACCCCCAGCAGGACGCCGAGGAGCACCGAGACGAGGCCGGCGAACACGAGCGACAGTCGGACGCTCGACAACGTGGCTTCGGCTTCGTCGAGCGGGAAGAACTCGAAGTAGGCGCCGACGCCCTCCACGTTCCATCCGACGACGATGCCGAGCTGGTCGCCGACCTTCGCGATCTGGCTCGCCGATTCGCCGTCGATCACCCTCGACACCAGATCCTGCGGGAACAACGCGGGATCCATCGTCGCCGATCCTGCCGTCCATCCGCCGCCGGAGAAGATCAGATAGTTCTGCACGCCGGCGCTCGCGAGTGCCTGCTGCGCGGCCTCGGTGGATGCCGAGCCGGACCCGAACTCGCGCTCGACGTCCAGGGCATTGCTCTGCGACGTGCGGATCGAACTGTCGAGGCGCTGCTGGATCAGGTTCGACTTGGTGAGTCCGTACGTCGTCAGGGCGAGGAACAGGGCGAGGGCCACGGATCCGAGCAGGAACGTGAGCAGGATCCGGCGACGCATTCCCAGCGGTGCCGGACGGATTCGGTTGGCAAGGCGACGGAGGGGTCCGTCGCCGGTCACGTCTGCAGCCGGTAGCCGAGGCCGCGCACGGTGACCACGTGGCGCGGGTTGGCCGGATCCGCCTCCACCTTGGTGCGCAGCCGACGGACGTGCACGTCGACGAGGCGGCCGTCGCCGAAGTAGTCGTATCCCCACACCTTGTCGAGCAGCGCTTCCCGGCTGAGCACCTTGCCAGGGCTCTCGGCGAGCTCGCACAGGAGGCGGAACTCGGTCTTGGTGAGATGGAGTTCGTTGCCGTCGCGCAGGACCTTGCCCTCTTCGGGGATCAACTCGAGGTCGCCGAAGGCGAGCCGTTGGTGCTGGCCGTTGATGCTCGGTCGGATCCGACGCAACAGGGCGCGGATGCGCGCCGACAGTTCCTTCGGGGCGAACGGCTTGGTGAGGTAGTCGTCGGCGCCCGCCTCGAGTCCGGCGACCACGTCGTGGGTGTCGTTGCGGGCGGTGACCATGACGACGGGCACATCGCTCGTCCGGCGGAGGGTGCGGCACAGCTCGAAGCCGTCCATGCCGGGCAGCATGATGTCGATCAGCACGACGTCGGGCGGTGTGCGATGAAAGAGCTCGATCGCCGCTTCACCGCTCTCGGCCTCGTCGACGATCCACCCCTCCTCCTCGAGCGCCAACTTCACGGCCGATCGGATGCGCTCATCGTCCTCGACGGCCAGGATGCGTGTACCCACGTCCCCATGATGCCCCATCCGCCAGGCGATGACGTGCTCCGGCCCCCGCATCTGCGGATGGGATCAGCCGGAGGACTCGATCAACTCGACGAGTGCGGCATGGATGCCGGCGCCGGCGACGACGACGCCGCTCGTGGAAACGGCGTCGCCGCGCAGGTCGCTCGTCACGGCGCCCGCCTCGGAGGCGATCAGGATTCCGGCGGCGATGTCCCAGCTGTTGAGGTGTTCCTCGAAGTAGGCATCGAGCCGGCCGCACGCGGTGAGGCACAGATCGAGGGCGGCCGACCCGTAGCGACGGATGTCGCGGACGTACGGCAGCATCGCCGCCACCCGAGCGCCCTGGAGGCGCCGGCGTTCGGGGAGGTAGCTGAACCCCGTGCCGACCAGGGCCATGTCGAGCGAGGCGGGTGCGGAGTGGGCGAGGGGTACGCCGTTGAGTGTCGCACCGGCGCCGCGGGCGGCCGAGAACATCTCGTCGAGCACCGGCGCGTACACCGCTCCCGCGACGGAGCCGTGCGCATCGACGGCGGCCACGGACGTGCACCACATCGGCAGGTCGTAGACGAAGTTGACGGTGCCGTCGATCGGGTCGAGGTGCCAGTCGATCCCGGAGGTGCCGGCGACGTCGGCGCCCTCCTCGCCGACGATCCCGTCGTCGGGACGGAGCCGGCGGAGTTCGCCCACGATCAGCGCCTCGGCCGCACGATCGAACTCCGTGACCGGATCGGTGTTCGTCGACTTGGTGTCGTGGGACGCCGGCTGGCCGACGCCGAGGCTGCGCCGTCCGGCCAGCGCCTGCGTTCCTGCAGCGAGGGCGAGACGCTCGGCGAGGAGGCGGAGGTCTCCCGGGGCGCTGGTGATCGTCATGTCGATCGGGTCGTCGGTCGGGCCACCGATCGTGCCGGGGTCACTCATCGGGGTGCATGTCCGGCGTTGGAGCGATCCTCGATCTCGCGCCATTCGCCCATCGCCCGCATCACGAGCACCGCCACGATCGCCATGCCGATCGCCGCGGTGACCGCTCCGACGAGCAGGCCGATGCCCTTGGCGAGACCGCAGTCGCCGTCGCACTGCAGGTCGATCAGCGAATAGCCGATCAGGCCGCCGGCGAGTCCGCTGATCAGGACGGCCACGAACGCCGCCACGCGCACGCCCACCGAAGGCAGTGCCGACAGCGCCCGTTCCTCGTTCATGACGCAGGATCGTACCGACCGCCGGAAAGGTCGGATGGGGCAGACTGGTGGGGTGGCAGGCGTGGACGATGTCCGATCCAACCGTCGCACGATCCTGCACGCCGACATGGACGCCTTCTTCGTGTCGGTGGAATTGCGGCGGCGACCCGAACTCGTCGGGCAGCCGGTCGTCGTCGGGGGGACCGGTGCACGCGGCGTCGTGGCGGCGGCCTCGTACGAGGCCCGTCGCTACGGTGTCCACTCGGCGATGCCGTCGGCGGTCGCACGGCGCCGATGCCCGCACGCCGTGTTCCTCGCCGGCGATCACGCGTTGTACGCAACCGTGAGCCGCGACGTGCGGGAGATCTTCGATCGCTACACGCCGATCGTCGAGCCGTTGTCGCTCGATGAGGCGTTCCTCGACGTCTCCGGGTCGCTCGGCCTGTTCGGCGACGGCATCACCATCGGCCGTTCCATCCGCGATGCGATCCACGACGAACTCGACCTCGACTGTTGCGTCGGCGTCGCCCGCAACAAGTTTCTCGCCAAATTGGCATCGGTCGAGGCCAAGCCGGTCGCCCACCCCGACCGGATCGAGCCGGGTCGCGGCGTCGTGTGCGTCGAACCGGGAGATGAACAGGACTTCCTCGATCGACTCCCGGTGTCGAGGCTCTGGGGCGTCGGGCCGGCGACGCTCGACAAGCTGCAGCGCCTCGGGGTGAGTCGCGTGCGCGACTTCGCGCGCCGTCCCCGACGACCTGCTCGTCGCGGCGTTGGGACCCGCATCGGCCCGCCATCTCGCGGCCCTCGCGGTGGGGCGCGACGACCGCCCCGTCGAGACCGATCGCGCGGCGAAGTCGATCAGCCACGAGGAGACGTTCGACGCCGACAAGTTCTCCCCGGCCGAACTCGACCGTGAGCTCGTCCGCCTCGTCGACGGTGTCGCCCGGCGGCTGCGGGCCGCCGGCCTCGGCGCCCGCACGCTGCAACTCAAGGTGCGTTTCGGCGATTTCACCACGATCAGCCGCTCGACGACGACGGCCGATGTGCTCGACCTCGGCCCGGACATCCTCGCCGCCGTGCGCCCGCTCCTGGCGACGATCGACACCAGCCCGGGCGTGCGCCTGCTCGGCGTGGGAGGCTCGAATCTCGGCATCGCCAGCCGCCAACTGACGTTCGACGAGATGACCGGGGACGGGTCCGCCGAGGCACCGGACTGGGCCTCGGCGACCGTCGCCCTCGACCGGATTCGGGAGCGATTCGGCGCATCGGCGATCGGTCCGGCCAGTGCGCTCGAGGACGGTGACCTGCGGGTCGTGCGCCCCGGAGAGCAGCAATGGGGGCCCAATCGGGGGTCAGATCGGGCACCGCGTTGAGGAATGGCTCGGAACGTGCGATGATGGGGTGGTGCCTCTCTCCGAGGAAGAGCAGCGAATCCTTCGCCAGATCGAGCAGGAGCTCGAGCAGGACCCCACGTTCGCGCAGCGCGGGTACCGAGTGTCGCGGCGACGATCGATCCTCCTCGTCGTCGGTCTCGTCGGAGGGCTGGCGCTCACGATCGGTGGACTGGCGTTGAACTTCCTGTTCGCGTTCGCCGGTTTCGTCCTCGTTCTCGTCGTGGCGATCATGCTCGAGACCGAGCTGCGTCTGCTCGGCCGCGAGCGGCTCGGGCAGCTGCCGATCTCGGCGTGGCTCAGCGGACGCCGCCCGAGCGACGTCGACGACAAGACGAGCTGAGCCCGCCGCGTCACCGACGCGCGCCGCTCACGTCACGTCCCGCTCATTTCCAACGGGTGAAGTACCGGACCATGCGGACGCGCTTGGGCACGGTGTCGTTGACCGCCCGCTCGATCTGGCGCGCCCAGTGCGACGTGTCGCGCACGGTGCTCGCCCCGTACGCGCCCACGTGGTCGAGGTCGATCGTGCCGTGCTCGGCGTAGGTGGCGACGGTGATCGTGTCGGCGAGTGAACGCATCGGACGCGACACGATCGGGAACGTGCGGACGGCGACGATCGCCGTCTCCGTCGGGGTCGCCGAGGCGATGATCGGCACGTCGACGAGGCGCAGCGCATCGATCGCCCGCTCCCAGTTGTTCGCCAGTTGCTCGCTCGGCGATCGCATCGAACGGCGCCGGATCCGTCTCCCGATCGGCGGAGCGACGACGGCGAGCACGGCCGCGGCCAGGAGGGCGAACGGGATCCACGAGTTGCCCGAGCCGCTCGACTCCTCTGCCACCGGCTCGACCGGGGGCGGCGGGGTGGCGGCGTCGGCGCCCTCCTCGGGGATGGGCGGGAGCGTCGTCGGCGCGGTGTCCTGCCCGTCGGTGGCCGCCTCGTCGGGCACCGGCAGGTCGCCGTCGCCCTGCTGCTGGTCGCCCGTCGAGGTGTCCTGAACCGGCGCGGCCCCGGTGTAGGTCTCGGCTCCCGGTGCACCCCGGCCAGGGGTGGGTTCGAACAGCACCCAACCCAAGCCGTCGAACCACACCTCCGGCCAGGCGTGCGCGTTGCGGCCGGTGACGGAGAACGACCCGTTGCCGAGCGACTTGCCCGTGGTGAAGCCGACCGCGACGCGGGCAGGAATCCCGAGCGACCGCATCATCGCCGCATAGGTGCCGGCGAACTGTTCGCAGTATCCGACCTTGTCCCGCAGGAATCCTTCCATCGCGTTGTTGCTGTGCCCTTGCTGGACCTGCAGGCTGTAGGTGAAGTTGTTCTGGAACCAGTCCTGCAGCGCACGTGCCGCCTCGTAGGTGTTCGCCGCGCCGGCCGTCACCTGCTGTGCCAGCGCGGCGGCGTCGGCGGGGAAGCCATCGGGAAGCTGGACGTAGATCGGGTCGGGAGGGGCGAGCGATGTCGCCGCGGCGAGCACGGCCGGATCGAATCGCGGCGATTCGGAGATCACGTCGAAGCTGTCGCCCCTCGCCAACCCGCCGGGCGCGGACAGCGTCGACGAGCGCGGGTCGAACGGCAGAGTGGGCGGCGCGGCGGACGGATCGGCCGCCACGGGCAGCTGCGTCCCGCCGAGCCCGACGACCCGCACGTGCTGCGTGATCTCGACGTCCGTCGGCCGGGTGGCCAGCGTGCTGCGGTCGGCGTAGCCGATGTCGTGGTCCGGCGCCCTCCAGATGTCGCCGTCGAACTCCGCCAGGGTGGTCGAGCGCCAGTACGACTCGGTGTTGGCGCTGACGACGATCATCTCGACGTCGCGCTGGTTGATCAGCCGGGAGCGGATGTCGACGAGCGGGCTGAGGGCGACGCTGTCACCGTTGCCCACGCCATGGGTGTCGAGGAGCGGTTCCGACGTCGCTCCCGGAACGCGCGAACCCACGTATCCGGCGATCAGCGCGACCGCCAGCGCCACGCCGACGGCCTGCGTCAGCACACGCGGCGCGCCCCGTGTCGCATCGGTGATGCCGCCCGGCGCATGGTGGGCGCGGAGCAGCACGGTCGCCACGACGCCGGCACCGACGAGCAACGCGCTGAGGGCCACGCGCAGCCGGTCGTCGCCGAGGGCGGCGATGAACACGAACAACACGCCGCCCGGCACGAGCGCCTCGGCGCGGGCGAGCGCACCGAACGCGAACGCGTCGGCGAGCACGACGGCGATCGCCAGGCCGATCGCCGCCAGCACGTCCCACCCGCCGCTGTCGACGACGGGTGCGACGGCCACACTGAACTGCTCGCGCACGAGGTCGAGTTCGGCGTTGAACAGCGTCCAGGTCTCGCTCGTCGGCAGGCCCCACGAATAGGTGGAGCCGTAGAACAGGTAGCCGACCGTCCAGAACACGACGAGCAACACGATCGGGATCGTCACCCACGCCGGGAGTCGGAGCCGGCGGGCGACGAGCCCGCTGCCGTGGCCGACGATGGCGATCACCGCGAGATCGTCGAAGAACTCCCAGCCGCTGAACACGCGGGCGAACCCGGCCGCCACCGCGAACGCGAACAACACGAGGCCGCACGAAGCCAGGAGATCGGACGTGAACGACTTCGCCGGCCGCTCGCCGGGAGGCCGCAGGCGCGAGGGCGTCGGCGCCCGAGCGACCGACGATCGATCCCGCTCGGCCGCGCCCGGCAGTACGGGAACGGGCGTGTCGAGGGCCGTCACGAGCGCGCCGCCTCGACGTCGAGCCGGCCCCGGCCGAGCAGCACGTTCCACGAGGCGACGAACTCCCGGTCGGAACGGGCGGCGACGTCGAGTGGGCGCCCCGACGCCCGCTCGGTCGACACCGTGATCGCGGTCTGCGTGGGATCGAGCATCGAGTGCGTGCGGGCGACGAACGGCCCGGCGCCGGCACCGACCGCGATCAGCAGGCCGAGGCCCTCGCCGGGATCGTGCTCGAGCATGTCGAGGGTGGCGCTCGACAGCTCCAGACCGGGCGAGATGGCGGAGCGTCTGCGCGGCCACATCGGGTCCCCGCAGGTCGATGCCATCGGCGGTGACGAACCGTGTGGTCAGGCCGGCACGGTCGGCGCTGTGCACGAGGCTGGCGGCGACGGTGATGGCGCGTTCGAAGCCGTCGGGCTCGTCGTACCCGGAACTCGTCGCGTCGAGCACGACGGTGCAGCGCCGCAGGCCCTCGGTCGTGAACTCCTTCACCAGGAGCTGCTCGCTGCGCGCCGAAGCCTTCCAGTGGATCGACCGGGGTTCGTCGCCGTCGACGTACTCCCGCAGTCCGTGGAACTCACCTGGCCCGAGCCGGCGAGCCATCGCCAGGAGATGGGCGCCCAGGATGCCCTGACCGAGCTGCGGCATGTCGAGCAGGTACGAGCGCGGTGCCACGAAGACCTCGTCGACGTCGAGCAGCAACGTGCGTGTCCGGGCGATGCCGAGCGGATCGCGGTGCTCGACCATCAACGGGCCGAGGCGCACGATGCCGCGGGCGGTGGTCGTCACCTCGTACCCCGTGACCGTGAACGCCCGCGCCGCCATCGGCGGCACGGGCAGGCGCGCCGTGTACGGCGCCGCACGCGGTCGTCCGACGGTCTCGGACAGCTCGAACGACACCGACGGCACGGCGCCGACGTGCTCGATCCGGATGTCGACGCGCCCCACGTCGCCGGCGACCATCACCATGGGATGGATCCACCGCCCTCCCCGCAGCCGCGGCCGGCGGACCACGACGATCGCCACCGCCACGAGCACGGCGGCGAAGAATCCGACTCCGATGACGAACAGCTCGAGGATGCCGAACACCCGGGCGATCACGATCGACACGGCTCCGGCGCCGACGGCGACCCAGCCCTGCTTCGTGATCGGCGTCATTGCGCGATCGGTACCGGGACCGCCTCGAAGACCTCACCGATCGCGTCGCTCGGCGAGAGATGGGCACTGCGGTCGGCCCGCATCATGATGCGGTGGCTGAGTGTGGCCAGCCCGACCTCCTTCACGTCGTCGGGCGTGGCGTAGTTGCGGCCACGCGCCGCGGCGTGGGCGCGGGCGCCGGCCGCGAGCTGCAGCGTGGCGCGAGGCGACAGCCCGAGTTCGATGCCGGGATGCCGGCGGCTCGCCTCGGCGAGATCGACGAGGTACGCCTTCAGGGCGTTGGCGACGTAGATGCCGTTGACCGCGGCGATCATCCGCCGCACCTCGTCGATCGACACGACCGGCTCGATGACGCGGAGCGCGGCCGCCGCTCCCTGGTTGTCGAGCATCTGGATCTCGGCCGTGCGACCGGGGTAGCCGATCGTGATCCGGAACAGGAAGCGGTCGAGCTGGCTCTCGGGCAGCCGGTACGTGCCTTCCTGGTCGACCGGGTTCTGCGTGGCGATGACCATGAACGGCGCGTCGAGGCGGCGGCTGACGCCGTCGGCGGTGATCTGGCGTTCCTCCATCGCCTCGAGCAACGCCGACTGGGTCTTCGGCGACGCGCGGTTGATCTCGTCGGCGAGCACGATGTTGGCGAACAGGGGCCCGGCCTCGAAGCGGAACGTCTCGGTCGAGCGCTGGTAGATGCTGACCCCGATCAGGTCGGTCGGCAGCAGATCGGGGGTGAACTGGACACGTTTCCAGGCGCAGTCGATCGATGCCGCGAGTGCCTTGGCGAGGCTCGTCTTGCCGACGCCCGGGACGTCCTCCACGAGGAGATGACCCTCCGCGAGCAGGCACATCACCGCCAGTTCGATGGCGTCGGTCTTGCCGTGGAGGACGGTGGCGACGTTGGCCGTGATGGCGTCGAACAACTGTCCGAACGTCCGGCCCGCCAGCTCGGTTTCCGGCGGGGTGGCGCCGGAGGTGGCGGTCGAACCTTCTGCGGAGATCCCGGTGGTCACCGCCCGAGCGTAGTCCTGCTCGGTGCTCGCCCGGGATCGCCGGTACCTTCGCTGCCATGAGTCCCGCCGGTGCCACCGTCCTGTCGGTGGTCGTCGATCCGGTTCGGCTGTCGGCGGGCATCGTCGATGCCAGCGGCGAGATGCTCGTGCGCGACCGCATCAGCACTCCGAGCCGCGAGGTGTGGCGGGTGCTCGAGCAGCTCATCGGGCGTGTCCTGGCCGCGGCATCCGGCGACGTCGCCGCACCGGTGGCGGTGGGGGTGAGCACCACCACGCCGTTCGACCAGACCGCGGGGTCGGTCTCGCCGCACCTGATCCCGGCCTGGACGGCGTTCCCGCTCCGTGGCCATCTCGAGGAGTTGACCGGCCTGCCGGTCGTGATCGATTCCGCGGCGGCCGCCCTCGCCGAGGGTGAGCGGTGGCTCGGCGCGGCACGGGAGATCGACAGTTCGCTGACGCTGATCGTGGACACCACGGTCGAGTCGGCGTGCATCGTCGCCGGCCGCCGCCTGCGCGGTGCCCAGGGCAACGCGGGCTCGATCGCCCACACCGTCGTCGATCCCGCGGGGCCACCGTGCTGGTGCGGAGGTACCGGATGCCTCGCGGTGCTCGCGTCGGCGACCGATCTCGAACGGGAGATGAACCGGCCGCTGCGGCGGGCGACCGACACGATCATCGATCGCACCGGGATCGTCCTCGGACGGGCGATCGCCAGCACGTTGGCGATCGTCGACGTGTCGACGGTGTTCATCACCGGTTCGGTCGTCGACACGTTCGGCGATCCGCTGGTCGAGGCGATCCATCGGGAAGTGATGCTGCGCTCACGCCTCACGCATCTCGGCGATTTCGCGCTCGTGGAACTGAACGACCCGGTGCAGCCCCTCGTCGCCGCTGCGGCACTCGTGCCGGCGACGATCCCCGCCGCATCGGCGGGTTAGCCTCGGGTCATGCAGCCGACCTACGCCGCCGATGCCGAGGCCTACCGCGAGAAGGTGCAGGCATTCCTCGCCGAGAAGTTGCCCGCCGACTGGCAGGGCACGGGGGCACTCGAGGGCGAGGAGATCGATCGATTCCTCACCGACTGGCGCAAGGTCCTGTACGAAGCCAACTACCTCGCCCCGGGATGGCCGGTCGAGTACGGAGGAGCCGGGCTGAGTTCGCTCGAGCAGGTGATCCTGGCGGAGGAGTTCGCCCGTGCCGGCGTGCCCACCGGGGGTCACAACGACGTGTTCGGCATCCAGATGCTCGGCAACACGATCCAGATGTGGGGGACCGAGGAGCAGAAGCGCTACTACCTGCCGCGCATCCTGTCCGGGGCGGACACGTGGTGCCAGGGCTACTCCGAGCCCAACGCCGGCTCCGATCTCGGCAACGTCGGCCTGCGGGCCGAACTCGACGGCGACGAGTGGGTCCTCAACGGCCAGAAGATCTGGACGTCGGCCGGGCACCTCGCCGACCACATCTTCACGCTCGCCCGTTCCGATCCGGAGGCCCCGAAACACAAGGGCATCACGTTCCTGCTCGTGCCGATGGACCAGCCGGGCATCGAGGTGCGGCCGATCAAGATGATCTCGGGCGAGAGCGAGTTCAACGAGGTCTTCTACACCGACGCCCGCTGTCCGAAGGACAACGTGCTCGGCGGCGTCAACAACGGTTGGGCGGTGGCGATGTCGCTGCTCGGGTTCGAGCGGGGCGAGGCGGCCGCGACCGGCCCGATCCGTTACGAGGCCGAATTCGAGCGCCTCCTGGCGCTGGCGCGTCGAGTACGGCGTGGCCGACGACCCGGTGATCCGCCAGCGTCTCGCCTGGTGCTACTCCAAGGTGCGCATCATGCGGTTCCTCGGTCAGCGGACGCTCACCAAGTTCCTCGCCGGCCACCATCCCGGTCCGGACGGGGCGATCTCCAAGCTCTACTGGAGCGAGTACCACCGCAAGGTCACCGAACTGGCGGTCGACATCCTCGGCGCCGACGCCCTCGTGCCGACCGGCCGTCCGCCGTCGTCCGCGTTCCAGACCGACGATCCCGGTGCCCCGAACTCCTCGGCGTCGTGGGTCGGTACGTTCCTCAACGCCCGCGCCGGCACGATCTACGCCGGGTCGTCGCAGATCCAGCGCAACATCATCGGCGAGATGATCCTCGGCCTGCCGAAGGAACCGCGACCCTGACGGGCTGGCCGGCGAACGTCGCCGCCGTCGCCGCTCGGCCCACGCTGTGGGCGACCGGCGTCCGGCAGCTGGTCCGCATGCTGCCGCGCGATTGGTGGCGTCGTCCGCCCTACCTGCCGCGGCCCTCGGCGGAGTACCTCGGGTTCCGGATGCTCACTCAGTACGGCGACGCTGCGCACGCACCCGAGCCCGCCGATGTGGTGAACTACCTGCGATGGTGTCGCGACTGGGAACGTACGCAGCGCCCGTGAGCCGAGGTCGGTAGGGTCCGGATCATGCGGAGCGCGCTCGTACTCAACGCCAGCTTCGAGCCGCTGAGTGTCGTGTCCGCGCAGCGGGCGACCTGTCTCGTGCTCGCCGAGAAGGCCGACCTGGTCGAAGGCGACGGCCACGTGCTGCACTCGGCCTCGCTGAGCGTGCCCTGCCCGTCGGTCATCCGGCTGCGGTACATGGTCAAGGTGCCCTTCGTCCGCCGGGCCGCGCTGTCGCGCCGGGCGATCTTCGCTCGCGACGACCACCGCTGCCAGTACTGCGGCGAGCGCGCCGATTCGATCGATCACGTCGTCCCGCGGTCGAAGGGTGGCCCGCACACGTGGGAGAACGTCGCCGCGGCGTGCCGGCCGTGCAACCTGACCAAGCGCGATCGCACGCCCGACGAGGCCGGGATGCGACTGGCGCGTCCGTGCCGCGCGCCCGAGCGACCGCGTGGGTGATCGTGTCGGTCAGCGGGATCCCCGACACCTGGCGGCCGTACCTGCCGATGGCGTCCTGAGCGCGCCGTTGCAGGCCTTCTCGCTCGAGCACACCGCGGGGCCGGCCGCATCGCTGCACCACCGGCCGATTCCCGATCCGGTCCACCCGACGATCTGGTGGCACGACGTGACCGCACCGGCGATCGTGCTGGGCTCGAGCCAGCCGGACACGACCATCGATCGTGACGCCTGTGCGCGGGCCGGCATCGATGTCGTCCGGCGGCGCAGCGGCGGGGGAGCGGTGCTGCTCGTGCCCGGTGAGGTGGTCTGGCTCGATGTGATCGTGCCCCGTGGGTCGGGGTCGGGGGACCGCGGGGGACTCGACGACGTGCGGGCCTCGATGTGCCGCATCGGCACCCACGTCGGCGACGCGCTCGTGGCGGCCGTGCCCGAACTGGCGGACCGCGTGGCGGTGCATCGTGCCGCGATGGAGACGACCCCGTGGTCGTCGACGATCTGCTTCGACGGGCTCGGCCCCGGCGAGGTGCTCCTCGACGCGGTCAAGCTCGTCGGTCTGAGCCAGCGCCTCACCCGGCAGGCGGCCCGCTTCCAGGCGTGCTGGCACACGGCGTACGACGCCGGTGCACTCCTCGACCTGCTCCCGGCGGCGTCTCGTCCGCCCCGCGCCGCGCTCCGGCCGGTGGCGACACTCGACGCCGCGGCCTCGGCCGCCGTCCCCGAGTTGCTCCGCGCCGCCCTCTCCACGCCGTAGCCGCCCGATTCCGCGCGTTGCGGTGAGCGAGGCGCCCACCCCTCGGTCCGTTCGCTCACCGCTGGATCCGGTCGTCGCGTCCGATGAGCCACGTCCCCGGTACGGGGCGTTTCGCTCATCGCCGGGATGGGTGTGGGGGATGGGTGTGCGGGGACGGCGGGGGGATTTCGGTGGGGGAATGGGGGAGGATGGTTGACAATGGGGGATATTGGGGGAAGAATGGGGATTGCTGGGGAGATCTCCCGCGTAGACCCGGCGAGGCAGACGTTCGTGGGAGCCCGAGGCAGAGGAATGAGGGACGCGGCGCGTGTTTGTCGGGGTCCACGAGCGACAGCTCGACGAACGGGGGCGGGTCGCTCTGCCTTCGCCGTTCCGTGCCGACCTCGGTGAGCACTGCTACCTCTTCATCGGCGACGACGGTTGCGTCACCGTGCGCAGCGAGGAATCGTTCCAGGCCCAGGCCGCCGAGGTCATCGAACAGGTCCGCCGCGGTGAGGTCAGCCGCGACCGCAAGCGGGCGTTCGCGTCGTCGGCCGTCCATGCGGCGATCGACAAGCAGGGCCGCATCACACTCGACGGCCGCTTGCGCGAGCACGCCGGGATCGAACAGCAGGGAGCCGTCATGGTGCTCGGATCGCTCGACCAGATCGAGATCTGGCACCCCGACGCCTACCGGCGCAGCGAGCAGGTCGGGCAGCTCGAGATCGCGGGAGGGGCCCGATGACCGCGGACGAACCGGACGCGACCGGATTCGACCACCGTCCGGTGATGGTCGACGAGATCACCGACCTCTTCGCCACGGTGCCGCCCGGGACCGTCGTCGACGCCACCCTCGGCGGGGGCGGGCACAGCGCCTCGCTGTTGCGCCATCACCCGCAGATCGACGTGCTCGGCATCGACCAGGACGCCGAGGCGCTCGACGCCGCATCGGAGACCCTCGCCGAGTTCGGTCCCCGCGTGCGCACGAGCCATCGCCGGTTCGACCAGCTCGCCGAGGCGCTCGACGACCACGGCGTCGACGAGATCAGCGGAGCACTGTTCGACCTCGGCGTGTCGTCACCGCAGCTCGACCACGCCGAGCGTGGCTTCTCGTACCGCAACGACGGCCCGCTCGACATGCGCATGGACGCCGAGCAGCCGTGGTCGGCGGCCGACGTGGTGAACGGCTACGACGAGCGCGCCCTCGCCGGCATCATCCGTCGCTACGGCGACGAACGATTCGCCACCCGCATCGCCAAGGCGATCGTCGCGGCGCGGCCGGTCCAGTCGACGACCGAACTGGCCGAGGTCGTCACCACGGCCATCCCCGCGGCGGCGCGGCGCACGGGCGGACATCCGGCCAAGCGGACGTTCCAGGCCATCCGGATCGAGGTCAACGGCGAACTCGAGGTGCTGCCGAGCGCCCTCGACCAGGCGGTGGAGGCCACCCGTACCGGCGGCCGCATCGCCGTGCTCGCCTACCACTCGGGCGAGGATCGCATCGTCAAGCAGCGCTTCGCCCTCGCCGCCGGAGCGTGCGAGTGCCCGCCCGACCTGCCGTGCGTGTGCGGGGCGGTCCAGACCGTGCGCCTCGTCCGCGGCGTGCCCAAGCGCCCGAGCACCGTCGAGCGCGAAACGAACCGTCGTGCCGCGTCGGCCCGCCTCCGGGTGGTCGAGAAGATCGATCCGATCGCCAACGCCGACCGGACGGACCGCTGATGTCCGCCCTGGCGCTGCGTCGCGAACCGAAGCCGACGGGTACCTCGATCCGCACGCGTTCGCCGCGACAGCAGACCGTCGTCAAGCCCGCCCTCGCCGTCGTGCCGCGCCGCCGCCGCTGGCCGGCCGTGATCGGCGCCCTGGCGTGGACGGCATTGTTCGCCGGGCTCCTCGGCGCGGCGGTGTTCCACACCCAGCTCGCGGAGCGCCAGCTGCGCATCGATCGTCTCGACCGGGCGGTGGCGGAACAACGTGAACTGTTCGACGAACTCCGCTACGAGCGCGCCGAACTGCGTTCGCCGGTGCGCCTCGCCGACGCCGCTGGGGCGCTGGGGATGGGCCGCGGCGACTCGAGCGACTTCGTCCGCGTGACCCCCGAGGCGGTCGCCGTCCAGCTCGCCGCGGCGGGAACGCTCGACGCGACGTCGCGCGTCATCGTCGACACCGATCCGCTCCAGCAGTTCCGCGACGTCAAGGCGGTCACGGCGGGCGAGCTGTCCGACGAGACGAAGGCCGCCACCACACCGGCCGAGACGAAGGCCGCCACCACACCGGCCGAGGCGACACCGGCCGAGGCCGCACCGGCCGAGGCCGCACAGACAGGGGAGCAACCGTGAGCGAACGCGGCGGACCGTACCGGACCCACGGGGCCTCCAGCGCGCCACGCTCCGGACGCGCGGCGCCGGCGACGCCGGCCGCACCGGTCGGCCGCCGCCATGGGAACGGCCCGACCCGGGCGGCGACGACGCGCACCCGCGCCGCGAGCGCGCCGGCGGTGTCCGCCACGGCCAAGGCGAAGCGTTCGACGGGCCCAGCCTCCAAGAGCCAGCCGGGCCCGCAGGCCCGGCCGGCGGCGCGACCCGCCAAGGTCGCTTCCCGATCGAACACGCGCAAGCATCCGCCGCGCAACCGGGTCCGGGTCCAGGCACCGCCGCCACGCAAGCGGACCCCGCGGCGAGCGGGCTCGCCGCGCTTCCGCCTGATCGCCGCGCTCGTCGTCATCGCCGCCCTGCTGTTGGTGGTCGTCGCCCGCGTCGCCGCGCTGCAGACCACCGAAGCCGATGCGTACCGCCAGCAGGGCGCGGCGCAGTGGACGCGCACGTGGAACGTGCCCGCGCAGCGCGGCGCGATCTTCGACCGCAACGGCAACGAGCTGGCGATCTCCGTGCCCGCCGCCACGATCTCCATCAACCCGAAACTCATCGACAACGGCCCCGCCACGATCCAGACGCTCGACGACCTGCTCGACCTGTCCGACGAGAAGGTCGCCGACCTGGAGGCCGAGGTCGAGAGCAAGCAGCGCGGATTCGTGTACGTCGCCCGCCAGATCGACGCCGCGCTCGGCGACCAGATCTCGAGCCTCGACCTGCCCGGTGTCAACGTCGATCGTGAGGATCGGCGCGAGATGCCCGGCGGCGAGACCGGACGCAGCGTGATCGGCAAGACGAACATCGACGGGACCGGCATCGCCGGCCTCGAGATGCAGTACGACGACCTGCTCGCCGGCACCGGCGGCAAGATGTCGCGCGAGGTGGCGCCGGGCAACCGTTCGATCCCGGGCACGGAGACCGTGACCGAGGCGCCGATCCCGGGCGACGACCTCGTGCTCACGCTCGATCGTTCGATCCAGTTCTCCGCCGAGCAGGTGCTCCTCGAACGTGTGAGCGAACTGGGTGCCCGCGGCGCCACGGCCATCGTCATGTCGCCGCACACCGGCGACATCCTGGCGATGGCGTCGGTGCGGCGCAACGACGACACCGGTCAGTACGAGGTGACGTCCGGCAACTACGCCGCCGTCGATGCCTACGAGCCCGGCTCGGTGGCGAAGGTGATCACGATCTCGAGCGCCCTCAGCGAGGGCCTCGTCACGCCCGACACGTACTTCGAGGTGCCGTGGCGCAAGCAGTACGCCGACGACCTGCTGACCGACGCCGAGCAGCACCCGACCGAGCCCATGTCGGTCTCCAAGATCCTCATCGATTCGTCGAACATCGGCACGATCACCGTGCAGGAGCTCATGGGCCGGTTCCGGCACCGTGACTACATGGCGTCCTTCGGCCTCGGTCAGAAGACGGCGCTCGACTTCCCGGGCGAGTCGGCGGGCATCCTGAAGCAGGCCGACGACCTGTGGGGCAGCGAGCGCGTCACCGTCGCCTACGGGCAGGGCGTGTCGAGCACGTCGCTGCAGCTCGTGGCGGCGATCAACACGATCGCCAACGGTGGGGTGTACGTCGCGCCGAAGCTCGTGAGTTCGATCGTCGATGCCGACGGCACGATCACCGCCACACCTCCGTCGGAGTCGCACGTCGTCGTGAGCCCCGAGGCGGCCGCCGAGACGACCGAGATGATGCGCCAGGTGGTGTGCCAGGGCACGGCGACGCGGGCCCAGGTCGAGGGGCTCTCGATCGCCGGCAAGACGGGCACGGCCTTCAAGGCGGCGGACAACGGCACCTACTTCAACGACAACGGCCAGCGCATCTACTACGCCAGCTTCGTCGGCTTCTTCCCGGCCGACGATCCGCAGGTGACGGTCCTCGTGTCGGTCGACGAACCGCCGGCGGGAACGTTCGACCGCTTCGGCGGCACGGCTTCCGCCCCGGTGTTCGCGGAGTTGGCCCCCGCACTGATCCACGAACTCGGGATCGTGCCCAACGAGGGCGCACCGACGTGCGCGCCGACCTGACCCGCCATGGTCGCGATGAACGCGCTCCTCGACGAGCTCGACATCCGTGAGCGCGGCTCGGTCATCGAGGTGGTCGGTCCGGCGGATCTCGAACTGCGCGGCGTGACGCACGATTCGCGCCACATCGGCAGCGACACCCTCTTCGCCTGCATCCGCGGCTCGGCCGTCGACGGGCACGACCTCGCCGGACAGGCGGTCGCCGACGGGGCGGTGGCGCTCCTGGTCGATCATCGGCTCACCGGCGTCGGCGACGTGCCCCAGATCGTCGTCGACGACACCCGTCGTCGGCTCGGGCCGATCTCGGCGGCCGTCTACGGGCATCCCAGCCGTGACCTCACGACGGTGGGCATCACCGGCACGAACGGCAAGACCACCACCGCCCAGCTCCTGGCTGCCATCTTCGAGGAACACGGCTGGCAGACCGGGATCGTCGGCACGCTGCACGGTGAGCGCACGACGCCCGAGGCTCCCGAACTGCAGGCGCTGCTCGCCTCGTTCCGGTCCGCGGGTTGTGGCGCCGCCGTGATGGAGGTGTCGTCGCATGCGCTGGCGCTCCATCGTGTCGACGGCACCCGGTTCGACGCCGTCGTGTTCACCAACCTCGGCCGTGACCACCTCGATCTGCACGGCTCGACCGAGGAGTACTTCCGGGCCAAGGCCCGCCTCTTCGATCCGTCGTTCGCACCGCTCGCCGTCATCAATGTCGACGACACCTACGGCCGCTTGCTCGCCGACACCCTCCAAGTCAATGGCAGCGACGGGCGCGGGAACGGCGAGGTGCGGGTCGTGCGCATCTCGTCCGACGATCTCGACGACGTGGTCGTGGACGGCGCGTCACATTCGTACCGCTGGGGCAGCGTCGAGGTGACCGTGCCGATCGGCGGCCACTTCAACGTCGCCAACTCGCACGCCGCGCTCGTCACGGCCGTCGAACTCGGCGTCGACCCGCGTGTCGCCGTCGCCGGGCTGGCGGGGGTCACGCCGGTGCCGGGGCGGTTCGAGGCCGTGCCCGCGGCGACCGAACGCGGGCTCACGGTGGTGGTGGACTACGCCCACACCCCCGACGGTCTGGCCGAGGTCCTGCGATCGGCGCGCACGATCGCCGATCCGGGTTCCGCCGTGGTGATCGTGTTCGGAGCGGGCGGCGACCGTGATCGTGAGAAGCGCCCCGAGATGGGTGCAGTGGCGGGCCGTCTGGCGGATCGGGTGATCGTCACGTCGGACAACCCGCGCCGTGAGGATCCGAACGCGATCATCGGTGACATCCTCGGTGGGATGAACGACACCGTCGTCGACATCCGCGTCGAGCCCGATCGCCGCACCGCGATCGCCGCCGCGCTCGCCGAGATCACCCGAGGTGACGTCCTCGTCGTCGCCGGCAAGGGCCACGAACGAACCCAGGACCTCGGCGACCGCGTCGTCGAGTTCGACGATCGTGCCGTCATCACCGAACTGCTGGCCCAACCTCCAGCCGATTCGCCGGCCGATCGACCGGAGGGCGGCGCGTGATCGCCATCATGCTGTCCGGGTGCCACGGCGATGATCGTGTCGCTGTTCGGGACCCGGTGGTTGATCGGGTTCTTCCGCACCCGCGGCCAGGGCCAGCCGATCCTCGGCAAGGAGGACCACGGCCCGGATCACCACATGGTGAAGCAGGGCACCCCGACGATGGGGGGCCTGGCGATCGTGGTCGCCGCGCTCGCCGGCTGGCTCGTCGCCCACATCCGCCCCGGGCTGGCGTTCTCCGACCAGACGATGATCGTCTGGGTCGGCGTGCTGTTCATGGGCGGCATGGGCTTCCTCGACGACTACATCAAGGTCCGCAAGCGCCACAACCGGGGCATCTTCTGGAAGCAGAAGAACTACCTGACGATGATCGCCAGCTTCGGTTTCGCCTGGTGGCTCGTCGTGGGGACGGGTATCTCCGAGACGATCTCGATCACCCGTCCCGCGGTGGGCTTCGAGGTGCCGACGGTCGTCTGGATCGTCTGGGCCGGGATGATCATCTGGGCGACCACGAACGCCGTCAACGTCACCGACGGGCTCGACGGGTTGGCGGCGGGGTCGGCGCTGATGGGCTTCGGCGCCTTCACGATCATCGCCTACTGGGCGTTCCGTAATCCCGACATCTACGGCGCGACGGTCAACCCGCTCGACATGGGTGTGTTCTCGGCGGCGTTCGCCGGCGGCTGCCTCGGCTTCCTGTGGTGGAACGCCGCGCCGGCGCGCATCTTCATGGGCGACGTCGGGGCGCTCGCCCTCGGCTCGGCGCTGGCGTTCTGCGCGCTCACCCTGAACACGAGCCTGCTGCTCGTGCTCATCTGTGCGATCAACGTGATCGAGGCCGGCTCCGTCGCCGTCCAGATGGGCGTGTTCAAGGCGTCGGGCCGGACGCGCCGACTGTTCCGCATGTCGCCGATCCACCACCACTTCGAGTTGGTCGGCTGGCCCGAGACGACCGTGATCATCCGCTTCTGGTTGATCTCGGCGATCTGTGTCGCGGTCGCGCTCGGCATCTTCATCGCCGACTTCACGAACGTCGCCGGTGGCACACCGTGACGGCACTCGTGTACGGATTCGCGGTCGCCGGCGCGGCGACCGCCCGCGCCCTGCGCGCCCGCGATGTCGACGTCATCGTCGTCGACGACGACCCGACCGACGCCCGCCGCAAGCTGGCCGAGGACCTCGACGTCGAGCTGCTCCCGACCCCGACCGGGCCACAGCTCGACCGGTTGGTCGGCGCATGCGACCTGGTGTGCCCGGCGCCGGGAGTGCCCGAGACGCACGCCGTGATCGATGCCGCGCAGCGCCACGGTGTCGAACTCGCCTCGGAGATCGAGTTGGCGTACCGCTGGGAGCAGGACCGCCCCGGCGGTCCGCGTCCGATCCTCGCCGTCACGGGCACCGACGGGAAGACGACCACGACACTGCTGACCGTCGAGATGCTGCGGGCCAATGGGCTCCGCACGATCGATGCCGGCAACACCGACACCCCGCTCGTCGACGCCATCGACCTCGATGTCGACGCGTTCGTCGTGGAGTGCACGAGCTTCCGGCTGGCGTGGACGCCGACGTTCCGCGCCGAGGCGGCGGCGTGGCTCAACCTCGCGCCCGATCACCTCAACTGGCACGCATCGATGGCGTCGTACGAGGCGGCGAAGAGCCGCATCTTCGTCAATCAACGCGCCGACGACACCTCGATCGGGCTGGTGACCGATCCGGTCGTGATGCGCCATCTCGACGAGTCGCCCGCCCGGCACGTCACGTTCGGGCTCGACCGTGGCGACTATCGGCGCACGACCACCGGTGGCCGCGCATGTCCTCACGGGACCGCGCGGGACGTTGGCCGACGTCGACGCGATGCGCCGGGCCCTGCCGCACGACATCACGAATGCGCTGGCGGCATCGGCACTGGTCATCGAGTCGGGACTCGCCGATGACGATGCGGTCGCCAAGGCCCTGGCCACCTTCGTCGGGCCACGGCACCGCTTGGAACACCTCGCCGACATCGACGGCGTGGCCTGGTACAACGACTCCAAGGCGACCACGCCGCACGCCGCGTCCGCGGCGATCCGCAGCTTCCACGGCATCGTGCTGATCGCCGGCGGCTACGACAAGGGCGTCGATCTGTCACCGATGGCGGCCGAGCCGGAGCGGATCGACGCCGTGGTCGCCATCGGCGACACCGGCCCGGCGCTGGCCGCCCTGTTCGGCGGCACCGAGCGGGTCGAGGTCGTCGACCGGCTCGACGAGGCGGTCGAGCTGGCGGCGCGGATCGCCTCGCCCGGCCAGACCGTGCTCCTCTCACCCGGTTGCGCCAGCTTCGACCACTACAGCGGATTCGAGGCCCGCGGCGACCATTTCCGCACGCTCGTCGACGGCCTTCACACCCAGACTCGGCACACCCAGACTCGGCACACCCAGACTCGACCCGTCGCGCCCCAACCTGACCCGGGAGACCGAACATGACCGCACCACTCACCGTCGGCGATCGTCGTCGTGCCGCGCTCGAGCGCCTGCATGGTCCGGCGGCATCCACCCGCACATCCACCGGCACGACCATCCACCGGCACGACCACCGGCGCGTCGCGACGGAGTCCGTCGTCGCTCGACACCGTCGGCCCGCGTCGATGGCTGCGGGCGCAGACGAAGCGTCGCATCACGCCGGCCGAGGCCCGCGCCCGGCTCCGCGCCGGCCGGGCGGGGCGGTCGCGGCAACGTGGATCTCGGACCGCCGACGGGCACGTACTACGCGATCGCCGCCGTGGTCGCCGTGTTCGTCATGCTCGGCCTCGTGATGGTGCTCTCGGCGTCGGCGGTGACCGAAGCCAACCTCGGCCACTCGCCGTACCGGATCTTCAGCAAGCAGGCCACCTGGGCCGGCCTCGGCCTCGTCAGCCTCGTGATCGCCGCCCGGTACCCGTACCAGATGTGGCGCAAGCTCGTGATCCCGCTCGCCGCGCTCGGTGTGATCGCCATGTCCCTGCCGTTCGTCCCCGGCCTCGGGGCCGAAGTGAACGGTGCCAGCTCCTGGATCCGGCTCGGCAGCCTCAGCGTGCAGCCGTCGGAGTTCCTCAAGCTCGCCGTCGTCGTGCTCGCCGCCGACCTCCTCGCCCGCCGCGTCGACGACGTGGTCGAGGCGCGCCGCGCCATCGTCCCGATCGCACTGCTCGCCGGGGTCGGGGCCGGTCTCTGTCTCGCCCAGGGCGACCTCGGCTCGGCCGTCGTGCTCGCCGCCATCGTGTTGTCGGTGGCGTGGATCGCCGGCGTGCCGATCACCCACCTCGCCACGGTCACCATCGGCGGTGCCGCCATCGCCCTGCTCTTCGTCGTGTCGAGCCCGCGTCGGCTGGCCCGCTTCACGGCCTTCACGAACGTCGCCGCCGAGAAGGACCACCTCGCCTACCAGATCTACCAGGGCTATCTGAGCATCGCCTCGGGCGGCCTCACCGGGTCCGGGATCGGCGGTGGCAAGGGCAAGCTCGGCTACCTGCCGTATGCCCAGAGCGACTTCATCTTCGCCGTGATCGCCGACGAGCTCGGCTTCGTCGGCACCGCAGCCGTGATCGGCGGCTTCCTCATGCTCGTCGCCTTCGGCATCCAGACCGCACTGGCGGCGCCGGATCGTTTCGGCATGCTCCTCGCCGGTGGCATCGCCACCTGGTTCGGCGTGCAGGCGATCGTCAATCTCGGCGGGGTCGTCGGTCGGTTGCCCGTGACGGGCCTGACGCTGCCGTTCTTCTCCGCCGGCGGCAGTTCGCTGTTCGTCAGCATGACCGCCGCCGGTCTGCTGCTGTCGGTGGCCCGCCGAGTCGTCCGGTCGTGACGGCGGGCTGCTTCGCCGTCGTCACCGGTGGCGGCACGGCGGGGCACGTGCTGCCGGCGATCGCCGTGGCCGAGGCGCTGGTGGCCGCCGGCCACGACCCGGCGACGATCCACTACGTCGGGTCCGAGCGGGGGATCGAACGGCGCCTGCTCCCGGACACGCCGTTCCCGCACACGTTCTGCGACGTCGTCGGCTTCCAGCGCCGGTTCGACCGGCGGAACCTCGGTTTCCTGCCGAAGATGATCGCGGCCACCCGGTCGATGGTCCGCGCGTTCCGCGACGAGCGGCCGCACGTGGTCGTGTCGGTCGGCGGCTACGCCAGCATGCCGTCGGTGTTCGCCGCCGGGTGGCTGCACATCCCGGTGGTGGTCGTCTCCTACGACCGCACCCCCGGGCGTGCCAGCCGGCTCGCGGCCCGGCGTGCCGCGGCGTGCGCCGTGGCCTTCGAGGGGTCGCCGCTGCCGCGGGCCGAGGTCACCGGGGCGCCGCTGCGGCGAGCGATCCTCGAGGTCGATCGGGTGGCCGACCGGGCGGCGGCCCGACGCGCCCTCGACCTCCCGGACGACCGATTCGTCGTGGCGGTGATGGGCGGGTCGCTCGGCTCCGCACCGTTGAACGCGGCGGTCGGGTCGTACGTGACCGAGCACCGTGACGACGCCGGCCTCGCCGTGTACCAGGTGGCCGGCGAGCGCTTCGCCTCCGGCATCGTCGGCGCCGATCGTCCCGGCGGCGGGCCAGGCGTGCTCCATCGGGTCGTCGGCTACGAACCGAACATGGCCGCCGTGTACGCGGCCGCCGACGTCCTGGTCGGCCGCGGGGGAGCGAGCACCGTGCACGAGGTGGCGGCGACCGGGATCCCGTCGATCCTGGTGCCCTGGCCGGGCGCCACCGATGACCATCAGCGCGACAACATCGAGTGGCTGACCGAGGTCGGCGGGGCCGTCATGCTGCGTGACCAGGAGCTCGACCGGTTGGGCGCCGAGCTCGAGCGCCTGCGCGCGGATCCCGACGCCCGCGCCGCGCTGTCGAGCGCGGCAGCCCGTCGGGGCGAGGTGCACCGGCGGGGCGCCTTGGCCAGTTTGATCGAGCGGGTCGCCGTATCATCGTCGCCATCGTGACGACCCTGATCAAGTTGGACGCGCCGCGCCGGCTGCACGTGGTCGGTGTCGGTGGCCCCGGAATGAGCGCCATCGCCATCGCCCTGGCCGAGATGGGCCATGCGGTGTCCGGCTCCGACCTCCGTGAGCATCCGGTGCTCGAACGGGTGCGTGCCGCCGGCGTGGCGGTCCACGTCGGTCACGATCGCGCCCTGGTGCACGGCGTCGATGCGGTCACGGCGTCGAGCGCCATCCCGCGTCACAACATCGAACTGGACGAGGCGCGCCAGACCGGCGTGACCGTCCTCACACGGGCGGGCATGTTGGCCTCGATCTGTGCCGAGGCCCAATCCCTCGCGGTCGCCGGCACGCACGGCAAGACGACCACCACGTCGATGTTGATGCTGATCCTCGCCGAGGCCGGGATGCGACCGAGTTTCGTGATCGGCGGCGACGTCACCGACCTCGGCACCGGGGCGCAGTGGACCGGGTCGCCGTGGTTCGTGGTCGAGGCCGACGAGAGCGACGGGACGCATCTCGAACTTCCGCTGCACGGAGCGGTGCTGACGAACGTCGAGGTCGATCACCTCGACCACTACGGCGACTTCGCCGGCATCGTCGACAGCTTCGACCGTTTCCTCGGCCAGATCGCCGGGCCGAAGGTGGTGTGCGGCGACGATCCGACCGCGGCCGCGCTCGCCCGCCGCCACGGCGCGATCACCTACGGGCAGTCCGCGGGCGTCGACGTGCGCGCCGTCGACATCACCCCGACCGAAGGTGCGTTCCGGTTCGCCATCGAACGCAACGATCGCCCGGTCGACCACCTCGACACGATCACCGCCGGGCATGTCGTCGACGTCGAACTGCCACTGCGCGGGGTCCACAACGTGGTCAATGCCACCGGCGCCGCCGCCATGGCGCTGGCGGTCGGCGTGGACCCGCAGCACATCGCGACCGCACTGTCCCGGTTCGGTGGTGTCGCCCGCCGTTTCGACATCCGCGGTGTCGATCGGGGCGTGACCTTCGTCGACGACTACGGGCACCTGCCGAGCGAGATCGCCGCCGTCCTCGCCGCGGCGCGTTCGAGTGGCGATCACTGGTCGCGTGTCCTGGCGGTCTTCCAGCCGAATCGGTTCAACCGCATCTCCGAGATCTGGGCCGACTACGCCGACGCGTTCGTCGATGCCGACATCGTGGTGCTGACCGACATCTACTCGTCGGGTACTGCGCCGATCCCCGGGGTGACGGGCAAGTTGCTCGTGAACGCCGTGACCGAGGCCCATCCGGAGCAGCGGGTCGTGTGGCTGCCCCGGCGGGACGACCTCGTCCGTTTCGTCGCCACCGAGGCGCGGCCGGGCGACGTCTGGATCTCGATGGGTTGCGGCGACATCGCGACGTTTCCCACGGAGGTGCTCGATGCTCGGCGCGCCGGCTGACCGGACGGGTACCCCGGCCTCCGGGACGTCGGCCGTGGGGTCGGCCGGGGTCGGTGCGGCGGCCGAAGTGCTCGGTGCACTGGCGCAGTTCGACGTGCCGATCGGGCCGCTCACGACGTACCGGGTCGGCGGACGGGCGGCCCTGTTCGTGCCGATCACCCGTCTCGATGACCTGACGCTCGTGGCGCGTGCCCTCGAGGTGTCCGGGCTGCCGGTCCTCGTGCTCGGTCGGGGATCGAACCTGCTCGTCGCCGACGCCGGGTTCGACGGGATCGTCGTGTCGACGTCGGCCATCACGGACGGCTTCGAGATCGACGCCGACAGCGGCCTCGTCCGGGCCGGCGCGTCGGTCGCCCTCCCCGTCCTCGCCCGGCAGACCGCGGCTCGGGCGCTCACCGGATTCGAGTGGGCCGTGGGTGTCCCGGGCTCGATCGGCGGTGCGGTGCGGATGAACGCCGGGGGCCACGGATCCGACATGGCAGCCTCGCTGGTCGAAGCGGTGGTCGCCGACCTCGACGGTCGTGACGCCTCGGTCGTCGAGACGCTCCCGGCGGCTGCGCTCGGCCTGCGCTTCCGGGGGAGCGACCTGGGCCCGCGCCGCATCGTGCTCGAGGCCACGCTGCAGCTGGCGCCGGGTGACCGCACGGCGTCCGAGGCGACGATCAGCGAGATCGTGGCGTGGCGCCGGGCGCATCAGCCGGGTGGCCAGAACGCCGGATCGGTGTTCGTCAATCCGGTCCCGGGCGAGGTGAGCGCCGGAGAGCTGATCGATCAGGTCGGCCTGCGTGGCACCCGCCTCGGATCGGCGCAGGTGTCGGACAAGCACGCCAACTTCATCCAGGCCGACGACGGGGGCTCGGCCGACGACGTCTACGCCCTGATGGAACTGGTGCAGCGCAAGGTCGCCGACGCCACCGGGTACCGGCTGCGCACCGAGATCCGTCTGCTCGGGTATCCGCCGATCGGGTCGGGCGACTGATGCTCGGATCGAAGTGGCGCAAGCGCGCCGACACCGCGGTGGATGCGTCGTCCGGCGACGTCCGTGTGGTGCCGATTCCCGCGCCCGGAGCGTCCGGAACCGGCGACGATCCGCAGAGCGAGAACATCGAACCCGAGACGGTGAGCACGGCGGCGACGATCAGGCCGGCGACGATCAGGCCGGTGACGATCAGGCCGGCGACGATCAGGCCGGCGACAGGGCCGCGCCGACGACGGCTCAGCCCATCCCGGCCAACGCGGCCGTGCTCGACGAACTCTCGGCGGCGTTCGCCGAGCGGCCGACGATCTCGATCGGCGACGACGATCTGCCCGACGCGGTGTACCTCGACGACGAGCTCGAGCGGGGCGTCGCCGTCGGTGCCACGCTGTTCATCGACGACGACGGTTCGGCCGACGCGGTCGCCCCCAAGGAGGCGTCGACGCGTGGCATCGAGCCCCGCTTGCGGCAGCGGCGCATCGGTGTGCGCCGCGCCGAGAGCCGGCGCCGGTTGAGATGGGTCGCCGTCGCCGGGGTGGTGCTGCTCGTGGTCGTCGCCGTGCTGGCGGTCCTCGGATCGTCGTTGTTCGCGGTGAAGGACGTCGACGTCAGCGGCAACGTCTACACCGACGCCGACGAACTGCAGGCGGTGGTCGACGACCTGACCGGGACCCCGGTGCTGCGCGTCGACACGTTGGCGGCCGAGAAGCAGCTCGAATCGATCCCCTGGGTCGAGGACGCCCGCGTGACGACGAAATTCCCGAACTCGGCGACGATCGAGATCCGCGAACGGACACCGCTCGTCGCCGTGCTCGGCGCCGACGGCAAGAGCCGGGTGCTCGATCGGGAAGGCCGCGTGCTGGCGCTGGTCGACGGGCAACCCGTGGCGCTCGTGTGGATCAGCGGGCCGGGAACGCTCGACACGGCGCTCGGCGACACCGCCTCGATCGGCTATTCGGCGGCCGCGTCGTTCGTCACCAAGCTCACCCCGACCATCCGCTCCCGGGTCCAGTCGATGACGGTCACTCCCGACGGCTCCGACCTCCGGCTGATCCTCACCGGCATCGAGCCCAACGGACCGATCGAGGTCCGTTTCGGGTCGGCGATCGGCGACAGCGACCAGATCGCCAAACTCGTCCGTCTCGAACGCACGCTCGAAGACGTCGGATCCGATCCGGTCTCGGTGATCGACGTGGCGACGTCCGAAGTCACCGTCTTGTGAATCAGGGGTTAGCGTCCCCGTTCTCGTGTCGAAGACCTGGCAGGATGTGCGCCAGTCCGTTTCGATGGACACTGGAACATCGATCCGCACGATGAACGATTGGAACCCATGAACTCGAACCGCAAACCGAATCGATGGAGGAACCGCTGATGGTCGGCGCTCCGCAGAACTATCTTGCCGTCATCAAGGTCGTCGGGGTCGGCGGCGGCGGTGTCAACGCCGTCAACCGGATGATCGATGCCGGCTTGAAGGGTGTCGAGTTCATCGCCGTCAACACCGACGCCCAGGCGCTGCTGATGAGCGATGCCGACGTCAAGCTCGACGTCGGTCGCGACCTGACGCGCGGTCTCGGTGCGGGCAGCGACCCGGAGGTGGGCCGCTCGGCCGCGGAAGCGCACCACGACGAGATCGAAGAGATGGTCCGCGGTGCCGACATGGTCTTCATCACCGCCGGCGAGGGTGGTGGCACGGGCACGGGCGCGGCACCGGTCATCGCCGAGATCGCCCGGGAGGCCGGCGCGCTCACGATCGGCGTCGTCACCCGTCCCTTCTCCTTCGAGGGTCGCCGGCGCGCCGTGCAGGCCGACAGTGGCGTGCAGCGTCTGCGCGAGAAGGTCGACACGCTGATCGTCATCCCGAACGACCGCTTGCTCACCGTCGCCAACGACAAGACGAGCGTCCTCAACGCCTTCAAGATGGCCGATGAGGTGCTGTTGCAGGGCGTCTCCGGCATCACCGGTCTCATCACCACGCCGGGCCTGATCAACACCGACTTCGCCGACGTCAAGGCGGTGCTCTCCAACGCCGGCTCGGCCCTGATGGGCATCGGTCAGGCGAGTGGCGACGAGCGCGCCGTGTCGGCCGCCAAGGCCGCGATCTCCAGCCCGCTGCTCGAGTCGGCGATCGACGGGGCCCGTGGGGTGCTGCTCAACATCACCGGCCCGTCGTCGATGGGCCTGTTCGAGATGAATGCCGCGGCCGAGATCATCCATGGCGTCGCCCACCAGGACGCCAACATCATCTTCGGCACCGTGATCGACGACGAGATGGGCGACGAAGTGCGCATCACCGTCATCGCCGCCGGCTTCGACCGTGTCGACGGCCCGGTGGTCGGTCGCACGGGGACGCGGCGACATCCCGCGGACCGGATCGCCGACGCGCATCACGGAGTTGTTCGGCGACGACGTCGAACCCGATCCGCTCGGTCCCGACGACGACGACGATTTCGACGTTCCGTCCTTCCTGAAATAGGGAGTCGACCGTCAGGGTGCTCGAACTCTGTCCCGACCCGAAAATGGTGCAGATGTCGCGCTGAGCGCGACATCTGCACCATTTTCGGACGGGAGGGGCGGTGAACGCGATGACCGTGGGGGAGCGGTTGGCGTTCGTGCGCGCCCGGATCGAGGCGGTGGAACGATCGTGGGAGCACCCCGTCGACGTGGTGGCCGTGACGAAGGGGTTCGGACCGGAGGTGATCGAGGCGGCGGTCGCAGCCGGATTCCGCTCGATCGGGGAGAACTACGCGCAGGAACTCGCCGCCAAGCGGGACGTGATCGAGCGGCTCGGGCCGCGGGTGCACTTCATCGGTCACCTGCAGAGCAACAAGGTTCGTCTCATCGCGTCGCTCGTCGGCCTGTGGGAGACGGTCGACCGCGCGTCGATCGCCACCGAGATCGCTCGACGGTGCCCGGGAGCGCGTGTCCTCATCCAGGTGAACGCCACCGCCGAGGAGTCGAAGTCGGGTTGCCCGCCGCAGGGCGTCGCGGCCCTCGTCGACCATGCACGGGGGGCCGGGCTCGACGTCGCCGGCCTGATGACGATCGGCCCGACCGACGGCGACATCGACCGGACGACCGAGGCCTTCGTGCAGACCCGCACGCTCGTCGACGACCTCGGCCTCGAGGTCTGCTCGATGGGCATGAGCGGTGACTACGAGCTCGCGGTGGCCTGTGGATCCACCCAGGTCCGCCTCGGCAGCATCCTGTTCGGCCCCCGCCCGCCCGCCTGACCCGAAAATGGAGCAGATGTCGCGCTCAGCGCGACTTCTGCTCCATTTTTCCGTCGGTGGGGGGTTGGGGGTCGAGTGACTGGTGCCTGTCCACGGAGAACGGGGAACCGTCGACTAACCTCCCGCACGCAGGAGGATTGCATGTCACTCTGGAAACGGACCATGGACTATCTCGGTCTCGGTCCCGACGACGCCTACGACGACTACGACGGTTACGACGAACCCGAGCCGCCGCGCCAATCGCGCGCGCCCCGTGACGCCGATTCCCGCTCGTCGCGGGGATACGAAGCCGAACCCGAGCCCACCGTGAAAACGGTGTCGGCCCGGCCGAGCTTTCCGAGCAAGGACTTCGATGCGTCGCCGTCGCGGCGGGGAGCACAGTCGTCGGGTCGTTCCGACGACTCCGGTGTCCAGATCCGACCCAGCCAGAATCAACCGACATCGCAACCGGCGCTGCGCAGCGTTCAGGGAGGCACCATGGAGCCCTCGACCGTTCGGCCCCGCCGCTTCGACCAGGCCCAGGAGGTCGCCGACAAGTTCAAGGACGGCCAGCCGGTCATCATGAACCTGGAGGGCACCGAACGCGAGGTCGCCCGCCGCCTCATCGACTTCGCCAGCGGCATCTGCTACGCCCTCGACGGGTCGATGGAGAAGGTGGCCACCGGCGTCTACCTCCTCAAGCCACCGATCGGCGCACCGCGCCAGTCGCGCTACGACGATGCCGACGAGTAATCGAGACGGGCGTTCACGATCCACCACGGAGGCAACACCATGGAGATGAGCCCGCAGCGCGTCCGCACCGCCGAGTTCAAGACGGCACGCAAGGGGGCCGACCTCGACGAGGTGCGGTCGTTCCTCAACGACGTCGCCGACGAGTTGGAGCGCGCCCAGAACCAGTCGACGGCGATGGAGGCACGGGCCCGCGCCGCCGTCGCTCGTCTGCAGGAGGTGTCCGAGGGCAAGTCGGCCGATGTGCCGCCGCCACCACCCGCTCCCACCGCTGCTCCCGAGGCGACCGAGGTGCCGGCCGAACAGACCGATGCGATCGGCCGCACGCTGGTGCTGGCCCAGCGCACGGCCGATTCGCTGATCGCCGAGGCCAGGGCCGAAGCGGCGCGGGTCGTCGCCGCGGCGAACGGTGAAGCCGCGACGACTCGTGACTCCACCCGCGAGATGGCCGCCACCATGCTCGACGAAGCCCGCGAGGAAGCCCGTCGCGTCGGCGAGACCGAACGGCTCGCCGTGGCGAGCGAGGTCGACTCGCTCAAGGCACGGCGCGATTTCCTCGAATCCGACGTCGACCATCTCGAACAGTTCCTCGTCGCCCAGCGCAGCCGGGTCCGCGACGCGGCGGCCGAGCTGATCGAGATCACCGACCGGGTGCCCGCCGGCCTCGGCGACGCCCGGCGGCCGCTGCTGTCGGCATCCGACGACGGCCCCGCCGCCGACGCAATCGTCCACGGAGACGGAGTCGGAGTCGGTCGGGATCCGACGACGTCGAGGCCGGATCCGACGAGCCGTCGAGGCCGGTGCGGAGGACGGGTTGGAGGACGGCGAGCCGACACAGGCGATCCACATCGTGACCGGACTCGACGGCCGCGACGGCGATGCCACCCCGGTCGGTTCCGACGACACGTCGGCCACCGACCCCACCACGAGCAGCGACTTCCGGTTCAACTTCGGCGGCCCGACGACCGCAACACCTGAACCGGACACCTGAACCGGACAGGCGGACCGGCGGGCCGAACCGCCATCGGTGGCCGGAAGTCGCGTCGATAGCATCGTGGCGTGCCCTATCCCGCCGTCGACCCGAAGCCGAACTTTCCCGCCCTGGAAGAGGACGTCCTCGCGATCTGGCGCAAGGAGTCGACGTTCGAGCGTTCGGTCGAGCAGCGTGACGCCGGGCCGAACGGTGACAACGAGTTCGTGTTCTACGACGGCCCTCCGTTCGCCAACGGACTGCCGCACTACGGCCACCTGCTGACCGGCTTCGTCAAGGATGCGGTGCCGCGCTATCAGACGATGAAGGGGCGGCGCGTCGAGCGTCGGTTCGGTTGGGACTGCCACGGCCTGCCCGCCGAGGTGAAGGTCGAACAGGAACTCGGCATCTCGGGACACCCGGCGATCACCGCGTTCGGCATCGACAAGTTCAACGACGCCTGCCGGACGAGCGTGCTCGAGTTCACCAACGAATGGCGCGACTACGTCACGCGCCAGGCCCGCTGGGTCGACTTCGACAACGACTACAAGACGCTCGACCTCCCGTACATGGAGAGCGTCATGTGGGCGTTCAAGACGCTCTGGGACAAGGGTCTGATCTACGAGGGCTTCCGCGTGCTGGCCTACTGCTGGCGTTGCGAGACGCCGCTGAGCAACACCGAGACGCGGATGGACGACACCTACCACGACCGCCAGGATCCGGCGCTCACCGTGGCCTTCGAGCTCGAGACCGGTGAGCGCCTGCTCGCCTGGACCACCACGCCGTGGACACTGCCGTCGAACCTCGCCCTCGCCGTCGGCCCCGACATCACGTACGCGGTCGTCGAGCTCGACGGCATCCGCTACGTCCTCGCCGAGGCGCTGCTCGGCGCGTATTCGGCGGAGCTCGGCGAGGCGACCCGCGTCGGCTCGCTGCAGGGTTCCGAGCTCGTCGGCCGCACCTACACCCCGTTGTTCGACTTCTTCGCCGACACCGCCAAGTGGGGGACCGAACGCGCCTTCCGCGTGTTGGCCGCCGATTTCGTCTCCGTCGACGACGGGACGGGCGTGGTGCACATGGCCCCCGGTTTCGGTGAGGACGACCAGCTGGTGGCGAACGCAGCCGGCATCCCGACGATCTGCCCGATGGACGAGCACGGCCAGTACACGGCCGAGGTCGGCCCGTGGGCCGGGATCCACGTGTTCGATGCCAACGCCCTGGTCATCCGCGAGCTGAAAGAGCGCGGCGTCGTGCTCCGCCACGCCACCTACGACCACTCCTATCCGCACTGCTGGCGTTGCAACCAGCCCCTCGTCTACCGGGCGATCTCGTCGTGGTTCGTCAAGGTGACCGAGTTCCGCGACCGGATGGTCGAACTCAACCAGCAGATCACGTGGCAGCCGGCGCACATCAAGGACGGCAGCTTCGGCAAGTGGTTGGAGAACGCCCGTGACTGGTCGATCAGCCGGAACCGCTTCTGGGGCTCCCCGATCCCGGTGTGGCAGTCCGACGATCCGCACCACCCCCGCATCGACGTCTACGGCTCGATCGCCGAACTCGAGGCCGACTTCGGCGTGACCGTCACCGACCTGCACCGGCCGATCGTCGACGACCTCACGCGGCCGAACCCCGACGACCCGACCGGCAAGTCGACGATGCGCCGCGTCCCCGAGGTGCTCGACTGCTGGTTCGAGTCGGGATCGATGCCGTTCGCCCAGGTGCACTACCCGTTCGAGAACACCGAGTGGTTCGAGCACCACTATCCCGGCGACTTCATCGTCGAGTACATCGCCCAGACCCGGGGCTGGTTCTACACGCTCCACGTCCTGGCGACGGCGCTGTTCGACCGGCCCAGTTTCGCCACGTGCGTCAGCCACGGTGTCGTGCTCGGCGACGACGGCCAGAAGATGTCGAAGAGCCTCAACAACTATCCCGACCCGCGGGCGATGTTCGACAGCTACGGCGCCGATGCGATGCGGTGGCACCTGTTGTCGTCGTCGATCCTGCGCGGCAACGACGCGATGGTCACCGAGACGGGGATGCGCGACACCGTCCGCCACGTGCTGCTCCCGCTGTGGAACTCGTGGTACTTCCTGGCGCTGTACGCCAACGCCGCCGATCACCGCGGCGACGTGCGCACCGACTCGACGAACTCGCTCGACCAGTACATCCTGTCGAAGACCCGCGACCTCGTCGCCGACGTCACCGACACGATGGACGCCTACGACCTCTTCGGCGCCTGCCAACACGTCCGCAACTACGTCGACGTGCTCACCAACTGGTACGTGCGGCGCAGCCGGTCCCGGTTCTGGCAGGGCGACCACGACGCGATCGACACGATGCACACCGTGCTCGACGTCGTGACGCGCCTCATGGCGCCGCTCCTGCCGCTGATCGCCGAGGCGATCTACCGGGGGATGCACGAGACCGGCCCGGGCCAGACCGACGGCGCCGACAGCGTCCACCTCACCGACTGGCCGACCGTCGACGAGCTCCCGGCCTACGACGATCTGGTCGACACGATGGATCTCGTCCGCGAGGTGTGCTCGGCCACGTTGTCGGTCCGCAAGGCCCATCAGCGCCGGGTCCGCCTCCCGCTGCAGTCCGTCACGGTCGCCGCGCCCGACGCGGAGCGGTTGCGCGACTTCCTCGACGTGATCGCCGACGAGGTCAACGTGCGCGGCGTGGAGCTCACCACCGACCTCGCCGCGGTTGCCGACGAGCGCTTGCAGCTCGTCCCGGCGAAGCTCGGTCCGCGCCTCGGCAAGGACGTGCAGCACGTCATCAAGGCGCACAAGGCCGGCGACTGGACGAACGTCGACGGTGTCGTCACGGTCGGCGGGCAGGTGCTCGTCGACGGCGAGTACCGGCTGGAACTCGTGGCCTCGGACGATCGGGCCAGCGCGGGCCTCGCCAACCGGCCCGGGGTGATCGCCCTCGACATCGAGGTCACCGACGAACTCGAGCAGGAGGGCACCGCCCGCGACCTGATCCGCCTCGTCCAGCAGGCGCGCCGTGACGCCGACCTGGCGGTGTCGGACCGTGTCGCGTTGTCGATCTCCGGCGGCCAGCGGTGGGTCGACGCGGCGACCGCGCACCGCACGATGGTGATGGACGAGACACTGGCGCTGGAACTCGACCTCGAGGTGTCGCCGACCGACGGTGACGAGCCCGTGATCACCGTGCACCGGGTGGGCTGACCCGCGAACCGCCCCCGGCGGCCCGACGTGGGCCTTTCGGCCGCCGTGGTTGGCCGGTCGTCCGTACGGGCCGCTAGAGTCCGCCGCTCAACACGCCGGGAAGGAAGCGCGAATGGCCGCATCGAAGAAGCCGAACCCTGCTCCGTCGAAGAAGTCAGCGACGACCGGGCGCGCCGCTGCGGCGAAGGCGCCTGCGAAGAAGGCTGCCCCCGCCACCAAACGTTCGGCGGCCCCGACGGCGAGCGCGTCGACACGGAAGTCGTCCACCCCGAGCAAGCCCGCGACGAAGACACGAGCCACGAAAGCAACCACCACCACCATGAACAAGACGGCGGCGACCACGCCAGCCCCCACCAAGACGAACGCGACGAAGCGACAAATCGACCGGCACGAAGGCGACGGCCAAGAAGGCTCCGGCGACGGGCGCCGCGGCGAAGAAGGCCGCCACCACCGGCACGGGGGCGGCCGCGGCCGCCGGCACGGCGACGACACCGGTGGCGAAGGCGGCCCCGCGACGGACGCCGAAACCACCGTCGCCGGACACCCCGTCGATCCTGTCGAACTATCGCCCCGACCGCCACGAGATCCCGGCGGCGCGCGGCACGTCGAAGGACGGCATCACCTACACGAAGGACTTCGACGTGAAGTTCCTGAAGACCCAGCGCGACGAGCTGTTGGCGCGCCGCGCCTCCGAGCTGGCCCGGGCCACGAGGCTCGAGGACGAGGCGACCAGCCTGATCGAGGACGGCGAGATGGGCGACGTGCAGTTCGACGACGAAGGCGGCGAAGGCGACACGATGGTCGTCCAGCGCGACCTGGATCGAGTGCTGTCGACGCAGGCCCGTCAGACCATCGCCGACATCGATGCCGCGTTGAGCCGCATCGAGGCCGGCACGTACGGCTACTCCGAGGTGTCGGGGCTCCCGATCCCGCGCGAACGTCTCGAGGCACTCCCGGAGACCACCGTGCTCGCCGCCGAGAAGGTCAGCGGCATCGGCCTGCGGTGATGACCGTCGCCCGAGCCGCACGGCCATGACGATCGCCCGCTCATGGCGGGCGCCGATCGTGATCGCGCTCGTCGTGGTGCTGCTCGACCAGTTGACGAAGCACTGGGCGGTGAACGCGCTCGCCGACGGGCACATGATCGACGCCGTCTGGACGCTGCGGTTCAACCTCACGTACAACAGCGGCATGGCGTTCAGCCGTGGGCGCGGACTCGGGCCGGTCATCGCCGTCGTCGCCACCGTCGTCATCGTGTGGCTGCTGGCGTCGCTGCGCTCCGGCGGGACGAGACTCAGCCAGTTCGGTATGGGATGCTTGATCGGTGGCGCTGCCGGCAACCTGCTCGATCGACTGTTCCGCGGCGATGCCTGGCTCCAGGGTTCGGTGGTCGACTTCATCGACTTCCAGTGGTTCCCGATCTTCAACGTCGCCGACATCGCCGTGAACGTCGGTGCGATCTCGCTGATCCTGAACAGCATCCTCGTCAGCCGCGCCGAGGCCCGCGCCGCAACGCCGGCCGCGGCGGAGGCGGTCTCCGACCCGATCGACCCGGGCCGGACGTCGTCGTCATGATCGCCGAGATCGTTCCCGCTGCGCTCGACGGCCAGCGCCTCGACCGGATCGTGGCGTTGATCGCCGACGTCAGCCGTGCCGACGCGGCGGCGCTGATCGCCGCCGACGGTGCCTCGGTCGACGGTGTGGTCGCCCGCTCGGGGAAGGTGCGCCTCGCCGAGGGGCAACGCATCGAGGTCGACCCGGCGATGCTGCCGACCGTCGAGTTGCCGGTCGCCGATCCGACCGTCACGTTCGGGATCGTCCACGTCGACGACGACGTGATCGTCATCGACAAGCCGGCGGGTCTCGTCGTGCATCCGGGGGCAGGGAACGCGTCGGGGACACTGGTCAACGGTCTGCTGGCGCAGTTCCCCGAGATCGTCGACGTCGGCGAGGAGATCCGTCCCGGCATCGTCCACCGACTCGACGCCGGCAGTTCGGGCCTGCTCGTCGTCGCCAGGACGCAGGACGCCGCCGATGCGCTGATCGAACAGTTCGCCGACCACAGCGCGACGAGGCGGTACGACGCGCTCGTGTGGGGCGTGCCCGACGCGCCGCACGGGATCATCGACGCACCGATCGGTCGCGACCGCGGTGATCCGCTGAAGATGGCGGTGGTGGCCAACGGGCGCTTCGCCCGCACCGACTACCAGGTCCTCGGCAGCTACTCGGCGCCGGCGGTCGTGTCACGCCTCGAGTGCCGGCTCGAGACCGGCCGCACGCATCAGATCCGCGTGCACCTGGCCTCGATCGGTCACCCGCTCGTCGGCGACCCGACCTACGCCCAGCGGCGCCCGATGCTCGGGCTGACCCGCCCGTTCCTGCACGCCGCCGAACTCGCCTTCGTCCATCCGGCGACCGGCGAACGCGTCACGTTCCACAGCCCCCTCGCGGCCGACCTCGCCGACTGGCTCGCCGCCGCCACGCCGTAGTTGCAACGACTAACGCGTCAGCGTGACGGGGATGGACTTGAAGGTGGGGGTGCCGGCGGCATTGGTGCTGGCCAACGGGACGAGGACGTTGGTCTCGGGGTAGTAGGCGGCGCAGCTGCCGGCAGGTGTCGGGTATTCGATCACCCGGAAGCGGGGCGCGACGCGTTCGACGCCATCGCCGTCGACCGATCGCAGGTCGACCACGTCGCCGTCACGGAGGCCGGCGGCGGCGAGGTCCTCGGCGGAGACGAAGACGACACGCCGGCCGTTGTGGACGCCGCGATAGCGGTCGTCGAGGCCGTAGATCGTCGTGTTGTACTGGTCGTGGCTGCGGATCGTCTGGAGGAGGAGCGTGCCGGGCGCCGCGCCGGCATGGGTCAGTTCGTTGACCGTGAACTGCGCCCGACCGTCGCCGGTGGCGAACGTCCGATCGTCCCGCGGGCCGTGGGGGAGGGCGAATCCGCCCGCGGCCCGGATCTTCGCGTTGAAGTCGTCGAAGCCCGGGACGACCCGGCTGATCGAGTCGCGGATGACCGAGTGGTCGCGGGCGAATCGCCCCCAATCGATGTCGGGCGCCGTCGCGTCGTCGTCGCCGGCGAACAGCGCCTCGGCGATGCCGCAGACGATCTCGACCTCGCTCAGCAGGTGGGGCGCGGCCTTCGGCAACGTGCCGCGCGACGCATGGACGACGCCCATCGAATCCTCGACGGTCACGACCTGTTCGTCGCCGTCGACCTCGTGACGCTCGGTGCGGCCCATCGTCGGCAGGATCAGCGCCTGGTCGCCGGTGACGAGGTGCGACATGTTGAGCTTCGTCGAGACCTGCACGGTGAGCCGGCAGCGTTCGAGCGCGGCGTGGGTCACCGTGGTGTCGGGCGTCGCCGACGCGAAGTTGCCGCCCATGCCGACGAACACCTGCACGTCGCCGTCGCGCATGGCGCCGATCGTGTCGACGGTGTCGAGGCCGTCCGCACGCGGCGGCTCGAAGGCGAATTCGGCGGCCAGCGCGTCGAGGAACGCCGGGGCGGGACGTTCGTAGATCCCCATCGTGCGATCGCCCTGGACGTTGGAGTGTCCACGGACAGGACACACGCCGGCGCCGGGACGACCGATGTTGCCGCGCGCCAGCAGGAAGTTGACGATCTCGCGGATCGTCGCCACCGAGTTGGCGTGCTGCGTGAGTCCCATCGCCCAGCAGACGATGATGCGCTCGGATCCGGAGACGTGCTCGACGAACCGTTCGGCGACGCCGCGGGTGAAACCGGTGGCCCGTTCGAAGTGCTCCCAGTCGAACGACCGGGCGTCGTCGGCGAACCGGTCGAAGCCGCTCGTGTACCGCTCGATGAACTCGGTGTCGAGGGCCGTAGTCCCCAGCTGGGTCGCCCGCGGTGACGAGCAGGTGGTTGACGGCCTTGAAGAACGCGAGGTCGCCGTTGATCCGGATCGGGAGGTGCTCGTCGGCGAGTTGCGTACCGGAGCCGATCAGGCCGCTCGGTCGTTGCGGGTTCTTGAACCGCAGCAGGCCGGCTTCGGGCAGCGGGTTGATGGCGACGATGGTGGCGCCCGCCCGCTTGGCGGCTTCGAGCGTGGTCAGCATGCGCGGGTGATTGGTGCCAGGGTTCTGCCCGATCACGACGATCAGGTCGGCGGCGACGAAATCGGTGACGTGCACCGATCCCTTGCCGATGCCGATCGTCTCGCTCAGCGCCATGCCGCTCGCCTCGTGGCACATGTTCGAACAATCGGGGAGGTTGTTGGTCCCGAAGCGGCGGGCGAGCAGCTGGTAGAGGAACGCGGCCTCGTTGCTCGTCCGACCCGACGTGTAGAAGGCCGCGGCGTCCGGGGTCGGCAACGCCCGCAGCTCCGCGGCGATCAACTCGAACGCCGCCGCCCACGTGATCGGTTCGTAGTGCGCGGCCCCCGACCGTTTGACCATCGGTTCGGTGAGACGGCCCTGCTTGCCGAGCCAGTGTTCCGACCGCTGACGAAGATCGGCGATCGGGTGTTCGGCGAAGAACGCCGGGGTGATCCGTTCCGTGGTCGCCTCCTCGGCGACCGCCTTCACGCCGTTCTCGCAGAACTCGGCGATGTGGGCGTGTCCCGGCTCGGGCCACGCGCATCCGGGACAGTCGAACCCGTCGGGCTGGTTCAAGCCCCGCAGCGTCGACACCGTCCGGCGCAACCCCATCTGTCCCACACCCCGGCGGAGCGACACGGCGACGGCCGTGGCGCCGGCGGCCCAGCGCTTCGGCGGCTCGACGGTGCCGGAGAACTCCTCGGGCGGGTCGGCAACCGTCATCGGCACCGAGTGTACGAGCGGCCGCGTCCGGCGGCAGGACCGTTCGTGAACCGGAGGGTCGATCGGTCAGACTGTGCCGATGACGTCATCGATCGACTCGCTCCCCATCAACACGCTGCAAGGCGACTCGGCTTCGCTCGCCGATTTCGGCGGCAAGGCGATCCTCGCCGTCAACGTCGCCTCGAAGTGCGGTCTGACCCCGCAGTACACCGGCCTCGAAGCCCTCCACGAGCAGTACAAGGACCGCGGCTTCACCGTGGTCGGCTTCCCCTGCAACCAGTTCGGCGCCCAGGAGCCCGGTACGGCCGAGGAGATCGAGACGTTCTGCTCGACGACGTACGGCGTGACCTTCCCGATGATGGAGAAGATCGACGTGAACGGCGACTCGCAGCACCCCATCTACGCCGAGCTGACCCAGGTCGCCGACGCCGAGGGCCACAGCGGCGACATCCGGTGGAACTTCGAGAAGTTCCTGATCGCCCCCGACGGTTCGATCACCCGCTTCTCACCGATGGTCACCCCGGACGACCCCGCCCTCGTCAGCGCCATCGAGTCATCCCTGCCGGCCTGATTCGCTCAGGCCCGAACGACATCTGGGTCGGAAAAGGGCCGGAATCCGCACCAGATCCGACCCGGATCCGGGAGAGCCGAGGCCGCGGTGAGGCCGAGCAGAAGCGTTACGGCCAGGGGGCGTCGCCGCGGGCGATGTCGGCGATGCCGGCGAGGGTGTGACCCTCGAGGGCGCGGCGCATCTCGGCGCCCGCCTGGTCCCAGATCGCGAGGAGCACGCACTGGCCCTCGTGATCGCACGCACCGTCCTGGTGGGGTTGACCGAAGTCGCCGAGCGTGATCGGGCCGTCGACGGCCGACACGATCTCGGAGAGCAGGATCTCCTCGGGCGGCCGCGACAGCACATAGCCCCCGCCGACGCCCCGCTTCGAGCGGACCAACCCGGCCCCCTTCAGCGCCAGCAGGATCTGTTCGAGGTAGGGCTGGGGCAGGCCCGTGCGGTCGGCGATGTCGCGCACGGAGGTCGGCCCGCTGTCGGCGTGCAGCGCGAGCGACAGCAGCGCTCGGGAGGCATAGTCACCGCGGGTCGAGATGCGCACGGCGTCACCTTATTGAGTCCGCCGACGAGTGCCGCATCGAGCGATGCGCTTGTGAACACCAGCCACGACGTGGTGGACTGACGAACAGTGACGACCTCGAACGGCGGCGGGCCGATCATTCCTGACTATTCGGGGCCCAACGTCCGCGGAATCGTCCCGGCGTTGCTCGGTCCCGCCCCGTGGTCGACCGGATTGCCCGATTGGTTCCCGTCGCCGGTGACCCACGCCGACCAGGCCGTGCTGCTCGTGCTCGACGGGCTCGGATGGGATCAGCTCGAGGCGCACCGTCACCTCATGCCGACGCTGTCGGCGATGACGGGTGGCCCGATCCACACGGTGGCGCCCACGACGACCGCCACGGCCCTGAGTTCGATCGCCACCGGACTCACACCCGGCGAACACGGACTCATCGGCTACCGCATCGTGCTCGGTGGTGAGATCATGAACGTGCTGCGGTGGACGGTCGGCGACCAGGCGGTTCGGCGTTCCCACCCGCCGCGCGACGTGCAGCCGTTCGACCCGTTCCTGGGGCGATCGGTGCCGGTCGTCAGCCCGACCGAACTGCAGAGTTCGGCGTTCTCCGAAGCCCACCTCCGCGGCTCGGTCCCGCACGGGTGGCGCGCCGCCAGCTCGATCGCCGTGCAGGCCGCCGACCTCGTCGCCGCCGGCGAACGTTTCGTCTACTGCTACTACGGCGGCATCGACAAGATCGCCCACGAGCGCGGCTTCGGCCCGTACTACGAAGCGGAACTGCGCGCCGCCGATCGGCTGGTCGCCGACCTCCTCGACGCGGTCGGGCCTGGCACGGCGGTGCTCGTCACCGCCGACCACGGTCAGGTCCACGTCGCCGATCACATCCTTCGTCCGTCCGCCGAGATGCTGGCGGGTGTCGCCATGCAGTCGGGGGAGGGCCGCTTCCGCTGGCTCCACGCCCAGCCCGGCGCGATGCGATCGATCATCGACGCGGCCACCGACGAGCTGGGCAGTGAGGCGTGGGTCGTCACACGCGAGCAGATGCTCGACGAGCACTGGTTCGGACCGACGATGGCACCGGTCGTGCGGGCCCGGTTGGGCGACGTGGCACTGGTGGCGCGCGGCGACGTGAGCTTCCACGACCCGGCCGATTCCGGACCGTTCGAGCTCGTGTGCCGTCACGGATCGCTCACGTCGGCCGAGGTCAACGTGCCGTTGTTGGCCGCTCTGCGCTGAGACGGGTAGAACGTCAGGCATGTCCGACGAGTCGTCACCACCGGAAACCCTGCATCCCGACCAGATCACCAACGTCGCCGACGAACAACCGATCGACGTCGCCGAGGGCGATGGCGAGGCGGAGGTCGCCAGGGAGTCGGTGACCGAACCGGCGAAGGTGATGCGGATCGGGGCGATGGTCAAACAGCTCCTCGACGAGGTCCACGAGGCGCCGCTCGACGAGGCCTCCCGCGAGCGGCTCGCCGAGATCTACGAACGTTCCGTCGCCGAGCTCTCGATGGCCCTGTCGCCGGACCTGCAGGAGGAACTGCACATGCTCGCCCTGCCGTTCGATCAGGAGAGCGTGCCGACCGAAGCGGAGCTCCGGATCGCCAAGGCGCAGCTCGTCGGGTGGCTCGAAGGGCTGTTCCACGGCATCCAGGCCACGTTGATGGCCCAACAGTTCGCCGCCCGCCAGCAACTCGAGCAGATGCGCGAGCTACCGAAGGGAACGGCTGGGGTGCCCCCCATCGGTCCGGGCGGCGAGCGCCCCGGCACCTACCTGTGACCCGGGCCCTGCCGTTCGGCTACATTCGAACCACAACGTTGTAACTTCCGAGGTCTTCGTCGGCCGACCAGCCGCCGGCCGACCAAACGTCATCGTCCCAAACGTCATCGTCCCAAACCTCACCGTCAGAGTCCGTGCCCGATTCCTTCACCCACCTCCACGTCCACACCGAGTTCTCGATGCTCGACGGCGCGGCCCGGCTCGACGAACTCGTCGCCAAAGCCGTCGGTGACGGCCAGCCGGCGATCGGCATCACCGATCACGGCAACATGTACGGCACGCTCGACTTCTACCGCGAGTGCAACAAGCAGGGCATCAAGCCGATCATCGGCACCGAGGCCTACATGGCCCATGATCATCGTTCGGAACGTCCCACCAGACGCGGGCGCATCGACGACTCCGGCGGCGACACCGAGGGCGGCACGAAGCTCTACTACCACCTCACCCTGCTGGCCGAGAACCAGACCGGCTACAAGAACCTCATCCAGCTGTCCAGCCTCGCCTTCATGGAGGGCTACTACTACAAGCCGCGGATGGACTGGGAGCTGCTGGAGAAGTACTCCGAAGGCCTGATCGCCACCACCGGGTGCCTCGGTGGGCACGTGCTGCAATCGCTGCTGAACGGCGACGAGAAGGGCGCGCTGGCCAAGGCGGCGCGGTTGCAGGACATCTTCGGGCGGGACAACCTGTTCGTCGAACTGCAGGACCACGGCCTGGCGGCCCAGCGCGACACGAACCCGAAGCTGATCGAGATCGCCAAGCAGATCGGCGCGCCGCTGCTCGCCACCAACGACAGCCACTACACCCACCAGCACGACCACGAGTCGCACGACGCGCTGCTGTGCGTGCAGACGGGTGCGCTGTTGTCGGACCCCAAGCGCTTCAAGTTCGAGGGGACCGAGCACTACCTGAAGACGGCCGCCGAGATGCGCTACCTCTTCCGGGAGGTCCCGACGGCGTGCGACAACTCGTTGTGGATCGCCGAACGTGCCGAGCTCGAGATCGAGTTCGGCAAGCCGCTGCTGCCGAACTTCCCGCTGCCGGCGGGTTTCGCCGACGACGCCGCGTACCTCACCCATCTGACCTGGCAGGGCGCCGCCGAGCGCTGGGGCGACGAACTGCCACCCGACGTGGCCGAGCGGCTCGCCTACGAGCTCAAGGTCATCTGCGACATGGGGTTCGCGTCGTACTTCCTGATCACGTGGGACCTGATCAAGTACGCCAAGGACCGCGGCATCCGCGTCGGCCCCGGTCGCGGCTCGGCCGCGGGGTGTGCGGTCGCCTACGCGCTGCGGATCACCGACCTCGACCCGGTGCGCTACGACCTGCTGTTCGAGCGCTTCCTCAACCCGAGCCGTGTGTCGATGCCCGACATCGACATGGACTTCGACTCGCGGTACCGCGACGAGATGATCCGTTACGCGGCCGAGCGCTACGGGCGCGATCACGTCGCCCAGATCATCACGTTCGGCACGATCAAGGCCCGCAACGCCGTGCGTGACGCGGCCCGCGTCCTCGGCTATCCGTACGGCATCGGCGACAAGCTGGCCAAGGCGATGCCGCCCATGGTGATGGGACGCGACACCCCGCTCAAGTACTGCTTCGAGGAGAGCCCGAAGTACGCCGACGGCTACAAGGCGGCGGCCGACCTGCGGGCGATGTACGACACCGATCCGGACCTGAAGCGGGTCATCGACGTCGCCCGCGGCCTCGAAGGGCCTCAAGCGCTCCGACGGGATCCACGCCGCGGCCGTGGTGATCACCAAGGATCCGGTCACCGACTACGTCCCCATCCAACGCAAGCCGGAGTCCGGCCAGAACCCTGCCGACGCACCGGTCGTCACGCAGTACGAGATGCACAGCATCGAGGACCTCGGGCTGCTGAAGATGGACTTCCTGGGGTTGCGCAACCTCGACGTGATCACCGACACGGTGGCGATGATCAGAGCGACGCGCGATCCGGAGTTCCTCATCGAGGACATCTCCCTCGCCGACGAGCTCACGTTCGCCCTGCTGTCGCGCGGCGACACGATGGGGGTGTTCCAGCTGGAGTCGCCGCCGATGCGCCAGCTCCTCAAGGCGCTCGCCCCGAACTCGTTCGAGGACGTCGCCGCCCTGATCGCCCTGTACCGGCCCGGGCCGATGGGCGTCAACATGCACTACGACTACGCCGACCGCAAGAACCAGCGCAAGCCGGTCGAGTACTTCCACCCCGACGCCGAAGCGGTGCTCGGCGACACGTACGGCCTGATGATCTATCAGGAGAGCGTGATGCGGGTCGCGCAGAAGTTCGCCGGCTACAACCTCGCCGAGGCCGACAACCTGCGCAAGGCCTGCGGCAAGAAGATCCGCGAGATGATGGCCAAGGAGCGCGTCTCGTTCGAGGCGGGCGTGGTGCGCGAGGGGTACGGCGAGCTCCTCGGCCCTCAGCTCTTCGACATCATCGAGAAGTTCGCCGACTACGCGTTCGCCAAGAGCCACTCGTTCGGGTACGGCCTCGTCACGTACCAGACGGCGTACCTGAAGGCGCACTATCCGGTCGAGTACCTGTCGTGCCTGCTCACCAGCGTCAAGAGCAACCTCGACAAGGCCGCCACGTACCTCGCCGACTGCCGGGCGATGGGCATCAAGGTGCTGCCGCCCGACGTCAACCGGTCCGTCGCCAACTTCGCCGCGCTGTCGGCCGACCAGGTGCCCGACGACGTCGCCCTGCCGCTCGGCAGCCCCGGCGCGATCACGTTCGGGCTCTCGGCGGTGCGCAACGTCGGCGAGGGCCTCGTCGAACTGCTCGTCGCCGAACGCACTCGGAACGGGACGTTCGCGAGCTTCCACGACTTCGCCGAACGCGTGCCCGAGCCGGTGCTCAACAAGCGCACGGTCGAGTCGCTGATCAAGGGCGGCGCCTTCGACTCGCTCGGTCATCCGCGACGGGGGCTGTTGACGGTGTTCGAACACATCATCGACTCGACCGTCAGCCGCCGGCGGGAACGTGAAAAGGGCGTGATGAGCCTGTTCGGCGACTGGGGCGCCGACGGCGACACGTCGCCCGGGGCGGACGGCGGCACGGACGGGTTCTCCGAGCGCACGGCGATCCCTGCGCTGGTCTTCGACAAGGGGGACCAACTCCGCTACGAGAAGGAGATGCTCGGGCTGTACGTGTCCGACCATCCGCTGTTCGGTGTCGAAGGGGCTCTGCGGCGCAAGGTCGAGCACCAGCTGATCGACCTGCCGATGATGGACGACGGAGCGCCCGTGGTGGTCGGCGGCGTGATCACGAACCTGGCCCGCAAGTTCACCAGGCGCGGCGACCAGATGGCCGTGTTCGTGCTCGAGGATCTCGACGCCTCGATCGAGGTGACGATCTTCCCCCGCACGCTCACCGAGCAGGGGCACAAGCTCGAAGACGACCTGATCGTCACCGTGAAGGGACGCCTCGACCGCCGCGACGAATCGCGGTTCGGTCTGATCGGCCAGACCATCACCGTCCTCACCGGTCTCAACGACGGTCCGGCGCCGGCGCTGCGGTTGCGGCTGCCGTCGACGTCGCTCGACGAACTGCGCATCCAGCGCCTGAAGCGCATCCTGCGCGAGCACCCGGGTGACTCGCTCGTGATGGTCGACGTGGGGCAGGGCCGGGTGCTCAAGCTCTCCGACGAGTTCCGGGTCGACCTCGATCGTTCGGTCGGCGAACTGCGGATGGCCTTCGGCCACGAAGCGGTGTTGCTGTAACCGTTCGAACCCAGCGATGAGCGAGATCCCCGTATACGGGGGTTTCGCTCATCGCGGAGTCGATCGTGCCGGTTGAACGACTGCGCTGTTCAGGTGGCAGAATAGGGGGGATGGCTCTCGACGTGACGACAAACGACGCGGCTGCTCTCACCGACTCCGACCTCGACGAATTGGCGTCGATGGAGGAAGCGTTCAGTGCGGGTCAGCTGTCCAAGGCCAAGGAAGACTGGGTCCTGATCACGACCGCCCGGATCAGCGGCAAACTGCACGGGTTCACGTTCTCCACCCTGGAGCGCATCGGCGGGACCCCGTGTGTGCTGCTCGGCCTGATGAGCGTGAAGCGGTCGTCGAAGCGCGACCAGGTGCTGCGCGGCCTCATCGGCGAGGCCTACCACCGGGCCCTCATGGCGTTCCCCGACGAGGACGTCGTGGTGGGCTGCCGCTTCGTCAATGCCGACGGACTGGAAGCGTTCAAGGACCTGCGCGAGGTCACACCGTCGCCCGGCAGCACCGCCGTCGGCGAGGAACGGGCCTGGGGCCGCCGGCTCGCCAAGCGCTTCGGGATCGAGGCCAAGTACGACCCGACGTCGTTCACGTCCACGACGGGCGCACAGTCGGGCTATCTCGACCACGAATCGTCGAAACCCGACAAGCTCGATCCGGCGGTCGTGGAGATGTTCTCGAAGGTGCCGGTCAGCAAGGGCGGCGTGATGGTCGTGTACGGCTGGACGATGGCGGAGGACCTCGTCAAACTCGGTCGCCGCTGACCAGCCGACGCCATGGCCGAGTTCGCCGAGGTCGTGCGACGTCGGCGGATGACCAGGGCGTTCGCCCCCACACCGGTCGACGCCGCCGATCTCGAACTGCTCGTCGACCTGGCGTCGCGAGCACCGAGCGCCGGCAAGGCGCAGGGCTGGCACCTCGTGGTGCTCGAGGGTGCCGAGACCGAAGTGTTCTGGGAGACGACGCTGCCGGCCGTGCGGCGTGACTCGTTCCGCTGGCAGCAGTTGTTGAGCGCACCGGTGATCGCCCTGCCGTTCGCCGACTCGAAGGCCTACACCGACCGGTACGCGGAGCCCGACAAGGTGCAGACCGGCCTCGGTGCGAGCCCCGACGCCTGGCCGGTGCCCTACTGGACGATCGACGCGTCGATGTCGGTGATGACGATGCTCTTGGCCGCGGAAGATCTCGGCCTGGGCGCCCTGTTCTTCGGCGTGTTCCGCGGTGAACGGGAGCTGCGCCAACGGCTCGGGATCCCGCCGGGCCTCGAACTGCTCGGCGCGATGGCCATCGGCCACCCGGCGCCCCGCGACGGTGACGAAACCGACCCGGGTCGCAGCGCGGATCGCCGTCGGCGTTCACCGGCCGAGATCATCCACCGGGGGCGCTGGGAGGGGAGCCGCTGACCAGCCGGCCCGGCCGGCCGGTCAGGAGTTCGATGAACCCCTCGGCCGTGTCCTGCGGCGCCTCGCACGCATACTCGCGGCACACGTACGCGAAGCCGTCCCGACGGCCCTCCCACAGCGGCGATTCGTACGGTTCGCCCCAGGCGAGCACCGTGTCGGGCCGCCAGATGGTGTGGGCGATGCGCACGAGGTCGGGCCGGTCACCGACGACGGCGACCTCGGTGATGCCGCGCCGGCGGAGTTCGACGGCGAGCAGTGCATTCGAGTAGGTGCCGACGTTGTCGCCGATCACCCCGCCGATCAACTGCAGGATCCGGTCGGCGTGGTTGGCGAAGCGCTGTTCACCGGTCAGCGCGGCGAGTCGGTACAGCGCGATCGCCGCCGTGGAGTTCGCCGACGGGGTCGCATTGTCGATCAGGTCCTTCTGCCGGACGATCAGCGCCTCGGCGTCCTCGGCCGTCGTGTAGAGACCTCCGTTCACCGGATCCCAGAACCACTCGAGCATCGTGTCGGCCACCGCCACGGCCTCGTGGATCCAGCGGGCCTGCCCCGTCGCCTCGCCGAGACGGGTGAAGGCGTCGACGAGCGCGGCGTGGTCCGCGGCCAGCGCATCGTGGCGGGCCCTCGGTTCCCCGTCGGCCTGCCAGCTGCGCCACCAGCGGCCGTTCGGCTTGCGCAGCTCGCGCAGCAGGAACTCGCCGTTGGCCACCGCCGCATCGAGCCACTCCTGCTGGCCGAACGCGGCGCCCGCCTCGGCCAGGGCCGACAGGAACAGCGCATTCCACTCGGTGAGCACCTTGTCGTCGAGACCGGGACGCCGGCGGCCTTCGCGGGCCGTGAACAGAGCCCGGCGTGCAGCTTCCACCTCGGGTGGTCGCTCGAGCTCCCCGCGGGCATGGAGCCGGTTCGGGATCGACCGCCCCTCGAAGTTGCCGTCGGCGGTGATGCCGAACCAGTCGAGTGCCTTGGTGCGGGCATCGTCGGGCAGGTCCGCCATCGCCGCCCGGGCCTCGTCGGGCGTCCACGTGTGGAACAGTCCCTCCACGCCGTGGCCGTCGGCGTCGGGGGAGTCGGCGTCCTCGGCCGAGTAGAACCCGCCGTCCGGATGTCGCAGCTGGCGCAGCACGTAGGTGATCGTCTCGCCGAGCACTTGCCGCCACGGCGTCCGGCCGATGACGATCAGGCCGTGCAGGTACGTCCGCACGAGCAGCGCCTGGTCGTACAGCATCTTCTCGAAGTGCGGCACGAGCCACTCGCGATCCACCGAGTAGCGGGCGAAGCCCCCGCCGATGTGGTCGTACATCCCGCCCGAGGCCATGGCGTCGAGCGTCGTCGCCACGATGTCACGCGGGGCCTCGGCGGCCGTCGTCATGTAGGCCCGCAACATCAGCTCGAGGTGGAACGTCGACGGGAACTTCGGCGCCTGCCCGAAGCCGCCCCAGTCGGGGTCGTAGGCCCGTCCCAGCCCCTGGACCGTGTTGTTCAGGTGGGTCACGTCCGGCAACTCGTCGGCGGGCTCGATCGCCGCCGTCGCACCGATCGCCTTGGTCAGCGCGCCGACGTTCTGCAGCACCTCGTCGGGCTTGTTCCGGTAGGCGTCGTCGACGGCGCTCAGCAGGGCCAGGAACTGCGGTTTGGGGAAGTACGTGCCGCCGTAGAACGGTTGGCGCTCGGGCGTCATGAACACCGTCATCGGCCAGCCGCCACGGCCGGTCAGTGCCTGGACGGCATCCATGTAGACGGCATCGACGTCGGGCCGCTCCTCGCGGTCGACCTTCACGTTGACGTACAGCTCGTTCATCCGGGCGGCGACCTCGGGATCCTCGAAGCACTCGTGGGCCATCACGTGGCACCAGTGGCAGGCCGAGTAGCCGACGGACAGCAGGATCGGCACGTTGCGCTGCTCGGCGGCGGCGAACGCCTCGGCCCCCCACGGGTACCAGTCGACCGGATTGTCGCGGTGCTGGCGGAGGTACGGGGACGTCTCCGCGGCGAGTCGGTTCACGTCGATCGAGGGTACCGGCAGGTGTAGGCGCCGTAGGCCCGGCGGTCGTAGCCGACGTCGAGGATCTCGAAGCCGACCCGTTCGAGCATCGGCTCGAAGAGCCAGCGGTACGTGCTGAACTCGATGCGCACGTGCTCGGCGAGTTCGTCGGGCGTCCAGCCCCGCGTCGCGTCGTCGACGCCGCCGGCCATCCACGCGGGGATCGCCTCCTCGGCGTCGGCGGGGTCGAAGTCGAACACCAGGTCACGGACCCGGAAGATGGCCCCCGGCGCGAGGCAGCGGGTGAGGCGTTCGAGGGCGATGCCCTTCCAGAAGTCGGGCAACTGATGGAGCGCGTTGCGGCAGTGGGCGAAGGCGACCGGCGGGCCGGCGTGTTCGTAGGTGAGGAACCCCGCCTGGACGACGGTGACGTCGTGCCGGTCCGCGAACATCGCACGGAGGTGGCGCACCATCGCCGGCGACACGTCGACGGCGATCACGTCCGCGCCCGTCGCGGCCGCGGCGGCGCTGAACACCCCGGTACCGGCGCCGAGATCGAGGATCGTGGTGCCGGGTCCGAGGCCGAGTGCGGTCAGGATCTCGATGTCGGCGGTCGGGTCGACCTGGGCCTTGGCGTCGTACCCGGTGACGTAGTCGGCATCGAGATGTTCGAGGCCGGCGTAACCGATCTCGTCCGGGAACCAGTTCATCGTCCGGGCGGTTCAGACGCCGGTGGCGTGGAATCCACCGTCGACGTGGATGATCTCGCCGGTGGTGGCGGGGAACCAGTCGGACAGGAGCGCGACGCAGGCCTTGGCCACCGGTTCGGAGTTGGTGACGTCCCAGCCCAGCGGGGCGCGGTCGTCCCAGACGTCCTCGAACAGGGCGAAGCCGGGGATCGACTTGGCGGCCATCGTCTTGACCGGGCCGGCGGCGACGAGGTTGGAGCGGATGCCCTGGGGACCGAGCTCCTTGGCCAGATAGCGCGACACGCTCTGCAGCGCCGACTTGGCGACCCCCATCCAGTTGTAGGCGGGCCACGCCTGCTGATTGTCGAAGTCGAGGCCGACGAACGAACCGCCCCGGCCCATCAGCGGCAGGAATGCGTCGACGAGCGTCTTCAACGAGTACGTCGAGATCTGCATCGCCACCGCGACGTCCTCCCAGGGCGCGTCGAGGAACGCGTCGCCGAGGCACGACGCCGGCGCGAAGCCGATGGCATGGAGCACGCCGTCGACGTGTCCCCACTTCGAGGCGAGGGCGTCGCGGACGAGCGGCCCGTGTTCGGGCACCGTGACGTCGAACTCGTAGACGTCGATGCCGTCGCCGAGCTTGCGCGCCGTGCGCTGGGTGAGCGACAGCGCCCGCCCGGCGCCGGTCAACACGATCTCGGCGCCCTCGTCGATGGCGATCCGGGCGACCCCGTAGGCCAGCGACGCGTCGGTCAGCACGCCGGTGATCACGATCTTCTTGCCGTCGAGCAGTCCCATGCCCGGCAACCTAGTCCGGGCCCCGGGGGCAATCGGCCTCCCGGTTCTCGTGAACATCTCGCGGACGCGGGTACGCAAGAAGTTCACGAGAAAGCGGTGGGCGTGCCACGCTGTCGCCATGCGCATCGGGATACTCGGCGGTACCGGCCCAGCGGGGAGCGGTCTCGCCGCCCGTCTGGCCAGCATCGGCCATGACGTCGTCGTCGGCTCGCGGTCGAAGTACCGCGCGATGGAGACCGTCGACGAACTCGTGGGCCAATGGCCGCAACTCACCGACCGTCTGACGGCCGGCGACAACGCCATCGCCGCCGATTGCGACCTCATCGTGATCGCCACGCCGTGGGATTCGGCGGCCGGCACGGCGCAGGAGAACGCCGACGCGCTCGCGGGCAAGGTCGTCGTGTCGATGGCCAACGCCCTCGTGCGCGTGAACAAGGAGTTCCAACCCCTCGTTCCACCGCGCGGCAGCGTGGCCGCCCACGTCCAGGCGGCGGTGCCGCGGAGCCGGATCGTGGCGGCGTTCCATCACCTGCCGGCGGCCGAACTCGGCCACATCGACGAACCGATCGACTCCGACGTGTTGATCTGCGGCGACGATCCGGCCGCCGTGCGCACGGTCAGCGAGATCGTCGACGACATCCCCGGCTGTCGACCCCTCGACGCCGGTGAACTGTCGAACGCGACGGCCATCGAGGCCTTCACCGCGGTGCTGCTCCAGCTCAACGTCCGGTACAAGACGCGCGTGGCGCCCAAGCTCACGGGAATCAAACGCGACCCCCGGGCTGTTGCCCCCACCGAATGACCTCCGGGAACATGCAGCTGTACGACACGGCGCGCCGCGCCATCGTCGACTTCGCGCCCAACGACCACGTGTTGATGTACACGTGCGGGATCACCCCCTACGACGCCACGCACCTCGGCCACGCGGCCACCTTCATCGCCTACGACGTGCTGCAGCGCCGCCTGATCGACCGGGGGCACACGGTGCAGTGCGTCCGCAACGTCACCGACGTCGACGATCCGCTGTTCGCCAAGGCCCGCCAGCTCGGCGTGCACTACCTCGACCTCGCCGCCGGCGAGGAGGCCCGGTTCGAACGCGACATGACGGCGCTCAACGCCCTCCCGGTCTCGTCCACGCCGCGCGCGTCGTCGGCGATCCCCGACATCCGCGGGTTCATCGGCATGGTGCTCGATCGGGGCTACGCCTACGAGGCCGGCGGTTCGGTGTACTTCGACGTGTCGAAGTTCGACTCGTTCGGGTCGCTGAGCCACTACACGTTCGACGAGATGCTGCTGCTCGCCAAGGAGCGGGGCGGCAACATCGACGACCCGCACAAGAAGTCGCCGCTCGACTTCGTGCTCTGGCATCCGTCGGCGGCCGACGAGCCGTCGTGGGACACGATGTGGGGCCCCGGCCGGCCGGGGTGGCACATCGAGTGCTCGGCGCTCGCCCTGCGTGAACTCGGTACGACGATCGACCTGCACGGCGGGGGAGCGGACCTGATCTTCCCCCACCACGAATGTGAGCGGGCGCAGTCCGAAGCGGCCACGGGCGAGCCGTTCGTCACCCACTGGATGCACACGGCGCTCATCTCCAAGGACGGCGAGAAGATGTCGAAGAGCCTCGGCAATCTCGTGTTCGTCGACCAGCTCCGCGAAACCCACGACCCGCGGTCGATCCGGCTGGGGATCATCGAGCACCACTACCGCGATCCGTGGGAGTGGGACGACGAGCTGATGCCACGCAACGGCCGGCGCCTCGAGAGCTGGTCGACCCATGCCCGGGCGAATCCCGAACTCCTCGAGGCTGTGCGCGCCCGCCTCGACGACGACCTCGACACGCCGGGCGCGATCCGGCTGATCGACGACGCGGCCCGTCAGGGGCGTGGCGTGCTGGAAGCGGCCGCCCTGCTCGGCGTCGACCTGTAGCGATCCGCCCGGCCGAACGGCGCGGTCACGTTCACACAAAGTTCAAGATCGTGCGTTCGTGCGGTCACACAGATGGCCTACTCTGCAGGCATGACGAGTGGTCCCGGCGCAGGGGCATGGCAACAGAGGGTCCGGCGCTTCGGGCGCCCGGTGGCGACGCGCCTGTGGACCATCGACGTGCGCGGGTTGGAACGACTGCCCATCGATGGCCCGGCGATCCTGTGCCCGAACCACATCAGTTTCCTCGACTCGGCGTTCCTCATGCTGATGGTGCGGCGCAACATCTCCTTCGTCGGCAAGGCCGAGTACATGGACTCGTGGAAGACGAAATACCTCTTCCCGGCCCTCGGCATGATCCCGATCGACCGCAGCGGGGGCGAGAAGAGCACCGCCGCACTCGACACCGCCGAGCAGGTGCTGCGGCGCGGTGAGCTCTTCGGCATCTTCCCCGAGGGCACCCGCAGCCGCGACGGCCGGCTCTACAAGGGCCGCACCGGCGCCGCCCGACTGGCGATGAAGCTCGACTGCCCGATCTTCCCCGTCGGCGTCGTGGGCACCGACGCGATCCAGCCGCCGGATGCCAAGGCACCCAAGCTGTTCCGTGAGTGCTCGATCACGATCGGTCGACCGATCCGCCCCGAGCGGTACCGGGGCCGCGGCGCCGAGCACATCGCGTGGCGCTCGATGACCGACGAGGTCATGTGGGAGATCCGCGAGCTCACCGGCCAGCCGTACGTCAACATGTACGCCGGCGAGCGCGCCGAGACCGAACCGACGGTGGCCGCACACGTCGCCAGCGTCACCGACGTCCTCCCGATGACGATGCCCGACATGCGCCAACTCGCTGCCGTCGGCGGAAACTGAACGACGGCTCGGCCTCCGGCCGTCGGGACGATCGAGGTCGGCCGAGCGTCCGGATGCGGTCCGGAATCGATGGCCCGGCGTCCATGCTCCGCTCGTATCCTGGGACGACGATGTCCACGATCACGATCTCGCTCCCTGATGGCGCCCGACGCGAGCTCGCCGCTCCCGCCACGCCGCTCGACCTCGCCGCGGCCATCGGCAGCGGGCTGAAGAAGGCGGCGGTCGCGGCCACGGTCGACGGCGCGGAGGTCGATCTGACCACCGAACTCCACGACGGCGACGTCGTGTCGATCATCACGAGCGACACCGACGCCGGTCGGCACGTCCTGCGCCACTCGACGTCGCACGTGATGGCGCAAGCGGTGACGCAGTTGTTCCCGGGGGCGAAGTTCTCGATCGGACCCGCCATCGAGAACGGCTTCTACTACGACTTCGAACTCCCGGGCGGAGCGACGTTCAGCGACGACGACCTCGACCGCATCGAGACGCGCATGCGCGAGATCATGAAGGCGAATCAGCCGTTCACGCGTTCGGAGATGTCGATGGCGGAGGCGAAGGAGCTCTTCGCCGACCAGAGCTACAAGGTCGAGATCATCGAGAAGGTCGAAGCCGCCGCCGGCGGCGTCGACGACGAGGACTCGGCCGAGGTGTCGGCGGACGGCGTGATCAGCGTGTACCGCAACACCGACGACTTCGTCGACATGTGCGTCGGCCCGCACGTGCCCTCCACGGGTCGGCTCGGGCACTTCAAGCTGCAGAAGGTGGCCGGCGCGTACTGGCGCGGCAACGAGAAGGGTCCGATGCTGCAGCGCATCTACGGCACGGCGTGGGAGTCGAAGCAGGCCCTCGCCGACCACCTCCACCAGCTGGAGGAGGCCGCCAAGCGCGACCACCGCAAGCTGGCGACCGAACTCGACCTGCTGAGCTTCCCGTCGATGCTCGGCGGCGGTCTCGCCGTGTGGCACCCGAAGGGCGCCATCGTCCGCAAGCTGATCGAGGACTACAGCCGTCTGCGCCACGAACGCGGTGGCTATTCGTTCGTCTACACACCGCACCTGTCGAACGGCAAGCTGTTCGAGACGTCGGGGCACCTCGGCTTCTACGCCGACGGCATGTACCCGCCGATGGAGATGGACAACGGCACGTACTACCCGAAGCCGATGAACTGCCCGATGCACTGCCTGATCTTCGACAGCCGGCAGCGCAGCTATCGCGAGCTGCCGTTGCGGCTGTTCGAACTCGGCACGGTCTACCGCTACGAACGCGCCGGCACCCTCCACGGCCTGATGCGGATCCGCGGGTTCACCCAGGACGACAGCCACATCTTCTGCACCCGCGAGCAGATGGCCGACGAGGTCGCCAGCCTGCTCGACTTCATCCTGTCCGTGCTGCGGGCGTTCGGGTTCGACGACTTCACGTTCAACCTGTCGACGAAGGATCCGAACAAGTACGTCGGCAGCGACGAGATGTGGGACGACGCGACCGACGCGCTCCGCCAGGCGCTCGACACGCACGGCCTCGAGTACGGCATCAAGGAGGGCGACGCCGCGTTCTACGGTCCGAAGATCGACGTCGACGTCCGCGATGCGATCGGACGGTCGTGGCAGCTGTCGACGATCCAGGCCGACTTCAACCACCCGGAGCGGTTCGACCTCGAGTACGTCGGTGCCGACAACGCCCGGCACCGCCCGATCATGTTGCACCGGGCGCTGCTCGGTTCGATCGAACGTTTCTTCGGCGTGCTGCTCGAGCACTACGCCGGGGCGTTCCCGACGTGGTTGGCGCCCGTCCAGGTCGAGGTGCTGCCGGTCGCCGAGGCTCACGAGGACTACGCCAAGCAGGTCGTCGACGCGCTCGGTGCGGCCGGGATGCGCGTGAACTACGGCGCCGCCGACGACGGCCTCGGCAAGCGGATCCGCCACGCCAAGATGGAGAAGATCCCCTACGTGCTCGTCGTCGGCGACGACGATGTCGAGGCGAAGACGGTCGGGGTGAACCCGCGTGGCGGCGAGGTCGTCCGTGGTGTCCCGCTCGACCGGTTCGTGGCCGATCTGCGCGCCGAGGTCGACGACGCCGAACGCGTCGCGCTGCGGGCATGAGCCCGCTTGCACGAATCTGGGCCGGATGAGTCTCGACCACATCTGGTCGGGTTGGCGGTCGGCGTACGTCGCCGGTGAGGCCGTCGACAGCCGCGCCGCGTTCGATCGCGGCGCCGGCGCGCCGAGCGTGTTCACCCAGCTGCTCGAGTCGGGTCTGTCCGACGACGAGACCCACATCGTCCATCGGGGTCCGACCTGCTTCGCGTTGATGAACGCCTTCCCGTACACGTCCGGTCACCTGATGGTCCTGCCGTATCGCGAGGTCGCCGACCTGGCGCTGCTCGACGGTGCGGAGGCGGCCGAGCTGTGGGCATCGGTGACCGCCGCCGTGACGGCCGTGCGCGAGGCATACCGGCCCGACGGGGTCAACGTCGGCCTGAACCTCGGCCGGGCATCGGGCGGCTCGGTGCCGTCGCACCTCCACGTCCACGTGGTGCCGCGCTGGACCGGCGACTCGAACTTCATGTCGGCGATCGCCAATGCGCAGACGCTCCCGGAGAGCCTCGCCGAGTCCGCCCGCAAGGTACGCGGCGCCTGGCCGGACCGACCGTAGGCTGGACCGCACCATGACGGATCCAGGGAAGACGGAGGCACCGGCGCCCGAGACGACCGACGACGTGCGGGACGAACTGCCCCACGATCTCGATCCGTCGGGTTTCGTCGGCCCGTACCAGTTCCCCGACAACAGCCGTCGCCGCTGGCCCGGCGTGATCTACCTCGTGATCGCCGCCGCCTGCGTCGGCATCTACTTCGGCTTCACCGATTCGCCGATCGTCAACGTCGGTTGGCTCGTCGCGGCCGGTCTGTTGACGGTCGCCGCGGTCATCTCGATCACGTCCGGCTGGCGGATGCACGTCGACGAGACCGAGGCGCTCGTGGCGGCGCAAGGAGCGGTCGGCTTCCCCATCGGCCATGCCTCGGCGCAGCAGGTCTGGCGGGGACTGCGCAGCCGGCCGACGTGGCGCGTGCTCTGCTACTCGCCCGAGGATCCCCCCGCGCAACGCGGGTTGGTGCTCGTCGACGCGATCGACGGCGCGGTGATCCAGCACCTCGTCGAACCGAATCCGGACGCCGACGTCCTGCTCTGAGGAGATCGTCGCCGGTGCGAAGGGTCACGTGTTGACGGTCGGGCTGGGATAGCGTCGTTGCGATGTTCGACGGCAAGTTCCGGACACCGGTCGACCGGGCGGTCAAGCCGATCGGCAACCTGCTCCGCAAGACGGGTCTCACGCCCGACCACCTGACCGTGCTCGGGCTGCTCGTCGGCATCGGTGCCGCGGTCGCCATCGGGGCGGAACACCTGCGGCTCGGGCTCCTGCTGGTGATCCTCGCCGCGCTGCCCGACCTGCTCGACGGCGCGCTGGCCAAGGCCCAGGACGCCTCGAGCCAGCGGGGCGCCTTCTTCGATTCCACGGTCGACCGCATCACCGACGCCCTGCTCCTCGGCGGTATCGCCTGGTACCTGGCGAGCACCTCGTCGGCCCACATGTCGATCCTGCCGTTCGCCGTGGCCTCGGTGAGTTCGTTGATCAGCTACCAGCGGGCCAAGGCCGAGTCGCTCGGGATCAACGCCAAGGGTGGGCTGATGGAGCGCGCCGAGCGGATCATCGCGATCTGCATCGGCCTGCTCTTCGAGCCGTTGCTGATCCCGATCCTGTGGATCATGCTCGTGCTGACGTCGATCACGGCGATCCAGCGGTTCGTCAAGGTCTGGCGCCAGGCCGCGGTGGCCCCCGTCACGGCGGCCCGCATCGAGATGCGACGATCGCGCCGGCAGAGCCGTCGCGTGGCCCGCACGGAACGGCGGCGCACCCGCGTCCCGCGCCGTCGGCCGTGAGCGTCGTCGCCGTACACCGTCGATGAGCCGATTCGCCGACTTCGTCACCACCTCGTCGTACCGCCTCGGGGCCATGTCCGCGGGGGCGATGCCCGGGTTCTTCGCCGCCGGCATGGCCACACCGTTGGCGTTCGGCGCCAACATGGCCAGCCCCCAACGACGGGCGATGATCGAGCGTCACCTCCGGCGCGTCGATCCCTCGCTCGGCGGGCTGCGGCTCCGCCGCGGGGTGCAGCAGGCCTTCGACTCCTACACCCGCTACTGGCTGGAGAGCTTCCGGCTCCCGAACCTCAGCCGGCGGGCGGTGGCGGCCGGGTTCGGTCAGGTCGGCTACGAGGATCACATCGTCGGCGGCCTCGACCGCGGCAACGGCGTCATCGTCGCTCTCCCGCACCTCGGGGGTTGGGAGTGGGCGGGACGCTGGATCGCCGACCGCGGTCACCCCATCACGGTCGTCGTCGAGCGGATCGAGCCGCCCGAGCTGTTCGAGTGGTTCGCCGATCTCCGCTCCAGCCTGGGCATGACCGTGGTGCCGCTCGGGCCCGACGCCGGCACCGCCGTGATGCGGGCCTTGCGCGCCAACCACATCGTGTGCCTCGTCAGCGACCGCGACCTCGTCGGCGACGGCCCCGAGGTCGAGTTCTTCGGCGAGCGCACGACGCTCCCCGGCGGCGCCGCCACCCTCGCCCTGCGCACCGGCGCGCCGATCGTGCCGACCGGCGTGTACTTCACCGATCGCGTCGACGGGCATCACGCCTGGGTCCGGCCGCCGATCATCGTCGAACGGCGCGAGAAGCGGCTGCGCGACGACGTCGCCCGGGTGACCCAGGACGTGGCCGCCGAGTTGGAGATCCTGATCCGTCGGGCGCCGTTCCAGTGGCACCTCTTCCAGCCCAACTGGCCGAGCGACCCCGGATACGGCACCTGAGAGGCTTCAGCCCAAAGCACTAAGACTGCGGCAAGGGTCACGTCTGCGGCGTTCAACAATCGGTGCCGCCTGCCGATAAGTGAGCATCGAACTGGCATTCTCCCACCCCTTGGCGACGCGCGCCCGCGTGCTGCTGGTACTCGCTGGCGTCTTCGCGCTGGTGTACCTCATGATGCCCGAAGGCATGGGTGCGGAGTGGGTCCGGGTCATCGCCCCCGCCGTCGGTGTCGGTGCGATCCTCGTCGGCATCGCCACGTACCAACCGGAACGCACCCTGCCCTGGGCCACCCTGGCCATCGCCCTCGGGTGTCTCGCGGCCAGCTGCGCCGTCGCGTCGACGCTGTACTTCTCGTCGTACGAGAGGTACCCGTCGATCGCCGACCCGTTCCGCCTCCTCACCGCGGGACTCCTCGTCGCCACGGCGACGATGCTCGGCCACGACACGGCCGCCGAGGACGCGCTGAGCGGCATCGAAACCACGATCGTCAGCATCGCCGTCGGCGTGGGCGTGTGGCTGATCGTGATCGAGCCCTTCCTCGGTGACCGCAACATCGCCCCGGGCGACCACGTGTGGGCCGCCTCGATCCCCCTGCTCGACGCCGTGGCGCTCGCCATCGCCCTGCGCACGGCACTGCAGGTGCGGTTCCGGTTCCCGGCGGCGATCCTGGTCGCCGTCGGGATCGCGTTCCAGCTCGGATCGGACGTGGCCCGCAGTGCCGAGGACCTCCGCGACACGTTCGGGTCGGGCGGGATGTTCGCCGCGCTGTCGATCGCCGCCCCGCTCGTGTTGGCGGCGGCGGCGCTCGATCCGACGATGTCGCTCACGCACCTGCCCGACGACGAACCGGACGCCGCCGGTTTCGGCCGCGTCATCTGGCTGAGCGTGGCCGCACTGACGCCGCTGACCGTGCTCCTCGCACTGACGGTCACCGACCTGGGGAGCCAGCTCACACGGACCGTGGCGGCGCTCTGTTCCATCGGCGTCGTCGTGTTGGCGCTGGCGCGGATGTGGAGCCTCGTCGCCCGCGTCCGGCAGCTGACCGAACGTCAGGGCCAGGACCGGCTGGCGGCCATCGTCGAGCACTCGAGCGACGTCGTGATGCTCGTCGACGCCGGGGGACAGATCCAGTACGCCAGCCCCGGACTCTTCAGCACGCTCGGGCACCGCAGCGACGACTGGATCGGCCGTCCGCTCATCGACCTCGTCGCGGGTGACGATCGCGATGCGTCCGCCGTCGAGCTGCAGCGTGTCCTGCAACTCGGACACGGGAGCACCGTGAAGTTCGAGCTCAGCCTCGTGCGCGTCGACGGCCAGCAGCGGTGGATGGAGGCGACGATCGCCAACCTGCTCGGTGGGGACGCCGTCGACGGGATGGTGGCCACGTTCCGCGACGTGACCGAGCAGCGCGACCTCGAACGCCAGCTCAGCCATCGCGCCTTCCATGACGAGCTGACCGGCCTCGCCAACCGGGCACTGTTCCTCGATCGGATGGATCACGCCCTCCGCGCCGCCCGCCCCGAGAGCGATCCGCTCGTCGTGTTGTTCGTCGACCTCGACGACTTCAAGTCGGTCAACGACGCGCTCGGCCACGGGGTGGGTGATCAGATGCTGCGCTCGATCGCCGAGCGCATCAGGTTCGTGACGGCCGAGGGCGACACACCGGCCCGGCTCGGCGGAGACGAGTTCGCCATCCTCCTCGAGGACCGCGGTGGGCTGGATCGTGCGATCGAGGTCGGCGAACGGCTGCTCGCCCTGCTGCGCGAGCCGGTCACGCTGGCCGGATACGAACTGTCGGTGATGGCCAGCGTCGGCGTCGCCGTCGCCGCCCCGGACATGACGACCTCGGGGTTGCTGCGCGATGCGGACATCGCCATGTACGAGGCCAAGCGGGCCGGCAAGAGCCAGATCAAGATCTTCGAGCCGACGATGCGACTGTCGGCGACGCGGCACCTCGAATACCGCACCGAGCTCAGCCTGGCGATCGAACGCGGCCAGATGCGCCTCATGTTCCAGCCGATGATCGATCTCGTCACCGGAGGCGTCGTGGGCGCCGAGGCACTCCTGCGGTGGGAGCACCCCGTGCGGGGTTTCATTCCGCCCGACGAGTTCATCCCCGTCGCCGAACGCGCCGGTCTGATCGGGCCGATCGGGGAGTGGGTGTTGCACCAGAGCTTCCAGGAAGCGGCGGCGTGGCAGGGCGGCGGTCCGCGCGTCATCAGCGTGAACGTGTCGGCACTGCAGATCCGTCAGGAGGACTTCGTCGGCCAGGTGGAGGCCGCGCTCCGGCAGCACCAGCTCGACCCCGGTCTCGTCACCCTGGAGATCACCGAAACCATGTTCGTCGAGGAGATCGAAGCCTCGAACGGCAACCTCGAACAGCTGCGGGCGCTCGGGCATCCGCATCGCCATCGACGACTTCGGCACCGGTTACTGCTCGCTGTCGTACCTCCAGCGCTTCCCCGTCGACATCGTGAAGATCGACCGCCGTTTCGTCGAGGAACTCGGCGAGGCCGGAAAGAGCTCTACGCTCGCGTCGATGATCCTCCAGATGACGGCAGCGCTCGGCGTCACGAGTGTCGCCGAGGGCATCGAGAACCCGGCCCAACTCCGTGAGCTGCGGGCGCTCGGTTGCGACATCGGGCAGGGCTATCTGCTCTCGCATCCCCTCGAGGCCGCCGACCTCGCGCGCCGCTTCGGAGTCACGGTCGACGCGGTCGCCCACCCGATCTCCTGACGATGCCCCCTCCGCTGCGCATCGGGCTCGTCAGCCCGTACAGCCTGTCGGTGCCCGGTGGCGTCCAGGCCCAGGTCCTGGGCCTGGCCCGCGAGCTCCGTGGCCGGGGCTACGAGGCGCGGGTGCTCGGACCGTGCGACGGCCCGCCGCCCGAGAGCTTCGTCACCTCGCTCGGCAACTCGTTGCCGACCGCCGCCAACGGGTCGGTCGCCCCGCTCGCTCCCGACCCGTCGGCCGCGCTGCGGACGCTGCGTGCCCTCAACGACGAGGCGTTCGACGTGATCCACCTGCACGAGCCGATGGCGCCGGGCCCGACGATGACGGCGCTGCTCGTCCACCGGGCACCGACGGTCGGCACGTTCCACGCCGCCGGCGTGTCGTTCGGGTACCGGCTGCTGCAGCCGGCGCTGCGGCGCATCGCCCACCGGCTCGACCATCGCGTCGTGGTGTCGAAGGACGCCAGGGATCTCATTCGCCGGCACATCGACGGCGACTACGAGGTGCTGTTCAACGGCGTCGACATCGATGCGATCCGCGCCGGTGCGACGGCGCGCAGCGGCGCGACGCGGCGGGACGGCCGACGATCTTCTTCTGCGGCCGCCACGAACATCGCAAGGGCCTGTCGGTCCTGCTCGACGCGGTCGGGCAGATGTCGACGCCCGTCGACGTGTGGGTGGCGAGCGACGGACCGGAAACGGCGCTGCTCACGGCCCGCCACGCCCACAACCCCTCGATCGTCTGGCTCGGCCGCGTCAGCGAGGAGGAGAAGTTCCGCCGTCTGCGTGCGTGCGACGTGTTCTGCGCGCCGTCGCTCGGCGGCGAGTCGTTCGGCGTGGTGCTCATCGAAGCGATGGCCGCAGGGGCGACCGTGGTGGCCAGCGCGCTGGGCGGGTATCGCAACGTGGCGACCGACGGTGTCGACGCCGTGCTGGTCGAACCGGGCGATCCGGCGTTGCTCGCCGGGGCGCTCGAGCGGGTGATCCGCGACGAGGCGTTCGCAGGGTCGCTGCGGGCGGCCGGCGCGTCACGCGCCGAGGACTTCTCGATGGTCCGACTCGCCGATCGCTACCTCGAGATCTACGAGATGATCCGTCGCTGACGACCCGTGGCGGACAGGTCATCGCCCCGTCGTCCGCCGCACTCACCCGCCCGCTCGTCCACCCGACGCATCCTCGGTTGCGCCGGTCCGACCCCCTAGGCTGAGTCCACCATGTGGGGCATCCTCATCGTCATCGTGATCATCCTGGTGATCGTTGCCGTCGTCGTCGGGGCCTACAACGGTCTGATCCGGAGCCGGAACCAGATCGACAACGCCTGGTCGCAGATCGACGTCCAGCTGAAGCGCCGGCTCGACCTCATCCCGAACCTCGTCGAAACCGTCAAGGGCTACGCGGCCCACGAACGCGGCACGCTCGAAGCGGTCGTGCAGGCACGGAACTCGGCGATCGCCGCGCCCAACACGCCGCAGGCCCAGGCCCAGGCCGACAACGTGCTCACGGGAGCGCTGCGTCAGGTGTTCGCCCTCAGCGAGGCCTACCCGGACCTGAAGGCCAACCAGAACTTCCTCGCGCTGCAGGAGGAACTGACCGCCACCGAGGGCCGCGTCGCCTACGCCCGGCAGTTCTACAACGACAGCGTCCTCACGTTCAACAACAAGATCCAGTCGGTACCCGCCGTGTTCTTCGCCAAGATGCTGCACTTCGAAGAACGCGAGTACTTCGAGGCCGAAGAAGGCGCCCGTACGGTGCCGACGGTCGAGTTCTGACGTCCTCCCCGCATGTTTGAACTGATCCGCTCGAACAAGCGCCGCAGCGCTGTGCTCGTCGCCGCGTTCGTGGCCATCGTCGTGGTCGTCGGCACGATCATCGGGTTGCTGTTCGGCAACGGCCCGCTGTTCGCCGGCATCGCGCTCGTGGTCGGAGCGGCGATCGCCTTCGGCTCGTACTGGAACGCCGACAAGATCGCGTTGTCGGTGAGCCGCGCCCATCCCGCCCCACCGGAGGAGTACGCCCGCCTGCACAACCTCGTCGAGGGCCTGTGCATCGCCGGCGGCCTGCCGAAGCCGGGCATCTACGTCGTCGACGACCCGGCCCCGAACGCCTTCGCCACGGGGCGCAACCCGCAGCACGCGGCGATCGCGGTGACGACCGGGCTGCTCGAGAAGATGAACCGGGTCGAACTCGAGGGCGTGGTCGCCCATGAATTGAGTCACATCCGCAACTACGACATCCTGGTGTCGACGCTGGCCGTGACGATGGTCGGCGCGATCGCGCTGATGGCCGACCTGGGCGTGCGCACGATGTGGTGGAACGGCGGTCGCATCAGTCGTGGCAGCGACCGTGACAACGGTTCCAATCCGCTCGCCTACGTGGGGTTTCTCCTGCTGATCATGGCGCCGATCGTCGCCAAGGCGATGCAGGCCACGATTTCCCGGAGCCGCGAGACGCTCGCCGACGTCAGCGCCTGCCAGCTGACGCGCTACCCGCCGGGGCTGATCTCGGCGCTCGAAAAGCTGAAGGCCGACACGACGGTGACGCATTCCGCGTCCACCGCTACGGCACACTTGTGGATCGAACAACCCATGAGTGGCGTCGGCGACGACGGCAAGCTCGGCGGAATCCACCGTCTGTTCGACACCCACCCCCCGCTCGACGAGCGAATCGCCCTACTGAGAGAACTGTGATGCGTATTACCCGATCGTTCCTACTCCTGACCGTCGGTGCCCTGGCCATCGCCGCGTGTGGCGGCGGAGGTGGAGACGCCGAGGAGACCACCACGGTCGCCTCGACCACCACCGCCCCGTCGACCACCGTCGCCGAGACCACCACCACGGCCGAGGTGACCACCACGACCGAGGCGGCGACCACGACGACCGAGCTCCCGGCCGTCATCCGCCAGCCGCTGACCGGTCAGCCGCTCGCCAGCGCCGACGAGATCATCCAGCGCCCGGCACTCGTGGCCAAGATCGACAACGTCGACGCCCGGCAGAACCACACCGGCCTCGCCGTCGCCGACATCGTCTACGAAGAGATCGTCGAGGGGCGGGCCACGCGCTTCGCCGCCGTGTTCCACTCGCAGAGCGCCGACCCGCTCGGGCCGATCCGGTCCGGCCGCACCCAGGACGTGCTGCTGTTCTCGTCGTACAACTCACCGTTGTTCGTGTGGAGCGGTGGCAACCCGAACGTCACCCGGGCGATCGACGAGTCGACGCTGATCAACATGAGCCCGAGCCACGCCGACGGTTACTTCCGCGGCCCCGGGTCGAAGCCGCACAACCTGTACAACTCGACCGACGCCATCTGGCTGCAGACGCCGCCCGACCAGCCGGGGCCGCCCGGACAGAACTTCCAGTACCTCCGTGAGGGCCAGACGTTCACCGGCGACCCCTCGGCGGGATTCGCGGCGAGTGTCGGCAGCACCCAGGTCGACTGGCAGTGGAACGCCGACACGGCCAAGTTCGAGCGGTCGCAGAACGGCACGCCCCACGTCGACAAGACCTACGGCCAGATCGCGGCGACGAACGTCGTCGTGATGGGTGTCGACTACCAGCCGAGCGCTGCTGACTCCCGCAGCCCGGAAGCCCAGACCATCGGTGAGGGCCCGGTGTTCGTGTTCAGCGACGGCAAGGTCATCGAGGGCCGCTGGAAGCGCGATTTCGTGTTCTACCCGATCCAGTACTTCGACCTGCAGGGCAACGAGATCCTGCTCAACCCGGGCAACACCTGGGTCGAACTGGCCGAGGAAGTGCCGACGCTCGACCCGGCGAAGACCGGCGTCGACATGCTGATCAAGCCGGCTGCCCAGTAGTAGCAGCCCAGTAGCGCCACCACCAGTCTGACCGCGGCGGGCCGGGGAATCCCCGGCTCGTTGCGGTCGACGGTCAGTACGATGGCTCACATGAGTGACGCACGGAGCACCGGCACGTTCCAGGTCAAGCGAGGCTTGGCCGAGATGATGAAGGGCGGCGTCATCATGGACGTCGTCACGCCCGGTCAGGCCAAGATCGCCGAGGATGCCGGCGCCGTCGCGGTGATGGCCCTCGAGCGCGTCCCTGCCGACATCCGCCGTGACGGCGGCGTGGCGCGCATGAGCGATCCGGAGATGATCGAAGGCATCAAGGAAGCCGTGTCGATCCCGGTGATGGCCAAGGCCCGCATCGGCCATTTCGTCGAGGCGCAGATCCTGCAGGCGCTCGGCGTCGACTTCGTCGACGAGTCCGAGGTGCTCACGCCGGCCGACGAGGCGCACCACATCGACAAGTTCGCCTTCGACGTCCCGTTCGTCTGCGGTGCCACCAATCTCGGCGAGGCCCTGCGCCGCATCTCCGAGGGCGCGGCGATGATCCGCTCGAAGGGCGAGGCCGGCACCGGCAACGTCGTCGAGGCCGTGCGCCATCTCCGCTCGATCGTCGGTGACATCAAGCGGATCACCCAGGCCGACCACGCCGAACTGTTCGAGTGGGCCAAGCGCCTGCAGGCGCCGTTGCCGCTCGTGCAGGAGATCGCCGAGACCGGCAAGCTGCCGGTGCCGCTGTTCTGTGCCGGCGGGCTGGCCACGCCCGCCGACGCCGCGCTGGCGATGCAACTCGGTGCCGAAGCCGTGTTCGTCGGCTCGGGCATCTTCAAGTCGGAGGACCCCTCGCCGCGGGCCAAGGCGATCGTCGAGGCCACGACGCACTTCAACGATCCCGACATCCTCGCCAAGGTGAGCCGCGGGCTCGGAGCGCCGATGACCGGCATCGAGATGGACGACATCAACCAGCGCTACGCCGACCGGGGCTGGTGAACCGATCGCTCCCGCCGCTTCGTCCGGCGCGCCACCGGACCCGACCGCGGCGCGCGCCAGGTTGAGCCCCGTCGTCGGGGTGCTCGCACTGCAGGGGGCGTTCGCCGCCCACCGGCAGCGGCTCGCCGTCCTGGGGGTCGATGCGCCACTCGTGCGCACACCGTCCGATCTCGACGCCGTGGACGCGCTCGTCCTGCCCGGAGGCGAGAGCACGACGATGTCGAAACTGCTCGACACGAGCGGGTTGTTCGACCCGCTGAACAAGCGGATCACCGCCGGCATGCCGGTGTTCGGCACGTGTGCCGGCATGATCCTGTGCGCCACACGCGTCCTCGACGGCCGGCCCGACCAACACGGATTCGAGCGGCTCGACGTCACCGTTCGACGCAACGGCTACGGCCGCCAGCTCGACAGCTTCGAGGCCGACGTCGCCGTGGTCGGCCTCGACGATCCCTTCCACGCCGTGTTCATCAGGGCGCCCCTGGTCGTCAGCGTCGGCCGCGACGTCGAGGTCCTCGCCGAACACGACGGCGTGCCTGTTCTGCTGCGTGACGGAAGTTGTACCGTGGCAGCGTTCCATCCCGAGCTCACCGCCGACCATCGGTTGCACGAGATGTTCCTCAACTCGCTCGACCCGCTCGCACCCACGGAGTAACGACATGTCCGGCCATTCCAAATGGGCAACGATCAAGCACAAGAAGGGCGCCGCCGACAAGGCGCGCGGCAAGCTCTTCAACAAGCTCGCCCGGCAGATCGAGGTCGCCGCGAAGAACGGCGGTGACATCGACGCCAACCCGACCCTGCGCACGGCCGTCCAGAAGGCCAAGGCCGGACGGATGACGAACGACGCCATCGACCGCGCCATCAAGCGCGGGACCGGCGACGCCGACGGGGGAACGTACGAGAGCATCATGTACGAGGGGTACGCGCCCGGCGGGGTCGCCCTGATGATCGACGTGCTGACCGACAACCGCAACCGCACCGGTTCGGAGATCCGCAACGTGTTCAGCAAGCTCGGCGGTTCGATGGCCGAGCCGGGGGCGGTCGGCTGGCAGTTCGGCCGGCGCGGCGTGATCCTCACCGGGGAGGGAGCCGACGAGGAGAAGGTGATGATGGTCGCCATCGAGGCGGGAGCGGACGACGTGGTGGCCGAAGGCGACGGGTTCCGCATCATGACCGACCCGCACCTCGTGTACGACGTGAAGACCGAACTCGACAACGCCGGCATCGAGGTCATCTCGGCCGACTCGCCGATGGTGTCGGACAACCTCGTGCCGATCACCGATCTGAAGGACGCCAAGGCGGTGCTGCGGATCCTCGAGGCGCTCGAGGACAACGACGACGTGCAGGACGTGTTCGCCAACTTCGACATCAGTGACGATCTGATGGAGGAGGCGGCTTCGTGAGCGAGCGCAGCGAGCGAATCAGGCGGAGCAGCGCAGCGATCGCGGGTGAGCGAGCGCAGCGAGCGAATCAAGGGGTCGCAGTGAGTCTCGGCGTCGGCGATCGCGCCCCGGACTTCACGCTGCCCGCCACCGGAGGCACCGACGTGTCGCTCCACGACTTCGCCGGGCATCCGGTCGTGCTCGTCTTCTACCCGGGCGACGACACGCCGGTGTGCACGAAGCAGCTGAACAGCTACAACGACGAGCTCGAGCAGTTCACCCGCCTCGACGCGCACGTGCTCGGCATCTCGGCCCAGGACATCGGCAGCCACGACGCGTTCGCCGGCAAGCACGGGTTCTCGTTCCCGCTGCTCGCCGACGTCGACAAGAAGGTCGCCGGGCTCTACGGCACGCTCGGACCGATCGGGTTCCCCCGCCGCAGCGTGTTCATCATCGACGCCGACGGCGTGGTCCGCTACGCCCACCGGGCGATCGCCGGCCTCACGTACCGCCCGGTGAAGGAACTGGTGGCCGAGCTCGCCAAGCTCTGACGATCGGTCGGCCGGTCGGTTCGGCTTGTCGACGTTCACCGATCTCGGTCGATCCGGGTGCGGAAGCCGCACCGGATGTGACCGAGAATGGGCGGCGCGTGGTCCGCGGCTGACCCGTATCGATCGGCTACCCTGCGAACCTGTGTTCGACCAGGCGCCATCCCCCCGGCAGAGCGAACGATTCCGCGTGCTGGGCATCGATCCGGGCCTCACGCGCTGTGGCTACGCGGTGGTCGACGGCGGGCGCGGGGCAACGGTCCACGCCGTCGCGCTCGGCGTGATCCGGACGCCACCGTCCGATGCGTTGCCGCAACGGCTCGCTGCGCTGCGGCTCGAGTTCACGGCATTGCTCGCCGAGTTCGGGCCCGACGCCGTGGCCGTCGAGCAGGTGTTCTTCCAGGTCAACGTGCGCACGGCGATGAGCGTCGGTCAGGCGAGCGGGCTGGCGCTCGCCGAGGCGGCGCTCGCCGGGTGTGACGTGGTCCAATACACACCGAACCAGGTGAAAGATGCCGTCGCCGGGTGGGGCGGCGCCGACAAGGAACAGGTGCAGAAGATGGTGCAGGTGCGGCTCGGTCTGGCCACGCTCCCGAAGCCGGCCGACGCGGCCGACGCGGCGGCGCTGGCGTTGTGCCACTTGGCGATGGCGCCGATGCGACGGCGGATCGCCGCGGGCAGGCCGGCATGATCGGGTCGTTGCGGGGCGAGGTCCTCGAACGCAACCCCGACGGCACCGTGCTGATCGAGGTCGTCGGCGTCGGGTATCTCGTCACGGTGTCGCAGCGCACGATGGCCGAACTCGAGCCGTCGACGAAGGCGTTCCTCTACGTCCATCACCACATCCGCGAGGACACCCAGACGCTCTACGGGTTCGTCAGCCGCGAGGAACGTGGCACGTTCCAGGTCCTCATCGGCACGCACGGAGTGGGGCCGGCGCTGGCCATGGCGGTGCTGGCGACGCACCCGCCGCTCGCCATCGTCGACATCGTCGCCAACAACGACGTCGCCGCGATGTCGCTCGTCCCCGGCGTCGGCAAGAAGACCGCCGAGCGTCTCATCGTCGAGCTCCGCGACCGGCTGTCGATCCCCGTGTTGGAACGCGCCGGCGGCGGTGGCGGGAGCGGGCAGAGTTCGGCGGTCGCCGACGTGCGCGAAGCCCTCACCGGTCTCGGGTACGGCACCGACGAGGTCCGCGACGTGCTGCGCGACCTGTCCGGTGACACCGACGCCTCGTCGTTGCTGCGCGAAGCACTGAAGTCGTTGGGAGCGCGCCGTGCGTGAGGAATTCGTCGATCCGAGCATCGGGCCCGTCGACGACGTGCTGCGCGACGGCGAGACGGCCGGCGACCTCGAGGTCGAAGCAGGCCTGCGGCCCCGCGCCCTCGACGAGTTCATCGGCCAGCGCGAACTCAAGGAACATCTCACGATCGTCCTCGAGGCGGCGCGCAAACGGAACCAGACCGTCGACCACCTGCTGTTCGCCGGGCCGCCCGGGCTCGGCAAGACCACGCTGGCCGGCATCGTCGCCACCGAGATGGGCGTCCACCTGCACGTCACGTCCGGACCGGCGTTGGAACGCGCCGGCGACCTCGCCGCGATCCTCACCAAACTCGACGACGGCGACGTGCTGTTCATCGACGAGATCCATCGCCTGTCGCGAGCGGTCGAGGAGATCCTGTACCCGGCGATGGAGGACTTCCAGATCGACATCGTGGTCGGCAAGGGCCCGGCCGCGTCGAGCATCCGGCTGACCATGGCGCCGTTCACCCTCGTCGGGGCGACGACCCGCACGGGCATGATCACCGGCCCGCTGCGCGACCGCTTCGGCCTGGTGGCCCGGCTCGACTACTACGAGACGAGTGAGCTGCAGGCGATCGTGGAGCGGGCGGCCGGCATCCTCGACGTCGAGATCGATCCCGACGGGGCGTGGGAGATCGCCCGCCGGTCGCGCGGTACCCCGCGCATCGCCAACCGGCTGCTCCGCCGGGTGCGCGACTTCGCCGAGGTCCGTGCGGCCGGTTCGATCGACGCCGACGTCGCCCGTGGCGGGCTGGCGCTGTTCGGCGTCGACGATCGCGGCCTCGACAAGGTCGACCGGGCGATCCTCAACGCGCTGTGCGTCCAGTTCAACGGCGGACCGGTCGGGCTGTCGACCGTGGCGATCAGCGTCGGTGAGCAACCCGAGACGGTCGAGGACATGTACGAGCCGTTCCTCATCACCCAGGGGATGATCGCCCGCACGCCACGCGGACCGTGTGGCGCTCGACGCCGCCTACGAGCACATCGGCATGGCCGTCCCGCGCCGCGCCGGCAGCGCCAGCTTGTTCGACTGAACCTCCGTTCGCGCGGGGACGGGTCCGGACGAACGGTGGGGGCGGCCGTAGCCTCGGGGCGGTGCAGATCGCCGACTTCGACTACGACCTGCCCGACGATCGCATCGCCCAGACCCCGATCGAGCCGCGCGACAGCGCCCGGCTGTTGGTCGACCGTGGCACGTCGGCGCCGGATCACCGCCACGTGCGCGACCTCCCGGAACTGTTGCGCGAGGGCGACCTGCTCGTGCTCAACGAGACCCGGGTGATCCCGGCGCGTCTGCGACTCCGGCGTGACACCGGCGGGACGGCGGAGGTGCTGCTGCTCGAGCCGACCACTCCCGACCGTCGCCGGTGGGAGGCGCTGCTGCGCCCGGGCAAACGGCTCCGGGTGGGGGAGGAGCTCCTCGCCGGCGAGCGGCCGATCGTGCGGGTCGGCGAGCGCACGGCGGCCGGTGACACGTTCGAGGTGGAACTGCTGGCCGAGCAGCTCGACCCCTTGATCCTGCTCGACGAGATCGGCGAGATGCCGTTGCCGCCGTACATCCACACGCCGCTCGGCGACGCGAGTCGCTACCAGACGGTGTTCGCGGCGATCCCCGGCAGTGCCGCCGCGCCGACGGCCGGCCTCCACTTCACCGACGAACTGTTCGGTCGCCTCGCCGCCGCCGGTGTCGGCGTGGCGAAGGTCGAACTCGTCGTGGGGCTCGACACGTTCCAGCCGATCAGCACCCCCGACCCGCTCGACCATCCGATGCACACCGAGCGCTACCGCGTCCCCGAGTCGACCCGGGTGGCGTGCCAGGAGGCGCGTCGCGTGGTCGCCGTCGGAACCACGGCGGTGCGGGCACTCGAGTCGGCCGCCGCACGGGGCGAGGCGGCGGGTCGCACCAACCTCTTCATCCATCGTGGCTTCGACTGGCAGGTCGTCGACGTGCTGATGACCAACTTCCACCTGCCCCGCACCACGCTGCTGATGATGATCGACGCGTTCGTCGGCGACCGCTGGCGGCGGCTCTACGAGGAGGCCCTGGCCGGCGACTACCGGTTCCTGTCGTTCGGCGACGCGATGCTGCTCGATCGGACGGCTCGCTGATGTTCCGGGTGGAGCAGACACTCGACGGCGTCGACGGGTCGGCGCGCGCCGGAACCGCACGCACCGCCCGCGGGACGTACACGACGCCGCTGTTCATGCCGGTCGGGACGCGCGCCGCGATCAAGTACCTGAGCGCCGCCGACTACGCGCAGGTCGGTGCCCAGATCGTGCTCGGCAACACGTACCACCTGATGCTGCGACCGGGCGCCGAACTCATCGAGCGGTTCGGAGGGCTCGGTCGGTTCGCCGGCTGGGACGGCCTGACGCTCACCGATTCGGGCGGCTTCCAGGTGTTCTCGCTCGACCCGAAGATCGACGACGACGGCGTGACGTTCCGGAGCATCTACGACGGCTCGTCGCACCGGTTCACCCCCGAGATCGCCGTCGACGTCCAGCAGCGCCTCGGTGCCGACATCCAGATGGTGCTCGACGTGTGCCCGCCGCTGCCGAGTGCACCGGAAGTCATCCGTTCGGCGGTCGAGCGGACCAGCGCGTGGGCCCACCGGGCGCGCGCCGCGCACGTCCGGCCCGACCAGTCGTTGTTCGGCATCGTGCAGGGCGGGGTGAGCGAGTCGATGCGGGCCGAGAGCGCCCGGCGCACCGTGGAGGTGGGCTTCGACGGGTACGGCATCGGCGGCTTGTCGGTCGGCGAGACGCGCCGACAGATGCTGCCCGCCCTCGCCGCGGCCCTCGCCGAGCTGCCCGCCGACCAGCCGCGCTACCTGATGGGCGTGGGCGACCCCGCGTCACTCGTGGAGGCGGTGGCGCTCGGCGTCGACCAGTTCGACTGCGTGATGCAGACGCGGCTCGGGCGGCACGGCACGGCGCTCACGTCCACGGGCCGCTTCCAGGTGAAGGCCGCCCGCAACGCCGAACTCGACGAGCCACTCGACGTCGACTGCTCCTGCGACGTCTGCGCACGCCACAGCCGCGGCTACCTGCGCCACCTGCTGCAGGTGGGCGAGCCGACGGCGTCGCGGCTGTTGTCGATCCACAACGTCGACTGGACGATCCAGCTGATGGAGCGGATGCGCGCCGCCATCATCGCCGGCACGTTCGACGAGCTGCGCTCCGACATCCTCACCGTCTGGGAATGAGAATGTCCGCCGGGGTCTGACCCCGGCGGACATTCTTCCCGTCAGGTGCGGGGGCGCCAGGGTCCGGTGATCAGCCGGACGCCACGCTGGAACGTGAGGTAGTTCCAGGCCCAGTTGAGCAGCACGCTGATCCGGCTGCGGAAGTCGATGAGGAAGAAGATGTGGATCGACCACCAGGCCATCCACGCGATCCAGCCCGACAGCCGGAAGCGGCCGATCGTGCCGACCGCCGCGGATCGCCCGATCGTGGCCAGCTCGCCCTTGTTGTGGTAGCGGAACGTCGGGCGCGGCCGCTCGGCGAGGTCCGCCCGGATCACCTCGGCCACGTGGGCTCCGCCCTGGATCGCTCCCTGCGCGACGCCCGGGACGTCGTGGCCCTCGGAGGTGGCGTGGGCGACGTCGCCGATGGCGAAGATCTCCGGCCGTCCCGGGATCGAGAGGTCGTCGGCGACGATGACACGGCCGGCGCGATCGGTGGCCCCACCGACCATCGCCGCCAGGGGCGAGGCCCGGTTCCCCGCAGCCCAGACCACCGTGCGCGCCCGGATCGTGCCCGATCCCGTCGCATCGGATGTGGTCTCGACACCGTCGGCGTCGACGGCGGTGACCATCACGCCCAGCCGGAGGTCGACGCCGATGGCGCGCAGCTGGCGCTCCGCCTTGCGCGACAGCGACTCGGGGTAGGTCCCGAGGATCCGGTCGGTCCCCTCGAGCAGGATCACCGTGGCGTTGTTCGGGTCGATGGCGCGGAACTCGTTGCGGAACGACTTGAAGGCGATCTCGGCGATCGCGCCGGCGGTCTCCACCCCGGTCGGGCCGCCACCGACCACGACGAAGGTGAGGTCGCCGCCGGCGTCGTCCGGATCGGCGTCGCGTTCGGCACGCTCGAAGGCGAGCAGCACCCGTCGCCGGATCTCCAGCGCGTCCTCGATCGTCTTGAGCCCCGGAGCGTGGGCCTCCCACTCGTCGTGCCCGAAGTACGAGTGGGACGTCCCCGTGGCCAGGACGAGCACGTCGTAGGGCACCTCCGCGCCGTCGTCGAGCGTCACGATCCGGGAATCGGGATCGATGCCGACGACCTCGGCGAGCAGCACCCGCACGTTCGCCTGCCGGGCGAGGATCGCCCGGATCGGATGGGCGACGTTCGAGGGGTTCAACCCGGCCGTGGCCACCTGGTACAGCAGGGGCTGGAAGAGATGGTGGTTCCGGCGGTCGATCACCGTCACGTCGACGTCGGCGTCGGCGAGCCCCTTCGCCGCGGCCAACCCGCCGAAACCACCACCGATGATCAACACGCGTGGAGCCGTCATGCCGGCAACGTTGCCACAGGCGCCCACCGCCGTTGTCGGTCGGCTTGACCGAATTCCCGAGCCACTCGCCGATAGGCTCGCTCGCCGATATGTCGACGCTTTTCTCCATGGCCCTGCTCGCCGCCGATAAGTCCGGCGGAGGCGGCGGCGCCATCGTCCAACTCGGGATCCTGCTGCTCATCCCGTTCGCGATGTACTTCTTCATGATCCGCCCGCAGCGCCGGCGGACCCGTGAGGCCCAGGAGCTGCAGCGCTCGATCGAGATCGGCGACGAGGTCGTCACCACCTCCGGCGTGTTCGGCAAGATCACCGGCGAGGACGGACCGAACCGGTTCTGGCTCGAGATCGACGACGACGTGCAGATCCGCATCGCCCGCGCCGCCGTGCAGGGCAAGGCGCTCGACGACGACGTCGTCGAGCCCGCCGACGAAGCCGCCAACGCCGGCTCGTCAGATTCCGACGACTGAGCCTGACCGATGCGCCGTCGTCTCTGGGCCACGCTGATCAGCACCGTCGTCATCGTCATCGTGCTGTTCGTCGGCGCGATCGCCACCAACACGCTCCCGATCCTCGGCCTCGACCTGCAGGGCGGCGTGTCCGTCATCCTGGCCCCGGTCGAGGCCGCCACCGGTGACGACCTGATCGTGATCCGCGACCTGATCCGCAGCGAGCTCGAGAACCAGGGGATCGCCGAGCCGGACGTCCGCGTCCAGGGCCAGGCGATCGTCGTCGACCTGCCCGGCGTGAAGGACCAACAGCAGGCACTCGACGCCGTCGACGTGTCGGGTGTGGTCGACCTCCGCCCGGTCGTCGAGCCCGCGCAGTGCGCGGGCGCCGGCGTCTCGCCCGCCGACGTGACCCAGACCACGACGTCCACCGACGGCGCGCCGGCCACCAGCGTGCCGGCCACGACCGCTCCGGCGTCCACCGCCCCGGCCGGTTTCCGGGGCGTCTTCCCGGCCCAGACGGTTCCCGCGCCGGATCCCGTGGCCACCGAGCCCGTGACCGCGCTGCCCACCGGACCGACCGAGAACGGCGCCGAACTGCTGCCGACGCGCGACGGCAGCAGCGTCTGCGTCGGCCCCACGCAGGGCACCGGCGAGGTGTTCTCCCGTGGCAGCGCCAAGCTGACCGCCGACAACGGGTGGGGCGTCGCCGTCGACCTGCGTGGCGACGGCCAGGCCACCTGGAACAGCCTCGCCAGTCAGTGCTACAACGCCGAGCCGACCTGCCCCTCGACGGTGCCGGGCGTGCGCGGTCAGATCGCCATCGCCCTCGACAGCGTGGTGCAGTCGTCACCCCAGGTGAACCAGCCGAACTTCACGAATTCGGTGGCGATCACCGGCAGCTTCTCCAAGGGTGAGGCGGAGGACCTCGCCGCGGTGCTCAACCGTGGCGCCTTCCCGGTCGAGGTGAAGGCGCAGGAAGCGCGCATCGTGTCGCCGTCGGCCGGTGCCGACTCGCTCAACGCGGCGATCGTGGCCGGTGTGATCGGCATCCTGCTCGTGTTGGCGATGCTGTTCGCCTACTACCGCTGGATGACCCTCGTGATCCTGCTCGCCCTGGCCGTGTGGGCCCTGTTCGTGTTCGGCGTGGCGTCGCTGATCTCCGGCTGGACGAACTACGCCCTCACCCTGGCCGGCGTCACCGGCATCATCGTGTCGATCGGCGTGACCGTCGACAGTTACGTGGTGTTCTTCGAGCGCCTCAAGGACGAGTTGCGCAGCGGACGGACGTTCCGCAATGCCACTCCGCGGAGTTGGAACGCGACCTGGCGGACGATCTGGGCGGCCAACCTGGTGTCGATCATCGGTGCCGTGATCCTCTTCGTGCTCAGCGTGGGATCGGTGCGCGGCTTCGCCCTCTACCTCGGCGTCACGGCATTCTGTGACCTGCTGATCCTGTACACGTTCACCAGGCCGTTCATGTTGCTGCTCGCCTCCAGCGAGTTCATGCGCAACCGATCGGCCTTCGGAATCAAGCCGGTGGCGTCATGAACGACAACGAGCACATCTCCAAGAGCGCCATCGGACGGCTGCTCAACAGCCAGACCGCCATCGACTTCTACGGCCGGCGCAAGGTCGGCTTCACGGCGGCGATCGTCATCCTGATCATCACGATCGTGTCCCTGTTCACCCAAGGGCTCAACCTCGGGATCGACTTCGAGGGCGGGAACGCCTGGGACGTGCCGGCCAGCGACACGTTCGACATCCACGAGGCCGAGCAGGTCCTCAAGGACCAGGGCATCGACACCGCCGGGGCACGCATCCAGCGGCGCAGCTCCGAGTCGGCCGACGTGATCACGGTCCAGATCGAAGAGGTGTCCAACGAGAAGTCGTCCGCGATCACGGCCGCGATGGCCAAAGCCGCTGGCGTGCAACCATCGGCGGTGAGCGTGGCGTTCACCAGTTCGACGTGGGGCACCGAGATCACCAAGAAAGCGATCCGCGCCCTCATCGTCTTCTTCATCGTCGTGTCACTGTTCATCAGCGTGCGCTTCGAATGGCGAATGGCCGTGGCCGCGTTCGCGGCGATGGTGCACGACGTGATCGCCGTCGTCGGCGTGTACTCCGTTTTCCAGTTCTCGGTCAGCCCGGCGACGGTCGTCGCCTTCCTGACGATCCTCGGGTACTCGCTCTACGACACGATCGTCGTGTTCGACCGTGTGAAGGAGAACCAGGCCAAGTTCGCGTCGGTGCGCACGCCGTACCCCGACATCGTCAACATCTCGATGAACCAGGTGTTGATGCGTTCGCTGAACACGAGCATCGCCTCGATCCTGCCGGTGCTGTCGCTGCTGGCGATCGGCTGGGGTCTGCTCGGCGCCGTGGCGCTCGAGGAGTTCGCGCTCGCCCTGTTCATCGGCATGGTGTCGGGCGTCTACTCGTCGATCTTCGTGGCCACGCCCCTGCTCGCTTCGATGCACCGGGACACCAGCGGGAAGGTGCGCCGTGAGCGTCTCACCGGCGAACCACTGCGCGCCGCCGTCCTCGGCTCGAGCGCGTCGGGACGTGACGCCAGCCACGTGTTCGTGAAGGTCGGCGCCGGCGAGATCGCAGGAACCGAGTCGCTCGACACGATCGATCAGCCGGTCGTCCCCGACGACGACGACACCGTCGCGGACGCATTGCCGAGCGCCACGACCGAACAGATGCTCACGCACCCGCCGCGCCCGCGCAAGAAGCGGCGCCACTGACGTTGCCGGTCCCGGCCGGTATCCTCGGGACATGGCAGGCGAGTACGGCACGTTGCGAGGGTTCGTCCGAGACATCGGCGACTACCCGATCGACGGCGTCACGTTCCGCGACATCACACCGCTGCTCGGTGACGGTCCCGCGTTCGCCAAGTCGATCGACGGCCTGGTCGAGCAGTTCGACGGCGTCAGGGTCGATCGGGTGGTCGGCGTCGAGTCCCGAGGCTTCATCTTCGCCGCCGCGGTCGCCTACCGCATGGGGGCGGGATTCGTTCCCGTGCGCAAGGCCGGCAAGCTGCCGTGGGCGGTCGTGCGTGAGGAGTACCAGCTCGAATACGGCACCGACAAGCTCGAGATCCACCGTGACGCGATCCACCCGGGCGAGCGGATCCTGATCATCGACGACGTGCTGGCCACCGGCGGCACTGCGGCGGCGACCGCCGTGCTGGTCGAGACGCTCGGCGGGGTGATCGCCGGGCTGGGGTTCGTGATCGAACTCGATGCACTCGGTGGGCGGCTCCGGCTCGGGGAGCGACCGGTCAGGACGCTGCTCCACTACTGATCATGGGCACCGTCGACCGCGTTCTTCCCTGGAGGCGACATCAGGTGTCGCTGTCGGCGGTCGAACTCGCGCCGCTGCTCGCGTCGTACCGCCGTCGCCATCCGAAGGCCCCGGTCACCACGATCAACCGCGCCTACCAGGTGGCGGCACGGGCGCACCAGAGCCAGCTCCGCTCGAGCGGCGAGAGCTACATCAACCACCCGCTCGCCGTCGCCCACATCGTGGCCGACATCGGACTCGACGAGGTGTCGGTCACCGCCGCGCTGCTGCACGACGCCGTCGAGGACAGCGAGCTCACGGTCGCCGACGTCAACCGCGAGTTCGGGCCCGAGGTCGCGGCGATCGTCGACGGCGTCACCAAGCTCGAACGGATCCGCTTCGACTCCCGGGAGGAGCAGCAGGCGGCCACGATGCGCAAGATGCTCGTGGCGATGGCCAAGGACCTGCGGGTGCTCGTCATCAAGCTCGCCGACCGGCTGCACAACATGCGCACCATCGCCGCGATGCCGATCGAGAAGCAGCAGCGCATCGCCCAGGAGACGCTCGACATCTACGCGCCGCTGGCCCATCGCCTCGGGATGCAGGAACTGAAGCAGCAACTGGAGGACCTGTCGTTCGCCGCCCTGCACCCGAAGCGTTTCGCCGAACTCGACCACCTGGTCAGTTCGCGCACGCCCGAACGGGACATCTACCTGGCCAAGGCCCTGGCCGAGGTGCGGGCCCGTCTCGCCGAACTCGGGATCGACGCCGAGGTGACGGGCCGTGGCAAGCACCTGTGGAGCATCTACGAGAAGATGGTCGTGAAGGGTCGGGAGTTCGACGAGATCTTCGACCTCATCGCCATCCGGGTCGTGGTCGACTCGATGAAGGACTGCTACGCCGCGCTCGGCTGCATCCATGGTCGCTGGCGTCCGGTGGTCGGGCGCTTCAAGGACTACATCGCGATGCCCAAGTTCAACCTCTACCAGAGCCTGCACACCACGGTGATCGGGCCGAGCGGCAAGCCGATCGAGGTGCAGATCCGGACCAAGGAGATGCACCAGCGCGCCGAGTGGGGCGTGGCCGCGCACTGGGCGTACAAGGGCTCGGGCGAGTCGGCCTCGGAGATCGACTGGCTGAAGCGGATCATCGACTGGCAGGAGGACATCAGCGATCCGGCCCAGTTCATGCAGAGCCTGAAGACCGACCTCGAGCAGGACGAGGTGTTCGTCTTCACGCCCAAGGGCCGTGTGATCACGCTGCCGGTCGGCTCGACGACGGTCGACTTCGCCTACGCCGTGCACACCGAGGTGGGCCATTCGTGCATCGGGGCCAAGGTCAACAACCGGTTGGTGTCGCTCGACCACGTGCTCGCCAGCGGCGACAACGTCGAGATCTTCACCAGCAAGGTCGAAACCGCCGGCCCGTCGCAGGACTGGCTCGCCTTCGTCGTGTCGCCGCGGGCGCGCAACAAGATCAGGCAGTGGTTCAGCCGCGAGCGGCGCATCGACATGATCGAACTCGGCCGCGACGATCTCACGTCCGAGCTCCGACGGGAACGGCTGCCGGTGCAGCAGGTGTGGAAGTCGACCCAGCTCAAGGACGTCATCGTCGAGATGAGCTACGTCGACCTCGATGCGCTGCTGGCGGCGATCGGCGAACACCACGTGTCGGCGAAGACGGTCGCGCAGCGCATCGCCCGCAGCCTCCGCTCGGGGGACGACCCGTCGCAGCTGCCGGCCACCGTCGAACGCCCCCGCCGCGAGCGCCGGGAGGGGAACCGCACGAAGGTCGGTGTGCACGTCGAGGGGCTCGACGACGTGCTCGTCCACCTGGCGAGCTGTTGCACGCCGGTGCCGGGCGACGGGATCATCGGCTTCGTCACCCGCGGACGCGGGGTGAGCGTGCACCGGTCCGACTGCGCCAACGCCGTGTCGCTGATGGCCGAGCAGGCCACGCGCATGATCGAGGTCGAGTGGGACGGTCAGGGCCAGAGCGGCGCGACGTTCGTGGCGGGGGTCGAGGTGGTGGCGCTCGACCGCTCACGGCTGTTGCGGGACGTCGCCAGCGCCCTCGTCGACCATCACGTCAACATCCTGTCGTGCCAGACCGTGACCGGTGCCGATCGGGTGGCCAAGATGCGCTTCGAGTTCGAGCTGGCCAACCCCGGCCATCTCGAGGCCGTGGTCCGCACGATCAAGGGCATCGAGGGCGTCTACGACGCCTACCGGCTCATTCCGGGCGCCGCCGTCCCCGTCGCCTGATGACACGATGGTGTCGATGGCCACGGTCGACGACATCACCCGGCACGAGGACGCCGAGCCCGACGACCCCGTGTGGGTCGGCGCGCCTCCCGTCGTCGCCGAGATCGTCATCGTCGACGCCGACCCGGCGTGGCCCGGCGTGTTCGACGACGTGGCGCAGCGCATCCGGGATGCGTTGGGCGACCGGGTGCTGACGATCGAGCACGTCGGCTCGACGAGCGTTCCGGGGCTGGCGGCCAAGCCGATCATCGACATCGATCTCACCGTGGCCGACTCGAGCGACGAGGCCCGGTACCTGCCCGCGCTCGAGGGCATCGGCTTCGAGCTGCAGGTCCGGGAACCGTCGTGGCACCAGCACCGGTGTCTCGTCCGGGATGCTCCGCGGGCGAATCTGCACGTGTGGAGCCCGGACAGCCCCGAGGCGATCCGCCACCGGATGTTCCGCGACTGGCTGCGGAGCCATCCCGACGATCGCGACGCGTATGCGCAGGCGAAACGCCTGGCGGCGGCGGCGTCGAACGCCGATGGTGAAACGATGATGGAGTACAACCTGCGCAAGCAGCCGGTGATCCGCGACATCCTCGATCGGATGTTCCGGGCCCATGGCATGTTGTGAACCCCGCGGTCCGCCCGCCGACGGGAATCGAGGCGCCACAGTTTCGTGGCGCGAATGGAGGAGAGTCATGACGAAACGTCCTGCTGAGAAGTCCACCGCACCGAAGCTCCTGTCGGGTGGCAACCCGCAGATCCCGAAGGGCGACGGGGACGGGCCCGTCCAGGACTACATCGCCGCCATGCCCGGATGGAAGAGCGAGGTCGGTCGCACGATCGATTCGATCATCGCCCGGACCGTGCCGGGTGCCCGCAAGGCCGTGAAGTGGAACTCGCCGTTCTACGGATCGCCGGACCAGGAGGGCTGGTTCCTCAACCTCCATTGTTTCGACAAGTACGTGAAGGTGGCGTTCTTCAGGGGCGCGTTGCTCGATCCCGTGCCGCCGGTCGCTTCGAAGACCGGCGACGTCCGCTACCTGCACATCTTCGAGGACGGTTTCGACGAAGCGCAGCTCACGGAATGGGTGACCCAGGCCCGGGGCCTGCCCGGGGAAGTGATCTGACGGCCGAACCTCGGCTCGGGCGAGTGCCGCCCACCGATAGCCTGACCGGCCGTGTCGACGTTCCAGACCAGCCCCGGGATGCGCGACATCCTGCCGCCCGAGAGCGGGCGCTGGCGTCGATTCACCGCCGTGTTCGCCGAGGTCGTGCGTGCCGCGGGGTACGGCGAGCTGATCACGCCGCTGCTCGAGGACATCGGGGTCTTCACCCGCATCGGTGACGCCACCGACGTGGTGAGCAAGGAGATGTACGACTTCGTCGACAAGGGCGAGCGGCACATCTCGCTGCGTCCCGAGATGACGGCCAGCGTGTGCCGCTCGTTCGCCCAGCACCGACCGACCACCCCGTGGAAGGTGTTCTACGCCGGATCGAACTTCCGCTACGAGAAGCCCCAGCGCGGCCGCTACCGCCAGTTCGACCAGGTGGGCATCGAGATCCTCGGGGTCGACGACGCCCAGCTCGACGTCGAGGTCATCGCCCTGGCGTGGGAGTTCTACCGTCGCCTCGGACTCCGCCAGGTCGACCTGATCGTCAACAGCCTCGGCGAGCCCGCCGAGCGGGCCTCCTACGTGGAAGCACTGCGGACCTACTTCCTCGATGCCGGCGACGCGCTCACCGAGCAGAGCCGGGCGACGCTCGAGCGCAACCCGCTGCGGGTGCTCGACTCCAAGCGCGAGCCCGATCAGGCGGTCATCGCCGGGGCGCCGACGATCGCCGACCACCGGGGAGCGGAGTCGGCGGCACACTTCGAAGCGGTGGTGGACGGCCTGCGGCGCGCTCGACATCCCGTTCGCCGTCGAACCGAAACTGGTCCGCGGCCTCGACTACTACCGGCGCACGATCTTCGAGTTCCAGGGCGGCACGCTCGACTCGGCACAGAACGCGCTCGGCGGCGGTGGCCGCTACGACGGCCTCGTCGAGGCGCTCGGCGGTCCGCCCACTCCCGGCGTGGGCTTCGCGCTCGGTGTCGACCGCACGCTGCTCGCCTGCGACGACGAGGGCGTGTTCCCCGCCGACGAGCGCCGCCTCGACGCCTTCGTCGTCGACGTGGTCGGCGGCCTCGAAGCCACCCGGCTGACCGCCGAGATCCGTGCCGCCGGCCTCGCCGCCGACCGCGGGTACGACAACCGATCGATGAAGGCCCAGATGAAACTCGCCAACCGCAGCGGCGCGAGCCACGCCGTGATCATCGGCGGCGACGAACTCGCCGCCGGAACCGTCGTCGTCAAACCGCTGCGAACCGACGACGAGCAGGTCACGATCCTGCGCGACGAACTGATCAACTTTCTGACATCACAACCAACAGGAACCGACCCACGATGACGACGACCAGAGAACCAGCTGCACCCCAACCGACGTCGATGCGGACCGATCTGTGCGGCAATCTGCGTGCCTCGCACATCGGACAGTCCGTCAGCGTCTGCGGCTGGGTGGGGCGCCGTCGCGAGCACGGGGAACACCTCGCCTTCGTCGACCTGCGCGACCACTCGGGCATCGTGCAGTGCGTCGTCGACAACGACGTCGACGTGCGCAGCGAGTACGTCGTGCGGATCACCGGCATCGTCCGCCAGCGCCCGGAGGGGACCGTCAACACCGGACTCCCGACCGGTGAGATCGAGATCGGCGACTGCGTCGTCGAGGTGCTCCGCAAGGCGGACCCACCGCCGTTCCCGATCGACGCCCGCGCCGACGACGTCGACGAGAACGTCCGCCTGCAGCACCGCTATCTCGACCTGCGCCGCGAACGCATGCAGAAGAACCTGCGGGTCCGTTCGGCGATCAACGCCGCGGTCCGCAATGCGATGGACGCCCAGGGCTTCGTCGAGGTCGAGACGCCGATGCTCGTCCCGTCGACGCCGGAGGGCGCCCGTGAGTTCCTCGTGCCGTCGCGCAAGGAGCCCGGATCGTTCTACGCGCTGCCGCAGTCGCCGCAGCTGTTCAAGCAGCTGCTGATGGTGGCCGGCGTCGACCGCTACTACCAGATGGCCCGCTGTCTGCGCGACGAGGACCTGCGCGCCGACCGCCAGTACGAGTTCATGCAGCTCGACATGGAGATGAGCTTCGTCGGCCAGGACGACGTCCTCGACGCCGTCAGCGAGGCGGTGCTCGCCGCGGCCGAGGCGGCAACGGGGGAGCGGCCGCAACCGATCGAGCGCATCACGTGGCACGAGGCGATGAACCGGTACGGCGTCGACAAGCCCGACCTGCGCTTCGGCCTCGAGCTCGTCGAGCTGACCGAGATCTTCGCGGCGACGGAGTTCAAGGCGTTCGCCGGCGTCCCGTCGATCAAGGGCATCCGGGTCCCGGGTGGGGCCGCGGAGTACGGCCGCAACCAGCTCGACAAGCTGACCGACCGGGCCAAGGGGATCGGGGCGAAGGGCCTCGTGTGGCTCAAGGTCACCGACGGCGAGGGTGCGGCCGGCTTCGACTCGCCGGTCGCCAAGTTCCTGTCCGACGACGAGGCGACAGCGGTGCGCGGTGCGACCGAAGCCGAGACCGGCGACCTGATCCTGATCGTTGCCGACGAGTGGACGAACACGTGCGAGGTGCTCGGCACACTGCGCAACGACATCGGCCGCCCGCCGGTGCACGAGGGCCCGTACTGCTACGTGTGGGTCGTCGAGTTCCCGCTGTTCGTCGGCGTCGACAAGGAGTCGGGAAGGCCGAAGCCCGGCCATCACCCGTTCACCCGGCCGCACCCCGACGACGTCGACAAGATCGAGACCGACCCGCTGGCGGTCCGTTCGATCGCCTACGACCTCGTGCTCAACGGCTGGGAGCTCGGTTCGGGATCGATCCGGATCCACGAGCCCGAACTGCAGCAGCGCGTGTTCAGCGCCCTCGGCATCACGCAGGAGGAATCCGACCGCAAGTTCGGGTTCTTCCTCAACCCGTTCAACTACGGCGCGCCGCCGCACGGCGGGTTCGCCTTCGGCCTCGACCGCCTCGTGGCGATCCTGGCCGGCGAGGAGAACATCCGTGAGGTGATCGCCTTCCCGAAGACGCAGTCGGGCACCGATCCGATGACCAACTCGCCGATCCCCGGCGATCCCAAGGCGATGGCCGAACTCGGCCTGAAGATCCTCCCGCCCGCCACCTGACTATTCGGCGGCCTGCTCCTCGCCGGGATAGACGACGCCGACCTGGCGGCGGATCTCGTCGAGGATCTCCATCGTGCCGATCGACACGTCGAGCGGGATCACGACGCTCTCGAGTTCACCGCGGCGCACGCACTCCATGGCATGCGCGGCCTCGTGGGCCAGGCCCTCGTTCGGCAATGCGACGTGTTCACTCTCCTGACCGTCGCGGTGCAGCGTGAAGCCGCCGCTGAACCAGAACGGCGGATCGATGTCGATGCGCCCCTCGCTCCCGATGATCGTGGCGCGCAGGGTCGACGTGGCGTCGAGGGACGTGTGGAACACCGAGATCACGTCGTCGCCGATCCGCAGCACGCCGCCGAGGGTGCTGTCGACGCCGCTCGGACCGAGACGGGCGAGCGCCCGGACATCCGTCGGTGCACCCGCCGGTTCGCCGGTCAGGAAACGGGCGAGCGAGATGGGATAGATGCCGAGGTCGAGCAGCGCGCCGCCGGCCAGGTCGATCCGTCGGTGCCGGCCGTCCTCGTCGAGCACGGTGATGCCGAAATCGGATTCGATGACCGTGAGGCGTCCGATCTCGCCCGCCTCGATGCGGCGCTTGATGTCGACGATGGCGGGGATGAACCACGTCCACATGGCCTCCATGAGGAAGCGTCCCTCACCGCGCGCCGTGTCGACCATCGTGCGCGCCTCGAGCGCGTTGACGGCGAAGGGCTTCTCGCAGAGCACGTGCTTGCCGGCCCGCAACGCGGCGACGGTCATCTCGCAGTGGCTCGTGTGCGGCGAGGCGATGTAGACCATGTCGACGTCGGGATCGGCGAACAGATCGTCGTAGCGTGCCGTGGGCCCGTGGGATCCCGAAGCGCTGCGCGAACTCCTCCGCCGAGCCCTGGGCCCGCGAGCCGACGGCCACGACCTCCGCCGCGGTCGGTCCGGCGTCGAGTGTCTGCAGGGCCTGGGTCATGCTCGCCGCGATCGTTCCCGTCGAAGCGATGCCCCAGCGGATCGGCCGGTCGGTCATGGTGCGGTCGGTCATGACACGAACGTAACCGCCTCGCCGTCCTCACCGAGCGGCGCCAGTACGACGTCGAACCGCTCCCGAGGCATCACGGCGCCGAAGTAGTGGTCCTCGGCGCCGGTCCACCGCGCCAACCAGTCGGCGCGATACGACTCACCCTCGCGCTCGAGCAGTCGTCGGAGCCGCAGGTCGGTCGGCGTGTGGAGCAGCACCCGCAGATCGAGGAGATCGTGCAGTTCGGGCCGGGCGCTGTACGCGCCTTCCAACAGCACGACCGGGGTCGCCGTGCAGCGGAACGGCTCGCGGCGCAGCGGCACGATGTCCGAGTCCCAATCGTCGGCGTCCCAGTCGAACGGACGCCATTCGGCGCGGCCGGTCGTCCGCAGCGCCTGCAGCACCTCGCGCTGACGGCGCCAGTCGATGACATGGCTCGCTCGCTCGGCCGGCGATCGAGTGTCCCAGCGCTGGGCGGAACCACCGGCATAGAACTCGTCTCCCTCGATCACCGTGACGGTCGGGGCGGCGTGGGCGCCATCGAGTGCGCGCGCCACTTCGGCGGCCAGCGTCGACTTCCCTGCGCCACTGCGTCCGTCGATGGCGACGACGAAGGGAGTGGCGCGCACCGCACGCTCCATGTCGATCCGCTCGATCAGCCGGCGGGCGACCCCCGATCCGTCGCCGCTGAGTGTCACACCCGCAGCGTAGGTTCGAACACACCGACTCTCCCGATGCGATCGAAGTCCAGCAACCAGGGAGAACAACATGAAAGCGTCACGTGAGAATCTCGTCGTCCTGCGTGGGGCGCTCGCCGCCGAGCCGCAGGAACGCACCTTGCCGACCGGCTCGGTGGCGGTGCAGTTCGACGTCCGCACCGCGCTCGGCGATGCCGGCGACGGGGCGGTGGCGACCGTGCCGGTGTCGTGGATCGACCCGTCACCCGCCGACCGGGCGGCGCTCGAAGTCGGTGAGGCCATCGTCGTGGTCGGGGCCGTGTGCCGCCGCTTCTTCCGCGTCGCCGGGGCGACGCAGAGCCGGACGGAGGTCGTCGCCGAAGCCGTCGTGCCAGGTCGGCGCACGCGGTCCGCTCGTTCGGCGATTGCGCGAGCCGTCGATTCGCTGGGAGACTGACCCTCTGAGCGATCGCATGCCCAACCTGCCGGTTCCGAACCCCGCCGATCGTTGGCGGGAGGTGAGGGCGTTGCGCGAGCCCTGGCGCATGATGGCCAAGGTCGGTTCGGTCGCCCGCCAACCCCGGGGCCGGGGCCGGCCGGTGATGGTCATCCCCGGCTTCACCACGAACGACGCGTCCACGATCCCGCTGCGCTCCTATCTCGGCGGACTGGGGTACGAGTGCCGCGGATGGGGCCTCGGCGTCAACTCGGGCGATGTGCCGACCCAGTTGCCACAGACGATCGAGCGGGTGGCGACGTGGAGCCGGGAACGCGGTGAGCCGATCGCCCTGGTCGGGTGGAGCCTCGGCGGCGTGATCGCCCGGGAAGTGGCGCGGGTTCGCCCGGACATCGTCGAGCGGGTGATCACGTTCGGCACGCCGCTGTGGGGACCCCGTCACACCACCACGTCGATGTCACGCCGAACGGATCTCCTGCCCGGGATCGAGGAGCGGCTGCTGGCCCGCAACAGCACGCGGATCCTGCGGCCGGTCACGGCGATCTACAGCCGCAACGACGGTGTGGTGCACTGGAAGGCGTGCGTCGACCCCGACCCGAACACGGTGAACATCGAGGTCTCCAGCAGCCACATCGGACTCGGCATCGACCCGGATGTGTGGTGCATCGTCGCCTCGACGCTCGGGTCACGTACCCCCGATGGGACGGCCTGACCACCCGGCCGCACGCCGACCGATCGAGCCACCGTCCAGATCGCCGTTCAGATCGCGGGCCGGATCACCAGGCCCGTGCGCAGCTTGGGTGTGAAGAACGTCGACTTCGGCGGCATCAGGAGTCCCTCGCGGGCAGTGCGTTCGATCTCGTCGACGCTCACCGGCCGGATGAGCACGGCACCGACCGCATCGCCGGCGCGCACGGCATCGACCACCAGGTCGACGCCGTGCTGGTACGACACGCGGTGCGGGAGGTCGGCGAGCGCGGTCTCCAACCACAGCCCGTCGAGCGCCCGCACACCGTCGAACGCGCCCGTACGCGGAGCGAGCCACTGCCCCTCCCCGTTCGGCCCGACCAGGCAGAGCACGCCGTCGCGTTCCATGGAAGCGAGGGTGGCGGCTGTGACCGCACCCGCATCGCTCCGCTCGAAGGAGCGGTCGAGCGCATCGACCAACTCCTCCCACGTGGTGTCGTGGTAGAGCCGGTGGATCGCCTCGACGCTCAACTGGTCGGCGACGAGTTCGCTGACGAAGGCGAGCGTCTCCTCGGCGGCACCGGCGGAATTCCCGGTCTGCGCACGACGTTCGTCGCGATACGTCCGGCCGATCCCGTAGCGGTGGTGACCGTCGGCGATCAGGACGTCGTCGGCGGCCAGCAGCGCAGCGATCGCATCGATCCGTTCCTGGTCGGTCACCCGTTCGACGATGTGCTCCACGCCGTCGACCGTGACCGAGGCGATCGGCTCGGCCGGCTCGGTGAGCAGCTCCGTGAGCCCGGACGCCAGCGACAGACCCCACACCGGCGAGAGATTGGCGCCGGTCGAACGCGTCAGGTCGAGGCGGTCCGTCGACGCCTTCGGGGTGACGCGCTCGTGCGGCAGGACACCGCCGGCGCCTTCGTCGACCACCTCGAGCCCGCCCAGCACCCCGACGATGTCGCGGTCGGTGCCGGTGGCGTCGGTGAACCGCATCCGGTAGATCGTGAAGGTCGGGGTGTCGTCGGCGACGAGCACCGAGGCATCGATCCAGGCGCGCAGGGTGTCGGCGGCCCGCTCGTAGCGGTCGGGGCCGTCGGATTCCCGGGGAACGTCGACGTGGGTGATGTTGTGGTCACTGCGCGCCCTGAGTTCGTCGAGGTCGGCGTCGGACAGCACGTCGTACGGAGGGGCGATGAGATCGTCGATGTTCCGATCCCGGTAGCGGAGGGCGGCGAACGGGGTGAACCTGGGCACGGACCCACAATGCCACCCCGAACGCCCGAGACTGCAACGATCACGGGGCGATGATCTCCACCATCCTGTGTGACCTCGACGGTGTGGTGTGGCTGGCGCATCGCCCGATCGCCGGATCGACCGAAGCGATCGCCGCCCTCCAGGCGGCTGGCCGGCGGGTCCTGTTCGTCACCAACAACTCGGCGGCGACGATCGCCACCCAGGAAGCGGCGCTCGCCGCGATCGGTGTGGATGCCGCCGGTTCGGTCGTCTCGTCGGCGATGGCCGCGGCATTGCTGGTCGAGCCGGGCGAGCGGGTGCTGGTCGCCGGCGGGCCGGGCCTGGTCGAGGCGTTGCAAGGCCGCGGCTGCGAGGTCGTTCTGAACGACGGGACGCTCGATCGTCCAGCGATCGAATCGGCGCCGTTCGACGCCGTGGTCACCGGGCTGCATCGCGACTTCGACTACGCCCGGCTGACCAGCGCCGCGGCCGCCGTTCACCTCGGCGCGAGATTGATCGGCACGAACTCCGACCCCACGTACCCGACGCCCGCGGGGCTCGATCCTGGCGGCGGATCGATCCTGGCGGCGATCGCCACCGCAGCGCTGGTCGAACCGGTGATCGCGGGGAAGCCCTACAAGCCGATGGCGTCACTGATCGCCACGCTGCTCACGACGCCGACCGCGCCGTACGACGCCGCGACGGTGATGATGGTGGGCGACCGGATGGACACCGACGGCAGCTTCGCCAGCGAGTTGGGGTGCCGGTTCGCCCTCGTCCGCAGTGGCTCCACGCCACCAGGAGCCGACGTCGCCGGACTACCGGCCGACGCGCTCGACGTGGCCGACCTGCGCAGCGTTTCGAGCGCCCTGCTCGCGGCGGACGACTAGCATGCGGCGATGGAGATACCCACCATCCAGCAGCTGATCGATGCGGGCGTCGAGTTCACCGAAGTGACGCGCAAACAGGCGGACACGTTCGTGAAAGAGTTGGTCGACCGGGGTGAGGTCCAGCGACGCGACGCCGAACGAATCGTGCAGGAGCTCGTCGATCGAGGCCGCGAAACGTCCGAGCGCATCGCCGCCAACGTGCAGCGCGAGGTCGCCAAGCAGGTGGCCCTCGTGTCCGAGCGCTTCGACGAGCTCGAGCAGCGACTCGAGGCGCTGACCGAGATGCTCGCCGAGCGGGTGCCCGGTGCCGCCAGCGTGGTCAGGAAGTCTCCGGCGAGGAACGTTGCGTCGGCGCGGGCGCGCGTGAGGCGCTCCGCGACCAGGGCGAGCGCCGCCACGAAGGCCCCGGCGAAGAAGGCCGCGGCCAAGACGACCGCGGCGAAGAAGACGGTGGCCAAGAAGACCGCCGCGGCCAAGAAGACGGTGGCGCGGAAGAGCCCGGCGAAGAAGAGCACCGCCAAGAAGAGCACCGCCAAGAAGAGCACCGCCAAGAAGGCTGCGGCGAAGAAGAGCACCGCCAAGAAGGCTTCCGGCGCCGCCGGATCCTGAGGTCGAATGGCTCCACGGCGACGGCTCGACGCCGAGTTGGTCCGTCGCCAGCTGGTCGGCAGCCGCACCGAAGCCCAGACCCTGATCGCGGAGCACCGAGTGCTCGTCAACGGATCGGTGGCCGACAAGGCGTCCCGGCAGGTGTCACCCGCTGACGCGGTGCTCGTCGACGGCCCACCGGCCCGGTTCGTCGGGCGGGGCGCGGAGAAGCTCGATCATGCGCTGTCGGCGTTCGCCATCGACGTGCGCGGCGTACGCGCCCTCGACGCCGGCGCCTCGACGGGCGGATTCACCGACTGCCTCCTCCAGCGCGGCGCGACCCACGTCGTCGCCCTCGACGTCGGACACGGACAGCTGCACGAACGCCTGCGAGCCGATCCCCGCGTGACGAACCTCGAACGGTGCAACATCCGTCACGCCACCGCCGAGCAGATCGGAGGACGGGTGGACATCGTCGTGGGCGACCTGTCGTTCATCTCGTTGCGGCTGGTCATCCCCTCGCTCGTGGCGCTGTGCCAACCTGGGCGACCGATGGTGCTGCTCGTCAAGCCACAGTTCGAGGCCGGCCGCGCGGAGGTCAGCAAGGGCAAGGGCGTGATCACGGATCCGGAGATCCGACAGCGGGTCCGGGACGAGGTGGGCGCGGCGCTCGTCGACGCGGGCTGCGCTGTCGTCGGCTGGACGGAGTCGCCGCTGCGTGGGGCCGACGGCAACGTCGAGTACCTGGTCCACGCGGTCACCCCGCTCGCCGCGGTCGAGGGTGCGTCGTGACCATCGACGCATTGGCGCTCGTCGCCCATCACGAACGGGAGTTGGCCCACGATCTCGCCGAGACGGCTGCGGCGTGGTGCGCGGCACGCGACCTGGACGTGTGGATGCCGACGGTCGATGCCGACGCCATCGGTACGCCGGATCTCGCGTCGGAGCGCCCGATCGCGGAGGCGCAACTCGTGCTCAGCCTCGGGGGCGACGGCACGATGCTGCGCAGCGTCCGCCTGCTCGATGGTGCGTCGGTGCCGCTGCTCGGCGTGAACCTCGGCACGCTCGGCTATCTGACCGAGGTCGAAGCCGATCGCGTCGGCGAGGCGCTCGACCGCTTCGCCGCCGGCGCCGAGGCGGGGCACTGGCATCTCGACCAGCGCATGCTGCTCGACGTGGCGGTCAACGGCCGGCACGTCGGCCGGGCGCTCAACGAGGCGGTGATCGAAAAGGGGCTCACCGGGCACACCGTGCGACTGCTCGCGCGCATCGACGGCGAGCCGTTCACCCACTACAACGCGGATGGCCTGATCGTGGCCACGCCGACCGGATCGACGGCGTACTCGCTGTCGGCGCGGGGCCCGATCGTGTCGCCTCGCCACCGGGCGATCCTGCTGACGCCGGTGTCACCGCACATGTTGTTCGACCGCAGCCTGGTGCTCGATCCGACCGAGGTCATCGACATCGAGGTGTCGGGCCATCGCCGCGCCCAGGTGTCGATCGACGGTCAACCCGTCGGCGCGCTCGACGACGGCGACGTGGTGCGGGTCGTCCCCGCCGTCGAGACGGCGAGCTTCGTGCGGTTCGGCACGTACCACTACCACCAGATCCTCAAGGCCAAGTTCGGTCTCACGGACCGGTAGCAGCGCCGCGTCGGGTCGTCGACCCTGCCTTTCGGGGTCGGGTCCGAAAAGGCAGGGTTCGGGTCGGGTGATACACCCGCTCGTCATACTGCAGGCCATGGAGATGGGCCAGCGCAATACCTTGGCGCTCAGTTCGCGCGTGGAATGCTGGATGGTCGGATGCTGAGTGAGTTGCACATCGAGAACCTCGGCGTGATCGAGCGGCTCGAGTTGATCCTCGGCGACGGGCTGACGGTGGTCACCGGTGAGACGGGGGCGGGCAAGACGATGCTCGTCGACGCGATCGAGCTGCTCGTCGGCGGACGGGCCGACACGACGGTGGTGCGCCACGGCACCGACGAGGCCCGCGTCGACGGCCGGTTCATCACCGCCGACGGTGACGAGCTGGTGCTCAGCCGAGTGATCGCCCGCAACGGGAGGTCACGCGCCTACGTGAACGGCAGGTTGGCAACGGTCGCCTCGCTCGCTGACGCGACGACGGGTCTGGTCGACCTCCATGGTCAGCACGCCCATCAAGGCCTGCTGTCGACCGCCACACAACGGGCCGCACTCGATCGGTTCGGCCGGGTCGACCTCGAACCGCTGCGTGCGGCGCGCGCCCGCCTGACCGAGATCGATGCCGAGCTGGCCACGCTCGGCGGCGACGAACGGATGCGGGCGCGGGAGATCGACCTGCTGCGCTACCAGCTCGACGAACTCGACCGGGCCGGTGTCACCGATGCCGACGAGGACGCGCGGCTCGACGCCGAGGAGACGCTGCTCGGTGACGCCGTCGGATTCCGCGAGGCGGGGAGCAGGCCGTCGCCGCGCTCGCCGACGACGGAGGCGCCCGCGACGCGCTGGCCGCCGCGCTCGGGGCGCTCGACGGACGGCGACCCTACGACGAGGTCGTCGAACGGCTGCACGCCACCCTGACCGAGGTCGACGACGTCGTCGCCGATGTTCGCCGAACCGCGGAATCGATCGACGAGTCGCCCGAGCGGCTCGAAGCGATCCGCGAGCGTCGACAGTTGCTCAAGAACCTGTGCCGCAAGTACGGCGACGACCTCGCCGCCGTGATGGCGTTCCACGTCGAGACCCAGGAGCGCCTCGACGAACTGGAGCAGTTCGATGCCCGCGCCGCGGCACTCGCCGCGGACCGCCAACGAGCGCTCGAGGACGAGCTCGCCGCCGCCAGGGCCGTCGGCACGGCACGGCGCGCGGCGGCACCCCGCTTGGCGACGGCGGTGCAGGCGGCGCTGCGCGAACTGGCCCTGCCACACGCCGAGATCGCCGTGCAGGTCGGCGACCACGACGGCGACGATCCCGGTGACCACGTCGCCTTCCTCCTCGCCGCCAACCCGGGTTCGCCGTTGTTGCCGCTCACCCGGGTGGCGTCCGGTGGGGAGCTGGCGCGGACGATGCTGGCGTTGCGCCTCACGCTCACGGGACATGCGTCACCTGGGCAGACCCTCGTGTTCGACGAGGTCGATGCCGGCATCGGCGGCACCGCGGCGACCGCTGTCGGCTCGGCGCTCGCCCGGCTCGGCGACGACGCCCAGGTGCTCGTGGTGACGCACCTCGCCCAGGTGGCGGCGCTCGCCTCCACCCAGTACGTCGTCGACAAGACCGTGCAGGTCGGTGCGGGTGGAGGCACCACGACGGTCACGGCACGAGCGGTCGAGGGCGACGAGCGGGTCACCGAGATCGCCCGCATGCTCTCGGGGAGCGCGTCGACATCGGCGCTCCGGCACGCGCGCGACCTGCTCGCCACGATCACCGACGCATGACCGACGCGCGGGGTAGGGTGAGATTCCGTCGTGATCCACGTGAGACGGAGGCCAGCCGGATGACCAAGCACATTTTCGTGACCGGCGGGGTGGCGAGTTCGCTCGGCAAGGGGCTCACGGCCTCCTCCCTGGGCCGGCTGCTCAAGCTCCGTGGCCTGCGGGTCACCCTGCAGAAGCTCGATCCGTACATCAACATCGATCCGGGCACGATGAACCCGTTCGAGCACGGCGAGGTGTTCGTCACCGACGATGGCGGCGAGACCGACCTCGACCTCGGCCACTACGAGCGGTTCATCGACGAGAGCCTCTCGCGGAACTCCAACGCCACCACGGGGTCGATCTACCAGACCGTCCTCGCCGCCGAGCGCCGCGGCGACTACCTCGGCAAGACCGTGCAGGTCATCCCGCACATCACCGACGAGATCAAGCGGCGCGTCGAGCGGGTTGCCCGCAACGACGTCGACGTGGTGATCACCGAGGTCGGTGGCACCGTCGGCGACATCGAGATCCTCCCGTTCCTCGAGGCGATCCGCCAGTTCCGCAACCTCGTCGGCCGCGACAACGTCTGCTACATCCACGTGACGCTCGTGCCGTTCATCGGCCCGTCGGGCGAACAGAAGACGAAGCCCACGCAGCACTCGGTCACCGAACTGCGCAGCCGCGGCATCCAACCCGACGTCATCGTGTGTCGCAGCGAGGCGCCGCTGTCCGACGACCTGAAGCGCAAGATCTCCAGCCTGTGCGACGTCGAGGAGCGGGCCGTGGTCAACGCCGCCGACGCGCGCAACATCTACGAGCTGCCGCTGATCCTCCACGACGAGGGCCTCGACGAGTTCGTCTGTGACGTGCTGCGCATCGACGCCACGCCCGATCTGACCTACTGGGAGGCGGTGGTCGCCAAGGTCGAGGCCGCCACGATCCCGGTGAAGATCGGGCTCATCGGCAAGTACATCGAGCTGCCCGACGCCTATCTCTCGGTCGTCGAGAGCCTGAAGCACGCCGGGTTCCACCACGGGGCCAAGGTGGAGGTCGTCTGGATCCAGTCCGAGAACGTCGAGGGCCTGCTCGCCGCCGGTCAGCTCAACGATCTCGACGGCATCGTCATCCCGGGCGGATTCGGCTCCCGCGGATTCGAGGGCAAGGTCGCCGCCGCCCGGTACGCCCGCGAGGAGGGGGTGCCGTGTCTCGGGCTCTGCCTCGGTCTGCAGGCGATGGCGATCGACTTCGCCCGCAACGTCGTGGGCCTGAACGGAGCCAACTCGACCGAGTTCGAACCGACCACGCATCACCCGGTGATCGATCTCATGCTCGACCAGCGGGGCATCGAGGACAAGGGCGGCACGATGCGCCTCGGCGCCTACTACGCGGTCCTCGCCAGCGGCAGCCAGGTCGCCGCGGCCTACGGTGAGCCGGTCGTCAGCGAACGTCACCGCCACCGCTACGAGTTCAACGAGCAGTACCGGGCGCAACTCGAAGGTGCCGGGCTCTGGTGTTCCGGTACGTCGCCCGACAACCGGCTCGTCGAGTTCATCGAGCTGCCGGGCCATCCGTTCTGGGTGGGCACGCAGGCCCATCCCGAATTCAAGAGCCGCCCCGACCGGCCGCACCCGCTGTTCCGCGAGCTCATCGCCGCCGCGCTGGCCAGGACGTCACAGCCGGACTCCGTCGCCCGGATCGACAGCGCGGTCGAAGTCACCACCGCATGACCGGCCCCGTCGGCGCGTTCCGATGGGTCTCGGACCGGCTGGTCCATCAGGGCCACGTCTGGCGTGTCGTCGTCGCCGAGTTCGAGGATCCGGCCGGGCAGCGTTTCAGCCGTGACATCGTGCGGTCGCCCGGGGCGGTCGGGGTGGTGCCGCTCGTGTTCGACGCCGAGGGCAACCCGTCGGTGGTGCTCGTGGAGCAGTACCGCCCGCCCTACGACCGGCCGATCCTGGAGATCCCGGCCGGCATGCGCGACATCGAGGGTGAGGCGACCGAGGCGGTGGCGCGCCGCGAACTGATCGAGGAGGCGGGTCTCGCGCCGGGTCGCCTCGACCTGCTCACCGCGATCGGTCCGTCGCCGGGGATGACCGACTCGATCACCACGATCTACCTCGCCACCGACTGCTCCCCGGTCGACCACGATCGGCAGGGTCCGGAGGAGCAGTACATGGAGCTGGTGCACCTGCCGCTGCGCGACGCGGTCGCTCGGGTGGTCAGCGGCGAGATCATCGACGCCAAGACCGTGGTCGGCCTCCTGCTCACCGAACGACGACTCACCGCCGGCGACGGCTGAGTCGACGCGCCGGGAACGTCGTGTCCACCGTCGAGCTGCCGATCGCCGCCGAGGAGTTCCTCTCCTGGATGGCGGCCGAGAAGGGTCGGTCGGTCAACACGCTCGCCGCCTATCGACGTGACCTCGACGCGTACGCGGCGTGGCTGGCGGCCCGCGGCGAGACGATCGAGCGTGTCGAGACGCCGGTGTTGGTGCAGTTCGTCGGCGAGCGGCGGGCGAGCGGTGCGGCCACGTCGTCGATCGCCCGGCAACTCGCCGCCATCCGCATGCTGCACCGCTACCTGGCGCTGGAAGGGGAGCGGCCGGACGACCCGGCGGCCGACCTCGAAGGGGTGCGCGTCCCGGCGGGCATCCCGAAACCGTTGACGGAGGCCCAGGTGACGAGCCTGCTCGATGCGGTGATCGTCACCGAACCCATCCACCGTCGTGACCTCGCCCTGCTCGAACTGCTCTACGCCACCGGTGCCCGCATCTCCGAAGCGGTCGGGCTCTCGGTCGGCGCGCTCGATCTCGACGCCCAGCTCGTCCGCCTGTACGGCAAGGGCTCGAAGGAGCGGATCGTGCCGTTCGGATCGTCGGCGGCCGAGGCGTTGGAGGAGTGGTTCTCCCCGCGCGGCCGCGCCCGCCTGGTGCCGACGCAGTGGCGGCGGCGCGACGATGCCGAGGCGGTGTTCCTCAACAAGCGCGGCGGACGGCTCAGCCGCCAGGCCGCCTGGCTGGTCGTGAAGCGATACGGCGAGCGCGCCGGCATCACCGAGCACCTCTCCCCGCACGTGTTGCGCCACTCCTGTGCCACGCATCTGCTCGATCACGGCGCCGACCTGCCGCGTCGTGCAGGAGATGCTCGGTCACGCTTCGATCTCGACGACGCAGATCTACACCCAGGTGAGCCAGGAGCGGCTGTGGGACGTCTACCGCTCGGCGCACCCCCGCGCCACCCTCAAACCGTCGAACGCGTGAACAATGTGCGGCGCAGCTGCGCAGATTGTTCACGCATTCCGCCTCGGGGGCGGCGGTCGACTACGCGAGGTTGCTCGTGCGGGGGTAGACGTCCGCGGGATCGGTCATGACGTTGACCAGGTACGGGACGCCGCTGGCGAACGCCCGTTGCAGTGCCGGACCGATGTCGTCGGGGCGCCGGACCGTCTCGCCGGCGCCGCCGAGCGCCTTCACGACGTCGTCGTAACGCGTGTCGGGCTGGAGGTCGCAGGCGACGTCCCAGCCGTAGATGAACTGCATCGGATGCTTCTCGAGTCCCCAGATGCCGTTGTTCCCGACGATCATCACCACCGGGAGCCGGTGCCGTACGAGCGAGTCGACGTCCATCAGCGAGAAACCGGCGGCACCGTCGCCGAGCAACACCACGACCTGCCGGTCGGGATGCACCGTGCGGGCGGCGATCGCGTAGCCCATGCCGCTGCCGAGACAACCGTACGGGCCGGTGTCGAGCCAGGTGCCGGGCTGGTCGACCTCGACGTACTTGCCGGCGTACGACACGAAGTCGCCGCCGTCGCAGACGACGATCGCATCGGGGTCGAGCAGCTTGCGGAGCTCGCCGTAGATCCTGGTCGGCTTGATCGGATCGGTGTCGGCGAGGAGGAGTGGCGCCTCGGTGGCCAGCTCGGCCTTCTCGGCGGCACGCAGCTCGGCGATCCAGTCGGTGTGGTCGACACGGTCGCCCCGGTGGTCGGCGAGCCCCCGCAGGATCGTCGCGATGTTGCCGGCGACCGTCGGGACCTCGACGTGTGTTGCGATGCGGGAGGGGGCGTCGACGACGTGGGCGACGGCGGCGTCACCGAAGCGGCCGAACCCGACCCGGAAGTCGAGCGGCGTGCCGATGACGACGACGAGGTCGGCGCGCTGCTTGAGCACCCCGCGGGTGCGGAGGAAGGCGAGCGGGTGGCGGGCCGGCAACATGCCTCGACCCAGGCCGTTGAAGAAGCACGGGACCCCGAGGTGCTCGGCGGCCGCAACGAGTTCCTCGCCGGCGCCGTCCCAGTAGGCGTCGCTGCCGACGAGGAACGCCGGTCGCTGCGCCGACGCGACCATCGCCGCCAGCCGGTCGACGGCGTCGTGGTCGATCGGGTCGTCGCTCAGCCCGGTGCCGTCGGGGACGTCGCCTGCGGCCGGTGAGAAGAGATCGAGCGGGAAGTCGAGGAAGACCGGTCCGCGATGGCGCTCCGCGGCGAGCCGGACGGCGTCGTGGACGACCGCGCCGGCGGTCGAGGGATCGGTCACGGTGGTGGCCAGCTTGGTGATCGGCGCCAGCACCGGCACGTGATCGAACTCCTGGAGCGACCCGGAGCCCCAGCGCGCCGCACCGGCGCGCCCACCGAGGACGACGAGGGGCGATCCGTTGAACATCGCCGTCGTCACCGCCGAGATGCCGTTCGTGACCCCCGGCCCGGCGGTGAGCGCGGCGACGCCGGGCCGGCGGGTGAGCTTGGCGTAGGCCTCGGCGGCGAACGTCGCCGACTGCTCGTGGCGGGTGTCGACGATGCGGATCTCGGTGCCGCGGGCGGCGTCGTAGAACGGCCAGATGTGGCCGCCGTTGAGCGTGAACATCGCGTCGACCCCGAACTGGCGGAGTGCGGCGATCGTCTGGTGTCCGGCATGCCCCTCGATGTGCGCCATGGCCTGCACAGTACGACCTCGCCCGACCGCCGAACGCGTGATCAATGTGCGGCGCAGGTGCGCAGATTGTTCACGCATTCGGCCACACTGGGGCGGTGAGGACCGGGCCGGTGCAGAAGGTGTGGCACCTGGCGGCACGCTTCTTCACGTCGCTGTCGCCGAAACCTCCGAGTGACGAGACCGAGGCGTGGGTGGCCGAACGGTTGCACCCGGGTGAGCAGGCGTTGTGGATGCGGATGAGCAACCAGGACCGGCGCCACAGCGCGCTCGTCGGGCAGCGCTACGCGGCGATGGATCCCGCCGCGCCGCGGGAACTCGTGGCAGGGGCGCTCCTCCACGACGTCGGCAAGATCGAGTGCGGGCTCGGCACGTTCGGCCGGGTCGTCGCCACCGTCGTCGGTCCCCACGGGAGGCGATTTCGCGCCTACCACGATCACGAGGAGATCGGTGCGGCGATGGCCGAGGCGGCGGGCTCCGACGCGGCGACCGTGGAACTGATCGCCGGGCGCGGGCCGGGCTTCGCCACGCTCGAGGCCTGCGACCACGCCTGAACACCCGAAAAATGCCGCGAATGGACCGCCTGGCGAACGATTCGGGGCATTTTTCGGCGTGGGGGCCACTACGCCTGGGGCAGGACCCGCGCCGTGCGGCGGGCGTTGACGCCGGCGCGCAGGATCATCCAGCCGATGAGGCCGATCCAGATGCCGGCGAGGCCGAGCGACGGGACGGCGATCACCACGGCGGCGATCGGCAGCACGGCGAGCAGGTAGCCGAAGGCGGCGCGACCGAGGAACCGGTAGTCGGCGGCGCCGATCAGGACACCGTCGAGACCGAAGGCGATCGCCCCGGGTAGGAGCAGCAGGGCCAGGTAGCGCAGCGCGGACGTGGCCCGTTCGATCACGGCCGGATCGTCGGTGAAGGCGTGGGGGAGTGCCGGCGACAGCAGGGCCAGCACGAGGGCGAGCACGGCCGCCGCCATCAGCGACAGCCGGACCACCCGGGCCGCCAGGTCCGCGGCGTCACCGTCGTCGCGGCCGAGCTCCTCGGCGACGAGGGTCTGGGCGGGCACCGCCAGCGCGTCGAGCGTGAGGGCGAGGAAGCCGAACATCGACGCCGCGATCTGATGGGCGGCGAGTGTCGGCGGATCGATCCGGGCGGCCAGCGCGGTGGCGCCGGTGAACACGGCGAGGATCGAACCGACCCGCAGGAGCAGGTACCGACCGGCGCTCAGCAGCGGCCGCATGCCGTCCCAACTCGGCCGCTTGCGCCGCGCGGACGCCAGCCGGCGCCTGATCACGACGAGGAAAGCGAGCCCCGCACAGGCCTGGGCGACGACGGTCGACCACGCCGTGCCGGCGAGGCCCATGTCGAGCCCGTACACGAACGTGAGCGCGAGGACGAGGTTGACGGCGTTGGAGGCCAGCAGGATCACCAGCGGCGTCCGGTAGTCGGACGCGCCCCGCTGGACGCCCTGGGCACCGAGGGCGACGAGCACGAAGGGAACGCCGAGCGACGCGATGCGCAGGTACTCGACCGCCGCGTCGTGGACGGCGCCTTCGGCACCGAGCAGCGCCGTGAGGGGCGGCGCGAAGACGAACAGCAACGGCGCGGCGAGCGCACCGACGATCACGGCGAGCCACATCGCCTGCACCCCGACCGCGGCCGCTTCGTCGGCACGGCCCGCGCCGAGCCGATGGGCGACGCGTTCGGTCGTGCCGTACGTGAGGAAGTTCGAGCCGGCCACCACGAGCGTCAGCACCGTGACGGCGATGGCGACGCCGCCGAGCTCGTCGGTGCCGATGCGCCCGACGATCGCCGTGTCGACGAGACGGTACAACGGCTCGACGGCGAGGGCGCCGAGGGCGGGAACACCCAGCGCGATGATCCGGCGATCGGTCGGACCGAGCCGCACGATCACGTCGTCCGCGTTCTCGTGAACTTCTCGCGCACGCGGGTACGCAAGAAGATCACGAGAACCGCTCAGGCCGGGAGCATGCCGATGGCGCGGTGGGCCCGATCGAGCGTGACCGAGGCGACGGCGCGGGCTTTTTCCGAGCCGACCCGCAGCAGGCGCGCCAGCTCGCCGCGGTCCTCCATCAGTTCGAGGTAGCGCAGCCGGATCGGCTCGAGGGCGGCGACGACGGCCTCGCCGGTCTCGACCTTCAACGTTCCGTACTGTGCGTGACCCTCGGCCACCTGCTGTGGTGTGCGACCGGTCACCGCGGCGTTGATCTCCAGCAGCGAACTGACGCCGGGCTTGGCCGCCCGGTCGAAACGGACGGCATCGGGACCGGTCTCGGAATCGGTGACCGCCCGCTTGAACTTCTTCATGATCGCCGCCGGCTCGTCCATCAGGTAGATGCATCCGGCGTCGGACTCGTCGGATTTCGACATCTTCGAGGTCGGGTCCTGCAGGCTCATCACCCGGGCACCGGCCGCCGGCATGACGGCTTCCGGGATCACGAACGTGTCGCCGAAGCGGTGGTTGAAGCGGATCGCCGCATCGCGGGTGATCTCCACGTGCTGGCGCTGATCGTCGCCGACAGGGACGTGTTGGGCGTCGTAGAGGACGATGTCGGCGGCCTGCAGCGCGGGGTACGTGAACAGCCCGGCGGAGATGAAGAGGTGCTCGCGCTTGGCGGTCTTCTCCTTGAACTGCGTCATCCGCGACAACTCGCCGTAGCTCATCGTGCACTCCATGATCCAGCCCAGCTGGTTGTGTTCGGGCACGTGACTCTGCACGAACACCGTCGCCACGTCGGGGTCGAGCCCGATGGCGAACAACACCGCGGCGAGTTCCACCGTGCGCTGGCCGACGATGTCGGGGGTCTCGGTGACCGTCAGTGCGTGCAGGTCGACGATGCCGTGGAACGCGTCGCACGTGTGCTGGCCGGCCACCCAGTTGCGCAGCGCCCCGAGGTAGTTCCCGAGGTGCACGTCGCCCGTCGGCTGCATGCACGACAGGACCCTGGTCGGCACCGCCTTGCCGGGGGAATCTGGCGCGGTGGCGGTGGTCACGGGGCACGAGGGTATACCTCGTTCGCGGCGACCCACTCGGTAGTTTGATCACCCATGTCCATCGACGTCGACACGCCCGTGTACACGGGACCGTTCGACATGCTGCTCCAACTGATCCTGCGCGAGCAGGTCGACATCTACGAGGTGAGCCTGTCGACGATCGTCGACGCCTACCTCACCGAGATCGACAAGATGCGCGATCTCGACCTCGACGTGGCGACCAGTTTCCTGCTGATCGCAGCCACGCTCGTCGAACTCAAGGCCCGCCGCCTCCTGCCGAACATGGCCGACATGGATCTCGACGACGAGTTCGCCCTGTGGGAGGAGCGCGACCTCCTGCTCGCCCGTCTCCTCGAGGCGAAGACGTTCAAGGACGTCTCCACGGTGTTCGCCCGGCTCGCCGAGGATGCCGACTGCAGCTTCCCGCGGCTCGTCGGCCCCGACGAGCGGTTCGCCGACGTGATGCCCGACATGCTGGAGGGCACGAGCCTCACCCGGCTGCGCAACGCCGCCATCGCCGCGCTGACGCCGCGCCCGGTGCCGCGGGTCGACCTCTTCCACGTCAACCCGATCACCACCACCGTCGCCGACGCCGTCGCCGAACTGATCGACGAACTGCCGCGGGTCGGCACGATCTCGTTCCGCCGGCTGACCGGCGATCTCGTCGACCGCATCGAGGTGATCATCCGCTTCCTCGCCGTGCTCGAACTGTTCAAGCAGGGTGTGGTCGAGATCGATCAGCCCGACCGGTTCGGCGACATCGAGATCGAGTGGTGTGCGCCCGCGGACGTCGACCGCGAGACGATCCTCGTGGACGCCTATGACGGGTGAGCCGGACAGGAGCGACCCGGACATGAGTGAAACGGTGACCGACCAGGTGCACGAGTTCAAGCGGGCGATCGAGTCGATCGTGCTCGTGGCGCACGACCCGGTACCGCCCGAACTGCTGGCCCAGCTGATCGAGCAGCCGACCGTCTCGATCGAGCAGTGGTGCGACGAACTCGCCGACGACTATCGCCGCGAGTCCCGCGGCTTCGAGTTGGTCCGCGTGGCGGGCGGCTACCGGTACCAGACCGCCGCCGACCTGACCCCCTACGTCGAGCGCTTCCTCCTGCACGACCAGCGCGCCCGGCTCTCCGGCGCGGCACTGGAGACGCTCGCCATCGTGGCCTACAAGCAGCCGATCTCGCGGGCTCAGGTCGCGGCGATCCGCGGCGTCGACCCCGACGGCGTGATGCGCACGCTGCAGGCCCGCGGGTACATCGACGAGGTCGGCCGCGACACCGGGCCCGGCCAGGCCATCCTCTACGGCACCACGACCACGTTCCTCGAGCGGCTCGGTCTCGACTCCGTCGACGACCTCCCACCGATCGCCGAGTTCATCCCGGGCGCCGACGTGGTCGAGGCGCTCGAGGACGGATTGCGGGTCACGCCCGTCATCGAGGTCGGCGCGGCTCGATCCGGCGACCCTCGATCCGGTGACCCTCGATCCGGTGATGGGGTGCCCGACGATGGCACCGCATCCTGAACCGGAGCCGCCGCTCTGGGAGCAGTGGGCCGAGCAGAGCGCCCAGCTGCCGCAGGGCGAGCGTCTGCAGAAGGTGCTGGCGGCGACCGGATGGGGGAGCCGGCGGGTGTGCGAGGACCTGATCGCCGCCGGGCGGGTGACCGTCAACGGTGAGGTGGCCGTGCTCGGCCGGCGCGTCGAGGTCGATCACGACCGTGTCGAGGTCGACGGTGTGCCGATCGGCGTGCGCCCGGGCCTCGTGTACTACCTGGTCAACAAGCCGCGTGGCGTGGTCACGACGAGCAAGGACACGCACGGCCGGCCGACGGTGATCGAACTCGTCCCGCCCGAACCGCGGGTGTTCTCGGTGGGGCGGCTCGATGCCGACACCGAGGGCCTGCTGCTGTTGACCAACGACGGCGATCTGGCCAACCGCATCGCCCACCCGTCGCACGGGGTCGACAAGGAGTACCTCGCCGAGGTGACGCCGGCGCGGGTGTCGCCGGGAGCGCTGCGACAGCTGCGTGACGGGGTCCGCCTCGACGACGGCGTCACCGCACCGGCCAAGGTGTCGCACCCCGAGCCCGGGCTCGTGCGGATCACGATCCACGAGGGCAAGAACCGCCAGGTACGACGCATGTTCGAGGCCGTCGGCCACGAAGTGACCCGGCTCGTGCGGACCCGCATCGGCCCGCTGAGCGACCGGACGCTCGCACCCGGCGCCTGGCGTGAGCTGCAGGCCGCCGAGCGGCGCAGCCTCATCGAGGCCGTGGCCGGAGATCCGCACCGGTACGATTCCCCGACGTGATCGACAAGCGCGCCAACGTGATCGGGCTCGGCCTGATCGGCGGGTCGATCGCGCTCGGCCTGCGGGCGCAGGGGTGGCACGTGAGCGGTGACGACGTCGATCCGGCCCGGATCGCCTCGGCCCGCGAGAACGGTGTCGTCGACGCCGTCGACCTCGATCCCGAGGCGACGATCACGTTCATCGCCGTGCCCGTGCTGGCGATCGCCGACCAGGCCAAGCGGGCCCTCGCCGAAACGGCCGGCGTGGTGACCGATGTGGGCAGCGTCAAGGGTTCGGTGTGCCGCTCGGTCGACGATCCCCGCTTCCTCGGCGGCCACCCGATGGCCGGCAGCGAACTCGACGGGCTCGACGGTGCGCAGGCCGACATGTTCGCCGGCGCCGTCTGGGTGCTCACTCCCGGCCCGGACATCGACGACGCCACGTTCGCCACCGTGGCCGGCGTCGTCAACTCCCTCGGCGCCGACGTCGTGGCGATCGAGCCCGAACGTCACGACCATCTCGTTGCCGTCGTCAGTCACGTGCCGCACCTCACCGCGGCGACCCTCATGGGCCTCGCCACCACGCGGGCCGAGGAGCACGCCGCCCTGCTCCGGCTCGCCGCCGGCGGGTTCCGCGACATGACGCGTGTGGCGAGCGGACAGCCGGGAATCTGGCTCGACATCTGTGCCGAGAACCGTCCCGCCATTCTCCGCGCCCTCGACGAGCTGATCGAGGGGTTGGCCGATGTCCGCCAGATCATCGGCAACGACGACCGTGAGGCCCTGCTCGACCGGCTCACCACCGCCCGCCAGGCCCGCACCAACCTGCCCACGCGGGTCGTGCACCCGGAGGACATGGCCGAGGTGCGGATCCCGATCCCCGACCGCACCGGTGCGGCGGCCGAGGTCTTCACGCTGGCCGCCGAGCTCGGCGTCAACATCGCCAGCTTCGAGGTGGTCCACGTCGTCGAGAGCAACCGAGGCGTGGCGGTGGTGATGATCGACCAGTCGATGGTCGACATGTTCCGCGGCGGCCTGATCGCCCGCGGGTTCCGCCCGGCCGTGCACTCGCTGTCGTGACCACACCAGTACGCGACGTGCGCCCGATCCGTCGCGCCGACGGGCCGGTGGTCGCCGATGTCGCCGTCCCGCCGTCGAAGAGCATCATGAACCGCGCCCTGATCTGCGCTGCCCTCGTCGACGGCACGAGCGAGATCGTCGGTGTCGCGCCGGGCGACGACACGTCGGCACTGATCACCTGTCTCGCCGAGCTGGGCTGCGGGATCGCGCTCCACGAGACGCCCGAGGGGACCCGCGCCGACGTCACGGGCACCGGTGGCGTCTTCCCGCGCCGGCCGATCACCCTGCACACCAAGCTCGCCGGCACCACCTCGCGTTTCCTCACGGCGCTGGCCGCGTTGAACGGCGGACCGTTCACGATCGACGGCGACCCTCCCTTGCGGGGCCGGCCGATGGAGCACCTGCACGATGCCCTCGTCGCCCTCGGCGCCACCGTCGAGCCGGGTGAGATCTGGGGACACCTCCCGGTCACCGTGTCGGGGCCTCTGCGCGGCGCGGATGCGGTGATGATGCCCGGCGACGTGTCGAGCCAGTACGTCACCGCGCTGATGCTGATCGCACCGCACGTTCCCGGGGGGCTGCACCTGTGGTTGTCGACGCCGCCGGTGTCGGCGAGCTATCTCCGGATCACCAAGGCCGTGATGGCCGAATTCGGCATGCACGACGTGGAGATCAGCGGCCGCCGGATCGCGGTCCAGCCGGGCGTGTACGAGCCGAGCGCGTTCCGGGTGGAGCCCGACGCCTCGTCGGCGAGCTACCCGCTGGCGGCCGCGGCGATGGTCGGCGGCGCCGTGTGTGTGCGCGGGCTCGGGGCGACGTCGGTGCAGGGCGACGCCCGGTTCGCCGAGGTGCTGTCGTCGATGGGGTGCATCACCTCCGTCGGCACCGACACCGTGGTGATGCGCCGGCGCGACACACCCCTGCGCGGGATCGACATCGACATGTCGGACATGTCCGATCTCGTCCCCACGCTCGCCGTCGTCGCCACCCAGGCGGTCACCCCGACCCGCATCACCGGGGTGGGTTTCATCCGCAACAAGGAGAGCGACCGGTTGGGCGACCTGGCGACGGAGCTCGCCAAGACCGGCGCATCGGTGCTCGTCGAGGAGGACGGGCTCGCCATCCGTCCGACGGATCTGCTCAACGGCGCCACGCTGCACACCCACCACGATCACCGCTTGGCGATGGCCTTCGGGCTGCTCGGGCTCGTCGTCGACGGTATCGAGGTGTCGGCCCCGGCCGTCGTCTCCAAGAGCTGGCCCGGATTCTGGGATGCGCTCGACTCGATCCCGGCCCGCCGCACGTGACGCGGATCGCCGCGTTCGATCTCGACGGAACGCTGACCAGCCGTGACTGCGTGGTGCCGTTCCTCCGGGAGGTGGCGGGGACGCCGCGGCTCGTCGCCGGTGTGGCCGCCCATCCGCTGGAGCTGTCGAAGGCCGTCATCAGGCGCGACCGCGATTCGTTCAAGGCGCTGGCGACGCGGGCCACGTTCGCCGATCGCCCCCTCGACGCGCTCGAACCCCTCGCCGTCGGGTTCGCGGCGATGGTCCACGACAACTGGTTGCGCGGCGACACCCTGGCCGACCTGCGCGCCCACCTCGAGCGGGGCGATCAAGTGGTGATCGTCTCGGCGTCGTACGCGATCTACGTCGAACCGCTGGCCGCTCTCCTCGGCGCGCACGAGGTGCTGGCGACACGCCTCGCCCTCGGGGCGGGGGGTCGGCTGACCGGCGCACTCGACGGTCCGAACTGCCGCGGCGCGGAGAAGGTGCGCCGCCTGCACGCCTGGCTCGACACGGCCCACGGTGGACGAGCGGCGGTCGAGGTCGTGGCCTACGGCGACTCGGCGGGCGACCGCGAGATGCTCGCCGACGCCGACGAAGCGCACTGGGTGGGCAAGCCGTGACCGTTCGCGCGGATCACCGGATCGAGGCACCGCGGCCGGTACGGTCGTCGGCCATGTTCACGGCACTGCTGCGCGAGGCGAGGCCCAAGCAGTGGCTGAAGAACGTGCTCGTGTTCGCCGCGCCCGGCGCCGCGGGTGTCCTCGACCAGGGCCACGAACTCGTCCTCACGATCATCACGTTCGTGGCGTTCTGTTTCGCCGCCAGCGGGATCTACTTCTGGAACGACCTGCTCGACGTCGACGCCGACCGGATCCACCCGACGAAGCGCTTCCGGCCGATCGCGTCCGGGCAACTGAGCATCACCGCGGCCCGCATCGCGGGTGTCGTCCTGCCCCTCATCGGGCTCGGCCTGGCCGCGCTCACCGGCCGCTGGCAGACCGTGGCCGTGATCGGGCTGTACATCGTGATCACGCTGCTCTACACCGTGTGGTTGAAGCACGTGGCCGTGATCGACATCATCACCATCGCCGCCGGCTTCGTGCTCCGGGCCGCGGCAGGTGCGGTGGCCGTCGACGTGCCGATGTCGCGGTGGTTCGTGCTGTGCGTCACGTTCGGGTCGCTGTTCATCGTGATCGGCAAGCGCTACGCCGAACTGATCGAGGTCGGCGAGGGCGCCGGCACCCGCGCCACGCTCGACGTGTACGACATCGGCTACCTGCGGATCCTGCTCGCCGTCAGCCTCGGCGGCGCCCTGCTCAGCTACTGCGTCTGGGCGTTCGAGACCGCGGCGCTGTCGACGTCGGACCTGCCGCTGTACGAACTGACGATCGTGCCGATGATGATCGCCCTGTTCCGCTATCTGCTGGTGCTCGAATCCGGTCGGGGAGCGGCGCCCGAGGAGGTCTTCGCCTCCGACCGGGTGCTGCAGCTCACGGGGTTGTGCTGGCTCGTCGTCTACGGAGCTGCCGTCTATGCCAAGTGATCCTTCCCCGGCACGCGCCGACCGGCCCGACCTGCCGGCGGTGATGGCACTCGTCGCCGACGTCGACGGCTGGATGAGCCCCGGGCAGGCATCGACGCTCTACGACTCGGCCACGCGTTGTCCCGCCGGCGGATCGATCGTCGAGATCGGCAGCTTCCGTGGCCGCTCGACCATCGTGCTGGCATCCGCGGCCCCACCGGACGTCGAGGTGATCGCCATCGACCCGCACGCCGGCAACGACCGGGGCCCCCAGGAGCTCGACGGGTACGCCGCCGAGGCCGCCGACGACCACCAGGTGTTCCTCGACAACCTGCACCGAGCCGGGGTCGCCGATCGGGTGCGGCACCTGCGGATGTTCTCCGACGAGGCCCTGACGTCGATCGTCGCGCCGATCGACGTGCTGTACATCGACGGTGCCCACCGGTACGCACCTGCGCTCGCCGACATCGGCAACTACGGGGTCCGCGTCAACAGCGGCGGCACGATGCTCATCCACGACTCGTTCTCGTCGATCGGCGTCACCTTGGCGATCCTGCGGGCGTTGACGTTCGGCTCGACGTTCCGCTACGTCGGGCGATCGAGATCGATGACGATCTACCGGGCCGACCTGCCGACCTCGGGCGTCGGACGCCTCCGCAACGCGGCGCGCCAGCTCGCCCAGCTCCCGTGGTTCGCCCGCAACGTGGCGTTGAAGGTGCTCCTGACGCTCGGTCTCGGCAAGGTGCTGGGCCGTCTCGGCCGCGGCGTGCCCGAGTGGCCGTACTGATTCGCCGGCACGGATTTGTAGCCTCGGGAGCCCTGTGAAGTCCGAACGCACCGCACTCGCCGGCTGGGGCGGCACCGCGCCCAGCGTGGCGACGGTGATCGACGTGCGCCCCGACGAGCTCGACGACGCCGAGGCGCTGTTGTCGCAGATCGGTCCCCGGGGCGCGATCGCCCGCGGCCTCGGGCGTTCGTACGGCGATCCGGCGCAGAACGGCGGCGGCACCGTGCATCCGCCTGCAGCCGGGTGCCGACCCGATCCGTCTCCACGCCGAGGCGGGCACGATCACCGTCGACGCCGGCGTGAGCCTCGACGAGCTCCTGCGGGTGATCATCCCCCAGGGCTGGTTCGTCCCGGTGTCGCCGGGCACGCGCTTCGTCACGGTCGGCGGGGCGATCGCCAGCGACGTGCACGGCAAGGGGCACCACGTCGACGGCACGTTCGGAGCCCACGTCAGCGAGATGGAGATGCTGCTCGCCGACGGGAGCGTGCGGACGATCACCCCCGCCAACGATCCCGATCTGTGGTGGGCGACGATCGGGGGGATGGGCCTCACCGGCCTCATCCTGCGGGCGACGTTCGACCTGATCCCGATCGAGACCCAGCACATCCTGGTGGTCAACGAACGGGTGCCGAACTTCGACTCGCTGCTCGAACGGATGGTCGCCGACGATCACCTCTACCGGTACTCGGTCGCCTGGATCGACCTGATCGCCTCCGGCAAGCAGCTCGGGCGGGCCGCGCTCGGGCGGGGGAACCACGCCACGCTCGACGACCTGCGCCGGCACCATCCCCGTTCCGCAGCGGATCCGCTCGGCTTCGATCCGCCCGTGTTCCCCGACGTACCGCCCGGGGTGCCGAACGTGCTGCACCGCCACGCGGTCCGTGGCTTCAACGAGGTCTGGTACCGCAAGACACCGAGGCGGCACGAGGGGACCGAGACGCTCACCGGGTTCTTCCATCCCCTCGACATGGTCGGGCGGTGGAACCGGCTGTACGGACGGCACGGCTTCCTGCAGTACCAGTTCGTCGTGCCGTTCGACGCCGTCGAGACGCTGCGCACCATCGTGGCCAAGGTGGCCGCCGGCGGTGACGCCGGGTTCGTCAACGTGCTCAAGCGTTTCGGCGCGGAGAGCGGCGGCATGCTCAGCTTCCCCCAGCCGGGCTGGACGCTGACGGTCGACTTCCCGGCGTCCCCGGGGCGGCTGGCCGGTCTCCTCGAGGAGCTCGATCGGCTGGTGCTCGACGCCGGCGGGCGGCACTACCTCGCCAAGGACGCCACCGCCGGCCCGGCCGTCATCCGCGCCGGCTATCCGCGACTCGACGAGTGGCGGGCGGTCCGCTCGCGGGTCGATCCCGACGGCCGGTGGGCGAGCGACCAGGCGCGCCGGCTCGAGCTCATCTGACGCCTCCGACCGCACGACACGACGGGACCAACGTGAACAACGCCATCCAACAGCCACAGACGATCCTCGTGCTCGGAGGCGGCAGCGACATCGCCCAGGCCATCGTGCACGAACTGGCGTCGCCCGCGTTGCGCACGGTGATCCTCGCCGGCCGTCACACGCCGCTCGAGCTGACGACTCCGCTCGATGCGGGCGGTCTCGGTGGTCTCGGTCGAATTCGACGCCCTCGATCACGCCGGCCACGAGGCGCTCGTGCGCTCGATCGCCGGCGAGCACGGCGACCTCGACGTGGTGATCCAGGCGTTCGGGCAGCTCGGTGACGGGTCGGTGAACGATGATCCCGTAGCGGCCGCGGCGCTCGCCGAGGTCAACTACGTCGGCGCCGTCAGCTCGGGCCTCGCCGTCGCCCGGCAACTGCGCACCCAGGGCCATGGCACGCTCGTCGTGCTGTCGAGTGTGGCGGGTGTCCGCACCCGCGCCTCGAACTTCGTGTACGGATCGACGAAGGCCGCCCAGGACGCGTTCGCCACGGGTCTCGGCCACGCGCTGCACGGCTCGGGCGCCAAGGTGCTCGTCGTGCGGCCCGGCTTCATCCGCTCGAAGATGACCGCCGGGGTCGCCGAGGCGCCGTTCGCGGCCGATGTCGACGTGGTCGCCGCCGCCGTGGCCAAGGGTCTGCGCAAGGGCAGCTCGGTCGTGTGGGCGCCGTCGATGCTGCAGGCGGTGTTCGGCCTCCTGCGCCTCGCCCCCGCCCCCGTCTGGCGCAAACTCGATCGCTAACACACCCCTCAACAGTCGTTTGCGTCGCGATTTCGGTGCACCAGTGCACCGAAATCGCGACACAAACGGGGATTTGAGGGCCCGCTGGATCAGCCGTCGTCGTCGGCGGGGCGGGGGTAGGTGCCGGTGATGTCGGCCGGACTGACCCCGCCGCCGCCTTCGCAGCGCTGGAAGAGCAGCACGAGGTTGTCCTCGTACTGACGGATCAGGCAGAAGTTGTCGGCGACGGCCTGGTTGGCCTCCTGCGACAGATGGTCCGACGACGCATTCGGCTCGTTCCAGCCGGTCCAGATGTTCGTGAGCACGAGGAAGTCGGCCGTGTCGATGTCCTGCGCGAGCCCGGACCCCTCGGCGTCGGCGAGACCCGGATCCATCTCGATGAAGTACGTCGCCGGCACCAGTTCGGGGAACAGGAAGTACACGGAGTCGTCGCTGTAGATCGTGCGGCTCAGGTCGGCCGGTCCGACGACGAGCCGGTCACCGGGCTCGGTGAGCTCGTCCAGGTCGGGGATCAGCTCGTTGAGGGCGCGGGCCACGAAGAAGTCGCCGAACCAGAACCGGCGCCCGTCGCGCTCCACCAGGAAGGGAACCGGGAGATTGCCGGCCGAGACGCGGGTCTGCAGGAGGTAGTGGCGGTACGTGTAGAACGGTGCGACGACGAGCATCAGCAGGCCCACGAGGCCGACGCCGGCGAGCTGCGCGAGGCGGGCCCGGGAGGGCCAGTGGCGAATGCCGACCTCGGTGAGCGCGACGGCGAGCAGCGGCCACGAGACGACGGCCACCCACGCGAGATGCGTCGAATCGGGGCGTTGCAGCGCCTGGGGCAGGATGCCGAGCCCGAAGAGCCCGGCGGCGAGCAGTACGAACGTGCGCGGCGTGGCGTTCCCGCGCCGCCGTTGACGCCACGCGAACACCGGGACGCCGATGGCGATGACGAGGACGGCGAAGAACCACAGGAACAGCTGCTGCGATGCCTTCGGGGCCGGCAGGCGCCACCACGGCGGGACGCCCTCCGCCACCGCCTGGAGGGCACCGTCGACGACGCTCCACGACGGTGGACGAGGGAGTTCGCGGCCGGCGCGGAGGTGGAAGACGGGGTCGAGGAACACGCCCTCGAACACGTTCCAGGGGCCGGCCACGACGAGATGGATCCACAACGGCAGCAGACCGACGGCGGCGCCGATCACGAGCGGCTTCCAGGCCACGCGTCGCGACGACCAGACGGCGAACAGCAGGGCCACGCCGATCGCGAGCACGATGTCGGGACGGAACGTGAGGGCGAGTCCGGCGAGCACGCCGGCGATCGCCCAGTGTCGCGTGCGCTGGGTCTGCGTGGCCCGCACGGCGAACACGATGGCCCACAGGGCCAGGGCGACCGCACCGTGCCACGCCAGCGCCGACAGGCCGATCGGCGTCATGATCAACAGGGCGGTGATCCACGCCGCACCGACCGCCGACACCCGGCCCCAGGCGCGCGTCAGTGCGTAGATCCCGAAGATGATGCCGAGGTGCTGCAGCAGGCCGAACGTCCGCTCGGCCTCGAGCGTGTAGCCGAACAGCTGGTACCAGAGGGCCAGGATGTCGAGGGAGCCGGGGCCGTAGAGGTGCAGGAAGTCGACGTTCGGGATCCGGCCCTGCCAGACCAGGTGGGGGAAGACGAGCATGAAGCCCTCTTCCATCGACGATCCGGTGGCCCGGTACAGCCCGCGCACCGGCAGCGCGACGAACGCGAGCACCAGGAGCACGGCCAGTCCACCTCGCCACGACCAGCGCAACCGGCCGCCGAGCACGAACGGCGCATCCGGCGGGCCGGGCTGATCGTCGGCCCGCCCGGCGGCGGCCGGATCGGCGGGCGGGAGGGTCCCGGCGTCGGGTGTGTCGATCAGGTCGGTCAAGCTCCGAGATGGTACCCATCCGGAGCCGCGGATCAGGGCCTATCGTCGTCCCGATGGCGGCCGAGCATCCTGCGCACGACCGCACGCTGCAGTGGTACGCCGACGACCTGATCGGCAGGGGTGTGCGCCGCATCCACGTGCTCGCGTGGCGCGACCTCGACGATCCCGACGCCGGCGGATCGGAGGTGCACGCCGACGAGTTCATGCGCCGCTGGGCGGCGGCCGGCCTCGAGGTCACGCACCGCACGTCGGCGGCGATCGGCGAACCGGCCAGCGCCCGCCGGAACGGCTACGACGTGATCCGCCGTGGGAGCCGGTACACGGTGTTCCCGCGGGCCATCGCCGGCGAGATCGCCCGGACGATGGGCCGGTACGACGCCGTCGTCGAGATCTGGAACGGCGTTCCGTGGTTCTCACCGGTGTGGCGCCGTACGCCGGGCATCACGTTCCTCCACCACGTCCACGGGCCGATGTGGGACCAGATCCTGCCCGGGCCCCTGGCGTCGTTCGGGCGGGCGCTCGAAGCCCGGCTGGCGCCGCCGTTCTACCGCCGGGGCCTCACGGCGACCCCGTCCGACGCCACCCGCGAGGAACTCCTCGAACTCGGCTTCCATGCCGATCGGGTGACGGCGATCCCCAACGGCACCGACCCGATGTTCAGCCCGGGAGGGCACAAGACGGCGAACCCGTCGATCGTCGCCGTCGGACGCCTCGCTCCCGTCAAACGTTTCGGGTTGCTGATCGACGCGGCCGTCGCCGCCCGGCGCACCGTGCCCGGACTCACGCTGACGATCGTGGGGGAGGGGCCGGAAGGCGACGCGCTGCGCGACCTCGTGGCCCGACAGGGTGCCGGCGACTGGATCCGCTTCGCCGGGCGGGTCGGGCACGCCGACCTCGTCGATCTGTACCGGAGCGCGTGGATCGTGGCCAGCGGCTCGCTCGCCGAGGGCTGGGGCCTGAGCCTCACCGAGGGTGCCGGCTGCGGCACGCCCGCGGTGGCCACCGACATCCGGGGCCACCGCAGCAGCGTCGTCGACGGCGTCACCGGCATCCTCGCCCCACCGGATCAGCTCGGGGCGGAAATGGCCAGGGTCCTGCTCGACGACGCGCTCCGCCTCCGGCTCGGGCAGGCGGCGCTCGAACGGGCCCGCACGCTCACGTGGGACGCTTCGGCGCTCGGCATCATCCGGGTCCTCCACCGGGCGGTGACCGGATGACGAGCCCGCTGACATGACGGTCGGGAACGGCTCCCGCCAGTCCTCCTCCCACCAGTAGGGTGTCGCACCGATATGCGCAGCGTGATCGTCCTGCCGACGTACAACGAAGGGGACAACATCGAGCCCTTCCTGCGCGCCGTGCGCAAGGCGGCACCGACCACCGACGTGCTCGTGGTCGACGACAACAGCCCTGACGGCACCGGCCGGATCGCGGAAGCGACCGGCGCCGAGCTCGGCCGGATCGAGGTCCTGCACCGGGCGGCCAAGCACGGCCTCGGGAGCGCCTACCGGGAGGGTTTCGCCCGGGTCCTCGACGGTCCGTACGACGTCATCATCTCGATGGATGCCGACTTCTCCCACGACCCCGAGCAGCTGAGCGAGTTCATCCGGCTGATCGCCGACGGCGCCGACGTGGTGATCGGCTCGCGCTACATCACCGGCGGCGGCACCACCGACTGGCCGGTGCACCGCCAGCTGCTGTCGAAGTGGGGCAACGCCTACACGAGGGGGATCCTCGGCGTCGACGCCCGCGACTGCACCAGCGGCTACCGCGGCTACCGGGCCACCTCGCTCGCCGGGATCGATCCGACCTCGACGTCGGCCGAGGGGTACGCGTTCCTCACCGAACTCGTCAGGCGGCTGACCCGCGACGGCGCGACGGTGGTCGAGACACCGATCATCTTCCGCGATCGGACCCGGGGCAAGTCGAAGATGTCGGGCCGCATCATCATGGAATCGATGATGCTCGTGACCGCGTGGGGCCTGCTCGACCGGTGGCGCCGCTGGCGCGGCCGCTTCCGCCGGTGATGACCGATCCAGCCCCGGCCGATCGCTGTCGCCGGCTGACGCTGTTTCCGGCGGCGGCGCGCCTGCGGATGGGGCACCGACCGTCGGGCGCCGGCGCGCCTGGCTCACGTCCCGGTGGACGACGATCGCGGTCGTCACGCTCGTCGTCGCCCTGCCCCTGATCGTGGCCGTGGCCACCCTCTCCGGTCGACGCTGGTTCCCGGTGCTCGACCTGGCGATGACCGAGTTCCGGGTGCGCGACGTCGGCGGCCGGCACACCCCGCTGATCGGACTCCCCGGCCGGATCGGCACGTTCCCCGAGCAGGGCAGCCACCCCGGCCCGATCAGCTTCTGGCTCGTCGCGCCCGGCTACCGGCTGTTCGGGAGTTCGGCGTGGGCGATGGAGGCCTCGACCGTGATGATCCAGACGGCCTGGATCGCCGTGGCGCTGTGGATCGGACATCGGCGGGCCCAACTGGCGGGCGTGCTCGTCGTGGCGCTGGTGATCGCGGTGCTGCTGCGGGGCTACGGGCTCGTGGTGCTGATCCAGCCGTGGAACCCGTACCTGCCGCTGATCGCCTGGGTCGTCGTCCTGCTCGCCGCCTGGTCGGTCGTCTGCGGCGACCACATGATGCTCATCCCGCTCGTCGTGGCCGCGTCGTTCGCCGCCCAGACGCACATCCCGTACCTGCTGATGGCCGGTGGGCTGGGCCTGTTCGCCGTGGCGGTCGTGCTGGTGCGTTGCTGGCGCAGCGACGATCGCCGGTCGTTCGTCCGGCCCCTCGCCTGGACCGGAGGCCTGTTCGCAGTGCTCTGGTTGGCGCCCGTCGTGGAGCAGATCCGCCACGATCCGGGCAACATCCGCCAGCTGATCGACCACTTCACGTCCCCGACCGAGGACGTGATCGGCTGGCGCATGGGGGGCAACGTCCTGCTGCGCCACCTCGATGTCGTCGACGGCTACCTCAAGCTGCTGACCGGCACCGACCGCTTCCTGCAGGTCGGCTTCGAACCCGACGGCCGCATCTGGCCGGGGGCGCTGCTGCTCGCCGTCTGGATCGGCTCGTTCGTGGTTGCCGTGCGGATGCGCCATCGCTCGCTGGTCGCGCTCGACATCGTGATCGCCGTGACGTTGCTGCTGTCGTTCGTGTCGATGGCCCGCATCTTCGGCACGATCTGGTACTACCTCACGCTGTGGGCCTGGGGCACCACGACGCTCCTGATCGTCGCCATCGTGTGGACGGTCTGCGCCGCCGTCGCCGCTCGACAGGGCACGGCGTCGGGGAGCATCGTGCGGCGGGTGGCGATCGTCGGGTCACTGGCCCTGGGGGGCCTGGTGATCGTGTCGATGGTGATCGTGGCGCCGGGGACGGATCATCCCGAGGAACGCCTCGGCACGACGGTCGGTGCCCTGCTGCAGCCGACGATCGACGCGCTCGACGCCGGAGTCGGCGCGGCCGACGGCCGGGACGGTCGCTACGTCGTGCAGTGGAACGACGCCTACTTCTTCGGGAGCCAGGGCTTCGGTCTCGCCGACGAACTCGAGCGCGCCGGCTTCGACGTCGGGATGTACGAGCCGTGGCACGTGCCGATCACGCAGCAGCGGGTGATCCCGAACGACCAGGCCACCGCCGAACTCGTGCTGGCGACCGGCGCCTTCGTCGACCAGTGGCGCGCCGACGACCGCGTCGTCGAGGTCGCCTCGTACGACCCGCGCACCCCGGCCGAACGGGAACAGTTCGCATCGCTGCGCGACGACCTGATCGCCGACCTCGAAGCGCACGGGCTGGACGATCTCGTGCCGATCGTCGACACGAACCTGTTCGGCGTGCGCGTCGATCCCCGGCTCTCGCAGCAGGCCCGCGAGGACGCCGCCCGGCTGCTCGCCCTCGGCCAGGAGACGGCGCTGTTCATCGGCCCGCCCGGGGTCGCGACGTGACCGTCGCGACCGCCCCGGCGCCGGCGCACGGCAGCCGTGTCGATCGACGACCGGGTGCGCCGGTGGGGATGGCAGATCCTCGCCGCCGCGACGAGCTTCGTGATCCTGCTGTCGGCGGTGCGCGGCATCCGCCGCGGCTACGAGGCGATCGGCGACAACGCCCTGATCGAGTTGCGCGGCCGTGACGTGCTCACCCGCAACCACCCGTTGCTCGGCACGTGGTCGTCGGCGTCGATCAGCTCCACCGTCGACGTCAACCATCCCGGACCGCTGCTGTTCGACCTGGTGGCGCTGCCCGTGCGCCTGTTCGGCGGAGCGGCCGGCATCGCCCTCGCCGTCGCCGCCCTGAACATCGCCGTGGTGTGGGCGGTCGGCTACGTCACCTCGCGCACGGGCGGGCCGACCGCGGCGATCGTCGCCCAGGTCGTGACCGCCGGCCTCGCCTGGACCCTCGGCAGCGAGTTGCTCTACGACCCGTGGCAGCCCAACGTGCTGGTCCTGCCGTTCTGGCTCCTGCTGTGCACGTTGTGGGCGGTGATCGACGACGACGTCGTCCTCCTGCCGCTGGCGGTGGCCGTCGGCTCGTTCTGCATGGAGACCCACCTCGGCTACCTCTTCCTCGTGCCGATCCTGCTGGCGTTCGGACTCGGAGTGGTCGTCGTGCGACGCCGGAGCGACGGTCCGGGGAGGTTCCGCGACCTGCGCGCTGCCGTTGCGCAACTCGGTGATCGTCGGGCTCGTGCTGTGGGCCCAGCCGCTGTGGGAGCAGTTGTTCGGCGCCGGCCAGGGCAACCTCGGCCGTCTGCTGACGGCCGGCACCGGCGGGTCGGGCGCAGGCGCCGAGAAGAGCACGACCGGCCTGGCGGTGGGCCTGCGCCTGTTCAGTTCGGTCGTCGCCCAGGCCCCGTGGTGGCTGCGGCCCGGCTTCGACACGTCGGTGCCGAGTTCGACGTGGATCGACACGCCCGAGGGTCGGGTGCTGTCGGCACCCGGTCTGCCGGGCCTCGGAACGTCGCTGGTGGCGCTCGTGCTGTTCGTCGCCGTGATCGCGCTCGGTTGGCTGGCGGCCAGGCGCAGCGGGCACGTCGCCGTCGAGCGGGGGTACTGGCTCCTCGCCCTGTGCAGTGGCGTCGCCATCGTCACCTTGATCATCACCCCGATCGACGTGCTGGGACTGACGCCGCACAAGATCCGGTACCTGTGGGTCATCGGGGCCTTCGCCACCTACCTGCTGGTGATGTCGCTGCTGTGCGTGTTGCGCGCCGACGCCCGCCGAGGAGCCCTCGGCGGGCTGGCCGTGGTCGGGTTGCTCGCCGCCGTCGCCACGATTCCCGTCCATGCCAACGCCGCCGGGCCGGTGTACTTCCGGGCCACGTACGACTCGATCGCCGACATCCGCTCACAGGTGGCCGACTACTTCGCCGACGACCCCGGCGCCCCGTCGGAGGTCCGCTTCGACGCCGGGGGGCTGGGCTTCGCCGAGCCCTACACGGCGCCGGTGATGGCGCAGCTGGGGGAGAGCGGGGTCGATTTCGTGGTCGACGACGTGCCGCTGAGCCGGCAGCTGGGGCCGCGTCGCCTGGCCGACGCCGACGACGCCAGCACCCGGCCCGTCATGTTCGTCCGCGCCGGGGCCGAGGCGCTCGAGGAACTCCCCGGCGTCCGGCGCATCGCCTTCCACGACGGCGACCGCACCCCCTACACCCTGAACGACGTGACCGACCGGGCCGTCGCCGTGTTCATCAGCGACAGCGGCATCGTCCCCGACCCGTTCGGCGTCGAGGACGTGCCGGTCGAGGACGTGCCGGTCGAGGAAGGCCCCGTCGAGGGCGGGCCGTGAACACGGCCAGCGAGACGCGCGTCGACATCGTGGTGCCGGTGTACAACGAGGAGGCGATCCTCGAATCGAGCATCTGCCGACTGCGCGAGCACCTGACGACCGGGTTCCCGTTCCGCTGGCGGATCGTCATCGCCGACAACGCATCGACCGACGGCACGGCGTCGATCGCCACCCGGCTGTCGGCTGGCGACGACCGCATCGTCCACCTGCACCTCGACCAGAAGGGGCGGGGACGGGCGCTGCGGGCGGCGTGGTCGAGCTTCGGACGCCGATGTGGTCGCCTACACCGACGTCGACCTGTCGACGGGCCTCACCGGCCTGTTGCCACTCGTGGCGCCGCTCGTGTCGGGACACTCCGACCTCGCCATCGGGTCGCGTCTCAGCTCGAGCTCGGTCGTCGCCCGCGGCCCGAAGCGGGAGCTGATCTCGCGGTGCTACAACCAGCTGCTGCGGCTCGTGTTCGCCGTCCGCTTCCGCGACGCGCAGTGCGGCTTCAAGGCGGGCCGCGCCGACGTCGTGCAGCTGCTCCTGCCGGCCGTGGAGGACAACGCCTGGTTCTTCGACACCGAACTGCTGCTGCTCGCCGAATACAACGGGTTGCGCGTCCACGAGGTGCCGGTCGACTGGATCGACGATCCCGACAGCCGTGTCGACGTGCGGTCCACGGCGCTGGCCGATCTCCGGGGCGTGCGGCGCATGGCGTGGCGTTTCTTCCGGGGCCGCGCCTCGGTCGACCTCGGCGAGCACGAGCGGCAGCCGCTGGCCGACGACTTCGGCCGTCAGACGGTCACCTACGCCAGCATCGGTCTCGTCTCGACCGCGGTCAGCCTCGTCATCTTCCTGCTGCTGCGCGACGAGATCGGCGCCGTGTGGGCCAACGTGGTCGGGTTCACGGCCACGGCGATCGGCAACAACTGGGCCAACCGACGCTGGACGTTCCACCGCCGCAGCGACGAGGACCGCCGATGGCGGCTCGCCACCACGTTCACCGTGTTCGCCGTGTCGCTGCTCGTCACGTCGCTGGCGCTGGCCGCCGTCGACGGCAACCCCACCGCCGAACTCGTCGTGCTGGCCATCACGTGGACGGCCGCGGCGATCTTCCGCTTTGTAGTCTTGCGGCAATGGGTGTACCGCCGATGAGCTGCACGTTCGCGCGGGTCGGGAGCGTGGCGTGAAGGTCGGGGTCCTCGTCGTCGCCTACAACGCCGAGACGACGCTGCGGTGGGTGCTCGACCGCATCCCGTCGCCGCTGCGCAGCGAACTCGTCGAGGTGCTCGTGATGGACGATCACTCCGGCGACGCCACCTTCGACGTCGCGCACGGCTACATCGCCGACGGCACCGACATCCCGCTCACGATCGTGCGCCACGAGGCCAACCTCGGCTACGGCGGCAACCAGAAGGCCGGGTACCGCTACGCCATCGACCACGGCTGGGACATCGTGGTCCTGCTCCACGGCGACGGTCAGTACGCGCCGGAGAAGATGCCCGATCTGCTCGCCCCGTTCGCCGACGGCCATCCCGGTGAACCGGTGGACGCCGTGTTCGGCTCGCGGATGCTCGATCCGGGCGGCGCCCGGCGCGGCGGGATGCCGCTGTACAAGTACGTCGGCAACCGCATCCTCACCCGCACCCAGAACGTGATCGCCGGGGTCCGGCTGAGCGAATGGCACTCGGGCTACCGCGCCTATCGGGTGTCGGCGCTCGCCGCCCTGCCCTTCGTCGGCAACAGCGACGGCTTCGACTTCGACACCGAGATCATCCTGCAGCTGCTCGGCGCGCACCGCCGGATCGTCGAGGTCCCGATCCCGACCTACTACGGCGACGAGATCTCCCGCGTCAACGGGATGGCGTACGCCCGCGACATCGTGATCGACACGGTCCGCCACCGCCTCGGCGAGGTCGGCTTCGGCCGGGGCGACCTCGGACACAAGGACGAGCCGTACGCGTACAAGCCGTCGCCCGACAGTTCGCACGGCATCGTGCTGGAGCTCATCCCCGACGACGTTCCGTTGCGCGTGCTCGACGTCGGCTGCGGGCCCGGCTGGGTGGCCGCCGAACTCCGCCGCCGCGGACACCACGTCACCGGCGTCGATCTCGTCGCCGACGAGGGCGTGACCGAGCGCACCGACCGCTTCTTCGAGGCCAACCTCGAGCAGGGCCTGCCCGACGCGGTCGGCGGCGGGTTCGACGTGGTGATCGCCGCCGACGTGATCGAACACGTCCGCAATCCGGACGAGCTGCTGGCGGATCTCGCCGATCGGACGTCGCGGAGCGGGATGATCGTCGCCAGCGTCCCGAACTTCGGCCACTGGTACCCGCGTGGGCGGACGGCGGCGGGCCTGTTCGACTACGACCAGCGCGGGATCCTCGACCGCACGCACGTCCGCTTCTTCACGCGCCGCAGCTTCCGGCGGGCGGTCGCCAACACCGGTCTCGTCACGACCGCCGAGCGCTACGCCGGGCTCCCGCTCGACGTCCTCGGGGTGGAGGGTGCGCCGGGCCGGCTCGTGGCGTTCGCCGATCGCCTGCTGCGCACGGTGTGGCCGACGATGTTCGCCTACCAGTTCGTGGTGAAGCTCGAGACGGCGCCGCCCCTGCTCGACCCGTCGTGACGACCACCGTCGATCCGAGCACGGCGACCGCCGCTCCGGTCCGATCATCGGGCCGCTCCACGGCGGCGGTCGTGAACATCGTCACGGTCGTGGCCGTCGTGCTGTTCTGGCTCGTCTCCACCTCGTGGCATCCGTGGAACCTGTTCGCCCGGGCCGGTTTCAGCGCCGACTTCTACGACGAGCAGGCGCGGGTGTTCCTGCACGGACGGCTGGCCGTCGATCCGAACGTGCCGGGTCCGGAGGGATTCCTCATCGGCGGCAGGACGTACCTGTACTACGGGCCGTTCCTGTCGATCGTGCGGATGCCGTTCCAGCTCTTCGGCGACCTGTTCACGTCCCGGCTCGTCCGCGTGTCGATGCTGATCGCCGTCGTCGTGCTGTGTCGCTGGTCGGCCCGCCTCGCCCGCGACGCCGGGCGGGTGGTCACGGCTGCGCTCGGTTCGTTCCGGACCCGTCCCCGGACGAACGGAGCGGGCGCGCCGCCGGTCGACGAGCGATGGGTCGTGGGGTTGTTCACGGCCGCCGTGGTGTTCTCGCCGGCGATCTTCGCCGCCGGATGGATCAGCGTCTACAACGAGACCGAACTCTGGGCGTTCACGCTCGCCCTGATCTCGGCCACGCTCGTCCTGGAATGGGCCGCCTCGCGGTTCACGTCGACCCGCCCGCTGGTGGGAGCGATCGCCGCCGCACTCGGGGCGACATTGACGCGGGCCCCGATCGGGCTCGGGATGGCCTTCGCCATCGGCGTGTGTGGGCTGGTTCTCGCCTGGCGCAACCGGCGCGATCGTCGACCGGATGGAACCCGGATGGCGATCGTGGCCGTCGTCGGCGGGCTGGTGCCGCTGATCGCTCACGCCGCGGTCAACTTCGCCAAGTTCGGCACGCTGTTCTCGGTACCGGGCGGACGGCAGCTGCTGTCGTTGCAGGACCCCGCCCGTGCGGCGTGGTTCGCCGGGAACAACGACAGCTTCTTCTCGTCGCGGTTCCTGACCACCACGGTCGTGCAGTACCTGAGGCCGGACGCCATCCGCTTCGAGCGCCTCGTGCCCGGCATCCGTTTCGGACCGGTCGCCGAGAACCGGGCGTCGTACCCGCTGCTCGGGAACACACCGTCATCGTCGCTGACGCTGACCGCCACGCTGCTGCTCGTCCTCGCCGTCGTCGGGGCGGTGTGGATCGTCCGCCGCCGGGCGCTGACGTGGGGACTCGTCGTCGCGTGCACCGCGGGCGGCGCCCTGCCGACGTTCCTGATCGGCTTCCTCGCCCAGCGGTACCTGATCGACATGCTGACGCCGTTGGCGGTCGCCGGCTCGATCGGCGCCTGGGTGATCGGCACCTGGGCGGTCGGACGATCGTGGGCTCGCTGGATCGCCGTTGCCGGCGTCGCGCTGGTCGTGTGGGGTGCATGGGTCAACCTGTCGCTCGCCACCTGGACGCTCGACCAGAAGTCACCGGGGTTCACCGAGTTCCGGTACGCCTTGGACGACGCGATCTTCCCGGCGCCGTCGCCCGGCCTGATCGAGATCGCACCCGGCTCGCCCGCGGCCCGCGATGGCACGACGGCGATCGAGATCGACCCCGAGATCGGTTGCACCGGCGTGTACACCGCCGAGCAGGGCGTCTGGGTCGCCATCGAGCGGGGAACCGCACGTCGAGTGACCCAGACCGTCGCTGCGGAACGTGTTCCGTCTCCGATCGCGGCCGGTGACGGCTGGGCGGTCGACCTCGACCTCTCCGATCCCGCCGCCGCCCACGTCGTCGTGACCGACTCCGCGGGCGCCGTCCTCGGTGATCAACCGGTGCCGAACTGGACCCCGCTGGAGGAGAACGAGCAACGCACCGCCACCGTCGTCGTCGACCCCGTCACCGGCACCTCGACGATCACCGTCGGCACCGGCGCCGGCCACGACGCCGCGCTGTTCCTCCCCGGTGAGCTCCTCGCCGCCGGCCCCCTCCGCTCCACCACCTCCGACGGCGCCCCCCAGAGCCCCCTCTGCGAGCAACTCGTCGCCCGCCTCTGACCCGACTCCGACCGAAAAATGCCTGGAATCGCGCGCTGAGCGCGCGATTCCAGGCATTTTTCGGGTGGTGTCAGAGGATCTGGGAGAGGAAGCGCTTGGTCCGTTCCTCCTGGGGTGAGGTGAAGAAGTGTTCGGGGGTGCCGACCTCGACGATCTGGCCGGCCTCCATGAACACGACACGGTCGGCGACCTCGCGGGCGAAGCCCATCTCGTGGGTCACGACCACCATCGTCATGCCGCCGACGGCGAGATCCTTCATCGTGTCGAGCACTTCGTTGATCATCTCCGGATCGAGCGCCGAGGTCGGTTCGTCGAAGAGCATCACCTTCGGGCGCATCGCCAGGGCGCGGGCGATCGCCACCCGTTGCTGCTGGCCGCCCGAGAGTTGACCCGGATACTTCTGGGCCTGCTCGGGGATCCTGACCTGGGTGAGCAGCTCCATGCCGAGCTCCTCGGCCTTCGCCTTGGGCAGCTTGCGCACCTTGCGTGGAGCGAGCGTGACGTTGTCGAGCACGCTCAGGTGCGGGAAGAGATTGAAGCTCTGGAAGACCATGCCGGTCTCGCGCCGGACCTCGGCGATGTTGCGGACGTCGTTGGAGAGCTCGGTGCCGTCGACCACGATCCGCCCCGCATCGTGCTCCTCGAGACGGTTGACGCAGCGGATCATCGTCGACTTGCCGGATCCCGACGGACCGATCACGACGACGACCTCCTTGGTCGCCACCTTGAGATTGATGTCCCGCAACGCCTGGAAGTCACCGAAGAACTTGTCGACGTGTTCGAGTTCGATCATCGGCGCGCCGTCCCCCGCCATCGCGGTCGCATCGTTGAAGACGGCGCCGGTCGGATCGCTCATGCTGTCGTCGCTCATCTGACTCCTACTCGTCCGGATCCATTCATCTGGTGCCGACCCCAAGCCGTCGCTCGAGGCGCTGGCTCTCCCGACTCATCGTGAACGCCACGATCCAGAACAGCAGCGCGGCGAACGTGATCGTCTCACCGATCAATCCTTGCCCGCGGAACTCCTCCTGGGCGGTGATCGCCGAGGAGACGTTCAGCAGTTCGAACAGCCCCATCGCGATCCCGGCGAGCGTGGTGTCCTTGAACAACGAGATCAACTGACCGATCTGGGCCGGGATCACGTTGCGCAACGCCTGGGGCAGCACCACGTACCACGTCTGGCGGACGGGAGACAGACCGATCGCCTTGGCCGCCTCGATCTGGCCGCGGGGGATCGACTGCAGACCGCCACGGACGATCTCGGCCATGTAGCCGGCGGTGAACAGCGTGAACACGACGATCGCTCGCGTCGCCTTCTCGGGAGCGAGCTCCGTCGGCACGAAGAACCCGAGGGCGACGTTGGCGAGCAGCAGCAGCACGAACAGGGGAGCGCCGCGGATGATCTCGATGTACACGGTGCACATCCACCGCACGAGGGGCAGCCCGGATCGCCGCCCCAGCGCGAGCAGCACGCCGAGCGGGAAGCAGAGGATGATCGAGCAGACGGCGAGGAAGAGGTTGAGCAGGAACCCGCCCCACTCGTCGAACCCGACGGCGGTGACGACGTAGAGATAGAGCCCGAGCGGGACCGCCACGAGGACGAGCGCGAGCGCGATGTTGATCGCCCGAGTGAGCGGGCGGCGGCCGAGCCAACCGCCGGCCACCCTCGTCACCAGGGCGGCAGCGAGGGCGAGCCCGACCATGATCCACGGCCCCGGTGTCCCGGCGAGCACGAGCAGGTACACGACGACGAGCGCGAGCGCCCAGAAGCGGCCGAGCAGGTCGGCCGCCCGGCGACGCAGTGGCAGCCGTGTCGACTTTCCGGCCCGGGCGCGCCGTCCGCTGATGAGCCCGGCCCCCAACCCCGCCCAGGCCGCCAGCCCGACCACGGTCACCGCGAGCCGCAGGACGTGCGCCGGCGGGAAGCGCCCGATCATCAGCAGCTGGAGGTTGGTGCGGACGATCTCCCACCGGCCGGTGAAGAAGACGAACGTGAACGCCTTGTAGAGCACGACGGCGGAGATCGTGCCGAACACGACCGTCAGCACGCCGTCGAGTGGGGTGCGGAACAGGTTGTGGCGCATCCACACGCCGACCCCCGGACGCGTGGTCGGCCCTCGATCGACCGGCGGCGGGACGACCGGTTCGGAGCCGAGTTCGACGATGGCGTCGCTCATCGTTCGCGCCTCATCGTTCGCGCCTCATCGTTCGACCAGGGCCATCCGCCGGTTGGCCACGTTGACGATCAGGGACGTCACGAGCGAGAGCGCGATGTACACCAGCATCGTGAGCGCGAACACCGGGACGGCCGGTGACCCGTTGCCGACGGTCGTCTTGGCCACGAGTGTGAGGTCGTAGTAGCCGATCGCCGCGCCGAGCGAGGAGTTCTTGATCAGGTTGAGGTACTGGTTGCCGAGCGGCGGGATGGCGATGCGCATCGCCTGCGGCAACACGACGAACCACGTCTTCTGGAACCCGCTCAACGCGATCGCGTCGGCCGCTTCCGCCTGGCCCAGCGGTACGGCCTGGATCGAACCGCGGACGATCTCTGCGATGTGACTGGCCGTGTAGATCACGAGCGCGAAGAACAACGCGAAGAACGACGGGTCGACGCGCATCCCGCCCACCGTGCCGCGCCCCTCGACGACGGGCACGCTCCACGAGTAGCCGAACGCGAACCAACCGAGGACGACCACGACGACGAACGCCAGGCCGCCCCACAACCCCGAGCGGGCCGGCGCACCCGTGCGATCGGAAACCGATCGTCGCCAGTGGGCGAGCGCCCACCAGAGGAGGCCGCCGACGAGGAGGATCAACAACAGGCCCCGGCCAGTGCCCCCGTCGTACCACGGCACGGCCAGGCCGCGGTTCGACAGGGTGACCAGCCCGAGGAAGTCCCAGGCGTCGGTGATGTTCGGGAACACGCCGAAGACGATGACGACCAACCCGGCGACGAGGAACAGGGCGAGCGGGATGTTGCGCACGACCTCGACGTAGACGGTGGCGATCTTGCGCACGATCCAGTTGTGCGACAACCGCCCGATGCCGACGAGCGTCCCCAGGATCGTCGCCGCGATGACCCCGGCGACACACACTCGCAACGTGTTCACCAGACCCTCGAACAGAGCCTCGCGCACCGGTGCACTCTGGGAGAGCGAGTTGCCGGTGATCTGGAACGACGCCGGGTTGTCGAGGAAGTCGAAGTTCGTCGGGATGTTCGCCCGCGCGGCGTTGCTCGTGTAGTTGCCGTACAGCCAGATGACGATCGCCACCACCACGGCGACGATCGCCACCTGGACGATCCAACGGATGACCCGCACGTCGCGCCACAGGGGCACGCGCCGGGTCCGCGCCGGGTCGCGCGTGGGGGTCGGGATCGAGGTCAGCGGTACGGCGGCGAGTACATCAGGCCGCCATCGGTCCACAGCGCGTTCACGCCGCGCTCGAGGCCGAGCGGAGCGAGGTGCTTGTCGAAGATCTCCCCGTAGTTCCCGACCTGCTTGACCACCTGGAAGGCGAAGTCGGGCGGGAGGCCGAGGCCGGGATCGAGCACGCCCTCACCTTCGACCTCGAGGCCGAGGAACCGTTGGATGTTGACGTCGGTGGTGTCGGCGAACGTGTCGACGTTCTGCGACGTGATCCCCAACTCCTCGGCCTCGATGGTGGCGAGGATCGCCCAGTTGACCGCCTGGGCCCACTGGCTGTCGCCGTCGGCGACCGCGGGCGCCAAGGGCTCCTTCGAGAACACCTCGGGCAGGATGGTCAACGCCTCCGGCCCGTCCGGATAGGTCGATCGCAGCCCGGTGAGCTGGCTCGTGTCGGACGACCAGCCGTCGCACTGCCCGGCGACGAAGGCCTCCTGGATGAGGTCGACGTCCTCGAACGGCCGGATCTCCCAGGTCACGCCGAGGCGAGCGGCCTCGGCCGCCGCGTTCCCTTCGGTGGTGGTGCCCTGGGCGACACAGACGATCACGCCGTCCATGTCCTCGAGGGAGGCGAAGCCGCTGTCGGCGGCCACCATCATCCCCTGGCCGTCGTAGAACGTCGGTTGGAGGAACGTGGCCCCGTTCGAACCGTCACGCGTCGCGGTGAAGGTCGTGTTGCGCACCAGCGCGTCGATCTCGCCGGACTGGAGGGCGGTGAACCGGTCGTCGGTGGCGACGTCGACCATCTCGACCTTGGTGGCATCGCCGAGCACGGCAGCGGCGATCACCCGGCAGAAGTCCGAGTCGAAGCCGACGTGTTCGCCCGACGGATCGAGCGTCGCGAACCCCGGGAGATCGTCGCGCGTCCCGCACTTGAACGTGCCGGCCGACGTGACTGCGTCGAGCTTCGATTCGGAGGACTGGACCTCTTCGACGCTGTCGCCGGGCGTGCTGCCGGCGCTGCTGCCCGACGGTGCCGCCGTGTCCGCCGCAGAGCCTGATGGCGCGTCCGTCCCCGGGGCACCGCTGTCGCTGGTGTCGGAGCCGGAATCGTCGCTGGTGCACGCCGCGGCACCGAACGCCGAGATCACGAAGAGTGGTAGGACGAATCGTCTGACGGACCGGTTCATGGCTTCCCCTTCCCTGGCGCCTGGCGGCGCACTGGTTCCACGGCGACTTGAGGGCCGCCTGGGCCAGACCCTAGGTGCAGGGCGCAGCCCGGGCAACCGTTGGCGTGGTCGAACCAGCGCTCTGCGTGGTGTTGTGCGGCCGATCGCCGACGAGATCCGAAGCGGTCGGCCACGGCGGGATCCGGGTGGCGTACGAACCGGACGTGTCCGATCGACGGAGGACGAGCACGCCGACCACGGCCCCTGCTCCGTCGAGGACCGGCGATCCACTGTCACCGGGTCGGGACCCCGTGGCGAGCACGAGCGCGCGTCGTTCGTGGACCGCTCCGGCGCTGAGATCGTCGACGCGCAGGGTCACGAGACGCTCCACCGTCGTGGGCCGCGAGCCGGCCGGCGAGAGGAGCACAACCGCGGCCGAACGTTCGACGGGAGCCGGCGCGGCGTCCTCGATCGTTGCGAACCACCGGCGAGCAGCGTCGATCGATCGATCCGGCGACGTCTCGGCCGCCACGAGCGCCAGATCCGTGGCGGTGGAGCTGGCGACGACGCGTGCCGGCCGACCGTCGACTTCGAGCGTTCGGAGCTGGTCGTCGACCACGTGGGCGGCGGTGAGCGCGACCCCGTCGGCGAGCACGGTACCGACGCCCGTGCGCACCTGCGGACGACGGCACGTCTGGGACTCGATCGTCACCACGGCGGGACCGGCGCCGGTGGGCGTGTGCTCCTCGGAACCCCCGCACGCGACCACCCCGAGCATCGCCGGGACGAGGAGACCCGGCAACCATCGGGCCATGGTTCGCCCATCGTTCGCCGGCCCATGGTTCGCCGACCGGTCGGTTGCCGAGGCCGCCGCCGAGTCACAGCACGAGGATCGCCAGCGCCGACACCCCGACGGTCGCGACGACCCAGGCGACCGCCACCGATCGGTTCGGGACGGCCAATCGCCGGAGCGGCTGTTCGACCGTGACGTGCAGCGCCGCGGCGACGAGCGCGGCGACGGCGATCTTCACGGCGACGAGCGTCCAGCCGTCGGTCCCGACACGGGCCGGGGTGAGGATCAGGATCACCGGCCAGTGGACCAGGTAGATCGAATAGCTGGCGACGCCGATCGTCACGAGCGGCCGCCAACCCAACGCGGTCGTCACACGGTTCGGTACCAGCAGCGACACGATCAGCACCGCGCTGACCAGGGACAGCGCGCTGTACCCGCCGCGCAGCAGCCACGGCGGGTCGTAGTCGTTCGTCATGGCGATCACGACGATCACCGCCAGCGCAGCCGCACCAGCCGTCGTCGACCACCGTCGCCACCGATCGAGGAACTCCGGATGGCGGTGGAGCAGGATGGCCAGCCCGCAGCCGGCCAGGATCTCGCCGCCTCGCGTGTCGGTCCCGAACTCGAGCCGGTACTGCGGTCCGCTGATCAGGAGTTGCGCGGCGAGCGAGCCGAACCAGCCGGCGACCACGGCGACGGTGAGCCAGCGCAGGGGTCGTCGAGTGCGCCAGCAGAGCAGCACGGTGACGGTGAGCAGGACGTAGAACTGCTCCTCGATGGCGAGCGACCAGAACGGGCCGAGGGGGCCGACGATCGTGCGGAGCAACTCGTCGGTGCCCGACCAGATCACGTACCAGTTCGTGTAGCCGTACACACCGGCCACTGCGTCGGAGGCGAACATGCCGGCCCACGCCCACGACGACAGCAGCACGACGACGGCGACGACGCACAGCGACGCCGGCCAGAGCCGCTTCACCCGCCGGGCCCAGAAGCGGCCGAAGTCGATGTGTTCGCGCCGCCCGTCGAGCGCGCCCTCGCGCAGGAGCAGCGTCGTCACGAGATACCCGGAGATGGTGAAGAACACCGACACGCCGATGAACCCGCCGGGGGCGAGACCGGGCAGCTGTGACGTCGCACCGGCGTGGAACAGCACCACGAGCATCACCGCGATCGCCCGCAACCCGTCGAGCGACGGGTGGTAACGCAGCCGCGTGGTCGGAGCGGCCACCGTCACCGTCGACGTGGTCACGGCGACCCCTTCGACCGTCCGCCGAGGCGCGGTCGCCCGCTGACGAGCGCCGAGCAGGTCAGCAGGACCACGCCGAGCAACGTCCACGGATGGAGCCATTCGAACCGGACCGGGAAGCCCGCGGACGGGAACGGCCGTTCCCGCTCGACGACGAGCACCACGATGCACTGGGCGACGACGACGATCGAGAGCCCGAGCGCCGCGAGCAGTCGCTGGCGACGCAGGGCGAAGGCGGCGAGCGAGACCACGAGGGCCACGGCGCCCCACACCCAGCCGATCAACAACGCACTCGCCAGCGTGGTGATGATCACGGTCGGGACGGCCACCACGTCGTCACCCCATCGCGACGGGGGGAACGGCCGTGGCCGCGGCGCGGGCACGAGCGCGTCGCCGTCGCGGCGACGATCGGCGATGACGAGGGCGAGGCAGGCGAGCACCCCGACGAGCGAGGCGCCGAGGGCGATGTTCAGGGTCCGCTGTGCGGTCCAGTGGAACGTGACCGTGGTCGGTTGATCCGTCGGTGCGATGAACCACCCGTTGGCATTGCCGTCGACGAGGGTCGGTGCACCGAGCGATCCCGAGTCGTCCGACGCGGTCCATGCCGGGTTGTAGCCCTCGCCGAGCACCACCCAGCACCCCTGCGGACACGGCGAGACCTCGACGGTCCGACCGGTCCGTGACGTCGACGTGACGGTGACCGTGGGAGCGGGCGTGGCGTCGGCGGGCGCACCGGCGTCCGGTTCGGCCAGGACCACCTGATCGACGTGGAATCCCGACGTCGAGCCCGGGGTCGAGGCAACGAGGTGGGTGCCGGTGTCGAGCGGCAGCACGGACGATCCGTCGGCGGCGCACAGGCTGGCATCGATCGGCTCGCCGCGCAGGATGGCCTCGGTCGATGCCGTGAACGACAGGCCGACCGGGTTTCCGTCGACCTGCAGCAGGTCGTCGCGGCACTCCTCGACGTGGTCGCCGCCTGGTGTCACACCAGGTGACGCGCCGTCGAAGGTGATCTCGGAGATCGCCGCGGGCAGGACGATGGCCTCACCGAACCGCCGATCGACGGTCGTGCGTTCATCGACGGCGAGGATCTCGATCGTGGCGTCGGACAGGTCGATCGTGCGGGGGAGCACGACCTCGCTGCCGGCCCGGCCGGCGTCGACGTCGACGTCGAACGATCCCGCCGGGTCGGAGATGCGCACCCGGGTGATCGGGCTGAACGTCCCCGTCGGCTGGGTGATGGCGATCGCGCCGGCAGTGCCGTCGAGTCCGAGGTGCAGCGCCTGTCCGACGGGCGCACCGAACGGTGTGATCCACGAGGTGGCGATGTCGCCGTCGACGGCGGCGGCACCGCGCGCCGTCGGCACCCCGGTCAGATGGGCGGTCGCCTCGACCGGCTCGTCGAGCAGCCCGGCGAGTGCGGCGTCGTCCATCCGTTGGTCCACGCGCAGGACGACAGCCGTGTCGAAGGCGGCGTCGCGCGGCACGTCGAACTGCCGGCGCAGTGCCGGTTCCGGATCGGACCTCCAGCGGTCCGTCGGGTCGGTACGGAGCCGGGTGAAGACGGCGCTGAGGGGAGTGGTGGCATCGGTGGCGGTCAGTGCCGTGGTGGCGTCGACCGGCACCCGGATCACCTCGCTCGTCGGCTCGAGCCCGACGTCGATCGTGGCGAAGCCGACGCCGCCGATCGCCCGACCGATCGGGGCCACGTCGGTCCCCGTTCCGGTCCCGGTGATGCGCAGCGTGATCCGGCTCGCGCCCGTGGTCGGTTCGATGTCGATCCGCTGGCCGTCGCCGACCAGCGACGAGTCGTCGAGGGTGACGACCGTCGGGGCGTGATCGTCGATCGTCATCTCGACTTCCGTGATGCGCCGTTGCCCGTCGACCGTGTCGGGCTGGCGCAGGGTCAGATGGTCGATCGGCTCGCTCACGTCGAGCTGGATGTACTCGTCGAGTGCCGGCCCACGGTCGCCGACGGTCCAGCTCGTGGTCGGATCGCCGTCGATCGCCATGACCGGACGGTGCTCGGGCAGATAGGCGAACGGTTCGCCGTAGGCGCTGGCGGTGGCGGTGACCGGCCCGTCCTGGATCGAGACGGTCTGGGTGGCGGGATCGTCGGTGGTGAACACGGGGAGGCGTTGGTCGCCGCTTTCGTTGCGCAGCACCCCCACATCGTCGCCCGCCTCGGTGTAGCCGGTCACGTCCTGCGAACTCCGCCAGTGGTGGGCGCGGTCACGGTTCGAGTCGGTGACGACCACCCGCGTGGCGTTCGAGACCGCATCGCCGAGCGCGTCCCCGCCGAGCGAGGCGCTGTAGAGGATCAGCTCCGAACCGTCGATCACGCCGGCGGCCGCGGCGTCGACCAGCCCGTCGCCGCTGCCCGAGAGCACGACCACGTCGTCCTTCGCCCGGATCGTCGCCACCGGAGCGTCGACACCGACGAGCGACACCGTCGGGAGGGGCGCGCCGACCCGTGGGTCGCTCACGGATTGCTCGTCGACGACCGGGATGGGCCCGATGTTCGGTGCCGGCTCCCCGAACCGCTCGGCCGGGAGCAGGCCGGCATCGGCCGCACCCGCGCCGGTGAGGAGATCGTCGACGATCTCGGGTCGGGCCAGACGGAAGCGGTCGAAGGCGACGTCGTCGGCCACCCAGATCGTGTCGACGCCGAGCAGGCGGGCGATCGGTGCGATCGCGTCGACGTCGACCACACCGTCCTGGAAGCGGTCGTCGAGCGCGAACACGAGATCCATCGCGGCGGCGCTGCCGAGCGGCAACAGGTCGCGGGTGAGCAGCGGGCGCTGCGTCAGCGACGGCAACGGTTGGTCGACCGTGTAGCCCCAGCGGAACGCGCCGAACTCACCGCCGGGCAACTGCAGGACCCGGTAGCCCGTGGGCAGGGCGTCGAGGCGGGCCGCGGCGTCGAGCCACGCCTGCGGTGGATCCTGGTCGCGCTCGAGCTGGGGGTCGACGAACCCGCCGTTGCGCAGTGACGGGAGATAGCCGATGGCGAGCAGCGCGATCACGATGGCGCTGACCGTTCCGAGCGTCCACGACGATCTCCGATCGGCGCGCCGGGCCCGACGAAGCGGCAGACGGATCGATCCGCAGGCCGCCACGAGCGACGCCGCACTGAGGGCCAGCCCGAACACGAGCACCGGCACGGCGCGGGTGCTGCTGCGCAAGGCCAGTGCGAGCCCGCCTTCGCCGTCGCCGAGCAGGATCGACATCAGCGGTGACGGGTCGTCGATCGGGTGGACGCCGACGGCGAGCACCAGGCCGGACCCGATCAGCAACGCCACGTAGCGGCGGTGCTGCCAGGTCGTGAACACGAGGCCGCTCAACACGACGGCCAGCAGGCCGACCCCGAAGACCATCACCTTGACCGACGCCAGGTAGTCCAACGACGCCGTCGTCGTCGCGCCGAACGCGTCGCGGATGTAGAACAGCCAGTAGCCGAGGCCGCGCAGGATCTCCGTCGAGGTCGACGTGAACGACACCGACTCGAGCGACTCGGAGTAGGCGAGCACGTCGGCGCCGCGCTTGCCCTGGATCATCAGCATCGCGATCCACCACAACGACACGGCGAGCGAGAGCACGGCGACCTTGGCCGCGGTGGCCAGCGCTCGTCGCCAGGTGATCGATCGCTGCCAGACGGCGTGGAGGAGCCACAGCGCGGGAGCGGGGATGATCATCGCCAGCGCCGTGGCGTTGACCGCACCGACGGTGAGCACCACGAGCGCCACACCGGCGGCGAAGCGCCATCGCCCGCGCTGTGCCGCCAGCACGGTGAGACCGACGATCCACCCGAGCCCGGCGTACGGGAGCAGCAGGATCGACGTGCGCGACACGTAGGGGAGGATGTAGGGGGAGAGCTGGTAGACGATGGCCGCGACGAGCGCCGCGGTGGGCCCCAACCCGAACAGCCGCGACACCCAGCGCACGCCGAGACCGGCGGCGACGAGCAGCGTGCCGACCCACAGCCGGTGGGCGATCCAGTCGGGCACGCCGATCGTGTCGAAGAACCAGAACCACGGACCCATCGGCCAGAGGTAGGCGATGTGCTGATGCGGCACCCAGCCGGCGTACAGGCGCGGGTCGAACGTCGTCGTCGTGTCGGCGAGGAACCGTGCCGGGTTCAGGTACACGAAGAGCTTGGAGTCCGACGGCATCCGTCCCGGCGCCGCCGTCAGCGCGGGCAGGTACGCCAGGAGCACGAGCACCCCGACCGAGACCGCCAGCTGACGGCGGGCCAGCCACCGGCGGAACTCGTTCAACGCGCCTCGGGCAGCAGGCTCGACCAGCGCTTGACGATCGACAGCACGCCCTGGCGGGCGCTGCGGCGGTGGTGGGAGGCGCCGGCGTCGTCGACCCTCGTCCGGTTGGCGAGGAACCAGTCGTAGCTCTGGGCGAACATGTCGGCGGTCGACCAGGCCGGCGTCCAGGCGAGGCTCCGCTGGAGATGGTCGAGGTCGAACCACATCGACTTCGAGTACATCATCCAGTGGTAGGGGGCGAACGGGGAGACGCCGAGCGCGGCGCTGAGGCGCATCCCGAGCGCCGCCGGCGCCGCCGGCAGCGACCGCACCGTGGAACCCGTGCCGGCATGCTCACAGAGGTCGGCGAGCGTCTCGCGCATCGTGCCGAACCGATCGGTGCCCGACGTTGAAGATGTCGGGCCCTTCCGTCGCCGCGGCGCGCACGCACGCCTCGGCGAGATCGTCGGAATGGACGAACTGGTACCGGTTGGCCCCGTCACCGAGCACGATCGGGTCGTAGCCGTCGGCGATCCAGTCGAACAGGATGCCGAAGATGCCGAGCCGGCCGTGACCGAGGATCGTGCGCGGGCGCACGATCGAGACGTCGAGTCCGTCGCGCGCCGCGGCGAGGCAGGCCCATTCGGCGGCCAGCTTGGCGTGCCCGTAGGCCTCCATCGGCGACGGCACCGTGTTGGGCATCACCGGGTTCGACTTCGGCACGCCGAACACCGCGCTCGACGAGGTGTGGATCACCTTGGCGACACCCGCGGCGGCGCTCGCGCCGAGCAGGTTGGCCGTGCCGTCGACGTTGACGGTCCGCAGCAGGTGGGCGTCGCGGGCGAGCGGCACCTGGGCGACGTTGTTCATCACGACGTCGATGCCCTCGACCGCGGCGCGCACGACGGGCATGTCGCGGACGTCGCCCTGCACGAACTCCACGGCGGGCGGACGGTCGGACGCGTCGTTCAGGTCGAGCACGCGCACGTGGTTGCCCGGTGTGGCGAGGCGGGCGACGAGCAGCGATCCGAAGTACCCGCTGCCACCGGTGACGAGGTACCGGGTCACAGCTGGATCCCGTTGTCGATGCACCAGCGGATGCTGCGGCGCATGCCGTCGTACAGTTCGACGGCGGGTTCGTAGCCGAGATCGCGGCGGGCGGCGTCGATGTCGACGGCGATCGTCTTGTTCATCTCGCCGAGCACGTGCAGTTGTTGGACGTACCGGCCCCGCCGCTGCAGGATCCCGTCGAGCCGCTCGGCCACGTCGCCGACGAACTCGGGCAGCCGCAGACGGGCCGGGGCGACGTGGTCGAAGCCCTCGTCGCGCAGGGCGCGGCCCACGGTGTCGACGATCTCGGCGACGGTGTAGGGACGGGCGTCGGCGATCCACCAGGCGAGGCCCGCGTCGGTCGGGGTGAGTTCGGCGCGCACGATGCCGTCGACGAGGTTGTCGATGTAGACCATCGACCGGCGCTGGCCGCCGTCGCCGAACACGGGGAAGCGGCCGGTCCGCACGAGCGTGAAGAACGTGGTCTGGCGGGCGGGTTGATGGGGGCCGTAGAACCACGGCGGCCGGACCATCACGACGTCGAGCCCGCGCTCGGCCGCCTCGAGCACGCGGAGTTCCGCCTCCATCTTCGAGCGTCCGTAGCCGAGGTAGGGGTGGTACGGCTCGTCGTTGCGGAACGCGTCGCGCCGTTCGGGGTTCGTCCCGAACGGGCTGTTCGACGACACGTGGACCATGCGGCGCACCCCGCCGGCGGCCGCACCGGCGAGCACGTTGACCGTGCCCGTGTGGTTGACCTGCTCGAACTCGTCGATCGTCGCCGGATGGATGACACCGGCGGCGTGCACGACGTCGACGGTCCCGGTCAGCCCGGCGAACAGCCGGTCGATCGTGTCGCGCCGACTGATGTCACCGACGACGACCTCGACGTCGAGGTCGGCACCATCGGCGAGCGCGTGGAGCCGCGCCTCGTCGTCGCGATCGCGCACGAGGAGGCGCAGCGCACCCGACCGGCGACGCTCGCCGCCGCCCGCGAACGCGGCCACCAGGCCGGTGCCGAGCCAACCACCGGCGCCGGTGATCACCGTCGTGGCCGGCAGATCGATCAGGCCGTTCATCCGGCGCTCATCCGGCCGTGCGATCGACGAAGCGGCGGGCGTTGCGGATCGCCACGGCCATCACCGACGCCTGCGGATTGACACCGGGCGCGTCCGGCAGCAGCGAGGCGTCGTTGACGTGGACGTTGCGCGCCCCGTGCACCCTGCCGAAGCTGTCGGCGGCGCAGCGTTCGGTCCGCTCGCCCATCGGCACGGTCGAGCACAGGTGGACCGTCATCACGCTCGCCGACGACGCGGTGAAGGCGGCGGTCATGGCGGCGAGATCGGCCCGGTTGCGGACGCGTGGTGCGTTGCGGAACGACGGATACACCTCGACCGCGTCGGCCTCGAGCATCAGCAGCGCCAGACGCGCCAGGCCCTGACCGAGGAGATGCCGGTCGCGTCTGGTGAGGCGGTACGTGACGATCGGATCGCGGAGACCCGGCACCGCCTGGACGCGACCGCGGCCCTGACTGGTGATCGCCGCGTAGTAGACGGCGATCTGCGGCCATGCCGTGATGGCCGCGCCGAAGGAGCGCCAGTTGTCGCTCAACGCGAGGGCGATCAGCCCGGGATGGCTGGCCGAACCGCCGAAGGAGATGTCGGGGGAGAACTCCTTCACCTGGTGCACGGGCACGTCGTCGGGCACGTTCATCTCGGTGGCGAAGCGGGCCGCCAGCTTCACGGTGGGATGGACCGCCAGCGTGCGTCCGACGCGATGACGGAACCCCGCCCGTTGCAGGATCGCCGGGGTCTGGATCGCGCCCCCGCAGACGAAGACGTCACGGAACGCGATCGTCACCGCGGTCGGGAGTTCTCCACTGCGATCGGTGAGTTCGGCGGCGACGGCCCGGTCGCCGTTCATCAGCAGGCGATCGAGACGATGATCGACGAGGATCCGTGCTCCGGCGCGACGGGCGCGGGGGAGATACGTGACGGTCATGCTCTGGCGACGACCGTCGACGGCGTTGCCCTGCTCGGGGTACGCCATCCACCGTGGGATCTCGTCGTGCCTCCAGCCGAGGCGCTCGGCACCGAGGCGCAGCTTCTCGCTCGGAGCGGTGTGTGCGCCGGGAACCGGTTGCACGCTGAGCGCCTGCTCGACCTCGTCGCAGATCGCCTCGATGTCGTCGGAGGCGAAGTCGACGATGCCGTACTCGGACCGCCATCGTTCCAGCGTCTCGGCCGGGGGACGCCGGTACAGGCCGCTGTTCACCTCGGTGCCGCCGCCGGCGCAGCGACCCTCGGTGTAGGCGATCGACGGCAGCCCGAGGGCCACCGTCACGCCACCGGAGCGGTACTGACGGTCCATCTGCTCCAGCGAGAACGGCACGACCGAGCCCTGCTCCACCCACGGACCCTCCTCGACGACGATCACGTCGAGACCGGCCTCGGCGAGGATCGCCGCGGTGGTCGCCCCGCCGGCGCCGGAGCCGACGATCAGGACGTCGCAGTCGTACCGGACCGGAGCGGTCATGACGGCGCTCCGGTGCTCGTCGTCGCCGGCCACGTCTCCCAGACGAACGCGTAGGCGAGCGAGCGGATGAGGCGGGGATACTCGGCGAGGAGGGGGAGTGGCTTCGAGGCGACGACGGCGATCACGCGGTCGAGACCGACGATCCGGCTGATCGCATCGAGGGTGAACGAGATGACCACGACGCCGAACCGCGTGAACGACGGGAGCACCGTGACGCGGCCTTCGATGAACGTGATCGTGGTCGCCCGGCGCCGCGGATCGAGGTCGGGGAGGTCGATCGCGAGCAGCGCGTCGGCGAAGCGCCCCACCGGCGGAGAGATCGACGACGGCAGGCGCATGGGGTTCCGAATCGTAGCAATCAGGCCGTAACGATCAGGCCTGGCGATCAGGCCTGATCGATCGTCCGATAGGCGCGCCGGCGACGCTTCAGGCTGATCATGTCCTGGACGCCCCAGATCGTCACGAGCCGGAACGCTTCGGCGATGATCGGCAGACCCATCTTCGACGCCCCGGCCACGCGGTCGGTGAACGCGATCGGCACTTCGACGACGCTCAGGCCGCCGCGCACCACTCGATAGGCCATCTCGACCTGGAAGCCGTACCCGCTCGCCTGGACCCCGTCGAGCCCGATCGCTCCCAACGTGTCGGTCCGGTAGACGCGGAAGCCGGCGGTGGCGTCGTTGATGGCCAGACCGAGCATGATCGCCACGTAGCGGTTGCCCCACCGTGACAGCCAGGTACGACGGCGGGGCCATCCGCTGACGGTGCCGCCCGGGACATAGCGCGATCCGATCACGAGGGCGATGCCCCGCTCCGCGAGATCGAGCATCATCGGCAGCATCGCCGGGTCGTGGGAGAGATCGGCGTCGAGCTGCACGACGGCGTCGTACTGCTCGCCGATCGCCATCCGGAACGCGTGCAGGTAGGCATCGCCGAGACCGCGTTTGGCGTCGCGCTCGACGATGCGCAGGGCGGGATCGGTGGCCGCGAGTTCGTGCACGATCCGGCGGGTGTCGTCCGACGAGGCGTCGTCGACGACCAGCACGTCGATGGTCGGCAGGACGTGGCGCAACTCGCAGATGAGACGCCCGATGTTGTCCGCTTCGTTGTGGGTCGGCACGACGACGAGCGGACGGATCACGGAATGGCCCCGAACACCGCGTACAGCCCCGTGAGGACGGCGATGCCGGCGCCGCCGAGCACGAGCGTCATGTCCCATCCGGTGGTGGCCCAGTCGAGCCGGTCGCCGTCGTCCACCCGGCCGTCGACGGCACGGGCCCGTTGGGGCCACCAGGCGGCGACGGCGATGATGAGCGGGAACGCGGTGATCAAGAAGCGGGGGCGGGCCGTCACGGTCTGCGTCATCAACATCAGGCCGACGACGACCGCACAGTACGAGGCGAGCACGGGGTGGAGCCGGACCTTCCACGCGCACCAGATCATGGCCACGAGCGCGATCATCGACAGCGCGGTGAGCGCGTCGGTGGGCGACGACAGCGGGTGGACGAAGAAGTCGGCGGTCTTCGACACCGCGGTGGCGCCGTAGCTCGTCCCCTCCGCCCAGGCCTGGCGCTGCACGCGGAACCACGCTCCCCGTTCGCCGGCCGTGTGGTCGAGGTACAACTGGAAGAAGATGAAACCGAGCGGTGCCAGGACCACCGCCACGAGCGAGCGCCAGGCCCGGGTCCGGCGGATGGCCAGGAAGCTGGCCACCGCGCAGGCCGCCACGAGCGCCACACCGTTGGGCCGCGTCGCCGTGCCGAGCATTGCCGCAATGCCGGCGAGCCACCACTGGTCGCGCAGCAGGAACAGCAGACACGCCGCGGCGAGCACGATCAGGGTCGCCTCGGAGTACGTGAACGACAGCACGAAGCTGCCGGGGAAGACGGCGAACAACACCATCGCCCGCGAGGCGATGCCCACGCCGTAGAGCTCCCTCGCGAGGAGGCCGACCAACAGTACGGCGACGGCGCCGAGCACGATGTTCAGGAAGATCGCCGCGAACGTGTCGCCGCCCGGCAGCACGACGTCGACCGCACGGGCGAGCATCGGATAGACGGGGAAGAACGCCGCTCGTGCCTGGACCTGGCTGTAGGTGATGTTCGGCGGGATCGAGCTCGGGTAGCCGTGGCGGATGATCTCGAGGTACCAGCGGCCGTCCCACGACGTCAGCACCTGGGTGATGGTGTGGACGGCGCCGGGTTCCTGTGGCGTGGTTCCGCCGAGCCGGGCGAGCGTGCGGCTGTCGACCACCATCTGTGAGGCGCGCACGCCGGCGGCGGCCAGCACGCACATCCGGGAGACGACGTAGGCGATCATCCCGACGATCACCGCGCGGTGCCAGTCGCTCAGTCGTCGCCGCGATGCGGCGTTGCTGGGGGATGGAGGGGTGGGCGATGGCGCGGAGGTCGTCGGTTCGGTCATCATCGGTTCACCAGCGCGACATCGGCAGGATCCGCTGACGCGGACCGAATTTCGGAGCACGATGACCGTTGCGCAGCAGGGCGCGCACGACGCGGCCCCGCTGGCCGGCGTACGGCGACAGCAGTTCGAGCATGCGCTCGTCCGTGGCGCGGGCTTCGCCGGCGAGGGCGTAGCCGACCACGTTCTTCAGGTGGTAGTCGCCGACGGCGACCGCGTCCGGGTCACCCATGGCGGTCGCCATCACGGTCCCGACGGTCCAGGGGCCGACGCCGGGCAGCAGCGCCAGTTTGCGGGCCGCCTCGTACGGCGGCAGTTGGGCCCACTCCCAGAGCCGGGCCGGGTGTCGGGCGAGCTCGACGAGCGGCATCGCCCGCTTGCGCTCGATGCCGAGCGGATGGAACCACCAGGACGGGCGACCGGCCAGGCGCTCGGGCGCCGGTGGGAGGAGGAGACCGGGGAACGGGCCGGGTGCCGGCTCGCCGAGTTCGACGCACAGGCGTCGCCACTGCCGATGCGCCTCGTGCCCCGTGATGCGCTGCTCGACGATCGTCGGCAGCAGCTCGTGGTACAGGTTCGAGCCGGCGCCGACGGCGACGTCGCGCGACGCGTGCAGGGCGGCGGTCACCGTCGGCGACCAACCGGTCTTCTCGACGCCGGCGAGCCCGGCGTCGTCGCGCCCGAGCATGCGCGGGATCCGGGCGGCGAGCCACCCACCACCGCTGCCGTAGGAACTGACGTCCAAGGTGCCGAGGTCGAGGCGGTCACCGCTCCAGCGGACGCGCACGGTTCCCGGCCCGTCCGGGGTGAGAGTGGCGTGCAGGAACGTTCCTGACGCGGCGCGGCCACGGCCGATCGAACGCAGCATCGTGGTGGGATCGGTGCGGCCGTGGCGGAAGGGCGCCAGCGTGGCGGCCACGTTCAGCGACCGGGTCGAGGGCCTGAGCGTCGGCACCGGTGAGGGCAGAGCGACCGCAGGCATCCGGGCGACGGTACCAGCCGCGAATCGTCGCGACGAAGCATCATCAACAACGATGCACGCATGCCCGATGTGGAACGTTCCGAACCGCGCGCCGGTGTGGTGCAACTGACGCTGAACCGCCCGGATTCGCTCAATGCGATGACGACCGACATGGTGGAATCGCTCCACCGCCACCTCGACGAGATCGCCGTCGACCCCGTCGCCCGTGTGGTGATCCTGACCGGAGCGGGGCGCGGCTTCTGTTCCGGGCTCGATCTCGGTGGGTACGGAGCCGCACCCCACACGGATCATCTGGGCCCGACCCAGAAGGGCTTCGCCGTCCAGAAACACATCGCCACGCTGATCCCGCACCTGCGTTCGCTCCCGCAGCCGGTCATCGCGGCGGTCAACGGCGCGGCCGCCGGCGGCGGATTCGCCCTCGTGCTCGGTTCCGACGTGCGCCTCGCCGCCGAATCGGCCAAGTTCTCCGCCGCGTTCATCAAGATCGGTCTGTCGGCCTGCGACATCGGCACGTCGTGGCTGCTGCCGAGGATCGTCGGCGTGGCGCGCTCGCAGGAGCTGATGCTCACGGGCCGGGTGTTCAGCTCGGAGGAGGCGCTGCGCATCGGCCTCGTGATCGAGCGGGTCGCCGACGACGAGCTGGCCGCCCTCGCCCTGGCGAAGGCGGATCTGATCATGTCGAACACACCGTTCGGCGTCGCCCTCACCAAGGAGGCGATGTGGACGGCGCTGGAGATCCCCGGCATGCAGGCGGCCATCGACCTCGAGAACCGTCAGCAGATCATGGCCTCGGCCACGGCCGACCACCGCGAAGCGATGCGGGCGTTCCTGGAAAAGCGCCCACCCGAGTTCCACAACACCTGACCCGAACCGGCGAACGCGTGAACAATGTGCGCACCTGCGCCGCACATTGTTCACGCGGTCGCAGGAGTGCTCAGGGGACGAGCGAGTTGGTGGCGGGGGAGGCGCTGACGGTGACGGCGGTCTCCATCGGGTGATGGCAGGCGACGAAATGGCCGTCGCCCATCGACCGCAGTTGCGGTTCGTCGGTCCGGCACAGCTCGTCCGCGTTGGGGCAGCGGGTGTGGAAGCGACATCCCGACGGCGGGTTGACCGGCGACGGCAGCTCACCGACGAGGTCGGACACCGAGTGATCGGCGTACGGGTCGGGTTCGGGGATCGACTTCAACAGGACGTTCGTGTACGGGTGGGCGGCGCGGGCGTAGAGGTCGTCGCTCGGCGCCACCTCGCACAGCTTGCCGAGGTACATCACCGCCACACGGTCGCTGATGTTCTTCACCACGGCCAGGTCGTGGGCGATGAACATCAACGTCAACCCGTACTTGACCTTCAGGTCCTCGAGCAGGTTGAGCACCTGGGCCTGGACGCTCACGTCCAGCGCCGACACCGGTTCGTCGCAGATGATCATCGTCGGATCGAGCACGAGCGCCCTGGCGACGGAGATGCGTTGGCACTGGCCACCGGAGAACTGGTGGGGACGGCTCTCCGCGGCGCGCTGCGGGTCGATGCCGACCGATTCGAGGATCTCGTCGACGAGCGTGCCGCGTTCTTCGGCCGTGCCACGTTTCCAGATCTCGAGGGGTTCGAGCACGCTCTCGCGCACGGTGCGGCGCGGGTTGAGCGAGGAGATCGGATCCTGGAAGATCATCTGCACCTTGGTGCGGGCCTCGCGCAGTTGCGTCGGATTCAACTTCGTGAGGTCCTGGCCCTCGAAGACGACCGTGCCCGAGGTGGGTTTGGGGATCTGCATGATCGCCCGACCCGTGGTGCTCTTGCCGCAACCCGACTCACCGACGATGCCGAGCGTCTCGCCGCGGCGCACGTCGAGGCTGATCCCCGACACCGCCTTCACCGTGAGGTGACGGCCGGTCTTGAACTCGACGACGAGATCCTCGACGCGCAACACGTTGTCGCCCTCGCGCAGATGGGCCTTGCCCGTACCGGCCATCAGGAAGCCCCTTCGATCCCGACGGGGATGCCGCCGATGCGGGCGAGGTCGGCATCGCGCTCTTCGAACTCGGGCGAACCCACCGGGTACCAGCAGGCGTACAGGTGGTCGGGTTGGTCGGCCGGCAACAGCGGCGGCTCGACGACATGGCACTTCTCGCGGGCGTAGGCGCAGCGCGGCGCGAACCGGCATCCGGCCGGCGGATGCACGAGGTCCGGCGGGCGGCCCGGAATCGACGACAGCCTGGTGTGGCTCGGATCGGTGAGCTTGGGGATGCTGTTCATGAGTGCCTTGGTGTACGGCATCTTCATGTTGGCGAACAGCGTCTTGGTCGGGGCCCGTTCGACGAGCTTGCCGCCGTACATCACGGCGATCTGGTCGGTGTGGCCGGCCACGACGCCGAGGTCGTGGGTGACGAGGATCACCGACATGTTGCGATCGCGACGCTGCTCGCCGATCAGGTCGAGGATCTGGGCCTGCACGGTCACGTCGAGGGCGGTGGTCGGCTCGTCGGCGAACAGGATCGTCGGACCGCAGGCGAGGGCGATGGCGATCATGACGCGCTGGCGCATGCCGCCGGACAGCTCGTGCGGGTACTGGTCGAGTCGTCGTTCGGCCTCCGGGATGCGGACGTCGCGCAGGAGTTGGGCGGCGGTGGCCCGGGCGTTCTTGCGATCCATGTCGAGATGGAGCTTGAGCGGCTCCATGATCTGCTTGCCGATCTTCATCAGCGGATTCAGCGAGTTCAACGGGTTCTGGAACACCATCGACATCTCGGCGCCCCACAGGTGCCGCATCTGCTTGTCGGGGAGGCCGAGGATCTCCTGGCCGGCGAACCGCACCGACCCCGACGTGACCGCGGTCGAGGGGAGCAGTCCCATGATCGACCGGCTGAGGATCGTCTTGCCGGAGCCCGACTCGCCCACCACGCCGAGCGACTCGCCGCGCTTCATCGACAGCGACACACCGTCGACGGCGCGGACGAGCCCGCGATCGGTCTTGAAGTGCGTCTTCAGGTCCTCGAGGACGAGCAACGGCTCGTCGGCATGCGTGCGCGACACGCCGAGGTGCTCGTTGACGCGGCCGACGGCGGCCGATTCGGCGGGCGGCGTCACAGTGCGGTCTCCTTGACGTCGAAGTGGCTGCGCAACCGGTCGCCGGCGAAGTTCAGCGACAACACGGTGAGGAAGAGCACGAGGATCGGCGAGAAGGCGATCCACGGCGCATCCTCGAGGTCGCTGCGGCCGGCGCCGTTCTGGATGAGTTTGCCCCACGTGATGCCCTGGCGGACCGACAACCCGAGGAAGGCCAGGCCGCCCTCGGCGACGATCGCCACCGCCACACCCAGGAGCGCCAGGGCACTCATCGGGATGACGACGTTGGGCAGCAGTTCGCGCACGATGATGCGCGGGTGCTTGGCCCCGAGCGATCGAGCGGCCAGCACGAACTCGCGGTCGGCGAACGAGATCGTCGTGGCCCGCGAGACCATGCCCACGGGAGCGACGGACAGGATCCCGATCGTGAACGAGATCGTGAACAGGCTGCGGTCGAGGAGCGAGGTGATCAGGATGGCGAGCACGAGGGCCGGGAACGAGAGCAGGATCACGAACACGAACGAGATGACGGCGTTGAACCGGCCCCGGAAATAGCCGGCGATCATGCCGCACGATCCACCGACGAGCATGCCGAAGGCGATGGCGCTGAATCCCACGGTGAGCGAGATCCGGGCGCCCCAGATGCAGCGGCTGAACATGTCGCGCGACAACTGGTCCGTGCCGAACCAGAACTGCCACGACGGGGAGTACGGCGGTCGCTGGCCGGCGACGATGTACGACTTCTCCGGATCCTTGAGCGGCAACCACGGCGCCAGGACGGCGGTGAGGACGATCACGACCATGAAGGCGATGGCGAGCCAGAAGCCGATGCCGAGCCGCCGCCCTTTGGCGGTGACGTCCGCGGCCGGCATCTGGCCGAGATCGGCGAGCAGGTTCGCCTGACCGTGTTCCATGTGTGTGGACATGTCGGTCACTGCATTACCTCCTGACCCGGGGATCGATGAGTGAATAGACGAGATCGATGATCAGGTTGAGCAGCACGAAGATGGCCGAGACGATCATGACGATCGCCAGCACGACCGGGAAGTCTTCGCGCAACACCGCCTCCACGATCGCCCGTCCGAGCCCCGGGATCAGGAAGATGCTCTCGACGACGAGCGCTCCGCCGATGAGCGCACCGGTGGTGATCCCGAACACGGTGACGAACGAGAACAACGAAGGGCGCAGGGCGTGCTTGAACAGGATCGACCGGCGCGGCACCCCCTTCGCTCGCGCGGTGAGGATGAAGTCCTCCTGCAGCGTGGTGATGAGATCGGTCCGCAGGAGGCGTTGGTACACCGCGGCGGCCGGAAGAGCGAGCGTGAACGCCGGCAGGATCATCGCGTGGAGCCGTGACAGGAACGGATCGTCGGCGGTGTACACCAGCGGGAACCACCCGAGTTTGATCGACAGGATGTACGACAGAATGACCGCCAACGCGAAGTTGGGGATCGAGATCGTGAGGAACGCTCCCACCGTGGACACCTTGTCCGCTCTCGAGTCGGCTCTCGAGGCGGACCAGAGTGCCCACGGTAGGGAAATCGTCAATGCCATGAGTTGGGCCAGGATCACGAGCGACAGGGTCCGGGGCAGACGTTCCTCGATGAGGTGGCGCACGGGCGGCTGCCCGTCCTCACTGAACTGAACGCCGAAATCGCCCCGGACGAACCCGCCCAGCCAGATCGCATAGCGAACCGGGAGCGGGTCGTCGAGGTGGTACTCCTGCTTGGCCTGTTCGATGAGTTGCAGGCTGTCCGCGTCCGTCGCCGCGGCGGTGACGCCGAGGATGTTGAACAACGGATCGCCCAGCACGTTCATCGCTCCGAACGTCAGCATGCTGATCGCCAGGAGGATCAAGACGGCACCTGTCAGCCGTGTGACCCAATATCTCATGGTGTACGGGGAACTCCTGCCGTGACTACTGGGAGATCCAGATGGACGAGAACCAGTTGCGCCCGTTCGAGACGCAACGCAACAGCACACCGTCGGGCGACTCGCGGTCGCACATGCCGTGGACGTTCTCGGCGAACGCGTTCACCCAGGGCGTGTGGGCCAGGAAGATGTAGATGTAGTCGTCGTGGATCATCTGGGTGACCTGCTGGTACAGGGGGATGCGGGCGGCCTCGTCCGTGGTCGCCTGGGCCTGCAGGAGCAGGTCGTCACGGGCCGGATCACACAGCTTCGGCCAGTTCAAGGAGATGCCGCCGACGGTGCGGCAGAGCAGCCACACGTTGTCGAGGGCGGGATCCTCCGCACCGAACTGGCGCCACAACACGGCGTTGTACTGGCCGAGCGCGGTTTCCTGGATGTGCTCGTCCTGCGGCAGCGTCTGGATCGTGACGTTGAACGAGTCCTTCCAACCCTGGGTGAGGAGGTCACCGGTCTGGTCGAGGACGACCGAACCGGCGGGGAACTGCAGCTCCATGTTGATCTTGCCGTCGGTGCAGTTCTCCGGCGTGTCGGCGCAGTAGGCGTCGGACAATGCCTTCGCGCCCGCCGGATCGTCCATCTCCATCTTGACGTCGGGGTTGTAGTACGGGCTCTCCGGGATGAACCGCTGCGAGGCAGGACGGAGTTCGCCGAGGCCGATCAGCGCGAGGTAGTTCTCCTCGGGCGTCGCCAGCGTGAGCGCCTGGCGGGCACGGATGTCGTCGAACGGAGGCGCCCCGGTATTGAGCATGACGAAGCCCTCTTCGCCGGTCTCGTCCTTGATCTGCTGGATGCTGGGGTCGCCGTCGAGCTTCTGGATCGCTCCGGGGTCCGACGTCTGCATCGCGTTCAGGTCGCCCTGGATGATCAGGTCGGCGCGGGTGTCGGCGTCAGGCACGGGCCTGAACTCCACGGCATCGAGGTAGACCTCACCGTTCCACCAGCTGTCGTTGCGGACGAACCGGGTGACCGAGTCGGCCGAGCGGCTGTCGAACACGAACGGTCCGGTGCCGACCGGCTTCTGGTTGAGCGTCGGGTCGGCGAGTGCCGCGTTGAGCCACGTCGGCGACGACACGTAGCCGAGCTGGCCCGTGAGCGCGCCGGGGAAGAAGGCGTTCGGCTCGAGCAGGTTGAACTGCGCGGTGAAGTCGTCGATCCGCTCGACGGCTCCGGTCTCGGGGTAGAACGGCTTCACGGCGAGGCCGACGAGCGGATCCTGCCGCTGTGTCTCGAAGCCCTGGATCACGGCATCGATCGTCACCGGGGTGCCGTCGTGGAACGTGATGCCCTGACGGATCTTCACGACCCACTTGGTGAAGTCACCCTCGGTCGCCGGTTCGACCGACTCGGCGAGGTAGGGAACGGCCTTGCCGTCGACGTCGAAGGAGGTGAGGGTGTCGAACACCGCGTTCGCCATCATCAGGCCGGGTGCCGACAGTGCGGACGACGTCGGGTTGAGGCCGTCGACGTCGGCTTCGAGGCCGTACTTGAGGGTTCCGCCCTGCACCGGGTCACCGACGGGGGTGTCGACCTCTTCGTCGATGTTGCCTTCGACGATTTCGGTGCCGGTCGGCGCCTCCGTGCCGGCCGTCGCGTCGGTGGTCGGCGCGTCAGACGAGGCGGTGGCGTCCGACGTGTCGGCGACCGCGGTGTCCGCGGTCGTGTCGTTGCTCGCGTTGTCGTCGCTGCCGCCGCAGGCCGCGGCGATCAGCGAGAAACTCACGAGCGCAGCGAGCCCGTATTTGGCCGCTCGCCGTGATGGTCGTGTTCGCATCTGTACTCCCCCAGAATGGTTCCTTGCTGGATGCGTGACTGGCGTCACGCTGCGCGGACCTTAGTCCCCGACCGCATCTGCGAGTAATCGGGAGGAAAATTCTTGCTGGACCTGCGGACGTCCGCGCGCCGGTGTCCGTCGGTGGACCGGGCGGTGGAACGGACGGGCCGGTCGCCCACACTTGGATCGTGGCCCACGACGACGAATGCCGTGCCGACGGGCTCGTCGAGCCGCATCCGACACGTCTGGCGAACGACCATCCGCAGCGGATCGAGATCATGCGCCGTCACGCCGACGCGGTCGCCGCGGGCGCGCCGGTGTACACCGACCCGACGAGCGGGCTGTCGGTCTTCACCGCCGCGTTCCTGGCCGCGCGCGGCTGGTGTTGCGACAGCGGCTGCCGCCATTGCCCGTTCACCGTCGGCTGAGGCCGGTCTGGCTCGAACGGTCTGGTCGAACGGTCTGGTCGAACGGTCTGTTTCGAGCCGGTGAACGCTGGCGACGTGGCACCGGAGGCCGATTGACGTTTTGTACAGTCACGGCTGATGTCGCTGCTGTTGCCCACGTCGCTCGGCGAAGCCGTCAGCATGCTCGGGGACCATCCCGACGCGCTGGTGCTCGCCGGCGGGACCGACCTGATGGTCGAGATCAACGACGGGCACCGTCGCCCCGATCACGTCGTCGTCGCGGTCAACCGCGTGCCCGAGCTCCGTTCGTGGCGGCACGATCCGGCCGCCGCCACGCTCACGATCGGGGCGGCGATCACCTACAGCGAACTCCTCGCCGAGCCGCTGGCCACGCTCGCGCCGGCACTCGCCGAAGCCTCGCGGACCGTCGGCTCCCCGCAGATCCGCAACGCGGGCACGCTGGCCGGGAACCTCGGGACCTGCTCGCCGGCCGGTGACGCACTCCCGGTGCTCGCCGCGCTCGATGCGACCGTGGTGCTCACGTCGTCCGCCGGCGTCCGCACCGTGCCCGTGCGGGAGTTCATGGTCGGGGTGAAGCGCACGGCGATCGCACCGGGCGAGTTGATCGCCGAGATCATCGTCCCCACGGCCCGTGGCTGGCAGGGTTACGCCAAGGTCGGGGTGCGCAACGCCATGGTCATCGCCGTCGCCAGCGCCTGTCTCGTCGTCGACGAGTCGAACGAGCACGTCGCCCTCGCCCTCGGGTCGGTCGGGCCGACGATCGTGCGGTGCGACGAGGCCGAGGACCAGCTTGCCGCCGCGGTCGACTGGGCGACGATGGGGGCCGCCGATGCCGATCTCGTCGCCTTCGGGCACCTGGCGGCCGCGGCGGCCCGCCCGATCACCGATCACCGCTCGACGGCCGAGTACCGCCGTCACGCCGTGGGCGTGTTGGCGACGCGGCTGGCCCGGCGGGCGACGGCGGCCGGTCGGCGATCGCCGGTTCGGGGCAAGACGGCGGGGGCATGAGGGTGGGCACGTTCACCGATCTCGTCGATCACTACGTGCTGCACGTCAACGGCGTCGACCGGCCGGTTCGTGATTCGTGGCTCGGCGAGAGCCTGCTCGACGTGTTGCGCGACCGGCTCGGGCTGGCCGGCACGAAGGGCGCGTGCGAGCAGGGCGAGTGCGGCTCGTGCAGCGTCCTCGTCGACGGTGTGCTCGTGTGCTCGTGTCTCGTGATGGCGGCGTCCGCGGTCGGCCAACCCGTGGTCACCGTCGAAGGGGTGGCGCCGGCGGGTTCGCCGTCCGACGTGCAGCAGGCGTTCGTCGATGCCGGTGCGGTCCAGTGCGGATTCTGCACGCCCGGTCTGATCGTCGCCGTCCACGATCTGGTCGACCGCGAACCCGCACCGACCGAGGCGGTCATCCGCGAACAGCTCGCCGGCAACGTGTGCCGCTGCACGGGGTACGGACGCATCATCGAGGCGGTGCAGCGGGTCAGCGTCGCCCGCGCCCCCGCTCGTGCGGAGGCGGCGTCGTGACCACGATCGAACAGCCGGACGTCGCCGTGCCCGTCGGCGGCCCGGACGGCCGACCCGGCACGATCGGCACGTCGCCCACCCGACCCGACGGCATCGCCAAGGTGCAGGGCACGTTCGCGTTCTCGTCCGACGTCTCCGCCGAGGGCTGTCTGTGGGGAGCGACGCTGCGGTCGCCGCATCCGTACGCCCGGATCCGGTCGATCGACGTGTCGCCGGCGTGGAGGATCGCCGGGGTGGAGGCGGTCGTCACGGCCGCCGACGTGCCCGGCGCGATGTCGTACGGGCTGATCAGCCAGGACCAACCCGTGTTCGCGTCCGATGTCGTGCGCTACGTGGGCGAGCCGGTGGCGGCGGTGGCTGCCGATCACCCCGAGACCTGCCGGCGTGCCCTGGCGGCGATCGTCGTCGACTACGAGTTGCTCGATCCGCTGCTCGACCCCGAGGCGGCGATCGACGGCAGCCACCCGCCGATCCACCCCGACGGGAACCTGATCCGTCATCAGCGGATCGTGTGCGGTGACCAGAGCGTGGTCGGCGACGTCGTGGTCGAGGGGACCTACGAGATCGGGATGCAGGACCAGGCGTTCCTCGGGCTCGAGGCCGCGCTGGCGGTGCCGGATCCCGGCGGCAAGGGCGTCGAGCTCCACGTCGCGACCCAGTGGTTGCACGAGGACCGGCACCAGATCGCGGCCTGCCTCGGCCTGCCCGACGAGGCGGTGCGGCTCGTACTCGGCGGCGTCGGCGGGGCGTTCGGGGCGCGCGAGGACATCAGCCTGCAGGTCCACACGTGCCTGCTCGCGCTGCGGCTCGGGCGGCCGGTGCGCATCGCCTACAGCCGCGCCGAGAGCTTCCTCGGCCACGTCCACCGCCATCCGGCGACGATCTGGATGCGTCACCACGCCACGACCGAGGGCGAGATCGTCAAGATCGAGGCGCGCATGGTGCTGGACGGCGGCGCGTACGCCTCGACGTCGTCGGCCGTGCTCGTCAACGCCGTCACGCACACCCAGGGCCCGTACCGCTGTGCCAACGCCGTCGTCGACGGCTACGCCGTGCGGACGAACCACCTGCCGTGCGGGGCGATGCGCGGGTTCGGGGTGGTGCAGGCGTGTTTCGCCCACGAGTCGCAGATGGACCGGCTGGCCGCCGCCTGCGGGCTCGGCCCGGTCGAGATCCGGCTGCGCAACGCGATGCGCACCGGCGACGCGTTGATCACGGGTCAGCCGGTGCTGAACGTGGCGCCGGTCGAGCAGTGCATCCTCGACACGCTCGCGCTGCCGATGCCACCGCCGGCCGCCGACCACGTCATGGCGTTGCCGGGTGGCGCCGGGCGCACGGCCGACCCCGGCGACATCGTGCGCGGCGTGGGCTGGGGCGTGGCGATCAAGAACCTCATGTACTCCGAGGGGTTCGACGACTATTCGACCGCGCGGTGCCGGCTCGGCAACGGCGTGGCGACGCTCAAGTTCGCCACCTCCGAGGTCGGCCAGGGGTTCGTCACGATCGCCGGGCAGATCGCCCGGTCGATCCTCGGCGTCGACGAGGTCGTGCTCGACCGCATCGACACGCAGGTCGGTTCGGCCGGGTCGACCTCGGCGTCCCGCCAGACCTGGATGAGCGGGGGTGCGGTCGACGCGGTCTGCCGGGCCGTGCGCGAGCGGTTGTTCGAGGCGGTGGCGGCGGCGAACGGGCTCGACGCGCTGCGGCTGGCGATCGACGGCACGGACGTGATCGACGTCGTGTCGGGTTGGCGGCAGTCCGTCGCCGATGCGACCGCAGGTCTCGAGTTCGACGAGACGGTCGAGTACCGCCATCCGCCGACCGAGGACCTCGACGAGAACGGCCAGGGCAACTGCCACACCGCGTTCGCGTTCGTCGCCCACCGGGCCGTGGTCGACGTCGATCCGCAGCTCGGTCTCGTGAAGGTCGTCCAGGTGGCGACGGCCCAGGACGTCGGGCGGGCCCTCAATCCGTTGGCGGTCACCGGCCAGATCGAGGGCGGCATCGCCCAGGGCCTGGGCCTCGCCGTGATGGAGGAGATCATCCAGATCGACGGCGTCATCCGCAACGGCAACTTCACCGACTACCTCCTGCCGACGTTCCTCGACATGCCCGAGGTGGTGCACACGCTGATCGAGATCCCCGATCCGCACGCGCCACTCGGCGCGAAGGGCGTCGGCGAGCCGCCGTGCATCTCGTCGACGCCGGCCATCGTCGCCGCCATCCGCGACGCGCTGCGCCAGGTCGACGGTGTCGGCAAACCCCTCACCCGCGTGCCCGTCCGCCCCGGCGACATCTGCCTGTGACGGCCCGCCCCCTCCGAGCGATGGCGATGTCGGGTCAATAGCGCCCCACAACTACATCGCGTTGCTGATTTGGGACGACGGGGGTGGGGGCGAACTAGTTTCACCGCAATGTCCGAGGAGCGGGAGATCATGACGTGGGATGTGTTCGGGTCTGCCTCCCGGGCGCTGGCACAGGCCGTGGCCGATGACGGCTACGAGCCCGACATGGTGCTGGCGATCGCTCGCGGGGGGCTGCTGATCGGCGGAGCGATCGGCTACGCGCTGTCGGTCAAGAACGTCTACACGATGAACGTCGAGTTCTACACCGGTGTCGACGAGCGCCTCGAGGTGCCGCGGATCCTGCCGCCGGCCCCCGACTTCGTCGACGTGTCCGACGCCAAGATCCTGATCGTCGACGACGTCGCCGACACCGGGCACACGCTGCGGTCGGTCCACGACTTCTGTGAAGGCAAGGTCGCCGAGGTCCGCACCGGTGTGCTCTACGAGAAGTCGCACTCCGTCGTGAAGTGCGACTACATCTGGAAGCGCACCGACCAGTGGATCAACTTCCCCTGGAGCGACAAGGAGCCGGTCGCCCGGCGTGACTGGTCCGTGAAGGACGCCTGACCCGACCGCCTCCGTTCGTTCCGGACCCGTCCCCGAACGAACGGAGCCGAATCCGCAGGATCAGTGGCTGAAGGCCTGGCCCTGCGCCCGCTTCAGGCGTTCGGCGAGGAGTTTCGGCGGGACGACACCGAGGAGACGGTCGTCGGACCACACGGTCACGATCGGGCGCAACGGGTTGATCCGGTGGAGCACGTCCGACAGCGGCTCGTCGGGCGTGGCCCGCGCCAGCTGGTTGAACGGCACCATCAGATTGGTCAGCATGATCATCGCCCGCCGCTCCGACGGCACGGCCCACAGCTGATCCTCGAGCACGAGGCCGTCGAGCTCGCCGTCGTCGCCCATCACGGCGACGGCACCGGCGTTGCCGAGGCGCTGACGCTGCCAGATCATCGAGTCGGCGTCCATGTCCGTGCCGGCGTGCGCGACGCCGAACCACGTGAGGTCGCCGACGGTCACCCCGTCGAGCTGTTCGGCCACGTACGAGCCCATGATCTCGGCCCGGGCGTTCATGGCGATGAACAGGCCGGTCAGGCCGATGAAGATGCCCGGCATGCCGTTGAGCGTCATGGCGAGGCCGACTGCCGGCCATCGCCCAGCCGAGGAACCGTCCCGCCTGGCCGGCGTCGCGCGCCGCCCGGTACTTGTTGCCGGTGCGTCCCCAACGCCACGCCCGCAGCACGCGTCCGCCGTCGAGCGGTGCGCCCGGGAGCATGTTGAACACGGTGAGGAGCAGGTTCACGAGTCCGACCCAGCCGAGCACGACCGATTGGAAGGCGAATCCGGCCCCGAGCGCGACCACTCCGATCAGCAGGCTCACCGCGGGACCGGCGACGGCGATCAGCCCGTCGGCGCGAGGAGTCGGTGGTTCCCGGTCGAGCGAGGCGACGCCGCCGAGCAGCCACAGGTCGATCGATTCCGTCTGCACGCCGTACCGGCGGGCGACGAGGGCGTGGCCGAACTCGTGGGCGACGATCGAGGCGAAGAAGGCGAGCGTGGCGACGATGGCACCGATGAGGCCGAGGCGACCGGCGAGGACGGTGCCGAACAGCAACACGATCAGCGCCATGCTCCAGTGCGCGCGGACCGGGATGCCGGCGTAGCGACCGAGGCTCAACGACCCACCGTTCATGTCTCCCTCAACGCCCGCCCACCCCGAAAAATGCCTCCCCGACGCCGAAAAATGGAGCAGATGTCGCGCTCAGCGCGACGATTGCTCCATTTTTCGGATGCGGGCTCTCGGTTTCAGGAGCGGTGTTCGAGGATGACGGTGGCGCAGTTGCGGCCGCTGGCGCCCCACACGCCCGCCCCGGGGAAGGTCGCCGCACCGGTGAGGTAGAGCCCCTCGACGGCGGTCTCGTAGTTCGTGAGTTCGGGGTTCGTGTTGCGGAAGGCGGCGAGCGGGCCGCCGGCGAAACTCGTGGCATGGCCGGTCGGCAGGTGGAAGTCGCGCTCGTACACGTCCGGTGTCATCGCCCGCCAGTCGACGATCGAGTCGAGGAAACCCGGCTCGAGCAACTCCGCCACGACCTCCAGCCAGCGCCATGGTTCGGCCGAATCCGTCCAGCCCCCGGCGATCGAGAACGGGGTGAACAGCGCTTCGAGGCTGAACACATGACGGCCGGCGGGCGCCATCGTCGGGTCGAGCAGGCTCGGGACGTTGACCAGCATGCCCGGGCGCTCGAGCACCCGCCCCTCGGCCATCAGCGTCGCCCCGCGATCGATCTCCGCCAGACCCGGAGCGATCAGGGTGGTCGGACCGAGCGTCCGGTCGGAGCCGCGCAGTCGCGGGACGGCGTCGACGATCACGTCGAGCTTCGACTCGTACCCCTCGGCCTGCGGGACGTCTCGCCAGCGACGGACGAGGTCGCGGGCGCTGCCGGGCGGATTCTTGAGCCACCGCAGGAACGTGTCGTGCGGGTTGCACGCCGACACGACGATCGGCGCATCGATCTCCGTGCCGTCGACCAGCCCGACGCCTCGCACCCGCCCACCCTCGCAGCGGATCGAGTCGACCACGCTCTTGGTCCGCACCTCGCCACCGGCGGCCTCGAACGCGGCGCGCAGGGCCCGCGGGACCTCGCCGCTGCCGCCGATCGGCCGTCCGACCTTCGCCACGTGGCGCATCCCCGTTCCCAGCGCGCCGAGCCCCGTCCCCGGCGTCTCCGGCGAGATCCCCCACACCATCGGGCCGGACATCGCCGCGGGACCGGTGATGGCGTCGTCGTCGAAGAACGACCGGAGGACATCGGCCGTCGATCGCCGCGACCAGCGCAGCAGGGTCGGGGCCCCGGCGAGGCGGCGGCGCAGGGCGAGCATCGTCAGCCCGCGCACCGATGGCGGCTCGGCGGCGGCGTCGAGGATCATGCGGATCGCCGGCATCGCGGCACGCGCGTAGCGGCGGTACGCGTCGGCTTGGGCGGGGAGCACCTCGGCGATCGACGCGACGGTCTCGTCGAGGTCGTGGTGGTGCGACCAGGCGATGCCGTCCGCCGCGGTCGACCATGTCATGTTGTGCTGGGCCGGATCGAGATCGATGTAGCGCAGGCCGTGGGCGGCCAGGTCGAGTTCGGCCATCACGGGCGTCGTCCGGAACGTGAGGTGGTCGCAGCTGCAGATGTTCACCGTGGCGCCCGCGAACCGTTCGCTGGCGGCGGTGCCGCCGACGTCGGCGCGGGCTTCGATCACCACCGTGCGGAGTCCGGCGCGGGCGAGATACGCCGCCGTGACCAGGCCGTTGTGGCCTCCGCCGATCACGATCGCGTCGTAGTCGTCGCCGGCCCGGGTCCCGGCGCCGCTCGTGCTCTGCATTGCCGTCATGACGTGCCCGTTCGCATCGGTCACAGTCTCTCGCGGTCCGGCCCCCACGGCCTAGCGTGACGGTGTGTCATCGCCCTCACGACGGCTCGACGAACTCCGGGCCCCGGACATCGCCCGCGTCCTCGACGACCGGAGCATTCTCGTCCAACCGCTCGGGGCGATCGAACAGCACGGCCCGCATCTCCCGTTCAACACCGACCTGCTGATCGCCGAACGGGTCGCGTCAGCGGCGGTCGAGCGCATCGGCGAGGAACTCGGCGTGTGGATGCTCCCGCCCCTGGCCTACACCAAGTCGAACGAGCACGCCTGGTCCGCCGGCACGATCTGGCTCTCGGCCACCACGCTCCTGGCGGTGCTCGACGACATCGGTCGCTGCGTGGCGATGACGCCGGCCCGCAAGCTCGTGTTCATGAACGGCCACGGCGGGAACTCCGCGCTGGTCGGGGTCGCCAATCGGGAGCTGCGCCTGCACCACGGTCTGATGACGTTCCTCGCCCATCCAGGGGTGCCGCCCGACCAGGGCGGCCACTCGCCGGCGGCCGAGCTGGGCATGGGTATCCACGGCGGGACCGAGGAGACGTCGCTGATGCTGCACCTCGCGCCCGATCTCGTCGACATGTCGGTCGCCACCCGCAACGTCCCCGAGCAGCTGGCGACGAACCGCTACGTGCGATTCGGGGGGAGCGTCGGGTTCGGCTGGCTGTCGAGCGACTTCGGGCCGGACGGCCACATCGGCGATCCCACGACCGCCACCGCCGAACACGGTGAGGCGTTGTTCGCCGCGGCGGTCGATGCGTTCTGCGCCGCACTGGCCGAGATCGCCCGGTTCGAGCTGCCCCTGGAGACCGGATGACCGGCCAGGCATGACGATCGCCGATCTGCGCATCGACATCGATCGCCTGCTCGGCAGGATCGCCGAGCTGGGTGAGATCGGCCGCATCGACGGACCGGCAGGGGAGTGGGGCAATGCCCGGCTGGCCCTCACCGACGACGACCGCCGCGGCCGGGAGCTGGTCGTCTCGTGGATGCGGGATCTCGGCCTGAGCGTGGCCATCGATGCGATCGGCAACGTGTTCGCCACTCGAGCGGGGTCCGACCCGCACGCCGCACCCGTGATGACCGGATCGCACATCGACACGGTGCGCACCGGCGGCCGCTACGACGGCAACCTCGGGGTACTGGCCGGGCTGGAGGTGGCCGAGACGCTGGAGCAGCACGGCGTCGTGACCGAACGCCCGTTCGTGGTGGCGTTCTTCACCGACGAGGAGGGGGCGCGGTTCCCTCCCGACATGCTCGGCAGCCTCGTGTTCGCCGGCGGAATGCCGCTCGAAGTGGCCCTCGACGTCACCGCCGTCGACGACGGCGCCCGCCTCGGCGACGAACTCGAACGGATCGGTTTCGCCGGGCCGCTGCCGTGCCCGACAGCAATTCCGCCGCACCGGTTCGTCGAACTGCACATCGAGCAGGGCCCGATCCTCGAGGCCGAGGGGATCGACATCGGCGTCGTCGAAGGGGTGCAGGGCATCTCCTGGACCGAATACGTCCTGCGCGGTCAATCGGCTCACGCCGGCACGACCCCGATGCGCCTCCGCCATGATCCCGGTTTCGTCGCCGCCCGGATCGTCGCCCGCGTGCGGGCGTTGACCGCCGAGATCGGTGGCGCCCAAGTGGGTACCGTCGGCCGGATCGAGGTCCAGCCCAACCTGGTGAACGTCGTTCCCGCCAGCGCGGCGGTCACCGTCGACCTGCGCAACACCGACGAGTCCGAGTTGGCCGAGGCGGAAAAGCGGCTGGACGAGTTCATCGAGCGGGTGGCCGCCGAGGAGGGAGTCGTCGTCGAACGGCACTCGCTCGCTCGGTTCGAGCCGGTTGACTTCGATCCCGAAATGGTCGCCGCAGTCGAGGCGACGGCCCATAGACTGGGACATTCCACGCGCCGAATGCCGAGTGGCGCAGGACACGACGCACAGATGTTGGCCCGGCTCTGTCCGACCGCCATGATCTTCACGCCGAGTGTCGCTGGGCTGAGCCACAACATCGCGGAGTACACCGAAGCGTCCGACCTCGAGTCGGGCGCCAACGTACTGCTCCACGTCGTACTCGACCAACTCGGCGCAACCGAATCTCCCGACTGACCGATGCCCCCCCGCCCCACACCATCCGACGAAACCGAACCCTCCGGCCGGCCGAACCTCGCGTTCCTCGCCGCGGGCGGGCTCATCGTCATCGTGCTCGGGGTCGGCTTCCTCAGCGCCGGGGGCGGCGGTTCGTCGCCGGAGGCGCTCGGTCCCGAGACCGGTGTGACGACGACCGTCCTCGTCGATTCCGCCGCGCCCACGACGGTCGCCGCGGTGACGACGGTCCCGACCGCCGTGCCGCTCGCCGCCACCCTCGTGAAGGGCGCCAACGGCGACGACGTGGTCCGCCTGCAGCAGCGGCTGGCCGATCTCGGCTTCCAGCCCGGTCCGGTCGACGGGCAGTTCGGCACCGGCACCCAACAGGCCGTGTGGGCCTTCAAGAAGCTCGCCGGCAACGTCAACTGGAAGGACTTCGCCGCCTCCAGCGACCAGACCTCGGTCGACGAGACGCTGTGGCAGCAGATGAACGATCCGGCGTTCGCCATCACCCCACGTCGTCCGAACACGGGCAAGCACGTCGAGATCTACCTGCCACTGCAGGTGCTGGCCCTGTTCGACGCCGACAACAAGCCGATCTTCGTCACGCACATCTCGACCGGCGGCCTCAACCCCGACGGCACGGATGCCACGTTCTGCGAAACGGCCACCTACACGACCGACATCTACGGCAACGCCTTGGACGAGCCGGAGGACAAGCCGATCTGCGCCGAGTCGAAGACGCCTCCTGGCGTGTTCCGCCTGAAGCGGTACGAGGACGGTCAGCACCAGAGCCCGCTCGGTGGGATGAAGAACCCCTGGTACTTCAACTACGGCATCGCCATCCACGGCGCCCAGAACGTGCCCGACCACCCGGCCTCGCACGGCTGCGTGCGGATGAGCAACGCCCTGGCCGACGTGTTCCCGACGCTGGTCGAGAAGGGCGACGCGGTCTACGTGTGGGGCTACGACGGGCGCGAGCCCGAGGGCTACACCAAGGACGAGTCGACCCCGTCGTTCAACCGGCCCGATCCGAACGCGACGACCACGACGTCGACGACCACCACGATCCCGACGACGACGCTCGCGCCGACAACCGTCGCCCCCACCACGGCGGCCCCCACCACCGCCGCACCCACGACGGCGGCCCCCACGACCGCCGCTCCGACGACGGTCGCCCCGACCACCGCGGCCCCCGCCACGACCGTCGCCCCCCTCTGACCGATCGGGTCCCGGCCGCCGCCCGCTGCGGTGAGCGAACGGTCCACCCCTCGGTCCGTTCGCTCATCGCTGGAATCAGGCCGACCGTTGCGATGAGCGAGGATCGCCGTATGCGGGCACGTCGCTCATCGCTGGGTGGGGGCGCGACGAGGGGGCGCCCCGTGCGGAGCGCCCCCTCGGTGGTGTTCGGTTCAGTTGTGCGACGTGGTGTCGATCAGAGACCGATGCTGTCGTCGATGAACTGGTTGGTGACGATGTCGTCGGCGGTCACGCCGTCCTTCGGCGTCGCTCCCTTGGCCGTGTAGATCGGCACGGCGAGCTCGATCAGCGCGTTGACGCGATCGAGGTCGAAGTTGCCGACCGTGCTGTCGGGGCCGTTGGCGACGAGACCATCCTTCTTGATCGTGGCCACGCCGTAGTCGGCGGTGCCGGGCGTGTAGTTCCAGCCGAAGTCGGCTCCGAACGTGTCAACGGCATCGAGGATGATCGCGTTGGTGCGGGCCGGGTCGTTGATGTAGTCGATGCTGGCCTGCTGGATGATCGGCACCAGCTTGGTGAAGCAGGCGCTCAGGGCGTCGATGTTCTCCGGCTTGGTGGCGATCGACTCGGCGTAGTTCTCCCAGCCGACGTCGTTGATGTACTCGTACTTGACGGGCTTCAGCCAGTTCGGGATCTCGTTCTCGTACAGGTACGGCTCGGCCGAGCCGAAGCCCTGCTGAGCCGCCTTGCCCTCGTCGGCGACGAACAGGCTGGGGTCGCCGCTGTAGGAGCCGTCGACCTGGTCGGTCGAGAGCACGCCGCTTCCCGTGAGGAAGTCCATGTAGGCCGCGCCACCGAAGTAGCGGACCTTGACACCCTCGGTGCCGAGATCGGCGATTCCCTTGACGTCCGGATAGGTGGCGGGATCCCACATGATCATCTGCGGGTTCTTCTCGAAGCCGGACTCGATGGCCACGGTCGGGAAGTCGCCGGAGAACTGGATCCCCTCGTCGGTGTACACGTAGCCGAGGGTCACCGAATCGTCGGCGTACATGATCTGGGTGACGGGCGAGAAGTTCTGCGCCGCGCCGCCGGAGCGGATCTGGATCTTGACCCCCGTGTCGTTCCCGGCGGCGTCGATCAGCGGGCCGGTGACGTAGGCCTTGCCGGCGTCGATCTCGTAGCCCTCGCCGACCATCTGGTACAAGAAGCCGTGTTCCGCCTCGGGCATCCAGTCGGTCTGGATGACGACCGTGTCGGGGCAGTCGCCCGCCAGGCTGACGCCCTCGCCGGTGGCGGCGCTGCCGGACGTCGTGCCAGCAGTCGTGTCAGCCGTCGTGTCGGCGGTGGTGTCGGCCGTCGTGCCCGCGGTGGTGTCGGCGGTCGTGCCGGCCGTGGTGCCCGCGGTGGTGTCGGCGGGCGCGTCGGTCGTGCTCGAGTCGTTGCTGTCGCTGCCGCACGCGGCGACGGCGAGTGACGCCGCGAGGGCGAGGCCGAGCAGCGAAACGCTGCGTTGCTTGTTCATGTTTGCTCCTTGTGGGGGTTCACGCTGGTTGGAATCGGGGAGTTCGGGAGAACTCCGATGGTTGGGGAAGGAGGGCTCGTCACGAACCGGATTCGTCGTACCAGCGGCCGATGACGAGCTTGCGAAGCAGACCGAAGAAGAAGAAGACCACGATGCCGAGGACGACGGCGACGATCAGGGCGCCGTACAGCTGGGGGAAGCGCGACTTCTGGCGGAAGAGTTCGGCGACGACGCCGATGCCCGGCTTCTGCCCCGAGCGGAAGAACTGCTCGCCGACGATGGCGCCGATCACGCTGAGGCCCGCCGAGATCCGGAACCCGACGAAGATCGACGGCAGGGCGGCGGGGAACTGCAGCTTGGCCAGCCGGGTCCAGCGCCCGGCACCACGCAGCGTGAACAGCTCGTGCATCGAGATGTCGACCGAGGTGAGGCCGAACAACGTGTTGGTGACGATCGGGAAGATCGAGATCATCACGCAGACGAAGATGCGCGCCCCCATGCCGCCGCCGAACACCGAGTTGATCAGCGGAACGATCGCCAGCACCGGGAGCGCCTGGGCGGCGACGAGATACGGGTACATCGATCGTTCCATCCAGCGCGCCTGGGCCATCACGACCGCCAGCGCGATGCCGAGCACGATGCTGATCGACAGGCCGACCACGGCGGCGAACGTGGTCCAGGCGATGCCGGTGATGTACTGCTGGCGCACGACGGAGTCGAGGAACCCCTGGTCGAACACGGTGGCGATTGACGGGAGCAGGAATCCGGGCTTGTCGAAGAACCGCCGCATGCCGTCGCGGTGGAAGTACTCCCACAGCAGGATGAACAGCGCGAGGAACGCCAGCGGTCCGACGATCGAGCTGACGAACGTGCGTCGACCGCCGCGGCCCGTCGGGTTGACCTTCTCGTGGGCCCGCGGATCGGCGCCGAGTGCGACCCCCGAGCCCGCCATGACGGCGGCGGCGCGTTCCTCGGCGGCGGACTGCCCGCGCGTCAGGTCGTTGCCCACGGTGCTCACGCGTGCGCGCCCCGCAGCGCGTGGGAGATCTCGCCGCTCAGCTCGCCGAACGCCGGCTCGAAACGAAGGTCCGGCACCCGGGGGTAGGCGAAGGGGACCTCGAACTCGCCGATGATCCGCCCCGGGCGGGCACTCATCACGAGGATGCGCGTCGACAGGAACACGGCCTCGCTGATCGAGTGGGTGATGAACAGCCCGGCGAACCGCTTGCGCATGAACAGCGAGATGACCTCGTCGTTCAGGCGTTCCCGGGTGATCTCGTCGACCGCACCGAACGGCTCGTCGAAGAGGAACACCTGCGGGTCGAGCACGAGGCTGCGGGCGAGCGAGGCGCGCATCTTCATGCCCCCCGACATCTGGCGGGGGTACTTCTTCTCGTGACCGGCGAGGCCGACGAGTTCGATGTTCTCCTGCGCCCGCCGCCGGGTCTCGTCCTTCGACAGGCCCTCGAGTTCGGCGAGGAGCTCGACGTTGCCCATCACGGTGCGCCAGGGGAGCAGCGTGGCGTCCTGGAAGACGTAGCCGAGACCGGTGCGGTCGAGCGTCACCCAGCCGGTCGTCGGATGGGTCAGGCCGGAGGCGATCCGCAGCAGCGTCGACTTCCCGCAGCCGGACGGGCCGACGACCGTGACGAACTCGCCCGGATGCACGTCGAACGTCGTTTCATCGAGGGCGTGCGTGCCGTCGGAGAACGTCATCGACACGCCCCGGAACTGGACCGCGGGGGTCGGGCAGCGACTCGTCGGTGAACGCGCCGGGAATCGATGGGGCGGTGGCTGCTTCGTCGCTCATCGTCAGTGCATGATCATGCCACCGGAGACGTTCAACGCCTGTCCGGTGCAGTAGTCGGCGTCGCCCGAGGCCAGGAAGAGGGCCATGGCGGCCACGTCGGCCGGTTGACCGAGGCGCCCGAGCGGCGATTTGGCCGACCATTCGGCGACCATCTCCGGCGTGCGGGTCCCCGCGCCCATGTCGGTGAGGACGTAGCCGGGGCAGATCGAGTTCACCGTGATCCCGTGGCAGCCCAGTTCCGCCGCCGACACCTGGGTGAGCGAGATGACCGCGGCCTTCGATGCGGCGTAGTGCGACTGGCCCGGCGCGCCGACCTTGCCGCCCATGCTCGCCATGTTGACGATCTTGCCGCCGTTGCCCTGGGCGATCATCGTGCGGGCGGCGACCTGGGTGGTCAGCAGCATGGCGCGCACGTTGACGGCGAAGATCCAGTCCCATTCGTCGGGCGAGATGTCGAGCAGCGGCGTGATCCGGAAGACACCGGCGTTGTTGACGAGGACGTCGATGCCGCCGAGTTCGTCGACCGCCGTGCCCATGGCCTCGGTGGTGCCGGCGGCGTCGTCGAGATCGCACCGCACGGCGATGCCGCCGGTCTCGTGGGCGACCTGGCGCGCCTCGTCGCCGAGCCGGTCGAGCACCGCGACGCGGGCGCCCTCGGCGGCGAACGCGGTGACGATCTCGCGTCCGATGCCTTGTGCACCGCCGGTGACGACGACCCGGGAATCGGTGAAACGGAACGGTCGGTGACCGTCGCTCTCGCCCCTCATGACCATGATGGGGTCATCCTAGATGGTGACCGCGAGAGCCCCCGCCCGCGGCACTGTTAACTCTGGATTTCGCCGATCGGGTGCCCGAATCGCAGCCGCAGGCGGTCGGCCGGACCCATCGCGATGGCCTCACGCAGCGTGGCCGCGCGGACGGCGAGCAGGTCCGCCGGGGCCCCGACGGCGACCGCCGGCGTCTGCCGGCCGAGCACACAGGCGGGCGCTTCCGACACGGCGCGCCAGGCCTCCCGGGGCGTGAGGTGGGCGGCCATGATCATCAATCCGGCGGTCTCGAACGGGCAGGCGCGCCCGACGGGGTTGAACGGATCCTGCAGGTTGTCCGCTCCTGCGGCGACGGTCGCTCCGGCCTGCAGCAGGGCGGCGACCGCCGTGAGCGCGCGGGGCATCGGCGCCCGGCCGCGACCCTGGAGGAAGAGGTTGGTGTGGGGGAGTGTGACGATGTTCACTCCCGCGGCGGCGACGAGATCGGCGACGCGCCGCTGGTCGTCTTCGCAGCGTTGGCCGAGGCTCACGCAGTGGCTGGCGGTCACCGGATGGGCGAAGCCGGTGAGGACGGCGCGGCACAGTTCACTGAGACCGTCGACGGTCGGATCGAGCGTCTCGTCGGTGTGGAGATCCACGCCGACGCCGAATTCGGTGGCGATGTCGAGCAGGACGTCGGTGGCCGTGCCGATGTCGTCGTCGAGGTGCGGACAGCCACCGACGAGGTCGGCGCCCCCGGCCATCGCCTCGCGCAGCAGGGCGCGTTGGTCGGCCCCGCCGGCGCCGGTGACGGGCCAGCCGCACAGGGCGACGATCTCGATCGAGATGACATCGGCGAGACGGTCGCGCACCGCCGTGAGCGCTTCGACGCTGCGCATGCCGTTCTCGAGGGTGAGATCGGCGTGCGTGCGGACCGCGACGTAGCCGTTGGTCGCCATCAGTCGGGCCGCCCGCTCGGCCCGTTCGGTGATGTCGGCCACCGTGGTCAGATGGCGGTTCGCCGCCATGGCCTCGATGGCCCCCGTCAGGTCACCGGTGGGATTGGCGATGCGTTCGGCGAGGAACGCCTTGTCGAGGTGGGCGTGCGGTTCGACCGCGGCGGGGAGGAGCAGCCGACCGTCGAGATCGATCACCTCGGCACCGGGATGCGCTTGTCCGCGCGCCACCCCGGTCGGCCGGCCCGATCGCCTCGATGAAGCCGTCGACCACGTGCACATCGGTGAGAACCTCGACGCCGTCGAGGCGGGCGTTCATGAGGAGCGTCGTGGACATGTGCGCGAAACTACGTCGATGAGCGAACGACCGGAACTCAAACTGGGCGCATTCTTCTTCGGCGGCGTCGAGATGGACGACGCCGGTGCCGGCGAGCCCGCCCCGATGGACCGTCGCTTCTCGAACGAGGCCTGTTGGAAAGCGACGCTCGACTACGTGAACTCGGCCAAGGAGGCCGAACGGCTCGGCTACGACTCGTTCTGGACGACCGAGCACCACTTCCAGTACGAGGGCTACGAGGTCATCCCCAACGGGCTGCTGATCTCCACCTGGATCGCGGCCCAGACCACGACACTGCGGTTGGGGTCGATGTTCAACGTGGTGCCGCAGTGGCACCCGTTGCGGCTCGCCGAGGACTTCGCCATGCTCCACAACCTGTCCGGTGGGCGGGCGATCCTCGGCGTCGGTCGTGGCACGGTGCCCCGCGAGGTGCTGCACCTCAACGACAAGGGCGTGTCGATCGGGTCGCAGGACAACCCGGACCAGGCGGCCGACGACGCGTTCAACCGTGAGGTGTTCGAGGAGTCGATGGAAGTCGTGCGGCGCGCCCTGTCGCAGGAATCGTTCGCCTACGAGGGCAAGCACTTCCAGTTCCCGCTCCCGGGCATCCCCGACCGGGGCTCGACGGTGCAGAGCCTCACGCTCGTGCCGCGACCGCTGTATCCGTTCGAGATCTGGCAGGCGGTGACGTCACCGCCGACCCTCGACTACGTGCCCGTCGTCGGCCACGGCGCCGTGTTCTGGAACCAGCACTACTCGTTCATCAAGCGCTTCTGGGACCGCTATGCGGAGAACTACGCCGCCGCCCACGACGGCCACGAACTCGCCGATCACGAGAAGCGGATGCTGGTGGTCAACGTGCGCATCGAGGACACGATGGAAGAGGCGCGGGCCACGGCGCTCGCCGGCCACGACGAGTTCTGGAAGTTCCTCGGCCCGTACGGCTGGAGCCGCGGGTACATGGGCCCGGACGGAAAACCCTCGGCTCCCGGCCTGATCCCGACGCTCGACGAGTCGATCGAGAACAAGACGATGCTCGTCGGACCGCCCGAGCACGTCGCCGCCGAGGTGCAGTTCCTCCGTGATCTCCTCGGCTTCGAGCACCTGACGATCTTCCCGCACCTGCTCGGCGACCCGTACAAGAAGGCCGACGAGCAGATGGCCCGCTTCGCCGAGGAGGTCGTCCCCCTGCTCTCATGATCGGCCGGCCTGACGTTTCAGGGTCCCGCCACATCGTTTGCGTCAGGATTTCGGGGGACCGGTCGCCGGAAATCGCGACGCAAACGTCGATCGGAGGTAGCCGGCCGACGCGTTCAGCCGCCCGCCGCGGAACCGATCAGGGTGCGCGGGTCGGCGGCGCCGGCGAACATGCCGTCGGGCTCCACGACGATGGCGTGGGCGTGGCCGAAGCCCGAGTCCCAGGCCGGCGCGGGGGACGTGCGGTGGCCGAGGTCGGCGAGGTCGTGCGTCCACGCCTCCGGAGCGTGCCCTTCGACCGACACGCCGATCCGGTCGAGGGCCGTCCACGTGTCGAACCCGGTCGCCGGACCGTGGAGCGCCCACCGGCCGGCGTTGATCGCGGTCGCCGGTGACTGCCCGTGGCGGAACAGCCGGGTGGCGATCTGCAGCAGGATCTGCGGCTGCGCGTCGCCGCCCATCGTGCCGAACACCGCGGCGAGCGCGCCCGGCCCGGCCGGCGAGGGCGGGCGACAACGTGTGCGGCGGACGGCGGCCGGGCGCCAGCTCCGCCGGGTGCCCCGGCGCGAGGTCGAATCCGATTCCACGGTTGTGGACGTTGATGCCCGTCGTCGGCTCGACGAGGTGACTGCCGAAGCCGGACGCGTTCGACTGGATCAGCGACACGCCCATCCGCACACCGTCGCGGCCGACGCCGGCCGTGCACAGGTACGTCGTGTCGCCATCGCCCGTCGGGACGCTCCGGGTCGATGCGCGGCGGGGATCGACGAGTCCGTGTCGAGCGTCGATCGCCGCGAGCAGCGTCCGTCCGTCGGCGCGGTCGTGCAGGACATCGGGCCGGTCGAAGCCCGCCGCCGTGGCGGCCTCGATCAGCAGGTGCGCCCATCGGGGATCGTCCGGATCGTCGGGCAGGTCGAGCCGCTCCGCGAGGCGGCAGGCGCCGAGGGTCAGATAGCCCTGCGAGTTCGGCCCGATCGTGTAGAGGTCGAGACCGAAGGCGGTCGTCGTGAGCGGGTCCTCCCATGTGGCCTGTGGCGTCGCGAGGTCGTCGGCGCTGAACAGTCCGCCGCCGAGTTCGATGAGCCCGTCGCCGAAGGCGCCGCCGTAGAACGACTCGCGCCCGCCTCTCGCCAGGGCAGCGAGCGCGAGGGCCACGCCCGGACGCCGCACGCGAGCACCGGGCGCGGTGGCCTGGTCGACGAGCTCGCCGAGCTGGGCGCGCGACGGCTGGTCGAGCCGTCCGAGCGAGGCGACGAGCAGGGGGCTGGCCGGGAAGCCATCGGCGGCGAGCGCCCGCGCCGGTGCCACCACCTGCTCGATCGGCAGGCTCCCGTAGCGGGCGTGGAGTTCCATCCACCCGTCGACGCATCCGGGCACGGTCACGGACCGGACGTCGAGCTTGAACGGCATCGCCGTCAGGCCCGCGGCGCGCATCGCCGCGGGATCGGCACCCGAGCCCGCTCGTCCGCTGGCGTTCAGGGCCGCGACTTCGGTCCGCCCCGCCTCGTCCTCGCGATGGACGATGGCGAACAGATCGCCCCCCATGCCGCAGAGGTGGGGAGCGGTGACGGCGAGGACGGCGTTGGTGGCGATCGCCGCGTCGACCGCGTTGCCCCCGTCGTGGAACATGGCCAGACCGGCGGACGTGGCCAGATGATCCGCCGACGCGACCAGATGATTCGGCGCGCGCACCGAGCGCCACGGCAGCGCAGGCGAACGGTCGTGCGGCCGCTCGTTCGACTGGTCGGATGCCGGCACGGGCCGACCATACGCTGTCGCTGATGTCCGCACGCGCCGGCCCCCGCCGACCGATCGCGCTCGGTACCGTCACCGCCGGCGGCGTCGTGTCGATCGCCGGGATGTTCGGGCCGTGGGTCCACAGCGGGGCGGCGAGTCGATCGAGTTTCGAGCTGGCCGACCTCGTCGTGCGGCTCGGCTATCGCGCGCGGTGGGCCGGTGGGATCCGCCCTTCGGTTGTGGCCGATGGCGCCGCTGGCCGTCGTCGTCGCCGTCGTGCTGACGTGGTGGGTCGGTGGCCGCATCGCGGCGGCCGCCACCGTCGCGGTCGGCGTCGCCATCGGTCTCGTGGGGGCGGCGGTGTGGCGGGCGCCCGACTCGATCCTGCTCGGCGGCCGGTGGGGTTCGCTCGTCACCGCCCTCGGCGCCGTCGTGATGGTCGCCGGCGGGTTGTTGTCGTTCCCGCTCGGCGCGTCCGCCCGCACCCCGGCGGCGGGACGCGGATCGCCGCGGCCGCCCGCGGCGTCACTCGTGCCAGACGCCGCGCCGCTCGAAGACCCGTCGTAGCAGTTCCGGATGGTCGGTCATGATGCCGTCGACCCCGAGGTCGAGGAGGCGGTCGATCTCGGCCTCGTCGTCGATCGTCCACACGTGCACCGGCAGTCGCTCCCGATGGGCGTCGCGGACGAAACGTTCGTTGACGAGGGTCAGGTGGAACAGGCTGTCCTCGTGACCGGCCGTGATCGGCACCTGGGCGACCCGCGGGCTGGAGCCCCACACGCGTCGGAGGATCCGCAGTTCAGCGATCTCCGGTGGGCTGAGGCACGTGAGCAGGCCGGGACCGCAGAGCTTGCGCAGTTTGCTCAGCCGGCGCTGGCTGAACGAGCCGATGCACACCCGGTCGATCGCCGCGGTCGACGCGATCAGCGCGACGAGCGGTTCGAGTGCGCTGTCCGCCTTGCAGTCGATGTTGAACCGCACGTCCGGCCACCGTTCGAGGAGGTCGCGCATCAGCGGGATCGGTTCGCGCCCGTCCACCCGCAGCTCGGCGAGTTCGGCCCAGGTCATGTCGATGATCTCGCCCGGATGCCCGCACGTGCGGCTGAGGTCGGTGTCGTGGAAGGCGACGAGCACGCCGTCCTTGGTGACGTGCACGTCGGTCTCCAGATAGCGGAAGCCGACCTCCACCGCATGGGCGAACGCCGGCATCGTGTTCTCGGGGAACTCGCTCGTCCCACCTCGGTGAGCGAACGCGATCGGCCCCGGCCAGTCGAGATAGGGGTGCGTGAAGGAGTCCATGGCGTGCCGGCGCGCCGCGGCTAGCGCTTGCCCTTCGACGTCGGGGTGTCGTGGGACTGGTCCGTGGTCATCTGCGTGCTCCTGGTCCTGTTCGCCGTCGATCCCGCCGGCGCCGCCCGGCACGGAATCTACCCGTGCGGGTCGCGCCGGTCAGATCGATCGGCCGGCCTGCGACCAGTACTCGTCCTTGAGGATCCGCTTGTAGAGCTTGCCGGTCGGGTGGCGCGGGAGTTCGGGGCGGAAGTCGATCGTCCGTGGACATTTCACGTCGGCCAGCTCCGATCGGCAGAACTGGATGAGCTCCGCGGCGAGCGCCTGGGAGGCGGCGTCGTCGGCGGGCATCTCGACGGGCTGCACGACCGCCTTGACCTCCTCGCCGAAGTCGTCGTTCGGGACACCGAAGACGGCGACGTCGACGACCTTGGGATGGGTGACGAGCACGTTCTCGGCCTCTTGGGGATAGATGTTCACGCCTCCCGAGATGATCATGTACGCCTTGCGGTCGGTGAGGTACAAGAAGTTGTCGGCATCGAGGTAGCCGACGTCGCCGAGCGTCGACCAGCCCTTCGGGTGCCGCGACCCCTTCGTCTTCTCCGGATCGTTGTGGTACTCGAAGGTGGCGCCGCCCTCGAAGTACACGGTGCCCGACTCACCCTGGGGAAGGTCCTCCCCGTCCTCGCCGACGATGTGGACCGTGCAGGCGATCGGCGTCCCCACGGTGCCCTCGTGGGCCAGCCACATCTCGCTGTTGCAGTACACGAATCCGTTGCCCTCGGTGCCGGCGTAGTACTCGTGGATGACCGGTCCGAACCACTCGATCATCTGCTTCTTGATCGGGGCGGGGCACGGCGCGGCGGCGTGGATCACACACTCCAACGACGACACGTCGTACTTCGCCCGCACGTCGGCGGGCAGTTTGAGCATGCGGATGAACATCGTCGGCACGACCTGACTGTGCGTCACGCGGTACTTCTCGACGAGGGCGAGGTACTGCTCGGCGTCGAAGTGCTCCATCGCCACCACGGTGCTGCCGAGTGCCTGCGCGGCGAGGCAGAAGCGCAGCGGGGCGGCGTGGTAGAACGGCGCCGGCGACAGGTAGACCTTCGTGTCGTCGATGCCGAAGAGCAGCTGCGACAGGCCGAGGACGCCCGATGCGGCCTCCTCGATCGGCGTCGCCTTGAACGGCAGGGCGACGCCCTTCGGACGGCCGGTCGTGCCCGACGAGTAGAGCATGTCGGTGCCCGCGATCCGACCCTCGAGCGGCTCCGGCGACTGGTCGGCGACCGCCGTCTCGTAGCTCTCGTAACCGTCGATCGTGCCGTCGAGCATCAGGCGCAGCTCCACGCCAGGAGTGTTCGCCACGATCTCGGCGGCCTGGTCGGCCTTGTACTTCGACGTGATGAAGACCTTGGCCTCGCAGTCGTCGATGATGTACTCGAGTTCTCCGCTCTGCAACCGCGAGGACGTGCAGGTGTACACGGCCCCCGCGTAGTGACACCCCCACACCACTTCGAGGTAGCGGTCGTGGTTCTCCATGCAGATGGCCACGTGATCGCCCGGCTGCAAGCCGGCGGAGCGCAACAGACGGCTCAGTCGGTTGGCCGCCGCGTCGAGTTCGGCGAAGGTCTGTGTGAATCCGGAACCGCCCATGATGAGCGCCGGCTTGTCGGCGTGGGCGGCGAGATGGGCACCAGGGAACATGAGGCGGAACGTAGTCGACCGGTACCGTTCTGCCGATGTCGACGTCACGCTTCGCCACGATGATGGCCGTCGGTGGCGACGTGACACTCGACGAGGCGGCGTTGCTGATCGCCGCATCGCTGCAGCCGGGACTCGACGAGATCGAGTGGCTGGCGGCGCTCGACGTGCTGGCCGGGGACTGTCCCACACCGACGGCCGCCGGGGTGGCACGGTACCTGTTCGACACGTTGGGCTTCACCGGCAACGAATCGTCGTACTACGACTGGCGGAACTCGTGCCTCGACCGGGTGATCGCGACACGGGTCGGGATCCCGATCACGCTGTCGGTGCTGATGATCGAGGTCGCCCGTCGCCTCGGCGTGCCGCTCGTGGGGGTCGGGATGCCGGCCCACTTCCTGGTGGGCGTCGCCGACGATCCGGACTCCTTCTACGACCCGTTCCACGGCCCGGACCGACTCGATCGACGCGCCGCAGCCGCGCTGTTCCAACGGGTGACGGGCGGGGGAGCGACGTGGAACGACGATTTCCTCACGGCCACGTCGCACCGCGACATCGTGATCCGGATGCTCAACAACCTGCGCGCCCTGTTCGCCCGCCGTTCCGATGTCGTGCGCCTCGGCATCGTCATGGCGATGCGCGCCCAGGTGCCCGAGCTCGCCGCCACCGAAGAGGCCGAGATCATCGCCGCCACCGCCACCTTCAACTGCAGCCTGAAACGCCTGGGGTCTGACCCCAGGCGTTTCACGTTCCGGTTGAATCGGCTGGTCGGCCGACCGCTACCTTGCGGTCATGACCGTGATCGATGCCCCGACCTCCGAACTGAGCGCCGAGGAGCGCCGCGTCACCGAACTGGTCGACGAGCTGCTCACCTCGTTCCCGCCGGCCACGACCGATCCCAAGGTGTTCCTGGGCGAGCAGTTCGATCGCGGCCTGGCGTGGGTGCAGTTCCCCGAAGGCCACGGTGGCCTCGGTCTGTCCCCGAAGTTGCAGAGGCTGATCAACGAGAAGGTGTACGCCGCGGGCGCCCCGAACCCGATGTACCGCAACCCGATCGGCCACGGCATGACCGGTCCCACGGTCGCCGTCTGGGGGAGCGAGGAGCAGAAGTCCCGCTACCTGCGCCCGCTGTTCACGGGCGAGGAGATCTGGTGCCAGCTGTTCTCCGAGCCGGGATCCGGATCGGACTTCGCCGGGCTGTCGGCGACGGGGGTCAAGGACGGCGACGAGTGGATCTGCAACGGTCAGAAGGTGTGGACCACCCTCGCGCACCTGTCGCGCTGGGGACTGCTCGTCGTGCGCACCGACCCGCAGGCCGTCAAGCACGCCGGTCTCACCGCGTTCGTCGTCGACATGCACGCTCCGACAGTCGAGATCCGGCCACTGCGCCAGATGACCGGCGAGGCCGAGTTCAACGAAGTCTTCTTCAGCGACACCCGCATCCCCGCCGAGGAGATGCTCGGCAGCCCGGGCGACGGCTGGCGCGTGTCGCTCACGACGCTTGATGAACGAGCGGGTGTCGATCGGCGGCACGATCCCGACGAAGGGCTCGGGCACGATCGCCGCGCTCACCGCCACGTGGGCCTCGCTGCCCGAGGACCGCAAGGACCCGGCGGTCCTCGACGAGGTGATGAAGCTGTGGGCCCGCGCCGAGGTGCTGCGGCTGACGAACATCCGCGCCAACCAGAACCGCAAGATGGGCGATCCCGGCCCCGAGGGTTCGATCGGCAAGATGGCCTCGGCCGACCTCAACAAGGACATCTACTCGATGGTCGTCGACCTGATGGGCGCCGAGGGCATGCTCTACGGCAGCTACGAGATGATCCGTCCGGAGACCGCCATGGGCTCCGACACGCTGCAGAAGGCGTTCCTGCGCAGCCGGGCCAACTCGATCGAGGGTGGCACGACCGAGGTGATGAAGAACATCCTCGGCGAGCGCGTGCTCGGCCTGCCCGGTGACGTCCGCGTCGACCGCGAGGTGCCCTGGTCCGAAGTCCCCCGCAACTGATCGGCGCGGAATGCGTGATCAATGTGCGGCGCTGGTGCGCACATTGTTCACGCGTTGGCCGAGTGCACGTCAGGTGGGTGGGTCGGCGCTGACCATCCAGGGGATGCCGAAACGATCGACGCACATGCCGAACGCCGGGGAGAAGAACGTCTCGGTCAGCGGCGCGCGGATCTCGCCACCGTCGGCCAGCTGCTCGAACACCTCACGGGCCCGCTCGGTGTCCGGGGTCGAGTAGTTGACCGCGAAACCGGTCGCGCCGCTGGCGTCGCCCGTCGGGTCGTCCGACGCCATCAGCAGGTCGTCGCCCATGGTGAGCGCGGCGTGCATGATCATGTCGGCCGCGGCCGGATCCGCTGGCGCCTCTCCGGGCGGAGCGTCCGACATCGGGAGCAACCGCAGGTCACCGCCGAAGATCTCGTGGTAGCGCGTGAACGCCTCACGACAGTTCCCGCTGAAGAACAGGTACGGGTGGTAGGCCATGGGTCCATTGTGCGAGGAGGGCCACTGCAGGTCAATGCCCGCCGGTCGGGAGCCGGTCGGTCGCCGGCGGGTCAGAGCGCGAGGGCGGTGAGGACGTCGCTGGCACCGACGCTGCGGTCGTCCATCCCCGGCCGGCTGAGGAGGCTCCCACCGAGCATGACCGTGGCCGCCGTCTCGATCGACAGTTGCAGGTCGCGGATGTTCCGCGGCGGTGGGAAGTACTCGTCCTCGTCGGTGATGCTCACGAGCTCCACCCCGCGCCTGGGCCGCAGGAACTCGAGCACCTCGTCGACGAGTTCCTCGGGCGCCGACGCGCCGGCCGTCACGCCGACGATCCCGGCGAGGTCGTGGGGGAGCTCAGCGACGCCGTTCACCCGGTAGACCCGCTGACACCCGGCCTCGCGGGCGAGCTGTTCCAGTGCTTGCGTGTTGGACGAGTTGGCCGAACCGAGCACCACGATCACGTCGCACCGGTGGGCGAGCTCCATCAGCGCGGCCTGCCGGTTGGTGGTGGCGAAGCAGAGGTCGCTGCGCCCGGGTGTCCACACGTGCGGGAAGCGGCGTTTGACCGCCACCGCGACATCTTCCCAGTCGCGGTGCGACAGCGTCGTCTGCGCCAGGAGAGCCACGGGTTGGTCGATCTGGTCGAGCGCGTCGACCTCGGCGACCGACTGCACGCGGTCGATCGCCTCCGGGGCGACCGCCATCGTGCCGACCGCCTCCTCGTGGCCCTCGTGCCCGACGTAGAGGATGCGGTACCCCTTGCCGGCGCGGACCTTCACCTCGTGGTGGACCTTGGTGACGAGCGGGCACACCGAGTCGACCACGTACGCACCGCGCGCCCGGGCGGCCTCGACGACCTCGGGAGCCGAGCCGTGGGCGGACAGCATGATCGGCATGCCGGGCGGGATGTCGGCGATGTCGTCGACGAACACCACACCGAGCTGTTCGAACCGTTGCACCACCAGCCGGTTGTGCACGATCTCGTGGTAGCAGTAGACCGGCGCCGGGAACGAACGGACCATCCACGCCAACGCCTTGATCGCCATCTCGACGCCCGCGCAGAACCCCCGGGGCTCGGCCAGCAACACCTGATCGACCGGTGAACCCGGACTGTCAGGCTCCGATGCGGTGTCGGCCGTCGCGTCGCTCGTCATGTGCCCCCGAATCTACCCAGACAACCGCAGGTAGCCTGGCTCACCGGTATCCCATGGTTGCTCCACCCACCGACCTTTCCGCGCCCGCGCGACGCAGCAAGCGCTCGCTCGCGCCCCTGGTCGTGTCGGTGCGGGCCGGTTCGCCGGCGGACGACGTCGGGGTGGCGGTCGGCGACGAGATCATCCGGGTGAACGGCGTCGCGCCCCGCGACATCATCGAGTGGCAGCTCGCCACCGACGAAGCCGACGTCGACCTCGACGTCAGCCGCGGTGGCCTGGAACTCTCGTTCCCGATCCGCAAGGCACCCGGCGAGTCGCTCGGTGTCGAGGTGTCGAGCGCGGTGTTCGACCGCGTGCGCACATGTGACAACCACTGCGAGTTCTGCTTCATCTACCAGCTGCCGAAAGGCATGCGCTCGAGCCTCTACCTCAAGGACGACGACTACCGCCTGTCGTTCCTGTACGGCAACTTCACCACGCTCACCCGCTTCACCGAGGCCGACCTCGAACGGGTGGTCACCGAGCGGCTGTCGCCGTTGCACGTGAGCATCCACGCCACCGATCCCGACGTGCGCAGCCAGATGCTGAAGAACCCCCGCGGCGGCATGAGCCTGCGGTGGCTGCGGGCCCTGCTCGACCACGGCATCACCGTGCGCGGCCAGGTCGTGGTGTGCCCCGGGGTCAACGACGGGGCGATCCTCGACGACACGTTCGCCGGCATCCTCGACCAGTACCCGGAACTGGATTCGGTGGCGCTCGTCCCGCTGGGGATCTCCAAGTTCAACCGTGAGCCCGCGATGCGGCTGCACACGGTGGAGGAGGCCCGCGCCGTCGTCGACGCCGTCGCCGACTGGCAGGACGTCTTCCAGGCCACGCTGGGCCGGCGGATGCTCTACGCCGCCGACGAGTACTACCTGATGGCCGAGCGGCCGTTCCCCGACGCCGAACGGTACGACGGGTTCCCCATGCACGAGGACGGCATCGGCATGGCCCGCACGTTCGAGGCCGAGTTCCACGGTCGGACCACGCAGTCGACGGGTGTGCAACGCGGTTTCTTCGCCGCCGTCGACGCCCCGCCCAACCCCGCCTCCTACACCGCCCTCCACAAGGTTGATGCATGGGGTCAGGCTCCGCGCAACAACTCGGGCGCAACGGTCACGGTCAGCCTCTCGCCGCGTCGATCCGCACCCGTCGCGGTGCTCACCGGCGAACTCGGGGCGCGCATCATCGGCCCGCTCGTCGACTCGCTGCGGCGCACCGACGTACGCGTCCTGCCGGTGGTCAACGACTACTTCGGCGGCAACACCGGGGTGACCGGGTTGATCACCGGGACCGACGTCAGCGCCCTGCTGGCGACGCAGCCCGAGGGCCACCGCTACCTGCTTCCCGACGTGTGTCTGTCCGACGAGGGGCGTTTCCTCGACGGGCTCACGATCGACGAACTCCCGCGCCTCGTGGAAGTCGTGCCGACCGACGGCATCTCGCTGCGCAACGCCCTGAACGAACACTGAGAACGGACACCCCGATGGCCAACGACCCGACCCCTGACACTCCACGATCGGGCGACGACACCGACGCCGCGGCGCCGCCGCGCCTGCCGACGGTCGTCATCATCGGACGGCCCAATGTGGGCAAGAGCACGCTGTTCAACCGTGTCGTCGGCCACCAGGAGGCGATCGTCGAGGACCGGCCGGGCATCACGCGTGACCGCAAGGACCACGAAGCCGAATGGCTCGACGTCCCGTTCCTCGTCGTCGACACCGGCGGGTGGATGCCCGGTGGTGACGCGCTCGAGGCGAAGGTGAGCCGCCAGGTCGAGGCGGCGGTGAAAGAGGCCGACGTGGTGCTCTTCGTCGTCGACGCCTCGGTGGGGCTGACCGACGACGACCAGACGATCGCCAACTGGATCCGCCGCACCAAGACCCCGGTGCTCGTCGTGGCGAACAAGTCCGACAACGAGCGGCGTGAGACCGAGATGTGGGAGTTCATGAGCCTCGGGCTCGGCGAGCCCGTGCCGGTGAGCGCGCTGCACGGGCGACGTGCCGGCGATCTGCTCGATCTGGTCCTCGAACGGTTCCCCGACGAGGCCCGCCAGCGTCCCGCGTACGACGAGGCCGACCCCTGGGCCGATGACAGCGACGACGAGACCGACCGAGGAAGCGGCCCCGCCTCGGGTGGCGATCGTCGGTCGGCCGAACGTCGGCAAGTCGACGTTGTTCAACCGTCTCGTCGGCGCCGACCGGGCGGTGGTCCACGACCTCGCCGGCACCACCCGCGACTCGATCGACACGCTCGTCGACACCGACGACGGCCCGATCGTGTTCGTCGACACCGCCGGCATGCGACGCAAGGCGAAGATCGACGACTCGGCCGAGTACTACTCGTTCGTCCGGGCCCTGCGGGCGATCGACGACGCCGACATCGCCCTGCTCGTGATCGACGCGACCGTCGGCGTCACGGCGCAGGACCAGCGGTTGGCCGAGCGCGTCGACGCCGCCGGCTGCCCGACGGTGATCGTGCTCAACAAGTGGGAGCTCGTCGGCACCGAGGAGCGCCTCGAGGTGCAGGGCGAGGTCAGCCGGATGCTCGGTTTCGTCGGCGACGCGCCGATCCTGAAGATCTCGGCCCTGACCGGGAAGAACGTCGAGAAGCTCCGTCCGCTGCTGTCGGAGGCGATCTCGCAGTACCACACCCGCGTTCCGACGAGGGACGTCAACCGGGTGATCGCGGCTGCGCAGCAGCGGAATCCCGCGCCGCACGGCGCCAAGATCCTCTACGCCGTGCAGGGTGCCATCGACCCACCGACGTTCACGCTGTTCGTCAACAAGGAGATCGGTCGGCCCTACATGCGTTTCATCGAGCGCTCGATCCGTGACGAGTTCGACCTCGGATCGACGGCGATGAAGATCCGAGTCCGCAAGCGTGAGTGACAGGAAGAGCTGATGCCGTACTGCGAGGCGTGTTCGAAGTATTGGACGCCGAACTCGATGAACGACGACGGGACGTGCCCACAGTGCGGGGAACTCGTCGAGGAGCCCCACGTCCACGAGGACGAGGCCGAGAAGTCCGACGAGAAGACTCCGTGGCACTTCAAGTTGCTCGTGGGGGTCCTCGTCGTCTATCTCAGCTGGCGGTTCTGGCAGATCGTCACCGGCAACCTCTGACGGTGAATCCCTCTCCATCAGGGGAGGGGAGTGGCCCCGATCTCGCTAGAGTCGGCGGTCCACACGCACGGGCTGTGGCGCAGCTTGGTTAGCGCGCTTGTCTGGGGGACAAGAGGTCGGGAGTTCGAATCTCCCCAGCCCGACGCTGTGGGTTCAGCACTCGGTCGCTGCGGGTACGTGGATCACGACAGTGGTGCGTGACGGGAAGTCCGCTCCGAGGGCGTTCGGAACGGGTCCGAACCAGAACGGGTGGCCGTCGGGGCTGATGTACCCAGGGCACGGCCAGCCCGTGTCGGTGATCAGGGCGGTGATCTCGTACATCACCGTCGGCGCCACGCTGATGCGAATCCACCCGTCGGCGTCGGACCGGGGATTTTCGAACGCAGCGCATCCCGGATCGACGTCGAGGTTGCAGACCATCAGTCCGGCAGTCGGTAACGGGTTGCCGACATCGTCGGTCACGAAAAAGGCGATCTGGTTCGTCGTGAGGTAGCCCGACACATCCGCGAGGAGATGCGCGGTGCCGTACACGTAGAAGCAGATGGTGCCTGCGGCAGAAATTGGCGCGAGTACGGCATTGGCGACCGTCTCGCCGGCGACGAAGTTGAGGTTCGACGCCTCTGGCCTCGTCCCGCAGGGAAAGACCGTCACGTACCCACCGCCGACGGACGGCTGTTCGCTCTCGGTCACCGTCACGTTCAACGACAGCGCCGTCATCGTCGGTTTGCCGGGCTTGGTGCCCGGCAGACCAGCACGTCCCAGCACCGGCACCTCCAGGATCGCGCCCGTTCCGGCCGCGTTGCCGACCTTGTTGCTGCCACGAGTGTTCACCAGGCGCGAGGGAGTGATGGGCACCAAGTCGCCTCCCGCCGGGAACCAGCCGGACACATCGGCGAGCAGGTGCGCCGTGCCGTACACGTAGAAGCAAATGGTGCCCGTCCGCGACACGGGTGCGATCACGGCGTTCGGAACGGTCTGGCCGGCGGCGAAGTTGATGCTCGACGCCTCCGGTCGTGTTCCACACGGGTACACGGTGGCGAAGCCGCTCCCGAAGGTCGGGTTCTCGCCCTCGGCGATGGTCACGTTCAACGCCACCGCACCGATGCCTGCTGTCGGCAAGCCACCCTTGCCGAGGACAGAGAGCTCCAACGGGGTGCCCGTTCCGGCTGCATTGCCCACCTTGTTGCTCCCGCGGGTGTCGAGCACCCGGGACGGTGTCAGCGACGCGAACTCGCCCGCAGTCGGGAAATAGCCGGAGACGTCAGCGAGCAGATGGGCGGCGCCGTAGACGTAGAAGCAGACCGTGCCGGTCGGCGACACGGGAACCACGACCAGGTTGGGCACCGTCTGGCCGGCGACGAAATTGACGTTCGAGGCGTTCGGACGCGTCCCGCACGGGTAGACGGTGACATAGCCACCACCGACGATCGGGTCGACGCCGTCCGTCGCAGTCACGTTCAAGGCGACGGCACGGACACCGGAGGAGGGAATTCCGACCTTGCCCAGCACCGGCAACTCGAGTGGAGCAGCGGTGCCGTCCGTGTTGCCGACCCGCTGACCGCCGCGCGTGTCCAACACCCGGGCCGGCGTCAGCGGCACGAACGACGGTGAGCGGCCTGGTGGGGGCGTGACCGCCCGGGCGACCGTGGTCGGCACCCAGATCGTGATCAGCAGGCCGAGGACGGCGACGAGCAGCGCGGGCCTCCGCCCAAAAGTTGTCATTCCCGGCGACTCAATACGAATCCGCCGCGGAAAGCAAGCGGGAATGCGAGAGTGCGAGGCGTCACCGATGGTCCGGAGCCGACACACCGAGCAGGTCGAGGCACGGTTCGAGACCCTCGATCGTGATGTCGTCGCGGCGGATCGTCAGCCAGTGCTCGCGCGACATGCGGTACTCCAGCTGCGTGTCGCGCTCGTCGCGCCGGAGCGTGTCCCGCCACCCGGTCGGTTCGTAACCGAGCGACATGGTGACGCCTTTGGAGGCTTCGTTGTCGTGGAACGCAGCCGTCGTCGCATAGTCAGCCCCGAGTCCGTCGAAGCCGAGCGTCAACGTCGCGATCCGCATCTCCTTGCCGATTCCGTGACCCTGGAACTCGCGGCCGAGCCACGATCCGGTCGCGACCCCGCGCAGGCGCGGGAAGTCCTTCGCCAGGAGATCGGTCAACCCGACGGTGACGCCGTCGACGATGACTGCCATCTGCAGGCTCCAGTCGTCGGGCGTGATCGCCGCGCGGCGGCCCCAGTAGAACTGCAGCGCCTCGCGTTCGAATCGGGGCGAGGGGAGATCGGTCCACGGGAACGCGAACGGCATCGTCGCCGGATCATGGATCCCGCGACCGGCAAGTTCCACGAGTTCGACCGCCAGGTTGTCGTCGACGTAGTGCAGGGTGAGACGCGGTGTCTCGACCACGAGGTCGAACAGCGGCCAGTACCCGGTCCCCATGGGTCGAGTGTGGCACGCCTGGCATGATCCGTCCCGTGGGATTTTCGCGTGCCGAACTGGAGTCGTTCGCCGGCACGACGGTTCCCGACCTCCTCGGGCCCGGTCTGCGCCTGCTGTTCGTCGGGATCAATCCCGGGCTGTGGACCGCCGCGACACAGACCCACTTCGCCCACCCGGGGAACCGCTTCTACCCCGCGTTGCTGCTCGGTGGCGTGATCGATCGGCCGATCGACCGTGGCGCGGGGTTCACCGACGACGACCGCGACTACCTCGTGCGCCGCGGCATCGGGATCACGAACCTGGCGAAACGGGCGACGGCGAAGGCGTCGGAACTCACCGCGGACGAGCTGCGGCTGGGAGGCGACGAGCTGCGTGCACTCGTGCGCGAGCGGACTCCCGCCGTCGTCGCAGTCGCCGGCGTCACGGCGTTCCGCACCGCGTTCGGCAACGCCAAGGTCGCACTCGGCGAGCAGGCCGGCGGGTTCGAAGGTGCGCGTCTGTGGGTCGTTCCGAACCCGAGCGGGCTCAATGCCCACGCCACGATCGAGACCCTCGCCGCCGCGTACCGCGAGCCGGCGATCGCCGCCGGCATCGACTGCGGTCCGTGACGCCGCCCAGCTCGGCTGCCGGCGTCAGTGCCGCTGCGTGCGCACCACCGCGCCGTCGCGATCGAACGACTGCCAGGTCCCGGACTTCACACCTTCCTTGAAGTGGCCGGTCCGCATCAGCGAACCGTCCTGGCGGTACCACTTCCAAGCCCCGTGGAGTTCGCCGTCCTTCATGCGACCGGCCGCCTTCAGCCGGCCGTCCGGGTAGTAGGCACGGCGCGGGCCGTCGGTGACGGCATCGAACTCGGCGAGGCGCAGCTTGACCAACCTGCGAACGAGCGGAACGGGCAACGGCTCGTCGATCGGGAACCGCAGGCCACCCTTCGAGGTCTCGTACTTGTCGATCGCATCGCCCGCGGCGACGAGGACCGTGCTGCTCATCGGGAAGTACCCGCAGTGCGCCTTGAAGGCGGCGTACGCCGCCACCCCGTGTCCGTCGAGCACGAACGCCGGCATGGCGTACTTCATGCACTCCTCGGCGTGGGGGAGCAGCCTGCGCAGCGTGGCGCGGACGGTCTCCAGCGTCTCGCGCTGCGGTGACGGCACCGACGCGAGATACGCCTCGACGGCGGTCGTTCCCGGTGTTGGCATCGCCCGAAGATAGACCGGCCGACGGCGCCGCTCAATCGCGCCGCCACCGGAACCCGGCGAGCGTCGGGATCTGTTCCTGTCCGGTCATGTCGGGATGTCGGGCGAGCGTCGCCGCGCTCGGGCCGCGCTCGATCATCTGCTCGAGCCACCAGCCGGTGCGGGCTGCGCTCGTCAGGAGATCGCCCAGCGGACGGTGGATCAGGTCGACCGTGTGCCCGTCGATGCGCTGCGGAAGGACCCCGGGCTGCAGATAGTCGCCCCACCGCCACAGCACCTCGCCGGTCGGGTCGACGAGCGGTGCGGACGCCGGCGCCGTGGCGACCGGATGGTTGATGACCACGCAGAGGTGCCCGGCCCGCCGAGCGACCCGATACGCCTCGCGCAGGAGTGCCTCGTGGTCGTCGATCAGGTCGACGAGGCCGACGGCGACGACCCGCCGGAACACACCGGACCGGACGAACGACAGCTCCGGCGCCCTCCCGACGATGACCGGTCCGGCGGACCGGGCCGCTCGCAGCAGCTCGTACGACACGTCGACACCGATCACCGTTCCGCCGACGGACCGCATCCCCTGCCCCTCGCCGCAGCCGACCTCGAGGGTCGGCCCATCCGTTCCGGCGAGCAGCTCCGTGAGCACGTCGTGCGTGTCCGTGGACTGCGACGGGTCGTCGCGCACCGCGTCGATCCACCAGCCGGCGAGATCGTCCCACGAGTCGGTCATCGCAGCGGAGCATGACACGTGGGCATCCACCGTGTCGCCGACCCCTCCCGGCTACGTTGTCGTCGACACCACGCTCAGAAGGGGCACATTGCAATGATCCTGGTCGAAGCCTGGAAGCTGGTCGTTCTCGAGCGCTACGCCAAATTCGACGGTCGGGCGGGCCGAGCCGAGTACTGGTGGTTCTTCCTGGCCACCTTCATCATCGGCCTCGCGATCAACCTCCTCACGAGGGTCTCGGGTGCCTTCTACATTCTCTCGTTCGTCTACTTCCTCGCCGTGCTCATTCCGTCCCTGGCGGTCGCGGTCCGGCGCCTGCACGACACGAACAAGTCCGGCTGGTTCATGCTGCTCGCGTTGATCCCGATCGTCGGTTTCATCATCCTCGTCGTCTTCCTGGCGACGCCCGGTACGCCCGGCCCGAACGACTACGGCATCACCGATGCCGGCCCGCAGCCGGCCCTCGCGCCCTGACACTGCCGGAGCCCGGTCGCTCGACTCGGCTGCGGTACGGTCGCGGCCATGACGTATGCAGGGGATCGCGTCGTGTTCGACGCCGACAGTCATGTGATGGAACTTCCGGGCTGGCTCGAGCAGTTCGCCGACGATGCCACCCGCCAACAGCTGCGCCCGTTGGCGCTCGGCGGGGCGGGGGCCCTGGCCGATCGTGCGGTGGCCGAAGCGGCCGAACGAGCCGCCTCCGGTGCGGTGGCGCTCGCCGACGATCCGATGGAACTGTTGCACTCCAAGGGATGGGGCGCCGTCGGTGCCTTCGAAGCCACCGAGCGCAGCCATGTGCTCGACGCGCTCGGGTTCGCGGCCCAGCTCGTGTTCCCGACGTTCGCCGCCACCCAGTTCGCCGGCGGCGACGTCGACCTGCTGTACCGCGGCTCCGACGCGCTGAACCGCGCGATGGCCGCGTTCTGCGGCGACGACCACCGGATGCTCGCCGTCGCGTCCGTACCGTGGGGCATCCCGGAGCGCACCGTGGACTGTGCCCGGCGGGCGATCGACGAGGGGTGCGCGGCCGTGATGGTCCCGACCGATCTGCCGCGTGGTGTCGTGTCGCCCACCCATCCCGACCACCATCCGCTCTGGGCGATGCTCGAGGCGGAGAATGTCCCGGTCGTCAGCCACATCGGCGGTGGCGGACGACCCGTGCGGCCCGGGTTCCACGACAACGGCCACGTCGTCACCGACTTCCTCGGAGGTGGGGAGAACGTCCGGGCGAAGGACTTCATGGCGATCCACCAGCGTCCGGAGATCTTCTGGGCGGCGATGGTGCTCGACGGCATGTTCGAGACGTTCCCCGGGCTGCGCGGCGCCTCGGTCGAGGAAGGCGCGCTGTGGGTGGTCCCGTGGATCCGCCGGCTCGACCGGGCGATGCAGTTCGCCAAGACCGAGCCGCCGTTGCGGGCCCTCACGAAGCAGCCGAGCGAGTACGTGCACGACTGCATGCGCTTCACCCCGTTCGCCGGCGAGCCCGTGGGCTGGATGATCGACCAGACCGGTGCCGATCTGTTCATGTTCTCCTCCGACTACCCCCACCCCGAGGGAACGAAGGATCCGATCGAGCGCTTCGAATCGACCATGCCCGACACCGGTTCCGCGGCCTTCGACAACTTCTACCGGCACAACTTCGCCCGCTTGTACCGCGACGCCGTGCCGGTCTGACGCGCCGGCCGCTGTGACACCCCCGCAGTAGCGTTGCGCCCATGTGTGGCCGCTTCGTCTCCACCGCCAAACCCGAGCGCATCGCGTCGTATTTCGGCGCCGAGGCCGACGTGGAGACGCTCGGCGAGAACTACAACGTGGCGCCCACCCAGGACATCTACGGCGTGGTCACGGGGCCCGACGGGGTCCTGCGCGTGCAGGCCTTCCACTGGGGACTGATCCCGAGCTGGGCGAAGGACCGCAAGATCGGGGCGAAGATGATCAACGCCCGATCGGAAACGCTGGCCGACAAGCCGGCCTTCAAGGGCTTGTTCGCCAAGAAGCGGTGCCTGATCCCGATGGACGGGTTCTACGAATGGAAGGCCGGCGCCGCCGACGGGCCGGTCAACGCCAAGGGCAAGCCGTTGAAGCAACCGATGTTCATCCACCGCATCGACGGTGAGCCGCTCGCCGTCGCCGGACTGTGGACGGCATGGAAGGACCCGGAGGCCGGGAGTCGCTGGCTGCAGAGCGCGGCCGTCGTCACCACCTCTGCCAACTCGACGATGGAGGCCGTCCACGACCGCATGCCGGTCATCGTCCCGGCCTCACGGTGGAAGGAGTGGCTCGACCCGGACAACCACGACATCGAAGCGCTGTCCGAACTGTTCACCGAACGCAACGAGGGCATCCTCACGATGCACCCGGTGTCGACCGACGTCAACAACGTGCGCAACAACGACGGGTCGCTGATCGACCCGGCCTGAGCGATCCGGCCACCCGCCACCCGAAAAATGCCTCGATTCGCGCGCTGAGCGAACAGATGGGGGCATTTTTCGGGCGGGGGCGGCGACGGAAGCGGGTCAGCCCTCGCTCAGGACGGCAGGTGGGCCCGGATCGCGGCGGCGGCGGCTTCGAGATCCGCGGGATCGACGTGGGCGGCAGCGTTGGCGAAGCTCAGCTCCGACATCGCCGAGGTCGGGATCACGTGGATGTGCATGTGGGGCACCTCGTAGCCGGCGATGATCACCCCGACCCGCTCGCAGTCGAACGCCGCCCGCTGGGCCACGCCGATCATCCGCGTCACCTCGAACAGGTGCGCGGTCAGGTCCGCCGGCGCGTCGACCCAGTGGTCGATCTCCTCGATCGGCACCACGAGGGCATGACCGCGCGCCATCGGATTGATCGACAGGAACACGGCGCAGCGCTCGTCTCGCCAGAGGAACGTCCCGGGGATCTCGCCGTCGATGATGCGGGTGAAAATCGTCGCCATGGACCCCGGACCCTACGCTGTCGATCATGACGGAACCGGAGCCGACCCTGACCCCGACTCCGACCGGCGTCGAGCCCCAGTCGCCGTCGCAGGCACCGTCGATGTGGGACGGGATCTGGTCGCTGCCCAACGCGTTCACGCTGGCCCGGCTGCTCTGCCTGCCGATCTTCCTCTACCTGCTGTTCGGCCGCGACAACCAGGCCGCGGCGGCGTGGATGCTCGGCGCGCTCGGCGCCACCGACTGGGTCGACGGCTATCTCGCCCGTCGCCTCGGGCAGGTGAGCGAGTTCGGCAAGGTGTTCGATCCGACCGCCGATCGCATCCTCTTCATCGTGGCCATCGTCGCCATCATGATCGACGGCTCGATGCCGATCTGGTTCGGTGTCGCCGTGCTCGCCCGCGAGGTGCTCGTCGGCCTGATGATGGTGGTCGCGCACGCTGGTGTTCAAGATGGAGCGCATCGACGTCACCTGGCTCGGCAAGTGCGCCACCTTCCTGTTGATGTTCGCCGTTCCGGGATTCCTGATGGGCAACAGCGACTTTCCGGGTGCCGCCGGATTCGAGATCGCGGCGTGGATCCTCGGCATCCCTGGCCTGGTACTCAGCTACTACACGGGGCTGGCCTACATCCCCGAGGTTCGCCGCGGCATCGCCCGCCATCGGGCGGCGGTGGCCGCGAGTGTTGTACCGTCGACCTCTTGAAGATGGATACGGTTGCACCATGAACGTCCCGGCCGACCTGCGCTACTCCTCGGACCACGAATGGGTCCGGCGAGCGGGGAATGTGGTCACGATCGGCATCACCGAGTACGCCCAGGACTCGCTCGGCGACATCGTGTTCGTCGAACCGCCCGACACCGGACGGTCGGTCACGGCGGGCGAATCGTTCACCGAGGTCGAGAGCACGAAGTCGGTGAGCGACATCTACGCACCGGTGTCCGGCTCGATCACGGCGATCAACGCCGCGCTCGAGTCCCAACCCGAACTCCTCAACAACGACCCGTACGGCGACGGGTGGATCTGCACCATCGAGATGTCCGAACCGGACGAGTTCGACAAGCTGCTCGATGCCGACGCCTACCGTGCCCTGACCGAAGGCTGAGGGTCGCGTCCGTGAGCGGCTACGTCTTCTGCAATCAGTGCGGCCATCGCAACCCGCCGACGAGTGCGTTCTGCTCGAGCTGTGGATCGCCGCTCGACTCGCTCGCCGACCGCACGGTCACGCTGACCGCGATCGATCCGCTGCAGGAAGCACCGGGCACCGACGACATCGAGGTCCCGATCGGACAACTCCCCACGGAGGTCGGAGTCCTCATCGTGCGCGCCGGCGCCCAGGCGGGGGAGCGCTTCCAGCTCGTCGATCTCGTCACCCATCTCGGTCGGCATCCCGACAGCGAGATCAGCCTCGACGACATCACCGTGTCGCGCCGCCACGCCGAGATCGAACGCACCGAGGGTGGCTACGTGGTCAGCGATGCCGGATCGCTCAACGGCACCTACGTGAACCAGGATCGCATCGACCAACCGCAGCCACTGCGCCACGGCGACGAGCTGCAGATCGGCAAGTTCCGTCTGGTGTTCTTCGAGCGCACCGATGTCTGAAGTAGTGAGTGTCGAGCGAGCCATGCCCCATCTCTCGATCGGTGAAGTGCTCGGCCTGCTGCTCGAGGAGTTCCCCGACGTCACGATCTCGAAGATCCGCTTCCTGGAGAGCCAGGGGTTGATCGACCCGGAACGGACGCCGTCCGGATATCGCAAGTTCTACGACGACGACGTCGAACTCCTGCGGTGCATCCTGCGCGAACAGCGCGAGAACTATCTCCCGCTGCGCGTGATCAAGGATCGCATCGACTCGGGCGAGATCGACCCGACCGGCGAGCAGCTCCGCCCGCGAGGCATCCGCAACGTCGGTGACGGCGAGCCGACCGCCGGCGCGGTCGCGACCAGGCCACCGGCCCACGTGGTGACCGGCGAGGTGGTGACCGGCGCCGCCGCCCTCTTCGTACGGACCGACGGACCACCAGCAGCGGCGGCAGCGACGCCATCGTCGGCGCCGGCCGCCGCTCACGAGCCCGAGCCGCACGGCGAGCCGAGAGGCGGCACGCGTCGACCACCACGTCGACCGGAACGGCCGGCGAGCCGGCAGCACAGGAGGCGGCTCCCGAACCGACGACCCCTGCTGCGCCGCCGGCGCTGGCGCCCGGCCAGCTGATCGACGCGCACCAGCTCTGCTCCCTGAGTGGGATCTCGCACGACGAGCTCGACCAGCTCATCGCCTACGGCGTGCTGACCGCGGAGTCGTCCGGCGGCCTGGTCCGCTTCAACGTGGACGCACTCGACATCGCCACCGAGGCCAAGCCGTTCCTCGTCGCCGGCGTCGACGCACGACACCTCAGGGGGTGGCGCGTGGCGGCCGATCGGGAGGCGGGACTGCTCGACCAGCTCGTCCAGCCGCTCCTGCGTCAGCGCAACCCCGAGGCCCGTGCCCACGCCGTGGAGCAGCTGCGCGAACTCGAGGCGGTCGGTGGCCGCCTCCGATCGGCCATGATGCGCGCCGCACTGCGGCCCCTGACGCACTGAGCCGCACTAGGCTCGATGGCGTGGTTCCTCTCGAACTGGTCGGTGTGCGGGTCGAAATCCCGGCGAACACCCCGATGGTCCTGCTCCGCGAGCGCGACGGTCGCCACCGCCTGTTGCCGATCTACATCGGCACGCCCGAAGCGTCGTCGATCCACTACGCCCTCGAGGGCGTCGTTCCGCCACGGCCGCTCACGCACGACCTGTTCCTGTCGACGCTGATCGAACTCGGCGCGTCGGTCAGCAGCGTCGTCGTCACCGAGGTCCGCGACCGGACGTACTACGCCGAGATCCACCTCGCCACGGCGAGCGGCGAGAAGGTCATCTCGAGTCGGCCCTCCGACGCCATCGCCCTGGCGGTGCGGTGCGAGGCCCCGCTGTTCGCCGACGACGATCTGCTCGACGCGGTCGGTCAGGAGCCGCCGGTCGAAGACGCCGAGGACGCCGACGAGATCATCGACGAGTTCAAGGACTTCATCGAACACGTCAGCCCCGAAGACTTCGGGGCCTGACCTCCCGGCCTCCGCACCGATGGATCCGTTCATCGGCTACGGGATGGACGAGGCCGAACGGCGTGTGCTGTCGAGGTTCTTCGTCGGACGTACGCTCAAGACGATCCCGGCAGGGCGCACCAAGCGGCGCGTCGTGCTCGAGCGACTGGCACTCGAGTTCGAGATCGGTCGGCACTATCCCGAAGCGGCGGTGAACGACGTGCTGCGCGCGTTCCACCCCGACGTCGCCGCGTTGCGGCGGTACCTCGTCGACGAGGGGCTGCTCGATCGGGCGGAGGGCATGTACTGGCGCAGCGGTGGACGCACGGACCCGTTCGACGATTCCGTGTGAGTACCCCCATCGACACCGTGCGGGGCCGACACCGTGCCGGGGTCGACTCGTTGCCGGGTCGACCGGCTGGCAAGACTGCCGTGGCGAATCGTGAACGGCGACGGCAGGAGGCAACCATGGCATGGACAGCACAGGAGTCGGTGGAGGACGGTTTCACCGAACGTCGCTTCGCGTTCGATGCGCCGACGAGCGGATCGTGGATCCCTGGTGTCTACCGGACGCCGACCGGTGGGGGAGGGGACCGGCTCGTCCTGCTGGGTCACGGTGGATCGACCGACAAGCACGCCCCCTACATCGTCGACGTGGCACGGCAGTTGGCCCAGCGCGGCATCGCCTCCATGGCGATCGACGGCCCCGGCCACGGCGAGCGTGCTTCGGGCGACGCACCGTCGGGACTCGACTGGCTGGCGCGCGCCTGGAACGACGGCGGCGGAACCGACGCCGTCGTCAGCGACTGGGGTGAGGCACTCGACTTCGTCGAGGGCGAGTTCGGCGCTCGCACCACGGGCTGGTGGGGCTTGTCGATGGGGACGATGATGGGCCTGCCCGTCTCGGCCGACGACGAGCGGATCCGGGTGGCCCTGCTGGGCCTGATGGGCGTCGGCGGCCCGAACGGCGACGACCTCGAACGGTGCGCACCGCAGCTGGCCTGCCCCGTCCGCTTCCTCGTGCAGTGGGACGACGAGATCGTCCCGCGGGCGACGGCCCTCGAGCTGTTCGGACTGCTCGGCAGCACGAAGAAGACGCTGCACGCCAACCCGGGAGTCCACGTCGCGGTGCCCGGATTCGAAGTGGCGGCGTCGGTCGAGTACCTCGACCACCACCTGCGGTGATCGCACGGCCCACGCAGCGGCCGGTCGGCCCGTGTTCAGTCGAGCAGTCTCGCGTCCATCGCCCGGACACGGGCGACGAGAACGTCCACGAGATGCAGGGCGATCTCGGGGTGTTCCTGCATCAGCGAGCGCATGTTCCACGACGCCAGACCGACGGTCGACAGGTCGCTGGTGGCGGTCACCGTGGCGGAACGGGGCTTGCCGTCGAGGACGCTCATCTCGCCGAACGAATCGCCGGGACCGTAGGTGGCCACCTCGCGCCCGCCGACCGTCGCCGACGCCGTTCCCTCGATGATCACGAACAGTCGTCCGAAACGACCACCGTCGTCCTCGACGATCACCTTCTCACCCGACGAGAACTGGTACGGCTTCATCTCGGCGGCGATCTGCTCGGCGCACTTGCCGGTCAGCCCGGCAAACAGCGGGATCGATTCAACTTTCGCCACGAGTGTGCGGTCGACGGTCATTGCTCCTCCAGTCGGTCGGCGTGACCGTACACCCTGCAAGCGGCACCGGGCGGCGACGGGGGAGCGGTCGCGCTGCGAGAGCAGCGACCGTGCGCGCGCAAGTGTTGACGTGGCCGCGCCGATTCCGTAGGGTTCACCATCTCACAAAGTCGTAGTTACGTTCGTGTGACCGGCGAGCTGGGGTGGGAGTTGCCGATCGGCGCTCGTTGACGAATGTTGGGCAGAACAACCTCAGGAGCAGCCATGGTTGATGTGATCGACGCAGATCTCGCGGACCAGATCGGCTACAGCGGTACCCAGACGGCGAAGGTCGTCGGCATCTCGTACCGCCAACTCGACTACTGGGCACGGACCGATCTGATCCGTCCGTCGCTCACCGACGCCGCCGGCAGCGGGAGTCGACGACGGTACTCCTACGCCGATCTGCTCGAACTCAAGACGATCAAGAAGCTGATCGACGCCGGGATCAAGCTCGAACAGGTCCGCAAGGTGTTCAGCTATCTGCGCGAACACGTCTCGACCGACATCGCGTCCGCGCACATCGTCATCGACGGTGGCCGCGTGGTGCTGTGCAACGGCGACGAGCTCATCGACGTGTTGAAGAACGGTCAGGGCGTGCTCAACGTCCTGTCGCTCGGCGGGGTGAAGGACGAACTCGAAGCCGACCTCGCGGCCGACGTCGCCACGATCGGCGGCGAACCCGGCGCGGCGACGACCGCCGACTCGCGACGCATCGGCTGACGGCCTCGATGGCGTTGCAGACATCTCCGCTCGACGCGTCGCACCGCGAACTCGGCGCGACGATGGCCGAGTTCGGCGGCTGGGAGATGCCGATCTCGTATCCCTCGGGCACGATCGCCGAACACGTGGCGTGCCGGACGTCCGCGGCGATCTTCGACGTCTCGCACCTCGGCACGGTGCGGCTGCAGGGGAGTGGGGCCCACGACGTCATCCAGGACGCGCTCACCAACGACCTCGGCAAGATCGGCCCCGGGCGTGCCCAGTACACCCACCTCCTCGACGAGGCCGACGCTTCCGTGCTCGACGACATCATCGTGTGGTGGCACCCGGACGACGCCGGTCCCGTGTTCGACGTGATGCCGAACGCCTCGAACACCGACGACGTGCGCGCCGCGGTGGGTGGCGACGACATCACCGAGACCCGTGCCGTGCTCGCGGTGCAGGGTCCGTCGGCCCATGCCCTCGTGGCCACCGTCTTTCCCGATGCCGCCGAGGTCGGTCGGTTCAAGGTGGGGCACGCCTCGTGGAACGGTGTCCCGTGCATCGTGGCCGGGACCGGCTACACCGGCGAGTCCGGGCTCGAGATCGCGGTGCCGGCGGAAGCGGCGGAGGCCCTGTGGGCGGCGGTCGTCGCGGCCGGCGTCACCCCGGCCGGGCTGGGCGCCCGCGACACCCTGCGGCTCGAAGCCGGGTTGCCGCTGCACGGCCACGAACTCGGCCCGGGGATCACCTCGCTGCAGGCGGGACTCGGCTGGGTGGTGGCCTGGGACAAGCCGTCGTTCCGCGGGCGGGAGGCGGCTCGTGCCGAACGCGCCCGTGGCATCACCCGTCGGTTGTTCGGGATCGCCACCGATGGTCGTCGTCCGGCACGCGCCGGATGTGCGGTCTCCGTCCACGGCGCGCCCGTCGGCGAGGTGACGAGCGGCAACTTCTCGCCGACGCTCGGTCACGGGATCGCGTTCGCCTTCCTCCCTCCCGACACGGCGCAGGGGGAGCAGGTCGTGGTCGACGTGCGCGGCAAGGACCTCCCGGGCCACGTCGTGGCCACGCCGTTCGTCGGCTGAGCCCGCTCAGCGCTGGGTCGACGGGTTCGCCGCAGCGCGTCTGGCGGCCGACTTCTTCGTCGACGCGTTCTTGGCGGTCGATCGCTTGACGGCCGATTTCTTCGCCGGTGACTTCTTCGCCGTCGACTTCTTGGCCGCGGACGTCGTGGACCGCGTCCGGTGGCCGGCGGCGTGGCCGCTGGGCGCGCCGTCGGCACCGTCCGCGTGGCCATCGGCCGTGTCTCCACGAGCTCACGCTCGACCCCGACCCCGGCCCCGGCGGCGGGGGCCGGACGCGAGGACGACGAGCCGGGGAACCGGAGGCCACCGAACAGCCCACCGGCCGACTCGGCGAACTGGGTGAGCGGGCCCAAGCGCTTCGACATGTCGGCCATCACCTCGGTGAACTGCCCGAGCTGCGCCGGCAGCTGGCCGATCCCGGGCGTGCTCATGAGCTCGGTGAGCTGACGCAGCGCCGGCGCGGCGGCGATGGCGGGTCCGCTGACCACCTGCATCACCTCGTCGGCGAGCTTGACCGTCCGGGTCACCTGTGGCATCGCCGCCTTGATCGGTCCCTCGACCTCACCGAGCAGCACGTTGATCCGCTCCGCGGTCTCGTTGAGCGTCTCCATCGTGCGGTTGAAGTTCTCGACGCCGCGGAGGAATTCGTCGACGCCCTTGCGGAACTGGTCGAACGAGCGGATCGTGCCGGCGAGCGGCGCGGCGAAGATGTTCAACACGTCCGAGAGCGGGTCGGATCGATCGTCACCGGTCATCGCGCCAACCTACCCGTCCGCAACTCGGCGATGAGCGAATGCTCCGTATCCGGGGGTTTCGCTCATCGCAACGGGGGTCAGAGGGCGGTGGCGTAGGCCTCGAGCGGTTCGCAGGAGCAGACGAGGTTGCGGTCGCCGTAGGCGCCGTCGATGCGCGACACCGGCGGGAAGTACTTCGCCACCCGCAGGGAGGGGAGGGGATAGGCACCGACCTCCCGGCTGTACGGACGGTCCCATTCGCCGAGCAGCTCCTCGGCGGTGTGCGGGGCGTGGCGCAGCGGACTCTGCTCGACCGGCCACTCGCCGGATGCGACCCGGTCGATCTCGCCGGCGATCGCCAGCATCGCCTCGCAGAACCGGTCGAGTTCGCGCCGCGTCTCGCTCTCGGTCGGCTCGATCATCAACGTCCCGGCCACCGGGAAGCTCATCGTCGGCGCGTGGAAGCCGTAGTCCATCAGCCGCTTGGCGACGTCGTCGACCGTGACGCCGGTGGCCTTCGTGATCGGACGGATGTCGATGATGCACTCGTGGGCGACGCGGTCGTTGGCGCCCCGGTAGAGCACCGGGAAGGCGCCGTCGAGGCGGGCGGCGACGTAGTTGGCCGACAGGATCGCCACCTCGGTGGCTCGGGTCAGGCCGGGGCCACCCATCATCTCGATGTACATCCAGGGGATCGGCAGGATGCCGGCCGACCCGTGGGGCGCGGCCGACACGGCACCGACCGGTGCGTCGGGGTCGAGGGGGTGGCCCGGGATGAACGGTGCGAGATGGGCGCGGACCCCGACCGGCCCGACGCCGGGCCCGCCGCCGCCGTGGGGGATGCAGAACGTCTTGTGGAGGTTGAGGTGGCTCACGTCGGCGCCGAACTCGCCGGGGCGGGCGTGGCCGACGAGCGCGTTCAGGTTGGCGCCGTCGACGTACACCTGCCCGCCGGCGTCGTGGATCATGTCGCAGAGCGCACGGACCTCGGTCTCGAACACACCGTGCGTCGACGGGTACGTGATCATGATCGCCGCCAGCCGATCGCCGATCGAGGCGATCTTCGCCCGGACGTCGTCGAGGTCGACGTTGCCACGGTCGTCACAGCTCACGACCACGACGTCCATCCCGGCCATCACGGCGCTGGCGGCGTTCGTGCCGTGGGCGCTCGAGGGGATGAGGCACACCGTGCGCCCGTCGTCGCCCCGCGACCGGTGATAGCCGCGGATGGCGAGGAGCCCGGCCAGTTCTCCCTGGCTGCCGGCGTTCGGCTGGACGCTGACCCGGTCGTAACCGGTGATGGTGGCCAGCCGGGCTTCGAGGTCGGCGATCATCGTCGTGTAGCCGGTCAACCTGATCGGCCGGCGCGAACGGGTGGATGTCGGCGAACTCGGGCCACGTGATCGGCAGCATCTCGGAGGTCGCGTTGAGCTTCATCGTGCACGAACCGAGCGGGATCATCGTGCGGTCGAGTGCGAGATCGCGGTCGCTCAGTCGACGCAGGTAGCGGAGCATCTCGTGCTCGCTGTGGTAGCGGGAGAACACGGTCTGGGTGAGGAACTCGCCGCGGCGGCGCACTCCGTCCGGCAGTCCGTCGGGTGCGGCGTCGTACTCGTCGGTGTCGAGCGGCGCGCCGCCGAGTGCCGTCACCACCGTCGCCACGACGTCGAGGGTCGACGTCTCGTCGAACGTGACACCGACCGTCGTCGCGTCGATGCGGCGGATGTTGAACCCGGCCGCCAGCGCGGCGGCGATCGAGCGGTCGGCATCGGCGACCTCCACGGCGAGCGTGTCGAACCACGTGTCGTGGCGCAGCGTCAGGCCGCCGCCGCGGAGGCCGGCCGCCGCCACCGAGGTGAGGCGTTGCACCCGTTCGGCGATCCGCCGCAACCCGTCCGGGCCGTGCCACGCCGCGTACAACCCGGCGATGTTGGCCAGCAGCACCTGTGCCGTGCAGATGTTCGACGTCGCCTTCTCGCGGCGGATGTGCTGCTCGCGCGTCTGCAGCGCGAGCCGCAGCGCAGGGCGACCGGCGGTGTCGGTGCTCACCCCGACGATGCGGCCGGGCATCGCCCGGGCGGCCGATTCACGGGCGGCGAGGAAGGCGGCGTGGGGACCGCCGAAGCCCATCGGCACGCCGAAACGCTGCGCCGATCCGACCGCGATGTCGGCACCGAGTTCACCGGGTGGCGTGGCGAGCACGCAGGCCAGCGGGTCGGTCGCCACGACGGCCAACCCGCCGACGTCGTGCACGCGGGCGATCGCCTCGCTCCAGTCGGTGACCGCGCCGGTCGAGGTGGGCAGCGAGAACAGCGCGCCGAACAGCCCGTCCTCGACCTGCTCGTCGAACAACGCCGTGTCGCCGACGGCGAGGTCGATCCCGATCGGCTCGGCCCGGGTGCGCAACACCGCCAGTGTCTGGGGATGCACGTCGGCGTGGACGAAGAAGCACGACGAAGCGCTCTTCGACAGCCGGCGCGCCATGGTCATGGCCTCGGCCGCCGCCGTTGCCTCGTCGAGCAACGACGCGTTCGCCACGTCGAGCCCGGTGAGTTCGGTCACCACCGTCTGGAAGTTGAGGATCGCCTCGAGGCGGCCCTGGGAGATCTCGGGCTGGTACGGCGTGTAGGCCGTGTACCAGGCGGGGTTCTCCAGCACGTTGCGGGCGATCACCGGCGGGGTGATCGTGCCGGTGTAGCCCATCCCGATCAGGCTCGTGACCACGGCGTTCGAAGCGGCGAGCGTGCGCAGCCGATCGAGTGCGACGTGCTCCGGGCACCGCGTCCGGCAGTCCCAGTGCGGCGGACGACCGGATCGTCGGGGGCAACGTCTCGTCGATCAGGTCGTCGATCGACGCCACGCCGATCGCGTCCAGCATGGCGGCCACGTCGTCGTCGGACGGTCCGATGTGGCGCCGGACGAACTCGTCGGTCTCGATCAGATCGACGAGTCGCGTGAGCGATCGATCGGGTGTCGTTGCTGCATCGTTCACGGGAACCTCCAGAGGTCGGTCTCGGTTCCCCCGCTGTCATCGGTACCTGAGAGTGTTACCCCATCGGTGGAGACCGCCCCGTTGGTGTGGCGAACTCACTTTCCAGCGTGCCTCACACGAAACGGTCCGGGTGCCTGAGAGATTCCGGGGAGGTTGCTCCTTCGGCGTCAGTCGCCCCCAACAGGCGAGATGACTCTCCCGTTCGTGTGGAACGGCGATTCAGTTGTGGCACGGATCGTAACCGAGGGTTGCCGCCGTCGCCCGCCGATGCCGCCATCCGATGCCGATCCGTGCGATTGTGGCGACGTGCACTCCACGCCCGACGCCGACGAGGTCATCCGGACCAACGCGCTGACCAAGGTCTATCCCGGCGACGTCCGGGCCGTCGATGCGCTCGATCTCTCGGTGCGGCGCGGCGAGATCTTCGGGTTGCTCGGGCCGAACGGGGCCGGCAAGACCACCACGGCGGGGATGTTGACCACCCGGGTCATCCCCACGAGCGGCGAGGCGTTCGTCGGCGGCATCGACGTCGTGCGTCATCCGGCGGCGGCCAAACAGGTGCTCGGCGTCGTCCCCCAGACGAACACGCTCGACCGCTCGCTGACCGTGTGGGAGAACCTCTACTTCCACGGGCGCTACTTCGGCATGGACGCCAAGTCGGCCAAAGGTGAGGCGACCAGGCTGCTCGAGCAGTTCCGGCTCGCCGAACGGGCCGCGGTCGGTGTCGACGCACTGTCGGGTGGCATGGCCCAACGGCTGATGGTGGCGCGGGCGATCATGCACCGGCCCGCCATCCTGTTCCTCGACGAGCCGACGGCCGGGCTCGACCCGCAGAGCCGGATCGCGATGTGGGAGATCCTCGGCGAGTTGCACGACGACGGTCAGACGATCCTGCTCACCACGCACTACATGGAGGAGGCCGACGAGCTCTGCGACCGCCTGGCGATCATCGACCACGGCCGGCTCCTCGCGCTCGACACACCCGCCGCACTCAAGCGTTCGGTCGGCATCGACGCCGCGGTCACGGTGTCGGCGACCGGCAACCTCGCCGAACTCGCACAGGTGCTCCGCCGCGAGATCCCCAGCGCGTCCAACGTCGTGGTGCTCGACGATTCGGTGCGGGTGTGGGTCAACCAGTTGCACGGCGTGCTGCCCGCGATCGTGACCGCGGCCGACGACGCCGGGTTCACCGTGTCCGACATGTCGGCATCGGAGCCGACACTGGAAACCGTCTTCATCGATCTCACCGGGAAGGAGCTCCGCGAATGACCGCCACCGCCACCCAGATCCCCACCGCCACCCGAGTGGTGATGCCGACGATGAGCCCGCGCACCGCCTCGCGCCGCGCCTTCGCCGCGCTGCTGCTGCGCGACCTCGTCGTGCTGCGCAAGCAGCTCGGCCAGTTCCTGCCACGCACCCTGCTGCAGCCGTTCCTGCTGGTGTTCGTCTTCACCTACGTGTTCCCCAAGATCGGCCAGGGAGTCGGCGGATCAGGGGCGGGGGAGGCGCAGTTCTCCACGATGCTCGTGGCCGGTGTCGTCGGCCTGGCGATCATGTTCCAGGGCATCCAGGCCGTGGCGCTGCCGATGGTGCAGGAGTTCGGCTACACCCGGGAGATCGAAGATCGGGTCCTCGCGCCGATGCCGGTGTGGATGGTGGCGATGGCCAAGGTCATCACCGGGGCACTGAACGGGCTGTTCTCCGCCTTGCTCGTGTTCCCGATCGCCGCCATCGTGCCGGCGACCCCGGTGCATCTCCAGATCGACTGGCCGGTGCTGATCACGCTGCTGCCACTGGCGTGTTACATGTGCGGCGCGCTCGGCTTGACGTTCGGCACGTTCTTCGACTCGCGGACCGTGCCGCTGCTGTTCGGCATCGTCGTGCTGCCGTTGACGTTCCTCGGTGCGATCTACTACCCGTGGCAGTCGCTCGAAGCGATTCCCTGGCTGCAGTACCTCGTCCTCGTCAACCCGCTCGTGTACATGTGCGAGGGCTTCCGGGCCGCGCTCACACCGGTGCCGCACATGTCGCTGTGGGCGATCTATCCGGTGATGATCGGGTTCTCGGCGCTGTTCACGTGGATGGGCATCACGAACTTCAACAAGCGCGTGCTGTCCTGATCCACGACGCCGTGGGAGGATCTGCAACCGAAAGAATCGAGGGACCGAATGGGACTGCTCCGAGGACGCCATGACGAGCCGCACACGCGCTATCAGATGCACGAGAAGCTCATCTCGATCGGCGACGACTACTGGATCGAGGATTCCTCGGGCGCGAAGGTGTTCAAGGTCGACGGCAAGGCGGCGCGGATCCGTGACACCTGGAAGTTGAAGGACACCGAGCACAACGTCGTCGCCGAGATCCAGGAGCGCAAGCTCACCATCCGCGACGCGATCAAGATCGACGTCACCGGCGGGCGTTCGGCGACGGTGAAGAAGGCACTCGTCGGGTTCCGCGACCGGTTCCACGTCGAGGTCGACGGTGGCGAGGACCTGAAGGTGCACGGCAACATCGTCGACCACGAATACGAGATCGAGCGCGATGGGGACAAGATCGCCGAGATCTCGAAGAAGTGGTTCCGGATTCGTGACACCTACGGTGTCGAGGTGTTCGACGACAACGAGACCGTTCTCATCCTGGCGATCACGGTCGCGGTCGACTCGATGTCGCACGACATCGGCTGAGCCGAGCGCGCGGTCGCCGCGCCGCCGGCTCGAGGTCAGGCCCGCGAGGCCGTGTTGCTGCAGGCGTCGACGGCCTTGACGAGGGGATAGGGGTTCACCGCGCCGCCCGCCGCCGGGTGCACCTCGAAGTGCAGGTGTGGCCCGGCGGCGTTGCCGGTCATTCCGACGTACCCGATCAACTGGCCGGCCTTGACCGGCACGCCCAGCTCCATGCCGGGGGCGAACGCACTGAGGTGCAGGTACGTGAAGTACGTGCCATTCGGCATCGTCACACGCAGGCCGTTGCCCGAGAGGGAGCCGGGGGAGTCGACGTACTCGCTTGCCGATCTTGCCGTCGACGACCGCATAGAGTTCCTTGCCCTGGGCCGCGATGAGGTCGAGCCCTTGGTGCAGGCGCCCGCCGCCGCGGGGCGCCTGCCACGTGTCACCGAACCAGCACTGGCCCTGGACCGGGAACGCCTGGAGGGTGATGCCGCTGGCACTCGGGGCGACCGGAGCCGGCGCCGCCGCTTGGCCGAGGCGCCCCGCCGTCTGGTCGTCGACCTTGCCCGTGACCGGAATGCCCTCACGCCGCTGGAACTCCATCACCGCTCCCGCCGTGCTCGCCCCGAAGTCGCCGTCGGCGCCGCCCGGTACGTTGATGCCCGTGGCGAGCAGCGATTGCTGCATCGCCTTCACACGGTCGCCGCGCTCACCGAACACCGGGTAACCCGATGTCGTCGCGATCGCCTGCGGCGCGGTCGGGCCGGACGAGGTGAGACCGAGCATCGCCGCATCCTGCTCGCTGACGACTCCCGTCTGGGGCGTGCCGTTCGTCTTCTGGAACGTGGTCAGCACGGTCTGCGTCGCCGCTCCGAACGAGCCATCGGCGCCGCCGCGCAATGCCAGTCCCGTCTGGATGAGCGCGCGTTGCAGGTGCTTGACCACGTCGCCCTGCGCGCCGGCCTTCAGCCCGACGTACGGGTTGCCGGTCGCGGCTGGGGTCGCCGCCGGGGTCGCCGGCGCGGCGGCACTGCCGAGGCCCAGTTTGGCGGCCGTGGCGTCGTCGACGGTGCCCGAGGCGGTGAGACCGTTGGCGCCCTGGTAGGAGATGAGCGCCGCCTTGGTGGCGGCGCCGAACGAACCGTCGGCTCCACCGAGAATGCTGATGCCGCTGTTGATCAAGGCTCGTTGCAACGCCTTGACGAGCGTGCCCTGGGCGCCCATCTTCAGGCCGACCGACGGGTTCGGTGCGGCCGTGGCGGCCGGTGCGGCGGCGGGCGCCGCCGCCGCTGCTGTTGTGAGCTTCGTCAGCTTCGCCATGGTGGCCGCGTCGGCGTTGCCCGTCACCGGGAGTCCGTTCCAGCGTTGGAAGCTCCTCACCGCGATCTGCGTGGAGGCGCCGTAGACCCCGTCGGGGCCGCCCGGCACGTACACGCCGGCGGCCGTCAGCGCCTGCTGCAACGACTTCACGGCGTCGCCTTGCGCGCCGACGGTCAGTACGCCGGTGCCGGCGGATGCCGCGGGGGCGGCGGCCGGTGCGAGGGCGGCCAGTGTCGCCGCGTCGACCTCGCCGGTCGGCGCCAGCCCGCGAGCGCTCTGGAACGTGGCGACGGCGGCCTTCGTCCCGGGCCCGAACACACCGTCGGCTCCGCCGGCCAGTGAGATCCCGGCGCCGAGGAGCGCGTCCTGGAGGGCCTTGACCTGGGGGCCGGTCTGGCCCTGGTGCAGCCCCACCGAGATCGCGGGAGCCACCTGGGCCGGCAGCGCGACCGGCGCGGCGAAGATCGTGGACGATCCCGAACCGGCGATCGCTCCGGCCAGCACGCCGACGGTCAAGCCGACGGCGACGCGGCGACGCCGGCGAGGCGTCGTGCGTTTGGCGGAGTGGGGGTGGTGCAATGAGTTGGACAAGGTTCCTCCCGGCATCATCGGATGTATCGGCCTGCCTGCTTGACGACCCGAATCTCAAGGGGAGATCGAGTGTTCCCAGCGAGCTCTCGATCTCATGTCGAGGTCTGGAGTTCCGCTCCCGCACCCCGCTGACCAGGGGAGAAGGAAACGAGACGGCATCTTGACACGTTCCAGAAGAAATGTCCAACGTTCCGAGCGAAGTTGACATAACGAGGATTATGGGCGTTACCCTCGAGTGGGGGTCGAGACCCCGCCGCCTGGCGACCGCCCTGGGCGACGTCTGGAAGACTGGCGGGATGGAACTGCCCATCGCCCCCGAGCGCTCGTTCGCCAGCGACAATTCCGCCGGCGCCCACCCGGCGGTCCTCGAGGCGCTCGAACACGCCAACCGAGGCCACGCCATCGCCTACGGCGCCGACGACGCCACCCGGGAATGCGAGGCGCGATTCCGTGAACTGTTCGGCGCCGACGTCGACGTGCTGCTGGCCTACAACGGCACCGGTGCGAACATCCTTGCACTCGCAACCATGTTGGGGTCGCTGCCCGGACCGCACCACGGCGTGATCTGCACGGACTGGGCCCACATCAACGTCGACGAGACGGGCGCGCCAGAGCGCGTGCTCGGCACCAAACTCATCGACCTGCCGGCGCCCGGCGCCAAGCTCGTCCCCGAGCAACTCGCCGAGCTCGCCCACCTCCAGGGCGTGCAACATCACGCCCAGCCCGGGGTGGTGTCGATCACCCAGGCCACCGAGCTCGGCACCCTCTACAGCGCAGACGAGGTCGCCGCCCTGTGCGACCAGGCCCATCGGATGGGGATGCTCGTCCACCTCGACGGCGCCCGGATCGCCAACGCGACGGCGGCGCTCGGTGCGACACCCGCCGCCTTGCGTTCGTTCACGATCGACGCCGGGGTCGATGCGCTGTGCTTCGGCGGGACGAAGAACGGTCTGCTCGGTGCCGAGGCCGTGATCTTCCTCAATCCCCTGGCTGCCGTCGGGTCAGCGTTCGTGCGCAAACAGGTCACGCAGCTGTCGTCGAAGATGCGGTTCCTCGCCGCCCAGTTCAATGCCATCCTCGACGACGGGCTGTGGCTCGATCTGGCGGGCCACGCCAACGACATGGCGGGCGAGCTGTATGCGCGCACGTCGTGCATCGACGGGGTCACGTTCGACGCGCCGCCCGCGGTCAACAGCGTGTTCCCGTCGCTCCCCCGGGCTGCCATCGAACCCTTGCGCGACTGGTGCTTCTTCTGGGACTGGGACGAGGCCCGCGATCAGGTGCGATGGATGACGGCCTGGGACACGTCCGCGGACGACGTCGAGCGCTTCGCGACGGGTGTTCGGGCCGTTCTCGCCGCACTCGGATGAGGGTGCGAGGAATTCGAAAAGTATTTGCATCATGCAATTGACTGCTCGGTCGGTTCGCTCTAAGGTCGGTCACGTTCGAGAGACGCTCCCGAACACCGGGGACACGACACCGACGCCGAGATCGCCTTTGGGGGGCACATACATGGCCGCAATCGAACTACCCGTAGATCGCATCGCCACCGAGGACGACTGGATGCGTGAGGGGGCCTGCCGAGGCCTCACCCATCTGTTCTTCCCGCCGGCGGCCGAGCGCCCGCAGGCGCGGGAACGACGTGAAGCGGGTGCCCGGGAAGTGTGCGCCGGGTGCGCCGTGCGGCTCGAGTGCATGGCATTCGCCCGGGAGCACCACGAGTACGGGTTCTGGGGCGGCGAGTCGGAGGACGAACGGCACGCCGCCGGGTTCCGGCTGATCGCGCCCATCGGTGTGAGGGCGCGCGCTGCCAGCTGAGGAACCGGACGCCGACCCGGTCGTCGACGTCGTCGTCGTCGGCAGCGCCAACCTCGACCTCGTCGTCCGTGCGCCCCGTATCCCGGGGCCCGGCGAGACGCTGATCGGGAGTTCGTACGCCGAGTATCCGGGCGGCAAGGGGCTCAACCAGGCCGTCGCCGCCGCACGATCCGGTGCCGGCGTCGTCCTGCTCGCCGCGCTCGGTGACGACGACGCGGGACGGTATCTCCGCCGTGTCGCCGACGGCGCCGGCGTCGACACGACCGCGGTCGCCACGTCGGAGACGGAGTCGACAGGGCGCGCCCTGATCACGGTCGGTGACGACGCCGGTGAGAACACGATCGTGGTCGTGCCGGGTGCCAATTCGACGGTCCGCGTCGATCGTGTCCCCGACTGCCGGGTCGTGCTGGCTCAGCTCGAGGTGCCACTCGACGCGGTGATCGCCGCGTTCGTCGCGGCCAAGCGCGCCGGCGCACTGACGATCCTCAATCCGGCGCCGGCCGCCTCCCTGCCGCCCGAGCTGCTGGCGGTCACCGATGTGATCGTGCCCAACGAACACGAGGTCGAACTCATCGGCGGCGTGGAGGCGCTGCTCGACCGCGGGTTGTCGACCGTGATCGTCACCCGCGGCGCGTCGGGAGTGGAGGTGTCCACCGCCGATCATCGCTCCCCCACGTCACACAGGGCGCTGGCGGTCGAGCCGATCGACACGACGGGCGCCGGTGATTCGTTCTGCGGAGCCTTGGCAGCCAGGCTCGCGGCGGGCGTCGGGCTCGACGACGCCATCCGCTGGGCGATCGTCGCCGGTGCGCTGGCGACGACCGTCGACGGTGCGATCCCGTCGATCCCCGATGCCGCGGCGATCGAGGCGCGCCTGGCGGACTGAAGGCGGGTTCAGGAACGCCAGGTGAGCGTTTCGCCCCGGCCCTCGAGCATCACCGAACCCGGCATCACCCGCAGTCTTCGCGGCGTGAGCCGGAGGATCCCGAAGTCGGGTGCGTCGGGACTCGTCCAGCGTGGAACGATCGACGGGTCGTAGCCGACGGGTGACGGCCCGTTCTCGAAACGCGACCAGCCGGCCGCCCGATCGGCGGGATCGGTGTCGAACACGGCGTCACAGTCGGCGGTGCAGGTGTCGTGGCTCGGGGCCCAGTACGTGAGCGACAGCCGCGGCGTGCCCGCCAGGTCGGCCGCCTTCGGCGACCTCGGCGACGTGGCGATCCAGCCGGTCAGGGTGTCGTCACTCCATTCCCAGATCGGGTGGAGGACGCGAGTGCGCGGGGCGCCGTCGGCATCGGTGGTCGCAGCGACGCACCACACGATGCGGTGGGCCATCTCGACGAATGCCGGGGCGACGGTGTCGAGCGCGTGCACCGGTCAACCCGCGTGCGGGACGATCGAGATCTCGGTGCGGTCGGGATAGAAGGAGAGGTGGCCGGCGATCGCCTCGGCGGCGGCGATCGGCGTCTCGTATCCCCACACCACTCCGTCGTGGCGGGTTCCGCCGATGTCGGCGCTCCAGTACGAGGCCTCACCCTTGAACGGGCACGTCGTGTGGAACGACGTCGATTCGAGCAGATCCATCCGGACGTCGTCTTTCGGGATGTAGTAGCGCGGCGGCAATCCGGTCTCTTCGAGACGCAGCGCGCGATCGCTGCTCGCCAGGACTTCGCCGTCGAGGACGACCTCGACGTGGGCGTCACTCGGATGGATCGAGATCGTGTGGCCTTGGGTCATGTGGGACACAACCGATCGGAGGGGTCCGGCATTCCGTCGGCACCCCCGTGGCGCAACAGCACGGCGGCCCAACCGTCCTGTGTCGACGTCTCGACGGCCCGCAGCGGAGCCAGCGCCGTCACGACGTGCTCATGGTTGTCGGCGAGGATGCCGCTGATGATCAAGGTCCCGTGCGGACCGATGAGTCGCACCAAGTGCGCGGCGGAGGCGATGAGGACCGGGGCGAGGATGTTCGCCACGACGACGTCGTAGGTCCCGTCGACGTGCTCGACGAGCGTGTCGTCGACCTCGATCCGGTCGTCGACGCGGTTGAGCACGGCGTTGGCCGCGGTCGCCGCCACCGCTTCGGCGGCGATGTCGATGGCGCGCACGCTGCTGGCGCCGCAGCGCGCGGCGACGATCGACAGCACGCCGGTGCCGCAGCCGACGTCGAGCACGGCGATCGACGTGTCGCCGCCGCGCGACGCGCCGCTGGAGCTCGGACTGCAACGCCCGGGCGCTCAACTGCGACGTCGGGTGGTCGCCGAGCCCGAACGCCCCGCCCGGTTCGATCACGACGCGGATGTCGCCCGCCCCCACGTCCGTCTCCATCGATGGCGTCTCCATCGAGGGCGTCTCGATCCACGCCGGCACGATCACGAGGTCGTCCGTCAGCCGGCTCGGCTCGGCGTGCTCACGCCATGTCTCGGCGAACGCGGTCGGCACCTCGACGACACGCCATGTCCAAGCCGGCTCGAGCCGCGCCGCGGCGCGGGCGATGGCGTCGTCGCCCTGTCCGACCGCGGTCCACAGTTCGGTCCCCGCTCCCCCATCGGTCGGCACGCGCTCCTCGACGGCCCGCACGCCGAGCTGCCAGAGCCGGTCGCTCGCCAGATCGACGTCGTCGGCATCGACCGTCACGACGAAGGCGCGGATCGAAGCGGGCGACGCCTGATCGCTCAATCGAGCCGCCGCAGTTCCGTCCGGTAGCGGGCGATCCGCTCGACGTAGGTGTTGGCACCGAAGCGGATCGCCTCGAGGTCGGCCTTGCCGGGCTTGATCACCGCCGGCGTGCCGACCGCCAGGGCGCCCGACGGGACGTCGATGTCGGACAGGACGACGGCGTTGGCCGCGACGATCGCTCCCGAGTGGATCACCGACCGGTGCAGGACCATCGAAGAATTGCCGATCATCACGTCGTCCTCGACCGTGCAACCCTCGAGATGGATGAGGTGTCCGAGTACGCAGCCGTTGCCGACCACCGTCGGCCACATCGGCGTGGTGTGCAACACCGCGTTGTCCTGGACGCTCGTGCGTTCGCCGATCCGGATCTCCCCGCCGTCTCCGCGCAGCACCGCCCCCGGCCACACCGACGAGTCGGCCCCGATGGTGACGGAGCCGATGATCACGGCATCAGGATGGATGTAGGCATCGCCGCTGATCGCGGGCTCGTCGGATCCGAGGGCATAGATCGGCATGCGCTGCACCGTATCGGTGGGGCTCGGCGGCGACAGCGTCGATCCGGATCGATGTGGAGAACTCCCAGTGCGAGCGGGTACCGTGGCTCGTCATGTCCCGACGGATTGACATCGAGCTGACGAGCGCGCTCGCCGACGGCTCTTGGACGTGGCGCGCAGCCGGAGCCCGCAAGCCGAATGGGGTCCTCGACGGATCCATTCTGCCCGACGGCGCCAAAGTGGGTGACGAGATCAAGGTCGAGATGGAGCAGATGCTCGACGGCGTCGAGATCCTCTCCGTCGTGAAGGGCCGGCACAAGACCGGCGGCGCCAACGTGATCGAGATCCTGCCGAGCAGCGAACCGTTCGAAGCGGTGATCGAGACCCGCGCCCGCCGCAGCCGCACCGAAGGCAAGAGCGGCGACCGTGACCGCCCGCGCCGTGACAACCGCAACCGCGACGACCGGAACAGGGACGACCGCAACCGGGACGGTCGCGGCCGTGACGACCGCAAGGGTGACGACCGCAAGGCAGACGACCGCAGCCGCGGCGACCGGCCCGGTGACGACCGGCGCGGCGGCCAGGGCCGTCCGGCGGACGATCGACGCGAGCGCGCCCCGCGGCGTGACCGGCCGCATTTCGAGGCCCCGCCCGAGTTGCCGCAGCGGCCCAAGCCGAAGCGGCTGCGTCCGGGCAAGGCTCGCCGCAACGCCGTGCTCGCCGACATCCCCGAGGAGCAGCGCCCGCTCGCCGAGCTGGCGAGTCAGGGAATGGCTGCGGTGCGCACGAGGGTCAAGGAGGAGAACACCAAGCTGGAGGCCGGCGGTCAGCCGACGATGCCCGAAGCGAGCGTCCTCAAGATGGCCGAGGAGCTGCTGCCCAAGCTCCGCGTCGCCGACTGGCTCGATCGGGCCGAAGCGGCGCAGCGCCAGATGGAGCACCTCGATCTGCGCGACCTGCGCAGTGTGATCGCCGCCGGCGACGACTCGACCATCGCTCGTGACGAAACGGCGCGGGCGTTGAACATCGAACTCAAGGCATCACTCGTTCGCCGTCAGGACGAAGAACTCCACCTCTGGATCGGCGACATCGACGCGGCCCTCGGTGTGGGGCGTGTCATCCGGGCCCTGCGCCTGTCGTCGCAACCGCCGAAGGCCGGCGTGATGTTCCCGCCCGAACTCGCCCGCCGTCTCGGTGAAGCGGCCGGTCAGTCGTTGCAGCCGACCGACTCCGCCGATCGGTGGATCGCCGTGCTCGAAGCCGCCGCGTTCTCGCCCGTTCGCAGCCTCGTCGTGCCGGCCGCGCCACCGGAGACGATCGCCGACGACCTCCGCTCCACCGTCGTCCGGCTCGGCCCGGCGCTGCCGCAGATCGCGGCCCTGCTCGGCGTGGAGATCCCCGCCGGCACGCCGCAGCCCAAGCCGCTGCGGCCGAACCCGCGCCAGGACGCCAAGCGCCGCCCGGCCAAGGCCGCCGGCGCAAGGCCGGACCAGAAGCCCAGGGCGGCGTCGCCCGAGGCCAAGCCCACCAAGGCAGAAGCTGACTCGGCGCAGCCCGCCGAGCCCGCAACCGAGTCGGCGCAGCCCGCCGAGCCGGCAGTCGAGTCGGCGCAGCCCGCCGAGCCCGCAACCGAGTCGGCGCAGCCCGCCGAACCGGCAACCGAGTCGGCGCAGCCCGCCGAACCGGCAACCGAGTCGGCGCAGCCCGCCGAACCGGCAGCCGAGTCGGCGCAGCCCGCCGAGCCCGCAACCGAGTCGGCGCAGCCCGCCGAGCCCGCAACCGAGTCGGCGCAGCCCGCCGAACCCGCAACCGAGTCGGCGCAGCCCGCCGAGCCCGCAACCGAGTCGGCGCAGCCCGCCGAGCCCGCAACCGAGCCGGCGGAAGCCGCACCTGGCGGCGAGACCGAGTCCGCCAGCACTCCCCCGGCCGACTGAGGGCTGCCCGGTTGACCGTTTCGTCGGGCGCGGAACGGGCGCCCTACGATCCCGACCATGTCTGAGATCGTCACCTACGAAACCGAGGGCCACATCGCCCTCATCACCCTCAATCGCCCCGACGCCCGCAACGCGGTCAACGGCGACGTCGCCCAGGGTCTCGAGGCGGCGGTCGATCAACTGGAGAACGATGACGAGGTGTGGGTCGGGATCCTCCAGGCGAACACCGAGGGTCAGACCAACCCGGTGTTCTGCGCCGGTGCCGACCTCAAGGCCATCAACTCGGGCAACGCCGCCGCGCTGAACACGAAGCGGGGCGGGTTCGCCGGGTTCGCCTACCGCGAGCGGCGCAAGCCGATCGTCGTCGCCGTCGACGGCCTCGCCACCGCCGGTGGATGCGAGATCGTGCTCGCCTGTGACCTGGCGGTCGCCACCACGCGCTCGGCGTTCGGTCTCGCCGAGGTGAAGCGCAACCTGATCGCCGGGGCCGGCGGGCTCTTCCGTCTCCCGCAGGCGATCGGCCGGGCTGCCGCCATGGAGGCGATCCTCACCGGGCGAGCCGATTCCCGCTCAGCGGGCCTACGAACTCGGTCTGATCTCCCGCCTCGTCGAGCCGGGCGAGGCGACGAACGAAGCTCGGCGCCTCGCCACCCAGATCACCGCCTCGGCGCCGCTGGCGGTCTGGGCGAGCCGCAAGGTCGTCCTCGCCTCGGCTTACGACGACGAAGCGTCGCTCAAGCACCTCACCGACGTGGAGTTCGCCAAGGTCATGCAGTCGGAAGACACCAAGGAAGGGCTCGAAGCCTTCATCGAAAAGCGCGCCCCGGCATGGAAGGGCCGCTGACGGTCACAGCGCGCGGTAGGTCGTGATCAGCCGCGCGACGATCCCGGCCCGTTCGTAGAGGTTCTTCGTCTGGCGGTCGCCGGGGAGGGATTCGCCCTCCACGGCGATCGCTCCCCGCTCGCGGGCCGAGCTGATGGCCTGCTCGAGCAGCGCATCGCCGAAGCCGACTTCGCGCGCCAGCGGCGTCACCCAGACCTGATCGATCCTGACGATCATGTCGGCGCCCAGTCCGGCCACCATGTAGCCCACGACGACGTCGTCGATGTGGGCGATCCAGACGTCGGCCGTCGAACAGCGTTCGCGCCACCGGTCGCCGACCGCTGGATGCTCGACGAGCCACCGCTCTCCCCCGCGCTCGCCGACGAGCGCCGCGCGGGCTTCACGCTCGAGCAACTCGAGCTGTTCCACGTCGGCGTCGTCGGCTCGACACCGCCGCACCGTCGGATCGATCATGGGCCCGTCACGAGTCTCGAAGCTGGTCGATCTTGCCGAGGATCGTGCGACGGTGACGATGGGCGAGTTCGTACCGTTCGATCGTCGCCCGTTCCTTGGGGGTCAGTGACGCCAGCTTCGCCACGACGTGTGCCGCCGGCAGGTGGTCGTAGTCGGGCAGGACGAGTTCGTGCCGCCCCGGTGCATCGGCCTGATCGGCGTCGGGTCCGCCCGACGACGGCGCTGGTTCCTCCGCCGTCGACATGGCGATCGTCTCGATGACGGGAACGGGATCGCGCGGCTCTCCGGCGAGACGGTCGCGCAGTTGCCCGATGGCTCGATCGACGGCGCTCTTGCCGACGAGGCGCGCCAGGACGACCTTGCGCTGGCTGTGCTCGACGAGTCCGGCGAGCGGATCGAGGATCATCGGCCGATCCGACGACCTCAGGAGAAGATGGGACAGTCGTCGTCGCCGACGGGACAGTTCGGCGCACTCGCCCGGACGAGCAGGAAGCACGACGGGCACAGCTGCTCGTCCTGCTGCTTGGGCAGCAGCCGTTCCGAACCTTCACCCCGCACGTCGGTCTCGTCGTCCTCCTCGTCGTCCTCGTCGTCCTCGTCGACGGTGACCATGCGATCCTTGAGGATCTTGTCGAGATCCGCCTCGACGTCGTCGTCGGCGATCAGCTCGTCGTCGTCGTCATCGTCGTCCTCGTCGCGCTTCTTGCGGCGGGTGCGGGGAGCCTCGGCGGCGACGTCTTCCTCGTCGGTCTCCTCGTCCTCGTCGACGACCACCACGTCGTCGTCGTCGTCGAGGTCGGGATCGATGACGACGTCGTCGTCATCCAGATCCTCCTCGTCGAGTTCGACGTCTTCGACTTCTTCTTCGACCTCGTCGTCGACGTCGAGTTCCTCGTCCGGGTCGTGGTTCGTGTCGTCAGCCATCTCGTCGCTTTGGTCTCGTCGGTCGGGTTCGGTCGTGCTCGCGGTTCACACCGATGGGCGGCGCCGCGGGAGCATAGGCCCGGTGTTCACCGAGACCGGGCGGGCCAACCTGTGACACCGGTCACAAGATGGGGATCGTCGGGCTCAGGAGCTGCCGCGACGCGCCTCCGCGCGCCGCTCCGACTCGAGGCGCTCGAGTTCGGGCGCCTCGGTGGTCATGTGACCCATCGTCTGGGCGATCGCGTAGTGGCCGGCGCGCTCGCCGATCAGGCGATGCATCTCGAGCGCCACGCGCCGGTACGACGGGTGGCCCTGGGGTGACGAGCGCAGCTCGAGCATGTGCATCGCCTCCCGGGCGTTGAACTGCATGACGTAGCGCATCCGGTACGCCATCGACACCGCGTACGACGCCTGCTCGTGGTAGCGCTCCTGGAGTGCGTCGTACAGCGCCGCCGACCGTTGCATCGCCTCGTCGAACACCTCGCCGACGCCGGCCTCCTCCACGAGGTCGGGTCGTGTGTAGCCGTGGTTCGGGGTCAGCCGCTGCCATTCGATGGTCAGCATGCGATGGCGTTGCATGTCGCGGAAGGCGCCGTAGTCGCTCAACACGTCGAAGCGGTAGAAGCTCCGCTCGAAGGCCCGTCCCGGCTTGTGACGACGATTCTCGCGTTCGCCGACGTACGCCCGCAGCAGCGACACGCGTTCGTCGATGCCGAGCCCGCGCACCCGTTCGAGGAGCTGCGTCTCCGGCAGCGTCGAATGCGAGTAGCAGATCGCGGCGAGGATCTTGTCCTCGGCTTCGGGATCCCAGTCGACGAGTTCGACCTCGGCCGCCGGGTCGACGGGGGTGCTGCCGAACAGCGATTGCACGATCGCCGCGGTGTCGTTGCGGGTCGTCTCGAAGTACTCGCTCCACCGGCCGCCACGTTCGGGGAGATCGACGCGACGCAGGAAGCTCGGGATGACCTTGCGCAGCTCGTGCAACATGAGGTCGGCGTATTCGCGCGACTCGGGGAGCGGATGCGCGCGCATCCGCAGCAGCAGGGCCTCGAACGCCTGCCCGGTCCCGTAGATGCCGAGGTTGGACGTCGCGGCGGCGGGCAGGATGCCGCGCACCGCGTCGAGCGCCTTGGCCCGGGTGGCGGTGCGATAGACGAACTCGCTGTCGGCCGGATCACGTGCCACCGTGGTGCGGACGTGTTCGGTGACGAGTTCGGCGGCATTGCTGTACGCATCGAAGATCCGATCGAGATCACCGACGTAGCGGGTGCCGAGCGGGCCGGCGAGGACGGCCGGATCACGGAAGTAGCGGTACCGTCCCCCGAGCCGCGAGTCGTAGGCGATGTAGCGGGTGCTCTGTTCGAGGTAGCTCATCAGGCGTCCCCATTCGAGGATCTTGGTGAGCAGGTTCGACGCCTGTTCGCAGGCGAGGTGGACGCCGCCGAGCTGGGCGACCGAATCGTCGCCGTAGTCGAAGAAGACCCGTTCGTAGAGCTCCTCCGCGCGTTCGAGACCCACCGTGGCATCGATCGACTGGTCGCCGCTGACGTCGAGGTCGCCGACGAACTCGTCGAGGAACAGCCGACGGAGCGACTTCGGGCTGCGGCTGTAGCGAGCGAACAGCGCGCCCTTGACGACCTCGGGCAGGTTCACGAGGGCGAACACCGGGCCGTCGAGGTTCGTGAAATACCGGCGCAGTACGTCGCCCTCTTCCGAGGTGAAGGATTCGGGGACGTACACAGCCACGGCGCGACATCCTACGGCGGGGTGCCTGCCGGGCCCGCGATTGCCCGGGCCGCTGACCTGCATCGATGCCGACTGCGCGGTGATGCTCAGTGCAGGATCACCGCCGCGTCGGGCAGCACCTTGATCGACAGCGAGCGCGTCGGAAAGGCGGCGCCGCCGTCGATCGACACGACGTGTCCGCGCGGGAACTCCCAGCTCGCCTCGCGCAGGGGCCGAACCGTGATGCGGGGGTGCGGGACGTGCGTGCCGTGCCGGAGCCGGCGGCGGACCGCGAGCCGTTCGCGCCACGACAACGTGTCCGCCTCGACGACCTCCACCCGTCCGTCGTTCGGATGGCCGCGTGGTGCGACGTCCCAGTCGCCGCGGAACTCGGCGTTCATCACGGCGATCACCTGCCCCCGCCACCACCCGCCCCGCCGCCACGACGACCTGACCACGACGTGCGCACAGGCGACCGCCGCGCCGCGGTCGGTGATCACCTCCAACAGGTCGATCGGGAGTTCGAGGACGGTCTCACGCGGCGCCGACGGGACGGTTCCCAACGTGCGGGCGAGGTCGCCGCCCGCCACCATCACCGATCCCGCCCCGTCGTGCAGCAGGCGCACGACCTCGGCGTCGCTCGTGGCGACCTGCACCCGGGCCGGTGGAGCAATCGGGCGGCCCCACTCCCCGCCAGGCCCGATGGTCACGCGCCGGCCACCTCGGTCGGTCCCGAACTGTCGGCCACCACCCCCCGGAAGGCCGCCTCGGCCGCCGCGGCGGCGGCCCGCCTCGTGTCCGGCGCCGGGGCGGTCAGCGACAGCTGGCGGAGCAGGTCGATCAGTTGCTTGATGGTGCGGACGAAGTCGCCACCGGTCAGTTCTTCGTCGCTGACCACCTCGGCGAATCCCTCGCCGGCGACCCACGCGTGCGCCACGGCGGCGAACGTCGCGTCGGGCGGGCGATGCTCGGCGAGCCCGACGGCACGTTCCTGGGCCTGCAGTTCCTCGCTGATCGCGGCGATGCGACGCCAGCGGTCACGGATCTCGGGCGACGAGAACCACGGCGCGCCGGCCGGTTCGGGACTGCGGTGCTCGTACACCACGACGGACACGAGTGCGGCGAGATCGGCCGGACCGAGCCCGTCGAGCAAGCCGGCCCGGACGATCTCGGCGACCAGCAGATCGCACTCGTGGAACGTCCTGGCGAGCATCTCACCGGCATCGGTCAGCTCCCAGGCATCGACGTCGACGTACCCGTAGGTGCGCAGCACGTCGAGCACCCGATCGAAGTCCTGGCCGAGCGTGCGGGTCTTGCCGGCGACGCGGCGTTCGATGTCGGCGATCTCGCGTGCCACCCGGTCCGCCTCGCCGGCGGCGCGCAGCCTGGCGCGGAGATCCGGGTCGTGTTCCACCGGATGCACGTCCGTCGTGCCCGTCGTCGGGCCGTCGGCCCGTGGTGCGGCCGCCCGCTTGACCTTCGCCTGGCGCAGCCGCTTGGCGACTTCGTTGCGCCAGTCCCGGCGTTGCGGGGCGAACCCGCCGGGGAGCTGGATCGAGCCGAGCACGGCCGGCACCTGTTCGAGGTCGTCCACGGCGATCGAGAGGTCATGCCCGCCGCGGTTGACGACGGTCAGGCGGACGCCTCCCTTGCGGTGTGCGGTGGCGAGCAACACGACCGGACCACGATGCTTCGCCGAGGCGATGTCGATGATCGCGCCCGGCCGGAGCGAACCGATCACTCCGTCGAGGTCGCCGGCGCGGCGGGTGCGCTCCGCGGAGCGCCGATCGGCAGCCTCGGCCCGACGGCGCCGGTAGTCCTCGATGTCACCGAACTCGCTCACCGCGTCGCCGCGCAGGCTCACGAGCTTCAGCCGGAGGCGGTCGAGGCGCGCTTCGAGGCGCACGATGTCACGGTCGGCCTGGTACTGGGCGAAGGAGAGGTTGAGGAGGTGGTGCGCTTCTTCACTCGTGTAGGTCCGGATGAGGTTGGCGGCCATGTTGTAGGTCGGGCGGAACGCCGAGCGGAGGTGGAAGGCCGTGCTGCCGGCGAGTTCCGCCACTTCGTCGAAACGGACCCACGGCGACCACAGCACCACGGCATGGCCGATGTTGTCGATCCCCCGCCGGCCGGCGCGGCCGGTCAGTTGGGTGTACTCACCGGGCGTCAGCTGTTGATGGTGCTCGCCGGTGAACTTGGTCAGTTTCTCGATCACGACCGAACGAGCGGGCATGTTGATCCCGACCGCCAGGGTCTCGGTCGCGAACACGACCTTCACGAGGCCTTCGATGAAGCACTCCTCGACGACCTCCTTCATCGGCGGCACCATGCCGGCGTGGTGCGCGGCCACACCGATGTCGAGCTGGGCGACGAACTGTGCGTAGCCGAGCACGTCGAGATCGGCCGACTCGAGATTGCCGAGGCGGGCCGCGATGATGCGCCGGATCGCGCTTCGCTCCTCGGCGGACGTGAGACGCAAGCCGGCGTCGAGGCAGGCCTTCGCCGCGGCATCGCACTGGGCGCGGCTGAAGATGAAGAAGATCGCAGGGAGCATGCGGCGCTGATCGAGGAGTTCGACGGTTTCGACGCGGCCGGGCGGCCCGACGCGGCGGCCGCGTCCGCTCCGCCCGTCGCCGGGACCGCGCCGGCGGAGGCCCGGCCTGGCCGCTTCGTCGAGTTGCAACGCGTCGCGGTTCGGGCGGCCGTCGACGAACACCGGGAGCAGCTGCAACCGCTCCCGGGTCAGGTCCGCCACCAGGTATTCGTTCTTCAGCTCGACCGGGCGCTGACGCTCGACGATCGCCGTGGTCGCACCGCGCACGGTCGTGATCCAGTCGGCCAGTTCCGCCACGTTGCTCACCGTGGCCGACAAGCACACGAGCCGGACCTGCTGCGGCAGGTGGATGATGACCTCCTCCCACACGGGTCCCCGGTAGGCGTCCTGCAGGAAGTGCACCTCGTCGAGCACCACCAGTCCGAGGTCGTGCAGGGCCCGCGACCGGCCGTAGATCATGTTGCGCAGGACCTCGGTCGTCATCACGACGATCGGGGCGTCCCCGTTGATCGCATTGTCGCCGGTGAGCAGGCCGACGGCGTCGTCGCCGTGGATCTCGACCAGATCGCGGTACTTCTGGTTCGACAGCGCTTTGATCGGCGCGGTGTAGAAGGCCCGACGTCCCGCGGCGCGAGCCATGGCGATGCCGTATTCGGCCACGACGGTCTTGCCGCTGCCGGTCGGTGCAGCCACGACGACGTGATCACCGCGATCGAGCGAGTCGAACGCGTCGGCCTGGAACCGGTCGATCGGGAACGGGTAGCGCGCGGTCAGTTCCGAGCGGTCGGGCGACGACGCGGCCGGTGATGCGCCGGGGCGTGGCGACGTGGTCACTCGTCCTTGGGTCGCCTTCGCACGACCAGCCAGCCGACGAGCACCGCCACGAAGTAGAGCACCATCATCGGGACGCCGAGCAAGCTCATGGTGATCGGATCACCGGAGGGCGTGATCACCGCAGCGATCACCGCGATGCTGACCATCGCGAGGCGCCAGCTCTGCATCAATCGTCGCGGCGTGACCACGCCCACGAGCTGCAGGAACACGACGAGCACCGGGAGCAGGAAGCCGAGCCCGAAGGCGAAGATCATCAGCCCGATCAGGGCGACGTAGCTGTTGACCGAGTACACCTGGTTGACGTCGTCACCGGACCAGGAAATGAGCCAGTCGAGGGCCTGTCCGACCGTGAAATAGGCGAGTGCGCCGCCGGCGATGAACAGCACGATCGACGACGCCACGAACGGAATGGCGTACTGCTTCTCCTTCTTGTTCAACGCCGGCACGATGAAGCGCCAGACCTGCCACAGGATCACCGGGAGCGCCAGGATGATGCCGCCGTACATGCCGACGCGCAGCCGGGTCGTGAGGCCTTCCGTCGGTGTGAAGTTGAAGAGTTCCGCCGAGCAGAAGTCGCGCGGCTTGCGCGCGCAGAGGTCCTGGTACGGCTGGAGCAGGAAGCCGAGCACCTGGTCGTAGAACGCGACGACGAGCACCATGCCGACGGTGATGGCGAGAGCCGACCGGATGATGCGGGCGCGCAATTCACCGAGATGCTCGGTGAGGGTCATCGTGTCGTCGGGCGGTTGATCTGCCTGACGGTCCTCCGTCGTCACGCCGACGACTCCGATCGACGCGATGGGGCCGCCGACGGAGCCGGACGTGGCGCCGGTGGCGGCGGCGGAGGAGGTGGCGGAGGCGGCGGAGGCGGAGGCGGCGAGGCCGAAGGGGGCGGCGGCGGGGAGGGCGATGGTGAGGACGGTGGTGGCGGTGGTGGCGGTGGTGCCGCTGTTGTCATCGGCGGGGCCGGTGGCGGCGGTGCGGCCGGTGGTGCGGCCGCTGTTGTCGTCGGCGGGGGCGGTGGCGCCTCGGCAGCGGGCGCGCCATCGGGCGACGGGAGCGTCCCATCGGCCCAGGGCGTGGCCGGTGCAGCGTCGGGCAGCGGCGACGCGTCCTCCATCGCCCGGGTGTGTTCGAGGCGTTGTTCGGCTTCCGCTTCGGCCATGAACCGCTTGGGATCGGTCGCCTCGCGCACGATGTCGGCCGTTTCGCGCATCTCGCGCATCGGCTCTTCGAGGGCGTCCTTCAGCTCCGACTGGAAGCCGTTGCCCATCTTCTTCAACTCGGCGTAGGTCTTGCTGAACTGCCGGATCGCGCCGGGGAGTTTCTCCGGGCCGAGGACGACGAGCGCCAGGACCAGGATCACGATGATCTCGCTGCCCTGGAGGTTGAACACGCTGGCAGTCTACGGGCCTGGCATCATCTCTCGGAGTGCAGCAGCGTCTCCCCTCCCGTCTCGATCCGCCGATCGCGTTCGCCCACCGGGGCGCTCGTGCGCACGCACCGGAGAACACGATCGAAGCCTTCGAGTTGGCGCTGCGCCTGGGAGCCACCGGCCTCGAGAGCGACGTCTGGTTGACCGCCGACGGTGTGGCGGTGCTCGATCACGACGGCGTCGCCAGGATCCGCCGCCGGAAACGCCCGATCGGCGACCTCCAGCGCAGTCAACTGCCGGCTCACATCCCGTCGCTGGCCGAGATGCTCGACGCCTGCGGCCGCGGCTACGCGCTCTCTCTCGACCTCAAGAATCCGGCGACGGGGCCGGAGATCCTGCGCGTGGTCAGGGATCACGACCCGGCGATGGTCGAGCACACCTGGCTCTGTGACATCGATCTCGACCGGCTCCGCACGCTGCGCGCCGCCGAGCCCGATGCCCGCCTGCTGCTCTCCACCCGCCTCGACCGGATCCGGGAAGGGCCCGAACGCCGCGCCGCGACACTCGCCAACGACGGCATCGACGGCATCAACTTCCATCGTCGCGACTGGAACGGTGGGCTCGTCGTACTGACGCACCGGTTCGGTCTCGTCGCCTTCGGATGGGACATGCAACTCGAACACGAACTCCGCGACGGCCTGCGGATGGGGCTCGACGCGGTCTACAGCGATCGTGTCGACGTGATGGTCGATGCCATGAAGGCCGAGATCGGGACGCTCTGACGATCCGCGCCGCGCCGCTCAGGGCCGCGCCGTTCAGGGCCGCGCCGGGGCGGCAGGATCAGAGCCAGGTCCAGTGCGACGTGGGCCAGAACACCACGAACGCCCGGCCGACGAGATCGTTCTCGTCGATGGGGCCGATCGCGCGGCTGTCCTGGGAACCGCCGCGGTTGTCGCCCATCACGAAGACGTGGTTCTCGGGGACGAGCACCGGTGGGAAGTCGAGGCCGCAGTCGCTGCTGGTCACGACCTCCGGATCGAGATAGGGCTCGTCGAGCGTGCGCCCGTCGATGGTGACCTCGCAGTTCGCCATGGCGATCGTCTCGCCGGGCAACCCGATCACGCGCTTGATCAGGTCGCGTTCGGAGGCCCCGGTCACCTCGTGCAGGACGACCACGTCACCGCGATTCGGGTTGTGCAGCCGGTACGACAGCTTGTTGACGAACACGCGGTCGCCGGTCTCGAGTGTGGAGTGCATCGAGGAGCCCTCGACCACGAAATGGGCGAGGACGAACGTCCGCACCAGGAAGGCCACGAGCAGCGCGACGGCGACGACGACGATCCAGTCGAGGAACGCTCGCGTGCCCGACGACAGGCGGGACTTCTCGGGGGTCGGTGCGATCGGTGGGAGGTCGGCGTCGTCCAGGGGTGCCGGGGTGCTGACGTCGGAACTCACGAGGGGATCACGGTATCTGCCGCCGGGTTCGATTCCGTGTCAGCGGGAACCGCGGCGGTCACAGGCTCTCGATCAGCCGTTCGACCCGCTCGTCGCGGCTCTTGAACGGATCCTTGCACAGCACCGTGCGTTGTGCCTGGTCGTTGAGCTTCAGGTGCACCCAGTCGACGGTGTAGTCACGCTTGCGCTCCTTGGCCCGCTTGACGAACTCGCCCCGCAACCGGGCCCGAGTGGTCTGCGGCGGCACGTCGAGCGCCGTTTCGATGTCGGCGTCGGCGCAGATCCGCTCGACCATCCCGCGGTCCTGCAGCTTGTAGAACGGGCTGCGCGTCCGTGACACGTCGTGGTACTGCAGGTCGAGCAGCTGCACCCGGGCATGGCCGAGCGGCAGGTCGTGACGCTGACGGAACGCCTCGATCAGCTTGTACTTGATCACCCAGTCGACTTCCCGGTCGAGCAGCAGCGGGTCCTTCTCGATCGTGGTGATGCAGTGCTCCCACATCTCGAGCGCCTTCTGTTCGAGCGGCGGGAAGCCCTGGGAGTCGGCGTAGCGCAGCGCCCGGTCGAGGTACTCGCGCTGGATGTCGAGCGCGCTGACCTCGCGGCCGTTGGCGAGCCGCACGGTCCGGCGACACGTCATGTCGTGGCTGATCTCGCGGATCGCCCGGATCGGGTTCTCCAGCGTCATGTCGCGCAGGACCACGTTGTTGTCCTCGAGCATCCGCAGCATGCACGCCGCGGCGCCGACCTTCACGAACGTCGAGTACTCGCTCATGTTCGAGTCGCCGACGATCACGTGCAGCCGGCGATACCGCTCGGCATCGGCGTGCGGTTCGTCGCGGGTGTTGATGATCGGCCGGCTCCGCGTGGTGGCCGACGACACGCCCTCCCAGATGTGCTCGGCGCGTTGGGCGATCGAGTAGGTGGCGCCGCGGGCGGTCTGGAGGACCTTGCCGGCGCCCGTGTAGATCTGGCGGCTGACGAAGAACGGGATCAGCACCTCGGCGTAGTGGCCGAGGTCGTCGTCGCGGTTGGTGCAGTAGTTCTCGTGGCAGCCGTAGGAGTTGCCGGCCGAGTCGGTGTTGTTCTTGAACAGGTAGATCGTGCCGCGGATCGACTCCTCGGCGAGGCGCTGTTCGGCGGAGTCGACCAACTGTTCGAGGATCCGCTCCCCTGCTTTGTCGTGGACGACGAGGTCGTACAGCGAATCGCACTCTGGCGTCGCGTATTCGGGGTGGGAACCGACGTCGAGGTAGAGGCGGGCTCCGTTCTGCAGGAACACGTTCGAGCTGCGCCCCCAGGACACGACGCGGCGGAACAGGTAGCGGGCCACCTCGTCGGGGCTCAGCCGGCGCTGGCCCCGCAACGTGCACGTCACGCCGTATTCGTTCTCGAGGCCGTAGATGCGACGCTCCATCAGACCGCCAACCTATCCACGTCAGGCGGCCGTGAACCGTATGGTGCTCCCCGGTGTCGCCTGGGCGACGATCGGCAGGTCGGCCGGATCGACCACTCCGATCACCGGATAGCCGCCGGTGGTGGGGTGATCGGCCAGCATGACGATCGGTTCGCCGGCCGGGGTGATCTGGATCGCTCCCGCGATCAGCCCCTCGCTCGCCATCTCGGACGGTGCCGACGGATCGCGCTCGAAGTCGCCGGACGACAGGCGCACGCCGACGCGGCTCACGTCGCTGGTCACCAGCCAGCGGTGCGCCAGCAAGGTTTCGCGCCCGCCGCGGAACCACATCGTGCGCGGTCCCGGCCACAGGCGGACCGTCGGTTCCGGTGGGCGCACGGGAGCCTGGTCGGTGACCAGGTCGGTGCCCGGGTCCGGCCCGACACGGATCTCCCCGCCATCGACGAGCGGCGCCGGACCGAGCCCGGACAGCGTGTCGGTGCTGCGCGAACCGAGCACCGGCTCGATCTCGAGGCCACCGCGCAGCGCCAGGTACGCCCACATCTGACCCTCGGCGGGGCCGATCCGGATGATCTCGCCCGACTGCAACGTGTGGCGCTGGCCGTCGGCACTCGTCGCCGCCACCAGCGGACGGAGCGCTTCGATCACCAGTCCGCCCCGCGTCTCGATCGTCGCCGCGCCGGGCGGGTTGCCGACGAGGCGGTTGCTGCGATCGTGACCTTCCCGGTCGACGGCGCCCGCCGTGGGGACGCCGAGGTGGGCCAGGCCGGGACGGCCGTGATCCTGCACCGTCGTCGCCCACCCGGCGGCCACCACACGGAACGACGCCGAACTCATCGCGGTCTCCCGCGGTGCGGCATCCCTACCCCGGCACTTCGGTGAACGACACGGTCATGCCCGGACGGAGCAGCGCCGGCTCGGCCCGGTCGACGTCGAAGACACGGATCCCGGATCGGCCGAGCAGGTGCCAACCGCCGGGCGACGCCGACGGATACACGCAGCTGTAGCCGGCGGCGATCGCCACCGATCCGGCCGGCACCTTCGTCCGTGGCGTCGCCCGGCGCGGCAGGTGCAGCGCAGGGTCGAGGCCGCGCAGGTAGGCGAAGCCGGGGCTGAACCCGCAGAAGGCGACGGTGTAGGTCACCGCCGTGTGCCGCCGCACCAGCTCCTCGACCGTCAGGCCCAGCGCCTCGGCGGTCGGCCCCAGGTCGGCGCCGTCGTAGACGACCTCGATCGACTGATGCCCGGGCGGTTCGAGCGCAACGCCGGAACCCTCGATGCCGGCGACGACCGAGCCGACCTCGCCGTGATGCTCGCGTTCGCACACGACGACGACCGTGCGCTCGGCCGGGATGACCTCGATGATCCCGGCGACGCGCCGGGCGCGCAGCTCGGCCACCCAGGCGATCGGGTCGTCGACGCCGTCGGCGAACCAGGCCGTGGGGCCGTACGGCCGCACGTCCACGCCGTCACAGACCCTGCGGGCAGAAGGCGGCGACGTCGATGCCGGCCGCGTCGAACGCCGCTCGGATGGCGCGGGCGATGGTGACCGCGCCCGGTGTGTCGCCGTGTACGCACAGCGATGCCGCGCCGACGTGCACGGTGGAGCCGTCGATGGCGGCGACGGTGCCGTCGGTCACGAGGCGCAGCGAGCGCTCGGCGATCTCGTCCGGATCGGTCAGCACGCTGTGCGGTTCCCGCCTCGGGACGAGGCCGCCGTCGGGCCGGTAGGCGCGGTCGGCGAACGCCTCGGCCACCGGCTCCAACCCGGCCCGCTCGGCCGCCTGGAGCAGCGCCGACCCCGGCAGACCGAGGATCGCCATCGACGGGTCGTACTCGACGACGGCGGCCACGACCGCCTCGGCGTAGTCGTCCCGCTGGGCGGCATCGTGGTACAGCGCGCCGTGCGGCTTCACGTACGCCGCCCGCGAACCCGCGACCTGGGCGAACGCATCGAGCGCACCGAGCTGGTAGATGACCGCGTCGCGCAACTCCGACGACTCCATGTCGATGTGCCGCCGGCCGAAACCGACGAGGTCGGGATACGAGACCTGGGCACCGATCACCACGCCGCGATCGGCCGCCGCGGCGCACGTCGCCCGCAGCGTCGACGGATCGCCGGCGTGGAAGCCGCAGGCGACGTTGGCGCTCGTGACGACACCGAGCATCGCCTCGTCGTCGCCGAGCCGCCAGGCCCCGTACGACTCACCGAGGTCGCTGTTGAGATCGATGCGCACAGCACGATCGTAGAGCCCGATCGTAGAGCCCCCGTCCACCACCTCCCTCCCGAAAAATGGAGCAGATGTCGCGCTCAGCGCGACATCTGCTCCAAATTTCGGAATGGGGGGCGGGGCGGTGGCGGGCGGCGGCGGCGGTCGGTCAGGCGAGGGCGGCTTCGAGTTCGCCGATGGCGAGGCGGTGGAAGCACCGCCGGCCGTTCGTCCGGGCGAGTTCGGCCACCTCGAGGTCGCCGGCGGGATCTCCCGATCGCCGCCCGACAGCGCGGCGACGCCGAGCTTGATCGCCTCGGCGCAGCGAGAGGCCTTCCGTCCAGGTCTCGTCGAGGCGACCCTTGATCGTCTCGGCATCGCCACCGATCGCGGCGATGTCACGCTGGTCGACGACGGTGCCGTCGTACAGGATGTGGAACATCTGGTCGCCGGCGGGGTCGAGCCCGACTTCGGCCACGAGGATCTCGACCTCCATCGGCTTCATCTCGTGGGTGAAGATGTTGCCGAGCATCTGGGCGTAGCTGTTGGCGAGACTGCGCGCATCCACGTCGTCGCGGGAGTACTGGTACCCCTTGAGGTCGGCGGCGCGCACGCCGGCGACGCGGAGCTGATCGAACTCGTTGTACTTGCCGACCCCGGCGAAGGCGATCCGGTCGTAGATCTCGCTGACCTTGCGCAGCGTGTCGCTCGGCGTTCTCGGCCACGATGGCGATGCCGTCGACGAAGCGGACCGCGACGAGCGCCCGCCCGCGGGCGATGCCCTTGCGCGCGTAGTCGGCGCGGTCCTTCATCATCTGTTCGGGGGCGACGTAGAACGGCATGCTCATCGGGAGCGCACCTCCTCGACGATCGCCGCGAACCGGGCGGCGAGGTCGTCGTCGCCGACGCGGCTCCAGCCGTCGACGTCGATGGACGCCACGATCGGGTAGATGCCGCGCAGCGCATCGGGCCCACCGGTCGCCGAATCGGCGTCGGCGGCCTCCCACAGCGCGCGACAGGCGAGATTCACGGCGCCGTCACGATCGAGCGTGTCCCGCCATCCCACCTTGATGATCGTGCTGGCGTGGAGGCTGCCCGACCCGGTGGCCACGTAGTCGCGCTCTTCGTAGCGGCCGCCGGTGGCGTCGAAGTCCCACACCCGTCCGCAGTCGCGCCGCAGGTCGAAGCCGCCGAAGATCGGCACGACGACCATGCCCTGCATGGCGGCGGGAAGGTTGCCCCTGACCATCATCGACAGTTGGTTCGCCTTGCCCTCGAGGCTGAGCGTCGTTCCCTCGACCTTCTCGTAGTGCTCGAGTTGCAGCTGGAACAGCCGGATCATCTCGACCGCCGGGCCCGCGGCACCGGCGATGGCGACGCCGCTGTGCCGGTCGGCTTCGACCAGCTTGTCCATCGAACGGTGGGCGATGAGGTTGCCCGCGGTGGCGCGGCGGTCGCCCGCCATCACGACGCCGTTGTCGTACCGCAGCGCCACGCAGGTGGTGGCGTGCGGGATCGACAGCGCGTGCAGACGGTCGGCGCCGCCGCCGACGGTCAGGGTGCCGATCGGCAGTGTGTCGTTCGGGTGGAGGCCGACGCGCCGCAGGAGTTCGGGGAAGCTGGAACCGGGGTCGTCACCAACGGCGAAGGTCGGCATCGACACGGATCACTGCCCGCCCTTCTGCACGTACGACTTGACGAAGTCCTCGGCATTCGTTTCGAGTACCTCGTCGATCTCGTCGAGCAGGTCGTCGAGTTCCGCTTTCAACTTCTCGCCGGTCTCGGTCACGGCCGGCGCGGCCTGGTCGACCTGGGTCGACTCCCGGCTCGTGGTGGGTTTCGACTTCTGGGTTCGTTCAGCCATCTCCGTCACTCTCGCTTTCGATCATTGGTTTCGATCACTGGGGCGGTTTCGATGTTGCGTCGGTCGGGGGTTTGTGGATGGGTGTCATGGGTCCTGGCCGAGTCGTTCGAGCAGTTCGCGTGCACTGTTGCTCGTGTCGATCAACGTAGCAACGTGTTCGGCGGTGCCGCGTAGTGGTTCCATCATCGGCACGCGGCGCAGCGGATCGCGGCCGACGTCGAACACGAGGGAGTCCCAGTTGGCCGCCACCACGTCGTCGGGGAACTTGGCGAGGCAGCGTCCACGGAAGTAGGCGCGGGTGGTGGTGGGCGGTTCGGTCATCGCCGCGATGGCGTCGGCGGGATCGACGAGCGTCTCGAGGCCGGCCCTCGACGCGAGGCAGCGGTCGGCGCGCAGGTCGTGGTACTGCAGGTCGATCGCCTTGAGCTTGGCGGCGCCGGGCTGCAGGTCGTGGCGCTCGGCGAAGCCGTCGACGAGGCGTTGCTTGGCGACCCAGTCGACCCAGTGGGCGACCGACGACGGGTCGGACTCGAGGCCGGTGAGCACCCGCTCCCACCGGTCGAGCACGTCGATGCCGACGGTTTCGCCCACGCAGGCCAGACCGTGCGACTGCTCGTACTTCTTGGCCCGCTCGAACAGTCCCCACTGCACCTCGAGCGCCGTCGCCCGGCTCCCGTCGCGCAGCATGACCGTCTGGCGCAGCGTCGGGTCGTGGCTGACCTGACGGATCGCCACGACCGGATTGCCGAGGACCCACTCGTCGCCGAGGGCGTCGTCCTCGATCATCGCCAGCACGATCGCCGTGGTGCCGACCTTCAGATAGGTGGCGACCTCGCTCATGTTCGCATCGCCGACGATCACGTGCAGGCGCCGGTACTTCTGGGCGTCGGCGTGCGGCTCGTCGCGGGTGTTGACGATCGGCCGCTTGAGGGTGGTCTCGAGGCCGATCTCCTCTTCGAAGAAGTCGGCGCGCTGGCTCAGCTGGTAGGCGACGTGGTCGTGCGGGCGGCCGGGCAGCTCGCAGCCGACCTTGCCGGCGCCGCAGAACACCTGCCGGGTGACGAAGTGCGGCGTGATCTGGGCCGTGAGCCGACCGAACGGCTGCTCGCGGGCGAGGAGGTAGTTCTCGTGGCAGCCGTAGCTGTTGCCCTTGCCGTCGGAGTTGTTCTTGTGCACGACGATCTCGGCGCCGTCGGGCAGCACCGAGCGGGCGTGGATCATCGACGCCCGGACGATCTCCTCGGCGGCGCGGTCCCAGGTGACCGCCTCGAGCGCCGTGGTCACCTCGGGGGTGGAGATCTCGGGGTGGGCGTGGTCGACGTAGTACCGCGCCCCGTTGGTGAGCACCGCGTTGACCAGCGTCGTCTCGACCTCCGGCGCGAGCGAGTCGTCGAGGGAGAACCCGCGGGCGTCGTTGGTGGGATGTTCGTCCTCGAAGTCCCACCCGATGCGGCCACGCTGGCGGGCCGTGGCGGCGACGTAGGCGTTGATCAACGTCGACGATGCGGTGACCGGGTTGTTCTCCGCCCCGCGCACCACGATGCCGTACTCGGTCTCGAGCCCGCACACCTTCGGCAGCGCCATGTGGGCAACCTATCGGAGGTGGACCTCCATGTCGTGTTCACCCGCGTTACAGATATTGACCGGTCTGCACCCGTTCGATCGCCCGGCCGCCGACGCCGTCGGGCGCCGCGGTCTCCGACACGAGCGTGCGGATGAACACGATGCGCTCGCCCTTCTTGCCGGAGATCTTCGCCCAGTCGTCGGGGTTGGTGGTGTTGGGCAGATCCTCGTGTTCCTTGTACTCCTGCTTGATCGACGCGATCAGGTCGGCCGTCGACACGCCCTTGGCACCGCCGCTGATCACCCGCTTGATGGCGAGCTTCTTGGCCCGCCGCACCACGTTCTCGATCATCGCCCCCGACGAGAAGTCCTTGTAGTAGAGGATCTCCTTGTCGCCGTTCTGGTAGGTGACCTCGAGGAAGCGGTTGGCGTCGTCGTCGCGGTACATCTCCTCGACCGTGGCGTCGATCATCGCCGGGATCGACTCGTCCGCGGCGATCGGGATCTCGTTGGTGAGGTAGCGGGCGAAGATCTGGCGCGCCGCATCGGCGTTGGGCCGTTCGATCTTGATCTTCACGTCGAGCCGGCCGGGGCGCAGGATCGCCGGGTCGATCAGGTCCTCACGGTTGGTGGCGCCGATGACGATCACGTTCTTCAAGCCCTCGACGCCGTCGATCTCGGCGAGCAGCTGCGGCACGATCGTCGACTCCATGTCGGAGCTGATACCGGAGCCACGCGTGCGGAACATCGAGTCCATCTCGTCGAAGAAGACGATGACCGGCCAGCCCTCGTCGCTCTTCTCCCGTGCCCGCTGGAACACCAGGCGGATCTGCCGTTCGGTCTCGCCGACGTACTTGTTGAGCAGTTCGGGACCCTTGATGTTGATGAAGTAGCTCCGTCCCTTGCCCTCCCCCACCGTCTCGGCGACCTTCTTGGCGAGGCTGTTGGCGACCGCCTTGGCGATCAGGGTCTTGCCGCAGCCGGGAGGCCCGTACAGCAGGATCCCCTTGGGCGCGGGCAGCTGGTGCTCGGCGAACAGATCGTGGTGCAGGAACGGGAGCTCGACCGCGTCGGCGATCTGTTCGATCTGGTCGTCGAGACCGCCGATGTCGGAGTAGCTGATGTCGGGCACCTCTTCGAGCAGCAGGTGCTCGACCTCGGGGCGCGGCAGCTTCTCGAGGAGCAGGTTCGAGCGGACGTCGAGGCGGAGGTGGTCGCCGCTGCGGATGTGCATGCCGCGGATCGTGTCGGCCAGTTCGCAGACCCGTTCCTCGTCGCCGCGTCCGACGACGACGATGCGGATCCCGTCGTCCATCACCTCCTTCACCGTCACGACCTCACCGGTGACCTCCGGCGCTCGGGCCAGCACGACGTTGAAGCTCTCGTTGAGGACGACCTCCGCGCCGCGGTCGAGGAGTTCGTGATCGATGTCGGGGTGCAGCGCGACGCGCATCTTGCGACCGCTCGTGAGGATGTCGACCGTGTCGTCGTCGTTCTTGCCGACGACGATGCCGTACGCCGACGGCGGCTGCGAGAGCTTGTCGACCTCGTCGCGCAGCGTGGCGATGTGTTCGCGGGCTTCGCGCAGGGTGTAGGAGAGCTTCTCGTTCTGGCCGACCGCCTGGGCGAGCTGGCCCTTCGTCTCGAGCAACCGTTCCTCGAGGGAGTGCACGCGGCGGGGCGCATCGGCGAGTCGCGATCGCAGGTGCGCGATCTCCTCGATCAGGGCTGCGATCTGGATCGCCTCGGACTCGTGATCGTTCGAACCGTTCGGGTGGAGTTCACCGTCGTTCGCCATGGGCCGAATGTACACGCGGGGGTCGGAAACATGTTTGCACGTACTCTGCCGTGTAAACTCCAATTCACACTTCGGCGTTCGACACCGTGCGCTGTCCCCCTCACGAGGAGCTGCTACTGACATGAAGGTCTGGATCGACCAGGATCTGTGCACCGGCGACGGGCTGTGCGAGGAGATCGCGCCCGACGTGTTCACACTGCTCGACGACGGCCTCGCGTACGTGGTCGAGAGCGGCAAGATCTTCGCCGAGGCGAAGGGCAACCCGCAGGGCGCCGACGGCCTCGCCGAGATCCCCGACGGCCAACTCGACGCCGTGATCGAATCCGCCGAGGAGTGCCCCGGCGAGTGCATCTACATCGAGCCGTAAACACCCTCCAATCCACGTTTGCGTCGCGATTTTCGGGGCCCTGTCCTCCGATTTTCCGACACAAACGAGGATGTGCGACGTGACGGGGCCCTCGGAGTGATCCGGGGGCCTTCGTCGTTTTCGGCCGATGGCGCGTCGTCGAACGCCCCGTCGCCCACGAAATCCCCGTTTGTGTCGACGTTTTCGGCGACCCCCTCCCCGTAAAACCCGACGCAAACGAGGACCGGGGGTAGGTTCGGGCAGATGAGTGCTGCGGCGGAACCGGCGCGACGGCGGCGGAACGCGCGGGGCGAGGGCGAGCGGCTGCGGGTCGAACTGCTGGAAGCGGCGGCGAACCTGATGGCGACGACCGGTGACATCGAGAGCATCTCGTTGCGTGCCGTGGCCCGGGAGGCCGGCGTGTCGGCCACGGCCGTCTACCGGCACTTCGACGATCACCACGACCTGCTGCGCGAGTCGGTCGAGTACTGCTGGACGAGTTTCCGCCAATCGCTGACCGATTCACGTCTCGGCATCACCGATCCGTTCGACGTGCTGCAGGCGCTGCGGTCGGCGTACGTGCAGTTCGCCCTCGACCACCCCGGCCAGTACCGCGTGATGTTCTCCAACCGGATGCAACCGGTGGGGCACTCGGCCGCCATCGGGCTCGCCGCCTATCAGCTCCTCGTCGACAGCGTGGCCGACATCCTCGACGTGCTCGGCGACGACCGGGACCCGTACTTCGTCGCCGCCCAACTGCACACGTGGCTGCACGGCGTGGTCGACCTGTGGTCGAATCATCCCGACGTGTCGTGGCCGGGGGCCGACCGGCTGATCGAGAGCATGACCGAGGTGATCGGCATCGACCGGCCGGCGGACGACGATTGATCCGACGTCCGGGACCGCGCTCGCTCAGCGCTCGTTGCGACCGAGGAACCGGGCGACGCTGAGGAAGCCGGTGTGGGCGACCATCCGGTGGTCGGGGCGAACGGCCTGGCCGTCGATGTGCCAACCGCGATGGAGCACCTCGATCGTGCGACCGTCGATCCACTTGCCCTTGAGCGCCTCGCGCACCTGTGCGGCCTGCGTGATCGACGGTGTGTAGGCGACGAGCAGGCCGCCGGCGGACAGCACGGACTCGGCGTGAGGAACGACCTGCCAGGGTTCGGGCAGGTCGAGCACGACACGGTCGAACGGCCCGTGCGCCGGATCGATCCCCTCGTAGCTGTCGCCGATGTGGATCTGGTACCGCTCGAGCGCCTCGGCACCGAGGAAACTCTCCACGTTCTTGCGGGCGCGGTTGGCGAAGTCCTCCCGGATCTCGTAGCCGACGATCTCGGCGCCGTAGCGCAGCATCGTCATCGACAGCGCTCCGGAACCGATGCCGCTCTCGAACACCCGCACCCCGGGCCCGATGTCGGCCAGGATGCAGATCGGGCCGAGGTCCTTCGGGTAGATCACCTGTGCGCCGCGGGGCATCTCGACGACGAAATCCTCGAGCGTCGGCCGCAGCGCGGTGTACTCCGAGCCCTTCGTCGAGCGGACCACGACGCCCTCGCGGCCGCCGATGATCGACGCGTGCGTCACGAAGCCGGCATGGGAGTGGAACTCGCCGTCGTCGACGAGATCGATCAGGTAGCGCCGCTTCTTGGAGTCGAGCAGGAGCGCCTTCTCCCCCGCGGCGAACGTGTTCGTCACCGTCGACCGCGTCCGCTCAGCACGAGTTCCACCGGGACGGGATCGATCGCCCGCGCCTTGTCGAGCAACCGGCAGAACGCGCAGACATCGCCGGTGGTCGGCGAGCCGCAGCGTGCGCACTGGTGCAATCCGGAGACGGCGGCGAGCGAGTGGCCGGCCAGCAGCGGCGCCATCCGATCGAGGAACCCGAGGTAGAACGCCGCCTTCGCACCGGGCGAGCCCTCCTCGATCGAGTTGAGCGTCTCCTTGTACGTGAGGTGGCGGTTGCCCTTCGCCATCGGGCACTCCTCGACGAGATAGTCGATGCCGCGCACGACGCACCATGCGGCCGTCTCGCGCTCGGTCAACCGGACGAGGGGCTTGACCTTGCGCGGGAAGCCGTCGCTCGCCGGGAGCACCGGGAGTTGCCGGGCGAGGTAGTCGATGTCCCAGCGCATCGTGTTGCCGAACAGGACGGCCGCCTCGTCGTCGAGGTTGTGGCCGGTGACGACGACGTCGTAGCCGCCGTCGAGTGCCGCCTGGTCGAACAGCCGCCGCTTCGACAGGCCGCACGCGGAACACGGCACGCGGCCGGTCGCCACGGACGCCGTCGGCACGTCGTAGCCGAAGTCGTCGCGCAGGTCGATCACGCGCAGCCGCAGGCCGCGCGCGTCGGCGAAGCGCTGTGCGTACCCGCCGCTCTCGTCGGAGTAGTCGCCGATGCCGAGGCCGATGTAGAGACCGTCGGCGTGGTATCCGGCCTCGACGAGCAGGTCCCACACCGCCAGCGAGTCCTTGCCGCCGCTGACCGCGACGAGGATCCGATCGTCGGGCTGCACCATGTCGAAGTCGTCGATCGCCTTGACCATCTGGCGCCGGCAGAGCTGTTGCAGGTGCTCGGCACAGAAGTGGGCGTTGTGCCGAGGCAGTTCGATCACCGCCGGGCCCTTGCAGACCTTGCACTTGCTGCCGACCGCCGTCACGTCGCACCGCCGGAGATGACCGGCCGGACCTCGATCGTGTCGTCATCGGACAGGCGCGCGTCACCGGGGACGAGCGTTCCGTTGCAGATCACGAGATGCGACTCGCGCGGCAGGCCGAGGTCCTCGAGCAGACGATTGACCGTACGCCCGCCTGCAATCTCGACCTCTCGCCGCGGGTTGCGCAGCATCACCTTCATGACTCGTGTGTCACGGCCGGAAGTTCGGATCCTGCAGCTCGGCGCGCGCCTTCGCCTGGAGTTCCTTCTTGGTGATGCCCGTGGCCTTGCGCTGCTTGCGCGTGAGCGGCTTCGACGTGCTCACGCGTACCGAATGACCCGGACCGACGCCGTAGCGACCCAGCCGTTCGGGCTTCCGGCCGAAGGTCCCCTCGAGCGGCCCGCGCAGGAACAACGCCACCGCGACGATCTTCCAGAACACGCTGTCGCCGAGCAGCCCCTTGGAGATCGCGTTGCGTTGGACGATCAACGAGGGGCGCAGCGCCGATGGCACGGTCTCGGCGAGGCCGAGCGTGTTCAGCACCATCCGGCGACGGCGCACCAGCACCGACAGATTGAGTGCCATCAGATCCGTCGAATCTCGACGATGGCGCTGCGCTTCTTGCCCGCCCGCTTGCCGAGGAAGAAGACGAGCAGGAGCAGCACCACTCCGGCACCGGCGGCGATGCTGAGCAGGGCCGGCTTCTTGTCGTCGACGGCGTCCTGCACGTCTCCCTGCAGGGCGCGGAACTTGCGCTCGATGTCTTCGGGCGTGATCTTGGTCGGCTGGTCGGACATCGTTCGGGCTCCTACTTCGGTTCCTTGTTCAGCGTCGACTTCTTGATCCGCATCAGCGTGACGGCCAGCAGGCCGACGGCGACGAGCAGCGTGATCAGGTAGGCCACCCACGACCACGAACCGCTCGACGACCGGTGCCACTCCACCTGGATCACGCGCAGTACGCCGAGCAGCACGATCACGAGCCCGAGCCCGAGGCAGAGCGCACCGGCGGCGCCGTAGGCCAGCCACCGCCCGACGCCGCGCAGCGGGTCGACCGTCTCCTGCATGACGTACGCACGGAGGTAGTCGATCAACTCGGGGATCGAGAGGTCGTCGCGATCCGCCCTCGGCCGGCGGTGAGTGTTGCTGTCGGGCACGGACATCGTTTCTATCACAAGTGGTCGTCGGCCCCTTTGTGCGCGCGTTCATCCGCGTGACGAGCGACCCTGCCTCTACGGACCCGGTCCGAAAAGGCAGGGTCACCTGCTCACGAACGCTCAAGACAGGCGGAACCGCAACATCGCCTCGACGTCGTCGAGCACGTCGTCGAGCAACCGCATCCGCTCCATCGGGCCGGAGGCGGCGAGGAGCCGATAGCGATCCGCCGGACCGATCGGCGCGATCGCCGCGAGGTGGTAGGTCGCCACGAGCGGGTCGTCGGACACCACGGTGTCGGACCCGTCGATGACCTGCCCTTCGACCTCGGCCGCCAGCGCCAAGGTGGACTTGACGCGTTCGTGGGCGAGCCGGACGGCCTCGTCGAGTCCGGCCGCGTCGGGGTCGGCGTCGGGCCAGTCGTCGACGTCGGCGATCGGATACGGATCGTCGGGCAGCCACGCGTTCACCGTGATCCGGCGGGTACCGACGGCGATGAGCGTGTAGCGCCCGTCCTCGAGCGCGTCGACCCGCAACATGCGCGCGATCGTGCCGACCATCGCCCGCTCGTCGCCCCCACCGGCCTCACGGCCGTGCGTGATCAACGCCTGCCCGAACTCCGGCTCACCGTCCTCGCGGAGACAGTCGACCACCATCTGGCGGTACCTCGGCTCGAACACGTGCAGCGGCAGGATCCCGCCCGGAACGAGTACGGACCCGAGCGGGAACATCGGCATGACCGCCATGTCCCCACCGTAGGTCGTTCCATCTCGCGCTGCGTCGCGGTCGGCGCCGCTCGACGACCGGTGTTCAGCGCGGGCCGAGCGCGGCCGGGTCGGCGCCGGCGGGATAGCTGTCGAGGCGTTCGGCGAGCGCCAACCAGAGCGGCTGGTACTTGTTGTCGGTGGTGATGTCGGGTTCGTTGAGGATGAGGACGAACTCGATCGAATCACCGTTCTTCGCCGGGAGATAGCCGGACAGTGCCTTGACCGCCGGCGGGTCGGCGTTGTCGGGAGGATTCCCCAGCGTGCCGGTCTTGGCGATCAACCGACCCTCGACGGACGTCCCGACGAACTCGCCGACGAGCGTGCCGGTGCGCCCGGCGACCGGCAGCCCGGCGGCGACCGGACCACCGGCCGAGTGTTGGAGGACGGCGAGCATCGCCGCACACGTCGTGCGGTCGTCCAGGCTGAGGCCCGAGCCGTCGATGGGGCGGACGCCATCCATCGGCACGCCCCATGTCCGCAGTCGTTGATCGACCGCGTTCAGCCCCGCCGCCCGCGTGCCCTGCCCGGCGGTGGCGAACCCGATCTCCTTGAGCATCATCTCCGCGGTGTTGTCGTCGCTGGTCGTCAACATCTCGGCGACCACGTCGGAGAGCGGGGCGGACTGCACCGACGCGATCTCCGCGGCGGCGGGATCGGCGACGCCACTGGCCCACGTGCCGCCGACGCGGATGCCGCGCGCTTGGAGCAGTCGCACCAGTTCTCGCGCCCCGGCTTCGTTCGGATCGGCCTGCACGGCCGCTCGCCCCACGGTCCGCGAGTCGTTGACGAGCAACGCGTCGTACGGCCCGGCTTCGACGACCTTGACGTCGTCGCCCCAACCGTCGACGAAGAACTCGTCGTCGTAGCGCGTGCCGTCGCCGATCAACGAACCGTTGATCCGGGTGATGCCCGCGGCCACGAACGCGTCGGCGAGGGCGTCGAGCGACGTGACGTTGAAGGCGGGCTCCAGGTCGCGGTCGAGCGGGAAGTCCGATGACGTCAGCAACGGGTCGCCTCCACCGATGAGGTACACGTCGCCGTCGATCACGCCGTCGACCGCCGGCGGGCCGGTGACGCGCGTGACGTAGCGGTAGTCCGGTCCGAGCACGTCGAGCGCGACCGCCGCGGTGATCAGCTTCTGGTTGCTCGCCGGCATGACCGGTGTCGTCTCGTGCGTCCCGGTGACGTGCCGTCCGTTGACGGACACCGCCGCGCACGAACGGTCGCCGACGTACCCGTAGATCTGCTCGACCTGCTCGGCCAGGGCATTGGCGCTGGAGACACCGCCCACGGCCCCCGGGATCCGCCGGTAGTCGAGCAGCCCGGTCCGCAACGGGGCGACGACCGGGGCCGCCGCGGGCGCGGCACCGGCGATCGTCGTCGTGGTCGCGGCCGCGTCGTCGGCGGTGAACGCCTCGTACTCGTCGGCCTTGGTGTCGGACCACATCAACAACATCGTGAGCCCGGCGATCGGGATCAGGGCGACGAGGATCAGGAGCAGCAGTGGCGTCCGCGGATACCGCACCGGTGCGGCGACCAGATCGAAGGGCACGGTCGCTACCGCAGACCCAACTCGGCCGGGGTCGGGCCGCTCGGATAGGTGACCAGTACATCGGCGAGCGCGTTCCAGACCGGGCGATACTCGCTCTGGTCCGAAATGGTCGGACCGTTGAGCACGAGGGCGTACTCGACGGCACTCCCGCCCTCCACGGTGACGTAGCCGGCGAGCGCCTTCACCGCCGGTGGATCCTCGTTGAACGGTGGGTTGCTGAGCGTGCCGGTCTTGCCGAGCAGGCGTCCGGCGATCGGATGATCGACGAACACGTCGGCCAGCGTGCCGCTCTTTCCGGCCACCGGCAGGCCGGTGCCGATCGGACCGTCGGGATCGGACCGTTGGAGCACGGTCAACAGGGCGGTGCAGGTGACGCGGTTGTCGGCGCTCAGCCCGGACCCGTCGGCGAGCACGATCTCCGTGGTGTCGACCGCCCACCCGGTGAGCGAGTCCGTGACGACGGCCAGCCCGGCCTCGCGTCCTCCGGTCGCGGACTCGTGGTAGCCGAGCTCCTTCACGAGCATCTCGGCGGTGTTGTTGTCGCTGTTGCCGAGCATCTCGGCGACGATGTCCGTCATCGGCGCCGACTGGATCGATGCGACCTCGGTGGCGCCGGCCGGCGACACGCCGGTCGTGGCCGTGCCGGCCACCGTGATGCCCCGATCGTTCAACAGACGGATGAATTCTCGCGCCGCTCCCTCCGCCGGATCGTTCGCCTTCAGCGGATCGTTCAGCACTCGCGAGTCGTTCACCATCAGCGAGTCGTACGGACCCGCCTCGAGACCGGCCACGCCGACGCCCCAGCTCGGCGCGAAGTATTCGTCGTCGTAACGACTCGCATCGCCCACGACGTTGCCGCTCACCGAGGTGACCCCTGCCGACACGAGGGCATCGGCGAGCCCTTCCAGGCGGGTCGGGGACGTGACGGGGTAGCGCTCGAGGTTCGACACCGGATACCAGTCGGCCGACAGCACGGGGTCTCCCCCACCGACGAGGTAGAGGTCGCCCTGCACCGCGCCACCGACGGGTGCGCCCGCCGCCGTGGCACTCGTCGTGAACCGGTAGTCGTCGCCGAGCACCTCGAGTGCGGTCGCCGCTACCAGCAGCTTCTGGGTGCTGGCCGGGATCACCGGCAGATCCGCGTTGCGCGAACCGACCGGTTCACCGTCGACCGACACGGCCACGCACGACCGATCGCCGATCGTGGGCAGGAACGGGGTGAGCGCCGCACGGAAGTCGTCGATGGCCAGATCTCGCGACAGCACGGTCGACAGCCGGCGCATCGTGAACATCGGGGAGGCGAGCACCGGCGCCGGCGCCCCGGCCGCCGGGGGCTCGGGCGCCGGTTCGATCGTCTTGATCTGCGCCTGCGCCCAGCGGTGCGTGGCGAACAGCACCACCGCCGGCACCACGAGGAGCAGCACGAGCACGATGATCGGACCGGGCCCGCCTCGGCGACGTCGTGGCGCAGGCGCGCCGGTCGGCGCGTTCACGGGGTCGGCGACCGCCGGAACGCGGCGTCACGCACCAGGTGACCGAGGGCGCGCGCCGCCCGCTCGCCGCTCGGATAGCAGAGCCGGCCGAGCGCACGCAGCGTGGCCGGCCCGGCGTTGTCGGGATCGGCCAGTGCCAGTTCCGTGGCGACGAGGATCGGCTTGCCCGTCCGCGTGATCAACTCGTCGGCGGCCTCGGCGAACCGGGCGTCCTGTCGTTCGTGGTAGGCGACGATCCGCTCCAGCCCGAAGTCGGGGTAGAAGCGTCCCTCGCGCATCATCCGGGCCTGGTTCGACTGGATGCCGAGGCCGAGGTAGATCACGGCGTCGACGTCGGGGTGCGACGCGATCAGCTCGAGCACCTCCGGAATGGTGTCGCGGGTCTCGCCACCGGCGCAGTCGACGGGGTTGTTGCGGCTCCAGCGGGGCGGCAGCTTCTCGTCGATCGCCGCCTGCAGGTCGGCGGGCAGCGCCATCAGCACGAGGTCGGGATCGCGCGTGATGGCGTCGGCGGTGACGACGCCCCAGCCGCCCGCGGTGGTGAGCACGACGGTGTTCGGACCGCGCGGCGCGGGCTGCGTGGCGAAGGTGGCGGCCGTCTCGAACGCCTCGGTCACGTCGATCGCCCGCGTGATCCCCGCCGCTCGGCATTCGCCGTCGAAGATCTTGTCGTTCGCGGCGAGCGCCCCGGTGTGGCTCGCCGCCGCCGTGGCGCCGCCCTCGGTGGCACCGCCCTTCACCAGCACGAGCGGCTTCACGGCGGCCGCCGCGGCGAGGCGATCCATCAGACCTCGCCCGTCGGTGATGCCTTCGACGTAGGCGAGGCCGACGGTGGTCGCGTCGTCGGTGGCGTACCAGCCGAGGTAGTCGGCGACGGTCACCGCGGCGGCATTGCCGGCCGACACGGCGCGGCTGATGCCGACGCCGGTCATCCGCGACAGGTTGAGGAACGTCGACACGAAGTTGCCGCTCTGGCTCGCCACCCCGATCGAGCCCGCCGGTGGGTACGGCGCAACGATCTGGGCGCACAGCGACGCCGGCGTGCTGACGACGCCCTGGCCGTTGGGGCCGGCGAGCAGGATGCCGAGTTCGTCGGCGAGCGCGACGAGCTCCTGCTCGGCGATCCGCCCCTCGTCGCCCGCTTCGCCGTAGCCGGCCGACGTCAGGAAGGCGGCCCCGATGCCCTTGCGGGCGCAGGCGCGGAGCAGATCCGGGTTGGCCGCCGCGGGCGTGCAGACGAACACGAGGTCGATGGCGCCGTCGGGCAGGTCGTCGATGTCGGCCACCGTCTTGACGCCGAGCACCTCCTCGCCCTTGAGGTTCGTCCCGTAGACACCGCCGGCGTATCCGCTGGCGAGGAGGTTGTGCAGCGACACGAACCCGAACTTGCCGGGATGGCTGGAGGCGCCCGTGACGAGCACCCCGCGCGGTTCGAAGAGCGCCCGGAACTGTTCGTCGGTCGGCGCCGGGCGAGCAGCCCCCGGCGAGTCGTCGGCCTCGGAGTCGGGCGGAGGCGACAGCTCCACCAGCGCGTCGACGGCGATCACGACGCCGTCGGTCCCGACGATCAGCGGGTTGATGTCGACGCTCGCCACGTCGGCGCGCTCGGTGGCGAGCCGCCCGAGGCCGACGAGCACGCCGGCGAGCGCGTCACGGTCGACGGCGGGCTCGCCCCGGAACTCGCCGAGCAGCTTCTGCGTGGCGAGGCTGGCGATCATGTCGAGTGCCGTGCGCGGCGACACCGGGGCGGGGCGGAACACCACGTCGGCCACTGCCTCGGCGAGGATGCCCCCGACCCCGAGCATCACGGTCGGTCCGAACTGCGGGTCGCGGACGACGCCGGCGATGAGCTCGCGGTTGCCGCTGATCATCGGTGCCACGAGCACGCTGACCTCACCGTCGTCGGGTGTCGCCGCAGCGAGCAGATCGGCGGCGGCGCGTTCGACGGCGGCACGGTCGCCGAGCCGGAGCCGCACGAGACCACGTTCGGTCTTGTGCGCGATCGCGTCACCGTTCAGCTTCGCCACCACGGGATAGCCGATCTGGTCGGCCGCCTCCCCCGCCTCCGCCGCGGTGGTTGCGAACCGCTCGGGCGCGATCGGCACGCCGAAGGAGGCCAGCAGCACCTTGGATTCCCGTTCGGACAACGTGGTCGACGCGTTCGCGGCCGCGCTCGTGGACGGGTGGGTCACGTTCACCATCGACCAAACCGTACCGGCGAGTGCTCCGCCAGCGGTGGCACGGTCACGCGGGTGCGGTCACCTCGACCGGGATCAACGCCGCCGAGAAGAACTCGATGATGTGTTCGCGCCGGCGTTCGAGCGCGGCGGGCGCCAACGGGTTCTCGTCGAGCAGGCCCTCCAGGAACGGAGCGTCGGAGAAGTAGCTGAGCAGCGCCCCGTACCCGGTGAGGAGCAGTTGCTCGGGGTTCTGCTCCCGGAACGTGCCCTTCGCCATCTCCCGCCGGAAGTAGTCGGCCGCCTGGTCGAACATCGGCCGCAGGACGGCGGCGAGGTCGATGCCGAGGTGGGAACCGCCGTCGATCGCCTCGCGGCGCATCAGCGTCACGTAGGAGGGGTTGTCGGCGAAGAACCCGAATCCGGCGCGCAGGACCTGATCGACCTTGACCCATCCGGTCTCCGTGGACCCGATCGCCCCCGCGAGCCGGGCGAACCAGTCGGAGAGCAGTCGTTCGAAGACCTCGCCGTAGAGCACTTCCTTCGACGCGAAGTGGTGGAGCAGCGACTGCCGCCGGATGCCGACTTCGGCCACGATGTCGTTCAGCGACGTGCCGTTGTACCCGTCGTGGGCGAAGCACGCGAGGGCGGCGTCGAGGATCTGATCCCGAGTGGATCGTTCCCCCACCGGACCGTAGGGCGCTGGACTCTCGTCGGCGACGGACATGACCGCACGAACGCTAGCCCTCCCCGATCGGAAACGATCGGGGAGGGTCTGCGGCGCGTGCGGGGCTGGTGTGGGAGCGGGCGACCGCTCGCCTCAGATCGCGAAGTTGCTGGCAGCGAACTCCCAGTTCAGGAGCTTGTCGACGAACGTCTCGAGGTAGGCCGGGCGGGCGTTCTGGTAATCGAGGTAGTAGGCGTGTTCCCACACGTCGACGGTGAGCAGCGGCGTCTGGCCGTGCTTGATCGGGGTGTCGGCGTCGTCGGTGTTGACGACGGCCAGGCCGTCGCCGTCCTTGACGAGCCATGTCCAGCCGGACCCGAAATTCCCCTTGCCCTTGGTGACGAGTTCCTCCTTCAACGCGCTCGCGCTGCCGAACGACGCATCGATCGCGGCGGCGAGATCGCCGGACGGGTCGCCGCCGCCCGAGGGGGTCATCGAGTTCCAGTAGAACGTGTGGTTCCAGACCTGCGCGGCGTTGTTGAACAGACCACCTGGCTCCGCGTCGGCGATGATCTGCTCGAGGCTCTTGTTCTCGTTGGGCGTGCCTTCGATCAGACCGTTCAGGTTGGCCACGTACGTGGCGTGGTGCTTGCCGTAGTGGAAGCTGATGGTGCGGGCCGAGATGTGCGGGTCGAGCGCATCCTCGGCGTACGGCAGCGGGGGCAGTTCGATGGCCATGATTCTCCTTTGAGCCATGATGTTCCGTGAGGTGGAACGGCGACAACCGTACCCGTTCCCGCGGGATGGCCCAATCAAACGGCGTGCCCGTCGGGGCACCGGGCCCACCCTCTGGTTCGACCTGACCTGTCTAGCCTGCATGGCCATGACCACTCCGATGCAGATCGTTTCCGCGTTGTTCGTCGAGAACTTCGAGATGCGCCAGGCGCCGGGGCCGTCGACGCGCATCGACATGACCGGGGTGATGTTCTCGCAGGCCGCGCCCGAGCCGGTACCGCTCACGATCACCCCGCACCTCGTCGGCCTGATCTTCTGCCCGCAGGACGGTTCCGGCAGCGGCGTGTTCGAGGTCGTGTTCCGCCGTGGGCTCGATCCCGAACCGGCCGACGACAGCGACCAGGTGGCGCGCAACGTCAGCCCCTTCACCGTCGAACCGGGCAAGTTCACGTACCGCCTGGTGCGCGGCGAACTCGAGTTCGCCGAGTACGGCACCGTCTACGCCCACTGCCGCATCGACCGCGGCCCCTGGATGGTCGTCCCGTTCACGCTCCTGCCGCCGGTCGACTGAGGTCGAACCAGTGCACCAGGTTGCGTGTCGGGCCGGTCGGGTACTGTCCTCGGCGTGTCGTTGACCCCCGAACAGGATGCCCAGATCGTCTCGCTCACCCGTGGCATGGCGATGGACGCCCCCCTCGCTGCCAACAGCGGACACCAGGGCACGGCGATGGCCCTCGCTCCGCTCGCCCACGTCCTGTTCAGCCGGGTCATGCGTCACGACCCTGCCGACCCCGCCTGGCCCGACCGCGACCGGTTCGTCCTGTCGAACGGCCATGCGTCGATCCTGCAGTACACGATGCTGTTCCTGTCCGGCTACGGGCTCGAACTCGACGACCTGCGCCAGTTCCGCCAGTGGGGTTCGAAGACGCCCGGCCACCCCGAGGCAGAGCACACCGTCGGCATCGAGGTGACGACCGGGCCGTTGGGACAGGGGTTCGCCAATTCCGTGGGCATGGCGATCGCCGAGCGCAACCTGCGCGTCCGGTTCGGCGAGGACGCCCAGCAACACCACACGTTCGTCATCGCCGGCGACGGCTGCATGATGGAGGGCATCAGCCACGAGGCCGCCTCGCTCGCGGGACATCTCGGCCTCGGCAACCTGATCTGCTTCTTCGACGACAACCACATCACCATCGACGGCGCCACCGATCTCGCCACGAACGACGACGTCAGCGAACGGTTCCGCGCCTACGGCTGGAACGTCGTCGAACTCGGTGAGATCGCCGACGACCTCGACGCGCTGGAGGCCGCCATCCGCAAGGCGATGAAGCAGACCGAGCGTCCCTCGTTCCTCCGGTTGCGCACCCACGTCGCCTCGCCCTCACCCGACTTCACCGACGACCACGCCGCGCACGGCAACCCGTTCAAGGCCGCCGACGTCACCCGCACCAAGCAGGTGATGGGGATCCCCGACGAGCCGTTCTGGGCCCCCGCCGACCTCGTCGCCGCGACCCGGGCGAACGCGGCCGAACGAGGCGGCGCCGCACGCTCCGACTGGTTGCAGCGTTCGGCCGACATCACCGCGACGCCGGAATGGTCGGCGGCGTGGGCCGGCACCGGGCTCGAGGGTTGGGACGAGGATCTCGAGCACTACGACATCGGCGAATCGGTCGCCACCCGCAAGGCCATCCAGAAGGCGCTCGACCTCACCTACGACAACCTGCCCGGCCTCATCTCCGGCTCGGCCGACCTCAGCGGCAGCAACGGCACGGTTCTCGACCGCACCACGTCACTGTCGAAGGCCGATCCCGGTGGCCGCTACATCCACTACGGCATCCGCGAACACGCCATGGGCGCGGCGATGGTCGGCATGGCCAAGCACGGCGGCGTCCTCCCCGTCGGCGGGACGTTCTTCGTCTTCTCCGACTACATGAAGCCGGCGATCCGGCTGGCGTCGCTCTCGAGGGCCAACGTCTGCTTCGTCTTCACCCACGACTCGGTCGGGGTGGGCGAGGACGGCCCGACGCACCAACCGGTCGAACACCTCGCCGCGTTGCGGGCCATCCCCGGTCTGCACGTGATCCGCCCGGCGGATGGCAACGAGACGATCGACGCGTGGGTCGACGCCGTCCACCACGACGGGCCCACGGCGCTGATCCTCAGCCGCCAGAACATCGAGGTGACGACCGACGGTTCGGCGGTCGCCCGAGGGGCCGGCATCGTCGTCGACGTGGAGTCGCCGAGACTCGTCCTGCTCGGCACCGGGAGCGAGGTGGCCGTGTGCGTCGCCGCCGCACAGCAACTCGCCGCTGCCGGTGTCGCCGCCCGGGTCGTGAGCATCCCGAGCTGGGACCGGTTCGAAGCCCAGAGCGACGAATTCCGGTCCACGATCCTGCCACCGGGCGTCCCCGTGTTGTCGGTCGAGGCCGGCAGCACGTTCGGCTGGGCCAGGTGGGCCGACGAGTCGGTGGGGATCGACCGCTTCGGTGCCAGCGCGCCGGGCGAGCTGGTGCTCGAGTCGCTCGGGATCAACGTCGGCCACGTCGTGGAGTGTGCGAGCGCCCTGATCGCGGCATCATGAACCCAACGAGCAGACCGCACCGATTGGAGCAACGATGAGCACGAACCGACTGCAACGACTCTTCGACGAACAGGGTCAGAGCCCCTGGCTCGACAACCTCAAGCGCGGGTACCTCACCTCGGGTGAGCTGGCGGTGCTGCGCGACCGCGGCATCCGCGGCCTCACCTCGAACCCGTCGATCTTCCAGAAGGCGATCCAGGGGTCGAGCGACTACGACGAACAGTTCGGCGAACTCGTCGGGGCGGGCAGCTCGATCAACGACGACTACTGGTCGCTCGTCATCCAGGACATCCACGGCGCCTGCGACGTGTTCGACTCGGTGTACGAGGCGTCCGACGGTGTCGACGGGTACGTCAGCGTCGAGGTCGAACCCGACCTCGCCCACGACGGAGCCGGCACCGAGGCCGCGGCGCGTGACCTGCACGAGCGGATCGCCCGCCGGAACCTGATGGTGAAGATCCCGGCCACGGCCGAGGGGCTCGGTCCGATCGAGCAGATGATCGCCGAGGGCCGCAACATCAACATCACGCTGATCTTCAGCCTCGAACGGTACGGCGAGGTCATCGAGGCCTACCTCTCCGGCCTGGAACGGCTGGCCGCCGATCCAGAGGCCGATCTGTCGACGGTGGCGAGCGTGGCCAGTTTCTTCATCAGTCGCGTCGACACCGAGGTCGACCGGCGGCTGGAGGCCATCGGGTCCGACGAGGCGCTGGCGCTGCGCGGCAAGGCCGCCGTCGCCCAGGGCAAGCTTGCGTACCAGCAGTTCGAAGCGGCGTTCTCCGGACCGCGTTGGGACGCGCTGGCGGCGCGCGGCGCCCGCGTGCAGCGCCCGTTGTGGGCGTCGACGTCGACGAAGAACGACGCCTACCCCGACACGCTCTACGTCGACGAGCTGATCGGGCCGCACACGGTCAACACACTCCCCGACTCGACGATCGAGGCGTTCGACGAACACGGGACCCTCGCCCGGCGTGTCGACGCCGACGTCGACGAGGCCGAGGCCGTGTGGGCCGCGCTCGAGCGTGTCGGCGTGGACATGAACGCCGTCGCCGAACAGCTCGAACGAGAAGGCGTCGCCAGCTTCGAGAAGGCCTTCGACGAACTGATCACCGCGCTGGAGACCAAGGCCTCCGATCTGGGGTGACCGACGCCTCGGCTCGACGTGAGGCCGAGCAATTCGTCTCAGTGATCGAGGATGTCGAGGTTGATGCGGTGGTAGCCCTGGGCGCCGTTCGGGGCGGGCGGGGCCGGCTCCTCGGGCTGCACCTCGCCGGCCTTGTCGATCGCCCGGGCCTCGATCACGTGGGAACCGGGCTCGCCGGTCCAGCGGTACACCCACTGCGCCCACGTGTCGTTCGACGGCACGCCGCCCAGTTCGGCGTCCAGCCACTCTCCGTCGTCGACGCGGATCTGCACCTGGCCGATCCCGCGGTGGACCGCCCAGGCGACGCCACCGATGGCGACCTCCCCGGTCCGATCGGCCCCGCTGCGGGGTGTGTCGATGCGGGCCATCGTCTTGACCGGCCCGAGTTTCGACCAGCCGCGCGGGATCCAGTACCCGTCGAACTCCTCCCAGGTGGTCAGGCGGAGATCGGTGACCCACTTCGTGGCCGACACGTAGCCGTACAGCCCGGGCACGACCATGCGCACCGGGTATCCGTGCGGCGCGGGCAACGGCTCCCCGTTCATCGCCACGGCGAGCATCGCGTCCCGGCCGTCCATCACCACATCGAGGGGCGTTCCGCACGTCCAGCCGTCGGCTGACCGGCTCGCCAACTGCGCCGCACCGGCCTGCAGCCCGGCCTCGTCGAGGATGTCCTTCAGCAGCACGCCCTGCCAGCGGGCGTTGCCGACGAGGTCGCCGCCCACGGTGTTCGACACGCACGACAGGGTGACGTACCGCTCGACCTGCGGCCGGGCGAGCAGGTCGTCGAAGGTCAGTTTCATCGGCTTGTCGACGAGGCCGTCGATCGTCAGGGTCCACGAGTCCTTCGACACCTGGGGCACCACCAGCGCCGTGTCGATGCGGTAGAAGTCGGAGTTCGGGGTGACGAACGACGAGATCCCCTCGACGCCCAGTTCCGTGTCGGTGGCGAGCGACTCCGACGACGCTGCGGCCGGCAGGGCGATGGCCTCCCGCTCGGAACCGACGTCGTACCGGCGCTGCAGCAGGCGCCCGAACCCTCCGGCGATCACGGCCGCCGATGCGACGCCGGCGAGACCGAGCATGAACCGGCGCCGGTCGAGGCCCACCAGTTCGACACGACCGTCCGGTTCGGAACGGACCGGCTTCGGCCCGAGCCACCAGAGGATGGCGATCGACACCGCCGTGCCCACGATCGTCGGCAGCAGCTTGCCCAACGTCGGCGCCGGGCGCGTGAGGACGGCGAACCCGCCGATCACGCCGATCACGCCCGTCAGCGCGTACGCACCGGCCCGCGCCCCGCGGATGGCCATGATGCCCACCGTCGCGCCGAGCACCAGCAACACGATCAAGGCGCCGGAGATCAGCACCGCCTTGTCGTTCGTGCCGAACTGCTCGATCGCCCAGTCCTTCATCCCCTTGGGGACGTGATCGATGAACATCTGTCCGACGGGGACGACCGGCGAGGCCGACCCCTCGACCAACCCGACGACGACCTCCGCCGCGGCGAGCCCCGCCCCGGTCGCCACGAGACCCAGCGCGACGCCGAGCCAGTTCGACCCGTAGGGTCGGGATTCCATGGATCCAGATCTATCTGCCAGCGAGGCGTCCCGCGCGTCGGCGATCGTCGCCGAGCTCGGAGTCTCCGAAGATGTTCGACTCGCGGAAGCACTCGTGTCCGAAGCTCTCGGTCTCATCACGGACCAGCCTGACACGCTCGACCTCAAACTCGCGACCGCGGCGCTCGCCGAGATGCGCGACGCGTACCTCATGTTCAAGCCGTACCGGGGCGAACGCAAGGTGTCGATCTTCGGCTCGGCCCGCACCAAGCCCGACGATCCGCTCTACGACCTGACGAGACGCCTGGCGGGCCTCCTCGCCGAGCAGGGTTGGATGACGGTCACGGGGGCCGGTCCCGGCATCATGCAGGCCGGCATGGAGGGCGCCGGCGTGGCCCATTCCATCGGCGTGTCGATCCGTCTGCCGTTCGAGAGCGGGGCCAACTCGATCATCGCCGGCGACGACAAGCACGTCAGCATGAAGTACTTCTTCACCCGCAAGCTGATGCTGATCAAGGAGTCACAGGCCTTCGTCTGCCTGCCCGGCGGGTTCGGGACGCTGGACGAGATGTTCGAACTGCTGACGCTGACCCAGACCGGCAAGGGCATGCCGGTGCCGATCGTGCTCCTCAACGCACCGGGCGACACGTACTGGCAGTCGATCGACACGTTCGTGCGCGACACGCTGATCGCCCGCGGGCTCGTCGCCGCCCACGACACCTCGCTCTACACGATCGCCGACTCGTGCCAAGGCGGCCGCCGAGGTGATCGAGCGTTTCTACTCGAACTACCACTCGATCCGGTTCGTCGGCAACACCCTCGTCGTGAGGATGCAGCGCACTCCGACACCGTCACAGCTCGACGAGTTGAACGAGAAGTTCGGTCACCTGGCCACGAGTGGCCGGATCGAGGTCGTCGAGCCGTTCCGCGTCGAGCGGCGCGACGACGATCACGTCGACCTGGCCCGGCTGGCGTTCAACTTCTCCAAGCGCGGCTTCAGCGAACTGATCACGATGATCGACGTGATCAACGGGTTCGGCTGATCCAGTCGTCAGCGATCGGCGTCGGGCGCCTCCGCGTCGATCGCCCGCAGTGCCGCGGCCGCCTTCTCCAGCGCCCGCCGCGCCTGCATCAGCTGCTTGTCCGCCGCGGGACGGCCTCCGGCACGAGCGGCGACCGCCTCGGTCAGCTCGCCGAACGCCCGGTCGTCGATCTCCTCGACGATCGCTTCGATCCGCCCCACCAGATCGGCGTAGTCGCTCATTCGTCGCCGATCGCCAACACCATGTTCACCGCGGGGACCTCGCCCGTGACCACGAAGTCGGAGTCGGCCTGGGCCGACTTGAAGATGCCCTTGGCCATCAGCGACGTCTCCACGGCGCGACGCGCGGCGTAGATCGTCGAGCGCGCTTCGTGCACGGCGTGTGAATCCGGCTCGGCCGCCGCGGCGTACTCGATGACCTGACAGGCGAGGCGGTGTTCGCCCGCTCCCGCCAGCTCCGTCGCCCGCTCGACCAACCGGTCCACCCCTCCGGCGAGCCGGGCGACCTCGGCGCCGAGCACCGCGTCCGACGGTGGCTTGAGCCGCGCCGGATTGCCGTCCCACCACCCGCCGAACATCCGCCAGATGTTGCGGATCACGAACTCGGGCTCGTCGTAGAGCGGACGGAGGTACGGCAGTTCCAGCGTCGCCGCGGGCACCCGGACGGTGTGGACGATCTCGTCGAGGAAGGCGCCGGCGTTCATCGCCTCGATCACGTCGGCGACCAGGGTCTCGAGCGTCGAGGCGACCGTCTCGAGACAGGTCCGGATGCGCTCGCGACCGGCGATCGGCAGCCCGTGGGCCGGGACGAACAGTTCGGGCTCGACGGCGATCATCGCCCGCAGCGACTCGGCCCACTCGACCGGGTAGCGCTGCACCTTCTGGGGATTGCCGCAGTTCGGGAAGTTCCAGATGAACTGGTCGCCGGCGCTGATCATCCTGTGCTCCGGGAGCCATGTCCAGGTGTGGTCGTCGGTCTCCCCCTTGCAGTGGTGGTACTCGACGGCGACGTCGCCGATCGTCTCGGCGAGCTGGTCGTGATAGGTCACGTCCGGTCGGAGCGTGCCGGGAGGGAGGAACGGGCGATCGAGCGCGGCACCGGCCGCCTTCGCCGCGCCACCGAACTGGCGCATGTTGATGATGCGGTTGTAGCCGGCGGTGTACTCGTAGCGGTCGAAGCGGGCGTGGATGCGGTCGTGACCGAACACCCGCGGCGTCGGCTCACCCCGCTCGTGGGCGGCCGCCGCGAACGCCCGGGAACCGCCCACGTGGTCGGCGTGTCCGTGCGTGTAGACGATCGTGTGCACCGGTTCGTCCGACCAGGCCCGCAGCGCCTCGACCACCGCCGCACCGGATTGGGCACCGCTCGAATCGAACGCGATCAGACCGTCACCGGTGTCGACGACGAGGACGTGGCTGAACGATTCGATCAGGGCGACGCCGTCGGCGAGTTCGCTCAGCTCCTGGGTGACGCGGTTCGGTGGGGTGTCGAGCGCACCGGAATCGATCAACCGGGTGGACAGCTCGATCGGGTGCGTGCTCATGTCGAGAGTCTTGCCTCGCCACGCACCCTGCCACTCACCCCGCCCGTACCCACCCGAAAAATGCCTGAGATCGTGCGCCCAGCGGGCAGATCGAGGCACATTTCGGAGAAAACGGAAGGCCTCGCCTCACTGCGCCGTCCAGGCCGGCGCCTCCGCTTCGCCGCGCCAGTACGCGAGCCGGCGTTCGGCCTCGGCCCGGGCGACGGGATCGGAACGCCCGGCCCGCAACCGCATCAACGTCGCCGCCAGCAGCCGCAGCTCGGCATACGACTCGGCGATCGGGTCGCCCCGGAAGCTCCGGCCGTATCCGTCCGCGAACGCCTCGTAGATGCCAGGAGCGCCGCCCCACCGCTCGGTCCACGTCATGAGCGGTGCATGGTCCCATCCCGCCGGCGCCCAGCTCATCAGGTCCCAGTCCATGAGCACCGGCCCATCGGCGGTCATCACCACGTTTCCCGGATGGACGTCGCCGTGGCACACGACGAGGTCGGCATGCTCCGCCGTGCCGATGTCCCCCCAGCCGGCGCGCCGCGCGAGTGCGGCCTCGATGCCGGCGCGGGCCGGCGCGTCGAGCAGGTCGGCCGTGTCCGCCAGCAGCGCGGGAAAGTCCCACCACGGAAGGTCGCGAGGTCTCGCCAAGGGATACTCGGCCGGCAGCGCGTCCGGCGCGAGGGCGTGCACGCGACGGATGACGTCGCCCACCGTGCGCCAGTCGACCAGCTCGTCGACGGCGACGATCCGCTCCCAACACGTGACCACTGCGTCGCCGACCGTCACGACATCGGCACGAGCCGGACGCGTGACGGGCACGCCGAACGAGCGGAGCGTCTCGTGCAGGGCGAGCGCCGCCTCGCCGGGCGCCGACGGACGGGAGACGCGCAGGACGAACGGGCCGGCGGCAAAGATCGCATTCATCCCGAACCGCATCGCCACCGGTGTTCCGAGATCCCACTGCGTCGCCGCAGCGCGCGCCGCGGTCTCCGCCAGGTCGCGATCGCCGACGGGCCGATCGACGAACGCTCTCGTCTCCCGCTCACCGTCGCCTGTATGGCGCCGGGCGTTCAGACGGGCCGCCGATGTTCCTTCTTGCGCATCACGATCACCCGGCCACTCTCGACGGGGACCCCGTCGACGAACACCTGGTCGCCGGGGTCCACATGATCGGCGAGCGACTCGAGCCGACCCTCGCGCTTGGCGCGGAGTTCGTCCTCGTGGTGGCGGGCGACCTGTCGCCCTTCGCGCACGGCATCGACGACGTCATGCGACTTGCGCCGTGCGTGGTACGCCGCCGAACGCGCCACCTGTCCCGGTGAGATCTGGGCGGCGGTCTGCTTCACCTTCTTGGCCGCGTAGTTCGCGCCGACGACGCCGGCCGCTGCGCCTCCGACGAACCAGGTGACTCGCTTCATCATGCTCGGCGCCTCCGTTTCTGATTCTGCTCTTCCAGTGCGATCGGCTCGTCGGTTCCGATCTCGATCGGGCGCGACGCTCCGTCCTGGGGTCCCACCGCCCGGCTCGCCGGCGTTCCCCGCAGCCGGGCGAAGGTCCTCGACGTGCCCTTGGCCAGCCCGGCGAACTTGATCATCGGTGCCGAGAACGCGGTCCGCGCCACGTGCACCGACACGGCGTCGCCGATCGCCTCGGCCGATCCGAGCACACGGTCGAACCGCTCGAGGTCGGAGCGCGCCTCGTCGACGGTCTCGCGCGCCTCGATCGTCGACAGGCGCAGATCGTGCAGGAGCGGACGCGTCTCCGATCGCAGGTCGCTCACCTCCCGGCGGAGCTCGCGCAGGGTGTCGAGGACGCGGACCAGGACCACGACGAGCGCGGCGAACCCGATCGAGCAGAGCACCGCGGCGAGCAGGACGGCGAGTTCGCCGGCGGTCATGCCGGCTCCGTGCGCTGCTCGACGACCGATCGATCGCTCATCCGTCTGCTGATCTCCTGCTCGTCGCCGTACGGGCTCGGTTCGTACCAGTGGCGGTCGACGAGTTCGTCGGGCAGGTACTGCTGTTCGACGACGGCACCGGCATGGTCGTGAGGATACTCGTAGCCGACGCCGTGGCCGATCGTGGCCGCCGCCTGGTAGTGCGAGTCGCGCAGATGCGCCGGTACCTCCCCCACCGCACCGTCGCGTACCGCCGCACGCGCGTTCCAGATGGCGAGGGCCGACCGGTTGCTCTTCGGCGCCGTCGCCAGGTAGATGGCGGCTTGGGACAGGTTCAACTGCGCCTCGGGCAGTCCGACGTGCTCCAAGGCATGCGCCGCGGCGACGGCGACGGTGAGCGCGCCGCTGTCGGCCAGGCCGACGTCCTCGCTGGCGAAGATGATCATGCGCCGGGCGATGAACCGGGCGTCCTCGCCGGCCTCGAGCATCCGGGCGAGCCAGTACACCGCGGCGTCGGGATCCGATCCGCGCATCGACTTGATGAATGCGCTGACCACGTCGTAGTGATCGTCGCGGCCGTAGCGCAGCGCACTCGTGCCCAGCGCCTCCTCGACGTGATGGAGTTCCACGTGCCCGTACCCGCTCAACGCACACGCCACCTCGAGGGCGGTCAGCACCTGCCGGCCGTCGCCGCCCGCCCGCTCGACCAGCAGGTCGAGCGCGTCCTCGTCGGCGGTCACCGCCTCGGCCTGCAGTCCCCGATCGACGAGCTGGCGGATCGCCGTCCGATCGAGCGGTTCGAGACGGAAGAGCGTCGACCGGCTCCGCAGCGGAGCATTCACCTCGAAGAACGGATTCTCCGTGGTGGCCCCGATCAACGTGAGCGTCCCGTCCTCGACGGCCGGCAACAGGGCATCCTGCTGCGACTTCGAGAACCGGTGGATCTCGTCGAGGAACAGGATGGTGCCCTGCGCCCGCTCCCCCAGCCGGTGCCGCGCGCTCTCGATCGTGGCGCGCACGTCCTTCACACCGGCGTTGACCGCCGACATCTGCTCGAAATGCCGCGCCGTGCTGCCGGCGACCGCCAGCGCCAGCGTCGTCTTGCCGGTCCCCGGCGGACCCCACAGCAGGACCGACGACAAGCGGTCGGATTCGACGAGCGCCCGCAGCGGCCGGCCCTTTCCGACGAGGTGTTCCTGGCCGACCACGTCGTCGAGCGTGCGTGGTCGCAATCGGGCCGCGAGCGGGGCACGGGTGCGGCGCAACTCCTCCCCCGCCGACGAGAACAGATCCTCAGGCACCGGCCGGACCGCCGAGCGAACGTCCGCCGAGCACCTGCTCATAGGCCGGCCGCCGGAACTCGACCACCTGCTCGATGAGCCAGCGGGGCTCCACCCATTGCCACGCACCGAACTCGACACCGTCGGGCGTCGGCTCCACCGTGTCGTCTCGCACACGGAACACGAACCAGCGTTGCGCCTGCCCGAGGCGATTGCGCGAATGTCGTCTCCCGCCGTCGCGCAACTCGGGAGGCCATTCGTAGAGGGTCCACTGCGGGTGCTCGGCGATCAGCTCGACCTGGTCGGGACCGAGGCCGGTCTCCTCCGACAGTTCACGCCACGCCGCGGCTTCGGTCTCCTCGCCGACGTCGATGCCGCCCTGCGGGAGTTGCCACGCTCCGGGGACGTCGCTGCGTTCGAACGCCATCACCTGACCGCGGCCATTGGTGACCACGGCGACGACACCGGCGCGGAACTGCATGCTCGGCATCGCGGCGATGGTACCCGGGGCCGATCGTCCCCGGCGGTTCAGCGACCGAGCGTGCGCAGGCGTTGGTCGACGTCGGCGAACTCGGGATCGACCTCCGCGACGGTCGCGAACCAGCGCCGAGCGGCGATCGGGTCGCCGACCCGGTCGTAGAGGTCGCCGAGCACGTAGTACTGCCGCAAGTGGTGATCACGCACGGTCTTGGCGCGCTTCGTCGCCGGTTCCATCACCGCGAGGGCGCCGCGCAGATCTCCTTGATCGGCGAGTGCGCCGGCGGCGACGATGCGCCCCTCGGCGAGCACCTCCTGCGACGGTGACATCTCGCGGATCTCGCGCCAGACGCGTTCGACCGACGACCAGCGCCCGAGCGCTCGGTAACAGTCGGCGATGACCGGCATGATCGACGGGTCGGGGTGGAGGTCGAAGGCCGCCTCGAGCGAACGCACCGCGGGCTTGAACATGCCGAGGCGGTAGCTGGCGAGCCCGTGCACCTGGTGGGCGGCGGCCACGTCGGGCGCCTCCTTCACGATCGCCCCCGCGATCCGTCGCGCTTCCTGGAACCGCTCCCGATCGAGCGCCTCCGAGGCCTGCGCCAGTCGCTCGGCGAGCCGCGCCCCGCGCTGCTTGCCGACGGCGTCGCTCAGCTCGGCGGCGACCTCGGGATCGAGCGGCTGCGGCGGCCGGCGTTTCGGCGGGGACTCCGCCGTGCCTGCCGAGGCGCGGCTCGCGGCATGGCGGGCTTCGTCACGGACGGAGCCGTCGTCGATCCACGTCTCGAGCGTCCGCTCGGCGATCTTCTGCCGCTCGAGATCGGGGTCGCGAGGCGTCCGCGGCGCGCGGCGCATCTTCACCTCGAGCGCCCGTCGCTCGGCGGTGGTCAGCGGCCGTTCCTGGCGTCGGTCGTCGTTGCGCCGGCGGGCGTCGCCGCCGGGACGGCCCGCTTTCGCGCCGCCGCCGGTCGGCCGTCCTGATCCGCTCCGGTTCGATCCATCGGGGCGCGGTCCGCCCGAGCGGGACCCGCCGCGGTTCGATCCGTCCGGCCGTGGGCCGGACCCGGACGCACGGTACGTCGACTTGCCCGCGCCGTCCTTGGCCGGCCCGCGGCTCGACGCTCCGCGGCTCGACGGGCCGCTCCCCGAGGATCCGGGCTTGCCGGACGGGGGCTTGCCGGATGTGGGCTTGCCGGACGTGGGCTTCGACGTGCCTCGGTAGGAGCCGCTCGAGGAGCTCCGCGGACCACCGGGCCGACCGCTCGACGAGCGCGAGGAAGGGGACGGGCGGTCGTTCGACATGGCTGACCATGCTACGGCCGATCGACCCGAGACGGGTGACCGCCGGCGAATGCGGGCGAACGGAGCGGAACGGGCCGAAAACGCAGAAAACGCACCGCCGGCAAACCCGGTCGGTGCGTTCCCTGATCGAAATCCGGCGACGTCCTACTCTCCCAGGGGATCACTCCCCAAGTACCATCGGCGCTGACAGGCTTAACTTCCGTGTTCGAGATGGGAACGGGTGTGACCCTGTCGCTATGGTCACCGAAATCAGTTGTCAATGAGGGTGGTTCCCTCAAGGACTCCAGAGCAAGCACGAGCGTGTTCAAACCAAGCCCTCGGCCGATTAGTACCGGTCGGCTGAGCGTGTTACCACGCTTACACCTCCGGCCTATCAACGTGATGGTCTCGTCACGGGCCTTACTGCGTTAACCGCATGGGAATACTCATCTTCAACCGGGTTTCCCACTTAGATGCTTTCAGCGGTTATCCCTTCCGTAGGTAGCAAATCTGCGATGCCGCTGGCGCGACAACAGACACACCAGAGCTACGTCCGTCCCGGTCCTCTCGTACTAAGGACAGCAGTTGTCAGTATTCCTTCGGCTGCGGAGGATAGAGACCGAACTGTCTCACGACGTTCTGAACCCAGCTCGCGTACCGCTTTAATGGGCGAACAGCCCAACCCTTGGGACCTGCTTCAGCCCCAGGATGCGATGAGCCGACATCGAGGTGCCAAACCTTCCCGTCGATATGGACTCTTGGGGAAGATTAGCCTGTTATCCCCGGGGTACCTTTTATCCGTTGAGCGACCACACTTCCACACGTGATGGCCGGGTCACTATGCCCTACTTTCGTACCTGCTCGACTTGTAGGTCTCGCAGTCAAGCTCCCTTGTGTCATTGCACTCGACGGCTGATTGCCAACCAGCCTGAGGGAACCTTTGGGCGCCTCCGTTACTCTTTAGGAGGCGACCGCCCCAGTCAAACTACCCGCCTGGCGCTGTTCCTGATCCGGATCACGGACCGAGGTTAGAGTTCCAAAGTACGCAGGGTGGTATTTCAACATTGACTCCACACTGGCTGGCGCCAATGCTTCCAAGTCTCCCACCTATCCTACACAACGCAATTCAAAACTCAACACCAAGTTATAGTAAAGGTCCACGGGGTCTTTTCGTCCTTCCGCAGCTAACGAGCATCTTTACTCGTACTTCAATTTCGCCGGGTCTATGGTTGAGACAGTGGGGAAGTCGTTACGCCATTCGTGCAGGTCGGAACTTACCCGACAAGGAATTTCGCTACCTTAGGACCGTTATAGTTACGGCCGCCATTCACTTGGGCTTAGGTTCACAGCTTCGCTCCGAAGAGCTAACCGTTCCCCGTGACCTTCAAGCATTGGGCAGGCGTCACAGCGTATACAGCGCCTTGCGGCTTCGCACGCTGCTGTGTTTTTGGTAAACAGTCGCTACCCCCTGGTCTGTGCCACCCTCCTCAGCTCGAGCCGTAAAGGCTTTCACCAAAAAGGGTCCTCCTTCTTCCGAAGTTACGGAGGTAATTTGCCGAGTTCCTTAACCATAGTTCTCCCGCTCGCCTTGGTATTCTCTACCCGCCCACCTGTGTCGGTATGGGGTACGGGCACTGTGCCAACTCATTGCTGGGCTTTTCTTGGCAGCATGGAATCAGTGACTTCGCGGTATATCGCTCGGCATCGCGTCTCGACGTTACGGCCCCAACTCTCATCGGAACCCGTCTACACGCTTACCCGGGGTCTACCATCGCCCCGGTTCACCTATCCTCCTGCGTCCCCCGTCAACTATCCGCCAGCAGCTCGGTCGGTTCGCTACCCGAAGGTAACAGCCCCAACGTTGCGACTCTTGGACTTGGCGCGGGCACAGTGGTACTGGAATATCAACCAGTTGTGCATCGACTACGCCTTTCGGCCTCGCCTTAGCTCCCGACTCACCCTGGGGGGATTAGCCTTCCCCAGGAACCCTTGGGCTTTCGGCGGAGGGGTTTCTCACCCCTCTCTCGCTACTCATGCCTGCATTCTCACTCGATGGCGCTCCACGACTCGTTTCCACGGCCGCTTCGCTGCACCATCGACGCTCCTCTACCGCTCCTACTTGCGTAGAAGCCCATAGCTTCGGCTCAGGACTTGAGCCCCGTTACATTGTCCGCGCAGGATCACTCGACCAGTGAGCTATTACGCACTCTTTCAAGGGTGGCTGCTTCTAAGCCAACCTCCTGGCTGTCTGTGCAATCCCACATCGTTTTCCACTTAGTCCTGAATTAGGGGCCTTAGCTGATGATCTGGGCTGTTTCCCTTTCGACCAACGAAGCTCATCCCTCGTGGTCTCACTGCCGTGCTCTGGAGTACCGGTATTCGGAGTTTGATTGGGGTCGGTAAGCTTGTGGGCCCCCTAACCCATTCAGTGCTCTACCTCCGGTACTGAACACACGACGCTGCACCTAAATGCATTTCGAGGAGAACCAGCTATCGCCAAGTTTGATTGGCCTTTCACCCCTATCCACAGCTCATCCCCGCAATTTTTAACTTACGTGGGTTCGGTCCTCCACGGAGTCTTACCTCCGCTTCAACCTGGCCATGGATAGATCACTTGGCTTCGGGTCTACAGCATGCGACTCTACGCCCTATTCAGACTCGCTTTCGCTTCGGCTCCCCATCACTGGTTAACCTTGCCACACACCGTAACTCGCAGGCTCATTCTTCAAAAGGCACGCCATCGCGGCCATACCCGAAGGCATGACGACGCTCTGACTGTTTGTAAACCAACGGTTTCAGGTACTATTTCACTCCCCTCCCGGGGTACTTTTCACCTTTCCCTCACGGTACTGGTTCACTATCGGTCGCCAAGGAATACTTAGACTTATGGGGTGGTCCCCACAGATTCACGCCGGCTTTCACGGTTCCGGCGTTACTTGGGATGACAAGCGGAGAGTGCGTACATTTCGGATACGGGACTGTTACCCACTCTGGTCGACCCTTTCCTGAGTCGTTCTCCTATGCAGCACTTGTACTCCGTGACACATCTGATGCTGTGTCTCCTGGTCCCACTACCCCGCACCAGCAACGCCATCAGGCTTGGCACTGGCACGGTTTGGTCTCTACCCTTTTCGCTCGCCGCTACTCAGGGTGTCGCGGTTGCTTTCCTTTCCTCGGGGTACTGAGATGTTTCAATTCCCCCGGTTCCCTCCTGCTGCCCTATGTGTTCAGGCAGCGGTAACACTCCATGACGAGTGCTGGGTTTCCCCATTCGGACATCTGCGGATCGAGGCCTAGTAGACGGCTCCCCGCAGCTTTTCGCAGTCACTCACGTCCTTCATCGGTTCTTGGCGCCAAGGCATCCACCGTTGGCTCTTATTAGCTTGGAAAGAACAAGTTATCTATTCGAGATTTCTCTCAAGATGCTCGTGCTTGCTCTGCAGTTCTCAAGGAGCCACCTGAACAGCGGAACGGCTCGGACCCGAGGGCTCGAGCAGCTCGACGCTGCGGCGTGAGGGAATGACTCCCTCAAAACGGAAGAGAAGACGGTGGCCGGCG
>CAVOGB010000006.1:0-68532 GCA_963695145.1 Ilumatobacteraceae bacterium | reverse complement strand
ATGGCGTGCGCTCTCCTTCTGGTCGACCGCTGGCCGGGAGTTCGTCGGTCGTTGTCGTGAACTGCCCTCTGACGCGTCGCATCGGAGCACAGTCGAGATCGTAGCAGATATTGAACATTTGTTCCAATTATCTCGAGGCTGCGGCCTCAGCGCCGGAACGCGAATCGCGACTTGGTACCCGCAAGAGGTCGGGACGAGCCGAACTCACTCGAAGCCGGTCGTCGACCGGCCGTCAGGAATGACCGGAAGTGTGACGCGCAGCTTCCAGATCGGCAATGGCTGCTTCGGCTGCGGCGATCGCGTCGTTCCGCCCCGTGCTGACGCCAAGGTTTCCTTGACGGGCAAGAAGCAGCGCAACCCCTTGGAGGGTGGCCGCTACCAGGGCCGGTGGAAAACGTTCGACGTCGATGCCGTACTGCGGAAGTAGTTCGGCGAGGGCAGCCAACTCTACGCCGCGGAGCCTCTCGGCCTGCGCGGTCACCTGCTCGCGCAGTGCCGGACGGTGGTGTGTGGCTGCCATCAGCTCGTCGAGCACACTCACCCCGCGGCGATCCGAATTGAGCTTCCAGAGCGCCTCGAGCGGCTTGGAGGAAGCGAGGGCGCGGGCGAGGCGTTGCGTGTTCACGTCGGCACCTCGGTCGATCAGCGCCACGAACAAGTCGTCGATGGTGGGGAAGTAGTAGTGGATGAGGCCGGCGTTGACCCCCACTCGCGAGGCCACGCTGCGGGAGGTCACGGCGGCGTATCCGCCCTCGCTCATGATCTGTTCGGCCGCATCGAGGATTGCGATCCGGGTTCTCGCCCCCTTGGATCCCTCGCGCCGTTCCACCGTCACCGGCCCATCATGGCCGAGGATTTCCCCGGCGGCATGACTCCGCAGTGATCCAGATGACAATTGTCTGTTCGTCCACCGCCATGGCCGGGCAAACGCTGATCGTCCGACCGTCGCGAGACGCGCTTGCCACGACGGCGGATGTCGAACCGCCGTCGTGGATCCACACCGACGTCGGATTCTCGACGCCCTTGATAAAATTGAACATCTGTTGTATACTTTGACAGAGACGAGAGGGGAAAGCGAGTGACTTCATCACTGGAACAGCTGTTGAGCTTGCGCGATCGGGAAGACCGATTCGACACGCCAGCCGCGGAATTGCTTGCACTGCAGCTGGATGCTGCCAACGAACGTTTCGAGACGCGAGTCGGTCAGATTCCACTCCTGAAGAACCGCGCGCAAGCCGGTGACGTCAGCTCGATCGATTCTCGCGACGACCTCGTGCCTTTGCTGTTCGCTCACAGCACGTACAAGTCGTACGGCGAGGGGTGGTTGGTGGAGGGGCAGTGGGAGCGGATGGGCCGTTGGTTGCAGACGGTGAGCACGTATGACGCTTCCGGTAGCGACTTCACCGGCATCGAAGATCTCGACGCCTGGATCGACCGCCTCGAGGACGGGGGTCGGTTCGTCGCATGTTCGAGCGGCACGACCGGAAAGCCCGCGATGCTCGGTGCGACCGAGGCCGACCTCGATTTTGCATCGCTGTCGAACGTGTCGTCATTCTCGTGGGCGACGGGCGTGGCACCCGGGAACGACCGTCGATTCTTCGGTCTCGGACCGCGCACCAACGTGACGCGAAACGAGCGCACCCGAGAGGCGCTGGTCGGTGCGTTCCACAGCGACACCTCGGATCCGTACCAACTCCCTCTGCCGATGATCACGACCGGAGCGATCATGTCGATGATCATGCTTCGCCGCAAGATCACCGACGGCACCGCGCTCGCCAGCGAGGTCGCGGAGTTCGAGCGGTTGAGTGCGGCGCGCCTCACCGGCGTCGAGGAAGCGATGGCCGACGCGATCGATGAGCTCATCAAGAGTCGGGAGCAGAAGCTGTTTCTCACTGGGATGTGGGCCACGCTCTATCCGCTGGCTGCTGGGGTCCGGGAGAGGGGCTACGGCGGATCCGACTTTCGCGACGACAACACACTGCTCACCGGAGGCGGGCTCAAGGGCGCAACGCTGCCCGATGACTATCGCGAGGTCGTGCAGAGCACGTTCGGGGTGGCCGATGAGCGCGAGTACAACTTCTACTCGATGCAGGAGGTGAACACGCCGTTTCCTCGTTGCCGGTCGGGCCGTTATCACGTCGCGCCGTGGGTCATGGCATTGCCGCTCGACGAGCCTGGTGAGCAGTTGCTGGATTCGTCTGCTGGCGACGTCGAGTGTCGGGCAGGGTTTTTCGACCTCTCGCTGGACGGTCGGTGGGGCGGGGTCATCTCCGGTGACAAGGTGACGATGGACTTCGGCCCATGTGCGTGCGGCCGACAGGGCCCGACGGTGGGGCCCGAGATCGTCCGTTACGCCGACCTCGCAGGCGGCGACAAGATCAGTTGCGCCGGAACGATCGATGCGTACGTGCGTGGTTCAGCATGAGCCTGTGCGCACCCTTCTTCGTTCGCGGTGTCCTCCTCGAGGGCGACAGCGTCGAGCACGTGTCCCGGGACCTCGGCGCTTCGTTCACGACGCCAACGCTCGACCTCGATCAGGTGATCGCCCCGCGCTCGGAGCTGCCACCGCTGCTCGACGTCAAACTGAGCGAGATCATCGACTTCCTCGTCGAGACCGGCCGTGCGCTCGACCTCGACACCAACCCACACATGCAGGAGTGCTTGGAGTTGCTGTCGGCAACGAACCCGCTGCCGCGACGGGTCGTGGAGAACCTGTACCGGACCGCGCCCCATCTGTTGCAGCGTGAATCGCTCGAGTCGATGGTGTCGTCCAACTTCGCTGATCCGGCGGTCCTCGATGGCTGGGTCACACGCACCGACAAGTCCGGCAACCGGGGTCACCTCCGCGCCTTCCCACCGCGGATGGTGCACATGCTCGCCGGCAATGCCCCTGCTGGTTGTATCGCCTCGATCGCGCAGGGCGCACTGGTGAAGGGCATCAACCTGTTCAAGATGCCTTCGAGCGACCCGTTCACCACCGTTGCAGTGCTTCGCACGATGGCAGAGATCGACCCTGACCATCCGGTGGTCCGCTCGATGTCTGCGGTGTACTGGTCCGGCGGGGACGAAGTGGTCGAACGGACCATCTACCGACCGCAGTTCTTCGACCGGATCGTCGCGTGGGGCGGCGGCCCGGCGATCATGAACGTGATCCGCTACCTCGGTCCCGGACTGCAGCTCATCTCGTTCGACCCCAAGTCGTCGATCTCCCTCGTCGGCCGCGCCGTGTTCGAATCGGCAGAGACGCTGCGGGATGTCGCGGAACGCGTCGCTGCCGACACGACCGTGTTCAATCAAGAGGCGTGCCTTGCCAGCCGATACGTCTTCATCGAAGGTGAGCCCGAGCAGGTCGACGACTTCTGTGCGACGCTCGCCGAGCGGATGGCGGTCGATCGTGACTTCGCCTCGGCTGCGGCGCCACCCCCGCCGCCCGAGATCTGCGACGAGGTCGCGGTCATGGAAGCGATGGGTGAGGTCAAGGTCTGGGGTCGTTTCGACGGCAGCGGACTCGTGATCCGCTCGGATCAGCCTGTCGACTTCCAACCGACGAACAAGACCTCCAATGTCGTGATGGTGCCCTCACTCGAAGATGCCGTCGGCTACGTCAACGTCGCTACCCAGACCATCGGCGTCTACCCGTGGTCACGCAAGGCTGAACTGCGCGATCACCTCGCCAGCGCTGGTGGTCAACGGGTCTGCCGTGTCGGCACCGCCAACTCGCATGTCCCGGGCGGACCGCACGACGCAATGTTCGCCCTCAGCCGCTTCGTCCACTGGATGAGCGACGACGACATCGAGGTGTAGAGCGATGGCCTTCGGACGAGCCACCACTGCCGACGAGGTGCTCGCCGGCATCGACCTGCACGGCAAGGTGGCGATCGTCACCGGGGCGTCATCGGGACTCGGCGCCGAGGTCGCCCGTGCCCTCCGAGCCCATGGAGCCGACGTCGTGGCCGCCGTCCGCGATCCTTCCCGGGACGAAGACACTGTGTCAGCCGTCGAACTCGACCTCGCCTCGCTCGAGAGTGTTCGCAGCGCAGCCGAGCGCCTCACGGACCGCCTGCCACGCATCGATCTGCTGTTCAACAACGCGGGCGTGATGGCCACTCCGGAGGCTCGAACCATCGACGGGTTCGAGCTCCAAATGGCCACGAACCACCTCGGTCACTTCCTTCTGACCGCACTGCTCGCGCCAAACCTCGCACCAGACGCGCGAGTGGTGAACACGACGTCGCTCGGACACATGATCAGCGGCATCGTCTGGGACGACCCCCACTTCCGTACCAATCCCTACGACAAGTGGCGCGCCTACGGGCAGTCCAAGACGGCCAACATCTTGTTCACCCGCGGACTCGCCGATCGGGATTTCAATGCACATGCCGTTCACCCCGGAGCGGTCGACACCGGACTCACACGTCACCTCGAACGCGAGGAGCTCACCTTCGTGGAGCAGGCGAGCGCGCAGGAGTCGAAGAGTCTGCAACAGGGCGCGGCGACACCACTGTGGGCAGCGACCGCTGCAGGGATCCCGAACGGGAGCTACATCGCTGACTGTCAGGTCGCCGAACCTGCGGCACATGCCATCGACCCTGTGGAGGTCGACGCCTTCTGGGCTTGGTCCGAGCAGCAGGTCGGGCACAAGTTCCTCAGGCGACCAACGCCGTCACCGGTGACGACGCAGAGGGCGTGATTCCCACGATCGACTGGACCAAGCAGCACACGTGTACACGAGGGCTCACCCGCCTGCAAGACGTTCGAGGACTCGATGGTCTCCCACGACAGCCCCATTCCTGCCTATTTGAGCATCTGTTCAGAATCTGCGAGTGTGACGTCGTGACTCGGGTCATCGGCTTCGTCGGGCTCGGCAACATGGGCAAGGAACTGGCCACGAACCTGGTCGGTGCCGGCCACGAAGTCCTGACCCACGACGCGGCCGGCGGCAGCCGGAATCCAGCAGGTGCGGTGTTCGTCGACAACATCGCCGAACTGTCCCGCCGTGCCACGATCGCCGTCCTCAGCTTGCCGGACGGTTCCGCATCACGATCGGTGTGCACGGCGATCGCCCGAACACCGCGCCGGCGAGTCACCCACGTCTTGGACACCTCCACCGTGGGTCTTGATGCATCACGCTCGATCGCTGCATTCCTCGCTGCTGACAACGTCGGATACATCGATGCGCCTGTGTCAGGTGGCGTTGCCGGCGCACGTGCTCGGACGCTCGCTGTCATGTACGCAGGCCATCCGGATGACTGTCTCGCGGTGGCTGAGGTGATCGCCGGTCTCAGCGATCGACGGTTTCTGGTCGGCGACGAACCGGGCATGGCCCAAGCAGTCAAACTCGCCAACAACTTCCTGTCCGCCACGGCACTGGCCGCCACGAGCGAGGCGGTCGCGATGGCAACCTCGGCTGGCGTGACCATGGCGACGCTGCTCGAGGTGATCAACGCATCGAGCGGACAAAGTGCGGCCAGCACCGACAAGTTCGTCAACCACGTGCTGACCGAGCGCTACGCCTCCGGCTTCCTCAACACCCTGATGGCCAAAGACGTCGACCTCTACCTCCAAGCAGCGCGTTCCCAGGGATCTCCCACACGTATCGGCGATCTGACGGACGCAATCTGGAAGGAGTTCGCCGACGCGGAGCCAGGCACCGACTTCACGCGCATCCACGCCCATCTTTCGAGCGCTCACGAGGGGCTCGAACGTGCACCGATCATTCCCGATCCACTATTGTAACAGGTGTTCAAAATAGGCTGATGGAGGCGAGGACGAGATGACCGGACGAAGCACGGGTCGAGTGGCAGGAAAGGTCGCGTTCATCACGGGTGCGGCGCGTGGACAGGGTCGCAGTCACGCGGTGCGGCTGGCCGAGGAGGGTGCCGACATCATCGCCATCGACATCTGCAAGCAGTTCGAGGACTCCCCGGCAGCCGGTTCGACACCGGAGGACCTGGCCGAGACGGCCGCACTGGTGGAGAAGTTCGGCCAGCGATGTGTGACCGCGATCGTCGACGTCCGCGACTACGACCACATGAAAGCGGTGCTCGACGACGGCGTCGAACAGCTCGGCCGACTCGACATCGTCGTCGCCAACGCCGGCATCGGAACGTCGGGCATCAAGTTGCACAAGATGGACGAAGCGCTGTGGCAGGAGACCATCGACGTCAACCTGACCGGTGTGTTCAAGACCGTCAAGGCGGCGGTGCCACACATGCTCGCCGATGGCGGCTCGATCATCATGACCAGCTCGGTCGGGGGCATCAAGCCGTACCCGAACGTCGGCAACTACATATCGGCCAAGCACGGCGTCGTCGGCCTGATGCGCACGTTCGCCGTCGAACTCGGCAGCCGCTCCATCCGGGTCAACACGATCCACCCGACCCACGTCAACACGCCGCTGCTCATGAACGACACGACCTACCGTCTGTTCCGACCCGAGCTCGAGAACCCGGGCCCGGAGGATCTCAAGCCGGTCTGCCAGTCGTTCCACTTCCTGCCGATCCCCTGGGTCGAGCCCGAGGACATCAGCAACGCCGTGTTGTTCCTCGCCTCCGACGAGGCCCGCTACATCACCGGCATCACACTTCCCGTCGACGCCGGCAGCCTGCTCAAGTGACCGGCGATCCTGGTCGCCGGATCGGCACGGCCAGTCCAGTACTGAGTCCGCTGCCGTTGAACGCGTCGACCGCCACCCAGTAGTCGACTCCCGCCGAGAGGGTGGAGAGGAGCAGGTCGTCGCGGCCGTACACGAGCCACGAGTGATAGAGCTTGTCGGGCCGACCGTCCATACCTGACGTTCACCCCGTCGGCACCGATCGTTCCCGTCCATGCGACGCGGGCGGTCCGATCGTCGAGCCGCACGGCGCTGACGTCGGCGGCGGACGGCGGAGACCCGGCGCGTTCACCGAACACCCGCACCCCACACAGGGCGAACGCACTCCCCCACGCCCCCGGGCCGCCCGTCACCCGGACGTAGCGAGCAGACGTCCCGGCGGCGAGCACCACCAGCCGGTGCGGTGCGTCGACTCGGCCCTCGTCACCGATCCGTTCCCAGGCGGCTCCGTCGTTCGACACCTCGACCACGTACCGAACGGGGTGATCGATCGTCGACAGACTCCGCCGTGCGAACTCGTCGGGGGCGAGTTCGTCCTGCGGCGGTGCGAGGGAGGTCACGTCGTGGTCAGCGACGTTGACCTGCACCGCCCGGATCGTGCACCCGTCACCGATGTCGACGGTCACTCCCTCGGCAGGCCCTGCGTTCCCAGCCACCCACGCGCTGCGGATGTCCTCGTCGACGACCGCCTCCGCTGACGAGCCGTCGAGCGACGACGTCGCGCCGACCGGGCGTTGGTACGAGAGCAGGCGCCAGCCGGTCGGCACCTCCGTCCACGGGTCGACCCGGCGCTGGGGGACGACGATCGGGTGATCGGCGAATTCCTGGTTGCAGAACAGGACGCCGTCGGCGTCGAAGCCGGCCGGGTAGATGCCGATCCGTCGTTCGAAGACGTGGCCGACCGAGATCCGGATGGTTCCGACGTGCCACCAGTTCCCGAACCGGTCCTGCACCGTGCTTCCATGTCCCGCCCCTGGCGCGAACCCACCGGGCACCGACGAGAACGGGCTGTCGGGCGAGTACGTGAACGGCCCGAGTGGCGAGCTGGACGTGTAGTACCCGTCGCCGTACGTGTTGAGCTCGGTCCCCGGCGCGGCGTACTGGAGGTAGTAGGTGCCGCCGAACTTCGTCATCCAGGCGCCCTCGACGAACGGACGCGGATCGTTCCCCGACTCGGTCGTCACCGCCTCGGGCGCGACGACGCCGTCGCTCTGGTCCCTTCCACTCCCACCCGTGCCCCATGTGGTCACCGTGGATCAGGTCGACGGTGTCGCCCACCGGTCGGAACGTCGTGCGGTCGAGCTCGACGCCGTGGATCGGCGTCTCGTTCGAACACCCCCAGTAGAGGTACACCCGGCCGTCGTCGTCCTGGAACAGGTTCGGATCCCAGAACGGGAACGTCCCGGGCAACTCCTCGAAGACCCCCGACAAGGGATCGGTCGTGCGCCAGAACGAGCACGGCTGGTCGTACTTCGACGCCGAGAACACCAGGGCACCGTCGATCTCACGCACATCTGGCGCATAGTCGAGGATCGGGAGATCGGGGGTGGGGACGAACTGCCACGACGCGAGATCGTCGGAGTGCCAGAACCCGCCGCTCATCGACACGAAGAGGTAGTAGCGGTCGCGATACCGGATCAGCGACGGGTCGGCGCCCTCGCGCCAGACCATCGACGGGAATCCCTGCACCTGCTGGTACGAGTAGGCATACGGGAGATCGACGGGGTTGCAGACGACGGGATCCATCACGTGCACCGGATCATGCTGCGTGGCCACTCAGTCGACGGAGTTCGCCCGGGCGATCTCGCCCAGCCAGTGCGCCGACGGCTTCGGCGTGCGTTCGAAGGTCTCGTGGTCGAAGGCGATCAATCCGAAGGTCTTCTCGAACCCGGCCATCCACTCGAAGTTGTCGAGCAGCGTCCAGTGCAGATATCCCCGGACATCGATGCCGTCAGCCACACAGGCGGCGAGCCCGTCCAGAGCACCGCGCGTGTACGCGATGCGCGCCTCGTCGTCGTCGGTCGCCATACCGTTCTCGGTGACGATCACCGGCACACCCGCGCGTTCGGAGGCGAGCCGAACGGTATGACCCAGCGCCTCCGGGTACACCTCCCAGCCGGTCTGGTGCGTCGGCACGCCCTCGGCGAGCGGGATCGCCCGCTCGGGACCGAGCACGATCCGCGAGTAGGTCTGCACCCCGACCCAGTCGTCGTCGGCCGAGACGTCGAGCCAGTCGTATTGGGCCCCCTGTCGGGCCAGCGTCAGCCGATCGTCACCATCTTCACCGGCCTGCAGGTCGACCAGCGCCAGCGTCCATCCGACCTTCGCGTCGCCAGGCCCGGACTTGATGGCCTCCGCCGCCGCGCGGTGGATTGCCGCCATCCGCTCGACGTTCGTGCCGATCAACCCGTGCCGGTAGTTCGACGGATCGAAGCCACCGATGCCGAATCCCGTCGGCGGCCCAGCCGACGTCCCGGTCGGTTCGGCCGACACCATCAGGGGCTTGCCTTCGCTGATCCCCATCGGGATCACGCCGGTCAGCTCGAGTTGGACGATCACGTTCGGTTCGTTCAGCGTCGCCGCCCACGGGATGAGGTCACCCAGCCGCTCGGTCGCCCGCTCGGCGAATCGTGCGAACCGGTCGACCGCGGCATCGCCGGTCCATCCGCCGTCGGCGGCGAACCAGCGCGGTGTCACGAAGTGGCAGTAGGTGACCACAGGGGTGATCCCGTGGTCGAGGCACGACCCGAGCACCCGGCGGTAGTGATCGAGCGCGGCCCGGCTGAAGTACCCCTCCTCGGGTTCGATGCGCGCCCACTCGAGCGAGAACCGATAGGCGTTGAAGCCGAGGTCGGCCATCAACGCGATGTCGTCGGCGTACCGGTGGTAATGGTCGCACGCGTCGCCCGATGGCTCCTTGAACATCGAGTTCGGCGCCCATTCGAGCGGCCAGATGTCGGCGTTCACATTGCCGCCTTCGACCTGGTGGCCGGCGGTCGACGCGCCCCACAAGAAATGCTCGGGAAACTTCATGATGCTCCAGTCAGTGAATGCGTGTCGTTCACGAGTCGACTTCCAGCACGGCGACCGCGCCGCTGCGGGCGATGGCTCGTTCGTCGGTGCCGAGGTAGCTCGCGATCACCCGCGGATCGTTGCGCACGCTGGCCGGATCGCCTTCGGCGATGACGGCGCCGGCCTCCAGGCAGTACACCCGGTCGCTGATGCCCATGATGAGCGGCATGTCGTGTTCGATGATGAGCATCGACGCGGCAAGTTCCTTGCGGATCTCGACGATCAACGGACCGAACGCCTCCGTCTCCTTCTGGGCCACACCGGCGGTCGGCTCGTCCAGACACAGCACCTCCGCCTCGAGGGCGAGAAGGGCAGCCAGTTCGACGATGCGACGGGTGCCCGTCGACAGATCGGCGATGTAGTGATCGGCGTAGCGGCCGAGGCCCAGGAAGTCGACGAGCTCGCTCGCAGCAACACGGTGGCGTCGTTGACGACGCAGTGTCGGTGGCCACGCAAGGGCGGTCGCCACCATTCCCGACCGCCCGCGACCTTCCATCGCGACTTCGACCGTCTCGCGAACGGTCAGTTCGGGAAACAACGTCGCGGCCTGAAATGTTCGGCCGAGTCCGAGGCGCGCCCGCGCGGCGGGTGACCTGCCTGACACGTCGGTGCCGAGCAGTTGAACGCTTCCGTCGGCGCTGACGAACCCACCGATCGCGTTCATCAAGCTCGACTTGCCGGCGCCGTTCGTGCCGATCAGGCCGACGATCTCCCCACGACCCACCTCGAGCGAGACGGCGTCGACGGCAAGCCGGCCGCCGTAGCGGACGGTGAGCGCCTCGGTGCGCAACGCAGGGCCGGCGCCTGCGGCGCGTGCCTCCCGATCGATGGCCAGCGACATGGGAACGACATGGCGCGTCTTGACCGGGGCTTGATCCATTCTTCGGTCGAGCCAGCCGAGGAGCGTGTCGCGTGCGGCGTACCCGACCTGGACGAGGCCGCCGGGGAAGTACATCAGGAGGATGAGCATTCCCACGCTCGAGGTGAGCAGGGGCGCCACCGGGTTGTTCGGGAAGAAGGCGGGCAGTCCCACCACCCAGAGCGCGCCGAGTACCGGGCCGGCCGTGGAGCCGAGGCCGCCGATGACCACGATCGACAGGAGGATGAGCGAGTCGTCGAGTTCGAAGTAGCGCGCCACGGGGACCGGAAAGCCCTCGGTGACCGAGGCCAGCAGCGCTCCTCCGAGTCCGGCCATGCCACCGGCCAAGGCGAAGATCCTGAGCTTCACGATCGGGGGACGGACGGTGTAGGCCGACGCCGTGTCCGGATTGTCCCGAACCGCAATGGTCGACCACCCCACCGCGGTGCGGCGGAGCCAACCGACCATCACGAGCACCAGCGACAACACCGCCAGGCAGAGGTAGTAGATCGAGCGTTGCGACGAGAGATCGATCCCGAAGATGCCGGTCCGCGGGAACGGAATGCGACTGGTCAGACCGCCGGTGAGGATGCGCTGCCGGAACAGGTACTGCGTGGACGCATGGGCGAAGGCGAAGGTGACGACGGCGAGCAACAACCCGCGCACACGGAGCGCGCCGACACCGATGATCGTTGCGACTGCAGCCGTGACCAGAGCGGCCAGCACGATCGACAGGCCGAACGGCATCCCTTCGAAACCGGCCTTGTACAGCCGCGTGTCTCCAATCTTGATGTCCCAGTTGATGCCCCGGCTGAAGGCGGCGGCGAGGAACGCGCCGATGCCGGCGAAGGCCATCTGGCCGAGTGACAGCTGCCCCGCCCACCCCGTCAGGATGTTGAGCGATGTCGCAATGATCGCGTAGGCGAGGATCGTGCCGTAGAGAAGGTGACGCGACGGTTGGGTGATGATGAGCGGGAGGAGTACCGCGCCCAACACGATGAGCACGAGCGGAGCCCGATCGAGCTGGCGAACCCACCAGATGCTCCTGAGCCGTTCGGGGACCGGCTTGACGCGAGGAGCGAACGAGAACGTTTGCGTCTCTCCGGGTTCACGTGTCCGTGACTGGAAGAAGACCGCAACGAGCACCACGATCAACAGCAGGAAGTCCATCAGTCCGGGCTGATCGAGATAATTGAAACGCAGCACCGTCTCGACGACGCCGATCACCACCGCGGCCACGAAGGCCCGCTGGAACGAGGTCAACTTCGCCACCACCGCGGCGACGAGCGCGCGCACGAGGGTGCTCGGTCCGAGCAACGCCAGCCCGCCGACCCGTGCGTTCGTCTGCATCGCCATCAGACACATCGCCACGGTGGCCAGCGCGCCACCGAGCGCCCAGACGAACGTCGAAACCAATTTCGGGCTGATGCCCACCAGACGCGCCAGATCGCGGTTGCTGCTCGACGCCTTGACGGTCTTGCCCAAGGTGGTCCTCGTCAGGAACAGGCCGACGGCGATCGACACGATGGGAGCGACGATCAGGATGGTCAGTTGCGGGCCCTGGATCCGCAGGCCGAGGAAGCCTTCATACGTCGTTCCGATCGGGCGCGGGAAGAGTTCGCCTGATCGACTGAACTCCGGGTAGGCGAGCACGATCAGCTGTGAGAGCTGGGCGATTCCGACGGTCGCGACGAGCACGATGACGCGCGGTGCGGCGAACAGCCTGCGAATGATGAGCAATTCGAGGATCGCCCCGTACAGAACTCCGACGCCGAGCGCGACGATGGCGCCGATCCAGAACGGGACGTTCCACTCCACGACGAGCAGCGCGAAGAGCGCCCCGCCGACCAAGCCCATGGCACCGACGGCAAAGTTGATCACCCGCGTCGCCCGATAGATCAACACGATGCCCATCGCCAGCAGGGCGTACAGCAATCCGGTGATCACCCCGTCGAAGACGAGCTGGCGAGTGATCCATGTGGCGAGCATCCTCAGCCGCCCTCGTGGCCGAGGAACACGGCGCGGACGAGGTCGTCGCGTGCGGCCAGTTCGGCCGACGGCCCTTCGAAGCGGATCTGCCCCTTTTCCAGGAAGACCGCTCGATCGGAGATCTCGAGGGCGATGTTCAGCGACTGCTCCACGATGACGATGGTCATTCCACGGCCCTTGAGGGTCTCGACGACGTGCATGAGATCCTGCACGACGACCGGCGCCAGGCCGAGCGACAACTCATCGATCAACAGGACTTCGGGCTCGTGCAGCAGGGTCATCGCCAACGCGAGCATCTGCTCCTGACCACCCGACAAGGATCCTGCGATCTGGTCCTTGCGGGAGGCGAGATCGTCGAACAGCTCGTACACGTGGGCGATCCGTCGCGCCACGTCGGCGGCGTCGTCCCGATACACGAATGCACCCATCTCGAGGTTGTCGGCCACCGTCATGTCCGGGAACACGCCCTTGCCACCGGGCAGCAATTGGATGCCCATGTGCACGCGCCGTTCCGGAGCCACGAAGGTGATCGTGTCGCCGTCGAGGCGCACCACTCCTCGCGACGGTGTGCCGAGGCCGGCGATCACGCGCAGGATCGTCGACTTGCCCGCTCCGTTCGTGCCGAGCAGCGCGAGGACCTCGCCCTTGCGCACCTCGAAGCTGACGTCGAAGAGGACCTGCACCTGCCCGTACGAGAAGTCGACATCGCGGACCTGCAGTGCCGGCACATCGGCGGGGTTCGCGGTGCGTCGCTCCTGCTCTTCTCGTTCTTCTTCGAGCTCCGACACGATCAGTGCCATGTCGTTGCGGATGAATGACGCACTTCGCACGATGAGCGCCCCACCGATGAGGGTGGACGGAACCGACAGCAGGAGCACGGCCGCGCGGGGTCCTGTGATGTCCACGAGCAGCGCCGCCAGCAACGCCCCCACCGTTGCGCCACCGAAGAAGATGTAGAGGCTGCTGATCGCACCACCCATCCCACGGAGCCGGTACGGGACGATCGACATGGTGATCGGACCGACCATGGTGAACGCAGTCAGCAGCAAGATGCCCGGAATGATCCCGGCGACGGCGAACGACCACGCCGAGGGCATCACGTATTGGATCGGGATGAAGACGCAGACCGGCATGATCAACAAGCCGACGAGTCGCAGTGCTTTGGCGGGGCTCGAACGGAAGAGCCGGTCGAAGCGTTTCGCGGCGAACGGGATGGTGGCGGCGACGAGCAACCCGGTCACTGTCCCGAGCGCACCTCGCTCGAGGGTGTCGAGACCGAAGCGCTCCTCCACGTACAGGTTGCTGAGGACACCACCCGTGAAGAGGCTGAACCCGAGCGCGACGAACCCGATCATCACGGTCCGGAACGTCCGAATCTGTTGCAGTCGAGCAAAGGCCGCCTCGATCGACACCACATTCTTCTCCTGGTGCTCCTCGAGTACTTCGCCGAGGACGGACGCCATCTCCTGTTGTCCGCGGCGGGGCTCAGGGATCTTGAAGGCGAAGAAGGCGAGGACCAGGACGGGAATGCCGAGGATGAAGTACGCCCATCTCCACCCCTCCACACCACCGGCGACCGACGCGATGACACCGACCAACAGCGGGCTCGTGACTCGCACCACGGTGCCGACCGACAATGTTGCCACGCTCATCCGCCCGCGGACTGCGATCGGGTAGGCGTCGGCGAGCAACGAGCCGTGGACCGGGCCGGTGTTCGCCTTCGAGATACCCACCCCGAAGCGGGCCAGGAACAGGGTGAATGCGTTCACTGCGAGACCACTGCAGAAGACCATGATCGCGAAGGCGACACTGGCGAAGCCGACGACGCGAGAGCGCCGGCACCGATCCGCGAGGTACCCCATCGGCAGCGCGCCGAGCACCAAGAACGCGCTGGAGGCGGCGGTGATGAACGTGATGACACCGTTGGAGATGCCGAAGGTGTCCCGAATGTCGGGAGCGAGGATGCCCAGCGCCGCATTCTCGAGTTCGTCGAGGCTGTTCAGCAGCAGCAGGATCGTGAACGTGAACGCGCCGCCGCGCAGCAGACCCTCTTTGAGGGTCATCGGCTCCTCGCCGACTCCGGCGAGCGTGTCGTCGTCGAGGAGCAGGTCTCGCTCGAGCGCCTGGGCGGCTTCGCGGTCAGCCTCCGCGTCGAGGACGCTCGCCGACATTGCGGCGAGCGTCCCCTGACCAGCCGGGGAACTCTCGGTCACGGAGCGATTCTCAGACACGAAGCTGGACCACTGTCGTCCGGGTCAGTCTTCGATCGTGTAGGCGCCCAGTGCCGGGTCCCACGTCCAGATGTACAGCGGCGGATCGCCGTCCGCGCTCGGCGGCGGCCCATAGTGGAACGGGTCCGGATAGCCGGGGATCTGCACCGCTCCGATCGTGTTACCGGCCTCCTCGTAGGTGCCGTAGTTCAGGTTCTCACCGGCACGAGTGGCGATCGCCTGGAACAGCGACAGGCCCCAGCACGCGATCCTCGCGGAGATGAACGGGCGTGGCCCCTCGGTCCAGTCCTTCGGATCGACCCACTCGATGCCTGCATCCTTGATGGTCTGGACGCAGGCCTGCATGTGGGGCTCGTCGATGATGGCCTGCTCGGGTCCGTACCCTCCGGCTCCCACCGAACCTTCGAGCACGCTGGTGTCTCGTCCGGTCTCGTCGTTGATGAACGCGTTCATCGCGTTGTAGTTCGTCATCAGGACTCGAGGGCGGTACGAAGACGTCTCGAGGGCCGTGGCGATGCCAACCCCGTCGTTGGATGCGGTCAGGATGGTGTCGATCCCCGAGGCCTCGAACCGCTGGAGGATCGCCGCGTTCTGAGCTTCAGCGGCGGCGGTGTCGGTCGGTGGCGCATCGTTGTAGGCGAGTTCGACCACCTCGATGCCTGCCGCCTCGAGGGCCGGCAGAATCGACGTTTCGACGAGATTCTGATTGCCGGTCGTTGCGGCGACGCCAACGGTTCCATCGAGGGCGCCGGACTCGGCCAGCTTGGCGACGGCATCGGCCTCGAAGTCGGACCCGAAGTCGGTGGTGTACCAGGGAGCCTTGGCTCGGGCGAGAAAGTCTTCGGTCTGGCTGCCCCCGATGATCGCCTGCTGGTGACCTTCGAGGTAACACAACGCAGCGTCACCGAGGAAGAACCCGACGACGACGAAGACTTCCTCGTCCTCGGTGAGCTGCACGCACACGGCGTCGGCGTTGCCCTCACCACTGAGGTTGATCGGTGCGATCACGGGCTCGATCTGCCGACCGTTGATCCCCCCGTCGGCGTTGATCTTGTCGATCAGCGCTCGGAAGGTCGCCTCGTAGTCGCCGTGGTTCACCGACACCTGATCGACCGACGTGAGATCGGGGAAGGTGATACCGATCCGGATGGTGTCGTCGGTGACGCCGCGGGTCGACCCTTCGAGGGTTTGGTCGACGAACTCGGTTTCGTCGGGCGACGAGTCCTGGGTTGGTGTGGTGCCATCCGTCGACGGCACCTCGGTGGCAGGCGCTGCCGTCGTGGAGGGCGCCGCATCGGTGTCCGGCGGTGCTTGGGTCGCAGACGGCGCGGCCGTATCGCCCGGCGGATCGGTCGTCGCGTCGTCGGAACTCCCCGACGTACAGCTGACCAGAATCACGGCCGCCAAACCAGCGGCAATCAACTTCTTCACTGGAGTCCCCCTCTCGATGCGGTCGCTCCCCAGCGCCCGCTCGTGCTCGTACACACATCTCGCCAGCGCCTGATAGCGCTAACAGGATTCGGAGCTTAACAAAGTTTGAACGAGTGTACAAGTTTTTGTTGAGGGGCGAATAGTGTCGACCGGATGGAGCGCTCGAGATGAACGTCCCCCACCGGTTGCGCGTCGAACACTTGGACGGAACGGCACTCGGGATCCACGAGACCACACCACGGCTGTCGTGGCAGTTGCCCCCCGGCGCGATGGAACAACGGGCCTACGAAGTCGAACTCGGCGATGGTCGGACGGCTCGTTTCGAATCCCCGCACCACGTGCTCGTTCCGTGGCCGTTCGAGCCGTTGCGGTCGCGTGAGGCGATCACGTGGCGGGTTCGTATCTGGACGACGTCGGGCGCATCGTCGTGGTCCGACCGTGTCTCGTTCGAGACCGGACTGCTCGAGCCCGCCGACTGGCAGGCGAGATGGATCGAGCCACACGAACCCGAACGATTGCCGTCGGGAGAACGACCGGTGTACGTCCTCCGACACGAGTTCGAGGTCGACGACGGGCACGACGGCACCGAGCGACCGGCCCGTCTGTACGCCACCGCGCGCGGCATCTACGAGACGTTCCTCAATGGTCGACGCGTCGGCGACCTCGAGCTGACTCCGGGCTTCACGACCTACCCCGTGACCCTTCAGGTACAGACCTACGACGTCACCGACCTCCTGTCGCACGGCACGAACCATTGGACAGTCCTCCTCAGCGACGGATGGTTCCGCGGGCGTCACGGCATCGATCAGCGCGCGGACAACTACGGCACGACCGTCGCGTTCCTCGGCCAGATCTCGGTCGGTTCGAGCACGGTGGCGACCGGACCCGACTGGATGTCGACCACCGGCCCGATCCGCCACGCCGACCTCATGGCCGGGCAGTACGAGGATCATCGCGTCGACGACGGCCCCTGGAATCCGGTCGGAATCGTGGAACACGACCTCGGCGTGCTCACCTCGTCACCGGCCCCACCGGTTCGACGCATCGAGACGATCAGACCCCGCTCGGTCACCCGCTTGTCCCCCACGCGTCAGATCGTCGATCTCGGCCAGAACATCACCGGCTGGATGCACCTCAGCGATCTCGGCCCCGCCGACACGGACATCACGCTCGTGCACGCCGAAGCGCTCGGCCCGTCGGGCGACATCACGCTCGACCATCTCGGCGTCGGCGACCGGGCGGTCAGACAGATCGACCGGGTCATCTCCGCCGGCATCGACGGCGACACGTTCGAACCACGTCACACGATCCACGGGTTCCAGTACGTCCAGGTCGACGGTGCCCCACCGTTCACCCCCGATGACGCCACCGGCGTCGTCGTGCACACGGACCTCCGACGCACCGGGTGGTTCCGCTGCAGCGACGATCGCCTGAACCGACTGCACGAGATCGCCGACTGGAGCTTGCGCGACAACGCCTGCGACATACCGACGGACTGTCCCCATCGTGAGCGTCAGGGTTGGACCGGCGACTGGCAGATCTTCCTGCCGAGTGCGGCATTTCTCTACGACGTCGCCGGGTTCTCGCTCAAATGGCTCAGGTCGTTGGCCGCCGAGCAACTCCCCGACGGGCTCCTGCCGAACTACGTACCGGACCCGAGGCGGTGGAAGGCGGTCGAGACCGACGACCTCACCTGGTACGGGCTGCTCGGTTCGGCGGGCTGGGGCGATGCGAGTGTGCTGGTGCCCTGGGAGCTGTATCGGCTGTACGGCGATCGAGCGATCCTCGACGAAATGTGGCCGACCATGACGCGTTGGCTGGGTTACGCCGCCGAGTCGGCGCGCACCAAACGCCACCCGGCCCGCGCCGCGGCCCGACCCACGCCACTCCCCCACGAGGAGTTCCTCTGGGACGGCGGGTGGCACTGGGGTGAGTGGTGCGAGCCGGTCGCCGACTCCGCCGAGCCCTGGTACGCCGTCGACCAGGGACATGTGGCGACGGCGTACCTGCACCGCTCGGCGTCGATCGCCGCCGAGATCGCGCGACTGCTGGGTCACTCCGCCGACGCCGCCGCCTTCGACCTCCTGGCGGCACGGGCGCTCGACGCCTGGCGTGGCGAGTACCTCGCCGACGACGGTTCCCTGACCCCCGACACCCAGGCCAACCACGTCCGCGCCCTGGCGTTCGGGTTGGTCCCCGACGAGTTGCGCCAGGTTTGTGCCGACCGGCTCGTGCAACTCATCCGAGAGGCCGGCACCCATCTCAACACGGGCTTCCTCGCGACGCCGATGTTGCTGCCCGTGCTCGCCGACCACGGGCATCTCGACGTGGCGTACGAATTGCTGCTGCAGGACACCGAACCGTCGTGGCTGACGATGGTCGACCGGGGCGCCAGCACCGTGTGGGAGGTGTGGAACGGCATCGACGAACACGGCGTCGCCCACGAATCGCTCAACCACTACAGCAAGGGTGCCGTCATCTCGTTCCTCCATCGCTACGTCGCGGGCATCCGACCCGACCCCGATGACGTCGCCTACCGCCGGTTCCGCATCGAGCCGCGCCCGGGCGGTGCGCTGACCGCGGCCGGAGCGGTCCACGACTCGCCGTACGGCCGGATCGAGTCGTCGTGGCGCATCGACGCCAGCTCCGAGTCGCCCACGTTCGAACTGACCACGACCGTGCCGCCGGGAACGACCGCCGACGTGCACCTTCCCGACGGAACCCAGATCACCGTTGGGCCGGGCACCACGCTCCATCACTGCACGCTGGGCTGACGCAGCCCCGACCGAGAGGAACATCCATGGGAGAACTCGACGGCAAGATCGCCGTGATCACCGGCGCCGGTTCCGGCATCGGCCGCGCCACGGCCGAGGCGTTCGTGCGCGAGGGCGCCAGCGTGCTCGGTGCCGATGTCAGCGGACGCCAGGACGTCACCGCCCGGGACCTCGGATCGCGGTTCGTGCCGTTCCAGGCCGATGTCTCCGACGAAGCGGACGTCGAGGCGATGTTCGCCGCGGCGGTCGAGCGGTTCGGCAGGGTCGACGCCGTCCTCAACGTGGCCGGCGTCTCGGGCTCGCAGAGGCTGGCCGACGTGACGGTCGAGGACTTCCACCGGATCATTTCAGTGAACCTGCTCGGCGTCACGCTGTGCACGAAGCACGCGATCAGGACGATGGTCCCCACCGGAGGTGGATCGATCGTGAACTGGGCATCGACGGGTGGCATGAACGCCACCAAGATCCCGATCGCCGTCTACGGCGCCTCCAAGGCGGGCGTGATCATGATCACCAAGCACGCCGCCGTCGAGTACGGGCGCAACGGCATCCGGGCGAACACGATCTGCCCTGGTCTGATCGTGACCGAACAGTCAGGCGGGCTCGAAGGCGCCGAACGGATGGCGATGCTCTACGACGCAGCGCCGCTTCGTCGACCTGGCCAGCCCGAGGAGGTCGCCGAACTCGCGTGCTTCCTCTCCTCGGACCGGGCGTCGTTCATCTCCGGCACCGTGATCCCCGTCGACGGCGGCCTCATGGCCGTCACCGCGTAGCGGTCACGGTGCTCAGCCGTGCGATCACGGGCGCCAGGATTTCCGGCTTCGCGTCGATCGGCGCGGCGAAGTAGCTGATGCCGTAGCGGCGCCGGGTCTCGACCAGCTTCTCGCACACCTCGTCGAGCGGGCCGACCGCGACGATGGGCGACTGCCGGAGATCATCGGTGCCGAGGTCGATCCTGCCCCCACCCATCCGCTCGATCACCGAGGAGATCCGAGCGGCGAGGTCGCTGAGGTGTTCGTCGGGTCGGTCCGTGACCGCACACGCGATCAGCTGGGCGCTGAGTTCGATCTGGTCGAAGCGACTGCCGGCGGCGTCTCGGATCCACCCGATCTTCTCCTCGATCGCGGGGGCGGCGAACTGCGACGGGTCGAGCGAGGTGTTCCCGTTGCGGTTGCTCGGCATCAACTGCACGATGTCGGCCTGCCGAGCGGCGACCGACAGGACCTTCTTGCCCCCGCCGCCGATCATGATCGGCGGCCCTGGTCGCTGGTCCGGGATGGGCGCTCCGGTGAGTTCGTTGATCCGGAAGTGCTCGCCGTGGAAGCTGAACGGCTCGCCGCTGAACAGCCCGCGCAGGATGACGGCCGTCTCCTCCAGACGCTCGATCCGGACCGAGGCCGAGTCGAACCGCATGCTCGCGTCCTCGTACTCCTGGCGGAGCCAACCGGCACCGAGGCCCACCTGCAGCCGGCCCTCCGACAACACGTCGAGCGTCGCCAACTCCTTGGCGAGCACGGCAGGTTCCCGGAAATCCTGTGCCAACACGGTCTGGGTGATGCGCAGCGTTGTCGTCGCATCGGCGACGGCCATACCGGCGATCAACGGTGCGAACGGACGCACGAAGTGATCGGCGAGCCCGAACGTCGAGTATCCGAGTTGCTCCACCAGTTGTGCCGATTCGAGCAGCTTGGCCCGCTTCGACGATGCGCCCCCGGTGAACCCGAACCGGATCGGTCGTTCCGACATGTCATTCCTCCGCGACAAAAGTTGAACGACTGTTCTAACTTGCGGAGGACCGTCTCGTCAATCCCGGTGTTCGTGTCGACGTCACCGCTCCGGTGCCGCGGCGCGTCGCCGCTCGAGGCGTTCGAGGAGCCGCACCATCGCCTCGGCTGCATCGTCGGCGGCGGTGTCGTAGCCGGCGGTCTGGTCCTGCACCAATCCGAACGCCAGGCCTTGCATCGCGGCAGCGATCAGCACCGCAGGAAATTCGTGCGTGTCGAGGCCGTATTCGTCGAGCAGCTTCGGGAGTCGATCGACCTGCAGTTTGCGCACCCGTTGCGCAACGTGACCGACCTCCGCCTTGAGCAGCGGGCGATGGTTCGCGGCGGCCATCAACTCGACGAACAAGGCTGCGCCGCGCCGGTTCGAGGCGAGCTTCCACCAGGTGAGCAACGGTTGATCAGAGTCGAGCGCGTCGGTCAAGCGATCGACGTTCGGGCCGGCTCGGCGTTCGAGCACCGCGATGAAGAGATCATCGAGTGTCGGGAAGTAGTAGTGGACCAGCGGTGCGTTGATACCGACGCGCGCCGCAACGCTGCGGGAGCTGACGGCCGCGTAGCCGTCCTCGAGCATGATCTCCTCGGTCGCGTCGAGCAGTCGGCGCCGCTTCTCCGCTGTCGCCGCTCTGGGACGCCGTTGCTCAGCCACGCACGCTTCCTACCACCCGCCGGTCGAACTCGCGCGGACGACGTCGAACGAATGTCCAACAGACACCACTCGGCCCTGGAAGAAAAGTTGAACGGTCGTTCCAACTCGGTTATGGTGGCGCGGGGTCGTGCGCAGGTGCGCACGAACGATCGCATCGAGGAGGGCACGGTTTGACCGCCGTCGACACAAGCACCGTCTACTACGACCCGTACGACGTCGGTATCAACGCCGACCCGTACCCGACGTACGCCCGCCTGCGCGAGGAGGCGCCCGCCTACTACAACGATCGCCACGACTTCTGGGTGCTGTCACGGCACGCCGACGTCGAAAAGGCGCTCGTCGACTGGAAGACGTTCACGAACACGCGCAGCGACATCCTCGACATCATCAAAGCGAACATCGAGCTGCCACCGGGTGTGATCCTGTTCGAGGACCCGCCGATCCACACGATGCACCGCGGGTTGATGTCACGTGTGTTCACGCCCCGGCGGATGGCCGCGCTCGAGGACCAGGTGCGCCAGTTCTGCGCCTCGTGCCTCGACCAGCACGTCGGCTCCAGCGGGTTCGACATCATCACCGAACTCGGCTCGATGCTGCCGATGCGGGTCATCGGCATGCTGCTCGGCATCCCCGAACAAGACCAGGAAGCGGTACGCGACCGCACCGATGCCAACCTGCGCACCGAGGCCGGCAAACCCATGGTCGTCAAGAAGGATCAGGTCGCCAGCGGCGACATGTTCGCCGACTACATCGAATGGCGGGCCGACAACCCTTCCGACGACCTCATGACCACGCTCCTCAACGCCGAGTTCGAAGACGAGCACGGAGTGACGCGCAAACTCACCCGCCCCGAGGTCAACACCTACGCCGCCGTTCTGGCCGGCGCCGGCAACGAGACCACCGGCCGGCTGATCGGGTGGCTGGCGAAGCTGCTCGCCGAGCACCCCGACCAACGCCGCCAGATCGTCGAGGACCGCTCACTCATCCCCCGGGTGATCGACGAGACATTGCGTTTCGAGCCCACCGGCCACTCGGTCGCCCGCTGCACCACACAGGACGTCGAGTACCACGGCCACACGATTCCAGCCGGCAGCCCCGTGCTGCTGTCGATGGCGTCGGCCAACCGCGACCCGCGCCGCTACACCAACCCAGACGTGTACGACATCCACCGTGACGACATCCAGCACCTCACCTTCGGTTTCGGCCTGCACTTCTGCCTCGGTGCCAGCCTCGCCCGGCTCGAAGGCAAGGTCGCACTCGACGAACTGCTCAATCGGTTCCCGGAATGGGACGTCGACTACAGCGGCATGGAACTCGCACCGACCACCACCGTGCGCGGCTGGGACCACATGCCCATCGTGCTCGCCTGAACCCCAGCTCCCCCGACCTCGCACCGAGAGGACCGAACCATGTCATCATCCGACGAGTTGATCGAGTACGACCGCAACGAGCCCGTTGTCGTCGTGTCGAACGACACCCACATCGGCCCTCGTCTCGTCGAGGACCTGCGCGCGTACTGCCCCGCGAAGCATCTCGACGACTTCGACCGGTTCGCGGCGTCGACGGCGAAGGACAAGGCCGATGCTGCGGCGCTGCTCAGCGGCAGCGGTTACCTCGACCATCCGAACCTGCGCACGGCCGGCCACCACGACCCCGCCGCTCGGCTCGCGGACTACGACCACGACGGCATCGCCGCCGGTGTCATCTTCCACGGCTCGATGAACATGGAGCCCATTCCGTTCATCTCCGCCGGTCTGGCCAAGGCGAAGACGATGGAGAGCCCCGAGCTCGCCGCCGTCGGGATGTCGATCTACAACCGTTGGCTCGCCGACTTCGTGTCGGAGGCACCGCATCGACATGTGGGGCTGGCGTACCTGCCGATGTGGGACGTCGACGCGGCGATCGCCGAGATCGAGTGGGCGCACGAGGCCGGCCTGCGCGCCGTGAACTTTCCGGCGATGCGCGACGGCGAACTCCCCGAGTACAACCGATCCGTCTGGGAGCCGCTGTGGTCGGTGTGCGAGGAGCGTCGCATGCCGCTCGTCACCCATGTCGGCGCCGGCACGGGCGCTCGCTACTCCAAGCTCGAGGGCGTCGCACTCCTCCAGTACGAGTCGGGAGCGTTCACGTCCAGGCGCGCGGTCTGGTGGCTGATCTTTGCCGGCGTCTTCGAGCGCCATCCCGACCTCAAGCTCGTGGTCACCGAGACGCCGGGCAACTGGTTCCCGTCGACGGCCGCCGAACTCGACGCGCTGTGGGGGTTCTACGAGGGCAAGCGCGACCAGCCGATGAACAAGCTGCTCATCGACCAGGTGCCACGTCCGCCGAGTGAGTACATGGCGCAGAACGTGTACTACGGCGCCAGCTTCGCTTCATCGTTCGAGGTCGAAGAGGCCGTGCGCCACGGACTCGATTCACAGCTGATGTGGGGCTCGGACTATCCGCACATCGAAGGCACCTTCGTCTACCAGGACGGCGTCGACATGCCGTCGGTGACGAAGCTGTCCCTGCGCAACACGTTCTGTGGTGTCGCTCCCGCCGAAACACTGCGGATGGTCGGGCAGAACGCGATCGACGTGTACAACCTCGACGCCTCCGCCCTGCGGGACATCGCGACCGCGATCGACGCGCCGACGCTCGCCGATCTCGCCACGCCGATCGACTCGATTCCCGCAGAGGCGAGCATCACCGCCTTCCGCCAGGGAGCCGGTGGCTGGGGCTGAACGCCCATCCATCGCCGCCGCCACCATCCCCATCCCCCACTTCACCAAAGGCATGCACATGCGCAAGTCGCTCATCGTCGCCGTCCTGCCGCTCGTCCTGTTGGCGGCATGCAGCTCCTCGGATGCCGCCACGGAAGCCACCGTCGCCGTCACGGAATCGGGGCCCGGCGACACCGAGCCGGCCCCGACGGCGGCACCGGCGGAGGAGTCCACGACCCTCGACAACACCGAGGCGGTCGTCACCGAGGCGAGCACCATCGATCCTGTGACGACCGAGGCGGTGACGACCGAGGCGGTGACGACCGAGGCGGTGTCGACCGTCGCGGACACCACGGAGGTCGCCACCTCCGACCCGATCATGGAGGTGACCGACGCGACGATGCCGGACCCGGCCCTCGCCGATGCCGCACCGCCGGACGGCAGCATCCTCATGGTCAAACTCCCCGTCGCCGACGACGAGGCGGCCCAGGAGTTCTACGGCACGGTGTTCGGCGTGACCCTGGCGATGGAGATGGGTGACCGGGTGCGCATCGTCACGTTCCCCGGTGGCGGCCCCGGGTTGGTGTTGATCCCAGAGGATCCGGAGAACGAGCGGAACGGGAGCTTCATCGTGCAGGTCACGAACATGGAATCGACCCTTGCTCGCGCCGTAGCGAACGGCGCAACCCTCGAGCAAACGTTCCAAGGTGAGCAGGGAGGCGGCGCCCAGTCCACCAACATCATCGACCCATGGGGCAATCAGATCGAAGTGCTGCAACTCGGCTAGCCGCGCCGTAGCAAGAATCCTCGGCGTGGCAGGAATGAGAGAGTCGGGGGTGAACCGGTAGTGCGTCAACTCATCGCGAGCGCGCTGCTCGCGGGCATCGCGCTCGTCGGGTGCACCGCCAGCGACGAGGCCGTACGCGTACCAGAGCCGGTCGACACACGGACGGCGTCAACGGCGCCGGCGCGGAGTGTCGACGCCGAGCCAGTTCGTGACGAGAGCACCACTGCGACGCCGTCCTCAGCGACGGCATCGACCGACGAACCCAACAGCGCTTCGAGCACCGTTGCCGACCCCGTCGTGACACCGGCCACCGGAGGACACGAGCAAGCGGCCGGCGGGCTCCGCTACGACACGACGGAGTTCGGCTACCAGGAGCACGAGTACTTCTTCGAAGGGACTGCCAAGACCTACCCACCTTCCACACTTCCTCCCGCTGCGTACCGAAGCAGGATGATCGTGTGGACACCGATCGACCCCGACCGGTTCAACGGCACCACCGTCGTCGAGTGGGCCGAGGTCAGCGATTTCGGCCAGTTCGAACTCACGGTCGAACTCGGCTACCTCTCCCCGATGCTCGAGGAGGCCGGGTATGCCTTCGCCGTCGTCAGTGCCGAGGAGGGCGGTGTGTGCGACCGCACCGCCGAGGGTGTATGCACCACGACGTCGCTGCAGGGCGCCGATCCCGGCCGCTACGCATCGTTGGATCATCCGGGCGATCCGTACAGCTTCGACATCTTCAGCCAGGCGCTCCAGGCGATCAAGCATCCGGACGGCCTCGCTCCGCTCGGTGGACTCTCCGGCGACACCATCATCGCCACTGGCTTCCAGCCCTCGATCGACAAATGGTTCCCCGTCGGCGCGCCGGATCCCGAGTCGTTCACCTCTCCGTTCAGCATCTACGGACCGCTGAACGCCTACCTCGCGAACGGGGCCGACGCCGACGCACGGCTCGCCGACGGGTTCCTGATCGATGCGGCCGCCCCCTTGACCGAACCGGCCGAGTACCGCGTGCCGGTCCTGCACCATCTCGACGAATCCGCGATCCGCCGGACGCCGACCGAGAACACGACGAATCACGTCACCTGGGAGGTCGTCGGCGCATCCCACGCCGACCGATGGTCGGGTGCCCACATCGTGATCCCATCGAGCGCCGGGCCGACACCGAAGCTCGGACGGGCCGATGAGCTGACGTCACGTGACCGGTCCGACAACTTCGGACAGGAACCCGATCCCGATGCCGAGGTCTGCGCGCCCGGCCCGCGAACGGGCAGCCTGTTCCCCCGTCACTACACCGTCAGGGCCGCGCTGGTGGCCCTGCACCGGTGGATCGAGACCGGCATCCCTGCCCCGTCCGCGCCGTTCATCGAGCGAGTCGGACCCGAACCCACCGACGCGTCGCAGAAGCTGAGCCGTGACCTCGACGGCAACGCGATCGGTGGACTCCGATCCCCGATCGTCACCGTTCCGGTCGCGGCCTACGACGGAGAAGCCTGCATCCAGGCGGGCACGACCGTGCCGCTGTCGACGGAGCGTCTCGCCGAGCTGTACCCGACACACGAGACCTACATCCGTCGACTCCTCACTGCGACCGACCAAGCGGTCGACGACGGATTCCTCCTGTGCGCCGATGCCGAGCGGATCATGCGAGGCGCCTCCGCGTCGACCATCGGGGGGCTCGATGAGTTCGCGGCGACGCCGGCGTGCTCCCAGCCATCATGACGATCGCACCTCCGCCGCTTCGTCGACGATGTTCTAGGTTCACGCTCGCATGACCACTGCACCGCGCCGGCCCGTGATGGCAGACGTCGCTGAACTCGCAGGCGTGTCGATCATGACGGTCTCGCGAGTCTTGAACGGACATCCTCACGTGAACGCCGCGACCCGCGAGCGGGTCGAGCACGCCGTCGCCGCACTCGGCTACCACGCGAACATGGCCGCCCGGACCTTGGCGGGCGGACGCTCACATGTGATCGGCGCAATCAGCGTGCAGCCGGAGACCTGGGGGCCGTCGCGCACCGTGTTCGCCATCGAGGCCGCAGCCCAGACCGCGGGCCAACTCGTCAGCTTCAAGACCGCTCACGAACCGTCGGCGTCGGCGATGCGCGACGCGATCGACGAGCTGCGTGGCGGCAATGCCGAGGGGATCATCGTCGTCGCCCGGCTGCGCGCGGCGATCGAAGCGTTGCGCGAAGTCGACCTTCCCGTTCCGCTGCTCGCGACGTATCCGACCAGCAAGCTCCCATTGTCGGTGGGCGTCGACCAGATACTCGGTGCGCGCCTGGCGACACGGCACCTCGTCGCGCTCGGCCACGAACGCGTGATCCACGTACGCGGGCCGAAAGGGTGGATCGACGCCGACGATCGCGCCACAGGGTGGCGGAAGGAACTCCGTGCGAGCGGGGCGACCGGACGTGTCATCAACGGCGACTGGACGCCGCAGTCGGGTTACGACGCCGGAGCCGAAATCGCCAGAGACCGCACCGCAACCGCGGTGTTCGTCGCCAACGACCAGATGGCACTCGGCGTGCAGCTGGCATTGCACGAAGCGGGGCGCACGGTGCCCGACGACGTCAGTGTCATCGGATTCGACGACGTGCCGGAAGCAGGGTTCTACATCCCGCCGCTCACCACGGTGCGCCAGGACTTCGCCGAACTCGGCCGGATGAGCGTCGAGCACCTGCTCGCCGCCATCGAAGGCCGGGACGCGCACAGTGTCACCATCTCGCCCCAACTCATCGAACGGGCGAGTACCGGTCCCCCGGCACGTCAGGGCCGAGCACCCGTCAGAGGCGGGTGATCCAGCCGCCGTCGATCAGGATCGTCTGCCCGGTGATCCAGTCGCCGGCACGCGAGCACAGCAGCAACAACGTCCCGACCAGGTCGGTCGGCGGACCGGATGGCTTGCCCGGGATCTGCGCCGCGATCGCGTCGCGGAACGGGCGAGTCCTTCGGCAACGAGGCATAGCCGCTGTCGTTGTCGACCAGCCCGGGTGCGATGGCGTTGACGTTGATGTTGCGCCAACCGAGCTCGGACGCGAGGTTGATCGTCAGGCCATGCAGGGCGAACTTGCTGACGCCGTAGATCCCGCCCGGCATGAAGCCGCCGGCCGACAGCCCGTTGACGATGCGACCGCCACCGCGAGCCTCCATCGAGGGAACGACGGCTTGCGTGCACAGCAATGGGCCACGGAAGTTCACGTCCATCACGCGGTTCCACTCGTCGTACGGCATGTTCGCCAGACCGAAGGGCGGCAGGTCGGTCATGATCGCGGCGTTGTTGATGAGGATGTCGATGCCGCCGAAGGCGTCGACGGCAGCTTGCGCCATCGCCTCGGTGGACTCCGGGGAGCGCACATCGACGACGGTGCCGATCGCCTTGTGGCCCTTCGCGACGAGCCCGGCAGCTGCCTCGTCGGCCGCTTGCGCGTTCACGTCGGCGATGACGACGGCGGCGCCCGCCTCGCACAGCGCCTCGGCGTAGACGATCCCGATGCCGCCGGCACCGCCGGTGATGATCGCCACCTTGTCGGTGAGGTCGAACAGTTCTTGAGCTGACATGCCCTTGACAAGACCACGAAAATGCGCTGAAGTCAAGTGTAATAATTCTGAAGTCGGACGTCTGATTGTCGACCGGCGCCATCGAAGGGGAACGTCCATGACGATTGATCGATCGGTTCCCGAGGTGCACCTGCACATCGGGAGCGAATTGCGCACGACGGGTGGGGGCGGCGTCTTCGACCACGTCTTCCCCGCGAGCGGCGAAGTGCAGGGATCCGTGCCGCTGGCAGGGCCGAGCGACATCGACGACGCGGTCCGCGCGGCACACGACGCATTCGGTGTGTGGCGGACATGGACACCGTGGCAGCGGCGCGACGCACTCGTCCGGCTCGGCGACCTGCTCGAGCAACACCGCGACGAACTGGCCCGCCTGTCGGTCCTCGACAACGGCATGACCTACGGGATCGCCCACTTCACCGCCACCTCCGTGTGCGACTACACCCGCTACTACGCCGGGTGGGCCGACAAGATCGAAGGCACCGTCACGTCGTCGCACGCCCACGGACGCGAACTGGCCTACACGATCCCCGAGCCGTACGGCGTCATCGGGATCATCATCACGTGGAACGGACCGCTCGTGTCGATCGGCATGAAGGTGATCCCGGCGCTCGCCGCCGGCAACACGGTGGTCGTCAAGCCGTCGGAACTCACCCCGTACGCGACCGAGCACTTCATGACCCTGGTCAAGCAGGCCGGTATCCCCGACGGTGTCGTGAACATGCTCCCAGGGACCGCCGAGGCGGGCCGCGCGCTGGTGCAGCACCCACTCGTGCAGAAGATCAGCTTCACCGGCGGGCCGACGGCGGCGCGGGCCATCCTCGCCGACTGCGCGCAGAGCCTGAAGCCCGCTGTGCTCGAACTCGGCGGCAAGTCGGCGAGCATCGTGTTCCCCGACGCCGATCTCGACTCCGTGGCATTCATCGCCGCCGTGTCGGTCCACGGCACGCTCGCCGGGCAGGGGTGCGCGCTCGCCACCCGCCTCGTCGTGCACGACAGCGTGTACGACGAACTGGCGGCCAAGGTCGTCGAGTTCAGCGGCGGGCTGACCCTCGGCGACCCGTTCGACCCTGCCACCACCATGGGTCCGGTCGTCAGCCGGGCTGCACAGGAACGAATCCTGGCGATGATCGAACGAGCGCAGACCGACGGCGCCACGCTGCTGCTCGGCGGCAAGGCCCCGGACGGTGACCTGGCCGAGGGCTTCTACATCGAGCCGACCGTGTTCGGCGACGTCGCACCGGACAGCGAACTGGGACAGGTCGAAGTGTTCGGCCCCGTCCTGTCGCTGATGCGCTTCCACGACGAGGACGAGGCACTGGCGATCGCCAACGGCACCGACTACGGCCTCGCGTCGTACGTGTGGACGAACGACGTCCAGCGCATCAACCGTCTGGTCACACGGCTCGAAGCCGGCGGCGTGTACATCAACGGGGCCTCACCGGTCGTCGGCTGCGAGCTGCCGTTCGGAGGGGTCGGCATCTCCGGTTTCGGTCGCGAAGGCGGCCTCGAAGGACTCCTCGAATTCACCCGAACGAAAGCGGTAGCGATCTCATGACGATCCCACTCGACCTCGACGGCGCCGTCGCCGTGATCACCGGAGCGGGCAGCGGCATCGGCCGCGCGACCGCCCTGTCGCTCAGCGCCCGCGGTGCCCACATCGCCGCCAGCGACCTCGACGCCACGCGAGCCGACGAGACCGCGGCGATGGTGATCGAAGCCGGCGGCCAGGCGTTCGGCACTGCCGTGAACGTCGCCGAACAGGCCGACCTGGAACGTCTGCGCGACCTCACGCTCGAACGCTTCGGCCGGGTCGACATCGTCGTCAACAACGTCGGCGTCCTCGCCATGGGCGCACCCGAAGCCCTGCCGATCGAGGCGTGGCAGCGCGTCATCGACCTCAACCTCGTCAGCGTCGCCCGCAGCAACCTCGTCTTCCTCCCCTTGCTCATCGCGCAGGGCAGCGGTCACGTCGTCAACACGTCGTCAGCGTCCGGCCTCCTCGCGTACGGGTTCGATCGACTCCCGTACGTCGCCACCAAGCACGCCGTCGTCGGCATCTCCGAGGCACTCGCGCTCTACCTCGCACCGAAGGGCGTCGGCGTCACCTGCCTGTGCCCCTCCGGGGTCGCCACGAACATCCTCGAGCAGATCACCGTGTACGGCGAGGCGACGTCGCCCCGGGCGCCCCAGCACCCGATCGTGTTCCCCGACGTCGTGGGCGAACTCGTCGCCGAAGCGATCACTGCCGGCACGTTCCTCGTCGTGACCGCACCCGAGATCCACGACGAACTGCAACAGCGGGCCGCCGATCCCGAGGCCTACATCCAACAGATGATCGCGGAGCAGACGCCATGACCCGCGTCGGGTTCATCGGCCTCGGCAGCCAGGGCGGGCCCATGGCGCAGCAGATCGTCGATGCCGGCTACACCACCACGCTGTGGGCGCGCCGGCCCGAGACGCTCGAGCAGTACGAGGGAACGTCTGCCATCTTCGCCGCGTCACCTGCCGACGTCGGCGCCGCTTCGGACGTGTTGTGCGTCTGCGTCGTCGACGATGCAGGCGTGGACGAGATCCTCCGCGGCGACGCGGGTGCGCTGTCGACCCTGGCCGATGGTTCGATCGTCGTGATCCACAGCACCGTCCGACCCTCCACGTGCATCCGCCTCCAGGCCGACTACCCGGCGCTGCGCATCCTCGATGCGCCGGTGAGCGGCGGCGGCCACAAGGCGGCCGCCCGAGAGCTGCTGGTGATGGTCGGCGGTGACGAAGCGACACTCGACGAGTGCCGCCCGATCCTGGAGACGTTCGGCAACCCCGTCCTCCACCTCGGTCCGCTCGGTGCCGGCCAGGAGGCCAAGCTCCTGAACAACACCCTCTTCACCGCCCAGCTGGCGCTCGCCGCCGAGGTCTTCGACGTCGCCTCGCAGCGCGGCCTCGATCAGGCGTCCGTCGCCCAGATCCTCGCGACGGGCAGTGGTCGCAGCTTCGCTGCCGACATCGTCGGCGGGAGCGGCTTCAACCTCGACTCCATGGCGGCCGGTGCCGGCACGCTCCTCGCCAAGGACGTCGGCATCCTCGCCGCGCACACCGGCCTGACCGATTCCCCACTACTCAACGCTGCCGATGCAGCACTCGAACGAATGGGGGTCCCGCGGACCCTCGGAGAGGACCACCATGTCTGAGGACCTGTACGCCCAAGTGATGATGACCGAGGCGCCGGACACGCGCACCCCGTTCGAGCGCGACTCGCGCGAGTTCCAACCGGGCGGCGTCTGGAGCCGACCGGGTCTGAGCGTGCGCGACCGGCGCATCGTGACCATCGTGTGCGTGAGCGCCGCCGTCGACGTCCCCGCCATGGACGCCCACGTCTACGCGGCCCTCGCCAGCGGCGACCTGACCGTCGAGCAGCTGAACGAGTTCACGCTCCACTTCGCCGTGTACTGCGGATGGCCACGAGCATCGCAGCTCGAGGCTTCGGTCCGATCCCAGTGGCAGCGGCTGCACGAAGAGCGGGGCGAACCGGTCCCCGCCTTCCCCGCCCGCACCATCGACGACCTCGGCGTCGCCGACCCGGCGGAACGTCTCGCAGGCGGAATGAAGTGCTTCGAAGAGATCAACCTCATCCCGTCGCCCCCGCCGGATTCGCCGTACTTCTATGCCGGCATCCTCAACTTCGTGTTCGGTCACCTCTGGCTGCGCCCCGGCCTGTCGCGCCGCGATCGTCGGCTCATCACGATCCCGAGCGTCGGCGTCGGCGACGCCTTCGGTCCGATCTGGTCCCACGTCACCTCCGCGCTAGGTTCCGGCGATGTGTCGCCGAGCGAGATGGAGGAACTGATCGTGCACTTCAGCGTGTACGCAGGAACCGCTCGCGCCAAACCGCTCCACGACGTGGCGAGCCAGTGGCAGCCGCCGACGGAGTGAACAGCCTCGCCACGACGTTGCCGTCGGCGAGTGCGCGGCGAATCGTCGAAGTCGCAGAGCGACTCTTCGCGCTGCACGGCATCGACGGCGTGTCGCTGCGCCAGATCGCTGCCGCGGCCGGCACCGCGAACAATTCGGCGGTGAACTACCACTTCGGCTCGAAGGAGGGGCTCATCGCGGCGATCTTCCAGTACCGGCTCCCGCAGTTGACGAGCGAGCGCAAGATGCTCGCGGCGCGATCCGACCCGGACGATCTGCGATCCCGGTTCGAGGCCTACTACCTGCCGGTGCTCACCATCGCCGAGGCACCGGACAACCACTACGTCTCGTTCGTCGAACAGCTGCAGCGGCGATGGGCCAGCACCGGCACATCGGCGACGCTGCCGGATCTGCCGACCGAGGGACAGCACTCGATCGAGGACTTCCGGAACGATCTCGAACGTCTGCTGCCACATCTCGATGCGCCGTTGCGGCGCATCCGGATCGCCACCGCGATGAGCACGTCGCTGTACGCCGCCGCCGACCGCGAACGTGCCGTCGCCGGCGACGTCGAACGGCCGCCGTTCGAACTCTTCGTGAGCGCGCTCCTCGACGGCATCGTCGGGTTCCTCCAAGCGCCGGTCTCGGACGCCACGGCCAAGTGGCTGGGTCGTGCCGGCGACGTGGCGACACACCGCCACCACGTCCTCTGACGCCCGGCGCTCCACGGGCGCTACTCGCCGGGGAAGCGCAGACCGATCTGTTCACGGATCGCGTCGAGCGTGTCGAGGATCGACAGCGACTCCGACAGCGGCATCGACGGGCTCTCGACTTCCCCGGCCGCCAGGCACCGATGGACCTCTTCCACCTGGAACTGCCAACCACCGCCATGGCCACGGAGTATCGATCATCTCCCGCTGGCCGAGCCGCACGATGGTGAGAGAACCCGGGCAATGCATGAAGGCCGGCAGCTCGATGGTGCCGAGCGTGCCGGTGATCCGGGCGGTGCAGGTCAGGCTGGTGGCGATCGCCGCTTTCACGACCGCGAGCGCGCCACTCGGATGACCCAACACGGCGGCGACCTGTTCGTCGACGCCGTACGGTCCGACGAAGCCGGCGGCCGCGACGCGCGTTGGTGCACCGAGGACCAGCGACGCCAGTTGCACCGGGTACACCCCGAGGTCGAGCAGCCCTCCTCCGCCACGACTCGCATCCCAGAGGCGATGCGCCGGGTCTCGAGGCATGACGTATCCGAAGTCGGCCTCGACGAGGCGGGGTTCGCCGATCACGCCGTCGTCGAGCAGCTCGACGAGCCTGCGGTAGGGCGGCAGGAACCGCGCCCACATCGCCTCCATCAGGAACAGACCGCGATCGCGTGCGGTGTCGACCATCCGCTGCCCCTGCGCCGCGTTCAGGGCGAACGGCTTCTCGCACGAGACGTGCTTGCCGGCCTCGAGGAACATGAGCGTGTCGCGTTCGTGGCTCGATTGCGGCGTGGCGACGTAGACGATGTCGACCGACGGGTCAGCGGCCAACTCCTCGTAGCTGCCGTACGCGTTGCGGCACGTCGAACCGTTCGCAGAATGCTCGCGCCCGGTCGATCGACCTCGACCCGACCGCCACGAGTTCGGCGTCATCGACCAGCGCGAGGTCGCCGGCGAACCCGGCCGCCATGGCGCCCGGACCGGCGATCCCCCACCGCACGTTCACCCCTTACGAAGCCCGGCAGTCCGACTCGGTCGGCTCGGTCCAATCCATCGTGCTGTTGTCGTACTCGTAGTACGGCGCGTCCGGATTCCCGATCAACACGAACTTGCCACCTTCGACCTTGACCAATGCCGTGCAGCTTGTGGCAGGGCCGTCGGTCAACATCGTCTCGCCGGTGTAACGCGTGTGCTGTTTCGTCCAGTCGATGGTCGGAAGCACGCCAGACGCGTCGTACGCCGTGATTGCGTTGGTCGCCTGGATGACGCTCTCGCGGTCGAATTGGGGACCAGCGGCGAGCAGACCGGTGACGGCCGTGTCCGCGTTGATCCACCCTTGGATCGCCTGGTCGTTCATCTTGTACCCGCCGGCGTTGATCCACTCGATCATCTCGGGCACGAGCGTGCCTTCCTGGTTCGCTTCGAAGGGCCGGACGAACAGGCTGAGCACATCACCCTCGAGCAAATTCGCGTTGGCGTCGGCGAACTCGGCATCGGCGTAGCCCTGGGGCAACAGCACGGGAACGTCGGCCATGCCCTGACGGTTCAGCTCCTGCTCCAGGGTCAACGCTCCGTTCTGGTCGATGCAGAGCGTGATGTAGTCGACACCGGCATCTTTCATCGCAGTGACCTCGGGAGCGAGACCGTTCGTGAGGCCGAATGGCAGCGTGTCGTTGGCGTAGACGAACTCGACGCCGACGTCGGGTCCCCATTGATCGAATGCTTTCTGGGTGGCCGCCACACAGTCCTTCGAGGCCTGCGAGACACCCAGTCCGAGGCTGGCAACCTTGGTCGCTCCGAGCAATTCAGCCTGATGCACGGTCGCTTTGCGAATGCAGTCGGAACAGAAGATGGCCGGGATGAAGACGTTGTCGAAGCCGGCTCCCTCGGGCCCGCCCTGGACCAGGGTGTAGATCGGCAGACGTGCCGCGTTGGCTTCTTCGTGTCCGGAGGGCAGTAGCGGCGCAAAGAAGACACCGAACACATCGTCGCTGCCGATCAGCTCGAGCAGCTTGACCTTCGTGTTGGCCAGTTCGTCGTCGACCTCGTGGGTGATCTCGAGCTGGCGGCCGTTCACTCCGCCGAGCGAGTTGCGATAGTCGAAGTACGCCTGCACGCCCCCGAGATAGCACTCCAGCAGGCAGTAGCCCGCCGGATTGCTCGGCCCGGTTCCGAGAACCCCGAATTGGATCGCCTCGTCGGTCACGCCCGGCACCCCGGAGATCGGGGCGAACTCTCCGAGGTCGGGCCCGGCGTCCTCGACCGGCTCGCTCGTCGCGCTGGGCTCGGCCGCCTCGGTGGTCGGCACAGAGTCCGGCGGCACGGTGTCCGTGCCCTCGACGACGCTCGACTCCGGCACGGCGGGCTCGGACGTCGCGGAGGTTGTCGCGCTCGAGTCAGCGGACGAGTCGTCGCTGCTGTTCGAGCAGGCGGCGAGGCCGAGTCCGACCACGACGATCAGGGCTGCGATGTGGTCGAGGCGACGACGGTTTCGTGGTGACGGCAAGGCGGTTCCCCCTGATGTGACGAGAACGCGCGCTGCGTCGATGATGACGGAGCCTCGATTCACGATCTCTCGGAGATGTTCTAGTCTATTTCGAACGGTCGTTCAAGATATTGTTCTGAACAACCGCTCAAATTCAGCCGACGCCGTGCTCGAGGACGGACGACATCAGAGCGAGAGGGGAATGTGATGACCACCGACATTGACGCCGCCGGACGGCGTGTGGAACCGTTCAACGAGGGGTGGGTCTTCGTACCCGACGTCGTCATCGGCGACGCGGATCTCACCGGGACGTCGGGTGAACCGGTGACGTTGCCCCACACGTGGAACGCCCTCGACGGCCAGGACGGCGGCAACGACTACCGACGTGGCGCCTCGACCTACATCAAGCGGCTCGCCATCGATGCCGGCGACGACGAGGTGTGGTTGGAGTTCCGCGGCGCCAACTCGTCGGCCGACGTGTACGTGAACGGGGCACATCTCCTCCGTCACGACGGCGGCTACTCGACGTTCCGGTGCGAGCTGACACCCGCACTGCAGGAGCATCCCGATCTGAACGAGCACGTCATCGCCGTCGTCGTCGACAACGCACCGAACTCCACCACGTACCCGCAGCGTGCGGACTTCACGTTCTACGGCGGGATCTATCGCGACGTCAGCCTCATCACCGTGCCGCGATCGCACTTCGCGCTCGACGACCACGGCGGTCCCGGCCTCGTCGTGACACCGACGCTCGATGGCTCGCGGGCGACGGTGACGTTCGAGGCGGCGGTCACCGGCGGTGACTCGGTGCGCTTCGCCGTCGATGGTGTGGGCTCGCGCACCGCGCCCGTCGTCGACGGGGCGGCGCACGCCGACATCGTGATCGACGACGTCCGACGCTGGCATGGTGTGCGCGATCCGCACCTCTACGGCGCGACGGCGAGCCTGCTGGTCGGCGACGACGTCGTCGACGAGGTCAGGCTTCGCTTCGGTTGCCGCGAGTTCGCCGTCGATGCCGACCGTGGATTCATGCTCAACGGCGAGACGTACCCACTGCGTGGGGTGTCCCGCCACCAGGACTGGGACGGTGTCGGCAACGCGATCACCACCGACATGATGGAAACCGACCTCGCCTTGATCCAGGAGATCGGCGCGACCACCGTCCGTCTGGCGCACTACCAACACGACCAACACTTCTACGACCTGTGCGACGCCGCGGGCATCGTCGTGTGGGCCGAGATCCCGCAGATCACCGAGTTCCTCCCCGCCGGAACGGCCAACGCCACGAGTCAGCTGACCGAGCTCATCGTGCAGAACCGCCACCATGCGAGCATCGTCTGCTGGGGCCTGTCCAACGAGATCACCGTCACCGGCAACACACCAGCGGTGCTCGAGGCGCACACGGAACTGAACGCGTTGGCCCACCGACTCGACCCGACCCGTCTGACGGCGATGGCTCACCTGTTCCTGCTCGAAACCGACCACCCCCTCGTGACGGTGCCCGATGTGTTGTCGTACAACCTGTACTTCGGCTGGTACGTCGGCGACGTGGCCGACAACGACACGTGGCTCGACGACTTCCGGGCGCAGCATCCGGGTGTCGCGATCGGCTTGTCGGAGTACGGCGCCGATGCCAACTACCAGGTGCAGACCGCTGCTCCGGTGCGTGGCGACTACTCCGAACAGTTCCAGGCCCGATACCACGAGCACATGATCGAGATGATCGAGGCCCGGCCCTGGCTGTGGGCGACGCATGTGTGGAACCTTGCCGACTTCGCGGCGGACGGACGCGACGAAGGCGGCGTTCCCGGGCGGAACCAGAAGGGGCTCGTGAACTTCGACCGGACCGTCAAGAAGGACGCCTTCTACGCCTACAAGGCGGCATGGTCGGCCGATCCGTTCGTCCACATCGCCGGGCGGCGTTACGTCGACCGACCGGAGGAGACCACCGACGTGACGGTGTACTCGAACCAGCCGGAGGTGTCGCTCTGGGTCGACGGCGTCCTGGTCGGCAGTCAGTCGGGGCCGCGGGCGTTCCGCTTCCAGGTGCCCCTGAGCGGTGAACACGAGGTGACCGCGCGCAGCGGGTCGCTGTCGGACACGATCGCTGTTCGGCGCGTCGACGAGCCCAACCCGGATTACTCGGTCGCCGCGACGGTCGTCGCAAACTGGTTCGACACGGTCGACCTGCCGAGTCCGGAGGGGTACTACTCGATCCACGACACGATGGCCGACCTCAAGAGCTCGGCGGAGGCCAAACCGCTCGTGGAGGCATTGATGCAGCAGGCCGCCGCCGGCCGCGGTGACGTCGCACAGAACGTCGAGTTACCCGAGTCGGTGCAGGAGATGGTCGATCGGATGACCGTGAAGACGCTGCTCGGCTACGCGGGTCCGGTGATCTCACCGGAGGACGTCGCAGGTCTCAACGCCGCGCTCAACCGCATTCCCAAGTAGCCGAACTCCCTGCTCCGCCGCGGCAAATCTCAAAACTGAACGACCGTTCCACTAAGGTGAGATTTCGCACCTCGTGCATCCGGTCGACAGGGGGACCCGTGAACTACCAGCGACGAAGTATGGAACGCCATCGGATGGGAGCGCTCACAGCGCACCGTCGGCGTGGGACCAGAGCGATCGCGATCGTCGCGGCCACCGTGTCGCTGGTCACGGCAGCGTGTTCCGGCGAAGGCTCCGATGGCACAGCCGCCACCGTTTCGCCACCGCCGACCCTGGCGACGACCACGACCGTGCCACCGCCTGCGAGCACGACATCGACCACGATCCTGCAGGCGACGACGACCACCACCACCACCATCCCAGCGGTACCGCGCTACACAACTGCCAACACACCGATCGGGACCCTGCTCGCGGATCCTGCATCATCGGCGATCCTTGTGGCACACGTCCCGAGCTTCGCCACCGGGCCGATGGTCGATCTCGTTTCCGACACGACGCTCAAGGGGATTCAGGGATACGCCTACACGATCCTGACTGATGAGCTGCTCGCTCAGATCGATGCCGAACTCGCCGAACTCACGCCGCTGTCGCCGGAGAACGGCGGTGGTCCGCTCTACGCAGACGTGAACTTCGACGAAGCGATGGTCGGACCCTACGAGCTGCCCGACCCCTTGGTGCTCGCGAACGGCGACGCCGTGGAGAGCGCGGATGCGTGGTGGAGCGAGCGTCGACCCGAAATCCTGGCCGACTACGAGGAACTCGTCTACGGCCGCTCACCCGACCGCCCAGAGGGCGAACACTTCGAGGTCGTCGAGACGTCGACCCCCGCCTTTGACGGAGCAGCCCTGCGTCAGCGAGTCACGATCCATCTCACCGAGGGAACCGAGGGGCCAGCCATCGACCTCGTGTCGTACGTGCCGGCCAACGCCGACGGACCGGTACCGATGCTGCTGGTTCTCGGCTTCGACGAGCCGATGAAAGTGCTGGGCGATCCTTCACTTGCGGCGCCGGTGGCAGATCCGTCGCTGCCCGCAGCTGTCACGGACATGGCTGGCGCGTTGCCGACCGCGGCGTATCTCGACGCAGGATTCGGGGTCGCCGCGATCAACTATCTCCAGCTCGACCCGGACACCGACGACGGCTACCCCGGGAGCGTTCGCGCGTACTTCGACGGAGCAAGCGAGACGGAGCGCCCCGACGATTCGTGGGGAGCGATCGCCGCGTGGGGATGGGGCCTGAGCCGCGCCCAGGACTACCTCGAGACGGACGCCTCGGTCGACGCCGATCGCGTCGCGATCTACGGAGCATCCCGACTCGGTCGAGCAGTTCTCTGGGCAGGCGCTCGCGACGACCGCTTCGCTGCCGTGATCTCCTGCTGCTCCGGCAAATTCGGAGGCGCACTCCTGCGACGAGACTTCGGTGACGCACTCGACACATTGCCGGCCCGATGGTTCGCCCCGAACCTTCAGTCGTACCTCCACGACATCGATTCACTACCTGTCGATTCCAACATGCTGCTTTCGCTCATCGCACCGCGACCGGTCCTGCTCCAAACCGGGCGCTACGACCATGCCGCCGATCCGAAAGGCGAGTACCTCGCCGCGGTCGCGGCAGGACCCGTGTTCGAGCTACTCGGGTCCGAGGGCCTCGGTACCGAGGAGGAGGCGTGGCCCGTGGAGGAGCCGATCCTCGGTGGCATCGGCTACTTCATGCACGACGGCGGCCATGGGACAGCCGCCGAGGACTGGGACGTCTTCCTCACGTTCCTCCAGCAGCATCTCGGGTGATCACCGCTGGCCAGTCCGACTGAATTTCCCATGCCGACCCCCGACGACGACACACGTACTTCCGATCGGGTGGGAAACCTCGTACGGACTCAGGTCAGTGGAGGACGCTTCCGCGCTGAGCGCGTCGGTCCGGCCAGGGTCGGACCGACGCCCGACCACAACAGTTGGCTCACGTCGGCGATGATCTGATCGACGTCGCGATGATCGTCGCGCACCCACATGATCGTGACGACCTGCAACGCGCCGACGATGGCCCATGCCCATGTTCGAGCACCGTCACGCCCGAGACCTGCCCGCTCGCGGGCGTCGCCGAACAGCTCGATCATCGACGCCGCCGATCGGTCGACGAGGCGGCGGAACGGGTCGGTGCCGGGAGCACCCGAGTTGACGAACAAGAACAGGTTGCGTTCTGCCTCGACCGCTTCGACGTAGCAGCGGATCGCCGACTCGAAGGCGCGACGCGGGTCTCCTTCGCGCTTCGTTCCAGCCGCCACGGCACGGTCGATCTCGTCGACCAACGACTCGGACAGGGCGTTCATCAAGGCCGCCTTGTCGCCGATCGTCCGGTAGAGGATCGGCTTGGTCACAGAGGCGCCGGCGGCGATGTCGTCCATCGTCGCATCGGGTCCCTGACGGCGGATGACGGAGACTGCAGCGGCGAGGATCGTGGCCCGGTCGGCGACGATCTGGCCGCCCTTGGGGCGGCCGGGTCGGCGCCGCGGGGTGGTCGCATTGGGAACGTTGCTCGCTCCAGGGGTCACGGAGCTCGACGGCGTCACGACGCCCGACGGTACCAACCGCGATCGGGCGCCGAGTCGCATCGAGCAAGAAACCTACTCATGGTAAATTTGGGCTCCGATTGGTGTTACGTTCGTCACATGAACACGCTCGACACGACAACGCAGGCGACTCGACCTTGGCATCTCCGTGGCAACTGGGCGCCCGTGTTCGACGAACGAACCGACGGCGACCTGCGCGTCGACGGCACGATTCCGTCCGAACTCGAGGGGGTCTACCTCCGCACGGGGCCGAACCCGGCCTCGGGATCGTCCGACCACTGGTTCTTCGGCGACGGCATGGTGCACGGAGTACGTCTCGCCGGTGGGCGCGCCGAGTGGTACCGCAACCGGTTCGTGCAGACCCCGAACATCACCGAACCCACCGGCGGCGATCCGATGGCGTCGATGGGAGACATGACCCGCGGCACCGGGAACACCCACATCGTCACGCACAACAAGAAGATCCTCTGTCTGGAAGAAGGGCACTGGCCCTGGCAGATCGACGCCGAACTGAACACGGTCGGCTACGAGAACTTCGGCGGGGCGCTCACCACGTCGATGACCGCGCATCCCAAGGTGTGTCCGATCACGGGTGAGCTCATCGCGTTCAGCTACCTCAGCCCCGAGCCGCCGTTCCTCCACTACATCCGGGTGAGCCCCGACGGCCAGGTGCAACAACTCGACGGGATCGAGATCCCGAACATGGTGATGATGCACGACTTCAACGTCACCGAGCACTACGTCATCTTCATGGACCTGCCGGTGTGTTTCGACCTGTCTGCGCTCGAGACGGGCCTGCCGTTCAAGTTCGACCGCGACGCCGGCGCTCGCCTCGGCGTCCTGCCCAGGCACGGCACCAATGCCGACATCCGCTGGTTCGACATCGACCCGTGCTACGTGTTCCATCCCGTCAATGCCCATGAGGACGGCGACACGCTGGTGCTGCACGTCTCGCGCCAGCCGGAGGCGTTCGGCTCCAGCAGCGACGACTACGCCCAGGTCGGCCGCCTGTGGCGTTGGACGATCGACCTCGCCGCCGGCACCGTCGCGGAGCAGCAGATCGACGATCGGCCGGGCGACTTCGGGCGCGTCGACGATCGGCTCGTCGGGCTCGACGCGCGATACGGCTACCTGATGGCGATGGCCGGCGAAGGGGTCAGCGAAGAACCGGTGTACGGGTCCGCGCTCTGGAAGTACGACCTCAGGACGGGTGCGTGCGACGAGCATCACCTGGGCGACGGCGTGCGGGGCGCCGAGCCCGTCTTCGTTCCGTCGTCACCCGACGCCGGGGAGGACGAGGGATGGGTCCTCTGTCTCGACCACGACACCAACTCCGACGAGTCACGGCTGCTGATCATCGACGCGCAGAACTTCTCGGCGCCACCGCTGGCGACCGTCCATGTGCCTCGGCGGGTCCCGTACGGCGCACACGGGAACTGGGTGCCCGATCACGCCGTCGACTGACGGTCGACCTCAGACACAGACACCACGGTCCGTCGTCGTCGACGGTGTCGTAGCCGAGTTCCAGAAACCAGAAGAGCCACTCCGAAGAGTGGCTCTGACCTGGCATTTTCTTTGCAGCCCGTACGGGATTCGAACCCGTGCCGCCACCTTGAGAGGGTGGTGTCCTAGGCCACTAGACGAACGGGCCAAGTGGCGATCGGCAACGATATCACCGTCGATGCCGATCCAGACCGGCCGTGACCGATCCAGCGTGGGGATCCCGTTCGCCGATCGACACACACGCCGAACTCCTTCGAGCACATGCGCTGAGCTGGGGTGAGAGGACTTGAACCCCTAATAACAGTACCAGAAACTGCTGTGTTGCCAATTACACCACACCCCAAGATGCGATGGTCCTCGTCGCCGCGGACCGGTGCGGCCGAGGAGTGTACCGTCCCGCACCGCGTTCCGAAATGTGCCTCGATTTGCCCGCTCAGCGCGCGGATCGGGGCATTTTTCGGGAGGGGTGGTCAGTCGGTGAGATCGTCGAGGCGGTCGAAGCCGATGATCCGGCCGACGGCGACGCCGGCCGCCTCGGTGAGGTGACGTTCGAGCGCCTTCGACCCGGTCACGACCGAGGTCGGCGTCGGTGACACGTGGGCCGTCAGCCCGACCTCCTCGGCGATGAGCTTGCTCCGCAACGCGTGATACGGATCGGTGACGATCAGCACCGTGTCGAGCCCGCGCTCGGCGAGCAGCGATTCCACGCCGGTGAGCGACTCGTACGACGACGTGCCCTCGCTCTCCAACAGGATCGCCGACTCGGGGACCCCATTTTCGGTGAGGTACTTCGCCGATGCCTCGGCCTCGGTGAACCGATCGCCGGGCCGGTTGCCGCCGGTGGCCACGACCAGCGGCGCATACCCCTCCGGCCAGAGATCGACCACGTGGTCGAGCCGCGCCTGGAGCTGCGGCGACGGCCGGCCGTCGTACTGGGCGGCGCCCATCACCACGATGGCGTCCACCGGCGCGCGCCTCGTCGGAGCGGCCGGTCGACCACACCTGCCAGAGCGTGACGAGGAAGTACAACGCGGCGATGGCGAAGATGCCGGCGACGACCTGCAACACCCGCGGCCAGATGCGCCGCCGTCGAGTCACCCTGACCGGAGCGACCGGCGTGCGGTCGACCGTGACCGTGGCGGTCGTGTCCCAGCCGGCGTTGGTCCGGATCGCCGGCGGGGGCAGACCGGCGACAGGCGTCTGAGCGGTCTGGACGAACTCCTCGCCGACCGATCGCCGGTTCTCGACCGCCTCGATGAGGCGGCGATCGGACAGCCGTTGCGCCTCGGCACGACGCTCACGGTCCGGGTCGGGGTCGAGGTCGGGGTCGAGCTCGAAGTCGTCGGTCACGGACCCTGCTCATCCCTCCGCGTCGGCCGGCGATCCGACGCGTCGCTGGGCGAGCTGCAACCGGCGCAAGGTCTCGTCGCGGCCGAGCACCTCGAGCGATTCGAACAACGGGGGCCCGACGGAGCGCCCGGTGACGGCGACGCGCACCGGCGCCTGCGCCTTGCCGAGCTTCAGCCCGTACCCGGTCATCGCCTGCTCGACGGCGGTCTTCAGCGCGTCGGCCTCCCACGTCACGTCGGCGAACGCCGCGATCACGTCGTCGAGCAGCGGCGCCGCCCACTCCGGTCCGAACGCCTTGTCCCACGACGCCTCGTCGTAGTCGATGGGACCGTCGGCCGGCGCGAACAGGAAATCGACCTTGCCCGGCACCTCGGCGAACGTCACGAGCCGCTCCTGGATGTGCGGTGCGATGGCCGCGAACCGGTCCCGGTCCCAGTCGGCCGGCAAGCTCGGCGGCGGCGCGCTCGATGAAGGCGTCGAGCGGCATCCGCCGGATGTACTCGCCGTTGAACGCGTCGAGTTTCTTGATGTCGAAGAACGCCGGCGAGTGCGTCACGTCCTCCAGCCGGAAGGAGGCTTCGACGTCGCTCCACGGCACGATCTCGTCGTCGCCCGGAGGCGTCCAACCGAGCGTCATCAGATAGTTGACCATGGCGTCGGCCAGGTAGCCCTCGTCGCGGTACTGCTCGAGCGCCACCTTGTCGCGCCGCTTCGACAGCTTCTTGCGTTGTTCGTTGACGAGCACCGGCACGTGCCCCCACACCGGTGGCACCTGCCCGAGCGCGCTCCACAGCATCTGTTGCTTCGGCGTGTTCGGAAGATGCTCTTCGGCGCGCACGACGTGCGTGATACCCATCTCGATGTCGTCCACCACATTGGCGAGCAGGAACACCGGCGTGCCGTTGCCCCGCAGCAGCACGAAGTCCTCGATCGTCGAGTTCTCGAAGTGCACCTCGCCGCGCACACGATCGACGACCGTCGTCGTGCCGTCGGGCACGCGGAAGCGCAACACCCGGCCGGGCGCCGGTTCGAGACCGCGGTCGCGCGAGTACCCGTCGTAACCCGGTTGTCCGGCCGCCTTCGCCCGGGCCTGGATCTCGTCGGCCGTCAGGTCGCAGTAGTACGCGGCGCCCTCGTCGAACAACCGGTGCGCCGCCGCCACGTGGGCAGCCGCGTGGTCGCTCTGGAAGTGGGGTCCCTCGAAGCGATCATCGTCGGCCGAGATGCCGATCCAGGCGAGCGCATCGATGATCCCCTGCGTCCACTCGGGGCGGTTCCGGGCCTCGTCGGTGTCCTCGATCCGGAGCACGAACGTGCCGCCGCTCTGGCCCGCGAGGGCCCAGTTGTGCAGCGCCGTGCGCGCCCCACCGACATGGAACGAGCCGGTCGGCGACGGGGCGAAGCGGTAGCGAGGTGATGGGGCCATGACCCGATCGACGCTATCTGCGCTCGGGTCAGCGCTGTGTGAGGACTCGTCGTGATTGTCACACGAGTGGATCAAGCCCTCTCACCGCGCTCGGCCGTCACCGCGCCAGCAGGGTGAGGTTGCGCAACTGCCGCAACGCCACCGACAGCGTGGTCAGATCGAAGCTCTCCGCACGGCGGATCTCGGTGTGCATGGCGATCGCCTTGCCCACCGACCGCTGCTTGCCGGCGATCCAGTCCGCGGCCGACCCGTCGGCGGTCGCCAGCACGTTGCGGGTCAACGCCGCCAGCACGGCGAGGAGATCGTCACGCAGCGCCGAGCGGGCCTGGGTCTGCCAGCGGTCGGAGCGTGGGAGCGCCCCGATGCCCTCCCACAGCCAGAACAGGTCGAACGCGTCGAACATCGACCAGTACGTCGTCATCGCGTGCTCGACCGGACACCCCTGTTCCCGCGCCAGTTCGACGATGTCGAAGCCGGGGTGCATCCACGGCCAGCGCGCCGCCCGTGCGGCGAGTTCGGCGGGCACTCCCGCCTCGATGGAACGCGAGCGTCGCTCGTCGATGTCGGCGGCGACGCGACCGGTGACGACGCTGTCGAGGTTGGCGGCGATGGTGGAGATCGGGGTGGAGAACTCGTCGACCACCACGTCGATCCCGAACGACGACGGTCGGTGGCGGAGCAGCCAACCGGCGGCCCGCTCGGCCGAACGGCGCGCCTCGAGGAACAGGTTGATCTGCGTGTCGAGCGGCACGGTGCGGTCGAGCGCATCGATCGTCTGCCACTGGTCGTCGAGTTCGACGATCCGACGGGCGGCCATGAACGCACGCAGCACGTCGGCGACGGTCGAGCCGGTGTCCTCGGTCATCCGGTGGTCGAAGCTGATCCCGGCCAGGTTGACCATGTTGTTGACCATCGACGTCGTGATGATCTCGCGACGCAGCCGGTGCCCGCGCAGCGTGTCGGGGAACCGGTCACGCAGGGCGGCCGGGAAGTAGCCGAGCAGTTCCGAGTCGAGTGCCGGGTCGTCGGGCAGGTCGGTGTCGAGCACCTCGGCGATGTCGGCGCTCTTGGTGTAGGCGATCATCACGGCGAACTCGGGCGCGCTCAGACCACTGCCGGCGCTCTGTCGCTCGGCGATCTGCTTGTCGCTGGGCAGGAACTCCAGCTCGCGGTCGAGGATGCCCTCGGCCTCGAGCGAGTCGAGGTAGCGGGCATGGACGTTGACCATGGACAGCGCCTGTTCGCGGGCGATCATCAACGCCAGCGTCTGGTCCCGGTTGTCCTCCAGCACGAGACGGGCGACGTCGTCGGTCATCTCGGCGAGCAGGGCGTTGCGCTGCTTGAACGTCAGCTCACCGTCGTGCACCAGCTGGTCGAGGGCGATCTTGATGTTGACCTCGTGGTCGCTGCAGTCGACGCCCGCCGAATTGTCGATGGCGTCGGTGTAGATGAGCCCGCCGGCGAGCGCGTACTCCGTGCGGCCGAGCTGGGTGAAACCGAGGTTCCCGCCCTCCCCCACCATCCGGCAGCGCAGCATCGCCGCATCGACGCGCACGGCGTCGTTGGCCCGGTCGCCGACCGCTTCGTGCGACTCGGTCGAGGCTTTCACGTAGGTGCCGATGCCGCCGTTCCAGAACAGATCGACGGGCGCGCACAGGATCGCGGAGATCAGCTCGTCCGGCCGCAGCATGGCGACGTCGTCGTCGATGCCGAGCGCACCGCGCACCGCGTCGGTGATCTCGATCGACTTCAGTGTCCGCGCGTACACGCCACCGCCGGGTGAGATCAGCGACGTGTCGTAGTCGGCCCAGCTCGACCGCGGGAGATCGAACAGGCGTCGCCGCTCGGCGTGCGCGGCGACGCCCGGCGGGTCGGGATCGAGGAAGATGTGCCGGTGGTCGAACGCGGCGACGAGCCGCAGGTTGTCGCTCAGCAACATGCCGTTGCCGAACACGTCACCCGACATGTCGCCGATGCCCACCACCGTGATCGGATCGCGGTCGACGTCGAGGCCGAGGACGCGACCGTGGCGGCGCACGCTCTCCCAGGCGCCGCGCGCCGTGATCCCCATCTCCTTGTGGTCGTAGCCGTTGCTGCCACCCGACGCGAACGCGTCGCCGAGCCAGAAGCCGCGTTCGATGGCGATCTCGTTGGCGATGTCGCTGAACGACGCCGTGCCCTTGTCGGCGGCCACCACGAGGTAGGGGTCGGGCTCGTCCTGGACGACACAGTCGGCCGGGTTGACGACCACGCCGTCGACCACGTTGTCGGTCACGTCGAGCAACGCCCGCACGAAGCGCCGGTACCGGTCGATGCCTTCCTCACGCACCGCATCCCGGTCGGTCGGGTCGGCCGTCGCGCCCTTCACCACGAACCCGCCCTTGGCGCCGACCGGCACGATCACGGCGTTCTTCACCATCTGCGCCTTCATCAGGCCGAGGATCTCCGTGCGGAAGTCCTCGGCGCGATCGCTCCACCGCAGGCCGCCCCGGGCGATCGGCCCGCCACGCAGGTGGACGCCTTCGACCTTCGGCGAGCACACGAAGATCTCGAACCGTGGGCGCGGCTCGGGAAGGAACGGGATCTCGCCGGGTCGCAGCTTCACCGCGATCTCGTCGCCGACCTGCCAGCGGGAGCGGTAGGCGTTCGTCCGGGCGGTGGCGTCGATCACGGTGAGAAAGGCACGGCAGATCCGGTCCTCGTCGAGTGAGGGCACCTCGTCGAGACGCTCGAGCAGGACCTTCCTGATGTCAGCCACGGCGGTGGCCCGGGCCACGGCGTCGTTGCCACGCGCCGGGTCGAACCGGGCGTCGAACAGTTCGGCGAGCAGACGGGCGATCTCCGGTTGCCGCACCAACGTCTGGGCGGTGTACGACGAGCTGAATCGGAACCCGACCTGCCCGAGGTAGCGGTGGTAGAGCCGCAGGACGCCCACCTGGCGGATCTCGAGGCCGCCCTCGAGTACGAGATGGTTGAGCTGATCGCTCTCGATCGTGCCGAGCACGAGGCCGACGAAGGCCCGCCGGAGTTCCATCCGCTGCAGTTCGTCGATGTGGTCCCGGCCGGCGCGCACGCCGATCTCGTAGAGCGACACCGGGTCGCCGTCGATGTCGAACGTGACGGGATGCTCCTCGACCGCCTGCAGGCCGAGTTGGCCGAGGACCGGCACGAGGTCGGCCAGCGTCGCACCCGGCCCCCGGAAGTACACACGGAAGCGCCAGTCGTCCCCGTCGGCATCCACGGCCCGCCCGAACGACGTGGCGATCGCCGTCGACGAACCGAGCAGCGCGGCGATCTGGCGGAAGTCGGCCACCGCCTCGATCGGGCGGGTGCGGGCCCGGTACTCGGCGGTCGTCGCGCCGGACAGCAGGTCGAAGACCCGGTCGCCCTCCTCGGGACCGAGCGCGTCGGTGACGGCCCGCCGCGCCTGTTCCTCCCAGGTCTCCGAGATCCGATCGATGGCGTGTCCGAGACGTTCGAGGTCGACGTCGCGCCCGGCACGGACGCTCATCGAGATGCGGGCGAGCGAGCTCGTCCCGACGAGGGTCTCCGAGTCGCGCACCTCGCCCGCGTAGTGCTCGGCGACGAGCGCGGCGACCGTCTCGGGGAGCGCGGCCGTGAACCGGGTGCGCGGAACGTAGACGAGCACGGTCGTCCACGGACCGACGGGCTCGGCGACGTCGAAGGCGCGGACGATGCGCCGCTCCTGCAACCCGACGATGTCGATGACCAGTTGGGCGAGGACGTGGGCATCGAGTTCGAACACGAGGTCGCGCGGGAGCGTCTCGACCACGTTCTTGATGGCCCGGCCGGTGTGGCTGTGCAGCGGTGCACCCGACAGTTCGAGCACCTCGGTGGCGCGCTCGGCGAGCACCGGGATGGCGAAGACGCTCTCGCGGTAGGCGGCGCTGCCGAGGAGCCCGACGAAGCGGTACTCGAGCCCCTCCCCCGGTGGCCTGACGCACACGCACAGCATCCGTGCGGGACGGTGAATGGTGGCCGCGGCGTCGGTGCGGGCGATCACCACCCGGGCGTCGCCGGGCTGCGACGGTGGATCGACGACGGTGGCGTCGAGTCCGGCCCCGGGCCGCAGCTCCCCGAGCCCGCTCTCGCCGACCAGGGCGAGGCCCGCCACGGTGCGGCGGTAGGTGGCGGCCCCGAGCAGGACGAGGTTCTCGACACCGAGCCAGTCCAGCAGCGGGTCACCGTCGGCGACGGCGAGCAGTCGGGCCTGCATCTCATCGAAGTCGTCGACCACGCGGTGCACCGCGACGATCGCGTCGAGCACGTCGCGCTCGACGATGTCGGCGATCTCGTTGGGACAGCGGTCGAGCTCGATCTGCGTCCAGGCTTCCACGACGCCGCCCGTCCCGTTCGCCTCGGCGCCCGGCTCGCCGTCGTAGGAGTTCCGGCCGGCCGGCCGGACCGCCGTGATCACGCCGTCGTCGTCGCGCGTCACGATGAGCGTCGGGTGGACCAGGAGATGGATGCCGAGGTCGTGGCGGTCGAGCACGATGCGCACGGTGTCGACGAGGAACGGGACGTCGTCGGTGACGAACATCAGCACCGAACGCGGGGAGTGCCAACCGTCCCGCTCGACATCGGGCGAGAGGATCCGCACGAGGTGCTCTCCCGGCCGGCGTCGGCGGCCGAGCTGGAGGTGGGTGGCGGCCGCGGCGTAGAGGTCGTCGCGGCGACGGTCGTCCGCGTCCTCGTCCGGCAGTTCGGAGTAGTACGCCGGCAGCAGCGAACCGAGCAGACCATCGTCGGGACGACGCTCGGTCGCCAGCGCTTCGAGAGCGGTCAGGATGTCGGCCACGTCGTTGTGTCCTCCCCTTCTTCCTTCCGCACCGTAGCGTCAATCGGGCCCGGCGCCCTGGCAGGATGGGTCGATGACCACGCAGTTGAACGTGCTCGGCACGGAACTCCAGCCGTGTTCGTTCGATCCGCTCACCGGCTACTACCGCTCGGGATGCTGCGAGAACCGCGGTGACGATCCCGGCATGCACACGGTCTGCTGCCGCGTGACCGACGACTTCCTGGCGTTCTCCAAGGAGCGGGGCAACGACCTGTCCACGCCGATGCCCGAGTACGGCTTCGCCGGGCTGACCGACGGCGATCAGTGGTGCGTGTGCGCCGACCGGTGGCGGGAGGCGCTCGAGGCCGGTCGGGCGTGCCCGGTGGTGATCGAGTCGACGCACATGTCGACGCTCGAGTACATCGATCTCGCCGACCTGCGCGCCCACGCGATCGCCCCGTAACGCCGCGATGCGAGGCCGAGCAGGCATCGTGCCGGTCGTGCTGGCGATCGCCACGGCGAGCGCCCTGGCCGCCTGCACATCCGACGGGGCTGACGATGCAGCCGATGGCGCAACAAGCGATGCGCCCGTCGCGGCCACTGCGCCGTCGACGCCGGTCGCCACGACGATCCCGCCGGCCACGAGCACCAGCACCAGCACCACCAGCACGATCACGACGACCACCACGCCACCACGCACCACGACGACGACGATCGCCATCCCGGACGCGCCGGGCCCGCTCGACCTGAGCGCCGCGGTCGTCGGGCTCGGACGATCGGTGGAGGGCCGGCCGATCGTCGCCGAACGGTACGGCACGCCGGGCGGCCGGCGGGTGCTCGTGATCGGTGTGATCCACGGCGACGAGGATGCGGGGACGGCGATCCTCGACGACCTGCGCTCGGCACCCGTGCCCGACGGGGTGGAGCTGTGGCTGGTCGACTCGATGAACCCCGACGGCCAGGCCGCCCAGGTGCGCCAGAACGCGAACGGCGTCGACCTGAACCGCAACTTCCCCGATTCCTGGGGTCCGATCGGTGTGCCGGGCGACAGCCAGTACGCCGGAACCGGACCGGCCAGCGAGCCCGAGACGCAGGCGATCGTCAACCTCGTCGATCAGCTCCGCCCCGACATCACGATCTGGTACCACCAGGACCTGTTCGTGATCAGCCCGGCGAAGGGTCGCGAAGGTCGCATCCGGCAGCGCTACGCCGAGCTGACCGAACTGGCCGATGGGCGGGATCTCCGGCGGCACGTACACCGGCATCGCCGCGACGTGGGCCCGCCACGAGCTCGCCGACCAGGACGGTGTCGCCTTCATCGTCGAACTCGGCCCGACCCTGTCGCCGGAGGACGCCGCCCGGCACGCCGACGCCATCCGCACGATCGGCGTCGAAGGCTGAAACGCCTGGGGTCAGGCACCGAGCGTTTCAGGTTCAGACGAAGCGGGCGAAGACCTCGAGTGGCTCGCGGTCGGAGACGAGCGAGTTGATCGGGTGATCCGGGTCGGCGTGCCCGATGGCCACGCCGCAGAAGATCCGCTGCTCCTCGGGCGCGCCGACGAACTCGCTCACCGCCGCTTCGTGGACCGCCCACGCCTCCTGCGGGCACGTGTCGAGGCCGGCCTCCTGGGCGAGCAGCATGAACGTCTGGAGGAACATGCCGAGGTCCGACCACTGCGGCGGGCCCATCTGCCGCTCGACGAAACAGAACAGCGCGGCCGGGGCGCCGAAGAAGTCGAGGTTCTTGGCGAACTGGGCGAACCGTGCCGGCTTGTCGTCGCGGGTGATCCCGAGCGTCGCGTACATGTCCTCACCGATCTTGAACCGCGACGTCCGGTACGGCTCGGTGAGCCCTGCCGGGTAGATGTCGTACGCGGGCGCACCGGCTGGGCGGTCCTGGAGGAACTCGCGAAAGCGTGTCATCGACTCGCCGTTCACCACGTAGATGCGCCACGGTTGGACGTTGCCGCCCGACGGCGACCGCGACGCCACGGTGAGCAGCCGGGCGATCGTGTCGTCGTCGACGGGATCCGACCGGAACGCCCGGATCGAGCGGCGAGCGTTCACGGCGTCGGTCACGTTCATCGCCGCAGTCTGCTTGGGTCAGGCTCCGCGCAACAACTGACCGGCGAAGCCCCGCAGTTGTTGCGCGGTGCCTGACCCCACGCGACAACTTCACCAGTTCGTGGCGATGTACTGGGTTTCGCAGAATTCGTAGATGCCGTCGCTCGCACCCTCGCGGCCGAGGCCCGACTGCTTCATGCCGCCGAACGGCGCCGCGGGGTCGGACACCGCGCCCCGGTTGAGTCCGATCATCCCGGCCTGGATGCGCTCGCTGACGCTCAGGCCGCGGGCGAGGTCGCGGGTGTAGACGTAGCCGGTGAGCCCCATCTCGGTGTTGTTCGCCTGGGCGATCATCGCGTCGGTGTCGTCGAAGCGGATGATCGGCGCCACCGGTCCGAAGATCTCGTGCCCGGTGATCTCGGCATCGGCAGCGACGTTGTCGAGCACCGTCGCCTCGTAGAAGTAGCCGGCGCCCTTGCCCCGGTGCCCACCGGTGCTCACCGTCGCGCCGCCGTCGACGGCGCCGCTGACCAGCTCGTCGATCGAGTCGATCGCATCGGCGTTGATCATCGGCCCGCACGTGACGCCGTCGTCCATCCCGTTGCCGACCTTCACCGCACCCATCGCCGCGGCGAACTTGGCGTTGAACTCGTCGGCCACCGCATCGTGCACGAAGAACCGGTTCGCCGCGGTGCACGTCTCTGCGGAGTGCCGCATCTTGGCGACCATCGCCCCCTCGACGGCGGCATCGATGTCGGCGTCGTCGAACACGATGAACGGCGCGTTCCCCCCGAGCTCCATCACGTGCTTGAGCACGCGATCGGCCGCCCGCTTCAGCAGGCCGATGCCGACCTCGGTGGAACCGGTGAACGACACCATGCGCGTCGCCGGATGATCGACGGCGGCGTCGAACCAGTCGCGCGACGACTTCGTCGGCACGATGTTGACCGCGCCGGCGGGCAGCCCGGCCTCGTGGAGGAGTTCGCCGATCCGCAGCGCAGTGAGCGGCGTGAGCGCCGGTGGCTTGATCACCACCGTGTTGCCGGCGGCGAGCGCCGGGGCGAGCTTGCGGGTGATCATCGCCGCCGGGAAGTTCCACGGCGTGACGATCACGACCACGCCCACCGGCGGATGGTGCACCACGATCCGGTTGGCGCCCGACGGGGCCCAGCCGAGCGTGCCGTGGATGCGCACCGCCTCCTCCGCGTTCCAGCGGAAGAACTCCGCCGAGTACGCCACCTCGGCGCGCGCGTCGGCCAACGGCTTGCCGTGCTCGGCGGTGATCAGCTCCGCCAGCTCGTCGGTGTGGTCGACCAGGCGCTGCCAGCTCGCCCGCAGGATCTCGGCACGCTCGCGGGGCGCCGTCGCCGCCCAGGCCGGCTGGGCCTCGGCCGCCGCGTCGCACGCCGCCGTGGCGTCGGCCGGCGTTCCCGCGGCGACGGAGGCGATCACCACCTCGGTCGCCGGGTTCTCCACCTCGATCTGCCCCACCCCCGGTTCCGGCGAGCCAGTCGCCGCCGATCAGCAATTGCGTCTGCATCGGCTCATCCTGCCATCGCTCGGCGGGCTACTCCGCGCGGTGGCTCCTCCGGCTAGCTGGCCCGGTCGCTGGCCCGGTAGCCGGCGAAGCGGCGCAGTCGCAGGCTGTTGGTCACGACGAACACCGAGGAGAACGCCATCGCCCCGGCGGCGATCATCGGGTCGAGGAACCCGAACGCGGCGAGGGGGATCGCCGCCACGTTGTAGGCGAACGCCCAGAACAGGTTGCCCTTGATCGTGGACAGGGTCCGGCGGGCGAGGGCGATCGCATCGGCCGCCGCCCGCAGGTCGCCGGACACGACCGTCAGGTCGGACGCTTCGATCGCCACGTCGGTACCCGTTCCGATGGCGATGCCCAGGTCGGCCTGCGCCAACGCGGGTGCGTCGTTGACACCGTCGCCGACCATCGCCACGCGTCCGCCACCGGACTGCAGCCGCTCGATCTCGGCGGCCTTCCCCGCCGGCAGTACACCGGCGATCACGCGGTCGATGCCGACGTCATCGGCGACGCGGTGCGCGGTGCGCTCGTTGTCGCCCGTCAGCATCGTGACCGACAGGCCGAGGTCGTGGAAGGCGCGGATCGCCTCGGCCGACGTGGCCTTGACGGCATCGGCGACGACGATCGCCGCCTCCGCGCGGCCCGACCGTCCGACCAGGACGACGGTGTTGCCGCGCCCTTCGGCGTCGGTCGTCGCCGATTCGACCGCCGCCGGCACGTCGGCGAACAGCTGCCGGCGACCGACCCTCACCTCGACCCCGTCGACATCGGCGATCACGCCGACGCCGGCCTCGGAACGGAACGCGTCGACGAGTTTGTCGGCGACGGCCGGCTGCGGGCCGGCCGGCACGGCGGCGACGATCGCCGCGCCGATCGGATGCTCCGACCGATGTTCCACGGCCGCCGCCAGCGCCAGCAGTTCGGCACGGTCTCCGTCGGGCGCCACCACGTCGACGACGGACATGCGACCCTGCGTGATCGTGCCGGTCTTGTCGAGCACGATCGTGTCGATCCGCCGGGTGTCCTCGAGGACCTCGCCACCCTTGATGATCACCCCGAGCTGGGCCGCCCGTCCGGTACCGACCATGATCGCCATCGGTGTCGCCAGCCCGAGGGCACACGGACAGGCGATGACCAGCACGGCGACGGCGGCGGTGAAGGCCTCGTCGGCGCCATGGCCGGTGACGAGCCACGCCACGAGCGTCAGCCCGGCGATGGCGATCGCCACCGGGACGAACACCGCGGCCACACGGTCGGCGAGCCGCTGCACGTCGGCGCGGCTGCCCTGCGCGACGGCGACGAGCCGGATGATCTGGGCGAGCGCGGTGTCGGCACCGACCCGGGTCGCCTCGACGACGAGCGCACCGCTCGTGTTGACGGTGGCGCCGATCACGTCGTCGCCGGGGCCGACCTCGACGGGCATCGGTTCACCCGTGACCATCGACGCGTCGATCGCCGAACGGCCCTCGACCACCGTGCCGTCGGTGGCCACCTTCTCGCCCGGCCGGACGAGGAAGCGCATGCCGACCTCGACGTCGTCGAGAGCGATCTCGGTGCCGTCCTCGAGCCGCGCCGTCTTGGCCCCGAGGTCGGCGAGCGCGCGGATGGCGTCGCCCGAACGGCGCTTCGCCCGCGACTCGAGCCATTTGCCGAGCAGGATCAGCGCCACGATGACGACCGCCGTCTCGTAGTACAGATGCATCCCGTCGTCGCCGCCGAGGAGCACGACGGTCGACCATGTCCACGCCGCCAGCGTGCCCATCGAGACGAGCGTGTCCATCGTGGTCGAACCGTGACGGAGGTTCATCCACGTGGCGCGGTGGAACGTCCAACCGCACCAGAACACGACCGGTGTGGCGAGCGCGGCGACGACCCATTCCCAGCCGCTGAACCGCAGGGCGGGGATCATCGAGATCAACAGCACGGGCAGGCCGAGCACCACGGCCGCGACGAGTCGCCGCGACAGATCCTGTTCGCGCCGCAGTTCCGCACCCTCGTGATCGGGTTCCTGCGGCGCGTGGTAGCCGAGTTGTTCGATGGTGTCGCGCAGGCGCCCGTCGTCGGTCCGGCCGTCGTGGATCACGACCGCCCGGCCGTTGGCGAAGTTGACCGTGGCGTCGTCGACGCCGTCGAGTTCGGCCAGGGAGCGTTGGATGCGGGCGGCGCACGAGGCGCACGTCATGCCCTCGACGGCGATGTCGCTGCGCAGGAGTTCCGTTGCCATACCTGCAGTGTATTCTTTCAAGTCGGCTTGAAGGTCAAGCGCCGCATGTCACGCGTGATGCTGGGCGATCACCTGACAGCGGTTCGGGTCCGTACAGGCCGCGGGATCGAGCGAGCGGGCGCGGGCGGCGAGTTCCGCGAGTTCGCGGCGGGCCGCCGTCAGCCGCTCGATCTGCGTGTCGAGCTCGTCGAGGTGACGCTGCAGCAGCGCCGTCGTGTGGCTGCACGTCCGCGCCCCGGCCGACTTCATCTCCAGCACCGATCCGATCTCGACGAGGCTCAGCCCGGTGGCCTGGGCGTCGCGGACGAACCGCAGCCGATCGACGGCGACGTCGTCGTAGTCGCGGTAGCCCGACGCGGTGCGATCGGGTTCGTCGATCAGCCCGATCGACTCGTAGTAGCGGATCGTCGCCGTCGACACCCCGATCTGCTCGGCGACCTGTCCGATCTTCACACCTCGATGATAGGGAGGGGATGTTCCGGAGCGGAATGCGTGAACAATCTGCGGCCCATGTGCGCAGATTGTTCACGCGTTCGCCGTTGGGGACGGAGCCTCAGAGCCGCGCGCAGGTGCCGACCGGATCGTCGTACCGCGGATCGAGGCCCCACGAGCCGCTCGCCCAGGAGAACGGATCGCCGGGCTCGACGCCGTCGTAGCGTTCGGCGAGGGCGGGGGCGAGCCATGCCGCGAAGTGTGCCGCGCCCGACCCGCACACGTGGATCGAGTCCTGCTTGCGCTCGGGGACGCCGTCGCCGTCGAAGTCACGCACGAACACCGGGCCCCACATCGGCGCGGGATCGAGCACGTCGAAGTTGTCGGTGGCGCTCACCGCGGCGAGGTCCGACGCCACGCCGAACAGGCGCGTCATGCCCTCGTTCATGTCGTCCATCGCCGTCGGCGGCGCTCCCACGACGACGAGCGACGTGCCGAGGACGTCGAGATCGACCGCCAGCTTCACCAACGCGGCGCCGTAGGTGTCGTCGTCGACCGGGGTGTCCCACAACGAGATCTGCATCAGCACGACGTCGGGACGGACCTTGGCGACCTCCTTCGGGATGAGCTGGGACAGGTCGTAGTGGTCGGCGTCGGCGATCAGCCGGAAGCCGTAGTACGACGCGTGGGTGTCGACGTCGAGTCCGGCCGCCGTCAGCGACGCGATCACCGCCGGCGCCAGGTCGTACGACACCGAGTCGCCCGCCCACATCACGGAATGGATCTCCCGACGCGGGAGCGGCACCGTCGTCGGGGGCACCGTCGTCGGCGCCACCGTGGGAGCGGCTCCCTCGGCCGGTGCCACGGCCGACGCCGCGGCGCCGTCGCCGATCGGCGTTGCGGTGCGCGGCGGCGAGGCGGCGTTCGACGAATCGGTCGGCGCGGCGGCCGGTGTCCCGGCCGGTGCGGCGCGAACGACCGGCGCGCCGGCGGCGATGGCCGATGGGTCGAACTCGGCGATCTGGCCCGTGGGATCGGGCAACGCGACGAGCAGCACGATCACTCCGACGACGACCGCAACGAGCACGGCGACACCCGAGCGGCCGCGAGCCCACGTGGCGCGGTGGCGCACCGGGTCCTCGACGAGCCGGTAGGAGGCGTAGGCGAACGCCAACGACACCGCCATGCGCACCCCGAGCAGCGGCACTCCGTCGATCCCCGTGCGCTGCGGACTGAGCACGACGTAGATCGGCCAGTGCCACAGGTACAACCCGTACGACAGCACCCCGATCCAGGCCAGTGGCCGCCAGCCGAGCCCCCGCACGAACCAGCCGCGGTCGGCGGCGACCACGAGGGAGATCACGACGGCGCACGCCAGCGAGTGGGCGAGCAGACCACCTCGGTACAGCATCCCCGAGCTGGCTCCGTCGATGGCGACCCACGACCACGCCACGAGACCGGCCAGCACCGCCAGCACGAGACCGAGGCGCCTCCCGAGCGCCGCGGCCACCCGTCGCGCGCACCGCCGAGCCGGTTCCGTCGCGGCGAGCGCACCGACGAGCAGGGAGGCGGCGCGGGTGTCGGTGCCCATGTAGACCCGCGTCGGCTCGACGCCGTCGTAGAGGAGCACCATGGCGACGAACGACAGTCCGATGGCGAGGCCCGAGACGACCGCCAGCGTGCGGACCGGTCGACGCGACCAGCGCCAGATCGCGACGACGGCGAGCGGCCACACGAGGTAGAACTGCTCCTCGATGGCGAGGCTCCAGAGGTGGTCGAACATCGACGGCTGGGTGAACGACTGCCAGTAGCCACCCGACTGCGAGATGAAGTGCCAGTTGGCCACGTAGAACACCGCCCACGGACCGTCGCCCTCGACCCCGGCGAGGTCGGCCAGGCTGCCGAACAGCCATGACCACAGCGCGACGACCACGATCAACGTCAGCACCGCCGGCAGCAGCCGCCGGAACCGGCGGCCCCAGAACGATCCGAGCCGGACCCCTCCGGGCGAGCCGGCGTCGCGGATCAGCAGCGACGTGATCAGGAAGCCGGAGAGGGCGAAGAAGAGGTCGACGCCGAGGAACCCGCCCTGCAGGTAGCCGCCATGGAACAGGAGCACCGCCACGACGGCGAGCGCGCGCAGCCCGTCGAGCGCGGCGACGTGCTGCCAGGTCGCTGGAACGGCCGGCGCGACGGGGCGCGACCCGTGGCTCGAATGCGGTGGTCGTCATGGGCGCCGCCCCCTCCGCGGCAGGAATGTTTTCAGGCGCCGAGCAGGCTACGCCACTCGCCCGGATACGCCGATGTCACAGCTTCGGGCGTCATCCGCAACGTCGCTTCGGGGACCATGTCGACGACCGCCCGTCCTTCGGCGTAGTGGTGCCCGACGAGGCGCAGCCCTTCGAACATCTCGCGCCGCAACGCGAGGAGCTCCGCCGGGGGCGACGCGTCGTAGAAGCCCCAGATCGTGAACGCGATGGTGAGGTCGTGGACGACGGGGGCCCGTGAGAAGAGCGACGCCCGGCGCAGTGCCACCCCGAGACAGCCGCGGATCGCGTCGTCGACGTTCTCGCCCGTGGCGACCTGCACCTTCGGGCGCAACGTGCTGGCGATGCGCAGCGCGTAGCCCTGGTCCGGACCCTGGGCGCCGAGTCGCGGGCCCTCCGGTTGGAATCCCTCGATCTCGCCGGGTCGGTCCGGCGTCCATCCGTCCGGCACGTGATCGGGCGACTCGTAGCCCCGCACCGGCTCGGTGTGGTCGACGGGGCTGAACTTCGGTGCGGCCATGGGACGTATGTCTACCTGCTGTGCAGCAGCCCGAACACGAGGCTGTCCTCGAGCGCCCGCCACGACGCCTCGATGATGTTCGGGCTGACCCCGATCGTCGTCCAGTCGCGCTCGCCGTCGGTGGCCGACAGCAGGACTCGAGTGGTGGCCCCGGTCGCCGTGCCGCCGTCGAGGATGCGCACCTTGAAGTCGGTGAGGTGGATGGCATCGAGCGCTGGGAGCATCGACCCGACCGCCCGGCGCAGGGCCGAGTCGATGGCGTTGACCGGCCCGTTGCCCTCGGCCGTCCAGACGCCGCGTTCGGCATCGTCACCCTCGCCGACCCACACCTTGACGGTGGCCTCGGTGGTGAACGTGCCGCCCGGCAGTTCGTCGGTGATCACCCGCATCGACTCGACGCGGAAGAACTCGGGCACCGTGCCGGCGGCCCGGCGCATGAGCAGTTCGAGCGAGGCGTCGGCCGCCTCGAAGTGGTAGCCCTCGTGCTCGAGACGCTTGAGTTCGTCGACCACCTCGTTGATCACGGCGCCGTCCATCTCGATGCCGATCTCGTCGGCCTTCATCTGGATCGTCGCCCGACCCGCCATCTCCGACACGACGAAGCGCGTGCCGTTGCCGACGAGCGTCGGGTCGACGTGTTCGTAGGCATCCTTGGCCCGCACGATCGCCGACACGTGGAGCCCGGCCTTGTGGGCGAACGCCGACGAGCCGACGTACGGCGCCTGCGGGTTGACGGCCCGGTTGAGCGTCTCGGCGACGTGGTGGCTGACCACCGTGAGCCGCTCGATGCGCCCCTCGGGCAGGCACGGGTAGCCGAGCTTGAGCTGCAGGTTCGGGATCACCGTGCGTGAGGTTCGTGTTGCCGGTCCGCTCGCCGAGCCCGTTGAGCGTGCCCTGGACGTGGCCGGCGCCCGCCGCGACCGCGGCCATCGAGTTGGCGACCGCGCACCCGGTGTCGTCGTGGCAGTGGATCCCGATGATCGCGTCGTCGCCGACGTGGGCCTTGACGTCGGCGACGATCCGGCCGACCTCGTCGGGCAGCGTGCCGCCGTTGGTGTCGCACAGCACGAGGTGCGACGCGCCGTTGACGACGGCGGCCTCGATGGCCCGCAGCGAGAACTCGGGGCTCGCCTTGTAGCCGTCGAAGAAGTGCTCGAGATCGACGAGCACCATGCGGCCCTCGCCGTGCAGGAACTTCACCGAGTCGGCGATCATCGCCGCGCCCTCGTCGAGCGTGGTCTGCAGTGCCTCGAGCACCTGGTACTCCGAGCTCTTCGCCACGATGCACACGGCGGCCGTGTTGCGCCTCGATCAGGTTGCGCAGCGTCGGGTCGTCGTCGACCTTGCCCCGCGGGCGACGCGTCGAACCGAACGCGACGAGCGTCGAGGTGTCGAGGCGCAGCTCGGTGGCGGCGCGGGCGAAGAACTCGATGTCCTTCGGATTGGCACCGGGCCAGCCGCCCTCGATGTAGTGGACGCCGAGGAAGTCGAGTTGCTCGGCGATGCGCAGCTTGTCGTCGACCGTCGCGGAGACGCCCTCGACCTGGAGACCGTCTCGCAATGTGGTGTCGAAGACTTCGATCGTGCGCATGAACTGCTCCCGAGAAATGAAGAAGCCGCCCGGTGGGGCGGCTTGACGAACACGTGGGGTGGCCACGTGTTCTACGAAATGATGATGATGGAGGCCGTGTCGATGTGACGGTGGTACTGCATCACCGGCCATTCAACACACATCGGCGTCCGGAATCAACGTCGCCCGGACGCATGCAGGCCGGCTGCGGCGACTGTGCGTTTCCCTGTGCACGAACGGTGGGCATCAGGTGGATGACGGCACGATTCCTGGGGGTAACGGGAAACTTTCGGGGATAAGCCTGTGATTTTGAAAATACCCCTTGACCTGGGGTTTTGTGGCGTCTTTACTGAGCATCGTTCCGAACAGCGCATGCGCACCGGGGCGATGAGGAGGGGGTTTCGATTCGTCGAGGTCCAGCCCACATCGCTCACGACGCACAGCGGGCTCGGGGCAGGACAGAGTTCACCGGCCATCTCAGACCGGGCCCGCGGGAGACGCAAGTCGACCGGGGGCGACGGGGAGTCGGCGTCCGGAGCAGGCGACTGCGAAGGCGTCGGGTCCGACCGGGTCGACGGGCAACCGTCGGCAACGGGGACCTGCTGGGGCGTGTTCGGGTGATCCTTCGGGATCGCACGGGGCGTGCCGGCGAGGCGACCGGGTCCACGGGAGACGCAAGTCGCTCGGGGGCAACGGGGCCATGGTTCGGAGCCGAAGGATCTGGGGCCACCCCAACTGGCCTCATTGAGGACGGTTCCGATTGGCACCAGGACCGATGGCTCGGGCAACCGGGTCAGCGTGAATCGGTGACAACGGGGTCGGGAGCGGGAGACCGCTGCCGGTTCCGAACGCGGCATCGCCCGCCACGCCGCAAGGCGAGACGGGCGATGTGACTGATCGAGTTGAAGGCTAACGCCCGACGTTCGACCAGTGGTGGATCTGTCCGCCTGAGACGCCCCGGGGGTGCGCTGCGCAAGCGGCCGCACCGCCGGGGCTCTCTTCGTTTTCCGCCCCGGTTGGCGTTCTCGTGAACTTCTTGCGCACCCGCGTGCGCAAGAAGTTCACGAGAACGCCGCGCCCCGCCCTGTTCGAGAGGGATGGAGGAGCACCGGCAGGCAGCGGGGGCCGCGGACCTGACCGTTCGCCCACGCCGTCTCGCGTTCGGGGTCGAGTTCGAAGTGCGGGAACGCTCGGACCCACTCCTGCAGACCGACCGTCATCTCGAGCCGGGCCAGGTTCGAGCCGATGCAGCGGTGGATCCCGAGGCCGAACGCGACGTGACGGTTGTGGGCGCGATCGATCTGGAACTCCTCCGGGTGGTCGAAATGCGCCGGGTCGTGGTTCGCGGCGGGAAAGGTCACCAGCATCTGTTCGCCGGCGCGCACGGGGCAGCCGGCCACCTCGGTGTCGGCGATGACCTTGCGGCCCATCGTGACCGGCGCATAGAAGCGCAGGAGCTCCTCGACGGCCGTCGTCCAGAGCATGTCGTCGTCATCGACCGCCACGAGTCGGGCCCGTTCGTCGGCGTGTTGCGCGAGGTGCCAGATGCCCGAGCCGATCGCACTCCACGTGGTGTCGATGCCGGCGAAGATCATCAACTTCGCGTAGCCGAGTTGCAGTTCGACCGGGATCGGTGCCCCGTCGATCTCCGCCGTCGACACGAGCGTCAACAGATCGTCCTGCGGGTCGTCGGCGCGTCGTGCGATCAGTTCGGTCAGATAGGCGTCCATCTCGAGACCGACCTGGACCCGCACGTCGTTGTCGCGCGGCGACAGCTGGAAGTTGCGGAAGATCCAGTCGCGGAACATGTCGGCGTCCGACTCCGGAACGCCGAGCAGCCCGCAGATGCCGTGCACCGGGATGTGCTGGGCGTACGCCTCGGAGGCGTCGACGGCGTCCGAGTCGCCGATGGCCTCGATCAGCCCGCGGCAGAACTCGCGCATGTCCTGCTCCATCGGCGCGATCACCTTGGGGCTGAACGACGGCAGGAGCAGGCGCCGGTGGCCGTGATGGTCGGGTGGGTCGGACGTGATCGGCGGCGCCGGCCGGCGGATCACGTCGGGTCGGGCGACGCTGACGAAGATCGACGAGAAGTGTTCGGTGTCGTGGGCGACCTGGGCGACGGCGTCGTACGTGACGGGCATGAACGCACGGCCGTACCGTTCCGTGGTGGCGACCGGGCAGACGGCGCGCACGTCGTTCCAGATGTCGATGGCGTTCGCACCCCACTGCGGGTCGAGCCAATCCCAGTCGTGCACCCAGTCGGTGACGGGTGGAAGGTCGGATTCCGGTAGCTCGTACACCATGCGTGGCCCCTCGCAGTCGTTCCCCGGCCACGACGCTACCCCCGCCGGGAGGACCGGCAGAATGTCCGCCGGGGACAGTCCCCGGCGGACATGCTCACGAGACGAGTTCGCACCAGTCCTTGTACTGCGGCTCCTCGCCACGGATCGTGCGGTGGTAGGCCTCGGCGATCGCCACGGTCTTCGGGCCGGGGCACGGGATCTCGCGGTCGTCGACCGAGTTGATCGAGCTGACCTCGGCCGCGGTGCCGCAGACGAACGCCTCCTCGGCGATGTAGAGGTCGCTGCGGGCGATGTTGTCGACGACGACCTCGTAGCCGAGGTCGCGGGCGAGCGTCATCACCGTGTTCTGGGTGATGCCCTCGAGCGCGCCCGCCGACAGCGGCGGCGTGATGAACTTCCCCTGGCGCGACACGAAGATGTTCTCGCCCGTGCACTCGGCGATCAGGCCGTTCGGCGCCAACATGATCGCCTCGTCGTAGCCGGCCTTCAACGCCTCGACCTTGGCCAGCGACGAGTTCACGTAGTTGCCGACGGTCTTCGCCGCCGGCGGCATCGTGTTGTGGTCGTGGCGGGTCCACGACGAGATCTTCATCCGCACGCCCTTGTTCACGGCATCGTCGCCGAGGTACGCCGCCCACGGCCAGCAGGCGATGGCCACGTCGACGGTGCAGGGCAGCGTGTTGAGCCCCATCTCGCCGTAGCCGTAGTAGGCGATCGGCCGGATGTAGCACGACGCCAGGCCGGTCGACGCCACCGTCTGCTTCGTGGCCTCGATCAGCTCGTCGACGGTGTACGGCAGCTCGAAGCCCATGATCTTGGCCGAGTTGGCGAGCCGCTGGATGTGCTCGGTCAGCCGGAACACCGCCGGCCCCTGCGCCGTCTCGTACGCGCGGATGCCTTCGAACACACCCGTCCCGTAGTGCAGCGTGTGGGTGAGCACGTGGACCTGGGCCTTGTCCCAGTCGACGAGATCGCCGTTCATCCAGATCTTCGGGGTCGGTGTGATTGGCATGCCGTCAGTTTCCCACGCGGGACGCGATGGAGTCACCTACGTCCGTGGTGCTGCCGGTGACAGGATCGGCGCAGGCGGCCCGGATGCGATCGGCCGCGTCGCCCTCGCCGAGGAAGTCGAGCATCAGCGCCGCGCTGAGGATCGCCGCGATGGGGTTGGCCTTGCCGGTGCCGACGATGTCGGGAGCCGACCCGTGGACCGGCTCGAACATCGACGGACCGGTGCGCGCCGGGTTGAGGTTCGCCGACGACGCCAGGCCGATGCCGCCCGACACGGCCCCGCCGAGGTCGGTCAGGATGTCGCCGAAGAGATTGTCGGTGACCACGACGTCGTAGCGGTGCGGGTCGGTGACGAAGTAGATGCAGGCCGCGTCGACGTGGTTGTACGCCGTGCCGACCTGCGGGAACTCGGCGGCGACCTCGTTGAACGTGCGGTCCCACAGGCCGCCGGCGAACGTCAGCACGTTCGTCTTGTGGACGAGCGTGAGGTGCCGGCGCTCGCGGCCGGCCGCGAGTTCGAACGCGTAACGGATGCAGCGCTCGACGCCCATGCGCGTGTTCACCGAACCCTGCGTGGCGACCTCGAACGGCGTGCCGGCGCGCAGCACACCACCCTCCCCCACGTACGGCCCCTCGGTGTTCTCCCGGATGACGACGAACTCGTGGGGCGCGGTGCCACCGGGGGCGGTGCCGGCGAACGGCCGCTGGTTGATGTAGAGGTCGAGGGCGAAGCGCATCTTCAACAGCAGACCCCGCTCGATGACGCCCGGGGGGACCTCGGGGGTGCCGACCGCGCCGAGCAGGATGCAATCGAACCCGCGCAGCTCGTCGAGGGTCTCGTCGGACAGGACCTCGCCGTCGCGCAGGTACCGCTGCCCACCGAGGTCGAAGTCGGTCGTGTCGAAGTCGACGCCCGCAGCGCGCATCACCTTGACCGCCTCGGCCGTCACCTCCGGGCCGATGCCGTCGCCACCGATCACCGCGATGTTGTGTGTCGTCATGGCCGGCGATCCTACGAGTCAGTCACCCGGACGAGGGAAGCGCCAGCGACGAGTCCGCCGCTGGCCGACCTCGCCTGCCATCGCGAGACCCGGCGTGAGGCCGAGCCAATCCGTATAGCCTGTCGACTCCATGACGGCACAACAGTTGTCCCGCTCGGCGTTCGACCGCTTGCAGGCCGAGTTCGACGATCTCACCACCCGCGGCCGCATCGATGTGGCCAACAAGATCGAACGGGCCCGTGAGGAGGGCGACCTCAAGGAGAACGCCGGCTACCACGCCGCCAAGGACGAGCAGGGCCACATGGAGGGCCGGATCCGCCAGCTCGAACACCTCCTGGAGAACGCCGAGATCGTCGACGACGTGATGATCTACACGGTCGTCTACGACGGCGACACCGACGACATGGCCGAGCGCTACATGATCGGCAACATGGAAGAACACGTCGACGGCGCCGACGTGATCAGCCCGTCCTCGCCGCTCGGAACCGCGCTCGAGGGTGCCGCCGCCGGTGACACGATCAGCTACGAGGCACCGAACGGCACCCTCACCGTCAGGGTCCTCGCCGTCGAAGGCGCCTGACCGACACGTGGCTCGTTCCCGCCCGGACACGAGCGCCGCGGCACCGCCCGGCCCGCCGATCATCACGCCGCCGTTACCGCCCGGGCGCTTCGTGCAGCTCGACGAACGCGGCACCGTCCTCGTGCGCGACTTCGGCGGCCCGGAGGGGGCGCCGACGATCGTCCTGTTGCACGGGTGGACCGCGACCGCCGACCTCAACTGGTTCCGCTGCTACTCGGCGCTCGGCGAGCGCTACCGCGTGATCGCCTTCGACCATCGCGGGCACGGCACGGGCATCCGCTCGAAGAAGAAGTTCCGGCTCGAGGACTGCGCCGACGACGTCATCGACGTCGCGGGAGCGCTCGGTGTCGATCGCTTCATCGCCGTCGGCTACTCGATGGGTGGGCCGGTCGCCCAACTCCTCTGGCGCCGCCACCCCGACGCGGTCGACGGCCTCGTGCTCTGCGCGACGGCGGCGCGGTTCTCGGGTCGCCGCGAGGAGCGGCTCGGGTTCATGGGTCTCACCGGGCTGGCCGCCATGGCCCGCATCTCGCCCGACCAGGCGACGCGGTGGCTGACCGACCAGTTCTTCCTCCAACGCAAGGCGAAGAAGTGGGAACCCTGGGCGATCCGTGAGGCTTCGCACCACGACTGGCGGACGGTGCTCGAGGCGGGTCGGGCGATCGGCAGCTTCTCGTCCGTCGCTTGGATCGGTGGGATCGACGTGCCCGTGGCGAACGTCATCACGATGCGCGACACGGTCGTGCCGCTCGGACGCCAGACGGCGCTCTACGAGCTGATCCCCGGCGCCGAGGTCTTCCGCGTCGACGGCGCCCACGACGTCGTGGTGGCCAACGGCGAACGATTCGTCCCGACGCTGCTGCGGGCGATCGATGCGGTCGACCGGCGCGCCCGGCGCGCCGAGCGTGCCTGACCATGGCTGAGCCTTCGCCGCGGCGGTTGCGCACGTCCCGCCTCGCCCGCAACCTCCAGCTCGCCCGGCTCGGCGCCCGTGTCGGTGGGGTGTACGCCGGCACGGCGGCGCGCAAGACGTTCGCGTCGGCCGAGCGCCGGGCCGAACTCGACCGGACCCGGGAGCTGGCCACCGCCCAACAGGTCGCCGACGAGCTCGGCCGGATGAAGGGCGCGCTGATGAAGCTCGGCCAGATGGCGAGCTACCTCGACGAGGGCCTGCCCGAGCCGTTGCGGCAGGCGCTGAGCCAGCTGCAGTCGAACGCCCCGCCGATGGCCACCGAACTCGTCGTCGCCACGGTCGAAGCGGAGCTGGGACGCCCGATCGGCGAGCTGTTCGTCGAGTTCGACCCGGAACCGATCGCCGCGGCGTCGATCGGCCAGGTCCACCGGGCGATCGTCGTCGACCCGGCGACCGGCGCCGAGCGCGCCGTGGCCGTGAAGGTCCAGTACCCCGGCATCGGCGAGGCGATCGAGTCCGACCTGCGCAACGCCGACCTGCTGGGAACCATCCTGCGGCAGGGCTTCGGCGGCCTCGACCCCGAGGAGATGGTCGACGAGATCAAGCTGCGGCTGACCGAGGAGCTCGACTACCGCATCGAGGCGCGCAACCAGAGCGACTTCGCCGACAACTTCCGCGGGCACCCGTTCATCCGCATCCCCGAGGTGCTCCCGGCGTTCTCCACGACGCGGGTCCTGACGAGCGAGCTGGTGGTCGGGTTCGGTTGGCAGGAGTTGCTCGAACGACCGCAGGCCGAGCGCGACCGCGCCGGCGAGATCATCTTCCGGTTCGTGTTCCGCAGCCTCTACACGCTGGGCGTCTTCAACGGCGACCCGCATCCCGGCAACTACCTCTTCCACGACGACGGCACGGTCACGTTCCTCGACTTCGGGTTGGTCAAGCACTTCACGCCGACCGAGATGGACACGTTCGCCTCGATGGTCGAGGCGGCGGCGGTCGACCGGGACGCGGCGACGTTCCGGGCCGTGCTGGAGCGGGCCGGCATGCTCCGACCGGACGCGCCGGTGTCGACCGAGGACGTCGGCGAGTACTTCTCCCACTTCTACGCCGCGGTGCGCGACGACGCGGAGATGACCTGGACCAGCGAGTACGCCAGCTCGATCGTCCGCCACACGTTCGACCGCAGCAGCCCGATCAGCCAGTACGCCACGGTGCCGCGCGCCTTCGTCTTCATCCAGCGGATCAACCTCGGGCTGTACGCCCTGCTCGGCGAGCTGCACGCCCGCGGCAACTACCGGCGCATCGCCGCCGAACTGTGGCCGTTCACCCGCGCCGAGCCGTCGACCGACCTCGGCCGCGCCGAGGCGGACTGGCTCGCCGGCCGCGCCCGGTGAGCCGCGCTCGGTGAGTCGCTCTGGGTGAGCCCGCCCGCGACGTGATGCCCGCGAGAGGGCCCGGTAGCGTCGCGGCGATGCGCCGGACCGTGCCCCCCGTACTGCTCGCCCCGATCCTCGTCCTCGGCCTCGTGGCCTGCGGGAGCGACAGCGGTTCGGGCGCCGATTCCACCGCCGGCTCCACTGCCGACTCCACTGGCACGCTCCCCGGGGTCTCGACGCCGGCCGGTTCCGATCCCACCACGACGGTCGACGCATCCGCGCCGTCGACGACCAGCCCCGACAAACCCGAGGTCTCGATCCCCGACGAGATCCCCACCGAACTCCAGGTCACCGTGCTCCAGGAAGGCTCCGGGCCCGCGGCGGCGACCGGCGACACCGTCGTCGTCGACTACGTCGGCGTGCGCAGTTCCGACGGCGTCGAGTTCGACAACAGCTACGACCGCAACGAGCCGTTGCCGGTGGTGCTCGGATCGGGTGGGGTGATCCAGGGGTGGGAGCAGGGTCTCGTCGGCGCCCAGGCCGGCGCCCAGCTGCAACTCGACATCCCGTCCGACCTGGCCTACGGGGCCCAGTCGCGCGGTGACGTGATCGGCGAGAACGAGGCACTCACGTTCGTCGTCGACGTGCGGGCCGTGATCCCGAAGACCGATCCGGCCGATGCCCCGACGGAATCCGGCGTCCCCCCGTCCGTCGGAGCGACCGAGGTCAGCACCGTCGATCTCATCGAGGGCGACGGTCCGACGCCGGAGAAGGATCAGACCGCTGTGCTCCACCTCGTGATGTTCCGCGGTGACAACGGCGTCCAACTCGACAGCACGTGGGACGGCGACCCGATCCAGGTGCCGATGTCGGCGGGAACGTTCCCCGGCCTGCTCGAGGGGCTCGACGGCATGAAGGTCGGCGGCCGCCGCGCCATCACCATCCCACCCGACAAGGGCTTCGGCGACGAGGGCAGCCCCACCATCGGCCTGCCCGCCGACACCGACATCATCATGGTCGTCGACCTCCTCGGCGTCTACTGACCGCCTGAAACGCCTGGGGTCAGGCACCGAACGTTTCAGGTCGCGCAACTAGG
>CAVOGB010000005.1:0-740925 GCA_963695145.1 Ilumatobacteraceae bacterium | reverse complement strand
AACGGCCGGTGCCGGTTCGACGGTCGCCGCCGCGGGTTGTGCGGGCGTGGCGACGTCACTCGTGGTCGGACCGGGCGACGACACGGTCGCGGGGCCGGTGGAGGGAGCGGTCGCCGGCGGCACGGTTGCCGGGCCGGTCGACGACACGGTTGCCGGTCCGGCGGACGACACGGTTGCGGACGACACGGTTGCCGGGGTCGGCGCGACGTGTGCCGGCGGTGCGGTCGGTGCCGCAGCGGGAGCGGCGGCCGGGGCCGGTGCCGCGGAAGCCATCACGGGCGCGGTGGGAGTGGCGGCCTCGGCCGGTTCGTCGACCGGCGTGCTCGTGACAGACGGCGTGGCTGCGGCCGGTGTCACGGCTGCGGCCGGTGTCACGGCTGCGGCGGCGGCGGGTGTCACCGGTTCGGCCGGGGCCGTGGTGACGGCGGCCGGCGGCGCGGACTCGGTCGTCGTGGCCGGCTCGGCCGCGACCGACTCGCTCGACGGCGCCTCGGCGGCCGTGCTGGTGCCTGTCGTGCTGGTGCCTTCGTGCCGGTGACCGTGGTGTCGCTGTCGGTCGCGACGGCCTCGGTCGTCGCGGCGGCAGTGGCGACCGCGTCGGTCGACTCGGCGTCGCTCGGCTGTGCTGCCGGCTCGGTGACCGCATCGGTCGCGGGAGCCTTCTTGGCGGCGGCCTTCTTGGCCGGCTTCTTCTCCGGCTTGACCTCCTCCGGCTGCTCGGGCCGCGTGAGTCCGTCGCGCTGGGCCCGCCTCGTCACCATGTCGGCATATGCCTCGGCGAGCGACGACGAGGGACCCTTCGCGGCAACGCCGAGCGTCGAACAGAGGTTCAAGACCTCCGCATTCGTCATCCCGAGCTCCTTCGCGAGCTCATGGATCCTGATCTTCTTAGCTGCCACGTTTCCGATTCAACCTTTCACTGTCGTCATTCCCTCGTCGATGCGCGAATCACCGGGTGTCCCGGTGGCGCATCGGGTGGTCGCCTCGACGGCGTTCGCCACCCAGTTCTTCTCGTATCGCCTGTTCGTCGTCCGGACGCAACGTCGTGCGCCAGGCCCGGCCGAACGCATTGCGGCGCAGGGCGTCGTCGAGACACGACCGCTCGACGACCGTCGCTCCGTCCGCACCACGGCACAGCCACGCGCCGCGTCCGGCGCTCGCCGCGTCGATCGCCAGGTGACCGCCCGCGCGGGTGACGCGCACGAGCTCGTGGCTCGGACGTCGCGTTCGACAGCCGATGCAGCTGCGAACCGGGGCGCGGGGGTCGTCACGATCAGGCGTCGTCATCCTCACTGGTCGTTCCAGCGTCGGATTCGACCGACTCGTCGCCCGGCTCGTCAGCTTCCTGGGCGGCGATCTCGTCGACCGCCGATGCCGTGTCGTTCTCGGTGTCGGCCAGGACCTCGGCGTCGGCGAGCAACTCGTCGCCCGTCGATGCGGCCTCGTCGGCGGCCGGCTCGGGCTCGCCATCCGTCGGCGCGTCGCCCGCCGGCGCTTCGGCTGCGACCTCCTCGGCTGCGGCCTCCTCGGCTGCGGGCTCCTCGGTCTGGGCCTGCCACGCCGACTCGCTGACGACGGAGCCGTCGGCCGCGTGCCACTCCATCTCGCCGGTCTCGGCGTTGGCGATCCATTCGCCGTCGGCGTACTCGACCTCGGCGTCGCGACCACCCGACGGAATGCCCTCGGCGAGCTGTGTCTCGGAGCGGATGTCGACGCGCACACCGGTGAGGCGGGCGGACAGGCGGGCGTTCTGACCCTCGCGGCCGATCGCCAGGCTGAGCTGGTGATCGGGCACGATGACGTCGGCCTGGGTGCCGTCCTCGGAGATGATGACCTGGCTGACCTTGGCCGGCGACAACGCCTTGGCGACGAAGTCGGCGAGGTCCTCGCTGAAGGGCACGATGTCGATCTTCTCGCCGCGCAGTTCGTTGACGACCATGCGGACGCGGCCGCCGCGGGCGCCGACGCAGGCGCCGACCGGATCGACGTTGTGATCGTTCGACCACACGGCGATCTTCGTGCGGTGGCCGGGTTCCCGGGCGCAGGCCTTGATCTCGACGATGCCGTCGGCGATCTCGGGCACCTCGAGTTCGAACAGGCGCTTGATCAGGCCGGGGTGGGTGCGCGACACGACGATCTGCGGGCCCTTCGGCGTGCGGCGCACCTCGACGATGTACGCCTTCTGACGGTCGCCCTGCGCCGGACGCTCGAACGGGACCTGCTCGGCCTGCGGCAGCAACGCCTCGGCGCGGCCGAGATCGAGCAACGTGTAGCGCGAGTCGGTGCGCTGGATGATCCCGGTGACGATGTCGCCCTCGCGGTTCGCGTACTCCTCGAACTTGCGCTCGGACTCGACCTCGCGGATGCGCTGGCTCATCACCTGGCGGAACGTCTGGGCGGCGATGCGTCCGAGCTCTTCCTTCTTCGGGGTGTCGTCACGCTCGTTGACCCAGTTGCCGTCCTCGTCGACGTCGTAGGCGATGAACGCGAAGTCCATGGTCTCGGGGTTGACCTCGACGACCACCTCGTCGGCGGCATCGGGGCGTCGCTTGTAGGCCGACGCCAGGGCGTCGACGAGCACATGCAGCAGGGCGTCTTCGGAGATCCCCTTTTCCTGCGCGAGCAGGCCGATCGCTTCGCTCATGTCGAGGTTGCTCATGACGGTTGCGTCTCCTTCTTTGCTGTCGCCTTGCTGGTGCGCGGCTTCTCCTTGGGCCCCCAGGCGAACACGGTGCGGGCCTTGTCGATCGACGTGAGGTCGACGACGCGCTCCTCGCCCGAAGCGAGAAGCAGTGTTGCGGTGTGATCGTCGGCGGCGACGAGTGCCCCGTCGAGGCGACGCGGGTCGGCGTCGGGATCGGACAGGCGCACGGTGACCGACTTGCCGACCTCGCGCTGGAAGTGCGCCGGCGTGCGGAGCTGGCGCTCGAGACCCGGGCTCGTGACCTCGAGCGTGTAGTGCCCGGGGATCGGGTCGTCCTCGTCGAGTTGGCGTGAGATCAGCCGGGTCGCCAGGGCGAGTTCGTCGAGGTTGATGCCCGTCTCGGATCCGGGCGCCGAATCGAGGGTGACGCGGATCGTGCCACCGCGCCGCTCGATGTCGTACACGTCGAGGCGCAGATCGGAGGCGATGGGGTCGACGATCGCGTGGATGCGCTGGATCTCGGTCGCTGCGCTCATCGAACTGCCTCCTCTCGCATCTCTGTCGGTCATCATCTGCAGGTCGGCTTCTTGCGAAAACCGACCGATTTCAACAAACAAGGCGTGGGGACGGGCCCCACGCCTTTCGGTTCCGAACCAAACGGAACTTTGATCATAGCCCGATTTCGCCCGGTTGAGACCAGGGAGACCGGCCGCGCGGCGGCGCCCGATCGTTACAGTTCCGGCCGTGCTGCGCATGTCGACCCTGTTCCTGCGGACCCTGCGGGACGACCCCGCCGACGCCGAGGTGGCGAGCCACCGCCTGCTGGTGCGGGCGGGTTACATCCGGCGCGCCGCACCGGGCGGCTTCTCCTGGTTGCCGCTCGGGTGGAAGGTGTACTCCAACGTCGAGCGGGTGGTACGGGAGGAGATGGATCGCGCCGGCTTCCAGGAGGTCCACTTTCCGGCGCTCCTGCCCCGCGAGCCCTACGAGGCATCGAACCGGTGGACCGAGTACGGCGACAACCTCTTCCGCCTGAAGGACCGACGGGGCAACGACTTCCTCCTCGCACCGACCCACGAGGAGATGTTCACCCTGCTCGTGAAGGACCTGTACAGCTCGTACAAGGACCTGCCGTTGCACCTCTACCAGATCCAGACGAAGTTCCGCGACGAGGCGCGCCCGCGGGCCGGCCTGTTGCGCGGCCGCGAGTTCGTGATGAAGGACTCCTACAGCTTCGACATCGACGACGAGGGCCTCGACCGTTCCTACCAGGAGCATCGCGAGGCCTACATCCGGTTGTTCGACCGGCTCGGCCTGCCGTTCGTGATCGTGTCGGCGATGTCGGGCGCGATGGGCGGATCGGCTTCGGAGGAGTTCCTCGCCCCGCTCGACATCGGTGAGGACACGTTCGTGCGCTGCGGGTCGTGCGGCTACGCCGCCAACGTCGAGGCCTTCGTCACGCCGGTGCCGCCGTCGATCCCGCTCGACGGTCTGGACGCCGCGGTCGTGCACGACACACCCGACACACCGACGATCGCCACGCTGGTCGATCACGTCAACGCGGTGGCCGAACTGCGCCACCCCGAGCGTGAGTGGACCGCCGCCGACACGTTGAAGAACGTCATCGTGATGCTCCGTCAGCCCGACGGCTCCACGGTTCCGCTGGCGATCGGGCTTCCCGGCGATCGCGACGTCGACCTCAAGCGGCTCGAAGCGCAGGTCGCGCCGGCCGAGATCGAACCGTTCACCGACGCCGATTTCGCCGCGCACCCGGTGCTCGCCAAGGGATACATCGGGCCCGGTGCACTCGGGCTGACGCAGCCGTCCGGCATCCGCTACCTGGTCGACCCGCGGGTCGTCACCGGGACGGCGTGGATCACCGGGGCCGACACCTCGGGGCGCCACGTGATCGGCCTCGTCGCCGGCCGCGACTTCACCCCCGACGGCACGATCGAAGCCGCCGAGATCCGTGACGGCGACGTGTGCCCGTCGTGCGGATCGACCGTCGAGATCGCCCGCGGTGTGGAGATCGGCCACATCTTCCAGCTCGGGCGCAAGTACGCCGAGGCGCTGGAGCTCACCGTGCAGAACGAACAGGGCCGGCCGGTCACGCCGACGATGGGCTCCTACGGCGTCGGCGTGTCACGGTGCGTGGCGGCCATCGCCGAATCGACGCTCGACGACATCGGACTGTGCTGGCCCCGCGAGATCTCCCCGGCCGACGTGCACGTGGTCGTGGCGGGCAAGGACGGCGGACCGCAGCTCGCCGCCGCCGAGCAGCTGTCGGCCGAACTCGAAGCGGCCGGCCTGGCCGTGCTGCTCGATGATCGGGCCGGTGTGTCGCCCGGCGTGCGGTTCAAGGACGCCGAGCTGATCGGCATCCCCACGATCGTCGTCGTCGGCCGCGGCATCGCCGACGAGAGCAACCCGACCATCGAGGTCAAGGACCGCCGCTCCGGCGAGCGCGTCGACGTCGCCCTCCCCGACGCCGTCGCCCACCTCGTCGCAGTCTGCGCCCACTGACGCCGTCCAGGCCCCCGCCCTCAGCCGAAAATGCCCCGATTCGCGCGCTGAGCGAACGATTCGAGGCCCAGAACCGCCGGGGCCCGGCCTGCTCGGCGAACTGGGCCTCGTTTCGAACGCCTGGCGCACGATTCGAGGCATTTTTCGGGGTGGGTCGGGTGGGTGGGGTGGGCCGGTCAGGTGTGGCGGAGGAGGCCCTGGTCGATGACGACGCGGTCGGTCGAGGGGTCGGCGGGGTCGACGGCGCTCGTCGTGAACACCGACTCGCCGTCGCCGATCGTCCACATGCGGACCGTCAGTGCGTCGCCGGGCATCACCGGTGCGGCGAAGCGGGCCTCGATGTGGTGGAAGTTGGCGGGATCGCTGCCACACAGCGAGTGCAGCAGCGCCCGACCGGTGAAGCCGTAGCTGCACAAGCCGTGGAGGATCGGCCGGTCGAACCCGCCGATGGCGGCGAACGACGGGTCGGTGTGCAGCGGGTTGCGGTCGCCCGACAGCCGGTACACGAAGGCCTGGTCGGGTGACGTCTGGTACGTGACGACATGATCGGGATCGCGCTCCGGCGGGACGTTCTTCGGTCCCGACGGCCCCCGGTCGCCGCCCCACCCGCCTTCCCCGCGGATGAACGCCGACATGGTGTTCGTGTACAGCGGTTCGCCGTCCATGACGGCTTCGGCCGCCGTCACCACGACCGCCGCGGTGCCCTTGTCGTAGATGCCCGTCACCTCGCTCGTGATCGAGGCCGTGCCCGAGACGGGGATCGGGCGGTGGAGCGTGACCGACTGCTGACCGTGGACGAGCAGGGCCGGGTTGAACGTGCCGATGTTGCCCATCGCCGAGCCGCGGCCCCAGCCGATCACGACCGGGAACGTCGGGAACACGAGTTGGTCCACCCCGTTCGTGTTCTCGGTGGTGAACGCCAACTCGTCGCGGCCGGCACCGATGCCGACGGCGTAGAGCAGCGCGTCCTTCGAGGTCCAACTCGTCTCGACCGGTTCGCTCTTCGAGCCGACGGCCTCTGGGTTCAATGGCATGGGATTCCCTTCATGGTGTGGTGGAGTTCGCCAGGGCGATCGGCGAATGCGTGAACAACATGCGCACCTGGACCGCAGATTGTTCACGCATTCGGCGATGTGAGGGTGGTCTGGGGCCACGAGCCGGTCTGGCCGTCCATGCCCGAGTTGCCGCGGGCCTTGGCGAGCAGGTCGGCGACGATCGGACCGAGCACGGTCGGGTCGTCGACGGGAGTCGTCGACGGGCCCCGCACCCATCCCTCGGCGACGGCCAGCGTCTGCCCGGACGCCTCGAAGACGCGCCCCGTGACGCCGGCGGCCTCCTCCGAGCACAGCCACGTGACGATCGGCGCGATCCAGTGCGGCGCCCGAGCTTCGCGGGCCTCGTCGGACTCCGGCGCGGGCCCGAGGCCTTCGGTCATGCGGGTGAGGGCGACCGGGCCGACGGCGTTGACGGTCACGCCGTACCGGGCCACCTCGAGGGCGACGATGTTGGTGAACGCGGCGATGCCCGCCTTCGCCGCGCCGTAGTTCGCCTGCCCGGCGTTGCCGTAGATGCCCGACACCGACGTGGTGTTGACGATGCGTCCGCTGACCGGTTTGCCGGCCTTGGCCTGCTCGCGCCAGTACGCGACGGCCCAGCGGGACGGGGCGAACGTGCCCTTCAAGTGCACGTTGATGACGGCGTCCCACTCCTGTTCGGTCATGTTGGCGAGCACCCGGTCGCGCAGGATGCCGGCGTTGTTGACGAGCGCATGCAGGTCACCGAACGTCTCGATCGCCGAGTTGATCAGCCGCTGCGCCCCTTCCCAGTCGGCGACGTTGTCACCGTTGGCGATCGCCTCGCCGCCCATCGCCTTGATCTCCTCGACGACCTCGTGGGCCGGTGACAGGTCGCCGCCCGAGCCGTCGACGGTGGCACCGAGATCGTTGACCACGACCTTGGCGCCGTGGCGGGCCAGGCTGAGCGCGTGCTCCCGTCCGATGCCGCGCCCCGCACCCGTGACGATCGCGACGCGTCCTTCGACCAGTCCAGCCATGGTGTCTCCGTTTCCCCTCGTGTGTTCGGTGCTCGTCGCGACGGACGCCGCACCGGTGTGGATCGTTGCTCGACGGCCACTTGCCGCCGGCTCTGGCATCGTAGAGTCACGCCCGTGTGCGGCTCTCACCCGACGCGCCCGACGCAGCATCCCACCGGCCGCCCGACCCGTCGGACCGTGATCACGGGCGCGGCCACACTCGCCGCGATCGGTCTGGTGACCGGCCCGGCACGCGCGGCCGCCGCCCTGGGATCGCCCACGGATCAGCGGGTGCTGGCGCCCATCACGGTGGCGACCGGACTCGACATCCACCCCCGCGACGACTGGGGCGCCGACCTCCCGCCGAAGCGTCCGATGGGCCCGGAGGACGTCCGGTTCCTGCTCGTGCACCACACTGCCTCGTCGAACCTCGTGCCCGATCCACGAGCGGTGATCCGTGAGACCTACGCGTTCCAGACCGGTCCCTCGAAGGGCTGGCCGGATGTCTGCTACCACTTCTTCGTCGGTCCGGACGGCTCGGTGTGGGAAGGTCGCGCCGGTTCACTGACGGGACCGGTCGTGGCCGACGCCACCGGCGGCAACCAGGGGTTCGCCCAGCTGGTCTGTCTGATCGGCAACTTCGTCGACCAGCCACCGACCGAGGCGGCCCAGGATTCGCTCGCCCGACTCCTGCTCTTCCTCGCCGATCGCTACCACGTCGACACCGATCCGGGCGCAACCGTGACGTTCACGTCACGCGGATCCAACAAGTACCCCGCCGGAGCCGAGATCACCACGTCGACCATCTCCGGCCACCGCGACACGAGCGCCACGGCTTGCCCCGGGGACCAGGCGTACGTCCTGCTGCCGTCGTGGCGAGCCCGGGTCGATGCCACCCGCCTCCATCGAACGCAGACCGGCCGCTACCGGACCGCCACCCGGCGCGACTACCACCTCGACTGACGGCACCTCGACTGACGGACGCTGCGGGTATTTCGAACACCCACGCCGTGCACGAAATACCGACGACACGAAATACCCGACGACCCGGGCGGGCGGGGGCGGTGGGGGTGGGCCGTAGCCTGTCGGCCGTGAGCAGCGCCCTCGATCCACCCCGCACGCTCAGTGCCGACGTGGTCGTGATCGGCGCCGGGCCGGCCGGGTCTGCGGCCGCGATCACGCTCGCGCGAGCGGGGCGCTCGGTGCTCGTGCTCGACAAGGCGGCGTTCCCGCGCGACAAGTGCTGCGGCGACGGACTGACCACGCTCGCCTTGCGCGAACTCGACCGGCTCGGGTTCGACCACGGGGCGGTCGCCGATTGGTACGACGTCGACCGCGCCGCGCTGCGTTCGCCGTCGGGCCGGGAGGTCGTGGTGCCGCTGCCGACCGACGGGAAGTACGCCGCTGTCGCTCCACGCCTGCAGCTCGACGACGCGCTCGTGGAACTCGCCAGGAAGGCCGGGGCCGACGTCCACGACGGCGTCGCCTTCGAAGGTCTCACCACCGGCGCCGACTCGATCGTCGTGACCGCCGCCGGACTGACCATCGAGACGCGCTACGTGGTGGCGGCGGACGGGATGTGGAGCCCGACCCGCAAGGCGCTCGGGGCCGGCGAAGCGGGCTACCTCGGTGAGTGGCACGGCTTCCGGCAGTACGCCCGCGACGTGACCGGTCCCGCCGCCGACCAGCTGTACGTGTGGTTCGAACCCGACCTCACGCCCGGGTACGCCTGGTCGTTCCCGCTCCCGAACGGACGGGCCAACGTCGGCTTCGGCGTGCTCCGCGACGGCGAACGCCGGATCCAGTCGATGAAGGGCCTGTGGGAGGACCTGCTCCAACGGCCGCACGTCCGCGAGGCACTCGGCCACGGTGCCGTCCTCGAGGATCGCCACACCGCCTGGCCGATCCCGGCGCGCATCGACGACATCGCCCTGACGTGCGGGCGCACGTTGTTCGTCGGCGACGCCGCCGCGGCCACCGACGTCATGACCGGGGAGGGGATCGGCCAGGCGCTGCTGACCGGCCGGCTCGCCGCCGAATCGATCCTGGGCGCCGGTGCCGCCCAGCCCGACGTGGCCGCCGCCGCGTACGAGCGCGCGGTCGGTCACCACCTGATCGCCGACCACCGGATGTCGGCGCTGCTCGGCCGCGTCCTGTCGACGTCGTGGGGCGCGCGCGGCGCGCTGCGGGTGGTTGCATCGAGTGGCGACTGGGGTCGCCGGAACTTCGCCCGCTGGATGTTCGAGGACGAACCGCGGGCGATCCTGCTCACACCCGCACGGTGGCACAAGCGGATGTTGCGCCAGCCCGGCGCGTTTCAGCCGGCCTGACCGTCGGCGTCGTCCCGGCGCGGCGGCGGTGGCGCCCACACGTCGACGCCGCCGACCGACACCTCGATGCCGTCGGTGTCGATGTCGCCGGGTTCGCCGGGAGCCTCGACGATCTCGACGATCGTGTCCTCCTTGGGCGGGCCTTCGTAGATGTCGCGCAGCCCGATCATCGCCCCGGCGGCCGCCGCGCCGAGCACCCCGCCCTTGCGGCGGCCGGCCTCGATCATCGAGAGCCGCTTGGCGATCGCGCGGTCGGCCGGCGACAGGCCGTCGTCGTCGAGCTCGTCGAGATCGGCGGGGACGTCGGCCATGCGTCCAGGCTACGGCGAGCGACCCGCACGATGCGGGCGCGACCGGGCACCGGGGCGGCGGCGCGAGGGTAAGGACGCGTCGTGAATTCCGAGCGCCACGTGACCGGTCGCGCCGTGCGCAAGTACGGTCTCGTGCGCATGAACACCGAAGCCGCTCCTCCGGCGATGATGGACGACCCGACCACCGCGGAAACGTTCGAGAAGATCTTCTTCGAACTCCGCAAGGTGATCGTCGGCCAGACACGCCTCCTCGAACGACTCCTCGTCGGCGTCCTGTGCCGCGGCCACTGCCTGCTCGAATCGGTACCCGGCCTCGCCAAGACGCTGGCCGCCGAGACGCTGGCCGACGTCGTGGGCGGATCGTTCGCCCGCATCCAGTTCACGCCCGACCTCCTCCCGTCCGACATCGTCGGCACCCGCATCTACCGCGCCAGCAGCGAGACGTTCGACGTCGAGTTGGGCCCGGTGTTCGTCAACTTCCTGCTCACCGACGAGATCAACCGCGCTCCGGCGAAGGTGCAGTCGGCACTGCTCGAAGTGATGGCCGAGCAGCAGGTGACGATCGGCGGCGTGACCCACCAGGTGCCCAAGCCCTTCTTCGTGGTCGCCACGCAGAACCCGATCGAGTCGGAGGGCGTCTACCAGCTCCCCGACGCCCAGCGCGACCGCTTCATGATGAAGATCGTCCTCGACTACCCGACGACCGACGAGGAGATGCTGATCATCGACCGGATGAGCATCGAGGCGCCGCTCGCCGACCAGGTGATCACGCTCGACCAGTTGAGCGCCCTGCAGGCGCAGGCCGACCGTGTCTTCGTCGATCGCTCGGTCAGCCAGTACGCCGTCGACCTCGTCCAGTGCACCCGCACGCCCGACCGGTTCGGGCTCGGCGACCTGAGCACCGTGATCGGGCTCGGCGCGAGCCCGCGCGCCTCGCTCAACCTGGTCCGTGGCGCCCGCGCCCTCGCCATGCTGCGCGGCCGCACGTACGCCACGCCGCAGGACGTGTTCGACCTCGCCCCCGAGATCCTCCGCCACCGGCTGCTGCTGACCTACGACGCGCTCGCCCGCGACATCACGACCGACCACGTGATCCAGCGGATGCTGTCCACGGTGCCCGCCGCGTGGGTGTCGCCGAAGCCCAACGGTTCCTTCAGCGGGAGCTGAACGTGCACAGCCTTCCGCCGACGAGCGTCGCTCCGGCCAGAGCGAAGACGGCGAACGACGCCTGGAAGGCCCGCCCGACGGCGGACGCGTCCGACCGACCGAGCACCGCGTGGGCCGCCGGCCCGCCGACCGAGGCCGTCGCCGAACTGTTGCGCACGCTCGAGCTGACGATCAACGGCCGCCTCGACGGCGTCCTCCACGGCAACCACCAGGGGATCACGCCCGGTCACGGCAGCGAGCCCGGCGAGTCGCGCCTGTACCAGCCCGGCGACGACGTGCGACGGATCGACTGGAACGTGTCGGCGCGCACGAACGAGACCTACGTCCGTGAGCAGATCGCCGACCGCGACCTCACGGCGTGGCTCGTCGTCGACGCCTCGGCGACGATGCGGTTCGGCACGGTGCCGAACGAGAAGTCGCAGGTCGCCATGGCGGCGGCGGCGGCCGTCGGCTTCCTCACGGCACGCAACCAGAACCGGCTCGGCGCGGTGCTGGTGGCCGGGCCGAGCATCCACGTCGTCCCGCCGCGCAACGGAGCGAACCAGGTGCGCGCCGTGCTGTCGACGCTCGCCTCTCCCCCCGACGTCCTCGGACAGGGCCGGGCCGACCTCGCCGGCGCGCTCGACCGCGTCGGGGCACTCGCCAAACGGCGCGGCTTCGTCGCCGTGATCTCCGACTTCCTGTCCACCGACTGGAGCGTGCCCCTCGGCCGGCTGTCGCTGCGCCACGACCTCCTCGCCATCACCGTGAACGACCCCCGCGAGTTCGACCTCCCGCCGATCGGGCTCGTCGACGTGTCCGACCCTGCGACCGGTGAGATCCGCGAGGTGCGCGTGACGCGAGCGGTGCAGGAGCGGTACGCCGCGGCGGCCGCCGCCGATCGGGCCGAACGCGACGAGGCCCTCGGCCGCGCCGGTGCCGACATGATCGAGTTGAGCACCGACAGCGACTGGCTCGCCACCATCGTGGCGCACACACAGCACCGCCGTACCCAGGCGGTCCGCGGCGGGGTGATCAAGCGATGAGCACCGACTTCCTCGCACCAGGCCGGCTGTGGCTCCTCGTCATCCCCATCGCGCTGGCCGTGCTGTACGTCGTCGTGCTGCGGTGGCGCAGGACGGCGACCGTTCGCTTCACCCAGGTCGACCTGCTCGACCGGGTTGCGCCGAAGCGACCGCGCTGGCGGCGCCACGTCGTGGCGGGCGTCCAGTTGCTCGGCCTGACCGTCGCCGTGGTCGCCATCGCCCGGCCCGTCGAGCGGTCGACGGAACGGACCAAGAGCGAGGGTCGCATCCTCGTGTTGTTCGACGTGTCGCTGTCGATGGAGGCCGACGACGTCGACCCGACGCGCTTCGTGGCGGCCCAGCAGGCGGCCCGCGACTTCGTCGACGCGGTCGACCCCAACGTGGAGGTCGGGCTGATCTCGTTCTCCGGGCAGGTCAGCGTCGACGTCGACCCGACCCTCGATCGCGGTGCGATGAATCACGGCATCGACAACCTCGAACTCGCCGAATCCACGGCGATCGGCGATGCGCTGTCGGCGGGAACGAAGCTGCTCGTGAACTCCGCCGACCCCAACTCCGACGTCGCGCCCGGCGTCATGGTGCTGCTGAGCGACGGTGAGACGACCGTCGGCCGGCTCACGTCCGACGGCGCACAGGAGGCGGCCGACGCCGGCATCCCCGTGTACACGATCGCCTTCGGCACCGAGAGCGGCACGATCATCGACCCGGTGAGCGGCCAGACCGTCGACGTGCCGGTGCGCCCCGCCGACCTCGAGATGGTGGCCGAGAAGACCGGCGGCGAATCGTTCGTGGCCGAGACTGGCGACGAACTCGCCAACGCCTACTCCTCGATCGAGAAGTCGCTCGGCGCAACGCTCGGCGAGGAGATCCCGATCGTCAAGGAACTCACCTGGGCCTGGGCCCTCGCCGCCTTCCTCCTGCTGTCGATCGCCTGGTCGCTCAGCCTCTGGTGGCTGCGCGGCATGGTCTAGAGGAGTTCGCGGAGTTTCTCGATCGTCTTGACGGAGTCGGCGCCGACCGGGTTGACCGACAGGTGGGTGACGCCGGCCTCCTTGTAGGCGGCCAGGCGTTCCTTGATGTAACCCACCGGCCCGACGAGGTTCGTCTTCTCGACCATCTCCGCGGGCACGACCGCCGCGGCCTCGTCCTTCTTCCCCGACAGGTAGAGGTCCTGGATCTCGATCGCCTCGTCGACGTAGCCGTACTTCTGGCAGATCGTGTTGTAGAAGTTCTGGTCACGCGCACCCATGCCACCGACGTACAGCGCGAGGCTCGGGCGGGCGAAGTCGAGGATGCGCTTCTGGGCGTCGCCGGTGAGCTCGTCACCGATCGCGACCATGCCGCCGGCGGAGATCTGCAGCGGGCCGAGTTCGGGATCGCGCTCGGCTTGGCCGGCCTTGAGATCGTCGCCCCACACGGTGTGGAACTTCTCGGGGTCGAAGAAGATCGGCAGCCAGCCGTCGGCGTGCTGGGCGGTGTTCTTGACCGACTGACCCATCAGGCTCGCCCAGAAGATCGGGATGTGCTCGCGCACCGGGTGGTTGATGATCTTCAACGGCTTGCCCAGCCCCGTGCCCTCGCCCTCGGGGAGCGGCACCTTGACGGTGGGCCCGTCGTAGACGACCTTCTCGCGCTTCCACGTCATGCGACACACGTTGATGTAGTCGCGGATGCGGGGCATCGGCTTGTCGTAGGGAACACCGTGGAAGCCCTCGATCACCTGCGGGCCCGAGGCGCCGAGCCCCAGGATGAAGCGGCCGTTCGACACGAAGTCGAGGCCGGCCGCGGTCTGCGCCATGCAGGTCGCCGTCCGGGAGAACACGTTGAGGATGCCCGACCCGATCTCGATCCTGTCGGTCTTGGCGGCGAGATAGCCCATCTGTGACACGGCGTCGAAGCTGTACGCCTCGGGCACCCACACGACGTCGAGGCCGGCCTTCTCCAGATCCACGACCTTCTGCACGTCGGCGTGGAAGTCGCCCGAGTAGTTGATGTTCATCGACAGCTTCATCGCGGCGACGTTACGCGGGCGGCACCGGCAGCCATCAATCGGGCGGGCAATCGTGGGCCGATCGTGGACCGGACGATCGAGCGTCAGCCGCCGCCGCGCGACATCCGCTCGCGCGCCTCTTCCAGCAAGCGGCGCACCTCGCCGTCGGACGTCTGGGTGAAGTCGTCGTACGACGCACCCACCGCACCGAACGGGTCGGGCTGGTGGACGCACACCACCCGGTCGGCGATGCGTTCGAGTTCGGCGACGGTGTCGGGCGGGGCGACCGGCAGGGCGACGGTGATCGTGCGCGGGTCGAGTCGGCGCAACGCCGCCACGGCGGCCTGCATCGTCGCCCCGGTGGCCACCCCGTCGTCGACCACGATGACAGCACGATCGCGCACGACCGGAGGGATGCCCAGCCGGCCGAGCTGGCGTTCTCGCCCCTCGAGCTCGTCCCGCGCCCGGCGGCGGGCATCGTCGAACTGCCGATCGCTGATCCCGAGCATCTCGATCAGCGCGTCGTTGCGGATCTCGACGTCGCCGGAGGCGATCGCGCCCATCGCCAGCTCTTCCTGGCCGGGCACGCCGATCTTGCGGACGACGACCACGTCGAGTTCCACGTCGAACGCCCTGGCGACCTCGGCGGCGACCGGGACGCCCCCACGCGGGAGCGCCAGCACGACGGCGTCGGGCCGCCGTCCCTGATGTTCATCGCGCAGCAGGTCGGCGAGGGCCTGCCCGGCGTGAACGCGATCGCGGAACAGTCGTGGCAGACCTTCCACCGTACTGCTCGGCAGCCGGTGGGTCAGTCGTTGAGGTTGCCGCTCCGGAACCCTTCGAGGTCGAGCGTGACGTACCGATAGCCGGCCGACCGCACGGCGGCGACGACGGCGGCGCGTTGCTCGACGACCGCGGGGATGTCGGCCAGTTCGACCTCCAGCCGCGCCGTGTCGCCGTAATGGCGGACCCGGACCTGGCGCAGCCCCAGCCGGTGCAATCCGGCCTCGGCCCGATCGATGCGACCGAGGAGGCCGACGGTGACCGTGGTGCCGTAGGGGATGCGGCTGGCCAGGCAGGCGGCCGCCGGCTTGTCCCACGTGCGCAGTCCCAAGTGGCGTGAGGCGCGACGCACGTCGGCCTTGTCGAACCCGGCCGTGACGAGCGGGAACTCGGCGCCCGCGTCCTCGGCCGCCTTCTGTCCCGGTCGATGGTCACCGAGATCGTCGGTGTTCACCCCGAGCACGACCACCGCCCGTTCGGCGCGGGCGATCGGCTCGAGCACGACCATCAGTTCCGCCTTGCAGTGGAAGCACCGGTCGGTGTCGTTGACGCGGTAGGCCGCTCGTTCCATCTCCGCAGTGACGACCGGCGTCCAGCGCAGATCCCACTCGCGGGCCAGCTGGCGACAGTCGGCCTCCTCGTCACCGGCGAGCGAGGGCGACACCGCCGTCACCGCGTGGACGCGATCGCGCCCGAGCGTGCGCGCCGCGTACGCCGTCAGGAAGGCCGAATCGGCACCGCCACTGAAGGCGACGACGACCCGCTCGAAGCGATGGAGTTCCTCGTCGAGCCCGCTGAGCTTGCGGCGCAGGGCGTCGTCGAGCTCGTCGGTCAGTTCAGCCACGATCGCAGTATGGCCGCGAAATCGGCCCGATCGGGGCCGTGCCGGGCCGACCGCGCGAGACTCGTCGCAGATGGACACCCCGGCACGGTGGAACGAGCAACGGTTCGGGCTCGTGGTCCAGAACAGCGTGGCCGCCGTCCCGGCGTGGGCCCCGATCGGCTACGACGCCCGCCACTACCGCCAGTATCTGGGAGAGGACGGTTCGAACGGGCTGGTGGAGGTGCTCGCCCATCACCGTGACCGCTGGGGTCACGTGGGCCGCTTCGACGACTTCGTCGACCTCCTGACGTTCGAACGGTTCGACGCCGACGACTGGGCCGGACTGGCGGTCGAGGCGGGGATGACACACGTCGAGGTCCAGGCCCGCGACCCCGACGGGTGGTGCTGGTGGGACGCGCCCGACGCCGACCGCACGACGGTCGATCGCGGTCCCCGGCGTGACGTGCTGCGTGAGTTCGCGTCGGCGTGCGACGGTCGGGACCTGCGATTCACCGCTCGCTATGCCGCCCCCACCGAGGAGATCGGTGACGGCAGCGGTCGAGCGCCAGCGGGCCGACCTCGCGGCGACCTTCGGCACGGATCGGGTGCGGCTCGACCCCTCTGAGGATCGGGCTGAGGATCGGGCTGAGGATCGGGGTGCGGATCGCGGCGAGCATCCGGCGCCCGGCGGTCGCTGGGAGCTGCGACGGGGCGTCGGTCCGAGCCTCGGGTACAACCGCGCCGAGCGCCCCGAACACCAACTCAGTGGTTTCGACGTGGTCGACCTGCTCTGCGAGGTCGTCGCCCGGGGCGGTCAGCTGCTGCTGAGTGTCGGGCCGACCTCGGGCGGAGACGTTCCCGACCATGCGGCGCACGCGCTGCGCGAGGCAGGGACGTGGATCCGCGAGCACCACGATCTCCTCCATCGCGCCGTGCCCTGGACGACGTGGGGCGACGAGGACGTGCGGTATCTCGTGCTCGACGGTGCACTGCACGCGATCGACCTGCACGGGCGCGGTGTGTTCGCGGCGATCGACCGCACGTCCCAACGCGTCGTCTCGGTCACGTCCGTGCACCCGGCGCCGGCAGACCTTCCGGTCCCGTTCCGACACGACGAGGACGGCTTGCAGGTCGAACCCGACCGACGACCGGTCACCCATGCGACCGGCGTCCCGTCGATCCGTGCGATCAGGACCTACCGGATCGAACTGGTCGACGTCGATGCACCGGAGACCCTGTTCGAGCCGACCCCGCCGCCGCGGCTGCCACTGCAGCCACTGCTCGACGACGCCGTCGCCGGCGACATCGTCCAGCTCGGCGACGCCTGCTACGTCGGCCCGGTCACGGTCCCTCCCGGTGTGGTGCTGCGGGGCCTCGGCACCGGGCGCACCACCATCGAGGTGCCCGGCGGATCACCCGTGCGCCTCGACCGCAACGCCCGGCTCGAGCACGTTCGTGTGCTGCTCGACGGGACACCCGATGAGCCGGGCGGCGAGCCGAGCGGGACACGTCCCCCGGTGGCCGTGGAGATCGTCGGGGCGTTCGCCACCGTGCTCGGCTGCGCCATCGACGGCGAGGTGGCCGCACGCGCCGACGGCGTCGTGGTGCGGGCCACGGCCGCGAGACGCATCAGCGCGGCCGACTGCCATCACCTCACGGTGTCACGGTGCGAACTGGTCGGCTCCGAACTCGCCGGGACGGCGATCGACCTGATCGGTGGCGACGACCACGAGATCGACTCGTGCACGGTGTCCGGACACCGGTGCGCGGTGCGGGCCCGTGGCACGATCGCCACGATCGTGCGGGGGTGCACCATCACGAGCCGTTGGTGGGGGGTCCGGCTCGAGGGGACCGAGCGTGCCCACGTCCACGGCAACCGCGTGTCACGCACGACCCGCGCCGTCGACGTCGACGGTGGGGCGCAGGCGTTGGTCGACGGGAACGCGGTGTTCGACGGCGACAGTGGCTGCGTGCTGCAGCGGGGAGCGGCCGGATGCCAGGTGAGCGGCAACTACTGGGAGCGATGTCGCGTCGGACTGCTGGCGTGGGGAGCGACCGGCGTCCACCAGCAGGACAACATCGCCGCCGATCTCCACGAGCCCGACCACGCCACGATCACCGGCCCGTGAGTTGTTGCGCGGAGCCTGACCCCACGCAACAAGTCAGCTGGCGAGGGAGCGGCGCTTGGCTTCGCGGGCGCGGTTGCTCGGGTCGAGATCGGCCTTGCGGAGGCGGATGCTCTTCGGGGTCACCTCGACGCACTCGTCGTCGGCGATGAACTCGAGGGCACCCTCGAGCGACAGCTGACGGTGCGGGGTGAGCGTGACGGTCGTGTCGGAGGACGAGGCCCGCATGTTCGTGAGCTTCTTCTCCTTGCAGATGTTGACGTCCATGTCGCCGGCGCGGGAGTTCTCGCCGACGATCATCCCGCAGTACACCTCGGTGCCCGGGCCGACCATCATCGACGACCGGTCCTGCAGGTTGGTCATCGCGTACGTGGTCGTGGGGCCGCTGCGGTCGGCGACGAGCACGCCGGACTGGCGGGCCCGGATCTCGCCGGCCCACGGCTCGTAGCCCTCGAACGTGTGGCTGATCACGCCGGTGCCGCGGGTCTCGGTGAGGAACTCGGTACGGAAGCCGATCAGGCCACGCGCCGGCACGAGGTAGTCGAGCCGTACCCAGCCGGACCCTGACATGTTCTGCATCCGGCCCTTGCGCACCGCGAGCAGCTGCGTGACCGCGCCGAGGTGCTCCTCGGGGACGTCGATCGTCACGCGCTCGACGGGCTCGTGGAGCTTGCCGTCGATCTCCTTGGTGAGCACGACCGGCTTGCCGATGTTGAGTTCGAACCCCTCGCGGCGCATCTGCTCGACGAGGATCGCCAGCTGCAGCTCGCCACGGGCCTGGACCTCCCAGGCATCGGGGCGATCGGTCGGGTTGACCCGGATGCTGACGTTGCCGACGAGCTCCTGGTCGAGACGGTTCTTCACGAGGCGGGCGGTCAGCTTCGAACCCTCGCGGCCGGCGAGCGGCGACGTGTTGATGCCGATCGTCATGGCGAGCGCCGGCTCGTCGACCGTGATCACGGGCAACGGACGGGGATCGTCGGGATCGGCCAGCGTTTCGCCGATGTAGATGTCCTCGATGCCGGCGACGGCGACGAGATCACCCTGGCGAGCCTGGTCGACCGAGACGCGGGTGAGGTGCTCGGTGAGGAACAGCTCGGCGATCCTCGCCCGCGCGATCGTGCCGTCGCGCTTGCACCACGCCACGCTCTGGCCCTTGCGGATCGTGCCCTCGAACACGCGCAGCAGGGCGAGGCGGCCGAGGTACGGCGAGGCGTCGAGGTTGGTGACCCACGCTTGCAGCGGGGCGCCGTCGTGGTACGTCGGCGTCGGGATGCTGTCGAGCAGCACCTGCACGAGTTCGGTGAGATCCTTGCCGTCTCCGCTTCCGCCGGCGGCGACGAGCGCCTCGGCCTCGTCGAGGTCGAGCGTGGCCCAACCGTCGCGGCCCGAGCAGTAGACGATCGGGAACTCGACCTGATGCTCCTTGGCGTCGAGGTCGAAGAACAGTTCGTAGACCTCGTCGATGACCTCGGCGGTGCGGGCATCGGGCCGGTCGACCTTGTTGATCACGAGGATCACCGGAAGGTTGCGGGCGAGGGCCTTGCGGAGCACGAAGCGGGTCTGGGGCAGCGGGCCCTCGGCGGCGTCGACGAGCAGGACGATGCCGTCGACCATCGTGAGCGCCCGCTCGACCTCGCCACCGAAGTCGGCGTGGCCGGGCGTGTCGACGATGTTCAGCGTGACGTCGGTGTCGGACCGCTTGTCGTGCCACACGAGCGAGGTGTTCTTGGCGAGGATCGTGATCCCCTTCTCCCGCTCGAGGTCGCCGGAGTCCATGACTCGCTCGGCGACGGTCTCGTTGGTGCGGAACGCACCGGACTGGTGCAGGAGCGCATCGACGAGCGTGGTCTTGCCGTGGTCGACGTGGGCGACGATCGCCATGTTGCGCAGGTCGCGACGGTGCTGCAACTCACCCGCTGCGGGATCGTCGGTCGTGGCGAAAGGATCGTTGTTGTCGACGTTCACAAGGGGCTCGAGAAGGTTCAGGTCGCTGGGAGACACGACGGACCACGCTATCGGCGATTCACGAGCGAACGAGCGGGTCTCCGCACCGTGTGACCCCTGCCCGCCGTCGCCCCCAGATCCTCGTTTGCGTCAGCATTGCTGTCGACCGGTGCACGGAAATCGCGACGCAAACGAGGCTGGAGCGGGTGCTGGACCGGAGGGATCGTCCGGTGTTCGGCAACGATGGGCCGGTGCCCAGGGTGAACGCGAACGGACTCGACATCTACTACGAGCTTCACGGTGACGGTCCGCCGGTGCTCAACATCGGCGGCACCGGCGGCGATCTGCGGCGGATGCCGGCATCGGCCAACCCGCTGGCGCGCTCGTTCACGGTCCTGTCGTACGACCAGCGCTGCCTCGGGCAGACGACGGGTGGCGACGACCGCCAGCCGACGATGGCCGACTACGCCGACGACGCGGCCGCGCTCATCGCGGCGATCGGATGGGACCGGGCGCACGTCGTCGGGACGAGCTTCGGAGGGATGGTCGCGCTCAACCTCGCCGTCCGTCATCCTGAACGCATCGACCGCCTGGTCCTGTGCTGCACGTCGCCCGGCGGCGAGCATCCGTCGTACCCGCTGCACGAGCTCCCGCAGGAGTACGACGACGAGACGTTCGCCCTGCGCATGCGGATCACGGACAGCCGCTGGGATCCCGACGCCGACGAACCGATCCCCGGCCTCGGCGCGTTCTACGAGCAGATGGCCAGCGAGGCACGGCGGCCGCTCCCGCCCGGCGCGGCCAGCGGGCTGCGCCGCCAGCTGACGGCTCGTGCCGGCCACGACGTGGTCGACGCGCTCGGCTCGATCGACGCGCCGACGCTCGTGTGTGCCGGCCGGTACGACGACCTCGCGCCGCTCGCCAACAGCGAACTGCTCGCCGAGCGGATTCCGCAGGCGCGCCTCGAGATCTTCGACGGCGGCCACATCTTCATGATCCAGGACGCCACCGCGTTCCCCGCCATCACCCGCTTCCTGGCCGAGTGACGCCGGCAAACTCACGGCAAATTCACACCTGAATCGGGGCCGCGCCGCGGCTCCATCGGACAAGCTCTCGGGAGTGTCCACCACGGCCGCGCTCCCCGCCGAACAGGTCGCCTCGTGGCCCCCTCCGGACCGGGTGTTCGACGTCACCGGCCCCACCGACGCGAAGACCGACCGGGCCCGTTGGGAACGGCCCGCGCTCGCCGGCCTGCTCGTGGCGGCCGCCGTGCTCTACCTGTGGGATCTCAGCGCGTCCGGGTGGGGCAACGCGTTCTACGCCGCTGCAGCCCAGGCCGGTTCGAAGAGCTGGACCGCCTGGTTCTTCGGCTCGTCCGACGCCGCCAACTCGATCACGGTCGACAAACCAGCCGCCTCGCTGTGGGCGAGCGGCCTGGCGGTCAGGATCTTCGGGCTCAACAGCTGGAGCGTGCTGGCCCCGCAGGCGTTGATGGGTGTCGCCACCGTCGCCGTCGTGTTCGCCACCGTGCGCCGACATCTCACCGCCCGCGCCGCCTTCCTCGCCGGGATCACGCTCGCCCTCACCCCGGTGGCGGCGCTCATGTTCCGCTTCAACAACCCCGACGCCCTGCTGGTGCTCTCGATGAGCCTCGCGGCGTACACGCTGCTGCGCGGTGTGCACGACGGCCGGCGCCGCTGGATCATCGCCACCGGGGCGCTCCTCGGCTTCGGCTTCCTGGCGAAGCAACTCCAGGTGCTGCTCGTCGTCCCGCCGCTCGCCCTCGCCTACCTGATCGCGGCGCCCATCACGTTCCGTCGCCGCGTCGCCGACCTGCTCCTCGGCGGTGCTGCCATCGTCGCTGCGGCCGGTTGGTGGATCGCGATCGTCACGCTCGTGCCGGCCAGCTCGCGCCCGTACATCGGCGGTTCGCAGCACAACAGCGTGCTCGAGCTGACCCTCGGCTACAACGGCTTCGGCCGGTTGACGGGCGAGGAGACGGGCAGCGTCGGCGCGAGAGTCAGTGGCGGAGGCCGGTGGGGGCAGACCGGGATCGCCCGGATGTTCGACGGTGCGCTCGGCGGTCAGATCGCGTGGCTGATCCCGGCCGCACTGCTCGCCGTCGTGGTCGGCCTGTGGTGCACGCGGCGCACCCCGCGCACGGACGTCACCCGGGCGGCCGTGGTCGTGTGGGCCGGGTGGCTGATCGTCACGCTGCTCGTGTTCAGCTACATGCAGGGGATCTTCCACGGGTACTACACGGTGGCCCTCGCTCCGGCGATCGCCGCGCTCGTCGGGATCGGTGCCGACATGTTGTGGCGCCGGCGCGACCACCGCGCGGCATCGTCGGTGCTGGCCGCCGCCGTCGCGATCACGGCCGTGTGGTCGGCGTCGTTGCTCGACCGGGCTCCGGATTGGAACCCGTGGCTCCGGCCCGTGGTGCTCATCGGCGGCATCGGCACGGCCGCGCTGATCGCGGGGTCCCGCCGGATTCCCGCTCGTGCGATGTCGGTCGTCGGGGTCGCCGCGGCGACGGTCTGCCTGGCCGGTCCCGCGGCCTGGACGCTGGCGACGGTGAACACCCCACACACCGGCTCGATCGTGACCGCCGGTCCCCCGATCGATTTCGGCTTCTCCACCCGGCGGCCCGGCGGCGCGGGAACGTTCCCGCGCACCAACGGGCGGGCGAACCGACCGCCGACGCGTGGCACTGCCGGCGGTGCACCGCTGCTCGGCGGTGGGACGCTGCCCGGCGGATCGTTGTTGGGTGGATCGTTGTTCGGTGGATCGTTGTTCGGCGCCGGCGGGATCGGTGGCCTGCTCGACGCCGGGAAGCCGAGCGCTGACGTCGTCGCCGCCCTCGAGGAGCACGCCGACGACTTCACGTGGGTCGCCGCGGCGATCGGGTCGAACCGCGCGTCGGGCTTCCAACTCGCCACGCAGGACCCGGTGCTGCCCATCGGCGGGTTCAACGGCACCGACCCGTCGCCGACCCTCGAGCAGTTCCAGCAGTACGTCGCCGACGGCGAGATCCACTGGTTCGTCGCCGGCAACACGTTCGGCCGATCACCCGGCGGCAGCGATGAGGCGGCGGCGATCGGCGACTGGGTGACCTCGACGTTCGAGAGCACCACCATCGACGGCGTCACCCTCTACGACCTGACGACCTGACATCGCCGGTCGCGCGCTCCAGACCAACGTTTGCGTCGCGATTTCTGCGGAACGGTCCGCAGCAATCGCGACGCAAACGAGGATCGAGGTCGGATCGGGCGTCAGCCGACGCGGCGCTCGCGGCCTGCCCAGTAGGGCTCGCGGAGATCCTTCTTGAGGACCTTGCCCGAGGGATTGCGCGGCAGCACGTCGATCCACTCCACCGACGTCGGGCACTTGAACGTGGCCAACCGCTCCTTGGCGAAGGCGATGATCTCGGCCTCGGTCACCTCACAGCCGGGCGCGACGACGACGATCGCCTTGGCGGTCTCGCCCCACTTCTCGTGCGGCACGCCGATCACGGCGACGTCGGCGATCGCGGGATGGGCCATCAGCACGTTCTCCACCTCGGCCGGGTAGACGTTCTCGCCGCCCGACACGATCATGTCCTTCACCCGGTCGTGGATGTACAGGTAGCCGTCCTCGTCGAGAAAGCCGGCGTCGCCCGACTTGAACCAGCCGTCGTCCGTGAACGCCTTGGCCGTCTCCTCCGGGAGATGCCAGTAGCCGATCGTGTTCTGTGGCGAGCGGATCCAGATCTCCCCGACCTCGCGCACCGGGCACTCGACGCCGCCCTCGCCGACGATGCGCAACTCGACGCCGGGGCCCGGCAGTCCGCACGACCGCAGCCGGTGCCGGTGGGGGCCCGTCGTGTCGTGATCCTCCGGCGCCAGGTTGACGACGGCGCCGGTCGTCTCCGTCAGCCCGTAGGCCTGCCAGAACCCGCACCGGAACGTCTCGACGCACTTCGCCAGCACCTCCTCGCTGATCGGCGACGCGCCGTAGACGATCGTCTCGAGACTCGTGAAGTCGGCCTCGTCGACACCGGGCACCAGCAGCATGAACTGCAACACCGCGGGGACGAGGAAGGCGTGCGTGATGCGCTCCGACTCGATCGTCCTGATCAGCGCGGCGGGATCGAGATCGCGGACGATCACCGACGTCGCCCCCTCGGACATCCCGGCGATCGCCCACCCGCCGCCACCGATGTGGAACAGCGGCATGGCGACGAGATTCACCGAGTCGCGCTCGAGCCCCCACATCTCCTTGGCCATCGGCAGGAGCGCGAACAGGTTGTCGTTGCTCAGCATCACGCCCTTGGGACGCCCGGTCGTGCCGGAGGAGTAGAGCTGGAACGCCACGTCGCCACCGCTGGCCTGCGCGCCGGGGTCGTCGCCCGGATACCGCGCCATCCACTCGTCGTAGTCCTCGTGGTCGGGATGACCGCCGATGACGACGAACTTCGTCACCTTCGGCAACTGCTCGACGATCGAGTCGAGCACCGGCACGAAGTCGGGGCCGACGATCAGCACCTTGGCCTCGGCGTCGTCGACGATGAACTGCACCTCCGGCGCGGCGAGCCGCCAGTTGACGTCGACACTCACGGCGTTCAACATCGCCGCACCGAAGGCGACGTCGAAGTGCTCGATGCTGTTCTTGTCGAGGAACGCCACCCGGTCCTGGGCGCCGACGCCGGAATCGGCGAGCGCCTGCGCAACCCGCGCCGCGCGCTCCAGCAACTGCGCCCACGTGAGTGACTCGCGGCCGGCCTGCGCCAGCGCGGTCTTGTCGGACAGCCCCACGCCGTGCACCCGGACGACGTCGGCCAACGTGTTGATGTCGCTCATAGGCATGTGACGTTAGTCACCGCCGATGGCTCATCATCCCTCGGGCTCTCGGCGCCGGTTCCCGAACGTGTTCCAGTGGGTCACGGCCGCCGCAGGTTTGCGCGGCGCCACGCCGAAGTTGCCGACCGGCCGCCCCACGGGAACGCACGCCGCGATCTCGTAGCGCGGCGACTCGTCGTCATTGGCCGGCACACCGAGCGCGGCCAGCGTCTCCGCCGCATGGATCCGGATGACCGTCGTCAGCGCGGTGCCGATGCCGAGCGCCCGGGCGGCGACGCAGAAGTTCTGCACCGCGGGATAGACGCTGGCGTCGAGCCGACCGATGTCCATCGGTCCCTCGTCGTCGACGGCCCCCCACGGGATGAGCGGCTGGAGGAAGAACACGATCGCGGCCGCCTCGTCGAGGTGGTCGGCGAGGTACTGGCTGGCATCGCGGGTCCGGGTCCACGACGCGCGCGCGGCGTCGTCGCGAAACCCCTGCGGGTCGGGCAACGACTTCCGGTACCGGTCGAACGACGCCTGGTACCAGCGTGCCACCTCGGCCTTCACGGCCGGGTCGGTGACCACCACGTACTGCAGCGGCTGCACGTTGCCCCCGCTCGGACCCTGCTGTGCGGCGCGCAGGCACGTGGCGATCTCGTCGTCGGTCACGGGCTCGTCCGTGAAGCGCCGGATCGCCCGGGTGGTCATGATCGCCTCGATCGGGTCGAGCGTTTCGTGGCTGTCGGTCGCAGTCATCGTCATCTCCCGTGGTACGTGGCCGGGCGCTTGTCGATGAACGCATTCACCGCTTCGGCGTGGTCGGCGGAGTGGAAACATGCCATCTCGAGCGCGGTCGACAGGTCGAAGCTCGACAACAGCGCTTGTTTGATCTGGGCGTTGACCGCCAGCTTCGTGCCCTGGACGGCGAGCGGTGGCTGTGCCGCGAGGCGATCGGCCCAGCGGTGGGCGACGTCGACGACATCATCGGCGCGACACGCCTCGGCAGCCACGCCGAGGCGGATCGCTTCGTCGGCGCCGAGCGGGACACCGAGCATGAGGTGGCGCTTCGCCGCGAGCGGCCCGAGCAGGAGCGGCCAGATCGCCGCCCCGCCGTCGCCGGCGACGAGACCGACCTGCACGTGCGGGTCGCGGATGACCGCGTCGTGGGCCATCACGATCACGTCGCAGAGGAGCGCGATCGACGCACCGAGCCCGACCGCGGGACCGTTCAACGCGCACACGATCGGCACCTCGACGTCGAGCAGGTCCCACACCATCTGCTTGGCTTCGCGGCGGAGCTCGTTCAGCCGGTCGGGGGCGCGCAACGCCGGGAACCACGCCATGTCGCCACCGGCCGAGAAGGCGGTGCCCGACCCGGTGAGCACGATCGCCCGGGCCTCACTCTCCACCTTCAGCGTGGCGAACAGTTCCGCGAGATCGCGGTGGAGCGTGGCGTCGACGGCGTTGAGATCCGATCGCGGGTGATCGATGACGACGTCGAGCACATCGCCGTTGCGCTCGATCGTGATCGTCTCCATCCGGCCGACCGTACCGACTTCCACGTTTGCGTCGGGATTTGTGCGGGCCCGCCGACGAAAATCGCGACGCAAACGATGATCGGACGTCCCTCGGCGGACTTGCTGCCGCCGGATCAGAACAGGCCGGATCAGAACAGCGCGGTGTCGACGTCGACGCCGAGCAGCAGTTTGCCGATCGTCTCGTTCAGCTTCGGTGCGGTCTGGATGTGCTGGGTGACGACGTGCGCGTCGCGCAGCGCCCGTCCGAGCCGGCTCGTGTCGTAGACCGCGGTGCCGCCGGCGAGCGTGAACGCGGTGTCGGCGACGGCTGCGGCGGTGGTCGCGGCATGGACGGCCGCCGAACGGATCCCGAGGCGCGCCGAGAGCGACACCTCGTCGCCGCGCTCGACGGCGCGCCACGTCTCCGCCAACTGCTCGAGCAGAAAGGCGCGCGCCGCTCGCAGCTGGGCGTCGGCCCGTGCCACCTCGACCTGGGTGAAGCCGCTGCGGGCCAACGTGCGCGACGAGTACTGCGGCTTCTTGCCGTGCGCCAGGTCGATCACCTCGTCGAGGGCGCGGCGGGCGATGCCGAGCCCGACCGCCGAGACGCAGGCGGCGAGGAGGGCGAAGTTCGGGAACCGCGCCAGCGGGGAGTCGACGACCGGTCGCGTGACGCCCGGTTGGACGGTGCGGTCGGCGGGGACGAAGGCGGCGTCGAGCGAGAAGTCGAGCGAACCCGAGCCGCGCATGCCCGACGCGTACCAGGTGTCGTGGAACGTCACGTCGGTCTGCGGCACCCAGCAGAGGCGGAACGTCCCGTCGTCGCACGATGCGCCACCGAGCACCCAGCGGCAGTGCTGCGTGCCGCTCCCCCACGCCCAACGGCCGGTCACCTCGAACCCGTCGACGCCATTGCGCCGGGTCGCCGCGCCGTGCCCGTTCGGCGCGAACACGCCACCGGTGATCGAGGTCCGGTCGCCGTAGATCTCCCGCGCCGAGGCTTCCGGCAGGAAGGCCGCCATCGACGAGGTGGTCGAGGCGATCATCGAACACCACCCGGCCGCTCCATCGGCGCCGCTCACCGTCTCGATCGCCGCGACCATCGTCATCGGGTCGGCCTCGGGGCCGCCATAGATCGCGGGGACGCACATCCGCATCAGGTCGGCGTCGACCAGTGCCTTCACCGTCGGCATCGGCAACCGCCGCAGCCGCTCGCCGTCGTCGGCGTGCGCCTCGATCGTCCCGCGCAACTCGCGCGCCGCCTCCACGAGCGAGCCCCCGGCCATCCCGCCACTCTAGATCTCCGCCGAAACCGCCCGGACGACCCGGAAAATGGAGCAGATGTCGCGCTCGAGCGCGACATCTGCTCCATTTTTCGGGGTTCGGGGGTCGGGGTCAGGTCAGGGGAGGCTCGCGTCGACGTCCCAGAGGTGGTGGATCGGATCGTGGATCATGTACTGGGCGAACGTCGCGATGGTGAACGACGCGCCATCGCTGCGCCGGCCGGAGCGTTGCCACTGCTCGCCACGGACGGCATCGAACGCGTCGGCGAGGGCGAGGCCGGCGGCCTGCAGGTCGAGCGCCACCGTCGCCGGGTCCTGTTCGTTGTAGCGCTCGTCCCGCGCCGTCGTGTCCTGGTCCCAGTTGGCGAACAGCGGGTCGTCGTCGTCGACCATGAGGGCGAGGCGGGTGCGGTACAACCGCAGGACGTCACGCACGTGCGCGGCGTACTCGAGCGTCGTCCACCGCGCCGGATCCGGCCGCGCCCGCAGGTGCTCGACGGGCGTGTCGAGGACGGCGATCCAGCGCTCGGTCGAGTCGCGGACGAGGGCGGCGACGTCGGTCGGCGCGACCGAGCCGGCGGCGAAGCCGCACTCGGGGCAGGGCCTCGTGAGGACCCACGTCCAATCCTTGTCGTCGGGCACGATGGCGTCGGTCATCGACGAAGTTTGTCCGCATCGCGACCGGTCTCTCGCACCGATTCGCGATGTGGTCTACGGTCGAACACATGAAGTTCGGCTTCGTGGTCCCTTGGGGCGACGCCGACGACGTCGGCGATCTCGCGGCGGCCGCGGAGGAAGCCGACTGGGACGGCCTGTTCGTCTGGGAACCCGTGTGGGGCGTCGATGCGTGGATCTCGCTCGGGCTCGCCGCCGTGCGCACCAGCAAGATCCGCCTCGGCACGTTGCTCACCCCACCGTCGCGCCGGCGCCCGTGGGAACTCGCCAGCCAGGTCGCCACGGTCGATCGCCTGTCGAACGGCCGAGTGACGTTGTCGGTCGGTCTCGGCGCCGTCGACTCGGGCTTCGAGACCTTCGGCGAGGAGTGTGACCGCCGCATCCGTGCGGAACTGATGGACGAGTGCCTCGACGTGATGTGCGGGCTGTGGCAGGGCCAGCCGTTCGCGTACGACGGCGCCCACTACCAGGTCGAGCCGACCGAGTTCCCGACGATCGGCAACGTGGTGCAGGCTCCCCGCGTGCCGATCTGGTGCGTGGCCGCGGCCGGGCGGGAGAAGTCGATGCGACGAGCGCTGCGCTGGGACGGGATGATCCCGCAGATCCTCGGTGACGACGGGGCGCGGCTCCCTGACCTCGACGAGACCGCCGCCTTGCGCGCCAAGATCGACGCCGTGGTCACCGACCGCCCGTTCGACATCGTCATCGAGGGTTCGATCTCCGACCACTCGCCGGCCGCCTACGCCGATGCGGGTGCGACGTGGTGGATCGAGTCGATGTGGGACGCCATCGGCGAGCACTCGCCCGTCACCGCCGCATACGACCGCCTCGTCCAGGGCCCGCCCCGGCCGGAGGAATGACCAGGGGGACCACATGTCGGTAGGTTCGACCGTCGTGGCACACGAGAACGGATGGAACCTGGCCGACCTGTGGGAAACGGTGGCCGACCAGATCCCCGACGCCCTCGCCCAGCAGCAGGGTGACCGCACGTTCACGTGGGCCGAGTTCAACCGGCGCGCCAACGGCATCGCCGCGACGCTGCTCGAGGCGGGCGCCGTCGAACAGGACAAGGTCGCCCAGTACCTGTACAACGCGCCCGGAGTACATGGAGTCGGTCTTCGCCGCCTTCAAGGCCGGCCTCGCGGTGGTCAACACCAACTACCGCTACGCCGCCGACGAACTCGTCTACCTGTGGGACAACGCCGACGTCATCGCCGTCGTGTTCCACGGCACCTTCGCCGAACAGATCGAGCAGATCCGCCCGCAGGTGCCGCGCATCCGCACCTGGCTGTGGGTCGACGACGGCAGCGGGCCGTGCCCGGACTGGGCCGTGCCCGTACGAATCGGCCGCCGCGGCCGGGAACCGACGAGAACGTCGCCGGCGCCGTGGGGTCGCAGCGGCGACCATCTCCTGCTGCTCTACACCGGCGGCACCACCGGCATGCCGAAGGGCGTGATGTGGCGCCAGGACGACCTGTTCGGCGTGCTCGACTCCAACAACAAACAGCGCATGCCACCCGAGCAGGACCTCGACGCGGTGCGCGACCGGATCACCAGGCCCGGCCCGCGCAACATGCCCGCCGCCCCGCTGATGCACGGCACCGGCCTGTTCAACGTCATCAGCAACCTGATGGTCGGCGGCAGCATCACCACGATGGTCGGCCGCCACTTCAGCGCCGAGGAGTTCCTCGACTCCGTGCAGGAACACCGCATCAACTCGACCGCCATCGTCGGCGACGCGTTCGCCAAGCCGATCCTGCGGGCCCTCGACGCCGAACCCGACCGGTGGGACATCTCCACGCTGCGGGTGATCATCTCCTCCGGCGTGATGTGGTCGAAGGACACCAAGGACGGGCTGCTGCGCCACAACGAACGGCTGATCATGGTCGACTCGCTCGGCTCCAGCGAAGCGATCGGCATGGCCTCGAACACCACCCAGGCCGGTGCCGGCGGCGAGACCGCCCGGTTCACGCTCGGTGCCAACACCCGCGTCGTCACCGACGACGGCCGCGACGTCGTGCCCGGCTCCGGCGAACTCGGCCGCGTCGCCCAGCGCGGGTTCACCCCGATCGGCTACTACAAGGACGAAGCCAAGTCGGCCCAGACCTTCGTCACCATCGACGGCGAGCGCTACTCGATCCCCGGCGACTACGCCACCGTCGACACCGACGGCACCGTCGTGCTCCTCGGCCGCGGCAGCCAGTGCATCAACACCGGTGGCGAGAAGGTCTACCCCGAAGAGGTCGAGGAATGCCTCAAGCTGCACCCGACCGTCGCCGACGCCGCCGTCGTCGGGCTCCCCGACGAGAAGTGGGGCCAGGCGATCACCGCGCTCGTCGAGGCCCACCCCGGAGACGAGGTCGACAGTGCCGTCCTCATCGCCCACGTCAAGGCGCACCTCGCCGCCTACAAGGCCCCCAAGCGCGTGTTCGCCATCGACACCATCGGCCGGGCCGCGAACGGCAAACTCGACTACAAGCGGCTGACCTCCGTCGCCGCCGAGCGCGCCGTTCCCTGACGACGGCACCGACATCGACCATGCCCCGAGGGCGGGCCTCTAACATCGTCGTGGTGAACCAACGCGCCGGACACGACCACGCGACCGGCGCCTCGACGTTCGCCTGGGCCGACCACGACGGGGTGCTGTTCGACCTCGACGGCGTGATCACGCCGACGGCCGAGATCCACGAACGGGCGTGGGCCGCACTGTTCGCGGCCTACGACTACACCGCCGCCGACTACCTGCGCTCCATCGACGGCAAGCCGCGCTACGACGGCGTGCGTTCGTTCCTGCTGTCGCGCGGCATCACGCTGCCCGACGGAGCGCCCGACGATCCGCCCGGCACCGACACCGTGAGCGCGCTCGGCAACCGCAAGAACGTGCTGTTCAACGAGATCCTCGACCGCGAGGGGATCGCGCCGTTTCCCGGCAGTGCCGCGACGCTCGACCTGCTCGAACGGATCGGCGTGCCGGCGGCGATCGTGTCGTCGTCGAAGAACGCCCGGCCCGTCCTCGAGGCGGCGGGCCTCAGCGACCGGTTCGACGTCGTGATCGACGGCATCGAAGTGGCGAGCCGTGGACTGCCCGGCAAGCCGGCGCCGGACGCGTACCTGCTCGGCGCGGAGTTGCTGGGCGTCGACGTGTCGAAGGCGATCGTCGTGGAGGATGCGGTGTCGGGCGTCGCCGCGGGTGCCGCCGGCCACTTCGCCGTCGTGATCGGTGTCGACCGGGGCGCGGGGCACGACAACCTGCTGGCCCACGGGGCCGACCTCGTGGTCGACGACCTGGCCGAACTCCTCCCGCGCTCCGCGACCGCATCGAAGGGTGCGTCGTGAACCACCATCCCGTCCCGACCGGGCTGCCCGAATACCGCTTCCCCACCGAGCCGTGGCGGCTCGTCGAACGCGAGTTCCGCAACGACGACCTCGGCCTGACCGAGACGATCTTCGCCGTCGGCAACGGCTACCTCGGGATGCGGGCGAACCCGGAGGAGGGCCGCGACGCGGACAGCCACGGCACCTACCTCAACGGCTTCCACGAGACGTGGACCATCCAGCACGCGGAGGACGCGTTCGGGTTCGCCAAGACCGGGCAGACCGTGGTCAACGTGCCCGACGCCAAGGTGATGAAGTTGTACGTCGACGACGAGCCGCTGCTGCTCACGGGCGCCGACCTCGACGAATACGAGCGCAGCGTCGACTTCCGCACCGGCATCCTCGAACGGAACCTCCTGTGGCGCACGCCGGCCGGCAAGCGCGTGCGGGTCCGCTCCACCCGCATGGTCTCCATGGTGCACCGCCACCTCGCCGTGATGACGTTCGAGATCACGTTGCTCGACGCCGCGGCACCGGTCGTGGTGTCGTCGCAGCTGATGAACCGGCAGGACGGCGAGGACGAGTACCACGTCAAGGCCGCGGCTCTCGGCGAGGGCATGGACCCGCGCAAGGCGCGCAAGTTCATCGACCGGGTACTCCGGCCCCGGCTGCAACGCGAGCACGGCAACGAGATCATCCTCGGCTACCGCTGCAACCATTCCGGCATGACGCTCGCCTGCGGCACGCGGCACACGATCGAAACGGCGTGCGACATGGAGGTGTCCACCCAGGTGTCGCCCGATCTCGCCAAGACCGTGTTCAGCGTGAAGGGCACCGTCGGCGAGCCGATCCGGATCACCAAGCTCGTCTCGTACCACTCCTCCACCGGGGTGCCGGCCGAGGAGCTCGCCGACCGCTGCACGCGCTCGCTCGGGCGGGCCGAGACCGACGGCACCGACGCGCTGCTCGCCGAGCAGCGGGCGTGGTTCGACGGCTTCTGGGCGGCGAGCGACATCGAACTGACGGGCGACGACAAGGCGCAGCAGGCGATCCGCTGGAACATCTTCCAGCTCGCCCAGGCCTCGGCGCGGACGCACCAGCAGGGAATCGCCGCCAAAGGCGTGACCGGTGGCGGCTACGACGGCCACTACTTCTGGGACACCGAGGTCTACGTCGTGCCGTTCCTCGCCTACACCGACCAGGAAGCGGCGCGCAAGGTCGTGCGTTTCCGTTGGGCGATGCTCGAGGCGGCCTGCCAACGGGCGAACGAGATGAGCCAGGTCGGTGCGCTGTTCCCGTGGCGGACGATCAACGGCGAGGAAGCCTCGGCCTACTACGCCGCGGGGACGGCGCAGTACCACATCAACGCCGCGGTCGTGTTCGCGTTGCGCCGGTACCTCGAGGCCTCCGGCGACGTCGACTTCCTGGCCCACGAGGGCGCCGAGCTGCTCGTGGAGACCGCCCGGCTCTGGGCCGATCTCGGCTTCTACGGCAGCAACGGCTCGTCGGCGTTCCACATCCATCGGGTCACCGGCCCCGACGAGTACACGACCGTCGTCAACGACAACACGTACACGAACGTGATGGCGCGCTTCAACCTGCGCTACGCCGCTCGGACGGTCCGCTTCCTGGCGGAATGGAACCCGTCGGCGTTCGAGTCCGTTCGGCGCAACACCGTGCTCGACCTCGGCGAACTCGACGACTGGGACGCCGCCGCCGACGCGATGTTCATCCCGTTCGACGAGGAACTCGGCATCCATCCGCAGGATGCGTCGTTCCTCGAACTCGAGCCGTGGGACTGGGAGGGCACGCCCGAGTCGAACTACCCGCTGCTGCTCCACTACCACCCCCTCGTGATCTACCGCCACCAGGTGCTCAAGCAGGCCGACGTCGTGCTGGCCTCGTTCCTGCGCCGCGAGCACTTCTCGGCCGAACAGAAGCGGCGCAACTTCGACTACTACGACCCGATCACCACCGGCGACTCGTCGCTGTCGGCGTGCGTGCAGTCGATCGTCGCCGCCGAGGTCGGCTACGACGCGCTCGCGCTCGACTACTTCCACCGGTCGCTCTATCTCGACCTCTGCGACGCCCACGGCAACACCGCCGACGGCGTGCACGTCGCCAATGCCGGCGGCGTGTGGGCCGGCATCGTCCACGGGTTCGCGGGCATGGTCGAACACGGCGACCACATCGAGTTCGCGCCCCGCCTGCCGGCATCGTGGGACAGCGTCACGTTCCATCTCCGCCGCCACGGCGCGACGCTGCGGGTCGACCTCGACGCGAAACAGTGCACGCTCACCGTCGTCGACGGCCTCGGGGTGCCGATCCGCGACCGTCGCGAACGGCTCGTCGTCACCCAGGACGCCCCGTACGTCATCGCCGTCGACCGCTGAACCGGCGCGCGGCTGCGCCATCTACGATGACGCGGCGTGACCAGCCCCGACGCCGACCAGCCCGCGCGCGAGGACCCGGATCGCCGCGAGCCGCGCCGCCTCGTGTCGGTGGACGAGGGCGCGGACCTCGACGTTCCCGATGCGTCGGACGTGTCCGATGTGTCCGGGCCGCCGGAGCAGGACGAGGACGAGCGCGACGAGGTGGCCATCCTGCAGCAGGCCCTCGCCCGGGCCCTTCGCCGGGCCGAACGTGAACGGGACAAACGTGCCGCATCGGTCGCCCGCGCCGAGAAGGCGGCGAGTCGGCTCGGGGACGTGAAGGCCGAACTGCGCAAGGCGCGCAAGGCGACGGAGAAGTCGGCCGCCAAGCTGCAGCGCGAGCACGACGCCCGCGAGCGGGCCGAGCAGGGACGGGCGGAATGGAAGCAGCGGGCCAAGTCGTTGGCCGACGAACTGCAGGCCATCCGCGAGACGCTCACCCTGCACGAGACCCGGCTCGAGACCGCGACCATCGAGGTCGAGGAGCTGCGCGCGGAGCTGCGCCAGGCCACCCACGACCAACGGGCAGCGGTCGACGAGGCGGCGCGGCTGCGCGAGCAGTTGCTCCGGTTGCACACCGAGCTGGGGCGGGTGCTGCCGGCCCGCTACCTCCGCCGCCTCGGTCTCGGCTGACCCGCCCCACGCCCTCTGCGATGAGCCAACGGTCCACCCCTCGGTCCGTTCGCTCATCGCAACGGTTGATCGGGGCCGCGACGACCGGGTCGCGATCGTCGGGCGGCGTGGTTTTCCGCCGGAGCGGCCCGCGCCGGTAGCTTCCACGGCCATGACTGATCTCGGATTCGACGGCAAGGTTGCGATCATCACCGGCGCCGGTGGTGGGCTCGGACGGCAGCACGCGCTCATGCTCGCCCAGCGCGGCGCGCTGATCGTGGTGAACGATCTCGGCGGCGCGGTCGACGGCACGGGCAGCGACAAGGGTGCCGCCCAGCTCGTCGTCGACGAGATCAAGGACGCCGGCGGTGAAGCGGTCGCCAACACCGACTCGGTCGCCACGCCCGAGGGCGGCAAGGCGATCGTGCAGAGCGCGATCGACGCGTTCGGCACCGTCGACATCCTCATCAACAACGCCGGCATCCTGCGCGACAAGTCGTTCCACAACATGGACGCCGCGCTGTTCGATCCCGTGATCGACGTCCACCTCCGCGGCGCGTTCAACGTCACGCAGCCCGCCTGGACCGTCATGCGCGACAAGAGCTACGGCCGGATCGTGTCGACCTCGTCTGCCGCCGGAATCTTCGGCAACTTCGGCCAAGCCAACTACGGCGCGGCGAAGATGGGCCTCGTCGGGTTCACGAACGTGCTCGCCATCGAGGGCGCCAAGTACAACATCAAGGCCAACGCGATCGCCCCGCTGGCGCTCACCCGCATGACCGAGGACATCATGGGCGCCTTGGGCGACAAGCTCGACGCTGCCCTGATCTCGCCGCTCGTGACGTACCTCACGCACGAGTCGTGTGACGCGACCGGCCGCATCTTCTCCGTCGGTGGCGGCAGGGTCGCCGAGGTGTTCATCGCCGAGGCCCGCGGGTACACGAATACGACGAGCCTCACCCCGGAGGACCTGCGGGACAACTGGGCGACGGTCACCGATCAGACCGGTTACACGGTGCCGGCGACGCTCGCCGACGAGACCGGCCTCTTCCTCGCCGCGCTCGAAGTAGCCGGGGCGCGGCGACCGCCGCGATCGCAAATCCAGCGCGTGGGGCGGCTCCGCGGCACGTACCTTGGCCGGGTGAGCCTCGTCGACCAGCTCGACCTGCCACCGGGATACTCGGCCCGCCCGTACCGTGGGCGCGCCGATCATCCGGCCATGGCATCGGTGCTCGGCGAATATCGGGCGTACAGCGGCGTCGCCGAGCTGCCCACGGTCGAGCAGATGGACGCGACCTACGCGCACTTCGACCATTGCGATCCCGACCGCGACATCGCCCTCATCGAGCGCGCCCAGCCAGACGGCGCCGGCCAGAACGACGACGGTGAGGCGGTGGTCGGCTATCTCCGCGCGACGTGGGAAGACGTCGGGGCGGGGACCCGCGACTGCGTGCTGTTCTCGCCGCTGCGCGTCGCCCATCTCCGCCGTCCCCTGTTCGTCGCCGTGGTGGACGGCCAGGAACGACACATGCTCCCCTGGGCCACCGCGCAGCCTCCGGCACGATGGCGCGGGTTCGCCGCCCACGCCGGCCCCGGCCAACCCGCGACCGCCGAGGCGGCGTGGCTCGAAGAGCTCGGCTACGCCGCGACGGAGTGGGGCGCATCGCTCGTGCGACCCCATCTCGACGACATCCCGGAGCGTTCGCTGCCCGACGGCGTCGAGGTGCGTCCGGTCACGCCCGACCAGCTGCGCACGATCCTCGCCGCCGACTTCGAAGCGTTCCGCGGTGAGTGGGACTTCCACGAGCCGACCGAGGAGGACTACGCCGATGTCCTCGAGAGCCCATACCTCGACGAGTCGCTGTGGAAGGTGGCGTGGGCCGGCGACGTCGTGGTCGGTCAGGTGAAGACGTTCATCAACCCCGACGAGAACGCCGCCCGCGACTACCGGCGCGGCTACACCGAGTACATCGCCACCCATCGCGACTGGCGCAACCGCGGCATCGCCGGCGCACTCCTCGCGATGAGCCTCCGCGAACTGCGCGATCGCGGGATGACCGAGGCGGCCCTCGGCGTCGACACCAACAACCCCGGCGGCGCGTTCCAGCTCTACACGAGCCTCGGCTTCGAGCTGCGCAGCTACGAAGCCGTCTACACCAAGCCCGTCCCCCGGACGGCGGGGCCCGGATAGCGCCGTCAGCCGCGGGCGGTGGCGAACACGGTCAATCCGGCGGGGAGGTCGATGTGCGCCAACGCCTTGCGCTCGACGCGCGCCGCCGCCCCGAGTGCGCCGCCGAGCCCGCTCCGATCCGAATCGAGGTCGCTGGTCGACTTGCCACGTTCGACGAGCGACTTCACCGCGGCGGGCGGGAGCAGGAACGAATACGCGCCCGACGCCCGCTCGACGGTCAGTCCGGCGGTGGCGAGGAGTGACACGAGATCGCCGCGGGCGAACCGCCGCGCGGCGTGCGTCTCGCGGTCGTGGGCGCGCGCCAACCGGCGTCCGCCGGGCTCCCACAGGCAGACGAGCCCGCCGGGGCGGACGACCCGCGCCATCTCGTCGACCGCGGCCTGCGGATCGACGACGGCCTCGTGGTACAGGACCGTGACGCAGAGCACGATGTCGAAGGACCGATCGGCGAACGGCAGACGCTGCACATCGGCGCTGACATAGCCGAGCGCCTGCTGGTCGCCGTGATGACGTTCGCGGTGGAGGTCGAGTGCCAGGGGCATGAAGTCGCACGCCACGAGATCACCGTGCTCGGCCAGCCAGGCACCGGTCGCCCCGGTCCCGGCGCCGACGTCGAGGAAGCGCCCACCCTGGCGGGCGCGGTCGCCGAGGATGTCCTCCAAGAGCTGTCGGCTGGCGGCGTACCACCAGTGCGAGTGCTCGACGTCCGCCATCCGGCGGTACTCCTCGACCTCCACGTGCCTCCTCTCGTCCTCGGTCCCACCCCTACGATGCCCCTGGCATGACACAACTCGATGCGCAGGTTACGGCTCGACCGGGTCAGGCCGCGAGCGTGCGGCTGCGATCGGTGTTCCCGTTCCGATCGGTGGTGCTGCCGTGGTTGCTGGCTCGGCTCCTGGTCGTCCCGTTGCTGGTCCTGCGCTCCCCGCCCGATCACGGGTTCCACCCCCACTGGCTGCTGGCGATGGACGGCGGCTGGTTCCGGGTGATCGCCCTCCACTGGTACAAGGTGGACAACGGCGGTTGCATCTGCGAGTACCCGTTCTTCCCGCTGTTCCCAGCGGCGGGCGGCGGACTGATGCGGCTCGGGCTTCCTTCGACCGTGGCCTTGGCCGGCCTGTCGTGGGTGGCGGCGCTCGCCGCGATGGCCGGTGCCCGGCTGCTCGCGGCACGCCACGTCAGCGCGCGGGCCGGCGATCTGACCCCGTGGGTGATCGCGCTCGCTCCGGGCGGCCTGACGCTCATCCTCGGGTACTCCGACGCGTTCTTCCTCGCCGCCATCGTCTGGGCCGTCGTGGCCGTCGATCACCGCCGGTGGTGGAGCGCCGGGCTGCTCGCCGCCGCCGCCACCGCCAGCCGGCCGAACGGCGTCATCGCGGTCGTCGCCGTGATGGCGGTGGCGCTCCTCGCGGGCGCCGGATGGCGCCGGCTGGTGATCGTGGCGACGCCGTCGGTGGCGTTCCTCGCCGGGTGGATGCTGTATCTCCACCACACGACCGGTGATGCGCTGCTGTTCTGGCACGCCAAGTCGCTGTGGGTCGAGACGACCTTTTCCGGAGTTCCTCGACGATCCGACGCACCAACGGCTGGTCGTCTTCCACATCGTCGTGCTCCTCGCCTATGTCGTCCCGTACCTGGTGCGCTGGCGACGCCAGCCGCCGGCGTGGACCGTGGTCGTGCTGCTGGGTCTGGCCCCGTCGCTCGCCCTCGGCCTCGTCGGACTCGCCCGCTACGTGATCCTGGCCTTCCCCATCCCGATCGCCGTCGCCGACCTGCTGGCGGGGCGCCGACGCTCGACGGTGATCGCCGTGCTCGCGGTCTCGGCGGTCACCCTGATGGCGTTCGCCCGCCTCGTGGTCCAGTACTCCTGGGTCCCCTGATCCCGCTCGGGGTGAACCATCCGAGGCGTTCCGCCGCCTAGATTGCACCGACCATGAACACTGACGAACAGCTCGAAGCAGCAGCAGTGTTCCGCGGGCTCCGCTGCGTGGTCACCGGCGGGTTGGGCTTCATCGGGGCGAATGTGGCGCACCGGCTGACGGCGGCGGGAGCCGACGTCGTGGTGGTCGACGCGCTCGTGCCGACCCACGGCGGCGACCGTTCGAACGCTCCGGAGGGAGCCGACGTGGTGATCGCCGACATCGGTGCGCCGGACGTGGCCGACGCGCTCGCCGGCGCCGACGTCGTGTTCAACGTCGCCGGCCAGGTGAGTCACCTCGAGTCGATGCATGATCCGGTGCGCGACCTCGAGCTGAACGTGCTCAGCCATCTTCGCTTTCTCGAGACGCTGCGCCGGACCGCGCCGCAGGCGATGGTCGTGCAGACGTCGACCCGCCAGGTGTACGGGCGTCCGCAGTACCTGCCCGTCGACGAACTGCACCCGACGCGACCGGTCGACGTCAACGGCGTCGACAAGCTCGCCTGCGAGCAACTCCACCGGGTCTACGCCGATGCCCATGACATGCGGACGACGTCGCTGCGCCTCACGAACGTCTACGGCCCCCGCCAGCACCTGCACCGTGACGGGCTGGGCTTCCTGCCGGTCTTCGTCCGCCGGGCGCTTGGCCGGCGAGCGCATCGAACTGTTCGGCGACGGTTCGCAACTGCGCGACTGCCTCCACGTCGACGACGTGGTCGACGCGATGCTGCTCGCCGCCGTCGAACCGGCGTCGGTCGGCGAGGTGTTCAACCTCGGACATCCCGAAGCGTTGTCGCTCGCCGAGATCGCCCGTCTGACGATCGCCTCCGCCGGCACGGGGGCCGGGATCCAGTGCGCGCCGTGGCCCGACGGGCTCGAGCGCATCGACATCGGGAGCTTCCAGGGCGACTTCACGAAGGCCTCGACGGTGCTCGGCTGGTCGCCGCGCATTCCCTTCGCCGACGGCATCGCGTCGACGATCCGGTGGTACCAGGCCCGCGCATGATCCCGGTCGTCGACCTGTCGCGTCGGCTCGGTCGCCACGAGGAGGCCTACGTCGAGGCGGTCCGCCGCGTGATGCGCTCGGGCACGCTGCTGCTCGGCCCGGAGCTCGACGCCTTCGAACGCGAGGCCGGTGCGTGGCTCGGCGGCATGGACGTGATCGGCGTGTCGAGCGGAGCCGGTGCGATCGAACTGGCGCTGGCCGCGCTCGGCATCGGTCCGGGCGACGAGGTGATCGTCCCGGCCTTCACGGCGGTGCCGACCGTGTCGGCGGTGTGCGCCGTGGGTGCGACGCCCGTGGTCGTCGACGTGGACGTCGACACCGCCCTGATCGACGTCGGGCGCGCCCTCGACGCGGTGACGGAGCGGACGCGCGCGATCGTGCCGGTCCACCTGTACGGGCGGCCCGCCGATCTGACGCCGTTGCGCGAGGCCGGTGTCACCGATCCGGCGTGACAATCGTCGAGGACGCCGCCCAGGCCCACGGTGCGGTCACCGATCCGGTCGGTCGGGCGGTGGCCTATTCGTTCTACCCGACCAAGAACATCGGCGGGATCGGTGACGGCGGCGCGGTCGCCACGGCCGATGCCGAGCTGGCCGCGGCGATCCGGCGGCGGCGGGTGCACGGCATGGCCGAGCAGTACGTCCATGTCGAGGTCAGTCAGAACTTCCGCATGAGCGAGCTCGAGGCGGCATGGCTCCGGTTGCAACTGCCGGCGCTGGGGACCGACAACGCCCGGCGGGCGGAGATCGCCAGGCACTACCGGTCGGCGGCGCCGCAGTTGGCATGGCAGGCCGATCACCCCGACCACGTGTATCACCTGTGTGTCGCCCGATTCACCGATCGCGACGCGGCGCGGGCGCAGCTCGCCGAGGCCGGGATCGCCACGGCGGTGCACTACCCGCTGGCCCTCACCCAGCAGCCGGCGTACCGCGACCTCGCCGGTCCGCCCTGCCCGGTGGCCGAGTCCTGGGCGGCCGGATGCCTGAGCGTGCCGTGCTTCCCCGAGCTCACCGACGCCGAGGTCGAGACGGTGGCCGCCGCCCTCGTCCGGGTTCCGGCATGAGTGGGTCCGGCACGAGTGGGTCCGGCATGGACGAGCCGAGGCGCAACCCGAACGTCACCGCAGTGTCGGCGTTCTTCCCCTGCTACAACGACGAACGGTCGATCCCGACGATGGTGCGTGATGCCCGCAGGGCGCTGCAACGACGGGTCGACGACTTCGAGATCATCGTCGTCGACGACGGATCGGCGGACGGGTCGGTGGCGGTGCTCGAGGCGCTCACCGAGGAGGTTCCCGAGCTGCGCATCGTGCGCCACGAGGTCAACCGTGGCTACGGCGGTGCGCTGATCTCGGGGTTCGCCGCCGCCAGCCGACCCTGGGTCTTCTACACCGACGGCGACGCCCAGTACGACGCGTCCGAGCTCGTCCGCTGCATCGACGCCGTGCAGGCCGACACCGACATCGTGCAGGGTTGGAAGATGGGGCGCGGCGACCAGTGGTACCGCAAGATCATCGGTCGCCTGTACCACCACGTGGTGCGCATCATGTTCCGGCTCCCCGTTCGCGACACCGACTGCGACTTCCGCCTGATCCGTCGCACGCTGCTCGACCGGGTCGAGCTCACCTCGACCACCGGAACGATCTGCGTCGAGATGATGCGCAAGTTCATGCAGGCCGACGCGCGGTTCGTGGAGGTCGGCGTCAGCCACCACGCCCGTCCGTTCGGTCGGTCGCAGTTCTTCCGGCTCCCGGCCATCGGCCGGTCGCTCCTCGCCCTCATGGTGCTGTGGTGGAACCTCGTCGTGCGCCGCCGTGCGTGACGACTCGACCGACAGAAGAGTGTCCGCCGGGGTCTGACCCTCCGCCGGTCCGGGGGCGGACATTCTCCGTCCACCCGGGTGGCGGGTGGACGACGGCAGGGCAGTACGTTCGCCCGGGTGATCCCCGTCGACGAGTTCCAGCAGGAAGTGGCGGCCTGGCTCGCCGAGAACCGGTCGGGCGCGCCCCACAACTACGGACCGATCTGCCCGCCCGACCTCATCGATGCCGGGCTCGCCTGGCAGCACCGCATCAACGAGGCCGGCTACGCGGGCGTCCACTGGCCGGTCGAGCACGGCGGCATGGGCCTCACCGCGGAGCACAACGGCATCTGGCTGCTCGAATGCGCACGGGCCGGCGTCCCGCCGTTCCTCAACATGGTGGGCTTCGTGCTCGCGGGCGGTGCGATCCAGCGGTTCGGCACACCCGAACAGCAGTCCGCCCACCTCCGTGCGACGCTGGCGACCGAGCACGTCTGGTGCCAGCTGTTCTCCGAGCCCGGCGCCGGCAGCGATCTCGGGTCGTTGAGCACCCGGGCGGACCTCGACGGCGACCGGTACATCGTGAACGGTCAGAAGGTGTGGTGCTCGGGCGGCCGGTACAGCAACTGGGGCATCCTGATGGCCCGGACCAGGCCGATCGACGAGTCGCCCGAGCACGCCGTCTCGAAGCACGAGGGCATCTCGTTCTTCCTGATGCCGATGGACCTGCCCGGTGTGGAGGTCCGCCCGCTCAAGCAGATGACCGGCGAGGCCGAGTTCGACGAGGTCTTCTTCACCGATGTCGCCCTGCCGGCCGAGCATCTGCTCGGGCCGCTCCACGGCGGGTGGGGCGTGGGGATGGCGGTGCTGACCAACGAGCGGGGGCACATCGGCACGTCCGTGATCTCCATCGAGCGGCGGCTCGCCCAGATGACGCGGCTCGGCGGCGACCGTGAACTCGGGGCGATCGAGCGGCAACGGCTGGCGGATCTCGTGAGCCGCGGTTCGGCCTTCAAGGCGCTCGCCCAACGGCAGGGCCAGGTCGCCTCCACCGCCGCCTCGCTGATGAAGCTCGGGATCACCGACATGACCTTCGACGCCGAGATGCTCCGCGGCGACCTCGGCGGGGCCGACAGCATGCTGCTCGGGTCCGGCGCCGACGGCATGCTCGGCGCTCCCGGCGGCCGGATCGCCGGCGGCACGAGCCAGGTCCAGCGCAACATCATCGGCGAACGCCTCCTCGGTCTCCCCCGCGAACCCCGCTGACCCCACCAGCGATGAGCGAGATCCCCGTATACGGGGATCTCGCTCATCGCAACGGGGGATTCGGCGGGGCGGCGGAGGCTCCGCGACAATGGGGCGGTGCGGGTGCCCTCCTCCGACCACGTCAACCTCGCGGTCCACGAGTTCGGCGGCGACGGCCCGCCGCTGCTGTTGTCCCACGCCACCGGCTTCCACGGCTACGCCTACCTGCCGATCGCCGATGCGCTCGACCAGCGCTTCACGTCGTACGCCCTCGACTACCGCGGCCACGGCGACACGCCACGGCCCGGCGAGGACACGCACGAGCAACCCGTCGACTGGAGCGGATTCGGCGATGACGCGCTCGCGGCGGCTCGCTTCGTCGCTCCCGAAGGCGGGCTCACTGCGTTCGGCCACTCGATGGGCGGGGCGGCGCTGCTGATGGCCGCCCATCGCGATCCCCATCTGTTCGACACGATCGTGGTGTACGAGCCGATCGTCTTCGACCCCGACGCCGATCGGCCCGCCGGTGCGCCACAGTCACCACAGGTCGTGGGCGCCCGCCGTCGGCGCCGTTCGTTCGATTCGTTCGAGGCGGCGATCGACAACTACCGGTCCAAGCTGCCGATGAACACGTTCGATCCGGAGGTCGTGCGACTCTACGTGGCCCACGGATTCCGCTCCGCCCCCGAAGGGATCCGTCTGAAGTGCGATCCGGAGTACGAGGCGCGCACGTTCGAGAGCGGGGGCCTCCACCGCACGTGGGATCTCCTCCCCGACATCTCGACGCGTGTGGTGGTCGCGACCGGGATCGTCGAGGATGCGGGGGCATCGGCGGTCGCGCGATCGATCGCCGACCGGTTGCCGAACGCGATGTACGTGGAGACTCCCGCCCTGAACCACTTCGGACCGTTCGTCGATCCGGGAAGGATGGCGGCACTCGTCGCCGAGGCGGTCGACACCGGCTGAAGCCTGGTGCGCGGAACGTCCGTCAGGCCGGTGGCACCCGCCGCAGATCCGCGGTGAGATGGAGCTGCAGCGGCTCGCCCACCGCCGCCATGCGCACCACGTAGTGCATCGTGTCGCCGTCGACGTCGAGGTCCCGCTCGACGGCGGTCACGTCCTTGGCCGAGGACGTCCGCGACATCGTCGCCGAGCGCAGACGGATCGAGCGGCGCCCGGTTCGATCGTGCTCGTCACCGCCGTCGAACGTCCCCTCCTGCACCTCGACCACGCCGGTGGGATGGGCGAGGACGACTTCGACGGATCCGTCCTGCGGCCTCCGCCAGTAGCCGGACTCGGCATGGAGCGGCCGGCCGTCGTCCACGGCGACCGTGCGTTGGCTGTACGCGAGGAACGGCTTGCCGACGTGGGCGAAGGTGATCGTCTCGTCGTAGTCGAACGGGTCGATCGTCGGGTACACGCCGTGGCCGCGGCCGGTCCACGTCCCGAGCAGGAAGCCGAGCGACTCGACGTCGGGATGGATCGGTGGCCCGCTCACCTGCCCGGTCACTTGCCCGGTCACTTGGCCGGTCACAGGTGCGCCGCCGCGGCGGTGTGGACGGCGGCGATGATCGGTTCCCAGTCGGCACCCGGTTCTCTCGTGACGGTGACGAAGTCGTTGACCCCGAACACCGAGGCCACACCGCCCGCGGCGAACACGTCGCGAGCGAACGGGATCGCCGCCGCCTGGGCCGCATCGGCGACGTTGAACATCTCGGGCAGCCGCACGTCCAGCGTGAACTTCGTGGCGTCCGGGTTGGGGGTCGTCGAGGGCGTCGCGGTGGCCACCCCCGGAGCGTACGTCCTCGGCGACTCGCGAACCGACGAGCGTCGCCGCCACTGTGACACCCCCGGCGTACGATGCTGGGACATGACCGATCTGCGTGCGGCGCCCTACTCCGAATCGACGCCGTCGGGCTGCTACACCGCGCCGACGTCGCTGTCGCCGTCGCGCGTGTCGGCGTTCACCAGCTGCCCGATGCAGTTCCGTTTCGCGAGCATCCAGAAGCTCCCCGAGGCGCCCGGGGTCGCCACCACGAAGGGCACGATCGTCCATCGTTCGTTGGAGCTGCTGTTCGTCCGCCCACGGGGGACGCGGACGCCCGAGGCCCTGCACGCCGACCTCACCACGGCGCTGGAGGAGTTCGCCGACCACCCCGACTACGTCGGTCTGCGCCTCGATGCCGACGGCGCCGCGGCATTCGCCGCCGATTGCCGCGAGCTCGTCGAGAAGTACTTCGCCATGGAGGATCCGAACGCCGTCCGCGAGATCGGCCTCGAACTGTGGATGGAGGCGCCGGTCGGCCACCTCAACCTGCGTGGCATCATCGACCGGCTCGAACTCGATGCCGACGGAGAACTCGTCGTCACCGACTACAAGACCGGCCGCGCCCCGTCGGGCAACTACGAACAGAAGAGCCTGGCCGGCGTGCACTTCTACTCGTTCCTGTGCGAGGCGGTCTTCGGCAAGCGCCCGGCGAAGATCCGCCTGATGTACCTCAAGTCCGGCGAGACGATCGAAACCGTGCCGTCGGCGCAGTCGGTCAAGTTCATCACCACCCGCACCTCCGCGGTGTGGTCGGCGGTCGAGCGGGCGTGCACGTCGGGCGACTTCCGCCCCCGCCCGAGCAACCTGTGCGGCTTCTGCTCGTTCCAGCAGTGGTGCCCGGCGTTCGACGGCGACCCGGATCTCGCCGCGGACGGGGCGATCGCGGCGTACGAGGCGCGGCTCGCCGGTCCGACACCGGTTACCGTCGGCGCGTGAGCGACATCTCCACGCCGGGTCAGAGTCATCTCGGCCCGCAGGTCGACCGCTTCGACCAGCGCGCCGACGAGCTGCTCGAACTGTTGCGCGGCCACCCGGCCGCCGACCGGTTGTTCCTCGCCGCCAGCCACCTCGGCGACTTCAGCCTGATCTGGCACCTGATCGGCATCACCCGCGGCATCGTCAAGCGGCGACCCGATCAGGTGGTGATCCTCGCCGCGTCGCTGGGCCTCGAGAGCCTCGTCGTCAACCAGGGTGTCAAGCGCCTGTTCTCCCGCGAGCGACCGACGACCACCGGCGACGACAACCTCGTCGTGCGCCGGCCGCGCACGTCGTCGTTCCCGTCGGGACATGCCAGCTCAGCGGTGTTCGCCGCCGGCATCTTGACCGGTTGGGACGGCAAACGGTGGGGCGCACTCTGGTACGCGATCGCGGCGATCGTCGGCACGAGCCGGGCCTACGTCCGGATCCATCACGCCTCCGACGTGGTGGCCGGGGCGATGTGCGGCGCGGTGCTCGGCATCGCCACCCGGCGCGTCCTGCGCCGTTTCGCCCTCGGCTGAGCGGTGTCGCCCTGCTCGCCGGGCGGCCTGCGGGACGATCGCGTACGCTGCGCGCGTGATGCCCGTGTACGACCGCTCGATGAGTGACGCCGAAGGCCTCATGTGGCGCCTGGAGAAGGATCCGTACCTGTCCTCGACGTTCGCCAACGTCACGATCCTCGACCGCAAGCCGAATTTCGACCAACTCCGGCGGCGGATGGAGCGCACGGCGATGCGGATCCCACGGCTGCGCCAACGGGTGCAGCCCGCACCGGGCAACGTGACCGCACCGGTCTGGGTCGACGATCCCGACTTCGACATCGACCTCCACGTGCGCCGTCTCGCGCTCGCCAAGCCGGGCACCGACCGCCAGCTCCTCGACCTCGCCACGCTGATCACGGCCGACCCCTTCGACCGGGTGCGTCCCCTCTGGCAGTTCGTGATCGTCGAGGGGCTGAAAGGCGGGCGGGCGGCGCTGATCGAGAAGCTGCACCACACGATCACCGACGGCGAGGGCGGCGTGCAGCTGTCGCTCGAATTCCTCGACTTCGAACGCGATGCCCCCGAACTGCCGATGCCCACCTGCGTGGAGGAGGACGAGAACCCCGTCGAGGCCGACGCCGGCGACTCGGTGCGTGATCTCCTGGCCGGTTCGCTGCGCATCCCGTTCGGGATCGTCAGGCAGGTCCGGGATCTGCTGGCCGACCCCACGCAGATCCCCGACGCCACGGCCGCCGCCGCCGACACCTTGCGCGCCATCCTCAACGAGCTCGGCGACACCGAGAAGGCTCGGTCACCGCTGTGGACCGAACGGTCGCTGCGCCGCCACCTCGAAGTGGCCAGTGCGCCGTTCGACGAGACCCGAGCGGCGGCGCGCCACCTCGGCGGGACGCTCAACATCGCCTTCCTGACCGTCGCCGCGGAGGCCGCCGGCTGTTATCACGCCGCACTCGGCGAACCGGTCGAGTCGCTGCGCGCATCGATGGCGATCAGCACCCGCACCGAGCACTCCGGGTCGAACGCCTTCTCGCTCGTGCGCATGCTCGTCCCGACCGGCGACATCCCCATCGACGAACGGTTCAAGGCGATCCAGGAGTCGACGCAGGCTGCCGTCGATCAGTCGAAGCACGCGACCCTCGACTCGATGGCGGCGCTCGCCTCCACCCTGCCGACGTCGATCGTGACGCGCGTCGCCCGCCAGCAGACCCAGACGATCGACTTCGCGACCTCGAACGTGAAGGGCGCCCCGGTCCCGATGTACGCGGCGGGCGCGCAGATCCTGCACAACTATCCGGTCGGGCCGCTGAGCGGCGTGGCGTTCAACCTCACGCTGCTGAGCTACCTGGGCACCCTCGACATGGGGTTGCACTGCGACGCGGCCGCCGTGACCGAGCCGGCACTGCTCAAGCGGTGCCTCGATGGTGCGATCTCCGATTTCCTGGCGATCGGGGCGTGAGCGGGGGCGGGCCGATCAGCGGTGTCGCCCCGTCGGTGCGGGCCAGATCGATGCGGAACGGATCGATCTGCGATGCGATCGAATCAGGCCGATTCGGACGCGACCGGCTCCGGGATCTCGATGAGACTCACCGGCTCGGACGTGAGGAGCGTGCGGACGTCGAGGAGCAGGTCGGCCACCTCGCCGGATGAGACGAGCTCACGTCGCATCATCTTTGCAAGGGCGCCGTCGATGACGCTCAGTGCTTCGTTGATCACTGCCTCGTTCGTGGTGTCGCTGCGTTGATCGGTCATTGCCTTGAACGGTACCCGCCGCGCGGCCCGCGCGCGCGGTACCTATACGGAGTTCACACGATCGTCGCGTGCCCGAGATGTTGCGTGCGGCCGCGTACGATTCCGACCATGGAGCTGCAGGGCAAGAACGTCGTGGTCACCGGTGCCGGCCGAGGGATCGGTGAAGCGCTCGCCCGCGCCTTCCACGCCGAGGGGGCGCGACTGGTGATCGCCGACCTCCAGGGCGCCGATGCCGTCGCGGCGACGCTCGACGGCGTGGTCGGAATCGATGCCGATGTCAGCACCGAGGCGGGCAACAAGGCGCTGATCGAGGCCGCCACCGAGGTGCTCGGCCCGATCGATCTCTTCTTCGCCAATGCCGGTGTCGGGATGGGCACCGGCGTCGTCGAGACCGGTGAGGACGCCTGGGAGACCTCGTTCGCCGTCAACGTCAACGCCCACCGTTGGGCGGCGAAGTACCTCCTGCCCGACTGGCTCGAGCGGGGCGAGGGCTACTTCTGTTCGACCGCTTCGGCGGCGGGCCTGCTGATCCAGATCGGGTCGGGCCCGTACACCGTGAGCAAGCGGGCGGCCGTGGCCTTCGCCGAGTTCATGGCGATCACGTACGGCGACCAGGGCATCAAGGTCACCTGCCTGTGCCCGCAGGGCGTGAACACGGCGATGCTGCACGCCGGCGACGACGCGTTCTCGGGGGGCAACGTCGTGAAGGCGGCCGCCGCCGTCCTCGAACCCGAGCAGGTCGCCGACGACGTCGTCGAGGCGATCCGCGACGAGCGGTTCTTCGTCCTCCCCCACCCCGAGGTCGCCGACTACATGCAGCTCAAGGCGTCGGACCCCGAACGATGGCTCGGGGGAATGCGCAAGCTGCAGCGTCGTGTCAGAAACGGGTGACCGAGCTGACCCGCCCGAGATGCCCACCCGTCTCGAGATGACCGGCGCCCTGCACCGCTCTCCCGCCACCCTGGCCCGCCTCGGGTTGCGCCTGGGGGAGCCGATCCGCTTCCGTCGCAACGACAAGGGGCGCTGGGTCGTCGGGCGGGTCGTCGGCATCGCATCCGACGGCAGCGTCACCCTGCGCGATCCCGACGGCTCGGCCCGATCGCTGCGCGCCGAACGCGTCGAGATCCGCCGCCCGGGCTCCCGCGGCAGGCTGTGCTGGCAACTCGTCAGCGACGTGGCCATCACCTGGGAACAACTCGACCTCTTCCGCCCTCCCGAGTAGCGGCTTCTCGTGATCTTCTTGCGTACCCGCGAGCGCGAGAAGTTCACGAGAACCACGATTCGGGCGAGGAGTCAGCGGCCGCCGGAGCAGTCGACGGACGTCGCGGTGACGTACGAGGCGGCGTCGGACGCCAGCCACAGGATCGTCGCCGCCACCTCCTCCGCCTCGCCGCCGCGCTGCATCGGCACGGACCGTGCGACCCGGTCGACCCGATCGGGCTCGCCGCCGCTGGCGTGGATGTCGGTGCGGATCGCCCCGGGTCGCACGCCGACCACGCGAATTCCTTCGCCGGCGACCTCCTTGCCGAGGCCGATCGTCAGCGTGTCGATCGCGCCCTTGCTGGCGGCGTAGTCGACGTACTCGTCCGGACCGCCGAGCGCGGCCGCCATCGACGACACGTTGACGATCACCCCACCGGCCCCGCCGTGGCGCGTGGACATCCGCCGCACGGCCTCACGAGCGCAGAGGAACGCCCCGACGACGTTCACCTCCAGCAGTTCGCGCCACCGCTCGACGGTCATCTCGTCGAACCGCATCTGCTGGTGGAGGATGCCGGCATTGTTCACGAGCACGTCGATGCGCCCGAACTCGTCGACCGTGCGCTCGAACAGGCCGACGACCTGCGTCTCGTCGGCGACGTCGGCGCGATGGGCGATCGCCCGTGTTCCTCGCGCACGGCAGTCGTCCACCACGCGCGTCGCCGCAGCCTCGTCGCGGTGGAAGTTGACCACGACGTCGTAGCCCGCCCCGGCCGCGGCCCGCGCGGTCGCCGCTCCGATCCCCCGGCTCGCCCCCGTGATCAGCATCACCCGTGAGCCGGACACGCCCGGATCGTACGGGCTCCGACACGAGCCCTGGGACGTGCGCGCTCTACCCTGCCGCGGCATGGCAGTACGACTGGACGAATCCGACGAATTCATGCACGAACTCGGCCCCGAGTCGAACTTCAACGAGAGCATGTACATCAACTGCTTCGACCCGGCGCAAGGGGTGGGCGGATGGTTCCGCATGGGCAACCGCGCCAACGAGGGCACGGCCGAGATGACCGTGTGCCTGTACCTCCCGGCGGAGGTCGAGGGCGGGAAGCGGTCGGTCGGGTTCATGTTCAAGCGCCCGTCGATCGACAACAACGACGCCTTCGACGCGGCCGGCATGCAGTGGACGATGGTCACGCCGTTCGAGGAACTGCGCGTCGACTACAGCGGCAAGGTCGTGCTGCTGGACGAACCGGAGCAGATGGCCGATCCCAAGGCGGCCTTCTCGAACAACCCGTTCGAGGAGGCCGAGGTGCATCTCACCTTCACCGGGCAGGGTCGGCCGAGCATGTTCGGCGGCGAGCCCGACCAGCCGCACGAAACACCCGGCGAGGAGTTCGCCAAGGGCCACTACGAACAGCTGATCGCCGCCACGGGCACGATCAAGGTCGGCTCACGAGAGTGGGACATCCACGGGTTCGGACTGCGCGACCACTCGTGGGGCCCTCGCTACTGGCAGGCGCCGTGGTACTACCGCTGGCTGACGGCCAACGTCGACGAGAACTTCGGGTTCATGGCCAGCCGCGTGGCGAAGAAGGACGGCCCGGGAACGCGCGGCGGGTTCGTGTGGGAGAACGGCACGATGCACCTGTGCGACGACGTCGAGATCACCACCGTGACGCGTGGCGACGACCAGTACCACGACCAGATCGAAGGGGTCCTGCGCTCGAGTCGCTCCGACCGTGAGTGGGAGTTCAGCGGCCGTTCGCTCAGCCTGATCCCACTGCGCAACCGCCGCCAGACCCCCGACGGCGAGTGGCTGCAGACCCGCATCTCCGAGGCCTACACGGAATGGACCGTGCGGTCCGGCGAGTTCGAGGGACGCGTCGGCTACGGCATGTCGGAGTACCTCGATCAGATCATCGACGGAGCACCGGTCGGCCTCGCCGAGTGATCCCGGTACGGTCTGGCGGATGAGCGAACCTCCTCCGCCCGAGCCGTCCACGACCAGCCCGTCGGAGGGTCGAACGACCGGCCGGTCGAGCGCGTCGGCGACCGGTGCCGACAGCGCGTCGCAGCACGTCCAGATCGCCCGCCGGATCATCCACGACCGCAGCGCGGTCGGCCAGGTCGCCCTGTCACCCGAGGGCGCGCGGGTTGCCTTCGTCGTCGCCACGAGCGATGTCGACGACAACACGACACGGTCGCGCGTGTGGCTCGACGACGCGCCGCTGACCGCGGGTGAGCACGACGCCAACCCGACCTGGTCGCCCGACGGCCGGTTCCTCGCCTTCACGTCGCGACGAGGCGAGAAGAAGGGCGACTCGACGCTGCACATCGTTCCGATCACCGCGCCCGGGGAGGTGCGCACGGTGTGCACGATGCCCGACGGCCTCGGTGATCTGGCGTGGTCCCCCGACGGTCGGTGGATGGCCTTCACGAGCCGCACCCGCGACAAGCGGTACGAGGAGAAGGACGAGTCGTGGCAGGCGCCGCGCAAGGTCGAACGGTTTCTCGGTCGCCTCAACGGCGAGGACTGGATCTTCGACCGTCCCCAGCACGTGTACGTCGTCGCCGCCGACGGCACGGCCGGTCCACGCAACCTGACGCCCGGCGAGTTCGAGTACGACGGGACGAGCTGGCTCGCCGATTCGTCCGGGCTCGTCACGTCGGGCCGCGGGCACGACACGTGGGACGTCGACAAGACGACCGATCTCTTCGTGGTCGCCCTCGACGGCGACGATCCCGGGCCGCATGCGCTCACCTCCCACGACGGCGATTACTCCCACCCGTCCGTGTCGCCGGATGGATCGACGGTGGCGTTCATCGGCCATCCGGACGTCGACATCACTCCCCAGAACGCCCGCGTCGGGCTGCTCCCGGTGGATGCCCGCGGGGCGACGTCCGACCAGATCACATGGATCTCGACCGGACTCGACCGGACGTTCGTCGCCACCAGCGGGTTCCGCCCGCCGGTCTGGGAGGCCGACGAGGCCGTGTTGGCCATCGCCGAGGACCGCGGCGCCGCCCACCTGATGCGACTGGCCGCCGACGGATCCCACCCGCCCGCCGCGGTCACGAGCGGCATGTTCAGCGTCACGAGCTTCGACGCCGCGGGAGGGACGATCGCCACCGCACGCGCCACCATCGACCATCCGAGCGAGTTGTACGTCGGTGACGAGGTGCGCACGACGGTCGGTGACTCGCTCGCGTCCCGGCTGCTCGAGCTGGGAACGGTTCCGGGTGCCGACCGCCGACGGGTCCGACGAGATCGACTGCTGGATCATGCGACCCGCCGGGTTCGACGAGAGCGCCCGATATCCCGTGCTGCTCAACGTCCACGGCGGACCGCACAGCCAGTACGGCGAGTACTTCTTCGATGAGGCGCAGATGCAGGCCGCCGCCGGCTTCGTCGTCGTGATGGGCAACCCGCGCGGCAGCAGCGGCCGCCACGAGGGGTGGGGCCAGGCGATCATGGGCACGAAGCATCCCCTCCGCCAGGGCACCGGATGGGGCTCCGTGGACGTCGCCGACGTCCTGTCGATCATCGATGGTGCGCTCGACCGCTACGTGTTCTGCGATCGCGACCGGGTGGGGATGATCGGCGGGTCCTACGGCGGGTTCATGGCCACCTGGCTGGCGGCCTACGAGAGCGACCGGTTCCGCGCCTTCTGCTCGGAGCGGGCGGTGAACAACCTCGTGTCGGAGGAATGGTCGAGCGACATCGCCACGTACTTCAAGGGCGACCACGGCATGTCGCACGTCGAGGATCCCGACGAGTACGAGCGGATGTCGCCGATCCGGGGCGTGCGCAACATCGACAAGCCGATGCTGATCATCCACTCCGAGGAGGACTGGCGGTGCCCGATCGTGCAGGCCGAGGAACTGTGGGTGGCGCTGCGCCTGCTCGGCAAGGAGGTCGACTTCTACCGCTTCCCCGGCGAGAACCACGAGCTGTCGCGTTCGGGCTCACCGGTCCACCGCGTGCAGCGCGCCGAGATCATCCTCGACTGGTTCACCGACAAGCTCACCCCGCGCTGACCCCGACCCACCCCGAAAAATGCCTCGAATCGCGCGCCTGGCGCGCGATTCCAGGCATTTTCGGGTGATGGCTACGCCTCCGCGAGCCAGCCGTCGATCAGTTTGCGGGCGATCGAGATCCCGGGCGGGATCGGCGGGAGGTCGTCGCGGCGGTACCAGTTGGCATCGACGATCTCGCTCTGCTGGAGGAGGAGGTCGCCCGACACGTACTCGGCGCGGAAGCCGATCATCAGGCTGTGCGGGAACGGCCAGGGCTGGCTCGACACGTACTGGACGTTGCCGACGGTGATGCCGACCTCCTCGCGAACCTCGCGCACGACGGCACCTTCGAGATCCTCGCCCGGTTCGACGAAGCCGGCGAGGCACGAATACATCGGGCCGCGGAAGTTGACGCCCTGGGCGAGCAGCGCCTCCTGATCGGGACCGGGCTCGCCGCGCGTCACCAGCGTGATCATCGCCGGCGCCACCCGGGGATAGGCGACGAGCCCACACGCCGGGCACTTCATGCCGCGCTCGCCCGCCGAGGGTTCGGTCGGCGAGCCGCAGCGTCCACAGAACCGGTGCGTGCGGGCCCATTCGACGAGCTGGACGGCGCGCCCGGCGGCGATCCATTCCGCCTCGCTCGCCCGGCCGAAGTACGAGAACAGGTCGAGCGCCGAGCCGTACGAGGGATCCTCCACGTCGTGCGGGACGTCGATCGCCCACCAGGCCTCGCCGTTGACCACGCCGACGACGTGGCGGGTCCACGCGTCGTCGGCGATCTGGTCGTCGACGAACACGGTCGAGCCGATCACGTGCACGTACCGGCGCGGCCCGGAGTGATCGGCCGGCTCGTCGTTGACGGGTGAGTAGAAATCCGACGTGTTGGGGCGCAGCGACATCGCCGTCATGCGTAGCACCATCGGACCCCCTCGGGTCGGTCGGCTCGGGTCGGCTCGGGCTCGGGTCGGCTCGGGCTGAACCAGATCGAGGGGCGCGCTCTACAGTCGGAGCCATGTCGAACGCATCATCTTCCACCGTCATCATCGATGCCGTGCGCACGCCGATCGGCAAGCGCAACGGCGGGCTGTCCACCATGCACCCGGCCGAGGTGCTCTCGCAGGTCCAGCGGGCGATCATCGACCGCACGGGCGTCGACGCCACGGAGGTCGAGCAGGTCGTCGGCGGCTGTGTCAGCCAGGTCGGCGAGCAGGCGTTCAACATCGCCCGCACCGCGTGGCTCGCGGCGGGTCTCCCCCTGTCGACCGCCGCCACCACGGTCGACACCCAGTGCGGGTCGAGCCAGCAGGCCACGAACCTCGTGTCGTCGCTCGTCGGCTCCGGCGTGATCGATCTCGGCATCGCCTGCGGTGTCGAGGCGATGAGCCGGGTGCCGATCGGCAGCTCCGGCAACAAGGCGCTCGGTCTCGGCATCCCGATCCCGAGGACCTACTTCGACCAGTACGAGATGACGTCGCAGTTCGAGGGTGCCGAGCGCATCGCCGACAAGTGGGGCATCACCCGCGAGGACACCGACGCGTTCGGCTTCGCCTCCCAGCAGCGCGCCGCGCAGGCGTGGGCGGAGGACCGCTACGCCGGCCAGTACATCGAGATCGAAGCGCCCGACCTCGACGAGGAGGGCAAGCCGACCGGCACCACGCACACGGTCAACCGTGACGAGGGCCTCCGCGAGACGACGCTCGAGAAGCTGGCGACGCTGAAGCCGGTCGCCCGGGAGAACGGCGTCCACACGGCCGGCAACTCGTCGCAGATCTCCGACGGCGCCGCCGCGGTGATGATCACCTCGGAGGAGAAGGCGGCCGCGCTCGGGCTCACCCCTCGCGCCCGGATCGTCGACACCTGCCTCGTCGGCACCGACCCGGTGCTGATGCTCACCGGCCCGATGGACGCGACGAAGCGCCTCCTCGAGCGCACCGGCCTGTCGATCGACGACATCGACGTGTTCGAGATCAACGAGGCGTTCGCCTCGGTGGTGCTGGCGTGGGCGAAGGAGGTCGGCGCCGACCTCGACAAGACGAACCCGAACGGCGGGGCGATCGCCCTCGGCCATCCGCTCGGCGGCACCGGCGCCTTCCTGATGACCAAGGCGCTGTACGAGCTCGAGCGCACCGGCGGCCGCTACGCGCTCATCTCGATGTGCTGCGGCGGCGGTCTCGGCACCGGCACCATCATCGAACGCATCTGAGCATCGAACGCAAATCCTCGTTTGCGTCGCGATTTCCGGGCCCTGGGCCGCAGAAATCCTGACGCAAACGAGGGTTGGGCCGTGCTCCGATAGGCACGGGGAGATGAGGATCTGCTGGTACGGGGTGCTGCTGGCCGGTGCGGTCGGATTGCTGGCCGGCTGCACCCACCCGGCTGCGGCGACCGACGGCGTCGCCACGGTGACCCACGTCGTCGACGGCGACACGATCGACGTCCACATCGCCGGGCGGACCGAACGCGTCCGGCTGATCGGCATCGACACGCCGGAGACGAAGAAGCCGAACACGCCGATCGAGTGCTACGGGCCGGAGGCGTCGGCGCACACCGCGGCGCTCCTCCCCGCCGGCACGTCGGTCCGGATCGAACGCGACGTCGTCGGACGGGACGACTACGGCCGGCTCCTCGGGTACGTCTTCCGCGTCGACGACGGGCTGTTCGTCAACCTCGACATCATCGAGCAGGGCTACGCCACGCCGCTGTCGATCCCGCCGAACACGGCGTTCGCGCCGGCGTTCGCCGCCGCGGCGAGTGCCGCCGAGCGCAGTGACGTCGGGCTGTGGGCTGCCTGCGCCGGAACCGGCCGATAGCGTCGCGAGCGTGTCGACAGAGTTGACCCTCGCCGAACGCCTCGGCCACCGTGCCGACGATCGCATCGTGATCCTCTCGTGCGACGATCTCGGCTCGTGCCACGCCGCCAACGTCGGCGTGTTCCGGGCGATCCGCGACGGTTCGGCCACCTGCGCCTCGCTGATGGTGCCGGCCCCGTGGGCGTGCCATGCCGCCGGGCAGGCCACCGCCGACGACGACATCGGCGTCCACCTCACCCTCAACGCCGAACACGGTTGCTACCGCTGGGGGCCGATCACCCACGCGCCGTCGCTGCAGTCGGGCGAGGGCGGATTTCCCCGCACCCTCGAGGACCTGTGGGAACACGCCGACCCGGCCGAGGTCCTGCGCGAACTGCGTGCCCAGGTGGAACGGGCACTGGCCTGGGGCATCGACGTCACCCACCTCGCCCCGCACCTGTCGTCGATCACGCTGCGGCCCGAATTCTTCGACGTCTACCTGGAACTCGCCATCGAGTTCGCGCTCCCCATCCGGCTCCCCTCCACCATCAGCGCCGAGCAGGCAGGATTCCCCTTCCGCAAGCTGGCCGCCGAGGAGGGTGTCGTCTTCCCCGACCACTTCGACCACGACTGGCGCGCCGGCAGTGCCGCCCGCGTCAACGAGGCGATCGACAACCTGCAAGCGGGCGTCACGGAGATCCACGTGCAGCCGGCGGCCGACACGCCCGAGGTGCGAGCGTTGACCGATGCCGCCGACGGCTGGATCGCCGACCTCGAACTGATCACGAGCGACGACCTGCGCGACCGGCTCGACCGCAGCGGAGCGATCCTCGTCGGTTATCGGGCCCTGCGCGACGTGATGCGCGCCACGACCTGACCCGGTCGGTGCGAACGGCGCGAAGGGCGCGCGTCAGGGGGTGGCGGCGAGCGCGGCGATGGCCGTGGCCGCTTCGCCCGATGCGAGCAGTTCGAGGACCCGACCGGTGTGGCCGGCGGCCTTCAACACGCCCCGCATGTAGGCGACCGTCGGGTCGAAGTCGTCCGCCGCGGCGTCGACGAGCGGCACGGTGACCACCACGTCGGCGTCGTCGGGCCCCTCGACCCGTTCGTCCTTCTTCCCCACGACCACCCGGTACTGCACGCTCATCGCGTCACCCGCTCGCGCACGCCGGCGAACAGGTCGCGCTCCTCGTCGACGCCGGGGATCGGGCCCGACGAGCGACCGGGCGAGGATCCAGTCCTCCCACGGGTAGATGCCCGCCATGGTGTCGTTGTCGACGCCGAACCACCAGCCGGCCGATGGGTCGACCTGTGTGGCGTGGGCCCGCAACGACTGCTCGCGCGCCCACAGGTAGTCACCGACGTCGACCTTCGTGGTGATCCGGTGGTCCTGTGACGGCCGCTCGAGCCACTCGTCGCTGAACGGTGACTCACCGGTCCGGGCGAGCATCGCCTCGTGCACGGCGACGATGCGCTGCTTCGACCAGACCGAGTAGTAGAGCTTCGACGGGGTGAACGGCTCGCCGAGCTCCGGATACCAGTCCGGGTCGCCCGCCCGTTCGAACGCCAGCACCGAGATGTCATGGACGCGCAGGTGATCGGGATGGGGGTACCCCGCCTGGTCGTCGCCGTAGGTGATGATCACCTGCGGGCGCGTGCGCCGCACGATCGCCACCAGCCTGCCCGTCGCCTCGTCGATGTCGGCCTGATGGAAGCAGTCGGGGTGGAGATTGGGTTCGGTGTCGGCCATACCGGAGTCGCGATAGCCGAGCATCTCGACTTCGTCGAAGCCGATGACCGCGGCGGAGGCGGCCAGCTCACCAGCTCGCATCTGCGCCACCAGCGCCCGTTCGGCGTCGGGCTCGAGGCCGTGGAAGGGCTGTCCCTCCTCGCGCAGCGACGGGTTCTGGAGGTCTCCCTCCTCACCGCCGGTGCAGCACACGAGCACCGTGTGGACACCTTCGGCGCTGTACTTCGCCACCGTCGGTGCACCCTTCGATGCTTCGTCGTCTGGGTGCGCGTGCACGGTCAGCAGGGCGAGCCGGCCCGCTGTCGGACGCGTCACCTGGTCGGCCACCTGGTCGGTCACCCGTCGGAGACTATCTGCCGCGGCCGGATGCGGGCTCTACGCTCGCCGTGTGCGCCGCCCCCGCCCCCGACCCCGCCCCCGCCATACGGTCCTGCTTCTCGCCACCACCGCCGTGTTGTCCGTCGCCGCCGCCGCGTGTGACACGGGCGACGGCAAGCAGCTCCGGCCGGTCGATCCGGACTCGACGACCACGTCGACCCAGGCACCGACGATCGACGCCGGCACCTTGCCGTCGGTCCCGCTCGACAGCACCGCGGGCAACCCGCTGGGAGCGCCGACGACGAGTACGGGCGCCGGCCAGGACGCCGCCGGGTTCCGCCTCTTCGCACCCTGGGCCGAGGGCGCCCCGATCGACGCTCGATACACGTGTGACGGCGACGACATCTCGCCGGCCCTGAGTTGGAGCGCACCCCCGTCGGGCACGATCGAGATGGCGTTCTCGCTGGTCGACGAATCGGCGCTGAGCGGCGACCAGCCGCTCGTCCACTGGGTGATCGCCGGCATCGATCCCGCTGACGTCTCGCTGAGCGAGGGCCAGGTGCCGCTCGGCGCGATCCAAGGGACCAACTCGTTCGAGACCGCCGGCTGGACGGGGCCGTGTCCGCCACCCGGCGAAGCGGCCCACGTGTATCGCCTGACGATGTACGCGCTCGACCAACAGAGCGAACTGGCCGATGGAACTCCTGCAGACGAATTGTTGGACTACATCGCTGACATCTCGGTCGGCTCGACGGCACTGACCGGGACGTATCAGCGCTGACGCCGACCGACCATCCAACCCGACCAGGTGCGTCGATTCCCGCGGTCGATACCCTGACGCCGTGCCGCTGCCGCCGCCACCACCCAATTCGCCCGGACGGGGTCCGTCCGGATGGGATGGGCCCACTCCGGCGGGCCCACCACCGGTCAGCGGCCCGCCACCGATGCCCGCCGCGCCCGTGGCCGGGGGGTCCCCGGCCGGTTCCGGGATGGTCTGTTACCGACACCCCAATCGTGAAGCCGGCCGGCGGTGCACCCGTTGCGGCAAGCCGGCGTGCTCCGAGTGCCTCGTCCAGGCCCAGGTCGGGAGCCACTGTCTCGAGTGCGCCAAGGCCTCCCAGCCCGACCTGAAGACCCGCGCCCGGTTCTGGTCGGCGAAGGAGCCGCTGCTGATCACGAAGATCCTGATCGGCATGAACCTCGCGATGTTCATCGGCATCCTGATCTGGTCGACCGATCCCGGTGCGCTCAGCGGCGCCATCACGAACGCCCACCTCAACCTCGGCCTCAGCCGTGAGGTGCTCGAGCAGCAGATCGCCTGGCAGAGCGACGACGGCACGCAGTTCATCACGCAGCCACACGGCTGGTACCGGCTCGTGACGTCCGGGTTCCTGCACTTCGGGATCGTGCACATCGGCCTGAACATGTTCTTCCTCTGGGTGCTCGGCCCGATGCTCGAACCGGCCCTCGGCCGCATCCGGTTCATCCTGCTCTACATCGCCGCGCTGCTCGGTGGCTCGCTCGGTGTGGTCCTCCTCGACAAGGGCGGCATCTCGGCCGGCGCCTCCGGTGCCGTGTTCGGCCTCCTCGCGGCGGCGGCGATCGGCCAGTGGCGCCGGGGCATCAACCCGCTGACCACCGGGATCGGCGCCACCCTGTTGATGAACCTCGTCATCACGTTCGCCATCCCCGGCATCTCGATCGGCGGTCACATCGGCGGCATCGTCGCCGGCTCGATCTGCGGCTGGGTGATGCTCGCACCGGCATACCACCAGGTCCCGCGCTGGGCGACCTACGCCACGCCGGTCATCGTGAGCGTGGCCAGCGTCGTGGCCGTGATGGCCGTCGTCGCCTGATGAAGCTCCGCGACGCGCATCTGCGACGGATGCGTGACGGCACGTTCGACACGCTCGTGATCGGGGGCGGCATCAACGGCGCCGTCACGGCCGCCTCGCTCGCCGGCCGCGGCGCATCGGTGGCCCTGATCGATCGGGGCGACTTCGCCCATTTCACGAGCCAGGCCTCCTCGAACCTCGTCTGGGGCGGCTTCAAGTACCTCGAGAACTTCGAGTTCTATCTCGTGTGGAAGCTCTGCCGCTCGCGGAACCGCCTGATGAAGGCCTATCCGGACAACATCAAGGAGATCGCCTTCTACGCCGCCCTGGACAAGGCGGCGCGGTACAAGCCCTGGTTCGCCGGCCTCGGCGCCTTCGGCTACTGGGTGATCGGCCAGTTCGGCACGAGGCGGCCCCGCGTGCTGAACCGGGCGAAGATCGAGCGCGAGGAGCCGGTGATCGACACCTCGAACGTGCGCGGCGGCATCGAATACCACGATGGCCTCCTGGTCGACAACGACGCGCGCTTCGTGTTCTCGTTCGTGCGGTCGGCGATCGAGGCCGGCGCCACCGCGGCGAACTACGTGGAGCTCGTGTCGGCCACACGCGAAGGCGACCGCTGGGTGGCCCGCCTGCGCGACGTCGATTCCGGCGACGAGTTCACCACCACCGCTTCCACGATCGTCAACGCGGCCGGCCCGTTCGTCGACGAGCTGAACACCGAATGGGGCCTGACGAGCGCGCACCGGATCGTCTACTCGAAGGGCATCCACCTCGTTGTACCCCGTCTCACGACGACGCACCACCACAAGGTGCTGGCGTTCTTCGACGACACGCAGCGGCTGTTCTACGTGATCCCGATGGGCCGCCGGTCCGTCATCGGCACGACCGACACCCGCGTCGATTCGCCGTTCAGTGAGGCCACCGACGACGACATCGAGTTCCTGCTCGAGCAGATCAATGCGCGGATGGATCTCGATCGGCCGTTGTCCCGCAGCGACGTCATCGCCGAGCGGTGTGGAGTGCGCCCGCTCGTCGTCAAGGCGGGAACGGGCGATCAGTCCGACGTCGACTGGACGAAGCTGAGCCGGAAGCACGCTGTCGAGGTCGACCGGGCCGCACGCGTGGTCACGATCTTCGGCGGGAAGCTGACCGACTGCCTCAACGTCGGTGAGGAGGTCGCCGAGGAGATCGAACGGCTCGGCGTGCCGCTCGAGGAGGATCTCCACAACTGGTTCGGTGAACCGGCAACGGCCACCCGCGCCGAGTTCTTCCGCCAGGCCCGCCTGATGCACCTCGACGGGTTCCGCACGAAGGCCGACACCGAACCGCTGACCGATCGCTTGTGGCGACGGTACGGACGGCGCGCCTTCGCGATGCTCGATGCCATCCGTGAGGATCCCGCGATGGCCGAGGACGTGATGGGCTCGGCCGATTACCTGCGCGTCGAACTGCACGCCGCCGCCCAGTCCGAGATGGTCACCAAGCTCGAGGACTTCATGCGCCGCCGCTCGAAGATCGATCTCGTCGTCCCGCGCGCCGACATCGAGTCGTCGCCCGGCCTGCGCGAGGTGGCCGAGATCCTGTTCGGACCCGACGCCGACCGCCGTCTCGCCGAGTACTTCGGCGGTGACGACCGTGTGCCGGCCGTCGGTGCGCCCCCCATCGGCGAACGTCGAACCGTGATGTTCGAACGACTCCGCCAACGTTGGTCGGCCCCCGAACCGGTCTTCCTCGACACCTGGGACACCCTGCTCGGTGACGAGTTCGAGCACTGGCGCACGCTGGCGCCCGACGAACTCGAACGGATGCGGATGCTCGTGGCGCGGTTCGTCGGCCACACACGGTGGGAGGCCGCCAACGGCTTCGCCCTCACCGAGGAGATCCAGGTGCTGATCGCCGCGCAGGCGTCGATGCTCCTCCTCGGGCTCGAACTCGATTCGTTTCCCGTTGATGTCGTCGGTGATCGTGCATCCGTCGACGGTGGTGCAGCGCGGCGACCGGGCGACCGGCGGCGGGCTGCACTCCTCCGGGCCGCAGATGCTCGCCGGACAGGCCCACTACCGCGGGCCCGTTCTGTTGTCGTGGTCGGCGACGCGCCGCGGCGCGCGGTTCCCGCAGGGTGGCGAGAACGTCGTGTACCACGAGTTCGCCCACCAACTCGACATGATCGACGGCGTCACCGACGGCACCCCACCACTCGAGGACGAGGCCGCCCGTGAGCGATGGGTGCGGGTCTGCACCGCGGCCTACGACAGCGTGCGCGCCGACCGATCGGAAGTTCTGCGACCCTACGCCGGCACCAATCCGGCCGAGTTCTTCGCCGTGGCGACCGAAGTGTTCTTCAACCGTCCGGACGCGCTGCGCACCCACGAGCCCGAGCTGTACGCCGAACTCGCCGCGTTCTACCGCCAGGATCCGGCGGCCCGTCTCGCCACCCAGTGAGCACCCCACGTCGCACCGCCTCGTGATCACGCGGCGCGGGTTGGCGCCGTTCCGGGTGGCGCCGGTTTCGGGTGGGCCGGTTTCGGGTGGTGCGGTTCCGGGTGGTGGGGTGCCGTGGGGTGCCCGGTCGATGGAGGTGCCGTGGTAGTGGATGGTGCCGTCTGGTCGGGTCCAGGTGATGGTGCGGTCGGGGGTCATGGTGAGGGTCCAGCCGCCTTCGTGGGCGAGGTGGTGGTCGCGGGGACACAAGGGGGCGAGGTTGTCGATGTTGGTTTCGCCGTCGTGGCGCCAGAACGACACGTGGTGGATCTGGCATTCGTCGAAGGGCACGTGGCAGCCGGGTCGGATGCAGGTGCGGTGCATGGCTCGTAGCTCGCGGCGTTGGGTGCGGGTGACGGTGCGTTGGGTGCGGCCGAGGTTGCGGACCACGCCGGTGGTGTCGATGGCGGCGAGGGTGATCTCGGCGTCGCAGCACAGGCGGCGGGCGGTCGCCACCGGTAACGGGACCCCGTCGGAGGTTTCGCAGATCCCGTGGTCGTGGTGCCCGTGCAGCAGGGTGTGGTGATCGATCAGCAACGTCACATCCGGCACCCGGTACTCGGCACGCGGCTCGACCACCTCCAACGGTTCCCCGGAGCCGGTGCGCCGGTGGCGGGGCGGTGGGTGACGCCGGATTCGACGGCGGCCATGAACGCGTCGACTTCGAGCCCGGCGTAGGGGCGTCCGGTGTTGCCGTCTTGTTTCAACACCCGTCGGAGTTGGGTGCGGATGACCTCGGTGAAGCGGGTGCCGCGTTCGGGGTCGAGTTCGACGTGGGTGTGATGCATCCCGGTGTCCTTGTCGACCCATTGTCTGATCTTGGCGGCGGCGCGTTGGCGTTCGAACTCGGCCACCTCGGAATCCGCCCCGCGGGAACGGTCGCGGGCGGCGGTCAGGCATTTGGCGAGGTCGCGGCAGGTGCGGTCGAACATCACGATCCGTTCCCGGCTCGCCGCCGCCAACAGTTGGGGCTCGTAGGCGATGAACTCGGCGCGCAAGTCGTCATCGAGGCTGCGCAACACCCGGGCTACGGCGTCGACATGATCGGCGGTGATCACCCCGTCGGCCAACGCCGCCTCGAACGACGGCATCGCGTCACAGGCATGGGAACGGCGGGTGATCCCCACGGCGTCACGGGTGGAACGGTTGCCGTCGTCACCGAGCAACGACTCGGGTGGCTCGGACTGGCCGGTGGCAGCGAGTTCGCTGCTGCGTCGGGCGCAACGCACATCGATCGACGCCAACCACGACCGCAACTGGCTGGAACGGCGAACGATCGCCGCGACCTCGTCACGATCCGCGCACCGTCGGATCGGCCACCAACAACTCGCCGAACGCCTCCTCCACCGCCATCGTCTCCATCGCACGAACCTCCATCAACCGGAACGAACTCTCTGGACCAATCATGCGCACGGGGGTATGACAGCGGCGCGGGAGGCGAGCGGTCCGGTCAACGGCCAGCGCCTCCTGCGTTACCATCGCCCCGGTCGGCGTGCGCCGGCCACGCACGGGGGTGGGCGAAATGCACACGCGAGATGTTGTGATCGTGGGAGGGGGAATCGCCGGTTCGGCGATCGCCGCCACGTTGGCTCCCGCCGGCGTCGACGTGCTGGTGCTCGAGCGCCAGGTGCACTACCGCGACCGGGTGCGCGGTGAGTACCTGCAGCCGTGGGGTGTCGCCGAGGCGCGACGTCTCGGACTTGTCGACACCCTCCTCGACGCCGGGGGCGGCTACACGACACGGTTGGCCAGCTACAGCGAGGACACCGAGCCGGATGTCGCGGCAGCGTCGGCAGTTCCGCTCGATCTGCTCCTCCCCGACGTGCCCGGCGGGCTCAACGTCGGGCATCCGCAGGCATCGGAGGCACTCAGTTCGCTGGCCGCAGAACGCGGCGCCACGTCGTTGCGCGGAGTCGGCGACGTGGAGGTCGACGTCGCCGGCGCCGGGCGGCCACCGTCGGTGCGATACGAGCTCGACGGCGAGGTGAACGAGGTGCACTGCCGCCTCGTGATCGGCGCCGACGGGAGGCAGTCGACCGTGCGGCGCAACATCGGTGTCGGCCTCGAACAGGCCGACTCCAAGTCCACGCTCGGCGGGATGCTCGTGCGGGCCGACTGGCCCGACGGCACCTCCGTGCTCGGCGTCGAGGGTGACCGCCACTTCCTGATCTTCCCGCGGCCGAACGGCTTCGTCCGCATCTATCTCGCCTGTGATCCGGGTCCGAGGACGGCCGGCGCCGATCGTGCCCAGCAGATGCTCGACGCCTACGCCCTCGAGTCGGTACCGGGCAGCGAGCGGCTGGCGAACGCCGAACCCGCCGGACCCTGCTCGTACTACGTGGGGTCCGATTCGTGGACGACGAGCCCGGTGCCCGATGGGGTCGTCCTCGCCGGCGACGCCGCAGGGTGGTCCGACCCGGTGATCGGTGAAGGGCTGAGCGTCGCCCTCCGTGACGCCCGGTCGGTCGCCGAGGCCATGCTGGCGAGCGACGACTGGTCGGCCGAGGCGTTCGCGCCGTACGTCGAGGAGCGGGCGGAGCGGATGCGTCGGTTGCGGATCGGCGGCCACGTGGCCACCGAACTGCGCTGCACGTTCACGCCCGAGGCGCGATTGCGGCGCGCCGCGTTCGGTGAACGGCTGCTGGCCGACCCGATGATCCTCGGCCTCGTGCTCTCCACGCTCGCCGGCCCGGAGACGGCTCCGGCCGAGTGCTTCACCGCCGCCAACGTCGACCACGTCCTCGCCGGCTGATCGCTGTCATACCCCCTCGTCATGATGGAGGTATGAGTGAAGCCACGACATCAGCCCAGGTCACACGGGATGCCGACCGGCCCGAACAGCTCACGTTGCTCGGATCGTCGTCGGTCAGCGCCCGATTCCAGCTCTCCCGCGACACCCGTGAACGTGGCCTTCGTCACATCGCGGAGATTCGCCAGCTCCTGGCCGCCGGTCACGACCAGCAGGCCGCCTGAATCAGCCGGCGCCCTGAATCATCCGGCGCCCTGAATCATCCGGCGCTCGGGGACAACCCGCGCACCGCCTCCCAATAGTTCAACTCGGGGTCGAGCGGCATGATGGCCAGCGACGTCGTCGTCACGCCGTTGTCGAAGTAGGTCTGGATCGTCTTGCGGCACTGTTCGGCCGAGCCGTGCACGACGAGCGCGTCCACGACCTCGTCGGGGATCTCGGCGAGGGCCGCCTTGCGGTCACCGGCCTTCCAGGCATCCCACATCCCCTGCAATTGCGGACCGCGGCCCAACCAGTCGTGGAACTGGGCATAGACCGGCACGTTGAGGTAGGCGGCGATCGCGTACCGGGCAGCGTTGCGCACGACATCGGTGTTCTCGCTCGGGCAACAGAAGATCCGGGCGACGATCTCGCGCTCGTCGCCGCCCGCGGCATCGCGGACGACGGGGACGACCTGGCGGACGTCGTCCGCCGACAACCAGTTGATGATGGCGCCGTCGGCCTCGCGTCCGGCCAGGCGCAGCATGCCCTCGCGCAGCGCGGCGACGAGGATGGTCGGGCGCTGCTCGGGACGCACACCGAGACGGAACCCGCTGATCTCGAACGTGTCGTAGGCCTTGGAGATCTTCTCGCCGTCGAGCGCGTCGTTGAGGAACCGGACGACGTCGCGCACCTTCTTGTAGGGCTCCTCGAACTTCAGCCCGTTCCACCGCTCGACGATCACGTTGCTCGACGAGCCGATCCCGATGGCAAATCGCCCGGGTGCGGCATCGGCCATCGACGCCACGCTCTGTGCGAAGCAAGCCGGTGAGCGTGTGTACGCGGGCACGATCGCCGTGCCGAGGCGGAGCCGGGGCTCCCACGCCGCGGCGAGGGCGAGCGGCGTGAACGCGTCGGCGCCGTCGGATTCGGCCGACCAGATGTCGGTGTAGCCGAGGTCGGCGAGCTCGGCGAGCTTGGCCTGGTGGGAGTGCAGCGGTCCGGGGAGGGGGACCGTCATGCCGGGACGAACAGGGAGTGCCATGACCGCCGACACTAGGCAGATCGACTTCGGCCCGGCGAGAGGAGACGCGGCCCGGTCAGTGGTTCTTCCAGAAGCGCACGATCACGCTCTGGCTGGCCGTGGCGAGCAGTGTTCCGTCCTCGGCGAACATGTGGACGAGGCCGTGACCGAAGCCACGAGCCACGGCGTGGACGCGGATGTCCATCAGCACCCACTCCGTCGGCACGAGTTGCACCACCCGCAACGTGTTGTCGAGGCTGTTCCCGCCGGCGAGCAGGCCGAGGCTCTGGCCGATACCCATCGGCACGAAGTCGCCGAGCACGGCGAGCGACGGCGCGTCGATGCCCGTCACGACATCGGGCAGCCGGGCCCACAGCAGGGTCTGACCGTCGCCCGGCGAGCCGTCCATCGTCTCGAACGGCCGGCCCTTCACCATCCGCTGGTCGAGGCGCGAACTGATCGAGCCGGCCAGTTCGGTCATGTGCGGCCGGATCGGACAGTCGTCGGGACGCGGGATCCCCTCGGGCATCGTCTCCCACTGGCCCGAGGCGTCGAGCGGGCGATCGCCGAGCGCGGCGTTGACCGTGAGGATCTCGCGGTCCGCCACGTGGCAGACGGCCCGGGCCTGGGTGATCTGGTGGCCCTCGACGGCGATCGTCACGTCGATGTCGAGCACCTCCTCGGGCCGGGCGTACGAGAGGTACTGCCCGGTCGCCCACACGCACTGGCGGGCAGAGGTCGCCTCCAGGGCGGCGATCGCGGCCGCGAGTCCCGAACCGCCGAACATGAAGTTGCCGGGCGTCGAGATCCCCTGCGTGACCGGGAGTTTCCACCGGAAGCGGTTGTGGGTCGGTTCGAGACCGAGGAACGTCTTGGAGTCCATGGCGACCGGGATCGTAGGCGACGCCTGCCGTCGGGTCATGCGCCACGCTCGCGTCCCGGTCCGTGCCCGGGGGCGAATAGGTTCTCGACCATGCAGGTTGCGCTCACCGTCAACGACTTCCTCCGCCGCGCCGAACTCGTCTATCCGGATCGCACGGCCATCATCGACGAGCCGGATCAACCCGCGGCCTCGTGGGGATCGATCACGTACCGCGAGATGGCGAGCCGGGCCAGGGCGATGGCTGCCGGGCTCGATGCCCTCGGCATCGGCACGGGCGAGCGGGTGGCGATGGTCAGCCAGAACTCGGCCCGACTGCTGACCGCGCTGTTCGGCGTGTCCGGCTCGGGGCGCGTACTGGTGCCGATCAACTTCCGGCTCGCCGCCGAGGAGGTCCGCTACATCGTCGAGCACTCCGGCGCCCGGGTGCTGCTCGTCGATCCCGAGATCGCCGACTCGCTCGCCGACGTCGAGTGCGAGCACCGCTTCGTGATCGGCGCCGACACCGACGCCGCGCTGATGCGCGCCGGCGTCGAACCGCTGGCGTGGGAGCCCGACGAGAACGCGACGGCCACCATCAACTACACGTCGGGGACCACGGCGCGCCCCAAGGGCGTCCAGCTCACCCACCGCAACCTGTGGCTCAACGCCTCGATCTTCGGGTGGCACATCGGCGTCAGCGACCGTGACGTGTACCTGCACACGCTCCCGCAGTTCCATTGCAACGGGTGGGGCATGCTCTACGCCGTCACGGGCATGGGCGCCACCCACGTGATCCTGCGCAAGGTCGACGGCGCGGAGATCCTGCGCCGCGTCGAGACGCACGGGGTGACCCTGATGTGCGGTGCACCGGCCGTGCTGAACATGGTGCTCGATGCCGCCGCGGAGTGGACCGCGACCACCGGACGGCCGATCCCGGGCGGCGGCCGGGTGCGGATCGTGGTGGCGGGCGCTCCCCCGCCGACGCGCACCATCGAGCGGACGGAAACGGAACTCGGTTGGGAGTTCGTCCAGATCTACGGCCTCACCGAGACGACGCCGCTGATCACGATGAACCGGACGCGCGCCGAGTTCGACGACCTCAGCCCGGCCGACCGTGCGGTCAAGTTGAACCGCGCCGGATCGCCCGTCATCGGCTGCACGATGGCCGTCGACGCCGAGGGCGAGATCCTCGCCCGCGGCAACATGATCATGGAGGGCTACTGGGAACAGCCCGACGCCACCGCGGCGGCGATCCACGACGGGTTCTTCCACACCGGTGACGGCGGCACGATCGACGACGACAACTACGTGATCATCTCCGACCGCAAGAAGGACGTGATCATCTCCGGTGGCGAGAACGTCTCGTCGATCGAGGTCGAAGACGCCATCTTCCAGCATCCCGAGGTCGCCGAGGTGGCGGTCATCGGCATCCCCGACGCCAAGTGGGGCGAGCTGGTGACCGCCCTCGTCGTCACGACGCCCGGCAGCACGCTGACCGAGGCCGACGTGATCGAGTTCGCCCGCACCCGGGTCGCCGGCTACAAGTGCCCGAAGCAGGTCGAGTTCCGCGACGAACTCGCCCGCACCGCCACCGGCAAGCTGCAGAAGTTCAAGCTCCGCGCCCCCTTCTGGGAGGGCCACGAGCGCCAGGTGAACTGACATTCCCCCGCCGGGGACGGGGTCATTCGAGCGTGGCGTAGTTCGTCGAGCGGTCGTCGGCGACCGCGGCGCCGACCTGGTCGACGCACGCCGCGAGATCGGCGAGGTAGTCGTCGATGACCCCGGTGTTCGTGTTGCTCACCGTGGAGTGCAGGTTGTCGGGCGGCGTCTGTCGGTCGTGGTACCACCCGCGTTCGAGCAGCGCGTCGCCGAGCGCGAACACGTCGACCGATCGTGCCGAACCGGGATCAGCGGCCATCGCGACGAGATGGAACGCACCGTCGCCGAGCACGCGGACGCCGTCGATCGCGGCGATCCCGGCGCGCATCCGATCGGCGTTGTCGAGGGTCTGCCGGGTCAGCTCCACGTAGCCGTCGATCCCGAGATGGGACATGACGGCCCAGGCGCACGCCATCGGCAGGCCCGACCGTGTGCCCTGCATGTTCGGCGACGCGTAGAAGCCGCCGAGCCACCCGTCGAACATGAACGTCTGGTACCTCCGCAACTCTTTCGTGCGGTGGAGGATGACCGACACGCCCTTCGGGGCGTAGCCGAGTTTGTGGATGTCGGCCGAGATCGTGGTGACGCCGTCGACGCGGAAGTCCCACGGCGCCACCGGCCGGCCGAGCATCTCGGCGAACGGCAGGACGAAGCCGCCCATGCACGCGTCGACATGGCAGCTGGCGCCGACCGACAGCGCCAGCTCGGCGATCGCCGGGATGTCGTCCTGGACGCCCTGCGGGTACTGCGGGGCCGATCCCACGACGAGCACCGTGTTCGGGCCGACCAAGGCCCGCATCGCCTCGACGTCGGCGGTCCAGTCGGCGCGCACGGGTGCCTTGCGCACGACGAGACCGAAGTTGTGCGCCGCCTTGTGGAACGCGGCGTGCGCCGACTCGGCGAGGACGATCTCCGGCTCGGCGATGCCGCGCTCGGCGCGTGCCCGCTCGCGGGCGGCGAGGACGCCACACATGATCGATTCGGTGCCGCCGCTCGTGAGAAATCCGGCGACGTCGTCGTCGCCGTGGAGCAGGGAGGCCGTCCACCCGACGGTTTCGGACTGGATCCGGCGCAGCGACGGGAACGCCTGGGTGTTCAGCGCGTTCTCGTGCAGGTACAACACCGCGGCCGCCTCGGCGACGGCGTGCACCGACGGCCCACCGTCGTACACCAGCCCGAACGTCCTCCCGTCGCGCCAACGCACGTCGGCGGAGCGGCGCTCGGCGAGCTCCCCGATCACGTCGTCGACGGGTCGGCCTTGCCTCGGCAGCGCATCCATCGCCCCCAGTGTGGCCCAGCGCACCCGGCGCGACGATCACCACCTACCCTCGGACCCATGCAGCTGTCCGATCTCCGCATCTTCACCGAGCCCCAGCAGGGCGCCACGTACGACGATCTCCTGGCCGTCGCGGTACGGGCCGAGTACCTCGGCTTCGGTGCGTTCTTCCGCAGCGACCACTACCTCGCGATGGGTGGCGGGTCGGGGGCACCAGGTCCGACCGACGCGTGGATCACGCTCGCCGGCCTCGCTCGTGACACCTCGACGATCCGGCTCGGCACGCTGGTGTCGTCGGCCACCTTCCGGCTTCCCGGCCCGTTCGCCGTGAGCGTCGCCCAGGTCGACCAGATGTCCGGCGGGCGGATCGAACTCGGCCTCGGTGCCGGGTGGTTCGACGCCGAACACCGGGCGTACGGGATCCCCTTTCCCGCCCTCGGCGAGCGCTTCGACCGGTTGGAGGAGCAGCTCGAGATCATCACCGGCATGTGGGAGACGCCGGCGGGATCGACGTTCGAGTCTCCTGGCGGGCACTACCCGGTCACCGGTTCGCCGGCGCTGACCAAGCCCCTCCAGACACCGTTGCCGATCGTGATCGGTGGCGGTGGTCCGAAACGGACGCCGGCCCTCGCCGCCCGGTTCGCCACCGAGTTCAACACCCCGTTCGTCAACGTCGAGTTCTTCGGCGAGCAGTGCGACCGGGTGCGCGCCGCCTGCGAGTCGATCGACCGCGACCCGTCGACGATGACGTTCTCGGCGGCACTCGTCGTGTGCTGCGGCGAGGACGACGCGGCGGTCGCTCGCCGCGCCGAGGCGATCGGCCGGGAGCCCGACGAACTGCGCGAGAACGGCGCCGCCGGCACGCCCGACGAGGTGGCGACGACCCTCGCGCGTTGGCGTGACGCCGGCGCCGAGCGCGTGTACCTGCAGGTCCTCGACCTCGCCGACCTCGACCATCTCGACCTCATCGCCACCGCCGTCGCGCCGCTCCTCACGTGATCACCGTCTACCCGGCCCGCACGATCGTCACGATGGACCCGGCCCAGCCGGTCGCCGACGCGGTTGCGGTGCGGGACGAGCGGATCCTCGCGGTCGGGACGCTGGACGAATGCACGAGTTGGGGTGCGCACACGATCGATCGGCGCTTCGTCGACCACGTCATCGTGCCGGGCATGATCGAGGCCCACGCCCACACGTTGGAGGGCGCGTTCGCGCTGCTGCCGTACGTCGGCTGGTTCGACCGCCACCGGGTGGACGGCGGCGTCGCACCCGGCATCCGGACGTACGGCGCGCTGCTCGACCGTCTGCGGGAACTCGACGCGGCGACGGCCGGCTCCGACGAGCCGATCGTGGTCGGCGGCTTCGACCCGATCTACTTCCGCGACGAGCCCCGCCTCGGCCGCGAACACCTCGACCGGGTGTCGACCGAGCGGCCGATCTTCGTGTTCCACGCCAGCGCCCATCTCGCCACCGTCAACACGGCGATGCTCGAGCGGCACTCGATCACCCGCGACAGCACCACGCCCGGCATCGCCCGTGACGCCGCCGGTGAGCCGAACGGCGAGTTGCAGGAGATGCCGGCCATGGTGCTCGCCGCGTCGGGTGTGGCGGTGATCTTCCGGGCGCTCGAGGATCCGGCGGCGATCGAGGCCCTCGGTCAGATCTGCGCCAACCAGGGCGTCACCATGTTGTGCGACCTCGCCGCGTCGGGCCTCACGCGGCCGGGCGCGCAGCAGCGCTGGCACGATGCGGTCGACCGCCCCGACTTCCCCGCCCGCCTGCTCCAACGGCACGTCGCCGGACTGCCTCCGGGGTCCACCGACTGGGCCGACGCGGCCGAGACGATGCTCGAACTCCGCCGCGGTGACACCGCCAAGCTGCGCACCGCCGGCCTGAAGGTGGTGCTCGACGGATCGATCCAGGGGTTCACGGCGAAGATGGGCTGGCCCGGCTACTACACGGGCACCGATCACGGGCAGTGGATGGTCCCGCCCGAGCAGCTGCTCGACATCTGCCGGCCGTTCCACGAACGGCGGATCAACATCCACGCCCACTGCAACGGCGACCTGACCATCGACCTGTGGATCGACACGGTGGAGCAACTCGTCCTCGAAACACCGTGGCTCGATCATCGTCACACGGTGCAGCACTGCCAGCTGACCACCGCCGCCCAGTACCGGCGGATGGCGCGGCTCGGGATGTGCGCCAACATCTTCGCCAACCACCTGTGGTTCTGGGGCGACGAGCACCACGACCTGACCGTCGGACCCGAGCGGGCACGACGGATGGAGGCCGCCGCCACCGCGGAACGCGAGGGCGTGTCGTTCTCCCTGCACAGCGATGCGAACGTCACACCGCTCGGGCAGCTGCACTCGATGTGGTGCGCGGTCAACCGGATCACGCCGTCGGGACGGGTGCTCGGGCCGCACGAACGGATCTCGCCCACCTCCGCGCTGCGGGCCGTGACGCTCGGCTCGGCCCACCAGCTCCACCTCGACGGCGAGTTCGGCACGATCGAGTGCGGCAAGGCGGCCGATCTCACCATCCTCGACGACGACCCGCTCGCCGTCGATCCACTGGCCATCCGCGACGTCGGAGTGTGGGGGACGGTGGTGGGCGGGATCCCGTTCCCCGCCAATCGCCCCGCGTCGTAGGACCTACCCCGGCGGCGGCATCGATCCGGGCGCGAACGGATCGGGTGTGCCGCGCCGGCCGATGGCGACGAGGGCGGTCGCCGGCGTGGATCCCCTCGCGTCGGCCCGCACGTCACGGCTGCGGCCGACGACGTTCACGTCCACCGTGTCACCGTCGATCAGCGCCACCCAGCCCTTGAGCCGGAGCACCCCGGCCGGCAGCGCGCCGAGGAACGACGTCAGCCACGCACGATCGAGCGGTCGATCGGTGCTCCACGCCCACGTCTCGTACCGTTCGGTGTGCAGTTGTTGCATGGGGTCAGGCTCCGCGCGACAACCGGGGTCCGCCGTCGACTGACGGTCCGAACGGTGCAACGGCGTGATCCCGAGCAGCACGTCGGCCGGAACGTCGCCGTGGCTCGCCGGCACCCGCGGGATCGACGGCGCGGTGCGCTCGAGCCAGGCCCCGACGGCATCGATCGCCGAAGGTTCGCAGCGATCGAGTTTCGTGACCACGATCAGATCGGCCCCGGTGAGTTGACGAACGACCTCGCCGCCGACGTACCGATCGGTCGCCAGGGCGCGGATGGCGTCGGCCGCAGCGAGCACGATCACGCCACCGGGCTCGAACGGCTCGACCGTCGACCATGCGGCGACCGCGGCCGGGTCGGCCACGCCGCTCACCTCCACCACGACGTGATCGATGTCGCCACCGGCTGTCAGGTTTCCCAGCGCCCGGTGGAGATCGTCGCCGAGCGTGCAGCACGCGCAGCCGTTCGGCAGGTTGACGATGCCGTCGTCCCGGGTGCGTGAGAGCCACTCGGCGTCGATGCCGACGCTGCCGAAGTCGTTGACGACCACCCCGATCCGCCGGCCGCCGGGTGCGGCCAGCAACCGGTTGAGCACCGTGGTCTTGCCCGCCCCCAGGTACCCGCCCAGCACGGTGAGTGGGATGCGCGGGCGGGGCGAGGTGTCCGCCGGCATCAGTCCGCCTCGGGCGCCGCCCCGGCCACGAAGCCACCCGCCTCCAGTGCCCGGTCGACGATGCCCGCCAGGCTGCTGCTCTCGCTGGGGGATTCGCCGGCGACGGTGATCGCCCACGTGACGCCGTCGCCCCGATCGAGGACCATCGCATGCGTGCTCTCGACGGTCCCGGTGTGTCCGAACGCACCGTTGCCGTAGAGGATCAGCGCCATGCCGTACCCGCGGTCGGGGAAGAGCGGATCGGTGGCGCTGGTGCGCATGGCCGTCACCGTGTCCGCACTGAGCGGCTTCCAGCCGGGCGTCGTGAGGTCGAGCGAATTGAGGATCGTCACGAGGTCGGACGGCGTCGCCACCCAGGCGCCCGCGCCACCGAGTGACTCCATGTAGTTGCGTCCGATCGACGTCCGGTGCTCGATCTCGTCGGGCCCCGGGTCGTAGGTCGAGGCCAACCGCATCCCGGAGATCCCGAGTGGCGTCAGCAGTTGCTCGTAGACGACCTGTTCGTACGGCTCGCCGGTGAGACTCTCGATGAGCAGGCCGAGCACACAGAAGTTCATGTTGCTGTACCGGTACCCGCCGCCCGGCGTGCCGGCAAGCGGGCGGCTGAGGCCGATGGCCGCGGCCTCGCGGCACGAACCGACCTGGGCACCGAAGAAGACGTTCTCGTACTGACCGAAACCCGACGTGTGGGTGAGGAGCTGGCGCACGGTGATGTCCGCCGCACCACCGGGTTGGGCCGCCACACCCAGCTCCGACGGCGATGCCGTCACCCGACCGGGTCGTCGAGGCCCACCAGGCCCTGCTCGACGAGGCGCAGCACCGTGATGCCGGTGATCACCTTGCTGATGCTGGCGATCCGGAACCGATCGGTCGTGGTCGCCGGCTCGGATCCCGACAGAGTCCGTTCCCCCATCGCAGCGGTGTGGATGATCTCCCCGTCGACGCTGAGCGCGAACGAGGCTGCGGTCGAGCCGCCACCGATGATCCGCTGGAGGAGATACGCATCGGTCGCCGCCCAGCCCGTGAGCGGCGCTTCGGTCGTTGATGTCGTCGACGTCGGCGACGTGGTCGTGCTCGACGGGTTCGACGGGTCGTCGGCTCGTTCGGGTGGGTCGCGGTCGTCGGCGGGCGGGTCGAGGTCACTTCGCTCGTGCGATCGCCGACCGGCGGCGGAGCGACGGGCGGACTGGCGGCCAGCCGGTCCCCGGCCGCAGGCGGGTCGCCGGCAGAGGCCGCTCGCGACTCGATCTGAACCGTGCACCCGGCGCCCAGCGCGCAGACGACGGCCGCGACGGCAAGCCCGCGCCCCACTCGTCCTACGTGCACCGTCATGTGACCATGATGACCGCGCCAACCGGCTTTGCGGCACCACCGCCCCCGAACGCCCATCACCCCCTTCACGATGAGCGAACCGCCCACCCCTCGGTCCGTTCGCTCATCGCGGACCTGGCCCGTGCGATGAGCGAACGTCCACCCCGGTCCGTTCGCTCATCGCGGTGTCCAGCGCGGGCAGGCGTTGTTCGGTGGTGAGCACCGGCTCGAACAGATCGCCGAGTTCCTCGACCCGCCGCAGCACGTCGCCGGCCTCGAAGCGCAACTCCACCCCGTCGGCGGAGCAGGTCTCCACCTCGTCCCACGTCACCGGCGTCGACACGGTCGGCTCGGGCCGGGCGCGCAACGAGTACGGAGCGATCGTCGTCTTGTGGTGCGCGTTCTGGCTCCAGTCGACGAACACCTTGCCGGGGCGCTCGACCTTGGCCATCACGGTGGTCACCTTGCCCGGCATCTGGCGTTCCATCACCTGGCCCACGGCGAGGGCGAAGTCCGCGGCCGCGTCATGGGTGGCGCCGTCGGTGTTCAGCGGGACGTACATCTGCAGCCCCTTCGAGCCCGACGTCTTGCACCACCCCTCGAGACCCACGGCGTCGAGCACCTCACGCACCCCGAGGGCGACGGTGCAGCACTCGACGATCGACGTGCGCGGGCCGGGGTCGAAGTCGAACACCAGCGCGCGCGGCGTGGTGAGGTCGGCGGCGAGGGCCATCGGCGCGTGCAACTCGATCGCCGCCATGTTGGCGGCCCACACCATCGCCGCGGGCTCCTCGATGCGGCAGTAGTCGATGCCACCCGAGCGGTCGCCGGGCCCGAGGGCGACGGGGACCCATTCCGGCCGGTGCGACGGGCAACGCTTCTCGAAGAAGCCCTTCTGGTCGGTGCCGTTGGGGAATCGACGGAACGTGAGGCAGCGGCCGGCGAGATGCGCGACGGCGGTCGGCGCGATGCGGGCGTGGTAGTCGACGATCTCGGCCTTGGTGAACCCGGAGGGGTAGAGCACCTTGTCGAGATTGCTCAGGCTGACCGTGCGCCCGTCGATCTCGACGACGACCGGTGCTGCCATGTGGGCTGTCGCTTCCGGACGACGCGGCCGCTCAGGCGGACTTCTTCGCCGCGGCCTTCCGGGCCCGCGGCTTGGCGGCCGTCTTCGCCGCCGACTTGCTCGACGTCTCCTTCGCCGAACGCTGCTCGGAGGGATGACGCGAGCGCGCGTCCTTGGCCGCCTTCACGCTCGCCTCGAGGGCCGCCATGATGTCGATGACCTTCGGCTTCTCGGCGGCCACCTCGGGCATCTCGAACTCCTCACCGTCGGCCTTCATGCGGATGAGCGCCATCACCTGCTCGCGGTACTCGTCGTGGTACTTCGCCGGCTCGAAGTCGGCGGTGAGCGAGTCGACGAGCGACTCGGCCATCGTGATCTCCTTGGCGCTCACGTCGACGTCGTCGAGCCCCTGCAATTCGGTGATCTCGGACGCATCGACCACCTCGTCGGCATAGGCGAGCAACGACATGACGAGCCGGCCGTCCTGGGCGCGGATCGCCGCAGTGTGCTGCTTGTTGCGCATCACGAAGCGGCCGATGGCGACCTTTCCGCTCGCCTCCATGGCCCGGGCGAGGAGTACGTACGGCTTGGGTGGGCCGTCGGGGGCGAGATGGAACGCCGTGTCGAAGAAGACGGGATCGATCTCGGACAGCTCGACGAACTCCTCGAGATCGACGGATTTCGTGGCCACGGGCATGAACGGTTCGAGCTCGTCGGGATCGACGACGACGTAGCGGCCCTTCGACACCTCGTAGCCCTTCACGATGTGGGCGTCGGTCACCTCCTCCTCGGTCTCGGCGTTGACCTTGCGATACCGGATGCGGGCCATGTTGCGTTCGTCGAGCTGGTTGAACGACACGCTCTGGCGGCGGACCGCGTTGTACAGCTTGATCGGGATCGCCACCAAGCCGAAGGAGATCGTGCCGCTCCACACCGGACGTGCCATGTACCAAGTCAATCACACACCCTCGCCTCCGCCGCTGCGCACCCCGTTTGCGTCGCGATTTCCGCCGACCGGGTCGCCGAAATCGCGACGCAAACGTGGATCGGGTCAGGCCGCGCCGATCGATCCGGGGGTCAGCCGGGGGCGAGCACGGCGCGGGCGATGATGTCCATGCCGAAGGCGGTGAGGATGGCGAGATAGAGCAGCCCGGTGGCCGCCATCACCGCCGAGTAGTAGCGCTCCTTGAGGGCCGCCTTGGTGACGTAGATCAGCACGATCGTCATCGCCGTGCAGCCGAGCCACATCCAACCGAGGAGGCCGCCCCACCCGTCGTCGACCTCGCCGCTCAGCACCGCCAGCATGCCGACCGGCAGCAGCATGGCGACGAGCTCCATCGGCCAGAGCACCTGCAGCGCGGTGACCATCTCGTTGAGCAACCGCCGCGGCAGGCCCGGCTGCACGAGGTACCAGTGGCCGAGCAGCATCGCATCGGTGATGGCGCCGATGAAGGCCGCTCCGACGAACGTCCGCACGAACGCCACGGCGGGGTTGCCGCCGGCGTCGAGGGCGGCCGCCAGCAGGCCGATCGCGCCGATCGCCACCGGCACGAGATCGAGCACGGGCGGGAACTCGGCGGGCCGGGCATCGACCGCGGGACGGACCGTCGGGGCGGCGACCGTGCGCTCGATCCCGGTCATCGCCGCGACCCGCTCCGACCGGCGGTCGAACTCGGCCTCCTGCCCGCTCACGCCGGCGGCCTTGCGGCGCACCGACACGGCCAGGACCGCCGCACACGCCAGCGCCACTCCGAGGGCCGACACCTCGCGGACCGGCACCGTGCCGAAACGGCGGCCCGCCAGGAACGACCCCATGGCGAAGCAGAAATAGACGCCGCGGAGCAGCCAGCCGTACCCGAGACCGATGATGCGTCGGCGGGTCGTGAACCAGCAGAACAACATGCCGCCCGTCGCCCATTGCAGCAGCACGGTGGCGGCATCGAGGCGGATCACGTTCGAGCAGGGTAACGCCGTAGTCTGACGCCGCCATGGCGACGCCCTCCACGACCCCCGCTCCGTCGACGACCGGCCGTCGCGCCGGCTCGATCCGGGTCGCCGTGGTGGCCCTCTGCGCATCGCTCTGCCTGGCCGGATGCTTCACCGGTCAACGCCCGAGCTTCGAGGAGACGCAACCGTCGATCGAACCGACCGGCAACCCCAACATCGACGCGGTGCTCGAACGGCTCGAATCGGTGAGCACGGCGGTGTTCACCGCGGACTACTCGATCCTCACCAAGCTCGGCAACATCAACTCGACCGCCCACGTCGTGCAGTCGGCTCCCGATCATCGGTCGATCACGATCAACAACGTCCGGTTCATCTACGACGGTGCCTCCGTCGCCACGTGCAACCTGACCACCGCCGAGTGCGAGGCGACGATCAACGATGCCCGCGTGAGCGACGTTTCGCTCACGCACGAGTTCTACGCCAAGAGTTTCGCCCAGCGCCTGCGCGTCGACGCCAGCCGGCGCGTCGGCGACCCCACCGGCTACTCGATCACGCAGGCCGACCAGCAGGCGTTGTGCGTCGACGTGCCGATCACCGGCGGGACCGTCACGTACTGCGCGCTCAGCAATGGCGTGCTCGCCCGGTACGACGGCAACGACCTGTTCATCGAGATGACGTCGTTCAGCGACATCCCCGACGAAACCGCCTTCGAGACGTCGTTGCCGGCGACCACGATCACCCCACCGGACGCGGCCACGACCGTGCCGCCCGGCGGCTGATCCACCCGCCGGTCACACGCTGATCAGGGCGTGGTCGGAGTTGTTCAGCGACCGCGGTCCTGTGGGGGTGGCCACCACGATGTCCTCGAGGCGCATTCCCCACTTGCCCGGCACGTAGATCCCCGGCTCGACGCTGTAGGCGTGACCCGCGGCGAGCGGCAACCGGTTGCCCTCGACGATGTAGGGGTCCTCGTGCTCCTCCATCCCGATGCCGTGGCCCGTGCGATGGATGAAGTAGTCGCCGTAGCCCGCCTCGTCGATCACCGCCCGCGTCGCCCGGTCGACCTCCTCGCAGGGCGTGCCGATCGCACCCGCCCGCACGCCGACCTGCTGCGCCTCGAGCAGCACCGCGTACGCCTCGGCGATGTCGCCGGGGATCGTGCCGGTGACCACGCAGCGGGTGGTGTCGGAGCAGTAGCCGGCCATCGTGCCCCCGAAGTCGCACAGCACGAGTTCGTTCTCGCCGATCACCCGATCGCCGGCGTGGTGGTGGGGGCTCGCCGCGTTCTCACCGGCGGCGACGATGGCGAAGTTCACCTTGTCGTGACCCTCCTCGACGATCCGGCGGCTCAGCTCGGCCGACACCTGGGCTTCGGTGCGGCCGATCAGCGCGATCTCGCCCCGCTGCAGTTCACCCGCGATCCGGTCGACCGCCGCGCCGGCGGCGGCGAGGGCGTCGATCTCCGATTCGTCCTTCATCATGCGCTGGATCCCGACCACGCCGACCGCTCGCTCGAACCGTGCCTCGGGAACGTGCGGGAGCAGCTCGACGAGGAACCGTGCCCACATCTGGTCGCCGACCGCGATCCGTCGCGAGCCGGCCGCCAGCTTCCCGGCGAGCGCCGTCGGGTCGGTGGTCTCGTCCCACGGCAGCAGCGTGAACAGACCCGGGCGCTCGATCACCCGGGGCGCCTCGAGCCGCGGGATGATCATCGTCGCCTCGCCGTCGCGCGGCACCACGAGCATCGTCAGCCGTTCCAGCGGCATGGCCGTGTAGCCGGTGAGATACGGCAGGTCGTGGCCGACCGACAGCAGCAGCGTGTCGATGCCCTGATCCACCATCGCGCTCCGGATCCGGGCCATGCGATCGAGGTACACGGCGGTGTCGACGTCAGCAGTGCTCACGGACGCCAGTCTGCCATCCCGCGCGCACGTGACGCCCGACCCGATCGTGCCGCCGCGACCCCGCTCGAGTGCGGTCCGGGGAATAGATGCGGGGGGAGATCGTTGCAGGTGGCATGACCGACACGCCCGAGAGCACGACCACCGACCAGGCCCGGATCGACCTGTACTGGCGGCCCGGGTGCGGGTTCTGCGCCAGCCTGAAGCGTGGCCTCGACCAGCTCGGCGTCGAGCGGGTCGAACACAACATCTGGGACGATCCGGCCGACGCGGCGATCGTGCGCCAGTACGCGAACGGCAACGAGACCGTGCCCACCGTCGTCGTCGACGGGATCGGACTCGTCAACCCGTCGCCGCGCCAGCTGCTCGATCTGCTCGCCGAACGAGCGCCGCACCTGCTTCCCGTCGGCGCCGACGACTGATCCGACCGGAAGCCTGGCGGCGACAGGCCGGCGACGGGCGCGGTACCCTCGAACGCATGAGCGATCCGCGTCTCGACGGGACCGAGATCGCCGATTCGGTGCTCGACCTGATCGGCCACACGCCGCTGGTCCGCATGAAGCGGGTCAGCGAGGACCAGGGGATCGAGTGCGTGCTCGCACTCAAGGCGGAGACGACGAACCCCGGTGGCTCGTCGAAGGACCGGCCGGCGCTGCAGATGATCGTCGCCGCCGAACGCGACGGCCTCCTGCGGCCCGGCGGCACCATCGTCGAACCGACCAGCGGGAACACCGGCGTCGGCCTCGCCATCGTGGCCGCCCAACGTGGCTACCGGTGCGTGTTCGTGATGACCGACAAGGTCGCGCCGGAGAAGATCTCCCTGCTCAAGGCATACGGCGCCGAGGTCATCGTGTGCCCGGTCGCCGTCGAGCCGTCCGATCCCACGAGCTACTACTCGGTCGCCGAGCGGCTGACGAACGAACTCGGTGCGTTCCGCCCGAACCAGTACGACAATCCCCACAATCCCGAGTCGCACGAGCTCACGACCGGCCCGGAGCTGTGGCGCCAGACGAACGGCCGCATCACGCACTTCGTCGCCGGTGCCGGCACCTGTGGATCGATCACCGGGGTGGGCCGCTACCTCAAGTCGATGAACCCGGCGATCAGGATCGTCGCCGCCGACCCGGAGGGCTCGGTCTTCTCCGGCGGATCGGGACGTCCGTACCTCGTCGAAGGGGTCGGTGAGGACTTCTTCCCCGCCGCCTGGGACCCGGACCTGCTCGACGACATCATCGCCATCAGCGACGAGGAGAGCTTCCTGACCGCCCGCTACGTCAGCGAGACCGAGGGCATCCTCATCGGCGGCTCCGGGGGGATGGCCGTGGCCGCGGCGATCAAGGTCGCCAAGAACGCCGAACCCGACGACATCGTCGTCGTGTTCAACCCCGACTCCGGGCGGGGGTACCTGTCCCGCGTGTTCGACGACGCGTGGATGGCCAACTACGGCTTCCTCAAGGAGTGCGAGCAGTGCGTCGGCGCCGTCCTCGACACCCGGAACGCGTCGATCGAGAACCTGCTCTACGTCAACCCGCAACAGCTCGTCTCCGAAGCCGTGTCGATCATGCGCACCAACGGGGTCAGCCAGCTGCCGGTCTGCAAGAACACGCCGCCGTTCGCCGCCGCGGAGGTGTCGGGCGCCGTCGACGAACTCGACCTGATGGAGGCGATCCACCGCGATCCGGCCGTCATGTCGACGCCCGTCGAGAACGTGATGAGCCCGAAGCTGCCGACGATCGGCGTGGGCCAGAAGGTCGAGCTGGCGGTCCAGATGCTCGAGACGGCGCCGGCGCTGCTCGTGTTGTCCGGCGGCCGTCCGCTCAGCATCCTGACGAGGACCGACGTGCTCGCCTACTTCGGCGCCCAGGCGGGTCTCGGCGAGTGAGCAGGCAGAAGATGGATGCCGCGATGGACGGCCGACATGGGTGATCTCGAAGAACACGCCGAGCGCGGCTTCTCCACCCGCGCCATCCACGCCGGGCAACACCCGGATCCGTCCACGGGTGCGGTCGTGCCGGCGGTGTCGTTGGCGACCACGTTCGCCCAGGACGGCGTCGGCAACCACAAGGGCTACGAATACTCGCGGTCGGGCAACCCGACCCGCTCCGCGCTCGAGGCGCAGGTGGCCTCGCTGGAAGAGGCGCGCCACGGCCTGGCGTTCGCCAGCGGGCTCGCCGCGGAGGACAACGTCCTGCGACTGCTCACTCAGGGCCAACGGATCCTGCTCGGCAACGACGCCTACGGCGGCACGTTCCGGCTGATCTCCAAGGTGTGGGGCCCGCTCGGCTTCCCGTGGTCGGCGGTCGATCTGACCGATCTCGATGCGCTCGACGCCGATTGGCCGGGCGACGCCGGGATGGTGTGGCTGGAAACGCCGACGAACCCGCTGCTGACGTGCTTCGACATCGAGGCGATCGCCGCCATCGCCCACGGTCACGGCGCGCTCGTCGTCGTCGACAACACGTTCGCCACCCCCTACCTGCAGCAGCCGTTGACCCTCGGCGCCGACATCGTCGTCCACTCGGCCACGAAGTACCTCGGCGGCCACAGCGACGTGGTCGGCGGCTTCCTCGCCGTCGACGACGACGAGCTGGCCGGCCGGCTGCGGTTCACCCAGAACGCGGCGGGGGCGATCCCGTCACCGTTCGATTGCTATCTCGTCCTGCGCGGCGTGAAGACGCTCGCCGTCCGCATGGACCGGCACTGTGAGAACGCCCGCGCCATCGTCGACCTGCTGAGCGGTCACCGGGCGGTCGAACGCGTGCTCTATCCGCAGCTGCCCGACCACCCCGGACACGCCGCGGCGGCCAAGCAGATGCGCGACTTCGGCGGCATGGTTTCCTTCACGCTCGCCGCGGGCAAAGAGGCAGCGATGCGTGTCGCCGCCTCGACCGAGATCTTCACGCTCGCCGAGTCGCTCGGTGCCGTCGAGAGCCTCATCGAGCATCCCGGGGCGATGACCCACGCCTCGGCGGCGGGTTCGCCGCTGGAGGTCCCCGACAATCTGGTGCGGCTGTCGGTCGGGATCGAGGACGGCATCGACCTCGTGGCCGACCTCGCCGCCGCACTCGACCACATCTGACGCCACAACCACCACGTCGCCATGACCTCGACCGCATTCCCGCCCCCATCACCAGGACCGTCGGCCTCGTCGGCATCACCACCGTCGTCGCCACCGCCGTCGGGCCGACCGCCGATCGTCATCGCCGCCAACCGGCTACCGGTGATGCGCACCGACGAGGGTTGGGCGCCGAGCCCGGGCGGGCTCGTACGGGCCCTGCTGCCGATGTTGCGCGAGACCGGTGGCATGTGGCTCGGCTGGACGGGCGATCCCGACGACTCCCCCGAGCCGTTCGAAATCGACGGCGTCGACCTGTATCCCGTGCGCATCAGTGGCGACGAGGTCGAGCGCTACTACGAGGGCTTCTCGAACGACGGCTTGTGGCCGCTCTACCACGACGCCCTCCGGGAGTCGACGTACGACGGCTCGCACTGGGACGCCTACGTGGCGGTCAACGAGCGATTCGCGGTGCAGTTGGCCAACGTGTCGCCGCAGAACGCCACCGTGTGGGTCCACGACTACCAACTCCAGTTGGTGCCGGCGATGCTCCGCAAGCAGCGGCCCGATCTGACGATCGGCTTCTTCCTGCACATCCCGTTCCCGCCGTTCGAGCTGTTCTCCCGCCTGCCGTGGCGCTCCGAGATCATCCAGGGCCTGCTCGGCTGCGATCTGATCGGCTTCCAGACCTCGAGCGGTGCGGCCAACTTCGCCGCCTCGGCCCAGCAGCTCCTCGACGTTTCCGAACGTGACGACGTCGTCGTGTTCGGCGGTCGGGCCACCAAACTCGGCGTCTTCCCGATCTCGATCGACGTCGACGAGGTGGAGGAGATCGCCGCCGGACGAGCCACCCGTCAGCGCGTCGCCCAGATCCGGACGCGCCTCGGCGACCCGGAGGTGATCCTGCTCGGCGTCGACCGGCTCGACTACACCAAGGGCATCGGCCTGCGGCTGCGTGCCTTCGGGGCGCTCCTCGAAGCCGGGGTCCTCGACCCGGAACAGCACGTGCTCGTCCAGGTCGCCACACCCACCCGGGAGGGCGTGGAGCACTACCAGGAGGAGCGTTACGAGATCGAACGACTCGTCGGCGAGATCAACGGCCGCCACAGCCGGATCGGTCTGCCGGTGATCCACTACCTGTACCAGTCGCTGCCGTTCGAGGAGCTGATCCCGCTCTACCGGGCGGGCGACGTCATGCTCGTCACACCGTTCCGTGACGGGATGAACCTGGTGGCCAAGGAGTACGCCGCGGCGCACATCGACGGCGACGGCGTGCTCGTGCTGTCGGAGTTCGCCGGCGCCGCCGAGGAGCTCACCGATGCCGTGCTCGTCAATCCGCACGACGATCGGGCGCTGCAGCGGGCGATCCGGGACGCGGTGGAGATGCACCGGCACGAACGCCGCGAGCGGATGGCCGGTCTGCGGGCCCAGATCCGCAAGCGTGACGTCCGCGGTTGGGCGAGCGACTTCATGGACGAGCTGCGCCGGTCGTCGAACGCCGGCGATGCCTTCGGTGAGATCGGTCGGTCGGGCCGCTTCGACGACCCCGCCGCGCTCGCCGAGCTCGTGGCCAGCTCCTCACGACCCCTGCTCATCGGCCTCGACGTCGACGGCGTGCTGGCGCCGATCGTCAGCCATGCCGACCATGCCGCGTTGACCACCGGGGTGCTCGGCTCGATGGCGAAGATCGCCTCCGCGCCCGGCGTGCACGTGGCGGTCGTGTCCGGCCGATCGGTGGCCGACCTCGCCCGATTCGACTTTCCCCCCGACGTCGACCTCGTGGGCAGCCACGGCATGGAGACGAACGAACAGGAGATCCGGCCGCTCGACACCGCCGAGCAGCAGCGCCTCGACACCCTGCGGGCCCTCAGCGTCGTGGCGGCCGAGTCCGCGGGCGAGGGCGCGTGGGTGGAGGACAAGCCGGCGAGCGTGGCGCTGCACGTGCGCGAGGTTCCGGCAGACCGCGCCGCCGCCGCACTCGACCAGCTCCGCGAAGCCGCGCTCGACGTCGACGGCGCGACCGTCAAGGACGGCAGCGCGGTCCTCGAACTGTTCACGCGCGGCACGAGCAAGGGTGAGGCCATCATGCGGCTCGCCGCCGAGTTCGACAGTGCGGTGACGGTGTTCGTCGGCGACGACCTCACCGACGAGGACGCGTTCAGCTCGCTCAGCGCGACCGACGTGTCGGTCAAGGTCGGCGACTCCGACAGCGCGGCCGCCCATCGCCTCCGCGACACCGGCGCCGTCGCCGAATGGCTCCGACGCCTCGCCGACAAACTCGGCGCACCGCCCCACGTCCGTCAGTAGGCGCGGCCGCCTTCGACCTTGCGATGAGCGAGAGCACCGGATACGGGGACGTCGCTCATCGCCGCCGGTTCTGCCGGTGTTCCGAGCCCGGAAATCAGAACAGCGCGGCCTGGCCGGCGGGCGGGGTGCGCTTGATCGCGCTCCACGGCACGTAGTGGTCCATGAACACCCAGGTACGCCGATGGATGCTCGAGGGTCCATAGCCGACGAGGGCGGCCTTGTGCACGGGACAGGGATAGCCCTTGTTCGTGTCGAACGACCAGTTCGGGTAGTCGACCGCGTGCAGGCGCATCTCACGGTCGCGGGTGACCTTGGCGAGGATGCTCGCGGCGGCCACGCTCAGGCACCGCAGGTCGGCCTTGACGGCGAGTTCGACGTGCGGCACCGCCGGAGACACGAAGTCCCACCTGCCGTCGGTGACGGCGACGTCGGGATGCACATCGAGCCCGTCGATCGCCCGCCGCGCGGCGAGCTTCTGTGCCGCCGACATGCCGAGCTGGTCGCACTCCTGCTGGCTCGCCGCACCGACCGACCACGACACGCACCACTTGGCGATCCGCTCGAACAGTGCTTCGCGTTCACGTTCGCTCAGCAGCTTGGAGTCGCGGACGCCGTTGACGCGGGTGTCCCTGGGGAGCACGGCGGCGCCGACCATCAGCGGGCCCGCCCACGCTCCACGGCCGACCTCGTCGACACCGACCACGACCTCGTGGCCACGTTCCCACATCGCCCGCTCGAGCGTGCGCGTGGGGGCGATCTTCTTCGACACCGGTATCGGTCGTTTCGGGATCGGCTTCTTCAGCGCCACCATCAGCGCAACACGAGCAGGGGCTCGCCCTCGACCAGCTCGCCGACGCGCCACCAGCCACCGGCCGTGAGCAGTTCGCTCGCCGCGCCGGGATCGACGGCCGCGAGGAGGCCGCCCGACGTCTGCGGATCGAAGCACAGCGCCTCGCCGCCGGGCGTGGCGCCGGAATCCAGATGGCCCGCCAGATAGTCCCGGTTGCGTTGGTCGCCGCCGGTGCGATGACCGGCGTCGGCGATCCGCCTGGCACCCGGATAGCACTCGAGGGACGTGGTGTCGACGACGGCGCGCACGCCCGACCGCTCGGCCATCTCCCAGGCATGTCCGGCGAGGCCGTAGCCCGTCACGTCGGTGACCGCGTGCACCGCGTGGCCGAGCAGGCCGAGCGCTTCGGCGGCGGCCCGGTTCAGCCGTCTCATCCCGGCGATCGCCGCGTCACGCTCAACGGCGTCACCCTGGGCGAGCGTCAGAGCCGTCCCGAGCGGCTTCGACAGCAGCAGCACGTCACCGGTCCGTCCACCCGACTTGCGGAACACCTTGTCGGGGTGCACGACGCCCTGCACCGCCAGGCCGAAGATCGGCTCCGGGTTGCGGATCGTGTGACCGCCGGCCACGGTGCCACCCGCCTCGGCGACAACCAGCGCGGCGGCCTCGAAGATCGCCGCGATCGCCTCCCGCGGGAAGTGCTCGGGAAAGGCGGCGACGTTGACCGCCACCGCGACCCGCCCGCCCATCGCGAACACGTCGCTGCAGGCATTGGCCGCGGCGATGGCGCCGAAGTCGGACGGGTGATCGACGAGCGGCGGGAAGAAGTCGGTGGTCGACACCAACGCCACGTCGTCGGTGAGCCGGTAGATCGCCGCATCGTCGAACGGAGCGAGGCCGACGAGGAGCGCCGGATCGGTCGGTGCGGGGAAGTCGGCGACGAGATCCTTGAGGAGGGCGGCGCCCCACTTCGCCGCGCAGCCTCCGCACGACGTCCATTCGGTCAGCCGGAGATCGTCGAAGCCGGCCGCCCGCGCCGGCCTGCTGCTCACGTCGTCGTCGATGGGGCTGATCGTGGTGTCGGTCATGTCACGTGAAGCTGACGGGATCGTCGGCCGGGGTGGCCAGCCGGTCGGGCGCCGCGAGGAGAGTCTCGCCTGACGGTTCGTCGCTGCGCCAGTCGGCGTCGATCGCGGTCGCCGTCAGAGTGACCGGTGGCCCGGTCTGCTCCCACAGCAGGGCGGGCCGTTCACCGTGCCAGCGCAGCGCGAACGAGAGCGTGGAGCGGGCCGACGTCGGCAATCCGTGGACCTCGAAGTTCGCTCCCAGCCACGTCGGCGGCAGGCCACCGGGCAGGACGTCGCCGGAACTCCGGCCGGCCGCCACGAGCGACCGTTCGACGGCGTCCACGAACGAGCCGCGCGACGTCGCGTCGGACGATCGTCGGGCCAACGGCACGCGGGACACGGGCGCCTCGAGACCGTCGCCGCGCCGGCGAGCGATCAGGGCGGCGATGTCCCCCGCGGCCCGCTCGTCGTCGGCCGTCACGGCCACGCGCTCGAGGGCGACGAGCACCTCGTCGATCAGCGGTCCCTGCCGGCGGCCGATCCGCTCGAGCGGACCGATGACCTCGGGCAACCACGCCTCGGCGTCGTCGCCGAGCCGGACGATCTGGGCGACATCGGCGAGGAACCCGAGCGGGTCGGCCTGGTCGACCGGACCCTCGAGGAGCAGGTCGCAGCGGGCCGCGACGACAGCGTCGACGAGCGGCTGCTCGGGCAGGCCGAGGCGGCTCGCCCGCTCGCACACCGTGAGCCAGCCACTCACCACCGCGGCGACGTCGGGCACGCGCGGGATCGGCCCGCTCGCGCGGTGACGATGGGAGATCGCCACCCGGGCGCTCGACCGATGGCCGATCGGGAGGACGATGGCGCTGGCATCGAGTTCGATGCCCTTCGGCGGCACGTCGACGGGGGGCCGTTCGGTGAGGAGTCCCCCGCCGGTGAGTGCCACCGCGATCGGCCGGGCGGAGTCGTTCTCGATCTCGATGACGGTGAGCCCGCCGTGGTCGGCGACCGTCCAGACCCGTTGCACCGCATCGCCGTCGGGGATGCGCACCCGGGTCTCGGTCACCGGGGTGCCGTCGATGCGGATCTGCCGCACCGCCGCCTCCTCCGCCGGAACGTGCCAGCGGTCGTCGGCGGCCACGTACCACCTGACCGGCTCCTCGTCGCGGGCCCATGGCTCGATGTCACCGCACGGTGAGACGGACGCCCGCCAGGAGTGGCCCGTGACGCCCGTGGTCACGCCGGCCTCGGAAGCGTTGGCGGCGCCAGTCGGCGTGGTCGGCATGTCCACACCGTATCGACGGGCGTCGCACGCGACGCGGCCCGACCGACCCGGACGGGCGACCTGGGCAGGCGTCCTCTACAGTCGTCACCAGTGCAGGTGGCCGTGCTCGTCCCCGTCAAGCGGTTCCGCGCGGCCAAGGGGCGGCTCGTCGGCACGCTCGACAGCGGCCAACGCGCCCAGTTCGCGCGGTGGATGGCGACCGGGGTGCTGACCGCCGTACGGCCGCTGCCGACGTTCGTGGCCTGCGACGACGACGAGGTCGCCGAATGGGCCGAGGCCCACGGCGCCGACGTGATCTGGGGCCGCGGTCTCGGCCTGAACGGTGCCATCGACGACGGTGTCGAACAGATCGTCAAGCAGGGCATCGACCACCTGGTCGTCACGCATGCGGATCTGCCGCGGCCGCACAACCTGAGCCTCGTCGCCCGGGAGGGCTGTGTCAGCCTCGTCCCGGATCGGCGACGTGACGGCACCAACGTGATGTCGTTCCCGGCGCGCGCGCCGATCGAGGCGTCCTACGGTGCCGGGTCGTTCCGCCGCCACCTCGCGCAGGCGATGGCAGTGGCCACCACCGGGATCGCCGTCGAAGTGCGCGCCGACCCCGACCTGTCACTCGACGTCGACACGCCGGCCGACCTGGCCCACCCATCCATCCGCGAGGTACTGCCGACATGGCTGCAAACGATCCAGGACAACCACCCGCCTTCCCCGACCGGGCGGTGACGTTCGACCTCACGCCGCCGGCCTCGGCGCTCGCGATCGGGGCGCATCCCGACGACGTCGAGTTCGGCTGCGGGGGGCTCCTCGCGAAGTGGGCGGCAGCGGGGTGCACCGTGCACCACCTCGTGTGCACCGACGGCTCGAAGGGAACCTGGGACGCCGCGGCCGACACCGACGCGCTCGCCGCACGGCGCCAGGACGAGCAGCGCGAGGCGGCCCGCCGGTTGTCCGGCCCGTCGACGGGTGAGGTGCGGTTCCTCGGACGGGTCGACGGCGAGCTCGACAGCGACCTCCCGACGCGTCGCGAGGTGGCCCGCGTCATCCGCGAACTCCGTCCCGACGTCGTGCTCGGCCACGACCCCTGGAAGCGGTACCGCCTGCACCCCGATCACCGCCACGCGGGACTGCTCGCGTGCGAGGGGGTCGTGGCGGCACGCGACCCGCACTTCTTCCCCGAACTCGGCCTCACCCACCATCGTCCGAATGCCCTCATGCTGTTCGAGGCCGACGAGGCGAACCACGTGGAGGACGTGTCGACATCGACGGAGCGCAAGCTCGACGCCCTGCTCGCCCACGAGAGTCAGTTCGAGTCGACGATGCACGCCGCCGACGAAACGGATCTGGAATCGTTCCGCGTCCGCGTCCGTGATCGTCTCGCCGATCTCGGCCGTCCCTACGGATACGCCGCCGCCGAGGTGTTCCACCTCATCGACGACCTGTAGCCCGAACACGCCGGAGGCGGGAGGGTCTGCACCCTCCCGCCTCCCGGTTGACGACGTCGGTCAGCGACGCCTGGCGGTTGCGGCCTTCTTGGCCGGAGCCTTCTTCGCCGCGGTCTTCTTCGCCGGAGCCTTCTTGGCTGCGGTCTTCTTCGCCGGAGCCTTCTTGGCGGGCGCCTTCTTCGCCGGAGCCTTCTTCGCCGCGGTCTTCTTGGCCGGAGCCTTCTTGGCGACGGCCTTCTTCGCCGGAGCCTTCTTGGCCGCGGCCTTCTTCGCCGGGGCCTTCTTCGCCGCGGCCTTCTTGGCCGGAGCCTTCTTCGCTGCGGCCTTCTTGGCCGGAGCCGCCTTCTTCGCCGGCGCCTTCTTGGCGGGCGCCTTCTTGGCCGGAGCCTTCTTCACGACCATCGGATCACTTCTTCCCTGGGTTCAACTGTGTCTTCAGCGTGGAACTGGCGGTGAACTTCATCGCCGTGGAGGCAGCGATCTTGACCGGTGCTCCCGTCTGCGGGTTGCGCCCGGTGCGGGCGCTGCGCTTGGTGGTGCTGAACGAGCCGAAGCCGGGCCATGCGACCTTCTCGCCGTCCTTGGTGGCCGACACGACGTGATCGAAGAACGCACCGAGCGTGCGCTCGGCGTCGGCTTTCGAGACGCCAGCAGCGTCTGCCACTGCGTCGATCATTTCTGCCTTCGTTGCCATTGGGTCCTCTTTCGGATGGGCGTGTTGTTCGTTGGGCGTTGTTGCCATCTCGCGAATCGCCTCGCGAGCCCCCTCGCCGGCTGGATTGCCAACGGGATGTGACCATGAGACCGACCGCGCGGCGTCGCGTTCAAGCACTGAACAAATTGCATTTGCAACAACTACGCCCGCTACCCCTTGTGGCGTCTGGACTCACGATTCGGTGAACGCCGCGAGACCGTCGCGGAGCAGCACCGCGACGTCCTCCGCCTGGCCCGGTTCGTAGCGCGTCCGAGGCCAGAAGAAGCCACGCAGCCCGTCGCCCCGACGGCGGGGAACGACGTGCACGTGGAGGTGGGCCACGCTCTGGCTGACGACGTTGTTGTTGGCGACGAAGGTGCCTTCGGCACCGAGCAGACCCGGGAGCAGCCGGCTGACATGCTGGACGCGCCGCCAGAACGGACCGACGTCGGACGACGGCAGGTCGGCCAACGTCACGATGTGCGCCCGCGGTGCGACCAGCACGTGGCCGACGAACAGCGGTGCCCGGTCGAGGAAGGCGACGACGTGCTCGTCACGGAACACGACGGACGCGTCGTCCGGGTCGTCGCCGATCCGGCAGAACACGCATCCATCGTCGGTTGCCGAGCGTGGGGCCATCGCTGCAGCGTACGATTCGACGACGAACACGCCCCCCGTTTCACCACCGCCCGCCCCGGGCACCATCCACCATCGTTCCCCGGGTGTCCGCTACAACAGAGCCCGTTGCGCACCCAGACCGCTCAGACCCACCACCGCGATCCATCCGCCGAGGAGTGACGTTGACCGACCTGCTTCCGTCCACTGGTGAACCGACTGCCGCTCGCACAGCGAAGCCGACCGGTTCCGAGGCACAGGAAGACAGAGCACCGGACGGTCGACAGGGTGCCGAACAGGTGACGGTGCCGCGCACGCGGCTCGTGCTCGACACGTCCGTGCTGATCGCCGATCCCACGTGTGTGCTCGAGTTCGAGGACGTCGACGTGGTCGTGCCGCTCACGGTCGTCGAGGAACTCGACGGGCTGAAGACCCGCCCCGACGACGTCGGCCGCTCCGCCCGCACGGCGCTGCGCACGCTCGAGGAGCTCCGGGTCCGCCACGGCGGCTCGTTGGCCCACCCGGTGTCCACCGGCAACGGCACGGCCACGGTCCAGATCGAGATCAACAACATCCGCCGTCATCTCCTCATCGAACACGGCCTCGATCCGGCGGTCCCCGACAACCGCATCATCGGCGCGGCGATCGGTCAGGCGGACTTCGGCCCGACCACCATGGTCAGCAACGACGCCGCCCTGCGCATCAAGGCGGCCCACCTCGGCGTCAGTGCGGCCGAGCACCGGCTCACGCGGTCCGACCACCTGCGGCCGGCGGTCGGGTGGACCACGATCGACACGTCCTACGAGGCGATCGACTGTCTCTACGCGGCCGGAGCGATCGCCGCCGACGCCGTCCTCACCGACGCACCCCTCACGCTGCGCGAGAACGAGTTCGCCGTCCTGCGGTGCGGCTCGCAGTCGGCGCTCGTGCGCTGCGTCGACGACGAATTCGTGCTGCTGTCGCAGTCCGTGCCCGAAGCATGGGGCCTGCGGCCGCGGAGCAAGGAGCAACGGTTCGCGCTCGAACTGCTGCTCGATCCCGACATCTCGGTGATCGCCCTCGACGGGCGCGCCGGCACGGGCAAGACGATCCTGGCGATCGCCGCCGGCCTCGAACAGGTCGTCGAGGAGAACCGGTTCGAGCGTCTGGCGGTGTACCGGCCGCTGGTACCAGTCGGGCGTGCCGACGTCGGGTTCCTGCCGGGCGGGCTCGACGAGAAGCTCGACCCCTGGATGGCCGCCATCCATGACGCGGTCGTGGCGCTCACCGACCGCGGCAGCAGCCACGACGCCCGCAACCTCGTCGACGAGCTGACGACGCGCGGACAGCTGTCGCTCGAGTCGGTCACGTTCCTGCGGGGCCGATCGTTGCAGCGCCAGTTCGTCGTCATCGACGAGGCCCAGAACCTCGAACCCACCACGCTGCGCACGATCCTCACCCGGGTCGGCGACGGCACGAAGGTGATCTTCACGGGCGACACGAGCCAGATCGACGCGCCCTACCTCGGCGAGTTCAACAACGCCCTCAGCGTGCTGGCATCGGCCTTCGCCGGCCAACGCTGCTTCGGCCACATCACGCTCACCGCCTGCGAGCGCAGCGACGTGGCCAGCCTCGCCGCCGAACTCCTCTAAAGTTTGTTCGGCCCTCCGTTCATCCGGACCCGTCCCCGCGAACGGAGCCAGCCGGAGGGTGTCGCACCCCGTGTCTAGGGTGGATCGCGTGACGTTGCCCCGCTTCGCCGTCGTCGACCTGGAGACGTCGGGCTTCTCCACGCGCCGGCACCGGATCCTGCAGGTCGGCCTCGTCACGGTCGAGTCCGACGGCACCGTCGTCGACGAGTGGTCGACGCTGGTCAAGCTGCGTTGGCCCCTGCAACGCGTCGGGCCCACGCACGTGCACGGCATCACCCGCCGCACGCTCAAGGGCGCGCCGCCGCTCGACGACGTGCTCGCCGCGTTCGGCGACCGTCTCGACGGCGCCATCCTCACCGCCCACAACGCCGACTTCGACAGCGGCTTCCTGCGCCGGGCGGCACGTCGCCGGCCCGCCGACGATCCGGTCCGTCAGAGTCTCGAGCGCCCGCTGTGCACGCTGCGCATGTCCCGCCGGCTCGACCCCGATCGGCAACGGTCGCACCGCCTGGGCGACCTGTGCGAGTACTACGGCGTCGCCCTCGACAAGCCCCACGACGCCCTCGCCGACGCCGCGGCCACCGCGGCCATCCTGCCGCACCTCCTCACCGACCTCGACATCCACGAAGTCGACGGGCTGGAGCCGTTCTACCGACCGGCCCGGTGATCAGTCGTAGCCGGCGAGCACCCGCCGCGCCAGCGCGGCCGCCTCGTCGGCGGCCGTCGATGGTTGCCTCGCCACCACGGATGGCCCGAGGCGGATCAGGAGCCGGCTGAGCCAGCGGTCGCTGGCCACGGGCAGGCGGACCTCGACCCACCCGGCAGGGTCGTCGAGTGGCTGCACCGAGTCGACCGGGTACTCCTCGGCGATCCATTGCGCCGCAGGGGCGAGCCGCAGCACGGCTCGGGGCACATCGGCGTCGACGAAGAACCCCGACGGCGCGGTCACGTACTCCTCGATCGGGACGTGGCGTCCGGTGGGCGTCAGTTCCTCGATGCGATCGACGCGGAACGTGCGTCGGGACCCCGATCGCGAATCATCGGCCAGCACGTACCACCGGCCACCGTCGACGAAGACGTGCCGCGGCACGATCGTGCGCGACGAGAACTCGTCACGGTCGGGCGAGTAGTAGGTGATCGTCGCCTCGGCGCCCCGTGCGGTGAGCTCGGCCAGCTCGTCGCTCAACGGTGGCCGGTCGAGATCGAACACCACCCCGGCGGTCACGTCACCCGGCTGGAGACCGACCTGGTCGAGCGCCACCTCCAGCTTGCCGAGGCCGCGACCGAGCGGGCCCGCCCGATCGGCGCCCGGCAACTCCATCGCCGCACGGCCGGCGGCGAGCAGGGCGAACGCCTCCGGCGACGTCAGCCGCAGCGGCCGCGTGAACAGGCGCGGGACCCCGACGTAGACGATCCCCTCGTCGACGAACACGTCGATCATCTCGTCGACGAACGGTGGCAGCCCGCACATCGCCACGAGCTCCAGGTTCTTCTCGACGTCGGCTTCGGTCATGTCGAAGCGGCGCGCCACCTCGGCGAGCGGCGCCTCGCCGACCTCCATCAGCCACGGGAGCATCACGAGCAGCCGCTGCAGCCGCTCCTCGGCCGTCCGCAGCCGGGCCGGGCTCATCGTCGGATTCCCTGAGCGGCCTCGGCGACGGCGGTGAGCCACGTGACGATCGATGCCCGCAGCGCCGGCGGGTCGAGGACGACGGCGTGCTCGAGCAGGCCGAGCACCCACGACCGGAACGCGTCGACGTTGTCGGCGGGCACGCGCACGTCGATCGAACCGTCGTCGTGGCGGCGCACCACCCGCTCCTCGCCGAGTTCGCGCACGGCCGCCGCGGCGCGTCCGACGTCGATGCGCACGATGGCTTCGATCGCCTCGTCGGGTGATTGCCCGATCTGCTTGGGATCTGCGGGAAACGCCGACCGCGGATCGAAGTCGGCAGGGCGTTCGAACGTTCCCGACGGCCCGACGCCGATCGAGGAGGCGCCTCCGTCGAAGCGATCGATCCGGAACGTCCGCTGCTCCGCACGGTCGTGGTCGAAACCGGCGACGTACCAGAAGCCTCCCCGCAGGAGCAGACCCCACGGATCGAGGTGCCGCTCGGTGCCGCGGTAGACGAACGTGATCGCCGAACGCGCCGCCACCGCCGCCCGGATCACCGGCAACTCGGGGCGGTCGGGGACGCGGGCCGAAACGGGTGGTTGCTCGTCCTCGAGTGCCCCGCCGAGCTTCCAGATCGCCGAACGGCCGGTGCCCGAGCCCGTCCGGACGGCGGCGACGGCCACCTGCAGGGCCTGCATCTCGTCGGGTTCGAGATCGAGATCGGTGAGCTCGTACTTGTCCCGATCGATCCGGTACCGGGTCTGACCGGCGTACGGCCCACCCGCGAGGATCTCGGTGTCGATCGGCACGCCGAGTTCGCGCAGCGCCTGCTTGTCACGCTCGAACGCCTGCCGCCGCGCCATGTCGGACTCCGGGTACTGCCCGCCGAGTTCGGCCGCGATCTCCACGAGGCTGAGCGGCTCGCTCGTCTCGAGCAGCAGGGCGAGCAGGTTGGTGAGGCGCTCGACCCGATCAGCCATCGCCGTCGATGACCGACCGCATCGCCGACACGACCTCGTCGGCCGACGCCCCGGGCGTCAGCACTGCTGCCACGCCGGTCGCCTTCAGTTCGTCGACGTCGTGGTCGGGCACGATGCCGCCGACCACGACCGGGATGTCCGAACCCATCTCCCGGAGTTTCGACACCACGAGGGGCGCGAGCGTCATGTGCGCGCCCGACAGCATCGACAGCCCGATCGCGTCGACGTCCTCGTCCACGGCCGCCGCGGCGACCGTGTCCGGTGTCTGGAACAGCCCGGTGTAGATCACCTCGAAGCCCGCGTCGCGCAGGATGCCGCGCCACGACCTTCACCCCGCGGTCGTGTCCGTCGAGACCGACCTTGGCGACGAGGATGCGCTCACCCGACATGAGGGTGCACCGTAGCGGGTGAGCGCCTCGACGTCAGCAGGCCGTCACCGCTGCAGCGACTTGGTCTGCAGGAATTCCTCGATGCCGTAGGGCCCGTTCTCGCGGCCGTAGCCCGACTGCTTGTAGCCGCCGAACGGCGCGGCGATGTTGAAGCTGCCGCCGTTGATGTCGACGGCGCCGGTGCGCATGCGGCGGGCCACGGCGATCGCCCGGTCCTGGTCGGCGGACCACACGCCGCCCGACAGGCCGTACAGGCTGTCGTTGGCGATGCGCACGGCATCGTCGTCGTCGTCGTAGCCGATCACCGACAGCACCGGACCGAAGATCTCCTCCTGGGCGACCGTCATGTCGTTGGTGACGTTGCCGAGCACGGTGGGCTTGACGAAGTAGCCGGTCTCCTTGCCCTCCGGCTTGCCGAGCCCGCCGGCGGCGACGACCGCACCCTCGTCGATGCCCTTCTGGATGTAGCCCTGGACGCGGTCCCACTGGGCCTGGCTGATCAGCGGGCCGAGGTGCATGCCCTCCTTGGCCGGGTCGTCGACCTGCATCGCCTCGGCCGCCGCGGCGGCGATGCCCAGGGCCTCGTCGTACCGGCTGTTCGGCACGAGCATGCGGGTGTGGGCGGTGCAGGTCTGTCCCGAGTTGAGGTAGGCGGCGAACACGCCCTTCGGGATGACCGCGGCGAAATCGGCGTCGTCGAGGATGATGTTGGCCGACTTGCCGCCGAGCTCGAGCGCCACCCGCTTCACCGTGCCGGAGGCGAGTTCGGCGACACGCTTGCCGGCCCGCGTGGAGCCGGTGAAGCTCACCATGTCGATGCCGGGATGCCCGGCGATCGCCTCGCCGACGACGGGACCGGTGCCGGTGACGAGGTTGAACACGCCGGCCGGCAGGCCGACCTCGTGGACGATCTCGGCGAGGATGAACGCGTTCAGCGGGGCGACCTCGCTCGGCTTGAGCACCACGGTGCAGCCGGCGGCGAGCGCGCCACCGACCTTGCAGATGATCTGGTGGAGCGGGTAGTTCCAGGGCGTGATCGCCCCGACGACGCCGACCGGCTCCTTGACGACGAGGCTGTTGCCGATCTCCTCCTCGAACTCGAACGAGTCGAGCAGCGTGGCGAACGTCTGCATGTTCCCGGCGGGCAGGCCGGCCTGGATCATCGTCGACCACGTGATCGGCATGCCGACCTCGCCGGCGATGACCTGGGCGATCTCCGGCGTCCGGGCCTGGAGCGCCTCGTTGAGACGCACGAGGTACTTCTGACGCTCCTCGACCGGCGTCGTCGCCCACCCGTCGAACGCCTTGCGGGCCGCGGCGACCGCCTTGTCGACGTCGGCGGCCGTGCCTTCGGGGATCGAGCCCATCACCTCTTCGGTGCCGGCGTTGATGACCTCGATCGTGCCCGTCCCGTCGGAGGGGACCCAGGCACCATCGATGTAGAGATTCGTGTAGTCGCGCATCGGCCCAGTCTTGCCGCCGGCCCCCTCGCCCCCGCAGTCGGACCCCTCCGAAAAATGCCCGAAATCGTTCGTTCTGCGTCCGATTCGCGGCCCAGTTCAGCCCGTGCGGCGAGGCCGCTCCGTTCTGTGCCTGGAATCGAACGTCCGGCGCGCGATCTCAGGCATTTTTCGGCGGGGGGTCAGCGGTGGGTGCGGTACCAGTCGATGAGGGCGGTGGTCGCGGTGTCGTGCTGGGGAGCGTCGACGGGTGCGGCATCGCCGGTCAGTTCGGGGGTGATCACGTTGGCGAGCTCCTTGCCGAGTTCGACGCCCCACTGGTCGTAGCTGTCGATCCCCCAGATCGTGCCCTGCACGTGCACGATGTGCTCGTACAGCGCGATCAGCTGGCCGAGCACCGACGGCGTGAGCTGCGACGACATGATCACCGTGCTCGGCCGGTTGCCCTCGAAGTTGCGGTACGGCTCGTCGACGTTCGAGCGGCCGAACGCCATCGCCTCGGACTGGGCGATCAGGTTGGCGACGAGCAGGTCGTGGTGCTCCTGGTACGGGTGGTGCGGCTTGGCGAAGCCGATGAAGTCGACCGGCACGATCCGGGTGCCCTGGTGCAGCAGTTGGTAGAACGCGTGCTGGCCGTTCGTGCCGGGTTCGCCCCACACGATCGGGCCGGTGTCGTGATCGACCCGTGACCCGTCGAGCGCGACGGACTTGCCGTTCGATTCCATGTCGAGCTGTTGCAGATAGGCCGGGAAACGGGCGAGCTCCTGGGCGTACGGCAGCACCGCCTTCGAGGCGTACCCGAGCACGTTGCCGTTCCACACGCCGATCAACGCGAGGAGCGCGGGCGCGTTCGACTCGAGCGGCGCACCGAGGAAGTGTTCGTCGACGACGCGCATGCCGGCGAGGAACTCGCGGAAGTGATCCGGGCCGACGGCGATCATCAACGACAGCCCGATCGCCGAGCCGACCGAGTACCGACCGCCGACCCAGTCCCAGAACTCGAACATGTTCGCCGTGTCGATGCCGAACTCCCCCACCCGCTCGGCGTTCGTCGAGACCGCCACGAAGTGGTCGGGCACCGCATCCTCGCCGAGCGCGTCGACCAGCCACGCACGGGCGGTGCGGGCGTTGGTCAGCGTCTCGATCGTGCCGAACGTCTTGGAGGCGACGATGAACAGGGTCGCCGCCGGGTCCGACGTGGCGAGGACGGCGGCGATGTCGGCGCCGTCGACGTTGGAGACGAACGACGAACGGAGCCGCGGATGGGTGAAGGCGTCGAGGGCGCGCGTCGCCATCGCCGGGCCCAGGTCGGAGCCGCCGATCCCGATGTTGACGACGTGGGTGATCCGCTCGTCGGCGCGGATCCGATCGGCGAAGGCAGCCATCCGGTCGAGCACGGCATGGACGTCCGGCACGACGTCGACGCCGTCGACGAGCAGCTCGACCGACCGCGGCGCGCGCAGTGCGACGTGCATCACGGCCCGATCCTCGGTGACGTTGATGTGCTCACCGGCGAACATCGCGTCGCGACGGGCCTCGACGCCACGCTCGACGGCGAGCGCCAGCAGCGCCTCGAGGGTCGGTGCGTCGATGGCCTGCTTCGAGTAGTCGATGCGCAGGTCACCGACCTCGACGACGTACCGCTCGGCCCGGCCCGGGTCGTCGGCGAACAGCGTCGAGAGGTGGGCGGCGGGCGGCAGCCGGCGCAGGGCGTCGAGGGGATCGGGGACGGCGTTCATCACCGCCGAACCTACAACGGGATCACTCGAGGGGAAGGAGGGCGGTGGCCGCCGGATCGGCGAAGACGATCGTGCCCGTCCGCTTGAGCCGCGTCACCGGGAGGTCGGGATCGCGCAGGAACCATCGTTCGACCATCGGCGCCTTGTCGGCGTCGTGCGTGAGCATCACCCGGCAGCGGGCGTGGTTGACGACGACCGGCGTGAGCGTCATGCGCGGGAAGCCGTTGAACTCACCGATCGCCTCGACGGGCCGCGCGCTGTCCATCACCTCGTGCCCGGCGGGCCACGAAGCCGTGTGCCCGTCGGGCCCGAGGCCCAGGTGGACCACGTCGAATTGCCCCGGCAGTGAACGTCCGTACCGGGCCGCGGCGGCGGTCAGGTCCTTGCTCGTCACCGGCATCGGCTTGGACTTCGCCGGGAGGAGGTCGAGTTGGCCGGCGTTGCGTTCCGGGTCGCCGTCGGGCGCGACCCGCTCGTCGACCTGCCACACGGTCACCTGGCGCCAGGGCACGTCGAGCGTCGCCAGCACCTCGAACATCGGCGGAGCGGTGCTGCCACCGCTCACGGCGAGCGACGCAACGCCGCGTCGGCGGACGGCGTCGCGCAGTCGGCGGGCGATCCACGCCGCCGCGTCGGCGGCCGGGTCGTCACTCACTCGGAGGTCCACGGGCGCCGACCCTAGTGTCGACACTGCCCGGTCAGGACCCGTCGATCGCTTCCTCCTCGACGAGGGCCTCGACGATCTCCGCTTCGCCGAGATAGCTCGACTCGAGCAGGTGGCGATTCTCTCGAAGATGCTCGGCCGAGCCCTCCATCACCATCTCGCCGTGGCTCAGCACGTAGGCGCGATCGGCGACCTCCAGCGCGAGGTGCACGTGCTGTTCGACGAGCAGCACCCCGGCACCGGTGTCGTCGGCGATCTGCGCGGAGCACCGGCAGCAGTCGTTCGACGATGATCGGGGCGAGCCCGAGGCTCATCTCGTCGACCATCAGCAACTTCGGCTTCGTGGTGAGCGCTCGCGCCATCGCCAGCATCTGTTGCTCGCCGCCCGACAGGAGTCCTGCCCGCCGCTCGAGCAGGGGTTCGAGGGCGGGGAAGTACCCCAGGGCGCGAGCGAGGTCGGCGCCGCCCTTGGACCCGCCGAGGCGCAGGTTCTCGGCGACCGTGAGCTGGAAGAACAGCGACCGGTCCTCGGGCACGTGGGCGAGCCCGCGCCGCGCCACCAGGTGCGGCCGCACACCGTCGACGGACTCGCCCATCACCCGGATGTCGCCGGACATGATCGGCACGAGTTGGCTGACGGTCAGCAGCGTGGTGGTCTTGCCGGCGCCGTTCGGGCCGAGCAGGGCGACCACCTCACCCGCGTCGACATGCAGGTCGAGACGGCGGACGACGGCCGCGCCGTTGTAGCCGCTCGACATCTCCTCGATCTCGAGCAGGCGCGTCACGACTGCCCCTTGCCGGAGCCGAGATAGGCCTCGATCACGGCCGGGTCGCGCTTCACCTGAGCCGGCGTGCCCTCGGCGATCTTGCGGCCGAACTCGATCACGTAGATGTAGTCACAGATGTTGAGGACGAGCCCCATGTCGTGATCGACGAGGAAGATCGTCATCCCGGCGTCGATGATCCGTTGCAGCCGCCGACCGAGTTCGAGCGATTCCTCCGTGTCGAGACCGGCCGCCGGCTCGTCCATGCAGACGAGCTTCGGCTGTGCCGCGAGGGCTCGGGCGGCCGACACGAGTTTGCGCTGGCCCTGACTGATCTCGGTCGGGAAGCGCTCGGCGAGGTCGGCGATGTCGAGCACGTCGAGGGCGAAGTCGACGGCGGCTCGGTCCCGCGGCCGGGTCGGCCGCACGAAGTCGAGCAGGAAGTTCGTCCACGACTGGCGCTCGGCGGCGACTTCCAGGTTTTCCCGGACGGTCAGGTCGTCGAACAGCTCCAGCGACTGCCAGGTGCGTCCGAGGCCGCGTCGGGCACGTTGATGGGCCGACATCGACGAGATGTCATCGCCGTCGAAGTCGATGCGCCCGCTGGTCGGCACGAAGCCGGTGACGCCGTCGATGAAGGTGGTCTTCCCGGCCCCGTTCGGCCCGATGAGGCCCACGAGTTGGCCGGCACGGACCTCGAAGTCGACGTCGTCGACGGCCCGCAGACCGCCGAACGTGACGGCCATGTTGGTGGTGGTGAGCAGGGTCATGGCACGGCCTCCGCGTGGGCCGGCGCGGTCGGTACGCCGGCGCTCGATTCGTCGGGCACGCCACGGCGTTTGGACCGCATCTGCTCGATGGAGACGCGGAACCCGCCGGCGATCCCCTCCGGGTTCAGGATGGCGGTGAGGATCAGACCGAGCCCGCCGAGGATCGGGGCGAACTCGCCGGGTATCCCGAACACCGAGTCGAGGATCGTGAACATCACGCCGCCCGGCACCAGGAAGCCGGCGGCGACGGCGCCGGACACACCGGAGATCCCGCCGAGATAGGCGAAGGCGAAGAACGTGAGCGACTGCAGTCCGCCGAAGTACTCCGGGTTGACCGTGCCGAAGCGGTAGCTCGACAGCGCGCCGGCGATACCGGCGACGAACGCCGCGGTGCCGAAGGCGAGCAGCTTGGTGGCCGACACGTTGACGCCCGCCGCGGCCGCCGCTCGTTCGTTCGAACGAGTGGCGAGGAACTTCCGCCCGGTCGCCGAGCGGCGGAGGTTGGCGATGGCGTAGCACGACCCGGCGGCGACGGCGAGGCAGAAGATCCCGAACCAGGGGTTGACGCCCTCGCCACGCGAGATCGCCACCGTCTTCAGCGGGTCGATCGCTCCGGGCGCCCTGACCCGCGATCCGTTGAGCCCGCCGTTGATCGTCGGGTTCTTGAACATGAACTCCTGCATGGCCACGGCGAACGCGAACGTGACGATGGCGAGGTTGACACCTCGTACGCGCAGGGCGGGAATGGCGACGAGCAGACCGACCAGGGTCGCGCCGGCGGCCGCGAGGAGCGGCGAGAGCGGGAACGGGATGTGCTGTTCCTCGGCGAACTTCGACAGGAGGAAGCCGCTCACGCCGGCCAGCACGAGTTGGGCGAGCGAGATCTGGCCGACGAATCCCGTGAGCACCACGAACGACAACGAGATGACGATGCCGACGAGCGTGTTCGTGATGCCGAGGCGCCCGCTCGGCGTGGCGACGAGCAGCAGCGCGACGAACGTGACGGCGATGGCGATCGGCCCGACCACCCTGAGGCTCATCCGGCCGGGGGTCGGCGCGAACGGGAGACGCCCGGACACGATCGAGCCGCGTGTGGGCAGCGCGTCGCCGCGCAGGAACAACACCAGGACGATCACGATGAACGGCAGCAGTTCGCCGACCCCCGGGGTGGGGATGGTGCCCGAATGCGGGAACCACGACTTCGTGCCGGCGAACAGGATGACCGGCTTCGCCATCGAGATGAGGAAGGCGGCGAGAGCGGTGATCCCGAACGACGAGAGGTTCCCGACGAGCACGGCGCTCAACGCCGGGATGACGAGCAACGTGATCGTCACCGGGTCGACGCTCGAGTCGGCCGACGCGGCGACCATGCCGAACAGGGCGGCGAGCATCGTCGACAGCACCCAGTTGGTGCCGGCGAGCATGTCCGGCGAGAACCCGAGGACGACGGCCCCCTTCTCGTTCTCCGACGCCGCGCGGGTGGCGAGACCGAACCGGGCGAACCGGAACAACGCCCACAACAGCGCGGTGACGATCAGCACGAGGATCACGACGAACAACTGCTCGCGCGTGAACCGGATGCCCCAGGGAAACACCCATTGGATCGGTTGGGTGTCGTAGAGCTTGGGCACGGTCGCGGCGACGCTGCCGAAGCGCCGCACCACGATCGCCTGGAGCAGCAGCAGCAGGCCGATCGAGGCGACGACCTTGGCCAGCATCGGCGCCGCGCGGAGCGGCCGGAAGATCGCGTAGTGCAGGACCAGCCCGAGCAGGAAGCCGAACAACAGCGTGAGCAGGACGGCGGGGATGACCTGCATGTTCGGACCGACCGAGATCCGCGTCGGCCAGTCGGGCAGGTCGAGGAAGTTGCCGGACTCGCGGAACCAGTTCACCGGTGCCTCGATGAGCACGAGCGGATTCGGCAGTGGCGGTACCAGGATGTCGCCGTCGCGTCGAAGCAGGGCGTAGAAGTACGCGCAGTACATGGCGATGGCGCCGTTGGCGAAGTTGATGACGCCGGCGCCCTTGTACGTGAGGACGATGCCGATGCCGATGGCGGCGACGAGGGCACCCTTGACGATGGCCGGACCCGACAGGAAGTTGAGCCGGTACTGCTCGTTGGTGACGAGCAGGATCACGATGATCGCGGCCAGACCCAACAGGATCCATTGGGCCACTTGAGCGACCGAGCGTTGCATGACTGCCCCTCTACGTCCTGCGCCGGGTACGGGATGATGGCGAGCGGGACGATCGCCTGGCGACGATCGTCCCGCTCGCGACGTCAGCTACCGATCTTCGTCACGTCGATCGGGTTGCCGTCGAGCGCGTCACCGGCGCTCTTCCACTGCCCGTCGACGTACTGCTGGACACCCATCTCGTTGCCGCAGACCGCCGGGAACGTGATGCCGAGCAGCGCTGTCGTGCCACAGGTCAGTGTTCCCGCCTGGAGCATGGCAGGACCCTTGAAGCCGAAGATCAGCGGTGTGATGGCGGCGGTGTCGACCTGCCCACCGAGCTGGTTGGCGAACTTGGCGATCGTCATGATGTTGCCGAAGCTCGGTCCGGCGAAGCCGGTGTACTCGATCGTGACGCCGGCGGGAGCCTTGGCGTACTTCTCCACCTTGTTCAGGTACGTGGCGATGCCCGAATCGAGATCGGGCATGAAGTAGCTGTAGCCGTACCCGCCGAAGTACCACCCGTCGGGCACCTGGCCGCTGTCACCGACCTCCTTCAGGTGGTCGGTCATGCCGGTGCCGAAGCAGAGGCCGGTGGTGACCACGACGGGATCGATCCCGAGCGCCTTCATCGCGTCGTACATCGCGACGCACGTCTGGACGGTGACGACCGAGATGAACACGTCGGCGGTACCGGCGCCGGCCGCGGTCATGGCGGCCTGGACGTCAGCCGCCGTGGCACCGGGGTCGGCCACCGTCACCGCGGTGACGGGAATGCCGGCGAGATCGAAGACCGGCTTCAGCAGCGATCCGTAGGCAGCCTGCCCGGCCGGATTGTCGGCGTACATGATCGCCGCGTTCGTCGGCTTCGGATCGAGCCGGTCGATGGCGAACTCCGCCATGCCCGGGATCACACCGACGGAGCCGGTGGGATAGCCCACGCCGGCCGTCGTCAGGAAGTCGGCCGTGGTGACGGCGTTGCCGATGATGACCGGCTTCTTACCGTCGAGCACGTCGTACAGCGGCTGGTTGCCGACGAGGAGTGTGCCCGTCAACACGAAGGTCACATCGGGGTTGTTCAGCATCTCGGAGCCGCACTTCGTGCCGTCCTCTTCGACGTTGACGTCGCACTCGACGAGCTCACCGGGGCGACCGCCGAAGCCGCCGAGTTCGGTGTTGATGTACTCGATCGCCGCCTTGATGCCGACGGTGTTCTCCGGGAAGACCGCTTCCTGGTTCACGTAGCCGATGGTCAACGGCTCGCCGGATGCCTCGCCGGGGGTGGCACCGGTGTACTCGATCCCCCACTGGTCGAGCTCCTCCTGGGAGAAGTCGCCCTCCGGCTCCTGGACGTCTGACCCCGCCGTGGTGTCGCCGGTGGTGTCGCCGGTGGCTTCGGTCCCCGTCGTCGCGTCGGTGCCGGCGGGCGCCTCGGTCGCGGCCGGCGCACTGCTGTCCGCCGGTGCCTCGGTCACGGCCGACGAGGCGGCCGGCGCGGACGCACTGGAGTCGCTCGAACTGTCCTCGGCACAGGCGGCGACGACCAGACACAGCGCGCCGAGCGCCGCGACCAGTTTCATGCTGCGGTATCTCACGTTTCCCCCTCGAATTCTGCGGGCACGCAAGTGGATACGCGTGCGGATGGATTCGTACCACATCACCGGCGACGCCGAGCGACCGGAGCGCCCCCGCCCCACGTTGTCGGGTATTCCGTGTACCCGACTGATGGGGGGCCGGGGTTCGTACGATGCGGGAGATGTCGGAGCGTTCGCCACAGCGCAATGGGGTGCAGCTGGCGATCGCCGCGTATCTCCTGTGGGGTGCGCTCACCGTCTACTGGAAGCAGCTGAAGGAGTTCGATGCCATCGAGGTGATCGCCTGGCGGATGATGTGCGCCGGCGTGGTGATGGCGGTGATCGTGACGGTCCGCGGATCCTGGCGGACGATCGGTCGGGCGATGGGGTCGTGGAACGGGTTCGGTCGCCTGGCGCTCGCCGCCGCGTTGCTGTCGGCGAACTGGGGGAGCTACGTGTGGGCGGTGGGACACGACCGTGTGATCGAAACCGCGCTCGGCTACTTCCTCGCCCCGCTGCTCACGATGCTGCTCGGCATCGTCGTGTACCACGAGGAGCCCTCGACCGCGCAACGCTTCGCCTTCGGTGCGGCGGTCGTGGCGGTGCTCGTCCTCACCGCGTCCTACGGTCGCCCGCCGTGGGTGGCGCTCGTCATCGCCGGGTCGTGGAGCGTGTACGGCCTGGTCAAGCGCCAGTCCCCCCTGGGTGCGGTCGACAGCCTCGCCGGTGAGACGTTCGTGTCGTTCGTCCCCGCCGTCGTGATCGCGATCGTGCTGGCAGGCGGCGGCGCCAGCATCCCGAACGTCGCCGGCGGCCGTGACTGGCTGTTCATCCTCGGCACCGGTGTCGTGACCGTGGTGCCGCTGATGCTCTTCGCCGGGGCCGCCCAGTCGGTGCCGTTCACGCTGCTCGGGCCGCTCAACCTCATCGTTCCCGTGATCAACGTGCTGCTCGGGTGGGCCGTGTACGACGAACCGATGCCGCCGGAGCGCCTGATCGGGTTCGGCTTCGTGTGGGTCGCGCTGGTGGCGGTGATGTGGGACCAGTTCTCCCTCGCCCGACAGGGCCGGCACCAGCGGCACCGGATCGAAGTCCCGGGCTGAGCGCGGCCGCCGCCCGGACGCGGTGCGATACCGTCGGACGATGCGGCCCGGCCGGATCGTGACATGCCGGATCGTCAGCGCGGTCGCCGGTGCATCGATCCTGCTCAGCGCGTGCTTCACGACGTCGACCGACTATCAGCACGACGCCGAGAACTTCATCCTGACCGACGACGATCTGGCGACGAGCCTCGGCAGTGCCGAGGCTCCGCTGGTGTTCGCGTCGGCGACCTGCGAGAAGCCGGTCGATCAGAACACGGGCACGACGTTCCCCTGCAGCGCGATCGACGAGACCGGTGCGGTGTGGGAGTTCTCCGCCGAGATCGCGGCCGGCGGCACGTACCGGGTGACCGTCGCGCGCGATCCGCGCACGCAACGCGACTGAACATCGATCGTGCGCGGCCAGACCGGCGAGCCGAAACCTGCAACAGTGGAACGACCGACCTCGAGGAGTGCCATGAAGAAGAAACTGATCACCATCATCGCCGCCGGGGCCCTCGTGCTCGCCGCCTGCGGAAGCGACTCGGCCGATGACTCGGGGAGCAACTCGGGCAAGGACTCCACGAGCGACTCGACGAGTGATTCGAGCAACTCCGGGAAGGACTCGGGGAACGACTCCGGGAAGGACTCGGCGAACGACTCGGGGAAGGACTCGGGCAGCGACCTGAGCGGGCCCCAGGCCGCGGCGGCCGCCTCCGCCATCGCCGGGGCGAAGGAGGAAGGCATCGACCTCGACAAGGACTGCGTGAACGAACTCGCCGCGCAGCTGTCCGACGAGGACGCCCAGGCGATCGTCGACGCCGGTCCGGAGAGCGACGCCGAGGTCAGCGACGAAGGCACCGCGATCGGCACCCAGCTGCTCGGCTGTGCCGACAACGACGACATCATCGACGCCTTCATCACTGCGCTGCAGCAGGACGGGCAGGAATTCGACGAGGACTGCGTCCGCGACGGGCTGAAGGACGTCGACCTCGCCGCACTCGCGGCGAGCGCCGAGGGCGATGGCGGCACTCCCGAGGAGGTCATCAACGCGGTGGTCGGCTGCTTCAGCCTCGGCAGCTGACGTCGGCGTATCCTCGACCCACCAACGACAGGGAGCACACAATGACGAAGACCCTTCTCGGCGCGCTCGCCGTGGGCACACTCCTCTTCGCCGCCTGCGGCAGCGATTCGGGAAGCAACGACGGAGGTGGCAGCTCCCAGAAGGACGTCGCCGACCTGCTGGTCGACAGCCTCAACCAACAGGAGGCCACCTTCGACGAGGACTGCATCCGGGAGACGACCGCCAAGCTGTCCGACGACGACGCCAAGCTGATCGCCGACGCGGGCACCGGCGGCGGCACCCCGGAGATCAGCGACGAGGCGGCCGCCATCGGCAATCAACTCATCGACTGCATCGACACCGGCAGCTGAACCCACCGCACCGAAGACTCCCGGGTCGGGACGCGCCCGAGCCCGCCGGCTCCGTCCCCTCACGATCGAGAGGAGCGGGACCGGCGGGCTCGTGCGTGTACGGGTCTCGTTGATCGTTGCGGGTGCGGCCGGTCAGCCGCCGTACACGCCGAGGCTGCCCTCGAGGTCGACGACCTTGCCCACGTCGGTGAACCCGGAGCCGTCCCACTGTGTGAGCTGCGTGCCCTCGGCGATGTACCCGTCGTCGGGGCCCATCTTGAAGTTCAGGCCGTCACGGAGCAGGCTGGCGGTGTAGTCGATGTTGCGGACCGCGTCGATGATGCCCTCGCGGCTCAGATTGCCGGCATCGGACGCTTCCTGGATGGCCTGGACGGTCAACTCCATCGCCAGCCAGCCGGCGGCACCGATCCCACCCGGATCGGCGTCCGGAGCAGCAGCCTTGAACGCCGCGATGTAGTCCGCGACCTTCGCGTCGGCGGCTGCGACATCGGGGTTGTTGACGTCCTTCAGGTTGCTCGACGTGTACACGTCGGTCGATCCACCGTTGGCGACCGCCCCGAAGAAGATCGGGTTGGCGCACGTGGCCGTGAGGTACGTGTCGGGGTCGAAGTCCGGGTTGGCCGCTTTGGCGTTGCCGAGTTCGGTCATGAACGCGATGCACTGGGCACCGAGGGGCACGGCGAGGATCGCGTCGGGCGCAGCAGCAACGATGTTGGTCATCTGTCCGCTCGGCGCACCGGAGTCGGCGGCCTCGATGGACTCCTGCGCCACGATCTCGAGTCCGTGGTCGGCGGCAGACTTCGTGAAGGCGTCGAGGTACGCCGAGCCGAACTCGTTGTTCACCGTGAACAGCGCCACCTTGGCACCGTCGCCGTAGGTGTCGGCGACGTACTGCGCCCACACCTCTGACTCGATGGCATAGGGCACGAGCAGCCCGGATGTCCACGGGTTGTTGTTCACGTCACCCCAGTTCGCCGCGCCGGTCGCGGCGTAGAGCTGCGGGATGCACTGGGCGTTCAGGTCGGCCTGCACGGCGAGGTTGTTCGCCGAACCGATGATGCCGGACAGGAGCGACACCTGGTCGTCGAACACCAACTCGTCGACGTTCTGCTTCGTGAGATCGGCGGTGTACTGGTCGTCCTTGACGACCAACTCGAGCTGCTGGCCGTTCACACCACCGTTCTTGGTGTTGTAGTAGTCGATGTAGGCCTGGGCACCGGCGCCGAACGGGGCGAAGAGCACCGCCGGACCACCGGAGAGCGGGATCGATGTCCCGATCTTGATGTTGCCGTCGATCGGCGCGGTGGCCGCGGTCGGGATCGTCGCAGGCGGAGGTGTCGACGGCGAACGCTGCGGCATTTGATGCACCACTGTCCGTGGGAGCTGTGGTGTCGGATGTTGCCGATGTGTCGGATGTTGCCGACGTGTCCGCGGGAGCCTCGGTGCCTGCAGGCGCTTCCGTACCGGTCGACGCGGCCGTGCCTGCGGGAGCCTCGGTGCCCGAGGACGTCGTGTCGGACGACGAATTGCTGTCGCTGCCGCACGCCGCGAGAACGAGCGCACCCGCCGCGGCGAACGCGAACACTTTCTTACTGCTACGCATGTTCAGTATCCCCCTTCATGTGGACGTGGCATCGGCGTTGATGCTCACGATGTTGGTTCGGACTCGTTGGACGTGTCCATGTCGCCGATTCCAGCGGTCATCACCGTAGTCGGTTCGCCATCGGCGATCGCAGCCGCCTTCGACGTCGGCGGCACCGGGATCACCTGCACGACCTTCGCTCGTCCCATCCGCATCGTGCCGACGGCGCCGAACGGGACGAACCGCGCGAACAGGATCAGCATCACTCCGAACAACACCCCGCCGAGCCCGTTGATCTTCGTGGTCGAGTCGACCATCCACCCGATGAAGAAGTTCTTGTCGGGCGCCTCCCCGACACCACGGGCGTAGTCGTCGACGAACACGTAGAACATCGCTCCGACGAACGGACCCCACTGCTGCGCGGCACCGCCGACGACGAGCGCCACGATGAGGGTGACCGAGCCGAGGAGACCGAACTTCGGCACGTCGGGCTCGACCAGGGTGAGCTTGAGTGCGTAGAGGCTGCCGGCAATGCCGGCAATCGCCGCGGAGATCCCGAACACGACGGTCTTGATCGTGGCGAGATGGACGCCCATGACCGCGGCGGCGGTCTCGTTGTCGCGCGTGGCCACCATCCCCCGGCCGATCCGGCTCCGCAGCAAGCCCGAGGAGATCAGCGTCGCGAGGACCAGGAAGAAGGCCGCCAGGTAGAGGAACCACTTGTTGAGGTCGGCCCGGCCATCGAGACCGGTCCACGACGGGGGGAGGTAGGAGAGTCCTTTGATTCCCGGTGATCCGCCGGTGATGTTGACGACCTCGGCGTACTTCAGGATCGAACGCACGGCTTCGACGAACACGATCGTGACGAGGGCGAGGTAGATGCCCTTCAGCCTGAGTGCCGGGATACCGACCACACAGCCGACGAGGAAACACGTGACCGCCACGACCGGCAAGGTCCAGCCAGGGGTCCACAGGTTGTCCTCGAAGAACGGTGTGGTGACCTTGCCCGTGACCAACATCGCCGAGATGTACGCGCCGATGGCGAAGAACGCGGCGTGACCGAGTGAGAGCTGACCCGTGTAACCGGTGATCAGATTCAGCCCGGTCACGGCGATGGCGATGATCAGCGCATCGGTGAGCAGCCCCTGACCCGAGCGACTCCACTGCGTCGCCGCACGGAAGATGAACAGCGCGACGCCACCGAAGAGGATCAGGCGACCGACCCAGTGCTGCCAGCTGCCGCGGGTGACCTTGTATGGAAGCGCCATCAGACCCGCTCCACTTTCTCAGAGCCGAAGAGGCCGGCCGGCCGGAACAACAGGACGCCGAGCAGGATCACCAGCATCACCGGATAGAGCAGGTCGGGTGTGAGTTCGATCGACCCGATCGACGGGTGGTAGCCGGTCAGGAAGGCTTGGACGAGACCGACGATGAGACCGCCGACGACCGCACCGACGGGCGAATCGAGGCCACCGAGTACGGCCGCCACCGACGCCAGCAGGAACGGTCCGAGCATCAGCGAACCCGTGAGTCCGGCGGACGGCGCGAGCATGGCCGCCGCCAACACGGCGATCGAGCCCGACAGCCCCCACCCGAGGAGCAGGATGAAACCGGTGCGGATGCCGACGAGGTTCGACGACTCCTGGTTGTTCGCCACCGCCCGCATCGCCAGGCCCACCTTGGTCTTGGTGAAGAGGAGGTACAGCAACAGGAGCACCACGATCAGCACCGCGATCGTGCCGAGTCGCGCGATCCGAATGGGAGCGCCGAGGATCGTGACGAAGTCGTTGGCTTCATTGGGGAACAGGCTCGGGAGTGAACGTGCGTCGATGCCCCAGATGAGCGCAGTGAGCTGATTCATCGCCAGGAACACGCCGATGAGTGCCACGATGACGGAACTCGGATTCCGGGCTTCGATCGGCCGGACGACGACGCGCTCGATGCCCGCGCCGACGACGAAACCGAGCACGAGGGCGAGCAGGATCGACAGGAAGACCGGCAATCCCGCGAGCGTCAACGTCGACACGAAGAACGCGCCCATCGTGCCGATCTCGCCCTGGGCGAAGTTGAGTTGGCCCGTCGAGCGGAAGATCACCACGAGAGCCAGCGCCAAGAGCGCGTAGATCGAGCCGTCGGCGAGCCCGTTGATGAACCGCTCGACGAAGAGGGACAGATCACTCGCCAGCATCAGGTCACCACCCCCAGGTAGGCCTCTTTGATCGTGTCGTCGGCGAGCAGTTCGGCGCCGGTACCCGTTGCCACGATCGATCCGGTTTCCAACACGTAGGCCCGATCGGCCAAGGCGAGCGAGAGCCCGGCGTTCTGTTCGACGATCAACAACGACATCCCCAATTCGTCCCGGAGCGTTCCCAGGATGCGGAACAGCTCTTGCGTGATGATCGGCGCCAGGCCGAGACTCGGCTCGTCACACAGCAACAGTTTCGGCTTGCTCATCATGGCCCTGGCGATGGCGAGCATCTGCTGCTCGCCGCCGGACAGCGACCCGGCCTTCTGGTCGCGCCGTTCGGCGAGGCGCGGGAACGTCCGGTACCAGTAGTCGAGTTCGTCGGCGAAGGAACCCTTCGCCGTGTAGGCGCCCGCCAGCAGGTTGTCGTGCACCGAGAGATCGGTGAACGTCCCCCGCCCCTGGGGAACCTGGGAGATCCCCGCCCGCACGATCGCGTCGGGCTTCGCCGAACTGAGATCGTGGCCCTCGAACTCGACCGTTCCCTCGCGCTCGATCATCCCCGACACGCAGCGCATGGTGGTGGTCTTGCCGGCCCCGTTCGCTCCGAGGATCACGACGATCTCGCCGACACCGACGGTGAAGTTCATGCCGTGGAGGACTTCGATCGGACCGTACCCGGCGTGCAAGCCGGCGACGTTCAGGATCGGCCGGGACACGCCCGCGGTCGTCGGCCCCGTCTCGAGCGTGCCCGTGTCGGTGATGCCGGTGTTCGTCATGCCGGTGTTCCCAGGTAGGCCTCGATGACGCGTGGGTCGCCCTGCACCTCGCTCGGCAGACCCTCGGAGATCTTGCGGCCGAACTCCATCGCGACGACCCGATCGGAGATTCCCATCACGAGGCCCATGTGGTGCTCCACGAGGAGCACGGTCAGCCCGTACTGATCTCTGATCCGCTTGATCGTCGCGCCCAGTTCGTCGACCTCGTGATGGGTCAGGCCGGCAGCGGGCTCGTCGAGCAGGAGCAGCTTGGGGTGCGATGCCAGGGCACGGGCCAGTTCGAGCCGCTTGAGCGTCCCGAACGGCAGACCGGCGGCGGGACGGAAGGCGAGTTCGTGCAGGTCGAGCGACTCCAGGATGGCGTAGGCATCGGCGGCCAGCGCCTTTTCTTCCCTGCCGACCCCGAAGCGCAAGATCGCCCTGACGAAGCCGACCTTGCCGCGATGGTGCGCGCCGGTCATCGTGTTCTGCAGCAAGGTCATCGTGGGGAAGAGGGCGAGGTTCTGGAACGAGCGGGCGATGCCGGTCCCGGCGATCCCGTGCGGTGGAACTTCGAGCAGGTCGATGCCGTCGAAGGTCAGTCGACCAGCCGTCGGATCGTAGATGCGGCTCACGACGTTGAACATCGTCGTCTTGCCGGCACCATTGGGGCCGATCAGACCGAGGATCTGACCTTCCTCGATCTCGAACGACAACCCGTCGAGGGCCACGATCCCGCCGAACCGGACCGAGATCTCGTCGACTTCCAATAGTGCCACTCGGCATTCCCCCAGTGTTTGTCGATGATCGGACGATGGTGGACGGTGCTGATCGACGATCGGTCGTCGCGACTCGGGGCCTGACCGTAGCAGTGCACAGCGCGGCACCTGAACCGCTGAGATGCTTGCGGCGCAGGCGTCGCCGACCGGTCAGCGGCCGGCGAGCAGGCCTGCGCCCGCCGGCGCGCGAACGAGCCCGCCGACCGCCGTCCATCGAGGAGGGCGGCCGACGGGCTCGTGACGTGTCAGCCGCCGGTCAGTTGCCGACCGAGCCTCCCTGGCCTTCCAGGTCGATGACGTCGCCGATCGGGTTGTAGCTGAGCGCCCCGTCGGTGACGACCACCTCCTGGATCTGGGCCGCCTCGCTCCAGTAGGCGTCGTTCACGCCGTCCATCTTCAACGTGCCGCCGAGGAGGCTGGCGTTGGTCGTGTCGGCGTTCCACATGGCCGCCATCAGGTTCACCCGGTTCAGACCGCCGGGCAGGGCCGCCGCGCTGCGCAGGATGTCCTCGAGGTACTGGCCGTAGAGGATGCCGGTCGAGTAGGAACCGTCCGCACACGAGACGTTGCCGTAGTCCTTGAGGATCTTCTCGACCTCCTGGATCGCCGGATCGTCCGCGTACTTCGGATCACCGCAGACCTTCAACGAGTTCGTCAACCTCACACCGGAGCCATCCGCGGCGAGCGTCGCCGCCGCGTCCTGCACCGGGGCGAAGAAGCTCGCCAGGTTTCCGCACGTGTACGACATGTAGTAGCGCGGGCGCCATTCGGAGGCGGCCACCGAGGCGACCGTCTGCGGGCAGAAGGCGGCTGTCGTGCCGGCGATGAACACGTCGGCGTCCGTGGCGGTGAGTGTCGTCATCTCGTTCGTCACGTCGGGCGCCGCTGGATCGTGCAACTCCATCCCGGCGATCTCGATGCCGCCGTCGGCCGCGCAGTCCTCCAGGCCCTTCTGGTACGTCTTGCCGAAGTCGTTGTTCATGATCAACGCCGCGACCGTCGCGCCGTCGCCGAACTCGTCCTTGATCGCCTTGCACCAGATGGCGGCCTCGGTCGAGTAGTTGAGGATGTTGCCGGTGTTCCACGGATAGTGCACCGGGTCGCCCCAGGCGGGGAATCCGGAGGAGTTGAACAGCTGCGGGACGCACGCCTCACCGGTGATGTCGCGTGTGGCGACGTTGATCGGGGTGCCGATGAAGTGGGCGAAGGCGAAGATGTCCTCGGTGTCGAGCATCTCCTGCACGTTCGCCACGGCACGGCCGGCCTCGTAGCCGTCGTCCTTGGTGATCAGCACGAGCTTCTTGCCGTCGATCGGATCGGTTTCGTTGAGGTAGTCGAAGTAGAAGCCCATCCCCTCGCCGATCGGTCCGAACGAAGCGAGCTGGCCGGACTGCGGCAGCGTCATGCCGATGCGGATCTCGTCGCCGTCGGCGCCCTGGGTCGCGCTCCAGTCGTCGGGGCACGAGTCGAGGTCGAGCGTGGTGCCCGCCGCCACTTCGACCTGACCCTCGAGCGGCAGCGCCTCCCCTGATGCCCCGGTGCCCCCCGTCGCGTCGGTGCCGGTCGTTGCCTCGGTGCCGGCCGTCGTGTCGCTCGACGCCGGTGCCTCCGTGCCGGCCGGTGCCTCACTCGCCGCCGGTGCCTCGCTCGTGGCCGCTCCGGTCCCGCTCGGCGCGGTCGTGTCGCCGGAGCTGCTGTTGTCGTCGCTGCCGCAGGCGGCGAGCACGAGCCCCGCTGCCATCACCCCGGCAGCGAGTCGCTTCCATCGTCGTGATGCTTGCATGAACATCCCCCTTGTTGTGGTTGTGTGCTGTTGTCCAGCTCTGGTGAATCCGTGTCAGCCCGGCGGCGCCGAACTGGCTGGCACGTCTTCGAGTTCGGTGGTCGGGTCGCTCGGCGGCTCGTCGAGCTGATCGGGCGTGTCGTTCGACATCAGCGGTTCGCCCGTGCCTGCCGCGGCCGGCGACGTGGGCGGGGTCGGCTGGACGCGGACGACCCTCGCCCGCATCTTGCGGACGCCGGCGACGATGCCGCCCGGCAGGACGAACGTCAGCAGGATCAACAACAGGCCGAGCACGAGCGTGCCGGTCGGACCCTGCAGCCAGCGGGCGGGAACCCCCGGCACGTCGGTGGTCGACGACGACCACTCCGGGACGAAGGCGATGACCAAGCCACCCACGACGGCACCGGACAGCGTGCCGACGCCACCGACGACGAGGCCGACGATGAAGAAGATGGCCAGCAGCTGCGAGAAGTCGCCGGGCGACGCGATGCCGAGTTCGGCCACGTACACGATGCCGCCGACGCCGCCGAGCGCCGACGCGACCCCGAACGACATCGTCTTGTACCGCGACAGGTGCACGCCCAACACCGCCGCGCTCGTCTCGTTGTCGCGGATGGCGCGGATGGCACGCCCGGGCCGGCTCTTGATCAGGTTCGCCACGATCCAGAAGCAGATCGCACCCACGACCGTGAAGATGAAGAACTTCCAGATGCGGTCGGCTTCCTTCGACGACAGGTCGCCGTCGCCGAAGTACTGCCCGAAGAACGGGATCTTCTGGAACGCGGCGGCGATGCCGTCGAGCGGGAGCCAACCGGGCGCCGTGAGCGTGGAGTTGACCTTCTTGCCGGCCGCGCCGTCGGTGTACTGGTCGAGGCTGTCGAGCTGGACGAGCGTCGGGAAGATCGCCGCCAGCCCGAGCGTGACGAGCGCGAGATACAGACCCTTGATCCGCAGCGCCGGGATCCCCACGAGGAATCCGAGCGCGAAGCACACCGGGATCACCACCACGAGCGTGGCGATCCACGGCCAGTGCTGGTCCTCGACGAGCCACGCGGCCAGATAGGCGCCGGTGCCGAAGAAGAAGCTCTGACCGAGTGCCAGCTGGCCGGTGTAGCCGACGACGACCTGCAGCCCGAGCACGGCGATGATGAAGGCGATCGCCTTGTCGAGCCGTCGTGAGGCCGATGCTGTAGCTGTTCTCGAGGATGTTGAGCTGGCCCGTGTCGGCGTAGGCGAACGCGACGATCAGCAGCAGCCCGATGAACAGCGCCCAGGCGATCCAGTGGTAGGAGCGCTCCCGCGGCGTGCCCTGGACGAGTGTGTAGCGGGCCATGGCCTCAGACCCGCTCCACCGACTTGGTCCCGAACAGACCGGACGGCTTGAACAACAGCACCACCATCAACACGAACACGGCCGCCGCCAGGCCCAGTTCGTTGGGGATGAAGCCGATGTACTGCACCATGATGCTCTGCACCATGCCGATGATCAGGCCGCCGATGATCGCTCCGCCGAGGCTGTCGAGCCCCCGAGTGCGGCGGCCGCGGCCGAGAAGATCAACACCCGGGCCATCACGCTCGGTTCCAGCTGGAACACCGGGTTGGCGACGTAGATCGACGCCGCCGAGCGTGCCGACGGCGGCGGCGAGCGCCCATCCGAACTGCAGGGTCGGGCCGACCCGGATCCCGGACAACTGCGCCGATTCGAGATTGGACGACACGGCCCGGAAGGCGAGGCCGATCTTCGTCTTCTTGAGCATCAACGTGAGCAAGCCGACGACGGCGAGCATGGTGATGGTGACGCACACCGTGTACCAGGTGAGCGTGGCGACGCCGATCGTGATCGCATTGCCGGCGGGGAACAGCCGGGGGAACCGGCGTGGATCGAACCGCCAGATGATCCCGGCGAGCGCACCGAACACGAGGAACAGTCCGAGCGTGATGATGACCAGCGGGAGGTGATCCGAGGGATCGAACGGCCGGATCAGCACCCGTTCGATCAGCGCGCCGATCGCCGCCTGCTGATCAACATGCCGACGACGACAGCGCCCCACATCGGCAAGCCCCGCTCGGTGGCGAGCACGAGCACGATGAACGCGCCGAACATCGCCATCTCACCCTGGGCGAAGTTGATCAGCGTGGTCGCCTTGTAGATGATGACGAGCGCCAGCGCGATCAGCCCGTACGTGGCCCCGTTGGCGAAACCGTCGAAGATGCGGGCGATGAAGAGTTCCATGGCAGGCTCCGATCAGACTCCGAGGTAGGCCTTGCGGATCGCGTCGTCGTGGACGAGCTGGTCGGCAGGGCCCTCGACCGAGATCTCGCCGGTCTCGAGGACGTAGCCGCGGTGGGCGATCCCGAGCGCCAGCTGGGCGTTCTGTTCGACGATCAACATCGTCGTGCCCGTTTCGCGGTTGATCTGCCGGAAGCGCTCGAAGAGGTCCTTGACGACGATCGGCGCGAGGCCGAGCGACGGTTCGTCGAGCAGCACCATCGCCGGCCGCGACATCAACGCCCTCGCCACCGCCAGCATCTGCTGCTCGCCGCCGGACAGACTGCCGGCGCGCTGATTGCGTCGTTCGTGCAGCACGGGATAGACCTCGAACCACTTCGCCATGTCGGCGTCGACCTCTTTGTCCTTGCGGACGAAGGCACCGACGCGCAGGTTCTCCTCGACGGTGAGTTCGGGGAACGTGCCCCGCCCCTGCGGGACGCGCTCGAGTCCTCGCCGCACGATGTCGGCCGGACCCTTCCCCACGAGTTGCTCCCCGCGCAGTTCGACGCTGCCGGTCGTCTCGATCATGCCCGACACCGCCCGCAACGTCGTCGTCTTGCCGGCCCCGTTGGCACCGAGGATCACGACGACCTCGCCGTCGTCGACGTGGAAGTCGAGTCCGTGCAGGACCTGGATCGGCCCGTATCCGCCGCGCAGCCCCTTGACGTCGAGCAGGGCGCCGCTGTCACGGCACTCACGTCGCGTTCATGCCGGCGCTCCGAGGTAGGCCTCGATCACCCGCGGGTCGTTCTGCACCGTCGACGGGACGCCTTCGGCGATCTTGCGGCCGAAGTCGAGGACGACCACGTTCTCCGAGATTCCCATCACGAGGCCCATGTGGTGCTCCACCAGCAGGATCGTCAGGCCGTAGCGGTCGTGGATGTCGACGATGACCTGGGACAGGATCTCGACCTCGCTGTGGGTGAGCCCGGTCGCCGGCTCGTCGAGCATCAGCAGCTTCGGTTCGGCCGGCCAGGCAGCGGGCGAGTTCGATCCGTTTCAGCGTGCCGTACGGCAGGCCGGCACAGGGTTGGAACGCGACGTTCGGCGAGTCCGAGATCGGATGAGGATGGCGTGTGCCTCCTCGGTCAGACGACGTTCCTCCTTGCGTCGACCGAGGTCGCAACATCGCCGAGACGAACGACTGCTTGCGCGACGGGTGTGGATGCCGACCATCGACATTCTCGCATGCACCGTCATCCGGGGCCACAGCGCCAGGTTCTGGAACGTGCGGAACGACGCCGGTCCTTGCTGATCTCGTGCGGCGTGCATCGCCGAGCAGGTCGGCACCTTCGAACGTGACCGTTCCGGTGGTCGGGTCGTAGATCCGGCTGACGACGTTGAACAGCGTCGTCTTGCCGGCTCCGTTGGGGCCGATCAGTCCGAGGATCTGACCTTCCTCGATCCCGAACGACAGATCACTCGAGCGCCACGATGCCGCCGAAGCGCACCGAGACGTCGCGGATGTCGAGCATCGCCATCGCTTCCCCCAGTTGTCGATATCTGACGATGTTCACGGTGCTGATCGACGATCGCTCGCGCGCTCGCGACCGTAGCACACGCGCGGCCGATGACGTGACCGATGTCACTGCCGGTCGCGTGGCGACCGCAGCGGCGGGCGGTAAGAGGTCGGTGAAAGCACCCATCGGCGTGTCGACCGCCGTGACGCCCGACCGTAGAGTCGGATCATGCGTACGCGAGGGCTCATCACGCTGGCGGTGGCCGGATCAGCCCTGCTCGTGTCGTGCAGCGTCGATCCCGTGGTCACCGCCGAGCGCTCCGATCAGATCGCGTCGCAGCAGACGACCGGCACGAGCCCGACGACCGCTCCCGCCGAGCCGACCGACAACGATCCGAACGGCACCGATCCGGCCGGCACCGATCCGGCGGGCACCGATCCGGGCCGGACCGATCCGGCCGGGACGGAGCCGGCGAGCACGGCGCCCTCGCCGAGCGTCGCGCCCGACGAGATCGATCCGGAGGCGATCGACTTCGGCCCGAACAAGACCCCGCGCGCCTACGACGACTTCCTCAGCGCGGTGATGACCGACCTCGAGTCGTGGTGGTCCGAGGAGTACCCGGCGCTCTACGGCGACGCCTTCGAACCGTTGAGCGGTGGCGTGTACGCCGCCTATCCGAACCGTCCCGACGACCTGCCCGGCTGCGGCGAGCCCCGCACCACCTACGAGGAGGTGCAGCAGTTCGTCGCGTTCTACTGCGGCCAGGGCGACTTCATCATCTACGACGACGGCGACGAAGGGCTCCTCGCCCAACTCGCCGACCAGTACGGACCGGGCACGATCGGGATCGTCTTCGCCCACGAGTTCGGCCACGCGATCCAGACGAGGGCCGGCGAACTCGACCGCAACCTGGCGACGGTCTACACCGAGCAGCAGTCGGACTGCTTCGCCGGTGCCTGGGCCGGCCGGGTCAGCCGGGGCGAGTCGAAGGTCGTGTCGTTCAGCGACGCCGACGTGCGCAGCGGTCTCATCGCGATGACGAAGGTCAGCGACCCGGTGGGGCTGAACCAGTTCGTCGAGGGCGGTCACGGCTCGGCGTTCGACCGGGTGGGTGCATTCGAGGTCGGGTTCACCGAAGGTGTCTCGCGCTGCGCCGAGCTGCTCGACTCGCCGTTGCCGCTCTCGCCCAACCAGTTCACGGAGACGGATGTGAGCACCGGCGGCAACGCTCCCTTCGGCTACGGCCCGGACGAACTGTTGAACTTCATCCCGACCGACCTCAACCTCTACTGGAACGGCGAGGTCGGCGCGAAGGCCGGCTCGATCGACGACATCACGCTGGTCGGGGCGAATTCCTCGGACGAGGTCGACTGCAACGACGACACGGGCGCCTTCGCACTCGGCGCCGTGTACTGCGCGTCGACGAACACGGTGTACCTGAACGAGCCCGTGGCGCAGAAGATCTACGACGCCCTGGGTGACTTCTCGGTCGGGTACCTGCTCGGAACGGCGTGGAGCGAGGCGGTCCAGGAGGCGCTCGGCAGCGATCTCGAGGGCGAGGAACGGGCCCTCATGAACGACTGCCTGACGGGAGCGTGGGTGCAGACCACGATCCCCTCGGCCGACGAGAGCGGCCGCCTGCAACTTCCGCAGCCGCGTGCCGCGGACCGGACGGCGATGGTGTCGGCCGGCGACCTCGACGAGGCGATCCAGACGATCATCGGCACCTCCGACGAATCGAGCGACGACAACGTGCGCGGCAGCCTGTTCGAGAAGATCGACGCGTTCCGCAACGGCGTCATCAACGGCCTCGACGCCTGCCTCGCCGAACTCTGAGCGAATCCCGGCGGGTCAGCCGGCGAGACGCGACTCGATGATCGCCGCGAGTTCGACGGGCCGATCGCCCTGCACGCTGTGGCCGGCACCGTCGACCATGCGCACCTCGATGGTGGGCTGGCGGCGGCGGGCCTCGGCTTCGTCGTCGTCGTCGACCACCGGCGACACCGAACCGCGCACCAGCAGCAGCGGGCAGCGTCACGGCCTCGAAGTCGTCCCACAGCGGTGACATCACGGCGGCCACCTCCGGTGCTGGTGCGGGTTCGGTGGTCGCCTCTGCCCGAGCCCGGCTGCCCCGGTCGTAGCGCCATTGCCAGGACCCGTCGGCCGACGGCGCGGCATTGTGGAGGATGCCCCGCCGCAGCGACGACTCCGAGCGCGTCGGGTTGAACTGCATCGTGCGCGCCAGCAGTTCGTCGAACGACTCGAAGCTCTGCGGACCGTCGACGAAGTCGATCACCGCCTTCGCCTTCTCGGCGTTCACGCCCGGGGTCACGTCGACCATGATCAACGACCGCACGAGCGCCGGGTGCCGCACGGCGAGTTCCATCGAGGTCATCCCACCGAGTGACATCCCGACGACCAGCGCGGCGTCGGGAGCATGAGCCGCGATCACCACGGCCACGTCGTCGGCCAGGTTCATCGGTGTGTACGCACCGTCGGCACGCCAGCCGGAATGACCGTGACCGGGCAGATCGATCGCCAGCAGCGGCCGGCCGAGGGCCAGCGCGACCGTGTCCCACGTGTGCGCGTTCTGGGCGCCGCCGTGGAGCAGGACGATCTGCGGCGCATCCGCACCCCACCGCAGGGCGCTGACGGTCCGACCGGTGGACTCGTCGACGACGGTCTCGATGCGCTCGACGACCGGCGTCGGATCGGCATCGAGATCGAACTCGGCGATGTTCTCGTGGAACAACCCGAACTCGTCGTAGTCGTAGGTGGCATCGATCGGATCAGGCATCGCGCCGCGACGGTAGCCGTCGACGCGCCGGCGGGTCGGGTCCGGTGGCGCGCGTCAGGAACGATCGACGACGGGTTCGATGCCGTCGAGGTCGGCGCGCAGGCTCCACATCTCGCGCACGATGGTGGCGATCACGCCCGGCGAGCTGAGCGTCGACACGCCGCGGGTGCGCGGGAAGTAGTCGACGCCGAACTGCAGCATCTCGTAACCCAGGCGGGTGGAACGGATGACGAGCTCGGCGTCGATGAACGACCCCTCGCTGGTCAGCTCGACATGCTCGAAGATCCGGGCCCGGCACAGCTTGAAGGCGAAGTTGATGTCGCGCGCCTTGACGTCGAACAGCGTGCGGATCAACAGGTTGTAGACGAACGTGTAGATCGAGCGCAGGTATCCCTCGCCCGTGCGGTCGAAGCGGTAGGCGCTGACGATGTCGGCGTCGTAGTCACGCAGCAGACGCACCGCCCGTGGCAGCTCGGCCATGTCGAACGGCAGGTCGGCGTCGGTGTAGAGGATGAGATCGCCGGTCGCCGCGGCGAAGCCGGTCTTGATCGCCCCGCCGAGCTTGCGGTTGCGTTCGTGGTGGACGACGCGGACGCGCTCGTCATCGGCGGCGATCCGATCGGCGATCGCACCGGTGGCGTCGGTCGACGCGTCGTCGACGATGATCAGTTCGTAGTCCGCGATCTCCCCGGTCCGCAGCAGGCCGTCACAGGCACGACGTCCGGCGTGCAGGGCGCGCTCGATGTACTCCTGTTCGTTCCACATCGGATAGAAGATCGAGAGCTTGGCGAACGGGACGATCGGTGGCGCCTCGCTCCCCGCAATGGTCTGGGGCACGGTCCGTGAGGGTATCCGCCAACGATTGTCTCGCCGCCGCGGCCGAGCCCCGGACCCGTACAGTCATGTCCGTGACGGACGCCGAGCCACTCATGGAACCCGTCGGCGAACCGCTCCCCCCGCCGGCCGCTCCTGCGGCCCACGTGCTCGAGCCGGGTGATCTCGTCGCGTCCTGGCGGATCGCGATCGTCGCGACCTGGGCGCTCGTCGTGTTCGTGTACACCGCGGTGTGGAAGACGAGCGTCGAACTCGGCATCGGCACCTGGTGGCTCGGGGCGCGGTCCGACCCGCAGCCGGTGGTCGTGCGGCTGATCCCGTTCGCCGTGGCCATCGGGTTCGGCCTGGTGTCGAGCTTCGACCTCAAGCGGCTCCCGGTCGTCACGGTGCTCGGCGCGGTCGTGCTCGCCCTGATCGCGGTCCCCGACTACTCCCGCTCGTCGGGACTGGCCAACGTCGAGATGGTGATCGCGGTCGCGGTGCTGCTGGTGGGCCTCGGAGCATTCACCGGTGTCGTGAAAACCGCCGACCGCTAGCGTCGACGGCCATGCCGCCCGCGCCATCATCCGACGAGCAACCACCGCACGCCACGTCGAACACGTCGAAGCGGGTCCTGATGTCGCTGCCCGTGGGCGAACGCGTCGGCATCGCGTTCTCCGGTGGGCTCGACACGTCGGCGGCCGTGGCGTGGATGCGCGAGCGCGGGGCGATCCCCTACACCTACACCGCCGACCTCGGCCAGTACGACGAGCCCGAACTCGACACGGTGCCCGACCGCGCCAAGCAGTACGGCGCCGAGCAGGCGCGGCTGATCGACTGTCGCGAGGAGCTGGTCCGCGAAGGGCTCATCGCGCTGCAGTGCGGTGCGTTCCACATCCGCACCGCCGGCCGCACGTACTTCAACACCACGCCGCTCGGGCGGGCCGTGACCGGCACGCTGCTCGTGCGGGCGATGGCCGACGACGGCGTCGACGTGTGGGGCGACGGGTCGACCTACAAGGGCAACGACATCGAGCGCTTCTACCGCTACGGCCTGCTCGTGAACCCCAACCTGCGGATCTACAAGCCCTGGCTCGACCAGGCCTTCGTCGACGAGTTGGGTGGACGCCAGGGCATGAGCGAGTTCCTCGTGGCCCGCGGGCTGCCGTATCGCGATCCCACCGAGAAGGCCTACTCGACCGACGCCAACATCTGGGGTGCCACCCACGAGGCCAAGTCGCTCGAGGAGTTGGGCACGAGCATGGAGATCGTCAGCCCGATCATGGGAGTGGCGCACTGGGACCCGGCGGTCGAGATCGCCACCGAGGACGTCACCGTGCGTTTCGAGGAGGGTTGGCCGGTCGCCATCGACGGCCGCACGTTCGGCTCACCGGTCGACCTGGTGATGGAGGCCAACGGGATCGGCGGGCGCCACGGTCTCGGCATGAGCGACCAGATCGAGAACCGCATCATCGAGGCCAAGAGCCGCGGCATCTACGAGGGCCCGGCGCTCGGCCTGCTGCACATCTGTTACGAGCGGCTGCTCACCGGCATCCACAACGAGAACACGCTCGAGAACTACCACACGATGGGCCGCCGGTTGGGCCGGCTCCTCTACGAGGGCCGCTGGTTCGATCCGCAGAGCCTGATGCTGCGTGAGCCGCTCATGCGGTGGGTGGGCTCGGCCGTCACGGGCGAGGTGACGGTGCGCCTGCGGCGCGGCGACGACTACTCGATCCTCGACACGACGTCGCCGAACCTCACCTACGAGCCCGACCGCCTGTCGATGGAGCGGGTGGAGGACGCGGCGTTCGGCCCGCTCGACCGCATCGGGCAGCTCACCATGCGCAACCTCGACATCACCGACACGCGCAACAAGCTCGGGGTCTACCGCCGGGCCGGCACGCTCCACGCCGGCGACGTCACCCCCGCCCTCGACCCCCCGACCTCGGACCGCTCCGATTGACGTTTGCGTCAGGATTTCTGCGGACCGGGTCCGCAGAAATCGCGACGCAAACGGGGAAATGACGGGCTCAGGCGGTGAGGTGGGCGACGAGGCCGGCCACGAGGCGGGCCCGTGCCGGCATCGCCTCGACGATCAGGTGCTCGGTGTCGGCGTGCGCCCCACCGCCGACCGCGCCCAGGCCGTCGAGCGTCGGCACCCCGAGGGCGGCGGTGAAGTTGCCGTCGCTACCGCCACCGACGGGGACGCCGGTGATCCCCGGCATCACCAGTGCGGCGATCGGCATCAGTGTGGCCGACGCCGACTCGGGCATCGGTGGACGGCCGATCCGGCCGGTGACCGTGATCGAGGCGTCCGGATCGGTCGGCCGCAGGGCAGCCATCGCCGACTCGACGCGGTCGCGCTCGCCGGCGGACTCCACGCGGACGTCGACCCGGATCCGCGCCTCGGCCGGCACGACGTTGTCGGCGGTGCCGGCCGACGCCACGGTCGGCGTGACCGTCGTGCCCATGTCGGGCGCGCCGAACTCGCTGATCACGAGCACCTGCCGCGACGCCTCGATCAGCGCGTTCACGCCCTTCTCCGGTTCGAGGCCGGCATGCGCGGCGCGCCCGTGGACCGTCACCTCGAACGTCCCGGTCCCCTTCCGGCCGGTCTTCAGCAGCCCGCCGTCGGCCGACGGTTCGAGCACCAGCACGGCTCCACAGACCGCTGCCCGTTCCTCGATGAGCGAGCGTGATTCGATCGATCCGACCTCCTCGTCGGCGCTGAACAGGATCTCGACGCCGGCGCGGGAGTCGAGCGCCGCCAGGCCGTGCAGGGCCTGCACGATGCCGCCGAGCATGTCGAACACGCCGGGCCCGGTGGCCCGGCCGTCGACGACCTCGAACGGGCGCCGCGCCAGCGTGCCCGCGGGGAACACCGTGTCGTGGTGGCCGAGCAGGAGGACCTTCGGCTCGCCGCCGCCGACCCAGTGCACGTGCGGCCCGACCGGGCTGTCGACGAGCGACGCCGTCCCACCCAGCCGGCGTTCGATGATGGCCGCGAGCACCTTGGCCGACGCCGCGAGGGCGTCGACGTCGAGCGACGGCGACTCCACCTCCACGAGCTCGCGGAGATCGGCGAGCATGTCGTCGATCGAGAACTCGGCGTCGTCGGGGATGCGCTGCACTCCTCCACCGTAATCCTCGGGCCCACCGTCTTCGCCCGTGTTCACACCCCCACCGCCGAATGCGTGAACAATGTGCGCACATGGAGCGCAGATTGATCACGCAGTGCTCGACCGGGCTGCGGGCATGACGACGACCGACCATCGACAGGAGCTCGCCGAGTTCCTGCGCGGCCGCCGTGAAGCGACGAGGCCCGACCAGGTGGGCCTGCCGGCCGGACGCGGTCGCCGTACCCCCGGCCTGCGACGGGAGGAGGTGGCGATGCTCGCCGGCGTGTCGCTCACCTGGTACACGTGGCTCGAACAGGGCCGCCGCATCAACGCCTCCCGCGACGTGCTCGTGGCCATCGGCCGGGCGCTGCGCCTCGACGACGCCGGCCTCGAGCATCTCCTCTCGCTCGCCGAGCCCGGCACCGCCGGCGTGGTCGACGTGCCGGCCACACCACCCGCCCCGCTCGAACGTCTGCTCGACGCGCTCATGCCGGCGCCCGCCTATGTGCTCGGGCCGCGCTGGGAGTTCCTGGCCTGGAACGGCGCCCAGGAGCGGCTGTATCCGCGCCTGCCGACGCTCGAACCGCCGCGACGCAACCTCCTGTGGGTGCTGTTCGCCGATCCGTTCACCCGCGAGCTGATCGTCGACTGGGACATCCATGCCCGGCAGGCGCTGGCGGAGTTCCGCTCCGCCACGTCGGCGGTCCGTCACGACCCGGCGATGATCGACCTGGTCGAGATGCTCCGCCAGGAGTCGGAGGACTTCGACCGCTGGTGGCCGGAACACGACGTCTCCGGGTTCGAGACCCGCCTGCGGCGGTTCAACCACCCGACGGCGGGCGAGCTGACGTTCCAGTACCAGCAGCTCACGCCGGCCGAATGGCCCAGCCTGCGTGTGGTCGCCCAGCTCGGGATCCCCGGCGACGACTCCGCGGAACGTCTCGCGGTCCGCCACTTCCTGGTGTGAGCCCCGGTCGGGCGCCCCGGTCAGGTGCCGAGGACGTCGAGGACGTCGAGGACTTCGTCGCGACTCGGCGGGTCGGCGCCCTGGCGGGTGACGACGATCGACGCCGCGACGTGGGCGACCTCGACGGCGGCGACGAGCGCGGCGAGTCCACCCGGGCCGGCCAGATCCGCCCGCCACCGTTGCGGCATCCCGAGTGCCGCCCGTCCATGCCGCCATCAACGCTCCGACGAACGTGTCGCCAGCGCCGATCGTGTCGACGATCGGAGCGGCCGGTCGCCTGGGCGCGACCGACATGACGCCGCACTCGTGATGGATCGTGCTGGCCGCTGCTCCGGCGGTCACGATGACGGCCCGCACGCCGGCGGCGAGGAGATCGTCGACCGACAGGTCGTCGCCGAGGAAGGCGAGGTCCTCGTCGCTCGCCTTCACCACGTCGGCGCGGCCGACGGCCACGGCGAGGTTCGTCAGGTAGCGCGCCCGATCGGCGATCACAGCGGGACGGGCGTTCACGTCGATCACGACGATGGTCTCGTCGTCGACGCCGACGAGGTGTTCGAGAACCGTCGCCGCCATCGGTTCGAGCACCAGCGCCAGCCCGCCGGTGAAGAACACCCGATCGACCGGAAGCCCGCGCAGTGCGCCCGACGGCAGGTCGGGGGCCGACGTGGCGTCGATGTAGAAGCGGTACGTCGCACTGCCGTGGGCATCCAGCTCCGCCGCGGCGAGCGTCGTCGGCAGCTCGGTGCGCCGGCCGAACTTCGTGTCCACGCCGTCGGCCTCGAGGCCCGCGGCGAGCAGTGTGCCGAACCGATCGACCGACAGGGTGCCCGCGAAGCGCGTGGACGACCCGAGGCGGGCGGCGGCGCGAGCGGCGTTGTACGGCGCACCGCCGAGGGTCGCCGTGACCGACCCGTCGGACGCGACGACGAGGTCGACGAGCGCCTCGCCCACCACGGTGATCACGGCAACGGGGCGACGAGCGCAGCGCCGACGATGCCGGCGTTGTTGGCCATCTGCGCCGCCACGACCTCGGTGTCGATCTTCACCTTCGACAGCCACTGATCGGCGTTCTTGCTGGCGCCGCCACCGATGATGAACAGGTCAGGCGAGAAGAGCCGTTCGACGTGGCGAAGATAGGTCTCGACCCGCTCGGCCCACTGCGACCACGACAGATCGTGGCGCTTGCGGACGCTCGCCGCCGCCCGGCTCTCGGCGTCGACACCGTCGATTTCGAGGTGGCCGAGCTCGGTGTTCGGGACGAGCACCCCGTCGACGAACAGGCCCGAACCGATACCCGTACCGAACGTCAGCATCATCACCACGCCGTGGTAGCCGCGACCGGCGCCGAAGCGCACCTCGGCGAGCCCCGCGGCGTCGGCGTCGTTGATCATGTGGACGCGCACCCCGGCGGCCTCGGTGAACAATGCGTCGGCATCGACGTCGATCCACGACGGGTCGATGTTCGCTGCCGAACCGACGACCCCCCTGCGCACGACCGCGGGAAACCCGACGCCGACCTGTGCCGTCCACGAGAAGTGGGTGACGAGGTCGTTGACGACCGCCGCCATCGCGTTGGGCGTGGCGGGTTGCGGCGTGGCGATGCGGAAGCGATCGGTGAGCAGTTCGCCGCGAGGACACGTCGACGATCGCCGCCTTCATGCCCGTGCCGCCGATGTCGATGCCGAGGCTCGTGCCAAGACTCGTGGAGGGGGATGCCTCCGAGGGGGAACTCATTTCGGGGAACCGTAGCGAGTCTGCGCCCAGGTCGATCCCCGCTCGACATCCGGTTCCCGCGGCAGGCCGAGCACGTGTTCGGCGACGATGTTGCGTTGGACGGCGAACGTTCCGCCGCCGAGCGTCAGCGCCGGGTGGAACAGATAGCCGTAGTGCCAGATCGGGTCGACATCGGCGAACTGGTGGCTGGACGCCTGGGCGAACCGGTTCTCGGTCGGTCCCCCCTGCATGGTGGCCGGGATCTTGCCGACCGGGCCGGATCCGGTGAGCATGCCGTTCGCGCCGGCGAGATCCTTGGCGAGGCTCATCACGTGCTGGCCGTGCTCGTCGGCCATGATCTTCTGGATCGACGCCTCCGGGCCGGGCGTCTTGCCGTTGAGCGTCGCCGAGAGGCTGCGCATCCGGTTGAGGTGGAGGAGCCGCGCCTCGATGTGCAGTCGCGCGGCGCGATCGCGCAACACGGGTTCCTCGAGTCGCCCGGCCTGGCGGATGAGGTCGATGAGTTCGTCGGCGGAGGGACCGGCACCCCACAGCGATCCGGCGGACGACAACGACACGCGCTCGTTCGACAGCGTGACCTTGGCGAGCCGCCAACCGTCGTTCTCGTCGCCGACCCGCAACGACACCGGGATCCGGACGTCGTCGAAGAACACCTGGTTGAACGAGTGCGCCGTGGTCATGTCGACGATCGGGCTCATCGTCAGGCCCGGCAGGTCCATCGGACAGATGAAGTAGGAGATGCCCTTGTGTTTGGGCTGGTCGGGATCGGTGCGGGCGATCAGGATCCCGTACTTCGCATGGTGGGCCCCGCTCGACCAGATCTTCGAACCGTTGACGACGTACTCGTCGCCGTCGCGGACGGCGCGGCACGACAGCGCGGCGAGGTCGGAGCCGGCATCGGGCTCGGAGAACAGCTGGCACCACACGTCCTCACCGCTGAAGATCGTCGGCAGGAAGCGTTCGTGTTGCTCGCGGGTGCCGGCGAGGAAGATCGTCGGCGCCGCCCAGCCGATGCCGATCGGGTTGGCCGGCCGGCGGACGCCCGCCTTGCCGAGCTCGTCGTCGATGATCAGCTGCTGGATCGGATCGGCGCCCAGGCCCCACGGCGCGGGCCAGTGCGGCACGACGTACCCGGCCTCGGCGAGGTCCCGTCCCGTCGGCGCCGGGTTGGCCGCGAGCCAGTCGCGGACCGCGAGCCGGTCGGGGTGATCATCGGGTGGCAGGTCGAAGTCCATCGCCGCGAGTCTCGCGGTTGGCGCCGATCCCACCGAACTCGGCCGTCACGTGGTCGGGTATCTCGCGCCGTGGGGTGAGTCGTGCACGGCGTGGGTGCAGGAAACACCCGACCCCACGAATTACCCGACTACTGGGCAGCTGCCGGGACCTTCTTCGCCGTCGTCTTCTTCGCCGTGGCCTTCTTCGCGGGGGCCTTCTTCGCTGCCGTCTTCTTCGCCGTGGCCTTCTTCGCTGCCGTCTTCTTCGTCTTCTTCGGCGGGCCTTCTTCGCCGCCGTCTTCTTGGCCGCGGTCTTCTTGGCCGCCGTCTTCTTCGCCGCGGTCTTCTTCGCCGCCGTCTTCTTGGCCGCGGTCTTCTTGGCCGGCGTCGGAGCGGACCTCCGGGCGACTGCCTTCACGCCCCCGCCGCCGCGGCGCATCGACGGCGCGGCCTGGGGTTCGGCCCATGTCGCGCCCGTGGCCTCGAACAACCGGCCGATCTCGTCGATGTGCATGTCGGTCAGCTCCCACAGGTCGGGAACCAGTTCGCGATCCGCGATCAGCCCGAAGTCGAGCCGGTCGAGGTAGCTGTGCACCGTGATGTTCAGGCCCATCCCCTCGGCGATCGTCGACACCGGGATGTAGTGGTCCATGCGGGCGCCGGCGAAGTAGAGCGCTTGCCGGGGGCCCGGCACGTTGCTGATCACGACGTTGGCGGGCATGGTCACCCCGCGGTTGGCGAGCCCGAACCGGGTGACGAGGCGCATCGCCGAGGTGGCGACGACCGGTGACGTGAACTCGGAGATGTCGGTGACCGCCGTGGCCGGGATCAGGTCCATCTGACGCTTCGCCACGTTCATCGCCTCGTGGCACCGCATCACGCGTTCGAGCGGGTCGGCAATGTTCGTCGGCAGTTCGGCGATGATGCTCGACACGCGGTTCGTCCAGGGATCCTCTTCCTCACCGGTGCGGATCGACACCGGCACCATCGCCCGCAACGGTTTGTCGGGCAGCGCGTCGTGGAGGAGCAGGTATTCGCGCAGCGCGCCGGCGCAGATCGCCATCACGATGTCGTTGACCGTGCACCCCGTGGCGTCCTTGAGCGCCTTGATGTTCTCGAGCGACGTCGAGCGCATCGCGAAACGACGGTGCGCCGAGATGGCCCGGTTCCACGGCGTGGCCGGTGCCGGACTGATCGGCAGGCTGATGCGCGAGACATGGTCCGGTTCGGCCGGCGCGGATCCCCTCGTCGCGATCGACGTGACGGCGTCGCGGGCGAGCGAGGCCAGGCCGCTCACGTTCGTCAGCCCGGCACCCGAGGCGACGTCGCGGACGAGGCGGAGCTGGAGGCGGATGCCCTTCAGCGGGTTCGACGCGAGATGGGCGAGCGTCGTCTGCAACATCTCGGCCTGGCTCGGCACCGGCTCGCCCGGACCACGGCACGGGCTCGAGCGTGTTCGCCGCATCGGGATCGAGGTCGGTGAGCATGTTGAGCAGGATCACGCCCGAGGCGCCGTCGATCGTGGCGTGATGCGTCTTGGTCAGCATCGCCCACCGCCCGTCGGCGAGGCCCTCGATGACGTAGCACTCCCACAGCGGTCGCGACCGGTCCATGTGCCGGCCGACGATGCGGGCCACCTGCTCGGCGAGCTGGTCGGCCGCTCCGGGCGGCGCCAGACCGAGGTGCCGCACGTGGTAGTTCAGATCGAAGTCAGGGTCGTCGATCCAGTACGGATGATCGAGCTGCATCGGTACCGTCACGAGACGCCGCCGCATCGGATCGAGGCGGCCGATCATCCCCTCGAATCGACGGTAGACGAGGTCGAACGGGTCGAAGTCGGGCGTCGGCCGTTGGTAGATGGCGAGCCCACTGACATGTCCCATCATCGTGGGCGTCTCCATGTACAGGAAACTGGCGTCGAGCCCACTGAGTTGCTTCACGATCCGTACCCCCAAGCCGTGGTCTTCGCGTGGCCGATCTTCGCACAGTCCGGCATGCCTCGGCACTGCCGGTCCGAAACCCGTTGCGATGAGGGAACCGACCGACAGCCGGCGCGCTCGCTCATCGCAGTGGGAGGTGGGGGGTGAGTTCGGCCGGGTCGAAGCCCGGGGCGCGGATGATCACCGCCCGCTCGACGTCGATCGAGCGCAGATGGTCGAGGTGGCCGGCGAGCACGTCGAGCTCGCCCCGGGCCGGGTCGAGCAGCACGCTGATCTCGAATCCGCCGGGTCCGAAGTCGTCGCGGGTCCGCCGGATGCGGGCGACCTGCTCGTCGATGTCGCGGTTGAACCGGATGTTCACGCCGTCGGCCTCGGCGAGCGCCACCTCGATCGTCGGCCACGCGGATGCGCCGACCACGATCGGTGGAACGGCCGCGCCGTCGACGATGTCACGCAACCCGTGGAACGAGAGCGTCGGGCTGTCGAACGACTCGGCACCCGCCCAGATCGCCCGGACCGCGCGGATCTGATCGCGCAACGCGTCGCGACGGGACTGGACGGTGCCCAGGTCGCGGCCGATCGCCTCGTGTTCGGCCGCGAACCGCGAGCCCGGAGCGGCGCCCGACCCCAGCCCGAGACGCACGCGTCCGGGCGCGATCGACTGCAACGAGTTGCACGCCGAGACGAGCTGCGCCGGATGGCGGTTCACGATGTTCGCCACGAGCAGACCGAGTTCGACCCGCTCGGTGACGGCGGCCATCGCGCCCAGCGTGACGAAGGGATCCCGCGCCCACGCCGCACCTTCGACGACGCCGCTGAAGTGATCGGTCACCCACAGCACGCCGATGTCGGAGTCGTCGAGCGTGCGGGCCATCCCGACGAGGTCGGGGACGTCGGCACCGAAGACGTTGGCGAGCACGTCGACGATCACCGGCGCGTCACAGCTCCTCGAGGCGGGCGAACAATCGCCTCGCCTGCTCGGCCGCCTTGGCCCGGACCTCGTCGCCATCGACGCGCGTGGCGACGCCTCCGGCGAGCACCCGTTCACCGTCGACGTCGACGTCGACCGCGCGCACACCGGTCGTGTAGGCGAGCCGCCACGGATCGATCGGCGCGTACGACCACGTCACCCGATCGGACCGCGCCTCGGGGATCAGCGACCAGCCTTGTTCCAACCATCCCCAGGCCAGTTCGGGCGAGACGGTGATGTCGTGCTCACGCGCGCGCACGAAGGCCACACGGAACTCGTCGAGCATGTCGGCGCCGATGCCGTCGGTGCCGAGCGCCACCGGGTTGGCGAACCGGGCCGGTGCGGCGTAACCGACCGCGTTGTTCATGTTCGACCGGGGGTTGTGCACGATGGTGCCCCGCAGCGCGTGATCGTCCCGCAGGTGCACGCCGTGGATCAGCAGCCAGTCGTCGGTCGACAGCCCGGCGAGTCGCTCGGCGGCACCGACGTCGTCGACACCTTCGGCGACGTGGACGTGCACGCCGACGTCGTGGGCTGCCGCCAGCCCGGCGGCCGCTTCGAGCGTGTCGTCGCGGCACGTGAACGCGGCATGGATCCCCACCATGCCGCGGGTCCTGCCCGGGCGGGCGTCGCGCGCGGACTCGAGCAGGTACCGGTTGTTCTCCTCGAGCCCGCGGCGCGCCCCGTCGGGCCCGTGACGATCGGTGACGCCATAGCACGTCGACAGTCGCACACCCACCTCGGCGCAGGCGTCGGCGAGCACGGTCAACGACCCCTCGATGGCGTTCGGCGACTCGTGATGATCGATGATCGCCGTGCACCCCGCTTCCAGCGCCTCGAGGGCGCCGAGCTTGGCCGACCACTCGAGCATCTCCAGGTCGAGGGCCCGATCGAGGCGCCACCACACCAACTCGAGCACGTCGAGGAACCCGCTCGGGGTTCGCGGCGGTGCGGGCATCCCGCGCGCCAGCGTCGAATAGAGGTGGTGGTGCGCGCACACCAGTCCGGGGCTGTCACCCAGCGGACCGGACATCAGCGTGCCGATCGATCAGCGCGGGTGATGGCGGCCCGAACGGGCGAGGGTCGTCTCGGCCGCTTGTGCCTCGGCCCGCTGCTTGCGCCGGTACCACTGCCAGATGGCGGTGATGATGATCGCCCCGATGAGCGACCCGATGATGCCGCTCAACCGGATGCTTCAGTCCGTCGCCGGCGATCAGACTGAAGATCAGCCCGCCGACGAGTGAGCCGGCGAACCCGGCGACGAACGCCATCGTCCAGTCGACGCGAGGACCCTCCCGACCGACGATGAGTTGGGCGAGGGCACCGACGCCCATTCCGAGACCGAGGATGGCGAGGATCAGCACGGGGTCAGACGCTAACGCCTCGGCGCTCCGACATCCGCACACGGCGATCGACGACCGCTCCGCCGCTGTCGCGCGGGCGGGGTATCACACTGCCGTCCGGGTGCCCTCGCATACATTCGCGCTTGCACTACCGCAACGAAATGAGGACAACCATGTTCAAAGCTTTGATCGCCGCGCTCATCATCTTCCTGCTCGCCACCTTCCCGGCGACGTGGCTGTTGATGTTGTTCCTCGGCAACGTCGGCCTCGGACTCAGCTACTGGGGCGCGTTGCCGATCGGCATCCTCGTCTCGGTGCTGCTCGGCGGTGCCACGGCACCCGCCGTCGTCGTGCGCTGACCACACCGCGATCCATCGCGCCGCGATTCACACACTCACCGCCATACTCCACCAACACATCAACAAGAAAGGCGTCACCAATGCTCGCAGAGTTCGGAACCGGCCAGGTCTTCTGGTCGTTCCTCTGGTTCTTCATCTTCATCATCTGGATCTACCTGCTGATCTTCATCTTCTCCGACATCTTCCGCAGTCGCGACCTGTCGGGTTGGGGCAAGGCACTCTGGTCGATCTTCGTGATCGTCCTCCCGTACCTCGGCATCTTCGTCTACCTGATCGCCCGCGGCAGCAGCATGGCCGAGCGGCAGATGGCGCAGGCCCAGGCCCAACAAGAGGCCATGGACTCCTACATCCGAACCACCGCGAGCTCTGCTTCGTCGGCGGATCAGTTGGCCCAACTCGCCGATCTCCACACGTCCGGCAAGATCGACGACACCGAGTACGCCGCGGCGAAGGCCAAGGTCCTCGCGGGCTGATCCCGTACACCCTCTTCCACGGCCGCTGATCGGTAGTGTCGGCGGCCGTGGACGAGACCTCCGCGCGGGTTTCGCCGCGCGACGCGTCGTGATGAGCGAACCGCCCGGTCCGTTCGCTCACCGGTGCGAGGTTTCGAGCGCCTGCCGTCTCCCGAGTTCAGGCTCCCGGGTTCAGTCTCCCGTTCAGTCTTTCGGTGTCGAGACCGTGGCGTCGTCGCCGAACCAGTGGGTGATGTCGTGCCACACCTCCGCCATCGACGTGTCGGGATGTTCACGCCGGACCAGGCTGCGCAACCGCTCGACACCGACGACCACGAGGACGAGCAGCGTGACCGCGCCGATCCAGGTCTGCACCGATGATCCCGGCGTGATCCACACGATGAGGGCGATCACGGCGACGGCCAGCACGAACGCCGTCAGCCGGTTCGACAGGATCGGCGACAATCCGCGCCGCGTCGCGGTGGCCGCGCGCGTCGGCCCCATCAGCAGGGCCCAGATGAGCAGCAGGACGCCCGCCGACAGCCAGAGCCAGGCGATCTCGTTCAGGATGTTCGTGCCGATGAGCGCGGCCGCGTGGATCGCGGATCTGACGTCGGTCGCCGTCCTGATGTTGTCGCTCAGGTACCGGATGCCGATCTGGCGGGCGACGAGCAGGACGACCGAGGTCACGACCACCATGACGCCGACGTTGCGCACTGCGGCGCGGCGATCGCTGGCGACGAACACCGCCGCGGCGTAGAGCACGATCACGACCACCAAGAGCACGACGTTGAGCTTCTCGACGACGGTCACGGCGTCCTGGGCGTTGGCCAGCTGCTCCGAGTCGGCGATGGTGATCACGCCGGCGCCGGGCGGGATCCGATCGAGCACGGCCTGCGGAAGTCCGAGTTGCTCTCCCAGGTTCTTGACCACCGTGCTGAGATCGAGCGTGACGACACCGTTGTCGGTGCCGATCGAGTCGCGGGTGTCGCCCTTGAGGACCTTGACGAGCGCGGTGTGGGCGACGCGGTTGGCTTCCCGCCAGACCTGCTGCACCTTCGGCGTGTCGAGGACCCGGTCGACAGCGTCGATCGCCGGTTGGCGCAGGGCGGCCGAGATCGGCCCCGCGAGCACCTGCAGTTGGTCGGGCAGCTTGCCCTGGAGCTGTCCCGAAACGTCGACGTACGTGAACAGTTCGTTGACGAGATAGATCGACAGGGCGCCGCGCACCTCGTCGTTCGTCAACAGGTCGTCGCTGACCTCGACCCAGTTGTCGGTGTCGAGCATCTGTCGGTTGAGCCAGGTGTTCATGGCGGCACCGACTGCGATCAGCGACGCCAACACGATCATCGACCACACCAGCCAGCCCGGAGCCGATCCCTTGCGCCGCGACCCCATGGGAGTGGTGGCGGCTGGGGCGGATTCGGTCGGGGCCGGCAGGGGGTCGCTGGGGGTGTTGGCGTCGCTGATCGTCATCGAGTTCAGCCGAGCAGCTTGGCTTTGGCGGCGGAGAACTCCTCGTCGGTGAGCACACCCGCGGCCTTCAGATCGGCGAGCTTGGTGAGCTCGCCCATCAGGTCGGGCGCCGGTGCGGCCGCGGGAGCAGCCGGTGGCGGCGGAGGTGCCGCGGCGGCGGCTGCCTGCTGTGCCTGCTGTGCCTGCATCTGGGCCATCTGCTGCTGCATCTCGGCGAGCTGCTGTTGCGAGTCGAACGCCGCCTGCTGCGCCGCGTCCTGCGTGGCCTCGTCCTGCGCCTTGCCGGCCTGATGCTTGTTGACGCCTCCGACCACCGCCGTCGCGGTTCCGGCGACCACTGCGGTGCGAGCCATCGTGCCGACCAGTCCAGGCCGGCCCATCCGTCGTCTCATCATGTCAATACTCCTTGTGTCCGTGTCGTTGTGTGGGTCGTTGTGTGGGTCGTTGTGTCGGTCGATCGTGAATGGGGGTGGAGCACCCGTCAGGCCTCGGGCAGTTCGGCGAGTTCGGCGAGCAGTTCGTCGACCACGGCGCCCGGGATGCGGATGTTGTCGGCGAGGAAACCGCCGGACTCGACGACGGCATCGCGGAAGCCCTTCGCCCAGGTGTGTTCGAACACGAGGATCGCCTCGGAGTTCCCCGGCTCGAGCCGCGCCGCCCACTCGTCGATGTCCTCGTCGGAGATCAGCGCGTCGAGTTGGTCCACGAGACCGGCCAGTTTTGCCGCATCGTCGTTGACACCGAGTTCGTCGAACTCGACGAAGGTGACATCACCGTTGGTGTCCTTGCGCACGAGCAGCCCGTCGATGATGCTGATCGTGTCGTTGGCGATCAGCCGCTCGAGTTCGGGGATGATCGCGCCGGTGAACTGATTCCCCGGAAACTCGATCAGCAGGATTTCAATAGGGCCCAAGGCCATGTGACACCTCCGTGTCGATTGGTTCGTACGTGCACGCACTGTGCTTCGGCGTCAGCTTGGCGCCGTGACCGGCCCGACCCATCAGCCAAAGTGGACGAATTGTAGATCTCTGCAGGAACGTGAGTTGAAGATATGTCGACGAGCGACCATGATGAGCCGGCTCGGCACCGGTCGGGCGCGGTACTGACAGACCCCTTTGACAGACCGCATTGACAGAAAGGTCACTCGTGACACTCGCAGCAGATTTCGGTACCGGAGAAGTTTTCTGGTCGTTCCTCTGGTTCTTCCTCTTCTTCATCTTCATCATGTTGATCTTCCAGATCTTCGGCGACATCATCCGCAGCGATGACCTGTCGGGATGGGGCAAGGCGCTCTGGTCGCTCTTCATCATCTTCCTGCCGTTCCTCGGCATCTTCGTCTACGTGATCGCCCGCGGGAGCAAGATGCACGAGCGTCAGATCAAGGCGATGCAGAAGCACGAGCAGGCCACCCAGCAGTACATCCGCGACACGGCTGGTGCATCCGACCCGGCGACCCAGCTGGCGCAGCTCGCCGAGCTGCACACCGCCGGCAAGCTCGACGACGCCGAGTACGCGGCCGCCAAGACCAAGGTGATCTCCTGACCACGGAGCGGTGATCGTGGTGGCGGCTCCGTCCTGACGACGGAGCCGCCGCCGATGGCACCGTGCGAGGTGTCACCCGGCCGTGAACGTTGCCAACACCGTGTCGGAATCGTTCGACAGGGTGAGGGTGTCGCCGTCGGCGGTGAAGATCGACGCATCGGCGAGCATCACCAGGAAGGCGCCCTCGAACTCGCTGACCGCCGGATCGCACGCCTTCAGCGTCGAGGTCAACTGATCGGAGATCTCGACGACGTCCTCGTCGAAGGTGGCCGCCCCGGAGTACGTGTTGCACCCGCTGCTGCCCGACACGGTGGAGCCGTCGAAGGACAACGTCGCCTGCACGCCCTCTGGCGGCGCTTCGCCGTTGAGTTCGGTGAGCGTCCACGTGACGCCCTCGACGGTCCCCTCCGACGTGACGTCGGTGGTGACCGTGTCGCTGCTCGAATCGTCGTCGCTCCCGCAGCCGAGCGAACCCCCGGCCGCGACCGAGACCAGCAGGCCGACGACGAACAGTCCACGTAGTTTCATCGCCGCAACGTACCGCGGCCGCGACGTACGCTGCGGCAATGCTGCCCCTCACGGCCTACCTCGAGGAGCTGCACGCCAAATATCTCGGTGACCTGTCCGGCGAGGTTGCGTCGTACATCCCCGAACTCGCCCGCGTCGACCCCGACCGCTTCGGCATCTGCATCGTCATGGTCGACGGGACGGCGTACGAAGTGGGCGACACCCGGCTGGGCTTCACGATCCAGTCGATGTCGAAGCCGTTGACGTATGCCATGGCACTCGACGAACTCGGACCCGACATCGTCGGCCAGCGCATCGGCCTCGAGCCCACCGGTGACGCGTTCAACGCCATCAGCCTCGACCCGGTCACCGGCAGGGCGACGAACGCGATGGTCAACGCGGGGGCCATCACGGCCGCCGATCTGATCCACGCCGCCCACCGGGACGACGCGGTGAATCGGTTGGTCGAGGGGTACTCCAGGTTCGCCGGACGACCCTTGTCGATCGACACGGACGTGGCGACGTCCGAGCGGATCACCGGTCATCGCAACCGGGCGATCGCGCATCTCCTGCGCGGCGCGGGCTCGCTCGGCGAGGACGTCGAGGCATCGCTCGAGGTGTACTTCCAGCAGTGCTCCGTGGAGGTCGACTGTCACGACCTCGGCGTGATCGCGGCGACGCTGGCCAACGGCGGACGCAACCCGGTCGACGGGTCGGTGGCCGTCTCGCAGCCGACCGTCCGCCATGTCCTGTCGGTGATGTCGAGCTGTGGCATGTACGACGGGGCCGGCCGGTGGATGGTGTCGGTCGGCCTGCCGGCGAAGAGCGGGGTGAGCGGCGGCGTCTTCGCCGTCCTGCCGGGTCAGTGCGGCATCGGCGTCTTCTCGCCCCGCCTCGACGAACAGGGCAACAGCGTCCGCGGTGTCGACGTGTGCCGGGAGCTGGCGTCGACGCTGTCGCTGCATCTCGTCAACTCGGGCCGTCGTGTCGGCAACCGGCAACCGACGATCCGGACGCTGGCCGACGGCGGGTCGAACCGACGGCGCAACGACGAGGCGCTGCGCCGCCTCGGCGAAATGGGCGACCAGGTGCTGGCGATCGGACTCCGTGGCGAGATCCAGTTCGCCGATGCCGAGTCCGCGGTGCGGCGACTCGTGGAGGCACGCGACTCGTCACCGTCGCCGGTCTCGTACGTGATCGTCGACCTCAGCCGCACCGATGTGATGCACGGAACGCTCGCCCTGCAGCTCGTGCCGCTGGCCCGGGACCTGGCGGCGGCGGGCGGCTCACTCGTCATCAGCGGACTCGACGACGAACCGCTCGAGGCGATGGTGCGGCAGTTCGCCGAGACGGTCGCCCCGCTGCAGCTGACCGACACGCTGGACCAGGCCCTGGAGTGGTGCGAGGACCGGCTCCTCGCGCCGTGAACCGTCCGATGTCGTCAACACGCCGGAACCGCACCGACCTGCAACAGTGTGACCATGGATGACATCCCGCTCGGACGCATCTCGGTGGTCGATGCGAGCATGACGCGATGACGGAATCGAAGGAGTCGACCCAGCCGCCTCTGCCGGGGTTGTCGGCCGAGGAACTGGACGAGATCGAAGAGCTGACCGGACAGAAGTCGACGATCAAGAAGCTCCGCAGCGCGATCTTCCGCGGCGTACTCGTCGTGGGCGCGCTCGTCGTGTCGGGCTTCATCCTCCTCTCGACGTTCGACAACCTCGACTACCAGGCGATCGTCGATTCGATCCGCTCGCTCGAGGACGCCGACTTCATCGCCCTCATCTCCATGTGGGTCATCTGGGTGACCTGCCAGGGACTGCTCACCGGCTCGTTGATCAAGGGGCTGCCCGTGCGGCGCGGCGTGGTCGCCTACCTCGGACCCGCCGGTGTCACGTCGGTCATCCCCGGCCCGAGCGACCTCCCGTTCCGCCACAAGATGTTCACGACGTGGGGGTACTCGCCGACCGAGGCCACGCTGGCCGTGGCCGCCGGCGGCGTGTTCAGCATCGGCATCAAGCTCGTGCTGCCCATCGTGGCGGCGATCGGACTGCTCGTGTCGAACACCCCGATCGAAGGGACGTTGCGCACCATCGTGGTGGTCGCCGTGCTCGTCGGCGTCGGCGTCGTCGGTGTGGCGTACGTGTTCGGCGCCGAGCGGCGTACCGCCTGGATGGGTCGGGTGCTCACCGCCGTCTGGGCGTTCGTGTTGCGGCTGTTGCGCAAGCCGGATCCGCCCGACCTGGCCGCGAAGATGATCGACGCCCGCGCCGAGTCGATCGAACGGCTCCGTGACCGCTGGGTGATCGGCACCTGGGCGACCGTGATCACGGCCGCCTCCCGATTCGCCCTGCTGTTGATGGCCGTGCGGTTCACGGGGACACCGGACTCGGCGATCAGTTGGCCACAGGTGTTCGTCGTGTACGCCGTCGTGCAGGGTCTCACGGTGCTGCCGATCACGGCCGGTGACGCCGGGCTCAGCGAGGTCGCCTACATCGGCCTGCTGACCGCGGCGGCGGGCTCGCAGTACGTCAACCAGATCACCGCCGCCGTCCTCATCTTCCGCGTGCTGACGTGGGTGATCATCATCCCGATCGGCCTCGGCACCCTCGCCGTCTGGCAGCGGGTCACCGCCCGCGCCGCCCGTGCTGCGAAGATCCGGCCCGGAAACCCCGGAAATTTGGAGCAATCGTCGCGCTGAGCGCGACATCTGCTCCATTTTTCGGGTCGATGCGTCAGAGGTAGCGGTTGCGCTCGAGCCAGCGGAGCGAGAAGAAGCCCCAGATCGGCGGCAGGTAGAACGTCGCCAACCGGTAGAACGTCACCGCCGCGAACGCCGCCTCCTGCGGCATGCCGGCGGACGTGAGCCCGAAGATCAGACCGCCCTCGGTCACGCCGATGCCGCCGGGCACCGGGATCAGTCCCGACAGCAGCGACACACAGATGTTGATGAACAACAGTTCCTGGATCGGCAACGGGTATCCGAACGCCAGCACGAAGATCCCGAGCGTCGACGCGAACAGCAGCTCGGCGACGAGGTTGCCGCCGAACAGCATGGCGAGCCGGCGCGGTGAATGCAGCCCGCGGAGCACGCCGAACGCTTCGTGCGCCAGCCGGCGGATCCATCCGACCGCGAAGTGCCGCAGCTTCGGGACCACGGCGACCACCGCGGCGGCCACTGCGGCGCCGATGAGGACGAGGACCACGAGGCGCAGCGCGCCGCTCGAGGGGTCGCTGAAATCGAGATCGAGCGACATCGGGCCGAACACCAGGAACGACACGAGCAGGATCGCCTGGACGATGAACCCGCTGACCCCGTCGAGCGCGCCGGTGGCCACGGCCGCCCCCGGCGGAACACCTTGGCGCTGGAAGAACCGGATGTTGACCGCGATCCGGGCGGCGGCGGTCGGGATCGCCAGATTGACGTAGGAGATCGCCAGCTGCAGGGCGTAGACGGGCCCGAGCGGCAGCGGGATCGGCGCGGCGCCCAGCGTCGACACCGCCTGGGCGATGCGCGGCAACTGCGCCACGAGCAGGCCGAGGAACACGAGCCACCAGACCGCGTCCTGGAGGGAATCGACGAACTCGCCGAGATCGAAGCCGGCGAGCGCCGACATGAGCACGAACACCGCCAGCAGCGGGAGCGCGATCCGGATGACCGAACCGATGCTGAACCGCCGCAGCTGCACCAGCCGTGGTGCCTCGAGGTTGATCGCCGCGGCGACCTCGGCACGGACGTCGTCGAGATCGATGTCGAGGGCGTTGATCATCCGCCGCTGATCCCACGTCAGCGCGACCGGCTGGAGGTAGGGCAGCAGCGCCCCGATGCGCTCGTTCGAACGGTTCGACACGAGCGCGGCGATGGCGAGATCGCGGCCGGCGAGGATCACCGTCGCGACGAACGCCTGCACCTCGTCGCTGCGCAACTGGGCCTCGGTCGGCGCCACGCTCGCCCCGCGGAAGTCGACGAGACCGAGCCGCCCGTCGTGATCGATCAGCAGGTGGGCCTCGTCGATCTGGCCGTGGGCGATCGCGCTGTCGTGGAGGCGCTCGACGAGTCCCCAGAGCTCGCGGATCCGCTCCAGGGCACGGTCGCCACTGAACCGCTCGACGGCGGCGGTCTCCGGCGTGATCTCCCGCCTCGCCGGAGCGACCAGCGTGCCGGTCCGGCGCAGCACGAGCAGGGCGTCGTCCGTCGGCGAGGATCCGGCGATCACCACCTCATCGGTCGGCACGCCCGCCTGACCGGCCAGCAGCGTGAGGAACGCTTCGTGTTCCACCTGTCGCAGCCGCCCGAACCCGACCGGCGACCCCGCTCGGCGCAACCAGATCGTGCGTTGCACGGTCGACAGGACGGCGGCGTCGTACGCGTCGCGTCCGTACACCTTGACGATGAGTTCGTCGCCGTTCGCACCGGTCGCGGCGACGGCGAACTGGCCGGCCGGCTGGCGCGCCGCGACGCCGAGATCGGAGGTGACGACGCCCATCTGACCGAGCGCGAACTGCACGTCGTCGAGGCTCGGTCGCCCGGCGCTCGAACCGACCACGAGGTGGACGGCCGAGGCGGCCGCCGCGGCGCAGAGGATCCCGGCGAGTACGCCGATCAGGGTGCTGGAGGCGAGGGCGATCGTGGCGATCGACCCGAACAGCAGGACCCAGTGGCCGAGACGGCGGGCCGGGCGGACCAGGTGTGGCGACGCCGTGATGATCGCCGCACCCGGCACGGCGAGCCGCGCGGCCGGGAAGTGCGGCGGCGGAACCGTGCGGGTGAGCGCCTCACAGCATTCGGGCCAGCCTCCGCCGACCGTTCGCGCCAGCAGCAGCCAGCCGACGACGCCGACGATCACCGCCAGCACCATGTCGCGGGCGACCGACCGGCGATGACGGATGAGCGCTCCGATCAGGATCACCGCGGCCCAGATCATCGGCAGGTCCGCCATCATCTGCCACATGCCCTCGAGCGTGTGGGGCAGTGCGGCGAAGAAGTCGCTGACGGCGTTCGAGAAGCCCGGGTCGGGATCGGCGAGCAGCGCCACCGTGAGCAGCCAGAGGCACGACAGGGCGAGCAGGATGACGTCGGTGGCCCGTCGTGCCCGCGGTTGGTCGGCGGTCTGCGCGAACAGACGAAGTCCCCGGCGCTCCTCGACGACAGCGGGCGGCGGCGTCAGCGTCGTTGCTTCGTCGGCGCTCAGCACCGGTTCAGCTTCGCACGGCCGCGTCCCACGAACGGGGAGCCTCACCGGTGCGCCGCACCCGCGCGTCCGGCCGTGGGCGGCGTGGCTCAGTCGTGCCGGACGCGGATCACCAGGACGGGAACGTGGGCCCGATCGGTGACGGCGGACGTGACCGACGGCGACATCAGGCGTGAGAACCAGCCGCGGTCGTGGTCACCGACGGCGATGACGTCGACCTCGAACTCGTCGGCCGCGCTGAGGATGGCATCGGGCTCCAACCCGATCTCACCGACGACGGTCGCATCGTCGAGATGGGCCTCCTGCGCGGCCCCCCGCGCCGTTTCGGTGGCGATGTCCGCTTCGGACTGCAGGCTCCCCACCTCGTCGGTTCCGTACGCGGTGCGCAGGTCGCCGGCGGGCACCATCGCGCTCATCCCGACGCCGATCGTGGTGGCGGCGACCATCATCGGGTCGCGACGGACGTTCAGCAGCACGTACTCCGCGGCGTCGCCGAAGAGCCCATGGGTCTGGTTCACGATGAGGCGATCGGAACTGGTTCCGTCGACGGCGATGAGCACACGGGTCATCCCCTCACCGTACCCAAACCGTCCCAAATCGTCGTTTGCGTCGCGATTTGTGGGACGACGTCCCACCAAAATGCTGACGCAAACGGGGATCGGGGACGCACGGACGGCTGATGATCAGGGGCTGTACTCGTGGCGTTCGGCCGGGTAGGCACCCGATTCGACGTCCTCGCGGTAGGTGACCGCCGCATCGAGGAGGGTCTGGCCGATGTTGGCGTACTGCTCGACGAACTTCGGGATGCGGCCGCGGGTGAAACCGGCCCAATCGCTCCACACGAGCAGCTGTCCGTCGCACCGCGGTCCGGCACCGACCGAGATCGTCGGGATCGAGATCTCACTCGTCACCTTGCCGGCGATCTCCGACGGCACCATCTCCAACACCACGGCGAAGGCGCCGGCATCGTCGACGGCGTGGGCGTCGTCGAGCAGGGCCGTCGCGCCCTCACCCCGGCCCTGGATGATGTGGCCGCCGAGACCGTGCTCGCTCTGGGGTGTGAACCCGATGTGCGCCATGACCGGGATGCCCGCACGGACGATCCGCCTGATCTGCTTCGCGCTGCGCACGCCGCCTTCCAGCTTCACCGCGTGGCATCCGGTCTCCTTCATGAACCGGGTGGCGGTGGCGAGGGCTTCGTCCGGCCCGTTCTCGTACGAGCCGAACGGCATGTCGGCGACGACCAACGCCCGCTTCGCGCCCCGCACGACGGCGGCGGTGAGCGGGATCAACTCGTCGACGGTGACCGGGATCGTGGTGTCGTAGCCGAAGACCGTGTTGCCCGCCGAGTCGCCGACGAGCAGGAAGTCGATGCCGGCTTCGTCGAAGATGCACGCCGACAGGTAGTCGTAGCTCGTGAGGCCGGTGATCTTGATCCCCGCCTCCTTGGCCCGCTGGAAATGCCGCGTGCGGACCTTCTTCAGCCCGGCGTCACCGGCGGTGTTCCCGGAACTGCCGCCGTACGGACGTTGCTCGTCGGTCACGCCGTCCACGGTAGACGTTCCGCTCCCGTGGTTCCGAACGCGTCGCCCGTGCCGCCGTCCGGCCGGCGGCGAACGTGGCCGTGATCGGGCTCGTCCGACGCGCGTTACTGTAGGCAGACATCAGTTTGGAACATTGGTCGAAGAGCGAGGGGGGTCCATGACCGAAGCGATCGATACCCGGGCGCGACTGGAGGAGTTCTTCCGGCGGCGCAGCGACGATCCCGACAGCGTCAAGGTGGTCGACTACGAGCTGATCACCGGCGGCTACAGCCGCCAGATGTCGCGGCGTCTGGGTGGAGGACGCGGGCCAACGACGCGGCTATGTCGTCCGGCAGGACCCGCCGCCCGGGCAGGCGATCATCGACACCGACCGCGCCACCGAGTGGGAGGTGCTCTCGACGCTCCACGAATCGGGCAAGATCCCGATGCCGGCGCCGTTGTGGTTCGACCCGACCGGCGAGGAGCTCGGCAGCCCCGGCATCGTCATCGAGATGTTCGACGGCGAAGCGCTCGTCAGCCTCGGACGCAAGTGTGACCCGAGCGAACTGCCGGGCTTCGCGCCGCGGCTCGCCGAGTTGGGTGGCGCGCTGGCGGCGTTCCCGCAGGAGGAGGTGCCGGCCTGCCTCGAGGTGCCCACGTCGTGGGACGACTACATCGACTCGCGCATCCAGTACTGGATCGACGCCGAGCAGCGGCACACCGACCGGGACCCCTTCATGCGACTGATCGCCGCCTACCTGAAGGCCAACCGTCCCCCGCCCGTGCCCCTGGGGCTGGTGCACGGCGACTTCCAGGTGGCCAACGTCCTGCTCGGCGACGATGGCAACGACGTGCTGATCGACTGGGAGCTGGCGCACATCGGCGATCCGCGTGAGGATCTCGGGTGGTGCATGATGGCCAGCGTCACGCAGCCGCCCGACGTCATCGGCGCCGACGAGGAGGCCTTCTACTCGCGCTACCGCGAGATCAGCGGGCTGACCGAGGAGCAGGTCAACCCGACGACCACCGACTACTTCCTGCTCCTCGCCTCGGCCACGGTGTTCGTCCCGGTGACCGAGCAACTCGCCGCCCTGGACAAGGGGGAGACGACCGGCATCCAGGTGGCCTACATGTCGCCGGCGGTCTCGGGCATGCACGACGTCTTCTATCGAGCGCTCAAACGGCACCAGGCGGCATCGGGAGGTGCACAGTGATCTCGCGACCCACCACGCAACAGCTCATCGATGCGATCTGCATCGAACTCGGCAACAAGGTTGCGCCGGCCATCACCGATCCGGTGATCCAGATCCAGCTGGAGATGGCGCTGTCGGTGTTGCAGACGGCCGCCGTGCGCAGCGGCAGCGAACTGGCCTGGATGCACGAGGAGCGCCAGGCCATCGAGCAGACCGCGCGCCAGATGCTCGAGGCCCTGCCCGATGCCAGCGCCGCGCCGCTGCAGGAAGCGCTGCAGGCCTACACCGACGGTTTGACCGACAGCTTGTACCTCGAGGAGGCGCAGCAGGACTACGCCCGAGCGAGCGAGGTGCTCTCGCGCGCCATCGAGGCGGCGTACGAGTCGGGCGACGCCGAGCACATCGACGCCGTCGGGCGCCTCATGGACCAGCGCCACGCCAACCAGCAGTCGGTGACCGGTCAGTTCATGGCCGCCGGTCGCGCCTGAGGGAGCCCGTTCAGAGCGCCGTCTCGCCGCCGTCGACGACGAGCAGCGTCCCGGTGATGAAGCTCGCCTCGGCGGACAACAGGAAGCAGATCGGCGCCGCCAGTTCGTCGGGCTCGGCGACGCGCTGCTGCATGTTCGCCATGCCGAACTGCTTCGCTCCTTCCTCGCTCGAAGCGCCGCGGCCGGCGAACAGCGGCTCGGTCATCCCGGTGCGCACCCGGCCCGGAGCGACCGTGTTGACCCGAACGTCGGGAGCACCTTCGCGGGCCAGCTGGCGGGAGAACGAGACGATGGCGCCCTTGGCCGCACCGTACGGGGAGTTGTTGTGGTTGGCCGTCAGCGCAGCCGTCGATGCGATGTTGACGATCGAGCCGCCGCCCTGAGCTCCGCATGCGTGGCAGCACCTGCTTGCACACGAGGAACGTCCCACCGGCATGGACCGACATCATCCGGTTCCACGCCTCGAGCGACCACTCCTCGATCGGCCCGAATGCCGCGTGGCCGGCGGCGTTGAGCACGCAGTCGATCGAGCCCAGTTCGTCGATCGTCGCCTCGACGGCGGCGCGGACCGACGCTTCGTCGGACACGTCGGCACCGATCCCGATGGCGCCCTCGACGTCGCCGGCGATCTCCTTCGCCTTGTCGGCATCGAGGTCGACGATCGCCACGCGCCCCCCACCGGACGCGAACCGGCGCGCCGTCGCCGCGGCGATCCCGGATCCGCCCCCGGTCGCGAACAGCACCTTTCCGTCGAAGTCCATTGCTGACCTCCCTTCCACTCGGTTCGGCCCACTCGGTTCGGCCCGCTCGGTCCATGACCGCGCGGGTAACTCGAACGATAGTCAAGTTACTCGGCTGGCGGCGACGCCTGTCACAGCCGATCCATAACTTGATTCGACATACAGAAAGTAGCCTGACATGGTGACAGCAGCTCTGACGGACGACCCGACCGACGACCTTCTTGCCGGTGTCCTCGACGTCGAGGGTTGCTTCAACGTGCGCGACGCCGGCGGCTGGTCGACGGACTCCGGGCGGCGCATGAAGACCGGCCTGCTGTACCGCGCCGATGAGCCGCTTCGCATCACGGACGCCGGGCGGGCCGTCGTCGATGCCCTCGGCCTGCGCGCCGTCGTCGACCTGCGGAGCCGGTACCACTTCGAGCGGGGACCGGGCTTCGCCGACCCGACGCGGACGCACCACGTCCCGGTCGTCGACCGCGTCCTCGCCACCGACGAGCCGCCGCGTATCGACTCGCCCGCCGACATGGCCCGCTTGTACGACGAGATGGTCGAGTTCCGGCGCGCCAACGTCGTGCGCGCCGTCGAGATCGTCGCCGCCCACGTCGGTGAAGGGCCGGTGCTCGTGCACTGCATGGCCGGCAAGGACCGCACCGGGATCGTCGTGGCACTGATCCAGGCGGCGATCGGCGTTCCATTGGACTCGATCGTGGACGACTACGCGCGCTCCGACGTCCCGACGCGACACCGCCGGGCGGAGATGGTGGAACATCCGCTGCCGGGCGACCCCGACCTGGCCGCCGCGTCGCACCTGATCTGGACCGCCCCGGCCGAGACGATGCAGCTCTTCGCGACGCGTGCCGTCGACCGCTTCGGTTCGCTCGAGGACTGGGCGACCGGTCTCGGCGTGTCCGCCGGCGCCGTGGCCGACCTGCGACGGCACCTCCTCACCGACTGACTCCCTCACCGACCGATCCGACCGAGATCGGAGGCACAACCGTTCTCGGTCGAATTCGGTTCGGAAAGCGACCCGGATCCGACCGAGATCGAAGGCGTCGCGAGGCGCGGCGTGTCAGGAGGCGGGCGTCAGCGCGAGGAGGCCACGGTGACGTACTTCGTGGTGTCTCCCACCTCGAACGTGCCGTCGACGATGGGGCAGCAGACGAACAGCGCCCAGTCGCGTGCCTCGAGTTCGATCCGGATCGACGTGCCCGTCACGGCGCTGTTGCGCCGCCAGTCGTGGATCCCGTGGGGTGCGCTGAGCCCGATCTCGTCGAGATCGAGACGGTCGGTGACCGTGCGGCGGTCGGATGCGGTGTTGATCGCCAGCACGTACGTCCAGGTCCGCTCGCCGTTGCTCGACGGGAGGGTCGTCGACGTGGTGGCCCACGCCAGTCGCTCGCCCCGCGCCGGCGCGCCGAACAGACAGTCGTCGATGAGTGCGACCGCACGGTCCGTGTGCCGCAGCCGACCGTCGTCGTCACACGTGCGCATCACGATGTCGCGGTTGGTCCGACCGATGCGATCGCCGATCCCGACGGGGCCCGCCGACAACGCCGACAGCAGCGCCTCGAGCTCCGCGTGGACGTCGCCGTCGATGGGGTCGGCGCCGTCGCCCACGTCGGGGTTCGAGAAGAAGCAGTCCTTGAACGCCCGCAGCCCGAGCGCGTTCGACAGCCGGTTCACGGTGAGGAACCAGGTCCACAGCATCGCCGGATCGGCGGCGAAGCGATAGTCGTCGCAGGTCCGCACGGCGATGACGCGGTCGAACTCGACGGCCGCGATCAGGTCGGCAGGTGTGGCCATGCACCACAACAGATCGACGTCGGTGGCGCGGCCGTGCTCGTTGAGCGCCCGCTGCCACGCGGCCGCGCGGCCGGGCGCCGACCGCAACGCCCTCACGCCGAACCAGTAGATGAGCATCCAGTCCTGCTCGATGCACGTCGCTCCCCAACGCACGGCGTCGTCGAACCAGCGGCGGAAGTACGCCGGATCATGGGGATGGGCGGCGAGGAGGTCGACCCACCAGGTAGCCGGGTCGACATCCGGCGCCTCGGGGGCGATGTGGCGAGCATGGAGGACGAGCGGCGGCCCGTCGAGCCGCTCGGCGAACCGCTCGATCGCGTCGCGTCCGGGTTCCGTCTGGTCCGGCGGCGGGAACGCGTCGTCACGCGGCTTCCACTCCCACGCCCCGCTCGGCGGCACGTCGTGGGGATAGCCGATCTCGTCGATCGGGCGACTGGTCTCGTGGCGGTAGAACCACGAGTCGAGCTCGATCGAGCGGACCGGCACGTCGTGGTCGCGCAACGACACGACGACGTCGACCACCGAGTCGGCGATCGTCCGGCCCGCCTCGGTGCGATACCAGTACGCGGCCCCGTTGTCCGTCCAGTACGACAGGTGCGACGTGAGGGCGTTGGCCGACGCCGGTCGGCGGATGACGCCGGCGGCCGCCCGGAGCTCGCTCCCCCACCGCTCGAGCACCTGCGACGCAGTGCGGCCGCGGTAGATCCCCAGTTCGGCGGCGAAGCCGGCCGGTACCTCGTCGAGGTCACCGTGCCACCCCCAACGCAGCGTGCCGTCGGCGAGCGTGATCACCTGTTCGTGCGGGTTCGTCACCGGTGCGAACAGCACCACACCGCTGCTCGACCGGATCAGCAACGGGATCATCGCCGCTGGTGCACGGAGGTTCTCCGCCGGCTGGAAGTCGAAGTCGAGTGCGGACCCGGCGACGACCGGCAGGGCGAACTGGGTGAACGCGAACCCCAGGTACTCGGCGTCGTCCGGCACGGTCGCCGGATCGATCTCGACGCACACCGTCGACTGCGCGAACCACATCGTCGCCAGCCCGTCGAGATCGCGCTCGGCGACGAGCCTGATCCTGGAGCCGTCGTCCGAGCGCTCCACACGGACCCCGGCCGGAAGATGCTCCTCGCCGAACTCGATCACGCCGCCGACGGTAGCCCCGACGTCGCCCCGGCCGACCCGTCGGTCCGGCCGGGTCAGGGCTCGACGATCGGGAAGCCGGTCATGAACGTGTCGAGGTGGTCGAACACGGCATCGAGGGCCGCCCGGTCGCCCATCACCGAGGCGGTCCCCGCCGTGATCATCTCGGCGAACGTCGTGTCCTTCGTGGCCACGGCGATCAGGTTCGCTCGCGACAGACGGGCGACGACGGCATCGGCACCGGTTGGGAGACCAGGCCGGTAGTGCAACGTGCGGTTGGCGAGCCCGAGCGTCCATTGCTCGTCGATGTCGGTGAGATCGAAACCGATGTCGACGGCCTGGCCGCCGACGTCCTCCGAGCGCAGCCGCACCGCCAGGCTGTCGAACAGCTGCGGCATCGTCACGGCGGCGAGATAGCCGCCGTGGGTGTTGGGCCGGGGCGGCATCGTGCCGTTGCGCAGCTCGTGGGCGCCGGTGAGGAAGGCGTTGCGGAACGTGGCCGACTCACTCTGGTAGCCGATCTGTTCCATGGCGTCCGCCTGGAGATCTCGTGCCGCCTGGTTCGACGGATCGACGAACACCAGGTGATTGAGGAGCTCGACCACCCACCGGTAGTCGCCTTCGTCGAACGACGACTGCGCGCCGGCGAGCAGCGCATCGGCACCGCCGGCCAGGGCGACGTACCGGCGCCCGACCTCGGCCGGCGGCAGCTTCCACAGGTTGGCCGGGTTCGCCGTCGTACCAGCTGAGGTAGCGCTGGTACACGGCTTTCACGTTGTGCGCCAACTGCCCGTAGTAGCCGGTGGCGTGGGCCTCCGTGCGGAACTCGGGCGGCAGTTCGAGGTGTTCGGCGATCTCGACGGCGGTCTCGCCGTGATTGGCGTGGCGCATCGTCTGGTCGTGCACCCACCGGTAGAGGTCGCGCTGCAGGGCGAGGAATCGGCGGACGTCGTCGCCACCCCATCGCGGCCAGTGATGCGACGCGAACGAAAGGGTGGCATCCCGTCCGAACGTGTCGAGCGCCTCGCCGATGTACTTCGACCAGTTCAGTGCATCGCGCACCTGGGCGCCGCGGATCGGCACGAGATTGTGCATGTTGTGCGTGCAGTTCTCGGCCATGCACAGCCAGCCGCGGTCGGGGAAGAAGAAGTTCATCTCCGCCGGCGCTTCGGTGTTCGGCGTCATCTGGAACACGATGCGCACGCCGTCGACCACGAGTTCCTCACCGGTGCGGGTGATGCTCTCGGTCGGGGCGATGAGGCCCGGCGCGCTGAACGGGATCGCCTTGCCGAGGCCACAGTCGACGTGCTGGCGCGGTCCGGCGGGCAGCAGCGGCCCGAACTGGTAGACCGCCCGGCGGGACATGCAGTTGCCGGCGATCACGTTCTCGCCGACCACCTCGTCCATGAATCCGTCGGGGGCGATGATCCGGCACCGACCGGCGTCGACGTCGGCCTGCGAGGTCACACCGAGCACGCCGCCGAAGTGATCGGTGTGGGAGTGGGTGTAGATCACCGCGGTGACCGGCCGCGCACCGAGATGTTCGTCGGCCAGCGCCAGACACGCCCGTGCGGTCGACTCGACGGTCAGCGGATCGATGATCACCCAACCGGTGTCGCCGGCGATGAACGTGATGTTCGAGATGTCGTAGCCGCGGGCCTGCCACAGCCCGTCGTCGACCTCGAACAGTCCGTGGATGTTGTTCAACTGGGCCTGGCGCCAGAGGCTGGCGTTGACCGTCGGCGGGTTCGGCGCGCCCTGCTCGATGAACGCGTAGCGTGTGCAGTCCCACGCCGGACCGTACGGACCGTCGATCACCCCGGTCGGATGCTGCGCCACGAGCCCGCGTGAGGCGCGGACGAAGTCGTCGGGATCGAAACCGAGTTCCCGTGCGGCGTTGGCCGTCGTCGTGTGTGTGCTGGCGTCCTTGGGCGATCCGGGCATCGCCCGAGTCTTGCCCACTGTCACCTCGGCCGTCACGCTCGGGCGGTCACGGTCCGGCTTCGTCGTCCTTGGTTTCCTTGTTGTCCTCGTCGTCCTTGTCGTCCTCGTCGTCGTCGCCGTCGGCGTTGGCGGGCTCGTGGGCGCGACCTTCGACGACGTCGAGCCACACCGACTTCACCGCGCCGAGCAGCGGGGTGGCGACGAGCGCGCCGGGCACGCCCGCCGCGGCGCCTCCGATCAGGGCGGCGAGCATCGTCGTCGGGGGCGAGAGGTGCACCGCCCGCCCGATGACCGTCGGCTGGATGATGTGGTTCTCGAGCTGCTGGTATCCCAGGAACACGGCGAGGGCGATCACTCCCGTCAGCGGGCCCTGGCTGAACGCCAGCAACACGAAGAACCCACCGCCGAGCAGCCCGCCGATCTGCGGGATGAGGTTGGTGATCGCCGCCCAGATGGCGGCGAGCGGGGCGAGCGGCACACCGAGGATGAGCCCCGCGGTGAGGATCACGGTGCCGTTCAGCAACGCCACGGTCAGCGAGCCGGCGAAGTACCGGGCGACCGAGCGGTAGACGATGCGGCCCACCTCGTCGGCGCGTTCGCGACGAGCCGGGGGCACGAGGCGGCGGCCGCGACGGACGATCGCGTCGCCGTCGAGCAGCACGGCCACGGTGGTCACCAGGACGAGCAGTGCCGCGCCGAGCCCCCCGAGGAGACGGGACGCCAACTCGCTGATCGAATCGGTGTCGAACCGGGTCGGCAGGTCGTCGACGAACTGCTGCGCCCGTCCGGCGGCATCGTTCTGCTCGAGGCGGTCGCCGATCACCGGCCAGCTGTAGAACTGCTCGATCGTCGCCGGCACCTCCTCGGCGAACGTGCTCGCCTGATCGACCGCCTTCGGACCGAGCAGCAACACGATGCCGCCGAACACGAGCGTCAGCGCGACCGCGACGACCAGCGTCGCCGTGGCGCGGCTGCACCGCAGCCGCTGGCGGAGGATGCCCACGACCGGGTCGAAGGCGAGGCCGAACAGCACGCCCAGCACGAGCGGCGTGAGCACGTTCTCCGACGTGCGGACCAGGGCGATGATCGCCATCGCCAGCAACACGCCCCCGGCGACCAAGCCGGTGGTGACGGCGTCGACGCGCACGACCGGCGCGTCGGCGACATCCCGGCGGTCGGTCACGGCGCGGTACAGTACCGCCGATGGCCGACGCTGCTGCGAGCAAGCCGCCCGGGTCGTCGTCCGTCCGCCAACAGCAGATCAGCCCGCCCGCTCGCGCGGTGCCCTGGCGGGTGCTGGTCGCCACCGCCTCCGTCATCGTGCTCGTGCTGGTGGTGCGCAACGTCGTCGTGTCGTCCGCCGGCGTCCTCGGCTGGGCGATCGCCTCGATCGTCGCCGCGGTGCTGCTCAGCCCGCTCGTGTCGTTGCTCGACCGGGTGCTGCCGCGCGCCCTGGCGATCATCCTCGTCTTCCTCGCGGTGGCCGCCATCGGTATCGGGGCACGCTCGTTGTACGTGACCCAGCTCCAGGACCAGATCGACTTCCTGGCCGAACACGCGCCCGACATCGCCTCGGGGATCGAGGATCGCAGCGACCGTGTCGGTGAGGTGGCCCGCCAGATCGGCCTCGTCGACCGGGTCGGCGAACTCACCGAACGCCTGCAGGACAACCTCGGCACGCCGAGCGACGCCCTCGTCGACGCGGCACGCTCGGTGCCGGCCTACGTGGTGTGCTTCATCCTCACCATCTTCTTCATGCTCTACGGCCCGCGGATCATCACCGCCGGACTCGAGCGGACCCCGGCCGACCGGCGCCAACGCAACGGCGAGATCCTCCGCGGTGCGGCCCGTTCGACGCAGATCCAGATCGGTGCCGCGGTGGCCGGTGCGGTCGTCGTCGGCCTCGTGATCTGGCTGGTGGGCACGATCCTCGATGTCCCGTCGGTGGGCTTGTTCGCGCTGTTCGGCGCGGCCGTGTCGGTGGTGCCGTACCTGGGCATCCTCGTCGGCTGGCTGCCGCTGGTGATCGTCGGCGTCGGTGTCGCTCCGGCGTGGCAGGTGGGTCTCGTCGCGCTCGTCGCGGTCGGTCTGCAGTACCTGGAGGCGACGCGCTCGGCGACCGTTCGTCGACGGACGATCGCTGTACGTGGGCCCCGCCCTGCCGATCGTCGGCGCGGTGCTCGGCTATGCCATCTACGGCGTGGGCGGCATCATCGTCACCGTCACGCTGCTGATCTTCGGTCTCGCCGTCGCCGACGAAGCGGCGACCGACGACGTCGACGGTGACGGGGACGTCGACGCCCTCGACGTGATCCCGACCCCCATCGACGACTACGTCGAAGCGGACTGAACCCCCCGGTCCACGTTTGCGTCAGGATTTCGGGTGCCCCGCACCCGGATTCTCCGACACAAACGAGGGATGAGCGGCGGCGGTCGGGGTCGGTAGCGTGCCGTCCGTGTCCAGCGCCAGAGATGTCCTGCGGTACCCGGCCGTCCGGCGCTACCTGTGGTCGACGGCCCTCGCCGCGGTCGGCGTCAACATCCTGATCACCGTCCTGTTCAAGCAGGCCTTCGACATCTCGGGCAACGAACTCGACATCGGGTGGATCGGGCTCGCCCAGTTCATCCCGGCCGTGCTGCTCGTCCTCGTCAGCGGTTGGGTGGCCGACCGCTTCGACCGGCGTCGCGTGACCGGCCTGTTCCTGTTCGGTCGGGCCGGGTGTGCGGTGGCCCTGGTCGTGTACAGCCAGATCGACCCGGGCACGATCTGGCCGCTGTTCCTCATCGCGTTCGTGATGGGCGGGGTCGATGCGATGATCTCGCCCGCCCGACGTTCGATGGCGCCGCTGCTCGCCGAACAGAGCGACTTCCCGCACGTGGTCGCGCTCTGGACGGCGACGTTCACGGGCTCGGCGATCGTCGGTCCGGTCATCGGCGGGTTCCTCTACAGCGCGGGGCCGGCGACGGCGTACGCGCTCGTGGCCGCCCTCGAACTGGCGGCGATCGTGCCGATCCTCACGATCAAGTACGCCCGTGAGCAGGAGCGCCTCACCGACCGGCCCACGCTGTCGAAGGCGCTCGAAGGGCTGCACTTCGTCGGTCGGACCCCGGTCGTGCTGGCCACGATCTCGCTCGACCTGTTCGCCGTGCTGTTCGGTGGTGCGATCGCCCTCATCCCCGCCGTGGCCAGCGAACGGCTGCACGTCGGCGACATCGCCTACGGATGGCTGCGCGCCGCCCCGGGCATCGGTGCGGCCGCCATGGCCCTGTGGCTCGCCGCCCGCCCGCTGCGGCGGCGCGTCGGCCCCACGCTGCTGGTCGTGGTCGCCATCTTCGGGGCCGGCACGATGGTGTTCGGGATCACGACGAACTACGCCGTCGCCTTCGTCGCCCTCATCGTGATCTCGGCCGCCGACATGATCTCGATGTTCATCCGCGGCTCGATCGTGCCGCTCGTGACCCCCAACGACCAGCTCGGCCGCGTCACCGCCGTGGAAGGTGTGTTCATCGGCGCCTCGAACGAACTCGGGGCGTTCGAGAGCGGCGTCACCGCGCAGGCGTTCGGGCTGTCGTGGGCGATCGCCGGGGGCGGGTTCATCACGATGGCCGTCGCCGCAACGTTCGCCGTCGTGTTCCCGTCGTTGCGGCGCATCGACAGCTTCGACGAACTCACCCCCGACGACGTCAGCACGTCCGACGGCGTGCCCGTCTGACGGGCTGCTCGGACGAGCCGCACGCACGACGGTCGGCCAGGCGCAAGCGCCAGGCCCGGCGGCGCGCTCAGTCGGGTTGATCCGGCGGCGACCCTTCGGCGTCGGGCAGGGCGAGCAGGACCGCCGCGTCGGCCTCGTCGGCGTTCACCCCGTACGGGCTGACGAACGCACCGCCGGTCCCGCACACGGGGCAGCGCAGGGCCGACACGTGCATCATCTCGTCGGGGTCGCTGGCGCCTTCCAGACGCATCGTCCAGGCCCGGCGGAAACCGGCGGCTGGATGGGCGCGATCACACGCCGGACAGTGCAACATCGCCGCGCCGCCGTCGAGCGCGGCGGTGAAGCTCTCCTCGTATCCGTACCCCGCCATCCGCTCGACGACGTCGCCGAGTTCGGACGCTCCCCGGGCGACTCCCGGTTCCTGGGGCGGGGGCGGGGCGGCGGTGTCGGACGGCGAGACGCCTTCATCGGTCATGCCTGTCCGTACCCAGTGCGGGACTCCGCGAACCGCGCTGGCTGCTTCGGCGCGACGTCCGCGCGCCGCGCGTGATGGAGGGCCGAGTTCGGTCGAACACCGTGCGGGCCAGGCAGTACGGTCGCACCGGTGAGCAGCGAGTCGATCGTGGTATCGGCCTCGGGCCCGGCGAACGGTCAGCGCACGACGGCCGAACTCGGGATCATCCTGTTCCTCGCGTCCGACATCATGTTGTTCGCGCCGTTCTTCGCGGCGTACTTCCTGCTGCGTTCCACGACCGAGGTGTGGCCGGCCGAAGGGGTGGAGCTCGACCTGCTGCGCGCCGGTGCGGCCACCCTCGTGCTCGTCTCGTCGTCGTTCACGCTGATGGTCGCCGACCGGGCGCTGGAACGCGGCGCGCGCACCACGTCGTCGCGGTGGATCCTGGTGACGATCGCCCTCGGTGCGGTTTTCCTCGGCAATCAGATCGCCGAGTACGCCACGCTCGACTTCCGGCCGGCCGACCACACGTACGGCTCGATCTACTGGGGCATCACGATGCTGCACGGCGCGCACGTGACCGCCGGACTCGTGGCGTTGGCCGCGCTGTACGTGCGGACCGTTCGCGCCCGCCCGCTCGGATCGATCGCCGCGTGGGCCAAGGGTGTGTCGTTGTTCTGGCACCTCGTCGACATCATCTGGGTGGGCGTGTTCCTCACGATCTGGGTGATCCGATGAGACCGGGCGGTGGCTGGACGGTGGCCCGGTTCGGTCTGCCGCTGGCGACGAGTGCCGCGCTCGCCGCGGTCGTGCTCGCGTCGCCGACGCCGAGCGACGGTGCGTCGCCGCCGTCGATCGCCCTCGGTGCGGAGCTCTACGCGGTCCAGTGCGCCGGATGCCACGGCAGCGACGGCGCAGGAGTGCAGGGCCGGGGTCCCACGCTGCTCACCGAAGGCGAGGCCGCGGCCGACTTCGTCCTCCGGACCGGCCGCATGCCACTCGCCGACCCCGATGCCCAGGCACGGCGCGGCCCGGTGCGCTACACCGAGGAGCAGATCGAGGCGCTCGTGGCCTTCGTCGGTTCGATCGGCAGCGGGCCCGACACGCCGCACGTCGACACCGCAGTGGGTGACACGGCCAACGGCGGCGTGCTGTACCGCCTCAACTGCGCGGCATGCCACGTCGCCTCCGCCGCGGGTGCGCCGATCGGCAAGGGACGTGAGGCGCCCAACCTGTCGAAGGCGACCCCCACGCAGGTCGGTCAGGCGATCGTGATCGGCCCCGGCGCGATGCCGATCTTCGGCACGTTCACGCCCGACGACATCAACGACGTGGCCACGTACGTCGAAGCGCTCGACGCGCAGAACACGACCGGTGCTTCGAAGTTCGGCGGGGTCGGTCCCGTGGCCGAAGGACTGGCCGCGTGGCTGCTCGGCCTGATCCCCCTCGTCGCCCTGACCCGCTGGATCGGGCGTCCCCGCGAGGCCGGAGACGGCTGATGATCGACGGCACCGACGTCCGACCGGTGAACCGGCGCGCCTACCGCGCCGCGCTCGTGTCGTTCATCCTGGCTCCGATCGGCGGGCTGCTCGCCGCCTGGGGCTACTGGTCGGGGCACACCGAGAGCCTGCTCGGCATCGGGCTCGCGCTGTGCCTCGGGGGGATCGGCTTCGGGCTCGTCTCGTGGGCCAAGTACCTCGACTTCGACGAGGAGGTGGTGCAGCAGCGTGAGCCACTGCGCACCACGCCCGCCGAACGCAACGACTTCGGCGACGAGGTCGAGATGACGAAGCAGACCGTGGGTCGCAGGAGGCTGCTCGTCGCACTGTTCGCCGGATCCCTCGCCAGCCTCGTCGTCGGCTTCGTCGGCCCGATCGGCTCGTTGGGGCCCAAACCGCGCGGGGAGCGGGCCCGCACGAACTGGGCGGCGGGCCGCCGGCTCGTCACGAGCGACGGCCAGCCGATCGCCGCCGACGCCAACGGACTCGATCAGCTCGCCACGGTGTTCCCCGAAGGATTCGTCGGCGTCGACGACGCCCAGGTGATCATCCTGCGGGTCCTGCCCGAGTTGCTGACCGCGCGGACCGCCGGCGGAGCGGTCGACGGCTGGGTCGCCTACTCCAAGATCTGTACGCATGCCGGTTGCTCGGTCGGGCTCCTCGGGATCGACAACCGGCAGCCGCAGGTCGTGCGCGAGCTCGTGTGCCCGTGCCATCAGTCGTCCTTCGACCCGCTCGACGCCGCCGAACCACTGGCCGGGCCCGCACCGCGACCACTGCCGCAGCTCCCGCTCGCGGTCGACGCGGAGGGCTTCCTCGTCGCCGCCGGCCCCTTCGACCGTCCGGTCGGACCGATCGCCTGGAACGAGGGGTGATGAGCGAGCCGGCCGCGACGAGCCCGCACCGGCGGGGGTTGCTCGAGCGGTATGTCGACTCGATCACGGGGCGCGTCGGCGGCGGGTCGTGGCTCACCAAGAACCTCCGCAAGGTCTTCCCCACCCACTTCTCGTTCCTGTGGGGTGAACTCGCGCTCTACAGCTTCCTCGTGCTCGTCCTGACGGGCGTGTATCTCACGCTGTTCTTCCACGGCGCGCAGGACCACATCGTGTACACCGGCAGCTACGAGCCGCTCCGCGGGGTCCGGGTCTCGGCTGCGTACAACTCGGTGATGAAGATCTCCTACGAGGTGAAGGGCGGGCTGCTCATCCGCCAGATGCACCACTGGGCGGCGTTGATCTTCATCGGCGCGATCGCCCTCCACCTGGCGCGGATCTTCTTCACCGGTGCGTTCCGCCGACCGCGCGACATCAACTGGGTCATCGGCATGTTGCTGCTCGTCCTCGGCCTGGCGGCGGGCTTCACCGGCTACTCCCTCCCCGACGATCTGCTGTCGGGCACCGGGCTGCGCATCACCGACGCCATCATCCTCGCCCTGCCGTTCGTCGGCGAGCGCCTGTCCTACCTCATCTTCGGTGGGGAATGGCCCGGCACCGACGTCATCGCCCGGCTCTATCCGGTGCACATCCTGATCATCCCCGGTCTGATCATCGCCCTGCTCTCGGTCCACCTCGCACTCGTCTGGCACCAGAAGCACACGCAGTTCGCCGGTCCGGGCCGGACCGAGGGCAACGTGATCGGCGAGCGGGTCTGGCCGGCGTTCGCCATGAAGTCGATCGGTCTGCTGTTCCTGACGGCCGCCGTCATCACCGCACTCGGCGCGATCTTCGACATCAACGCGATCTGGCTGTACGGGCCCTACGACGCCGCGGCCGCCACGTCGTACTCGCAGCCCGACTGGTACATCGGGTTCCTCGAAGGGTCGCTGCGGCTGTTCCCGCCGTGGGAGACGCGCGTCGACGGGTACGTGATCAACAACATCGTCTACTCCGGTGTCGTGCTGCCGACCCTGATCTTCGCCCCGTTGTTCGCCGTGCCGTGGATCGAACGGTTCTGCACCGGCGACTCGTCCGAACACCATCTGCTCGACCGACCGCGCGACGCCGCCAACCGGACCGCGATCGGTGTCGGGTCGATCACCGCGGTCACCGTGCTGTTCCTCGGAGGCGCCCAGGACATCATCGCCAACACCCTGGAGATGCCCGTCGCCACGGTCACCCACGTGCTCCAGGCGTTGTTCCTCGTCGCCCCGCCGATCGCCTTCTGGATCACGCGTCGCTCGTGCCTCACACTGCAACGCCGACCCGGGCCGGACCACAGTGAACGCGAGACCGAACTCGTGCGCACCGCGGACGGCGGCTACGACGCGGTGCCGTGGAATGCCGGCACGCACGAGGCGGCGGACGCATGATCGCCGTCGACGCGCCGATCACCGAGCAGGCCGAGACGATCGACCGGGTCTGGAACCTGTTCCTCGGCCTCGGGCTCGTCGTGCTGCTCCTCGTCGCCGGCCTCATGCTGTGGGTGATCCTGCGATATCGCCGGCGCACCGACGACGGGCCCCATCACCTGCCCCCGCAGAAGCACTACAACATCCCGATGGAGGTCACGTACGTCGTGATCCCGCTGGCGATCGTGCTCGGTCTGTTCGCGGTGACGTTCGTGACCGTCGCCGCGATCGACGACGACGACCGCCGATCCCGGACCTCGTCGTCCACGTCATCGCGTTCCAGTGGCAGTGGCAGTTCGACTACCCCGACAGCGACGTCAGCATCACCGGCCGGCCCGGCGAGTTCCCCGAGCTGGTCCTGCCGGCGTCGTCCACCGTGCGCTTCGACCTGACGGCGCTCGACGTGATCCACTCGTTCTGGATCCCCGCCTTCCGCTTCAAGCGCGACATGATCCCCGGCAGCCCCGGCTCGTTCCGCGTCGACGTCGCCGACGTCGCCGGGTTCTACCCGAACACCGGCGTGTGCGCCGAGTTCTGTGGGCTCGACCATTCCTCGATGCGTTTCTCCGTGCGCATCCTGCCGCCCGACGAGTTCGAGCAGTGGTTGCACGACAAACAGGAGGCGCAGTCGTGATCGACGATCCTGCGGTCGACGAACCTCCCCTCGGCGAGCCGCGGCTGCTGTCGGTCGAGGAGTTCATCGACCACGGCCCCCACGAGCACGGGCACCTGCCGCACGGCGTCGTCGGCTGGCTCACCACCACCGACCACAAGGCGCTCGGCGTCGCCTACTTCGTCACGTCGATGATCTTCCTCGCCATCGGCGGCGCACTCGCCGGCGTGATCCGCGCCGAACTCGCCGAGCCCGGCCTGCAGGTGGTCAGCGAGCAGACCTACAACGGCGTGTTCACTCTGCACGGCAGCGTCATGGTGTACCTGTTCGCCGTTCCGTTCGGGTTCGCGCTCGCCAACTACCTCGTGCCGCTGCAGATCGGTGCGGCGGACCTGGCCTTCCCCCGCCTGAACGCGTTCTCCTACTGGCTCTACGTGCTCGGCGGCACGGTGATGCTGCTCGGGTTCGTGTCCGACGGCGGTGCGGCGTCGTTCGGGTGGTTCGCCTATCCCCCACTGTCGGGGGCCTCCGGCACGCCGGGACTCGGCGCCGACCTGTGGATCGTCTCGGTGATCCTCACCGGTACCTCGGGCACGCTCACCGCCGTCAACATCATCGCCACGATCACCTCGATGCGCGCTCCCGGCATGACCATGTTCCGCATGCCCTTGCTCACCTGGAACATCCTCGTGACGAACTTCATGGTGCTGCTCGCCTTCCCCGTCCTGTCCGGGGCGTTGCTGATGCTCCTCGCCGACCGGCAGTTCGGGACCCACTACTTCGACCCGACCGCCGGCGGTTCGCCGATCCTGTGGCAGCACCTGTTCTGGTTCTTCGGGCACCCCGAGGTGTACATCGTCGCGTTGCCGTTCTTCGGCGTGGTCTCCGAGATCATCCCGGTGTTCTCGAGACGCCCGATCTTCGGCTACAAGGGTCTCATCCTCGCCACGCTCGCCATCGGCGCACTGTCGACGTCGGTGTGGGCCCACCACATGTTCGTCACCGGGTCGGTCGTGCTGCCGTTCTTCGCGCTGACGTCATTGCTGATCGCCGTGCCGACCGGCGTCAAGGTGTTCAACTGGATCGGCACGATGTGGGAGGGGTCGCTCACGTTCGAAGCCCCGATGAAGTTCGCCCTCGGCTTCCTGATCACGTTCGTGATGGGCGGCATCACGGGCGTGATGCTCGCCTCGCCGACACTCGACTTCAACCTGTCCGACACGTACTTCGTCGTCGCCCACTTCCACTACGTGATGGGCGGCACGGTGGTCTTCGCCGTCTTCGCCGCGATCTACTTCTGGTGGCCGAAGGTGACCGGCCGGATGCTGTCGGAACGGCTCGCCACGTGGCACTTCTGGCTGCTGATGATCGGGTTCAACACCACGTTCTTCGTGATGCACCTGCTCGGGCGCGGCGGCATGCCGCGGCGCGTCGCCGACTACGAGCCGTACTCGGACTTCAAACTGTGGAACATGATCGCGTCCATCGGGTACGTGATCCTCGTGATCTCGATGGTGCCGTTCCTCGTGGCCGTCGTGAAGTCGTTGCGGACCGCCCCGACGATGGGTGCCGACCCGTGGAACGCCAACTCGCTCGAATGGGCGACCGCCTCGCCGCCTCCGGACCACAACTTCTCGTGGCTGCCCCCGATCCGATCGGAGCGACCGGTGTTCGACCTGCGCTGGTCGCAGTTCGACATCCCGGTGGAGAAGGGAGATCACGTATGAGGATCGAAACCTGGCTGTGGACCGGCGTGATGGTCTTCTACCTGGTGCTCGGGGCGCTGTACACGGCGATCTCCGACGATCCGGTGGGGTCGAGCCTCCTGCTCATCGCGTCCGGTTTCGGCGGCCTGATGGCCGGGTGGACCTGGAACTGGGGGCGCCACCACGGTCCCCGTCCCGAGGATCTCCCCGATGCCACCACCGCCGACGCGCTCGGCCCGGTCGGGGTGTACCCGACCGCCAGCCTGCGACCGTTCGCCCTCGCGATCGGGATGACCGCACTGGTCGCCGGGATCCCGCTCGGCTCGTGGATGAGCATGGGCGGGATCGGCATCATCATGTCGCAGGTGTTCCTCCTCGTCCACGACCTCGACACGTGACGGATCGCACCGATGCTCGCCCACTCCAGCCCCGCCCAGCACGTCGGCATGATCGCCGTCGCCGTCGCCCTGACGGTGCTCTACGGCCGTGGCTGGCTGGCGGGCCGCACGCCGTCACACACGTCCGTCGGCCGGCTGTGGTGCTGGGTCGGCGGTGTGATCGCACTGCTGGCGTCGACGTCGACGGCGATGGAGACGATCAGCGCCGAATCGTTCACCGGGCACATGGTGCAGCACATCGTGATGATCGCCGTCGCCGCACCGCTGCTGGTGCTGGCGCGTCCGATCGACACGATGCTCCCGCACGGTGCGATGCCGCTGCGGATGCGCCGCGCCTCGCACGCCATGAGCCGCACGTGGCACCGCTCGGCGGCGATCGTCGCCCCCCTCGCGTTCGTCGGCGTGCTGGTGGTCACGCACCTCACCGACATCTACGACACCGCGTTGCGTCACCAGTTCGTCCACGACCTCGAACACGTCGCCTACTTCCTCGCCGCGTGTGCGCTCTGGGCGCTCGTGCTCGGTGCGGGACGGCGCCGCGGCGTCGACCGCATGGCGGCCGTGTTCGCCGTCATCGCCGGCATGGCATTCCTCGCCGCGATCCTGATGACGGCCGACCACGCCCTGATCGCCAGCTACGCAGCCCGCGAGGGGGCCGCCGATGCGCTCGACGACCAGCGCACGGCGGCGGCGATCATGTGGGTGACCGGCATGGCGATCACCGTGCCCCTCCTGCTGCTCACCGTGTGGCGGTGGGCCACGATGGAACAGAAGATCGCCGAACGCCGCGAAGCCCTCGAACGCTCGACCCCGCGCCGCCGACCACCCTGAAGCCGCGGCCCGGTGCCTACCCTTCCGGCATGCGCAGAGCTCCCTCGGTCGTTGCCGTGCTCGTCGCGGGAGCCGTGCTGGCGACCGCCGCCTGCTCCGGCTCGGACAACCCGTCCAGCGCCGGTTCGCCACCGGAGGCCACGGTGACTGCCACGCCCGCCACCACCGCGACCCCATCGACCGCGGCGCCGACGACCCCCACCCCGGCGACCGCGACGCCGACGACCGCGACGCCGGCTGCCCCGCCCTCGACGGCGCCGGCCACCACGGTGGCGCGCACGTACGACTTCTCCGCCGTCTCGCCGATCGTCCAGTCCTTCGTCGACGAGCACGGCCTGAACGGTGCCGGCCTGATCGTGGTGGACCGCGACGACGGCGTGGTGCACGAGGACTACTGGGGCGAGTTCACCCCCGACCGGATCTCGCTGGTGGCCTCGTCGAGCAAGATGATCACGGCCGGCGTGCTGCTCCACCTCGCCGACGAAGGGCTCCTCGACATGGATGCCCCCGTGGCCGACGCCGTCGACTGGGGATCGGGCAACCCGACGATCACGCCGGCCCAACTCGTGTCGAGCAGCTCGGGTCTCGTCGGACTCCTGGACAACCCGGCGTACCCGCCGTACCTCTGCCAGTTCCTCGTGGCCGGCACCCTCCAGGACTGCGCCCGAACGATCTTCACCACTCCCGACGACGACGCCGACGTGATCGCCCCCGACACCGCGTTCCGCTACGGCGGAGGGCAGTGGCAGGCCGCGGGCGGGCTGGCCGAAGCGGTGTCGGGCAAGTCGTGGGCCGAGCTCATCGACGAGATCTACGTCGGTCCGTGCGACCTCGGCACGCTCGCCTACACGAACCCGTGGACGCAGCGCGGGATCGGCGCCGGCGGGTTCGACTACCCGCTGCAGTTCAACGGCGACGTGACGCGGCTCGCCCCGACCGACAACCCGAACATGGAGGGCGGGGCGTACCTCACGACCGGCGACTACGCACAGCTGCTGCTGATGCAGCTGCGCGGCGGCAAGTGCGGTGACGACCAGGTGCTGTCGCAGGCGTCGCTGGACCGCATGCAGTCCGACCGGATCGGCGAGGTCTACGGCGGAGAGGCCCGGCCGGGCATGGGCTACGGCATGGGCTGGTGGGTCGACAAGACGAGCGGACTGATCAACGACCCCGGGGCGTTCGGTGCCGTGCCGTGGCTCGATCTGGAAGACGGCTACGGCGCGTATCTCGTCATCGAGTCGGACGCCACGACGGGCTACATCCTCGCCTCGCAGCTCTTCGACCCCGTCGACGCGGCGATCCGTGCGGCACGATGACGGCGTGACCGACTTCCCGCTCCCCAACGCATCGTTCGACCTCACCGGGCAGGTTGCCCTCGTCACCGGCGCGACGTCCGGGCTCGGATGGCGCTTCAGCCAGGTCCTCGCGGCGGCCGGGGCCACGGTGGTCCCCACCGGCCGGCGCGAGGACCGCCTCGCCGAGCTGACCGAGCTGATCACGTCCCAGGGCGGCACCGCCGTGCCGTTGCGGGTCGACATGACCGACGCCGACGACATCATCGCCACGGTCGGTCGGGCCGAGGAGGCGCTCGGCACCGTGACCATCGCCATCAACAACGCCGGCATTCCCGACGCCCAACGAGCGCACAAGATGTCGATCGAACTGATCGACCAGGTGCTCGACACCAACCTGCGCGGCCCGTACATCCTGTCGTGCGAGGTGGCGCGGCGGCTGATCGCCACCGAGCAGCCCGGGCGCATCGTCAACATCTCGAGCACCGGCGCCTTCAACTACTCCGGCAACGGCGCCGCGCTGTACTCGATCACCAAGTCGGGGATCGCCCGCATGACCGAGGTGTTGGCCGTCGAGTGGGCCCGCAACCACATCAACGTCAACTGCATCGCGCCGGGCGCGTTCGCCTCGGAGATGATGGACGGGATGATCGGACGGCTGGGCGACTTCAGCCAGCACTTCCCGCGCAAGCGCCTCGGTGACCCCGCGCAACTCGATTCGACCCTGCTCTACCTGTGCGCCCCGGCCTCGGAGTTCGTCACCGGCACCATCGTCAAGGTCGACGACGGCCAGGGCCCCCGCTGACCCGACGCGGTGCCGCTTCCATGGCGATGCGCTTCTTCGTCGCCGCGAACGAGCAGATCGGACACGCGGTCAGATCGTGGCGGAGCGCCGGGCAGTACTCGCGGCCGAAGAAGATGATCTGCAGATGGCGGGCGTTCCACGTCTCGCGGGGGAACACCGCCTTGAGGTCGCGTTCGGTGCGCTCCACGGTCGACCCGTCGGACAGGCCCCAGCGTGCGGCGAGCCGGTGGATGTGCGTGTCGACCGGGAAGGCCGGCACACCGAACGCCTGTGACATGACGACGCTGGCCGTCTTGTGGCCCACGCCGGCGAGCGATTCCAGGAAGTCCCAGTCGGCGATCACCTCGCCCCCGGCGTCGATGATCTGGTTCGCCGCCAGCCAGAGGTTCCGGGCCTTGGTCGGTGCCAGCCCGACCTCGCGGATGTAGCCGAGGATCTCGTCGGGATCGAGCGACGCCATCTTCTCGGGCGTGTCGGCCACGGCGAACAGGGCCGGGGTGATCTGGTTGACCTTCTTGTCGGTCGTCTGCGCCGACAACGCCACGGCGACGAGCAGCGTGTACGGGTCGGTGTGGTCGAGCGGGATCGGTGGCTGGGGGTACAGGTCGTCGAGCACCTCGCCGATCCGGTCGGCCTTGTCTTGTCGTCGCACGGGGCCGGACGGTACCGGTCGACCCACCGGTTTGCGATGAGCGAAGTCCCCGTATGCGGGGACTTCGCTCATCGCAGGCTCATCGCGGGCGGTCGGCCCGGCCCGGCGAAGTAGTGTGCGCCCGTGGGCACGTGGCCGCGCCACGCGGTGCTCGCGATCATCTCTGTGACCGTGGTCGCCACCAGCACCATCGGGTTGGCGCCACGCGGCGCGGCGCTGGCGCAGAGCGAGGGTCCCGCCGACGTCGAGGACGTCATGGTCGACCATGTCGACGGATTCGACCTGACCGACGAGTCCACCTCCCAGCTCGGCGCGTTCACCCGGACGTTCACCGGTGCCGACGGCGAACTCCGGATCACGGGCTTCGCCGTCGGCACGCCGCCCGGTGCGCAGGCCGTGTTCGCCGCGGCACCCCCGTTCGACGGGCTCGAGTTCATCCCCCATCCGTCGATCCCGAGTGCGCGGTGGATGGTGGCGTCGGGCACGGAGCCGGGCGAGAACGGTCTGACGGAGTTGTACTTCGCGACCCGCGACCACATCTTCATCGCCATCCTGACCGCCAGCGATCCGTCGTTCGACGGTCCGAGCGTCGTCGAAACGGTGGCTCGCGAACAGGCGGCGAAGGCCGGCCCCGCCCTCGAAACGGACACGGACGAGCCGGTCACCGGCAAGCCGGACCCTGGCACCGACGTCGAGGCGCGCCTCGCGGCGATGATCCCCGAGCAACCCCCGGCCGGTTACGGCTTGGACGCGACGACATCGGTCCGGTTGCCCGGTTTCAGCCGGCTCGAGAACGAGGCCACCTCCGACGCCGGCGTCGTCGCCTTCCTCGACGATCGCGCCAAGGGATTCACGGCGGCGTGGGCCGGGACGGGATTGTCCCTCGGGGCGGGGATCTCGAAGTACCCGTACAAGATCTTCGCCGCGTCCGACCTCGCCCAGTACGGCAAGTTGCCGCGGGCGGCGATCCCCGACGGCACACCCACGCCGCCTCGTGACGCCGTGGTGTTCGCACGCGACGACAAGGGGCTCGTCGGCGTCGCCTTCCGCCGGGGTGACGCGCTCGGTGCTCGTCCTGGCCGACTACGTCGCGCCCGCCACGGCGAGCGCCGCCACGTCGCTCGCCGTCGAGGAGGCCAACCTCGTCGAGCAGCAGGTGCCCGCCGGCGCGACGACGGCCTACATCTTCCCGACGCCGCCGTCACGCCTCACCGGCCTCGCGCTGACGGCGATCTTCGTCATGGCCGCCGTCGGCGGTGCCACGTTCGTCGCCCGTCTCCGCGCCCGACGTGTCCGCCAGCGCGTGGTCGACCGATCCCACGCCGGCCGTGTGGCCCGCTCGTCGCCCCGGCACACAACTCGTCCAACTCGACGACGACGCGGCCGCGCTCCGCCACCGCGGCGCCGTCGTGGCGGTGGTCCAGCTCGTCACGATCGTCGTCGGGATCGTCGCGCTGGCCGGCGATTTCGCGTGGCGCGGCGCCGGAGTGGCCGCCGCGTCGCTCGTGGTCGGTCTCGTGTTCTCGCACTTCTGGCTGCGCCACGAGCACCGCCTGCTCGGGCCCGCCGCGCCGCCCCGAGCATTCCGGGTGCCGCGTCCCGCCGGGGCGATCATGGGCATCGTCGCGTTCGCAGTGCTCGGGTTGGGCGTCGGCTTCGGGTTCAAGGGCGCGCGCTACCTGATCTTCCCGACGACGCTGGCCAATCTGCGCTGGGCCAACCTCCTCGGTATGACGCCGCGTGACGTCGGCATCGTGTTCGCCTTCGGCGGGCTCGTCGTGGCGGTGCTGGGAGCCGTGCTGTGGCGCGCCGCCCGGGCATTCGGCCGGGCCCGCGTCCACGAGGTCCTGACCGCCGATCCGCGTCCGCCGGTGCTGTACCTGCGCTCGTTCGCGGACGACTCCGTGCCGCTGCCGATCATCGCCTCGGCCCGCCGTCCGCTCTTCGAGCTGTTCTCGGTGCGCGGTGCCGATCCGTTCGAGGAGTGCGTGGCCTGGGAACTCGACAGCTACGGCCCGGTCGTCGCGGTCGGCCGGCCCGGCGGCCGGCTGGCGTCACTCGGCGCGGCGCGCGAGCACCTCTCGAACGACACGTGGCACGTCGAGATCGAGAGCCGGATGAGCGACGCCGGTTGGATCGCGCTCGCTCCTGGCGACACCGACGGGCTGGCGTGGGAACTCGAGGCGATCGTCAGCGGCGGTCACCTGCACAAGACGATCTTCGTGTTCCCGCCGCTCGCGCCGGCCGAGCTCGATCGTCGGTGGACCCACACGTCGCGCGTGCTGCGCGCCGCGGGCGCGGCCATCGACGAACTTCCCGCGCCGTGCAGCGTGGTGCACACCGTTCAGTTCGGTGGCCAGTTCGACGGCGACCAGTCGGTCCGCGTCACGTGGGCGTTCACGCGCGACGAAGCGACGTACCGGACGGCGGTCGACCGTGCGCTCGAGCGGGACGGTCAGGCCGGCCAGGATCAGGACGTGTGGGCCGGCGCCACCGCCCCCGACGGGAGCGGGGCGAAGTCGGGTTGATGGAGCGCCAGCGCTGCTCCGGTGAGCCACCAACCGCGGTACACGAGGGCGGCCACGAGATCGGCGGACAGCTGGTCGAACACCGTCGGCACGAACGCCAGATCCCGTTCGACGCCGTCGTCGGAGAACGTCCGATGCTCGGGGTAGCGGGCGACGAACTCCGCGAACGCGGGGTTCTGACGATCGGTGTCGCCGATGTCGGTGGCGAGTCCGAACAGGACGCCACGGCGCGCGTCGGGAGCGGGCACCGCGCCCGGCGCCGTCGCCTGCCACGCCAGGAACCGTCCGACCATCGCCCGCGTCCGCAGCGTCGTGCTCTGCCGGTACAGCAGTGAGTTCGCCCGGGCGAGATCGCGCACGAGCGGGATCTTGCCGTAGGCCCCGGTCACGAACACGCCACCGGCGTTCATGGAAACGGTGAACACGTCGTGGTACCGGTTGCTGTCGATCGCCTCGAGTCCGCTGTTGTCGTAGGCGCCACCGTCGAGCAGTTCCGGGACACCTCGGCCTGCGCAGGGGAACGTCACCTGATCGATCTTCATCGCCGCGAACGCTCCGGGAACCGCGGCCGACGCGGCCGCGGCCTGGGCCACGCGCAGCCCCGATCGCGCCGTCGGAGCGAGGCCGACGACGTAGTCGCCGACGACATCGCGCTCGAATCCGAATCGCGCGCCGGTGACGAGGTTCGAGGCGTTGAAGATCCAGCGGCACTCGGGGTCGAGCGACTCGAGCTCCGCCTTGTCGAACAACCAGTCGTCGAACGCCCACGCCAACACGTCGGTGCGGTTCTTGCGTCCGGCAGCCCGCCACACGTTGCGGATCAGCTTCGTCTTGAGCGACGACGCGACCACGTGCTTCACGAGCGGCCCGATGACGAGTTCGTCGACCGCGGCAGGCGAGAACTGCCGCTCCCGCAGTGCCGGCCAGCGGGTGGCGAGCATCCCGTTCGCCACCGATCCTCCCGACACCGACGACGAGTACCGGAGGTCGCCGAGCACGCCCGCGTCGGCGAGGTAACGCACCACGCCGAGCGCGGCGAACGTCGCGCGAAACCCGCCACCGGAGAACGTGACGCCGATCGGCACACGCGTCGCGGGCGGCGGCGACGCCGGTCGCAACGTGTCGTGGCACGGCGCGATGAGTGACGACGATGACGCTCCGAGGGCTGGAGAATCGAGCGGACGCTCGGTTGCCTGCCGTGATGAAGCCATGCATCTCTCCGTTCCGGCTGTCGCGACGGGCCGACCGTAGCAGAGCGAAAAGCGCTGTCCTTCCGACGCCGCCAGTGAGATACTGACGACGTGGGGTGGTCGTCAACCGTGCGCGCCGTTGGCGGCGCCCTCGGGCTGTGGCAGGAGCACGCGGTCCCACTCGGCTGCACCATGGGCCGCACGGTGTTCAAGGAGACCAAACGTTCCGCCCAGATCGCCAACCTGGGACGCGCCAGCCGCCCCTTGCTCCCGGCGACGATCGAACGGATCGGCCCGCTGTTCCCGCACGTCGACCTGAGCACCGTCCGCGTCCGGACGGGGTGCCGGTTGCCGTCGAACAAGTTCCACACGTCGGGGTCGATCTACGCCATGACGTTCGGATCGACGATCTACTTCCGCGACGACCTCGACGAGGGGAATCCGGGTCAGCTCGTGCACCTGATCCACGAACTGGTCCACGTCGACCAGGTCCGGCGTTTCGGTGGCGAGTCGGCCTTCGCCTGCGAGTACGGCCGCGGCTACATCGACGGCGGCGGCGAGCTACCGGCCTACATCGACCATCCGACCGCGTACCACCGCAATCCGTTGGAGGCGGAGGCATACACGTTCGAGGCCCGGTTCCGCGACTCCCACGGACGCGTCGAGCCGGCCCACTGCCGCTGCCGGCGCCCGATGCGGCCCCGAGCGGGTGACCGTGGCGTCGCGGCGGGCGGACTCAGGCGAGGTTCCCGAGCAGCTTCCTGGTGACGGTTCGCGGGTCGTGTTCCTCGAGCCGTCGGGCGACCGCCACGCCCCACGAAGCCGGGGCGCCGGGGTTGGCGACGAGATAGGCGAGCACGCGCACGAGACGATCGAGTTCGGCGACCTGGATCGGACGATCCGCCGGAGGGGTCCGTTGCAGCCGGACGGCCGTGTCCCACGCTCGGGTGCGGGCCACGCGCAGCGAGAAGTCGAAGGCCCGGCCACCGCCGCGCGCGGCGACGACGTTCACCCATCGCGACACCGCCCCCAAGCTCGCCAGCACGCTGGGGATCGTCTCCGCGAGGATGTCGTTGACGGCGTCGAAATCGGCGCGCAGACCGGTGAGATCGCCCGAGGCGGGAGCGCGCTCGACGACCACCTGGGGCAGGTCGTGGTTGACGTGCGCATTGATGCCCAGCAGCAGATGCTGGACGATCATCAGGTCGCCGTCGCCGGCCACGTCGAACGCCGCCCGCCAGCAACCGGGCACGGTGGCCTGTCCGGTCCGCGCCCGCACGTACCAGTGCGCGAAGGCCTGCGCGAACTCCTCCATCCGCTGCGGTTCGGCGAAGCGACCCGTCGCGGCGGCCGTCTGGATCCGGTCGGTGACACGGGCATACAGCGCCGGGAAGTATCCGCCACCGTCGCCGGCGTCGAGCGCAATGCTGCGCAGCTCCTCGATCGTCGTCGCCAGCATCCCGCGTCGCACGGTACCCGCGTGATGGGAATCCGGCGATGAAGATCTTCCTGAGCTATCGCCGCGACGACACGGGTGGGCGGGCCGGGCGCCTGTTCGACGTGCTCGTGACGCGGTTCGGCGCGTCCAACGTGTTCCAGGACGTCAGCTCCGCCGCGCCCGGGTTCGACTTCACCGACCGGGTCGAGCAGGCCATCGCCACGAGCGACGCCGTGCTCGTCGTGATCGGCCCCTCGTGGCTCGACAGCGCCACGGCCGACGGACGACGACGTCTCGATCAACCCGACGACTTCGTCAGGCACGAGGTCACTTCGGCACTGGCGAGTGGCATGCCCGTCGTGCCGGTGCTGGTCGACGACGCCGAACTCCCCCTCGCCGACCGCCTGCCCGAGGACGTTCGGGGACTCGTCCGCCGCCAGGCCGTGAGCGTGCGCGATGCGTCGTGGCGTCAGGACGTCGACGATCTGATCCGGCGGCTCGAGGGCCGCGACCAGGCTCCGTCGAACGGTCGGCGAGCCTGGCTGATCGTCGGACTGGCCGCCGCCGCGATCATCGCCGTCGTGATCGCCGTCGTCCTCGTCCGCAACGGTGACCAGAACGACGCCGGCGATGGCGATGCACCGCCGAGCTGTTCGACCGACAGCACGTTCACCGACGTCGAGCTGGCCCCGGAGCGCTCGCAGAGCTTCGTCGACGACAAGGGGCAGGCGCTCGAGGCCGAGATCGTCGGGGCCAGTGCCCGCCCCCCTCGACCCGCCGACGCCGATCACGGTGCCGTGCTGGTCGAGCTGTCGGTGGCGAACCACACCGAGCCCGTGCCCGACTCGTTCGCCGACGACACCTACCTCGGCGAGGGAGTGGTCCAGAGCCTGTTGCTCGACGGTGTCGACCAGGGTGACGTGACCTGCGTGTCCGTGGTGGGCGATCCCGAGATCCAGCCCGACCAGCGGGCCATCGCGACGTTCGGGTTCGACACGACCGCCGATCCGGCGGGGGCGCCGATGCGTCTCGTGATCTACGACGGTGTCGAGCTCACGGTGACGACCGGAGGAGACCAGACCGGATGAGACCAGAACGATGAGACCAGAACGGATGAGACCAGAGAGATGAGAGCAGGCTGATGTCCCCCGTGATCCGGCTCGTCGAGGTGGAGCTGCTGCGCCGCGGGCCTCGTCACAATCAGCTGCTCTCTCCACTCACCGACTATCTCGCCGTGTGCGCCGACTTTCCCGGCGGCGTCGTCAACGTGCCGTACGAGCAGTCCGACGCGCAGAACCTGTTGGACGACCTCCGCTACACCGTCTCGTCCTCCGAGACGTCCGAGCGGCTCGGCACGGTGCGCGAACGGGCCGGTGCGCAACTGGCGGCGATGCTCGAAGCGATCCCCGGGCTCGGCGGCGTGCTGGCGACCGACCACGGCGACGCGGTCTCGCTGACGCACCTGCGCATGGTCACCTCCGCCGCCGAGCTGGCGCTGCTGCCGTTCGAACTGTCGAAGGGACCGGTCGGTTCCGGAGGCATCGGCGACGACTGGCTGCTGCTCCAGCCCGATCGGCCGGTGTGCCTGACGCGGCACGTACGCGGCGTCATGCGTGCCCCGACGTGGCCCCTCGAGCCGAGGATCCTGTTCATCAGCGGACACGACGTGCCGTTCGAGGCCCACCTCGACGTGTTCGAACGCGTGCTCGAACCGTACCGGTCCGATCATCTGCGCCAGGTCGACGACAACCCCCGTCATTGGACGAGCGAACACCTCACCGTGATCGAGCAGGCGACGCTCGACGAGGTGCGCACGGTGGCCGCCGCGGGGTTCACCCACGTGCACGTGCTCGCCCACGGCGCGGAACTGGAACTCCGGCGGACGTCCCGCTACGGCCTGGCCCTCGGCGACCGCGTCGTGACCGGCGCGGAACTTGCACTCGCCCTGGCATCGTCGATCGACGATCGACGTCACCTGCCGAGCGTGGTCACCCTGGCGTCGTGCGACAGCGCAGCCCAGGGATCGGTCACCACACCGGGCGGGAGCGTCGCCCACGACTTGCACGCATCGGGCATTCCGCTCGTGGTCGGGTCGCAGTTCCCCATCAGCGAGCAGGCATCGATCCCCTTCACCGAGACGTTCTACCGTGGGCAACTCGCGGGTGAGCATCCGCTCGTGTCGATCACCGATGTCCGTCGCGCGCTGGCCACCGAGTTCAGCGACGAGCACGCGTGGGCGAGCATCGTCGTCTACGAGGCGCTGCCGACGAACTTCGACGAGAAGCTCGAGGAGCTCTGCTACTGGCAGTCGCGGCGGGCCCACAACATCGCGCTCGACCGCCTCGAGCTTGTCGCCACGTCGGACGTCGAACGGATGGAGCAGCACCGCGAGACCGGACGCGCCCTCGGCGATGACTTCGTCTCGCCGACGCCCGAGGAGTTCGACGCGCTCGTCGACGCCGTCACTGTGGCCAGCGGGCGGCTCCCCTCGACCGGCGCGTTCGCCGCCGAGTGCGACGGCCTGCGTGGCGCGGCGGCGAAGCGCACCGCCGAAGTCGCGTACTGGCTGAGTCTCGCGCCCGACGTCACCGCGGAACGCCGCGACGAACTCGCCAGCCGGTGCGTGAGCGAACTCGAGAACGCACTCGACCTGTACCTGTCGACGGTCGGTTCGCTGCTGTCGACGTCGGACGGGCGGGCCAACCGCAAGGTGACGATGCACTGGATCGCCGGTCAGGTGCTGATCATGCAGGCGGTCCTCGGTGCGCCGATCGACGCCGATCTGGCCGGGCTGGCGAGAGCGGCGGCCGGATTCGATCTCGTGCAGGCCGACCCGTCGGTGCGTGGATGGGCCACGGTGAGCCTGATCGAACAGGCGCTGCTCGAACTCGCCACGCACCGGCCGTCGGCGCACACGTCGGAGCGGGCGATCGAGTTGGCGCAGGAGCTGATGCGCTCGCTGGGCGAGGATTCCGAACACGTCGTCTCCACCTGCCGCCAGATGCGCCGGTACGCGGCCTGGTGGGGCGATGCGGAGTTCGTCGAGGTGGAACGCCGGTTCGGCGTCGAGCGCGCCGTGCCGTGGGACAGCGAGCACGGTGTCGTCGCCACCGCCACCGCCGTCATCACGGCGCTCACTCCGCCACGACATGCGGTCGCCGGAGGTCGGCATCGGACCGAGGTGGCCGACGGTCGGACGAGGCCACCGCGCCGGACGATGTCCGCGCCGCCGGTCGCCGCGACAACCGGCTCGGCTCCGACGGTGCCGGGAACGCCGGCGAGCGTGCGTGCCGAACCGCCGCCGGAACCGCGCACGGGCACGTTCGACCTCGAACTCCTCCCGGCGCGCAACGGCGACTGCCTGTGGTTGACGTACGGCGATCCCGCCGACCTCCATCACGTGATGATCGACTGCGGATCGGTCGAGGTCGCCGCCGTCGCCCGCGACCGCGTGTTGTCGGTGCCGCGGGTCGAGCTGTTCGTGCTGACACACATCGACGCCGACCACATCAGCGGTGCGGTGCCGCTGTTCACGGACGACGACGTGTGTGACCGGTTCGACGATGTCTGGTTCAACGGATGGGACCAGTTGCGCGGGTTCCTCAGCGTGGCCCAGGGCGAGGCGTTCTCCGACCTCCTCGGCCGGCCCGGACGCCGGTTCCGGTGGAACCGCACCGAGCAAGGCAACGGTGCGGTCCCGCCGGTCGTGACCGACGGCGTCACGCATCCGGAGGTGGTCCTCGACGGCGGGCTGAAGCTGACCGTGCTCTCGCCGACCCCCTCCGGGCTCCAGCGGCTCGCCGCGAACTGGCGGGCGGCGCTGACGGAGTTGAACCCGCAGAAGGCGATGCTCGGCCGTCGTGCCCGACCCAGCCCGCCGGCCGATCCGGCGGCACTCGATCTCGCCGCGCTCGACGCCAGCGGTCCGACGAAGGACTCGAGCATCCCGAACCTGAGCAGCATCGCCGTGCTCGCGGAGTTCGGCGGACGGACGGTGCTCCTGACGGGCGACGCCCACGCGGACGTGCTGGCCGCCTCGATCCGGTCGCTCCAGGAACAGCGCGGCCGGGCCGGTGAGCGGCTGCGGCTCGACGCCCTCAAGCTCGCCCACCACGGCAGTGCCAACGCGACGACGAACGACCTGCTCGACACGATCGAGTGCGCCAACTATCTCGTGTCGACGGACGGCTCGATCTTCTACCACCCCGATCGGGCGGCGGTGGCCCGCGTCGTGCTGCGCGGTGGGCCGAGCCCGACGATCCGCTTCAACTATCGCAGCGACCTCAACGGGTTCTGGGACGACCCGGGCCTGCAGGCGCGCTACCGGTACGCCACGGAGTACCCGGACGGCACCGGTGGGCTGAAGCTGTCGCTCTGAGTCAGCGCGCGATCGGCGACAGCAGGATCGTCGCCCGCACGGGTCGATGGTCCTTGACCCGCCGCTCGACGTCGTAGAGCACCGGGTGGTACGCGCGGTGCCGATCGCTGTCGGGCTCCCACGCCTCGATGACCGCGTTCGACGGCGTCCACAGCCGTTGACTCAGACAGTTCATGAAGTTGTGATCGAGGTCGACGCGCCACGTCGCGTCGATCCCGTCGACCTCGGTCACCAGGTCGTGCCACGTGCGCCCGGCGGGACCCTCGTGCGTGCGGAACAGCGACAGGGTGTAGCTCGTCGTGTCGTCGCCGCCCACGACGACGCGGGCGTCGAGCGGGATCCCCGACCACGCGGCGTGGTCGCCGTCGAGCGGGAGATCCAGGACCACCCGGTGGCACGGACGGTAGTGATAGGTGTTCGTGCCCCGCTCGGCGTTCGATCGCTCCATCGCCTCCGCAAAGGCGGCGACGATCCGTTCCGCCGCCGCTTGCAGAAGCTCCGGCTCGACGTCGGGAACCAGTGCGCCACGCTGCCAATCGTCGGACATGCACCACGGCTTCGTGCACAGCGGCTCGAGGAACAACCGGACGATGCTCGTCACGTCGGCCTTGACGCCCTGCACCTGACTCAACGGATCGGGAGGCGAGCCATCGGGGTCGAACAGGCAGACGACCGAGCACACGTCCTCGGCCTCGAAGCGCGTGAAGAGACCGACCTCGAACAGACACCAGTCCCACTTCTGCGCCGGGGTCGTGAACAGCAGTACGAGCAGGTGACTCTCGGCGAGGTTGTGCTTCGTCTGTCGGTTCCAGTCGACGCCGGCGCTGAGATCCTGTCCCGACATCCAACAGTCGATCCTGCCCGCACCGAGCGTCTCGAGTTCTTCGACGACGAGCTCCGCCAGCGCCTTGTCGGTCAGCTTGTGGCTGATGAAGATCTTGAAGGTCTCCTGTTGCAACCTCGACATGCAACGCCTCCCCCGCCGGACAGTAGTCGCTCGGACGCGGATCGACGATCAGCCCGTGAACTCGGTCTCCAGCTCGAAGTCGCCGGCGTCGAGACGCACCGACCGCATCATCTCGAACACGTCGCGCGTGTCGACCGACGACGTCGACAGCGGCTCGAACACCCGCTCGTTCAACGCGTCCGTCGCGGCGAGTGCACGACCACGGCCCGAGTCGGTGATGACCGCCAGCGTGGCGCGGCCGTCGGTGGCGTGCGGTCGACGTTGGACGAGGCCGTCGGCTTCGAGGCGATCGATGGCGTTGGTGACCGAACCGGCCTGCACCTGGAGACGCTCGCCGATCTTGCCGAGGGGCAGCGCTCCGGTGCCGCTGAAGTGGAGCAGCATCAACACCTCGTACCGGGCGAACGTGAGCCCCATCGGGCGCAGGATGCGTTCGATCCGGTTCGTGAACAGCTGTTGGACCCTGGTGATCGACGTGACGAGCGCCATGCCGTCGGCGGCGTCGTCCCACCCGTGGTCGACCCAGTGGCGGCGGGCCTCGTCGATCGGATCGAGTCGGAGCGTCATCGTGTCGAATGGCCCGCGAACGTCGCCGGCTAGATCGTCGGCACTTCGACGTGGCGGCCGAAGACGCCCGCGAGCGTGCCCATCATCTCGCCGAGCGTGACGTACGCCTTCGACGCCTCGATGAGCGACGGCATCAGGTTGACCTCGGGATCGGCGGCCTCGGTGGCGAGTGTGGCGAGGGCCCGCGCGACGGCGTCGGTGTCACGGTCGTGGCGCACGGCTTCGAGTCGCTTGAGCTGACGGGCCTCGTCCTCGTTCGTGATGCGCAGCAGCGCCATCGCGGCGTCGTCGTTGCCGTCGGTGTAGCCGTTCACCCCGACGACCACCCGGCGGCCGGTGTTGAACTGCCGTTCCAGCTCGTAGGCGGAATCGGCGATGCGGCCCTGGAACCAGTTCTCGTCGATCCCGGTGATGACGCCGTCGAGGAGCGAGCCCTGACCGAGACGGTCGAGGTGGTCGAAGATCTCCTCGGCCTGCCGTTCCATCTCGTCGGTCAGCGATTCGACGTAGTACGAGCCGCCGAGCGGATCGGCCACGTGGGCGACGTTGGTCTCCTGGGCGATCACCTGCTGGGTGCGCAGCGCGATGCGGGCCGCCTTCTCGGTGGGCAGGGCGAGCGCCTCGTCCATCGAGTTCGTGTGCAGGCTCTGGGTGCCGCCGAGCACACCGGCCAGTGCTTCGATCGCCGTGCGCACGATGTTCACCTCGGGCTGCTGCGCGGTGAGCGACACGCCGGCGGTCTGCGTGTGGAAGCGCAACTGCATGGACCGCTCCGACTCGGCCCCGTAGCGCTCCTTCATCCAGCGCGCCCAGATCCGGCGGGCGGCGCGGTACTTGCAGATCTCCTCGAAGAAGTCGATGTGGGCATTGAAGAAGAAGCTCAGCCGGGGGGCGAACGCGTCGACCGGGAGGCCGGCCTGCAGCGCGAGTTCGACGTAGGCGAACCCGTTGGCGAGGGTGAACGCGAGCTCCTCGACGGCGGTCGAGCCGGCCTCGCGGATGTGATAGCCGGAGATCGAGATCGAGTGCCAGCGCGGCATCTCGGCGGCGGTGAACGAGATCGTGTCGCGCACGAGGCGCATCGACTGGCGCGGCGGGAAGACGAACTCCTTCTGTGCCTGGTACTCCTTCAAGATGTCGTTCTGCAGCGTGCCGCCGAGGCGTTTGCGTTCGATCCCCGCCTTCTCGGCCTGGGCGACGAACATCGCGAAGATCGGCGCGGCCGGCGAGTTGATCGTCATCGACGTGGTGGTGGCGCCGAGGTCGATGCCCGCGTAGAGGTCCTCCATGTCGGCCTGGCTGTCGATCGCCACGCCGCAACGGCCGACCTCGCCGAGCGACATCGGGTCGTCGGAGTCGAGACCGAGCAGCGTGGGCATGTCGAAGGCGGTCGAGAGGCCGTCCCCGCCGGTCTTGATGATCTCCTTGAACCGCCAGTTCGTGTCGTCGGCCGTGCCGAAGCCGGCGAACATCCGCATCGTCCAGAGCTTCGACCGGTACATCGACGCGTACGGCCCGCGGGTGTACGGATACTGACCGGGGAACTCCCCGTCGTCAGGGCCGTACACGGCGTCGAGCGGGATGCCCGACATCGTCATGAAGTCGGCGTCGCGCGTCGGCGAGGCGTCGACGGCGGTCTCCCAGATCTCTCGATTCGTCGTCACGATCGCAAATTTACTTCAACGTTGAACTATCCGTCAACCGACCTGACCGGCCATGTCCGGGGCCCCATCCGAAAAATGCCTCGAATCGATCGCTCAGCGCACGCTCTCAGGCATTTTCCCGTCGGATTCAGCGGTCGGGTTCGAGGTCGACGACCGGCGAACTCGCCGCGGGCGGCCGGCCCTCGTGGCCGACCGCGCCCTTCGTGCGGCGCTGCTCCTTCATCCGCGACTCGTGGACATGACGCTTGCCGTCGAGATGGTCGCGTTCCAGTGCGCGTACCGCTTCGACCGCCGCTGCGTAGTAGAGGTCGTCGAACTCCTCGACGACCTGGAACGTCCAACGGCCGTCGAGCACGTTGCGACCGACGATCTCGTGACGCAGCGCGTCGGCATCGCGCTGCTGTCCGCACCGTTCGAGCAGGTCGGCGGCCGTGCCGAACTCGAGGTCGGCGTGGCCCATCAGCTGGTGGAAGGTGTAGAGGTGACCCCGGGCCCGCTCGACGTACTCGAGTGCCTCCGAGGCCTTGCCGATCGCCTCGACCAGCGCGTCATCCGGTGTCGTCATCGTCCCACGATCGCACAGCCTGTGATCGCGTCACGCGCTCCTCACAGGACGCGACGGACGGCGAGGGATCTTCGTGTCGACCGGCATCCGGCCGGTTCACCGCATCAGCTGCCTGGCGATCACGATTCGCTGGATCTGGTTGGTGCCTTCGTAGATCTGGGTGATCTTGGCGTCGCGCATCATGCGCTCGACGGGGAAGTCGGTGGTGTAGCCGTACCCACCGAGGAACTGCACGGCGTCGGTCGTCACCTGCATGGCGACGTCGGACGCGAAGCACTTCGCCATCGCACCGGCCATCGACAGCTCGCCGTCCGGATCGCCGTCGTCGACCATCGAACACGCCCGGTACACCAGACCGCGCGCGGCCTCGATCCGCATCGCCGCATCGGCGGCCATCCACTGCAGACCCTGGTTGTCGGCGAGCGGCCGACCGAACGTCGTGCGTTCCTTCATGTAGCCGATGGCGAAGTCGAGCGCGCCCTGCGCGATGCCGACCGCCTGGGCGCCGATCGTGGGACGGCTGCGATCGAGCGTGTGCATGGCGACCTTGAACCCCTCGCCGATCCCGCCCAGGCGGTGGGTGTCGGGCACGCGCACCCCATCGAGCCGGATCACACCGGTCGGCGACGCACGGATCCCGAGCTTGTGCTCGAGCTTGTCGATCTCCACGCCCCAGCCGGCCTCGACGAGGAACGCCGTGATGCCGCTGTGGCGATCGTCGGAGGTGCGGGCGAACACGGTGTACACGTCGGAGACGCTGGCGTTCGTGATCCACGTCTTCGAACCGGTGATGATCCAGTCGTCGCCGTCGCGCACCGCCCGCGTGGTCATCGACGCGACGTCGCTGCCGGCGTCGGCCTCCGACAGCGCATAGCTGGCCTGGATCTCACCCGAGGCGATCCTCGGCACGTACGCCCGCCTGATCTCCTCCGAACCGAAGTTCAACACCGGCAGCATCCCCAGCTTCGAGATCAGGAACATCAGGCTCGTCGACGCGTCGACCCGGGCCAGTTCCTCGGCGGCGATCGCCTGATCGACGAGCGAGGCCCCCGATCCCCCGTACTCCTCCGGGTACGACAGCGCGGTCAACTCCATCGACCGCAGCGCCTCGAACGCCGGCCAGGAGTACTCACCGAGCCGATCGGCCTCGGCGGCCAGCGGGGCGATCTTGTCGGCGGCGAACTGTCGGACGACCGCCCGGAACTGGCGCTGTTCCTCCGTCGGCGTGATGGTCTGCGTCATGGGCCCCAGTCTGTCGGGACCGCGGCACGAGCACCAGGGGTCAGGCGCCGCGCAGACGGCGCAGCCAGCTCTCGCTGTAGCGCAGGCGGCGTTCGAGTTGCTCGATCGTCGCGGTGGCGACCGAGCGGACGCCGGCGAGGCGGTTCATCTCGCCCTGCACCCGGGCGTGGCTCCAGCCGGTGAGGTCGACCAACCGTTTGGCGACGTCGGCGTTGCGGGTGCGCAGGTCGTCCTTCTGCTCGGCGACGCTCAGCGAACTCCACGGGACACGGCCGGCCTCGGTCGGCACGTCGGGCAGCTCCAACGACAGCGCCGGATCCCCGGCGAACTCGGGCTCGGGCGGATCCGGTTCGTCCTCGAAGAACTGCAGGCCGTCCTCGGTGACGGCGTGGACGCTGATGCCGGTGGCGGTCGACGACACGACCGTGAACAACGACATCTGCTCGAACGCGTCGTCCGGGTCGACGAGCGCATCGAGGCCGCCGTCCGGGGAGAACTCGTCGTCCCGTTCGGCGGGGGGACGGAGTACGTGGCGTCGCGCCTCGGCGATCTGGAACGCGTGGACGCGCAGGCGTGGGTCGTCGGGGATGTAGACGAACGCCTTCTGGCTGGCGCGGCCCGCCTGCCAGCGGACGAACCGGCCGACCGCCTGGCGGAAGAACAGCTCGGTCGACGTGGTGGTGGCGTAGACGCCCACGCGCAGGCGGGGGATGTCGACACCCTCCGACACCATCCGTACCGCGACCAGCCACGGGCGATCGTTCGTGGCGAACGCGGCGATCTTCCTCGAAGCACCCGGGTCGTCGCTGACGACCACGTCGGCGACGACGTCGAAGCGGTTGCGGAGCAGGCGGGCGATCCCCTGCGCGTGATCCTGGTCGGTGGCGATCACCAGGCCGCCGGCGTCGGGCTGCTGCCGGCGCACCGCCCGCAGCCGCTCGTGGGCCTGACCGAGCACGGTGGGCAACCAGTCGCCGTCGAGGCTGAGCGCCGTACGCAGCCGGGCCGACACCTGGTCGCGGGCCAGCGCGTCGCCGAACGTCGCCCGCAGCACATCGCCCGAGGGCGTGCTCCACTCCATCTGTCCGTCGACGCGGGGGAAGTAGACGGGACGCACCACGCCGCCGTCGCGGAGCGCATCGGCGTAGCCGTAGATGAAGTCGGCGTGGGCGAGATCGCCCTCGGCCGTGACGTCGTAGCGGACGAACGGGATCTTCGCGCTGTCGCTGCGGAACGGCGTACCCGACAGCGACAGCCGCTTCGCCGCCAGCTCGAACGCCTGGAACACGCCGTCACCCCACGCCCGTTCGTGGCCGGCGTGGTGGATCTCGTCGAGGATCACCATGCCGTCGGCCGCCAGACCGCGCAGGGCGTTGGCCGCCTTGTCCGTGGCGACCTGCTGGTAGGTGGTGACGAGGCCGTGCACGTCGCGGGCGAGCCCTTGCCCCGGCGTCCAGTCGGGGTCGAGCTGCAGACCGAGCCGGTGCGCGGCGAGCGACCATTGGATCTTCAGGTGGCTGGTCGGCGCCACGACGACGAGCCGGCGGCCGGCGGCACCCCCTGGCCCGACCCAGTCGGCGAGCGTCGATCGACCGCAGGCGAGGGCGAACGCCGTCTTCCCGGCCCCCGGTGTCGCCACGGCGAGGAAGTCGGGCGACGGCGAGCTGCGGTACCGATCGAAGGCCGCGCGCTGCCACGGACGGAGGGTGACGGTCGACATGGGGGGCTGCCGAGTCTGTCGCCACCAGCCCGCACCCCCAACCCGCACCCCGCCGAAACCTGCCCCCGCCTTGCGATGAGCGAAGCGACCGAGGGGTGGGCGGTTCGCTCACCGCAACGATTGTAATCTTGTAATCATTGAGGTACGGTTGGGCCATGACTGCTTCGGACACCACCTCCATCACCTCGTGGTTCGCTGGTCGCCTGCCCGCCGAGTGGACCACCGCCGGCCCGCCGTCGATCGACGTCGACCGCGACGAGATCACCGTCACCGTCACCATCGATGCGCCGGCGACGTCCGGCGACCCGTCCGAGATCGACGTCAGCGAGGTGACGATCGGACGCATCGCCGGCTTCCGCGACGACACCCGTGAGCGGCGAATGGCGATCGCTCGCGAGGCCGAGCATCGCTTCGAACGGAAGGTCTCGTGGGCGGTGGCGTGCGGCGACCGGACCGAGCTGTTCACCAACGTGGCCGCGCCGGTGATGACCCGGCTCCGCCAGCCCGAGCGGCGGGTCCTCGACACGTTGATCGAGGGCAACATCGCCCGCTCGCGTGCCGACGCACTGGCGTGGTGCGTGCGCCTCGTCGGCAAGAACGCCGACGACTGGTTGAGCGAGTTGCGCGAGGCGCTCCGCAACGTCGAGCAGGTCCGCTCGACCGGACCCGACGTGGCCTGACGCCGCCGCGGCGGTCAGGCGAAGATGCGGGCGGACGCGATCTCGCAACCCTGGGCGAGCGAGGCGAGCTTGGCGAAGGCGACGTCGGGATCGATGCCCTGCATGCCGACGTGCACCGAGAAGCCGCAGTCGACGCCGACCATCAGGCGCTCGGGGTCGACGACGGTCGCCCACCGCTCGATGCGTTGGGCGACGACCTCGGGGTGCTCGATGTAGTTCGACTGCGGTTCGATGACGCCGGGGCAGATGATCTTGTCGTCGGGCACACCGATCTCGGCGAGGACGGCCCACTCGTGGGCGTGGCGCGGGTTGGCGCCTTCGAACAGCACCGTCGGCGGTTTCGCCTTCCACACGAGATCGGCGATCGTCGCGATCGAGATGTCGCAGTGGTGCGGACCGGGATAGTTGCCCCAGCAGAGGTGCATCCGCAGCTGCTCGGCCGGGATGTTGCGAACGGCGTGGTTGAGGGCCTCGATGTTGATCGCGATCGTGCGCCGGAACTCGTCGTCGTCCATGTCCGCATAGGCGGAGTGGCGGCCCATGGCGAGATCCGGACAGTCCAACTGGACCGTCGCACCCGCCGCGGCGATCGCCTCGTACTCGGCCCGCATCGCCTCGGCGATGGCGAAGACGTACGACTCGTGGTCGGGGTAGTGCTCGTTGCCGAAGAACAGCGACACCACGCCCGGCGATGCGGCACTGGAGAAGATCGGGTGGCCGTCGGCCGCCGCGACGAGGCGGTGCATGTCGTCGATCGCCGGCTGCGGGTCGGCGACCGAGATCGGTCCGGTGCAGGCCGGCGCCGATCGCTTGCGACGGCCGGGGTTGCTCGCCACCAGGTCGGCGCTGCGCGGGAAGTCGACGAGATCGGCGAAGTGGTAGCTCTGCACCGACTCGCCCTCGAAGCCGGCGAGACGGTGTTGCACGTAGGTGGCGTACGACGGTTTGGACATCTCGCCGTCGTTGACCACCGAGATGCCGGCGTCGATCTGCCGGCGCACCACCTCGCGCACCGCCTCGTCGATCTGCTCCTCGAGCGCGTCGGCGTCGACCGGGACACCGTCGGCCGCGGCCCACATCGTCGTGACGAGCCGGTCGGGACGCGGCAGGCTGCCCGTGTGGGTGCAGCTGATCGTTCGATCGGTCATCGGGGGAATCCTGCCGGTTGCGGGTCGTGTTGAATGGTCATGGCAAGATCAGTAGCGTACGCACAGCGGCGACATGTCCGCTGCACGGCCAGCGCTCGACCACGACTGAACGAGGACTCCGATGACCGACACCACGACCAACACCGGCACGACCAAGACCGGCACGACCAAGACTGGCACCGGCCCCGGCGGGTCCCTCCGCCCTTCGCCTCCACCACACGGCGTACGTCACCAAGGACCAGGCGGCCACGCGCGCGTTCTACGAGGACATCCTCGGGTTCCCGCTGCTCGCCACGTGGGCCGAGGCCGACGAACTGTTCGGCGCCGAACGCGTCTACTGCCACACGTTCTTCGGACTCGCCGACGGCAGCGCGCTGGCGTTCTTCCAGTTCGCCAACGAGTCCGACCAGCAGCTGTTCGATCCCGACCTCACGCCGTCACCGTTCCGGCACATCGCCATGAAGGTCACCGAAGAGGGTCAGGCCGCCATGGCCAAGCGCCTCGAAGAGGCCGGCTGGAAGCCCGAGGGCACCTACGTGCTCGAGCACGGGTACTGCCGCTCGCTCTACACCGAAGATCCGAACGGGATGCTCCTCGAGTTCACCGTCGACGTGCCCGAGGCCGACGAGCTCAACAAGCTGCGGCGCGCCGATGCCCACGAGACGCTCGAACGGTGGCTGGCCGGCGACCACACCGGCAACAACCCGTACCGCTAGTTCTTGTTGTTCTTGCGGTCGGCCTCGACGCCGGCGGGCGTGGCGACGGGCAGGCGGGACAGGTTCGACCACTCCTCCGTCACGGCCCGAGCCGTCGACAGAAGGAAGGGAAGGTACTCACCGGTGAGCGTCTCGATCGAGGTCTCGGCCGCGTGCACGGTGACGTTCATCGCCGCCACCGTCCGACCGTCACGGTTGCAGATCGGCGCGGCGATCGACCGGATGCCGAGTGACAGCATCTCGTCCGACAGCGCCCAGCCGCGCTCGCGGATCTCGGCCAGGTCGTCGTCGAGTTCGGCCCGCGACAGCGTGAGGCGCGGGATCACGCCTGACCGCGACGGCGTGGCGAGCACGTCCTCGAGGTCGTCGCGCGCCAGGTCGGCGAGCAGCACCCGTCCCATCGACGTGGCCACCGCCGGGAACAACGTGCCGATCGAGACGGCGAGGGCGATGATCTTCGGCACGGGGACCCGGGCCGTGTACACGATGTCGCTGCCGTCGAGCTGCGACATCGAACTCGACTCGCCGGTGTGGCCCACGAGGTTGACGAGGTGCGGCCGGGCGACGTCCCAGATCCCCTGCGCGGCGATGCCCGCCGTCCCCAACCGCAGCACCTGGGTGGTCAGCGAGAACGAGCCCCCGACCGAGCGGACGTATCCGAGTTGCTCCAGCGTCAGCAACAGCCGGCGCGCCGTCGGGCGGGCGAGTCCGGTGCGGCCGGCGACATCGCTGACGCTCAACTCGAGCGACGTCGGCCCGAAGCACGTGATCACGTCGAGGCCGCGGGCGAGCGCCTCGACGAACTCACCGTTGCCGGAGTCGCCCCGACTCCGCCGTCCCTCGTTCAGCACGACGGTCCCCGCCCACCCCTCGCCTGCCCACCCGTTGCCTGTCCACCCCGTGCCCGCCCACCCCGTGCCCGCCCGACTCTCGAGAGTGACTCCACGATGACCGACCGTTCACCCACCACCAGCGACGACTCGCCCGAATCGCGACGAGGTCCCCTCGACGGCTTGATCGTGGCCGACCTGTCGCGCGTGCTCGCCGGGCCGTACTGCTCGATGCTGCTGGCCGACCTGGGTGCGACCGTGGTCAAGGTCGAGAGCGCCGACGGCGACGACACCCGCACGTGGATGCCCCCCGAGAAGGACGGCGTGTCCACGTACTTCATGTCGATCAATCGTAACAAGCGCTCGATCGTGCTCGATTTCCGCGATGCGGACGACGTCGCGCTCGTCCACGAGCTGTTCCGCCGCTCCGACATCGTGCTCGAGAACTTCAAACCGGGTGCCCTCACGAAGTTCGGATTGGACTACGAGTCGGCACGGGCGATCAACGCGTCGTTGATCTACCTCTCGATCAGTGGGTTCGGCACCGCCGAGGGCAGTTGGCTGCCGGGCTACGACCTCGTCGTCCAGGCGGTGTCGGGGCTGATGAGCCTGACCGGGGCGCAGGACGGCCCCGCGTTCCGCGCCGGCATCTCCGTGTTCGACGTGATGACCGGACTGCACGGCACGATCGGCGTGCTGGCCGCGCTCAACCAGCGGCGCGACACCGGCGAGGGCCAGCACGTGGAGGTGAACCTGCTGTCGTCGGCGATGTCGGGGCTCGTCAACCAGACGGGCGCCTTCGTGGCCGGCGGCGTCGTACCGCACCGGATGGGGAACGAGCATCCGAGCGTCTACCCGTACCAGACGATGCCCACCAAGGACCGGGACATCATCATCACCGCGGCGAACGATCGCCAGTTCCGGGCGTTGTGCGAGGTGCTCGACGTCGCCGAACTCGCCGACGACGAACGCTTCCGGCTCAACGCCGATCGCACCGCCAACCGGGCCGAGCTCCATCCCCTGCTGGTCGAACGCCTCTCGACATGGAGTGCCGACGATCTGTTCGTGGCGTTGAACAAGGTCGGTGTGCCCTGCGGTCCGGTGAACTCGATCGCCGAGGGGGTCGAACTCGCCGAACGCCTCGGGCTCGAACCGCGGGTCACGGTCGGTTCCGGCGACCGTGAGGTCGACGTGGTCCGCAACCCGATCACGTTCAGCGCGGCCGACATCCGCTACACGTCGCCGCCACCGGAACTCGGGGAGCACTCCGACGAGATCCGCGACTGGTTGTCGCGGCCGTGACCGATCCGCAGGAGAACACGCCGGCCGGCATGCCGACGTACCGCACGGGGCTCGGCGCCTCCGACGCCGATCACATCTGGCTGCTCGGACACGACCTGGGCGCCGACCTGCTGGGCAAGGTGACGTTCGGGGAGCTGGCGTACTGGATGGTGGCCAAGCGTCGACCGACCGAAGGTCAACGGGTCCTGTTCGAGGCGGTGCTGGTGGCGCTCGCCGATCACGGGTTCACCCCCACGGCGATCGCCGCCCGCGTCACGTACCTGAGCGCCCCCGATTCGCTCCAGGGGGCGATCGCCGCCGGTCTGCTCGGCGGTGGCTCGCGCTTCCTCGGCGTCACGGAGAACTCGGCCAACTTCCTGCACGACGTGCTCGCCGGCCTCGATCCGCTCCCGGGCGACGAGGCGGGCTGGGACGAGGTCGCGGCCGCAGTGGTCGCCGACACGAAGGCGGCCGGACGGTTCGTCCCCGGCCTCGGCCACCCGGTGCACAAGCACGGCGACCCGCGCACGCCCGTGCTGTTCCGGCTGGCCCGCGAGCACGAGGTGTTCGGACCGCACCTCGCCCTGTTCGAGGCGATCGGCCGGGTGCACCCCGCCATTCTCGGCCGCACCTTGCCGCTCAACGGTGCCGGGGTGTGCGGTGCGGTGCTCGCCGACATCGACCTTCCGCTCGGGGTCACCCGCGGCTTTGCGTTGCTGGCGCGCTGCGCCGGCCTGCTCGGCCAACTCGCCGAGGAGATCATCGATCCGATCGGCAACGACATCTACATGAACATCGACCGCAACACCGACTACCAGCCGCCGCGCGACTGACCTCGCCCGTCGGCGGTCGCCCGTTGACACCGTGTGACGTCTCGGGAAGACTGCGCCGGAGCACATCGGTGGACATGTGTCCGACAGTCGGGCACTCGGGGGAATGGGGAGCAAACATGGAGACGACATTGACGGCGAGCACGCCGCTCGCCGAGCGGGCCAAGGCGCTCATCCCGGTGGCCGACGCCGGAGCCGAATTCGCCGACGCCAATTGCAAGCTGGCGCCCGAGGTCGTCGACGCGTTCACCGACGCCGGTCTGTTCAAGATGTGGGTCCCGGAGGAACTCGGTGGGTTCGAGCTCGGGCCCCGCGACGCACTCGAGGTGCTCGCGCTCACCGCCTACGGCGACCCGTCCGCCGGGTGGGTGCAGATGGCCGGCTCGCTCTCGATCGGGGTGGCCGGGTCGTACCTCGGCGAAACCGCGGTCAAGGAGCTGTTCGGGGAAGGCAGGAGTCCGGTGATCGCCGGCCAGGGCACCGCCCCCGGCACCGCGACGACGGTGGACGGCGGCTATCTCCTGAGCGGATCGTGGAGCTTCGCCTCGGGCCTGCGGCACGGCGACCACATCCACACGCTCGGCATCATCCAGGAGACCGGCGAGCCGCGCATCTTCGTCGTGCCCGTCGACAAAGCCGAGTTGGCGCTCGACAGCTGGAACGTGATGGGACTCCGCGGCACCGGCAGCATCGACTACACGCTCACCGACGTCTTCGTCCCGGAGGACTACTGCCACTTCGCGTTCACCCGTGAACCGCTCCACGGCGGGTCGCTGTATCGGCTGGGGATCATCGGCCTGGCGGTCGTCTGCCACTCCGGTTGGGCATCGGGGGTGGGGCGGCGCCTGCTCGACGAGCTGACGGAGCTCGTGCGCACCAAGCGGGGACGGCCGGGATCGTTGGCCGACTCCGACGCCTTCCGCACCGACTTCGCCAAGACCGAGGCGCGCTTTCGCGCCGCGGTCGCGTTCGTCAACCAGTCGTGGGCGGATGTCGAGTCGTCCGTGAACGCGGGCCGCGCCGTGAGCGTTCGCGAAGACACGTTGGTGCGCATCGCGCTCGGGAACATCACCAACGCGCTCGCCGAAGTCGCCAACTTCGTCTACCTCTCGGGCGGCACGACCGCACTCCGCAAGTCGAGCCCGATCGAACGCATCGTCCGCGACGTGCACGCCGGCACCCAACACGTCACGTCGGGACCGGGCATGTGGCGGGCGGCGGGCCAGGAGCTGATCGGGCCGAGCGACGGCAAGCAGTGGGTGCTGCTCGACCTCGTCGACGCCACTCCCCCGGCCTGAATCGATGACCGTCGCCGAGCTGTTCGACGTCGCGGGGTACGGCGTCGTCGTCACGGGCGGCGCGAGCGGGCTCGGGCTCGCCTTCGCCGAGGCGCTGGCGGAGAACGGCGCGGCAGTGACGATCCTCGACGTCGACGGCACCGCCATCGACACCGAGGTGACGCGTCTCACGGACGCGGGATACGCCGTGCGCGGCGACGTCGTCGACGTGACCGATCATGCTCGGCTCGATGCCGCCATCGACGCTGCGGTCGCCGCCCACGGCCGGCTCGACGTCGCCTTCGCCAACGCCGGCATCGACTCGGGCCCCGGCTTCGTCACGGGCTGGGCGGGGGCCGAGCGTCCCCGCAACGACGAGGGCGCCCTCGAGTCGTACACCGACGAGCGATGGAACCGCGTGATCGACGTCAACCTGAACGGGGTGTTCGCGACGATCCGCTCGGCGACGAGGTACCTGCGACCCCAGCGGTCCGGGCGGATCATCGTCACCACGTCGCTGGCGGCGATCAAGACCGAACCGGTGATCGGCGCGGCGTACATGGCGGCGAAGGCCGGCTGCGCGCACCTGACCCGCAACGTGGCCCTCGAGCTCGCCGCGTACGGCATCACGGTCAACGCCATCGCACCCGGGTTCTTCGTCACCAACATCGGCGGCGGCCATGCCAAGGAACCCGCCGCCCAGGAGGCGATGGCCAAGGACATCCCGATGCACCGAGTCGGGTTCCCCGACGACATCAAGGGTCTGGCGCTCTTCCTCGCCTCGCCGGCGTCGGCCTACGTCACCGGCCAGCAGATCGTCATCGACGGCGGCTGGGGCCTCGGTCTCGCCGACTGATGCACAGACCGACCGATCCAGCAAGAGGGGTTCGACCATGACCGAAATCGATCCGCAGATACAAGCCGTGCTCGACGCCATGGCGGCCCAGCCCCAGCCGGACGAACCGCCGTCGCTCGAGGAGATCCGGGCCGGTGCGAGTGGCGGGCATCGGGCGCTCTGTCCGCCGCCGGTCGAGATGGCGTCGATCGCCGAGCGGGCGATCCCGGGACCGAACGGTGACGTCACGTGCATCGTCAACCAGCCGCGGCGGTCGGAGGAGCCGTTGCCCGTGCTCGTCTACTTCCACGGCGGCGGGCTCATGTTGCTCGGCGCCGACGAGTTCCAACCGCTGTGCACCGCGCTCGCGGCGGCCGCCGACTGCATCGTCGTCAACGTCGACTACCGGCTGGCTCCCGAGCACCCGTTCCCGCAACCGCTCGACGACGCCGTCGCCGTGTACCAGTGGTGCCTCGACCACGCGGACGAGATCGGCGGCGATGCGACACGGATCGCCGTGGGCGGCGACAGTGCCGGCGGCTATCTCGCCACCGCCGTGTGCCTCGACGCCAAGCGGCTCGGTCTCCCGCAGCCGCGCCACCAACTGCTCGTGTATCCCGACATCGACGGAGCGAACCGGTCCGAGAGCATGGTGACGATCGACGCGTTCGTCAACCTGCCGTTGATCGCGTCGATGCACGCCGCGCACGCCGGCGACGACCTCACGAACCCGCGCGTCTCGCCCATCCACGCCGACGACCACAGCGGTCTCGCACCGGCGACGATCCTTGCGGCGAGCTACGACCCTCTCGTCGACCAGGGGCGGGCGTATGCGGCGGTGTTGCAGGCCGGCGGCGTGCCCGTTGCGTACTCCTGCTACAACGGCACGATCCACGCCTTCCTCACGATGGGCGGCGCCGTCGACGTGGCCAACGAAGCGGTCGCCGACGCGGCGTCCGCGCTGGCCGCCGCGTTCGCCGAGTAGCGGCCGATGGAGGCGACCCGCGCCGCGGTGTTGTTGCTGCCGGGCCTGCTGTGCGACGAGACCATCTGGCAGGCCCAGGCCGCCGGGCTCGCCGACCTCGCCGACGTGACCATTCCCGACTTCTCGGCACTCGATGATCTCACCGACATGGCCCGGGCCGCGCTGGAGTTGGTCGGGCACGATCGACGTCCGCTCGACGTCGTCGGGCACTCGATGGGTGGTCGCGTCGCCTTCGAGGTGTGGCGCCTCGCTCCTGATCGCGTCCGCTCGCTGGTCGTGCTCGACACCGGGGCCCATCCGCCCGGACCGCAGGAGGCCGCCAGCCGGCAACTGCTGCTCGACGTGTCGGCCCACGAGGGCATGGAGGCACTCGCCGAGGCGTGGCTGCCACCGATGGTCCATCCGGACCGACGTGACGATGCGACGATCATGACCCCGTTGACGAGCATGGTGATGCGGGCGACACCCGAGGTGCACGCCCGACAGATCCGCGCCCTGCTCGGCCGTCCCGACGCCACATCCCTGCTCGCCACGATCACCGTGCCGACACTCGTGATCGTGGGCCGTCAGGACGAGTGGAGTCCGGTCGCCCAGCACGAGGCGATCACGGCCGCCGTCGCCGGCGCTCGTCTCGAGGTGGTCGAGAACTCGGGTCACATGCTGACCGTCGAGCAACCCGATGCCGTGACCCGGCTGCTGCGCGACTGGCTGCTCGAACTGGGATCAGGCGACCATGCGGAGACGAGTGATCGGCCAGCCGATGGCGATCAGGTCAGCATGTGACGGTGGCGGTGGGCTCAGGTCCGGAACGAATCGCAGTCGACCCGGAGTCGACTTCGGTACCGGCCTGGCCGTCGCAATCGTCGGCCGACCGGGATGATCGGTGTGCCGTCGCGCCGGTATTGGACGAGGGTGCCGTTGGCGTCGCGTGCTTCGGTGATCCCGAGGCGATGTTTGGCCCGGTTCTGACCGTTGCACTTGAGGGCGCCGTTACGGAGATCGGTGGCTCCGCCGTCGCGGACCCATTCGTCGATGTGATCGATCTGACAACTCGTCGGGCGTACCGGGCAACCGATGTGCTCGCAGCCGTCGATCATCAACTTGAGTGCTTCGCGGGCGGCACCGGTGAACAGCCGGCGTTTGCGCCCGAAGTCGGTGACCACCCCCTGTCCGTCGATCACGACGCGGCGGATGTAGCCGGTGAGCGCGGCACGGATGATGTCGTGACCGTTGACGCGGCACCCCGTTCTCGGTCTCGCAGTACTGGCGCAGCAAGTCGTCGGCCACGACCGGTATCGGATTCGCGATCGACATCGATCAGGCCGTACCTGGCGAGTTCATGTTCGAAGCGTTCCTGGGAGACGACCAGGTTCAACACCAACTCCGGCAACTTCGCGTCGGCCGGCATCGCGCCCGCTGTTCGGAAGATCGTCACGAGGGCGTCGAAGCGGCGTTGCGCATCAGTGCGCGGTAACAGCGAGGTCGCGGCGTGCGGACCGTACTGTTCGTCGCGGGCGGCGACGTCGGCGCGGAACTCGTCTTCGACGAACTGGTCGAAGATCTTCGTCAACCAACCCGTCGAGATCGCATCGCCACCCGACGCCCGCAGTTCCACCCCGCCTTCGACCGGGTGGATCGACGCCGTCCGCCGCTCGTTGGTGACCTCGGCGTCGTGATGGGCGCCGTCGGCATCGGCCAGGTTCTCCCACCGCTTCACGACCTTGCAGAACGCGTCGTACGGCAACTGTTCGCCGTAGTCGACGAGCTGATCGATCACTTCTCCCAACTCGTCACCACAACGCGGGTTGGCCCGCACCCTCGCCAGCTCGGTCACCTGGGCGACACCGAGGTGACCGTCCAACAGGGCATCACCCACACTCGGGTGGTCGTTGACCAGGCGGGCCTTGCGACGGGTCGAGTTGACCTCGGCCGGCGACCAGTTGGCGTTCGCCCGCAGCCAGCCCTTCACGGACAGATGACCGTCCGCGGCGTACACGCCACGCGCCTCGGCCACGGCGACCAACGCCAACAGCTCGGCCTCGTCACGGCGGCGACGCAACTCGAGTGCGCGGAACCGTTCGGTCACCTCCGCGTCGTCGAGCCCCATCAGTTCCTCGACGACATCGGCGAACATGATTGAAGTCTAACGATCGTATGTACGGATAATCAAGCATTTCTCGAACATATTTTCGTCCTGGGACACGCCGGGCCTGCCCTTGGCGTACGGTGCCTGACGATGCAGATCGGGCTCAACTACGGCCGCGGCACGCTCACCGTCGGCCTGCCCGACGAACTCGACGTCACCGTCGTCACCAAGCACCCGATGCGGGTCCTCGACGATCCGGCAGCGGCGATCGCCGAGGCGCTCGCCCGACCCGTCGGATCGATGGCGTTGGCCGATTCCGCCCGCGGAGCACGGAGCGCCTGCATCCTCGTGTGCGACGTCACCCGTCCGGTGCCGAACGGCCTGTTCCTGCCGCCGCTCGTGCGGACGTTGCTCGACGCCGGCATCGCACCCGAGGCGATCACCGTCCTCGTGGCGACGGGGCTCCACCGCCCGAACGAAGGCGTCGAGCTCGCCGAGGTCATCGGCGATCAGTGGGTCATGGACACCGTCGTGGTCGCCAACCACATCGCCCGCGACGCCGACGCCCATGTCGACCTCGGCGTCACGCCGACCCGCGGGACCCCGGTGTCGATCGACCGCCGGTTCGTCGAGGCCGACGTGCGGATCGCCACCGGCCTCGTCGAACCCCACTTCATGGCCGGCTACAGCGGGGGCCGCAAGGTGATCGCTCCCGGAGTCGCCGGCGCGCCGACGATCACGACGTTCCACAGCGCGCGGTTCATGGAGCACCCGAATGCGGCGAACTGCGTGCTCGACGGCAACCCGTTGCACGAGGAACAACTCGAGATCGTGCGCATGGTGGGCGGCGCATTCGCCCTCAACACGGTCATCGACGACGAGCGACGCTTGTGCTTCGTGAACTTCGGCGAGGTCGTCGAGAGCCACTTGCGGCCGTCGAGTTCATCCGCGCCGCGGCGGAGATCGACGTCGGGCGAACGCTTCCACACGGTCGTGACGAGCGCCGCCGGCTATCCGCTCGACACCACCTACTACCAGACCGTGAAGGGGATGGTCGGCGCGCTCGGCATCCTCCAACCGGGCGGCGACCTGATCGTGGCGTCGGCATGTGAACAGGGTTTCGGGTCGGCGGAGTTCGCCGCGTCGCAGCGCCGACTCGTGGAGATCGGGCCGCAACGCTTCCTCGCCGAGATCGGTGCGAAGCAGTACGCGGCGATCGACGAATGGCAGACCGAGATGTTGCTGAAGGCGCTCCGGGCAGGCCGTGTGCACCTGTACAGCGACGGTTTGACATCGGCCGATCAGGCGATCACCGGGGTGGAGACGACCCGGTCGGTGGCCGACGCGGTGCTCGCCAGCGTCGACCGATCGGGCGACCGCCGGATCGCGGTGGTCCCCGAAGGCCCGTACGTGATCCCCACCGCCGGTCCCGCACCGATCTGACCGAAGGGTCGGCGAGGCGTCCCTCAGGGCGCGTCGTCGTCGAACACGACTTCGACCATCGGAGCCGTCTCGACGAGCACGTCGACCGGTTGCTGGTCCCGGTACCACGTGGCGCGGAGGTGCTCGAGGACGGTGCGACGGGTGGCGATGTCGACGACCGGTGTCGCGCGCGCCGCGACGTCGAGGTGCGCGTGACGCTTGAGGTGCACGACCAAGCTCGGTTCGGCCACGAGGTTCGCCAGCCAGTCCCGCCGGCCCGGCGTTCCCGTGATGAAGAAACGACCCTCGACATCGAGCATCCAGATCTCGATGCGGCGAGGGAGTCCGGACCGGCGGCCCGTCGTCGTGATGTCCACGGTCGGATCGTCCGCGAGTTCGGCGCGCACGACATCCACGTCGGCAGCGTAGAACGAGTCAGCGGTGCTCGAACGTTCAGCGACGGTCGGCGAGGATGGGCGCGACCGTGACCGAACTGGCGTACCAGGGTGCGATGTACCGGTCGATCAGCTCGCCCGGCGGTCGTCCGACGTCGATCGCGGCAGCGATGTCGGTCGCTTCCGCCGATGGTTTGACGTCGAGGGATGCCGCCGCCGCACAACAGCCCGCGTACGCGCGACGCGCCAGATCGCTACGGCCGAGGGCGGCGTTGGCGATCATGATCGTCTGGAACGCATGCTCGGAGAACGGCGCGAACCTCAGCGCCTCCTCACCGTGGCGGACGGCGCTTGCATAGTTGCCGACCATGACGCTGTCGTGGGCGAGCGCCATGTGCGCCCGCGAGATGCGCCCCCGGTAGAGGTCCCGTTCCCACTGCACCCATGGCGCGTACGGCGCGTCCTCGAGGAGATCACCCCCGACCATGCCGACGGCGTCGGAGAGCAGCTCACGCCGAGTGGCGAAGTCGGCCTGTTCGGCGCGCACGACGAGGGAGTCGAAGCGATCGAGGTCGACGGAGACCTCGGATGTGTCGAGACGATAGGCGTGCGCCTCGGTCACGATCACCCGCTTCGGCTCGTTCGACCCGTCGGACAGCCGGCGGCGCAGCAGGCTGACATGTTGCTCGATGGTTCCGGCCACGTTCTTCGGCGGCTCGGCGTCCCAGAGTGCGTCGGCCAGCACGTCCTTGTTGACGCTCTTGCCCCTGGCCAGCAGCAGCAGTTCGAGCACGGCCCGCGGCTTCGGCCCCCCGAAGTCCCGGCCGCGCAGCGTTCGTTGTGCGGTGGTCACCACCAACGGTCCCAACAGCGACATATGCGTCACCAATGGACCCAGATGCGCTACATGCATTCTTCGCCCTTCCCGCACTCTGACGGGGCAGCGACGACACGCGTCCAGCCGCGTGCATCCAGCCCCATGCAGTCCTTCGTCCTCGGCCCAACGTACCATCGCCGAGTTCGCGATGTCCACGGAACGTTGCACACGTCACGTCACGTGACGCATTTGCGAGTTCGCGATTTCTGACATGGGCCGGGGAAGCAGACGGTGCCTCCCCGGCCCATGTCGGGCCGACGTGGGCTCGGGATGCGAACGGGCTCCGCTTCCCCGACCCATGTCGGACCGGCGCGGGCCCTGGAAGCTGACGGCGCTTGCCTGGCCCGTGTCGGACGATGTCAGCGTGTGCTCAGAAGGCGCCGCTGACGTCGATGATGATGTGCGTCGTCGCCGAGGAGAAGACGCAGATGGATCCGGTCGGGCTGAGCTTGGCGATCGCGGTGTTGGCGATCGGCTTGCCGGCCACGTAGTTGAGGTTCGACGCGTTCGGCAGCGTCCCACAGGCATGGACGGTGAGATAGCCGTCCGCCTGCGGTTCCGCCGCCGTCACCGTCAACGCCGCCGCCACCGCTCCCGGGATCACCCCGGCCAACGGGACCTGCACCGACGTACCTGCCGGCACCTTCACCGACCCCGGTTGCCGGGTGTCGAGCACACGGGTCGGGGTGAGAGCGGTGTAGGCAGCATTGGCCGCGAACGATCCGGCCAGGTCGACGAGCAGGTGGGTCGGTGCACTGTTGAAGATGCACACCCTCCCGCTCTGCCCGATCGTGGCCAGCACGGCACCGGGGATCGTCTGGCCGTCGACGAAGTTCAACGACGACGCTGTGGGCTGAGGCTGACCGCAGGGGAACACGGTGAGATAACCCTCCGCTCCCGCATTGACTGCGGTGACGTTGAGGGCTGCTGCCTTGGCATCGGCGGCGATCCCGTTGGCACCCGTGACGGGCACCTGGGTGACCGTGCCCGCCGGGACCACGGCACCGCTGCGGGTGTCGAGGAGCCGCACCGGCGTGATGGCGTCGTAGGCGAACCCGGCCGGTAGGTAGCCACCGACGTCGACGATCAGCTCGGTACCGATCGAGTTGAACAGACAGATCGTGCCCGTCGCGCTCGGCTTGGCGAGCACCGCGTTGGCGATCGTCTGACCGGCGACGAAGTTGAGGTTCGACGTCTCCGGCCGCGGCGCATCACACGGATACACCGTGACGAACCCGGCACCGGCGGCCCCGGTGACGGTGACGTTGAGCGACACCGCCTTGGCGCCAGCCGGCACCCCAGCGGCCGTCACGTCGACCGTCGTGATCGAGCCGGTCGGCACCACCGCTGCCGTGTTGCGGGTGTCGACCACCCGGAACGGTGCCGGCAAGCCGACGAGTTGGTTGGGCACGACCGGAGCCACCGGCACGACGACCGGCTCCACGATCGGTTCCACGACGGGCGGAGGCGGCGGGGGTGGTGGTGGGGGCGGGGGCGGCGGAGGGGCGGGGCGGCGGCGGGCGGCGGCGGAGGCGCATCGACCACCGCGGCGGTGCTCGCCGACAGCAGCGACTCGGCCGTCCCGTGCAGGTCGGTGTAGGTGACCCTGACCCGCAACGTCTGGCCGATGTCAGCGATCGCGGGCACGTACGTCGTGCCGGTCGCCGACGTGATCGGGGTGCTGCCACGGAGCCATTGGACGCCGAGCGTCGGTGGCTTGCCGTCGGCGTCGGTGATCGAGCCGAGGGCGACGGAGAGCGGGACGCCGACCATCGGGGAATCGCCGCTGATGATCGGCAGCCCCACCGGGACGTCGTTGACGTTGGTCACCGGTCCCGTCGCGGCACCGATCACCTGCTCGGGCACGCCGGCGCCGTCGAGGAAGGTGGCCACGACCCGCAGCGCCGAACCGACCTGTCCGTCCGACGGAGTGAACGTGGGGCCGACGTGCACCTGCGTCCAACCTCCTCCGATCTCGGCTTCCCACGTGGTGGTGATCGGGCCCGAGCCTTCAGGATCGAAGATCGTCGGGGTGACCGTGAGGAGTTGGTTCTCCGTCGGCGTGTTGTCGCTGATGGCGACCGTGCCGGTGGCCGCGGTGTTGGCCGCGCCGAACTCGACGGAACCGTCGGCGAACCTGAGCCGCTCGATGTTCCACAGCGTGTCGATGCCGTCGGTGGCCGTGCCGCCGGAGTGGTTCACCGTGATCGACCCGTTCGGGTTCTCGGTGACGACATAGCTGTTCCTGACATCGGAGAACACCGCCACGTCGACGAGAGCCGGCGCCGGTGGCGGAGTGACGATCGAGCGGAAGATGCTGATCGATCCCGGATTGATCGTTCCCGCGGCCACCGCCGAGCGCAGCCCTGTCGTCAGGCCCGGGTACAGCGTGTTGCCCACGCTCAGTTCGGCGTTCAGCCACCGATCGCCGTCGATGATGTCGTCGCCGCCGCGACCCTCGATGATGTCGGCACCAGCGCCGCCGAGGATGATGTTGCCGCCCGTGAACGACTGCGCACCGACGGGGAGCAGGGCAGCGAGCCCGTTGATGCGGGCGATGCCCTCGGTGGTCAACTCGTGCCCGTCGAGACCCGTCTCCGGGTCGGCGCCGAGGCCGCGGCTGTCGCCGCGGAGGACGTCGTTGAAGTTCCATCCGGACAGGGCCTCGACCCGATCCATCCGGTCACGGTTGGTCTCGACCGACGGCAGGGCCGCGATCGTGAGCTCCATGTCGGTGTTGCCCGGCGACGGGTCGCCGCGATGGCTCACCCAGTCGAAGCCGAGCATGCCCTCCGCGCGCTGGATGCCGCCACCGAGGAACATGATGTCGTCGCCACCTTCGGCGTCGAAGTCCTGCTCACCGCCGTCGCTGTCGAGGACGTCGTGTCCGGGTTCATTGGGGTCGTCCCCGAACGGGGCGCCGTTGTCGCCCTGCAACAGGTTGAACGGTCCGAGCCCGCCTTCGATCCAATCGTCGCCACCGTCGCCGAAGACGGTGTCCTCGGCGTCCCCGGCGAAGACGAAGTCGTTGCCTTCGCCGGCGAACGTCTCGGTGATGTCGTTGCCACCGACGATGAAGTCGTCGCCGCGGCCACCCTGGTTGAGGTCACCGCCGAAGCCCTGGCCCGACGACAGATAGTCGTTGCCGTCACCGCCCTTCAGGACGTCGTCGCCGAACAGGTCGGTGAGGAAGTCGTCACCGAGACCGCCGATGAGATTGTCGACACCGTCGCCGCCCTCGAGGTGATCGTTGCCGCCGTTGCCGCGCAGCGTGTCGTCGCCCTCACTCGACCGGATCCGGTCATCCGGCGCGGCGTCCCGACCGTTGAACACGACGTGCTCCGGTCCGTTGTAACGGATCGTGCCGTCGGGCTGACGGATCAGCACGAGCGCTTCGTTGACCTCCGGTGTCTTCGGGTCGTCGATGATCGGCCCGGTCGCGTTCTGCGCCCGGACGTCGAAGACGAAGGCCGGCCGCGAGAACGAGTCCGCCGGTAGCGCTTCCGCGTCGGTGTTGCGCATGATCAGCTCGGAGAACGAGTTGCCCTCCAGCTGGGTGAGCATGTTGAGACCAGCCGTGCGGGACAGGTAGTAGAAGCGGTCGCCGTCCTGCAGGTTCTCCATCTGGTTCTCGAAGACGTAGTTGAAGGTCGGGCCGAGCAGCCCGCCGAACACCATCTGCTTCTCGGCGAGACCGCCCATCCACAGGTCGATGTCATCGACACCGGTCGTGGTGATGCCACTCGGCGATGAGGCGTAGGCACCCAACGAGTTGATGAAGTCGTAGGCGTCCTGGCCTTCGGCCGTGCCTTGCCCCGCGATGTCGAGGAGGTGTTGGGCCGCAGCCCGCCTCGTGATCGTCGTGCCGGCGGCCGTGATCGTCGTGTGGGTCCCGTACGCAGCGATGAAGTTGACCAGCGAGGCCCCTTCCGACTTGAGGTTGAAGCCGAAGTCCGCCCAGCTGGTGTACGGCACGAGGGCGGGGTTGTTGCTCTCGGCGTAGAACGCCCGTCGGGCCGCGTTGAGCCCCGGGATTCCGGTGTCACGGGCACGTGAGATGTTCAACACCGGAAGGTCCAACGGAAGGCCCAGCAAGCGGTTGCGCAGCGCGTCGGTCACGAACTCGTCGAGTTCGTTGCCGACCTGGCGTGTCATCCCGCGAATGACGTTGCCGGCCGCGTTCTCGGGTGAGCCGTCGGACGATTCGAAGAAGGCCTGCGGGTTGAGGAACGCGTCGAGCAGGTCGATGTCGTGCGACGCGCCGCTCGGGTCGGTGCGGTCGACGGTCTCGGTGAGCATCGAGTGGCCGAACCGGTAGACGGCGTGGGCGAACTCGGCGCGGATCGCCGGGTTGATCTCGGTGTGATAGCCGGTCCCGCCTTCGCCGAACAGGTTGACCATCGGCTGGACCTTGCGGACGAACTCTTCGAACGCGAGGTGCTGGTACTGCATCTCGGTGCCGAACCGGGCGGCCTGGAACAGGCGCTCCGCGTAGTTCCAGTTCGCCCGATCGCCGGTCACGGCCTGCCAGTCGGCGAGTTCCGCAGCACTGAAGAGTGTGGTGTCGTGCAGCATCCCGTCGATCACGCCCACCAGACGGTTGTGCTCGGAGTGGAAGATGTGGTGCACGGTCGTGAGGCCGATGTTCTCGTTGACCCGGCCGTCACCGGCGATGAAGTGCGCGTCGAGCATCTCGTCGTCGTACGTCGTGCAGTCGCCGTCATCCGTGACCCCGGCATCGAGGTCCGGCTGGCGTTCCACAGCGCCCGGGAACGCCTGCGGCCCGGGGCCACACTCCTGCAAGGCGACGGAGCCCGGCACGGCGTGGTGGGCGATGTCATCGAGGAACGCATGGCCGGTCTTCTTGGTGCCGGCGGTCGTGATCGGATTGCCCGGGGTTCCCGAGACGAGGGTGTTGTCCTCGAGCACCAGTTGCGGGAACCCGGTGACGGGATGCGGGAGGAAGTGCCCGTACAGGTCGGCTGCGATCAGCGGCACGTTCGTGACGTCCGCGTCGGTCAACTCGATGCCGAGCACGGTGCGCGCCTGCTCCTTGACCGCGCCCCAGTCGGCCATTCCGGTTGCACTCGCTGCACTGCCGGTGATCAGGCGTCCGGTGAGCTCCGGTCGTCCTCCGGTACCGAGGACGTATTCACGCAGGAAGACCTGATGCGACGGGTGCGAGGTGTAGGTCTGGCTCTGGTCGACGAACGGTGTCGTCTGGTTCGTCGCCTCGCCGTCGACGTGCGTCGCGCGGGTGAGGATCATGAACGGCGGCGTGCCCGTCGGCAGCGGCCGCAAGGGGTCGTCGCTGTCGAGCGGCACGAACACGCTGCCTGCGCCGCCCTTGCCGACCAGGTCGAGACCGTGGTCGAAGAACTGGCCGAAGAGCGTGAACCACGAGTTGTACGGCGCGGACAGCCCGGTGTCGGTCGCCACGTTGGGGATGAAGTACGAACCGTTGACGACCTCGGCGTCCGGTCCTGCCACGTTCGTGGCCGCCGGGTTCGCCGGCGTCTGATCGACGATCAGGTTGCTGATGCGCCGCGGCTCGGGATCCATGACGGGGGGCGCGTCCGGTCCGGTCGGTGCGTAGTTCGGCGTCGTCTTGAACTGGGCGGGGACGTGACGCGGGAACGGTTGGTCGGCCGCGCCGAACTTGTTCTGGTCCAAGCCGATGCTCGTGTCCTTCAAGAGGTTGTTGCACGTACCGTCGACGGTGCGCAGCCCCCACGGGAGCGTGACGCCGACACCGTTCGCCGGGATCTGGTCGGGCGCCGGCCCGAGGAGCGCGCCGCAGGGCGCGTTCGCCTCGGTCGTGGTGGCGACGTGATTCTCCGCGATCTTGATCTGCTGCAGGATGAACCGGAGGTCGGACGCGTTGAGGTTGAACCCCTGCCCGACCGGTGCGGCCGCACTCACGCTCGAGGCGGGACCGCCCGGGCCCGTCCCCACCACCGCAGCCAGGCCGAGGGCACCAGCGAGCAAGCTCGCCAGAAGTCCTCGCCCGTGCCGCGCGTGGCCGCCATCCATCTGCATCGTCCGCCCTGTCCGCCGCATTGTGGTCTCCCTTGTCTCCACCGGTGGTTGCTGACGCCACCGATGACCCGCTTGGACCGGTGACCGCTCTCTCTCCACCGGTGACCCCACACACTGGGTCATGCGACTTTCAGGAAGCCGTGAGAAACCATTGGCGAACCTGTGAGAAACCTTTGAAGATCGGCAGGTCGAGCCGCCAACCCGGTTGAGCGCCGCCGCCGGCGTGGTCCACAATCGGTGGATGTCCCGACGTTTCGTTCAGGTCGACGTGTTCGGCAAGGCGCCGTTCCTCGGCAATCCGCTCGCTGTCGTGCTCGACGCCGAAGGGATCGACGAGGAGACGATGGCGAGGATCGCCCGCTGGACGAACCTGTCGGAGACGACGTTCGTGCTGCCGCCGACGACCGACGCCGCCGACTACCGCGTCCGGATCTGGACGCCGTTCGGCGAGCTCCCGTTCGCCGGCCATCCGACGCTCGGCACGTGCTGGGCATGGCGCGTCGACGGCGGCGTCTCGAAGCAGTCCGGTACGACCGTCCAGGAATGCACTGCCGGCTTGATCACGGTGCGCGACGACGGCGGCCGGTTGGCGTTCGCGGCGCCGCCGCTCGTGCGCAGTGGACCGGTCGAGCCCGAACTCGTCGCCGACGTGATCGACGCCATGCAACTCGACCCGTCCGACGTCGAGGACTCGCAGTGGGTCGACAACGGCCCGGGCTGGATGGCCCTGCTGCTGCGATCGGCCGATGCCGTGCGGGCGGCGCGCCCGCGCCGCCTCGCGACGAAGGTCGGCCTGGTCGGACTCGTCGGCCCGGAGCCCGAAGGTGGCGACGCCGACGTCGAAGTGCGCGCCTTCTTCCCCAAGGACGGCATGCCGGCGGAGGACCCGGTCACCGGCAGCCTCAACGCGTCGCTGGGCCAATGGTTGATCGGATCGGGCCGCCTGCGCTCGCCCTACGTCGCCGCCCAGGGCTCCGTGCTCGGTCGCGCCGGGCGTGTCTTCGTGAGCGAGGACGACGGCGGACAGGTCTGGGTGGCCGGCGCCGTCCACCTCTTGATCGACGGCACGATCGACTGCTGAACGACGTGCATCCCGAACTTCGGGGTTGCAATGACATCATGATGACGTCATACTGACGTCATGGAGTTGGAACGATACGTCGATGATCTCCGCGACCAGCTGTTGGTGGCCGCCGAGGCGGGCGGGGACGACGCACGCGCGCTCGCCGGCCGCCTGGTGGCACCGCTGGAGTCCAGCGTGCGGCTCATCCTGCTGGAGGTACTGTCGGACGCGGCGAACGAGATCACGCTCGAGTTGGCGCCGGGGTCGGTCGAGGTCCGAGTGCGCGGCCGCGATCCCGAACTCGTCATCACGCCGCCACCGACCACCCCGACGGCCGCCCCGACCACCGTCATGGTGACGTCAGATGATGTCATCGGCGACGTCAGCACGCCGCCGGTCGAGCCCGACGAGAGTGGCATGGCGCGTGTCACGCTCCGGCTCCCCGAATCGCTCAAGCAACGCATCGAGGAGGCGGCATCCCGGCACTCGCTGTCGGTCAATTCCTGGCTCGTCCGCGCCGTCACCGCTGCCGTCGAGCCGAGCAGCGGCCCCGACGTGGGCCGCTCCCGCCCGGCCGCGGTGAACTCCCGTTTCACCGGCTGGGTGCGCTGACGCGCCCACCGTCCATCGTCCGAAACCCGATCCCGTCGTGCCGTGTCCGGCACGGCCAGCATGAAAGTGAGAACCACCATGACGACCTTTGCCACTCCCGGTCCGCTGCACGTCGCCGTCGAGGCGAGCGGCGGCGACATCCGCATCACTGCCAGCGAGCGCGCCGACACCATCGTCACCGTCACGCCACGAACGCCCGGACGGGCCGAGGACGAACGCGCCGCCGAACAGGTGCGTGTCGACCTCTCCGGCGACGTGCTCACGATCAAGGGCCTCAAGTCGTGGCGCCAGATCTCACCGTTCGGGGGCCACGGCCTCGCCGACATCGCGATCGAGCTCCCGAGCCGGTCGAACGTGTCGGCGACGACCGCCCTCGGCTCCATCGTCGCCGGCGGTGAGTTGGGCCGCGTGAACGCGAGGTCGGCGATGGGTGACATCGCCGTCGATCACATGGCGACCGGACGGGCGAAGACGGCGCTCGGCGACGTGCAGATCGACCTGGTCGACGGCGACCTCGACGCGGGCACGGCGTCGGGCGAGCTGCGCATCGGCGACGTGCACGGCTCCGCCACCGTGAAGAGCAGCAACGGGAACATCTCGCTGCGCCACGTCGCCGGGGACCTCAAGGTGAAGGCCGCCAACGGGCGCATCGACGTCGAACGCGTCGATCGGTCGGTCGTCTCCAAGACCGCCAACGGCACGACCCGGATCGGCCAGGTGGGCGAGGGAGACGTCCTGGTCACCGCATCGTCCGGCGGCATGCAGATCGGCATCCCGCACGGGACCGCCGCCTGGCTCGATCTGCACTCGCAGTTCGGCATGGTGCGCAACGAACTCGAGACGACGGGCGAGCCGACCGCCGACGACCGGCGGGTGAAGGTCACCGCGAAGACCTACAACGGCGACGTGATCGTGCATCGCGCCCATCCGGTGGTTCCCGCCACGACGTGACGACCCACGTCTGCGTCGCGATTTCTGCGGACCGGGTCTCGAAAATCGCGACGCAAACGTGGATTTGAGATGTTCGAGAGCGTCACCGACCGACGAGCACGACGAACCGGCTCGGTTGGCGGCGTCGCCGCAGCCGCGCTTTCCACGGACGCAGCGCCCACTGCCAGCCGTACCACGTGCGGTGACGGACCCATCGGATACCGAGCTGCGCGCCGACGTCGGCGAGCATCGCGTCGGTCAGGTACTCGATCGAATCGACACTGTCGGAGCGCGTTCCGAAGCGACGCTCGAAGTCGGCGTGCCGCTCGGCGACCATCTGCCGGCCCGCGTCGTCGCGACCGTAGATCGGTGACTCCATGATCACGACCCGTCCGCCCGGCCGCAGCACGCGTCGCGCCTCGCCGATCGTCCGCACGTAGTCGGTCGAGTAGTGCAGGCTGGCGTTGAACACGACGACGTCGGCCTGCGCGTCGGCGAACGGCAGCGCATCCATCTCGGCCTGGTAGCGCGGCCAGGGCGGTCCGTAGTGGCGCGCCGCACCGAGACCGTCGTCGTCGTCGACCGTCAGATCGACGGCATGCGGGAAGTGGCCCAGTTCGTGGAGACGGTTCGACAACCAGCCGACGCCGGCCCCGACATCGATGACGACCAGACCCTCCCCCAGCCCCGGGAGCACCCGATCGCGCACGGTCCCCCACGTGTGCCGCCGGATCGTCCATTGCCACTCGATCGGTCCACCGGCCGTCGGCTCCGGAAGCCGCCGGAAGTAGTCCGCGTCGGCGGTCCCACGACCCTCGGCCAACCGGACGGCGGTGTAGTCGCGCAGGAACGGCTCGTAGTGGGCCAGCCGCGCGGTCGGGAGGAATCGATGGATCCCGTCGATCACCGGATACTGCTCGCCGCATTCCCCACACGTCGCGCCCGCTTCGCTCGGTGCGACGTCGTGCGGTCTGGCGTCGTCCGGTCTGGCATCGTTCGGTCTGGCGAGCACGGCCCGACAGTTCGGACAGGCCAATCGGATCATCGACGCGTCACCTCGATCACGTAGTGGTCGGCGAGTTGCGGCACGCCGGGCCAGCGGTCGATCCGGCGCTCGGTGCGCGCCAGCCAGCCCAACGCGCGCGGATGGCGTTGCGCCCACGGCTCGGCGTACGACGGCGGGATCAGTGCACCCAGCGCCCACACCCGGCGCACCTCGAAGTGCGGGGCGAGCAGCCGGCGCGTCGAGTGGATCGAGGGATAACGGATCGCGAGACCACGCCACCAGGTGACGTCGGCGAAGCGGCGGAACGCGCGACGGGGCTCACGGTGCAGCAGGTACCAGATCCACTCCCACGGCACCACGGGGCCCATGATGCACAGCAACGCCGAGCCTCCCGGCCGGACGCACAGCGCGAGCCCGTCGACGACGGCGCCGAGGTCGGCGACACAGTTCAAGCCGCCGAAGTTCGACAGCGCCCCGTCGAACGGGCCGAGTGGTGCGAGCTCACCGATCGCCTCGGCGCGCAGCTGTCGGGCGTCGACGCCGCGCCGCTGCGCGACGGCGACCATCTCGGCCGCAGCATCGGTGGCCACGACGGCGACCCCGCGCTCACCGAGCCAGGCGGCGTCGACGCCGGTGCCGCAGTTCAACTCGACGACGCGGCTCCCCTCGGGCCACAACGCGGCCATGCGGGCCCACACGGCGGCGCGCATGGTCGAGCCGATCGCGGTCCCGGTGAACGTGTCGTCGTAGTCGGCCGCCAAGGCGTCGAACGGCGACGGTCCCGACTCGCTCAGACATCCACCTCGTCGGCACAGGCCAGCAGGCTGAGTCGGGCCTGCTCGGCCTCGTCGGCCTTGACGGCGGCCGCGACGGGATCGCTGTCGACGAGCCGGTGCGCGGCGACGGCGTTGTTGAGCCACGAATCGGCGTGCTTGTAGTACTTCTTGCTGTGCCGACCGGAGACGAGCAGCTCACGGTCGGACGCGTTGTTCCAGTCGGAGGAGAAGATCAGCTTCTTCTTGACCTTCTCGTAGTAGCCGGTGTTCTTGATCGGGTAGGCCACCGTGGTGAAGAAGATGTCCGGGTTCGATTCCTTGACGTGCTCGATCGTGGCTTCGATGTCGGAGAGCTCCTCCCCCTCGTAACCCCACATCAGGAACATGCCGACCTCGATGCCGTACTGCTGCGCCATCTTCGTGGCGTTCTGCACCTCTTCGACCTTCACGCCGCGTTGCATCGCGTCGAGGATGCGCTGACTGCCGCTCTCCGAACCGATCCAGATGCGGTAGCAACCGAGGTCGGACAGCGCCGCCAACACCTCTTCCTTCTTCATCCGGTCGGCGCGGGAGATCGTCTCGAACGGGATGCGCATGTTCCGCCGGTTCATCTCGTCGCGGTACTCGAACAGCCATTTGTGGCTGATCGTGAACACGTCGTCGGCGTACCACACCTGTTCGGGCTGGTACCGCTCGACGATGTGCTGCACTTCGTCGACACAGTCGATCGGGTCGCGGCGGCGGTGCGACCATCCGAACACGGCATGACTGCACCAGTTGCACTTGTACGGGCAACCCCGGGCGGTGATCAGATTGACCGAGCCCATCCCGTGATGCGTCCGCCAGGTGTCGACGTACCGCTGCATGTCGATGGCTTCCCGATCGGGCCAGGGCAGCGAATCGATGTCCTGGACCTTGTCGCGCGGGTCGTTGTGGACCACGACACCGTCCTCGTCGCGGAACACCGTGCCGGCGACACCGTGCAAGCGGTGGGGGCCGCGGTCGCGCAGGACGGGCAGCAGTTCCTCGAGCGTGGGCTCGCCCTCGCCGAGCACGACGACGTCGGCGCCGCGCTCGATGTAGTCGTCGGGATAGTTGGCGCTCTCGGGACCACCGAAGATGACCGTCCACCGATGGAGGTGCGCCTGCTCGGCGATCCAGATCGCGTTGGCCCGCGTCATCAGGTTGGTGTACACGCCGACGACACCGCCCGGCGTCGCGGCGAGCCGCGCGACGAGCGACTCACGATCGCTGAAGGTGGTGTCGAACGTCTCGACGTCGAAGCCGGCGCGCTTCAGGTAGGCGCTGATGTACAGCAGCCCGAGCGGCGCGTACGGCTTCATGATCTCCCGCTCCTTCTCGTCCTCCCACAGGAAGTAGCCATGAGTCAGCAGCAGGTCGGTCACCGGCGCCAATGTACTCCGCGTTCCATCCGACGGCCCCGAGGCTCGTTCAGGCCTCTCCGCGCAGGAGTTGATTCACGCGGGCGGCCTGGTGGGCCTGGTGGGCGCGTTCGGCCACGCTCGGGGCGTCGCGGGCGGCTTCGGCGTACAGGCGGGCCGCCGTGCGCAGGTCACCATTGTGCTCGTGGAGGTGAGCGGCCACGGCGCTGCGGCGCGGGACGTCGGCGGGGACCTCCGCCAGCGCGGCGAGCCCGGCCGGCGCACCATCGGCCTCGCCGACCGCGACCGCCCGGTTGAGCCGCACGACCGGGGAATCGGTCAGCCGCAGCAGCTCGTCGTACCAGCCGACGATCTGCACCCAGTCGGTCTCCTCCACACGGCGTGCATCGGCATGCAGCGCGGCGATCGCCGCCTGGGCCTGGTACGGGCCCAGCTCGTCACGCGCCAGCGCGGACTGCAGCAGCGCCACCCCTTCGACGATCAGCGTCTCGTCCCAACGGCCGCGATCCTGGTCGGCCAACGTCACCAGGCTGCCGTCGGCTCGTGTCCGCGCCGCGCGACGAGCGTGGTGCAGGAGCATGAGGGCGAGCAGACCGGCGACCTCCGGATCGTCGGACATCGTGGCGAGCTGACGCGTGAGGCGGATCGCCTCGGCGGCGAGGTCGACATCACCGGAGTAACCCTCGTTGAACACCAGGTAGAGGACGTGCATCACCGTCGCCAGGTCGCCCGGTTGGTCGAGGCCGAGGTCGCTGACCGCCCGCTTGGCCCGGCTGATGCGCTGGGCCATCGTCGGTTCGGGGACCAGATAGGCCTGGGCGATCTGCGCCGTCGTCAGCCCGCCCACGGCGCGCAGCGTCAAGGCCACCGCCGAGGCCGGCGTGAGCGCCGGATGGGCGCAGAGGAAGTACAGCCGGAGTGTGTCGTCCACGCCCGGCACCTCGCCCGGCGAGGGCTGCGCCTCGACGCGCTGCTCCCGGCCCCGACGGGCCGAATCGGAGCGGGCACGATCGATGAACGCATGCCATGCCGTCGTGATCAGCCAGGCCTTGGGGTCGCGCGGCGCCTCGTGGGGCCAGGTCGTCAGCGCCTTGACGATCGCCTCTTGGACCGCGTCCTCGGCCGTCGCGAAATCGGCGCCGCGACGGACGAGGACGTTGAGGACCTCGGGCGCCAGCGCGCGCAGGAGCAGCGCATCGGCGTCACCGGTTGCGTCCGCGCCCATCGCGCTCACCCGATGCAGTTCACCCGGTCCAGCTCATTCGGTTCACGCTCACTCGGTGACGGTCGGTGGGTCCTCGAGGAACGGCCGCACCTCGAGCCATTCGTGGATCGGCTCGCCGTTGGCGCCGGGGGCCGACGACAGCTCGCCGGCGAGTTCGATCGCCCGGTCCTTGCTCTCGACGTCGATCACCATCCAACCCGCGATCAGGTCCTTCGTCTCGGCGAACGGGCCGTCGGTGACCGGGGGTCGGCCGGCACCGTCGGAGCGGACCCACATCCCGTCCGGCGACAGGGCCTGACCGTCGATGTACTCGCCCGTGCGCTCGAGGCGGGCAGCGAAGTCGCGCATGAACTGCATGTGGGCGTCGACCTCCTCGGGCGTCCACCGGTCCATCGGGACGTCGTGGACCGGGTCCGGGGCGCCTCGGTAGTGCTTGAGGAGCAGATATTTCGCCATGGTCGGTTCTCCTTGTTGTGGCGGTCCATTGTTGCCGCGCTCAACCCTGAGACGGAGTCGACCGACCCTTCTCGACATCGGTCGACAAATTTTCATGGCGACCGGCCACGATGTCCTCGAGCCCGGCACGGACCGCCGACCCGAGTTCCTCCAAGCACACCGCGTCGGTGCTCGACGAGGTGCGGCGCGCCAGGTCCACGAAGTCCATCATCGACAGGTACGCAGCGGTGGACGACACGGTGAGCGTGACCAGGCGGTGGAGCCCGAGCAATTCGACGCCGCGCGCGACCTGACCGGCCCGTCCGACCAGTGAGGTGCGCGGGGTGCGAAGATTGCTCGAGGCTCCACGCTGGCCGCCCGAGGGAGCCGCCCCGGTCCCCAGGGCTGGATGGGCGACCTGCCAGATGCGTTCCGGTTCGGAGAAGTCACGAAGGTCGTGGGTCCCGCGATCGACGAGGTCCACCGGGTGCGGCGAGAGGCGGCACAGACGGCGCGGTGGCCGAGACTTCCAATGGTGGGGGCATGGCGGTTCCTGCTGACGTGGTGATTCGCGCTCGGTGGCCAGTGTCGGACGAACCGTGACCTACCGCATCGGTACCCGATACCGATTGTGCGCCTCGGAGTACCCACTCGGTGAACGTCGGCGCGACACGGCGCTACCCGCTGCCACACTGGCGTGGTGGCGATCACCTGGCCGTTGACAGGACGCGGGGAGTTGTTCGAACGGCTCGGGCACATGTACGCCGACCGTTCGATCGGAGGCGTCGTCCTGACCGGTCCGGCGGGCGCCGGCAAGTCGCGGCTGGCCGAGGAGCTCCTCGTCGCCGCCGCCGGTCGGCCGACGGCGCGCGTCGTGGGGCACCCGGCGACGCAGTCCATCCCGCTCGGCGCGATGGCCCATCTCCTGCCATCCGACATCACGCGCAACATCGGGCTCGACGACGACGACCGCGCCTCCCTCTTCCACCGCGCCCGGCAGCATCTCGCCGAGCGCGCGGGATCGGAGCGACTGCTCGTGGTCGCCGACGACGTCGATCAACTCGACGAGACTTCGTTGGGTGTCCTCATGCCGTTCACGGCGGAACGGAGCATCTTCCTCGTCGCCACCATCCGGGCCGGACGACCGCTCCCGTCGGTGATCGCCTCCTTGCTGAAGGACGAGCACGTGGTCCTGATGCCGCTGCCGCCGCTGACCCACGACGACGTCGCGACGCTGCTCCATCGGGCGCTCGACGGACCGGTCGACACCGGCACTGCCGAACGACTGGCCGAGGCATCGCACGGCAACCTCCAGATCCTGCGCGAACTCGTGCACCTCTCGCTCGACCAAGGCGCGCTGCGCGAACGGGACGAGCTGTGGTGCCTCAGCGAGTTGCCGACATCCTCGACCCTCGAGGAGCTGATCGCGTCGCAACTCGCGGACCTCGACACCGAGTCGACGACCGTCCTCGAGATGCTGGCGATCGCCGGCAGGATCGGACTCGCCGACATCGAGGAGATGACCGACCGCAGGGTCCCGCTCCTCCTCGAGCAGCGAGGCCTCGTCCAAGTCGGCCGCGACCAACGTCGCACGTTCATCGCGCTCAGTCATCCGATGTACGGCGAAGTCATCCGGGCGCGCCTCACCGTGCTCCGGGAACGGGAGCTGTTCCGGCGGCTCGCCGACCGCCTGGAATTCCTCGGTGCCAGGCGTCGCGGCGACGCGATGCAACTCGCCCGCTGGCGGCTCGAAGCAGGCGGAGCGATCTCGGTCGAGGAATTGATCGAAGCGGGTCGACTCGCCGTCCTCGGCCGCCAACCGGAGCTCGCGGCGCGCTTCGCCGCGGCCGCCGCGGATCGTGGACGACCGCACCAGGCCGCACTGATCAGCGTCGAGTCGGCGATCCTGCGCGGCGACGCAGCCGAGGTCGAGCGAGCCGTCGCCACGGTGTGGGACAGTCCGACGCTGTCCGACGCGGACCGGTCGCACCTGGCGCGGCGTCTCGCCCGCACGCGGTTCTTCCTCGGCGACCTCGACAACGCTCTGGCCGCGCTCGAAGCGGGCGATCGCCGGCTCAACGAACCAGGCCCGATCGCTGCGTTGCGCGCCGAGCGGGCGCTGCTGCTGGCGAACAACGGCCGACCGCTCGACGCACTGCGATTGGTCGCCGAGATCGGTGACAGTGCCGACCCGCGCATCCGGACCGACCTGGCGACGGCCCGGAGCATCGCCTGCTTGAGCGTCGGACGCTTCGACGAGGCGATCTCCGTCGCACGGATCGGAGCGCGGACGCAGGAGGAACTCCCGGAGTGGCTCCGTCGGCGCGGCGCGGCATCGCACCTCATCAACGAGGCCCACGCGCTCGGCTACAGCGGGAGATTCCGCGAGGGGCGCGCGCTGGTTGCCAGCGCGCTGGTCCGCGCCCGTGACGCTCACGCACAGGCGGCGATCGTGTGGTTCGAGGTCGTCGCCGGGGAGATCGAACGCGACTCGGGCCACGGGCGCGCGGCCGTACAGCACTTCAGCGCCGCAACCGAACGTGCCGAGCACGCCGGTCAACAGGCGGCGCTCGTGTGGGCCTGGGTCGGCGTCGCCCAGGGCCACCTGCTGCTGGGCGACATTGCGGAGGCGACTGTCGCGCTCGACCGTGCCGATGCGTGCACGAGTCCGATCGCGACCTCATGGTCGACCCGCGAGCGCGCCCGCGCCTGGCTCTTCGCGGCGCGTGGCGAGTTCGGTCAGGCTCGGCAGCTCCTCGCCGACGTGGCCGGCGTTGTACGACCGGACGGTCTGCGGAACTTCGAGACGGGCGTCGTGCACGATCTCGTGCGATTCGGTGCGCCGGCCGAAGCGATGGATCGCCTCGACGAACTGGCCGGCGTCGTCGAGGGTCCATACGTGCACGCGCTCGCCGTGCACGCCAGGGCGGCGACGAATCAGGACCTCGTTCTGTACGACCAGGCGGTCGCGGAGTTCGACGCGATGGAATGTCTGGCCCTCGCCGCGGAGGCGGCGACCGAGGCGGCCGAGCTGCATCGTCGGGCCGGCGATCAACGCGCGGCGGCCGCGATGGGCCAGCGCGCCCTCCGCGCCATCGAGCAGGCCGGCGGAATCCGTACGCCGGGGCTGATGCGCGGGAGTGGCGTGGAACCACTCACGGCACGGGAACGAGAAGTGGCGATGCTGGCCGCAGGAGGCTTGAGCAGCAAGGCGATCGCCGAGCGGCTCATCGTGTCGAAACGCACCGTCGACTCGCACCTCGATCGGGTGTACCGCAAGTTGGGCGTGAGCGGTCGCGACCAGATCACCGGAGCACTGCTGTCGAACGAGACCACTCGGTAAGGACTCTGCAGCGGATCGGTACTCCGTACGGATGCCGCCATCTGCTCGTTCGTGCAGGCTGGCATCGACGAGACGTGGTGCGACACGTCCGTCCCGATCGGAGAGGCAACGGGCGCAGATGAACCGAGACGAGATCGACATCGTGACCTGCAGTTGGCGCCGCGCCCGTTCCGACCCCGACCGGTTGCACGCCGCGATCGTCGAGCGGCTGCCCGGCACATTCGAGTTCCGCGTCGTGCGCGCCCAGTGGATCGTCGACGCCGTGACACGACTGGCACCGGCACTCGATCGACCGGGAACATTCGTCCCTCTGGCCGGTGATCTCCTCGAAGCGCGGATGCCGCTCACCATGGGCGAGTTGACGGTTGAACGCGACGCGCTGTTCGGGGCGCTCACCGATGTGGGCGAACCGATGAATGCACGCGACCAACGAAAGGCATGGGAGATGGCGATCGGACTCTTCGCCGAGATCGTGACGTCGGTGTGTCTCGATCCGTTCGGTCCGAGCGGCGATTCGCGGACTGCCACCTGACCACCAGCGGGAGGTCGACACACGGGTGGGTCCGAGCCGCCTGAACACGCTGCGGCGCACGCTCAGGCGGGCACCAACCGATCGAGCAGCCAGTTCGGTCCGACCACCGAGGCATCGAAGCCGCGGACCCGCTCGGCCAGTCCCCTGTCGGCGGTGACGACGATCACCTCGAGCCCGCCCTGGGCGACGACGGCGATCGCATCGTCACCCTCGCCGGGGGCATGGAGCACATCCACCCCGTCGAGGAGGCCCGCGGTGACGCCCTGGCGAAATCGACCCTCGAGCACGATCGTCACCGGCGGGTCCAGCTGTCCGGCCGTCACCGTTGCTCGCACTCGCGCCGTGAACCGTGCTGCCGCGCCAGGTCGATCGCGCCACCATCCGTCCGGCCGGGACCCGATCACGTTGGCCGCGTCGATCACCAGCATCCCGACAGCCTCACACCGCCTGATCGGTCGCTTCGCACCCGGGCCGCAATAGTCAGTCAGTGACGATCAGTTAGTTCTGTTTTGACTATCGTGCGGGCATGCGCATGAATGCACGTCTTCTGATGGGTGCGGTGGCCGTCCTCGGCTTCCTGGGTGCGTCGTGTGGCTCGGGCGGTTCGGACTCTGCCGACACGACGCCGGGGACCGACTCCGTCACGACCGAGACGGCCGTGCAGGGCGACGTGACGGTGTTCGCCGCGGCATCCCTGACCGCGGCGTTCACGGAGATCGGTGACGCCTTCATGGCGGCCAACCCCGGATCCGACGTCGTGCTGAACTTCGCCGGGTCGTCGGATCTCGTCGCCCAGATCGGCCAAGGAGCGCCGGCCGACGTGTTCGCCTCGGCCGACCTGAGCAACATGACGAAGGTGACCGACGCCGGCCAGAACGCCTCCGAACCGGTGGTGTTCGCGACGAACCTCGCCGAGATCATCGTCGGGAAAGGCAATCCCGAGGGCATCACCGGGGTGGCGGACCTCGCCAACCCTGATCTGATCGTGGTCCAGTGCGCCGCCGAGGTCCCGTGCGGCAAGTACGCGGACCAGGTCTACGCCAACGCCGGCGTCACGGTGACCCCGAAGTCGCTCGAGGACAACGTCAAGGCGGTCGTCACGAAAGTGACGTTGGGGGAAGCGGACGCCGGAGTGGTGTACGCCACCGACGTCACCGCGGCCGGTGCCGATGCCGAAGGTGTCGAGATCCCCGCCGACGTCAACGTCGTCGCCGAATACCCGATCGCGACACTCGCCGAGGCGCCGAACGCTGATGGCGCCCAGGCGTTCATCGACTTCGTGCTCAGCGACCGAGGTCAGGAGATCCTCGCCTCGTTCGGCTTCCTCGCCCCGTGATCACACAGGGCGCCTGAGCCGGAGTCGGCAAGTGCGACGATGGTGCTCGTGGCCCGGACGACCGACCAACTCCTGCTCGGCGAATGGGCCTGCCTCGGCATCCTGTACACGGGCCCCACCCACGGATTCGCCATCGCCGCACGCCTCAAACCGGACGGAGACATCGGGCGCGTCTGGTCGCTGTCACGGGCGCTCACCTACCGCTCGATCGACAAGCTCGTCGAGCGCGGGTACGTCCGCCCCGTCGCCGAGGAGCCGGGCATCGCCGGCGGCAACCGCACCATCCTGGCCGCCACACGGAGCGGGCGCGCCCAGCTGCGCAAATGGTTGGCGACCCCCGTCAGCCACCTCCGCGACCTGCGCAGCGAACTCCTGCTGAAGCTGATCATCGCCGAGAAGTGCGAGGTCGACATCACCGCGATGCTGCGCGAGCAGCACCTCGTCATCGCCCATCTGGCGGACACGATCGCCGCCGAACTCGAGCAACGGCCCGGCGACGTGGTCGCGCTCTGGCGCCGCGAGTCGTCGGCCGCCGCGCTCCGCTTCCTCGACCGACTCACGGACGTCAGCACGTGAGCACGAGGAGCAGTCGCGCGACACTCGAGCCATGAAGTGGCGTGTCGCGTTCGGGGCCGATGACGACAACGAGTGCGTGGATGCGGTCCGGACGTTCATCGCCGATCGGTACGAACTGGTGCCGGTCGCGATCGACGACGGGTGGCCGCGGATGGCGCACCGGCTGGGGACGATGGTCGCCACCGGTGAGGTGGCCTACGGCGTCGTGATGTGCTGGACCGGAACGGGCACGGCGATCGCCGCGAACAAGGTGCCGGGCGTGCGGGCGGCCCAGGCGCCGGACGCCTGGACGGCCCGTCAGGCTCGCCGGTGGAACGACGCCAACGTGCTGGCGCTGAGCTCGCGGCGGTTGCCGGCCGACATCGCCGTCGAGTGCGTCCGGGCCTTCCTCGAGACCACCGACGTCGACCCCGACGAGCAGGCTCGCATCGACGAGCTGACGGCACTCGACGATTGAACGGTCCGGCGGCCAACGGTCGAGGGGACGGCCTCAGGCGAGGCCGAGGACGCGGATCGCGTTGTCCTTCATGATCAGTGGCCGGACGTCGGGCTTGATGTCGAGGTCGGTGTCGAAGCTGGCGATCCAGCGATCGGGCGACAGGACGGGATAGTCCGAACCGAACAGCACCTTGTCGCGCAGCATGGTGTTGGCGGCGCGCACGAGCTGTGGCGGGAAGTACTTCGGGAGCCAGCCCGACAGGTCGATGTACACGTTCGACTTGTGTGTCGCCATCGAGATCGCCGAGTCCTGCCACGGCACCGACGGATGGGCGAGGATCACGGTGAGGGTCGGGAAGTCGGCGGCGACGTCGTCGAGCAGCATCGGATCGCTGTAGCGCAGCTTGATGCCGCGGCCGCCCGGGAGGCCGGCACCGATCCCCGTCTGGCCGGTGTGGAACACCGTCGGCAGACCGGCTTCGGCGATCGCCTCGTAGATCGGGTAGTAGCGGACGTCGTTCGGCTCGAACTGCTGCAGGCTGGGATGGAACTTGAACCCCTGCGCGCCGTGGGCGACGAGTGCGCGCACCCGGGCCGGTGCATCGGAGGCGAGCGGATCCACGGACGCGAACGGGATGAGGATGTCGTCGTGCTCGGCGACGAGATCGATGATCTCCTCGCTCGACAGCGCCGGATGGCCCATCGCGGTGGTCGAGTCGACCGTGAAGACGACCGCACCGATCCTGCGCTCCCGGTAGTAGGTCGCCAGGTCGCCGACGGTCGGCGTGCGGTTGTCGTTGCCCTTGAAGTAGGCCGCCGACGCGTCCATCAGCTCCTGGTCGATCGAACAACAGCCGTGGGAGTCCTGCTCGACGTGCACGTGCGTGTCGATGGCGACCAGCGAATCGAGGTCCCAGCTCATCGGATGTGGCTCATGCGTCGGTCATCATTGGTCAGGGCCTCCTGTGGTGACATGCGGGACGGACGGGAGATCATGGGCGCGGGCCTTGGCGACCACGAGCTGTTCGAGGATCTGGTCGCGTTCGTCCGCCATCGCGCGCTGGTCGATGCCGTCGAGCTCGTCGTCGACGCCCGCCACGACGGCCGCCCGCAACTCGGGTGTCCATTCGGCGGCCTGCATCGTCTGCCACCACTCGACCATCGGCGGGCCGAGGTGCTCGAGCACGTGGGCGATGCCGCCCTCGCCGCCCGACAGGTGTTGCGTGGCGAACGGTCCGAGCAGCGCCCAGCGCAGGCCCGGTCCGGACGAGATCGCCAGGTCGATGTCGGCCACCGACACGACACCCTGGTCCACGAGCCAGTACGCCTCGCGCCACAGCGCGGCCTGGAGGCGGTTGGTGACGTGGCCCGGGAGCTCCACACGGATCCGCACCGGCGACTTCCCGATCGCCGTGTACGTCGCCATCGCCAGCTCGATCGCCCTGTCGGACGTGGCCGCACCACCGACGACTTCGACGAGCGGGATCAGGTGCGGAGGGTTGAACGGATGCCCGACGAGCACACGCTCGGGGTGCCGCCCGCATCCTTGCTGGAGTTGGGTCGGCATCAGCCCGCTCGAACTGGAGGCGATCACCACGTCGGGTCCGGCGAGCGCGTCGATCTCGCCGTACAGGGCGAGCTTCAGGTCCAGCCGCTCCGGTGCGTTCTCCTGCACGAACGACGCGCCGTCGACCGCGTCCGCCACCGATCGCGCAACGGTCACCAGGTCAGGTGAGCCGGCCTCGACGACGAGACCCTGGCGCACGAGCGACGACCAACACGCCTCGACGTCGCGGCGCAGGGCGGCCTCGGCGTCGGGACGAGGATCGGTCGCCGCGACGTCGTAGCCGTGTGCCGCGAACAGCGCGGCCCAGCTCGCCCCGATGACGCCGGTGCCGATGATCGCGACGCGGGGCATCAGCGGCGGGCGATCGCGTCGAGGACGCTGTCGAGCGCGGACGGATCGGCCATCGCCTGGCGGGACACGACGGTGTCGACGTCGACGCCACGCAGCACCTGCTTGACGGGCACTTCCAGCTTCTTGCCCGTGAGGTTCCGCGGCACACCGCTCACCTCGAGGATCCGGTCGGGCACGTGCCGCGGCGACAGCGCTTCGCGGATGGCCGCACCGATCCGGGCGCGCAGCGCATCGTCGAGCTCGACGCCCGGCGCCGGCTGCACGAAGAGGATCAGCTCCCCCAGTCCGCCCGACGGGTCCTCGATGTGCACGACGAGGCTGTCGTCGACCTCGTCGAGCTGTTCGACGACGCGGTAGATCTCGGCGGTCCCGATGCGCACGCCGCCGCGGTTGAGGGTGGCGTCGGAGCGGCCGGTGACGACGGCCGTGCCGCGCTCGCTGAACCGCACCCAGTCGCCGAAACGCATCACCCCGGGGTACTGCTCGAAGTACGTGCCGCGATACCGCGTCATCCGGTCGTCGTCGCCCCAGAAGCGCACCGGCATCGACGGCATCGGCTCGGTGATCACGAGCTCGCCGAGCTCGCCGACGACCGAGTTGCCGTCCTCGTCGAAGGCGTAGGCCGCCACGCCGAGGCATTTCGCCGAGATCTCACCGGCGTACACCGGCACGATCGGATAGCCCTGCACGAGCCCGGTGCACACGTCGGTCCCACCACTGCCGACGTAGATCGGCGCGTGGCTGCCGAACTGCTCGTGCAGCCAGACGAACCCCTCCGTCGGGAGCGGGGATCCGGCCGCGCACAGCATCCGCAGCGACGACAGGTCGTAGGTCGCCGCCGGTTCCCTGCCCTGCTTCACGCAGCCCATGACGAACGCCGGCCCGAGCCCCATCATCGTCGGCCGCACGTCCGCGGCGATCCGCCACTGCGCGTCGAGGTCGGGCCACATCGGGTTGCCGTCGAGGCACACGATCGACGCGCCGGTGAGCAACGTCGACACGAGGGCGTTCCACATCATCCACGCCGTCGTGGTGAACCACATCAGCCGGTCGCCCGGGCCGAGGTCCCAGCTGAGCACGTGGTTCTTGTACGCCTCGAGGATGATGCCGCCGTGCCCGTGCACGATCGCCTTCGGCAGGCCGGTGGTCCCCGACGAGAACAGCACGCACAGCGGATGGTCGAACGGCACGGGCTCGGCGACGAGATCGCCCCGCTCGCTCGTGAAGGCATCCCACGCGATCGTGTCGTCGACGGTCGATCCGTTGTAGGTGAGCACCACCGTGTGCTGCAGCGACGGGATCGCCTCGCGGATCGCCGCCACCCGGCCACGGATGTCGACGTCCTTGTCGCCGTAGCGGTACCCGTCGACCGTCAGCAGCACCGCCGGTTCGAGCTGGCCGAAGCGGTCGATCACCGCCTGCGGCCCGAACTCCGGCGCGACGGCGGCCCACGTGGCACCGAGGCTCGCCGTCGCCAGGAACGCGGCGACGGTCTCGGGGACGTTGGGCATGTAGGCGACGACGCGGTCGCCGCGGCTGACGCCGAGCCGCACGAGGCCCGCGCGGACGCGGGCGATCTGATCGTTCAGGTCGCCGAAGGTCCACGTGACCTTCTCGCGGGTCTGCGACACACCGATCACGGCGATGTCGTCGTCGCGGCCGGCGGCAGCACGGAGGTACTCGCCGGTGTAGTTGACACGCGTGCCCGGGAACCACTCGGCGCCGGGCATCTCGCGGCGGCCGAGCACGGGCCCCACCGGTGTCGACGACTCCACCCCGAAGTAGTCCCACAGCGACCGCCAGAAGGCGTCGATGTCGTCGACCGACCACTGCCAGAGGTCGCCGTAGGAGTCGAACGAGAGACCTCGTTCGGCGGCGAGCCAGTCCATGTACCGGCCGATCCGCGAGTTCCGTCGGACCTCCGGGCCGGGCTCGTAGATGACGTCGCCGTCGGCGACCATCACGGTCTCTCCATCACGGGCTCGCTCCTCCGGCACGGTCTCTCCTGGCGTGACCACCTTCGCCGCGCGTCCGGCCAGGAACTCCTCGAGGAGCTCCTTGGCGCGGTCGGACCCCTGGCTGATCGCGGCCATCAACGACTCGACGAACAGCCCTTCGTTCGGGCCCATCTCGGCGATGCGCGGCAACGCCTGGAGGACCGCGTAGTTCGTGACCGGGTTGTTCTCGGCGATGCGCCCGGCGAGCTGCAGCGCCTTGTCGAAGCCCTCGTCCGCTCCGACCAGGTACTGCGAGATCCCGAGGTCGAGGCCTTCGGATGCGTCGAGGACGCGTCCGGTCAGCATCATGTCGGCCATCCGGTGCACCCCGATCACGCGGGGCAGACGGACCGATGCACCACCGCCGACGAAGATGCCGCGGCTGCCTTCGGGCAACGCGTAGTAGGCGGACGGCTCGGCCACGCGGACGTGCGTCGCCAACGCCAGTTCGAGCCCGCCCCCGATCACCGCGCCGCGCAACGCCGACACGACGGGGATCCTGCCGAACTGGATCTGGTTCAGCGGCTCGTGCCAGCTCCGGCTGTGGAGGACGCCGTCGAACACCGAGGTGGTGGTGAGTTCGCTCAGGTCGAGCCCGGCGCTGAAGTGCTCGCTCGAGGAGGTCAGCACCGCCGCGGCGACGTCGGCCGGCGCTTCGGCCAGCAACGCGCCGATCGTGCGCACCATGGCGGTGTCGAGTGCGTTGCGCTTGTTCGGCCGGTCGATCGTGATGATCGCGATCGGGCCGCGCTGCTCGTACAACACGAACTCGCTGACGTTCGACTGGCCCCCCATACGCATCCCGACAGTAGTGACGATCGCGACGGCCTACCGCGCCCGCAGGTATCGCGAACCGGCGACGGCCACGACGAGCGTGACGCCGTAGAACAGGAACTGGGTGTAGTCGTCGGCGCCGAGGATGCGCAGGCCCTGCACCCCGGTCGCCAGGAAGAGCACGGCGATCATCGTGCCGATCGGGTTGAACCGGCCGGGTCGGATCGTGGTCGCGCCGAGGAAGACCGCGGCGTAGGCCGGCAGGAGGAACGGGGAGAACGACACCGGCGACATCGAGCCCGAGTTGCCGACGAACACGACCGCGGCGAATGCCGCCAGCGCGCCCGCGGCGACGAACGAGCCGAAGCGGATCCGGTCGGAGTTGATCCCGGACAACCGGGCCACGTCGCGCGACTTGCCGACGAACAGCCAGCGGACACCGAGCGGCGTGTGCTCCGACACCCACCAGATCACGAGCATGATGGCGACGGCGTAGAAGAACTGGATCGGGATCACCCACACCTTCGTCTGCAGCGTCCAGGTCGACAGACCGCGGGCCACGTTCGTCACGGTGTTCGAGTCGGACACCCACAACACGAAGCCCTGGAAGATCGCGCCGGTGCCGAGCGTCATGATGAACGGCTCCGTTTTCAGCTTGACCACGACGATGCCGTTGAGCACGCCGCAGGCGCAACCGATGACGATCGCCAGCACCGCCGCCGGGACGATCCCCCATCCGTGTTGGGTGTTCAGCACCGCCATCACCATCGCCGCGAACGCTCCCGAGAAGCCGAGCGACAGGTCGAGGTCGCCGGACATCGCCGGGAGCAGGGCCGCGAGGGCGAGGATGAACAGCGCCGTCTGCGTGCCGAGGATGCTGCCGAGATTGCGCGTGGTCGGGAACAGCTCCGGCGACTTGACCGAGAAGAAGATGATGATCAGCAGCCAGGCGAACGGCAGCGCCAGTTGCTCGCCGTAGCGCGAGAGGAACGAGGGTTTGGACGCCGCGTCCGTCGACACGGCCTGCGTCGCGGTCATGTTGTCACCGTCATGTTGTTGTCACCGTCCATGTGTTCGTTGCCGGCCATGCTGTTGTCACCGCTGGCCGGACGGGACGCCGCGTCGGCATCTTGTTGGCCGGCGAAGACTCGCGCCGTGATCGCTTCGGGGGTCAGTTCGTGGCCGAGCATCTCCGAGGTGGCACGACCGTTGTTGAGCACCAGCACCCGCGTGCAGGTGGTGGCCAGTTCCTCGAAATCGCTCGACACCCAGACGACCGACATCCCGCTGTCGGCGGCGGCGATGATCTTGCGGTAGATCTGGGCGCGGGCGGCGATGTCGACGCCCTGCGTCGGCTCGTGCAACAGCAGCACCGCCGGGTTCGTCTCGAGCCACTTGGCGAGGACGACCTTCTGGGCATTGCCGCCGCTCAACGTGGCCGCGTGCACGTCGGTGCGCCGTGGCCGGACGTCGAACTCATCGGCTCGTTCGACCGACTCCGAACGGAGGCGACGGTTGCGCAGCCGCCCACCGGTCGTGAACCGCCGGAGCACGAGCGACATCATGTTGCGATCGATCTCGATCTCGCGGGCGATGCCGTCCCGGTTGCGATCGGCGGGGATGAACGACAATCCGAGACCGACCGCACGCGCCGGCTGCTGCCGGGTGAGATCGACGTCGCGACCCTTGATCCGCAGCGTCCCGGCGGTCGCCCGTTGCGCGCCGAAGAGCAGGTACGGCACCTCCTCGACGCCCGAGCCGAGCAGGCCCGCCAAGCCGACGATCTCTCCCGGCGCGACCTGGAAGTCGAGGCCGCGCACCCGGTCGCCGACCAGGCCGGAGACGACGAGCTGCGGTGTGCCGGCGCGATCGACCGCCCGGTCGTGATGGAACTGGCCGCCGTGCTCGTGCAGTTCGCGCGACTTCGCCGGGCCGACGATGAACTCGACGATCTGCTCGTCGCTGACGTCGGACATCGATGCTGTCGCGGCGAGCTTGCCGTCGCGCAGCACGGTGACACGGTCGGCGATCGTGCGCACGGCGGCGAGGTCGTGGGAGATGAAGATGACGCTCGAACCCTGCGCCACCACCTCGCGGATGAGGTCGAACAGGAACTGCAGTTCTTCCTCGGGGAGGAAGACCGTCGGCTCGTCGAGCACGAGCACCGAGGTGGTCGAACCGGTGCGTTCCCGGTACTCCCGCAGTTCCTCCGCCGCCCGGGCGATGGCGACGAGCGCCTGGCCGACGGGTGGGAGTTCGTTGACGACCGTGCGCGGATCGATCGTGACGCCGTACGACTCCAACATCGCGCGCGCCTTGTCGCCCTCCGCCCGCCAGTCGACCCGGAAGCGGGAGTACTCCTCGCGGGCGGCGGCACCCACGAGGTTCTCGAGCACGGTCAGCGGGCGGGCGAGACCGAGGTCCTGGTGCACGAAACTGAGACCGACGTCGTGGAATCCGCCGGCCGGCATCGGGAGCGCGACGGGCTCGCCGCCGATCACGAGCGTGCCCCCTGGTTCCGGCTCGTGCACACCCGCCAGCACCTTGATCAACGTCGACTTGCCACTGCCGTTCTCGCCGAGCAGGGCGTGGACCTCCCCGTGTGCCACGGAGAGATCCACGCCGTCGAGTGCCCGGGTGGCGCCGAACTGCTTGGAGATGTTCGAGAGCTCGAGCGCGGTCTCCATCGGAGGCGAATGCGTCCTGGTCAGGTCAGGGCGTGTACGGCTCGGATGCTGGATTGTTCGTCCACAGGTCGTAGTAGCCCTGGAGGAACGCATCGCCGAACCCGGCGCCCGGTTCCTCCCCCTTCTCGCCGGCGTTCTCGCTGGTCCAGAGGCGGTACGGGGCGAAGGCCTCGTCCGAGGGGATCACCGGTTCGCCGGTCATCGCCCGGAACAGCTGATCGGCGCCGCTGTAGGCCATCCACAGGAAGTCGGGTCCCATGTCGGTACCCATCGCCGAGTCGGCAGCGGTCATCGTCGACACCACCGGGAAGTCGCCGCCGAAGGCATAGATCTTGGCGTCGGAACCGTTGGCCTTGATCGAGCCTTCCACGACGGGAGCCATGAAGTCGTACGACAGGAACACCGCGTCGAGGTCGGGGTTGGCGACGAGTGCGGCGTCGATCGTCGACTGGCCGGCGCCGCCGAAGAAGTCGGGGATCGGCACGTTCTGCGACGAGAAGGTGCATGCGGTGCACAGTTCGTCGAGCACGTCCTGCACTTCCTGCTCCATGCCCACCGACGGCGGGTTCTCGTTGGCGGTGATCATGAACACGTCGATCGGCTCACCATTGGAAGCGATGAGCGCGGAATACACACCCATCCGCATCGCCTTGTTGAACTCGCCGTTCGTCTGCCCGGCGATCAGCGGATCGGCCGGCACCGACACGTCGGCGAGGTGCATGTCGACGACGGAGATGCCCATCTCGCGGGCTTGCTCCATCTGCGGGGTGAGCGCGTTCGGATCGATGCCGCAGACGAGGGCGACGCCGTCGTAGCCGCCGTTGATCGCCTGCTCCATGCCGGCCTGCCAGGCCTGCGGACCACCGTCGTTCTGGTAGTAGAACGAATCCTCCATCCCCACGGACTGGGCGATGCCGACGACCCACTGGGCCATGTTGTCGCAGCCCGTGAGCGAACTCGCCACGGGCATGGAGAAGATCTTCTTGCCGGCCAGCGACGACACGTCGAACGCCGGGCCCTGCGGTTTGAACTCGGGCGCCTCGGCCGCCGCGGCCACCTCGGCCTTCAGCTCGTCGAGCTTCTCCGGGGACACACCGCCCTCCGTGCCTCCCGACGCGGCCGAGTCGCCGGTCGTGTCCCCGGTCGAGTCAGCGGTGGAACCGGCCGTGGTGTCGGCGGGCGCGGCCGAGCCCGCCGTCGTGCCGGCCGGAGCGGCCGCACTCGTGTCCGCCGTCGAGTCGCTGCTGCTCGCATTGTCGTCGCTGCCGCACGCGGCAGCCGCGAGCGACAGCGCGACGACGGACGCGACGACGAGCCGTCGTCGTGTCGATCGTGTGGAAGTTGACCTCATGTTGCATCCCCGTTTCTCGATGAGTGTGTTCACGTGCGGACAGCGGGCACGAACAACCCCTCCTGCTCGTACCTGGATGACGGTTCGGATGGCGTGCTTCCAGCGCCCACACCGGCCCCCCGACCGGCTTGACTGTCCCATCATCCGGACAATAGAGTCCGGATGCCGAAATCAACGGTAGCCGACTCGGCGACCCTGATCAAGTGTCGGCTGCACTGCGGACCTGCCCATGCCTGATGAATCCGTCCAGTCCGTCGAGCGGGCCATGTCGATCCTCCTCGCCCTCGACGCCAACTCGCCGAGCCTCGATGCGGCGACGCTGAGCACCCGCACCGGGCTGTCGCGCTCGACGGTCTACCGCCTCCTCGGAACGCTCGAACAGGCCGGCATGGTCCGCAAGCACGGCAGTCGCTTCGAACTGGGACCGAACGTGTTGAAACTTGCCGGTGGCTACCGCGCCGCGAACCACATCAGCCTCCACGCCAAGTCCGTCCTCGACGAACTCGCCGAACAGGTGCACACGGGCGTCACACTGGCCGTGCTCGACGGCGACGTCGTGGTGACGGTCGAGACGGGCAACGCCGTGAACGGCGACTACGTCCTGCAGCCCCACGAACTCGGACGACGGATCCCGGCGACGGCGACGTCGGTCGGGCGGATGCTGCTGGCGTTCCAGGAGGCCGAGGTGGGCGGCACCACCGCGAGCGAGGCACCGGGAGGGCGCAACACCCCGACGCCCGAACAGATCCGCACACAGGGGTACGCGCTCACCACGGGCCTGCTCGAAACGGGCGTGCGCACGATCGCCGTGCCGGTGTACGACCACGCCGGCAACGTCGTCGCCGGCCTGGGCATCCTCGCCCATGCCGACCGGATGTCGGCCGACGAACTCGCCGGCGAACACCTGGTCAAGCTGCGCGCCGCCGCCGATCGGCTGACCCAGCTCGCCTACTTCGCGCCCTCCCACTGACCCGGTCGACGCGTTCGCGCACTCCCAGCGATGAGCGACGTCCCCGGATACGGGGATGTCGCTCATCGCAACGATTCTCCTGGACGGGCCAATGTGATCGCGTTAGCGTGATTCCCATCGATCAGACACTTGTGTCCGTATCGTGGGAATGCCTGGGGGGAGGGATCGATGAGAGGAGCAGGTCGATGACCGATCCGACGAACAGCTGGCCGAAGAACAGCTGGCCGAAGAACAGTTGGTACGTCATCGCGTCGACCGGCGAGATCGGCGCCGACCCGGTCGGGCGCATGGTGTGCGGTGCACCGATCGTGCTCTACCGCACCACCGACGGCGTCGTCGTCGGTCTCGACGACCGGTGCCCCCACCGCGGCTATCCGCTGTCGGCCGGCATGACGTGCGGCGACGAGATCCAGTGCGGCTACCACGGCCTTCGGTTCCGGCCCGACGGCCGGTGTTCCTACGTCCCCGGCCAGGATCGGATCCCGACGCGGGCCCGGGTCACGCCGCGACCGGTGGCCGAACGGGGCCCGTGGATCTGGGTCTGGATGGGCGATCCGGACGCCCCCGACTTCGACCGTCTCCCCGACATCCCGTGGGTGGGCGACGAGCAGTGGGCGCACGTCGACGGCATGGAGTTGCTCGATGCCCGCTACGGGCTGCTGATCGACAACCTGCTCGATCTCTCCCACGAGACGTTCCTCCACGGCGGTCTCATCGGAACACCCGAGGTGGCCGAGACGCCGACCACGACCACCGTCGACGAGCAGCAGGCCGTCGTCCACGTCAGCCGCCGTATGGCCGGAGTCGAGTGTCCGACGTTCTATTCGGGCTCGACGGGTCTGCGCTCGCCGATCGACCGCTGGCAGGACCTCGAGTACCACGCGCCCGGCTACTACCTCCTGCACGTCCGCGTCGCGCCGGTGGGCTCCACGCCCCTCGACGACCGCGACGATCCGCAGGCTGCCCACATGAAGGTGCTGTACGCGATCACCCCGATCGACGATCGCCGCACGATGGACTTCTGGGCCGTGTGTCGCGACTTCGGGCTCGGCGACCCCGACCTCGACACGTTCATCGCCGAGTCGAACCGTGCCGTCGTGCTGCAGGACGTCGAGGCACTCAACCTCATCGAGACCCGCCTGGGCGACACGTGGGAACCGCCCGAGGTCAGCCTGAAGATCGACACCGGGGGGCTCGCCGCCCGCCGGGTGCTGAACGCGCTGATCGCGTCCGAACACGAGACGCCCGTCGCGGTCGGGGCGGGCTGAACCTCGATCAACCCGGGCGGTAGCGCGCCGCCAGGTCGGTGGCCGCCTTCGCCAGCAGCGCGGTGTCGACGCCGACGGCGACGAACGTGGCGCCCCGCGCCGTCCATCGCTCCACGAGTTCCGGGGTCGTGGCGAAGACGCCTGCCGGCAGACCGGCGGCGACGATCCGGTCGATCGCGTCGTCGACCGCGGCGACGACATCCGGGTGGCCGGACCTGCCGATCAGTCCCATCGACGCGGCGAGGTCGGACGGTCCGACGAAGAGCGCGTCGACCCCCTCGACGGCGGCGATGGACTCGATCGCCGCGACGCCCGCCACCGACTCGATCTGGCACACGACGCAGATCTCGCCGTCGGCACGGCTCAGGTAGTCGTCGATCATCCCCCAGCGGGCGGCCCGGTTCACCGCGGTCGCCACGCCGCGCACACCGGCGGGTGGATACCGCGTCGCGGCGACGATCTGGGTCGCCTGCTCGGCCGACTCGACCATCGGGACGAGCAGCGTCAGCGCGCCCAGGTCGAGCAGCCGCTTGATCAGCACGGTGTCGCCGGTCTCGGCACGGACGAGCACCGGCGTGTCGTGGGCGGACGCCGCTCGGAGGCCGTCGAGGATCGAGCCCAGGTCGTGCGGGGCGTGCTCGCCGTCGATCAGCATCCAGTCGAACCCGGCGGCGGCGACCACCTCGGCGGCGGCGGGGTCGAGGAGGCCCGAGAAGAGCCCGAACGTCACCCCCGGCCGAGCGAGCTGGCGCTTGAACTCGTTGCGTGGCAGTTCCATCAGTCCTCCACCGCGAGCGTCAGGGCACCGAGCGGCCCGAAGTCGGCGTGGAACCGGTCGCCGGGGCGGCAGTCGATCGGCCGGGTGAACGATCCGGCGAGGATCGTCTCGCCGGCCGCCAACGGGATGCCGAGACCGTGGAGCCGGTTGGCCAGCCAGACGACGCCCTGCACCGGATCGTCGAGTACCCCGGCGCCGAGTCCGGTCTCCTCGACGGTGCCGTTGCGCTTGCAGATCGCACCCGCCCAGCGCAACGCTCCCGCCGCCGCGTCGGCCGGAGCGATCCGGTCGGTGCCGACGACGATGCCGGCATCGGCCGCGTTGTCGGCGATCGTGTCGCGCACGGTGCGGGTGCGGCCGTCGGCCGGGTGGACGCGATACGAGCGGGCGTCGATCAGTTCGAGGGCCGGCACGATGTGATCGGTGGCCGCGTAGACGTCGGCGGAGGTGACGTCGGCCCGATCGAGCGTGTCGCCGAGCACGAACGCGAACTCGACCTCGATCTTCGGGTCGAGGTAGGCGGAGGCGCTGATCGTCGAACCGGACTCGATGAACATGTAGTCGAACAACGCCCCGAAGTCGGGCTCGTCGATCTTCATCGCCATCTGCATGGCCCGACTCGTCAGCCCGACCTTGTGACCGGCGATCGTCGCCCCACTCGCGAGCTGCAGGTCGGTCCAGGCCGCCTGGATGGCGTACGCATCGTCGAGCGTGACATCCGGGAAGGCCCGGGTCACCGGGTCGATCGGCACCGCCGTGACGCGCGCCTGCTCGTGGGCCGCGGCGAGGTCGGCCACCTGGGCCGCGTCGAGCGTGCGGGTCACGTGACCTGCCCCATCCGAGCGATCGGGTGGGTGTCGTAGGCGATGGCGATGTTCTTCGTGTCCATGTAGAAGTCGAAGGAGAACTCCGGCCCACCGTCGCGGCCGATCCCGCTCGCCTTCGTCCCCCCGAACGGTGTCGGCAGGTGGCGCACGTTCTGCGAGTTGACCCACACCATGCCGACGTCGAGATCGCGGGCGACACGATGGGCCCGGCCGGTGTCGCCGGTCCAGAGGTATCCGGCGAGCCCGTAGTCGGTGTCGTTGGCGAGCGACAGGGCATCGGCCTCGTCGTCGAACGGGATCACGGTCAGGACGGGTCCGAAGATCTCCTCCCGGGCGATGCGCATGTCGTTCGTCGCGCCGGTGAACAGCAACGGGTTGACGTAGCACGACCCCGGATCGGCGGCCGCGCCGCCACCCACGACGACCGTCGCACCCTCCTCTTCGGCGATGGCGGCGTAGCTGCGCACCTTGGCGCAGTGGACGGGATGGATCAGCGGGCCGATCTCGGTCGCCGGGTCGAGCGGGTGGCCGATCCGCAGGGCGAGCACCCGTGCCGCGAGGCGGTCGGTGAACTCCTCGTGGATCGAACGCTGGACGAGCAGGCGGCTCGACGACGTGCAGCGCTCACCGTTGAGGCTGTAGATCATGAACACGACGGCGTCGAGCGCCCGGTCGAGGTCGGCATCGTCGAACACGACCACCGGGTTCTTGCCCCCGAGCTCGAAGTGCAGTCGCTTGAGGGTCGGTGCCGCCTGGGCCTGGATGAGCGAGCCGGTCGCCGACTCACCGACGAACCCGATCGCCCTGATCGCCGGGTGCTCGGTGAGCGCGCGGCCGGCCGTCTCACCGAGACCGTGCACGGTGTTCAGCACGCCGGGCGGCAGCCCTGCCTCCAGCGCGATCTCCGACAGGAGGGCGGCCGTGCAGGGCGACCATTCCGCCGGTTTGTGCACCACCGTGCAGCCGGCCGCGAGCGCCGGCGCGATCTTCCACGTCGAGAGCATGAACGGCGTGTTCCACGGCGTGATCACCCCGACCGGGCCGAGGGGCGAGCGGCTGGAGAAGTTGAGATGGTGCTCGTCGGGCATCGAACGCCCGTTGGACGCGTCGGGCGCGTGGTCGGCGAAGAAGCGGAAGTTCTCCGCACCGCGGATCGCGGCGGCGCTCATGAAGCGGACGGTCTGACCGGTGTCGACACATTCGACCGCGGCGATCTCGTCGGCCCGCTCGACGATCAGGTCGGCGACATCGTGCAGGATCCGCTTGCGCTCCTGCCCCGTGCGGCGCGACCAGTCACCGAACGCGTCGGCCGCGGCGCGCGCCGCGGCGTCGATGTCGGCGGAGTCCCCGGAGGCCACCGCGCCGAGCAGCGCGCCGTCGATCGGTGAGTGGTTGTCGAACGTGGCGCCGCTCACGCTCGGCGTCGGCTCGCCGCCGATCAGGTGCAGGAGGGGCGCGTCGGCGAAGCGTCGCAGCTGCGCCGTCGCGGTGGCGCAGTTCTCCTCGAACGTGCGGGTGGTTGCCATGGAAGCTCCTTCGTGCGCCGGTCAGGCCGTGCCGGTGGGTGATGGGCCGGTTCGTGATGGGCCGGTGCGTGATGGGCCGGTGCGTTCGGCGATCACCGCCCGCAGGTGGTTCTCGTTGATCCGCCAGGCCGGATCGATCTCCTGGTACTCGACGCTGAGCATCATGTTCGACGTCGCCGCGCCGAGGTAGTCGGTGAGCGCGTCCATCAACGCCCTCACGAACGCCGCCTTGTCGTCGTCGGAACGGCCGGCGCCGAGGCGGGCGGTCAGCGCGACGAACATGTTGTCGGGATGGCGGTCGCCGATCGCGTAGTGCTCCCGGGCGGCGGCGCGTGTTCGCAGCGCATCGAGTGGGGCGATGCCCGTCGCCAGCGCGGCGGAGTGGACCGCGTCGACGAGTCCGTCGATGTCGACGACGCCGGCCACGTTGCCCGAGTACTCGATGATCAGATGGGGCATTGCACTCGATTATCTAACATGTTATGTATAAGTGCAAGATGCGGTTGCTGAGCTTCTCCCACGAAGGCCGTTCCACGTTCGGTGCCGTCGTGCACCCCGGCCCGAACGACCCTCACGCCGACGAACGGGACGGCGACCGCATCGTCGATCTCGGCGCGACGGCTCGAGGGCGTGCGCGACCTGTCGGACCTGCTCGCCCAGGGCCGGCTCGACGAGGCCCGGGCCGCCGTCGATGTCGCGGCCGGGTCGACGCTGCCGTTGTCGGCCGTCACGTTCCTCCGCACGATCCCGCGGCCCGGCAAGATCTTCTGCATCGGCGTCAACTACGGCGGCCGCAACGCCGAGTACCGCGACGGTCAGGAGGAGGCGACCAAGCCGAGTGTGTTCGTCCGCTTCCCGAGTTCGCTCGTCGGCCACGAGCAGGACCTCGTCCGGCCGCCGGAGAGCGAGCAACTCGACTACGAGGGCGAGATCGTGGCGGTCGTCGGCACGGCCGGACGGCGCATCCCGCGGGAACGTGCCCGCCAGCACCTCGCCGGCCTCACCCTCGGCAACGAGGGCACGATCCGCGACTGGGTGCGCCACGCCAAGTTCAACGTCACCCAGGGCAAGAACTGGGAGGCGTCCGGCTCGCTCGGGCCCTGGATGGTGACGCTCGACGAGATCGGCGACTTCGACGACCTCCACCTCACGACCCACGTCAACGGCGAACTGCGCCAGGACGACACGCCCGCCTCGATGGCGTTCCCCATCGACGACCAGATCGCCTACCTGTCGACGTTCTGCACGCTGGAACCGGGGGACCTGATCTTCACCGGCACGCCGACCGGGGCGGGTGCCCGGTTCGATCCGCCGCGGTTCCTCCGCCCCGGCGACCACGTCGAGGTCCACGTCCCCGGCATCGGCACGCTGCGCAACGGTGTGCGCGATGAATGACGTCGCGCCGCGGACGGCGATGGGCATCCGCGGCTTCGACCGGTCGCTGCCGATGGCGCTGATGCGGGCCCGCGAGGCCGTCATGCGCCACTTCCGCCCGAGCCTGGCCGAGCACGACCTCACCGAACAGCAGTGGCGGGTGCTGCGCGCCCTCGCCGATGCCGACACCGCCCTGTCCGTCGGTGAGCTGGCCGAACGGACGTACCTGCTCGGACCGAGCCTGTCGAGGATGCTCACGCTGCTCGACGACCGGGGCCTGATCGCGCGATCATCGGTGCCGGGGGATGCGCGCCGTGCCGACATCAGGATCACCGCCACCGGACTCGAGCTGGTCGCCGCGATCGCCCCGCGCAGCGAGGCGGCCTACGCGCTCATCGAGGAACGTCTCGGTAGCGCTGAACTCGAACAGCTCTACACCCTGCTCGACACGGTGGGGCGGCTGTGAGCGGTAACACGTACCACCAGGCGCCCGAGAGCGTCCGCGAGGCGCCGGCGGGATGCCCGCTGCACGCCGGTTGGTCGCCGCTCGATCGCGACTACCTCGCCGATCCGTACCCGATCGCCACCGCGCTGCGCGACGAGCACCCGATCTTCTACGCGCCCGAACTCGGCCACGTCGTCGTCACCACGATGGCCGACATCGAGACCGTCTTCATGAACCCCGACGTCTTCGCGTCGACGAACGTGCAGGACCCGATCTTCCCGCTGTCGCCCGAGGCCGCCGCGGTGCTGGCGGCCGACGACTTCGATCCGATCGCCGTCATGTCGAACCGGCCCGAACCGGACCACGCCCGCATCCGCGTGTACACCCGCCAGGGCTTCTCGCACCGTCGCCTGAGCGCGCTCGAGGACTACATGCGCGAGCGTGCCACCGCCCTGCTCGACCGGATGATCGAGCACGGCTCGCCCGCCGAGTACGTCGCCGCGTTGGCGTTCCCCCTGCCCGCCGAGATCGTGTTCCGCCTCATCGGGTTCCCGCCGGAGGACGACACGATGATCAAGTCGTGGTGCGTGAACCGCCGGGCCTTCTCGTGGGGGAAGCCGACGCCGGAGGAGCAGCTCGCCATCGCCGAGGGGATGCTCGACTACTGGCGCTACTGCCGGGCATTCGTCGCCCGCCGGCGCGAGGAGCGCGCCGACGACTTCTGCTCGGAACTGCTCGACGCGCACGACGCCGATCCCGACCCGGCGAACGGCACCGGGATCAGCTACCGCGAGGTCGAGTCGGTCGTGTACGGGATCTCCTTCGCCGGCCACGACCCCGTCACCGCGCTGCTGTGCAACACGTTGCGCTGCCTCCTCCCGCGGCGCGACCAGTGGGCGGCGCTGTGTGCCGATCCGTCGTTGGCGGCCGCCGCGGTCGAGGAGACGCTGCGCTTCGAATCCAGCCAGATCTCGTGGCGCCGCATCACCACGCGGCCCACCACGCTCGGCGGTGTCGAACTGCCGGCCGGCACGCGGCTCTTCCTGAACTTCGCCGCGGCCAATCATCAACCCGACGTGTTCGACGAGCCGGACACGTTCGACATCCATCGCGCCAACGCCAACCGCCACATCTCCTTCGGCAAGGGCATCCATTTCTGCCTCGGCGCGGGTCTGGCGCGGATCGAAGCACGCCTCGCGCTCGAACTGCTGTCGCAGCGTCTCCCGTCGCTGCGCCTGGCGCCCGACCAGTCGTTCCACTACTTCCCGAACATCACGTTCCGCGGCCCCGACGCGCTCGTCCTCGAATGGGATCCGGCATGAGTCTCTACGCGGTGCAGAAGTTCCTGTTCGAACTGAACCGCAGCGAGGCGCGCCAGCAGGCGTACCTGGCCGACCGCCACGCCGCACTGGCCGAACTCGAGCTGGCAGGGTACGAGCTGACCGACGAGGAGACCCGGGCCCTCACCGAACCCGACATCGGTCTGCTGTTCCATCTCGGCGTCAACGGGCAGATCCTGATGCACTTCGCCGCCTTCCACCAGATCGAGTGGGCCGACTACCTGCAACGGATGCGTGACGGCATCGCCACGTACGGTCCGGTGCGGGAGGGCGTGTACGCGATGACCGGGTATCCGGGCGTCGGTGCGCCGCCCTCGAACGCGGGGGCGCGCTGATGCCGTTGGTGTTCGCCGGCGTGTGCAGTCACGCGCCGGGCATCACGGGCCGCGCCGACCAGGCCGACCCGGCCGTGCGCGACGACTTCTACGCCGCGCTCGACGGCATGCGGGTGGCCCTCGAGGCGTCGCGGCCCGACGCCCTCGTCGTGATCGCCGCGGAACACTTCGCCAACTTCTTCATGGACAACATGCCGTCGTTCGCCATCGGCATGGCCGACTCGTACCGCGGTCCGATCGAGGATCCCGGCTGGCTCGCCATCGACAAGGTCACGGTGCCGGGCGACCGCGCCTTGTCCGAACGGCTGATCACGCTCGTCATGGAACGCAGCGACGTGGCGTACGCGCAGGAGTGGCTCTTCGACCACGGGATCATGGTCCCGCTGCATTTCCTCACGCCTCGCTACGACCTCCCGATCATCCCGGTCAACATCAACTGCCAGGGCCCACCGCTGGCCCCGCTGCACCGCGCCTGGACGTTCGGCGAGTCGCTGCGAGCCGCCGCCGACGCCGTCGACGAGCGCATCGCCGTCGTCGGCACCGGAGGGATCTCCCACTGGCCGGCCACGCCCGACTCCGGCAAGATCAACGAGGCGTGGGACCGCGAGTTCCTCGCCCGCTGGACGCGCAACGACCGCCGGGAGCTGCTGGCCTACAACGATCTCGACGTCTACGCCGAGGCGGGCCAGGGCGGCTTCGAGATCCGGACGTTCGTCGCCGTCAGCGGCGCCGCGGGCGGGGCGACCGGCACGGTGCACTTCTACGCACCGATCCCGATCTTCGCCGTGGGCTGCACCGTGGCCACGTACGACCTCGCGCCGGAGCGGGCAGACTGAGCGCCATGAGCGACGGGGTGCGTTGCATGATCATGCGAGGCGGCTCGTCGAAGGGCGCCTACTTCCTGCGCGACGATCTGCCCGCCGATCCGGCCGAGCGCGACGAGCTCCTGTTGCGGGTCATGGGCACGCCCGACCCCCGTCAGATCGACGGCATCGGAGGCGCCCACCCGCTGACGTCGAAGGTGGCGATCGTGGCGCCGGCGGGCGACGATCGAGCCGACGTGGAGTACCTGTTCCTGCAGCTCGGAGTCGGCGAACGGCTCGTCACCGACCGCCAGAACTGCGGCAACCTGCTCGCCGGCGTGGCGCCGTTCGCCGCTCGAGCGGGGGCTGTTGGCCCACGGCGACGGTGAGGCGTCAGTGCGCATCCACATGCTCAACACCGATTCGATCGCCACCGCCCATTTCCCCGTCCGCGACGGCCGGCTCGTCGACACGGGGTCGACCGAGGTGTCCGGGGTGCCGGGCACCGCGGCCGCGATCCGGCTCGACTTCGACGACATCGCCGGCAGCTCGTGCGGCGCGCTGCTGCCGACCGCCAACGTCGTCGACGAGGTGGCGGGCGTCTCCTGCACGCTCGTCGACAACGGCATGCCGGTGGTGGTGATGCGGGCCGACGCGGTCGGCATCACGGGGTACGAGACCTGCGAGGAGCTGAACGCCTCCGCGGCGTTGCGGGAGCGGCTCGAGGAGATCCGGTTGAAGGCCGGGGTCCTGATGAACCTCGGCGACGTCTCCGACACGACGGTGCCGAAGCTGGCGATGGTCGCGCCGCCGCGCGAGGGAGGCGACCTGTGCACGCGCATGTTCATCCCCCACCAGTGTCATGACGCCATCGGTGTGCTGGCCGCCGTGTCGGTCGCCACGGCGGCGCTGCTGCCCGACGGACCGGCGAACGGTCTGCTCGAACGGCACGCCGACGACTCGGTGGTGCTCGAACACCCGACCGGCACGTTCGCCGCCGCGGTCGACGTGCGCTTCGCCGACGGAGCACCGATCGTCGAACGGGCCGGCATCGTCCGCACGGCGCGCAAGCTGATGGACGGCACAGTCTTCCCGCGGGAGTACACGTGAGCGAGACGACGATCCCGCGGATCCCCGGGCCGCATCCCGACCCGCATCCGCCGACGGCGTTCGCCGTCCCGCCCGGTGCGTGCGATGCGCACTGCCACATCTTCGGCCCGGCCGATCGCTTCCCGTTCGCCGCCGATCGGGCGTACACGCCACCCGACTCGGGGATCGACGACTTCGAAGCGCTGCAGGAACGGCTCGGGTTGTCACGCGCCGTCTTCGTCCAGGCGAGCTGCCACGGCACCGACAACTCGGCGATGGTCGACGCGATCGAACGCGGCGCCGGTCGCTACGCGGGCGTGGCGATGATCGACGAGTCGTTCACCGATCTCGACATCGGCCGGCTCCACGACGTCGGCGTCCGCGGGACCCGCTTCAACTTCGTCGCCCACCTGGGGGGCGCGCCGGAACTCGACGTGTTCTGGCGGATCGTCGACCGCGTCGTGCCGTTCGGCTGGCACATCGTGTTGCACTTCGACGCCAAGGACCTGCCGTCGTACGCCGATCTGCTCGAACGCATGCCGTGCCCGTTCGTGATCGACCACATGGCACGGGTCCCCACCAGCGACGGACTCGACCAGGCTCCGTTCCGGGCGTTGCTCGACGTGATGGGCGACGAGCGGGCGTGGGTCAAGATCTCCGGTGCCGAACGCCTCACGGCGGATGGGTCGCCGCCGTACGACGACGTCGTCCCGTTCGCGCGTGCACTGATCGCCGCCGCTCCCGACCGCATCCTGTGGGGCACCGACTGGCCGCACCCGAACGTCCGCCACATGCCCGACGACGGCGACCTGGTCGACCTGCTCGCCGAGTTCGCGCCCGACGAGGCGACCCGCCACCGGATCCTGGTGACGAACCCGGAACGGCTCTACGACTTCTCGTGACGCCAACCGAGCGATGAGCGAAACCCCCGTATGCGGGGGTTTCGCTCATCGCTCACCTCACTCCGCCGGTGCGCCGCTCAGTCGAACAGGAAGACCGGCTTGATCACTTCGCCGTCGTGCGATGCGCGTTCGGCGTCGTTGATCTCGGCGAGCCGGTATGTCGTGATCAGCTCGTCGAACGGGAACGCACCGTCGGCGTTGAGCTGCGCCAGCCGCGGGATGAACTCGGTGGTGTTGCTGTTGCCTTCCACGACGCCGAGGATCCGACGCGGGCTGATCAGACTGCGATAGTCGAGCACGAGATCGACGTCGCTGCCGACACCGGCCATCGCCATCGTGCCGGTGTTGCTCAGCGCCTCGAAGGCGACCCGGGTGATGCGGGCGACACCCGTCGAATCGAACGAGAAGTCGGTGCCGCCACCGCTGACGTCGCGTACGGCTTCGAGGATCTCGTCGGGGCTCCCGCTCACCTTGTCCGTCGCGCCGTACTTGGTGGCGAGGTCCAGCCGAGATGCATGGCGGTCGACGGCGATGATCTGCCCCGCACCCGCGACCTTGGCGGCCATCACCGCGCTCAGGCCGAGCGATCCGGCGCCGTAGATCGCCACCGACGCACCCTCGGTCACCGCGAGCGTGTTGAGGATGGCACCCGCCCCGGTCTGGATCCCACAGCCGAGCGGGCCGAGCCGTTCCAGCGCGAACGACGGGTCGACCTTGACGACCGAGCGCGCCGAGACCACCGCATGGGACGCGAGGCTCGACTGACCGAAGAAGAACGAGCCGACGGGTTCACCGGCCGCGTCGGTCAGCGACGACGAGCCGTCCGGCCGGTTCGGTGCGAGGTTGAGCGGGAGGAACTCGTAACACGCGTAGGGGCCGAAGTCGCGGCAGCCCGCACAGCCGCCGCAACTGTCGAAGCTGAGCACGACGTGGTCACCGACGGCGAGGCCCGGCACGTCGCGGCCGACGTGTTCGACGATGCCGGAACCCTCGTGGCCGTACACGATCGGCCCGGGGAACATCTCCGGTGGCCACTCGCGGCTGAGCAGATCGGTGTGGCACAGGCCGGCGCCGACCATCTTCACCAACACCTCGTCGTCCCGCGGGTCGGCGAGGTCGAGTTCCTCGATCTCGAACCGTCCCGTCGGCTCGCGGAGCACTGCGGCGGTGATCTTCATGTCGTGTCCCTCCAAGTGGGTTCGGTCGGATACGTCGGTTCGGTGAGTTCAATCGAGTGGCTGAGGGCGAATCGCATGGGGCCTTGTGTATTGGTTCTCAGGCGAACGGTCGGACGGGTGCGGTGCCGTCCCAACCGAGCGAGGCGCCGTAGAAGCGGGCGAACGTCGACTCCATCACGGGGCCGAGCTCGATGATCTCGACGAACCCCGGGAGCGCACCCCTGGTGTCCATGTAGCACACCGATCCTCCGGTCGGGACGCCGGCGCGGAAGGCGACCTCGTACCCGCGCTCCTCGTACCGCCCGATGTCGCCCTCGAAGTCGCGGCTGCCGACGCCGTAGTGATGGAAGCCGTGGCCGCGGGCCGAGATGGCCTCGCGGTACACCGACGGGTGGTCGTCGAGCGGTTGGAGGAGTTCGATCTGCATGTGGCCGGCGAAGGCCATCGCCAGGGTCACCGCGGCCTGCGACGGCGCACCGCGGTACGTCGGATCCTCGCCGGTGAAGTGGTCGAGCAGGAACCAGGGGCCGACGTGCAGGTCGAGCGTCCACTGGTCCATCGCCGCCCGGATGTCCGCCACGACATAGGCCATCTGGATGATCCCTCGTTCGGGCTGTCCGAAGTCCAAGGTCGGCATGCCGCCTCCTTCACGTGCTGCTCGGAGCGAGCAGTGCATCGACGAGCACGACCTCGTCGTCGTTGATGACGTGCTCCATGCCCTCGTACACGCGCCACGTCACCTCGGCGCCTCGGGCGGTGAACACGTCGCGCGTCTCCTCGGTGCGAGCGAGCGGCACCCAGTCGTCGACGTCGCTGGTCGCCAGCAGCACCGGCGTGGCGTCGAGCGATCCTCCGTCCCACGTGGTGCCCGGCGGTCCGACCAGGCCGCCCGTGAGGATCGCCACACCGCCGTAGCGAGCCGGGTGGCGCGACACGTACTCGGCGAGGAGGCAGGCGCCCTGGGAGAACCCGAGCAGGACGACCCGGGACCGCGGGAACCCGGCCGATTCCAGCTGCGCGACGAGCTGATCGATCCGCTCCAGCGCCCACGTGAGCCACGGCTCGTTGGCCTCGAAGTCCTGCATGAACCCGCCCGGGTACCAGGTGTTCCCCGCCGCCTCGGGGGCGACGAACGCGACATCCGACGTGGCGAGCCGGTCGACGAGGTGTTCGCGCATCCACTCCGGGCTCTGGGCCCGACCGTGGACGACGATCGCCGCCACCCGAGCGGCGTCGAGTGGCACGCCGTAGTGCTCCACGCGCTGGTCGAGATGAGCGTTCATGTCACATCGCCTCCACGACCATCGCGATTCCCTGGCCGACCCCGATGCACATCGTCGCCAGCCCGTACCCGCCGCGACGTTCGAGTTCGTGCACGAGCGTCGTGAGGATCCGGGCGCCCGAACACCCGATGGGATGCCCCAGCGCGATCGCCCCGCCGTTGGGGTTGACGATCTCGGGGTCGAGATCGGGCCAGTCGCGCAGGCACGCCAGGCTCTGCGCGGCGAACGCCTCGTTCAGCTCCACCACCGACAGATCGGCCCACCCGATCCCGGCACGTTCGAGCGCGACCTCGGCGGCGACGACCGGGCCGATCCCGAACAGATCGGGATCGACACCGCTCACCGCGCGCGACAGGACCCGCGCCATCGGCGCCCGGCCGGTGCGCTCGACGCCGCGCTCGGAGCCGAGCAGGACGGCCGCCGCGCCGTCGTTCATCGGCGACGAGTTGCCGGCGGTGACCGAGCCGTCGGGCCGGAACACCGGGCGCAGCTTCGCCAGCGACTCGATCGTCGCATCGCCGCGCACGCATTCGTCGGTCGCCAGTTCCGACCCGTAGGCCTCGACGATCTCGCCGTCGAACCGTCCGCCCGCCCACGCCGCGGCGGCACGTTCGTGGCTGCGCAACGCGAACTCGTCCTGCTCCCGTCGTGACACCGCGTACCGCTCGGCCAGGATCTCGGCGCCGTCGCCGAGCGGCACCGTCCATTCCTTGCGGTGGCGCGGGTTGACCATGCGCCAGCCGAGGGTGGTCGAGTGCATGGTCTGGTGCCCGCGCTCGTAGGGCCGGTCGGGCTTGGCGACGACCCACGGCGCACGGCTCATCGACTCCACGCCGCCGGCGATGCACAACTCGGCGTCGCCCACCGCGATCTCGCGGGATGCGTCGATCGCCGCTTCCAGCCCCGAGCCGCACAGCCGGTTGTGGGTGACGCCGGGGACCGACGTGGGAACGCCGGCGAGGAGCGCGGCCATCCGACCGACGTTGCGGTTCTCCTCGCCGGCGCCGTTGCCGTTGCCGAAGTGGACGTCGTCGAGGCCCGCCGGATCGAGGTCGGGCGCCCGTTCCAGCAGCGCCGTGATCACCCCCGCAGCGAGGTCGTCCGGTCGGACGTCGGCCAGCGCACCGCCGATCTTGCCGATCGGCGTGCGCACCGCATCGATGACGAAGACCGGACCCGTCATGGGGTCGCCGGATCGCCGGGGTCGGCGGAGGTCCGGGTAACTGCCGTCCGGGTGGCTGGGGCCCGGCGTGCTGGGTCGGCGGCCGTGGAAGGCATCGTCCAACATCGCCCGGATGCCGTCGAGTTCGGGCGGGCGCACGTTCCCCGCCGCCTCGGTGACGACGCGCCGCGCCGCCTCGTCGAGCCCGTCGGCCGGCATGCCGATCGACGCGAGATCGGTGGGAGCACCGATCGCCGCGGCCAGGTCGAACATCGCGGCCGCGGCGTCGTCGACGTCGAGCACGGCCGCGAGGCGCGCCATGACCTCGGCGATCGCGGGAGCGTTGTAGGCGAGCGCGTGGCCGAGGACGACCGCGTTCATCGAGCCGTGGTCGAGGTTGAACATGCCGCCGAGCACGTGGCAGGTCTTGTGGTGCAATGCGGTGCCGCCCGCCGCCAGCGACATGCCGGCGAGATGTGCGCCGAACAGCGTGCTCGCCCGCGCGTCGAGGTCGTCGGGGGCGACGCACACGCGGGGCAGGCTCGTGGCGATCGCCCTGCACACCCTCGAGCGCGAGCACCGCCGTGACGGGATCGGCCCCCGGGCCGTAGAGCGCCTCCACGCAGTGGGCGAGCGCGTTCATCCCTGACGGACCGGCGATCGACGGCGGCAGGCTGAGGGTGAGTTCGGGGTCGTAGATCACGACGGCCGGCTTCACCCGCACGTCCTTGCCGGTCAACTTGTGGTCGCCGTCGGTGAGTCCCCAGATCGTCGTCATCTCCGAGCCCGCATACGTCGTCGGCACGGCGATGTGCACGACGTCGACCTCCAGTGAGATCGCCTTGCCGAGACCGGTGGCCGACCCGCCGCCGACGGTCAACACCGTGTCGGCACCGACGTCGCGCACCATCGCGCGGGCATCCTGCGCCTTGGCGATCGGCACGTGCTGCACCACGTCGGTGAACCGTCCGACCACCCGATCGCCGAGCACGTGTGACAGCTCGTCGGCCAGCAGCTCCTCGGCCGTCGAGGCGATCACGAGGATCCGCACGGCACCGGCGCGATCGGCTTCGTCGGCCACCCGCCGGCGGCTGCCGGCACCGAACACCACCCGCCCCGGGATCTCGTCGCGGGCGAACTCGAGGGACGTCATGCCGACTGCAGCGATCGGAGCATGTCGAGCTCGGCGCGGGTGGGCGGTTCGGTGACGGTGACGTCGTCGGCGATGCGCAGCGGCCAGCCGGTGGCGGCACGCGCTTCGTCGACCTCGATCCCGGGGTGGACACTCACCAACGTCAGCTCCTTGGTGCGCTCGTCGGGGCGGAGGATGCCGAGGTCGGTGATGACGGCGGTCGGGCCCCTGCCCCGCAGGCCGAGTCGCTGGCGATGGTCACCACCGTCGCCGTGGCCGACCGAGGTGACGAAATCGAGTCGGTCGACGAACGTCCGCAGGTTCTGGCGGATGGTGATGACGACCTCGCCGCAGCTCGCCGCGATCTCCGGCGCGCCGCCCGCCCCGGGCAGCCGGACGGTCGGGTCGCGGTAGTCGCCGATCACGGTGGTGTTGAGGTTGGCGTGCCGGTCGATCTGCGCCGCGCTGAGGAAGCCGACGTCGATGCGTCCCGCCTGCAACCAGTAGGTGAACATCTCGGGGACGCTGACGACGGCGTCGGCGTGCTCGGCCAACACGCCGTCGCCGATCGACCACGGGAGGACCGCCGGTTTGGCCCCGATGCAACCGGACTCGTACACGAGCACGCAGTCGGGCGCGTGGAGCCGGCGGGCGAGGTTCGCCGCGGTGCTCGGCAGGCCGATGCCCACGAAGCACACGGTGCCCGGGCCGAGCGTGCGGGCCGCGTGGACGGTCATGATCTCGTCGCTCGTGTACCCCGGCGCGACCGCGATGGTGGGATCCGTCATGCCCGTCATGCCAGCACGTGCTCCTTCATCCACACCTGGAAGGTCTCACGATCGCGGGCGACGGGATCCCACGCCGCGTAGAACTCGTTGTCGCGGCTCGAGTAGCCGTGGGCGTACGACGGGTGGGCGCCACCGGGGAGCACGACCACGCTGTCGATCGTCCAGGCCGGCAGCACCGCGGCGTTGAACTGCGGTTGGAACTCGTCGACGACCTCCTCGACCGTGACGATCGAGCGCCGGCTCGCCAGCACGCATTCGCGCTGCACGCCGGTGATCCCCCACATCATGACGTTGCCGTGCCGGTCGGCCTGCTGGGCGTGGATGATGCCGACGTCGGGGTTGAGCGCAGGCACGGCGGTCAACTCCTCGCCGGTGAACGGGCACGTCACGGCGGCGATCGTGTCGGTGAAGTCGAGCAGGCTCGTGCCGGCGTAGCCGCGCAGGGTGCCGAACGGCAGCCCGGACGCACCGGCCTGCCAGCGCGCCGCCATCCCGGCGTGGCTGTGCTCCTCGATGTCGAGCGGCGCCGGCCACGCGTTCTGGACGGCGTCGCGCATCCGGTGCAACGACCCGACACCCGGATTGCCGCCCCACGAGAAGATCAGCTTGCGGGCGCAGCCGGCGCCGATCATCTGGTCGTAGACGATGTCGGGGGTCATCCGGATCAGCGTCAGATCGCGGCGTTCCTGGCGGATGATCTCGTGTGCCGCGGCGAACGGGATGAGGTGGGTGAAGCCCTCGAGCGCCACGGTGTCTCCGTCGTGGACGTGGGTGGCGATCGCTTCGGCGAGCGACTGGAACACAGCGGTCACCGACGCCGGCCTCAGAACGAGACGGGAACGGTCGGCGCCTGCCCCGAAGCGATCAGGTCGGGCAGCGCCGGCGACGCGTTCTCCCACACGAGCAGCATCGACCGCTTCGGCGAGTAGCCCTGATGGCGGATGTCGGCGGGCATCGCCGCGACGTCGCCCGCCTTCATCACCACGGTGGCCCGCACCGACCCCGTCTCGCGATCTTCGACCTTCCAGGTGATCTGGTCGGACAACTGGACGAACCATTCGACGCGGTCGTTGCCGTGGATGATCGGCAGGATGAACTCCTCGGTCGTCGGGCAGTACAGGCTGTCCTTGCACACCGACACGACCGACGGGTTCCACGTGACGTCGCTGCGCGACAGGTACCCGAACAGGTTGAACGCCGCGACCTCGCTCTCGTAGCCCGGTTCGGGATGCACCTCCGGTTCGCTCTGGTCGACGTCGGCGAACATCCGGTTGACCGGGAACCCGTTGTCGTCCGAGCGGATCTTCTCGTCGCCGGGCACGCCGACCATCCGCGCCGCGGTGACGCGGGTGCGGGTGATCGCGCCGAGGTTGTCGCCGCGCTTGCGGCCGAACGGCGAGCCGGTCTCCTGCGGTGCGGCGAACGGGTCGTACCCGGCGTTCGTCCAGTCGGCGAGGATCTCCTGGAACACGCCCATCAGGTCGTCGGCGGCGAAGTTCTCCTGATGGTCGAGTTCCGCCCTGCGGTAGGCGCTGTTGTACCGGCCGGCGAACAGGTCGACGTTGCCGTAGTGGTTCATCGTCCCGATCACCGCGTCGAAGTTGACGATGCCGTAGAAGAAGTTCCAGGAGACGTCGCGCATCACCGCCTTGAGGAACGTCTCGGCCGACATGACGTGGCTGCCCGTGGGCCAGTCGATGTGGACGAAGTGCTCGTCGCGCTCGAACGTGAAGCCACCGATGCGGAACGATCGGTAGCCGTGCTCGTTGACTCCCGGATCGCTGCCGGCGGGTTCCGGTGGGGCGGTTTGCGTTGTGCTCACGTCGGGCTCCTCGTGGGTCAGCTCGTCTGGCAGATCTCGGCCCACCGCTGGACGGTGTCGGGCCCTTCGATCGTCTGCAGCAGGATCACGCTCGGCTCGTCGGCCACGAAGCGGTAGCACCGCCCGGCCGGCAGCAGCGCCATGTGCCCGTGGCCCGCCACGATGTGGCCCATCGCCGTGCCGGCGGGCTCACCGTCGAGACCGATCGAGCCGGCGGCACCGGCGTCGACGAGCGGTTCGTCGGGGTCGATCAGTTCGACGACGACGCGGCCGTCGACGACGAGTGCGAACTCGTCGTGCGGCGTCGCCCGCCACGGTGAGGTCCCCTCGGCCCGGATGACCTCGAGGACGTACTCCATGTTCTTGGCGACGGCGACCTTCTCCCATGGCGCGGCGCCGGCCGCCACTTCGAACATGTTGGAGAAGACGTAGTTGCGTGGATCGTCGGCGATCGCTTCCACGCCGCCCTTGTCGAAGTGGTCGAGCGACCCGAACGAGGTCGAATACTGCGTTGTCGATGACGCCATCCCCGGGCCCCCTTGGCTGTTCGGCTCGCAGGCGACGTGTGCGCAATACGAACCGGCGTTCAACTGGTGAACATTCTGGCCCGCACCAACCGATGCGTCAAGCCCGCTCACAGCGCTCGACGACACTTGACTCCGTACGCTCACCGAACAATAGTGCGGGGAGTGAACGCTCAGGTCGGGAGTCGTTGATGGCACGAGCGGATCACGTGCAGTCGCTCGAACGTGGACTCCTCGTCCTGCGCTGCTTCGACGCCGACCATCCCGAGCAGACCCTGTCGGAGGTCGCCAAGCGTACGGGGCTCACCAGGGCGACCGCCCGGCGGCTCCTGCTCACGCTGTCGACGTTGGGCTACGCCACCACCGATGGGCGGAACTTCTCGTTGACACCGGCCGTGCTGAACATCGGCTACGCCTACCTGTCGTCGCTCAACGTGCAGCAGATCGGCCAGCCGTTCCTCGAGTCGCTGAGCGAGAAGGTGCACGAATCGGCCTCGATCTCGGTCCTCGACGGTGGCGAGGTCGTCTACGTGGCGCGGGTCCCGACGACGCGGATCATGACGATCGCCCTCGGCCTCGGCACCCGTCTCCCGGCGTACTGCACCTCGATGGGTCGGGTCCTCCTGGCGGACCTGCCGCCCGAGGACATCCGCGCCCGCGTCGGTGAGCACCTCGCGCCGCTGACGGAACACACGATCACCGACATCGAGGCGCTCGAGGCCGAACTCGCCAAGGTGCGTGAGCGGGGCTGGGCACTCGTCGACCAGGAGTTGGAGATGGGCCTGCGCTCCGTCGCCGCCCCGCTGCGCGACTCCAGCGGCCGCACGATCGCCTCGATCAACGTGTCGACCCACGCCGGACGGACGACGATGGACGAGGTCCACGAACACTTCCTGCCGGCGCTGCTCGAGACCGCGCAGGCCCTCAACGACGCCCTGCGACAACGCTGAGAACACCCACCCGAACGGAGACCCGATGCGAGCCGTCCGCTATCACGGGAACCGCGACGTGCGCGTCGACGACATCCCCGAGCCCGAGTGCAAGCCGGGCTTCGTCAAGATCGCCCCGGAATGGTGCGGCATCTGCGGCAGCGACGTCCACGAGTACCTCGTCGGGCCGGAGACGATCCCCTCGCCCGGTGAGCCCCATCCGATCACCGGCGAGACCGTGCCGATCGTGCTCGGCCACGAGTACGCCGGCACCGTGGTCGAGGTCGGCGCCGGCGTCGAGGGTGTGCACGTCGGCGACCCGGTCGCCGTGGAGCCGATCATCCGGGACAACGACTGCCCCAACTGTCTGGCCGGGCGCTACAACCTGTGCCCGCAACTCGGCTTCCACGGCCTGAGCGGGTACGGCGGCGGGCTCGCGGAGTTCTCCGTCGTGCCCGCCTACATGGTGCACGTGCTCCCCGACAACGTGCCGACCGATGCGGCCGCGCTCATCGAACCGCTGGCCGTCGGATGGCACGCGGCGAAGATGGCCGACCTCCGCGGCGGCGAGTCGGTGATGATCATCGGCGCCGGCCCGATCGGCCTCGTCACGCTGCTGGCGGTGAAGCTGATGGGCGCCGGTGACGTCGTCGTCGTCGAACTCTCGTCGGCGCGCAAGGCGAAGGCGGCGGAACTCGGCGCCGATCTCGTACTCGATCCGGCGCACGACGACGTGGCCGGGGCGCTGGCGGCACGGTTCGGCCAGGGTGTCGACGTCGCCTTCGACGCCGGCGGCAACGCGGCGACCATCGCGCTCGCGTTGGCGTCGGTCCGCCCCCGGGGACGCGTCGTGAACATCGCCCTGTGGGAGCACCCGGTCGAGTTCGACATGTTCTCGATGCTGTTCAAGGAGTCGAACCTGACCGCATCGTGCGCGTACTGCAACGACCACGGCGAGGTCATCGACGCGCTCGCCTCCGGACGGATCGACGTCACCCCCCTCATCACCGGCCGGATCACGTTCGAAGAGATCGTCAGCGGCGGCATCGAGCAGCTGATCGACCACCGCGACGCCCACGTCAAGATCCTCGTCCATCCCTGATCGAACCGGCCCTGAGTCGGCCGGACGCTGCAGGAGGCCCGGTCAGGCGCCGGGCGGGCTCGCCGCGGCGCCGAGCAGATACGTCTTCTGCAGCAGATCGGGATCGTCCTTCAGTGCCCGTGCCGAACCCGAGTACTGGATCCGGCCACCCTCGAGCACGTAGGCGTTGTTGGCCAACGCCAGCGCGACATGGGCGAACTGCTCGATGAGCAGCACGCCGATGCCGCTCGCGGCCACGTGTTCGATCACGGGCATCAGCCGTTTCACGACCACCGGCGCCAGTCCGAGCGAGAGTTCGTCGACGAGCAGCACACTCGGCCTCGACGCCAGCGCCTGGGCCAGCACGACCATCTGCTGCTCGCCCCCCGACAACGAGCGGGCGGTGGTGTCGAACCGGTTCCGCAGCTCGGGGAACAGCTCGAGTGCGTACTCGACTCCCGCCTCGGCCTCGTCACGCTTCAGCGCATAGGTGGCGACGCGCAGGTTGTCGGCCACCGTGAGGCTCGGGAGCAGGCGACGTCCCTCGGGAACGACGGCCACGCCCGCCGCGCGAACCTTCTCCGGCCGCAGCCTCGTGAGATCGACATCGCCGAGCGCCACGTGTCCGGCCGTGGGGCGCAACAGCCCGCCCACCGTCAGGACGAGCGTGCTCTTGCCCGCACCGTTCGGACCGAGCAGCGTGGTGACCTCACCGGAGGGAATGGTGATCGACACGTCGTGCAACACCGGCCGCTCGCCACGTTCGACGTCGAGCCCGGTGATCGTCAGACCGCTCATGCCTGGACGCTCTCGTCGTCGCCGAGATAGGCCCGGATCACGAGCGGGTCGGCCAGCACCTCGCGCGTCGGGCCGTTGGCGATGACCCGACCGAAGTCGAGCACGGCCACCTGCCCGCACGTGGCCGACACGAGCTCCATGTCGTGGTCGACGAGCACCACCATCGCCCCGGTGCGCTCGGGGATCTGGCGGATGATGTTGCCGAGCACCGCCGTCTCCTCGTCGGGCAGGCCGGCGGCGGGCTCGTCGAGCAGCACGAGGCGCGGTTTGCCGACGACCGCACGGGCGACCTCGACGAGCCGGCGATCGGCTGCTCCGAGCGTGCCGACCGCCTGGAGGATCTTGGGGCCGAGGCCGACGAACTCGACGGCGTCGATCACGTCCGCGCGGCGGGTCGAGGAGCGGCGGCTCGACTGCTCCTCGATCAACAACACGTTCTCGTACACCGACAGGTCGGCGACGGCCTGCTCGGTCTGGAACGTGCGCCGCACCCCCCACCGGGCGCGCCGGAACGCCGGCATCGCCAACAGGTCGACCCCGAAGGCGGTGACGGTTCCCGCCTGCGGCCGGACGAATCCGCTGAGGACGTTGAAGAACGTGGTCTTGCCGGCACCGTTGGGACCGATCAGCCCGTTCGTGCCGGCGCCGAGCTGGAGTGTCACGTCGTCGATGGGGGTGACGCCGCCGAAGCGCACCGTCAATCCGGAGATCTCGATCACGCCGGTGCCTCCCCCTCGATCGGCAGAGTCGCATCTTTCCGGATGAATCTTCGTTTGACGGCGTCGCCGAGCCGCGCCAGGTCCGAGACGATGCCGCCGGGCGTGGTGAGGAGCACCTGGATCACGCCGAGGCCGAACAGCATCGTCAGCACCTCCGACGACAGCCCGATCTTCTGTTCGAGCAGCCGGGGCAGGATCCGCAGCAGGAACGCCGCGACCACCGCACCCCACACGCTGTAGACCCCGCCCATCAGCACGACGGCGAGCAGGATGATCGATCCCTCGACGGGGAACTGGTTCACGCTGACGCCCCCCGGCCCCGCCGCCAGCAGCGCGCCGGCGACACCGGTGATGAACGCCGACAGCGCGAACGCCCACAGCTTGTAGAGCGTCGTGTGCACCCCGGCCGACACCGCGGTCGCCTGGCTCTGGCGGATCGAGGCCCAGGCCCGTCCGGGCTTGCCCTTGATGTGCCATGTGACGAACAGGAACAGCACCGACACGACGACGAGCGAGTACCGGAAGTAGGCGATGTCGCCGAGCGCGATCGACGGGCGGGGCAGAGCCGCCGAACCCGACGGCTTGGTCGTGTCGAAGCCCCAGAATCCGCCGCCGCCGTTCGGGAACTTGTACACCTTGAGCAAGAGCGTGATCGCGCCGGCAGCCATCAGCGTGATCAGCGCGAGATAGAGCCCGCTGAGGCGCAGCGCCGGGATGCCGATGATCGAGCCGAGCACGCCCGTGAGCACGCCGGTGACGAGGAGCAGCAGCGGGAACGGCATCGACCACTCCTGCTCGATCCGCAACGACATCCACGCCCCGCTCACGACGAACACCATCTGGCACAACGAGAACATGCCGACGCGCCCGACGAGCAGACCGAGACCGAGCGTCACCGCCGAATAGATCACCGCCTGCAGGGTGATCTGCAACCAGAACGACGTGAGCACGTAGGGCACTCCGAAGCACAGCACGAGGAACACCACCGCCAGCACGACGACCCGCGTCGCGGTGGTCGCCGTGATCATCGACGGCAGCCGCGTGTCGATCGAGTCGGCGGCGCGGGCCGGCTGGACGTCACGGACCTCGGTCACCGATCCACTGCTCATCAGGCGATCCGCCCTTCGACCTGGCGCCGCCAGCCGAACCAGAGCAGCACGAGGATGGCGCAGACGAACGGCGTCATGTTGCGGTACTCGGCCAGGCTGCTGAACGCGTTCAGCTCGGCCTGGATGATGCCGATCACGAACGCCGCGGCGAGCGTGATCCACAGCGACTGCAGGCGTCCGATCAACGCCGCGGCCAGCGCGGCGATCGGGATGCTGAACGTGAGTGCGGCGATCTCCATCGACACGAGGCTGGCCAGCATCAGCCCCGAGAACCCGAACAACAGCCCGGAGACGAACCAGGCCGACGCCTCGACGCGGCGCACCGGCACACCGAGCAGCGCGGTGTTGTCCCGATCGTCGGCCAGCGCCCGCATCGCCGTGCCGGTCTTGTTCCGCTTGAGGAAGATCGTCGTGGCGATCGTGACCAGGATCGGGAAGATCATGCCGATCGCCTGGGTCCAGGTGATGCGGAGCCAGCCGTTCGTGTACTGCCAGTCGCTCGTCGGCAGGTCGAGGCTGCGCACGTCGGCCGTCCAGCGCCACTGCATGAAGCCGAGCAGGATGAGCGCGAAGCCGAGCGATGCGCTCGCCTTGACCAACGGGTCACGGTTGGCGAGCGGCGGTCCGAGCAGCAGTCCGTAGATCAGCGTGAGCACCCCGGCGAGCATGATCGCCACGCCGTAGGCCATCCATTCGTTCTGTTCGTGATCGATCAGCGTGAACGCGACGAGCGATCCGAGCGCCCCGACGGCGCCGTAGGCCAGGTTCAACACGCCGGTCGTGCGGAAGAGCACGACGAGACCGACTCCAGACATGGCGTAGACGCCACCGAGCGCGAGTCCGATGACGATGAACGGCTTGAAGTCTGGCACTGCACCTCCCCGTTGTTCGCGGCTGGCGTCCAACGTATTTCGTTCGGGCGCGCAGTGGGCCCTCCGGCGAACCGAAGGGCCCACTGCACTCGGATCGGATTCAGCCCTCGTTCGATCGGATCTCGGCCAAGGGGTTCGTCGGGAGTGCGGCGACCTCGAAGCAGTCCTCCTGCTGCACCATGGTGCCGTCCTTCGGCGTGACCGTGCGGTCGGTGTTGTTCGAGACGTTCGCCGAGGAGCCGTTCTGGTAGTACCACGGCTTGCAGAGCATGTCGCTCGCCATCCCGGTCAGGTTGAAGATCGCGTCGTTGACGCTCTCCTTGGTGATGTCGCCGTCGATGCTCAGGAGCGCCTCGGTGGTGAAACGACCCACGAGGTAGCCCATCTGGGCGAACGACGAGATCGGGAAGTCGGCGCCGGCGTCATCGTGCAACTTCAGCATCAGGTCGTTGTCGGGCAGGCCCGAGTCGAGCACGTTGAACTCGGCGTTGATGAGGAACTTGCCGTTCCAGGCCGCGCTCAGCGCTTCGGCGACGCTCGGATCGTTCGGCGGCGTCGAGCTGGCCCAGATGACCGAGTCGATCAGGCCCTGCTCGTCGATGGCCTGCAGCAGTGGCACGACGGTCGGTCCGGTGAAGTTGAGCACCACACCGCTGCCCTCACCGCATTCCTGCACGAGCCGCTGGGCGAGCCCGGCCGGGTCGGCGATCGGGACGTCTTCGAGGAACGGCTTGCCCTCGAGCCCCTGGTCCTTGGCGAAGTCGGTGACGCTCGTGTTGTTGAAGTCCATGCCGGGCTGGTTGGGCGAGACCACGCAGAGCGTGTCCTTCGCTCCCGCCCGCACCGCGGCCTGGGCCCCGCCGAGGTTCGAGTAGTACGGACCCATGTTGACCGCCGACCACTGCGGGCTGGTGAAACAACCCGGCGCGACGCCGGCGATGATCGGGTGGAATCCGTTGTCCTCGTAGTACTGGCCGTTGATGTCGCATTCGAGGAGGTCGGTGTTGCCGACGATGCCGAGCACCTTGTCGTCCTCGACGAGCTTGGTCGCCAGCGAGGCGAGCAGTGCCGGATCGGGTGACGACTCCTCGTACGAGTAGTCGATCGGGCGACCGTTGATGCCGCCGTTGGCGTTGACACAGTCGAAGTAGATCGCCGCCATCTGGGGGATCCAGGTGAAGTCGACGCCCGGGATGTTCGTGGCGATGCCGCCGAGCTTGATCGGCTCACCGGTCGCCTTTTCCCCGGTGCCCATGCCGCACTCCCCCTCGGCCTGGATCAGTCCGGCACCGGCAGCCGCGGTGCTGCCGCCCGCTGCCGTGTCGCCGGTGGTGTCGGCCGTCGTGTCGCCGGTGGTGTCGCTCGTCGCTGCGGTGTCGGCCGTGGTGCCGGCGGGGGCCGCCGCGGTGTCGGTGGCGGCCGCCGTGCCGGCGGTGGTGCCGGCGGTCGTGTCGGCGGTCGAATCGCCGTCGTCGCTACCGCAACTCGCCGCCGTGATGAGCGCGAGTGCGGCCAAGGCGAGCACCGGCTTCCTCAGGCGATTGGTCGATGATCCGGATCTGATGTGCATGGCAACCCCTCTGCATTCGTTGTTCACGATGGTGATTGTTGGTGGGCGGGGAGAACGGGCTGGTTCGGAGACGTCGACGGGGCGCGGTCATCGCGGGACGAACCGCTCGGACGTGCCATCGCTGCCTCCCCACGGCCCGTTCGTGATCCCTTCCCCCGAGATCGATCCCCCAATGTGTGCACTTTGCGAACAAGTGCGCGCAACGTGCACAATAGCCGCGGGCCCCTCCATCGTCAACGGGCAGGCGTCAACGGGCAGGCGTCAACGGCCGGGCGTCAACGGGCGTAGTCGAGATCGTCGAGGTACTCCATGATCCAGTCCTTCTGGTCGGCGAAGACCGGCGGCACCTGGAACTCGTGGCCGAGCGTGGCGTACGGCTCGTCGATCAGGAAGCCCTCCGACTTCGACACGGTCGCTTCGAAGAGCGCGCCGCCCGGCGTGCGCACGTACACCGAGTCGAAGTAGCCGCGGTCCTTGCGATCGGAGACGTCGGTGTAGCCGAGGCCCTCGAGGTGCGCCTTGACCGCATCCTGGATCTCGAGCGAGTCGACCTGGAACGCGCAGTGGTGCACCGTGCCCTCACCGAACGTCCAGCTGCCGATGTCGAGGTCCGGCTCGCGGACGAAGTCGACGATCGTGCCCGAGCCGCCGTTGCCGATCTCGTAACGGATGTAGTTGTCCTCCTCGGCGGTCCGCTTGCCGTTCCAGCCGCTCTCCATGAAGTCCATCGACCCCTCGAAGTCGTGGACCGACACGGTGATGCCGTGCGTGCCGCGGATGCTGTTCTCGCGGTCGACCTCGCCGCCGGTGTGCGGGACGCGCTCGTCACCGGCGACGCCGACCAGTTCGTAGTCGAGGCCGCACGGATGCGAGAACTGCAGGACCTTCTCGCCGAACCGCTCCGACGCCGTGGTGTCGATGCCGTGGTCGCCGAGACGCGTGTCCCAGAAGCTGAGCGCCTCGGTCGGTACGGACAGGCTGATCCGGCTGATCTGGCCCGATCCCCGCCGGCCCATCCGACCCGACTGGCGCATCGGGAAGCACGTGATCAGCGTCGACTCGTCGCCCATGTCGTTGCCGTAATAGAGGTGGTAGATCGGCACGGTGCCGTCGTAGAGGGCGGTCTTCTTGACCGACTTCAGGTCGAGCACCTTGGTGTGGAAGTCGTAGTCCTCCTGCGCATCACCGACACAGAGCGTCATGTGGTGGTGGCGGTAGACCGCGTGCTGCGGGTCGGTCATGGCTGGTCTCCTCGATGTGGTTCGGCGTGTTCGGGTGGACGCGATGTGCGCGCGGTGGCTCGACCGATCGCCGACCCCACCGGCGCACGCCCGTCGTGTGCGATATTCGCACAGGCGTTCATTTTGTGAACGCGATACTAGATCCGCATGCTGTCGGGCTGTCAAGGGTGGTGCGCGAACATGCAGCGGTGACCCGTCGCCAGGACACGATCTGGACGCAGGTCGAACGCCTCGTCGCCGACCTCCGGCGTCGCGGCGTGGACGTTTCGGTCACCGAGGTGCTCGACGCGGCGCGGGCGATGCAGTTCGTCGACCTGACCCGGCGCGTCGACCTGCGCTCGATGCTCGGCGCCACGCTCGTCAAGCACGCGCACCACCAGGCGACGTTCTCCGAACTGTTCGACCGCCACTTCCCGCTGCGCCTCGCGCCAGGCCCGACGACCCCGTCGGGCCGCGGCTCGCCCGGTGGCCAGGGCCTGCCGGACCGTGATGCGGTCGGAGGCGACGCACTTGACCGCGGCGACGCGCTGGAGCGGGCGGTGCTCGACCCCGACGTCGATCAGCAACTCCTGGCGGAACGGATCGTCGACCGGTACGCCGGACTCGACGACGGTGCACGCACCGAGCGGTACCACCTGTACCGGGTGCTCCGGGCGATCGACCTCGCGGCGATCCTGTCGGCCGCCATCGCCCGTGCCCGCCGCGAGGGCGAGCCGATCGACCGGGCGGCACTCGATGCCCGCGTCGAGTCGTTGCGGGCGATGATCGCCGACGAGATCCGCGCCCGGCTGGACGACGCGGCGGGCCACGACGCGCGACGCACGATCGAGCCGGGGCGCACCGGCGACCCCTTCGACGTCGAGTTGGCCCGCGCCTCGGCCAGCGAACTCGACGACGTCCGCGCCGCCATCCGGCCCCTCGCCCGCCGCCTCGCCGCGCAGTTGCGGCACCGCCGGCGGGCCCGCGGGTCCGGACGGGTCGACATCCGCCACACGATCCACCGCTCGCTCGCGTACGGCGGGGTGCCGGTCGACGTCGTCGATCGACGCCCTCGGGCGCATCGCCCGGAACTGTTCGTGCTGTGCGACGTGTCGGGATCGGTCGCCGACTTCGCCGGCTTCACCCTGACGCTCATCTCGGCGTTGGCCGACGAGCTGCGAGCGACGCGCACGTTCGCCTTCGTCGACGCGATCGACGAGATCAGCGCGTTGCTGGGATCGACCAACCGCACGATCGAACCCTGGCAGCTGCTCCAGTCGGGCCGCGTGATCGGCGTCGACGGCCACAGCGACTACGGCCGGGTGTTCGACTCCTTCTGGGAGCGCTACGGCCGCCACGGCCTCAGCCCGCGCAGCACGGTGGTCGTCGTCGGCGACGCCCGTGGCAACCACCGTCCCTCGCGCCCGGAAGTGCTGGCGGAGATCGCGGCGCGGGCCCGCCGCCTGTACTGGTTGAACCCCGAGCCACGCGCCGAGTGGGACACGACCGATTCCGTGCAGGCCGTGTACGCCGCCCACTGCTCGGCGGTCTACGAGGTGCGCACCCTCGCCCAACTCTCCGCCGCCGTCCTCGACATGCTCTGACCGATCGCGGTCCAGTCCTCGTTTGCGTCGCGATTTCTGGTGGACGTCCACCAGAAATCGCGACACAAACGAGGATTTGAGGGGGTCACCGGCCCGAGTTGGGTCAGGGACGGAGCATGGCGAGGACCTGTTCGGTCGTCTGCACGTCGCCGAAGAACATGGCGACGTTGTCGAGCGACGCTCGATGGGCGGCCTCGGAGATCGTCGCGTTCGCGTCGTCGACCATGATCACGCGGTAGTCGAGCATCATCGCGTCGCGGGCGGTCGACTCGCAGCACACGTTGGTCAGCGTGCCGACGATGACCAAGGTGTCGATGCCCCGTTCGTCGAGCCGCACCTGCAGGTCGGACGATCCCTGGATCAGCGCGCTGAAGCGGTGCTTGTCGACGACGAGGTCGCGATCGTCGGTCTCGAGCAGCGACCACAGCCGGTGGCCGGCGGCGTCGCGCTCGATGGCGCTGAACGTCGCCGCGCCGTCGGGGCCTCCGTTGACGGGCAGGAACGCCGTCCACGACGTGGTGAGTTCGTCGGGTTCGAACGTCATCCGGATCCACGCCACGGTTCCGCCCGCGTCGCGCATCGCACGGGCGAGTTCGTTGATGTTCGGCACGATGTCGCGGGCCGCCGGCACTTCGAGCGCCGCCCCCGGTTCGACGAAGAAGTTCTGCATGTCGACGACCACGAGTGCGGTGGTCGACGGATCGAGTTCGTGGACGACGCGCACGCCGCCACGCACCTCGGCGATGGCAGCGACGACATCGGCACTCAGGTCGGGTTCACGCACGCCGCCGAGTCTGTCATGCCGCCCGATACCTCGTTTGCGTCGCGATTTCCGCTGACCGTTCATCCGAAATCCTGACGCAAACGAGGATGTAGGGGCCGGTCGACCCTCGACCTCGCCTCGGCCTCCACCTCCACCTCGACCTTGACAGCGCGGCGGGGCGGTTGCCAGAATCGTGTCCGTCATACGTACAGATGTACGGTGTTCGTACAACACGCCGCATCCAGACGCAGCGTCATCGCTCACACACGGGGGGATCCGATGACCCATTTCTCGACGTCCGACCATCTCGCGGAGGTGCTCGAGGCCTACAGCCATCCCGCCGACGAGCGCATCGGCGAGATCACCCGGGCGGCGATCAAGCACCTGTTCGCGTTCGCCGAAGAGGTCGGCCTGACGCGCGAGGAATGGTTCGCGGGGATCGACTTCCTCACCGCCGTGGGCCAGAAGTGCGACGACCAGCGCCAGGAGTTCATCCTGCTGTCCGACACGCTCGGCCTGTCGATGTTGGTCGAGATGATCAACCAGCAAGCGGCGGAGGGAACGACCGATCCGACCGTCTTCGGCCCGTTCCACGTGCCGGACGCGCCGATCAAGGCGATGGGTGAGTCGATCCTCGTCGACGACGACCCCGGCCCGGAGCTGACGTTCCGCGGCACCGTGCGCAACCTCGACGGGTCGGCGCTCGAGCAGGCCGAACTCGACGTCTGGCAAGGCGCGTCGAACGGCCTCTACAACGTCCAGGACGCCGACCAGTCGGCGACCAACCTGCGCGGTCGGTTCCTCACGGGACCCGACGGCCGCTACGAGTTCCGCACCGTGCGGCCCGTCGCCTATCCCGTCCCCGGCGACGGCCCCGTGGGTGCGATGCTCCGCGCCACCGGACGCCACAACTGGCGGCCGGCCCACACCCACGTCGTCGTGAGCGCACCCGGCCACAAGACCGTCATCACGCATCTGTTCGACCGCGAATCCGACTACCTCGATTCCGACACGGTGTTCGGCGTTCGCCAGTCGCTCGTCGTCGACATGTCCGGCGAGGCCGTCGATTACGATTTCGTGCTGGAACCGGCGGTCTGACCGGTCACTGCCGTCCTGAAGGGACACCCATGTCGAAGGTCGCACCACCGTTCCGAGCCGATCACGTCGGGAGCCTGCTGCGCCCGCCGGCGATCCACGTCGCCCGCGGACGCCGAGCGCGCGGTGAGATCGACGACGCCGAGCTGCGCGGTATCGAGGACACGGCGATCGCCGAGATGATCCCGAAGCTCGAGGCGACCGGGATCCAGAGCATCACCGACGGCGAGTTCCGGCGCGAGTGGTTCCATCTCGATTTCCTCCAGCAACTCGACGGCGTGACGGTGTCGGGCGCGATCGAGTCGAGCTCGAACTCCAAGGAGACGGTGCACATGACACCGCCGAAGATCTCCGTCACGGGCAAGCTGCGCCATTCCCGGACGATCCAGGTCGACGACTTCCGGTTCGTCGCCGACCACACCGCCCGGACGCCGAAGGTGGCGATCCCGTCGCCGACGATGGTCCACTTCCGCGGTGGCCGCGGTGGTATCGACATCGAGTCGTATCCCGACCTCGACGAGTTCTTCGACGACCTGGCCCAGTGCTACCGCGACGAGATCGGCGCGCTGTACGCCGCCGGCTGCCGCTACCTCCAGCTCGACGACACGAACCTCGCCTACCTGTGCGATCCGGTGATGCGGCAGGGCGCGGTCGACCGGGGCGACGATCCCGACGAGCTGCCGCGCACGTACGCCGCGCTGATCAACCATGCGCTCGACGAGCGGCCCGACGACCTGACCGTCGCCATCCATCTCTGCCGCGGCAACTTCCGCAGCACCCACTTCGCGAGCGGCAGCTACGAAGCGGTCGCCGAGGTGCTGTTCAACGAGATCGACGTCGACGCGTACTTCCTCGAGTACGACGACGAACGCTCCGGCGACTTCGCGCCGTTGCGCTTCTTCCCCGACGACAAGACGTTGGTGCTCGGGATCGTCACCTCGAAGACCGCGGCCCTCGAGGACAAGGACCTCCTCCGGGCGCGGATCCACGAAGCGGCCGAGTACGTCGATCTCGACCGGATGTGCCTCAGCCCGCAATGCGGGTTCTCCAGCACGATCCACGGCAACGAGATCACCGAGGAGGACCAGTGGGCCAAGCTCCGCCACGTCGTGGAGGTGGCCGAATCGGTCTGGAGCTGACCGGCTGTCGCCCGGCCGGTTCCGCCCTCAGGTTCAACCCTCAGGTTCAACGGGGCGCGAGGCCGTCGGCGATCTGCGTCGCCGTGGCGAGGCTGCGCGGGTGACCGGTGACCGTGGTCAGGAAGTCGTCGCGTGAGATCGCGTACAACTCCGCCTCGGCGAGGCACGTGACCGTCGCCGTGCGCGGCACGTCGCGGAGCAGCGCGATCTCGCCGAACGAGCCGCCGGCCGGGATCTCACCGACGACCGCACCGTCGATCGTGGCGACCAGGCTCCCGGTGACGACCAGGTAGTACCGATCGCCCGGCTCGCCCTCCCTGATCACGACGTCACCCGGCTGTGCGGTGACGATCTCGATCCGGTCGGCGAGACGACCCACGGCCAGGCCTCCCAGTTGCGCGAAGACCGGATCGGCGAGCACCCGCTCGACGATGTGCTCGGGCGGCGGGGGCAGGTCGCCGCCGAGTTGCCGGAACCGTGCCGCCCCGAGGAGCAGCCCGATGGCGGTGCACGTCCCGAGGATCGCCAGCGCGGCGTCGAGGCCGAGTTGGCTCACGAGCACGGACACCAGCAGCGATCCCGCCGCCATGAGCGCCATCTGCAACCCCTCCGACACACCGAAGATGCGCGCCAGCACGCGATCGGGAGCACCGCGTTGGATCCCGACACCGGTCGTGACGCGCAGCAGGCCCTCGCCCGTCCCGAACGCCACGAACGTCACGACGGCGGGGACCAGTTCGCCGATCCCGGTCAGTGCGAAGTAGGCGACCGCGGTCAGCAGGGCACTCGTCACCAGGTACGGGAGCAGGCGCGTCCGGCCGATCAGGCCCGCCGCCGCCACGGCGCCGCACACGGCCCCGACACCGAGACCCGCTCCGAGCAGTCCGGCGGCCCCACCGCCGTACCCGAGGCGCGACTCGGAGAACGTCACCATCAACACGTCGTTGACGCCGCTCGTCAGGGCTCCCATCCCGACGATGACGACGAGGATGCGCACCTTGCCGTGCTCGCCGAGGGCACGGAGGCCGCCGAACAGTTCGCTGATCACGCCGCCGGCATCGATCTCGAGCGCATCGGGGAGGTGGTCCCGCAGCAGCCGGAGCCGCGACGACAGCAACGCACCCGCGCCCACGACGGCGGCGCAGACGGCGAAGACGAGCGCCGGCGTGCCGTCGACGAGCAGGAGGGCGGTGGCGAGTGGTCCGACGAACATGCCGACGTACTCGGTCAGGCCGGTCACGACGTTCGCCGCGACGAGATCGTTCGGCGTGAGCGAGACGATCGGCAGGATCGCGCCCATCACCGGCCTCGTGAACGTGATGCAGGTGGCCGCGACGGCACCGACGGCGTACACGGTCAACGGGCGGTCGGCCCACATCGCCGTCGCCGTGCCGATCATCGCCACCGACTGCGCGACGTAGCCGAGGGCGAGCACGCGCTCGGGGCGGAACCGGTCACCGGCATAGGCGGCGAACGGAGCGAGGACGACGGCGGGAACGAGCTGGACCACGGCGACGATGCCGGCCTCTCCGACCCCGCCGCGCTCGTAGGCGTACACGAGGATCGCCAGCCACGTCGCGTGTTCGGCGAAGGCGAAGGCGACGTACGACACCTGGATGCGCAGCAGCTGTGGATGCCGGGCAACACGCCAGACGACCTCCGCCCGAGTTCCTTCCACCGGTCCATCCTCCCAGACGGATTCGCCGAACATCCGGCTCACCGGACGGATGCGTCGCCGCCGGCTCGCACCGACGACAATGCAACCGACACCGGCCGACTGCGACCCGCAGTGGCGTGACGAGCGAGGGGTACACACCGTGACGAACCTGACCACCGGCACACCTGCGAGTGGCGACCTGACGATCGACGGGCTGTTCTCCGTGCGGGACAAGGTCGTGCTCGTGACCGGTGGGTCACGGGGCATCGGGGAGATGATCGCCGCCGGGTTCCTGGCCAACGGTGCCAAGGTCTACATCAGCTCGCGGAAGGCGGATGTCTGCGATGCGACGGCCGCACGCCTGTCGGAGACCTACGGCGGCGAATGCATCTCCATCCCCGCCAACCTCGCCGAACTCGACGGCATCGACCTGCTCACGAGCGAACTCTCCAGTCGTGAATCGCGCCTCGACGTGCTCGTCAACAACGCCGGGGTGTCGTGGGGAGCGAGCGTCGACGAGTTCCCCGAGATCGGCTGGGACAAGGTGATGGACACCAACGTCAAGGGTGTCTTCTTCCTCACGCAGCGGCTCCTGCCACTGCTCGAGGCCGGAGCCACCGCCGACGAGCCGTCGCGGGTGATCAACATCGGATCGATCGACGGGATCCGCAGCCCGGCGTTCGACACCGTGTCGTACGGGGTGTCCAAGGCGGCGGTCCACACGTTGACGAGCCAGCTGGCGGGTCGGCTCGTCAAGCGCCACATCCTGCTCAATGCGATCGCGCCTGGCCCGTTCCCGACGTGGATGCTCAGCACGGGCGTGGGCACCGGCGGCGACGTGGAGGGCACCGACTGGGACGCCCTGGGCCGGACGATGCCACACGGGCGCGTCGGTACCCCGCAGGACATCGCCGGGTTGGCGATCTTCCTCGCCTCGCGCGCCGGTGCGTTCACCGTCGGCGCCGTGATCACCTGCGACGGGGGGATCGTCGTCACGCCGTGAGGCATCAGCGTCGAGTGCACTCGACGCCGATGGTCACAGCGAGATGACGATCGGGTCGGGGAACGTGGTCGCCCCCGATTGCGCCACGGTGAACCGGTAGTCGCCGGCGACGGGCACGGGGACCGTGAAGCAGGCGGGTATGTCGTCCTGCGGCACGCCGGGGGCGAGCGCGAAGATGTTGCCGTTCAACGAATTCGAGGCCAACGGCCCTCCGCCTGGCGCGGTGAGCAACGCGTCTCCCAGCAAGCTGCCGTACCGTTCGCTCGTCACCGCCGACCCCGTGACGACGATGCTCATCTCGTCGGCGCCGAGCGGCGTGTAGGCCATGTCGGAGGCCAGCCCGGAGCATCCCGCCGGGACGATCTCCACGGTTTCGGCCGTGAACGTGGTCGCACCGTCGACGAGGGTGCCTTCGATCGGCGCGGACGTCGGCGACTCCGACGTGCCCGGGCTCCCGTCGAGCGGCACGATCGCCTGGTGCTGGTCGGGGTTGCCGAACTCGATCGCCGCCTCCGCCAGATCGACGCCATCGGGCACGGTCGCCTCGAGTACGGCGCGCGTCGACGTCGACGGTGGCAGGCGCGTGCAGTTCGTGCAGTCGAGCCGGTACCGCGTGCCGTCGACGACGAGCGGGGTCGATTCGATCAGCAGGTTCAACGGGTCGGCCGCGGTCCGCTGTTCGTTCGTGAACACCACGTCGATGGTCAGGTCGCCCGTCGCTTCGTCGTACTCGGCGCCGGTCGCCTGGATCCCGAAGCCGGCGAACCACACGCTGGTGTCGAACGTCGCCGAGGTCGTGGCCGCCGCGCCGGCGCCGGCGCTGCCGGGCTGGCCCGTCGAGCCGGCGACGGACACCTCGGGAACGGCGGTTGCCGGAATCCCCACGCTGTCCGTCGACGCGTCGGCTCCTCGTCGCCGTCGTCGTCGCCACCGAACTGGCGCGCCACGAGGATCGCCGCGATCAACACGATGACCGCTCCCACCGCATACAGCGCGGCGCGCGAGGTTCGACGCGGCGTGCCTGATCGAGCCGGCGCCGGTCGATCGGCGACGGTCGGCGACGCGACGCCGCTTGCCGCCGTTGCGGCGGTCACCGGTTCGACGAGTGCCGCCTCGAGGTCGGCCATGCCGTCGTCGAACGGCCGATCGACGAACGAGACGCGTTGCACGCCGGCGAGGTCGTACTGCAGTCCGACGGAGATCGGTGCCGTCTCGATCACGACGGGAACGATGCGCAGCGAGTCCTCGGCGGCGACCGAGATCTCACGCTCGACGCTGCTCGAGGCCATGGCGGCCGGCGAGACCACCAGCAGGACGACGTCGGACGCGCGGATGGCGGCGGCGACGGAACTGCGCCAGCGTTCACTCCCGCGGATGTCGTCGGTGTCGATCCAGACGTCGTGACCCTGGGCCTCCAACGCGGCGACGATCCGATGGACCGTCGTCGCGTCGTGCCGCGAGTAACTCACGAAGAGCCGCATGGCACCAGTCTGATCGATCGCGTCGATCGAATCGACGGATGACGGGCGCTACGCGCCCAGCTCGGCGCGCACGATCGCCGCGCCGTCGACCATGGCGCACATCTTGCCGAACGCCACGTCGCGCGGCAGGTACTTGAGGCCGCAGTCGGGCGCCACCACGATCTGTTCCGCGGGATGGTGGGCGAGCGCCTTGCGGATGCGGGCGGCGACGACGTCGGGAGTCTCGACGTCGTGGGTCGACAGGTCGAGGACGCCGATGAGCATCGTCTTCCCCGGCAGCTCCTCGAGCACCGAACAATCGAGATCGGACTGTGCGGTTTCGATGGAGATCGAGTCGACGGTGCACTGGGCGAGCTGCGGCAGGAACGAATAGCCCTCGGGGCGCTCGTGGATGATCGCCGCGTACCCGAAGCAGAGGTGGACGACGGTCTCGCCGACGATGCCGAGCAGGGCACGGTTCAGCGCTTCGAGGCCGTACTCCTCGGCGGCGGCCGGCCGCGCCTGGAGGTACGGCTCGTCGATCTGCACGATGTCGGCACCTGCGGCGAAGAGGTCCTGGATCTCCTCGTTGACGGCGACGGCGTAGTCGAGCGACATCTCGGCCAGTGAGTCGTAATGATCGTTCTGGGCCTGCTGCGACATGGTGAACGGCCCGGGCACCGTGATCTTGATCCGGCGATCGGTGTTGGCCCGCAGGAACTCCACGTCGCGCACCTCCACCGGGTGGCGGCGCCGGACCGGACCGACGACGCGCGGGACGGGGTTGGGATGGCCCGAGCGGTCGAGTGCCGTCCCCGGGTTGTCGATGTCGACGCCCTCGAGCGCCGTGGCGAACCGGTTGGAGTAACTCTCCCGGCGCATCTCGCCGTCGGTGACGATGTCGAGCCCCGCCCGCTCCTGATCGCGGATCGCCAGCAGGGTCGCGTCGTCCTGCGCTTCCTCGAGGAACTCGGGGTCGATGCGCCACAGCTCGCGAGCGCGCGTGCGCGGCGGGAACCGCGAGGCGAGCTTCTCGCGGTCGATGAGCCAGTCCGGCATGGCGTACGAACCGACGAGCGTCGTCGGCAGCAGCGTGTTGGTCATGATCGATCCCCCAAGGATCGGGCAACGGCTCGGTGCGCTGCCCTCGGCCGGGTCACCGTAGCCGCACCGTCGAGGCGGTTCGATTTCTGAACAAATGTACGTTTCAATGTTGGTTGTCGTACACATGATCGGTATCCTTGGATCATGTTCGCCGATGTCGTCGAGGAACTGATGGAGCTCGACGACGCGGAGGTGACCGAACGGTTCCGCGCACTCGAGTTGCGTCGCCGGCGTGACGAGGCCGAGCTGTTGGCGTTGGTCGCAGTGGCCGAGGCGCGTGGCGTGTACGCCGCGGACGGTCATCTGTCCGTGAAGGGCTGGCTGCGGGCGAACGCCAACTGGTCGCCGGCCGAGGTCAACTCGACCCGTCGCAAGGCCCGCCTGGTCAACGACCACCCGAGTGTGGGTGATGCCCTGTTCGACGGTCACCTCGGTGTGGCGCAGGTGACCGAGCTGGCGAGGGTGCGGGCCAACCCGCGTTGTGGTGACGAGTTGGGAGAGGTGATCGATCAGCTCGTCGACCACGGCGAACAGTTGCCGTACGCCGCGTTCTGCAAGGTCGTGAAGCGGTGGGAGAACCTCGCCGACGCCGACGGCGCCCATCACGACGCCGAGGTCACCAACGAACGGCGGACGGCGTCGATCCACCCGGTCGAAGGCGGGGTGGAACTGCGGGCGTCGGGTGGCGATGCGATCTCGACGGGTTGGTTGACGAAGATCTTCGACCAGTTCGTCGAAGACGAGTTCCGCGCCGACGTCGCCGCCCGCGACGAACAGTACGGCCCGCACGCCGCGACCTCGCTGCTACCGCGCACTGATGCGCAACGCCGCTTCGACGCCCTCGTGACGATCTTCCGGACGGCGGGAGCGATGCCGGCCGACGCGAAGTCGCCGGAGTTGGTGTTGAACCTGGTCGTCTCCCAGGAACGCTTCGAACATGAACTCGCCAGGTACGGCCTGATCGATGTCGATCGCGAATCCGATCCGGTCGTGGCCGACGACTTGCTGCGCCAATACTGCGAGACCGAGAACGGGGTACCCGTCAACGGTCACGACGTCATCCGTGCCGCGCTCACCGGCTACATCCGCCGGGTCGTGATCGACGGGCAGGGGGTGGTCACCGACTTCGGCCGCAAACGCCGGCTGTTCACCGGTGCCGCCCGCGAAGCACTCAAGTTGATGATCGACGGCTGCGAGCACATCGGTTGCCCGGTACGCCCGACGAGTTGTCAGATCGATCACATCGACGAATGGGTCCGCGACGGCGGAGCCACCGATCTCCGTAACGGCGCCCTCAAGTGCAACGGTCAGAACCGGGCCAAACATCGCCTGGGGATCACCGAAGCACGCGACGCCAACGGCACCCTCGTGCAATACCGCGCCGACGGCACACCGATCATCCCGGTCGGGCGACGACTACGCACTCCCCCGCCTGGCCGGCGACTACGCCAAGAGCATTTCGAGATCCTGTCGACCGAACAATGCCCCGGCCACAGTTGCGGCACGCACGATCCACCCGGCCGGCCCTGGACCATCATCCACGCCCGACTCGTCGCCTGACGCCGGCGCTCACGTCACGAGTCGGTAGCCCGGGCCCGAGCGCTCGACGACGCCTCCACCCGGGCCACCGACCAGGGTGGTGAGCAGCACACCGTCGCACGATGCGAGTTCGTCGAGCAGGACCCGGCGCGTCGTCGCCGCCGTGGTGACGTCGAGTTCGCCGGCATTCGCTTCGGGATCGTCGACCTGGAGGAGCGACAGGACGAGATGGCCGGCGTAGATCGCGAGGCTCGACCCGTGCTCGATCCGGACGGCGACGTGGCCGAAGTTGTGGCCCGGGGCATCGACGAGGGTGACGCCCGCACCGACCTCGAACGGGCTGTCGACGGGCTGCAGCAAGCCGGCCTCGCGCAGCGGGCCGAGATGCTCGGCGCCGTTGATCGGCTCACCGCGATCGATGGCCGCCAGCTCCGCCGCGGGCAGCAGATAGCGGGCGTTGGGGAACGTGGGCTGCCATCCGTCGTCGGTCGGGCGGGTGCTCCAACCGATCCCGTCGACGTGGCTCAGCACCACCGTGTCGATCTCCTCGGCGCGAGCGCCGACGGCGGCGACCTCGCCGAGCAGGCCGGCGATCATGGCGTCGGCTTCAGCGACGGGCAGGTGGCGCGGTCCGTCGTCGACGAGCCACGGATCGACCACGATCGTCGACGTCGGCGTCCGCACGACGAGCGCGCTGAATGCGATCGAGGTCTGCTCGACGGACGGGTTGAACGCCGGAACCGACCACGCCGGCATGGGGGTGGCACTCGGCAGCACGAAGTTCGAACTCTCGATCCGTGTGACGGTGATGTCCCCGACCGACCACTGCATCCCCAGCACGCGAGCGACTGTAGGTCAGCCCCCCAGCGCCACTCAGGGTCGATTCACCCGAGCACCGGGCGTGAACCGCACCGGCATCGTCCGCACGCCGCTGATGAAGTTCGACGCCAACGGCTGGCGCGGACCGGCCGGCGCGAGATCGGGGAGCCGGGTGAGCAGCTCGCGCAGCATCTCGGCGATCTCGATGCGGGCGACGTGCAGGCCGAGGCAGAGGTGCGGACCGCCGCCGCCGAAGGCCATGTGCGGGTTCGGATCGCGGCCGACGTCGAAGCGGTCGGGGTCGGCGAACACCTCCTCGTCGCGGTTGCCCGAGCCGTAGAAGATCATCAACTTGTCGCCCGCAGCGATCGGCTGGTCACCGATCACGGTGTCGTCCATCGCCGTGCGCCGGAAGTCGACGACCGGCGACGTGTAGCGCAGCATCTCGTCGACCGCGGTCGGCAGGAGTCCGTCGAGATCGGCGGCGAGGCGGGCGCGTTCGTCGGGGTGGTCGAAGAGCAGCTGGATGCCCGACGCCAGCAGGTTGCGCGTGGTGTCGCCGCCGGCGTTGACGAGCAGGAGGAAGAACCACTGCAGTTCACCGTCGGTGAGGCGCTCGCCGTCGACCTCGGCCTGCACGAGGCCCGACGCGATGTCGTCGCCCGGATCGGCGCGCTTGCGCGCCGCGACCTCCCCGGCGTACGACAACATCTCGAGCGTCGCCGCACCGCGCTGTTCGGGGGTGGCGACGGCGTCGTCGGTCGTGTGCATCAACTCGGTGAGCTCGTAGAGGCGCTCGCCGTCCGCACGCGGGATGCCCATCAGCTCGGCGATCAGGCCCGACGGCAGGCGGCCCGTGACGTCGTGGACGAGGTCGCACTCGCCGCGTTCGATCACGTCGTCGACGATCTCGCGGGCGAGTTCCCGGATGCGGTCGCGGAGCAGCTCGGCGCGCTTCGGGGTGAACCCGCGGCTGACGAGGAGCTTGAACCGGTCGTGCTCGGGCGGGTCCATCACCAGCATCATCTGGCGCTGGATCATCAGCCCCATCTCGTCGGACTCGGCGCAGCATCACCCCCTTCGCCGCTGAGCTGAACAGCTTCGGCTGCCGGCTGATCATGCGGATGTCGGCGTAGCGGGTGATCGCCCAGAAGCCCGGGCCGTCGGCCTCCTCGTGCCAGTGCACGGGGTCGTTGGCGCGCAGCCAGGCGTACTGCTCCCAGGGGTGCTCGCCGCCGTAGGAGTCGTTGGCGGTGAGATCGATGACCGGGGCGTCGAAGTTCGTGCTCGCCATGGCCGTCACCGTAGACAGCCGCCAGCCGCCACGGCTCACCGGGCCACCTGAAACGCTCGGTGCCTGACCCCGATCGTTTCAGGTGGCGAGGCGGTCGAAGATGTTGCGGGTGATCTGCTCGACGAGTGGATCACGTTCGGCGAGGCCCCACACCCAGTCGGTCGAGCCCGACGTGATGACCGTGCCGCCGCCGGCGGACACGTAGGAGCCGAGGATGGCGTGGCCGTGGGCGATGCGCTCGATCGCCGCCGGGTCACGGGTGTCGAACAGACGCGCCGCGATGAACTCGTCCTCCGCCGGCTCGTGCGGTGCGGGCGGCCTCGACGAGGTGGTGCGGGTGAAGTGGGCGGCGGGCGCCGAGCCGAGGATCTCGAAGTTCGACGGCGTGCCGTCGGAGCCGGTCGGGTACGGGAGCCCGTCGCGGTAGGTGAAGTCGCAGCCGTCGCACTCGTAGCCGACGATCGTCGCGCCCGCGCCGAGCACGTCGCCGTAGTCGAGCCCGGTGCCGTCGAAGATCCAGTGCTCGGGCCGGTGCAGCGTGTACCCACCGGCGCCGTACGTGACCCGCTTGCCGATGCGGTGGTAGCCGCCGCGGGTGAAGCTGACACCGGTCATGTGGTTCTCGGGCCGCTCGAGCAGGTGGTCGGACCACAGTGTCGTCAGCTCCGACTGACGGTCGGTGCCGAAGACCGGGTCGTGCTTGAACGCACCCTTGAACCCGATCATCGTGGCGCCCGGTTCGTCCGGCGCGGCGCGGTCCTCGTGGCGGACCTGCCAGAACGCGGTGTTGCCCGACAGGAACGCGGCGTTGCCGCCGCGGCCGATGAAGCCCTCGACCGTGTCGCGCATTCCCGCCGACCAGTACTCGTCGTGACCGATCGACAGGTACAGCCGGCAGGGCGACGACGGTCCGAGCAGTTCGGGATGATCCTCGAGGTCGGCGTTCGTGACGACGTCGAATTCGTACCCCTCGCGCTCGGCCCAGCGCACGAACGGGAGCTCCCAGTTGGGCCACCCGGCCGAGCCGCCGTACGGCGACAGGTGGTTGAGCACGAGATAGGCGTAGTGGCTCGCCGACTGCCGGTCGGGCGGGTGCATCGCCGTGACGCGCTGTCCTGCGCCATCGGGCTTGTGGAGGTACCCCGGCGCCATCGGCCGCTGCAGCGACACCTGCGTGCGCGCCGGTGTACAGGTTGCGCCCGCCGAAGTCGTTGTACGCGTGCCACGTGTTGGTGCCGAGCGCCAACAGGATCGAGTGCTGGTCCGGCCCCGGCTGCGGCCGCACGACGAAGAACGCGTGGCTGCGGCGGATCTTGCCGTCGACGTCGATCGACAGGGTGACTTCGTAGTACCCCGACCGCCAGTCCGCGCCGACGGTCAGCTCGGCCGCTGCGGGCCACCCGCAGCCGTGCTCCCACGCGTCGGCGGGCGTGGCGAGGTCGTCGACCGGCACCCCATGCTCCTCGAACACGACCGTGCGGCCGACGCCGATCCGGGCCACCTCGATCGACACCGGTCGGCCACCCGCCGACGACAGGTGCAGCGACACCGAATCACCGGCCACCGCCGATTGCGGCCAGCAGTATCCGGTGACGGTCTCGAACGATCGGTTGGTTGCCACCGGTGAGACCCTAGGGAGTCGCACGGCCTCCGCGATCACTCCAGGCCGTCGAAGGCGACCGGATAGACGACGGTCCCGCGCAGCGTCGGATCGTCGGGGTCGAACGACGTGAGCAGCTTGACCTGCGCCGCTTCCGGCGGCGCCCACGACGGCAGGTGGATCTCGATGCCGTAGCGGATCGAGTGCTCGAAGCCGAGCGGTCCGTAGTACGCCGGGTTCCCCTCGAGGACCACCAACGGCTCCCCGAGCGAGTCGGCGAGTTGCAGCGCGCGCTCGACGAGAGCCCGTCCGATCCCGCCGCGCTGGTGGGCCGGATCGACGGCGAGGGGCGAGAGCATGACGATCCGGCGGTCGCCGGCGTCGTTGCGGAGGACGGCGTGGCTGATCATCACGTGGCCGACGATCTCGCCGCCGCGCTCGGCGACCAGCGCCATGGCGGGCACGTACTCGGGTGAGGCACGGATCCGCTCGACGAGATCGGCTTCGGCCTGCGAGCCGAACGCCGCCGCGACGACCCGACCGATGGCGGCGTGATCGGCCGCCGACGTCCCGGCGGATGACCAGTCGTTCGGGTGGTGAGGCCATCGCCCGATCATGCCCGGCCCTTGCCGGCCGTCACCACCGGGTTTCGCCCGATCCGGTCGTGTCACGGCAGGCGGATCGCGACGCGACCGCCAGGGGCGGGCTCGATCTCGATCGCACCGCCGTGGGCCTCGACCAGGCCGCGAGCGATGGCGAGGCCGAGACCGGCGCCGCCGTTGGCGCGGTTCCGGCTCGGCTCGGCGCGGGTGAAGCGGTCGAAGGCGGTGGACGCGAAGTCGGCCGGGAAGCCCGCCCCGGTGTCGATCACGCGCACCACCGGATGACCGTCGTCGCGCACCTCGACTTCGACGGTCGAGCCGGTGGGTGCGTGGTCGATCGCATTGTCGAGCAGGTTGCGGATCACGCGCCCGATCGCCGCCGGGTTGACCTCGGCGCGAACCGGCTTGTCGGCGACCAGCCGGACATCGATGCCTCGACTCGCCGCGGTGGGCCGCAAGGATTCGACGGCGTCGTCGACGAGTTCGGTGAGATCGATCGGCTCCCGGCGCAACTCGAGGCGTCCGGCCTCGATCCGCGACAGCAGGAACAGGTCGTCGACGAGCGCGCTGAGGGCCGCGACGTCGTGGGCCATCGAGCGCAGGTACCGGGGAGGGTCGGGGGCGACGCCGTCGGCGAGCGCCTCGATGGCGGCCTGCAGCGCGGCGAGCGGCGTGCGCAGGTCGTGCCCGACGCTCGTCAGCATGATCCGCCGTTCCTCCTCCACACCGGCCCGCTCGCGTTCGAGCTCGTCGAGGCGCTCGGTCAGCTCGTCCAGGGCGCGGGCCACCTGGCCGAGCTCGTCCGCGCGGGTGACGCCGGTCCGCGTCGTGCGGTCACCGGTCTCGAGGCGCCGGACCGCCGCTTCGACGAGCGCGGCGTCGCGACCGAGCGGACCGGTGGCGATGATCGCCAACGCGCTCGCGAACACTGCGGTGACCACGAGCACTCCGACGATCGTGCGGGCATCACGGCCGTCGACGATCATGAGTTGGGCGAGGAGGTAGGCCGCGACCGCGCCGACGGCGAGCGCGGCCAGCAGGATGGCGACCACGAGGTGACGGAGCGACCGCGTGCGACGGGTGAGTGCCCGCAGGGCGAACCCGGCCGTCACCGAGCAGATGCCCAGGGCGGTGATCGACAGCACCGCTTTGACGGGCTGATCGCGTACCGCATCGACCCACGACGTCGCCGCGGCGACGAAGGAGACGATGGGCGTGGTGGCGAGCAGGCTCATGGTTCGAACCGGTAGCCGACGCCCCACACGGTGCCGATCCAGCGCGGGTGTTCCGGATCGGCCTCGATCTTCTGACGCAGCCGGCCGACGTGCACGGTCACCGTCGCCGGATCCTGGTAGTCGGGCGACGACGCCCAGACCGCGTCGAGGAGCTGGGCGCGGGAGAAGACCTGCCGTGGTGCCGACGCGAGATGGTGGAGGAGATCGAACTCCTTCGGAGTCAGCACGACGACGTCGCCGCCGGCGGTGACCTCGCGGGCCGCGGGGTCGATGTCGAGGCCGTCGAAGTGCAACACCTTGCGGGCCTCCGGTGACGTCGCGGTGGCGCCGTTCGCCCGGCGCAACAGGTTGCGCACGCGGACTGCGAGTTCCCGCGGCGAGAACGGCTTGACGACGTAGTCGTCCGCACCCAGTTCGAGCCCGACCACACGGTCGATCTCGTCGACACGAGCGGTGAGCAGCACGACCGGCACGTCACCCTGCTCGCGGATCGTCCGCAGGACCGTGAGGCCGTCGACCCCGGGCAGCATCACGTCGAGCACGACGAGGCACGGATCGTTGGCCGCCAGCCACTCCAGTGCCTCGTCACCGCCCCGGGCCTGATGGACGCAGTGGCCGTCGAGTTCCAGGTAGCGAGCGACGACCTCGAGGACCATCGGTTCGTCGTCGACGACGAGAACCGGACGGATCCCCGACTCGCTCATGTGGACGAGCGTACGGACGTGACGTGTCCGCGCCCAGTGCTGCCGGACCAAGTTTCGAAATCGGTGAGATCTTCGTTGCGCTCCTGTCACACCCGGGTCGGATGATGCGAATCGTGCAGGACGAGCGAACGGCCGAGCGTGGAGCGACGAGCGTGACGAACGACGAGGCCGCCCACGGCGAGACCGCCCGGGTTCCCGCCCGCTGGATGGGCGCCCTGATCGGTGTGATCACCGCGGCCGTTGCGCTGGCGGTCGGCGAACTGGTTTCGGCGATCATCGGTTCCGACACGTCGCCGGTCACCGCGGTGGGCACCGTGTTCATCGACGAGTTCGCCGCATCGTTGAAGGAACTCGCAGTCGAGCTGTTCGGGACGAACGACAAGCGTGCGCTCATCACCGGCGTCGTCGTGACGTCGTTGGTGTTCGGCGCGGCCCTCGGCATCGCCTCGGTGCGCCGCCGCTGGATCCTGCCGACCGGCGTGGTGCTGTTCGGGTTCGTCGGCGCCTGGGCGATCGTCACCGATCCACTCGGGTCCTGGGGCGACGCGCTGACGATGGTGCTTCCCTCCACGGCTGCCGGCATCGCCACCGCGGTCGGGTTGTTCGCCGTGGCCGACCGCGCGACGCCGATCATCACGTCTCCGACGGATTCTCGGCAACACAACACCGATCCGCGCACCAGGACGGCCGACCGCCGCGGCTTCCTCCTCGCCTCCGGGACGACGGTGGCCGGCGCCGGTGCGGCGCTCGTCCTTGCACGGGCCTGGCGGCCCGACGGCTCCGTCCCCGCCGTCGACCAGGCGGCACTGCCCGCACCTCTGGAATCGGTGCCCGTACCGAAAGCCGGCCTGTACACCGACCCCGGCATCACTCCCTACGTGACGCCCAACGCCACCTTCTACCGCATCGACACCGCGCTGCGATCGCCGCGCGTCGATGCCTCGAGTTGGTCGATGAACGTGAGCGGGCTCGTCGACAACCCGTTCACGATCGACTACGACGAACTCTTGGCGATGGATTCGCTGAGCGTGCCGGTGACGATCCAGTGCGTGTCGAACGAAGTGGGCGGGAACCTCGTCGGCACCGCGATGTGGCAGGGGGTACCACTCGCCGACCTGCTCGACCGTGCCGGCGTCCGCGCCGGGGCCGAGCAGGTGGTCGGCCGCTCGGTCGACGGCTTCACCGCCGGCTTCCCGCTCGAAGATGCCCGCGACGGTCGCACGGCGGTGGTGGCCTACGCCATGAACGGTGCGCCGCTCCCCCGCGATCACGGCTACCCGGCGCGGCTCGTCGTCGCGGGACTGTACGGCTACGTGTCGGCGACGAAATGGCTGGAGTCGGTCGAGCTGACGACCTGGGACGCCTTCGACGGCTACTGGATCCCCAGGGGATGGTCGAAGCTCGGCCCGATCAAGACCGCATCGCGCATCGACGTGCCGTCGACTTCGGTACCCGCCGGGGAACTCGTGGTGGCGGGTGTCGCGTGGGCGCCCGGCCGCGGCATCTCGCGGGTCGAGGTACAGATCGACGACGGCAACTGGGTCGAGTGCGACGTGGCGCCATCGGCGAGCGACGAGACGTGGGTGCAGTGGCGCTCCGTGTGGACGGCGACGCCCGGATCGCACGTCCTGCGCGTCCGCGCCACCGACGGCGACGGCGAGGTGCAGACCATGGATCAGGCGCCACCCGCCCCCGATGGCGCGACCGGCTATCACACCCGCCGCGTCGAGGTCACCTGAGCGGGCGGCGACCGACCGGATCAGCGCGCCGGTTCACGTTCAAGGCGCACATTCACGACAACCAAAGGAGCCAGTTCCATGATCACCCCACGCCTCACCATCGCCGGCATCGCCATCGCCACGATGGCACTGCTGTCCGCCTGCGGGAGCGACAGTCCCGCGGAGCCGGCCGGCACCGCGCCGAACGAGGACCCGACGACGGTCACGGTCGACGGCACCATGATGACCGAAACGACCATGACCGGCACGACCATGGCCGACACGACCACCGACGACACGTCGATGACCGAGGAGAGCGTCGCTCCGTAACACGTGCGGCTCGGCCGCGTGCGCTCGGCTCGACGGGGAATGGGCGGAAATCCGGTGATCTTCCTGCCCGGCCACGGCACTAGGTTGCGTCGCATGTCGGGCTCGCAGGAGGGGGACGTCCAAGTGTTCGCCCGCGCGACGCTGAACTTCGCTCCCGCCGGTCGCGGCGACGGCCCGCGACCGGTCGAGGTGACGGTCCGCGACGGCCGTGCGGCCGACCTGCCGGGATGGGAGACGTGCGGCTTCGAACTCGTCGCCCACGCGTCGGCGGTCAGCGATTGGAGCGACGACCAGATCGTCGCCGTGCACCACGCCGAGATGGAGCAGCTGGCGCGGTCGATGACCGGATGCGACAACGCCCTGGTGTCGAGTCACATCAAGCGCGGCCCCGACCAGGCAGCACGCCACGAGGACCTGGCGCCGATCTCGTTCGTGCACTCCGACTTCGCGCCCGGCTACGACGACATGGTCCGGCGGATCTATCGCAACGATCAGGGTGGTGGCTCCCGCGCCGCGCTGGAGCGCAACCAGTTGACGGGGGCCGACGTCCAACGGGCGAGGCGGATGGTGATCCTGCAGTTCTGGCGCAACATCGGCCCGGCGAAGATGGATTTCCCGATCGCGTTCTGCGACGCCCGGTCGATCTCGTTCGACGACGCCCGTGCCTTCCTCGTGCACGACTACGCCGGGAGCGGCGTCGACTTCGAGGCGCTGGCGATCATCGAGCCGGGTGCTGCCTCGGCCCAGCGCTGGTACGCGTTCCCCGAACTGCGGCCGGACGAGGTGGTCGCCTTCCGGACGTACGACTCCGACCTCGTGGCCGATGCGTCCACCTACTTCACGCCGCACTCGGCGTTCCGCGACGCCGAGGTGGAGATCGGTCGCCCGGCCCGTCAGAGCATCGAGCTGCGCGCCACCTGCCTCTACTTCTGAGGGCTCGCCGAGCCGACCGCGTCGACCGTGGCCGCCTCCTCCAGCGCGTCGGAGAGGCCGGCTCGCTGTCGTAGCTCGCGCTCGGGCATCAGGAGCGAGGCGATCAGACCGACGGCCATGATCACGGCGCACACGAGGTAGATCCGCCCGACTCCCGAGGCGAGCCCGTCGACGACGGCGTCGCGGCTCGCCGCCGGGAGCGCGGCGATGTCGGCCGGTTCGCGAACGAGGCTCGCGGCCTCGTCGGCGCTGACACCGAGCCGCTGGGGGATCTCGTGGCGCACCGTCGAGGTGAGGATCGTGCCGAAGGCGGCCAGGCCGATCGATCCCCCCAGCGTGCGGAAGAACATGATCGTGGCCGTGGCGATACCGAGATCGTGGAAGTCGACGGCGTTCTGCGTGGCGATCGACGTCGCGGTGAACACGGCGGCGACACCGAAGCCGATGGCGATCATCGGCACGATGAGCCATGCGTACGCGGTCGTGCCCGTGATGTGGCTGACGGCGAACAATCCGGCGGCGCACAGTGTCGTCCCGACGACCGGGTACGCCTTGTAGCGCCCGGTGCGCAGGATCAGCCGGCCGATGCCGAACGTTCCGATGGTGACGCCGATCATCTGCGGCAGCATCCGCAACCCCGACTCCGTCGGCGAGACGAACAGCGAGTCCTGGAAGTAGAGCGGCAGGAACTGGGCGGCGCCGTAGGTGATCGCGCCGGCGCAGGAGCCGGCGATGACGCACGTGAGCACGACCCGGTTCGAGAACAGGTGCAGCGGGATCATCGGCTCGACCGCACGACGTTCGACGAGGACGAACACGACGAGCCCGACGGTGACGACGGCCCCCAGCGTCATGACCAGCGAGTCGGTCCAGCCGCGGGTGCCGCCGAGTTCGAGGGCGATGACGAGCGAGCCGATGGTCACGGCGAGCAGGAGCGCTCCGGCGATGTCGATGTGCGCGGGCCGGCGCGGGAACGGCAGGTCGAGCGCGAAGTAGCTGACGACGGCAGCGACCGCGGCGAACGGGACGTTGATGAAGAAGATCCATTGCCACGACCAGTGTTCGATGATGAACCCACCGATCAGCGGACCGAACAGCGCGGCGCCGACGAAGGCCAGCGTGAAGTAGCCGATGTACCGCCCGCGCTCACGGGGCGGGAGGATGTCGCCGAGCACGGCGAACGCCAGTGCCTGGATCGCGCCGCCACCGAACCCTTGGATGACCCGCGAGCCGATGAGCTGATTCATGCTCTGCGACAGTCCGCACAGCAGGGACCCGACGATGAACAAGCCGAGTGCGACCTGCAGGATCATGCGGCGGCCGTAGATGTCGGAGAACCGGCCGAGCAACGGCGTGCTGATGGCGGCCGCCGCGATGTACGCGGTGCCGACCCAGGCGAACTGGTTGAACGCGTTGAACTCGCCGGCGATGGTCGGCAGCGCCGTGGCGATGATCGAGATCTCCATCGACGCCAGCAACACCGACAGCATCAGTGATCCGAGCACCAACCACAGCCGCGTGTTGGTCATCCCCGGGACCGTCGAGCTGTTGGCCATCGCCACCACCGTAGATTCCCGAGTTCGCCGACCGGGCGCTCGGAGCGCCCGTGACCGTCGACTCAGTCGACGATTTCGGACACCTGCATCACCGGTTCGATGTTGGTGTAGTTGGCGACGTCGGCCATCACCTCCGCCGTCTCCGGCTTGCCCAACGCACCCTGGAACGCATCCATCGAGTCGAAGTAGAACTGGACGGAGGCGACGTTCGGCCCGCTGACGCCTTTGTCGATCTCGGTCCGCACGGGGCTCCACGCCTTGACGGCCAACGGCACGTGGCTGCCCGCGTAGTAGTCGTGATCGAAGGTCGAGCCTTCGGCGGACGGATAGTTGACTGTGACCTTGATCATCGCCGGAACGTAGCACCCACCCCGCCGCACCGTCGTGGCCGGACGGCCGTCTACTCTGTCGCTGGCATGAGTTCGCAGTCTGCCTCCGACCGGGATGCGGGCCGCCTGGCACCAGCGCCGGAGATGTACGCGCCGCTGCTGCACGGCGAGGAGTCCGCCAGCGCCGCACTGGCCGCGAGCGAACAGATGCTCTTCAGCCTGATGCACTCGCTGACCAACGCCGTCTTCTGGAAGGACCGCAACTCCTGCTATCTCGGATGCAACCACGTCTTTTCGTCGTTCGCCGGGTTCGACTCGTCGATCCTGCTCGGCAAGTCCGATCGTGACATGCCCTGGGCCGATGATCCCGAGTTCGACTCGGAATGGTTCATCGACTGGGATCGCGCGGTGCTCGACAGCGGTGAGCCCAAGTTCGGAATTCTGGAGCGGCTTCGCCGGGCTGACGGCGAGGAGCGCTGGATCGAGACGAACAAGGTCCCGTTGCGCGGCGTCGACGGTGCCGTGATCGGCATCCTCGGAACGTTCAAGGACGTCACCGACCGTCATCAGGCCGAAGACGAACTGCAGCGCACCCTCGGCGACCTCGACGAACGGGTGCGCCTGCGCACGAACGATCTGCTGCGCTCCAACGAGACCCTTCGACGAGAGGTGGAGTTCCGTATCCGTCTGCAGTCGGAGGAGCGCGAGCAGCGGGCCTACGCGGAAGCACTGCGTGACACCGCGGCGGCGATGTCGAAGACGTTCGACATCGATGCGGTGACCGCACAGACCCTCGAGGGCGTCGAGCGTCTGATCTCGAACGACCTCGCGGCGATCGTGCTCGCCGACGCATCCGGCCGGTGCGATCTCACGTTGCATCGCAGCGGCTTCGGCTACATCCCCGAGAGCACGGGCCTCGCCGATCAGGACATCGAGTCGCTCACCGTCATCGAGCGCATCAAGCATCGCGAGGGGCCCGTGATCGTCGACCGACCGGGACAGGCCTTCGGCCCGGCGGGGTCGACCGTCGGGGCGCGCATGCAGGTCGCCGACCGGTTGATCGGCTACCTGGTGGTCGAGAGCGCCACCCGCGGCTTCTTCACGGCCGATCACGCCGACCGGCTCGGGGCGATCGCCGACCTGGCCGGCGCCGCACTGTCCAACTCGCAACTGGCTCGGCGGGTCTCCGAGCTGGCCGCGACCGAGGAACGCCAACGGCTGGCCCGCGACCTGCACGATGCGGTGAATCAGACGCTGTGGACCGCGGCGCTCACCGCGGAATCGCTGCTCAACGACATCGACGAGGATTCCGAGCTGTTCCATCGCGCCGACCGTCTGCGGCAGCTCAGCCGGGGGGCGCTGGCGGAGATGCGCTCGTTGCTCCTCGAGCTGCGGCCCGACGAGCTGGCCGACGTCGACCTCGATCAGCTCATCACGCATCTGCTCCATGCCCTGGAGTGCCGGCGCACGCTCGACGTCACCACGGCGCTCGATCCGGTTCGTCTCGACCCCGACGTCCATGTCGCGTTCTACCGGATCGCCCAGGAGTCGCTCGGCAACGTGGCCCAGCACTCGAACTCGCGGTCGCTGGCGGTCCGCCTCGTTGCCGGACCGCCCGTGGAACTGTGCATCGCCGACGACGGCGCCGGGTTCGATCCCGACCAGGTGCCGGGCGGTCATCTCGGGCTGCGGATCATGAGCGAGCGTGCGCAAGCCGTGGGGGCGGTGTTCTCGGTGAACAGCGCGCCGGGCCAGGGGACCTCGATCCGGGTCCGGTTCGATCCGTGACCCGCACCACCGTCATCGTCGTCGACGACCACGACCTCCTGCGCGAAGGGGTGAGTGCCTGTCTGGCGCGGTTCGACGACCTCGAGGTGATCGGCGAGGCCGGTTCGGGCGAAGCGGCACTGACCGTGGTCGCCGACCTCCACCCTGACGTGGTGGTCATGGACCTCGTGATGCCGGGGATGGGAGGTGTCGAGGCGATCCGGCAACTCCGAGCCACGCACGAGGGCCTGGGCATCGTCGCCCTGTCCTCGTTCTCCGATGCCGAACGCGTCCGTGAAGTGATCGACGCCGGGGCCAACGGCTACCTCGTGAAGTCGGTCGACGCCGGATCGCTCGCGCTCGCCGTGCGCAGCGCCGCCGCCGGCCACGGCATCTACTCCCCGCAGGTCACACGATCGCTCCTCGATCGCGCCGACGGCGCGGCGCGCTCGCCGTTGACGTCGCGCGAGAAGGAACTCGCCCGGCTGATGGCCGAGGGCAAGACGAACGCCGAGATCGCCAACGCGCTCAACCTGAGTGTGTTCACCGTCAAGAACCACGTGAGCAGCATCCTGATGAAGTTGCAGGTGCGCACGCGTACCGAAGCGACCGCACTGCTCCTGCGAACCCGGGACTGACCGCGGGCGGGAGTAGTTCTTTCAGCCCCCCTCCTCCGAACCGCTCGGCGTCGCTCGCGCGGCCCTGTCGGTGCCCGAGCGCGATGACTACCGTGTCCGACGGGGGAGGGGGTTCCGTGTCGTCTACGTCTGACGTCGTCACCGAAGATGTTCCCCGACTGAGGCTCGGTGCCTTCCGACTCACGCCGACACAGATTCGGCGGGTGCGGAAACTGCCGCCGATCCTGGTCGGGGTGGTCATCACATTGGCTGTCGTGTGGGTCGTGTTCCTCGCGGGCCGATCGTGGACCGCCGACACGTCGGCGGGTGCGGCGATCGACGACCCGGGACAATTCGTCGTCACCTTGCTCGACGGGCTGACGTTCGCCGGCCTCCTGTTCGTCGTCGCCTCCGGCTTCACCCTCATCTTCGGGTTGATGCGCACGGTCAACATGGCGCACGGCGCGTTCTTCCTGCTCGCCGCGTACATCGCGATCGACCTGCAGCAGAAGATGGTCGGCAAGACGAGGAACATCGAACCGGGCGACGTCTCGATGGTCCAGTGGGTCGTTCCCCTCTTGGTCGGAGCGCTCGCGGTCGCCGTGTTGGGCGTGGTGATGCAGCAGCTGTTCCTGCGCTGGAACCAGGGCCAGGATCTCCGCCAAGCCATCATCACGATCGCGGTGACCGTGATTCTCGCCGATCAGATGCTCTACCAGTACGGCGGTCTGGCGAAGACGATGGTGTGGCCCGGCGATGTCGTGCACTTCACCACCATCTTCGGTGAGCGCTACGCGTCGAGCCGTCTGTTCATGCTCGCCATCTCCGTGGTCGTCGGCATCCTGCTCTGGCTGTGGCTCAACCGGACCCGCATGGGCATGGTCATCCGTGCCGGCGTCGACGACAAGGACATGGTCCGCGCGCTCGGCATCAACGTGGCCGTCGTGTTCGGCATCACGTTCTTCGTCGGCGCCTTCCTCGCCGGAATGGGCGGCTCGATGGGGGCGTCCTTCGCCGGGGTGGCGCAGGGGACCGACGGGCAGTGGCTCCTGAACTCCCTCATCGTGGTGATCATCGGCGGCCTCGGCTCGGTCAAGGGTGCCGTCGCCGGGTCGCTCCTCTACGGCATGGTCACGGCGTTCTCGCCCGCCTATCTGCCGTCCGACTACACGTTCTATTCCATCATCTTCACCTTCGTCATCCTCGCCGTCGTGCTCGCCGTACGGCCGAACGGTTTGTTCGGACGGACGGAGTGAGTGCCGTGGAGGTCGTACCGACCACCACCACCTCCCACTCCCGCCGATCGGTGTCGGCGCGCAGCGCGGCCGTGGCTGCGGCCTGCGCCCTCATGCTGCTGCTCCCTGCGTTCGGGTCGGACTTCTTCGTCGACTTCGTGATGACCCGAGCCCTCATGCTCGGGCTCGCCGCATCGACGATCGTCTTCCTCTCCGGGTACGGGGGCATGACATCGCTCGCCCAGTGGCTGATCTTCGGCGTGGCCGGGTTCGCCGTGGGCAACATCGTCGCCGAGAGCGGCCGAGGGATGAAGCTGGGCTGGGCGCCGTGGACCGCCGTGCCGATCGCCCTCGCCCTGGCCACGCTGCTCGCGTTGGTCCTCGGCATCCTCTCCGCCCGGTCGACCGGCATCTACTTCCTGATGCTCACCCTCACGTACTCCGTGATCGGCTTCTACTTCTTCGGTCAGGTCACCACGTTCTCCGGCTTCGGCGGCATGACGGGGATCGACGCGCCCGCGTTCTTCCTCGATCACCCGAAGCGTCTGTACTACGCCGCACTCGTCCTGTCGGTGCTCGCCTACGCGGCGTTCCGTGCGGTCGCCCGCACGCCGTTCGGCATGGCGCTGCAGGGCGTCCGTGACGATCCGATCCGAATGGCGTCGCTCGGCTTCAACGTCCAACTCCACCGCACGCTCGCGTTCACCCTGGCCGGATTCGTCGCGGGAGTCGCCGGCGTGCTCAACATCTGGTGGAACGGGCAGATCGACCCGACCTCGATCGGCATCGGCCCGACGCTCGACCTGTTCATCATCGCCGTGATCGGCGGCATCATGCACCTCGAAGGCGCCTGGCTGGGGGCGTTCGTGTTCGTCGGTGCCAACATCTATCTCCGCGACATCCCGCTCATCGGTCGCGTCGGCGGAGTGCTCGAGGACCGCCTGCTGGCCGCCGAACGATTCAACACCGTCATCGGCGTGCTGCTCCTCGTGATCATGCTGGTCTCGCCCGACGGCCTCACCGGCATCATCGTCCGCGTGCGCCGGGCTGTCTCGCGCTCGGTCGGCCGTGGCGGCCGTCCGACCACGACTGCGGATCCGACGACTGCGGATCCGACGATCTCAACAATGCAACACCACAACCACAGGGGGACCAACTCATGAAATCCACGAAAGCTCGGAGGGCATTCGGTGCTCTCTTCGCGCTGTCGCTCGTCGCGGCTGCCTGCGGCAGCGATGACAACTCCTCCGACAGCGGGACCGTCGCCGACACCGGCGACACCACCGCCGCGACGACGGCCGACACCACAGCAGACACCACGGCCGACACCACAGCGGGGACGACGGCCGAGGCCACCGGGGACACGACTGCCGGCGGCAGCACGGCACCTGGGGGCGAGGGCATTCAGCTCGGCATCATGGCCGAGTGCGAAGGCGCCTTCGGCGGCTTCAACGAAGACGTCGTCGCAGGCGCGACGCTCGCCCTGATCAACGAGGCGGGGGCGACGTCGAAGTCGTCCGACACCGCGCTCGACGGATTCAGCGGCGCCGAGGTGGGCGGCATCCCCATCGAACTGGTGGGGATCGGTTGCGGTGACGACACCCCCGATCGCGCGGTGCAGGAGATCCGGACCCTCGTCGAGCAGGACGGGGCCAACGTGGTGATCGGCCCCCTCTCGGGAGACGAAGGCATCGCCATCGCCAACTACGCGCTCGATCATCCGGACGTCACCTTCATCGACGGCATCTCCGGGGCCCAGGACGCGACGCTGCACGTGCAGGCGCCGAACTTCTTCCGGTACCACGGTGACGGCGCCCAGTGGAACGCCGGTCTCGGCTACACCGTGCACAACGACGCCGGATGGGACACCGTCGCCGTGATCGCCGACGACTACGGCTTCGGCTGGACGTCGGCCGCCGGTTTCGTCGCCGACTTCTGCGCCGCCGGCGGTGACGTCGTCACCGAGGTCTTCCCGCCGCTCGGCACCACGGACTACTCGTCGTTCATCCAGCAGTTGCCGAACCCGGACGAGGTCGACGGCTACTTCTGGGCCGTGGGCGGCACCGGGACCAACGCGTCGCTCGAAGCGTTCCTGAACGCCAAGGGCGATCTCACCGGCGACCAGCACGCGGGCAACCTGTTCTTCAGCCCCTCCCTCGCCGAGGCGTTGGGGACCGACATCGCCGGCGCCTACGTCGGCGGGTTCGCGTCACTGCCGGGAGACATCAAGACACCGGAGATCACGGAGTATCTCGCCAGCGCGGACGCCGCCTGGGACACCCTGGCCGGTGGTACCAGCGGCAACGAGCCGGCACCGCCGTCACAGGCGATGAGCTTCGGCTTCGGGTACGGCTACTACGTGGCCGGCACGGCACTCGTGCAGGCGCTCACCGAGGCCGGCACCACCGACCCCGCAGCGCTGCAGGCCGCGCTCGCCGATCTGAAGCTCGACGTGCCGTACGGCCCCGTCACGCTCGACGAGAACCGTCAAGGCATCATCGACACCTTCGTCGCGCAGCTCGTCCTCGACGAGGCGACGGGTGAGGTGGTCCAGCAGACGAAGTACATCGTGCCCGGCGTCGACCAGACGTTCGGCGGCACCTACTCGAGCGAGACGGATCCGCCGGAACGGGACAACACACCCTGCGAGAAGAAGGAACTGCCGTGGCAGGGCAACCTGATTCCCGTCGTCGACGGCGTGCCGCAGCGCTGATCGAGCAGTAGCAGGACAGACCGGACCGCAGATGTCCCCGAACGACACGTCCCCACCGATCGAGTCGCAGGCTCCTCCGCTGCTGCGCCTCGAGACGGTGGCCGTGTCGTTCGGGGGCCTGCGGGCCATCGATGGCGTCGACCTCGCAGTCGTGCGAGGCGAGCGGCTGGCGGTGCTCGGTCCGAACGGGGCCGGCAAGACCACGCTCTTCAACGTCATCGCCGGCGACATCGCTCCCACCGAGGGACGGGTGCTGATCAAGGGCATCGACTGCACGACACTGCCGTCACGGTTGCGGCCGCAGCTCGGCGTGGCCCGTACCTACCAGAAGACGAGGCTGCTGACCGGCCTCACGGTCGAGGACAACCTGTACCTCGCGCAGACCGGCAAGGCGAGGCGCCACCTGGCGCTGTGGAGGAACGACGACGACGCGAAGATGCGCGAACGGGCGCGCCGGGCGGGCGAACGGGTCTGGCTCCGCAATCAGCTGGACGAGGTGGTCGGCGACCTCTCGCACGGCCAACAGCGCCAACTCGAGATCGGCCTCGCGCTCGTCACCGATCCGGACCTGATCATGCTCGACGAACCGGCCTCCGGTCTGTCCCGGGGCGAGCGCGAACGGTTGATCGAACTGCTCGAGACGCTCCCCCGCGCGTCGACGCTGCTCCTCATCGAGCACGACATGGACGTCGCGCTCAAGGTCGCCGATCGCGTCGTGGTCATGGCCGACGGCGAGGTCGTCGCCAGCGGCACCCCGGACGAGATCCGCCGGAACACCCTCGTGCACGCCATCTATCTCGGCCAGGCGGACGCCTGATGGCCGAGGAGCTGCTGCGTGTCGAGGGGCTGTGCGCCGGCTACGGCGCATCGCAGGTGCTCGAGCACCTCAGTTTCTCGATGAACCACGAATCGGTCACGATCGTCGGCCGCAACGGCATGGGCAAGACCACGCTGTGCAACACGTTGATGGGGTTGGTGAAGCGCTCGGCCGGTGAGGTCACCTTCGCCGGCGATCGGATCGACGGGCTGAACCCGGAGCAGGTCGCCCGGCGCGGGATCGCCTACATCCCGCAGGGCCGCCGGCTGTTCCCGTCGCTGAGCGTCGACGAACACCTCGCCATGCTCGCCAAGGGAACGCGCGGCAAGCGGTGGACACCCGCCGCGGTCTACGAACTGTTCCCACGACTCGCCGAGCGCCGCAAGCACGGCGGGGCGCAACTGTCCGGTGGCGAACAGCAGATGCTCGCCGTGGGTCGCGCCCTGCTCCTCAACGCGACGCTGTACCTGATGGACGAGCCGTCCGAGGGACTCGCTCCGACCATCGTGGACGATCTCATCGGCGTCGTGCACCAACTCGTCAGCGAGGGCAGCGCCGTGCTCATCGTCGAGCAGAACCTGCGCGCGGCGACGTCGATGGCGCAGCGCCAGCTGATCATGGTGTCGGGACGCATCCAACACGAGACGACGGCGAGCGAACTCGCCGAGAACGCCGACCTGCAACGCCAGTACCTCGGAGTAGATGCATGAACGGAGTAGATGCGTGAACGGAGTAGATGCATGAACGGAGTGGACGCATGACACGCACGATCAACGTCGCCCTCGTCGGATCGAAGTTCATGGGCCGCGCCCATTCCAACGTGTGGCTCAACGTGTCACGGTTCTTCGACTGCGATCCGCGGCCGGTGATGCACACCGTGATCGGTCGGAACGCGGATGAGCTGGCGGCGTTCGCCGACCGCTGGGGTTGGGGCAACTCGTCGACGGACTGGCGCGCTGCGATCACCGACGAGGCCATCGATCTGGTCGACATCGGCACGCCGAACAACGTCCACGCCGAACAGGCGATCGCCGCGCTCGAGGCCGGCAAGCACGTCGCCTGCGAGAAGCCGCTCGCCGGGACACTGGCCGACGCCGAGGCGATGGCCGCCGCGGCGGCGGCCGCCGCAGGTCAGACCTTCGTCTGGTACAACTACCGGCGCGTCCCGGCCGTGGCCCTCGCCCACCAACTGGTGGCGTCGGGCGCACTGGGTCGGATCTATCACGCTCGCGCCGTGTACCTCCAGAGTTGGGGTGGCCCGTCGACCCCGCTCCTGTGGCGCTTCCAGGGCGACGTCGCCGGCTCGGGAGCACACGGCGACCTGAACGCCCACATCATCGACGCGGTCCGGTTCGTCACCGGCGAGGAGATCACCTCGGTGGAGGGTGCGATCGAGCAGACCTTCGTCGAGGAGCGCGCGGTGCTCGGCGCCGACGCGGGAGGTGAGATCGCCGGATCGGGCGCGGCCACCGAGGGGGCGATGGGTGCGAGCACCGTCGACGACGCCGTTGCGTTCCTGGCCCGGCTGAGCGGCGGCGGCATCGCGACGTTCGAGGCGACGCGCCTGGCCACCGGCTTCCACAACGAGAACCGGTTCGAGATCCACGGTGAGCGCGGCGCCCTGCGGTTCAACTTCGAGCGGATGAACGAACTCGGCTACTACGACGCCTCCGGCGACGGGCGCACCGCCGGTTGGACGACGATCGACGTCACCCGCGGCGGCGACGGCCATCCCTACGCGGCGGCCTGGTGGCCCGACAGCCACGGCCTCGGTTACGAGCACAGCTTCGTCAACCAGGCGGCCGACATCCTCACGATGCTCGGCGGAGGCACCCCCGTCGTCCCGATGCCGGACTTCGCCGACGCGCTGCAGACCCAGCGCGTCCTCCACGCGGCGATCGAATCCGCCCGCACCCACCAACCCGTCACCATCCCCGCCGAACCGTAGGAGTCAGCCGTGCCAGCCCAACCATTCGAGCCCGTCTACATGTCGGTCGGCGTACTCACCGCCGCCCTCCAGGAGCTGACGCCACGCGAACGCCGGGATCCGGATCCGGATCTCGCCGTCGAGGAGTGGCTCGACTTCGCCAGCGCGGTCGGGGCGGATTGCATCGAACTGTCAGCGGCGATCCATCCGGACCTCTCGGACATCCCCGCCGAAGCGATGCTCGACCCGGTCGCCAACACGCTCGACCTGCGTCAACCGTTCGACAAGGACCGCGCCGAGCGTGTGCTCGCCGCAGTACGGGCGACCGGCGTGGACATCGCCGACGTCGCCTACTTCGACAACATGCTGCACGACGACCCCGCCATCCGTCAGCAGAAGGTCGACTTCATGATGGCGACGATGGACGCCGCCGAGCTGTTGGGCGTCCGCGCCGTCTGCGGCTTCGTCGGACGCGACCAGACGAAGTCGATGGACCAGAACCTGATCGAGTTCGAGGACACCTTCGTCCCGCTCCTGAAATCGGCCAAGGACCGCGGGCTGCAGTACCGGGTCGAGCAGTGCCCGATGCCGGGGTGGACGCCTGGCGACAACTTCCACAACAACATCGGATACACGCCCGGCACCTGGATCGCGTTGCACCAGATCTGCGAGCGCAACGGTGTCGGCGACCAGTTCCGCATCCACTACGACCCGTCGCACGCCATCCTGATGGGCCAGGACACCCGGTCGATCTTCCAGTACCTGAAGGACGAGGGCTACGACTTCCTGATCGCCGGCATGCACGTCAAGGGTCAGGTCGTCGATTCCAAGGGCGTCGCCGGTTGGGGTTACGGCGGTCAGACGGTCAACCGGGGTGACTGGGTCGACGGTGCTGTGTCGACGAACCCGGCCGACCTCGCCAACTCGTGGAAGAAGCAGACGGTGCTCTGCGAACACGAGCTGCCCGGCACCGCCCGCCACGACCCGCTCGCCTACCTGCAGAACCGGAGCGTCGACTGGCTCGATCACCAGCTGGCGGCACGCGAATTGCTCGACATGGACTTCGCCACCACGCCCTTGATCGTCGAGCACGAGTACTCGCCGGCACGTGTGCAGGATCGTGACCTGCTCCAACCCATCCTGGCGGCCTCGATCTCGTTCACCCGCCACATCGATCGGGCCGCCGCCGACATGTACGCCCTCCAGCACGACGTGCTCGCCGCGCAGGGCATTCCCGTCCAGGGCGTCGGCCGGCAGGCCTACCGGAGCTGACGTCATGGCCGCGCTGTGATGAATGGGGCTGTGATGAACGGGCTGTCATGAGTTCGGTGTTCGTCGTCGGAACGGGTGACACCAAACACGACGAACTCGAGTACATCGCCGACGTCATCCGCGCGGCCGGCGCAAAGGCGATCTTCGTCGACGTCGGCACGACCGCACACGTGTCGACGGCCGACGTCACCCCCGACGACGTCGCCGCGTACCACCCCGACGGCGCCGAGGCCGTCCGGTCGTCCGACCGCGGCGAAGCGGTCGCCGCGATGTCGGAGGCGCTGACGAGATACGTGGTCGCCCACGCCGGAGAGCTCGCGGGCATCATCGGAGCGGGTGGATCGGGGGGCACCGCGCTCGTCACCCCCGCCATGCGGGCGCTGCCCGTCGGCGTCCCCAAGCTGATGGTGTCGACGGTGGCATCGTCGAACGTCGCTCCGTACGTCGGCCCGTCCGACATCGCCATGATGTACTCGGTGACCGACGTCGCCGGCCTCAACCGCATCTCGCGGCACGTGCTCGGCAATGCGGCCAACGCAATGGCCGGCATGGTCGCCAACCCGATACCGGCCAGCGGGGACGACCTCCCACCGATCGGACTGACGATGTTCGGTGTCACCACCCCGCTGGTGACGCGCCTCGCCGCAGAACTCGCCGGACGGTTCGATCCGTTGGTGTTCCACGCCACGGGGACCGGCGGGCAGTCGATGGAGAAGCTGGTCGACTCGGGGCTGATCGTCGGGGTCCTCGACATGACCACCACCGAGGTCGCCGATCACGTGTCGGGCGGCGTCTTCTCGGCCGGTTCCGACCGCATCGGTGCGATCGCCCGCACCGGCGTGCCGTACGTCGGTTCCGTCGGCGCCGTCGACATGGTCAACTTCGGTGCCATCGACACGGTGCCGGCGCGCTTCGCCGAGCGGAACCTGCACGTGCACAACTCGCAGGTCACGCTGATGCGCACGACCCCGGAGGAGAACGTCGCCATCGGCGAGTTCATCGCCGACAAGCTCAACGCCTGTCACGGGCCCGTGCGGTTCCTCCTGCCCGAAGGCGGCGTGTCGATGATCGACGCCCCCGGACAGCCGTTCCACGATCCCGAAGCCGACGAGGCCCTGTTCGCGACGATCGAAGCCAACGTGGTGCAGACCGCCGGCCGCACGGTGAGCAGGGTGGCCGCCAACATCAACGACGAGGCGTTCGTCGAAGCGGTGCTGGCGGCATTCGACGACGTCATGCTCAGCGCCGCGCGCGACGGCGACGCGGCGGCCGGAGCGCAGTGATGGCCCCGACGCGCCGCCAGATCCTCGAGCGATTCCACGGGATGATCGAACGTCGTGAGCCGATCGTCGGCGGCGGCGCCGGCACCGGGCTGTCCGCCAAGTGTGAGGAGCAGGGCGGCATCGACCTCATCGTCATCTACAACTCCGGGCGGTACCGGATGGCCGGACGGGGATCGCTCGCCGGCCTCCTCGCCTACGGCAACGCCAACGAGATCGTCGTCGACATGGCCAGAGAAGTGCTCCCGGTCGTCGAGCACACACCGGTGCTCGCCGGCGTCAACGGCACCGATCCGTTCTACCGGCCCGAGATCTTCCTCCCCGAACTCGCCCGGCTCGGCTTCGCCGGGGTCCAGAACTTTCCGACGGTCGGGCTGATCGACGGCGTGTTCCGGCAGAACCTCGAAGAGACGGGGATGAGCTACGCGCTCGAGGTGGCGATGATCGCCGAAGCGGCCTCGCTCGACCTGTTGACGACCCCCTACGTGTTCAGCGCGGCCGACGCCGTGGCGATGACGGAGGCGGGCGCCGACATCATCGTGTGCCACATGGGCTTGACGACCGGCGGGTCGATCGGTGCGGAGACCGCGCTGACACTCGACGACTGCGTCGAACGCATCGACGCGTGGACGGATGCGGCCCGGTCCGTGCGACCCGACGTGATCGTGCTCTGCCACGGCGGGCCGATCGCCACCCCGGACGACGCGACCTATGTGCTGCAGCGCTCCGTCGGCATCCACGGGTTCTACGGGGCATCGAGCATGGAACGGCTGCCGACCGAACAGGCGCTCACCGCCCAGACCGCAGCGTTCAAGGCGATCACGTTCTGATGAGAGAAAGCTGATGAAAGGAGAGCGGCATCATGTGTTTCATCTGTGTCGATGACGTCGAATGGGAGGAACTCGACTGGGGGGATCTCGGTTGGGTCGTCCGCCCGGCCAACGTCCCCGAGGGGGAGCGGCTGTGCGTGCTCGACGTGAAGATCAGACCCGGCCAGGGCCACGACTTCCACCGCCACCCCAATCAGGAGGAGGTGCTCCTCCTGCGCGCCGGAACGATCGAGCAGTGGGTCGGCGAGGAACGCAAGGTGCTGACCGCCGGCGACACGGCGTTCATCCCGTTCGGCAAGGTGCACGCCACCTTCGTCGCCCCCGATGCGGCCGAGACCGCTCGGCTGTGGGTCGTGCTCGGGCCCAGTCACGGACCCGGGGGCTACGAGACCGTCGACGTCGCGACCGAAGAACCGTGGGCTTCGCTGCGCCGCTGAACGCAGCCGTCAACTGAACACCGTCCATCAACACCGCCATCAACATCGATCATCGAACCAAACGAAGAAGGAGGAGGGGATCATGCACCTGTCAATGCACAACTGGATGCGCTCGGAGCCGCTGGAGGTCACGCTGGCGCGCCTCGCCCGATGCGGGTACGGCAGCATCGAGATCAAGGGTGAGCCCGACCAGTACGACAGCAAGGACGTCCGCAAGCTGCTCGACGACTACAAGCTGTCGTGCTGGGGGGCGGTCACGCTGACGCTCGGCGACCGGAACCTCTGTGCCAAGGACGAACAGCAACGGGCGGCCACGGTCCAGTACATGAAGGACGTGGTGACGATGGTCAAGGAGCTCGACGGCCAGGAGATCACCATCGTGCCCGCCACCGTCGGCAAGGTCGTGCCGGACGGCACGCCCGACGAGGAGTGGGGCTGGTGCGTCGACGGCTTGAAGGAGGTCCACGAACTCGCCAGCGCGTCCGGTGTCCGGATGGCGATCGAAGGCCTCAACCGGTTCGAGACGTACTTCATCAACCGGGGCGACCAGGCGCTGGCACTGGCCAACGCCGTCGCGCCCGACGTCGGCGTGTGCCTCGACGCGTTCCACATGAACATCGAGGAGATCGACTTCCATCAGGCCATCCGCGACGTCGGCGACCGGCTCGTCGACTTCCACGTCGCGGACAACAACCGGATGGCTTGCGGCATGGGCCAGCTCGACTGGACGGCGATCGTGGCGACCCTCAAGGAGGTGGGCTACGACGGTGCGCTCACGGTCGAGTTCGTCGCTCCGATCGACCGCACCCCGGCCAACAAGTTCCCGGACGCGATCGAGACCAACCCCGTCGACATCAGCCCCGAGGAGCTGCAGTTCATCATCGACCACGGCAGCAGCCTGCTGTCGGAGGGCTTCTACGACATGCTCGTCGAGAAGTGTGCGACCACCCTGCTCCCTCTGATCTGACGCGTACCTGATCGGATGTCGACGATGCTGATCCGCGACGTCCATGCCATCTGGTTGCGCTGTCCGATCCCGGTCGACCAACAGCACGTCTCCGACTTCGGCCGGATCACCAGCTTCGACACCACGATCGTGCGCATCGAGGTCGCCGACGGCCTGGTCGGTTGGGGGGAGGCCAAGGCGGGTGTCGGCAGCTCGGGCTCCTGCCGTGCGGTGGTCGCCGCCGTGCAGGACGACCTCGGACCCGCGCTCGTCGGCCAGGACGCGTGGCGCCTCACCGCGGCATGGGACACGATGTACAACGGCTCGCGTGCCGGCTATGCGCTCGATCGCGGGCGGGGCTTTCCGGTGCTGGGTCGGCGAGGTCTCGCGGTCGCCGCCATGAGCGGGATCGACATGGCCCTGTGGGATCTGCTCGGGAAGTCGCTCGACGTGCCCGTCGTCGATCTGTGGGGCGGACCGCGCACCGACACGCTCCCGGCGTACGCGAGCGGTGGTTGGGCCGACGCGGCCGGGATCGGTGAGCAGCTCCTCGGCTACGTGGCGCAGGGATTCCGGAGCGTCAAGATGCGAGTGGGCGTCATGGACGGCGACGTGGCGACCAGCGTCGAACGCGTCCGCGCCGCCCGGCGTGCGCTCGGGCCCGGCGTCGATCTGATGGTCGACGCCCACGGCACGTACAGCGCGCCCGAGGCCATGCGCTTCGCCGCCGACGTCGGAGACCTCGGACTGCGGTGGTTCGAGGAACCCGTCAACGCCGACGACCATGCGGGCGCCCGGCGGGTCCGCGCGTCGACGCACATCCCGATCGCCGCGGGCGAGAGCGAGTTCACCCGCTTCGACTTCCGCGACCTCATCGAACGCGAGGCGGTCGATGTCCTCCAGCCCGACCTCGCCATCTGCGGCGGGCCGTCGGAGGGACGGCGCATCGCCGCGTTGGCCGAGGCCCATCAGCTCGAGCTCGCACCCCACTGTTGGGGTTCGGCGCTCTCGTTCAACGCCGGCGTCAGCCTCGCCTTCGCCAGTTCCGCGGCGCGTACCATCGAGTACTCGCTCGGTGGGAACCCGCTGTTGCGAGAGATGCCGGAACGAGCACCGCAGGTCGTCGACGGGTTGGTCGGCGCGCCGAGCGAGCCCGGCTTCGGAATCACACCCCGGTCCGATTTTCTCGAAGAGTACGAGGTGAGCTGATGAGTGACGGACTCTCCATCCAACATGTGAACGTGATGGTCGACGACCTTGCGGCCGCGGACGCGTTCTACAGCGAGGTGCTCGGGCTCGAGCGGGCGCCCACGCCGGAACTCGGCTTTCCGGCGCAGTTCTACCGGGTCGGCGAGTTCCAGCAGATCCACGTCAACCAGCTGGCCGACCTCCACCCCCAGCGGTCGCACTTCTGCCTCCGCCTCGACGACTTCAACGGCGTGTTCCAGCGGGCACGGGAACACGACCTCATCGACACGGCGACGTGGGGCAAGGTGTGCCGGCTGGCGAGTGGCGTGATGCAGGCGTTCGTGCGCGACCCGTCCGGCAACCTCATCGAACTCTCGTGCGCGGCCGACCAGCCCGTCGACGAGGCCATCTTCGAACTCGACTTCGTCGACGCCCGGTCGGACGAGTTGTACCGGTCGAGGTGACCAGCGGCCCGTGATCCTCCTCCTCGAATCGGTCCATCCCGACGCGCAACGCATCCTCGAAGCGGCCGACGCCGTGGAGCTGGTCGAGGATCTCGCCGCCTTCGACCCCCGATCGTACGGGAGCGGCGTGCGAGCGATCGTGACCCGGGGACGAGGGCAGGTCGACCGGGCGCTGATCGCCGCGTTCCCCGATCTCCTGGCGGTCGCCCGCTGTGGAGCGGGCCTCGACAACATCGACACGCGCGCGGCGGCGGCGGCCGGCGTGACGGTGGTGCACGCACCCGGCCTGACCACCTCGGCGGTCGCCGAACACGCCCTGATGTTGATGTTGGCCCTGTCGCGTCGGGTGGTGGAAGTCGACACGGCGGTCAAGGCCGGGCGGTGGAGCGTGCGGGACGGCTTCGAGAGCACGGAGCTACGAGGCAAACGGATGGGCGTGGTCGGCCTCGGTGCCATCGGAACGAAACTCGCCGGGTTCGGTCGGATGCTCGACATGGACGTGGTCTGTGCGACGCGTCGAGCGCCGCACATCGATGTCGAGCGGGTCGGTCTCGACGAGCTCCTCACGACGTCCGATGTCGTGCAGCTCTGCGTCCCGCTGAGCGACTCGACGCGATCGATGATCGGTGCGGCCCAGTTCGCGGCGATGAAGCCGGGGGCACTGTTGGTGAACACGTCGAGGGGTGCGGTCGTCGATCACGTCGCCCTTGCCGACGCGCTCGCCCGCGACACCTTGGGTGGATACGCCGCGGATGTCTGGGACCCCGAACCGCCAGTCGTCGACGATCGGCTCGTGTCGGACGGCCGTGTGCTCGTGACGCCCCACGTGGCGGGTCTGACCGATGTGACGTACCGGGAGATCTGCGTCCGTCCCGCGGAAGCCGTGGGTGCGATCGTCACCGGGGTGGCACCCGACCCGAGATGGGTCTACTCCCCGCGCGACGACGGGTCACGATGAACCATCAGACCGACCGACGCGCTGTCAGGCAGTTCGAGCAAACGACTGCCGAGCCGAAACAGCGTTCCTGAGAGTCTCGGCAATCGCCCCGGTGAGGCGACCGATCGCAATCCAGTCGCTAGCCGACGTCCGGAGCTCGACGTGCCACGGTGGCCAGGATCGCCTCTGCTTGGATCGCGACCAGATCGTTGATCTGGATCGGGTCGGCTCGGCTGTCGGCGGCTTCCTCCGCGCACCATTGCGCGAAGGTCTCCTCCGATTCGCGTCGCACTGGTGAATCTGCGGTGAGCGCGCGCAGGAACATGCCGCCCATGCGCAACCGGAACATGTGCACGTTGTCCATGATGCTGAACACCTCGGCCACCGTGGCCGGGCGTCCGCCTTCGGGGTTGTTGTCGGCCTGGTGACGCTGGACGTCGATGAAACTCGTTCCTTGCTCCATGATGAACGAGTTGATCGCCTCCTGGAACGGCGAAGGCTCCAACGGTGACGCTTGCTCGTACAACGCGTGCAAGCGGTTGACCATCTCCTCTTCGAGGTCCAGACCGTGCAACACGACCTCGCGGAGGGTCTTGCCGGACGGATCGGGTGACGTGTCGGCGCTGCGGTCGTCGCGCCAGTACGGCAGCTCCACCACGACGCCGAACACGTCGTTGTGGCGCATCATGTACTCGATGCTGCTGCCGCCGCTGATCATGTCGGCCGGGTCGCCGCCGGCGGCAACGATGTAATCGAAGATCTGCTGCGTCGCCGGGATCGAGAACACCGCCGGCGCGAGGACGGCCGAGAATGGTGCCTCGGGATCACCCAGATGCAACGGCACCGAGTGCTCGAGGCACAACTCGCCGAGCCGCTCGTAGTACGCGTCGGTCGCCCCCTCCGAAGCGTAGAAGTAGGCGCCGCCCATTTCACCGTTGTGCAAGGACGCGCCCACTGTGGGCCGAACCAGGTCGATGGCCGCCATCAGCGCGATCGTCTCCGGCATCGGCTGATCGACGACGAAGTCGCCGCTGCGGAAAGGAAACGTCCACTCGACCTGGAGATCCCCGGCCGGTCGGTAGAAGTTGCGGGCGTAGTGCTCACGCGTCCACGGACCATCGAACCAGCCCTCGTTGAGGCGAGTTCCATCGGGATCCGCGTCGGGGACGAAGTGCCACTCGACACCGGTGGCCTCGAGCGCGCCGGCGTTCGACAGCAGCGCCTCGCACATCGCCATGATCGTGGCCATGCCGATCGGCTCGTTGGGATGCGGCTGACCTGTGATCAGCGCGCGTTCGGTGGGAGCGGAACCCGACCCGGACACGACCGGTGCGATGCTGACCAGCTGAATCGGATCGCCGTTGCGGCTGTGGCCGACGACGCGCACCGTCACCTTGCCGGGAAAGCGCTCGGGCAATTGTGTGGCCCACGACGCCATCTCGTCGACGGTGGGGAACCGCGTGATCGGGCCGAGCCCGTCGAGGAGTCCGGTCATGATGCGGCCTGCGGATCGCCGATGTATTGCAGACAGCGAGCAGCTCGGGTCGAACTCGAACACCTGCACCATCGCCGGCCCATCACGTTGGGTGTCGCTGAAACGAGTCGCGCTCCCGACGATGCCCGGCGCCGCAAACGTGGTACCGAGCCCGCTGACGGCGTCGGCAAGATCGGATGCGACGGCGCTGCCGTTCGTGGCCATCAGCGCGGATTCGAGCAACAGGAACGGCCCGCACTCGAACAGCAACAGCGACGTGTCGGAGTATGTGGCCGGGGTGACTCCGCCGGCGGTGACCAGGTCGACACAACGCTGGTCGACAGTGCTCAGCTCGGCATCGTCGACATCGTTGAACGGCTGACCACCGACGCCGGTCATCTGCGGCTGTTGATCGGCCGCGATCGACGGGAGCATCCCCTGAGGTTGCGCTCCGGAGCTGAGCAGGTAGCCGGGCGTGTAGGCCTGTGAGCTTGCCGTCCCGGAGAAGAACAGCAACATGATGTACTCGCTGTCCCCGACGAACATGACGCGGTCGACCCCCGCGTCCTTGAACTTGAGGACCGCGTTGTTGATCGCCGCGGCACCTGCGGTCGCCGACGAGAAGCCGGTGGTGCAGTCGATCGACGCATCGATCGGGGCCTTGAGACCCAAGGTGGACATCAACGGCTCGAGTGTGTCCGAGTAGGCCGCCGCGTTCTCGGGGCAGTTCTCCAGGATCACGCCGACCTGGTTGTCGGCGGTGAGGTAGCCGGTCGCCGTCAGTCCGTCGAGGACGCTTGCATACATACGGTCGACCGTCATCGCCGTCGAGTCGGCGTGGAGGGTGGCGGCGTCGCTGGTCGCCTGGTCACCCTCGGAGAGGCTCTGGATGCTCATCACGCCGGCGTCGTTGAGGCACTTGCGGAAGCCGCCGGTGACCCCGAACGCCGTGTCGAGCACGATGGTGACGTGGTTGTCCTGGGTGAACTTCGCGCAGGCCGTGGATGCGTCGAGGCTCCAGTCGTCCGATGAGCTGTCCCATTCGTACTCGACGGTCTCCAACTGGCGCCCATCGAGGCCGCCGTTGGCATTGATGCCGGCGACGAGTCCTTGGACGAGAGACTTCTGGTTGACAGGTGACGGGGCACCTGCGCCGAGATCGGAACTGGTCTGCTCGTTGCTGATGTAGGTGACGCCGATCGTCAACGGCGACGTATCGGGCGCAACGGCCGCGGAGGTCGTGGGCGCATCCTGAGTCGCTGCGGTCGACGATGGTGCGGGCGAATCGGATGATGCGACCGAATCGACCGGTGCCGCTGTGGTGTCACTCGCACTCGCACTGGGCGCCACCGTCGTGGCGTCATCGTCGTTGGTCGTGCCGCAGGCGGCCAGCGCGAGCAGGCTGCCGGCGGCAAGCATCACGACGAGTGGACGGTGGCTTCTCTTGGCGGTCATGTCAGCTCCAGACGGTCGAGGCATTGAATGTCGACTGCATGCGATCTTGCCCCGCCACGAGCTGCCGGCGCCTTGGACAGATCCCAGGAACTTCGGTTCCTGGTTTGTCGGAACCTACAGACGGGCCGTGGTGGCAGCCGCGCCGGCCGATCGTTCGATGGCTTCGATGCTGCCGCCGAGGTACGCCTCGATCACCGCGGGATCGTGACGGATCGCATCAGGTGCTCCGGCGGCGATGATCTCGCCGTCGGCCATGCAGATGATGCGATCGGCCAAACTCATGATGAGCGGGATGTCGTGCTCGATGACGATCAGTGTCAGTGCGAGCTCGTCCTTCAGTCTCACGAGCAGCGAACCGAGTGCCTCGGTCTCCTTCTGCGCCACGCCCGACGATGGTTCGTCGAGCAGGAGGAGTTGCGGTTGGAGCCCGACGAGGCACGCGATCTCGGTGATTCTCCGGGTGCCTGTCGACAGCTCCTGGATCTGACTGCTGCGGTACCGGTCGAGACCCATCCAGGCGACCAGGCCTTCGGCGAGTTCCTCTTTGCGTCGGTCCTGCCCGTGCAGGCCGAGCATCGCTCGGAAGAACTTGGTCGGCTCGACTCGCTCCAACGACAGCTGCACGCATTCGAGAACGGTGAGCGTCGGGAACAACGAGGCGTCCTGAAACGATCGGATCAGACCGAGCCGACCGCGCGCCTCGGGGCCGAGGCCGGTGATGTCGTGGCCGGCGTAGGTGACCCGCCCCTCGTCGATCTTGGTGAAGCCGGCGAGCAGTTCGAACGTGGTGGTCTTGCCGGCACCGTTCGGGCCGATCAGCCCGAGCGTCTCGCCGGCCGCTACGTCGAAGTCGATCCCCCGCACGGCGCCGGATGCCGCCGAACGACTTCGTCAGGCTTTCCGCCCGCAGCAGCGGGCCCGTCGGGTTGGTGGTGCGCGGCGTGGCCGGAAGCAGGGGCCGTTCCGCGCGTCGGACCACCGGGTCCGGCGTACCGAAGCCACGTTCAGCCGCATACGCGGCCTGCACGTCGACTCCGGCGCGGCGGGCCAAGAGGTTGGCGATCCGATCGCGGACGGGCGCGACGAGTGAACCGAGTCCGCCCGGCAGGTACATGATGATCAGCAGTTGACCGAGCGCGGTCGCGGCCAGGCCCGCCGTGTCGAGCGGCAGGAACGTGGCACCCTGCACCACCGCCGCGCCGAGGAACGGCCCGAACAGCAGACCGACCCCACCGATCACGGTCATCACGACCACCTCGATGCTGGACTGTACGACGAAGCTGTTCGAGCTGATCTGCGACAACGAGTGCCCGTACATCGCCCCACCGATGCCGGCGATGAATCCGGCGACGGCGAATCCTTGGAGCTTCACCAGCGATGCGCGGACGGTGAACGCGCGTGCCGCGTCCTCGTTGTCGCGCACGGCGAGCAGGCGGCGGCCGACGCCGCCGCGACGCGTATTGCGGGCGAGCCAGAGCGCCAACAGCAGCGTGACCAGTCCGACGTAGTAGTACGAGCGGCCGGTGTCGAACGCGTGGCCGAAGATGATCGGGCGGCCCGGGTCCTGGCCCGGTCCGAGGGCCCACGACTGCCGGAGGATGTAGACCGGCATCACCAGCGCGAACCCGAGCGACGTGACCGTCAGGAGCAGTCCCTTGATCCGGAGGGCGGGGATGCCGATCAGGACGCTGATCGCGGCAGCGGCGAGGCCGGCGCAGAGGAACGCGCCGATGAAGTTCCCGGTGCGACTCGAAATCTCGAACGACACGACGGCACCCGCGGCACCGATCGCGAACTGGCCCAGCGACAGCTGGCCGCCGAGACCCGTGATCACGCCGACCGACAAGCCGACGATGATGAAGCCCATCGTGCCGGTCAGCTTCACGCTGTTGGCGTTGGTGATCAGCGACGGGAGCACGATGAACGCGGCGAGCACCAGGAGCCCGAGCATCGGCCCGAGCAGACGGACGCTGCGCACCGAGCGAACCGCGGCCGGCAACGGGCGCGCTGCCTGCACGGCCACCCACGAGCCCTTCTCTTCGCCACGACCCACCCGCTGCTTCTGGGCGAGCATCGCCACCATGATGATCACGAACAGCACCAACTGGACGAGACCCGCGTCGGCGTAGTTCCACAGCAGCAGCTGCTCGATCACGCCGATTCCGACACCGGCGAGCAGCGCCTTGGGCAGCGACTGCATCCGGGCCAGCACAGCGCCGGTCAGCGCGATCAGCAGGAGGGATGGGCCGAAGCTGTCGCCACCGGTGAAGCCCTGTGTCGGCTGGGTGAGGATCGCCGCGAACGCGGCGAGCACGGCGGCGATGCCCCACGCCAGCGAGCTCGTCCGCGAGGCGAAGATGCCGGCCATTCGAGCCGCCTCCGGGTTGGCCGCCGAGGCGCGGATCGCCATGCCCTGACGGCCGAACTTCAAGAACGTGCCGACCGCCAACACGACGATCGGCGAGAGAAACAACATCGCGGAGTACGCCGGTGTCACCAGCAGTGCGCCGACGTGGAAGGTGGGCAGCCAGACCGGTTGCGGATACACCGATCCGGCACTCGCTCGACCGTTGATGGCGTGTGCGAACAAGACGAGGAACTGACCGACCCCGAGCGTGGCGACGACGCTCATGATCAGCGGCGCGCGCCGGAGACGTCGTACGACGGCGAGCTCGACCACCGCACCGACTCCCGCTGCCGCGAACAGCGCCGGCACGAATGCGACCCAGTACGGGATGTGCCACTTCACGACGGCGATGCCGAAGAACGCCGCCGCGAAGGCACCGATCTGACCGTGGGCGAAGTTGATGATCCGGTTGGTGCGATAGATCAGGACGAGGCCGACGGCGAGCAGCCCGTAGGTCATGCCGATGATCGCGCCGAGCAGGATCACCGGCAGCGGCGACTCCCAGTGACCACTGCGGGTGTTGCTCGTGTCGAGCGCCGGCAACACGAACGCCAACAGCACCCACGTCACTGCGATCGCGGTCGCACCCGTCGTGACCTGCTTGCGCGTGACGTTCACTCGCCCGCCTCCGACGCGCCGTCGAGGAACACCGCTCGGAGCAGATCGTCGCGGTGCAGCAGCTCCTGGGCGGGCCCGTCGAAGCGCATCTCGCCCTTCTCCATGAAGTACGCGTGATCGACGAGGTTCAACGCGATGTTGACGCTCTGCTCGACCAGCACCACCGCGGTGCCCGTCGCGTTGATCTGGCGCACCATGTCGAGCAACTGCCCGACGATCAGGGGCGACAATCCGAGCGACAGCTCGTCGATCAGCAGGAGCTCGGGCTTCAGGATCAGCGCCTTGGACAAACCGAGCATCTGCTGTTCGCCGCCCGACAACGTGGCCGCCAGCGACGATCTGCGTTCGTGCAGGCGCGGGAATGCCTCGAAGCACTCGTCGATCAGCGAGTCGACCAACTGCCGGTTGCGCCCGAGCGTGTAGCCGAACGTCCGCAGGTTCTCGACCACGTCCATGCTGTCGAAGACCGCCCGGCCGCCAGGGACCTGGGTGATGCCCAGCGCCACCCGGCGTTCGGCGTCGAGGTAGGTGATGTCGCGGCCGTGATGGCGCACCAGGCCGTTGCTCGGCAGGCCGATACCGGAGACGACCTTGAGCAGGGTCGACTTGCCGGCGCCGTTGGTGCCGAGCAGGGCGACCATCTCGCCGTCGTCGACGGTGAAGTCGACGTCGAACAGGACCTGCAGCTGGCCGTACGAGAAGTCGATACCGCGGCACGACAGCAGTGGGACATGGCCGCCGGCGGCGATCAGGGTGCGCACGTCCTCGGACTCGAGGATCTCGTCGATCATGCGGTCCATGTCCCTGACGATCAGGGTTCGTGCGCTGCGGATGATCAACGCACCGATGACGCCGGGGATCACCAGCGACACGATCGAGCCGCCGATGCCGAACCGGCGATCGATGCCCGTGAGGAACAGGACGCCGAGCAACGAGCCCGATGCGGTGAAGATGCCGATCACGGCGGCGGCATGGGGCCGATAGCGGGCATCGACGATCGACAGGAACGAGATCGTGAGGCCGGGGGTGAGCACCGCGATCAGCGACTGGCCGGCGGCGAACAGGGCACACATCGCCAGGAATGTGGGCGCCAGCGAACCGAAGCCGATCAGTACGACGGCACCCGCCGAGCGCGGTACCGGAGAAGCCGAGCACCTTCGCCGGATTCTCGCGGAATGCCCGTTCCGCTCGGCCCCCGTAGATCACGAGGGCGACGATGCTGACGGCAGAGATGCCGGCGAAGAAGAGTCCCCGCTCGCCGGGCCCGAGCGCCCAACGCTGCTCGAGGAACACCGACAGGAACGTGGCGAACGGGATCAGCAGGATCCCGATGACGAAGTAACCGACGGCGATCCGTTTGACCGTCGGGATCAGGAGCAGTCGGCGCATGATCTCGAAGAAGCCGAGGTTCGAGTCGAACGTGCGCGTCGTCGGCATGCTCGTCGGCGCGCAGCACATCGGTGTCGAACCGGCCCGGCCCCGGATCACGCAGGCCGAGCGCCACCAATGTGGTGAGCAGCGACGTGACGCCCATCGCCAGGAAGACACCCCGCCAGGTCAGGTCGAGCGGGCCGGCGAGGACGGCGACGAAGAGCGGGGAGATCACCTGACCGGCAGTGACCAGGCCCTGATAGCCGGACAGGACGCGAACGCGCGCTTTCGGTGGGTACGAATCGACCAAGAGTGGAGCGTGCAACGCGCTGACCGAGCCGGTCGACAGCCCGTCGAGCACGAGCACCACGATCAACGCCAGCAGGCTCATGACGAACCCGGTCATCACCGTGATGATCGACCAGGCGATCCCGGTGGCAACGCACAGCAGGGCACGCCTGCCGGGTCGCTGTGAGATCGCCGCGACGGGTAGCGGTGCCAGGATCGCGGCAAGGAACGCGAGGGTGCGCGCGCCGGCGATCGCCCCGAGCGACAAGCCCAACGTGCGGCTGATCTCCGGAGTCAGCACCGAGAATGCGTAGCCCTGGAAGCTGTCGACGATGCCGAGCAGACCGAGCGCGACCATCGGGTAGACGGTCAGCTGATGCTGACGCAGGATCGGGCGCAAAGGTGCCGGCTCGTCGACGGCCGACTCGCCGGACACGCCGAGCGTGCGGCGGGCAGCGTCCCGTCGATCCGACCTCGGGTCGACGGTGGCGTCGACCGCCGTCACGACGAGCGCCTCGCGGTACGGAACGGCAGGTACCACGCACTTTCCTTCGTACGGCGACCGGTCCCGTCGAGGAGGACCACGTTGCGCGTAGTGCTGCTCGTCGCCCCGTCCGCGCTCGGCCGTCGGCAGGTGATCGAGCGTGACGGTCGGATCAGTGGTGACGTAGATGCTGCGCTCGGCCAGGTACTCGGCGTCGGGGCAGTCGGGCTTGCGTTCGCATGCGGGGTCGTGGCGGGCGAGCCACTTCAGGTCCTTGCCGACCGGCATCGGTGCCTGGTCCACGAACACGGCAAAGACGCCTTCGTCCTCGTGCTGTGAACCGTCGAGACCGGTCGCTTCGAAGTCCTGCATCGTCCAGCTGATCGTGACTGGCAGGTCGACCTTGGAGCGAGCCTCCGGCGTGGTGAACGACAGCCGTCGATCGTTCTTGAACTGCAATTCGTCGATCTGGCACCCCGCAACCACCAGTACGCAGGCGATCAGACAGAGCACGCGAACGAGTCGGCCTGTGCTGTGCGACTTCTGGTCGCTCATCGGTCGGACCTGCAACGGATCGTTCATCTTCGCCTGCCGTTCGCCGCCTCCGCCTCGTTCAGGTGAACAAACCGAACGCGCTGCAGGTGTGCTTTCGGATGAACGTCACTCGATCTCGCGACGGTTGAGGAGGTCGATCGCGACCACCAAGCGATGTTCGGGGTTCTCGAGATCCAGGCCGGAGATCTCACCGAGCCGTCGTACCCGATAGCGGACCGTGTTGGTGTGCAGGTTCAGCCTCGTCGCCACCGCCGCCACGTTTCCCGACGCATCGATGAAGGCCCGCAAGGTCTGCATGTACGTCTTGGAGTGATCTGCGTCGTGAGCGATCAGACGGTCGATTCCCGGCAGGCGAAGGTCTGGGCGGTCCCTGGTGAGATCGCCGACGGTGAGCAGGATGCTCGCCACACGCACCTCGTCGATGGTCGCGACGGACGTCCCGGCCGGGGTGTCGCGAAGAACCCGTATCACTCGGTCGGCTTCGCGGCGACACTCGCGCACGCCGCCGAGACCCTCGCTGATCGAACTGATACTCGCGACGAGATGGACATGCATCGACTCTCCGAAGCGAGAGCAGATGTCCTCGGCGATCAACGTCAGCCGTGCCGGGCTGTCTCGGGAGGTGGACGGGAACAAGGCGTAGATCGTCTGTCCGATCCAGGTGCAGACGACCCGCCTTCGAAACGCCTCACAGGCCACCGTGATCGCATCGATGATGCGGGACCGATTGACCGACAGCTCGACATCGTCGTTGTCGACGGTGACCAGATGGAACGCGACGACGGTGCACGGCGTGTCGATGTCGATGCCGAGCAGGCTCGGGTAGTCGACGTCGGTCACCCCGTCCTCGAGCAGTGTGCGCAGGAGCACTCCGCGTTCCCGACGACTCGAATCGTTGAACGCTCGCTGACGCAGCAGGTGCATTGCGGCGAGGGGAGTCGCACTCCGCAAGGCCGACTCGGCCTCGGGACCCATCGGGTCGTCACCTTGGACGACCCAGATCGAACCCAACACCTCGGCGCCCGCCTTGATGAGCGTCGCCATCCGGTCGCGGAGCCTGCCGGTGGGATCCGTGATCCTCACGATCCCGTCCGGCGCCGTCGACAGCTGACGGTAGTAACCGCCTCGCTCGAGACGCCTCGACCACGGAACCGGATTCTGTCGGCCGAGGATGGTGTCGCGGCGAGCTTCGTCGATCGGCTGATCGAGGTTCGAGTACGCCAGCAGCTGACCGCGTGGGTCTTCGATCGTGACGGCGGCGCCGATCATCGCGGCCATCGCGTTGGCGAGAGCGAAAAGATCACCCATCGGGGTCGGCTCGTCGACACCGATGACATTCGTCGCTGCACTGAGCACGAGCGCGTAGAACTGGTCCCACGAAACCGTGGGCGCCACGGCCAGGAGTGCGATCTTGTGATCGCGCGCAACACTGATCGCGGCGTGCAGGGTCGTCGCGTCACCCTTGAGAGCGATGGCCGACGCGCCGGACGCTGCTGCCTCGGCAACGGCTGCCGTTGCGTCATCGGCGGGCACGTTGATCGCGAGCACCAAGTCGCCCCGGGTCACTTCACCGACACCGAGCGGATCCCAGATGCGCGGTTCGCCGATCCCGTTCGCGGCGGTCGACGCCGCACTCAGCAGGACCACGGTGTCCGGTCCGAGCATGTCGACCACCCGGCTCACCGTCGGATTTCTCGGCGTCACCCTGCTCGTCGGCATCATCCGCCTTCCTCCTCGCCGAGCGTCGCGTTTCCAACTCGCTGGAGCCGCGACACTACCGCCCCGGCCGCGGCTGTCGCCGGTGCGACCTGGTGGGAATTGGTAGTTCTCGACAACTCCGACGGAGGTGAATTGGGCCGCCTGTCCGAGGTCTGGCCGAGCCTCAGCCGTGACAATCGTGTCTTGACCCCCCGTCGAAACGAGGAACAAGCGGTGCAGGAACTCGACCACGAGCAAGTGCTCATCACGTCCGGCCCGCGATCGCAGCTGCCGATCATCGTCGCCGTGCACTCCACGGTGCTCGGGCAAGCGGTCGGTGGGGTGCGGTTGTGGCAGTACGCCACTTGGACCGACGGCCTGGACGATGCGCTGCGTCTCTCACGAGCGATGACCCTGAAGTGTTCGCTCGCCGGCCTGAAGCTGGGCGGCGGCAAGAGCGTGATCGCGCTGCCGCTGGGGTCCGACCTGAACGACGAATCTCGACGAGCGGTGCTTCACGATCTGGGCGACGCGATCGAGTCGCTGCGCGGGAGGTACGGAGCCGGCGAGGACGTCGGCACCACGGCTGACGACATGGCCACGATCTACGAACAGACGAAGTTCGTCTACGGCTTGCCCGAGTCGACAGGCGGCAGCGGCGAGCCATCTGCACCGACCGCTGTCGGCGTCTACGAGTGCATCCTCGTCACGGCCGAGGAGTTGTATGGCACCCGCGACCTGGCGGGACGTGCGATCACGATCATCGGTCTCGGCCAGGTCGGCTCGCGGCTGGCCGACCGTTTGGCTGCGGCCGGCGCGAAGCTGACCGTGACCGACACCGATCGGGCCAAGCGCGAACTCGCGTCCCGCCTCGGAGCGGCCTGGGTCGAACCCGACGCAGCCCTGTCGACACCGGCCGACATCGTGGTGCCAGCCGCACTCGGTGGGCTCCTCACGGCTGCCACCGTCGATCTACTCGACTGCTCGGCCATCGTCGGGCCCGCCAACAACCAACTCGCCGATGACGGCGTCGCTGCCCTCATCGCCGCACGCGGCGTGCTGTGGGCGCCGGATTTTCTCGTCAATGCCGGCGGTGTTATCTACGGTTCTCACATGGAGGTCGGCAGCAAGGACCCGGACCGAGCGATGCGGGCGGTCACGGCTGTCGGGGCGACGCTCCAGGAGGTGTACGGGCGCGCCGCGGCCGAAGACGTGACGCCGCTCATCGCGGCTCAGTCGGTCGCCCTCGATCGAATCGACAACGCACGAAGGAGCACGAGGTGATCGACCTCGCCGCGCTTCGAGCGCTGATCGAATCCGAGCGTTTGCGCTTCGACGTCCCTGGTGTCGCGGTGGCCGTCGTCGTCGATGGTGAGCTCGTCCTTGCCGACGGCTTCGGGGTGCGCGACATCACCACCGGCGACCCGGTGACGAGCCTGACGATGTTCCCGATTGCCTCCGACACGAAGTGCTTCACGGCGGCGACGCTGTGCGCACTTGCAGATCGAGGCGACCTCGATCTCGACGCACCACTGCGGGAGTACATCCCGTGGTTCCGCATGCACGACCCGGTCGCGACCGAGCAGGTCAGTTGTCGCGATCTGCTCAGCCACCGAACCGGACTCCCCCGGCACGATCTCGTTTGGTACGGCGAGCAGCCTTTTCTCTCGAGGATGCCGTCCGCTCGCTGCGTCACCTCCCCCTTTCCAAGCAGCTGCGCCAGACGTGGCAGTACAACAATCTGGGCTTCTCCACGGCCGGCTACCTCACCGAGGTGCTGACCGGCGCCACGTGGCGGGAGGCGGTGCAGTCGACGCTGCTCGATCCGTTGGAGATGGCGTCTGTTCAGTTCTCCGCGCATGACGTGGCCGAGGAGAACCTCGCGACGCCCTACCGCGAGGTCGGTGGCGAACTGCTCCGACAGGTACTGCCGGCGCGGACGCTGCAATTGCCGGCGGGTGGCATCGTCGCCCACGTCGACGACCTTGCACGTTGGGTCCTCGCTCGCCTCGGAGGGGGCGTACTGTCCGACGAGGTGCTCGGCCAACTGCACCAGCCGGCGATGGTGGCCACGATGGGACGGGAGCTGCCCGATCGCCTGTCACGTGGCTACGCGTTGGGCTGCTACGTCGAGAGCTATCGGGGACACGAGCTCGTGCACCACGGAGGCAACCTCGTCGGCTATGCGTCGAACGTCGCGATCGCACCAGCGTTGCAAGCAGCGGTGGTCGTGCTGACGAACCGCCACGACACCGAACTCCCCGACGCGTTGGTGCCGTTGGTGCTCGACATGATCGTCGGCATGGAGTCCCGCGACTGGGGCGCCACGTACCTGGAGTTCGAACAAGCCGGCATCCACGGAGCCCGTGAGGCGGCGGCCCACACGGCCGATGAAGCCGCTGGACGCCCCCCGTCTCGACCGGTCGAGGACTTCGCCGGCACCTACAGCCATCCCGCGTACGGGGACCTGGTGATCTCGGTGGCGCCGGAATCCCCGCACTTGCTGGATGCTGAGTTCCACGGGCTCGGCGACCGGGTCGGCGTCGTGCATCGCGACCGGGACGCGTTCAGCCTGGAACTGCGCGAGTTCGAAGTGCAGGCACCCTTGATCTTCACGACCGACGACGCCGACGAGATCAACGGCCTCACCGTTCCGTTGGAACCGCTGGTGGATGCCATCGCGTTCGCGAAGCAACCCTCGGCGATCACGGATGGTCTGCTCGAGGCCGCGCCTGGCACCTACGCCAACGGCCCGATCGAGATCACCGTGACCGTCGTCAACGATGTGATCAATGTCGTCGCACCGTCGGTCGGATCGATCCAACTCACGCCCCGCGGCGGCAGCGTGTTCGGTGGCCGAGGCATGCCGTTGGTCCGGGTCGAATTCGACGGAGACCGTGTCGTCATCCAGCCGTTCGGCGTCTTCACACGCTCGCGCTGACTGCCGACGCCACCTACCCCGACGCCACCTAACGGGGTTCACCACGCAGCGGGCGACCAGGGAACGCGTCCACCTCGACCTCGCCGTCGCGCACCACCATCGTGCCGTTCACGAAGAGATGGCGGACGCCCACCGACGGCCGGGTCGAATCCAGGAACGTCGCCGTGTCCGTGATGGTCGCTGGGTCGAGCACCACGATGTCCGCGTCGGCGCCGACTCCGAGATGGCCCTTTCGCCGCGCCGCCGAAGTTGCATCGTCGAGGACGCGTGCCGGCAGGTATGAGCAACGGCGGAATGCCTCGAGCCAACTCCAGGTCGCCGTTTCGCGAACCATTCGCCGGAGAGACTTCGAGTATGTGCCCGCCGTGCGCGGATGCGTGACCCCGCCGGGAGGGAGTGGCCAGTCGCGGCTCTCCATCGCGCCGTGCGGATACATCACCGGCATCGCATCACTCGCAACGATCGTGTCGCGAAACGCGAACGCCTGGTCGAGCAACGCCCGATCAGCCGGCACCGATTCGTCGAGGTACTCCACGATGCACGCCACGCTCGGCGTCGACTCGCGGACTTCGCGCAGACGCTTCTCGTCGGCGATCCGTTCGCCGCTCGGCAGCAGCACGATCGACGACGGCGTCAGACCCCACATTGCGAGACGCTCCGGTGCCAGGAACGCAGCCCCGATGCCCGTGCTTCCCGCGCCGTATGGATATGCCTCGACGGTCACCTTCGACCCCTCGGCGATCGACGCCTCCAGCGTGGTGAGGACCCGGTCGACGTGCCGCCGTGACGTCGAATTCACGTGGCAATGGTGCATCTGTGCCCCGGTCTCGGCGGCGACGATCGTGATCTCGGACGTCCCGTCGATCGGGGTGGTCGGATCGGCTTCGACGAGCTCGCGAACGTGCGTGTACGTGCCGACTCCCGCTTCGGCGGCAAGTCGCGCGACCGCCACGAATTCCTTCGGATCGGTCCTCGGTGCGTAACCCATGAGGATGCCGATTCCGAGCGCGCCATCGGCGAGCTCTCGGCGCAGCAGCTCGAGCCACCGGTCGAGCTCGCGCGGGGTGGACGAGCGCTGCCATGCCTCGTTGCTCAGGATCCCGAGCCCGTGAGCGATGCTCGGTGCCGGCTCGATCCCGGCCAACACGAGGCCGCGGGCTGAGCTCCACGAGGCTGAGAAGCCATAGTTGAGCGGCCGACCCTCGAGCGCGGCATCGGCGTAACCGCGAGCGACGGGCATGACTCCCGCCTCCAGATCGAGCGCCGTCGTCACCCCGTCGAGCGCCTGCAACCGGTGGCCGGCGACGCTGTGGACATGGCTGTGCAAGTCGACGAAACCTGGCCCGACGACCAATCCGGACACATCGAGGACGGAGCTGCCCACCAGGCCATCTCCGACATCAGCCACGATGCCGTCTCGGACGAGGACATCGGTGACCACGTCCAACCCCGCGCCCGGATCGACCACACGACCGCCTCGGAGAATCAACCCGCTCGGTTCAGACGCCATCGGATCAGCATGGTCGACGGGCACCTTTGGAGGATGTGTCGAATCGCTTCAACGCCTCACCGGTGAATTGTGCAAAGCGACGGCGCCATCCGATCAGCATGGTCGACGGGCACCTTTGGACGATGTGTCGAATCGCTTCAACGCCTCACCGGTGATTGTCTACGTGGTGTTTCGCGATTCTTGAGTCGTTGGCTACGCAACCCACATGCCAAAGGTGCACGAAAGGTGCTCTGACTGATGCTGAGGCGTGTCGTTCAGACCTGGTCAGGGGAATCGCCTCACCGATCTGACGATCGAGGACGCTCTGGTGTCGCGGTAGAGGCGCGCAGGTGCGTTATGCGTTGCGGTGCCGTCGATCGCGAGACTTTTCTGCGGAAGTTGGCGGACCGGCCCGGCAAGCAGACCGACATGTGCACCATCTACGAGCAGTTCTTCGTGCACGGGCTGCGACAGATCGCCGGCCGGTGTGACGAGCGACCGGAGCCGGTGCGGAAATATTGCAATTTGGTGACGATACGGTTGCGGTTCGAAGTATTCCAGGCGTGATTGCCGGCGCCGCGGGGCGCGTGAACCGCCCTTCCCCCCTGAGGTACGAAACGATGCCCCCCTCTTTGCACGTGTCCGCACGCGTGCTCCGCGCCCTCACGGGCTTGCTCGCCGCCGCCTTGCTCACCGGTTGGGCCGCTGGCCCCGCCCAGGCCGGCGTCGCCGGCGACCACCACTCACCAGCCGTCGTGACAACCGCCACGTCGGCATTGGACGCCCAGTACGCGCTGGGGGCTAACCCCACAGCGGGCACGCTCACGACCTACATCGCCGCCCGCGACGCTGCAGCCGACTCAGTCGCCTTTGAGATGGGCCTCGACTCCGCGGCCGTGCGCGACGCCTGGTCCCGAGCGGACATGCCCCATCAGACAGCGGTCCTGGCAGCGCTCACGGAACTCGGCAAGCCGTATCGCTACGCCACGTCCGACCCCAATCGCGGCTTCGACTGCTCGGGCCTGACGGCATACACGTGGGCGCGAGCCGGGCTCAACATCCCCCACCAGAGTTCCGCACAGATCCGTGCGGCCGCTCCCCGCGACGAGGCAACGGCCCTGGCCGGCGACATCGTCCAGTACCCCGGCCATGTAATGCTCTATCTCGGCGTCGGCGACGCGATCGTCCATGCCGCGAACCGGCGCGACGACGTCGAGCTCGATTTCGTCGGGCGCCGCGTGCGCTTCGGCAACCCGATCCACTGAGCGGCGGTCGGTCCGCCTCAGTACCGGCGCTCGATCAGCGCGATCCGCGTCCTGCAGAAGCTGAACCACTCGCCGCGCCCGCGCTTCGGCGACGCCCCTTTCGGAACGAGTCGCCCAGCGCTCACTCGCGTCCAGTGAGTCCCAATCGCTGACCGCGCAGGAGAAGTCGCGCTGCGCCCACGATCAATCGTGCCGTTCGGTGGCACCGCATAACGCCGAGCGATATCCGGGGACGCGATTCCGTGACACCGCATCAGGGCCGCGATGTGGCGCGGCATGATGCGTGTCAAACCGCAATACGCGTGTCGATATCGAGCGGTGTCAGCCCAGCGATGGTTCCGCCTACGTCGTGGCAACACCGGGCAGGTCGCGGCGCACAGGGAAGTCCGCGACCACGATCTCGGCGGGGCCGATGATTCGGACCGAGTGAGGCGTATTCGGCGGAACGACTGCCGCGGATCCTGCAACCATCTCCCTTTCGGATCCACCAACGATGAGCACGACGCTGCCCTCGACGATGTTCCACACCTCTTCTTGTTCGTGCTGATGCTCGTGGAGATCGTGCGCGTCGGCCGAGATCGTCCAGCGAGCGAACGTCATGTTCTCCGAATGAAAGAAACGGCCGTGCCAACCGGGCAATGGTGACCCATGAATCATGTCGGTCTCGGAGAGGAACACCATCCCTCGAGCGTAGAACCCTCACCTCGCCTTGTCGCTCCGGTCACCGTGACTATGCACGCAATCCGGCCGAACTGCAGCGATCATCGACGAGGCCCCGGCGTTTCGGCGGCAAACCGGGCGGTGAGCGCTCAGTCGCTCACCCGAGCGCTGCCCGAAGATGGGCCGCAAGACACGGTGGCATGATTCATCAGTGGATACCAAAGCGTCGATGCGTCAAGAGGTGGTGGAAATTGCGGCCGGCGCGCTGCGTGGCCGTGTCGTCCTCGCCGCTGTTCGGCTCGGCGTAGCCGACGCATTCGACGGAGCGACGACCCTCGAAGCGCTTGCAGCAATGACCCGCTCGGACCCTGCTGCGCTGCGCCGGCTTCTCCGCGCACTGGCCGCGCTCGGCTTCGTCGAGCAGCACTCGACGACGACGTTCACCCTGACCCCTCTCGGGTCGTGTCTTCGTCGCGACGTGCAGGAATCGGCTTGGGCCAGTGTCGTGTTCTGGTCTGATCTCGTCACCGACTCGTGGACCTACCTCGATGAGTGCATCCGGGCGGGGAGCCGACAAGGCGTCGCGGACGCCATCGCCCGCAACGGCGCGACGTCGCGGTGGGACCTGGAGCCCGACCCGACGGGCATCTTCCACTCGGTCTTTTCCGAGCCAACCGTCGACGAACAGCACTCGATCGCCGAGGCGTTCGATTTCAGCACGTCCCGGATCGTCGCCGATCTCGGCGGTGGAGGGGGAAGCGTCCTCGCGGCCATCCTCCTGGACAACCCTTCAGCCATCGGCATCCTCGTCGATCGGCAGGACGCCGTGGATCGCGCGACGAAACGCTTTCGGGCCGAACCGTTCGCTGGGCGATGCAAGTTGATCGCCGGTGACCTGCTCCTGGAGATCCCGACTGGAGCCGACACCTATCTGCTGTGCAGCGTGCTGCACGGCTACGACGACGACCAGGCCACTCAGATCCTGGGTGCTTGCCACCAGGCGATGTCCTCGACTGCCACCCTGCTCATCGTCGAGCCCGCCCTCCCCGACATCGCTACCAGGGGCCCCGATCTCGAATCGATGTTCATCTCCGATCTCAACATGCTCGTGCTCACTGGAGGCGAGGAACGCACGCTCGGCGATTGGGAGCGGCTCCTGGACGCGGCCGGCTTCGAACTCCAGGAGCACTGGCCCATCGGAGACCACTCGCAGCGGAGCATGATCCAGACTCGCCCTCGCGTTTGACAGTGCGCGCACCGCCCATCGCTACGAGTCACGGGGCCACGACGCGAGTGGGCCTGCCCCTCTGCTGGATCAAGGTCTCGTGATCGAGGTCGTTCCTGCTCGTCGACGGGCCGAACGACCTCGACGCCTTCCTGACTGCTCATGCCCGGGTGCCGACAGAGTTCGCGTATCCACAGCCCGGCCCCGCGCGCGGACCACCGCTCACTCGGACGACGGGCGCTGGCTCGGGCTCACCTTGTGGGGATCGGCCGACGAAGGAAGGCTGGCGAACCGCCTCCGTACATGCTCGACGGTTACGACTACGTCGAGGAAACAGACCCGTCACGCGGCTGTCGCGCCTGACCACGTGGAACCATCTTCAGAGCTGTCCGCCGGGTGGTGGACGTTGGGTCGGCGCCGATCGTCAGCGGCGACGAGCCATCACCAGAGAGGCGGTGAGGGGGCGGACGATCCACCCGTCGTAGCGCGCGTCGATGAGCGCCTCGACCTCGACGAGCATGGCCTCGCGGGCTTCATGGTCGGCCATCGCCCGACTGTTCGAGTCGGTCCGCTTGAGCTCCGTGTACCCACGAGCCGTGTAGCGCTGGTCCCAGCGGTAGCGATGGACCGAAGGCTCTGCGAACTCTGCCGAGGCAACGATCTCATCGACGAACGACGGAACAAGCTCCTCATGTGTAGGGACAGGGTCGTGCGTACCCGGCAGCCCATGGCGGCTGAACACGTGATGGACCTCGTCGAAGAAGCCACGGTCAGCGGGAGAAGCGACCTGGTTGAGCGCGATCAGCGCCAGGTGCCCGCCGGGTCGGAGCAGGGCCGCCGGTCTCGTCATCCTCGCCTCGGGCGGCACCCAGTGGTAGCTCGATGCCGCCACAACAGCGTCGAACGAGCCCGCGGCGAGGTCGACGTTCTCGAAGGGCCCGATGACGACGTCGACGGTCGGGAGGTTGCGGGCGAGAACGGCTGCCAGGTGGGCACCCAACTCGACCGCAGTCACTCTGGCGCCTCGGGCAACGAGTCCCTTCGTGGCTTGGCCTGTGCCAGGACCGACCTCGACCACGACTGGCGACCGAGGCAGTACGGCGGCCAGCTCGTCAAAGAGGTCGTCGGGGTAGCCGGGGCGCACCCTGTCGTAGAGCTCGGCAACCTCATCGAAGCCATCGCGCCACGCCTGCGGAAGGTCGGGCATGCACATATTGCTAGCCCATCACCCCACTCAGACCGACGCATCTGAGGCGATTCCGGCGAGCGGGGCACCGATTGGGAACCGCTCCGTCACCGCGCGAACGACAACCTGCCCGAGCACGCCGGATCGGGGCGCACACTTCGGTCGTCTGCGTCGCCGTTCTCGGGACCCGGCGTCACAACGCGCAGCTCGGTTAACCGACTGGCGTTCGAACGTCGTGCCCCCTGCGGCTGGAAGGACCTGCGCGGTCCGATCGGGAGTTTTGCCGGCTGAATCGTTGTCTTGATCTACTTTGCTGCGCCCTGATCGGGCCGATGCTGCGGTCCGCCGAGCACATGCACTTGCTCTTCGAGGCTGGCCCCAAGGATGTGATGGGATGGTCCGGCGAGTCAGGTGCGTGCTGTCGTCAACTCCGGGCGTAGTCGTTGGGCGAAGTGCCAACGGTGGCCCTCGGAGTCGAACGCTTCGTAGCGGCGGTCACCCCAGAACATGTCTTCGGGCTCGGACACGATGGTGGCCCCCTCGGCGACTGCTTGTCGGTGGTGAGCGTCGATGTCGTCCACGTAGACCATCACCATGGCAGTGGTCGCTCCGGCATCGATCGGACTGGTGAGTCCGTGGTGCTTCGTACCGGATCGGCCGATCATGATGACCCCATTGCCGAGCTGGAGCCATGCCAGCATCCCGTCTGGATGTTCCATCCGCGATTCGCGTCGTTCGCGGAAGCCGAAGGCTCGCTCGAGGAACTCGAGTGCCGCTCGCTCGTCGCGATACGCGAGACGGGTGTAGACCGACGGCAGCGGCACGGGATCGTCCGATGGGGTCCCGGCGATACCGGCTAACAGGCGACGACGAGCGGCGGCGAGTAACTCGGCGTCAGGGGGATCGGTGGGCAGAAGGTCGTCCGCGCGGAGCCGACGTAGGGGGTCGAGTTCATCTGTCATCGGTGTCGGCCTCGGTGAGATCAGTCCTGGATGTTTGAGTGCCCTTGCTCGAATCGTGTTCGCGTAGCCGACGCCTGGCCCGGTTGAGTCGCGAACGCACGGTCCCAATGGGCACGCCGAGCGCATCAGCAATGTCGTCGTAGGACAAATTCTCCCAAGCGAACAGCAGCAGTGCTTCACGTTCGACGGCGGGAAGGACGTTCACGGTGCGGGCGAGCCGCGACCACGCCTCGGCTGCGTCGAGCGAACCGGCTGCGTGCTCTCCGACAACATCGTGCTGATCGGTCGGCTGTCTGGCAGCCAACCGTGCCATGGCGTGAAGCCGGCGACGCTCACTGCGGCGGTGGCGGCCGACGAGGTTGGCCGCGATTCCATAGAGCCACGGGCGAGCCGAGGCACGAGATGGATCGAACGACGCTCGCTGTTCGAACGCGATCCGGAACACTTCACCGAGCAGGCCTTCTGCGGCCGCCGGCTCCACCCGCCGTCCGAAGTAGCGCAAGATGGTGGAGGCATGGCGATCGAAGATCGCACCGAACGCCGCCGGCTCAGCGAGCGACGCCGCGATCACGTCGGCATCCGAGGGCTCCATCACTCGATGTTGCCCGAACCGCCCTCAGGAGTTCGCGAACCCTGATCGATGGAACGGGCAACAACAGACACGACACGCCAACCGTCGCACACGGAGGAACCATGACCAGCAACCACCAGATCGCCTCCGGCCAGCTGATCGACCTGACCACCCAGGTCGTCGGTATGGCCCGCAGCACCCGACGGGCCGTCCTCGTCGACCAGGAGCCCGGCCGGCCACCGCGCCGTATCGACGGCCTTGCGATCGGAGCACCGCTGGTCACCGCCAACGCACCACATGATGGCGAGGTCCATCCCGATGGAGACGAACTCCTCTATCTGGTCTCCGGTGCCATGAGCCTTCGTCTCGAATACCCCGGCGGCGACGTCGAGGTCGAGCTCCGCGCCGGCCAAGCCGTGGTGGTGCCTCGAGGTGTGTGGCACAAACTCACCCTGCGCGAACCCGGCCAACTCCTCCACATCACCCCCGGCCCGGGCGGTGACGCTCGACCGCTCCCGACTGCGTCGGCAGGGTCCAACAACGACGGCCAGGGCCGGTGACCCAGATGGACCGCATCGACGGCCTCGCCCAGGTCAACCTGATTGTCACCGACCTCGAACGGGCAACCGAGTTCTGGCAGCTTCTCGGTTGGCAGTCGGCTCCGAGACACACCAACGCAGCGGTCATCACCTTCCCAAGCGGAATGAACCTCGTGCTGCACGAACCACCCTTCGCCCGACATTGGGACCCCGCCTACGCCGGCCCCACAGCAGGCTCGACAGTCATCGACCTCAACCTGCCGAGCCGCCAAGCCGTCGACGAATCCCACGCCCGCCTGTGCGCGGCCGGATACGCCAACAGCGTCGAACCCTGGGACACCTTCTTCGGTGCCCGCTACGCCATCATCTGCGATCAGGACGGCCATCGCGTCGGCCTCAAGAGCCCACAAGACCCCTCGCGCAGCTATTCGCTCCAGTAGCGACCCTCGTGCCAGAACGCAACGAGGGGCGGCCGTCCGCCGGAACACAAGCCGGATCGCGGGTCGTGGCTCACGCCGGAACGGGCGGTGGCGCACCGCGGGTCGCGACGATTTCCACCTGCGCACGCGGAACGATGGCTCTCAGGCCAGCGATCGCGTTCTCGATCTTTGGTTTGGTCAGCGGCCCGGGTGCGGCGTCAAGCGCATCGTTGGCATCCGGGTGGGCGACGTACAACACGACGTCGACGATGTCTTGCTGAACGCCTGGCTGCTCGACGATTTGACGATGGTCGACATTCAGACCCTCATCGCGCAGCAGCGAGGCGAAGAGACCGATGGAGGAAGGGCTGCCCCGATAACGAACTTTCATCCCACGTTCACCAGACCTGCTTCAAGGGGAACGGGTCTGCGCTACACGGCGGGCTCGCCCACCAATCACCGAACGTTCTCGGCACGAGACCGGACCCTGCTCGGAAGAAGCCGCGGCAACGTCCACATTGGCACTGCTTCGACAACGGTTCTTTGTCGCTGTCGGCAGTAGCGAGCGCGAGCGATGGGTGTTCCGAGAGGTGGTCGAGGATTGACATGGCGAACGCTCCTGGCGGGTGACGCAGAGGCGTCGAGCCTGCGTGCGGGGCGGCAACCGAAAGTGGTCGTCCTGCCCAAACGCGGCGTCCCTACTGGGTGTCGCTTCAACCCTAACAGCGACCGTTTCGTCCCGTTCGCTCGGCACTCCGACGGGTGCCATGAGTCCAGCCCGTTGTGCGCCCGACGTTCGGCGACCATGGAATTTTCCAGAGTCGCGGCGGCGGACAACGCCGGCGGCAGGCTCCCCGAGCGACGCGGTCTGACCATTTGGATCCGCGGGAGCGGTACGGTTGCGACGCTCGTCGTCATCGTGGCGGTGGACACCATCGCCACGAACCGGGGGTTCCATGGATGCGCTCCGGATGACACGTTCGGACACGGTGCGGTTCGTGCCGGACGCACGTCGTGTCATCACCAAGCCGTTCCTCCCGCGTGAGGAAATTTATCCGGACGGCTCGTCTCGGATGCAGATGGTGCTCGAGCGAATTCTGGCAATGACGGACCACGACATTGTCGAAACGCTCGCCACTGCGCGCGGCTGGTTCGAGCACAGGCACCGAGATCTGGATTCGGTGCTGGAGCGGAACTTTGCCGGCGTGGCGGCTCGCCTCGGTCATCTCGAGTTGCTCGTCGAGCCGCTTTCCGCCGACCGCCGACAGCTGATCGGCGCCTACTTCACCCACGAGTACTCGATCGAGGCGGCAGCGCTCGGCAACCCGTCGATCGTCGAGGCGCCCGACCAATCCGGCCTCGGTGCGGGAGAGGTGCGGTTCGTGATGAGTCTGCGAGCGATCGGTGAAGGACATGTGTCGTCGATCGAGTTCCGCTCAGGGATCGTTGACGCGGATGCCTCGGTACGACTCGACACGCCGAGCCGCTATGCGACGACCGGCGTTCCGACACCAGGCGGAGCGTCGGGCTACCGGACTTCATTCCTGGCGTCGATCGACCTGTCCGAACGGGTCCTGTGCCCGAGCAGTCCGACGGAGAGCCACGGCATGGAGGATGCTCGCTTCGTCCGCTTCGTCGACGAGGACGGAGTGGTCACCTATTTCGCGACCTACACGGCGTTCGACGGTCATCGGATCGTGCCGCAATTGCTCGAGACGGTCGACTTCGCCGAGTTCCGGGTCTCGACGCTGAGCGGTCGCGTTGCTCACAACAAGGGCATGGCGATCTTCCCGCGCCGGATTGGCGGCAACTATGTGGCGTTGGGTCGCCATGACAACGTGAACAATTTCGTTCTGACCTCGAGCGACGTCCGGGAGTGGAACGACGCAACCATGATTCAGGAGCCGGAGCGGCCGTGGGAACTGATGCAGCTCGGCAACTGCGGTTCCCCGCTCGAGACCGAGGCTGGCTGGTTGGTGATCACTCACGGGGTCGGCGCGTTCCGGCGCTACACACTCGGCGCGTTGCTGCTCGACCTCGATGACCCGAGCCGAGTGCTGGGCCATCTGGCCGAGCCGCTGTTGAGCCCGAACGACGACGAACGCGACGGCTACGTGCCGAACGTGGTGTATTCGTGCGGGAGCATGATCCACGCCGGGCATCTCGTGTTGCCGTACGGGTTTGCCGATGTCGGCGCGGGCATCGCCACGATCCGCGTCGACGACGTGCTCAACCGGTTGACCAGTTCGGCCCGCTGAGGCTGCCAGAGCCGACCCGCTCGGACAGCGGTCGGGGCGCGTGTTGGAGTGTTGCGATGAGAGCAAGTGTGGACTCTGCTCCCTGGTTGAGATTCGGACCGGTGGACGTCAATCCGTCGAAGCCGCCGTGCGTACCTGTGTCCCACATCACTGCGCCGACGTCGTTGTTGCCTGCGAACCAGTCGATCGCGAGTTCGAGACCGCGGCGCCAGTCGTCATCGTCGGTGACCGCGTAGGCGCGAGCGCACGCGTCGGCCAATGCGGCGACCTCGATCGGTTGTTGGTCGAACCGGGGCGGGTCGTCGTGCGGGCCGGCACCGCCAACCGGTGTCGGTGACAGATGACCGTCGACGGTCTCGTGGTCGAGGAGCCAGCGCAGCAGCGTCAGCCCGTCGTCGAGCACGTCGCGGCGATCGAGCACCTGACCGGCGGCGATGAGCACTTCGGGCAGGGCTGCGTTGGCGTAAGCGAGCCGCGGCTCGGGCCACGGCCATCGCGGGTCCGTCGACAACGGCCCGATCGTCGTGATCGTGTCGGCGAGCAGGTCGCGAGCCCGCTGGTGACGGGGATCGGATTCGACGACTTCGGCGGCCCCGAGTGCGGCGAATGCCATCGCGCGACGGTGCGGCGAGCGTTGTGCGACCCCGTGATTGAAGTACGACATCGCACTCGCCCGCATCCAGTCTTCCGGCGCCCGACGTGCCGCGGTGCCGAAGGCCCAGACGCTGCGTCCCCAACAGTCCTCGACGCCATGCCGACCGTGCCACCGACCGGAGGCGTCGCGCCGGTTGCGGGTTCGACCGGTTGCGCTCTGCGATGCCGCCAGGAACCGGAACGCGGTCCGTCCGAGCTCGCGTACCGCGTCGCTGACGTCGGGCTCGCGGACGGCGACGATCAGCAGACGGGCGACGTCGTCGGTGCAGTACCCGTGTTCACGACGCGGAGTGTTGTGGTCGGCGTGCTCGAACATCCCGATGCGGTCGGTCATCGACAGCACATGCCCGAACGACGGCAACGTCATGACGCCACCGGCTGGCGTGCCGCCACGAGGCCATCCGCGAGCCTGGCGTAGCGGTGTGCGACGGCCGACCACGACAGACCGGGTGCCAAACGCCGGGCCTCTGCCGCCATCGACGCGGCCAGCGTCGAATCGGTCAGGACCGACCGAATCGCCGCGGCCAGTGCGGCGGGATCCCGCTGCGGCACCACGATCCCGGCGCCGCTCGCCAACAGTTCGACCGCGTGTGGAACGCGGTGGACACCACCGGTCGGCCCGCGGCGACTGCGTCGACGAGCACGCCGGAGGTGACCTGATCGCGAGAGTCGTACGGAAGCACGACAAGGTCGACCGATTGGATCAGGCTGGTCAGCGATGCCAGGTCCCGGTACGTGTCATCGAAGAGCACGTGATCCGCCGCACCCGATTTGGCAGCTCGGTCGACGAGCATGTTGCGGTACTCCTCACCGTGCGCCTTGCGTACCTTGGGGTGGGTGGCACCGGCGACGATGTAGTCCGGGTGCGGCTCGAGATCGCTGAGGTCCGAGACGGCGTCGATCGCCCACTCGATCCCCTTGCCGGGGCCGAGCAAACCCCACGTCAACAACCTCGCTGGACGGTCACTCGGGGGCCGGCCGATCGTCCCGTCGGCCGGTGGCGTCGCCGCGCCGTGCGGAATCAACAACACCTTGGCCTGATCGACGTCGAAGCCGGCGAAGAGCCGTGTCCGAGCCGTTTCGGTCATGACAACGATCGCATCAGCCGCCGCACAGACCTGTTCCAGTACGACTCGTTGGTTCGCGGTCGGTTCGCTCAACACCGTGTGTGCCACCACCACGATCGGTACGTCGATCGCACCGATCAGCTTCACGATGGAGTCGCCGTCAGCACCGTCGTACAAGCCGTACTCGTGCTGGATGATGACCACGTCAGTGGCATTCAACGCGTCGATCGAAGATGCGCGTTCGGACAGCGAGGCAACCACCAACACATCCTCGACGGCGGGCGACGCGTCCGTGCGCACCACGTCGACCGACGTTCCCGAGGCGATCAGGCCGGCTGCCAATGCCGCGGAGAACGTCGCGATCCCACACGACGTCGGCGGGAACGTCGACACGATGCCGATGGATCGAACGGGACTGGGACCCGCTGTGGTGGGCGGAACCGAGACGACGGTGTGCAAGGCAGAACTCCTTGTTCGGCTCGGCCGATTACGACAAGCCTGCGACGGGCGACAGCACCGTTGATGGCCGTCCAGCCCAAGCGGGCGCACGCGTCCAAGAGAGAAAGGAGCACCCTACTGCCGACCGTCGCGATCCGCCGTCGGTACCCTGCACTCATTCCTGCTCGCCATCACGGCACCGTCCCGGATCGACCGCTCCGGATCGCAGTGCTCGCGCCGATCTCCTGGCGAACTCCACCGCGCCACTACGGGCCCTGGGAGCAATTTGCAGCACTGCTCACCGAAGGCCTCGTGGCCGCCGGCCATGACGTCACCCTGTTCGCCACGGCCGACTCGGTGACTGCCGGCAAACTGCACGGCACCGCCGCCCACGGCTGGTCCGAGGACCCCACCATCGACCCCAAGGTCGCCGAGTGCCTGCACATCGCGGCGGTGTTCGAGCGCGCCGACGAATTCGATCTCATCCACAACGGGTTCGACTTCCTCCCACTCACCTACAGCGGCCTGGTCGACACACCCGTGATCACGACGATCCACGGGTTCTCCTCGCCTCGCATCGTTCCCGTCTACGCCCGCTACGACGCCTCGACCCACTACATCGCGATCAGCGACGCCGACCGCCACCCAGACCTCCACTACCTCGCCACGATCCACCACGGGATCCGCACCGCCGACTTCGCGCTCCATCCGGCACCAGGAGACCACCTGCTGTTCTTCGGTCGGATCCATCCCGACAAGGGCACGGCGACCGCCATCGAGGTCGCCCGGCGTGCCGGACGACGACTCGACATCGCCGGCATCATCCAGGACGAGCAGTACTTCCACGACCAGGTCGCCCCCCACATCGACGGCGAACACGTCCGATACCTCGGACCCGTGAACTCTGCCGAAAGAGCCGATGTGCTCGGGAGCGCCCACGCCCTCCTCCATCTCATCGACTTTGACGAGCCGTTCGGCTACAGCGTCGTCGAAGCGATGGCGTGCGGCACCCCCGTCATCGCCACCGCCCGAGGCTCGATGCCCGAACTGGTCGACCACGGCACCACCGGCTACCTCGTCACCACCCCCGACGAGGCGCACAACGCGGTCGGCAACGCCGCAAAGCTCGACCGAGCAGCAATCCGCAATGCCACCGTGACCAAATTCGACACCGCCACCATGATCGACCAGTACCTCGCCGCCTATCACACAATCCTCGATTCGGACCGCCGACCGTAGCGAACCGCCCGCTCGTCGAGCCGAGGCAGGAACTACACGCCGATCCGGATCAACACGAATCCACTGACGCACGACAACCACCCGGCGGTGACGCGATTTTGCGGCGTGGCATCCGGGCCGAACTGTGCGGGCCGATCCTGCGTCGGGGACGGGTTGTCGATCGGTGTCATCGGGCGCCCCGACCGGCACCTCGGTGACGGATGGTGGGCTCGAGGCGAGAGTGGTGTGTCCTCGACTCGCTCTGGGGACGCGACCTGCCTCAACTCGGGTGGCTCGGTGACGACGACCACCTCGTCGCCTTCAAATTCGCAGCTGGGTCCGTGCGGCAGCGAACGCCCGAGGCTCGCCCAGTCTGTCCAATGCACAAACGATCTGTTCGGCACACTCGCGGGCAGAGTGCAGCTCCGTGTCGATTTCGATGTCGTACGGGCCGTGGCGATGAACGAGGTCGAAATGTCCTCGAGCGTGGCCGATCGCCCGATCGCCTCGTTGCCTTTCGCGCTGCTCGACGACGTGGAGTGGAATCTTGACCCCGACGAACCAGACGCTCACCCCCTCGAACGCTTCCAGATAGTTCTCGAAGTACACCGGGTCATAGATCACATCATCGAAAATGATGTCATTCCCCTCACGCGCCATTGCGGCGACCGCACGGTGCATGCCCCGAATCAGGCGATGGAAGACGTCACCGGGATGCAGCACAAAATACGGACCGGACGGGCCGTGGCAAGTCTCAACGCTCAGTCCCTGTTCTGCTGGGTCACCTACGGGCGGGTCGAAGGCCACGAGCCCCTCGGGAATCATCGGCCAGAACGTGTCGATGCCGGCCCTGAGGAAGGGTCTGGGGAGTATCGCCTGCAGCTCGGCAGACACCGACGTTTTCCCCGAGCTGGATACCCCGTTCAGGAGAACAACCTGCCCTGCGACCATCGTGTGAGTCTTCGCCAGCGCCTCTGCGCGGTCAAGCCCACGAACACTGAGGATTCCACGAACCGCGCAGTCGTCGCCAACCGCGTCGATTGGCCGACGGCAGCTCGGTGCTAATCGACGTACTTGAGTGGCCATCGGGCTGCCCAGTCAACCGCAGGACCGACAACGCCCGCCTCGCTGTCCATGATCGCCCCGACCTTGGCGACGCACACCGAACAGAGTCTCAGGTCCTCAGAGAGACCGACCATGTGGGCAGTTCGGTTGTGGCGACCGCACGTCGTGCACGTGATGTCGGTGTACGCGGGTGCGTCGTCGCTCATCCAAAGATGATGCCCGCTCTGGCCGCCAAGAGCGGGGGCACGTCGGATCGACGGAAAGCTCATCTGTCACCCAACGCCGGCCTGGTATCGCGATTTTGCAGCGTCGCATCGGGGCCGTCCTGTGTGGTTCATCGTGCGTCGAGCGTGGGTTATCGACCGGTCTTATCGGGTGCCCACGACCGTGACTCCGGCGATGGCCCGTCTGTGCGTGCGACTTGCTCGCGCAGCGCGGCAATGTCGGCGATCTCCCACGCCTCGGCCACCTTGCCCTCGCGGAGATGGAGGATCACTGCCTGATCGATCTGGAAACTTCGCCCCGTACCGCCTACGCCACCGAAGCCGGCTGTCATCGTTCCGGTGACGACAACGCGAGCCATTTCGATCTCCCCGTCGACGACGACCTCTTGCACTTGGTGGCACAGGTCCGGGATCGCTTCAAGCGCATCCTTCCAGACGGTCTTCTCGGCCTCAGCGCTGGTCGTCGAAAGTCCTGCCGGGGCGTGGATCAGTGCGTCCGGATGGAGCAGTTCGTCGAAGACGTCGAAGTCGCCGGCGTCACCTGCAGCAAGCCATCGGAACACCACGGTCTGACGCAGATCGGCCATCAATGAATTCTCTCACTCGGGCTACTAGGACTGCGCGACGTGTCACCGGCTGCCAGCTTGGTGACGCGATTGTGTCGTGCCAAACGTGCCGTACAGGCCGCAGTAGCTGAGTGGCCGCAAATCGTGCGGTCGTTGGAGGGGCGGCGTCCTCCGCCCCTCCAGTCCGACTACGTGCAGTCCGACTACGGGCTCAGAACGGGCAGTTGCCGGGAGCGCTGACGTCCTGGCGTCGTTGCGCTTTCGACGGAACGAGTTGTACCGCGATCGTCTGCGCCGGAGCGCCGCTCTCGTCTCGGATGATGTGCACCACTCCATCGCCGAGGTCGATGAACGAGTTGTTCGGCGAATTTGCCGTATAGACGTGTGGCGTGCACTCTGGATCATCTCCGTCGTAGGCCGTCACGGTGCCCTGGGTGACGATCACGAGGCTGGGGCCGGGATGAGTGTGCCAGCCAGTGCTCGGTATGCACCCGCCGCAGAGAGCGGGGTCCCAGTCATTCTGCTGGACGTAGAGGTCCGACAGCCCACGCGTCTTGATCGTCTCCCGCCAGTGCGGGTCCGAGACGTTGGAGACCGCGTGGGACTCAATCTCGCCGAATGTGGCGCTGGCCAGCGTTTTGGGTGTGTAGGCCGGGACCGTCGCAGGCGTCGCGTCCGCCGCTCCCCCGTAGACGGCAAGGCCGACGAGCGCGAGAGCCACCGGCCAGGTCCATCTCGCCTTCAGTCCAATTTCTTTTCCCTTTCCCATCATGTACCTCCATCGTTTTGGTCCCGTCGACCGGGCTGCGCGTCACGGTGAGCCTGTCCACCAAATCCGCGTTGGACTGGCGCTCAACGCGCACTCAAAATTCGGCTGCAGGCCAGAGGCGGGAGACCATCCGTCGTGGTCGATCAACAGCAACATCCGGAAGCGCTGCCATGCTTACATGGAGGCGTATGGCAGCGGCCGAGGGTTCGGTGATCGGCTTGGTGAAGCTGACCACCCTCTTCCGTGCCGTTGAACGCCTTTTGAGGGACGGGGCGCACGATGAACGAGTGAACCGTCGCAGGCTGTTGAGAAGGGGGAGGTCGGCGCAGCCGTGAGGTATCGCGTACTCGGCCCGCTGGACGTCGTTGCCGACGATGGCGAGCTGCAGTTCGTGGGAGGGCCCAAGCAGCGAGTCGTGCTCGCCGTCCTCATCGCCGCGGCCGGACGGGCGGTGTCCGTCGACCGGCTGCTGCAGGCCATGTACGGCGAGGACGCCGCCCCGAACAACCGAGCGACGATGCACACCTACGTCTCGAACTTGCGCCGCACGCTGGGCGACGTGGTCCTGCGCCAAGGCGATGGGTACCTGCTGCGATCCATCGGCTCCACGACCGACGCGGTCGAGTTCGAGAACGCCTACCGAGCCGCGATCGCGCTCGTCGCTCCTGAAGAGGTGGCCGGCGGACTGCGCGACGCCCTGTTGATGTGGCGCGGCCATCCCTATGCCGATGTGGAGGGCCACGGCACCCTCGATGGCGAGATCACGCGACTGAACGAGGTGCGGCTGATCGCACTCGAGGCCCGCATCGAAGCCGACATGCGGGCCGGGCGTCATCGGGAGGTCGTCGCCGAGCTGGAGGCATTGGCGGTGGAGCATCCCTTCCGTGAGAACCTTCGGGCCATTCACATGCTGGCGCTCTACCGGTCCGGCCGGCAGAGTGAGGCATTGCGGGCGTACGGGCGCACGCGAACAGCTCTGGTCGAAGGGCTGGGTATCGACCCGTCGCCAGAGCTGCAGGAGATGGAGCGGCGGATCCTCGTCCAGGATCGGACGTTGATGGCCACGGTCGGCCCGACGGTGCAACGACGCGCGGTACTCGTGGCCGACGTCGGCGGGCCGTGGCCCGACCCCGGAGCCCGTGACACGGCGCTCGCTCGTCGTGACTCGGAGTTGGCCGCCGCGGCCGAACGGTGCGGAGGCATCACACTGACACCGAGAGGGATGGCGGGCTACGCCGTGTTCGTCGAGCCGATCCAAGCTGTGCAGGCGGCGCAGGCGGTGGTGAACGACCGAACGCGGATTGCCATCGACTTCGGTGATCTCGAGTTGGGGGAGGACGAGCCGGTCGGTCCTCCGCTCGTCCGGGCCGCCCGTCTTGTCGCTGTGGCCAATCCGGGGCAGGCGCTGTGCTCGTCGGCGGGCCATCAGGCTTTGACCCTGACGGGCGTGTCCGGCTGGGCGGCGGCATCGCTGGGACGATTCGACATCATCGGCCTTGACGGTGAAGTTGACGTCTATCAGCTGGTGGGCGGTGGCTTTGGCAGCGACTTCCCGCCGCTGCAGCTCGATCGTCTCCCGCCGCTGCTGCCGCGCGGGTCGGAGCGCTCCGTACCGGGGTTCGAGCTCCGCTCGCTCATCGGCGTCGGAGAGCTGGGCGAGGTGCACCGCGCCTATCAACCCTCGTTGGGTCGGGAAGTAGCGGTGAGGATTTTTGAAACGGGCATGGTCGAGCACCCGCAGTTCGTGCGTCGTTTCGAGAGCGCGTTGCAACGCATCACCCGGGTAGAGCATCCGACTGTCGTGCCGTTGTTGGACTACTGGCGGGAGCCGAACCGGGCCGTCATGGTCAACCGTCTCATGACCGGCGGCCACCTCGGCGAGCGGATCCCGGACGGCGGCTTCCCTCCTGCCGACGCCTTGGCGATCTTCGAGACCGTCGCCGCAGGGGTGGCGTCGGCGCATCGCCACGGCGTGGTGCACGGACGGCTCCGGCCAGAGAACATCTTGTTCGACGACGAGGGAAACGCCTATGTCGCCGACCTCGGAGTCGACGAGATCTGCGCCGGCATCATCACGTTCGCGACCACCGCCTATGACGCGCCTGAACGGCTCGGAGGAATCCTGGCCACCCCGGCTGCCGACGTGTATTCGCTTGGTGTCCTGCTCCAGCAACTCCTGAGCGGCACACCACCGCCGCTCGACGGGCCCCTCCCTACCGGCCACGACCGCGTCGCCGAGGTGATCGCCCGCGCCATCGATGCCGATCCTTCGGCGCGCCCGGAGACCGTCGACGACCTCGTCGTCCAGCTACGGGAAGCCCTCGCCGTCGCCGTCGATCCGACGTTCGTGGCGGCCCGGAATCCCTATCGGGGTTTGGAGGCGTTCGAGCAAGCCGATGCCGCCGACTTCTTCGGTCGAGAGCACGCCGTAGCCGAAATGGTCGACGTGCTCGAAACCGAGCGCCTCCTCGTCGTGGTGGGGCCATCGGGCATCGGGAAGTCGTCGGTCGTCAAGGCCGGCCTCGTCCCCGCGCTGCGCCGAGGCGCCGTCACCGGTTCCGAGAGCTGGTTGGTGACCGAGCTGACGCCCGGCCGAGCACCGTTCGATCAGCTGAACGCGGCACTCGAACGTGTGGCGACTGTCGAGGTCCCCGACGTCATCGGCGAGGTCATGACCGGGGAGCGACGGCTCGATGACATCGTCACGCCGCTGCTGCCGGACGGCAGCATTGTGCTTCTGGTCGTCGACCAGTTCGAGGAGCTCTTCACCGAGACGCTCGACGAGCAGGAACGACGTGCGTTCATGGACGTGCTCGCCGACGTGGCGAGCCGGCCGCACTCGAGCATCCGCATCGTCGTGACGTTACGGGCCGACTACTTCGATCGACCGCTCGGTTACGCAGTGTTCGGCAACGTCCTGCGGGGCCGAACCGTCGCCCTCGGAGCGATGACGGCCACGGAGCTCGCCGACGCGGTCCGCCGCCCCGCCGCGGCTGTCGGCGTCGAGGTGGATGCCGCGCTTGTCGCCCGGATCACCGGCGAGGCCGAGCGCCAACCGGGCGCCCTCCCGCTCGTTCAACATGCGATGGCGGAGCTCTTCGAGCGGCGCCTTTCGAACACGATCACGGTCGGCGATCTGGACGAGTCAGGCGGGCTCAGAGCGGCCCTCGGCCGGCGGGCCGAGGCGATCTATGGCGGGCTCGACCAGCCGCTCCGCGACCAGTCGCGCAGGCTGTTCCTCAGTTTGGTGAATGTGAGCGAGGACCACGACGACACCCGTCGCCGCGTTCGCCGTACCGAGCTCGAGCAGCAGGGTCTCAGAGATGGTGAGCTCGATGCCTTGCTCCCGGAGTTCGGCCGTCACCGCCTCCTCACTTTCGACCGCGATTCTGCGAGCCGCACGCCCACCGTCGAGGTGGCGCACGAGGCGCTGCTGGACCACTGGCCGAGACTGCGGTCCTGGATCGACGACGCTCGCGACGACCTGCTGACGCGGCGACGGCTCGCGGCGGCGGCCGCCGACTGGGTCAACGCTGGATCCGATCCCAGCTTTTTGTACGCAGGTGGGCGCCTCGACGTCGCCGAGGCGTGGGCATCCCACTCGGGCGTATCACTCACCGACGACGAGCACCGCTTCCTGACCAGCGGTCGCGCCGAGGCCGAACACGAAGCGTCCGCCCGCACACGCCGCCGTCGGACGATCGTCGGACTGCTCGGCGTCGGCCTGTTGACGACCACCGTGTTCGGAAGCTTTGCGCTCGTCCAGCGCGCCGCGGCCGACACCCAGGCCCGCCAGGCCCGGGCTCGAGATCTGGCCGGCCAGGCCCAGTTGTCCATCCCCGAGGACCCCGAACGCGCCGTGATGCTCGCCTTGGTCGCCATGCAAACGACGCACACGCCGCTGCCGGAAGCGGTGTCGGCGCTGCAGGCCGCGACGCAAGCCGACCGCGTCGTGACCACGGTCAACGACGTAGGTGCCCAGGCATTCGACGCTCGAACGGACGGCTCGATCCTCGTCGTCGACCGACCCGATGCCCCGGGCTTCGCCTTCATCGACCCGATCGCCGGCACGATCACGAAGCCGGTGACGACGGTCCGCCCGCCGAGTTGGCACTCCTTGACCTTCGACCCCTCGGGCCGCGTGCTCGGCGTCGGCTATCAAGCGACGGACGATCCCACGACGCAATCCACCGATACCGCGTCCGACGAACCGGTCATCGAGCAGTTCGAGGTGCCCGGCGGCCGGTCGCTGGGCACGCTCACCGGGCCCGCAGGTTCATACGAGAGCCTCGCCTACGATGCCAGCGGACGCTGGCTCGCCGCCGTGCGGAACACCGGAGACAGCCAAACCGTCATGCTGTGGGACCTCGCGACACACGGCGCGCCGATCCCGGCCGGCCCCGGCGTGGACTTCCGCTTCATCCCGGGCACCGACAGTTTGGTCGTCGCCGACCCCGACACGCCGACGCTCACCGTCGTTGAACTCGAGCCACGTGGCGGAGTCATCACGAAGCGGCAGATCCCTCGACCCGACGTGCCGTACACGGCGATGGCCGTCGACCCCGCCGGCGGACTGATCGCGGTGACGTCGCTCCCGGGTCGCCGCGTCGACATCCTCGACATCGCGACTGGCGAAGCGAGAGCCACACTGAAGATGCCCAGCCCGGGAGAGCCCGAGTTCAGTCCCGACGGCAAACTCTTCGCTGTCGCCGGCGGGGACAACCTCATCCGCGTCTACAACACAGCGGCGTACACCCAGGAGCTCCTGCTCGCCGGTTCCCCCGACCAGCCCTACGGGATGGCGTTCTCTCCCGACTCGTCACGGCTGGTGTCCGCCGTGCCTGGCCAGCTCCGATCGTGGGATCTGTCACCCCAGGGGTCAGCGGCACTCGGGAACTTCCACGCGACGGGTGGCTTCGTGGGTACTTTCGCCGTCGGTGCCGACCAGTCCAATGCCCTCGTGACGACGTACAAGGACGGAACGGGGACCATCGAGCGTGTCACCCAGGCGACCGGCAACGTCACCGAGGTGCTGGGCGATCTGCACCAGGATGCTCCCGCCGGTTCGCTCATCTCGGCCGACATGACCTCAGCGACGGGGCTCGATCAGAACTTCCTCGCTCACGAGTTCAACCTCGCCACCGGACGATCTGTCGCCCTCGACCGCTGCGAGAGTGTCCTGGCGCTCGATCAGTCGGGCGCCACGGCGCTGGTCGACGGCCAGGGCCTCTGCGCGCCAGGCGGACCCGCGCCGCCACCACCTCCCGGGCCGCCCACCGCCAGCCGCGTCCTCGAGACAGCGACGGGACACACCATCCTCGACCTCGGCGCGACGTCCCTCTGGGGAGGGGTCTTCGGTCCGCCCGGCGAGGACGGCCGACCCGGAATCGTCGTGGTCCTCGCAGGCGACGCGAACGACGCCCACGTGCGCGATCTGGGCACGGGAGCGGAGCTCGGCACATATGCACCCGACAAAGGGTTCATCCTCAAGGCCGCGCTCACGGCGGACGCCAAGCGACTCGTACTGACCACCACGATCGGTGATCTCATCGTCGTCGATCTCGCCGAGCTGGCCCACGCTCACCAACCCCAGGACGCAGTGATCTGGACAGTGAAAGCCCACAACGGCAGCGTGCAAGGCCTCGCCGTGTCGACCACCGGCCTCATCGCCACCGCCTCGTCGTCCGGGAACGCCCGAGTCTGGTCACCCGAAGGGCGCCTCCTCGCCGACCTCCCCATCCGACCCGACGACGTCCCGAGCGTCGCCTTCGCCAGGGGTACCAACACCCTCTACTTCGAAGACGGCGACGACGTCTTGCGCAAGTTCTCCCTCGACACCGCCGCATCGATTCGGCTCGGTCGATCTCTGGTCACCCGGCCGTTCACGTCCGACGAGTGCACCCGCTACTTTCCCCGACAGCACTGCCCGACGGTGCGTCCATGACGGAAGGGACCGTCAGGACGCACCTTGTCAAGCGGCGAGGAGATGGGCCATGTCGTCGAGCTTCCGAGGGTGTCAGCCAGTGTTGACGGCCGCTCGGGAGCTGATGCGTCGAGCGGTAATGGGGGACCGTGGATTTCCTCGGTCAGTGCGCAAAAGCGAGTTTCGGTTCGTTCGTCGGCCGATTCTGAGCGAGTGGACGTGCGGCGGTGGATGACCGCCGCTGCACAGAGGAGCGCACTGAGTGCACCGAGGACGAATGGGACCCGTGGGGACGTGGCTTCGATGATCAGACCCATGGCGAGGGCACCGATGGGTGTGCTGCCGAAGAGCGCCATCTGCTGGAGGGCCATGACGCGTCCTTGCATGGCGGGTTCGGTGGCCTGTTGGAGCACGACGGTGTTCACGGTCTGGAACGAGGCGGAGGCGAAGCCGACCACGATGCTCACCGCGACAAAGGTTGCGAACGTCGGTGCGATGGACAAGGCGAGGCACGAGGCGCCGAATCCGACGAGGGAAATGGCGAGTGTTCGGCGTGGGTGCGGTGTGATCCCGGCGATGTAGACGCCGCCCATGATCGAGCCGATGGCACTGACGCTCATCGCGATGCCGACCGCTCCCGCCCCTTTGTCGAAGCCGAATCGGACCATCGAGGGGAAGGTGGTCCCGAAGTTGAGGGCCACGGTGCCGACGACGGCCATGACCAGCAATGGCCGGGCCACGTCAGGGTGTGATCGCGTGTAGACCAGGCCCTCGCGGAGGCGGCCCTTGGCCCGTCCGAGGAGTGGTCGTGGGAAGAGTTCGTTCGCCCGCAGGGCGAGGAGGGCGGCGATGACGATGAGATATGTGGCGGCGTTGATCAGGAAGCAGGCCCCGACGCCCACCGTGGCGATGAGCGCGCCGGCGAGGGCGGGCCCGATGAGGCGAGAGCCGGAGAGGATCGTGCTGTTGGCAGCGACGGCGCTGGGAAGCAGATCTGGCCCGACGAGTTGGTAGAGGATCGCTTGCATCGTGGGTCGTTCGACGGCGAGCACGAGGCCGAACAGGAACGTGAGTGAGTAGATCCACCAGATGTTGATCAGGTCGGTGGATGCGACGATCGCGAAGGTCAGTGCAATCAATCCGGACAGCGTCGAGGTCGCCAGCAGGATTCGACGATTGTCGTACTTGTCGGCGATCACCCCGGCGGGTGCACCGAGAACGAGCAACGGGAGGAACTGCAGCGCGGTGGCGATACCGAGCCCCCCGCTGCGGTCGGTGATCTCGAGGACCAGCCAGATGATGGCGAGCGATTGGGCCCACGATCCGACACTCGAGATGGTCTGGCCCACGAAGTAGAGCTTGAAGTTTCGCTTGTCGAAGGCGGCGAACCGGCGGGCCTTGGTGTCCGGCGCCGCTGTGGTGTCGTGCATGGAGTCACCTTGACGATCGGTGAGCGGGTTGGCAATGTAGTTTGCCATGCAGGCAACAGCGGGAAGCGAGTCGATCGACGGGCGGGTTCGTCGGCGCCTGCGTGAACTGCGAACCGAGCAGGGACTCACGTTGCAGCAGGTGAGCGAGCGGACCAACATCGATGTGTCGATGCTCAGCCGGCTCGAGTCCGGCAAGCGTCGTCTCGCGTTGGATCACATACCGTCGCTCGCGTCGGCGCTCGGGGTCAGCACCGACGACCTGCTCGGCGGTGCCCCAACGCCCGACCCCCGGGTACGTGGCACACCGATCACACGCGACGGTCTCACGATGTGGCCGCTCACGAATCGCGGCCAGGCCGGTGGGCTGCGAGCATTCAAGGTCCACGTCACCGCCCGGCGCCGTCAACCCCCGACGGAACTCCGAGTACACGACGGCCACGACTGGATGTACGTGCTGGATGGTCGCATGCGGTTGCTGCTCGGCGACCAGGACCTGGTGATCGAGGCCGGTGAGGCGGTGGAGTTCAGCACGCTGACGCCGCACTGGTTCGGTGCGGCCGACGGACCCGTGGACCTGATCGCGATCTTCGGACCGCACGGCGAACAGGCACATCTCCACGACTGACGGACGGCCACGTCTGCGGCGCCCACACTGCGCGCTGCTTCATGGGGTTCGGAGACGCGGAGCACGCGTGCGACCTGGGTCGCGCTCTTACGGTGTGCGTCGCGATGCGGCCGCTTGACGTTCAGCAGGTTGACGCCGTGGTCGTGGCACCAGCCAGCGAAGATCCGCAGATCAGTCGCGTAGCTCCGGCGAGTCGGGTCCGTGTAACCGGCAATAAATGCCGAGACAGCGACGCGTTCGGTGATGATCACCGGGTCGTCGTAGCGGACGACCTCAACAGTGTGGACAGCGGCAGTGTTCGTGGTGTCGGCCATGATGGCCTCCCTTGGTGACCCAGCCTCCCGAGGAGACGGGACCATCCACGCTCGCGCCGGACCGGTCACCACGGGATCTGCCCAGCGACGGGACCATCGGGCGCCACGACTGGGCCGATATGAGCGGGATGTCCGACGATCGACATCGGATTACAGCGCGGCGATACCGGGCGCGCTCAAGGCCCGTGTGCGGCGCCGACACCTGCGTCGAGCGCCGATGCCGCATGGTGCGCTGTCTCGTGACGGGCGACTGTTCGGCTGGAGTGGGTGCTGCTGGTTAGAGGGTATGGGAAACTGGGCGGCGACGAAGGAGGCACATGTCGGACGGGTCGACGGGCACGGTGACGTTCCTGTTCACGGATATCGAGGGATCGACGGAGCGGTGGCAGCTCGACCAGGCCACGATGGCGGTGGCGTTGTCCGCGCACGACGAGTTGACCCGTTCGGTGGTGGCGGCTCGTGGCGGTGTGGTGTTCAAGCACACCGGTGACGGGATGTGCGTGGTGTTCACGTCGGCGTCGGCGGCGGTCGTCGCGGCGGTCGAGGTGCAAGCGCGTGTGGGGTTGCCGGTGCGGATGGGTTTGCACACCGGTGAGGCCGAGTCGCGTGGCGGTGACTATTTCGGTCCGACCTTGAATCGGGCGGCGCGAGTGATGGATGCGGGCCATGGCGGGCAGGTCTTGGTGTCCTCGGCGACGGCCGGCCTGCTGGCGGGTGTGGATCTGGTCGATCTCGGCGAGCACCGGTTGAAGGGGTTGGAGGCCTCGGAGCGGATCTTCCAGGTCGGCCGCGGCGAGTTCCCGGCGTTGCGGACGCTGCAGCCGGAGTTGGGGAATCTCCCGACGGAGTTGTCCTCGTTCGTCGGCCGCACCGACGAGGTCGTGTCATTGTCCGCCGAGTTGGCCGATCAGCGTCTGGTGACGTTGATCGGCGTCGGCGGCACGGGCAAGACCCGGTTGTCGCTGGAGGCGGCGAGGGCGGTGTCTGGGTCGTTCGCTGATGGGTGTTGGATGGTGGAGTTGGCGCCGGTGATGAACGAGGACGCTGTGCCGTTCGCGTTCGCGGTCGGGTTGGACACGGCTGCGCCGCCGGAGGGTGATGTCCTCGATCACCTCGTCCACCGTCTGCGTCAGAAACGCTGTCTGGTGGTGGTCGACAACTGCGAACATGTGCTGGCTGCGACCGCTGATGTCGTGGAACGCATCGTGAATGCCTGTCCGACGGTGACGGTGCTGGCGACGAGTCGGGAGCCGTTGATGGTGCGTGGTGAACGGCTGGTGCCGGTGCCGTCGCTGCTTCCCGAAGACGCCGAGCGGCTGTTCGTGCAGCGCGCTCGTGACGAAGCACCCGATCTGGTGATCGACGACGAACAACGGCGTGCGATCAGCGAGCTGTGCCGGCGACTCGACGGGTTGCCGTTGGCCTTGGAGTTGGCGGCGTCTCGGGTGCGGGTGTTCACGCCAGTGGAGTTGGTCGCGAACCTGGAAGAACGCTTCCGGATGCTGATCGGTGGACGCCGGTCCCGGATGGAACGCCACCAGACGATGCGTGGCACCCTCGACTGGTCCTACGACCTGTGCACCACCGTCGAGCAGGCCGTGTTCGACCGCTTGTCGGTGTTCCCGGCCGGGTTCGACCTTGCCGCGGCACGTGCGGTCGCTGCGGGTGACGGCGTCGACGACTTCGACGTGGTCGACGTGGTGCCCCACTTGGTGGACCGCTCGCTGCTGCAACGCTCCACCGCCACCGACGGCACCACCCGGTTCCGGATGTTGGAAACCATGCGCGCCTACGGACGCGAACACCTGCAACATCGCGAGCAGTCCGACACGGTACGTGAACGCCATGCCCTCTACTTCGCGTCAACGATCGCCGCGCTCTCGCTGCGCAAGTACGGTCCCGACGAAACCCAGGTCGGCCGCCGCTACGCCGAGTACCTCCCCGACGCCAGTGTTGCCATGGACTGGTTCATCGACCGCCAGGACTGGGAGAACGGGCGACGCCTTCTGATGGGAGGGGCGGGCCACATCGCCTCATCCGAGGTGGACGACCTGGTCAAACGATTGCATGACGCCGCGAAGCTCGGGGGAGCATCCCACCACCTGCTCGACGAAGTCGCCCACTCTGACCCTCGGGTCACGCTGACCGAGCCGATTCAGCAACAGAACGAACGCGGATGGCGGGCGATCCGTGCCGGGCTCCCCATCCAGCCGGACCGGTTCACCAGCTCTCCATACGACTCGTTCAGCGAGGGTGGCCTGGCTGCAACCGATGTCGCCGAGTTCGTGGCCAGCATCGACCGCTGGACGGCCGCGCCCCCCGTGACCCGCTTCGCGGCCGAGTGGAGTTTCATCCGTTCCCTCGTCCACAACGGTCACTTCGATGTCGCCGAGCGACAGTTCGCCACGTTCACGCCGTTCGTGATCGGCCTCGACAGCCGCAACGCCGAACGGATGCTCGCGGAACTCCACGGCTCCATTGCTCGCGAACGCGGCGACTGGCAGGCCGCCGCCCACTGGTACGCCAAGGTGGCCGACGCCACCCAAGGTGGTCTCACCACCTGGTTGGACCTCGCAGCGGCGTGGCACCTGCTCGTCGCCCGCTGCCTCAGCCCCGGGGTCGTCGACATCACCGGCGCCGACCTCCGCGACCCCTGGCACTGCTACCAGAACGAACGACTCGACGAATTGCAATGGCACGGTGCAACCGCCACAGCCATCGCACTGCACCGCCTCGGCCGCACCGACCTCGCCGACCGCCTCGTCGCCTGGACACTCGCCCAGGAAACCCATGTGCGCGAAGTCTTCGGACCCAGCCTCGACGCCGCCGGTCTCCCGACCACCGTGGTCGAGCCGCGCGACGACCTCGACACCCTCATCGTCGAGGTCTACGCAGTCGCCGACCAACTCGACGGCCTCGAGCCGTAGCACGTCGCGGCGAACGAGCAGACCGCAGCGACTCGTCGGTTCTCTCCGCCGGGGCACAACGGACGAAACGCTGATCGGAAGCCGGGTGAAGATCCAGCCGGAGTAACCGGTGTCGCCGGGTTCGACTGGTCGTGGAGACGCCCTCGCCTGCGGGTGTAATACAATGTAGTCTTGCGTGTATGACGATGATCAGTTTCAGAGTCGACGATCATGAGGCAACAGCGGCGCAACGTTGGGCGGACGAACTCGGCATCGACAAGTCCGAGCTGCTGCGCGAGGCGCTGCACCGCCACCTCACTCGACTCGCATCCGAACACGACGCCGAAATCTGGCTGGACCAGCCTCTCACCGATGACGAGTCAGCGATCGGCCTGATCGGCGAGTGGGGACCAGCCGAAGACTGGGCGGACTGGGCCGATGCAACGCGGTGAGGTGTGGTTCGCAGCGGCACCCGGCGGTGACCGCCCTGTACTCGTGCTCACCCGAGACCCAGTCGCCGATCGCAACCGATCCGTCGTCGTGGCGGCGATCACGCGAACCCTCCGAGGACTCGTGTCGGAACTGGAACTCACCGCCACCGAGGACGGCGTCCCAACGGACTGCGTCGTCAACTTCGACAACATCCACACCATTCCGAGAGACGCATTCCGCCGACGCGTCGTGAAGCTCGAACCCCCACGGCTCGCTCAGGCCTGCCAACGCCTGCGAGACGCCACCGGATGCTGAGGCGGCTCCAGCCGCCCGGTAATCGGGACCCGAGCGACTCGACCGGCCACCCGGACCGGCGTTACGAGCGACCCGATCGCTCGGTATCGCACGCTCGTAGTACTGGTCGCGGTGTCGGATGTTCTCAGGCGGTCTCTGCTTGCTTGTTCGAGTTCGTGGTCGACCGCGCGGCGGATCCACGCCGACACTGACCGATCGTCAGCGTCGGCGGCGTCGCGGATCTTGGCGAGGGTCTCTGGTGGGAACCTCACGGGGACGAGTTCGGACAGCTTCGAGGTGCGCCGCCGGGCCGGTCCTTGGGGTGTCTGGTTGTCGGGGTCGGCGTAGAAGTCGTGTTCTTCTTGTCGGGTCATCTTCTTGGTGGTCATCGGTCCTCCTTGTATCGGTCAGCGAGATGCTTGGCAGCGAGGTAGCAGCCGATCGGTCGGCATCTGGTCGGGTCGTCATGGTCGGACGGGGCGAGCGGCACCATCAGCACCTCACCGGCGATCTCGGCGACCATCAGCCAGTGCGCTGGTGGTTTGGCCGGGTAGAACAGCGGGTCGGAGTTCCAGATCTCGTAGATGTCGTCGATGCCGTAGGGGTCGTGTTTGAACAGGTGGGCGGCTTGTCGGTCGATCTCGAACGGGTCGGTGTCGTCCAACCGGTCGAGATCGAACAAGCTCACCCACACCTGCCAGTGTATTACAAACGGATACGACATGGGTCGAGAGGGTCAACCCGGACGGGTTGCGCCGGCGATGAACGTCGACACGATGTAGGTGGCGTGCCGATCGAGGCTGCCTCGGGCACGGCATTCAGTTGTTCCGCGGGGCGCTGTTGATCACAAGGAAGAGCCGAACGTGTTCGGCGCCAAGCACGGACCAGCGGCGCGGGACGGGGCCGGGGTGCACGAGGCAGTCGCCGGGGCCGAGCGTGGCCGTGGGCAGCCCGGAGAACTCGACGAGCAGCCGACCTTCGATCAGGTGCAGAACGACGTTGCCGGGATGCTCGTACCAGACGTCGAGGTCGTCTTCGGGCGCGATCACGTACTCGTAGATCTCGAGGTGGCGATCGGGGTCGGCGAGCAGCACACGACCCACGGCGGAGCCGGGCCGGTCGCTCGACGGCACCTGCTCGCCCTCCCCTGCGCGAATGATTTGGATGCTGCCGCTCGGCCGGGTCGGAAGCAACGCCGATGGCTCGGTCTGGAGCACCTCTGCCATCCGATACAGCGTGGCGATGGACGGCGTCGACATTCCTCGCTCGACTGCGCTCACGAACGGCTGGCTGAGCCCGCAGCGTGTGGCGAAGTCCCGCATCGACATGCCGGACGCATGCCGCGCTCGCCTGATCGCCACCCCCACCGCAGTGCGCAAGGGGTCGGCCGTGACCTCGGCGATCGCGGGCTTATCGACGACATCGACAGTGGCGGCATTGACGTCTGCGCCAGGTGCGACTTCGGAGGGGTGGTGATCGATGTCACCCGCCACGGTGCTGCGGCTCACTCGTCGTCGCTGCCGATCAGGGTCTCGCCGACGAAGTCGACGACGTCGTGGAAGGCTGCGCTGCGGGTCATTTCGGTGGTTCGTGGTCGGGGGAGATCGATCGTCACCGTAGCGACGATCCGTGACGGTCGAGGTGACATCACAACGATCTCGTCAGCGAGCAACACGGCCTCCTCGATCGAGTGGGTGACCAGCAACGTCGTCGTCACCCGCTCCATCCAGATCCGCTGCAGTTCGAGGTTCATCCGCGTGCGGGTCATCGCGTCGAGCGCCCCGAACGGTTCGTCGAGAAGCAGCACCGACGGCGAGGTCACGAGAGCGCGGGCGATCGCTACCCGTTGCCGCATGCCGCCCGACAACTGCCGCGGCCGTGCGTTCTCGAACCCGTCGAGCCCAACAAGTTTGATCATGTCGTCGACCGCCGATTTCGGCGCGGCGTCCGGCGCCCGTAACCTGCAGATCACGAAGCGGATGTTGCTGCGCACGTCGCGCCATGGCAGCGACGCGGAGTCCTGGAACGCGACACCGATCTCGTGTCGGTCCCGCGCCTCGGACGGCGCAAGCCCGTGTACGAGCGCAGTGCCCGACGTCGGTGCGTCGAGCCCGGCCAGGATCCGCAGGATTGTCGACCTGCCGCACCCCGAGGGGCCGACCAGCGCGGTGAGGGTCCCGATCGGGGCGCAATGATCGAACCGCTCGATCGCCACGAGCGGCTGCCGCTTGATGACGAACTCCTTCGCCACCTCCTCGAGTTCGAAACCGGCGTCTGTCACGAAAAGCTGCGGGCTGCTTCGAGAAAGGAGTTGTCGAGGAATTCGTCGACGGTCGGCAGCCCCGTCTCGCCAGCCGTCTCGAGGGCAGGCAGGATCTCGTCGCCGAGGCGCGCCGGGTCGACCATCAGCAGCCCGTTGGCATCGGTGTACGGACTCGTCATCAACGCGATGTACTCGGGGTTGGACGCGGCCGCTGATTCCGGGTCGATTTCGTTGTCGGCGCCGTAGCGCTCCTGGAGGATCGGCAGCGATGCACTCGGGGTCGTCGATGTTGGCGTCGACGCCCTGCAGCAGTCCGGCGAGGTAGGCCACCGTGAGGTCACGGTTCTCGCCGAGCCACGCCTTCGATGCGAAAAGGATGTCGCCGTAGGACGGCAGCCCGAGGTCGGAGTAGGGCTTGGCGGTCACGTCGTGGCCAGCGAGGCGCAGCTGGATCGGTTGGTTCGTGACGTAGGACGTGATGGCGTCCATCTCGCCGTCGACGAGGGGCTGGGGGTCAAAGCCCATGGGCACGAACGTGTAGTCGGGCTCGAGCCCGTTGGCCTTGAACATGGCGTCGATCTGCACCTGGTCTCCCTGGGGGCCGCCGATCCGCAGCCCGACGAGGTCCTTGACCGTTTCGATGCCGGTCGCGGTCATCCATGTCAGCCCGAGCGGGTTGCGCTGGTACATGGCGCCGATGATCACGAAGTCCTGCCCCTCGTTGTTGGCCTTGATGATGTCGAGTTCGCTCGCGGACAAGCCGATGTTGCCGTCGCCCGTCGCCAGCGCCTGCGGCACCGTGGCCGCGTTTGGCCCGCCGTGGATCAGCGACGATTCGACACCGAAGTCTGTGAAGTACCCGCGGTCTTCGGCGAGGTACCAAGCCGACCATTCGATGTCGGGCAGCCAGTTGAACACGGTGGACACTGCGCCTGCGGCGATGGGCGCGGCTCGCCGAGGCGGTGCCGGCCGTGGTCGCTCCCGTGGTGCCGGCGGTCGTGCCGGCCGCGCCGGTCGTGGCGGACTCGTCGCTGTCGGATCCGCATGCGGCGAGGATCGCCGACGACGACAGGAACGTCAGTCCGCCGAGGATCCCCGACGTCTTGATGAAGCCTCTCCGTGTGTACATGGTGGTTGTTCCTCTCCCTTGATGGTGATCTGGTGAAGTTGTTGCTCGGGGCGTGCGGCCCGCTCTGACCATCGGTGCGAATGGGCGAAGATCGGCGACTGCTGGTCAGGCCCACCGTTCGTGGACGGCCTCGCTCGGCCTTGCCGGCGAGCGAGAAGATGGCGACCGAGAGCACGACGACGACGATCGCCGCTCCGAACGCTCGTGGCAGGTCGAGGAGCCGATAGGCGTAGGCGAACTCGACACCCAAGCCCTGCCGGCCGATCAGGCTCTCGCCGACGACGGCCGCGATGATCGCGGATCCGGGCGGCGATGCGGAATCCGCTGGCGACGTGCGGGGCAGCGGCGGGCATCACGACGTACCGGAGAGCGTTCTCTGGCGCTGGCCGCCCAACGCGGCGCGACGTCGAGCATCGGTTCCGTGGCGGATTCGAGGCCCGAGCGGGTGAACACGAAGATCGGGAAGAACACGAGCATCGCGGCGAGCGCCCAGACGGTGCGTTCGTTGTATCCGATGATCCGCGCGAACAGCGGGAACAGAGCGAACAGCGGCGTTGCCGACAAGAGCACCATGAATGGGACCGACATCCCCTGCGACGAACTGGAATCCGGGAACGCGGCCAGTGCGGCGGCGAGCCCGAACGCTGTGCCGATCAGCAACGCGATGAACGCGGTGAGCATCGTGTGGAGGGCGGCGCTGAGGTAGGCGCCCGGGGCCGCAGTCAGGTCGTCGAGGACCGCGGGCGGGGCGGGCACGACGATTGCAGCGACGTCTTTGACCTCGACCCACGTCCACCACAGCCCGACGAGCACGACCACCACCATCAGCACGGCGGCCGATTCGTTGACGGCATGTCGCGCCCGACTGCACGGTTCGCCGCGGCGGCACCGGACCCAGACCCCGAGGATGATGTGCCGACCGCCGCCCCATAACGCCGAGTGGCGAGTGCCCGGAGCCCGGAGCAGCACCCCGTACGCGATCAGTCCGGCGGCGGCGCACACCAGCGCGGCGGCCGACAGTCGGTCGGCCCGCCCGCCCTGCATCGCGGTGATCAGCAGCACGCCGAGCCCGCGGTCGGCGCCGTACCACTCACCGAACACGGCGCCGGCGAGCGCGGCGGGTGCGGCGAGCTTGAGCCCGTCTGCGCTCGACGGCCACGATGCCGGCAGCTGCACCGACCACAGCCGGCGGAACCGCCCGACGCCGAGCGCCGTGGCCACGTCGTGAGTGGCGGCCGGTGCGGCAGCGAGACCCACCGAGGTCGACACGAAGATCGGGAAGAAGACGGCCAGTGCGGCGACGGCGACGGGACCCTGGCTGCGGCCGAGGATGATCAGCAGAACGGGCGCCACGGCAACCCACGGTGCGGCGTTGGCGACGGCCGCGAGGCGTGCGACGAACCCGCGCAACGATGGCACCGACACGGCGACGAGCGCGGCGATGAAGGCGATCGTCCCGCCGATCACGAACCCGCGGGCGGCGGCCGAGATCGTCGACGCTGCCGCACGGCGGTACGAGTCGCTGCTGTCGCCGAAGATCGGGCCGAGCGCCTCTGCGGGCGTGACGACCATCCCGCCGGCCCACCCGGCCCGGCTGCCCCACGCCCACAGGGCGAGGAGCAGCACGATGCCGGCGGCAGGCGCGCGAGCGACTGCATCGTCGCCCCCCATCGCCAGCCGGCTTTGTCGCTCATGAGAACCCCTGCAGATCGTCGTCGGTCGGTTTGCCGCGGCCGATGGTCGGCCTCGATGGCGGTCGAACCTAAGCAGCGTTTGGGTCGGCAATGCTCAGGCGGGATGAACGGCGCGTTACAAGGTGATCAGTCACGGCTATCGAACCTCCCAGAGCGACTAGACCGTTTCCGATGAGGATCGTCGACGTCCGGGCTCGCCTCGCCGGCTATCGCAAGAGCGATCCGCCGATGCAGCGCAGCTTCGCGCTGGTGCGCATCGAAACCGACGACGGCACGGTCGGCTGGGGCGAGGCGTCGACCAACTGGGGGCATTCGTATCCGACGGTGTTCGCGGCGATCGTCGACGACGTGTGCGCCGACCGCCTCGTCGGGCGTGACCCGTTGACGATTCGCGACCGGATGGCCGACCTCGGCGTCGTGCTCGACGGCTACCTCGGCGCCGGAGGGGGCTGACAGCCAGACCCCTCGGGGCGATCGAGATCGCGCTGTGGGACATCCTCGGCAAGCACCTTGGCGGTCCGGTGCATCAACTGCTCGGCGGCAGCGCCTACCCGATCCCCCTGTACGGGACGGGCACGACGATGTTCGACGAGTCGGCCGACTGGCACGCCCACTACTTCGACCAGTGCCTGGGGCTCGGCTTCGCAGGCGTGAAGGTGCGACTGGGGCGTGCGTTGGCCGACGACGTCGAGGTCGTCGCACCGTACGCGAGCACGTCGGCCCGAAGATGCTGATCGGCGTCGACTCGTACTGGTTCCACGATCCCGACACGGCGATCGAACTCGCCAGGGAAATCGCCCCGATGCGCATCCATTTCTTCGAAGAGCCGGTGCCGCAGATCGGCGTCGACGGTCTGGACGTGCTGGCATGCCCGCGCCCGATCCGTATCGCCGTCGGTGAGCGGGTCTACTCCCCCGCCGTGTTCGCCGATCTCGCCCGCCGCGACGCGGCCCGAGTGTTCGAGCCCGATGCGACGTTGACCGGCGGGATCCTCAACTGTCTGCGCATCGTCGACATCGCCGCAGCGCCACTCGATCGAGGTGATCCCCCACGTCGGCGGACCGACGGTGGTGGGGCTGGCGGCGAACCTGCACTGGGCGACCGCGGCGAGGGTGCGGTTGTGCGAGTACGACATCGACACGCACCAGCCGATGATCACCGACATCGGCGACAACCCGGGGTTGGCGTTGGTCGACCTGCAGGGGGGCACGATCACCGCACCGACCGGGCCTGGTCTCGGCGTCCACATCGACGAGGATCTGCTCGACGCCCATCCCTTCGTGGCCGGCGACACCTACGCCGACCTGTTCCCCGAGCACGAGTCCGGCCGCTCCACCCAGGGTGATCAGGGCGGCGCGGGAACGCAGGACACGACCGAATGACCGACGCACTGGTTATCCGCGGCACGAGCGTGCTCGACCCCGACCGCCCCTTCGCCGTCGCCGACATCCACATCGTCGACGGGGTCATCGCCGCGATCGGCGACGTCAGCCCGACCCCCAGCACGGCTGAGATCGACGGGCGGGGCATGATCGCCATGCCGGGCCTCGTCAACGCCCACACCCATTCGGCCAGCGCCTCGATCGCGGGATGGCGCCGAACCTGCCGCTCGACCTGTGGTTGATGTGGGTGGTGTACGGCGGCATCCCGTTCAGCCCCGACGACAGTTACACGCTGGCCATGTCGGGTGCGCTCGAGATGTTGCGCACCGGGTGCACGGCGGTGCTCGACCACGCATGGGTGCCGGCCGACGGGTTCGACGACCACGTCGAAGCGATGGCGAGCGCCTACACCGACGCCGGAATCCGGTGCGGTCTGGCGCCGATGATCCAGGACCGCGACATCTTCGAGTCGATGGCCTTTGGCGACGGCGATGCACCACCCCCACTCGGCGAGCCGGTCGACCCCGCAGTGCTGCTCGCGTCGATGGAGCGCTACCTCACCGACTACGGCGCCCGTCCGCGGTTCACCCCGATCGTCGGCCCGTCGGCGCCGCAGCGATGCAGCGACGACCTGATGGTCGGCCTCACCCGGCTCGCTCACACCCACGGTGCCCCGCTGCACACGCACGTGCTGGAAACCCGCTCGCAGGTGGTGGCGACCCGAGTGCGCTACGGCCGGTCCGTGGTGGAATACCTCGACGACATCGGTGCGCTCACCGACCGCACGAGCCTGGCCCACGGAGTGTGGATGGATTCCGACGACTTCGCACTCGTGCGAGCCGCCGGCGCGACGGTGGTCCACTGCCCGATCTCGAACCTGCGCTGTGGGTCCGGCCTGCTACCGCTCGCCAGTCTGCTCGACGGCGGCGTGAGCGTGGCGCTCGGCGCCGACGGGGCGGCGAGCAACGACAATCAGAACATGTTCGAGGCGATGAAGTTCGCCGCGCTCATCCACACCACGTCGCCGTTCTGCGTGGCCGACACCCGAAGCCGTCTGGCGGATGTGCCTCAGCGGCGGAGCGAACGCGCTGCGCGCCCCGATCGGTCGGATCGTGCGATCGGCAACCGGGCGACATCGTGTTGCTCGACACCGAGCGTCACGCCTGCCTCGATCGCGATGCGCTCGTGCGCAGCCTGGTGTTCGCCGAACACGGCGAGTCAGTGCACACCGTGCTCGTCGACGGCAAGGTCCTCGTCGACGACCACACCGCCCTCACGGCCCCGCACGACCATCGGGCGAAGGAGCGTGAACTCCAGCTCCGGATCAACGAATCGCTCCCGCAGCGCAAGGCGATGCTCGACCGGTACGGACCGCTGCTCGAGTCGATCCACGATCGCGACGCTTCATTGGTGCCGCATGGATGACGCCATGTGGCTCGACAACACGCACCCGATGTTGCGCCGATGCTGGCACCCGGTCGCCCGCCTCGAGGAACTGGCTGACGGCGGCCCGCTGGCGGTCGAGTTGCTCGGTGAGCACTGGTGCGTCGCCCGCCTCGACGGTCAGCTGGCCGCGTCAAGGACGAGTGCCCGCACCGGCTCGCACCGTTGAGCGCCGGCACGATCGACGTGACCACCGAAGGAGCGGGCCTGCGCTGCGCCTACCACGGCTACAAGTTCGCCGCCGATGGCACGTGCATCGAGATCCCCGCCCAGTCACCCCATGCCCCGATCCCCGCCCGCGCCGGCTGCGGCGCGGCCGCCGCCATCGCCGAGCACCTCGGACTGATCTGGATCGCCCCCGAGACCCCCATCACGGACCTGCCCCGGGTGCCCGAGCACGAGGACGAATCGTTCGTCCAGTGTCCGCTCCCAGCAATGTCGTGGAACGCAAGCGCGGCGCAGATGGCTGACAACTTCCTCGATCCGGGCCATCTCGGGTTCCTGCACCTCGACACGTTCGGCACGCTGGAGGACCGTCGAGTGAACGACTACGAAGTGGTTCGTGACGGGCGAGCTTTTCCGGTGCGGTACCAGCACACGACCAAGGCGCTGGCCGATTCGTTCCATGCAGGCGACGAGTTCCGCACGGTCGAACGTGAGTCGTTTTGGATCTTCACCCCACCGCACCACATCTATCTCCGACTCGGGTACGCCGAGGAGGCGGCGGTGATGTCGATCACCTTCTTCCACCAGCCGGTCAACGCCGACGAGACCCGCTTGTTCTGCACCGACTACCGCAACGACATCACCAACGACCCCGACGAGATCGCCGGCGTCGTCGCCTTCCAACAAGCCGTCGCCGCTGAGGACAAGGCCGTCCTCGAACGCCTGCGTCGCAAGTCGGTACCCCTCGACCTGACGACCGAGTTCCACACCAAGGCCGACAAGATCACCCTTGAGATGCGCCGCGTCCTCGCGAACTGGTCGACCGACCTGAATACGACAGCGACCCAGATCGGGAGCAATGAGATGACCAACCACGACCTGACCCCCGCCGAACTGGTGCGCGCGATGCACCTCGAACTGTGGGGCGACAGCGACCCGACGGCGATCGACCGCTACATCCAGCCCGATGCCCGCACGTTCATGACCGGCTTCGAAGGCTCGACCGTCGACGTGATCCGCGAAGACGTCGAACGCTACCAAGGTGCATTTGATGACGTCGAGACCGAGATCGTCGAACTGATCGACGCCACCGACAAGGTCGTCCTCTGGTGGCGCACCGTCGGCACCCACACTGGCCCCTACGCCGACATCGCCCCCGAACCCACGGGCAAACGCATCACCATGGAAGGCGTCGACATCTACAAGGTCACCGACGGCAAGGTCGTCGAGGTCCGCAGCTTCTGGGACGCCGCCGAGGTCTACCGCCAATTCGGGTTGTTGGCCGAAGGGCTGTAGCAAACTGATCTACAGATAAGTCGCCCTACCGAGCCTGCGGATCGCTTCGATAACCGAGTTCGAGCCGATCTCGCCCGCGGTAAAGATCCTCCCCTACCGCTGACCATTTACCTCCCAGCGCGACCGGGACATGCTCGCATCCGAACCGCCAAGATCGCTTCAGCGTCGTGATCCGATGCCGGTCGGGATTATCTCGTGCCACGAATGGTCGGTCACGTTGGCAAGCCGGGTTGCCGTGGTTACGCGGAGCGATATGTGCGGCTCAAGCCGAGCGATCGGCGATCCGAATGCCGGATCCCGAGCGGGTGGGTGGTGGAGGTGGCGATGTTGATAATGCGTGGCCCGCAGCCCGATCCGGCATCACGCTGGTCGGACGCGTACGCGCTGATCGGTGCGGTCGACCCCACGGTCTCGACCCTTATGGTCGGCACGACCCGCTCGGGTGGGCCCGAGCGATATCAGTCGGCTTCGACACTGCCGACGATCGGACGACCGCTGTTGCGATCGTCGGCTTTCGCACCTACTACACCGAAGAACGCCATCGCCTGACTCGACGAGAACTCAGTCCGTTGCGGACTCCAGGAGCGCCGCCACAGCCTTCTTCGCGGTGCCTTGCTTGATCAGGCCCTCCTTGGCATGGGCAGCGATCGTCACGGCGCCTGCGTCGGTATCGACAAGCGCGACGACGACAGCGGGATTCATGCCTCCGAAGCCCGACCCCACGACTCCGCGGAGCACAGTGGCGGCGCCCTCGGTCTCGGTCGTGCACTCCCGAAGCGCCTCCGAGAGACGGATCACCGCAGCTCGGGCCTGCTCGACGGAGAGCGCCCGTCGGTCGACCGCCGTCTCGGTCTTGAGGCGCTTCGCGCTCCAGCGAGCTCCGCTCGCGGCGGCGCCGCTCAGTATCGGGGGAAGCGATCCGCGCGCTGTCTCGCCGAGGAGTCCAATGAGGACCTCGTCGACATCGTCATGCAGTGCAGTCATTGAACCACCGTAGGAGAGTTGCGGCTGCAGCGGCGGCGGCGCAACCCACGTACGATCAAGCCGGCTTGCGTGAGTCGGCCCCTCGAGCCCCAGCTGAAGATACGACGGTGGGCTCGTCCGTTCACGAATCCGCGAGACTCGACGGCGTGAACGAGGTCGAGAACATCGACCGGCACGCCGTGCGGCGATCCGATCGAGGCCCGGTGTGAGGGCGGTCGTCTACGACCGCTACGGCCGGCCCGAGTGTGCTTCGGATCGAGGACGTGCCGAGGCCGGTCGCCGAGCGCCGGCCAGGTGCTGGTCAGGGTCGCCGCGACGTCGATCAACCTGAGCGACTGGGAGTGCCTGCGCGGCTCGCCGCTCTACGCGCGCATCGGAGGGCTTGCGCGCGCCGGCGCGCCCGACGCTCGGCTCGGACATCGCCGGGCGGGTCGAGGCCGTCGGCGCCGGCGTCACCCGGTTCCGACCGGGTGACGAGGTGTACGGCGACAACCTCGGCGCTGAAGGGCGGCTTCGCCGAGTACGCGGTCGCGCCCGAATCGGCGCTGGCCCCCAAGCCGGCAGCAGCTGACGTTCGCGAGGCGTCGACGATCCCACAAGCGGGCGCGATCGCGCTGCAGGGAACCGCCGATGCCGCGGCCAGGGATCGCGGGTCCTGATCAACGGGGCGGGCGGTGGCTCGGGCTCGTTCGCGATCCAGCTGGCCAAGCGGGCGGGTGCCCACGTGACCGGCGTCGACAACGCCGGCAAGCTCGACTTCATGCGGTCGCTTGGCGCCGACGAGGTCATCGACTACCGCCGCGAGGACTTCACCCGCGGCGCCGAGCCGTACGACCTGATCCTCGATCTCGTCGCCCACCGCTCGGTGTTCGCCTACCGCAGGGCGCTCGCTCGCGGTGGCCGGTATCGCTGTGTCGGCGGGTCGGTGCCGACGCTGCTGCGCGTCGCTCACGGTCGGCGCGATCGTCGGTCGGCTCACGGGCCGCCGGATCGGCGTCCTCGCCGTGCGTGAGGGGCCGTCGCACTTCGAGCCGGTGGCCGACCTCTGCGTCGCCGGACATGTCGGGATCCACATCGACCGCACGTTCGCGCTCGAGGAGGTGCCCGAAGCACTGCGCTACGTGGGCGAGGGCCGCGCCCTCGGCAAGGTCGTGGTGGAGGTCAACGTCGACTGAGCTGACCCCTCGGTGGGATTCTCGGGCACCCGGCTTGGGCCGTTATGAGCGGGCTGCCCCGTCCCAGCGCCGTGGTTATGTAAGCGGGTTATCGAGTGTCCTCGAACGGCACATTGTTGGCAGCCGAACTTGACGACAAGGATTGATGGTCGCGGTTCGCTGCGAAGGTCCGGTTGCGATGCTTGACGTGTTGATTACGACTGGGCTGTTGCTGCGGCACGCCGAACTGGCATGAGCGTGTGCGCTGGCTGATCAGCCTCCAGGAAGCCGAGCACCTGGCGCGCGGTCTCGTCTGGATACTCGAGCGGCAACGCGTGTGAAGCACGTGGCACGACGCAGAGCTGCCCCGCTGGGAGCGACTCGTACAGCGCACACGTGTGGTTCAACGCGATCAGGTCGTCATCACCGACCATGACCAACGTCGGCGCTGTCACCTTCGCCAGATCGTCGACGGTCAGGGTCGGCTCGGTCGACATCATCGTCATGAACTTCCCAACGATGTCTGCGAAGTGCGCCTCGCCGTCAGGTGAGCGCTCGACATACGACTGCATCAGTGCTGCTGTCAATGGAGAGCTCGGATCGAGATCCAACGGCAGAACACCTTCGAAGTGGAAGTTCACGCCGATGAGAACCAGCCTGTCGACAAGGTCCGGACGGCGGAGTGCGACCAGCAATCCGACGATTCCTCCGTCGCTCCAACCGACCAGATGTGCTCGCCCGCCAATGATCTTCTCGAGCACGCCGATCGTTTCGGTCGCCATGTCTGCGTAGTGGAACGGTGCGTCCGCGTCAGCGGTGAAGCCATGCCCACGGCGATCGAATGCGACCAGTCGATGCCGTTGCGCCAGCGGGGTGCCGAACGCGTCGAGCAGGAGGTCGCTGTTGGACATGCCGCCGTGAAGCAACAGGATCGGGTCGCCATTGTCGCCACGCTGGTCGACCCAGGTCGGATGCCCATTGATCTCAAGTCGCTCGCCCATGACCCCCCTCCACGGATACGTCCCGGACACTACAACACCACCCGACAGCGCAGATTGCCTGCGCGGGCGATGGCCAGGCGCCCGGCACAGAACGACTGATCGGGAAGTGCCACCGACCGCCGGCTTGGTGACGCGATTACGTGGCGCCGCATCGGGGCCGAAGCGTGGCGCGTGCTCGACGGCGTGGTGAGGGATTCTGCGTTCGTGTTGTGTGGTGGTTTCAGTGGTGAGACGGCTCACGCAGTGTGGCTAGATTCTGCTAGCCAAAAGCGCCATAATATGAAGATGGAAGCAGGCGTGCGAGAGTTCAGAGATCACCTCAGCCGATATCTCAGCATCGTGCAAGACGGCAACGAGGTCACCGTCACCGATCACGGCAAGGCTGTTGCGCGCCTGGTGCCGCTTGATCAGCCTCGGGTCATCGATCGGCTCGTGAGCGCAGGGCTGATCTCTCCCGCAGCACGACACAAGCAGCGGCGGGGCACTCCGCGAGTCAGCGCGAGCGCCACGGTCAGCGACCTCGTCGCCGAACAACGCCGGTGATTGCCTACTTCGACACCTCCGCACTCGTGCCCCTCCTTGTCTCGGAGCCATCCTCGCCGACGTGCAGCCAATTGTGGAACGAGGCGACGCGCGTGATCAGTTCCCGACTCGTCTACCCCGAGGCGCGAGCCGCCCTCGCCCAGGCTGAACGGATGCAGCGACTCACCGCCACGGAGCTGCGCACAGCCGTGGAAGACTTGAACTCCCTCGTGGAGGAGATCGACTACCTCGAGGTGACAGCCAGTCTTGCGATGTCCGCCGGGCAGCTCGCCGAGGCCCACGCGCTGAGAGGGTACGACGCAGTCCACCTCGCATCAGCGAACGCAGCGAACGACGCCGAACTGGTCCTGGTCACCGGCGACCAGCACCTCGGATCAGCGGCCGCACAGATCGGAATCTCTGTCGCTTTGACCACTGGATGACCGCGAATGTCGGTCTCCTGCTCGGGATACTGCGGCGCCGCATCGGGGCCGAAGTCGCACACCGTCGGAGATGACGTCGCAGTGATTACGAGCGCCGATACCGAGCGGTCTGTGGGCTGGCATCGAGGCTTGCGTGAGGCGCACATACCGGGCAAAGTCGCTACCAGTCCGGACGATCCGAGTTGCGCGGCCGGGACGCCGAGGTGCCACTCAGCGAAGGTTCACCGCGCGCGGAGTGACTACGAACGGCGCACCTCCGGTCGGGCGGTTCACCACCATGCCGACGGGGTGCGGCACCTGTTCGCTGATCGGCGTGAGATCGAGACGCTGGGCCATTCGCGCCAGCACCAGCGCCAGCTCCATCTGCGCCAGAGCGAAGCCGATGCACATGTGCGGTCCGCGACCGAACGGGATCCACGCGAGGTCGCCGAGTGTTTGTTGCTCGGGCGTTGCGTTGACGAATCGATCCGGCTCGAAGCGCAGCGGTTGGACCCAGTGATCCGGGTTGCGTCCAGCGAGATGAGGCGACCACACCAGGAGGGTTCCCTTGGGGATGCGACAGCCGCCCAGCTCCGTCTCTCGGGCGGCCACGCGGGCGCCGATCAGCCCGGCAGGGTGCAGACGCAGGGACTCCCGAACTGTTCGATGCGTGTACTCGAGACGTGCCAGCGACGCAGCGTCGACGCGAACTGCAGATCCAACCGTGGAACCGAGCACGGTGTCGGCCTCGTCCCGCACCCTCTGCCACACCTCCGGTGAGAGCGCGGCGCACCACAGCAGCCATGAGAGTGCCGCAGCTGTGGTGTCGTAGCCCGCACCGATCAGCGTGCGGACCTGTGCACGGATCTCGGAGTCGGACAGCCCAGCATCAACGACGAGCGCTTCGAGGATGTCGAGCGGGTCTCCCGATGGGCTGGCACGGCGATCGGCGATCTCGGCGTCGATGATCGCGTTGATCGCCCGAAGGTCGCGACGAACACGGGCGCGAGTTGTGAACGGCAACGGGTGCGGAAACTGCTTCACCACTGGTGCTTCGATGAAATGCTGCGGCCCCTCATACAAGTCGGCGATCTCGTCAGCCCGCGCAGCCAGACGATCTCCGAAGAACGCATGAACCGTCACGCCGATGATCAATCGCCGAACGACTGGCGCCAAGTCTTCCGGACGATCGCCCAGGTCGGAGCGTGAGACCAACTGGTCGATCATCGCATCGGCACGTTCCGCGATCATCGGGACCCACTGGTCGAGGCGCCGACGCGTGAACGCTGCCTGCACGGAGCCCCGACGACGACGATGCTCCGCCCCATCGGACACGATCATCGAGTCCTTACCAACGACGAACTGGACACCAACGACGTTGAACCGATGTCCCCACCGAAACGCCTCGGCCGGTAGCGAGAACAACTCGCGCATCACAGCTGGATCCCCAATGACCGCCAACCGCGCCCCCGGCAGGCCGAGCCCACAAATCGGACCATAAGACTGGCTCAGCCGATCGAGTGCAGAAGCCGGATCGCGGAAGATCTCGCGCATCCGACGGACATTCTCCCAGCCGGACGGTCCCGGGAGCGCTGTGGTCATGGAACAGTGTCCCACGCTGTCGACGAGCAACTTTCCGGCCATCCACAAAGCCCGAACCAGTTCTCGGGAATACGCGCCAGAGTGCCGTGCTTGGGCCGAAGTCGCACGCACTCGGGGACGGCATCACGGTGATTGTGCGTGCCTGATACCGAGCGATCTGCTGCCAGACAGGGGCACTTGGGTCAGGCGCATGCCGGGCGTTCGAAAGGGCCAGCGGATGCGGAATTCAGATCGAAGTGATTTGAGGTGTAGCGCCTGCCAGAAGCGTCTCCGCGCTCCTGCTCGGCGACATCGCAGTGGCTGTGGAATGTTGGGGCGTCGACGTCGACGGACAGCGCCGGATGAAAGTTCACGAGCGAGCCCTTCATGTCAGCGACCCACCACGGCTGAGGTACAGGGCGACCGTTGCCGCCGATGTGCCGAGCGCGAGGGTCCATGCGGTGCGTCGCTGTCTGGCTACCGCAGCCGCGAGAACTCCGCCAACCAAGGTCGCAGCACTCCCGGCGAGAACTCGACTGATTGGTTGGAGCGGGGCATCGCCGGCTCGGGCAACGATGGCTGTAGCGCAACCGAGCAATGCCGCGCCAACGACGAGCGAGCCGGTTGCTCCGAGTCGGTGGGGTAGACCACGGACGCCGGTCAACGAGTCGGTTTCGAGGTCCGGCAAGACGTTGATGAAATGGGCTCCGCCTCCCATCAAAGCTGCAGCCAGTGTGGCCGCCGGCGGCGGAAGATGGCCTGATCGACCGCCCAGCGTCACGAACGCCGGCAGTGCGCCGAATGCAGCGATGTATGGCACGACGCTCGCAGCAGTTCCCTTCAGGAATGCGTTGTATCCGAACGCGGCGCCCACGGCGACGCCGTGAACACCAGCCGCACGCCAACCCGAGAGCAACGACAACGGAACACATCCGAGCGCCGCCGCGATCGCGCAATTTCGTACGAGCTCCGCGCTGACCTCGCCAGCAGCGATCGGCTTGTCGGTTCGGCCAGCGCGTTGGTCTCGGTCTCGGTCGAGGTAGTCGTTGCTCCAGCCCACTGCGAGCTGTCCCGCGAGCGCGGCCGACCCAACACGAGCGGCACCCCAACCGCGCCCGGCGCCGACGGCCAGCGCTGTCGTGAACGCGGTCACCGCCACCGTGGGCTGGAAGTGACTCGCCCGGGCCAATGGAATCAGCCGCAGCGTCGCAGCCCGATCGTTGCCGCCGTGAGTTGCTGTGGAGAATTTCGATGCGAGCGTCATGACCGCGGACCTACCGGATCATCTCGCACGGAGGAGCGCGGCGTACAACGTGAGGCCCGGTCCGAAGGCCATGGCGACGACATGTTGCCCGGCGACGATGTCGTTTCGGTGGCTCAGTTCCTCGAGGACCAACAGCGTGGTCGCTGAGGAGCAGTTGCCGTGGGTGCGCAAGGTGTCGCGCGAGGCCACTACCGCCTCGGGCGTCAGTTCCAGTCGTCGAGCGACGGTGTCGACGATTCTCGGCCCTCCCGGGTGGATTGCCCAATGATCGACGTCGGCAACGGTCAGGTGATGCCGGTCCAACAGCTCTGTGGTGAGTGAGAGGACGTGCCGGTCGAGCACGGCAGGCACTTTCGGCGACAGCCGCATCCGGAACCCGAGGTCGGTGACGCGCCACGTCATCAGGTCGGCTGTCGAGGTGTCGGTGGAGGCGACCACGTCGAGGAGTTCCAGACCGGACGCTCCGGGAACAATGACGGCGGCGGCGGCCGCGTCGGAGAAGAGTGCGTGAGCGACGATCTGTTCGACGTCATCAGTCGGTGGCTGGATGTGCAGGCTCGTCAACTCGACACAGAGCAGCACACCGACCTTGTTTCGCACCGACGCGGCGTCGGACGTGGTCGCCAATGCTGGCAGTGCGGCGTAGCAACCCATGTGGCCGACGTGCAGACGTTGCACCGACGTCTTCATGCCGAGCTCTCGGGCAACCAGGATGTCGACGCCAGGGGTCACATATCCGGTACACGACACGACCGTCAGGAGATCGACGTCTTCGGGTTGGAGACCGCAGGCGTCGAGGCTGTTGGTGACCGCAGCGCATGCCAATGGGACGGCGAGTTCGTTGTATCGCAGCATCCGCATGCCGGTCGACATACCGGACAGATCTTCCTTGCGGGGGTCAACCGCGGAGTGGCGACGCTCCACTCCAGAGGTGCGCCAGACGTGTCGGGCCATTCGGCTGTGGGAGAAATGGGCCGCGAAGAACTCATCCCACGCCTGTTGCTGATCGAGCGCTGGAGGGAAGGACGATCCAAATCCGACGATGGCCCCGCTCACCACGGCCTCATTCCCAGACCGTCTCCCGGGTCGACACCGAGTGCGAGAGCACCGTGCACATTGGCCGAGATGTCGCTGGACGGCGGCATCACGGCGCCACGGCGTGCGTCACGAAGGATGCGCTCGAGCACCTGGCCACGCGACAACGATGCCGAGTCGAGCGGCCCGGTCATGTCGCCTTCATTCCGAGACCCTGGAACACGCCGCGAGTCGAACGGGTCCGGACCATCCGGACACTGCGACGGCGGTCGGTGAGGAACTTCGCATAGTCGATCGCCGACGGACGAAGTCCCCACACATCCAAGCTGACACCGTGCTGGGCAAAGAGTCGCTGCAGTCGCTCAGGCTTCACGAACAGACCAGGGTCGTGGATCCCGCGAGGCGGTCCACCGGGAAGTCGCTCGGCGATCGTGACCAACAAGAGTCTCGCGAGTCTCGTGTCGTTGATCGTGTCGATCACTACCGTTCCGCCTGGCCGCAGGACACGACAGACCTCTGCGACGACGGCGTCGAGTGAGGTGACGTGTTCGAGAATTTCACCGGCGACCACCACTGAGGCAGTCGCCGACGGGATCGGCAGCGCGGAAGCGTCCGCTTGGACGGGAGTCACTCCGTGCGCCCGGGCATGATCGAGTGCGGATGCCACCAGATCGACGCCGACGTGCAGATAGGCCGACGTCGCTTCGGCCATCAGGCCCCCTCCGCAACCGACGTCCACCAGCATCTCCGAAGACCCGACAGGTGCCGGGACGAGCGATCGACGTGAGGCCGCCAGCCAATGCAACGCGGCGAACTCCCCCTCGGGTTTCCACCACTCCTCGACGAGGTCGTCGTACTGGCCTATGTCGTTGCGTGCACGACCGGTCGGCGACGTACCACCCAGGTCGGACGTCGCCGACCGAGATGTCTTCATGTCGTTCAATGCCCCACCGCAACGGCGTCCAAACACGTCGGGCGATCGACTCCGGAGCATCTGAGAGCGATGAAACCGACACTGAATGGTGTCGCGTGAGCGTGCAACGTTGCTCAGGAACAATGGACGGCCAGTGGTCTCACGCGCATGGTTCTGTTGCCGAGTGCCCCGAATGCGGATCGGTGACGCGATTCCGTGACACTGCGTCCGGGCCGCGATGCGGCGCCAGCTCGTCGTTCGCGACCGGACTATCAGGTGCCGCGATCCTTTGTGACCTGTGCTGTCTGCCAGCAGCCGCGGAGTCAGGGGACACTTAGTGATGCGGGAGACCTGTTCATCTGCGTCCAGTGCCAGGCCCATGCCAACGACTTCTTGCGGATCCAGGACGACATCTGGCCATCGCCCGGCGATTCCGATGGATCACCACGACAGCGACGTGCCGTCGACTCCTTGACGTGTAATCGAGGACCAATGGTTGCTGCGGCGCTCGGAAGCCAGCGAGCAGAGACCACCGTGACGGCATCCGACATCGATGCCGAACGCATCCCACCTCACTCCGAGTGAATCGATCGCGGGCGTGAGCGCACCGAGCAGATCGCAGTTCTGGCGCGGGGAATGCTCGTCGTGTTACGCGGCGACCCAAGCGATCGCGGCGTCCCGTTCTGCGAGCGGGAAGTGCTTGACCTCGCCGGGACTCATCCAGCCCAGCCAATGAATGGCATGGGTCATCCATTCGACGTCGGTGACGAAAGCTGCGCGCTTCCAAGCGCCCCAGTTCGTGACCCCCATCTTGGTGTCCTCCCAAATCGCCCCTGTTGACAAGCCGTCGAATTTCGGCATCACGATCACGAGGCGGATGTCGCCGTCCTCCGCAGCGTCGTCCAGTGCGGGACGGAGGATGTCGCTGTAGTCGGTCGTTTCGAGCTTTCCCGATACCTCGAAGCCGATGACACCCGCTGGCAGATCTGGGATCGCGTTCAACATGAGGTTTCCTCCTCAACTTGACGGCAAGTGGTCGATGCTATGCCCTGGCTCGCACCGTGTCTCGATTCGAAAGGACCCGAGTTCGTTGGAGTCCGTGAGGGTCTCCTGTCGACGCTCGACCAACTGCGCCGAGCGCTCCGACTGGCCGGTATGTGCGCTTGAGCGCCAGTGGAACTTTGGCTGCGCGACGATCGCGGGCATGAAGCGATCGACGGCCATCGGCCGATTGAGTGACCTCGCAGACGAATTAGACCGCGCCGGACAGTGGTCGGAGGTGAATGTCATCGCCGCGTACGTGTACGGCGCTCTCGTCGATGGCGACGACGAGCTCGAGTACGTCTCGATCGCGCTGGTTGTCGACGAGCCGGCCGACGGTGTGCCCTGGTTGAGCCGCCCGGTGCATCTCGAAGCGCTTGCCAAGTTCATTCGTCTCGACAAGCTTCCGATCGCGTGGCGGTGGCGACCAGCCGAGTGGCCGATCTGGAACCATCAGATTCCTCGCGCCGCATGCTTCTGGACCCGCGACAACGGACGCGACGAACAGACCATCGACGCTCTGAGCGCTTATTCGATCGATGGCATCCAGCTTGTCGAACCTGCGGACGCTGACTCACTGCGAGAACAGGTCGAGGTCGAGCGTGCGACAGCGCGTCGGCACCTTGCCGACGTCACCAACTCGTTCGGTGATCGCGATTGGCGGCGAGATCACAAAGGCGACGGCGCGTACCCAGAGGACACACTGTGGGCTGCAGCGGCCGGCTTTGTCGAACTCGACGACTGGCTCAACGCGCCGAACCCGTGAGGTCTCGTGGCGCAGAATTCGGATCATCCGGGTGATCTGGAGCAACGCCCGGCGCTCGGCAGCACCCGCCCCCGCACGGTCGAAGAACCTCGCCACGTAGCTTGCGGCAGGCGCACATACCGGGCACTGTGCGCTCACTATGACCGACACCGCGGCAATCGTGTCTGGGCAGGAACACTTCACTGTCGCCGATAGGTGCGAACTCAGCGATCTCATCGTTGATAGGTGGACTTCCGCTGCCGATCATGATTGGGCGATAGCTGCGGGAACCGTCGAGTGGTCGTGCACGACAACGGCCGACCATGCCGTGGACTGCATGTACGCACCGGCATTCTTCCTCGCCTCCCGACGAGTTGACGGATATCCATCGGTTGGGCTCGATGTCACCCTTGGTCCGCGAGCCAACCCCGGTCGATTGGTGGAGTCGCTGCAGCTCGCTACGAGAATGCTCGCCGCTGTGGTCAGGGATGCGGAACCGGATGCCCGGGCAGTCATCTTCCGACGTCCCGAGTTGATCACCGGCGCGCCGTGTGATTTCGTGCCTCGTGGAGCCTTGGAATTGATCATCCACGCCCATGATGTCTGTGAAGGCTTGGGCGTTCCTTTCGTGCCTCCAGCGGACCTTTGCCACCGACTGCGCGAGCGCACGCGCCCGTGGCCGATTTGGAATGCAGCATGGAGCGAACTCGACCGCAGTGACGATCCATGGAACGACTTGCTCACGGGTTCTGGCCGGCGACGAGTGGCCAACTAGACCGCCCCTATCTGTAGATCTGCCGCTCCCTCTCGTCTCGCCGGACCCATGGAACCGCGACGTGATTATCGGGTGCTCGGCTTGGGCCGAACTGCTGCGCGCGCTGGTTGGTCCGGACCGGATTATGGATCGCGATTATCGAGTGCGTCCGACCGACAGGCTCCACTTCAGGGGCGCTCGTGCGACGACTGCGTGACGAGCGTTGTGGGACATCCGAACGTCGGCGTGTCCAGCGGTCGTTCGTGTCGAGGGCGCAGCAGCCTCGCTGCGCCGATGCTTTAGGACCGGCGGCGGGCGGGCTTGGGAGGGTAGAGGGCGGTGAGTGTGTTGAGAAGCTTGGGGAGCAGCGGGCTGAAGCGGCCTTTGCCCCAGGGGAGGCCGGGCTCGTTGGCCATCGCCTGGCCGAGGATGCCGCTGATGAGGATCGACGTGACCCAGAGCGCCTCGTCGGAGTCGGCACCGGCGCCGAGTTCTCCAGCGTTCGCGGCGTCGGCGAGCGCTTGGCGTTGGAGACGGATCATTTCGACGCTGGGGGCCATCGCCTCGGGCGTCGGCTGGAAGTTGGGGACTGGGCGCCAGAACAGCAGTTGCGCCGTTGCCGGGTGGGCGAGCGCCCAGCGGCCGCTGGCCTCGAGACCGGCGGCGAGGGCGTCGAGGCCGGGGTCGGCTCGTGCCATGGCGGTGCGCATGATCTCGAGGTGGGTTCGCTGGCCGGCTTCGAAGAGGGCGTCGTAGATGGCCAGGAGCGAGTCGAAGTACTTGTAGATCGAGGGCGGCTTCACGCCGAGCCGGCGGGCGACCTCCGAGAGGCTGAGTCCGTTGACGCCATGCTCGGTCATCACGCCCTCGGCGATGGCGAGGATCTCTTCGATCGTCTCCTGGCGCCGCCGCGCCCGGCGGTCGCCTGGTGCGGGGGTGGTCACCTCGGTCGTTGAGGACATGCTTTACACTGTAGCAGACGTATCTATTGACATCTATAGCTATGGATATTAGCTTGTGGAACTCACCACGAGAGAAGGACGCACAGATGGCACCGAAGAACCAGCGTTGGTGGTTGACCGCCGACCATGTCGAGCTCGACATCGAAGCCGGCGCCGACGCGCTCTACACGATGGTCGCCGACCTGCCCCGCATCGGGGATTGGAGCCCGGAGTGCGAGAGCGTCGACTGGGAAGGCGACGTCACCGTCCCCACGGAGGGCACCACCTTCGTCGGGCACAACGCGGTCGGGACCGGGCCGGCGCATCCGCTATTCGCGCCACGGCCGAGTGCTGGTCGCCGATCCGGGCCGCGAGTTCGCTTTCGTCACCGACGAGGGCGGCCGCGAGTCCACGGTGTGGCGCTACCAGTTCGAGCCCCTGGGCGACGGCCGCACCCGGGTGACCGAGAGCTACGAGGTGCGGTGGATCCCGACGTGGGCGCGTATCGTCGACGTGCCCACCAACCGCCACAAGGACCTGCTCAAGGGCATGCGCACCACCCTCGAGCGCCTCAAGGCGGCGGCCGAAGCCGAGCACCCGGGCCCACGCGCTCCGACCGAGACCCACCCACAGGCCCGGTCATGACCACCTGCTTCACGGCCACCCCCGGCGTCGACGTGATCACCACGACCGCCGACATCCCCGCCCTCGGTTCGCTCGCCATCAACGCGTTCGTGCTGCACGGCAACGAGCCCGTCCTCGTCGACACCGGCACCGTCGCCGGCTCCGCCGAGTTCATGTCAGCGCTGACGTCGGTTGTCGATCCTGGCGAGCTGCGCTGGATCTGGCTCACCCACACGGACTTCGATCACATCGGCTCCCTGGTCAAGCTCCTCGATGCCATACCCACCTGCGGGTGATCACATCGTTCCTCGGCGTCGGCATCATGGGCCTGTCGTCGACGCCGATCCCGATGGACCGCGTCCACCTCGTCAACCCCGGCCAGACCTTGACGGTCGGTGACCGCCGGCTGACCGCCGTGAAGCCGCCCGTCTACGACAACCCCATCACCACCGGTTGCGTCGACGACCGCACCGGGATCCTGTTCACCTTTGACTGTTCGGTGCGCTGCTCCCCGCGATTCCGCAGGCCGCCGCCGACCTCGACACCGACGAGCTGCGGGCCGGGCTCGTGCGCTGGGCCACCATCGACTCGGCCTGGGTGCACGACGTCGACCGCGACGCCTTCGGCCACGCCCTCGAGCGGTTCCGGGCGATCGAGCCGAACATGGTCTGCAGCAGCCACCTCCCGCCCGCCCCCGGCGCCATATCGACGTCCTCGTCGACTCGCTGGCCATGGCCGCCGCCGCCGCCGACCGCTTCACCGGACCCGACCAAGCCGCCCTCGAATCGATGACACCGGAATGGTCGACGTTCTCGCCTGAACCCACACGCAACCGCCCGCACTCGGGCAAGACGCCGTACTCAAAAACCGCGCTGATTCGGCGCAGTGGGGATAGGCATCGGTACCCCGGACACGCCGCGAGCCGATTGAGCGAACGTGCCCAATACCGCCTGCTTGGCGACGCGAATTTGTGGCGCCGCATCGGGGCCGTTATGAGCGGCCTAGCGGCAACAATCGATCGGGATACCGCCTGTCGTTATCGAGCGCCGTCGAGCGGCACTTCGACCGGCGCGGCCGACCGGCACTTGGAGGATGGCCGGCTCACTAGCCGCCGGAGTGGCGAGCGCTACTGACGAAGAATGCGTTGTCACGGTTCGCGTGACCAGCGCAGATCGGGTGGAGTGGCCGGTACGTCGGCGAGCAGTTCGCTGTCGTCGAAGTAGTGACGGAACGCCCTGATCCGGTGGTCACGAAACTCGGCGATCGATGTGCCACAGAGGCGCACAGGATCGCCGGTTGGCTCGATGAGGAGCCGGTCGTCATAGAGCACTGGGCCTGTGAACACGGCCTCGAGCCTCCATTCACCGATGACCTTGTCGGCAATCTCGTCCAGACCGATCAGGACAACCACGATGTCGGTTAACGAATTCTCGGGCGATCCGACTTCCTCCTGAAGCAGCGAAAGTGATTCGACCATCAGATGGGGTCGGGAAAGCACCACGTCAGCGGTGAACAGAACTTCGAACTGGCTCGCGTCGCCGAGCATGACCGCTTCCAACGCTGCGACGAACACGCGGCCACGATCCAAGGCGACGTCGTATCCGGCTTGATCAGGGAATCTCGATCGCTCAGCGGACCATCGTGGTTGAAACAACAGACCCACTCGACCTCGCTCCCCTCAAAGACGCCGCGTGTGCCATCGTACGGATGAATAACGGCGCGAAGCATCCACCACAATGGGCGAAGGACGCCGTCGACGATCGTCCACGCGAGTCTGCGTAGCATCGGTCGCCGTGACGACAGGGCAGGAGCAGCGTGGTCTTGTGGCCAGCGAGTTGGCGGCGGCCGGCTTCGTACCGACGGTGTCGAAACTGCACCCGCCCCCGGTCGGCATCGTCCCTCGAAACGCGCTCGTCGACAGCGTTCGAATACGTCGTGGAGAGATCGTCGTCGTCACGGCGCCGCCCGGGTTCGGTAAATCAACGTTCGTCGCCGAGTTAGTGGCCGGGGACCCGCGTCCGAGTGCGTGGGTCTCGCTGACGCCCGCGGAGAACGACCCTGCGGCGTTGCTGAGCTATATCGCGCTGGCGATGGACGGACCCGCATCCCTCGAGTTCGGCAGTCTGTTGTCCCTTTGGACGCGGCCACCCACGATCGGGACACCGACGTTCGCACGGTTCGTCGCCTCCTGGGCGACGAGATCACAACCGTTCGTGCTCGTCCTCGACGACGTTCACGAACTCGTCCTGAGCGACGTCGTCGACGTGCTGGGAATGCTCGTCAAGGAACTGCCCGACGGATCGACCATCGTGTTGATCGGTCGTGCGGCTGTCGCACTCCCGCTCGGGCGACTACGGGCAAGGCGACGCGTCGTCGAGATCGGGCACGCCGAGCTCGCCTTCGATGAGCGGGAAGCATCGCTGTTGTTCGAGTCCATGGGAGTCGACGTCGCCCCGAACGAGACAGCTCGCCTCATCGAGCAGACCGAAGGCTGGCCGTTCGCGATGTATCTCGCGGCGTTGGCCCACAACACGGCACGACGAGGACAAGGAACGGCCGCCTTCGCTGGCAATCACCGCTACATCGTCGACTATCTCGGCGAGGAGCTGTTCGACGAACTCGAGGGCGACATTGCCACGTTCTTGCTCGAGGCGTCGTGCCTCGAGCGCCTGTCGGGCCGCCTGTGCGACGACGTCCTTCAACGCAACGGATCGGCCGAGCTGCTCGAGGACCTCCGACGTCAGAGCCTGTTGGTGATCCCCCTCGACCATCACCGTGAGTGGTACCGATTCCATCACCTCCTCCGCGACTTCCTGCAAGCCGATTTGATGCGTCGCGACCCCCGCCGCGCTGACGCCGTACACCTGGCGGCGAGTCAATGGTTCGATGCCCACGGCGATGCCGACGGTGCCGTGATCCATGCCGTGCGCGCCGGCGACCTCGGTCGCGCAGAGTCGATGGTGATGCGGTGGTACGCCGCCTCAGCGACGTCAGGGCGGCAAGGCTCCTCGATCAGCCAACGCTGGGCGAACATGTTTCCCGCCGAGCGGCTGGCCGACCACCCGCTCATGATGGTCGTCGCGGCCTTCGCATGCTTCGGCGCCGGCGACCCTCCCGGAGCCCTCGACTGGCTCGCCCGCGCCGAAAGCGCGATGCCCGACCCTCATCCCGCCGATGTTGCTGGTATCGGTGCGCCGGTGATGCTCGCACTGGCCCGAGCGATCATCGCCCCGCTGCCTGCCCACGAGATGGCATTGGAGGCGGCGTACGCCTACGACCACGTCGCACGCGGCGACGGCCACCCATTCGCCTGCCTCGCCCGCGGCGCAGCCGCGTTCCTGATCGGCGACGAGGCGGCAGCGACACGGTGGCTGCAGGAAGGCTCTTCCACCACGTTGAACCGGCCGATCATGGTGGCCCACTCACTCAGCCTGCTCGCAGTCATCGATATCGAGCACGACCGATGGTCGCAAGCATCCACTGCCGCACGCCGCGCTGTCGAGCTGATCGGCGACTCTCGGGCCCTTCCAATCGCGGCGCTCGTTCTCGCCGTGCACGTCCTCGTCGAGACACACGCCGGCCGCGGTGACGACGTGGACAACGACCGAAGGCTGAGTCGCCAGCACCTCAGCGACCTCACCGGGATCGCTCCCTGGATCAACCTCCAAGCCCGACTCGCGCTCGCCCGCGACGCGCTGATCCGTGGGCACCGAACCGAGGCGATGACCTTTCTCGACGAGGTCGAGGCCATCGTTGCCGCGACGCCGGGCGCCGACCACCCGCGCGACCAACTTGCCCTCCTTCGCAGTCAAGTAGCCAACAGCGGCCGCATCGAACGCAGTGGACTGGCGTCGCTGACCACCGCCGAACTACGCGTGCTGCGATTTCTCCCGACCCACCTGTCGCTCGCCGACATCGCCAAGCGTCTCTACGTGTCGCGTAGCACCGTCAAAACCCAGGCGGTGTCCATCTACCGCAAACTTGGTGTCTCCACGCGAACCGAGGCCGTCGCCGCCGCGACCGCCCAAGGTCTTCTCGACGACACCCTCAACTGACCCGGAGCAGCAAAGCCGCCCGTCGGCAGGAATCGTGGGATTATTGGCGGCGAGCGGTGATGCGCAGATCATCCGATCTGTCAGTTCCACCAATCGCCGGATCGAGGCGCACACTTCGCTCGTCCGAGTCCCGTCGCTGCGCGCTCGGGAACCGGCGTTACGAGTGACCCGATCGCTCGGTAAACGCTCGAATCGCGGCTGGATGTCATTCGAGGGTGGCTGGAGCGACGGAGAGTCCGACCGCAGCGGCGCCGGCGTGAAGGCGTTTGTCCCAGACCGCGACCGTGAGATCTGCCGTGCCGAGTGCGAGTGCGCTGGCGAGATGCACGGCGTCGGCCCCGCGGAGCTGATGAGCCGCTGCAAGCGACCCGGCAGCCCGCTCGACGTCGGCGGACAATTCGACCGGGCGCACCGACGCCCAGAACAGCTGCCAGTCGGACCCAGCCGACGACACTTCCGATTCGGTCAAGTCGTGGTTCCGGCCGGCAGCTGCGAGCGCTGCGCACACTTCGGGATAGGCCAGTCGACTCGACAGCGCCACGTCACAAGCGTTCCACAACGTGGCGGCGATCTCGGAGCCGACCTCGTCGAGCACGAGCTTGACGAGAGCACTCGAGTCGAAATAGACGATGGCCACGTTCAGCGACGCTGCTCACTGACGATGTCAGCAACCGGTCGCTTCGGCGTCGGCCGATGCCGGTCACCCGCGACCGGCCGAGTCGATCGCGCTGGCCGACTGATGACGCCCTGCGCGGTCAAGCGGTCGATTACCGGAGTCGAGTCGAGAGCGACGATTCGGGCAACCGGGGTTCCTCGATCGGTGATGATGATGTCGTTTCCCTCGCGTGCCGCCTCGATCCACCGGCCGAGGTGGGCTCTGAGTTCCGTGACTGCAACGTCCATGACGCAAGTGTACATCTCAGTGAGCCACGATTCGTACAGATTGCCACTGCACTTTCCCGCTTCGCTCGACGCACATCGCCGCTCGCGTACCGGCGATATGCGTCCCTCAAACTGCAACAGTTCGCCCAACGACATCGTGATATCATGATGTCATGACAAAGCAGACCACTGTTCGGTTGCCCGACGGCCTCGCCGACGACGCCGAGGCCGTGGCTCGAGTCCGAGGCGACAGCGTGAACCAGCTCATCATTGATGCCCTCGCCGCCGAGATCGAACGAGTCCGCTCCGATGAGGATTTCACCGCCCGCGCCAAGAAACTGCTCGAGCGCGACCGAGAGATCCTCGACCGCCTTGCCAGGTGACCCGCTACCTCAGCCTTGCTGAGTTTTGGTATCTCGCCGAGCACGTCACTGGCATCAACGCCGCAATATTGTCAAGGCCAGCCGCGTGGAGCTCGCCGACTCAGCGCTGCACGCCCCTCAGGCCGGATTCGGCGACACCGATCTCTACCCCGACGTGTACGACAAGGCCGCAGTGCTCGCATGTCGGATCGCGTGGAATCACCCGCTCCCCCACGGCAACAAGCGAGCAGCGTGGGCATGCCTCGTGCTGTTCATCGACCTCAACAACGGATCGTGGAACGACGAGCAACCCGGGACCGGCGACGCTGTCGAAGCGATGCTCGCCGTGGCCGTCCGCGAGGTGGACGAGGCGTGGCTCGCAAGCTGGCTCCGCGAACGGGTCACCTTCCGGAACTGAGCCCAGAACCCCGCTCGGATCCCGGACCGAAATAGCTCGCGACGACCGCTCCTCCGGCGTACCGTGAAGGCCACGATCCGCGTTGACCCGCACGTAATCCCGGTCACGCCCGGCCGTTGTAGGGCTCGGCCGGTGGGCAGGATTGTCGGGTGTGCGCTATGGGCTTCGCAGTGTGGCGCGTCAAATGTGAAGCCGTCGGTTGCTCAGGGAGCGTCGACAACCTCGCTGGATGGTGGACCGGTCGTGTTGCGCACGACTAGTTCGGTCGGCAACACGTGGTGGCGCAGCCGCTGCTTGGTGCCGATCCGAGCCGATTCGATCGCGGCGGTGAGCGCGGCCGCCGCGAGTCGGCCCTTCTCGGCGATGTCCTGCCGCACCGTCGTGAGCGGTGGGTCCGCGCGTTGCGCGGCAGGTGTGTCGTCGAAGCCGACCACCGACAGGCCATCCGGTGCCCTTTGGCCGCGCGAACGCAATACTCGGATCACGTCCAGCGCGAGGACGTCGGAGAAGCACAGCACTGCGGTCGGCGGCTCCGGGAGGTCGAGGAGCGCATCGATGACTCCAGGCCGGTCATCGGTGGTGCCGACCTGGGTGCGGACGATGGCGGGCACAATGCCTGCGGCGCCGAGTGCGTCGAGCCAGCCGAGCAACCGCTGCCGCTCGGGGTACGCGAGCTCACGGGTGAGCGGCTCGTCGACGAACCCTGGGGCACGGTCGCTGAGTGGGAGCACGATGCCGATGCGGCGGTGGCCGAGGTCGACGAGGTGCTGCGCCGCCGCCCCAGCGCCGCCTCGGTCGTCGACGTTGATGCTGGCGGTACCGGGAACCGGTTCCTGGTCGACATAGACGAGCGGAAGGCCTCGCTTGTGCAGCCATGTTCGGGCGTCGGACTCCACGAGGCACGAGTACACCACGGCGCCGTCGATCGCCACATCGCGCGCCGGGACGACGTCGCCGTGCCCGGTGGCGCTGAGCAGGGTCAGCGCGAGCCCACTCGGGGCCAACCCGTCGACGATGGCGCCGAGGAACCGGGTCGCCACCTCGTCGGTGAACGCAAGTCCCAGCGAGTCGGTGAGCAGGACGCCGATGGCGCCGGTCGTGCCCTTGGCGAGCGCTCGGGCCGTCGGATCGGGCCCGGCGTATCCGAGCTCGCCGGCGGTGTCGAGGATTCGCTGGCGAAGCTCAGCAGACAGCTGATCGGGCCGCGAGAACGCATTCGACACCGTCATCCGGCTCACGCCGAGCCGGTCCGCAATCGTCTGCAACGTCACTCTCACTTCCGGCCATCGCTTTCCATGCCTCGACGGCCAGGATACGGCCACCCGAGGCGGCCGACGGGCCCACGACGGACGCGGCAGCCGGCGTCGTGCGACGAACTCGCCGGACCGCGGCGAGGAGGCTCCGGCCCGTTCGTCGGCGTGGATGGTACGGCAGGACCGGCGCGTGAGGCAACGCGCTGTACCTGAGGTCGTTGGGTGCGTTCTCCGAGTAGACCTTTGCGAGGAGAGCGTATTCGAGCATGACGAGTCCTTCCAGACGCTGTTGCTGTACCGATACAGTTATTCTGATCGTTCGTAACTGTACCGGTCAAGATAATTTTGCTATGTCTTACGGCACACAAGTGGTGGCACTGGGGACCGCATGGACGCCGCCTGCTAACGACAAGCCTCACGCCCGGTTACGCAAAGGATCGATACGTCCGTCGGATCGTCAGAAACGTGCGAGGCTCGACTCGCGCAGGGGACGTTCGAGCAAAGACGGCTCATCGTGGAGAGGATGTTGCCGAGAGCCCGCTCGCGTGCGACGCACGGCGCTCCTGGGTCGGCGACGATGTCGATGAGGACCTGATCGATGCCGGTGCACTGAGCGTCGAGGAGAAGAGACGACACGCTCGACTCGTGGGCGGTGAAGCCGTCCGTCGCTACGGCGTCGCCGAGGAGCGTCCAATCGCCGATCGAGGACAGGCCGAGTGCGCTGCCTCGTTCGAGCGTCGGGTCCGCGGCACGTGAGCGCCGGTGAGGCGACCACGCACCTGCGAGGAGCTCGAAGATCGAACGTTTCGCTCGGAACATCGCCGAGAGCGAAACGCTGCTCCTGCGAGCTGCTCGACCTCGACGGGCAAGGCGATGCCGTTCGGCCTGTTGGTGACGGGCCGGAGAACGCTGATGGTACGTACGGAGAAGATCGTCGGGATGGGTGGGGGTGATCATGGGTGCTGCGCTCCGATCGGGGGCGAGTGGCGGGAACGGTGAACGTGGTCAACAGACGTCGTCGCCGCCGGCGAGTCGATGATGTTCGGACCAGATGGGTGGAGGGGACGGGAGGCCCCCGAGGTCTCGGCGACGTGCTGATTCACGTGCTGGGCGGAGCGAACAGCTCGAGCGCGATGTCGTCCGGGTCACGGAACGACAGACCCGAGCCGTACCCGGCATCGACGATGCCGCCGTGCGAGATACCGAGGTCGTCGAGCCTGGCGGCCCACGCCACGAGCTCGCTGCGGTCGGTGCAGCCGAAGGCCACGTGATCGAGCCCTGGGCGGCGCTCGTTGAAGGGCTCACTGGAGACCAGCTGGTCGAAGTAGTGCAGCCCGAGCAGGGTTCCTCCGAGCTGGTAGACGACATGACGGAACGCTCCTGTCTGCTCGTCGAGCACGGGTTCGGCGCCGAGTACCCGGGTGTACCAGGCCTTGCTGGCCGATACATCCGAGACGGTCAACGCGACGTGGGTGATGGCGGGCATGACAGTGTTGGAAGGCATTGCTGTTCTCCTTGTTTGCATTGATGTGGTGGGAATTGCGGCAGGCAGGGCAGCCCGTGATCAGCCGTCGAGCGAGGCCCAGAACGACTCGAGCGCCTCGACGCCGGCATCGGGCATCTGAGAGGGCCAGAAGTGCCCCGCACCCTCGATCACGTGGTGGCGGACACCGAGATCGATTGCGACCTTCATCGACAGCTCGCGGTCGCCGAACGGGTCCTCGGTCGGGTAGAGGATCATGCCGGGCGCAGGTGTCGGTTCCCATGGGCCCCAGTCATGATGCGGGTTGGGCGTCGCGGAGCGGTAGAGGTCGAGGATGCAGCTCGCCATGGTTGCGTCCGCTGCCCGGGCCATCTCGAGCGCGTCGCTGGCCGAGATACCGAATGCCTGAAGGCCCACTGCGCGCGCCTCGGGGGTCTGCGCATCCTGGCTGGCGAAGTACGCCTCGCCGTCGCCCGGGGTCTGCCACAGCTTGGCGAACTCATGCCAGACGTAGTCGGGATGGGCGACGTGGCCGGCGTCAGCGATCCACGAGCGGAGACGGTCGCCGTGCGTGGTCGCCAGGCGATAGGTGAAGCCGGCACCCCAGTCGTGGCCGACGAGATCGATCGGTCCACCGATCGCGTCGAGTTCTGCCAGAATCCAGCCGACGTACTCGTCCTTCGTGGCACCGAACCCGGCCGGTCGGGCGCACCCGAAACCGGGCAGACTCAGCGCACGGGATTCGCGTCCGAGCTGACCACGAACCGTGTTCCAGATCGCAGCCGTCTCGGGAACACCGTGCAGGAAGACAACGGTCGAAGCGCTCACAACGTTGCCGTACCGGGTCGGCCGGTGACACCGATCAGCGCCTCGATCATGCCGAGATGGCGGCTGACGTGCGTGATGTGCTGCATGATCACTTCGGCGACGCTGCTCGCTCTGCCGTAGGGGTCGACGCAAGGTGTGCACATCGTCTCGGCGTCGAGCCCGGCCACCACCAGATCGGCGACCGCGAACGCCGCCTCGGTGTACGCACGGACGAGGTCTCCGTTTCCGAAGCTCAGCCCGCCCAGGTCATCGGCTGAAGCCTTCATACCTGACGAGAGGAAGCCCGGTCCGACGTCGTCGCAGCCGAACCGTGCCGCCCACCCGTCGCGCAGCCAGAGCTGACCGTCGGTCGACGGCAAGGGAGTCAGTTCGCAGGTGACGGTGCGCAGGTGAGCCTGCACGATGTCGGCCCAGCGGCCGCTGTGCCACACATGAAAGCCGATCGACGGTGAAGTCGGGCCCGACGAGGCACCCATCGACGCATCGTCGAGGGGGCGGACGAGCTTGACCAGCGTGTCGTGTGTGAGGTCACTGGTGGCGTAACTGATTGTTCGGCTCAACGAAGTGAGCTTTTCGACGTCGTGGATCATGTGAAACCCCTTGAGGTGGAGGAAGTGGGTGCCATCGACGCTAAGCCCACCGGTCTCCCGAGTCATCGGCCCAAAGACCGAGACGGGACCGAGATCGAGGCCGAGATGGAGGCGTGGGTCGCCGCCGACACAGCGCGAGCGATGTCTAGATCCGCGTTGCCGCTGCTTCACCCGCGCGGTGGGCGTAGCCGGCCGCCTGGGTTCTGCTCGACACCCCGAGCTTCGAGAGCACGGAGCTGACGTGGGTCTTCACGGTCTTCAACGACACGAAGAGTTCGGTCGCGATCTGCTGGTTGGATTTGCCGTCGGCAAGCAGGCCCAGTACCTCGGCCTCTCGCGGCGTCAGGCGGCTGAGTCTGCTGTCCCCCGATCGGTGCCGTGCCGACATCGCCGGAATGTTCGCCCACCGACGAAGCCCGAGGTCGGCAGCAGTGGCTGCCGCTTCGGAGCGCAGCATTGCAGCGCGTTTGGCGTCGCCGACGCCATCACGACCTTCGAGTGCGTTCGCCAGTTCGACCCGCGTCGACGTGGTCCACGCGTATGCCCCGAACGCCAGGTGTATGGCCAACGCATCATCGAAGCACTGGATTGCCAGATCATGCTGTGCGCTGGTTTGCGCGACCACTCCGCGCACGTGGGCAACGGAGCCGTGAAGAGCGCTGATGTTGGCCACGATCGTGCCGACGGCGGGCTCGAGCAGCAACAGCAACTCCGCAGCACGCCCGACGTCGCCGAGGATGGCCGTCGTCTCGGCGAGACAGGCCAGACTGAACAGGTAGTGAGCGTCGCGTGAGACGGTCTTGAAGCCATGCGCGGCCATGGCGTCGAGCGCGGCGTGCGCGGCGTCCTTGTCCCCGAGTTCGGCGCACAAGAGCGCCAGCATGCAGCGCCATGTGGGTCCGCTGCCCGTGCTCCCTACGAAGGATCCGAATTCTTCGCGGAGGGTTCCGAACTCGCCGGTCCACCGAGCGAGAGCGAACTGTTGCGCCGCGACGAACTGCCGCCCATTCGCCGAGCCCGTTCTGCGCCCGAGTTCGCGCGACCGCTCGAGCCCGACCTGCGCTTGCCCGAGGTTGCATGCGTGGAGAGCCCTCATCGTCGTGAACAACGAAGCATGGAGCTCGACGTACGGTTGGCGGAGCTCGGTTGCTCCCGCTGAGAACAGCTCGATCTCGCGGTCGAGCGCCAGCACGTCTGCCCCTTCGAGGTGGCAGTAGACGGCGAAGTGGCGACCTTCGAGGGCCAGCTCGGGGTCGCCTGCTCGCTCGGCCACGGTCGTCAACTCCTCACACAAACGCAGCCGGTCGGACAGATTCAGCCAGGCCCAGGAGACCGTTCTCAACGCGTCGATGGCGATCGCCGAGGTGTGGTCATCATCGACTTCACCTGCTCGGCGTACCGCCGCCTCAGCGGTGGCCATCGCCTGCTCCGGCAGGTTGACGTAGAAGAGGGCGCGGGCGAGTGCCGCAGCGGCGCGCACACCCGCGAGGCGGGCCGATCCGGGGCCTCGGTCGACGAGAACGACCGCTCGTTCGAGCAGCTGGATCGAGCGGTCCGAGCGACCGACGCGGACTCGTCCCGAGTCGAGGAATGCCGCCTCGTAGCCCAGCGCCGCATTGACGAACTCCTCGACGTCGACACCTTCATGCCAGGCAAGCGCGGCGTGTTCGAACGACGCCAGTGCGCCGCCGAGATCGCCGGCCCGATGTTGCGCCTGACCGAGTTCCGTCCAGATCGGTACCAGGGAGAGGTCGAAGTCGAGCACGCGGGCCGCTTCGACGGCTCGGGTCAGGTGCGCTGCAGCCTCAGCATGGTCACCGGTAGCGACCGCAAGGCGCGCCGCGGCGCGTGCGAGATCCAAGGCCGTTTGCACCGTGGCGGCTGTGGCCCCGAGGCACGAGTGGTACGCGAGCGAATGCGTCACGGCTTCCGAAGAGGCCTGCTGCTGAAATGCCGCCGCGACCGATGCATGCAGCTCCCGCCTGTGCTCGGACGTCAAGTCGGCGATGACCGCTTCACGCAGGAGCGGGTGAGCGAAGTGCACGGCGGCCCCATCGTCGGTGCGCCTCAACACCTCCCCTGCCACCAATCCGTCGGCGACCCCTGGCGATCCGCCCGTCGCAAGGTCGACGAGATCGAGTGGCACCGACCCGCCGACGATCGCGACGATCTCCAGGAAACGGAGTTGTCCTTCATCGAAGCGCGCCAGGCGCTGCCGAAGCGCCGAGGTCATTCGGAGCGGCAACCGGTCCGGATCGAGCGGCCTGGTAGCGGCCACCAATCGAGCCAGTTCCCGCAAGAACAGCGGATTGCCGCGGGTCAGGTCGCCGAACTGGCTCACCAGCGCCGGATCGACGATGTGCAACACGTCAGCGGCAAAGGCGGCCACGGCATCCGGCGACAGGGCGCCCACCGGGAGCTCGTGAACCGACGAGCGACGCAGCGCCGAAACCAACCACTGCTCGAGGTCCGAGCCCGCTTCGGGTGGGCGGCACGTGACGAGGAGGACGATGGACTCGTGTTCGATCTCGGCCGCGATCGCGTCGATCAAACGCAACGACGAAGCGTCGGCCATGCGGACATCCTCGATCACGAGCATGATGGGGCTCTCGCGCGCCACGGCGATGAGCTGATCGACGAGCGCCACCGCCAGCCCCGGTCGATGGTCGTTCGGCTGATCGCCATCGCTGGACCAGGCCGTGAAGAGACGAGCAAGCTCGAGCAGAGCGCCTCCATCGCCGACGGCGCGTGCCAGCGTGCGCAGGATCTGAATCCAGACCGCGAAGGCCGCAGCGCTCGATTCCTCATCGATGCACGAGGCCATTGCAACGACGAAGCCTTCGCCACGCGCTGTCGCAGCAGCCTCGCGGACGAGCGCCGTCTTGCCGATCCCTCCCTCACCGATCATCAGCACGACCCCTCCTTCGGTGCGCTGTGCGCGTCCGAGGAGTTCCTGGAGCCATGCAAGTTCGCGTTCTCGGCCGACGAAGGCCTCTCGCAATGGGTCGGGGCCGCCCCGAAGATCCACGGGCTCCATTCTCCCACACGGGAGACCACGCGAGTTCCGAGCGATGCGGATCAGGTGGCGATGGCCAGCGGGGTCGAGCAGTCGAGCGGACTCCCGCCAGTGTCAGGCACGGCAAGTACCAGCGGTGGCAGCCTCCGAGCGGCTTGGAATCCACAGATCGATCACGACTCGGCCGCGCGTACAGATCGCTTACCGCGCTCGCTACATCGGCTCGCAGAACCGGCGAAGTGTTGGGGGTCGTGCCGCACGACTGCGTATGAGTGCGTCCACACGGGGGCTCTTCCGGCCTTGCGTCTCGGTGGCCGGATTGTGGTGCCGACGCAGGCGCTCGAGGACCTGCTGGCCAGCGCGTCTATTCCTCAGTCCTGACGGCGTACTCGCTAGTCGAACATCAGCGATTCGACTGTCGCAGCGGCGTCGCGCGAGATGCCTGGTGTGACGTGCGAGTACAAGTCGAGTGTGATTGCGATCGTCGAGTGGCCGAGTCGCTCGGACACGACCTTGGGATGCACTCCTGCCTTGAGCGACAGGGTGGCGTTGGTGTGCCGAAGGTCGTGCAGTCGAATTCGCGGAACGCCGGCCTCGGCGACGAGTTGATCGAAATGATGCGAGCACCAATCCGGATTCTCCGGACCACCGGTGACGTTGCGGAACACGAGATCGTTGTCTGGGCTCCCATGCGGGGCCGGCGGCCAGTCGTTCCTCGGCTTGCAGTTGACGTTGCTGTCGAAGGGCTCGGATGGTCGCGTCGTGGACGTAGACGGTGCGTCGGCTTCCCGACGTCTTGGGCTGACCGACGACGATCGTGCTGTCGACCGTCGACACCGTCTGCACGATGGCGATCTGCGACGAATCGAAGTCGACATCGCACCACCGCAAGTCCGAGTGCCTCGCCGCGTCGCATTCCGGTGGTCGCCAGAATCGTGAACACGTTGCGCAGCCTCGATTCCTGCGCGACCTTGCGTGAACGTCTTGAGTTGGTCCGACGACCAAGTCGAGAGTTCAGGTCGGCGGACGGTCGGGCCGCGTGCGGCGGCTGCCGCGTTCCGAGGCACGAGCCCGAGTCGTTCGGCGTCGGCGAGCGCCTTGCGCAGAACGACGTGGGTGTTCTTCACCGATCTTTGCCGACAGACCGTCCCCGCTGCGGTGGCCGTGGTCGAGAAGTTCGGCGTAGAACGTCTCGATCTGCAGCGGGGTGAGTGCCTGGAGCTTGTAGCGACCGAGGTGACGCTTCAGCCTGGCGGCGGCGATCACGTAGCTGTGATGCGTCGACGGCCGAAGCCGCGACTCCTGACGCCGCCAACCACTGCGTCGAGGTAGACGTCGAGCCGCATGTTCGAGTTGGCCACCACGGTGCCGTCGATGACCGTCTTCTGCGCTTCGGTGAGCGCGTTCTCGGCCTCGCGTTTGGTGCGGAATCCCTGCTTCACCAGCTGACGACGTTTGCCGCTGTCGGGATGGAAGCCGGTGTCGACTTTGAACGCCCAGCCCCCGCTGCGCTTGAACACGGATCCACGTGCCATGCCGGAAGCCTACGCCGATTCTGTGATCATTCTGTGATCATCGGGCCGATTTCGGCGACTGTCGGCCGCTAGCCTTCAGACCGCATAACACCAGGTAGATGGTGCCCGGGGCGGGGATCGAACCCGCATGGATCTCGCGATCCAGGGGGGTTTAAGCCCCCCGCGTCTGCCAGTTTCGCCACCCGGGCCGAGCAACGTGTCCCTATCCTGCCAACGATGTCGGGACGTGTCGTGCGCGGAGGATGGTTCGCGCTCGGATGGGTCGCCGTGGCGGTCGGCACGATCGGCATCGTCATCCCCGGCTTGCCGACGACGGTGTTCTTCATCGTTGCCGCGGCGTGCTTCTCCCGGTCGAGCCCGCGGTTCGAGCAGTGGGTGTTGGACCGTCCGGGCATCGGTCCGATGGTGCGTGACTACCGGTCGGGTCTCGGCATGCCGCGCTCGGCCAAGACGGCCGCCATCGCGTCGATCGCCGTGGTGTGTTCGCTCAGCGCCTTCGTCACCACGAGCGCGTGGTGGCTGCGGGTGGTGATCCTCGTCGCTGGTGCGGTCGGCATCGCCTGGATCCTCTGGAGGGTCCCGATGCGGCCCGACGGCCGATCGAACCGGGAGCTCCCCGCCGCGGCCCGCTGGTTCCGGTTCGCGGCCATCGCGGAGGCGATCACCTGGCTCGGTTTGCTCGTCGGCATGGCGGTCAAATACGTCGGCACCGGCTCGGAGACCGGCGTGCAGATCTTCGGACGGATTCACGGCGTCGTGGTGCTCGTCTACTTCGCCGTCACGTTCCTCGCCGCTCGACAGTTGCGCTGGGGCAGCCGCACCGTCGCCTACGCCCTCCTGGCTTCCGTCCCGCCGGGCGCGACGCTCGTGTTCGAGGCATGGGCGGAACGCACCGGACGCTTGTGCGCCCGCGATGCATCCCTTCGCGCCCGCTGACCCGGGCGGTTGTGACACACCATTGGCACAACTGCGGTAGTGTCTCGCAACTCGAGCGGACGGAGAAGGTCATGAAAGTCACTGGACGGTGGACGGTCGTCGCACTGCTGGGCGCCGCGGCGCTGCTCGGCGCGTGTGGCAGCGACGACGACAGCTCGGGCCCGGTACTGCTGCCGCCCGACGCGACGGTGGGCGACACCACCATGACCGATCTGTTCGTCGACTATGCGTCGGCCGTGGTCGAGGTGCCGCTCGAGACCAACATGCTCGCCGATCCGGCACAGTGCGACATGGGACGCTCGACCGAGGAGGTCTATTTCGCACCGACGTTCGGGGCGCCCGGCGCCACGAGCACGTCGTGCACGATGAGCAGCGATCAGTCGTTGCTGCTCGTTCCCGCGGCCGTCTTCTGCATGGAGTCGCCCGAGGAAGCAGCCGACGTCGCATGCCTCGACAACGGCTGGGATCTCACCTCGGCCTCGGTGACGATCGACGGCGAGCAGACGACCGATCTCTCCGCGTACGAGATCGACACGCCCGTCCAGACCGCCGCCCTTCCCGACGGGAACATCTTCGAGTTGCCGGCGGGGGACACGCCGCAGATCTCACGCGGACAGGCCGTGCTCGTCGACGGGCTCGAGGCCGGCGACCACGAGGTCGTCGTGGCCGCCGACTTCGGTGACGGCGAGTTCGCCGGATCGCTGACGATCGCTCTGACCGTCGAATAGCGATCCAGCCCGAACCGCCGACACGAACGGTCAGACGGTTGCCGGCTCGCGGTCGTCGACCGTGTCCACGCTGTCGACCTCGACGACGGAGCGATCGTCGCGGGGCATGCGCACCAGCAGGTAGATGAACCCGACGGCGGCCAGACCCACACCGAACCACATCGACAGCTTCCAGCCGTCGACGAGTGCGTGACGAGCGGCGTCGAGCACGGCCGGTGCATCCGCTCCGAGTTTCGGTGCAGCCGCGAAGGCCGAGCCGATGCCGTCCTCCACCTGGTGCGCCAACTCGGGCGACAGGTCAGCGGTGGCCGACGACACGCTCGTCCGGTAGCCCGAGTTGACGAGCGACCCCAGCAGAGCGACGCCGATGGCGCCACCGAGTTCGCGCACGGTGTCGTTGAGCGCGGAGGCCACGCCCTGCTTCTCGGCGGGGAGCGACTCCGTGATCGCCGCCGTCGACGGACTCATCAGCAGGCCGGCACCGGCGCCGAACACGAGCAGCCCGGGCAGGACCGACCAGTACCCGCCGTCCACGGACGTGATCGTCGCCAGCAACACCAGGCCCGTGCCGAACACGACCGTGCCCGCGAGCAGCACGCGACCGGTGCCCAGGCGCTTGGCGATCGTCGGCGCCATCGACGACAGCGGCATCATCACCGCGGCCATCGGGAGCAGCCCGGCCGAGGCCCGCAGCGCCGAGTAGCCGAGCACCGCTTGCAGGAACTGCATGAGCACCAGGAAGATCCCGAACATCACCGCGAACACGATGAACAGGTTCACCGAGCCGGCCGCCAGCATCCGGTCGCGGAACAGAGCGAGTTCCAGCAGCGGACGTTCGTGGTGGGTCTCGACCCAGGCGAAGCCGGCGAAGGCGATGGCGGCGATGATCAGGCTGCCGAGCGCGAGCGGGCTGGTCCAGCCGTTCTCGGGGCCTTCGTGGATGCCGAGCACCAGTGTGCCGATGGCGATGGCCGACAGGATCGACCCGACGATGTCGAAGCGCCCGTCGTGATCCTCGCGGGTGTTGGTGACGTTGCGCAGGGTCATGAAGAAGCCGACGACAGCGAACGCGATCGGCATGGCGAAGAGCCACGGCCAGGTGAAGTAGTCGATCATGAACGACGACACGAACAGGCCGAGGATGCCGCCGGCACCGGCGAATCCGGCCCAGATGCCGATCGCCCGAGCGCGGTCCTCCTCGGGGAAGCTCGACGTGATGATCGACAGCGTGACCGGCATGATCATGGCGGCGCCGACGCCCGCGATCACCCGGGCGACGAGCAGCATCTCGACGGTGGTCGACATCGCCGCGGCGATGTTGGCCAGGGCGAAGACGGTCAGCCCGCCGAGCAGGATGTGCTTCCGCCCCCACCGGTCACCGACGGCACCGATCGGCAGGAGCAGTGCCGCGAGAGCGATCGTGTAGCCGTTGATGACCCAGAGGAGTTGGCCCTGCGTCGCACCGAGGTCGATCGCCAGGTCCTGCTGGGCCACGTTGAGCCCGGACACCGACGCGATCACGGCGATGAGCGACACGATCATGGCGATGAGGATTCGTCGCTGGCGTTTGGCGTCCGTGACGAGATCCTCGGCCGGGATGTGGTCGACATGACCAGCGTCGGTGTGTTCGAGGTGGGTGGTGGTGGCCATGGGAGGACCCCTTCCGGCTGAGCTTGTGATACGAAACGGTATCGTACTGTTTCATGACGAAGTTGAGCCCGCCGTTTACGCTGTCGTGTGTGCGACAGTCGTCACAGGGGGGAGTGGCCGATCGGTCGTCGGTCGCGAACGGGCACGAAGTCGACCTCGATCCACGCATCGCCCGCAGCCGGGCCGCCGTGATCTCGGCCGCCACCGAATTGCTCGTCGAGAGTGGACCGTCCGGCGTGACGATCGACGCCATCGTCGCTCGCTCTGGCGTCGCCAAGTCGACGATCTACCGGCACTGGGGGTCACGCGACGACGTCCTGCTCGACGTGATGGAAGTGTGCGCGCCCGACCTCGCTCCACCGGATCCGAGTCTCGGCGTCGAGGCGGGGCTCCGCGAGATCACCCATCGGATCGCGGCGATCTTCAACGATCCCGAGTGGGCCCGCGTGCTCCCGGCGCTGCTGTCGTTGAAGACGCACGCGCACGGGATCGCCGACCTCGAGAAGCGGCTCGGTGAACGTCAGGGCGAAGTGCTCGGTGGGCTGATCGCGCGGGGAGTGGCCGAGGGGGTCCTGTCCCCCGCCGCCGGCGACCCCGAGGCGACCACCGTGCTCGTCGGGCCGCTGTTCTTCGCCCAGCTCTCCGGATCGGTCACGATCGACGACGGCTTCGTCGACCGCACCGTCGACCGCTTCCTCGCGTTGTACCGGCCCGACTGATCAGCGCTGCGAGCCGGGCCGGTACGGTCTTCAGCGGTCCGGTGCGGTGGCGCCTTCGAGGGTGACCCGGACACCGCCGTGGTCGCAGCGCACCCGCACCTCGGGTCCGTCCGCCTCGCCGTCGAGCATGGTCGCAATGGCACGGGCGAGCGCATCGGCCGACGCATCGGCGGCGGCGCGCTGGGGTTCCACAGGGGTCGGCCACAGCACGTCGGAACCCTGCACGTCGATGCGTGACCGACCATCGGCGAGGGCCCCGTTGTAGAGCACGTCGCGCCAGTCGAGCGGCGCCACCGTCTCTTCCAGCGCGGTGCGGCGACGCTTGTAGCGCACCGGCTTGTCCGGCTTGTACAACCGCTCGCGGATGCCGATGGCGATGTCGAGGAGGGAGTTGCGGATGCCCACGAGTGCGACGAGCGCCCAGGTACACGCCAGCGCGTTGAAGCCCGCGAACAGGGCGTGCGGATACGCGTCTTCGTGGAGATCGCGGACCACCGTGTACACGGACAGCGTGATCAGGGCGTAGGGGAAGAGGATGAACGTGATCGGGGCGGTCGTGCGGTTGCGCACCTTCGGCGTCCGGGCGAAGGCGATCTTGTTGCCGGTGACCGCCTGGCTCAGCGAGCGCAACGCACCGGACAGGTTCACGGGCAGCAGCAGGATGTTGAATCCGTACATGCGAAAGACGTCCGTGCGCTTGTACCCGCACGCCTTGAGGTCGCCGGCCATGGCCATGAAGTACGGCAGCGCAGCCACCAGCACGAGCGGGCTGAGCAGCCGGTCCGAGTAGGGGTACGCGAGCAGGAGCAGCAGCCCGACGCTCGACCAGAACAGCGACGCCATGTAGTTGATGCGCAGCACGAGTTCACCGATGCGGCGGCGCTGGCCGCGCATGCGGCGTTCCCGGGCGTGCGCCCACATCTTCGGCAGGATGAGCAGGCCGCCGTTGGCCCATCGCTGCCGCTGAATGGCGAGCGCCCCGAAGTCGGGCGGGGTGGCCGAATAGCTGAGACGCTCCGGGTAGTTGGTCAGCGTCCAACCTTTGCTGACGAGGTCGATGCTCGACTCCGTGTCCTCGATCGGCGTGCGGTCCTGGATGTATCGGCGCACGACGCGCGTGCCGTCGTGCTCCGCCTCCATGATCTCGTCCAGTGCCCGCTTGCGGAGCACGGCGTTGGCACCGACCCAGAAGGTGGCGTCGTAGAACGTCATCCCTTGGTGCAGCAGGTGCTGGATGTCGGTCGTCGCGCCGGCCAGCCGCTCCAGGCGGGTGGCCGATCCGGGGTACGCGCTGTACGGCGTCTGCGACACCGCGACGCGGGCGTTCTCCGGCTGTTCCATCAGGTACACGAGGCGCAGGCAGTACTCGGGCAACAGCACGCTGTCGGCGTCGAGCGTGAGGACGTAGTCGGTGTCGGGGATGTCGATGTCGGCCGGCACGTCGCGGCACGGGACGAGGGAACGGCCGCTCACATCATGGATGACGTCGTAGGAGCCTCCCATCAACCCGATGTAGCTGTTGAGGTTCATCGCCTTGTTCGGTTCGTCCGACAGTGACGTGTAGCGCTTGCGTTCGAACGACTCCACACGGCATTCGAAGGTCCACACGAGGCTGCGGTAGAGCTGCGCGATGCGCTCCTGGGGCAGCACGGCGCCGGCCTCGCTGGCCTGCCGTACGGCGGCGGCGATCGATGCGAGTTCCTGGGAGAGCCGGCCGAGCACGTGGGCGGAGAAGAACTGGTCGGAATGGTCGATGATCGGCAGCGCTTCGGCAAGCTCGCCGATCCAGTCGACCGCACGGTCGTAGGTGCCGGCGAGGTCGCGCATGTCCGAGTCCGTGACGGCGCCGTCGGTCCGCGTACGGAAGGCGTCCCGCGCCTCCCTGGCATCGGCGGCCGGCGGCGCCAGCAGTTCTTGAATCTGGCGCGGGAGGGCCCGAGCGGCGTCGAGCAACTCGGCCTGGGCGGCGTTCGACGGAACGGGCGGGTCGTCGATCAGCAGGGTGATCGTGAGGTCCGGAAACTCCTGCAGGGCCGCCGACAGCAGCGTTTGACGAATCACCCGGGTGTCCTCGCGATAGGACGGCACGAGCACGGTGATCGTCGGCGTCGGCTTGTCGAAGGAGTTGTCGATGTCGATCTTCGCCGCCCGCTGGTGGACCGCCGCCCGCCGCAGGTAACCGTGGCGGGCGAGCAGGTACGCCATGGCCGACAGGGTCAGCATCGTCACGATGGTCACGTAGGTGATCGTCTCGCCGAGGAAGCGCATGCCCTGGGTGCCGTCGGTGACGAACTCGTCGATGATCGTCGTCACGATGTAGGCCGCCCACGCCACGACGGTGAGCACCATCGCCGAGCGGGCGAGTGCGATGCTCCGGTCGGCGATCCGCGGCGGCATCGCCGGGAGAGGCTTCGTGCGGCGGTCGGCGCCCCACTGCCGGTGTGCTCTGGGTGCGATTCTTTTCCGGACGGGCGCGCATCAGCATCGGCTACACCATCGGCAGCGGCCTGTCGCAGACGAGTCAAGAAACCGTCTCGTCCGTGTGTGAGATGTCACGGCCGGGTGGCTTCAGTCGCGCGTGCACCGTGCCGATGCGTGCTACGGCCCAGCCACCGACCGGCGGGCAGTCACGCACTGACACACCGGCCACGCACCAACCTGATTGGAAACGATGAACCACGAACAGCGGGACCCTGCGACGAACGAGCATCCGCCCGCGGCGCGGCCGAAAGACGTCTTGGCCACGCAGGTGACGCCGTGGACCGTGCCGCCCGGGGGATTCTCACCCGAGCAGCCGCGTCGGCTGTCCATCGTGCGCGTCGCTGCCGCGCTGGGCATCGTCGGCGCGGCCGTCGCCGGTGGTCTGGCAGTCGTGCGCAGCTCGGAATCGAACGCGGTCGGAGTAGCCGAAGCGTGGTACGCGCCGTATGTCGACGTGACGCTCACACCACAGTTCGCCTTCGAGGATCCGTTGGTGAATCCGGCGAGCGACATCGTTTTGAGCTTCGTCGTGGCCGATGGCTCCAACGCCTGCGAGCCCTCGTGGGGCAGCGCCTACACCCTGGACGAGACGGAGTCGGTGCTCGACCTCGATCGGCGTCTCGCGCTCTACCGGCAGAACGGTGGCGACGTGGTGATCAGCTTCGGGGGCGCCACCAACGACGAGCTGGCAACGGCATGTGACGACCCCGGCGCACTGCTCGCCGCCTACCGCGACGTCGTCGAGCGGTACGACGCGACGACCATCGACCTCGACATCGAGGGTGACGACCTGAGCGACACCGCCGCCTCGCAACGTCGGGCCGATGCGGTCGCCGCGCTGCAGCAGGAACGACAGGAAGCGGGCGGCGACCTCGCCGTGTGGCTCACGCTGCCGGTGACGCCGAGCGGTCTGACCGCCGAAGCGGTGAGCGTGGTCGACGCCACCCTCGCGGCCGGCGTCGACCTCGCCGGCGTGAACATCATGACCATGAACTTCGGTGACGGCCGCGCTACCGGCGACACGATGGCCGACGCCACCGTCGACGCCGTCGCCGCCACGAACCGGCAGTTGATCTCGGCCTACCAGCGCATCGACGAGCGCCTGTCGTACGAACAGGTGCAGCGCAAAATCGGTGTGACCCCGATGATCGGTCAGAACGATGACGCCGATGACGTGTTCGCGCTCGCCGACGCCGACGCCGTGACCGATCTTGTGAAGGACAGCGGTCTGGGCCGGTTGTCGATGTGGTCGCTCAATCGTGACGCGCCATGCGGTCCGAACGTGCCGGCGTCGGCGGCGGTATCGAACTTCTGCACCGGCCTCGACCAGGATCCGTTCGAGTTCTCGTCGATCTTCCATGAGATCGCAGGCCGCCCGGCGGGCAGCGCCGACGTGATCACGACACCGCTGACCGGCGAGCCGGTCGCGGACGATCCGGCCACTGCGCCGTACCCGATCTGGGACGGGGATCACGGGTACGAGCAGGACGACAAGGTCGTGTGGCACGGGTACGTGTACGTCGCCAAGTGGTACAACACCGACGAGTCACCCGACGCTCCGATCGTCAGCGCGTGGGAGACACCGTGGACGCTGATCGGCCCGGTACTCGCCACCGACACGCCGGTCGCACCGGTCCCGACGGTCGCCGACGGGACGTATCCCGCCTGGGACGGCACGGCGACCTACCAGGAGGGCGACCGCGTCGTGTTCCGCAACTACGCCTACGAGGCGAAGTGGTGGACGCAGGGCAACCAGCCCGGCATCGACGTTCCTGACCAGGGAGGCACCGCCTGGAAGCTGATCGATCCGACCGCGGACGATGCCGCGTCGGCCGGCAGCTGATCCCGCGCGATCACCGGGCGTCGGAGCGACGTACGATCGACGCGATGGGTTGGCAGGTCGAACGGATCGCCGGGACGTGTGGTGCGATCGTGCGCGGTGTCGACCTGCGGACGCCGCAGACGCCGGAGCAGACGGCCGAGCTGATCGCGTTGCTCGACGAGCATCTGGTCGTGGCCCTGCCCGATCAGTTCCTCGATCTCGACCAGCTGGAGCGCGCCACCGACGAGCTCGGCGGTCGCGACGTGACCCCGTACGTCAAGTCGGTCGAGGGTCGGCCCTACGTCATCCGTGTGATCAAGGAGCCGCAGGACGAGCTGAACTTCGCCAACGCCTGGCACTCCGACCTGTCGTACCTCCCGGAGCCGCCGTCGTACACGCTGCTCCACGCCTCCGACGTTCCGGCGTTCGGTGGCGACACGTTGTGGGCGAGCCAGCAGGCGGCTTTCGACTCGCTACCGGAGGCGCTGCAGGATCGCGCTGATCGGCATGACCGCGACCCACTCGGCCGGCTTCGCCTACGGCACCGGCGGCTACCTCGATGCCACGGCCGACAAGAGCTCGATGGAGATCGAGTCGTCCGACGAGGCGTTCGCCACGCAGGTGCACCCGGTCGTGGTCGCGCACCCGAACACCGGGCGGCCCGCGCTCTACGTCAACAGCGTGTACACGCTGCGGCTCGACGACGCCGACGCCGAATCCGACGACGACAAGGACATGCTCGGTCGGCTCGTGCAGCACTCGACACACCCGAACCTCACCTGCCGGCTGCGGTGGGCGAACGGGATGCTGGCGATCTGGGACAACCGTGCCGTGCAGCACCTCGCGATCAACGACTACGCGGGCCAGCGCCGCGAGCTGTTCCGCACGAGCGTGAAGGGCCAACGGCCCGTCGCGTACGCGTGACCCGGCTTCAGGCCGCATGGGACGCGATCCGATCGGCGGCGAAGGCTGCGCCCATCACCGCCCAGAGTTCAGCGCGGAGTCGGTCGGCGTGCGGTGCGGCGAGACGGTTCGCCGCGACGACTCCTTCGATCATGTCGGCGAGCATCGCCGCGAGCGGGCGGCCGTTGACCCGCACCGCCACGACCGCGCCCGCTGACGGGCGCCGCCGGATCGACCGGTCGACACCGACGAGGCGCGGCGGGCACCGGTAGCTCGGCGCGATCAGGCCCCGACGTCGCGCCTCCCGGGTGAGGGTGCGGGCCGCAGTGGCGAAGTCGATCGTGGTGGCCGGTTCCATACCCCACCCATCATGACGACGGGGTGCGACAGTCGTTTCGTCTGTCGTTCAGACGTCGCCGAGGTAGACGAGCAGGGCCGCGTCGCCGAGGCCCGCCACCGGTGGTGCGGCGGCGAGCGGTGCGGTCTGCGTGATGGGCAGCGACATGTCGAGCGCCATCAACTCCGCCGAGTTCTGGAAGCCGTCGGCATAGAAGATCGTCGTCTGCGGGACCTGCACGAAGCCGTTGACGCCGCGGATGTTGGTCCATCCCGCGACGGACAGGAGATACGTCGCCGGACCCACCCGCTCGCCACTGAGACCCGCCGACGTCACCACCACCGGCACCAACGCGCGGTCAGCGGGCGGCAGCGTGGTCGGTGGCAGGGTGGTCGGTGGCTCGGTCGGTGGCGGTTCGGTCGGTGGCGGTCGGTGGCGGTTCGGTGGTGGGCGGCAGGGTCGTCGGCGGCTCGGTGGCGGGCGGCAGGGTCGTGGTCGGCGGCAGGGTCGTGTCGGCGGCAGGGTCGTGCTCGTCGTGGTGGTGGCGAGCGTGGTGGTTGCCGCAGGCGAGTTGCCGTCGGAGGCCTCCAGGTAGATCAGCCCCGCGACGAGAGTCGCGGCGATCACGCCGAGCACGATGTTGAAGATGGCGTGGCGACTCACGAACCGCCCGACGTTACCGACCGAGTCGATCCGAAGGACGTCGGATCGCCGACCACCGTGACAGCCCCTCGGTACAGTCGAGCGTGTGAGCGATGTGGCGGAACCCCTCACTCCCCTCCAACGGCGAACGCTCGACGCACTGCGCCGATCGGGCGACCCGCTCGTGTTCGACGACGACCTGATCGCCGACATCCGCACCGAGATGCGCAGCGCGCTCGATCACTTCGCCGGCCGGCTCGAGCCGGGCCAGGACATCTTCGTCACGAAACACCGGATCGGCTCGGCCCTCGACTGTGAGGAACACCATCTGGCGCCCGACGAGTTCGAGTGGAAGCCCGCCACGGCGAAGGGTCAGGTGGCCCACCGCGCCATCCAGCTGATGCTGTCGTGGCGCGGGGAGCCGTCGCCGACCGATCTCGTCGACGAGGCGATGGCGCGATTGGTCGACGAAGACCGCGGGATCGGCATCTGGATGGCGGCGCTCGGGCCCGCCGACGAGGCCGATCTCCGCGGGATGTCCGTCGAGCGGGTCACGAAGTTCGTCGAGAGCTTCCCGCCGCTCGATCGCCGCTCGAACCCCGTGACCGAGGCGGCGGCGCAGTGGCCGCTCGACGGTCCGATCCTCCTTCGGGCGCGGGTCGACCTGATGATCGGGCGCCCGTCCGGCGACGAGAGTCGCAAGGTGATCATCGACCTCAAGACCGGTCGCCCGAACGCCCGCCATCGCCAGGACCTGGGGTTCTACGCGTTGCTCGAGACCCTCGCTCGCGGCGTCCCACCGCGCAAGCTGGCGACGTTCTACCTCGATGCATCCGAGGCTCAGTCGGAAGACGTGAGCGAGCGGCTGCTGCGGTCCGCGGTGCGGCGAACGCTCGACGGCATCAACGCGATCGTCGAGTTGGAGTACGAGGGCCGCGCGCCCGTGCGGCGCCCCGGCTCGTCGTGCCGCTGGTGCCCTCTCGCCCTCACGTGTCCCGACGGCCGCGAGTACCTCGGCAGCGATTCCGACTCCGACGACGCCTGAACGCCACTCGCGAGCCGCCGGCGCGATTCTTCCCGTCGTGGGTCCCGGATTCCGGCACTCTCGGCGGACAGATCCACAGAATTCCGCTCCGAGACCGATCGCGTCCACCTTGGCGCATGAGACTCTCCGCATTCGACGACTGGGCGCGCGGCCACCATGGCCTCATCACGCTGGACGCCTCGGGGTTGTCCCGATCCGCCTGGTATCGCGCGATCGACGCGGGCACGATCGAACAGGTCCACCCGTTCGTCGCCCGCATCCCGGGCACCCCGACAACGCCCGAACAGCGGATCGCCGCCGCAGTGCTCGCCATCGGCGACGGGGCGCTTGCCTCACATCGGTCGGCGGCCCGGTTGTGGGGTGTTGCGAGGCCTGACTCCGATCCCGTCGATCTCATCACACCTACCCGCCGCCATGACGACCACTTGGACGGCGTGGTGATCCACGCAACGAGCGACCGGCAACGTCTCCGCCCACAGCGGCGGTACGGGATTACGTGCACGAACATCCTGCGCACGCTGGTCGACCTCGGCGCAGTCGATGCCGATGGCGTGGGCGAGGCGGTGGGCCACGCCTTGGCGACGAAGCTCGTCCATCTCCCGGCCTTGGAGGCCACCTTGGCCGACCACGCCGGTCATGGTCGGCGCGGTGTCACCGCGTTGCGCCATGCGATCGACGCCTGGTCGATCGACGCCAAGCCACTCGACTCCACCCTCGAGGCCGCCATGGCGCGGCTCATCGAGCGCTATCACCTTCCCGCCGTCGCTTTCCATCCGGTGATCGAAGGGTGGGAGGTGGACTTCCAGGTGATCGGCTCACCGGTGATCCTCGAGTGCGACGGCTGGACGTTCCACGGACTCGATCGCACCACGTTCGAGCGGGATCGGGTTCGAGACGCACAACTCGTTGCCGCTGGATGGATCGTCGTGCGGTTCACCTACCGCTCGATCATCTCGACACCCGGACGAACTGCGCAACGGATTCGTGACGCCGTGACGCGCTGGTCGGACTTCCCCACACCCGACGCCGCCTGAGTCGGACCTTCTTCCCGTCGTCGGTCCCGGATTCGGGGACGTCCGGCGGGAAGACGACCGACGCGGGGCGGATAGCGTCGCTCGGCGATGAGGCTGGCGGAACGACGGGTGGCCGGACGTGACCAGCGGGCGAGCGGCGGTCGGATCGACGAACGAGCCGCGCTCGTCACGGCCGCTGTCGCGGGACTCGTCGCGGCGCTGAGCGGAGCTGCTCCCACCGGCTCGACCGTGGCGGACTTCGTGCTGATCGTCCTGTCGGTCGGGCTCGTGACGTGGGCGGCTGCGGCCGCGCCGTGGTGGGCGGTCACGGCGATCGCCGGCGTGTCCGCGGCGATCGCCGGATCGATCGTGTGGACGATCGTCGGTCTCGGTGCGACCGCTGGAGCGATCTGGACATGGAGCAGGCGCGGCGATGTCCCCGTCGCCCGTGCCGCGCTGACCGGCGTCGCGCTCAATGTGCTCATTCGCTCGGATCTCGATCGCATGCTCGGCCTGTCGGCGATCATCGGGATCGGATCGGCCGCGGTCGTGCTCGCACTCGGGCTCAGCGGTCGCTCCCGCCGGACCGCGGTTCTGGTTCTCCTCGCGCTCGTGGCCGGCGGTGTCGCCGCCGTCGTCGCCGTCGTCGGATTCGCCGTCGCCGCGGGAATGAGCGCGGACGATCTCAACGACGGGAGTCGTTCGGCGCGCGCGGGCATCGAGCTGATGAACGCCGGCGACTATCGCGGAGCGGCCGAGGAGCTCGAACAGGCGGCGACCAGCTTCGACAGCGCCAACGATGCCCTCACCCAACCGTGGGCGACGCCGGCGCAGTTCGTGCCGATCGTCGCCCAGAACCGCCGGGCGACCGTGGAGCTGGCGGCGACCGCAGCGGCCGCGTCGAGAGCCGCCAGCGACGCCCTCGCCGTGATCGATCCCGATCAGCTCCGGCTTGTCAACGGCGAGATCGACATTGCCGCGATCGAACTGATCGAGCAGCCGTTCCTCGACGTGCAGACGGCGATCGACGATCTCGACACCACCCTCGGCGACGTCGCGTCGCCATGGCTGATCGCTCCCCTCCAGGACCGCCTCGACGAGCTCGACAGTGAGATCAACGACGCGAAACCGAAGCTCGACAACGTCGTCACGGCGGTGCAGGTCGCGCCGTCGATGCTCGGTGCCGACGGTGAACGGCGCTACTTCATCGCCTTCACCACACCGGCCGAGACCCGCGGGCTCGGCGGCTTCATGGGCACGTGGGCCGAGCTGACCGCCGACAACGGTCGCCTGACCATCGCCGACTTCGGCACCACGGCCGACCTCGACCAGGGCGGCACGACGACCGGGACCGGCCGGACGCTCGACGGGCCGCAGGAGTGGCTCGACCAGTGGGGTGAGTTCGGCTTCACGACCGGTCCGAACGGAGGGACCGAGCCGGAACCGTGGTCGAACGTGACGATCTCGCCCGAGTTCCCCTCGACGGGCGACGTGATCGCGCAGCTGTTCCCGCAGAGCGGCGGCGACGAGATCGACGGCGTGTTCGCGATGGATCCGTACGTGCTCGAGGCGCTGCTCGGACTGATGGGGCCGATCACCGTGGAGGGCTCGGCGACACCACTCGACGAGGACAACGTGGTCGATTTCCTGCTGGTGGACCAGTACGAGATCGACGACACCGAGGCCCGGACCGATCTGCTGGCGGCCGTCTCCCAGGCGACCGCGCAGCAGGTGCTCGGTGGCGCCCTGCCGAGTCCGACCGTGCTGGCGGACAGCCTGTCGCCCCTCGCCGCGCAGGGTCGCCTTGCCGGCTGGGCACGAGACGGTGACGCCCAGGCGCTGCTCGAGGCGATCCACCTGTCGGGTGCGATGCCCGATCTCGCGGGCGGTGATGGCGTGGCCGTCGTGTTGAACAACGCCGGCGGGAACCGGCTCGACGTGTACCTCGAGCGCGAACTCGACTACGACGCGACGGTCGACACCGATACGGGCGAAGTGTCGTCAACCGCGACCGTCACGCTCACCAACACCGCGCCGGCGAGCGGGCTCCCCGCAAGCGTGAGCGGCGACGAGCAGGGCGCGAATCGCACCCATGTGTCGCTGTACAGCGCGCTGCCGATCGAGTCGGCGACCGTCACCACCAGCGCCGGCGGCGACGCCGCGGGAACCGCCGGGGCCGAGCCATTCGAGTTCGAGCAGGGCGCGGAGGCCGGTTGGCTGGTCGGATCCGGATCGGTCGTCATACCGCCGGGCGAGTCGGTCACGATCGTGTTCGAGCTGGCTGGGACACTGACGCTCCCCGACGGCTACACCCTCGCGCTCCGGCCGCAACCGATCGTGATCGACGAGCTGCAGAGCCTCCACGTCAGCTCCACCGACGGCGTCACCCTGATCGACGAATCGGGTCCGGCCACCCAGCCCCGCGTGCTCCGCGCGCAGTGAGGCAACTCGCACGGCCGCCCGCTTGGACTGGTGACCTCCGGTAGAACGGCGCGGGCGACGCACCGGTGTTCTCTATCGTGTCGGCGTGACGCTCTCCGATGATCCCCAGTGGTGGCGCAGCGCCGTCGTCTATCAGGTGTATCCACGATCGTTCGCCGACGCCGACGGTGACGGCACCGGCGACGTGAACGGCATCATCGACCGGCTGCCGTACCTCGCGCGATTGGGTGTCGACGCGGTGTGGGTGAGTCCGTGGTACCGGTCGCCGCTCGCCGACGGCGGCTACGACGTCGCCGACTACCGCGACATCCACCCGCACTTCGGGACGCTCGCCGACGCGGACCGCTTCGTCGCCGCCGCCCACGACCTCGGCCTGCGTGTGCTGATCGACCTCGTACCGAACCACTGCAGCAACGAGCACCCCTGGTTCCGGGAAGCTCTCGCCGCGGAACCCGGATCGCCCGAGCGGGCGCGGTTCATCTTCCGTGACGGCGACGGTCCCGACGGTGCGATCCCGCCCAACAACTGGCCGGCGATCTTCGGTGGTGGGGCGTGGGAACGCACGACGAGCGCCGACGGCACGCCCGGCCAGTGGTACCTCCATCTGTTCGCGCCCGAGCAGCCCGACTGGAACTGGGAGAACCCGGAGGTCGCCGACGAGTTCGACTCGATCCTGCGGTTCTGGTTCGACCGTGGCATCGACGGCTTCCGCATCGACGTCGCCAACTCGATGGCCAAGGCACCCGGGCTGCCCGATCTCGACGTCGACGCCGACGGTGAGCCGCAGGCCACCACCCTCACGGGCACCCCGTACATGAACCAACCGCACGTCCACGACATCCTTCGCCGCTGGCGAGCCGTCGCCGACTCCTATGCCGACACCGAACTCGGCGCGCGCATCTTCGTGTCGGAAGCGTGGGTGACGCCGGCGGCCGAACTCGCGAAGTACGTCCGACCCGGCGAGCTGCACACCACGTTCAACTTCGACGCGTTGATGTGCGAGTGGACCGCCGAGTCGCAGCGCCACGCGATCGACCTGACCCTCGGAGCGACCGGCGCGGTCGGTGCGCCCGCAACCTGGGTGCTCGCCAACCACGACACGATCCGCGTCGCCACGCGCTACGGCCGCCCGATCACCGGCGCCCGCTTCACTCCCGGCGGGATGGACATGTCGTCGTACGCCGGCGTCGGCAAGGTGCCCGAGGGCCACACCGACATCGACCTCGGCCGCAAGCGGGCCCGCGCGGCCGTGCTGCTGGAACTCGCCCTCCCCGGCGGCGCCTACGTGTACCAGGGCGACGAACTCGGCCTCGACGAAGTGGAGGACCTCCCCGACGACGTGTTGCAGGACCCGATCTGGGAGCGGTCGAACCACACGTCGCGCGGTCGCGACGGCTGCCGCGTGCCGATGCCGTGGTCGGGTGACGCCGCACCCTTCGGGTTCGGATCGATCGACGCGCCGCCGTGGCTCCCCCAGCCCGACCGCTGGGCGACGCTGACCGCCGCCGTGCAGGACGGCGACCCGGCGAGTCATCTCAACCTCTACCGGGCTGCGCTCGCCGAGCGCCGCCGCAACCCCGCCCTCGGCGACGGTCCGCTGACCTGGGACGAAGACGCTCCCGACGACGTGTTGTCGTTCACTCGCGAGCCGGGTTTCCGGTGCATCGTCAATTTCGGGCGTGAGACCCATCCGCTTCCCGCGGGCATCGAGGTGCTCATGACCTCCGGGACCCCGGGGGCCACCACGATCGGCCCCGACGAAGCGGTCTGGCTCGCCGTCTGACGCGGTCTGGGTCACTTTCGGTTCGGAAAGCGACCGAAATGTGACCGCGACTGCCAGAGGGCCGACGCAAACGGTGAGTTCAGGTCGCGATGTGGTCGACGAGTTGATCCCGCCACGCCGCCAGCGCCACAGCCGACCGCCCGCCGTTCGCCGCCGTCGATGCCATGCGCTTGCAGGCGCCGGGCAACTGGACGGTCGTCCACCGCCGTCCGGCGGCGGGGACTTGGAGGGCGCGGAGGTCGCCCGCCTTGTCGGGGCCGAGTCCGTGGTGACCCAACCGGTCGTCGCGGGCCGCATCGACGATCGAGCAGACGATCTCGTCGACGTCGATCCGTCGTGCCGGCACGAGCGAGAGAAACACGCTGCTGCGCTGCGCGGCGGCGACCTGCACACATCGCAGTTCGATCAGTCCGTCGATGTACTTCGAGGCACGCGAGTAGGCCAGCTCGGCCAGCCACGGCCACCGGACCTGTCCCACCAGCAGCCTGGGACCGAGATCGATCGGCCGGCTGCCCTGCGTGTCGCCGCTCGACCCCTCGACGCCGTCGATCGATCGTCGGGCCGAGGTCAGATCACCCCCCAGTCGCCATCGATGGCACACGAAGATCGACCTCGTCGTCGTCACGACGCACCGACCGTCCATCTCCTCCATCGAGCCACCGCTGTGACGGACCGGTGACAGCCCCGACCGGATGCCGGCACCGATCGTGTCGAACGTCGCGACGACCGACTCACCCGGTTGCAGCCGGGGCTCGCCGTCGGCGTCCAGCGCTGGTGCGAACAGCTGCAGATCGTCGTCGCGGGCCAGGTCGACATAGCCGGTGAGATCGAGCGGCGGCCGCATCCTGCTCAATGTGTTCCGCACCGTTGCCACCCGCACCTCCATCAAAGAGCGACACGGCCGCCGCACGAGGGAAGCTACGGGTCGCCACCAAAGGCCGAGCAAAGGCGCGTCAGGTCACCACCGACGCACCCACCACGGGGCCGACGAGACGCGAGGCGGCCTCGGCGAGCGTCGATCGGGCGCCGAGCGCGACCGCTGCGGTCGACTGGCGACTGCTCGCCACCGCCGCCCGCGCGCCGGCCGCACGTGCACGTTCGGCCGGCGCGACGAACGGCAGGTCTCGCCGGTCGGTGGTCGCATCGGCGAGCCCGATCAGGCGCCCCGCCGACCACACGTCGTCGAGCTGCAACGCCACGGCGGCCAACTCGACCGCCACCCGATGCGTCTCACCCACCCACCCCTGCGCCTGCGAGGAGACCGCCGACGTCACCGAGTGTCGCGCCGAGTCGTGGTCACCCGCGGCGGCATGGACCCGCGCCACGGTGCACAACAGCCACGGGTCGTACGTTCGCAGTCCACCGGTCGTCGACAGCTCGAGTCCCCGCCCGGCCATCCGCAAGCCGCCCTCGAGGTCCCCACGATCGGTCGCCAGCTCGGCGAGGGCACCATAGATGTGGATCAACGAGGCGACGTTCGTCGTGCGTTCGTACGCGTCCCGAGCCGCCTCGAGGTTGACCACCGCGGCGTCGACGTCACCGACGTGCCGGCGGCAGTGACCGAGATACATCTGGACGTGCGGCGCGAGCAGCTCCGCCCCTCGGGTCGCCCGCACGCTCTCCAGCACTTCGAGCTGGGCGGTGAAGCCCTCCTCCAGGCGGCCCATGACGATCATCGTCACGCCGGCGTACCGCCGCGCCTCCCACTCGACGAAGCGATCACCGCGTCCTGGGACGCGACCTCGAGAGCCGCGTCGAAGTGGGCGAGCGCGTTCTCGTGTGCCCCGTCCCACCAGGACTTGATGCCGAGCAGCGACAAGGCTCGCCCTTCGGTCGCCGCATCACCGACGTCGCGGGCGATCTCGACCGCCAGACCCAGATGCGACGCATCGAGCTGGTGGAGCAGACCGGGCCGGCCGCGGGCGGCATGCACGCGAGCCCGCAGCGATGTCGCATCACCCGGTATCGCCAACGCCGCATCCTGTACGGCGGTGTTCGAGACCCACCACCCGAGTGCGTACAGGGGCATCTCGAGCTCCGCCGCGATCAGCAGGGCCGGTTCGCTGCGGCGGGTGCGCGCCAAGTGGTCGATCGCCTGCCGGTGCCACGGCAGCTCGCGCGCCAGCTGCTCCTGGATCGGGAACTGGCGCGGGTCGTCCTGCCGCAACAGCGTTGTGGCGTCGGCACGGCGGACGCATTCGTCGACGAGGCGGTCGAGCACGGCGACGCGGGCCGCCTCACCGAGCAGTCCGGTGGCGACCTCGCGCAGCGGTTCGAGCAGTGTGTACGGCGCGTCGGGACGATGATCGTCGAACTGCAGCAACCCGCGCTCGCAGAGTTCCTGCACGGCAGCGTCGACCCCGTCGAACCCCGCCAGTGCGCCGATCAACCCCGAGTCGAGGCGTCCCGGCACGACCGAGATGGCGGCGAGAACGGCGCGCGCCTCGTCGGTGACCTCACTCAGCATCGCCGCGAACGCCGGCTCGATCTCCGACCGCAACGTGGACGCGGTCCGGTCGAGCATCTGCCACGGCGGCACCGACCGCGCCAGATCGGCCACGAGGCGAATGCCGAGCGGCAGCCCGCTGACCCGTTCGACCAGGTCGGCGGCCAACCCCGGTTCCACCATCGCATGCGGTGCACGCGAGGCGAGCAGATCACGCAGGAGACGGACCGCGTTGGCCGCTTCGATGGCGTCGTCACTCGTGCCATCGGGGAGTCCGAGCGTCCCGAGTCGTTCGACCACCGCGTCGATCGGGAGCGGGACACGGCTCGTCACGACCACCCCGACGTCGATCGCCACCCGACGGACGCTGCGGACCGCTTCGACCGCCGCCTCGACGTTCGATTCGGCGTTGTCGATGACGACCAGGCCACCCGGGTGCCGCCGGCTCCATCGCTCGATCTCGGTGTCGAACCAACCCGTGCGGAACTCCATGTTGTGCAGGTCGACCCAGGCCACGTCCTGGTCCTGCAATCGCCCCCGACTGGCGATCTCCGTGGCGAGCCGGGTCTTGCCGGTGCCCGGCGCGCCGGTCACCACCACCGGTACGCGACGGGCGAGCGCGTGCTCCACCCGCTCGACGGATTCCTCGCGGCCCACGAGCGTGCCGAACGGGAGCGGCTCGCGATCGAACTCGAAGACGGGCAACGGTTCCGCGGACTGCAGCGCCGTGGTGTCGCCCGACAACACGAACCGTTGCGTCCGCTGCAGGTCGTCGCCAGGCTCCAGCCCCAGTTCGTCGACGAGTCGCCGACGGGCTCGCTGGAAGGTCGCCAATGCGTCACGGCGACGGCCCTGCATCGCCTCGGCCCGCATCAGCAGTGCCCACCGCCGCTCGCGGAACGGCTCGGCATCGACCAACTCGATCGATGCGCGTTCGGCATCGGCGAAGCGGGCGACGTCGAGCAGCGCTTCGACGAACTCCTCCTCGACGTCGAGGCGGGCCGCGGCCAACTGGTAGGTCGCCGAGGGCGCCACCGATTCGCCGTCGACCACGAACGCCGGGCTCTGGGCCAGATGCAACGCGTCGGCCAGCATCCCGACCACCGCGCTGGCCGGCGCCTCCGCGGCCTGCCGGCGGAGATCGCGGAACAGGTCGACGTCGACGATCCAGCCGGCGCGTTCGAGGCGGTAGGTCGACCCCTCCCGCTCGACCGTCGGTCCATCGTCGACCGCCTCGAGTTCCCGGCGGAGCCGGCCCAGGTGGACGTGCAACGCGGACCGCGCGCTCTTCGGAGGATCACTGGGCCACACGACATCGATCAGCTGGTCGAGCGTGACCCCTCGCCCGCCGCGCCACCAGGCCGGCGAGCAGGCGACCGGCGTTGCCCGTCACCCGCACGACTCGACCGCGGTCGTCCAGTGCGGGCTCGCCGAAGCAGCGCAGCATCCGATCGGGTCGTTCCGTTGTCGGTCGGGCGCCCGTGACCAGCTCGTCGATGAGCACCGCGCCACGGTAGTTCGGACGGCAGCGGTGTCAGAAGGCCGGTCAGGCGGACCGCCCGCTCCACTGACCCGCCGGTAGTCGAAGCGGTACGGTCACGGTCGATGTCCGAGGCCACCGTCGACCAACTCGGCCAGAGGGTGCTCGCCGAACGCATGGCGACCCAGCGACTGACCTCGGTGCCGATGGAGCGGGCCGTCGATGTCGTCCGTCTGTTGGCGGGCGTCCAGTGCCAGGACGCTCCCCTCGCCCGCTATTCGATGGGTCTTCGCACGGGACTGACCGACGCGGCAGTCCGGGCCGAACTCGACGCCGGTGCGATCCTGCGCACGCACGTGCTGCGCCCGACGTGGCATTTCGTTGCGGCGGAGGACCTCCGCTGGATGCTGGCGCTCACGTCCGCCAAGATCGAGTCCGCAATGGCGGCGCGCCACCGCCAACTCGAGCTGACGTCGACCGCGACCGAGCGGGCGCACGCGCTTCTGGTCTCCGAGCTCGCCGGCCGACGATGGATGACCCGTGCCGAGCTCGGCGCTCGCTTCGCCGACGCTGGCCTGCCGAGTTCTGGCGAGCAGGTGGGCCATCTGTTGATGCTCGCGGAGCTGCGCGGACTGATCTGTTCCGGTCCGATGCGCAGCACGACCCACACCTACGCATTGGTCGACGACGTCGCGCCGCGCTCCCCGCCCTCGATCGACCGGACGCGGTACGAGAACTCACGCGTCGCTTCTTCGTCGGCCACGGTCCGGCGAGCGAGAACGACCTCCGCCGATGGACGACGCTGACGCTGACCGAGATCCGGTCGGCGGTCGCCGACCTGGCCGCGGAGGGATCGTTGATCGAGCGGACCGTCGGCGAATCGACGCTGTGGTGCGGGCCCGACGGTCCCCAACCACGGCGGGACGCACCACGGGCGTTTCTCCTTCCCGTGTTCGACGAGCAGTACTTGAGCTATCCGGCCATCAACTTCTCGCGCGCCGCGGGCCATCCCCGCGGCGATCAGCCGCACTCGTTCGCCGAGGCGGGAGGCGGCGTGGTCATCTGCGACCGGCGCGACGCCGGCTGGTGGAAGCGCAAGGAGGTCGCGGGTGGACGAGTCATCGTCACGATGGGCCTGGCGACGTCGTTGGGCACCGAGGAGCACGCGCTGATCGTCGAGTCGACCGCACGTCTCGGATCGTTCACCGGACGGTCCGTCGACATCGTTCTCCGCTGAAGCGGCGGCTGCGGCGCCTGTCAGATTGCGGAAGGATCCACGTCGGCGCCGGAGCTGGTCAGGTCGACGATGCCCGGGCGGCCGCCTCTTCGACGCGGCCCCGGTACTCGTCCCACCACGCCGCGTCCTCCTCGGGCAGGTTGGAGTTGCCATCGCTCAGGCCGACCACACCGTCGATCGACTCACGGACGATGTCGGCCTGGCCGGCATGGCGATGCGTCTCGGCGATCATGTGGACGATGATGGTGTGCAGCGTGGGATGGCTGTGCTCATCCGACCACCAGGGCACGTGGCCGACGGCGTCGAGACCGAGTTCGTCGATCGTCGCATCGACGCGGGCCCAGCAACGGTGGTGCAGGGCAACGATGTCGTCACGTGACTCCTCGGCCGTGGCCCACATGTCGGCGTTCGGCTCGGCATCCTCTTCGAACCACGGCAACGGCTCGTCGCTCGCCCGTCCGAACACCTCGCCGAAGTAGCCGTCGGCCACGCTCGCGACGTGCTTCACGAGGCCGAGCAGGTTCGTGCCGGTCGGCGTCATCGGCCGGCGGATGTCGTACTCGCCGAGCCCGTCCAGCTTCCACAGCAACGCATCGCGGGCGGTGGTGAGATAGCGGTGCAACACGGCCTTCGAGTCCATGATCGTTCCGTCGTCAGTCATGCCCCCAGCTTTGCGCAACCTGGCGCGGGCCGGGGTCGGGTCCGGTGGCGCGGGCCCGCTACGGCCGGCGGAGGACGGACACGGCGAAGTCGGCGTCGGGGTGCCACGCGCGCAGGTCCCACGTGGCGAAGCGGTGCTCGACGCGGAGCCCGGCCGCGACGATCGCCTGATCGAAGTCGGCCAGGTCGAGTTCGCGGTTCGTGTGGAATCCGGTGACGACGAAGCCGTCGGCGGCGAGATGGGCGGCGCAGCGGCGCAACACGTCGGTCTCGGTGCCGGGCGCGAGGAACACCATCACGTTGCCGGCCAGGACGATCGCGTCGAACGGCTCGGCCTCGCCCATCGCCGGGAGATCGAGTTCACTCAGATCGGCGGTGAGCCAGCGCGGGCCGGGATGGTCCGTCTCGGCGGCGGCGATGAGTTTCGGGTCGGCGTCGACACCGACCACGTCGTGACCGACCGCATGGAGGTAGGCGCCGGTCCGCCCGGGACCACAGCCGGCGTCGAGAATGCGCGAGTGGCGCGGCACCATCGCGTCGATCAGGCGTCCTTCGCCGGCGAGGTCGGCGCCGTCGGCCTCCATCTTCCGGAACCGCTCGATGTACCACTCGCTGTGCCCCGCCTTGGTCTCCGTCACCCATCGCGTCGGCGTCGCCATGCCCCGAGCGTAGGGGTGAAACGCCTGGGGTCAGGCACCAATCGTTTCAGGTGAGCACCTTGGCCAGACGGAGCGAACCGGCCGTCGTCGGGTCGGCCAGCGCGGTGACGGCGAGGTCGAAGTCGGGCAGGCCGATCACGTCGCCATCGTCGCTGATCAAGAGGAACCGGTCGAGTTGGCGCAGGAAGGTCCGATCGTGGCTCACCGCGATGACCGTGCCGACGAAGCGGTCGAGCGCCTGTTCGAGAGCGACGGCGGAGTCGACGTCGAGGTTGTCGGTCGGCTCGTCGAGGAGGAGCACGTTGTGGCCGGCCAGTTCGAGCGTGAGGATCTCGAGCCGCGCCTTCTGGCCCCCCGACAGGGTCTGGTAGTCCTGGCGCGCCGCGTCGGCCAGCCCGTAGCGGCCGAGCACCGCCATCGACCGCTCGAACGTGTGCGCCAACGGCTCGAGCACCTCGAGGCAGGTGCGGCCGCGGAACTCCGGACGATCGTTGACCTGGGTGAACATGCCGACCGACGTGCGCGGCCCGTAGTTGATCGTCCCGTCGAAACGGCCGACGCCGGCGAGCGCGTTCATCAGGTGCGTCTTCCCGGTGCCGTTCGGCCCGATCAGCCCGACGCGCTCACCGAAGTAGACCTCGTCGCTGAACGGGAAGAACAGGTCGTCCACCGTCACGTCGATCATCTGCACGACGCGCCGGGCGGAGTCGGCGCCACGGAGGGCGAGCTTGATCTGTTGATCGGACACCGGCGGCGGCGGCGGGCCGGCGGCGACGAACTTCTCCCAGCGGGTCTCGGCCGCGTTCGCCTGTGCGGCGTTCTTGTAGTTGACCGCGGCGCGCTGCTTCATGATCTTCATGTGGCGGAAGAGCCGGCGCTCCTCGTCCTTCCATCGCTGCAGCGCGTCGCCGAGCCGCTCCTGACGATCGGCGCGGGCCTGCGGGAACGTGGCGAACGACCCGCCGTGCACCCATGCTCCCGACCCTTCGATGGCGATGACCTTGGTGGCCACCGCGTCGAGCACGGCGCGGTCGTGGCTGACCATCAGCACGGTCGACTTGGTCTGGCGGAGCTGCTCCTCCAACCACCAGCGGGTCGGGATGTCGAGGTAGTTGTCCGGCTCGTCGAGCAGGAGGACGTCGGCACCCGAGTGCAGCACCAGATCGAGCACGAGCCGCTTGCGCTCACCACCGGACAGCTCACCGACCCGTCGCGTGTTGACGTCGTCGACGGACGATTTGACGACCCGCTGCACTGCGGAGGCCCACTGCGCTTCCAACTCGTACCCGCCGAGGTCGCCCCACGTGGTCAGCGCTTCGGCATAGGCCATCCCCGGCTCCACCTGGCGCCCGCCAGTGTCGGGCCCGGGCGGCGCGCCGGGTTGCGGTGCGAGGGCGGCTTCGGCCGCGACGAGGGCCCGGCCGGCGGTGCGCAGGACAGGGGGCGCGACCTCGATGAGCATCTCGCGCAGCGTCGCATCGGGTGCGGCCATGCCGGCGTCCTGTGCCATCGTGAGCACGGTGCCGCCGAGCGCGAACTCGCCGTCGTCCGGCTGCAGTTCACCGGCGAGGATGCGCAGGATCGTGCTCTTGCCGATCCCGTTCACGCCGACGAGCACGGCCCGTTCCCCCGGCCCGACGGTGAAGCTCACGTCGAAGAACAACGAGTCGCGTCCCGGCGGCGCGTACTCGAGTCCCGAGACGATGATGCTGCTCACATGGCCAGGTTGGCAGGTGATCAGCCGGCGGTCGAAGCGCGTTCGGCGTCGAGACGCTTGACGAGGGTCTTCGTGGCCACGGCTCGGTAACTCTCCTCGACGAAATCCTCGAGCACGTCGCGCTGCTTCGTCGGTACCCGATCGACGTACACGGTGACCCACCCGTGCTTGCCGAGCCCGTAGCCCGACAGGACCGAGTCGGGGAACGACAAGGCGTGGTCGCGCGACTCGGGCAGTTTCACGGTGATGCCGGGCTGTTCGGCCCCGGGTCCACTGGCGAACACGAAGATCTTCTTGCCGACCTTGACGACCGCATCACCCCACGGCGAGTCGGCCCACGCCTCCGGCAGCGACAGCGCGAAATCAGCGAGATGAGCGACGGCCGGATGGAACTGGGCGGTCATCCTCCCATTGTTCCTCATGCCGGCGGTGCGCCGTGCCGGCTCAGCTCGTGGCGTTGGAGAACCAGCCGCTCACGTCGATGATGACGTCGGTCGGCTGGCTCGCCGTGACGCAGATGGTGCCGGCGGTCGAGACGGGGGTCAGCACCGCGTTGGCGCGATCGAGGCCGCTCTGGAAGTTGACGTTGCTGACCACGTTCGTCGACCCGCACGGGCTGACCGTCAAGTAGCCGTCGCCGGTCGAGCGGGTCGAGGTCACGTTCAGCGCCACCGCACCCACGCCGGTTGCCGGCACGAGTCCCGGCAGGTCGGTGAGCTTCACCGTGAGCGTGGCCCCTGGGACGAGACGAGTCTTGGGCACGTCCCGCAGCGCGGCGGTGCCCGCACGGGTGTCGGCCACGCGGGCCGGGTTGACCGACGTGAAGCCGGACGGTGCAGCGAACCAACCGTTGATGTCGACGATCAGATCAGTGGGTGTACTGGCGTTGAAGCACACCGTTCCGGCTGCGGACACCCGAGCGAGCACGAGGTTGGCCACGTCGTCACCGCCCTGGAAGTTCACGCTCGACACCGCATCCGCCGTCGTGCAGGGACTGACGGTGACGAACCCATCGCTCTGCGATTGGGTGGACGTGACGTTCATGGACACGACGCCGACACCGCTGCCGGGCACGAGACCTGGCAGATCCGTGAGCTGGACCTCGAGCGGTGCGCCCGGCCCGACCTTCGCCTTGGCGACGTGGCGCACGTACGGAGGACTGCCGGCACGAGTGTCGAACACTCGCGTCGGACTGACGGGGTTGAACGCAGCAGATGACTTGAACCAGCCGTTCAGGTCCACCAGGAGATCGGTGGCGACACTGCTCGTGAAGCACACCGTTCCCGTCGCCGACACCGGCGTGACGACTGCGTTCGCCCGGTCACTGGCCGCCTGGAAGTTCAGCGACGACACCGTGTTGGTCGAGCCACACGGGCTCACCGTGACGAACCCGGCGCCCTGCGACTGGGTCGACGTGACGCTGATCGACACCGCGCCGACGCCACTGGCGGGGACCAGCCCGCCCGGCAGATCGGTGAGTTGCACCTCGAGCGGCCTGCCGGGGGCGACCTTCGCCTTGGCGACGCCCCGCAGGTACTGCGGGGTGCCCGTCCGTGTGTCGAACACGCGCGAGGGGCTGACGGGGTTGAAATCTGCCGCTGACGTGTTCGGCGAGGCCGTGACCGACGGCGCGGTGGTCGGGGCCGTCGGCGTCGACCCGGCGACGCTGGACGGCGGGACCGTCGTCGACGATGTCGGTGGGACCGTGGTCGGCGAGGTCGGCGGAACCGTCGCCGGAATCGTCGTGGTCGGCGGGGCCGTGGTCGGAACTGGGTCGGACGCGAACGTCTTGATCGTCGGCCATCGGCCTCGACTCCCTGCCAGCATTCCGGCGTCGTGTCGATCTGCAACACGCCTCGCCCTGCAGCCGGGCGCTTGAGGCAGTAGGGAACGTCGCGATTCGAGTTCTGCACGATGCCATCGGGATCTGGGTCGACACCGACCGTCGGGTCGGTCGCCTGCGAGGCGCCGAGATCCAGGAGGTCGTACGCGCAGTTGGACTGGCAGGGCTTCGCGATCGGTGTGGCCCCGACCTTCGTCGAGTTGAAAGCCACCGTCCAGATGAGTTTGTCGGGCACCGTCGGCAGTGATGGGAAGTCGAAGGTCACGGTCGTGCCGATCCAATCGGCGTCGGAACACGTGCCGTCAGGCGCTTTCCACTTGGTCAGCGCCGCACCACAGCTCGCAACGGGAGACGGCCGGTACGGAATCGTGAACGTCTGCGTCTTCGAGGTGACGAGCGTGCCGACGCCGCTCGTCTTGGTCGAGTCCGGGTTGTAGATGTTGAGGGTGAGCGGATGCGCGAAGGTCGCGCCGCTGGTCGTCACGCAGTCGTCGCCGCTGATCGATCCCTTCTCACAGCCGGCACTGGCCAGCACGACCGTGACCGACTGCAGCGTGCGCGAGCCGCCGGCGAGGTGGACGAGATCGCCGATCTCGCTGGCGTCCGCTGCCGCATACGTGATGGTGTCCGGGGCGATCGCCAACGGGTGGTCGATCGAGTCGTACACGACCACCGATGCTGCCGAGACGTTCTCGGTGGGCAGCGCGACGGCGACGGCGCCAACGGCGACCGCGAACATCGACGCCAGGAACAGACCCTTGAACACAAATGACTCCCTCGAGAACGGACGCGTCCCGCTGAGAACGCGCCGAGTGACGCAAGGTTCCTCGTCACGAACGGGTCGTCGCTCAACGTGTCTCATGTCACCAGCCGGGTCCGTGGGATCGCTGCGCAGGCCCGGCCGATGACATTGTGGGAGCCCATGGACACCACCATCGACCGGGACGCCCTGCGGGAGAAGTACGCCGAGGAACGGGCCAAGCGACTGCGTGCCGACGGCAACCAGCAGTACGTCCAACCGATCGGACAGTTCGCCCACTACCTCGACGACATCTACAGCGATCGCGTCGAGCGCGACCCGTTGTTCGACGAGGTGACCGTCGCGTTCATCGGCGGCGGGTTCGCGGGCCTGGTGACCGGTGCGCGGCTGAAGCAGGCCGGCATCGACGACGTGCGCATCATCGACAAGGGCGGCGACGTCGGCGGCAACTGGTACTGGAACCGCTACCCGGGCGCGCAGTGCGACACGGCCGCGTTCATCTACCTCCCGTTGCTCGAGGAAACCGGCCACATGCCGACGGAGAAGTACACGCACGCCCCCGAGATCCTCGAGCACTGCCAGCGCATCGCCGAACACTTCGATCTCTACGACGACGCGTGTCTGTCGACCGAGGTCACCGCCGTCGAGTGGGACGACGACATCCATCGCTGGATCATCCGTACCGACCGGGGCGACGAGATGCGGGCCAAGTACCTGGGCATGGGAACGGGCCCCCTGCACCGGCCGAAGCTGCCCGGCATCCCCGGCATCGAGACGTTCGCCGGCCACAGCTTCCACACCAGTCGCTGGGACTACGGCTACACCGGCGGCGACCCGAATGGCGCGCCGCTCGACCGGCTCGGCGACAAGCGGGTGGGGATCATCGGCACGGGTGCCACGTCCGTGCAGTGCATCCCGCACCTCGCCCGCACCGCCGGTGAGCTGTTCGTGTTCCAACGCACGCCGTCGTCGATCGACATCCGCAACAACCACCCGATCGATCCCGAGTGGTTCGCCACGCTCGAGCCGGGCTGGCAGGAGGAGTGGCTGATGAACTTCACCACGCTCCAGACCGGCGGGTTCGCCGACGAGGACCTCGTGCAGGACGGCTGGACCGACATCTCGCAGCGCATCCGTGACAAGGCCGTCGCCAACGGGGACTTCAGCCCCGAGGGGTTCCTGCGGGCCTACCACGACAGCGACGACGAGAAGATGGAGGAGATCCGCCGCCGCGTCGACGAGATCATCGCCGACCCGAACACGGCCGACGCCCTCAAGCCGTGGTACCGCCAGCTGTGCAAGCGGCCGTGCTTCCACGACGAGTACCTGCTGGCCTACAACAACCCGAACGTGCATCTCGTCGACACCGACGGCAAGGGCGTCGAGCGGATCGACGAGACCGGCGTGTGGGTCGGCGGTCATCACTTCGAACTCGACTGCCTCATCTATGCCTCCGGTTTCGAGGTCGGCACGCCACTCGAGCGGCGCACGGGCTTCGACCCGGTGGGGCGTGACGGCATCCGGCTGTCGGAGCACTGGGCCGACGGGATGCGATCGCTGCACGGCATCCACGCCCACCACTTCCCCAACGCCTTCATCGTCAGCCCGGCCCAGGGTGCGAACCTGATCTCCAACGTGCCGCACAACCTGACCGAGTCGGGCTCGACCATCGCCGCGATCGTCGCCCACGCCGAAGCGATCGGCGCCGAGGAGGTGGAGGTCACCGCCGAGGCGGAGAACGACTGGGTGGAGATGCTGCGCGCAGGTGGGCGATCATTCGGAGCGGATCCGACGTGCACACCGGGCTACTACAACAACGAAGGCGGCGAGATCTCGCAGGCCGCACTCGGGCTCGGCTATCCCGACGGCCCGGTCGCCTACTTCAACTACATCAAGGCCTGGCGCGAATCAGGCGACTTCGCCGGCCTCGACTTCCGCTGAGACAATGTCCGGCGGGGACAGACCCCGGCGAACATTCTCAGGTGCCGGTGAAGTTGGCGGGGCGGCGTTCGAGGAACGAGGCGACGCCTTCGCGGTGGTCGTCGCTCTTGAAGCACGCCGCGAGCGCGGTGGTGTGGCGTTCCATGTGCTCGCCGACCGGCGCGGTCAGGCCCTCGTAGACGAGCGACTTGATCAGGCCGAGGCTGTGCGGCGACCCCGCGGCGATCTCGCCGGCAAGGGCGATCGCCGCCGGCAGGAGATCGTCGCTCGGGACCACGTCGAGCACGTAGCCGAGCCGGGTCGCCTCGTCGGCGTCGATCATCGCGCCGGTGTAGACGAGCCGCAGCGCCTGCTGCAGACCGACGATGCGCGGCAGCAGCCACGTGCCGGCGCCGGTGTCGGGAACGAGACCGCGGTGGACGAAGTTCCACGCGAAGCGGGCGCCGGGGCTGGCGAGGCGGATGTCGCACTGGGACGTGAACTCGGCGCCCATCCCGACGGCCGGACCGTCGATCGCACCGATCGTCGGCTTGCGCGCCTGGGCGATGGGCCACCAATGATGACGTTCCTCCTCGGCCGCCGAGCCGCGCAGACCACGGGACTCGCCGGGGACGGTCGCCAGATCGGCGAGGTCGGTCCCGGCGCAGAACGCACCCGGCACACCGGTGATCACGATCGCCACCGTGCGCTCGTCGGCGTCGGCGCGGCCGACGGTCTCGATGAACTCGCCGAGCATGGCGTAGGTCATGGCGTTGCGCTTCTCCGGCCGGTCGATCGTGACGATCCCGACCTTTCCGTCGACGTCGTAGCGGATCAGTTGCCGTGTGTCCTCAGCCATCCGCTCGACGGTAACCAACGAGCTCGCCGCACCGCCGACCGGGGCGAACGAGCCGTGCGGAGCGGCGCCGGGCGGACACGACGTGCCGGACGGTGGCACCGCCATGCCACGTAGAGTTGCCCCATGAGTCCCTCCGCACTGCCAGTCCGGGTCGATCTCGATGCGCCGATCTATGTTGCCGGCCACGCCGGTCTCGTCGGGTCGGCCGTGGTCAAGCGGCTGCGCGAGCGCGGGTTCACGAACATCCTCACCGCCACCCGCGGTCAGCTCGACCTGCGCGACCAGTCGGAGGTGTCGCACTGGTTCAAGGCCAACCGGCCGGAGTACGTCTATCTCGTGGCGGGCACGGTCGGCGGGATCATGGCGAACAGCACCCGGCCCGCCGAGTTCATCTACGACAACATGATGATCCACGGCACCGTCGTCCACGCCGCCAAGGAATACGACGTCACCAAGCTGCTCTACCTCGGCTCCTCGTGCATCTACCCGCGCGACGCCAACCAACCGATCACCGAGGACCAGCTCCTGACCGGTCTGTTGGAACCGACGAACGAGGCGTACGCGATCGCCAAGATCTCGGGCATCAAGCTGTGCCAGGCGTACCGCAAGCAGTACGGCTGCGACTTCATCTCCGCCATGCCGACCAACCTCTACGGGCCGAACGACAACTTCGACCTCACCTCCAGCCACGTGCTGCCGGCGCTGATCCGCAAGTTCCACGACGCCCGCACCGCCGACACTCAGGATGTCGAGATCTGGGGCACCGGCTCGCCGAGGCGTGAGTTCCTCCACGTCGACGACCTCGCCGACGCCTGCCTGTTCCTGATGGAGCACTACAGCGACGAGAGCCACATCAACGTCGGCACCGGCATCGACCTGCCGATCCGTGACCTCGCCGAGAAGGTCCGCGACATCGTCTGTCCCGACGCGGTGTTGCGCTTCGACACGTCCAAGCCGGACGGCACGCCGCGCAAGGTGCTCGACGTCAGCAAGCTCCGCAACCTCGGCTGGGCACCGTCGATCGACCTCGACACCGGCATCCGCACCACCTACCAGTGGTTCCTCGACCAACAGGCCGCCCACGCCGACCTGCGCGGCGTCGCCCAACCTGTTGCGGTGGGGTCAGGCACTTCGTAACAACTTCCGTGCGTCGGGTCCTCGTGCCCACGTTGGGGCATGGGAACGAGACGACATCGGCACGCGCCGCGATGGTGGCTGTGGGCGATCGGGGCCGGCGCCGCCGTGTTGGTGGCGATCACCGCGCCGACGCAGGCACTGCCGCCTCCACCCGATGGGTTCAGTCACGGTGCGGCCGGCACGGCACGCAACGGATTCGGCGGGTCGATCGCGCCATCTCCGACGATTGCGTCGTGGCCCGGTACGGGCGCCGACGACAACGGTGGCCCGTTCGCCTTCGTCGGGGCACACCACGGATCGCTGTGGGGTGTCCCCACCGGCGCCAACAACTCGACGGGCGTGGGCTACTGCGTGATGGAGGACGTCGACGGCGAGGGCACCGTGGCCGCCCGACCCGACCCCGACGCCTGGGATCCCGGCGAGATGGCCGGAGCGGGCGCCGTGATGGCAACGTTCGGTGGCGACCGCGTCGTGCCGTACGGGATCGACGACACCGGCACGTACGACACCGACACCGGCGAATGGGAACACCCCTCGCTGTTCGGCGGCGGCGAGTACACGCGCCGGCGGCACGTCGCCGTGAACTTCGCCGTGCGCATGTTCCTCGAGGACCAGAGCCCGACCGGTGCCGCGGCCGGACGCAAGCTCGCCCGCGACAGTGCGGTCGTCGACGGCTCGGGCGGTGAGTTCAGCGCGCTGCACAACGGTTACCGGGTCGCGCAACACCTGGCGGACACCGCGGACGTGCAGCACGCCACCGGCGGGCTCTCGCTCCGGATGGTGTGGGCCACGGCCGACGGTGCGGCGCCGAGCGCACCCGGCACGTACCGACTCGAGGTGCATGCCACCGACAGCACAGGGCACCACGTCGGGTTCGTGCCGATCCTCCAGCTGTCCGCGATGGGGATGGACGACGACCGGTCGATCAACACCATTGCCCACGTCGACAACGCGGGCGACTCGCCCGCCGACCTCGCACGGTGGAACGCGGCGACGAGCGCGGGCTGGCCGGTCTGGCAGATGAACGCGCTGTTCACCACCGACCCGCGCTTCGACGTCGCCACCGACCCCGCCGCGGCCGACGTCGCCGATCGCGACGGCATCGCCCGGTTCACCGTCGAGATCACCGACCCGACGTGGGAACTCGCCTTCCACGCTCAGGCACCGAGCGACGACGTCCAGCTCTACTCCGGCACCGGCGTGCAGGGTCAGGTGACGTGGAACTCGACACCGCAGTCGGCATCGGTCCATCAGGTGAACACACCGCCACCGCCGCCACCTCCTCCTCCACCACCACCGCCACCTCCTCCGCCCGCCACCGGCCAGTTCGTCGTCCGCAAGATGCTCGACGACGCCGACGTCCAGGGCGGGCGCGACATGTCCGGCTTCACGTTCGAGGTCGTCGCCGAAGACACCGGGGCGATCGGACCGTTCCCGCTCGGAACGTTCACCACCGACCCGACCGGTCGGACCGCCGCGATCGACGCGACCGCCGGCACGTACCGGATCACCGAGAGCGGGCGACCGGCCTGGGCGGACGGCACGATCGATGCAGGACCGACGACGGTCACGTTCGATCCCGCCGCCGCCGGCTCCGCCGTCGAGTTCGTCTACACCAATCGGGTACCGGTTCCGACCCTCGACACCAGCGCAGCCGACCTCGCCGACGGCGACCACGTGGTCGATCTCGACGGGAACGCTGCCTCGATGTTCACGGTCGTCGACCAGGTGTCGTACTGCGGCCTCGTACCCGGCACCGCCTACTCCCTCACCGGCACACTCGGTGCGACCGATGCCGAAGTCGGTGGCACGACGACGTTCGTCCCGGACGCACCGTGCGGGAACGTGTCGGTGCGCCTCGAGGTCAGCGGCGATTCGCGCCTCCTCGGTCGGGACGCCGTCGTCGCCGAGACACTCGCGCTCGCGACGACGGGTCGGGTCGTGGCACAGCACAACGATCCGCTCGACGTCGATCAGACGATCTCGTTCCCGTCGATTCCCACCGTCGTCACGACCGCGCCACCGACCACCGCACCACCGACCACCGCACCACCGACCACCACACCGCCGAGCACCACACCGCCGAGCACGACCCCGGTGGAATCCACGACGTCGACGACGGTCGTGCGACCACCCCCGATCGGCACGCTCCCGCGCACCGGTGGCGGCGACGGCGCGCGCCGCACGGTCGCCGTCGGATCGTGGGTACTGCTGCTCGGCGCCGCCCTGTTCGCGGTCACCGCGCGGCGGCCGGACTCGATCGTCGGATCCACACTGCCGGCATCCACGTCGACCTCGGCACCATCGACGACGGCCGCTCCGACGACCGCGTCCATCATCGGACCTCGACGCGACCGACTGACCGGACCGGGCCGAGTTGTTGCGCGGAGCCTGACCCCGACTACGGGGTCATCAGGGCGACCGGGATCCCCAGGCCGGCGTCGGCGCGCACGGTGGCGATGCGGCGGCCCGGCTGGACCGCGTCCTTCGGCGCGGAGATCCGGTCGGGGCCGATCAGTTCGCACGCCACGTCGAGGTCGTCGACGATCAACACGATGCCCCAGAACGCAGCCGGGCCCGGTTCGATGTCCGGCCGCTCCACGAGTTCCACGATCAGCCCACCCTGGCCCCGATCGCCGATGCGATGGAACCCCTGCCGCATCGACCCGACCTCGCGGACGCGCCGGAGCTCGTGCCCCGTCGCCTCCGCGATCGCCTCACTCGTGCGCTCGAGATCGGGCGTCAGCACCACGACGTGATCGAGGCTCGACGCGCCCGACGGGTGGGCGGCGTACACCGGCCCGGCGGCCTCGACCCACTCCGTGCGCAAGCCGTCGATCGACGTCACGGCGTCGCCCGACTGGTCGTTCTCTCCGTCGTGCGTCCCGGATTCCGGGACCGAGGACGGAATGTTCGGCCGCGAGCCGCTGAGCGTCCAGCCGATCACGCCGCTCCCGCCATCCGGAGCGACGATTCGCAACGACGTGCCGAGCAGCGGCACCACGCCGTCCGGCGCCACCGTCAGGCCGATCGAGCGCCACGCCTCGACGTCGCCGCCGATCGTGATCGACTCCGCGCGCACCGTCACGACACACCGTCCACGACACCGAGCTGCCAGGTGAAGAACGCCAGGACGTCGGCCTGTTCGTCGGCCTTCTTGCTCACCGGCTTGCCGACTCCGTGACCGGCCCGCGATTCCTGATGGAGCAGGATCGGCCGCTCGTCGATCGAACCCGACGACGCCTGGAGCAGCGCTGCCATCTTCCGCGCGTGGAGTGGATCCACCCGGGTGTCCCCCTCGGCGGTCCACAGGAACGTCGCCGGATAATCGGTGCCGTCGAGCACGTGGTGGTACGGCGAGTAGGCGTGCAGCCAGGCGAACTCCTCGGCGACGTCGGGATCGCCGTACTCGTCGGTCCACAACCGGGCGATCAGGAACTGCGGGAACCGGATCATGTCGAGCAGCGGTACGCCGCACGACACCGCGGCGCACAGATCCGGGCGTTGCGTGAGGGCCGCGCCGACCAGGAGTCCGCCGTTCGACCGTCCGTCGATCGCCAGCCGCCGGCGTGACGTGCGACCGGTGGTCACGAGCCAGTCGGCGGCGGCATGGAAGTCGTCGAACACGTTCTGCTTGTTCGCCCGTCGGCCGGCGTCGTGCCAGTCCTCGCCGTGTTCGATCCCACCCCGCAGGCCGGCGATCGCGTACAGCCCGCCCTGCGCGCACCACGCCGCGATCGTCGGCGACCAGACCGGAGTCTCGGCGATGGCGAAGCCGCCGTACCCGTTGAGGATCGTCGGGGTGTCAGGCCCCGGACGGACATCCGCGCGATGGATGAGGAACATCCCGATCTCGGTCCCGTCGAGCGACGGGTACGTCACCTGGCTGACCGCCAGCGGTGGAATTGCCTCGTCGCCGGCAGTCTGGGCGTGATTGCGTTCGGAATCCGACGCCGAGCCGACCCAGAGGCGGCACGGGGCGTCGAAGCCGACCGTCACCACCACGCTGCGACCGGTCGATCGGTCGGCGGACATCGACGCGACCGACGCCACACCGAGTCCCGACGGGCCACCGATCGAACCGAGGAACGAGCCATCGGGTGTCCACCGTTCGACCGCGTCGACGGCGTTCGTCGTCGCCACCAGGAGGATCTCGTCGCCCGCCACACTGAGTCCGCCGAGCACCACGTCACGTTCGGGCACGACCGTCGTCCAGTCGACCGGCTCCCTCCGATCATCCACGGGCACTGCGACCACCCGGCCCTTCGGGGCATCGAGGGTGGTCGTGCCGATCAGACCCTTCCCCGCCGCGTCGAACACGAACGTCGACATCACTTCGACCCCGGCGATCACGTCGCGCCATCCGGTGGCGGGCGAGAGCCGATCGAGCACGTGGACGTCGTGCCGGCTCCACCCGACCATCGCGTGCACGAGCACCCACCGCCCGTCGGGTGAGAGGTCGACCGACGGCCAGGTCTCGGCGGTGACGTGCTCGGCCCACACGACCGGATCGTCAGCCGGATCGGCGCCGAGCCGGTGGGCGAACACGGTGCGGTGGTACTCGTCGCCCTCGGGATAGCGGGTGTAGAGGAAGCCAGATCCGTCGGGTTCCCACGCCACGCTGCACGCCCGCGTGTTCGGGATCCGGTCGTCCAGTTCCGTGACCGCCCCGTCCGGGCCGACGACGAGCACCCGCAACGTCGAGTTCTCCGTGCCACCCTCGCTCACGCCGACGGCCACCATGGTCCCGTCGGGCGACGGCTCGAACCAGTCGATGGCGACCGCGGCATCGGCCGCGCCGAGCGCGGGGTCGAAAAGGATCGTCGGCGACGACTCGATGGCATCGAGCGATCGCAACGCCAACACGTACTGGTCGTTGCCGGCGGGCCGCTCCGAGGTGAACACGCGGTCACCGCGGACGACCGCCGAGAGCACGACCGGCAGGCCCATCAACGCGACGAGGCGCTCGTGCCATGCATCCCGGTCGGGACGGGCATCGAGCGCCTGACGGGTGTACCGATTCTGCTCGGCCACCCACTGCTGCACCTCGGGATCATCGCCGTCCTCCAACCACCGGTAGGGGTCGGCGACGCTGACACCGTGCAGCGTGTCGGCCACCACCTCACGACGTGTTGGAGGTGGTGGTTTCATCGATCTGTGTTCGTCAGCGACCCATGTTGGGGCGCTTGCCGTGATTCGCCTTCGAACGGCGCATCTTGGCCTTTTTCCTCTTCGTTTTCTTCGACATAGGGGTGCAAGCCTACGGGAGCGACAACACGGTCACTACGCCCGAGTCACCGTTCACCTCCACCAGTGCCCCGTCGGGGATGCGCTTGGTGGCGTCGGTGACCGAGACCACGCAGGGGATGCCGAGTTCGCGGCTGACGATGATCGCGTGGCTGAGCGGCGCTCCCACGTCGACCACCACGCCCGCCGCGGGCACGAACAGCGGGGTCCACGACGGATCGGTGATCGGCGCGACGAGGATGTCGCCCGGTGCGAGCGCGGTCGGGTCGTGCGAGTCGGTCACCACGCGGGCGATCCCCTTGGCGATGCCCGGGCACCCGGGTACACCCTGCACCGTTTCCCCCTCGATCACCGTGGTGGTCTCGGCCGCATCGCGACGCGGGTACGACGACATGTCCGGGCGTCCTCCCGCGAACAGGAACGGTTCCTGCAGCGCGGCCACCTCCTGGAGCAACGCTTCGCGCTCACGCAGTTCGTCGGTGAACCTCCCGGGGTCGGTGACGGCGGCGAGCAGTTCGTCGCGGCGGAGCAGGCCGAAGTCGGTGTGGAGGTGGAAGGTGCCGTCGGCCACCCGGCGGCGGCCGAACTCGTGGAACGCCACCCGCCATTCGTGGACCAGCTTGACGCAGTTCGTCTTCGTCCGCTCGCGTCCCGGCATGAACACCGTCGCCGCATGCAACGCGGCACGGAACTGGGCCTGCGTCTCGGGGTCGCCGTCGAGCATCGCCGCGATCTCGTCACCGAGGGCCTCGCGTTCCGCCGCCCGGTCGGCATTGTGGACGCGCGGCGACGACGCCGGATCCGACAACCGCATCCGATCGATCGCCGCCAGTGCCAGGTCGGGCTCGGTCTCCCAGGTCGGCGATCGTGTCTCCCATTCGTTCGGGCCGCGGCAGCCGTATCGAGCGGTGAAGTCGGCGAAGTCGGCGAGGAACGCGGCGACGTCCGGCTCGTCGGAACGATCGAGGAGTCGGGCGTGGAGGCCGGCGTAGCCGGTGTCGAAGATGGCCGAGAGTTGGCGCGAGTCGGCGACCATTCGGCCGAGGTCCCACATCGCCATCGACGGTGCGGCCGACTCCACGTCGCCAAGGCCGGCGAGCAGCTTCAACACGGCGGTCGGCTGGCCGACGGCATTGCACACCGCGGTGATGATCCCCATGGGCAGCGTGGCGAGGAACGTCACGAAGATGTGCTCACCGAACAGCATCTCGAAGTGCTGGTCGGCGAGGCGGAAGGCGTGGTCGATGAGTTCGGCATCGGACATCGCGGCCAGGTCGGGGCGCGAGGAATGCAGGTCGTCGACCAAGCGCTCGTGCGCCAGGACATCGGGCAGGTCGGGCGTGGTGAGCACCCAGCCGAACGTCTCGGCGATCTTCGCGGTGAGCTCCGGCCGGTCGAAGCCGGGCTTCACCACGAACTCGGGCACGCCGGGCGCATCTCCGAAGAACGCGTCGTCGATGTCCTTGGCCGTCATGTTCGGCGCACGGTGACCGAGCATCCGCAGCGCACTCGCGTTCAGGTAGGCGTACCCGCCGGTGATCCCGAGGAACACGCACTGGTCGTCGGGCAGCTCGTCGGGCGTCATCACCCCGATGCGGTAGTACGCATTGCGGAACCCCATCTCCGACCCGCCGAGGGTCCGACCGCGTTCGGCGTCGTCGTGCTGGAAGTAGAAGAACGACAACGGCGCCACCGGGTCGGGGAACACCTCGCCGACGTTGGCCCGGGTGTAGAAATCCCACTCGTCGCTCAGGTCGGTCTCGACCAACCACGTGTCGACCATCGTCGTCCCCCTCGTTCCCGTTCGGCCGTGCCCCACGAGACGGCCGATCCGAGACTGTAGTGGGGTGACGGAGTACCGTCGCCGCGCATGGGGAACACACCGATCAACGGGACGGTCGCGCCAGGTTTCGAAGCCGTGCGCGACGCATTCGAGCAGAACTTCCGGGGGGCCGACGAGGGAGGGTCCGACGACGTCGGGGCATCGGTCGCCCTGACGGTCGACGGCGAGATGGTCGTCGATCTGTGGGGCGGCACGGCCACGTTCGACAGCGGTCCGGCCGACTGGCAGGAGGACACGATCATCAACGTCTGGTCGACGACCAAGACCATGGCGGCGCTGTGCTGCCTGATCCTCGCCGACCGTGGGGAGCTCGACCTGTACGAACCGATCGCCACCTACTGGCCCGAGTTCGCGGCGAACGGCAAGGAGTCGGTCGCGACGCGCCACGTGCTCAGCCATTCGGCCGGGCTGTCGGGTTGGGACGAGCCGCTCACCGCCGAGGACATGCTCGACCACGACAAGCTCGTCGGGCTGCACGCCGCGCAGGCTCCGTGGTGGGAGCCGGGCAGCGCCTCCGGGTATCACGCCATCAGTCAGGGGTTCCTGCTCGGTGAGATCGTCAAGCGCGTGTCGGGCCGGTCGCTCGGCACGTTCTTCGCCGACGAGGTCGCCGGGCCCCTCGGCGCCGACTTCCACATCGGCACGGGTCCGGAGCACGACGCGCGGGTCGCCCACGTGATCCCGCCGGTGGCGGCCACCGCCGAAGGTGCCCAGTTGGGAGCGGACGGCGCTGATCTCGATCCGAACTCGATCGCCATGCGCACGATGCGCAACCCGCCCATCGCCGCCGAATTCTCCTCGACGAAGCAATGGCGCCGCGCCGAGATCCCCGCGGCGGGCGGTCACGGCAACGCCCGCTCGGTCGCGCTCTGCCACACGCCGACCGCGTGCGGCGGGTCGGCGCGCGGTGTCACGTTGCTGTCGGACGAGGGTGTGGCACGCATCTTCGACGAGCAGATCCGCGGGATCGACCTCGTACTCGGCGCCGACGTCGTGCTCGGCATGGGCTACGGCCTCCCCGGCCCGATGCTGCCGGTGCCGAACCCGCGCACCGCGTTCTGGGGCGGATGGGGTGGCTCGCTGGCCATCATCGACGTCGACGCCCGGATGAGCTTCAGCTACGTGATGAACAAGATGGGCGAGGGCACCACCGGCGACACCCGCGGCGCCGGGCTGCTCATGGCCGCCTACGGCGCACTGATGTCGGCGAGCTGAACACACCCGCCTCTTCGGACCCTGCCTTTTCGGACCCGGTCCGAAAAGGCAGGGTGCGTTCAGGCGGCGGTCCAGGCGAGCAGGTCGTCGGCCGACATCGTGTTGATGATCCGGTCGATCGGCACCTCGCGCTCGGCGGCGCGGTCGCATCCGTGCGGCTGCCACTCGAGCTGACCGGTGGCGTGGGCGTCGGAGTCGATCGAGAACCAGCAGCCGTACTCGATCGCCCGGTCGAGCAGTTCGCGCGGCGGATCGAGGCGCTCCGGCCGGCAGTTGATCTCGACCGCCGTACCGAACTGGGCGCACGCCGCGAACACGTAGTCGGCGTCGAACTCGCTCGGCGGGCGCTTGCCGATCATCCGGCCGGTGCAGTGGCCGAGGATGTCGACGTGCGGGGAGGCGACGGCGATCACCATCCGCTCGGTCATCTGCGCCCGTTCCATCCGCAACTTGGAGTGGACGCTGGCGACGACGACGTCGAGCCGCTCCAACATGTCGTCCGCGAGATCGAGGGCGCCGTCCTCGAGGATGTCGACCTCCATGCCCGACAGGATCCGGAACGCATGGCCGGCCGCGGCGATGTCGGCGTTGATCGAGGCGATCTGGTCGAGCTGGTCGGTCAGGCGTTGCCGGTCGAGACCGTGGGCGATCGTGAGACGGGCGGAGTGGTCGGTCTGCACCATGTACTCGTGGCCCAGCGCGATCGCGGTCGCCGCCATCGCCTCGATCGTGGCCCCACCGTCGCTCCACGTCGAGTGCAGGTGGCAGTCGCCCTTCAGTGCATCGCGGTAGACCTGCCCGGCCTCGGTGATCGACACCTGCGATTCAGCCTCGATCTTGGCCAGATACGTCGGCTCGTCGCCGTTGAGCGCCTGGGTGATCACCGCCGCGGTCGACGATCCGATGCCGTCGAGTTCGGTGAGCGTGTCGCGTCGTGCCCGGTCGGCGAGTTCGTCGGGCGGTGTGTTGCGGACGACGTCGAGGGCCCGACTGAACGCCTTCGCCTTGAAGCCGGTGTCGTGGGCCCGGTCGAGGCAGTGGATCACCCGCAGCAGCGCCTGCTCCGGCGTCATCTCGACCGTCATCGTGGCGATGGTACCCGGCCCGGTGTCGATGCTCCCGCCGACCGGCGCGGAACCGAGCGCCTACGATCGACAGCATGCCTTTGACCGGAGAATACGAACCGAGCGCCGCCGAGTGGGTCCGCGACCAGGTGGAGACCTACGAACGAACGGGCGGCAAGGAAGCCAACACGCTGCGCGACAGCGGCATCCCCGTGATCATCGTCACGACCAAGGGTGCGCAGTCGGGCAAGCTCCGCAAGTTCGCACTCATGCGCGTGGAGCACGAGGGCGAGTACGCGCTCGTCGCCTCGATGGGCGGGGCTCCCCAGAATCCGAGCTGGTACCACAACCTCGTCGCCGAACCGCTCGTGATGATCCAGGACGGCCCCGAACCGCACGATTTCGTCACCCACGTCGCCGAGGGCGACGAGCGGGCGACATGGTGGGAGCGCAGCGTCGCGGTCTTCCCCAACTACGCCGAGTACCAGCAGAAGACCGACCGCGTCATCCCGGTCTTCGTCGCCACCCCCGCCTGACGGACCACGATCCGCAGCACGCGTCCAATCCTCGTTTGCGTCGCGATTTCTGTCGCCTGCGCACCCGAAATGCTGACGCAAACGGGGATCTGGCGCGTGCTGCTGTCGACTCAGGTCGCGCGGAGGGGCGCTGGTCGGCGGGTCCGGCGGTCGTCCGAGCCGACCGGGGCGGGCGTGACGACGGTTCGCTGACGGTGGCAGGGCGCCGGCACGCGATCGGCACGTCCGATGATCTGGATCGACAGCAACCCGAAGGCCCGCTCGCGTGCAACGGCGGGTTCGGTCGGATCGACCACGACTGCCATGGCGATGGCGCTGGCGTCGACGGCGCGACCGGCGGCGAGCAACTCGTTCAGCAGGTCGCCGGGGACCTCGTCGATACCGTCGCGCTCGAGGATCTCGGCGAAACGGCCGAGCATGTCGGGGGAGGTGGTCCGTTCCATGACATCGACGGTAGGGATCGGGGAGGTCCAACGCTAGCGATTGTTACTGCTGATGAACATCAGCTACGCTGTTGGTCGTGAGCGGCCTGCGCGACCTCGACATCCGCCATCTCGTCGCGCTCGACGCCGTGGCGTCGGAGGGGACGTTCGCCCGTGCCGCCGACCGGCTGGGCTACACGCAGTCGGCCGTCAGCCAGCAGATCGCGTCGCTGGAACGGATCGTCGGTTCGAAGGTGTTCGACCGACCCGGCGGCCCGCGACCGGTCGAGCTCACCCCGATCGGCGCCCATCTCCTCGAACAGGGCCGCCTCGTGCTGGCTCAACTCGACGCGATCGGTCACGACCTCGACCGCTTCCGCAGCGGCGACGTCGGCCGCTTGCGCGTCGGCACGTTCCAGAGCATCTCGGCAACGATCCTGCCCCTCCTGGTCGGCCCGATGCGGGTGCGGCACCCGAACCTCGAGATCACCGTGTTCGAGAGCGACCTCGACGTCGACCTGAACGAGCGGTTGGCGACCGGCGAGCTCGACGTCAGCTTCCTGGTGGGTGACGTCGACCCGCAGTTCGAGTCGCGCCATCTGCTCACCGATCCGTTCGTGCTCCTCGCCCGGCCGGGACAGTTCCCGCCGGGGCACGTGCCGATCAGCGATCTCGCCGACGAGCCGCTGATCGGTCAGCACGAGAACTCGTGCCAGCTGATCAACGAGGCCGGGCTGCGCGCCGTGGGCCTCGACCCCACGTACGTGTTCCGCACGAACGACAACGGCGCCGTTGCGGCGATGGTGCGCGTCGGGATGGGTGTGGCCGTCATGCCCATGCTGTGCACCGAACCGGAGGACCAGCGCGTCGCGCTGCATCCATTGATGCCGCCGATCCCCGCCCGCGAGATCTCGATCGCATGGCGGGCGGGCCGCACGCTCGCCCCCGCCGCGGAGCACTTCGTCGAGCTGGCGGTGGAGATGAGCGCGACCGTCGGCACCCGCCACTCGGCCTGAAGCAGACGCCGGGCCGATCCCGTTCAACGAGCCCAGATCGGTCGGTCGCGCTGGTCCATCTCGTCGAGCAGGACGATCGTCTCGGCGGCGCGCACGCCTTCGATCTGTTGCAGTTCGTGAAGCGCCACGTCGCGGAGATGGGCGAGCGAGTCGGCACGCACGAGCGCGATGAAGTCGAACTCGCCCGTGGCCACACCGAGCCATTCCACGCCAGGGAGGGCGCGGAGTTGTTCGCGCAGGTCGCGCCAGAGCCCCTGCCGCACGTTGATCAGCACCAATGCGGCAACGGTCAGACCGACCGCCGCGGGGTCGACCCGGGCGCTGAACCCGGCGATGACGCCGCTCTCGACGAGACGGTCGAGGCGCTGGTACGCCGTCGCCCGCCCGATGCCGATCCGCTCGGCGAGCGCCGGCGCCGTCATCCGGCCGTCCGCGCGCAGCAGGTCGATCATCCGGCGATCCACGTCGTCCGGTTCCATCATCGGGACGATCGTACTCAAACGGAGGATGCGATGATCTGATCATCCGGATTTCTGCAGATCGGTGAGGCGAACAGCACCACGGGGCAATCCTGGAGCCATGGTCTCGAGCATCGCACGGCAACGGATCCCCGAACCCCCGGCTTCCTGGGCCGAACCTCCGCCGTCCTACCGGACTCGCCGGGACGAACTCGCCGCGCTCGCCGCGGGACTCGACGAGCTGCCGGTCGTGATCGACTACACCGACGTCGAACACCGCGTGTGGGCGGAGGTGTCGGACGCCCTGCACCCCCTGTGGGACCGGCACGCGGCCGCGGGCGTGCTCGCCGCACGCGAACTGCTCGACCTCCCGACCGACCACGTGCCGCAGCTGATCGACGTCGACGCGTGGCTGCGCCCACTGACCGGGTTCGGCTATCGCGCCGTCGACGGCATCCTGCCCGGCGGCGAGTTCTTCCGGGCGCTGGCGCGGCGCACGTTCCCGTCGACGCAGTACGTCCGCTGGGAAGGCTCGCCGCTCTACACGCCGGAGCCCGACGTCATCCACGAGGTGATGGGCCACGGCAACTGCCTCGCTTGTCCCGAGATCGCCGACCTGCACCGGCTCGCCGGCGCGGCGATCGGACGCCTCGAGGGCGAGCGATCGCGGGCGGTGATCGGAGACGTGTTCTGGTTCACGGTCGAGTTCGGCGTGGTGATCGAGCACGGCGACCCGAAGGCCTACGGCACGGGCTTGCTCAGCTCGCCGGGCGAACTCGACTGGTTCGCCGACCATGCCGTGCTGCGCATGCTCGACATCGCCGAGATGGCGACACTCGAGTACGACATCGACCACTACCAACCGGTGCTGTTCGCCGGCGAGTCGCTCGCCCACGTGCACGACGTGGTCGGCGGCTTCTTCGCCGACGCCACCGACGAGTCGGTCGAACGCCTCCTCGCCCGCGCCTGAGCGGGCCCACGCTCAGAGGTTGCCGCGCCGTTCCTGTTCCTTCTCGATCGACTCGAAGAGGGCCTTGAAGTTGCCCTCGCCGAAGCCGGTCGCCCCGCCGCGCTGGATGATCTCGATGAACACGGTCGGGCGGTCGGTGATCGGTTCGGTGAACAGCTGCAGCAGGTACCCGTCGGATTCGTGGTCGACGAGGATGCCGAGTTCTTCGATGTCACCCCACGGCACCTGCAGGTGGTTGAGGCGGCTGCGCACGTCGCGGAAGTACTCGTCGTTCGCCTCGAGGAACCGCACGCCCCGCCCGCGCAGGCTGCTGATCGCCCGCACGATGTCGCTCGTGCCGAGCGCGATGTGCTGCACCCCGGGGCCGCGGTACGTGTCGAGGTACTCCTGGATCTGGCTGCGCTTCAACCCGGCGGCCGGCTCGTTGAGGGGCATCGTCACGCCCGAGCCGTTCGTCACCACCGTCGACCGCAGCGCGCTGTACTCCGTGGCGATCTGGTTCTCGTCGAAGTGACGCAGCTGGGTGAAGCCGAGCGACTCGTAGAACGCCACCCACTCGTCGAGCTTGCCGACCTCGACGTTGCCGACCACGTGGTCGATGCGTTCGAGGCCGACCGGCGTCCCGGCCGGTTCCGGGGGCAGCCCCGTCGTGACATAGCCGGGGCAGTAGTACCCGCGATAGTCACTGCGGTCGACGAACGTGTGCTTGGTCTCGCCGTACGTGCCGATCGCGGCAAGGCGCAGCGTGCCCTGATCGTCGGTGAGGGCGTACGGCTCGCGCACCGAACGGGCGCCGCGGGCGAGGGCCGCTTCGTACGTCGCCGTGGCATCGTCGACGACGAAGGCCAGGTCCTGCGCGCCGTCACCGTGCTCGCGCACGTGGGTCCAGATCGGCGAGTCGGGCGTGAGCCCCGCGGTGACGACGAATCGGATGTCGCCCTGTTCGAGCAGGTACGAGGCGATGTCGTCCCGACCGGTCTCCGGGCCGGCGTAGGCCGTGACGCGGAACCCGAACGCCGCGGTGAGGAACCCCGCGGTGGCGCGCGCGTTGCCGACGTAGAACTCGAGCGAATCCCAGCCCTTCAGGTGGGATGCCGGAGCGAGCGTGGTGGCTTCGACGGCGGTCATGGGAACTGCCTCCCTGGTCGATCGGATGGACCCGCGATGCTGACCACTGTGGCCGACCGCCGAGCGCAGATCAAGGCGGCGCGTGGAAACGGAGCGGCCCGCGGTGTCAGCGGGCGGCGACGACCAACGGTGCGGCCGGGCTGAGCTGCAGCACATCGGGCATCGCACGGCGCAGACCGGCCGGACCCTCGAACGTCATCCGGCCCGTCCGCAGCGCGGTCGCCAGCGGCAACCGGCCCAGCCACACCTGATAGAGCGTCGACAGGTCCGACCGGACGGTGAGGTCGACCGCGAAGCCGGGGTCGGACAGGCAGACCGAGTTGCCCGCCGGATCGCACACGATCCAGAACCGCCGCTTGTCGTCGGTGAAGTGCAGGTGGAAGACGTGGCGATCGCCGGACAACATCGACGTGTCGAGGCCGGCGTGCATCCACCACACGAGCAGTTCGGCGTCGAGCTCGTCCGGGTCCGGCTCGTCGAAGGTCCACTTCGCTCCCCACGCACCGAGGCCGAACACGATCGGCTCGAGTTCGCGGCCCGAGTCGGTGAGGAGATATTCGCCGTCCACGCGGACCACGAGTTCGGCGCGCTCGAGGGTCCGCAGGCGTTGCGTGAGGAGGCTGCGCGACAGGCCGGGAAGGCCGCGCGAGAGATCGTTGAACCGCGTCGCACCGACCAACATGTCGCGCACGATCATCAGCGTCCAGCGCTCGCCGAGGAGATCGAGCGCCCGGGAGATCGGGCAGTACTGGCCGTAGCCCTGGGTAGCCATGTCGACACGCTCCTTCGCTCCGCGACGGTACCGCGCGGGCCTCGTGCGCAGTAGTCCAAATTCTGTACTAGAGGGGTGTCGAGCCCGTCCGTACGGTCGAACCCATGACGATCACCGACACCCCAATCGAAACCTCGACGCCGGCTCCGTCTCCGGATCCGATGCCGGCGACTGCCGAGCGCGTGGCTTCCGGTGCCGTGGACGGGCGCTGGACCGAACTCGCCCGCCTCATCGGAGCGGAACTTGCGGCCGACGTCGCCGCCAACGATGCGGACGGGACGATCTCGTCGACGGCGTTCGGCCGGCTGCGCGAGGCCGGCATCACCACCGCCCTCGTCCCGACCGAGTTCGGAGGCGGCGGTGCGACGTACGTGGAGATGGGCAACATCCTCCGCGAGCTCGCCTGGCACGATCCGTCCACCGCCGTCGCCTTGTCGATGCACTCGCATCTCGTTGCCTTCCAGGTGTGGCGCCACCGCCACGGCATGGACGCCGAGGCGGTCTTCCGCAAGGTCGTCGACGGTCCGGCCGTGCTCGTCAGCACCGGCGCCTCCGACTGGCTGTCGTCGAACGGCACCGCCGTCAGAGTCGACGGTGGCTACCGGGTGAGCGCCCGCAAACCGAACTCCAGCGGGTGCGAGATCGGCGACGTCCTCGCCACGAGCATCCGCTGGGACGACAGTCCGGACGGGCCGCAGGTCCTCCACTGCTCGATCCCGTTGCGCGCCGACGGTGTGTCGATCGATCTCACGTGGGACACGCTCGGCCTGCGCGCCACCGGCTCGCACACCGTCGTGCTCGACGACGTGTTCGTCCCCGACGCCGCGGTCTCGCTCGTGCGGCCGGCCGACGTGTGGCATCCCGTGTGGAACGCCATCCTCGGGGCGGCGCTGCCCCTGATCATGTCGGCCTACCTGGGCATCGCCGACGCCGCGGTGGGGATCGCGGTCGGCCGTTCCGCCGGTCGGACCGAGCCGCACGGGCACCAACTGCTCGGCGAGATGCTCGACGCACACGTCGTCGCCGCCGACGTGGTGGCGGCGATGCTGGAGTCGGCCGACGACCTCCGGTTCGACAACACCGACCAGCACGCCAGCCGCACGCTCTGTCGCAAGACGGTCGCCGTCGAGGCGGTGATCGACACGGTCCGCCTGGCGATCGAGACCACCGGCGGTGCCGGTTACGCCCGCAGCAGCGAACTCGAGCGACTGTTCCGCGACGTGCACGGCGCGAGGTTCCACCCCCTGCCGCGAGCCAAGCAGACCCAGCTCACCGGGCGAATCGCGGCCGGCCTCCCGCCCGTCTGAGTTGTTGCATGGGGTCAGGCTCCGTGTGAACAACTCGACCGCTGATGGACGGCGTGCGGTGCGAGTTGTTGCGCGGAGCCTGACCCCATGTGAACTTCTAGTGTCGGGGGATGACCGACATGCTGATCGAGTCGCGGACGATCGAGGATCGTCTCCGGCGAGCACTGCCGTCCGACGTCGACTACGCGTCCGCGAGGCTCCACGATGAACGCTCGGAGCATCTGCGGGTGCGGCGCAACGAGTTGGAGCCGATCTTCACCGAGTTCGACACGGGCGTGATGATCTCGGTGTGGGACGGCGGTGGCCTCGGCTATGCGGCCACCGCCGACCTGAGCGATGCCGGCCTCGCGGCGGCCGTCGAACGGGCCCGGCACTGGGCATCGATCACCGCCGGCACGATGGTGATGACGACGCCGCCTTCGGATCACGCCGTCGGCGAGTACCGCTCCCCCGTGGAGGTCGACTGGGAGACCCTGCCCCTCGAGGACCGCCTCGAGCTGCTCCACCACCAGTCGCGGCTGCTCGGCGTCGACGATCGGATCGTCGACTGGAACGCCTCGCTCGTCAAGCGTGAGGTCGACACGTTGCTCGTCACCTCGGGCGGCGGTCGGATCGAGCAGCGCTTCCGCTTCGTCTATCCCGGCCTCAAGGCCGTGGCCAACGAGGGCATCAACACCCAGACCCGCACCTACGGCGCCGGCGCGTTCTGCGGCCAGGGTGGCGCCGAGGTGTTGGCCCGCCACGGCTTCGGCGACTCGGCGTCGCGGATCGCGGATCAGGCCATCGAACTGCTCGATGCGCCGAACTGTCCGAGCGGCACGATGGACCTGCTGCTCGCCCCCGACCAGATGGTGCTGCAGATCCACGAATCGATCGGCCATCCCCTCGAACTCGACCGCATCCTCGGCGACGAGCGCAACTTCGCCGGCACGAGCTTCGTCACCGCCGACATGTTCGGCACGTTCCGGTACGGCTCCGAACTCCTGAACGTCACGTTCGACCCCACGGTCCCCGGCCAACTGGCCAGCTACGGCTTCGACGACGACGGCACCCCGGCGACGCGCGAGTACCTGATCCACGACGGCATCCTCGTACGCGGCCTCGGCGGCGCGGTGTCGCAGGAACGGACGGGTCTCGACGGGGTGGCCAACTCGCGGGCCTCGGGGTGGAACCGCCCACCGATCGACCGCATGGCGAACCTCAACGTCGAGCCGGGCGAGTCGACGTTCGACGAACTGGTCGCATCCATCGAGCACGGCGTGTACCTGCAGACGAACACGTCGTGGTCGATCGACGACAGCCGCAACAAGTTCCAGTTCGGCTGCGAGTACGGCCAAGTCGTCGAGGACGGCGAGATCGTCGGGACGGTGCGCAATCCCGGGTACCGGGCGATCTCGCGCACGTTCTGGCGCAACCTGCGCGGCGTCGGCAACGCCGACACGTTCAAGGTGATGGGCACGCCGAACTGCGGCAAGGGCGAGCTCAACCAGATGGTCGGCACGGGGCACGCGTCGCCCGCCTGCCTGTTCGGCGACGTCGAGGTGTTCGGCGGCGAAGCATGAGCCAGACGAGCACCAGCCGCGACGACCAGGCGTACTTCGACGAGCTGGTGACGACGGCCACGGCCGGGCTCACGGGTGATGAGGTGCTGCTCGCCAACATCAGCGGCGAGTGCACCGATTTCATCCGGCTGAACAACAACGACGTCCGCCAGGCCGGCACCGTCGACCAGCGTCACCTCACCGTCGACCTCATCGAAGGACGACGCCATGTGGCCGGTGGCATCACGCTCACCGGCGAGCGCTCGACCGACGATGCCCGCATCACGCGACTGCTTGGCCCAGCTGCGCGAGCAGCGACGCCTCGTCGCCGACGACCCGTTCCTGCTCTACAACGAGACGCCGACGTCGACCGAGCGCATCGAGCGCGGGACGATCCCGGAGCCGGACGTGGCGCTGCAGGACATCCGGCGAGTCGGCACGGGCCACGACCTCGTGGGGATCTACGCGGCGGGCGACACGTTCGCCGGGTTCGGCAACTCCCTCGGGCAGCGCAACTGGTTCCAGACCGCCACGTTCAACCTCGACTGGTGCTTCTACCTCGAGGCCGACAAGGCGGCGAAGAACCTCTACGCCGGCTTCGACTGGAGCGACGACCTGTTCGAGCGCAAGATCGACTGGTCGACGCGCCAGCTGGCGGCGCTCGACCGGGCTCCGATGAACCTCAGGCCGGGCGAGTACCGCACGTACCTCGCGCCGCGCGCGATGGAGGAGTTGGTGCAGCTCATGTCGTACTACGGCGCGTTCGGCCGGCGGGCCCACGAGACGCGGCAGACGCCGCTGCTGCGGATGGTCGTCGACGACGTGGCGCTGTCGCCGATGGTGTCGATCGCCGAGGACACCGCCGGTGGCGTGGCGCCGAACTTCCAGTCCGCCGGCTTCATCCGTCCCGACTCGGTGCCGCTGGTGGTCGACGGTCGCTACACCGACACGCTCGTCTCGCCGCGTTCGGCGCAGGAGTACGGCGTGCCGACGAACGGCGCGGGCGACGGCGAGTATCCCGAGTCGCTGGCGCTGGCGCCCGGCACCGTGCCGACCGCCGACGTGAGCGAAGCGCTCGGCACGGGGCTGTTCGTCGGGAACCTGTGGTACACGAACTTCTCCGACCGCGCTGCCTGCCGGACGACCGGGATGACGCGGTTCGCGACGTTCTGGGTCGACGAGGGCGAGATCGTCGCGCCGGTCAACGTGCTGCGCTTCGACGACACGGCGTTCCATCTGCTCGGTGACCGGCTCGAGGGTCTCACCGACGAAGCCGAGGTGCTGCTCGATGCGTCCACCTACGTCGAGCGCTCCACCGACAGCAACCGCCTCCCCGGCGCCCTCGTCTCCGCGATGCGCTTCGTGTTGTAGGTGAACAGATTTAGTTGCGTTCGCAAGTATTTCCGATAGACTTTGGTCATGAGCTCTCCCGTCGTCCAGACCGTCCCGCTGGGATTCCAGTGGCCGACCATCGACCCGTTCCTGTTCTGCGTCCACCATCTCGACCACTACCCCGCCGGCAACGCCGACCTCGGCCCGGTGGCGCCGCTCGACGGCCGGCCGATCGGCAACGACTTCGCCGGGATCGACGGCTGGCGGATGTACCACGGCAGCACGGTGCCCGGCTTCCCGGTCCATCCGCATCGCGGCTTCGAGACGATCACCTTCGTCCGCAAGGGCCTGATCGACCACGCCGACTCGATGGGCGCCGCCGCCCGCTACGGCCGCGGCGACGTGCAGTGGATGACCGCCGGCAAGGGCATCCAGCACGCCGAGATGTTCCCGCTGCTCGACCGCGACGGCCCGAACACGGCCGAGCTGTTCCAGATCTGGCTCAACCTCCCCGCCGCCGACAAGATGGTCGAGCCCCACTTCACGATGTTGTGGGATCAGGACATCCCGCGCCACGTCGTCACCGACACGCAGGGCCGGACCGCCGAGATCACCGTGATCGCCGGCGCGCTGGCCGGTCACGAGCCGCCGGCGCCGCCGCCGAGTTCGTGGGCGTCCCGTCCGGAGGCCGACGTCGCCCTCTGGCACGTCGTGCTCGATCCCGGGGCGTCGTGGACGATGCCGACGGCGGCGTTCGACGACAGCGTCCGCGTCCTCTACGTCTTCGACGGTGATGGCCTGACGATCCACAACGCCGCCGGGGAGGGCGAGACCGTGGGCGAGACGACGGGTGTCGTGGTCGACGCGCAGCAGGCGGTCACCCTCACCGCATCGGCCCACACCGAGGTGCTCGTGATGCAGGGTCGTCCGATCGGCGAGCCGGTCGCGCAGCAGGGTCCGTTCGTGATGAACACCCACGACGAGATCCTCGAAGCGTTCGCCGACTACCGGCGCACGCAGTTCGGCGGCTGGCCGTGGGACCGCGACGACCCGACGCATGGTGCGACCGGTGCTCGATTCGCCCGCCACGCCGACGGCCGCGTCGAAGAGGCCGTCGCCGTCTGACCGCCCGGGACCCCTCCGATTCACGTTTGCGTCGCGATTTCCGTGGAACGGTGCGCAGAAATCGCGACACAAACGTGGGTTGGGCGGGCGGGATGACGAGGAGCGGCGGTTGCACCGGTCGGGGACGCCCAGTACGGTCGACGATGGGCTCTCGCCCGATCGGGAGCCCGGTTCCCCACCCGCCCAACGATCAGGACGTCTCAACATGAAGAAGCTCATCGCCCTCCTTGCCCTGCTTGCGGCCGTCGCCTCGATCGTCGCCGCCGTGCGACGCGACGACCTGAAGGCCGACGCCAACCGCGCCGCTTCCGCCGCGACGAATGCCGCGAAAGCCGCCAAGGACAAGGTCCGCCCGAGCACGACCGACGAGGCCTTCGACGAGATCACCAAGGATCTGACCGACGTCTCGGGCTGATCCTCGAGCCGCCGGCGGGCGGCCCACCGTCACGAGTGTCACACCCCGCGTTCATGCTGTTCGGCAGGACCTTCGAAAGGGGAATCACATGCTCGTACTCGTCGCCACCGCCGAAACCCAGGGACAATCACCCGACGACTACGCCTACACGGTCGCGGGCGAACTCGTCACTGCCGTTGCCACGGAGTGCCAGAACCAGGCCTGCGGCTGTGACCGCGGCTTTCCGGGGCTGGCCAGCGCGTTCGCCACCACCACGGCCCAGGTCGTCGACCTTCCACACGTGACCGAGGACGACCTGCGCGGAGCGCTCCTCGACTACTTCACCCGCGGTGGTTGGCTCGACCTGCTGGCCGACGAACCCGACGTCGACATGATCGTCGAGGACATGATCGACGAACACGTCGAGGCCATCGCCGTCATCTGTGCCCGATGTCCCGTGGGCACGATCGTCGAACGAGCCGGATCACGCGTCTTCACCCGCTCGATCCCGTTCGCCGCCTGATGCGCTCGATGCTGCCGTTCTGATCCGGGGCGCGCACCGCCATCCCCGCCCGATTCGAGGCGATCACCTAACGTCGAGCGCCATGGCAGCGGCGCTTGCGCTCGTGGCGGCATTCCTGTTCGCGCTGGCGGCGACGTTGCAGCAGAAGGGGGCGCTCAATCTGCCGTCGGTGTCGCTCGCCGAACCGTCGTCGCTGCTCGCACTGCTCGGCCAGACGATGTGGCTGCTCGGCACCACGGCGATGCTCACGGGCTACGTGGTCCAGGCGGCGGCACTCGACCGTGGGGAGGTGTCGATCGTCCAACCGCTCCTCGTCACGACGGTCGTGTTCGCCCTGCCGCTCGGGTACTTCCTGACGCAACAGCATGTCGGCGGCCGAGAGATCGGTGGTGCGTTCGTGATCATCGTCGGCTTGGCGCTGTTCACGATCTTCGGCCACCCGGCAGACGGCAACACGAACGCACCGGGCTCGAGCTGGCTCTTCGTCATCGTGCTCGTCGCCATCGTGTCGGGCGTGTTGCTCAGCATCGCCGGACGTGGCGGTCCGACGAGGAAGGCCGCGCTCTACGGCTCGGTCGCCGGTGTGCTGTTCGGACTGTCGGCGTCGCTCACCAAGCCCACGCTCGACTTCCTCAAAGGCGGCATCGGCGAGATGCTGTCGCACTGGGAGCCGTACGTCCTGGCGCTCGTCGGGATCCTGGGGTTCGTGCTCCAACAGATCTCCCTCGGCACCGGCCGCCTCGCCCCGTCGGTGGCCACGGTGTCGACGGTCAACCCGTTCGTGTCGATCCTGATCGGCACGTTCCTCCTCGACGAGCGCCTGAGCCGGCCCACCTGGCACGTGGTCGTGGCGATCGTCGGACTGGTCCTCGCCCTCGGCGGCGCCGTCGTGATCTCGATGGCGACCGAGCGCGCGCCGGACGGATCCCGTTCGCCCGTGTCCGGGTCGGCCACGCGTCCGACGGCCGCCCCCGCCTGACCGGGCGGTCACGCGCCACCACGACCACCGCGACCTCCCGGAACTCTGCGCGAAGCGAGCGCTCAGTGCACCGTTTCGCTCAGAACTTCGGGGGACGTGGCGGGGACCGGAGCCCGGAGGGTGTCGGTGAGCCAGGCGATGCGCTCGCGCATCAGGTCGAGGCCGGGCTGCGGCGGGCACGGCTGCACCTCCGACCGGGGCCGGTCGAACACCATGTGCTGCGGATCGCCCGGGTCGTAGACGGGCCACGCCGGCCGGCCCGGCGAGTCCGGGACACCCGACACGGCGAAGGCGAACCAGCGGTCGCCCATCTCCCGGGCGAGCAGGTGGAAGTCGGCGGCGACCGGCAGGAGCGGCAGCTGTGCGTCGAACACGTAGAAGATCTCGGCGGCGTGATACGCCCCGGCGCGCTGCTTCTTCGACGGTGGCACCGCCCGGAAGTGGTAGCGGTACACGGGGTGGCCGCCGGCCGCATGCCGGCGTGACGCGTGGTCGACGTGGACGCCGAACATGTGGTCGCCGAGTTCGGCCTCCACGGCGTCGTCGTCGAGCACCGCCAGCCCGGGATACGCCGCCATCAACCGGTCGACGTGCTCGGGCGTCGGGTACGACCGCTCGAACGTCGCGCGGGCGTCGGCGACCGTCACCTCGGCGTCCGTCTGCGGGCGTTCGAACTCGCCGCCGGCGGGGTGCACGAGCCCGACGAACAACGATGCCTCGTTGGCGTTGTAGCCGATCAGCAACGGCACCGAGGCCTGGAGGTCGTCGCTGAACGCCGACACCGGCGTCGAGGGCAGGATCACGTCGTCGACCACGGGGTAGAAGTAGCGGCCCCACTCCGGGTGCGCCCGGTAGAGCTCGTACAGCTCGTCGGGCTCCATCGTCCGCAGCCGGGCGACCTGGCCCGCGGTCGGCCCCACGGCGAGCGTGGCGAACTCGACCGCCGCGTCCTCGGCCGGGATCCAGTCGAGTGCGGGTCGGCGCAGGTGCAGCCAGCGCGCCGAGTCGCTCGGGCTCTGGGCGATGGCCCGGTGGAACAGTCCCCGCGCCCGGGGCGATGTCATCAGGTTGAGCACCGCCTCGCCGCCGGCCGACTCGCCGAAGATCGTCACCTGGCCGGGATCGCCGCCGAACCCGGCGATGTTGTCGCGCACCCACTCGAGCGCGGCGATCTGGTCGAGGAGCCCGTAGTTGCCCGACACGCCGTCGGGTGATTCGGCCGCCAGATCGGGGTGGGCGAAGAAGCCCATCAGCCCGAGCCGGTAGTTGATCGTCACGAGCACACAGCCCCGCTCGGGGAACGACGGGGTGTTGTACATCGGCTGACCGCCGTCGCCATCGGTGTGGTCGCCACCGTGGATCCACACCATCACGGGCAGCCCGGAGGCGCCGGTCGGCGCGTGGACGTTCAACGTGAGGCAGTCCTCGCTCGGCTTCTTGACCGCCAGCTTCATCCCGACGCCCAGCGCCTTGCCGCGCACCCGGCCGATCCCGAGCCCCTCGACGAGGCGGACGAAGAAGTCGTCCATGACACCGGCGCGCTGGTATCCCGGCGGGCCGACCTTGGTGCACTTGCGGCTGCCGCGCCATGGTTCCGGAGGTGCCGGCGCCTTCCACCGCAACGGTCCGACCGGCGGCGCGGCGTAGGGGATGCCGAGGTGGTGCACGAGCCGCCCCTTCGAGCCGAGCTTGCCGCTGACCTTGCCCGCCGTGGTCTCGACCACGTGCTTGTGACGTCCGATGTTGGCCATGCCCCATGCTCGCGCGCTTCGCGCGGCGGCGACGCCCCAGCCCGTTCAGTCGACGGCGACGTCCAGTCGCTCGAGACCGCGCAGGTTGATCCTTCCGTTCCACACCGGCTCGCCGACGACACGGGCGCGTGGGAAGCGACGGACGAACGAGCCGATCGCCACCTGCGCCTCGAGACGGGCGAGCGACGAGCCGAGGCAGTAGTGCGCGCCACTGCCGAACGACAGGTGCTGCGCGGTGCCGGTGCGGCGGATGTCGAGATCGCCGGCGGTCGGACCCCACTTCGCCGGGTCACGGTTCGCCGAGGCGAGGCCGGCGAGGACGAACATCCCGCGGGGGATCGTCTTGCCGCCGAAGTCGATGTCGTGCAGCGTGATGCGTCGCGACATCTGGACCGGGCTGACGTAGCGGAGCAGTTCGTCGACCGCGTTCACGATGAGTTTCGGATCGTCGCGCAGCAGTGCGATCTGATCCGGGTGCCGGAGCATCTCGTAGACGCCCGTGCCGATGAGGTTGACCGTGGTCTCGTGGCCCGCCACGAACAGCAGGTTCACCTGGTCGCGCAGCTCCTGCGACGACAGACGGTCGCCGTCCTCCTCGGCGGCGATCAGTGCCGTGAGCAGATCGTCGGAGGGGTTCGCCCGCTTCCACGCAACGACGTCGTCGACGTGGGCGTTCATGTTGCGGTCGCCCTCGAGTGCCGCCTGGATCTCCTCGGGGGAGATGATCGGGTCGAGTGTCTTGACGATCGCCCCGGACCATGCGGCGATGAGGTCCTTGTCGGCGTCGGGCATGCCGAGCATCTCCGAGATGACGTCGAAGGGCAGCGGGAACGCGAGCTCGCCGACGACATCGCCACCACCCCGCTCCTCCATCGAGTCGAGGATGCCGTCGACCAGTTCCTGCACCCGCGGGCGCAGCGCCTCGATCGACGACGGCGTGAACGCTTTGCTCACCAACCGCCGCAACCGGGTGTGGTCGGGTGGGTCGGCGCTGAGCATGCTCGTCGACTGCTGCAGTTCGCCACCCGACGCCTCGAGGAAGATCGCCAATCGCTTCTCGTCCATGATCTCGACGTTGGCGTCGCTGACGCTGAGCGCCGGATCGCGCAGCAGGCGCGAGACGTCCTCGTACGTGAACAGCAGCCACTGGTTCATCACCGTGAGGTGGACGGGGTCGTGGGCGCGCATCTCCGCGAAGTGCGGCCAGGGGTCCTCCACATAGCCCGGCTGCAGCGGGTTGAAGAACAGTTCCGAGTCGTCGGTCGTCACCGCTCCGGTCGTCACGATGGTCCCCGGTGCTCGCTCATCGTTCGATCGTACGCCCGGCGGCGGCGGTCAGGAGAACGCGACCCGATCGCCGACGCGCACCGTGCCGGGGGTGCGGATGGTGGCGTAGATGCCCACGTTCTGATCGAGTTCACCGATGATGTGGCGGAGGATCGCCCGATCGGACGGGATGGTGGCGTCGATCTCGCGCGTCACCATGATGCACCGCGGGCACGGGTCGAGGAAGTCGATCACCGCCGACCCGATCGTGGCGGTGCGGCCCTTCCATCCGAACTCGGGATGGCCCGCCTCATCGTCGCCGGTGTCGATGACGATCGAGGGTCGGAACCGGTGGATGTCGACGACCGAATCGGGCAACGCCGCTTCGAGTGCCGCCAGCGCGGACGTGGTGATCACGAGCAGTGGCCACGCGTCGTAGTACGTGCCGGGCGGCGACTCGAACTCGCCGATGTTCGGTGGGAACACCGAGAAATCGGGCAATGGATCGTCGGCCTCGCGACCCATCACCGCACGGAACTCGGCGAGCGGGTCGTCGCCCTCGGGAGCGCCGCGGCGGTAGTGCTCGACGTCGTCGGCCGGTCGGAGACGCTCGAGCCGCACCGGGTGGTCGAGCGCCGCGCTCACACGGTCGTCGACGTCGTCGTCGAGCGTCGTCGTCGTCGATCCGTCCGGCAGCGTGATCTCGACGTGCCCGTCGGGCAGGTCGCGCGCCGCCAGCCGCATCAGCTCACCGATCTTCTTCGCCCCACGGATCCCGCCGCGCTCGAGATCGCGAGTTGCCCACGTCCGATCGCCGACGATGCCGAGTTCGTCCAGTTCGACGGCGTCGACGGTCGATCCCACCATCGACTTCACCGGATAACGCCAGAGCTCTGCGACGTGCACGCCGAGACGGTACCTGGCGGGCCCGGCGCAGGGCGACGTCGGCTGGCGGCTTACGGTTGGCGGCCATGAACGACGAACTGCACTGGATGCCGGCGACCGAACTCGCCGCGTCGATCCGGCGGCGTGACGTGTCGAGCGTCGAAGTGCTCGACCATCTGGTCACACGGATCGAAGCGCTCGACGGGCCGACCAACGCGGTCGTCCAGTGGGACCTCGATCGTGCCCGCACGGCCGCGCGAGCAGCCGACGCCTCCGTGCTGGCCGGCGCCGAGCTCGGCCCGTTGCACGGGGTGCCGATGACGATCAAGGACTCGTTCGAGACGGCAGGCTGCATCACGGCGAGCGGCGCGCCCGCCCTCGCCGGGCACGTGCCCGGCGCCGACGCGTGGCCGGTCGCCCGGCTGCGCGCCGCCGGTGCGATCCCCTTCGCCAAGACCAACCTGCCGCTCTACGCCGGCGACATCCAGTCGTTCAACGAGGTCTACGGGACGACGAACAACCCGTACGACACCACACGCACCCCGGGTGGCTCGTCGGGTGGGGCGGCCGCTGCGTTGGCGATGGGGTTCACGCCGATCGAACTCGGCAGCGACATCGGCGGCTCGATCCGGGTGCCGGCGCACTACTGCGGTGTGATGGGTCACAAGCCGAGCTATGCCATCGTGCCCGGCCATGGTCAGATCCCGGGCCCGCCCGGTTCGTTGACCAGTGCCGACATCGCCGTGTCGGGTCCGATGGCGCGGACCGTCGACGATCTCGAACTCGAACTCGGGGTGCTCGCCGGCCCCGACCGTTGGGACGCGCCGGCCTGGCGGCTCGACCTGCCCCCGAGCCGGGCGCGCGACCTCGCCGACTTCCGGATCGCCGCCTGGACCGACGATCCGTGGTGCCCGGTCGACGGCGAGACCTCACGCGTGCTCGGCGATCTCATCTCGGCCGTCGAGTCGGCAGGAGGTCGGATCGACGTCGACGCCCGGCCGCCGTTCACGCTGGAACACGTGTGGAACGTGTTCGCACCGTTGCTCTTCGCGGCCCTCGCCGAAGGGCACTCCCCCGAGGCCCTCGACCGCATGGCCGCGAGCACGGCCGGCTCGCCGCGCGGGGCGGTCCTGCGGGCGACGGCGATGCGCCACCAGGACTGGCTGGCGATGCACGAGCGGCGGCTGCAACTGCGCGAGCAGGTCGCCCGGTTCTTCGACGGCTACGACGCGATCCTGATGCCCGTGCACCCACGCGCCGCGTTCCCGCACGACCAACCCGGCACGCCGGCAACGCGCACGGTTGCGATCGACGGCGTGGACCGTCCGTACATGGACCTGTTCAACTGGATCGCGCTGGCCGGTGCGGCGTACCTGCCCGCCACGGTCGTTCCGGCCGGCATGAGCGCCGAAGGGCTGCCCATCGGGGTCCAGATCGTCGGTCCGTACCTCCACGACCGCACGACCCTCCAGCTCGCCCGCCACCTCGCGGCGCTCACGGCCGTACCCCGCCCCGCCCTCGCCCAGTGAACGGCGCGGCGGGCCTGCCCCGGTCGGTCAGGCGGGCGGTGCCGACTCGGCGAGCGCCTTGAGGTTGGCGAGCGCCGTGGTCAGCTGTTTCGCCGCCGGCCTCCAGATCATCCCCATCAGGAAGCCCATGCCGCGCTTGCCCTGCAGGCCTTGGCGGTAGTTGACCCGGCAGCCACCGTCGGTCGGTTCGATCCGTACCGACTCGGCCATGGTGTCGAGGAACGGCACCTTCGTGCCCACCACGGCGAAGGCGAAGTGCTCGTTCTCGTCCCACGCCGTGAACTCTTCGTCGATGGAGATTCGGCTCACCGTGACGCGGCGCTGACCGCCGACGCCGGTCGGCGCACCCGTCACCTCGACGCTGTCGAGCGAGGTGAACCACGTCGGCCAGTTGGCGTGGTCGGCGATCAACGCCCACACGGTCTCGGGCGGTGCGGCGATGTCGACCGATCGCTCGACGAGGATCGGCGCACTGTCGATCCACTCGGGTGGCTGGACGGGATGGCTCGGCATCCGTCCATTCCTACACGTCGACCAGTGCCTTGTCGATCGCCGCCAGTGCGATGTCGATCTCCTCGGCACTGACCGTGAGCGGGGGCATGAAGCGCAGCGTCGTGCCGGCGGCGCCGGCGGTCATCAGGATGAGCTTGCCGTGGTCGCGACAGTGACCGACGACGGCCGCGGTGCGCGCCGCGCTGTCGAGATCGGTGGCCACCATCAGGCCGAGCGATCGCACGCGCACCAGTCCGTCGTGGCGCGCGCTCAAGGCCCGCAGCCCGTCGGCGAGTTGCGCGCCCCGCTCGTTCACGTGGTCGAGGAACCCGTCGGCGGTCAGGATGTCGAGCGTGGCGAGCGCCGCGGCGCAACCGATCGGATTGCCGCCGTACGTGCCACCGTGCGAGCCGGTCGGCCACTTGTCGTCGAGGGCACGGCTCGTGCCGAGCGCGGAGAAGGGGAAGCCCGAAGCGATCCCCTTGGCCATGCACACGACGTCGGGGGCGACGTCGTAGTGCTCGATGGCGAACATCTTCCCGGTGCGGCCGAAACCCGACTGCACCTCGTCGGCGATGAACAGCATGCCGAACGCCTTGCACCGCTCGTCGATCGCCTCGAGGAACCCCGCCGGTGCCGCGGTGTAGCCACCCTCGCCGAGAACCGGTTCGATGATCACCGCCGCGGTCTCGCTGGGCGCCGTCACCATCGTGAGGAGGTCGTCGAACCCGGCGATCGCCCGCTCCACCTCGGCCGCGACATCCTCGGCGCGCACGTCGGGATACGGAGCGATGAACACACCCGACGGCAGGGGCGCGTGACCGGCGCGATAGCCGGTCTTCGACGTGGTCATCGCCATCGCCTGATGCGTCCGGCCGTGGAAGCTGCCCTGGAACACGATGATGTGCGGCCGGCCGGTCGCCTGCTTGGCGAGCTTCACCGCGGCCTCGGTGATCTCGGCGCCGGAGTTGGCGTAGAAGAACGTGTCGATGCCGGGAGGGGCGATCTCGGCCAGACGCGCCGCGAGCGGCTGCATCAGATCGTGGGTGTACACGTTGGCCTGGGCGTGGATGAACCGCCGCGCCTGCTCGGCGATCGCCTCGGCCACGTGAGGGTGGGCATGACCGGTCGACGTCACGGCGATCCCGCCGCTGAAGTCGAGGTAGCGCTCGCCCGACGTGGTCGTGACCCAGGAACCCTCACCCGACGCCACCTCGAGATCGGTGACCTTGAACCACACGTTCGACAGGTTGTTCGCCGTCATCGCACCATCCTCGCGCGCGCTCCGCAACGACCGGAGCGGCGCCTCCGGACGGCCGGGTGTCAGCCGAGCAGGCGCTCGACCACCGAGCCGAGACGGGACGGCCGGCCGGTGCGCGCCTCGGCACGGTCGGCGTGCGACATGGCGGCGATCGAACCGTTGATGCCCAGCCAGCGGAGCGGCTCGGGCTCCCATCGGCGGGAACGATGGTCGACCCACGCCAGCCCCGTGAGCGCGGACGGTCGCCCGAGGATCAGGTCGGCGAGCGTGCGGCCGGCGAGGTTGGAAGCGGCCACGCCTTCGCCGACGTACCCGCCCGCCCAGGCCAGACCGGCCGCACGATCGAAGCCGACGGCTGCCCGCCAGTCGCGTGGCACGCCGAGGACCCCGCCCCACCGGTGGGTGATCGCCGCATCGCCGATCATGGGCAGCAGTTCGCGCAGCGTCGCCTCGATGCGGTCGTGGTCGTCCGAGCGCTGCTCGACGGCCGGGACGATGCGCGAGCCGTACCGGTAGCGGGCGCCGCGTCCGCCGAAGGCGATCCGATCGTCGACGGTGCGCTGCCCGTAGATGACCATGCGCCGATCGTCGCTGAACGTCTCGTGGTGGCGCAGGCCGATCTCGTCCCACCGCGAGGGCGACAATGGCTCGGTGGCGATCATCAGCGAGTAGAGCGGCACGAGCGATCGCCGTTCGCCGGGCAGCTCGCGCGTGTACGCCTCGGTCGCCCGCACGACGACGTCGGCGGTGACGATGCCGCGTTCGGTGCGCGCCGCCGGGCGCGTTGCTCCGGAGCCCGGCACGATGGCGGTCACCGCTGTGCGCTCGACGATCTCGCCCCCGTGTCGCTCCACGGCGCGGGCCAGCCCGTGCACCAGCCGAGCCGGGTGGAGGCGGGCGCCGGGGCGATACCACAGCCCGCCCCGGACCGAGGTGGCGTGCACCCGCTGGCGCGCCGCAGTCGCGTCGAGGAGCGTCAGCTGACCGGCGAGGCCGGCCGCGCCGAACTCCGCCACCTCGCGACGCTGCTTCGCGGCCTGCACGGCGGTGCGGGCGAGGCGGACGACACCGCCCTTGGCGAACCCGCAGTCGATGCCCTCGGCGGCGACGACCCGGCCGACCTCGTCGACGGTGTCGATCACCGCCCGGGTCAGCGCGATGCCAGGCCCGCGCCCGTAGGTCGAGATGGCACCTCCCAACCCGCCCGCCAGCTCCCCGACGCACCATCCGCCGTTGCGACCCGACGCGCCGAATCCGACCGTGTCGCGCTCGACCACGAGCACGCGCCGCGCCGGGTCGGCGACGAGCAGCGAGTAGGCCGTCCACAGTCCGCTGTACCCGGCACCGACGACCACCACGTCGACGTCGCGATCGCCCGCCAGCGCGGAACGGGCCACGGCGTCGCCCGCGGTCTGGTCGTGCCACAGCGAGCGCGATGACGGGACGGCGTTCATGTCCACGCGCCCACTGTGCCGCACAACGTTGCCACCGTGTGAACGGTTCCCGAGCCGGTTCCCACTCCCGCCCGGGAGCCTCTAACCTGCGCACCGTCGCGATCCGGGACTGGGAGGGCCGTCTGCGCACGTCGAACGAAACCGAAACGAGCGGAGTCCGCAGGGGGACGCGATGAGCGATGCCGTGATCCAACTCGACGGTGTGCGCAAGGAGTTCGGCGACTTCGTCGCGGTCGAGCAGGCGAACTTCTCGATCGAGCAGGGCGAATTCTTCGCCATGCTCGGACCGTCGGGGTGTGGCAAGACGACCACGCTCAAGATGATCGCCGGGTTCGAGCAACCGACCCGCGGACGCGTGTTGCTCGAGGGCGAGGACGTCAGCCGGGTGCCGCCCTACAAGCGCAACGTCAACACCGTGTTCCAGCAGTACGCGTTGTTCCCGCACATGACGGTGATCGACAACGTCCGCTTCGGCCCCCGGGCGAAGAAGATCTCCAAGAGCACCTACGAGGCGAGCGTGACGCAGATGCTCGAGGTGGTGCGGCTCACCGATTTCGCCGGTCGCAAGCCGACGCAGCTGTCCGGCGGACAGCAGCAACGTGTCGCGCTGGCGCGCGCCCTGGTCAACTTCCCGAGTGCGCTGCTGCTCGACGAGCCCCTCGCCGCGCTCGACCTCAAGCTGCGCGAGGCCATGCAGTTCGAGCTCAAACGCATCCAGCGCGAGGTCGGCATCACGTTCGTGTTCGTCACGCACGACCAGGGCGAGGCCCTCACGATGAGCGACCGCATCGCCGTGATGAGCGACGGACGGGTCGAGCAGATCGGTACGCCGCAGGAGATCTACAACAGTCCCGCCAGCCTCTTCGTCGCCGGGTTCATCGGATCGGCGAACCTGCTCCCCGGCGAGGTGAGCGGCCGGGACGGCGACGACGTGGTCGTGCAGCTGAACAACGGCGCCACGATCCGCACCCGTTCCGGCGCCGAGCGCGAGACCGGCACGCCGGTGTCGGTGATGCTGCGTCCCGAACGCCTGCACGCCACCGCCGACCGCCGCGACGACGGCCGGTCGGTCGAGGGCGTCGTGTCCGACGTGGTGTTCCAGGGCGCGACCGCCCGCCTCGTGGTGCACCTCGCCGACGAGAGCGAGGTCATCGCCAACGTTCCCGCCGGTGCCGACCTCCCCGCCGTCGAACCGGGCACGACGATCCACCTCGGGTGGGACGCCGGTGCCGCGTTCGTGCTGTCGGGTTGGCCGATGCGTCCCGGGGCGACGGCGACCGACATCGACACCCTCGAAGCCCAAGCCGAAGTTCCGTGACCGCCGGCAACCAGACCTCCACCATTCAGACCTCCACCATTCAGACCTCCAATATTCGAGAAGGGTGCCTCATGACCACTCCGAACCCTCGAGTCCCGAACCCGTTCGCGGGTCGCTCTGCGCTCACGAGGCGCCAACTGCTCATGCGTGCCGGCGTGCTCGGCGCGGCCGGTCTGTCGCTGCCGGCGTTGCTGGCCGCGTGCGGTGGCTCCAGCGACGACGATGCGTCGTCGGGTTCGGCGGGATCATCGCCCGGCACCGCGGCGGGCGGATCATCGCCCGGCACCGCGGCGGGCGGATCGACGCCGGCGGGCGGCGGCGGGGGGAGCCTCTACTTCGAGAACTGGCCGCTCTACATCGATCCCACCGAGGACGGGCTCACCGGCACGGTGGACCGGTTCGTGGCGGCGACCGGCGTGGACATGAAGTACACCGAGTCGTACAACGACAACGTCGAGTACTTCGCCAAGATCCAGCCGGTGCTCGGCAACGGCAAGACGATCGATCCCGACATCATCGCCCCGACGTCATGGCTCGCGGGACGCCTGATCACCCTCGGCTGGCTCGACAAACTGCCGCTCGACCAGATCCCGAACGCCGCCAACCTGCGCCCCGACCTCGTCAAGCCCACCTGGGATCCGACGGGCGAGTTCTCCCTGCCGTGGCAGACCGGGTTCGCCGGCATCGCCTACAACATGGACGTCACGGGCCGTGAGCTGACCTCGACCGACGATCTCTTCGATCCGGAGTTCAACGGCAAGATCGGCATGCTCACCGAGATGCGCGACACGATGGGCCTGATCATGCTGGCCGACGGCGTCGACATCTCGACCGTGGATTCGTTCGAGGCCGCACAGCCGTCGTTCGAGCGGCTCCAGAAGGCCAAGGACGAGGGGCAGATCCGTCGCTTCACCGGCAACGACTACATGGACGACCTCAGCAACGGCAACTTCGCCGCGTGCGTCGGATGGTCGGGCGACATCGTCCAGTTGGCCCGCGACAATCCGGCGGTGCGCTTCGTCATCCCGCAGGAGGGCGGCACGGCGTGGGCCGACACCATGGTCCTGCCGAAGGGGGCCGCCAACCGCGACTCGGCGGCGAAGTGGATGGACTTCGTGTACGACCCCGTGCAGGCCGCCCAGATCACGGCCTATGTGCAGTACATCTCCCCGGTGCAGGGGGTGCAGGAGGAGCTGGCGAAGATCGACCCCGAGCTGGCCGAGAGCCCGCTGCTGTTCCCGGACGCCGAGACCGTCGCCCGCACCCACACGTTCGCCAACCTCACCGAGGATGTCGAGGCCGAGTACGACGCGGCGTTCTCGGCGATCACCGGCGCCTGACGCCGCGCCCACGTCATGACCGCGACGATCGAGACGGCTCCCCGCCAGCCTTCCGAACCGTCGCGCTCGCCCGCCAGGGCACCGTGGTGGAAACGTCATCCGCAGTGGATCGGACTCGGTTCGCTGATCTTCGCCGGCGTGCTGCTCGTCGCGGTCGGCACCGGTCTGCTCGACGGGCCCCTGGCCATCGCCGGGCTGTTCCTGGTCCTCGTGGCGATCGTCGCGCTGGTGATCGTGGCGTTGCTCGGCGGGCTCGACGTCCGCCGTGCGATCGCGCCGTACGGCCTGCTCAACCCCGGCATGTTGTGGCTGGCGCTGTTCTACCTCGCGCCGCTCGTGACGCTGCTGAAGAACTCGCTGTCCGAACTACCGAGCCGGTTCGCGGTCGACGCCAATTTCAACTGGCACTTCGACAACTACGTCACCGCACTGACCGACTTCCAGGAACAGTTCGAGCGGGCCTTCCTCTATGCGGGCATCGCCACGGTCCTGACGATCCTCATCGGGTTCCCGCTCGCCTACGTGATCGCCTTCCGCGGGGGCAGGTACCGCAACGTGCTGATCGGCCTGGTGATCATCCCGTTCTTCACGTCGTACCTCATCCGCACGATCGCCTGGAAGAGCATGCTCGCCGACGAGGGGCAGGTGACGCGGCTGCTGAACTCGTTGCACCTGAACGGGATCCTCGACACGCTCGGGATCATGGACGGCGACAAGCTGCTCAACACGCCGGCGGCGGTGATCGGCGGGCTCACGTACAACTTCCTGCCGTTCATGATCCTGCCGATCTACGTCAGCCTCGAGAAGATCGACGTCAACCTCGTCGACGCGGCCAAGGATCTCTACTCGACCTCCACACGGGCGTTCCGCAAGATCGTGCTCCCGCTCGCCCTCCCCGGCGTGTTCGCCGGAACGCTGCTCACGTTCATCCCGGCCAGTGGCGACTTCGTCAACCAGCAGTATCTCGGCAGCCCCCAGACGACGATGATCGGCAACTCGATCCAGGACCAGTTCCTCGTGCAGAACAACGTGCCGCTGGCGTCGGCGATGTCGTTCGTGCTGATGGCGATCATCACCGTGTTCGTGCTGATCTACAGCCGCTTCTTCGGCACGGATGATCTCGTATGAGTGAACCGTCGAGCCGCCGGGGGACGATCGCCCGCTGGGGGCTGAACGGCTTCGCCGCGATCGCCATGTTCTACCTGTTCATGCCGATCCTGTGGATCGTCATCTACTCGTTCAACAAGCCGGTCGGGAAGTTCAACTACGTCTGGAAGCAGTTCACGTTCGACAACTGGGCCGATCCGTTCAAGGACCAGGCGCTCACCGACGCGCTGTGGGAGAGCCTCAAGATCGCCGGCATCTCCACGCTGATCGCCACGGTGCTCGGCACGATGATCGCCATCGCCCTTGCCCGCTACCGGTTCGCCGGCGTCGGCCTGCTGGCGTTCATGCTGGTGCTCCCGCTCACCACACCGGAGATCGTGATCGGGTCGTCGCTCGCCACGCTGTTCCTCGGCCAGGACGTCGACCGCGGGTTCCGCACCGTCGTGATCGCCCACGTGATGTTCCAGGTGAGCTTCGTCGCGCTGACCGTGCGCGCCCGCGCCCGGGGGTTCGACTTCGGCCTCGAGAACGCCGCCCAGGACCTCGGTGCGTCGCCGATGCGGACGTTCTGGAAGGTCACGTTCCCGCTGCTGCTGCCGGGCATCCTGGCCGCCGCGCTGCTGGCGTTCGCGCTGTCGATCGACGACTTCATCATCACACTGTTCAACGCCGGCTCGGTCAGCACGTTCCCGCTCTACATCAACGCCAGCGCCAAGGTGTCGTTCAGCCCGCAGGTCAACGTGCTGGCGACGACGGTGCTCGTGCTCTCCGTCGCCCTCCTCGGCGCCGGCGCCCTCTGGGGCATGTACCGCGACAAGCGCAACACCGCGATCTGAACGCCTGGGGTCAGACCCCAGGCGTTGCACGTCGCGGCGGAGCGTGCGTCTCGCGCAGCACCAATTCGGTCGGAAACACCTCGTCACGCACATCGCCGGGTTGCTCGATCAGGTCCACCAGCACCCGCGCCGCGCGCTTCGCCATCGCCGCCAGCGGATTGCTCACCGTCGTCAGTTGGAAAACGGGCCAGTCCGCCATGTCGATGTCGTCGAAGCCGACGATCGAGATCTCGCCGGGCACGTCGATGCCCAGTTCCAACGCGCGGTTCAGCGCGCCGATCCCGATGAAGTCATTCGCACAGAAGATCGCCGTCGGCGGGTCGGGGGCGTCGAGCAGCGTCTGCAGCCCCAGCCGCCCCGTCTCCTCGTCGTATTCTCGGCGGAACACCCGGCGGCGCGGCAACACGATGTCGGCATCATCGAGTGCGGCCCGGAATCCGGCCTCGCGGTCCCGAGCGGTGCTCGTGTTCGACGGACCGACGATCGTTCCGATCTGTGTGTGGCCGAGAGAGATCAACAGCTCACCGACCGCCCGCGCACCACCGATGTTGTCGGCGCTGACGCTGGGCGCGTCGGCAAACGTGCCGAGCCGGTTGAGGAAGACGAACGGCAGATCCCGCCGGGCCAACTCGAAGGGCAACGACGAATCGAGCCGCGTCGTCATCAGGATCGCACCGTCGACCGACCGGTCGAGCAGCCGTTCGTGCAGCCCCTGATCCTCGTGCTCCGCGATCAGCACCATGCGATAGTCGTGGTCGCCGAGTTCGTCGTGGATCGGGCTCATCAGCTGGTGGTACAGCGTGTTCTCCAACTCGACCACGAGCGCGATCCGATGGGTCGCCCTCGTCGACAGTCCCCGACCGAGTTCGCTGCGCACATAGCCCAGGGCGGCGGCGGCGTCACGCACGCGCTGCTGGGTTGCGACGGTCACGCGCGGATCGCCGCGCAGTGCACGCGACACCGTGGCCTGGGACACACCGGCGAGCCGAGCAACATCGTGGCTGGTGACGGTCACCGTGAACTCCGTCCGCTGCGTCCGCCCATCCGGACGCATCGTAGACGGGAGGGAGCAGCGCCGGCACCCCGTTCATCATGCACTTGCGTCGGATGCATACGTATGACCATACTGTGTCCAGCCCCCACGCCAAGGACCATCATGCCTCAGCCCTCCGACATCGGAATTCCAACACCAGCAAGTATTTCTACCGACGAGCTGAGCCTTCGAACGATCCGGCAAACCGATCTTGTCGCTGCGGAAAACGCATTCATCGACTGCCGAACTCCCGGTTCGGAGCAGAAGCTGAACTATGCGATCATCGGCAGCGGGGTGTCGGAGACCGAGCAGTTCGTCAACTTGGAGATCCCCCATGGATTCCAGCTCGGAGGCGCGGCCATGCCTCCCGGGGTCAACAACTCACTGCACATGCACTTCACTGCGGAAGTGTTCATCGTCGCCGCCGGCACGTATGCGTTCCGCTGGGGTCGCGAGCAGATCGACGGCGAGTACATCGGGCACCCCGGTGACATCATCTCGATCCCGACGTGGGTGTTCCGGGGTTTCACCAACGTCGGCGGAGACGACAACTTCATCTTCACGATCCTCGGCGAGGACGAGACCGGTGGGTTGATCTGGGAACCGAACGTGCTGCGCCAAGCGGAGGGCCACGGTCTGCACCTCACCGTCGCCAACCGCCTCGTCGACACCGTCGCCGGCGACGTGCTGGCGGACGACGTCGAACTCGTCGAGCCGATGTCGTCTGCTCAGATCGCGCTCATGCGCGAGGTGACGGTCGAGCAGATGCGCGCCAGGGTGACGACCGCGCACGATCGCGTGTTCTCCGACGCGGCCCTGTTGTGCACGGCGGTGCCCGGTGGCGGCGCGCGATTGGCGCTCGTGATCGGCTACGGGATGAGTGAAGATCGGCTGCAGGAGCCCCGGGTCCACAACCCGCACGGTTTCAACGTCGCCGTCCTGCGGGCCGATCCGGGCGAGGGCGGTCCTGCGTCATCGCCATGCTCGCTCACAGGTGCTGATCGTCGTGACGCGGCGAGTGGCTCGTCGCGGTGAACGAAACCGACCCCATCGAGATCCGGCCTCGGCCCCCGCGACACCTTGTCGGTGCCGCCGGGAGCATGGCGGTCGATCGTGAACGTGTCCGACGACCCCGACGCGGAGGTCGTCGTGATCAACGGTGGCGACGAGCGAATCCGACTCGAGTGGGGACCGGAGATCGTCCGCGGCGCGGTGCCGCCGGCATCGGTCGCGATGCGAGCGGATACCTCGCCGACTGGGATCTGATCAAGCACAGCGTGCCGGCACCACGATGAGGCCGAACCACACGGCGGAACTGCTCGCGGCCGGCGAACTGGCGATCAACTCCTGGATCTCGAACGGCGACCCCTACACCGCCGAAGTGCTCGGCCACTGCGGCTACGACGCCATCACGGTCGATCTGCAGCATGGGATGTTCGGCGTCGAGTCGGCCATCGCCTGCCTCCAGTTTCGGCCAGTTCTGGCGGGTTCTGGTGCGCTGCCGTCCAGCCCTGAGACTGAGGCCAGTCGCCCGCCTGTTCTGGCGGGTCTCGGTACCCGGAATCCTGAGCTCGCGGTGGCCGTTGCCGCCGTAGAGGTCGGTGCGGCGGTCGGCGTGCGCATCGGCGCGCACGGTGAGGCGCTTGTCGCCGGCCGAGGCGAGGTCGATCTCGGCCGTCACCGTCGACGCGCCGCGAGGATCGAGGCCGTCGACGTCGGCCTCGACGAGCTGCCGGTCGTCGGGCTCGGCGACTCGCCGCCGTCGGCGCCGGAACACGGCCAGCCGTCGACATCGACGATCGTCGTGCCGCCGGTCCAGACCTGGCCGCGTTCGGTTCCAGCTCGGTCACAGCAAGCGATCGACACGTGAGTTGACCGTTGCGGCAGCCATCGCGATCATCACCTCCGCGGGCACGCTCGCCGGCGGGTCGGGCAACGAGCGGCCAGTTCGTCGGCACGGCCATGAGATCGGCGCCGCCGAGCGCGAGGTGACGGACGAGTTCCGGGAACTCGAGGTCGTAGCAGATCCCGACACCGATGCGTCCGTGAGCGGTGTCGACCACCGGCGGCAACCGCTCGCCCGGCGCGAACCACAACTTCTCGCGGTCCCACAGGTGCGTCTTGCGGTAGACGGCCGACCACCCCGCCGGCGTCGACGACCGCGGCGCTGTTGTAGAACTTCGCCGTCGGGACCGCGCTTCGGCGAATCCACCGACCACGACGGCGCCGCGGCGCCCGGAGAGGGCTCCCGCCCACGCGTGCGAACAGCGGGTCGTCGACGGCGACCGCCACCGACGCCACCTCGGCCCTCGATTCGAACACGTATCCGGACGTGACCAGCTCGGGCAGCACGACGACCTCGGCGCCGTCCGCGATCGCCGACCTCACCGCCGCGGTCGACGATCTCGACGTTGGCGGCCAGGTCGCCGAGCCGGGGGGACACCTGCCGGCAGCTGACGCGCGCCGTCTTCATCGAGCGGGAGCCGGCACCAGGAGCGGCATGGCGGTCACGGCAGCAGCGGCGTCGGATCGTCCTTGAGCAGCTGGGCGATCACCTCGAACTCGTTGAACAACATCCAGTCCTCGACGATCTGACCGTGCTGGATGTACAGCTGCTCGAGACCCCAGATGTGCACCCGGCGCCGGTCGGCTCGCCGTACAGCGACCAGCCGCGATGGGTTCCCGTGCGCGGCCCAGCGGACCGACACCCGGTAGCCCTCGTCGTCGTTGCCCATCCAGTAGACCTCGTCGACGTGCACGCCGAGGTCGGGGAACGTCGCCAGCAGGCTGCGGGCCATCGCTCGCACCTCGGCGCGGCCGTAGCCGATCCGGTTCGTCGTGCCGTACCAGCGCACGTTCGGTGCGTACGCCCGGTCGATCGCGCTGAGATCGCGACGGTTGAACGTGTCGTGCAACAGCTGCGCGGACGAAGTGGTCGACGCTCGAAACCCGCGTCCATCGTGCGGCCGGGTACGGAGAGGGCTTCTGCCCGCCCTGCAGGCGCTCGACCTCGGTGATCTCGTCGGTCGTCAGCGGGGCGCAGCGCGCCGGCATTGCCGTGGGCCCGGGCCGCGGCGGCGACGTCGATGCCGAGCTGCTGCGAGCTGGGCGGCGAGGTTGTAGATGACCCACTCCTCGTAGATCTCGTTGTCGCCGATCACGCAGTTGGCGATCACCCAGCTGTTGACCTGCCTGCCCGTCGGCGGCCCCCACGCGCCAGTGGCCGGTGTGGTTGCCGATGTTGAGCGCCCGGTGCGAGGTGACGAAACCCTGCTCGTCGTTGCCGGCCCAGATCACCTCGTCGGCGTAGTGCCGCATGTCGGGGAAGGCGTTGATCCGCTGGATCGTTCCGGCGACCATCTGCTCGATGCCGTGCCGCGGGCCGCCGTCGTCGAACACCCGGCACGACGGCGCGTAGGTGTCGTAGATGTAGCCGATGTCCTGGTCTTCCCAGATCCGGTGCGTGATCCGGACGATGTAGTCGACGATGTCGACGTACGTCGTCCTCGAAGCCCGCGCATCGACTGCCGGCGCGGCGCCGCGCGTCGACGCCCGGCTTCGTCGACCCGTTGCCGATCTCGAAGGCGATCGACGAAGTCCTTCGGCATCACCCGCTTCACCGAACTCGCTGGCGTTGCGCTGGGCCTTCGCCCGCGACGTGGGGGACGACGCCGTTCGATGCCGTCCCCTGCACCGTCTTCGACGACAGCAGCCCGCTGCAGACGCTCCGACGCTCCGGGGTCTCGACGACTTGCTCCGTCAGCCATCAGTCGCAGTCCAGCTTGTAGATGAACTGCTGGACTTCGTCGGGTGTTCGAGGTTGTCGGGCGTGGCGAACACGAACGTCGTCGCTTGGTTGCGTTCCACGTCTCTCGCCGTTGGCGAGAGCGCACCGCCGTGTCGACGCCGAGCACGCCGGCGCCGTACGGGTACTGCACGACGAGCCCGGTGACGTCGCCGTCTTCGAGCGCCTCGAGGATCGGCGCCGACGCGTCGTAGCCGACGACCTTGACGTCCTCGACGGTCTTGCCGGCCTCGCGCAGACCGGTGACCGCGCCCTCGGTGTTGTTCGTGGTCATGCGTGTACACGCCGACCAGCTTCGCATTCGACGAGCCGTTGTCGAAACGATCGTCGCTGCCTCGCCTGCGCGTTGTCGGTGAACTGCGTGCCGAGGTAGTTGAACGCCGGATGCTTGGCCAGTTCGTCCGTGAAGCCCTTCTCGCGCTGCTCGCCGATCGGGCTCCCGGCGTCGTTGCTCAGGCCGAGGACGTCACCGCCGACGTCTTCGCCGACCGCCGCGACCAGCGACGTCGCTGCCGAGCGCGCCACCGATGAGGTTGTCGGACTGGATGTTGGTCGCCAGGATCGACTCGTCGGACAGGTCGCCGTCGATGCCGATCACGTCGATGCCGGCGTCCTTGGCCTCCTGCAGCGGCGGGATCATCGCCTCGGGGTCGGTGACCGAGATCATGATCGCGTCGGCTTCTCGCCGATCGAGCGCGCTGACGATCGCCGACTGCTCGGCGACGTCGAACTCCGGAGCCCCCTGATAGGTGAAGTCGACGCCGAGCCGGTCCGCTTCGGTCTGCGCACCGCAGGCGACCGTGTTGTAGAACGGGTTGCCGGTGAGCCCCGGGACGTAGACGATCGACATGCCCTCCGGCGCGTCCGAGGTCCTCGCCTCCGGCCGTCGTCCTCCCGTCGTGCCGCCGTGCTGCGTGCGGTCGTCGGCGGTCGTTGGCCGGTGGCCCCCGTGTCGTCGCCGCGGTGCCGCCGGTCGTCGCCGCTGTGGTGTCGGCCACCGACGCTGCGGTCGTATCCGCGCGGGGCGCGGTGTGGTGGCGTCGCTGCTCTTGTCGTCGGAACCGCACGCGGCGGTGGCGATCGGTGAGCAGCAGCGCTCGCTGAGATCAGCGAATACTTCTTGTACGGCTGCATGGTGGTTCTCCCCTGATTGCGGTTGCGGTTCGTTGCTGGATGGCGATGGCGGATGGCGGTTGGATCTGCCGGGCTACGCCCGGTCTGCGGCGCTGCGCAGCTGATCGATGTACACGCGGCGATCAGCACACCGCCGATGACGACCTGCTGCCCGTACGGCTGGAAGTTCATGACGACGAAGCCGTTCGTCAGCACGCCGGAATCAGCACGCCGATCATCGTGCCGACCATCGTGCCGACGCCTCCGAACACGCTCGTCCCGCCGAGCACGACTCCGGTGATCACCTGCAGCGTGTCCTGGCCGTGCCGGAGATCGTCGTCGTCGAGAAGCGGGTCAGCGACACCATGCCGGCGAGCCCGGCGAGTCGCCGTTCAGCGCGTAGACCCTGATGACGTGCGATCTGCCTTGATGCCGCACGCCGCGCTGATTCGATGTTCGACCCGATCAGGTAGGTGTGTCGTCCGTAGCGCGTGCAGCGCGAGCAGCAGACCGAAGATCGATCGTCACTGCGAGCGCGAGCCACACTAGCCAACTGAGCCCGAACGGCCGGTTGCGGGTGATCGCGAACATCGTCGTCGGCACGCTCCGCACGTCGCTGCCGTTCGTGATCAGCTGCGCTGCTCCGAGCGCTGCTCCGAGCGTGCCGAGCGTCGTGATCAGCGGCGGCACCTTCAGCTTGGCGATGCACACGCCGTTGACCAGTCCCCATGCCGTCCCGCAGGCCAGGCAGATGATCGTGCCGATGATGACCGTGCCCCAGTTGTCCGGCGCGGTTCTCCATGAACTTGGCGGCGACCACGCCGGAGAACACGAGAATCGAACTGATCGAGATGTCGAACCCGCCGGCGATGATGACGAAGGTCATCCCGACCGCCATGATCTGCAGCATCGCCACGTCGAGGGTGATGTTGCGCAGGTTGGCGGCGGTGGAGAACGAGTCCGGCTTCATGATCGAGAACCTGACGATAAGCACGAGCAGCACGCCGCCCATGTAGAACGCGCGAGGTCCCGACCGCCCGTCGCCACGCCGGCCGGCGCGGTGGCAGCCGCGGCTGCGGCCGACGGGTCGAGTCCGCTGCTGGCCGCAGTGCTGCGTCGATGTCCGCTGGCCGGCTCGGCCGATCTCGCCCGACGGGCCGACGGGCCAGCTGCGTGCCCGTGTCGTCGACGCTGGCTCATCGTGCGACCTCCGCCGACGACGTCGAGCGCACCGGTCATCGCGCCGACCAGCATCTCCACGGTCGCTTCCGAACCCCGGTACTCGGCGACCCGCTTGCCGAGCCGGAGCACCTGGATGCTGTCTGCGACCTCGAGCACCTCGGGCATGTTGTGGCTGATCAGCACGACGGCGACGCCCCTGTCCGCCACCCGTCGGACCAGCTCGAGGACCTTTCCGGTCTGGCGGACGCCGAGCGCCGCGGTCGGCTCGTCCATGAAGATCACCTTGTCGGCCCACATCACCGAGCGGCAGATCGCGACACTCTGCTTCTGGCCGCCCGACAGCGCTCCGACCGGCGCGTCGAGATCCTTGACGTCGGTGCCCATCGAGGTGAACGCCTCGCCGGCCTGGCGGCGCATCTCCTTCTTGTCGAGCACGCCGAGCCTGCCGAGCAGGCCCTTCTTGAGGATCTCGCGGCCGGCGAACGTGTTCTCGGCCGGACCGAGCTCGGGGGCGAGGGCGAGGTCCTGGTACACCGTCTCGATCCCCAGGTTGCGTGCCGCTGTCGGCGAGCTCATCGTGATCGGCTTGCCGTCGAGCAGGATCGTGCCGCGGTCGAGATTGATGGTTCCCGAGAGGATCTTGACGAGCGTGCTCTTGCCGGCTCCGTTGTCGCCGATCAGCGCGTGACCTCACCGGCGTTGACGGAGAAGTCGACCTCGCGGAGGACCTCGACGTGGCCGTAGTTCTTGCAGATGCCGACGGCTTCGAGCACGGCGGTCATGTTCCTCGCTCGCTGCCTCGTCGTGGCGGTGTTCGCCGAAACGGTGGTCATTGTTGGTGCTCCCCAAGCTCCGTGTCCTTCCGGACGAAGGGCATCCCGTGATCGTTCAATCCGGCGAATCGGCCGACGCCGGCTCGTAACTCGCGAGGCGCAGTGTCGCGGTGGTGCGATGCGCCTCCATTCCCTCGTACGCCGAGATCACGTCGACGGCATTGGCGAGCAGCGGCGTCGCCGCGCGGTCGACCCGCTGATACGTGAGCGGCTTCAGGAACCGTGACACCGACAGCCCCGCCGAGTGCCGGGCCCCACCGGCGGTCGGCAGCACGTGGTTGGTGCCGGCGATGCCCTTGTCCGAGTACGCCACCGTGCTCCACGGACCGATGAACACCGAGCCGTAGTTGCGCAGCCGGCCGAAGTAGAACTCGTCGTCGGCGGTGATGATCTCGAGATGCTCGGGTGCGAGATCGTCCATCAGATCGGCGGCGGTCTCCCGGTCGGCGGCCCACGTGACCGACCCGTAGTTGCGCCACGCCGGTCCGGCGATGCTCTTCGTCGACGAGCGTCTCCAGCTGCCGCTCGACCGCAGCGATGACGGCGTGGCCGAACGCCTCGGACGTCGTGACCAGCGCAGCCGGCGAGTCCGGACCGTGCTCGGCCTGGCCGAGCAGATCGGCGGCCACGACGGCCGGATCGGCCGTCTCGTCGGCGATCACCGCGACCTCCGACGGGCCGGCGAGGAGATCGATCGACACCTTGCCGAACAGCTGCCGCTTGGCTTCGGCGACGAAGGCGTTCCCGGCACCGACGAGCATGTCGATCGGGCGCTCGCCGAGCAGCCCGAACGCCATCGCGGCGAGCGCCTGGACGCCGCCGAGCACGTAGATGCGGTCCGCACCGGACAGGTGAGCGCTGTAGAGCACCGCCGGGTTGGGCGAGCCGTCGGGCTGCGGCGGGGTGCAGGCGAGCACGGTCGGCACGCCGGCCGCCTTGGCGACGCCGACCGTCATGAACGCGCTGGCGAGGATCGGGAATCGGCCCGCCGGCAGGTACGCGCCGACGCGGGCGACCGGGATGTAGCGGTAGCCGGCGCGGATGCCGGGGGCGAGCTCGGTCTCGAAATCGCTCGAGCTGGTTGCGGCTCTCGGTGGCGAACTTCTGCGTCCGCTCGGCGCCGAGCTCGAGCGCCTGGCGCAGGGCCGGATCGAGCAGATCGCCGCTGCGCGCGATCGTCGCTCGCGTCGAGTTCGACGTCGCTGGAGTCCCAGCGGTCGAGTTCCTTGGCGTAGCGCAGGACGGCGTCCATGCCGTCGGACTCGATCGTGCGCAGCATCTCCGTCACGGTGGCGATCACCGCCGGATCCCGCTGCGCGGGCGGGCCGGCGAAATCCGGCGTCTTCAGCAGCCGATACCGGCCGTCGAGGTCCCCGCAGACACGAAGCCGTGAAGTGCATGCGCGGACTGTATATGCATGCGTATTCCTTGGTCAACCCCTTGGTCATTCCATCGGTTGCTATAGGGCTCAGCCTGTGGCACCTTCATTGGCCCAGCTCAGAGCGTTCCGCGGTGCCGCGCGGGCCGGCTCCTTCACCGCCGCGGCCGAGCGAATTGTCGATGACCCAGGCCTCCGTGTCGGAGCTGATCCGGCGGATCGAGGACGACTACGGCGTCGCCTTGTTCCGCCGCGGTGGCCGCCGGTTGACGCTCACCTCCGCCGGCGCGGAGCTGCTGCCGTTCGCCGAGCAGGCGGTTGCGGCCGCCGACAGTGGCGGCAACGCATTGCGTTCGCTGCGCTCGCTCGGCGGCGGGGTCGCCACCTTCGGTCTGCTGCGCAACGCCGATCACTATCTCCTCTCCGAGCTGATCCAGGAGTTCCATCGGCGATATCCGAAGGTCAGGGTGCGCCTCGTCGGGCTCAACTCGGTCGAGGTCGCCATGGCGGTCGCCAACGGGCAACTCGAGGCCGGGCTCGTCGTGTTGCCGATCGACGACGAGGGCCTCGAGGTGACGCCGCTGCTGCGCGACGAGGTGCTGTACGCGACCACCTCGACCGAGCGGATCACCAAGCCGATGACCACTCGCCAGCTCGCCACCGCACCCCTGATCCTCTATGACGCCCACTACGGCTGGAGCGACCCGACCCGCCGCCAGATCGCCGACCGGGCACAGCTCGAAGGGGTGCGGATCGAGCCGATGATCGAGGTCGAACACGTCGAGCTCGCGCTCAACCTCGTCTCACGCGGTGTCGGCGACACGATCGTCGCCCGGGCTGTCGCCAACAGCCCGCTGTGCCCGCCGTCGGTACTCACGGTGCCCTTCGAGCAGCCCTTGTGGGACACCATCGCGTTGATCCAGAAGCAGTCGAGCATCCTGTCACCCGCCACGCGGGAGATCTCCCGGCTGGCCCAGGAGATGCTGCTCGACCGATCGTGATCGCCGCGCCGCACCGACCGCGGCGGACTGTGTGCCTCGGCGTGCCGTCAGCCGGCCAGCCAGTCGGCGAGTGCGGTGGCGACCTCCGCCGGACGGTCGAGCGGGCTCATGTGACCGGCACCGTCGATGGTCCGGTGCTCGGCCGCTGGGAGACCGGCGGCCAGCTCTGCCTGCAGGGCGGGCGGACACACCGCGTCCTCACTGCCACTGATCACGAGCGTCGGCACGGTGATCGTGTGCAGCGTCGGCCGGCTGTCGGGGCGGCCCACCTGCGCCCGCAGCTGACGGACGAAGCCGTCGGGCCCGACCCGCCGAGCCATGTCGATCCAGCGGTCGACGAGTGCCGCATCGCGTCCCGGGCCGACGTTGTCCACCGCCAGTTCGGCGACCACCGAGGCGAAATCCGCCGTGCTCCGCGCGCTCGGCCAACGCCGTCCACGCATCGATCTGCTGGTCGCTCGCCGGGCGGGCGCTCGAGTTCAGCAGGGCGAGACGGGTCACCCGCTCCGGCGCTCGGCGCACCACTTCGAGGGCGACGATCCCGCCGAGCGAGTGGCCGACGAGGATGAAGTGTGCGGGTGCGACCGCGAGCACGCTGGCGGCCATTTCACCGATCGAGTCGTCGAGGTCGATCCGGCACGGACAGAGGGAGAATCGAGAGCGCAGCACGGTCCGCCAGGTCGTCATACAGCGAAGCGTCGCCGAGCATGCCCGGCAACATGACCACTGCCGGCCGGTGACGAACGGGTCGGAGCGGGCGAAGGCGGTGAGGCTCGTGAGGATGGCGCGGTCGATGTCGACGGCGACGAGCGGCGCCGTCGAGCCCGACACCGACACGGCATCGGTCACGACCACCTCGACGTCGCGAGGGTCGAGCGCGTCGACGCCGGCCGCCACCGCCCGGCCGGCAATCGACGGGTCGTCGACCCGAGCGACCACACCGAGTCCGGCGCGATGTGCGCCTTGCACCAGACGACGCAGACCGATCTCGTCGAACGGACCGTCGACGAGATCGACCGACACGAACGCGAGCCAGGCGGACAGCGATCGGTTCGACGACGTCGTGAGCCGGCAGCCGCACCACGGCTCCACGCTGCTGCTGACCGCTGGCGAGGCGTTCGGCGAACGTCCCGATCGTCACCGGGCGACCATACCCGCCGACAGGTCGACGTCTGCCGCGTGCAGGCCCGGCATGTTCAGCATCGCGACGACGGCGCGACCGACCTCGTCCTCCTCGAGCATCCGCCCGAGCGCCGCCCGCGACACGAAGCGCTCGGTGGCCTCCTCGACGGTGATGCCGAGCCGCTGCGACTCGAGGCGCATGTTGCGGTCCATTCGTGGGCCGCGCACCGGTCCCGGCGACAGGCTGTTGACCGTGATCCCGAGCGGACCGACCTCGGCGGCGAGGGTGGTCGTGAGACCGATCACCGCCATCTTCGAGGCGCAGTACGGCGTACGCCGCGCCAGCGGCCGTTTGCCGCTGACCGAGGCGAGGTTGATCACGTCTCCGGCGGCGCGCTCGATCATCGCCGGCAGGAACGCCCGACAGATCAGGTACGTCCCGCGCACGTTGACCGCGAACACCTCGTCCCACTCGTCCGGCTCGACGTCGACGAGCGCCGCAACCGGACCGGGTACGCCGGCGTTGTTGATCAGGATCGAGACGACCTCGTCGGAGAGATCGTCCCGGAGCGCGGCGACCGACGCGGGGTCGGCGACGTCGACAGTCGCGGTGCGCACGTCGTGACCGGCGCGGCGCAGCAGCACGGCGGTTTGTTCGAGCGTGGACTCGGTCCGTCCGGCGACGATCACTCTCGCGCCGGCGTCGCCGAGCGCCAACGCGATCGTCCGGCCCAGTCCGTTGCCGCCCCCCGTCACCAGCGCCGGTGCGGCCGCTGACGGAGCCCGACGGTCCCGGGCCTTCAGCCACGAGCGGTTGCGTGACCCACGGCGTGCGACGACCAGTCGAGCTCGAACGTGCCGTACTTCGCGGCGCGCACGTCGCCCGAGCGGGCGTGGCCCTCGAAGAGTTCCACACGCGAGGCGCGACCGCACAGTTCGCCGAGCGCGGCGCTGGATTCCGGGTCGGTGACTTCCTGGTAGGTGACCGTCTTCAGGTATTTGCCCACCCAGAGCCCGCCGGTGAAGCGGGCGCTGCCACGCGTCGGCAAGACGTGGTTGGTGCCGATGACCTTGTCGCCGTACGAGACGCACGTGCCCTCGCCGAGGAACAGCGCGCCGTAGTCGTGCATCGCGTCCAGTGCACGACGGGGCTCGCGGGTGAGCACTTCGACGTGCTCGGAGGCGAACGTGTCGGCGACCGCGAAGGCCTCGTCGAGGTCCTCGACGACGATCACCTGCCCGTGGTCGCGCCACGCCGGTCCTGCCATGTCGCGGGTCGGCATGTCGACGAGGATCCGGTCGATGTGCTCCATCGCCCGGCGGGCGACGTCGTCGCTCGTGGTGACGAGCACGGCCGGTGAGTCGGGGCCGTGCTCGGCCTGGCTGAGGAGGTCGACGGCGACGACGAACGGGTCGGCGTGCTCGTCGGCGATCACGAGGATCTCGGTGGGCCCCGCGAACAGGTCGATGCCGACCTCGCCGAACAGTTGCCGTTTCGCCTCCGCCACGTACGCGTTGCCGGGACCGGCGATCAGGTTGACCCGGTCGATCGTCTCGGTGCCGAGGGACAAGGCGACGACCGCCTGGACACCACCGAGCAGGTAGATCTCGTCGGCACCGGCCATCGACATCGCGGCGATCGTGGCCGCGGGAATCTCACCGCGGATCGGCGGGGTGCACGCGGCGACGCGGGGCACGCCGGCCACCTTGGCGGTCACGATGGTCATGTGTGCCGAAGCCGTCAGCGGGTATCGCCCGCCGGGCACATAGGCACCGGTCGCGGTGATCGGGATGTGCCGTTGGCCGAGGTGGACACCAGGGGCGGTCTCGATCTCGAAGTCGGTCATCGAGGCGCGCTGCGCCTCGGCGAACCGTCGCACGTTTCCCTGCACGGTCCCGATGTCGGAGATCACCTGAGCGGGGACATCGGCCATGATCCGTTCGATGGCCTCGGCGTCGAGCAGGAAGCTGTCAGGGCTCCAGTTGTCGAACTTCGCCGAATACTCGCGCACCGCGGCGTCACCACGGTTGCGGATGTCGGCGATGATGTCGCGCACGGTGGCCGACACCTGCTCGTGACCGGCCGTCACGGTGGCTGCGGGTACGGGCGCTTTGAGGGACGTGATCATGGCCGTCAGTGTATGCGTATGCATTCTTGCCGGTCAAGGTGCGTTGGGCCCCACGCACCGGTTCGATCAGGAGTCGAGGTTGGCCATCACGTGCTTGATGCGGGTGTAGTCGTCGAGGGCGTAGGCCGACAGGTCCTTGCCGTACCCCGACTTCTTGTAGCCACCGTGGGGCATCTCGGCGACGAGCGGAATGTGCGTGTTGATCCACACGCACCCGAAGTCGAGGGCCTTCGACATCCGCATCGCCCGGCCGAAGTCCTTCGTCCACACCGACGACGCCAAGCCGTACTCGACACCGTTGGCCCATTCGATCGCCTGGGCCTCGTCGGCGAAGCGCTGGACGGTGATCACCGGGCCGAAGATCTCGTCCTGGATCATCTCGTCGCCCTGTTCGAGCCCGGCGACCACGGTCGGCTCGTAGAAGTAGCCGTCGCCGGTCGGGCGTCCGCCGCCCGTCACCACCTCGGCGTGGCTCGGCGTGCGGCCCACCATCTCGCCCACCCGCGCCAACTGGTTGGCGTTGTTGAGCGGGCCGTACAGCACGTCCTCGTCGTCGGGCATGCCGGTCCTCGTGCCACGCGCCTGCTCGGCGAGCGCGGCGACGAAGTCGTCGTACACCTTCGGCCCGGCGATCACGCGGGTCGCCGCGGTGCAGTCCTGGCCGGCGTTGAAGTAGCCCGCGACGGCGATGCCCTCGGCGGCCGCGGCCAGATCGGCGTCGTCGAACACGACGACCGGCGCCTTGCCCCCGAGTTCGAGATGGCAACGCTTGAGACTCTGCGCGGCGGCCGTCGCCACCTCGATCCCGGCGCGGACCGAACCGGTCACGCTGACCATCGCCGGGGTGGGATGGACCACCATCGCCCTGCCGGTGTCGCGATCGCCGCAGATCACGTTGAGCACGCCCGGCGGCAGGAACTCCGCGGCGATCTCGGCCAGCAGCAGCGTCGAGGCCGGGGTCGTGTCGCTCGGCTTGAGCACGACGGTGTTGCCGGCGGCGATGGCCGGGGCGAACTTCCAGATCGCCATCATCATCGGGTAGTTCCACGGCGCCACCTGGGCGCAGACCCCGACCGGTTCGCGCCGCACGAACGAGGTCATGTTGGCCATGTACTCACCGGCGCTCTTGCCCTCGAGGTGGCGTGCCGCTCCGGCGAAGAACCGGATCTGGTCGACCATCGGGGGCACCTCCTCCGACGCCACGAGATGGGCCGGTTTGCCGCAGTTCTCGACCTCCAGCGCGATCAGCTCGGCGGCACTGGCCTCGACCGCGTCGGCGATCCGGATCAGCGCCAACGACCGTTCGCCGGGTGTCGCGTCGCGCCACGCCGGGAACGCCGCGTCGGCCGCCGCCATCGCCCGGTCGATGTCGGCCGCACCACTCACCGGCGCGGTCGCGTACGACCGGCCGGTCGCCGGGTTGATCACCTCGCTCGTCGCACCGTCGGCCGAATCGACGAATTCCCCGTTGACGAAGTTCTGGAAGGTCTTCATCCCCGGATCGTAGAGCGCCCCCGCAAAGGCGGAATCCGCGACTGCGTGATCAATGTGCGGCGCGACGGCGCACATTGTTCACGCAGTGCCGGTTCCGGCGGCCGGCGGAGGGGGTGAAGTAGCCTCGGGAGATGCGAGTCCTCGTCGTCGGCGCCGGTGGAGTGGGGTCGGCCTTCGTCGCGATCGCGTCGATGCGAGAGGCGTACACGCACATCACGGTGGCCGACATCGACGTCGCCAAGGCCGAGGCCGCCGCGGCCACGGCGACGAACCCCGAACGGGGGCGGATCGCGGCGTCGTTCATCGACGCCTCGGCGGAGGACTCCGTCGCCGAACTCGCCCGGTCGATGCAGGCGGACGTGATCCTCAACGCCTGTGACCCGCGGTTCAACCCGCCGATCTTCAGCGGGGCGTTCGCGGCGGGGTGCAACTACGTCGACATGGCGATGAACCTGTCGGTCCCCCACCCGACCCACCCGTTCTCGAAGACCGGGATCCGCCTCGGCGACGGCCAGTTCGCCGAACACCCGACGTGGAAGAACCGGGGCCTGATGGCGCTCGTCGGCATGGGCGTCGAGCCCGGCTTCTCCGACGTCGCCGCCCGCTACGCCGCCGACGAGCTGTTCAGCGAGATCCACGAGATCGGCGTCCGTGACGGCGCCGACCTCGTCGTCGACGGGTACGACTTCGCACCGACGTTCTCGATCTGGACGACGATCGAGGAGTGCCTCAACCCGCCGGTCATCTACGAACTCGAGCGCGGGTGGTACACCACCGAGCCCTTCAGCGAGCCCGAGCTGTTCACGTTCCCCGAGGGGATCGGCGAGGTGCAGTGCGTCAACGTCGAGCACGAGGAGGTCATCCTCATGCCGCGGTGGATCGACGTCGACCGGGTCACGTTCAAGTACGGATTGGGTGCCGAGTTCATCGACGTCCTGAAGACGATCCAGAAGCTCGAACTGCATTCCACCGCGGCGGTGAACGTCAAGGGCGTCGAGGTCTCACCCCGCGACGTCGTGGCCGCCACGCTGCCCGACCCGGCGACCCTGGGCGACAAGATGCACGGCCGCACGTGCGCCGGCTCGTGGGTCCGCGGCCTCGGCAAGGACGGCGAGCGGCGCGAGGTGTACGTGTACCACATCGTCGACAACGCCTGGTCGATGCGCGAGTTCGGTCATCAGGCGGTCGTGTGGCAGACGGCGGTGATGCCGGCGGTGGCGATCGAACTGATGGCCACCGGCGTGTGGAGCGGGATCGGGGTCGTCGGACCGGAGGCCATGCCGGCCAAGCCGTTCCTCGACCTGCTCGACGAGTTCGGCAGCGAGTGGGAGTGGGAGGACTACATCGACCGCAAACCGGTGTCGTCGCTCACGCCCACGCCCACGTCCGCGGCGAGCTGACGGGGGCGCGGTCGATGGCTTCGAAATGGGGACGGCAGGCGGGATGGCAAGCGGGATGGCAGGCGGACGCCGTGCCCGACGGGATCGACGTCCCGCTCCCCATCCCGCCGATCGTCGATCAGGAGTGGCTCGACGAGCACGGCCGGGCCGTGGTGCTCTGCGAGGTGCGCACGTCGATGGCCGGCGACGACATGAACGCGCCTCCCGCCAACGGCGCCAGACTGCTGACCCTCGAGCACGACCTCGCCGCGCCGGCCGCCGGGGTCGCCGGTCGCCATCCACTCCCGTCACCGGAATCGTTCGCCGCAGCACTCGGTGCGGCCGGGATCGACGTGGACGACACCGTCGTCGCCTTCGACGGCCACCACGGCGCCTACGCCGCCCGGCTGGTGTGGATGCTGCGGATCATCGGCCAGCCGGCGGCGCTCCTCGATGGCGACTTCGAGGGCACGCCGATCGACGACGGCTTCCGTGCCGGTGCGCCCGATCCCGTCACCCGTGCGGCGGTGCCGTGGCCCGAGGCGGCGTTGGCGGACGACCGCGAGGTCGGCGCGCACATCGCCGCGGGAGGTGCGGTCGTCGACAGTCGGGACGCGGCGAGGTACGCCGGCGAGACCGAACCGATCGATCGCATCGCCGGCCACGTCCCCGGCGCCGTCAATCTCCCGTTCGCCGACAATCTCCGCGACGGTCGATTCCTGCCGCCCGAGGACCTCGCCGCACGCTTCGCACCCGTGGCCGACGATCCGCAGGTCATCGTGCATTGCGGTTCCGGGGTGACCGCCTGCCACAACGCCCTGGCGATGGCTGCGGCCGGGTTGCCGTTGCCCCGGGTGTACGTCGGATCGTGGTCCGGTTGGATCAGCGACCCCGACCACCCCGTCGCCACCGGTCCCCAGCCCTGAAATCCTCGTTTGCGTCGCGATTTCCGTCGGCCGGCCGACGGAAATCGCGACGCAAACGATGGTTGGGGGATCATCGGGGCGGTGCGCGGCGCGGCAGACTGCCGGGGTGACGGCGACCGAGCTGGTGATCGTGCTCGTGGCCGTGATCATCGGGTCGCTGGCCAAGGCGGTGACGGGGATGGGGTTGCCGGTGATCGCCATCCCGATCGCCGCGCTGTTCGTCGACATCGACACGGCCGTCGTGGTGATCGCGTTCCCCAACGTCCTGGCCAACGCGTTCCTGGCGTTCCGCGAGCGCGCTCACGTCCATGAGACGCGGGACCTGCCCACCCTCGCCGTCGCCGGCGTCATCGGGGCGGTCGCCGGCACCCTGCTGTTCGTCAGCGTCCCCGAGACCCCGCTGGTCATCGCCGTGATCGTCGCCATCTTCGGGTACGTCGCCCTGTTCTTCCTCCATCCGGACCTGCGCGTCGGCCCCGCTCGATCGAGGCGGCTGGCGCCGGCGGTGGGCCTGGTGTCCGGCGGGTTCCAGGGGGCGATCGGCATCTCCGGGCCGATCGTCGGTTCGTGGATCCACAGCTACCGGCTCCGGCGCGGCGCGCACATCCTGTCGGTCACCACCCTGTTCATGCTCACCGGCATGGCGCAGCTCGTGGTGCTCATCGGTCACGGCGAGTACGCCGGCCGCATCCAGGCGACGCTGCTCGCCTGCATCCCCGTGCTCGGCATGATCCCGGTCGGCACCAGGCTGCGCGACAGGGTGTCGGTGCACGCCTTCGACCTCGCGATCGTCGGCGTGCTCTCGGTGTCCGCGGTCGCGCTCGCCATCGAGACCGTCACGTAGCCGTCGACCGGGGTACGCTGCACTTGGACAATCACCCACGGGGAGCTCGCCGGAACGACGGGCTGAGAGGGCGACCGCCGTCGCCGACCCGAGAACCTGATCCGGATAATGCCGGCGGAGGAATCCATGAACGAACGAATCGTCATCATCACCGGGGCTTCCCCGCTCCTGCCCGAGGTCGTGGCCCGCATCCCGGGCGACGGGATCGTGCTCGCCGCCGACGGCGGCCTCGACCACGCCCTCGCCGCCGGGCTGGAACCGACCGGGCTCATCGGCGACCTCGACTCGATCACCGAAGCCGGGCTGGCGTGGGCCGCCCGCAACGCGACGATCGATCGTCACCCGCCGGACAAGGACGCCACCGACACCGAACTCGCCCTGGCGTTCGCCGCGGCGATGGATCCCGCCCAGATCACCCTGATCGGTGGCGGCGACCGCCTCGACCACTCACTGGCCGCGATCGGCGCGCTCGGCGCGGGATCACTCACGAGCATCCCGACGATCGACGCGTGGTGGGGCGCGCAACACCTCGACATCCTGCACGGCCCCGGCAAGGCCACCCTGGCCCTCGTTCCCGGTTCGACGATCTCGCTGCTCGCCCTCCACGGACCGTGCAGCCGCGTGTCGATCCACGGCACCCGATGGCTACTCGACAAGGTCAGCCTCGAACCGATGGTCGGTCACGGAATCAGCAACGAGGTGCTCGACGACACGCCGGTCGAGGTGTCGGTCGGCGGCGGCGTGCTGACGATCTTCGACGAGCCGGCGTCGTGACCACTCGACGCACGCTGGTCGCCGCGGCGGCCGTCGCGGCGCTGACCATGGGCGCCGCCGCCTGCTCCGACGACGACCCGGGGGCGATCACGCTCGTGGTCTACGACTCGTTCCCCACCGAGGACACCCCGGTCAACGACGCGCTCGACTCGTTCACCGCCGACACCGGCATCGACGTCGAGATCGTGGTGGCCGGCGACACCGGCACGATGGTGTCGAAGGCCGGTCTCACCGCGGGCAACCCGGAGGGCGACGTGATGTGGGGCGTCGACAACACGTTCCTCTCGAGAGCGGTCGCCGACGGTGTGTTCGACCCGTACACCTCACCCGTCACCTCCACGTTCCCCGCCGACCTGACAGCGCTCGTCCCGAACGGGGAAGCCACCCCGGTCGACTTCGGTGACGTGTGCGTGAACTACGACGTCGGCTGGTTCGCCGAGCATTCGCTCCCCGTCCCGACGTCGCTCGCCGAGCTCGCCGACCCGGCCTACGACGGCCTCCTCGTCGTGCAGAACCCGGCAACCTCGTCACCGGGTCTCGCGTTCCTGCTCGCCACCATCGCCGAGTTCGGCACCGAACCCGACGCCTCCGGTAGGCCGGGCTGGCAGACGTACTGGCAGCAGCTCGTCGACAACCACGTCGAGGTCGTCGACAGTTGGACGCAGGCGTACGACGAGTCGTTCACGGCGGTCGGCGGAGGCGATCGGCCGCTCGTGGTGAGCTACGGGACGAGCCCGCCGGCCGGCGTGATCTTCGGCGATCCCGAGACCGGTGCGATCGAGTCGACCTGTTTCCGCCAGGTCGAGTTCGCCGGCGTCCTGCGGGGCACCGACCACGAGGACCAGGCCCGCCAACTCGTCGACTTCCTCGCCGGCGAGACGTTCCAGTCGACGCTCGCGGAAAACCTCTTCGTGTATCCGGCCAATCCGGCCGTGACGCTGCCCCAGGCGTTCATCGACTCCGCCGTCATCCCCGCCGACCCCTACGAACTCGATCCCACGGCCATCGACGACAACCGCGCCACGTGGATCGACGAGTGGACGGAGCTGGTGATCGGGTGAACCGGCTGCCCCGCCGGCTCACCTACGGCCTCGCGGCCGCACCGCTGGCGCTGCTGGCGACGTTCTACGTCTGGCCCTTCCTCACCCTCCTCGCGCGGGCCGTCGACGCCGACGCGGTCCACGACACGCTGACGTCGGCCCGGACGTGGGACGTCGTGTGGTTCACGCTCTGGCAGGCGGTCGCCTCGACCGCGCTGACATTGCTGGTCGGACTCACCCCGGCCTACGTGTTCTCCCGCTACCGCTTCCCCGGCCGGACGCTGCTCCTCGGTCTGATGACGGCGCTGTTCGTCCTGCCGACCGTCGTGATGGGTGCGGCGATCCTGGCCGTGGCGCCCGACTCGATCGACCACACGGTGTGGGCGGTGCTGATCGCCCACGTGATCTTCAACCTCGCCGTCGTCGTGCGCGTCGTCGGTGCGCTGTGGGAACGCCTGCCGCGCGACATGGAGGCGGCGGCCGCCACGCTCGGCGCATCGCGGGCCGCCGTGTTCCGCCACGTCACCCTGGCGCAGCTGCGTCCGGCAATCCTGGGTGCGGCCTCGATCGTGTTCGTCTTCACGTTCACGTCGTACGGCGTGATCCGCATCGTCGGCGCGCCGGGCACGCGCACGATCGAGGTCGAGGTGTGGCGCAACGCCACCCAACTCGGCCGCCTCGGCCGGGCCGCCGTGCTCGCGCTCGTCCAACTGGCGATCCTCGCCGTCGCGGTCACCTGGGCGACCCGCCGCCAGCGGACGGCCAGCCGGGCGATCGCGCTCGACGACGCGGCCCGCCGCGAGCGCCCCCGCACGGTGCGCCAGCGGCGCTTCGTGGCGACGGTGGCGACCGCCACGGCGGTGCTGCTGCTGGCGCCCCTCGCGGCGCTCGTCTCGCGCTCGCTGCGCACGTCCACCGGATGGTCGACCGCGGCGTGGACCCATCTCGGTCGGCCCGAGGTCCGGCCCGGGATCCGCCTCGGCATCGACCCCGCCGCGGCGATTCGCGTGTCGCTGAGCACCGCCGCGGTGGCGACGATGATCGCCATCGTCGTCGGCGCACTCGCCAGCCTGGCGATCGCCGCATCCGGACGGCTCGGCCGGCTCCTCGACACCGGGTCGACCTTGCCGATCGCCACGTCCGCGGTGACGATCGGCTTCGGCATGTTGATCACGTTCGGCACCGATCCGGTCGACTGGCGCGGTTCGTGGTGGCTGGTGCCGGTCGGCCAGGCACTGGTCGCGCTGCCGTTCGTGATCCGCAACTGCGTGTCGGTGTTGCGGGCGGTCGACCCGACCCTCACCGATGCCGCGGCCACGCTCGGCGCGTCCCCGACGCGGGCGTGGTGGGAGATCGTCGTGCCGAACCTGTGGCGCCCGCTCGCCGGTGGCGCCGCGCTGGCGGCCGCCATCTCGCTCGGCGAGTTCGGTGCGACGTCGCTGCTGTCGCGCTCGGGCAACGAGACGATGCCGATCGTGATCGAGCAGCTGCTCGGGCGCACCGGATCGGTCCTCCAGGCGCAGGGATACGTGCTGGCCACGATGCTCGCGGCGATCACGATCCTGCTCGTGGCACTCGTCGAACTCGCGACGTCCGACGCGTTCGGAACACAGCAACCCAGGCCCACAGGGCGCACGACGGCCGGACACTGATGGCGACCGTCGACGTCGACCACGTGAGCGTTGCGTTCGGTGACACCCGTGTGCTCGACGGCATGTCGCTCGCCATCGGCTCCGGTGAGGTCGTCGCCCTGCTGGGGCCGTCGGGCAGCGGCAAGAGCACCCTGTTGCGGGTGATCGCCGGCATCGTGGCGCCAGACGCCGGACGCGTGCTGATCGACGGCGTCGACGTGACCGCGACGCCGACCCATCGCCGCCAGGTGGGGATGGTGTTCCAGGACAACCAGCTGTTCCCGCACCGCTCGGTGCTCGACAACGTCGCGTTCGGCCTGCAGATGGCCGGCGTGGCGAGGCACGAGCGGAACGCGACCGCCGAGGTCTGGCTCGAACGCGTCGGTCTGGCCGGATTCGGCGGGCGCGACGTCGCCTCGCTGTCGGGCGGGGAGGCGAAACGGGTCGCCCTCGCCCGGACGTTGATCGTCCAGCCGCTCGTGGTGCTCCTCGACGAGCCGTTGACCGGCCTCGATCGCGAGCTGCACGACCGTCTTGCGGTCGACCTCGCCGACCTCCTGCGCGCCACCGGGACGACCGCGCTGCTCGTCACCCACGACGTGAGCGAAGCCGAAGCGATCGCCGACCGCACCGTCACCCTGCCCGCCGCCGTCGGAAAAATGGAGCAGATGTCGCGCTCAGCGCGACAATCACAACATTTTTCGGGTGCAGACGAGGAGGGGGCGATGGATCGGGTTGTCGAGGTCGTCGCCGCGACGACGTACGACCTGCGGCGGCGGGTGTTGCGCGACGACTCGCCCACCGCCGTGCTCGAGTTCGACGGCGACGACGAACCCACCACGTTCCACCTCGCGATCGAACGCGACGACGCGATCGTGGCCGTCTCGACCTGGGTGCGACGGCCGTTCCCGGACGATCCCCGCGACACCGACATCCAGTTGCGCGGCATGGCGTCCGAGCCGGCGTTGCAGGGCCATGGCCTCGGGCGCCGCCCTGCTCCGCGCCGGGCTGGATCGAGCCGCCGAACAGGGCGCCACGCGGGTGTGGGCGCGGGCACGCCGCACGGCGCTCGCCTTCTACGCCGCCAACGGCTTCGACGAGGTCGGCGACGAGTTCGTCGACGCGACGACCGGCCTGCCGCACCGCATCGTCGCCATCGACGTTCCGCCACTCGCCGCCCACCGCCCACGTTGAGGCAGCTCGGGCATCCCGCCCGAGGTCCCGACGCGAAAGTGGACTGCGGAATGACCGTCCCTCACAACGCCATCAACGTGCCCGCCACCGGTATCGCCGCGGTGAACGCGTCGATCTTGCGCCACCGCGCCGGAGTGCTGCGCGAGCTCGCCGGCACGATCGAACGGACCGCGGCGATGTCGCTCGATCGTGACGCCGGCGCCGACACGTGGATCGGCGCCCGGCCGTTGCTCTGTCACAACGTCCTCGTGACCAATCTCATGCAGATCCACGGGGCGGTCGATGATCTCCGCTGGCGGGCGTGGCAGCTCGAACGGCAGGCCGACGAGATCGACGCCGCCGGCCCTCTCCACCAGTCGCCGGCCACCGGAACCTGGTGACGACATGGAGACGGCGTACGACCCGCTGCGCATCCAGTTGCTCGCCACCCGCACGGCACAGGCCGTCGACGAACTGGCCGCGATCCGCTGCGCGGACCCGTGGGCCGCCGACGCGCTCCGGGCGGTGCGCTTGCTGCGCGCCAACCTCGAGGACCTCTGGATGCCCTTGCTCGCCCAGATCCGATCGAGCCGGGCGATGATCACCTGGCTCGAATCGACCCACGACCGGGTCGAGGCGGGCCGGGAGATGATCGTCGACTGGCTGGAGGACCATCGCCGGCGGGACAACGAATTCTCCCGCATGTCCGACGAGGAACTGATCACGTTCATCACCTGGATGGGGACCGACGAGTTGCCGTTCGGAGACGACGGCCGCCTGGACATGGACGACGAATTCTGGTCGACCTCGTTCACTCCGTTCGCCGAGGAGGTCGCCGCCCGCGTCGCCGGCGATCGCGAGTTCGCCGACCGGCTGCTCGGCCTCGCCGCCGAGAATCCGATGGTGGGATTGGTCGCCGGGTTCGCCGAGTACCCGCCCGACTACCTCGACGCCTTGGCCCGACGGCTGCTGTACCAGCCGTCGTTCTTCGACGGATTCGACGTGCGCGCCGGCGGAGCCGCCGCGGCGATGGTGCTCACGGCCCTGACCGACGAACCGGCCCGGTGCCTCGCACTGCTGCACGACCCCGAGTCGTTGGCCACCCTCGCCGAATGGCCGTTCCTCGATGCCGACGTGGTGTCGAGCGTGTTCACGACCGGTCTGTACACCGCGGTGGCGGAGGATCCGAGCCGGCTGGAGAGCGGCTACGAGGTCCTCGACGATCTCACCGCTCTCGCTGGGCGGCGGATGACCGACGGCTTCGCCCCCGGTGCCGCGCGTGGGATCGCCAACTCGCTCATCGGCTACATCGACACGTTGGCGCCGGCGATCGGCCAGGAGGACGGCGGGCGTGTGACGCTGCTCGTGCCCGGCGCGACACCGTTCACGTTCGAACTCGGCACGTACGAGGACGTCCGCGACCTCGTCGGTGCGATCAGTCGGGACGCGCAGGCCCAAGCCGCGATCGGAGTGACGCTCGGCGCGTACCTGAACTCGATCGCCGACGAGTTGGGCGTCGGCATCGCGAGGCGCAGTGGGATCGAACATGTCGCCCAGTTCGCCGATCTCGTCGGCGATGCCGTGTCGGCGGAACAGGCCGAGATGATCGCCGACGCGGCCGCGTCATCGGCGCAGCAGCGCCTCCTCGTCGACGCCGTGGGCTTCGGGGCGTCGGCAGCGGTGAGTGCGGCGGGCGGCGGCCCCGTCGTCGGCTTCGCCGTCAACCAGCTCCTCCGCATCGGCACCGACCGCTTCGCCGGCGTCGATCCCGCCACGATGCCGAACGGCGCCATCCGCCATCGCACCTACGATGCGATCGTGGTGGCCAGCGTGACGGTCGGGCGCTCCGACCCGACGGCGATCGACACCGACCGGCCTGCCGGCGACCGCGACGATCCCGACGAACTCGCCCGGGTCGACCGCTACCTCGACCGGCTGGCACGGCTCGACGCGACGGGCGATGTCGACGGATATGCCGACGAGGTGTCGCGCATGACGCAGTTCATCGAGCGTTCGACGCCGAACCTCGACGCGTTCGTCAACTCGATCACCGGAGCTCGCCGCTGTGAACGAATTGATCGAGGGCCACGACTGAAGTTGTTGCGCGGAGCCTGACCCCACGCAACAACTCAGAAGACGCCGGCGGGGGCGAGGCCGTCGACGGTGGTGCGCCCCATGAGCCAGGCGAGTCGAGCCGGCGGGCTGAGCGCCAGGGCCGCCGCGGGGAGTTGCGTCAGACCCATCGGTTGACGGGCCTTCCACAGCATCTCCAGCCGGTGGACATCGAGGCGCACGTACGGCGGCGGCAGATCGTCGAAGCCGAACCCGATCCGCAGGTCGACGTGATGGATCGCCGCTTCGCGCAGACGGAAGAACGGCACGTCCGCCAGCGGGACCTCGGCACCCATGGCGACGATCCCGCTGCCGACCCAGCTCGACGTCGCCCACAGTGCTTCGAGTCGTTCGATCGACGCCCGCAGGCCGGCCACCTGGGCGGCGGCCGGTCTCGGCGCGCCGGCCTCGATGTCGGCTTCGCGCCCCTCGAGACCGTGCGGGTACTGACGGCCGACCTCGCCGCGCTCCGCCGCTTCGAAGATGAGCGCGTGGCCGTCACCGCTGTTGGTGACGTGGGTGATCACGTGTCCGACCGACCAGCCCGGGAGGGCCGACGGCGCCGTGACGTCGAGTTGGTCGGCCTCGAGCAGACGGTCGAGATCGTCGAGCAGGCGGCGATGGGCGGCCGTCGCCATGGCGACGTCGCGTTCGATCTGGCGCTCCATGTCACGCTGCACGTCCTCGGGCACGGCCACGGCCCGACATTACCGAGCGCCGATCCCTCGACGGGCGGGCCACCGATGAGGTCCGGGCGTGGCAACCTGTGCCGATGCAGATCGGCATGGTCGGACTCGGACGGATGGGTGCCAACATGGTGCGCCGGTTGCACGCGGGCGGTCACGAGTGCGTCGTCTACGACGTGATCGACAACGCGGTCGACGCGCTCGACGCCGAAGGAGTCACTGCGCACGGCTCGAAGACGCTCGAGGACTTCGTCGCCGCGCTGACCCCGCCGCGGGCGGTGTGGTTGATGGTGCCGGCGGCGTTCGTCGGTGACACCGTTGCGCTCCTGGCGCCGCTCCTCCAGCAGGGGGACACGATCATCGACGGGGGCAACTCGTGGTACCACCACGACGTCGACCGGTCGGCCGAACTGGCGCCCGCGGGGATCACCTACCTCGACGTCGGCACGAGCGGGGGCGTCTACGGCCTCGACCGTGGCTACTGCCTGATGATCGGCGGTGACGCCGGCGCGGTCGCCCGGCTCGCCCCGATCTTCGACACGCTCGCCCCCGGCGTCGACAGCGCCGGGCGCACGCCGGGCCGCAGCGGCGACCCGTCGCCCGAGGAACGGGGCTGGCTGCACTGCGGGCCGAGCGGCGCCGGCCATTTCGTGAAGATGGTCCACAACGGCATCGAGTACGGGCTGATGGCGGCCTACGCCGAGGGTCTCAACGTGCTGGCGAAGGCCAACATCGGCGCCGAGACCCACGCCGCCGACGCCGAGACCGCACCGCTCGAGGAGTCCCACTACTACCAGTACGACCTCGACCTGTCGAAGGTCAGTGAAGTGTGGCGCCGCGGGTCGGTGATCAGCTCCTGGCTGCTCGACCTCACCGCCGAGGCGCTCCACGCCGACCCGCGGCTCGACGCGTTCTCCGGCGTCGTCAGCGACTCCGGGGAGGGCCGCTGGACGATCAGCGCCGCCATCGACGAGGGCGTGCCGGTCCCGGTCCTGTCGGCCGCGCTCTTCGAGCGGTTCTCGTCGCGGGGCCGCGCCGACGTGGCCGACAAGGTCCTCTCCGCCATGCGTGCCGGTTTCGGCGGGCACCACGAACGAACGGAATCCACCCGATGACGTCCTTCCACATCGACAGCGCGCAGATCGACACCAACCAGCCGACGGCGGACGCCCTCGTGCTGTTCGGCGCCACCGGCGACCTCGCCAAGCGCAAGCTGTTCCCGGCCCTCTACCGCCTCGAGCGATCGGGCATGCTCACCGTCCCGGTGATCGGGGTGGCGCGCAGCGACTGGACCGACGACGACTTCCGCGCCCACGCGAGGGAGTCGATCATGGAGCACATCGAAAACGTCGACCAGGGCGTGATGGACGAGCTGTGCAAGCGGATGGACCTCGTGCAGGGCGACTACTCCGCCGAGACCACCTGGGACGAGCTGACCAAGCTCCTCGACAAGCTCGGGTCGGAGGTCGCCGTGTACTACATGGCGATCCCGCCGACCATGTTCCCGACGGTCGCCCAGAAGCTCGCCTCGGTCGACCTCCACCACCGGGGCCGGATCGTGGTGGAGAAGCCGTTCGGGCGCGATCTCGCCTCGGCGATCGAGTTGAACAAGACGCTGCACTCGGTGTTCGCCGAGGACCACATCTTCCGCATCGACCACTATCTCGGCAAGGAGGCGGTCGAGGACCTCCTCGTGTTCCGCTTCGCCAACACGATGATCGAACCGGTGTGGAACCGCAACTACGTGCGCAGTGTGCAGGTGACGATGTCGGAGACGATCGGCGTCGAGGGCCGGGGCTCGTTCTACGACTCGGTCGGCGCGATCCGTGACGTCCTGCAGAACCACCTCCTGCAGGTGATCTCCCTGTTGGCGATGGAGCCACCCGCCGGATCCGACTCGGGCTTCCTGCAGGACGAGAAGGCGAAGGTGATCACCGCGATGCGGCCGATGGATCCGAAGGCCCTCGTGCGGGGCCAGTACGTCGGCTACCGCGACGAGCCGGGGGTCGACCCCCAGTCGGAGGTCGAGACGTTCGCCGCGGCGCGCTTCGAGATCGATTCGTGGCGATGGGCCGGCGTGCCGTGGTACATCCGCGTGGGCAAGGCGCTCGCCGAGGATGCCACCGAGGCGGTCATCGAGCTGCGTGAGCCGCCGCGCATGCTCTTCGACGAGGCGGGAGGTCCTCCCCCGCACCGCAACCTCATCCGCCTCCGTCTCGGCAAGCGCGACGGTGTCACGTTCGTGCTGCAGGCCAAGACGCCGGGCCCGCACATGGACAGTCAGGACGTCGACGTGAACGTCGACTTCGCCGCCGCGCTCGGCGAGCGCCAGGACGCCTACGAGCGCCTGATCGGCGACGCCCTGCAGGGTTCGCTGCGCCGGTTCGCCCGCCAGGACGTGGTGGAGGGGACGTGGCGCGTCGTGCAGCCCGCGCTCGACGAGCCCGGCCTCGTGCACCCGTACTTCCGCGGGTCGTGGGGTCCGTCGGAGGCCGACTCGATCCTCGTCAACAACGACACGTGGTTCCCCCCGAGCCGGGCCGACGGGACCGACGACCCCGTGGGCCAGCCCAGCGCCCCCGCGTAACACACCTCGTTTGCGTCAGAATTTTCGGGGACCTGTCCGGCGGAAATGCTGACGCAAACGTGGATTCGGGGGGCACGGGTACAGTTCGGCGGTGCGCGGTCTCGAGATACCGGAACTCGAAGAGGACTTCGCAGCCGACCCGGTCGAGCTGTTCTTCGACCTCGCCTACGTCTTCGCGTTCTCGCAGCTCGTCGCGCTGATCCTCCACGACGCCACATGGCACGGCATCGGCGAGGCGGGCCTGCTCCTCCTGCTGCTCTGGTTGCCGTGGTCGCAGTTCACGTGGTCGGCCAACGCCGTGCGGGGCAATTCACGACGGGCGCGCGTGCTGTTCCTGCTGGCCACCACGGCGAGCGTCCCGATGGCGGCGTCGATCACCACGGCCCTCGGCGACGGTGGACTGCTGTTCGCGCTCCCCCTCGCCTCGATCTTCCTGCTGGCGCTGGCGATGATGGTGTTGTCGCTCGAGTCCGACAGCGACGTCCGCCGCTCCGCGCTCCGCTACGGGGCACCGAGCGCCTGTGCGATGGGCCTCATCGTGGTGGGAGCGTTCTTCCACGGCGACGCCCGCGTGGTGTTCTGGATCGCCGGCGCGCTCACGTTCATCGGAGCCACGTTGATCGCCGGGACCGGCGAGTGGATCATCCGCACGGGGCACTTCGCCGAACGGCACGGGCTGATCGTCATCATCGCCCTCGGTGAGGTGATCGTCGCCCTCGGGAACTCCGTCGTGATCCCGTTGGCGCGCGAGGAGGGCGTTTCCGGGGCGACCGTCGTGACGCTCGTCGGTGCCGGCATTCTCGCCGGCCTCCTGTGGTGGTCGTACTTCGATCGCGTGCAGCCGGCGCTCGAACATCGGGCCGAGCACTTCACGGGGATCGAACTCGGCCGCTACGTCCGCGACGTGTACACGTACGCCCACTTCCCCCTCGTCGCCGGCATCGTGCTGACCGCCGTGGCGCTCGAGACGATGACGCTGCACCCCACCGAGCCGTTGTCGCTCACGTACCGCATGATCGGTGCCGGCGGGCTGGCGCTGTTCTTCGGCGGGTCGGGCATCGCCGTCTACCGGGCGTTCGGCGTGATCGCCAACGAACGCGTCGTCGCCGTCGCGGTGATCGTGGCGATGTCGTTCCTGCTCGCCGACCTCGACGCGATCGTGCTCTTCGTGGTCGTCGACGTCGTCCTGTTCGCCGCCCTCACGGTCGAGCACCTCCGGATCGAACGACCGAGCCTGCCCGGACCGGTCAAGGTGGCCGAGAGCGAGTCCGCCGGCGCCGGCTCAGCCGACGACGGACACGTCGGGCACGAGCGTCCGGCGTAGCCACTGGAACATCCGCCAGCCGACCTCGGCGGGGGCCAGCGTCGACGCGGCGATCGCCGCCGACTCGTCGGAGATCGGCTTGCCGGCGGGCGCCTTCACGTGCACTTCGGCGACGCGCTCGGCCATCACGAACCAGCCGACCGACTCCTCGACCGTCTTGCCGACGGTCAGCAGACCGTGGTTGCGCAGGATGCACAACTTGGCGTCGCCGATGGCCGCGGCGATCCGCTTGCCCCCGTCGGTCGACAACACCTCGACCTCCTCGTCGTCGAACAGCGCCTGGTCGAACACGAACGCGCACGACTCCTGGCTGATCGCCCGGAACGGTTCCACGTTGGCCGACCACGGCGTACCGAACGCCGTGTGCGTGTGGGCGGCGCTGACGGCATCGGGACGAGCGGCGAGGATCGGGTGGTGGATGTGGTAGCCGGCGGTGTTGACGGCGCCCGTCGGATTGCCGTCGAGATCCTTCACCTCGCCGGTCGGGCCGACGAGCACCAACTGGTCGATGGTCGCCTCACCGAACGGCACACCCCAGTCGAGCAGCCAGAAGTGGTCGGTGAACTGCGGGTCGCGGGCCGACACGTGGCCGTCACCGAGCTGCCCCCAGCGCATCGCCGAGAAGATCCGATACCCGAGCGCGCACGCCCGTTTGCGGTGCAGGCGTTCCTCCTCGATCGAGCGGACGGTGCCGTAGGGCTCGACCCCCACGAACGGCGGGTACGGCGACTCACTCATACCCCCGATGCTAGACCTCCGTTTGCGTCAGAACTTTCGGCGGCCTGTGCCCGAAAATGCTGACGCAAACGGGGAGGAGCGCCCGCGGCCGGTTCAGGGGGACGGGGAACCGCGGCGGGGGACGACGACCACCGTGCCGTCGGCGTCGACGTCGACCGTCACGGTCACGTGGTAGATCTCCCCGAGGCGTTGCGCGGTGAGCACGTCGCGGGCCAGGCCCGAGGCGACGACGGCGCCCTGGTCGATCATCGTCAACCGATCCGTGTAGCTGCCCGCCAGGGTGAGGTCGTGCATCGCGGCGATCACGGTCAGGCCGTCGTCGTGTCGGAGCTGCGCCACGAGTTCCAGGGCCTGCTGCTGATGACCGATGTCGAGCGCGGACGTCGGCTCGTCGAGCAGCAGCACGGGCGCCTGCTGGGCCAACGCACGCGCCAGCACCACCCGCTGTCGTTCGCCGCCGCTCAACTCCCCGAGCAGTCGCTCGACGAAGCCATCCAGCTCCAGCCGTTCGAGCGCCTCGCCGACCACGGCGCGGTCGTGGCGTGTCTCGACCCCGAAGTACGACACGTACGGCGTCCGGCCGAGGAGCACGTAGTCGAACACGCTCATGTCGTCGGGGATCAGCGGCTCCTGCGGCACGTACGCCACGAGTGTCGCCCGCTCCTTGTTCGACATCGCCGCCAGGTCGCGCCCGTCGACGAGGATCGCACCGTCATGGGGGACGAGCCCGGCGAGCGCCCGCAACAGCGACGACTTGCCCGCGCCGTTCGGGCCGATCACCCCGAGCCACTCGCCCGACTCGACCCGGTCGTTGAAGGGCTGCACGACGACGCGCTTGTCGTAGCGCACGACGACGTCGCGGAACTCCACCGTGTTCGAGCGCGGCGGCCTCACACCGGCACCCGCCGGGTCCGCAGGAGATAGATGAAGAACGGCGCACCGATGAACGCGGTGACGACACCGATCGGTGTCTCGGCCGGATTCGTGAGCATCCGGCCGGGGATGTCGGCGAGGATCAGGAAGGCACCTCCCAGCATCAGCGACAGCGGCAGCAGCCGGCGATAGCTCGCGCCGGCCACCAGGCGGATGACGTGCGGGATCACCAACCCGACGAAGCCGATGAGACCGCTCACCGACACCACCGCCGCCGTGCCGAGCGTGGCGGTGACCACGATGATCAACCGCGAACGCGACACCGACATGCCGAGCGTCGCCGCCTCGACGTCGCCGACCCGGAACAGGTCGAGTTGGCGGCGGTGCAGGATCAGCACGATCGAGCTGATCACGACGTACGGCAGGATCAGCAGGACGTCCGACCACGTCGCGCCCGACAGCCGGCCGAGCACCCACTGGAACACCTCGCGCACCACCTCGTTGTGCCGTTGCAGGATGAACGTCTGCACCGCGGTGGCGAACGACACCACGGCGATGCCCGCCAGGACGAGCGTGGTGCCCGACCGCCCGCCGGCGCCCACCCCGGTGACCCCGCGGGAGGTGCCGACCGCGTAGGTGACCCCGACGGTGACGAGGGCCATCACGAACGCCGCGGTCGGCACCGGATCGACCGGCCATGCCGCCGTGACGCCGCGACCGGTCGTCAACGCGATCGTCGCCCCGAGCCCGGCGCCGGCGGCGACCCCGAGCAGGTACGGGTCGACCAGCGGGTTCCGGAACACGCCCTGGTAGCTGGCGCCGGCGATCGACAGCATCCCGCCGACGAGGCCGCCGAGGACCACCCGCGGCATGCGGATCTTCCACAGGATGTTCCATTCGCTCGACGACACGCCGGACTCGATCGAGATGAGCGGCAGGTGATCGATCAGGGCGAGCGGCACGCGCCACCACGGCGGCCCGGCCGGGCCGATGGACACCCCGACCAGCACCGCCCCCGCGAGCACGAGTGCCGCGCCGGCGAACCAGCCCGCATCGCGCGGGCGTGCCGTCATGATCGCAGGGTCATGCGGGGACGGCCGCCTGCCGGACCGCCGCCGACACGTCGTCGAGGTAGTCGACGACGCGTGGTCCCCAGCGGGACGCGAGGCTGTCGTCCATCTCGAAGACGTTGCCGTTCTGCACCGCGGTGATCGCGTCCCAGCCCGGGCGAGCCGACACGGTGGCGAGCGTCTGCTGGCAGCAGATCGTGTCGGCGAGGAAGATCAGATCGGGGTTGGCGGACACCACGAACTCGGCATTGAGCTGCGGGTAGCCGCCCGAGTTGCCCTCGGCCTGGTCGGCGATGTTCTGCAGCCCGAGCATGCCGTAGAGCTGGCCGATGAACGTGGTGCTGTCGGCGCTGAAGAACGAATCATCGAGTTCGTGGTACAGGGTCAGTGGCACGTCGGGAACGGGCGTGGCGGCCACGATCCGATCAATGTCGGTCTGCATCTGCATCACCAGATCGGCCGCTTCGGTGACATGGCCGGTGACCTCACCGAGATGCTCGATCTGGGCGTACGTGTCGTCGAGTGTCGTCGCGGCCGGGCCGTCCCAGGACTCGATTCCGAGACCGGCCAGCTGATCGCCCAGGCCGGTGGTGTCACCACCGGTCACGACGAGGTCGGGCTCGTACGCGGCGATGGCCTCGACATTCGGCTCGAAGCCCGACAGGTCGTGCGGCAGTTCGAGCGCCTCGGCCGGATAGTCGGACTGGTCGTCGACGGCGACGACCTGGTCGCCGGCACCGATCGCGAACAGCATCTCGGTGTGCGTGGGGCTGAGCGACACGATGCGCTGCAGGCCGGCTTCCGACGCATCGTCGGACGAGGACGGGGCGCTGCCGGTCGACTCGGTCGGGCCCGCCGCACCGGTCGTGGCGGGCGCCACCGTCGAGCCTTCGGTACCGGCGACCGAACCGCTCGACGTGTCGGCATCACTGCCGCACCCGGCGGCGACGAGGGCGAGACCGACGGCCACACCGATCATGCTGCGGCGGACCGTGCCTCGTTCGAACGATCGCATGAATTGCCTCCAGTGGAGATGGAGGACAAGCTGGGTCACCGCCGGACGTTGCCGGTGCGAACCGTCCCTTGCCTCGAGGGATTGAGGTTGGCGTCGAGGCGGCAGGCGACCGGGCTGGCCGTTGGCACTGGGCCGACGGACCACCGTTGCGGGACAGCGTCGGATTCACACCGAACTTCGCTACCACGACGACAGTTCGACATCGTAGTGGTCGCTGCGTACGCTCCCCCATTCATGACGAGCGAACCCGACGCCGACCCTCACGCCGAGTCGGACGCCGACCCTCACAGCGACATCGACCGGGCGCCAACCGAGGATCCGCGTCCCGACGGACTCCGTCGCGCCGAGTCGCTGGTCGTGGTGAACACCGGCGACGGGAAGGGCAAGTCGTCGGCGGCGTTCGGCATGATGGTCCGCGGCGTCGCTCGCGGATGGAACGTGGCCGTGGTCCAGTTCATCAAGTCCGGTGACTGGAAGGTCGGCGAGGAGAAGATCGGCCGTCAGCTCGGCGTCGACTGGCACGCCTTCGGCGACGGCTTCACCTGGGACTCGACCGACCTGACCGCCGACCGCGCCCATGCCGCCGCGGGGTGGAAGCAGGCGGTCGGCATCATCGACGCCGGCGACCACCAACTCGTGATCCTCGACGAATTGACCTACCTGATGAACTTCAACTGGCTGCCGGTCGGCGATGTCGTCGCCGCGATCGCCGGCCGGCCACCCCACGTGAACATCATCGTCACCGGACGCGACGCCCCTGCCGAGCTGATCGATCTCGCCGACACCGTCACCGAGATGCGCGAAGTGAAGCACGCGTACCGGCAGGGCATCCGCGCCATGCGCGGCCTCGACTACTGAGCGCGCATGCCTCTCACGTTCCTCACCGGTGGTGCGCGCAGCGGCAAGAGCACCCTGGCGGTCGAGCTGGCGGAGCGCAGTGGGAGGCCGGTCACGTTCATCGCGACCGCGCCTCGGCAGCCGCCCGATTCGCCGGACCACGACGCCGACATGGCCGGACGCATCGCCCGCCACCGGGCGGAACGCCCCGACGGGTGGGTGACGATCGAAGCGCCGATCGACCTCGACGCGGCGATCGTCAGCGCTGCCGGCACGTTCACCGTCATCGACTGCCTGACGCTGTGGGTGTCGAACCTGATGGGCGACGGTTGCGCCGACGACGAGATCGTCGACCGCGCGGAGACGGCCTCCCAGCGCTCCGCGGCGACGGACGATCCTGTCGTCGTCGTCACGAACGAGGTCGGCCTCGGCGTGCACCCCGAAACGGCGCTCGGCCGCCGGTACCGCGACGTCCTCGGCGCGGTGAACCAACGTTGGGCCGCCCGCGCCGAGCGCTCCTTCCTCCTCGTCGCCGGGCGGGCACTGCGCCTCGACGCTCCCTCCATCGTCTTCGACGAGACCGGACCGACACCTCGATGACCCTCCTCCACGACCAACTCGCCCACCTGCCGCAGGCCGACGAGACCGCGCGCGCCGCGGTGCACGACCGCGCGGCCGACATCCTCCGACCGAGCGGTGCGCTGGCCTGGCTCGACGAGATCGCGGCGTGGGTGGCGGGGTGGCAGCGAACCGACCGGCCCGCCGTCCGTCGGCCGGCCGGACTGATCTTCGCTGCCGACCACGGCGTCGCCGCGGCCACCAAGGTGAGCGCCTACCCGACCGGTGTGACCGAGGCGATGCTCGCCGCCTACCGGGAGGGGCGCTCGACGATCAACGCCTTCGCCCGCATCGCCGGCGCGGAAGTGACGGCGATCGACGTCGGTGTCGGCCGTCCGACCGGCGACATCCGCTTCGAGAGCGCGCTGACCGAGCAACGCTTCGAGTTGGTCGTGCAGACCGCCATCGATGCGGTCGGCGCGATCGACTGCGACCTCCTCGTGCTGGGCGAGATGGGCATCGGGAACACGACACCGTCGGCGGCGATCGCCGCGGCCCTCGCCGGTGGCGAGACGGCGGCCTGGGTCGGCCGAGGCACCGGCGTCGACGACGAGGGCCTCGCCCGCAAGCGCGCCGCCGTGCAGGAATCGGTCAGGCGGATCGCCGGCATCACCGACCCGATCGAGATCCTGCGCGAGGTCGGCGGTGCCGAACTCGTCGCGGTGGCCGCGGCAGCCATCGCCGCCCGCCATCGATCGATCCCGGTGGTGCTCGACGGCTACGTCGTGACCGCCGCGGTGCTGCCGTTGTTCAGCGCCGACCCGACGGCGCTCGATCACTGCACCGTCGGGCACTGCTCGGCCGAGCCCGGTCACCGCCGGCTGCTGGAACGGTTGGGCAAGCGGCCGCTCCTCGACCTCGACATGCGACTGGGTGAGGGGTCGGGCGCGATGGCGGCGGTGCCGTTGATCGCCATGGCGTGCGCGGGCGTGACCGAGGTGCCGACGTTCGCGGAGTGGTTCGGCGAGTGACGCGCCGCACCGGGCGGGCCGGTTCGCCGCTCGGCAATGCGCTGGGTGCGGCGCAGTTCCTCACGCGGGTTCCGATCCGGCTCGGTACACCGCCGACGATCGCCGCCTGCGTGCCGTGGTTCCCGGTCGTCGGCGCGCTGATCGGCGTGTTCGTCGGCGCCGTCGCGGCCGGGCTCATGGAGGTCGTGCCGCCGTCCGTCGCCGCCGTGGTGGCCGTGCTCGCCGGCGTGCTGATCACCGGCGCGTTCCACGAGGACGGGCTGGCCGACACCGCCGACGCGATGGGTGGATGGACGCCCGAGCAACGACGTCAGATCCTGAAGGACTCACGCCATGGCAGCTACGGCGTCGCCGCGCTGTGCGGGTCGATCGTGCTGCGGACGGTCTGTGTGGCTGCGATGGGCCCGGCGGTCGCGTTCGGCGGGCTCGTCGCCGCGCACGCCCTGGGTCGGGCCTCGGCGGTCGCGACCATGACCGCCTCGAAGGCGCCGCCGACCGCCGGGCTCGGCGCCGACTACATGCGGACGCTGCGGCGTGGCGCGGCGCGCGTGGGTGTCGCCGTCGGCGTCGCGATCACCGTCGTCGCCGTGGGCTGGTGGTCGGCACCGCTGGTGCTGGCGGCGGTGCTCGTCACCGTGCCCGTCGCCGTCGTGGCCGGCCGGGCGCTCGGCGGTGTGAGCGGTGACGTCCTCGGCGCGATCGAACAGGTGGTGGAGTGCACCGTCCTCGTCGTCGTCTCCGGCCTCGCCCTCCACCACCGCATCTGGTGGAGCACCTGAAACGCCTGGTGCCTGACCCCAGGCGTTTCAGGTTCAGCCGACGAGGGCGGCCAGACGGTTGATCCCCTCGACGAGGTCCTCGTCGCTGAGGGCGAACGAGAACCGGCCGTAGCCGGCGAGTCCGAACGCTTCGCCCGGCACGAACGCGACCTTGGCCTGGTCGAGGACGAGGTCGGCCAACTCGAGCGTGTTGTTCGCCGTGACGCCGCCGATCGGGCGGCCGAGGAGGCCATTGAGGTCGGGGTAGGCGTAGAACGCTCCCTGTGGCTCGATGCAGGTGACGCCCGGGATCTCGTTCAGCAGGCGGTGCATCGTCTGGGCGCGCCGCTCGAAGGCGGTGCGCATCATGACGACGGCGTCGAGCGGACCCGACACCGCGGCGAGCGCGGCGCGTTGGGCGATGTTCGACACGTTGGAGGTGGCGTGGCTCTGGAAGTTGGTCGACGCCTTGATCACGTCGTTCGGGCCGATCATCCAACCGACGCGCCAACCGGTCATGGCGTAGGTCTTGGCGACACCGTTGACGATGATGCACTGGTCGGCGAGGTCGGGCACGAGCGTCGGCATCGACGAGAACTCGTGGGGACCGTACGTGAGGTGCTCGTAGATCTCGTCGGTGATCACCCAGATCCCGTGCTCGACCGCCCATTGCCCGATCGCCTCGACGGTGGCCGGCGGATAGACGGCACCGGACGGGTTGTCGGGGCTGACGAACAGGAGGACCTTCGTGCGTGGCGTGAGCGCCGCATCGAGCTGCTCGATCGTCACCTGGAAGCCGCTCTCCGCGTCGGTGTCGATCACGATCGGGACGCCGCCGGCCAACGTGATCGCCTCCGGGTACGTCGTCCAGTAGGGCGCCGGGCAGGATGACCTCGTCGCCCGGATCGCACAGTGCGGCGAACGCGGTGTACACGGCGTGCTTGCCCCCGTTGGTGACGAGCACCTGCGATGCGGTGCAGTCGAAACCCGAGTCACGCTTGGTCTTGGCGGCGATCGCCTCCTTGAGCTCGGGGAGCCCGCCCGCCGGTGTGTAGCGGTGGTTGCGCACCTCGGAGCACGCTTCGACCGCGGCGTCGACGATGTGCGGCGGGGTCGGGAAGTCGGGCTCGCCGGCCCCGAACCCGATCACGTTCTCGCCCTCGGCCTGCAGGGACTTGGCCTTGGCGTCGACCGCCAGGGTGGCCGATGGTGCGATCGCGGCGAGTCGTGCGGAGGTTCGTTTCACAATGGGCAAGCCTGCCACAGCCATCGCCCGCTCCCAACGGGGTTCCGTGAGTCGGGTATTTCGCGCCGTGGGGTATTTCGAGCACCCACGGCGTGCACCAAACACCCGACGACACGAGATACCCGACGCAGGGACACTCCGGTCGGGCGAATCGGCGGTGGCAACGTGGCGAGCCCGCGCCATGCTGTGGGACCGTGACCACCGTCGACGCCACCGCCATCACGATCCCGACCGACCTGCTCCCCGCCGACGGGCGTTTCGGTTGCGGACCGTCGAAGGTGCGTGACGAACAGGTCGCCGCGCTGCAGGCCGCGCAACACACGATTCTCGGCACCTCGCATCGCAAGCCGGCCGTGAAGCACCTGGTCGGCGACGTTCGCGCCAAGCTCGGCGACCTCTTCGGCCTCCCCGACGGCTGGGAGATCGTGCTCGGCAACGGCGGCTCGACGGTGTTCTGGGACGCGGCCACCTTCGGCCTCGTCGAACGGCGCAGCCAGCACCTCGTGTTCGGAGAGTTCTCCTCCAAGTTCGCCGAGGCGTGTGCGGCGGCGCCCCATCTCGGTGAGCCGTCGATCGTCAAGACGGATCCCGGCACGCACCCTGACGCCCGGGCCGAGGACGGCATCGACCTGTACGCGCTGACGCACAACGAAACGTCGACGGGCGTGGCGATGCAGCTCCGCCGCCCCGCAGGCGCCTCCGGGCTCGTGGCCGTCGACGCCACCTCGGCCGCCGGCGGGCTCGAGTGGGATCCCGCCGAGGTCGACGTGTACTACTTCGCCCCGCAGAAGTGCTTCGCCTCCGACGGCGGCCTGTGGCTCGCGGCGTGCTCGCCGGCGGCTCTCGACCGCATCCGCACGATCGGTGCCGGCGACCGCTGGCGCCCGGCGTCGCTCGACCTGTCGATCGCCCTCGACAACTCGGTCCAGAACCAGACGTACAACACGCCCGCGCTCGCCACGCTCGTGATGCTCGACGCCCAACTCGACTGGATGCTCGGCAACGGCGGGCTGTCGTGGGCCGCCGGGCGCAGCGCCGCCTCGGCGGCGGCGCTCTACGGGTGGGCCGAGGCCCGGGCGTGGGCGACACCGTTCGTCACCGATCCGGCACAGCGGTCCAACGTCGTCGGCACGATCGATCTGGACGGCGCGATCGACGCCAACACGGTGTGCGACGTGCTGCGGGCGAACGGCATCCTCGACACCGACGCCTACCGCAAGCTGGGCCGCAACCAGCTGCGTATCGGGATGTTCCCGGCGATCGATCCGGCCGACGTGGAGGCGCTCACCCACTGCATCGACCACGTCGTCGAGCAACTCGCCTGACGCTCCTGGCAGACTTCCGTCGTGGAGTCCACGGAGGTCCTGTCGTTCGACACCGGTGAGATCGGCACGCTCGACCGTCCGGTGATGCTGATCGGCCTCGAGGGCTGGTTCGACATGGCCGGTGCCGCCACCCAGGCCATCAACGCCTTCACGAGCAGCGAACGCGCGGTGACGGTCGGTTCGATCGACCCCGATCCGTTCTACGACTTCACCCAACAGCGCCCGCACGTCTCGGTCGACGACGACATCCGCTCGATCATCTGGCCGAGCAACGAGTTCATCCTCCAGCGCAACCCCGACCACCGCGACATCGTCGGGTTGATCGGCGTCGAGCCCCATCTGCACTGGAGGACGTTCGTCGGCGCGATCATCGACGTCGCCCTCGCCCTCGGGTGCGAGGCGGTCGTCACCGTCGGGTCGGCCGCCGAGGCGATCCCCCACACCCGCACCCCTCCGGTCACGGGCAGCACCGCCGACGCCGACCTCGCCCGCCGCCTCGGACTCGTCGCCCCCTCCTACCAGGGCATCACGGGCGTCGTCGGCGTGCTGCAGGCGGAACTCGAATCCCGCCGCATCCCCTCGATCTCACTGCGCGTCGGGATCCCCCACTACCTGACGAACGCCGAGCATCCGATGGCCACGGCTGCGCTCGCCCATCATCTGAGCCACGTGCTCGACGTGCCGGCCGCCTCCGAACTGTCGGACCAGATCGACAGCTGGCGTGACGTCCACGACGAGATCGTCGCCGGCGACGAGCAACTGCGCCTGTACGTGGCGATGCTCGAGGCCGAGTTCGACCGCCGTGCCGAGGCCGCCATCCCATCCGCCGACGACCTCGGTGACGAGTTCGAGGCGTTCCTCCGCGACAACCGCGAGGACTGAGCGGCGATCGACATGACCGGCACGCTGCTCGCCGAGCGTTACCAACTCGGCGCGCGGATCGGCACCGGTGCGTCGGCGCACGTCTTCGAAGCGCACGACGAACGCCTCGACCGCCGCGTCGCGGTGAAGGTGCTCGACGATGCGGCGGCGACGACCGCCGACCCGGCCGCCCGGCAGCGGTTCGCGATCGAGTCACGGACGGCGGCCCAGTTCATCCATCCGAACGCCGTCACCGTGTTCGACGCCGGCACGGACGACGGGACGCTGTACGTGGTGATGGAACTGGTCGCCGGCGGTTCGCTCGCCGATCGGCTCGCCCGCTCGGGCCCGTTGCCGTCCGCCGACGTCGCCAGGATCGGCGCGCAGGTGGCATCGGCGCTCGACGCGGCCCACTCAGCAGGCATCATCCATCGCGACGTCAAACCGTCGAACGTGCTGCTCGACCTCCACGGCAACGCCAAGCTCGCCGACTTCGGGATCGCCCGGCGTCTCGACGAGATCGGCGAGTCGCTGACGTCGACCGGCATGGTGATGGGCACCCGTCGCTACCTGTCGCCCGAGCAGGGTCGCGGCGACGCGCTCGGTCCGGCGACCGATGTGTTCTCACTGGGCGTGACCCTGTTCGAGGCCGTCACCGGCGTCCGTCCGCCGTCGGCGCTCGAGCGCACGCCCGAGCACCGCCTCGACGCCCGCGCGATCGTGCCTTCGGTCGATCCGGTGCTCGCCGACGTGATCGGCCGCGCGACCGCCGTTCCGGTGGCGGGGCGCTACCCGACGGCCCGCGCTCTGGCCGACGCGCTGGCGGCCGCCGGTGCGTCGGGGGCGGCCAACGGGACGGCCGTCATGCCCGCCCACCTGCGGCCGGCCGGGCTGTCCGTCGATCTCGTCGCCGAACGACGTCGCCGGCGACGGATCCGCATCGCCGGGGTCGTCGCCGTGCTGGCTCTGGCCGCCATCGTCCTCGCCGTCGCGCTCCGACGGGGGAACTCGCTCGACGATGCCCCCACGACGTCGCTGCCCGCGGCCGTCACGTCGGTGCCGGTCAGCCCGACGACACTGCCCGCGACCACCGTGGCACCCACCACGGCCGCGCCGACCACCGTGCCGCCGACCACGGCACCACCGACCACGGCACCACCGACGACCGCTCCGCCGACGACACTGCCGCCGGCCGAGCTGATCCCCGGATTCCCCCTGCCGGCGGACATCGACGAGTTCCTCGCCACCCTCGCCGCCAATCCTGACCTCGTCGGGCCGTGGGGCGCCGAGCTCGTCGATGAACTCACCAGCCTGCTCGGGAACAACCGCGGAAAGTTCGAGGACCGCAAGGACCACCTGATGGATCGCATCGAGGAGGTGCGCGACGACGGCGAACTCGATCCGGTCGTGGCCGCGGCTGCGCTCGCGTTCGTCGACGACCTCGAGAAACAGAACGGGCGGGGCGGCGGCTGACCCCGCCGCTCGAGCGGTTCAGATCGCGGCGAACCCCTGATCGAGGTCGGCGAGGATGTCGTCGATCGACTCCAGGCCGACGCTCAGCCGCACGAGGCCCGGCGTGACATCGGACGCCGCCTGCTCCTCCGGTGTGAGCTGCGAGTGCGTGGTGCTCGCCGGGTGGATCACGAGACTGCGCACGTCACCGATGTTGGCGACGTGGCTGTGGAGGGTCAACGCCTCCACGAACTTCTTGCCGGCCTCGAGCCCACCCTCGATCTCGAAGGCCAGCACCGAGCCGTACCCCTTGCCCGCACCGAGCTTCTTCGCCCGCTCGTACCAGGGGTTCGACGGCAGGCCGGCGTAGCGCACGACCGACACCTTGTCGTGGCCGTCGAGGTACTCGGCGACCCGCTGCGCGTTGGCGAAGTGGCGTTCCATGCGCAGGCTCAGCGTCTCGATGCCCTGCAGCAACAGGAACGCGTTGAACGGTGAGATCGCCAGGCCCATGTCGCGCAGCATCTGCACGCGCGCCTTGAGGACGAACGCACCGTGCCCGAGCGCCGGGAAGTAGGCGAGGCCGTGATAGCTCGGATCGGGTTCGGTGAAGTTCGGGAACCGGCCCGACGCCGCATAGTCGAACGTCCCGCCGTCGGTGATCGACCCGGCGATCGAGTTCCCGTGCCCGCCCATGAACTTCGTGAGGCTGTGCACCACGATGTCGGCACCCCATTCGAGCGGGCGGATCAGGTACGGCGTCGGCACCGTGTTGTCGACGACGAGCACGATCCCGTTGGCGTGGGCGACGCCAGCCACGCCTTCGATGTCGAACACGTCGTTCTTCGGGTTCGGCAGCGTCTCGCCGAAGAACACCTTCGTGTTCGGCTTGATCGCGGCCTCCCACTGACCGAGGTCGTGGGGATCGTCGACGAAGGAGACCTCGACGCCGAACTTCGGCAGTGTGTAGTGCAGCAGGTTGTACGTGCCGCCGTAGAGCGACGGCGACGAGACGATGTGGTCGCCCGCCTCGCAGAGCGTCATGAACGTCAGCGTCTCGGCGGCCTGGCCCGACGCGACCGCCAGCGTGCCGGGAAGGCCGACCGCCGTCATGCACCCTCCCTCGAGCGCGTTCACGCGGGCCTCCAAGGCGGCCTGCGTCGGGTTCATGATGCGGGTGTAGATGTTCCCGATCTCGGCGAGGGCGAACAGGTTCGCCGCCCGGTCGGTGTCGCCCAACGCGTAGGACGTGGTCTGGTAGATCGGAACCGCGCGGGCGCCGGTGCTCGCGTCGGGGTCTCCGCCGACGTGGATCTGCTTGGTCTCGAAGCCCCAGGTGTCGCTCATAGGGGTGAGACCGTATCATCGGCAATTCCCGACCAAACAAGTCGGAATTAGAGGGACGGTCGGGCCGCGCGAACATGGTCCGGTGCCCGAAGCGACCACCAGCGACCTGCGCATCGACCGGCACGCGCCGGTCGACCGCCGTCGACTCGACGACACGTCGTGGGTCGACGTCGTCGACGGGTTCGTGGTGGATGCCGCCGCGGAGTTCGCCGCGTTCCACGAGACGACCCCCTGGCAGCAGAGCGAGATCCTGCGCTACGACAGATACGTGCCGGAGAAACGTCTCGGCGCCGGACTCGCCACCGACCGGTCACCCCTGCTGCGCCAGACGTCGATGCATCTCCGTTCGAGATACGGGGTCGCGTTCGACGGTGTCGGCGCGCTGCTGTACCGCGACGGCGACGACTTCCAGGGCCTGCACTCCGACCGCGAGATGCGCTGGCTCGACGACACCCTGATCGCCATCGTCGTGCTCGGCGTGCGGCGACCGTTCGTGTTCCGGGCGCGCCAACCGCTGTCGGCGAACCCGGTCCGCGGTCATGCCGGCGAGCTGGACGGCGACATCGCGCTGCTGCCCGGCGAGGGCAGCCTGCTCGTGATGGGCGGCGCCGCCCAGCGCGACTGGCTCCACGGCATCCCCGCCGCCGCCACGGACCAGGCCCGGATCTCCCTCACGTGGCGCTGGACGAGCCGGCGCGGACGACCGGACACGAACCCCGCCTACTCGGACGGCCGCCAGTACAGCGACGCGAAGATTCGTCCGGGCTCACGACAAGTCATGCCGTAGCGGTCGAGATCGCCCGGACGCCAGTCTTGCTCGCTGGCGCTCGCGGCGACGGGCCCTGCCGCACGCTCGGCCGACCCCGATCGTCTCGAAGTCGACCGGCGTGAGGCCGAGCAAACTTGTCAGCTGTCTCCGCCGGAGACCTCGCTGACCTTCTGGCGGCCGGCGCTGATGAACGGCATCATCTCGCGGAGTTGGCCACCGATGTCCTCGATCGGATGGGCCTTGCCCTCCTCCTGCATGCGGTGGTAGTTCGACCGTCCGGCTTCCGACTCGGCGATCCACTCGGCGGCGAACTGGCCGGACTGGATCTCGCCGAGGATCTTCTTCATCTCGGCCTTCGTCGCCTCGTTGACGACGCGCGAACCACGGGTCAGGTCGCCGTACTCGGCGGTGTCGGAGATCGAGTAGCGCATGCCGGCGATCCCCTCTTCGTACATGAGGTCGACGATGAGCTTGACCTCGTGGAGGCACTCGAAGTACGCCATCTCCGGGGCGTAGCCGGCCTCGGTGAGCGTCTCGAAGCCGGCCCGCACGAGTGCGGTGAGGCCGCCACAGAGCACCGCCTGCTCGCCGAACAGGTCGGTCTCGGTCTCCTCGGCGAAGGTGGTCTCGATGACGCCGGCGCGAGTGCCGCCGATCGCGTCGGCATACGACATCGCCACCGCGCGGGCGTTGCCCGTCGCGTCCTGGGCGACCGCGATCAGCGCCGGCACGCCGCCGCCTTCGGTGTAGGTACGGCGCACGAGATGGCCGGGGCCCTTCGGCGCGATCATGATCACATCGACACCGGCGGGCGGCTGGATGCGGTCGAAGCGGATGTTGAAGCCGTGGGCGAAGGCGAGGGCCTTGCCGTCGGTCATGTGCTCGGCGATGTGCTCGTCGTAGATGCGCTTCTGTTCCGTGTCGGGAGCGAGCAGCATGATCACGTCGGCCCAGGCGGCCGCCTCGGCGATCGACATCACCGACAGGCCCGCGGCGTCGGCCTTGGCCGCCGACGACGACTCCTCGCGCAGGCCGACCGCCACGTCGACACCCGACTCCTTCAGGTTCAGTGCGTGCGCATGACCCTGTGATCCGTAGCCGATGACGGCGACCTTCTTCGTGCGGATGATCGAGGGATCCGCGTCTTCGGCGTAGTAGACGGTGACGGCCATGTCAGCCAGCCCTTCCTGATTGGTTTGGTCCTGCATTGGTTGGAGACACGGCGCGCAGCCGTGCGGGACGTTCGAGTTTCGGCAGCGCCACCCGACCGGTGCGCTGCAGCTCAACGATGCCATAACCGGCGAGCAAATCCTCAAAGTCGTTGAGCTTGTCGGGATGACCGTCGAGGCTCACGGTGAGCACCGACTCGGCGACGGCGATGATCTTGCCCTCGAAGATGTTGACGAGCTCCACGACGTGGCCGCGCTGCTCGTCCGGCGCCTTGACCGTGGCGATCAGCAGCTCACGCTCGACCGAGCGACGCGGGTCGAGTTCGGAGATCTTGATCACGTCGATCAGCTTGAACAGTTGCTTGGTGACCTGTTCCAGCGGCGTCGACTGGACGTCGACGACGATGGTGATCCGGCTCATGCCCTCGTCCTCGGCCGGCGCGACGGCGAGCGAGAAGATGTTGAATCCCCGGCGGGCGAACAGGCTGGCCACTCGGGCGAGGACCCCCGCCCGGTTCTGGACGAGCACCGACAGGATGTGGTGACGGATCGGTTCGTTGCTCCGACTCGGCGTGTTGTACAGCGGCTCCTTGCTCATGACCGCAACGCTCCCGCCCGGTCGTGCTGCGTCGGGTGCAGGATCAGGTCGTCGTTCGAATGGCCCGCGGGGACCATCGGGAACACCTTCTCCGACGCCTCGGTGCGGAACTCGACGACGACCGTGCGGTCGTTGATCGAGTTCGCCTTCTCGATCGCCGGGGCGACCTCCTCGGGCGACTCGACGCGGATGCCGACGCAGCCCATCGACTCCGCCCACATCACGTAGTCGGGCACGGTGCCGTTCAGGAACACCTCCGAGTAGCGCTCGTCGTAGAACATCTCCTGCCACTGGCGGACCATGCCGAGGTAGCTGTTGTTGAGCAGCGCCACCTTGATCGGCAGTCGCTCGACCGTCGACGTGACGAGTTCCTGCGCGGTCATCTGGAAGCAGCCGTCACCGTCGACGGCCCACACGGTGTGGTCCGGCTTGGCGGCCTTGGCGCCGATCGCCGCCGGGATCGAGAAGCCCATCGTGCCGAGCCCGCCGGAGTTCACCCACGTGTACGGCTCGTTGAACTTCCAGAACTGCGACGTGTACATCTGGTGCTGACCGACGCCCGACGCCACGATCGTGTTCTCCGGCGCATGCTCGTTCAGCTGCTCGATGCAGAACTGCGGCTTGAGGGCTTCGCCCGGCTCAGACTGCACGTACGTCATCGGGAACTGCTCGCGCCAGCCCGAGACCCTGCTCTTCCAGGCCGACGTGTCGGCCTGCACCGCACCGCCCTCCTGGAGGTCCTTGATCGCCTTGATGATCTCCTCGATCACGTACTTGGCATCGCCGACGATCGGGACATCCGGCCGGCGGACCTTGCCCTGTTCGGCGGGGTCGATGTCGACGTGGATGATCTTGGCGTCCGGCGCGAACGCATCGACCTTGCCGGTGATGCGGTCGTCGAAGCGCGACCCGAGGGCGATCAACAGGTCGCTGCGCTGCATCGACATGACGGCCGTGGCGTTGCCGTGCATGCCCGGCATGCCGAGGCACAGCGGGTGGTCGTCGGGGAACGCGCCGCGGGCCATCAACGTCGTGACCACGTAGCTGTCGGTCAGTTCGGCGAGCTCGCGCAGCGCCTCGGCCGCACGCGCCTTCAGGATGCCCCCGCCGGCGTAGATGATCGGACGCTCGGACGCCAGGATCAGCCGTGCCGCCTCCTTGATCATCCGCGGATGACCCTTGACGTTGGGCCGGTAGCCGGGCAGCGAGGCGAGGACGTCGTCGTCGCTCGGCCAGTGCCAGCTCATCTCGTTCGTGAGACAGTCCTTCGGCACGTCGATCAGCGTCGGGCCGGGGCGGCCGGTCTGGGCGATGTGGAACGCCTGGCGCACGGCCATCGGGATGTCGTCGGCGGTCATGACGAGCTCGTTGTGCTTCGTGCACGACCGCGTGATCCCGATCGTGTCGCACTCCTGGAAGGCGTCGGTGCCGATCGCGCCGGTCGGCACCTGGCCGGTGATGGCGACCATCGGGATCGAGTCCATGTAGGCGTCCATCAGCGGGGTGACGAGGTTCGTCGCCGCCGGGCCCGGAGGTGACCATGGCGACGCCGGCGCGGCCGGTGACGTGGGCGTACCCCTCGGCCATGTGGCCGGCGCCCTGTTCGTGACGCACGAGCACGTGGCGGATCGGGCTGTCGACGAGCGGGTCGTACGCCGGCAGGATGCACCCGCCGGGGTAGCCGAACATCAGGTCGACCTGCTCGTGTTCGAGCGCTCTGATCAGCGCTTGGGCTCCGGTGATCTTCTCAGCCATGACAATTCTTCCTGGTGCAGTCGTGAGTCGGGGAAATGGGGAATGGGAAACGGCGAACGGGGAAACGGGGCGGAAAAAGCAAACGACCCCCCGGCTGGGAGGTCGTGAGCACGCGCGGCGATGGGGCCGGCGTGCTACTGAATGAGTACTACGAGCAGGAACGAGGCGCGAACGCGGGGGCCCATCAGCTTCATAGTCTCACCATCCTACCGTCGCGGTCAACCCTTGCGACACCGCCTCGCCCCGCTCCCCCTCGTCGGCCCGCGGCCGGTGGCTGTGGGTGGCCGCTGCTCGTGTCGGAGAGGATGCCAAATCGGCGAGGGGGACCCACTAGTTTCCACCGGCAATGAATCGACGCCAGGATGTGATCGACGCCGCGGTGGCCATCATCCGTGAGAGTGGGCCCGACGCCCTGACCACGGTGGCGGTGGCGTCGCGCCTCGGCGTCACCCAGTCGGCGATCTACCGACACGTCCACAACCGCGACGAGCTGGCGACGCTCGCCAGCCGGCAGATCGTCGCCGAGCTGCAGGCGAAGATGAGCAGCATCATGGACAACCCGAACCTGTCGTGGGCGAAGGACGGTGACACGCGTGTGTTCTGCGACGGCATCGTCGCCTTGATGGCCACCGAACCGAAGACGTTCGAGGTGATCGATCGGTGGCGGTACGCCGAAGGGTCGCTCGGCACGGGGATCCGCGAGCTGCTCGACCGGGGTCGGGTGGGCAGCGCGTCGATCCTGGAGGCGACGTGGCGCGCTCTGTACGGCTACGCCGAGCCGCTCGACGCCGGGACCCGCGCCGCCCTCCTGGTGTACGCCGGGCTCATCAACGACGACGTGATCAACATCGCTCGCCTCGTGCGTGCAGGCCGCTTCCCCGGCGGTCGCGACGCGATCGCCAGGATCCTCGAACTCCGCCTGATCGCGGGATTCCGGGCCTTCATGTCCGACGCCAACCGGCGGCTGGGGCTGCCGACGCTGATCAACTGAGCGCGGCGGCGGGGACGACGCCCTGCAGGATCGCCGCCGTGAACGTGTTCTCCATGAGGCAGGCGATGGTCATCGGCCCGGTGCCGCCCGGCATCGGCGTGATCCATCCGGCCACCTCGCTCACCGGGCCGTAGTCGACGTCGCCGACGATGCCCGCCTCGGTGCGCGACAGGCCGACGTCGATCACCGCCGCACCCGGCTTGACCATGTCGGCGGTGATCATCCGGGCCTGGCCGGCGGCGCCGACGACGATGTCGGCCTCGCGGACGACCGCGCCGATGTCGGCGGTCCGGGAGTGCGCCATCGTCACCGTGGCGTCGACGCCCTTGCGGGCGAGCAGCAGCGACAGCGGGAGTCCGACGAGCGTCGAGCGTCCGATCACGACGGCCCGTTTCCCGCTCGTCGCCACGTCGTAACGCTCGAGCAGGCGCATCACGCCGAGCGGCGTACAGCCGACGAGACCCGGGCGGCCGCGGACGAGCCGCCCCATCGACCGCTCGGTCAGCCCGTCGACGTCCTTCTCCGGCGGGATCAGGTCGAGCACGGGCTCGGGGTCGAGATCACCGGGGAGGGGGAGCTGGACGAGGATGCCGTGCACGGACGGGTCGTCGACGAGCACGCGCACGGCCGTCTCGACCTCGGCCTGGGTCGCTGTCGCCGGCAGGTCGACATGGCGCGACGTCAGACCCGCTTCGGCGGCCTTGGCGTGCTTGCTGCGCACGTAGCGCTGACTCGGGCCGTCGTCGCCGACGAGCACCGTGGCGAGACAGATCGCCGGCGAGCCGGCGGCCTCGACCCGCTCGCGGATCGAAACGATCAACTCGTCCCGCAACCCGTTCCCGTCCATCACGATCGCCGTCACGTGTCGACGACCGTAGTCGACCCTCCGTTCTTCGGGACCCGACCCCAAGAGGGCAGGGTCGCTCGGCGCGACGTGCAGGCGGTCGAGGACGTCGCGCCGGCGCGGCGGGAGAACGTCGGCGTAGGTCGCCGACTGCACCCGCCCCTGCCGAGCCGTTCGTCGAATCGAGCTCAGATCATGAGACCGTAGTGGCGGCAAGGTCCGCACCGGAGCGGCCCGCAAGCTCCACCGCCACGGTGATCGCGAGCGTCGCGCTGTTCGTTCGGCCGACCCGGACCGCCTCGAGTGCAGAACGCACGCCTGTCCGCAGTGGAACACGGCAGCCACCGCGGTCTCGACCGCGTCACGCACGCGAAGGCCGGCATCCCGGATTCGACCTCGTCGCTGACGGCTGCGGTGCAAGACATACGCCAGTAGTCGCCGACGGTCATTCGCTGTCGCTCGGCAATCACCACACCGTCGACGAGCCATCTCGGACAGTCACGTCGCGCCAGGATCGCTCCGAGGCTCGACCATCGGTATGCCGCCAGAGCACGTCGCGGATCAACGATCGCGAGGGGATTTCGATGGATGTATCGAGCGATCTGGTCGAGCTGACGCGTCGCTCGTGACGGCCACCGAGTAGAATCTGCCTCCCAACACCGGCCCGGTTCGCTCGGCAGGACCGCTGGTTGTACGCCGAGCGTACCGGCTGCACAGCGACGTGCATCATCGCGGACAACCTGCTGGTCAGGAGCAGTGCACGAGCAGGTGGAAATGATTCGACATCGAGACGCGTAGCTGTGGACCTCGACACCGAACCGCTCGACGACCTCCTCGTCGAGCAGCCGCTCGAACAGACAAGTAGTCCTCGTCCGTACTGAAGATGTCCTGTCGATCGACTCCGCGGTTGAAGACGTGGAACCACTCGCTCGCACTGAAATCGCGATGTCGGCGTGCCATGCACCGATCTGAACGGAGGGTGTGACGCGATCGGCAACTGCCCCACCGTTCGCCGCGGACGGGTCCGGAATGAACGGAGGGTCAGCCGGCTTCGGAGTGGGTGACGGCGGGCTCGCCCATCCACTCGCGCAGGGTGTTCTTGAGCTTGGTCTGCTGGATGAACAGGTCGTGCTCGGCCGGCGTCTCACCCGCGGCCTGGGGGGCCTTGAGGTAGAAGCTCAGCCACTCCTGCACACCGGACTCGCCGGCGCGGTGGGCGAGGTCCATGAACAGCGCCAGGTCGAGCACGATCGGCGCGGCGAGGATCGAGTCGCGGCACAGGAAGTCGACCTTGATCTGCATCGGGTAGCCGAGCCACCCGAAGATGTCGATCGCGTCCCAGCCCTCCTTGTTGTCACCGCGCGGCGGGTAGTAGTTGATCCGCACGACGTGATCGATGTTGCCGTACAGGTCGGGGTACACCTCGGGCTGCAGGATCGTGTCGAGCACACCGAGCTTCGACACCTCCTTCGACTTGAAGTTCTCGGGATCGTCGAGCACCTCGCCGTCGCGGTTGCCGAGGATGTTCGTCGAGTACCAGCCGCGCAGGCCGAGCATGCGGGCCTTGAAGCCGGGGGCCAGCAGCGTCTTCATCAACGTCTGGCCGGTCTTGAAGTCCTTGCCGGCGATCGGCACGCCGCGGGTCTTCGACAGCTCGATCATGCACGCGAGGTCGACCGACAGGTTGGGTGCGCCGTTGGCGAACGGGCACATCGCTCTGCAGCGCGGCGTAGGCGTAGATCTGCGACGGCGAGATGTTCGAGTCGTTGTCCTTCAGGCCCTGCTCGAAGGCGGCGACCGACACGTGGACGTCGGACGGCTCCTGGTAGGCCTCGGTCGAGCCGCACCACACCATGACGAGGCGGTCGCAGCCGTTCTCCGCCTTGAACGTGCGCGATGTCGTCGATGACCGCCAGCGCCTGGTCCCACTTGGAGGCGATGTTCTTCACGCGGACGCCGTCGAGGCGCGACACCCAGCGCTGGTCGAAGACGGCCTCCATCGGCACGATGCCCTCGAGTTCGCTCGAGATGGTGCTCAGATCGCCCTCCTCGAGCACGCCGGCGGTGCGGGCGGCCTCGAGCGCGTTCGACGAGATCGGGTCCCAGCCGCCGAAGACGAGATCGTCCAGGCTGGCGAGCGGCACGAACTCGCGGATCAGCGGGTTGCGGTTCTGTTCCTTGGTGCCGAGGCGGATGTGGGCCATCTGGGTGATCGAGCCGATCGGCGGCTTGAGACCCTGCCGGGCGGCGAGGACGCCGGCGATGAACGTGGACGACACGGCGCCCATGCCGGGGGTGAGGACACCGAGCTTGCCGGTGGCGGGTGCGATCTGTCGTGCGGTCATGACGACGATCATAAGCAAACATTCACACCGCAGAGGTACGGTGAAGCAAATCTGAACTATCCTGCACGAGGTGCGCCCGCTCCCGGACCTCTCGATCCGCCAGCTGGAGTACCTCGTGGCCGTCGACGACGCGCCCACCTGGGCGGCTGCGGCGATGCAGGTCGGTGTCAGCCCGTCGGCGCTCTCGCAGGGCCTCGCCGAACTCGAACGGCGTCTCGGTGTCACGCTGTTCGACCGCGACGGACGGCGACGGCACGTCCGTGACAGCGCCGCTCCCGCCGTCGCCCACGCCCGTCAGGTGCTCGGACTCACCGGCGACCTGGCCACCTGGGCCGATCGCCAGCGGACCGGCGTCGCCGGCCGGGTCCGCATCGGGATGATCGATGCCGCCGCCCTCGTCCACCTGCCCGACGCGCTCCAGCAATTCCGCACCGACCGTCCCGAGGTGACACTGCTGTTGCGCGTCGCTCCGTCGGGTGAGCTGATCGACCACCTGATCGGGGGCGAACTCGACCTCGTCGTCTGCGTCGAACCGCCGGCCGATGTCGCCGGCGTCGAGTCGACGGCGCTGCGTCAGGAGGAGCTGGTCGTGCTCGCGCCACCGGGCGTCGACATCGCCGATCCCCCGACGTGGGGCCCGTGGGTGCTCTTCCCGTTCGGTTCGCACACCCGCTCGATCATCGAGCGCGAACTGCGCGCCCGCGGTGCGCCGCTCGACGTCGTGGCCGAGTCCCACCAGCCCGAGGTGCTCCGTGAGATGGTCCGCCTCGGCGCCGGTTGGACCGTCCTGCCCGACACCGGCCCCGACTCGACCCAGCGCTCACTCGTCCGCGGCCCCGTGTTGACCACCCGCCGCCTCGTGCTGGCCCATCGGGCAGGCTCGATCGTCGATCCCGCGGTCGACGAACTGGCCGATCGGATCCGCGGCGCGTCGGCGTGCAGTGACCGGTGACGCGCTCGAGCGCGCCGCGCCACCGACGATGTCGCCCGATTCGGTGACGACGTGATCGAGCCGGATGTCGTGGTCCTCCACGGGCAGGTCGTCGACGATCTGTTCGTCGAAGCCGACACCGATCGTGCGGCACTCCGGGCGGACGCCCGCCAGGAAGCGGTCGTACCATCCGCCGCCCTGACCGAGCCGATCACCCCGTCGCGTGAAGGCGAGGCCGGGCACGATCACCACATCGGGCCAGGCCGGGTCCGGCGACGCCGGGTCGGAGTGCTCGCCCGGCACGTCGACCTCGACACCGACCGACCTGCACCACTCGACGAACGGCGCCGTCTCCGGTTCACCGGCGATCGACTCGAACGCCAACAAGCGCAACGGCGTGGTGGCCGGCAGCAGTGGACGCACATGCGCCCAGATCCGCTCGGACCGCTCCGGGCGATCGGTGATCGCCCGCCGCATCGACCGCATCGACCGGCGCACGTCGACCTTCATGCCCGGATCGGGCGCGCTCGGGTCGACCATCCTTGCGCAGCGTACTGTTGGCCCTGATGAGCGAATCTCCCGGACCCCCCGAAGTAGCCACCGACCCGGCGATCGCCTTCGATGCCGGGCACTTCCGGATGGTGATGGGCCACTTCCCGACCGGTGTCACGATCGTCACCGGGCACGGCCCCGACGGTCCGACCGGGTTCACGATCGGCTCGTTCACGTCGGTGTCCCTCGACCCCCCGCTCGTCGGTTTCCTCCCGCAGACCGACTCGGTGACATGGGAGATGATCGCCCCGTCGGGACGGTTCTGCGTCAACGTGCTGAGCGCGGAGCAGGACGACCTCTGCTGGCGTTTCGCCAAGACCGGCACGGAGACGACGCGCTTCGACGGCGTCACCTGGCACGAGTCACCGTCCGGTTCACCGATCCTCGATCGCGCGGTGGCATGGATCGACTGCGTCGTCGAGGAGGTGTACACGATGGGCGATCACTACTTCGTGCTCGGCCGCGTGGAGTTCCTCGACGCCGATCCCGACCACGACGGCCTGCCCCCACGGCCCCTCGTGTTCTTCCGCGGCAACATCGGCGGCTTCTCCTCCGACTCCCGATCCGGATCCTGATCGAGATGACCTCCGACGAACGCCTGCCGACCATCGCCGCATCGCTCGACGCGCTCTGCATCGTGATCTTCGTGACGATCGGCCGGCGCAACCACGACGAGAGTGCCGCCATGAGCGGCATCCTGCGAACGGCGGCACCGTTCGCCATCGCCCTGTTCATCGCCTGGGCGGTCGTGCGGGCCTGGCGCCAGCCCACCACGGTCCGCACCGGCCTGATGATCTGGCCGATCGTCATCCTGGTCGGCATGCTCCTGCGGCATTTCGTGTTCGACGACGGCACCGCCGCCTCGTTCGTCGTCGTCGCCACGATCTTCCTCGGGTTGTTCCTCGTCGGCTGGCGAGCCGTCTGGACGCTCGTCGCTTCCCGCCGCCAGCGACCGGCGCGCGCCGCCTGACCGGACACCCGCGAGGCCGAATCCGGCCCGGCAGCGGTCGGGTACGATCCGCGACATGCCGAGCCCTGCCACCGGAACCCGTGCCCCCGCGTTCAGCCTGAAGGACCAGCACGAGCACGTCATCCGACTGTCGTCGTTCAAGGGCCGCAAGGTGCTCGTGTACTTCTACCCGAAGGCCGACACGCCCGGTTGCACGACCCAGGCCTGCGGTCTGCGCGACATCGCCGGCGACATCGGCGACGCGGTGATCATCGGCATCAGCCCCGACGCCCCCGCCAAGCTCGCCAAGTTCGACGACAAGTACTCGCTCGGCTTCACACTGCTGTCCGACGCCGACCACGCGGTCGCCGAGGCCTACGGGGTCTGGGTGGAGAAGAACATGTACGGCAGGAAGTACATGGGTGTGCAGAGGTCCGCGTTCCTGGTCGACGAGGCCGGCAAGGTCGCCGAGGCCTGGCCGAAGATCAGTCCGAAGGACACCCCGACGAACCTGCTCGCCGCGCTCGGCGGCGGTGCCTGATCATCCGTCAGGCCGGCGCGCCGTGCGCGATCCAGTACTCGTTGAGCGAGCGCTGGATGCGGAAGTACCAGATGAAGTGCCCGATGATCGGGAGCAGGAACCACAGACCCCAGATGGTGGTGATCGGCGGTTCCTTGCCCTCCCGGCGGTAGAGCTGCTCGACCTCGCCCGCCATCAGGAACATCGTGACCGGTGAGATGAACAACGTGATCAGCAGGTAGCCGATGCCACCGATCCCGGTGCCGGCGTGCTGCTTCAGCTCCTCACCGTTCTGGTACGACCACACCATCATCCAGATCCCGAGCGTCACGATCGTCAGCAGGATCACGACGAGCGTCGAGCGCGGCTTGCCGACCGGTCCGGAAGCCGGCGCCACGGCGTACGGCGCCGTCGCCGGCACGTACGCACCGCTCGGCGTCGACGACGGCGGGGGCGGCGGTGGTGGTGGTGGCGATGACATCGCGGGCGCCGGGCTCGGCGGGACCTGTCGCTCGCCTGGGACCTCGGGTGGCGGTGGTGGCACGTCGCTCATCTCGGGATCGTAGACCGGCGGCTGCAAAGCTCGGCCGATGACAGGACCAAAGGTGGAGATCGACCCGTCCGCGCTCGGCTTCGACGCCGACCGCCTCGCCCGCATCGACCGGCACTTCGCGCGCTACGTCGACGACAAGAAGCTGCCGGGATGGCACGCCGTGGTCAGCCGACGAGGCCAGGTGGTCCATTCGTCGACGTACGGGATGCGCGACATCGACGCCGGCCTGCCGTTCGAGGCCGACACGGTCGTGCGGATGTTCTCGATGACGAAACCGATCACGTCGGTGGCGGCGATGATGCTGTTCGAGGAGGGCGCCTTCTCGCTGAAGGAGCCGATCAGCTCGTTCATCCCCGAGTTCGCCGACACGCCGGTCTACACCGGTGGGTCGTACCTCAAGCCGGTCGTCGAGCCGCAGACCGAGCCGATCCGGGTCTGGCATCTGCTGTCGCACACGTCCGGGCTCACCTACGGCTTCCACAACACGCATCCGGTCGACGCGATCTACCGCAAGGCCGGCTTCGAATGGGGGATCCCGGCGGGAATGGACCTCGAGGCGTGCTGCCAGGCGTGGGCGCAGCTGCCGCTGGTGTTCCAGCCGGGCAGCGAATGGAACTACGGCGTGTCGACGGATGTGCTCGGCCGCGTCGTCGAAGTGGTCTCGGGCCTGCCGCTCGACGAGTTCATGAAGCAGCGGATCTTCGACCCGCTCGGCATGACCGAGACCGACTTCTGGGTGCCGGAGTCCCGCGCCGACCGGTTCGCCCGTCTGTACATGCCGCACCCGGCGACGGGCGAGACGTTCCTGATGCCCGGCACTCCCGCCGCCGATCACCGCCCCGAGATGCTCGGTGGCGGTGGCGGCCTCATGGGCACCGCCCACGACTACCTCCGGTTCACCCACATGCTGCTCAACCGCGGCGAGCTCGACGGGGTGCGACTGCTCGGCACGCGCACGGTCGACTACATGACGCGCAACCACCTGCCGGGCAACGCCGATCTCGAGTCGTTCGGACGCCCGCTGTTCGCCGAGACGACGTTCGACGGGGTCGGGTTCGGCCTCGGTTTCTCGGTGACGATGGATCCGGTCGCCAACCGCGTCCTCGGCGCGCGCGGCGGCGACTACGCGTGGGGCGGTGCGGCGAGCACTGCGTTCTGGGTCGATCCGGCCGAGGAGATCGTCGTGCTGTTCCTCACCCAGCTCCTCCCGTCGAGCACCTACCCGATCCGCGAGGACCTCAAGACGCTCGTGTATCAGGCGCTCGTCGACTGAGCGACCGCCTCAGCGAGAGCTGGTCAGTGGGGGCCGATCAACCGGTCGGTCCGGATCGGCCGTTCGAACCGCACGATGATCGTCTCACCGGTCGCGGTGTCGACGAACGCGAGCGGCTCACCGATCGGTTCGGTCGCCACGGCGCCGGTCGGACCGGCGGTGGCCGTTGTTCCCCCGGAGGAGGACAACGCGCTCGGCGTCGTCGGGGCCGCCGTCGCCGGGACCGGCGGTGCGGCCGCCGCCGTGCCACCACTGGCCGGCCACAGTCCGGCGGTGGTCCAGGTGGGGATGCGCGTCGCGGGAACGACCGTTGCCCCGGCGTCGCCGGTCGCGGGCGGTGGGGTTCCCGGTGCCGGCACGTCGGTCGGTGCAGGGCTGTCGGTGGGCAGCGGTTCCGGGGCCGGCACCACGTCGGACAGGATGGTCCGGCTGAGGTCGGCGCCCTCGAGCACCGTGCCGTCGAGGATGCTGCTCGTGATCTGCCGCCAACCTGCGGCGTCGGTGCCGAACGGCGTCGCCGGCCCGGGATCGCACTGGAGATCACGGCGCGGCAGGATCAGGGCGGCATCGCCCGTGGCGGTGACCCGCCCGTCGGAGTCGATCACCCACTGGCCTTCACCGAACAGTGGAGTGACCACCGTGTGCTCGGCCACGTCGGCCACGTCGGTCGCGACCGGCGTGGCGGTGGCGGCGACGAGTGCGTTCGGAGCGACGAAGGCCGCATCGGCGGTCGCGTCGGCGGGGAGCGGCGCGGCGGCGGCTTCGGCCTGCGGCGACAACACCGGCGTCGACCAGGGGCCGATCCCGATGGTGCACGCCTGGCGCGCCTCGGCCGATCGGAGCGACCAGTACGAGGGGCGGGCGAGACCGGTGGGGTCACGGAATTCGAAATGGAGGTGCGTGACCGAGTCCTCGGCGTTGCCCGAGTCACCCATGTACCCGATGATCTGTCCGGCGACCACCTGCGACCCGACGGCGAGGCCGGGCGCGAGGCGGAAGGCGTCGGACGCCTGCCCGTCGTCGGTGCCGGGTGTGTCGTTGTTCTCGTGGAAGTAGTTGTAACGCCAGCCCTCGCTGTCGCGGATCGTGACGGCCAGCCCGCTGATGCCGATCGACTCGGTCTGCAGACGCGTGATCTCGCCGTCGACCGCGGCCAGGATCGGCTGCATCTGCACCCCGATGATGTCGGTGCCCTCGTGACGCCGGCGACCGCCGTCGCGCGAATCCATCCACCCGTCGGCGTAGGCGACGGGGCCGAGCACCGGGAACACGATCGTTCGCGCCGAGCCCGCGTCGGGAGTCGGTTCGTACGCGGGCGGCACCGATCGCGTCGCCAATTCCATCGTCGATTCCGACACGGTGATCTCGTCGGCGACGATCCGAGGCGGGGGGACCGTGGTCGAGGTGGTGGTCGTCGCCTCGGGCGACTCGGCCACGCCCGGAGCCGGCGGACCGATCAACGCCACGGTGGTCGGCGGCAACGGTGGTCGGCGGGACGGTGGTCGGCGCGACGGTTGTGGGCGGCACGGTGGTCGGCGGCACGGTGGTCGGAACGACGGTTGTGGGCGGCACGGTGGTCGGCGCAACCGTCGTCGGAGCGACCGTGGCCGGATCGACGGCAGGGTCGACGGGCACGGTGGTCGTCGGGGTGGGGACCTTCGACACGACGGACAAGGCCGCCGGCGACTCCGGAGTGCCGACGAACGTGCCGAGCATGGCGCTGGCGTTGGCGTCGAGCTTCCCGAGCCACAACGTCTGGTATTCGCGGATGGTGAGCCGGTTGCCGCCGGCCGGGTTGGGGACCCGATCCATCCACAGCGGCTCGATGGCGGCGCGTGGGTAGTACCACATCACCGGCACCATCGCGACGTTGCCGCCGTACATCGTCAAGATGCGCTCGACGTCGCCGCGGGCACGTTCGTCCTGCACCTCGGGCGGCGCGAGATAGGCCTCGGGATATCCGGCGTAGTTGTTCCACGTGCGCGGGATGTACTGGTACGCACCGGAGGCCAACGCCTTGTTCGGACCGATGTCGTAACGATTGCTCGATTCGAGCTGACGGATCGTGGCGAGGATCACGTCGACGTTCTCGGCGAGCACCACCCGCTCACCCGGCGGGGTGCGCCCAGGCTGGAGCGTGGTGCTGCCCGGGGTGCTCGGCAGGACGAACCGCGGCACGCCCTGGGTCGTCCAGGACGGATTCACCGGGGGCAGCGGGAGATTCGGCGACGCCGACGCTCCCCCCACGGCAACCTCGCCCTCGACACCCGACGACGCCTGCGGTTCGGCGGGCGCCGACGCGGTCGCCTCGGCGAGCGACGTGGTCGTTTCGCTGGCCGGCGCCTCGGGCGCGACGGCAGCGGGCTCCGTGACCGCCGGGACCGGGGTGGTGTCGACCGGAACGGTCGGCGCCTCGCTCGACGGCGGCGCGACGGTCGTCGGGATGCTCGGGTCGACCGTGGTGGTGGGAGCCGTGTCGATCGGTGGCAGCGTGGTCGTGGTCGTCGTGTCGCACGGATCGGTCGGTGTGGACGTCGGGGGCACGCCGGCGGATGCCGGGTCACCAGGCGGGGTCACCAGTCCCGCCGGTGGGGCCGGCACGGTCGTCGTCGTGGTCGACGTCGAGGACGGCACGGTGGTCGAGGACGGCTCGGTCGTCGAGGACGGCACGGTCGTCGAGGACGGCACGGTGTCGGTCGGCGGTGCGCACCCCGCGCCCGGCTCGGTGCTCGGCGCCGTCGCGGTCGGCGTCAGGACGTCGGTGGCCGCGGAGGCCGAGGCGTCGACAGCGGTCGGTGGGGCCGCCTCGACGACGGGCGCGACGGCAACGACTCCGCACGTGGCTGCGATCGCCAGGGCACTACGTTTGATCGGGTTCATGATGGGTAGGGATCAACAGACGTGCGCGGAAATACTCGCACGCCGGGGGAGCACTTTTTGCTCGCCCTCACGTTCATCCTCCCTCTATCGGCCGTCCGCTTCCGAAAGTTGAACAATTCTTGACGCCTTGACGAGGGTCACAGGGTGTTGGTGATGGCCCCCGTCTCCGCGCCTTGCACCAGTTTGGCATATTTTCCGAGCACTCCGGTCGTGTACCTCGGCGGGTTCGGCGTCCAGCCCACGCGGCGGCTGTCCAGCTCGGTGTCGTCCACCAGGAGATCGAGCGACTTCGTCGGCACGTCGATCCTGATCAGGTCACCGTCACGGACGAACGCGATCGGTCCGCCGTCGGTCGCCTCCGGTGCGACGTGGCCGATGCAGAACCCCCAGGTGCCGCCCGAGAACCGGCCGTCGGTGATCAGCGCACAGTCGCCCCCGCGCCCGGCACCCTTCAACGCGCCGGTGATGGCGAGCATCTCCCGCATGCCCGGCCCGCCTCGTGGGCCCTCGTAGCGGATCACGATCACGGTGCCCGGCTCGATCGCACCGGCGAGGATCGCATCCATCGCGAACGACTCGTCGTCGAACACACGCGCCGGACCCTCGAACGTCTTCTGGGCGTCGGACAGGCCGGCGACCTTCACCACGGCGCCGCTCGGCGCGAGCGAACCGGTGAGGACGTTGATCCCGCCTTCGCGATGGATCGGCTGATCGAGCGGGTACACGACCACGCCGTCGGGGCGCGGCGGATCGATCTCGGCGAGATTCTCGGCCATCGTCCGGCCCGTCACGGTCATCACGTCACCATGGAGGTGGCCGTTGTCGAGGAGGTGCTGCAACACCATCGGCACACCACCCACGCGGTCGAGGTCGCTCATGTGGAACTTGCCGCCCGGCTTCATGTCGGCGATGTGGGGCACCTGGTCGGCGATCCGGTTGAAGTCGTCGAGGTCGAGTGCCACGTGCGCCTCGTTGGCGATCGCCAGCAGGTGCAGGACGGCGTTCGTCGATCCACCGAGCGCCGAGGTGAGCGCGATCGCGTTCTCGAAGGCCGGCTTGGTCATGATCTGCCGCGGCGTGATCCCGAGTCGCAGCATGTTGACCACGGCCTCGCCGGCGCGGTGCGCATCGCCTTCGCGCCGCCGGTCGATCGCCGGCGGCGAGGCCGTGCCGGGCAGGCTCATCCCGAGTGCCTCGGCGATCGAGCTCATCGTGTTGGCGGTGAACATCCCGCCGCACGCACCCTCGCCAGGGCAGGCCTTGCGCTCGATCTCGAGGAGTTCGTCCTCGCTGATCGTGCCGGCGGCACAGGCGCCGACGGCCTCGAACACGCTGGTGATGTCGAGCGCCACACCATGGTGTTCGCCGGGCATGATCGAGCCGTTGTAGACGAACACGCTCGCCAGGTCGAGGCGAGCAGCGGCCATCAGCATGGCGGGGATCGACTTGTCGCACCCGGCGAGGCCGACGAAGCCGTCGAAGCGTTCGGCATGGATCACGGTCTCGACCGAGTCGCAGATCACCTCGCGCGACACGAGCGAGGCACGCATCCCCTCGTGGCCCATCGAGATGCCGTCGCTCACCGTGATCGTGCCGAACTCGAGCCCGACGCCGCCGGCGTCGCGCACGCCCGCCTTGGCGTGCTCGGCCAGTTTGCGCAGGGTCATGTTGCACGGCGTCACCTCGTTCCACGACGAAGCGATCCCGATCTGCGGCTTGTCCCAGTCGCTCTCCGTGAGCCCCACGGCGCGCAGCATCGACCGTGACGGCGCCTTCTGCATCCCGTCGGTGACGTCGCGGGAACGCGGCTTGATGTCGACGGGCGTGTCAGCGGTGTGGGGCGTCTCGCTCATGCGCGAGAGGGTAGTGCTGCCCCTCATGGCGAGCCGGGTGCTGTGACTACCCCGCCCTGGCACAATGGAGGTCATGGCTGCGGTTCGTGAGACCAAGCTCCCAGGGGTCGGGGTGAAGTTCGAATTCACCACCGACGGGGGCCGGATCGTCGGTGTCCTCGTGCGCCGCGACGGTCGGCGCGAGATCCTGGTCTACGACGACGACGATCCCGATGCCTGCGCGTCCAGCCTCGAACTCACGGCCGCCGATACGCGCACCATGTCGGAGTTGCTCGGCGGGAGCACGGTCACCGAGGCGGTCACGGCGGTCCAGCAGCAGATCGAGGGCTTGGCAATCGAGTGGATCGAACTGCCGCCGGATTCACCGGTCATCGGCACCACGATCGGCGACGGGCAGTTCCGCACCAAGACCGGTTCGTCGATCGTTGCGGTGATCCGCGCGGGCGACACCACGCCGGCGCCCGGGCCGGAGTTCGAGTTCCGCAGCCGCGATGTCGCCGTCGCCGTGGGCACCGTCGAGGGTCTCGCGGCCCTGCGCGACGTGATGCGCCACTGATGCCGGTCGCGTGATCGCTGCCGGGAGCACCGACTCCGCGATCGCGTTCATCGAGATCGGAGTCGTGATCCTCGGATTGGCGATGCTGTCGCGTCTGGCTGCCAGGATCGGGATCACCGCGATCCCGCTGTACCTGCTCGGCGGCCTCGCGGTCGGCAGGGGCGGCCTGATCGACCTCGAGGTCACGGAAGGCTTCATCTCGCTCGCCGCGGAGATCGGGGTGCTGCTGCTGCTGTTCACGCTCGGGCTCGAGTACTCCGACACCGAACTGCGGTCGGGGCTGCGTACCGGCCTGGCCGCCGGCGCCGTCGACATGGGCCTGAATGCCGTGCCCGGCGTGCTCGTCGGGCTGGTGCTCGGCTGGACGCCCCTCGCCGCGGTGCTGTTGGGCGGCGTCACCTGGATCACCTCGTCGGGCGTCGTGTCGAAGGTGTTGTCGGATCTCGGTCGCCTCGGCAACCGTGAGACCCCGCCGGTGCTCAACCTCCTCGTGATCGAGGACCTCGCCATGGCCGTGTACCTGCCGGTGGTCGCGGCCTTGATCGTCGGCGGGAGCGTCGCTGCCACCGTGCTCAGCGTCGTGGTCGCGCTCATGGCGGTGAGCGTGATCATCTTCCTCGCCTTGCGGTTCGGCCAGAAGTTCTCCGACATGATCGTCGGCGGCTCCGACGAGACGCTGTTGCTGACGATCTTCGGCGTCACGCTGTTCGTCGCGGGTGTGGCGCAGCGGCTGGAGGTGTCCGGGGCGATCGGCGCGTTCCTCGTCGGCCTCGCGCTCACGGGGCGGGCGGAGGAGCGGGCGCTGCAACTGATCTCCCCGCTGCGCGACCTGTTCGCGGCGACGTTCTTCCTGTTCTTCTCGTTCCAGATCGATGCCGGCGATCTCGTCGACGCGGTGTTCCCGGCGCTCGGCCTCGCCGTCGTCACGGCGCTCACGAAGGTGGCGACCGGCTGGTACACGGCGGGCCGCGCGGGCGTGGGGCCGAAGGGGCGCATGCGCGCCGGCACCGTGATCATCGCCCGCGGGGAGTTCTCGATCGTGATCGCCGCGCTCGGCGCGAGCCTCGCCGACGGTCCCGACCTGGGCGCGTTGGCGGCGGCGTACGTCCTGCTGACGGCGATCCTCGGGCCGGTGGCGACGAAGTTCGCCGACCGGATACCGACGCCGACGTTCTTCGGCGGTCGGACCCGGGGCAACCGTCGTCCTCAGCCGGCGACCACCTCGAACACCGGATAGCCGGCCGCCACAGCGAGGAGTTGCTCGTCGGTCGAGTCGGGCCCGATGCCGTCGAAGAACTGGCCGACCTCCCACTTCCAGCGTTGCAGGTACGGACGCAGGATCGCCGGCTTGTCCGCATCGGGGAGTTCGACGAGCGCGGCGTCGGTCACCCGTCGCCCCACCCGGAGGCGACACGACCCGGCGACCCGGACGTTCTTCACCCACTGCGTCGCCCCGCGGGGCGCCACCAGGTACTGCTGACCATCGACGGTCAGCAGGTTGACCGGCGTCCGGCGGATCTCACCGGTCGTCCGGCCGGGCACTTCCAACACCCGCGAGCCCCAGACGCTGATGCCCAGGCGGGTCAACCCGGCGACCAGCGGGTTGAAGACGTGCTTCGTGAACCCGTCGGGCTCGAGGTAGCGGTGGTCGGAAATCGCCTCGTCGCGGGTGGTGTTCGTGCTGTCCATGTCGGCTCCTGTTCATCGGGGTGAGAGCAGTGCTCTCTGTTTGGATCACCGTACACACATGAGGAGAGCGAAGTCAAGAGCACCGCTCACATTTCAGAGCACCTCTCTGCAAGACTGTCGCCATGACGACCTCGCCGCCTGGAACGCCAGTCACCCCGGTGCCCCGCCCGATCGCCGGGGCCCGCGAGCGGGCCCATGCCGATGTCCGCGCCGAGATCGTGGCGGCCGCCAGCCGCCAGCTCGGCACGGTCGGTGCGGCAGGCCTCTCGTTGCGGGCGATCGCCCGCGAGCTCGGCATGGTGTCGTCCGCGCTCTACCGCTATTTCGCCAGCCGCGACGACCTGCTCACCGCGCTGATCATCGAGGCCTACGACGACGTCGGCGCCGCGGCCGAGGCGTCGATCGTCGAGTCCCGCGACGACGCCCCGCTGCACCGATGGGTCACCGCGGCGTGCGTGGTCCGCGAGTGGGTGCTCGCCCACCCGCAGGAATATGCCCTGCTCTACGGCTCGCCCGTGCCCGGGTACGCGGCGCCCGCCGACACGATCGTCCCCGGCACGCGCGTCACCCGTGCCCTGATCCAGATCGTCGGCGATGCGATCGACGACGGCTCCCTCGTCGCGCCGTCCGAACCGGTCTCCACGCCCCTCGAGTTGTCAGCGGCGACGACCGACGCGTTCGAGTTCCTCCGCGGCGAACTCGATCTGCGCGCCACCGACGCCGTGTTCCTCGCCGCACTCGCCGCGTGGACGCAGTTGTTCGGCCACCTCAGCTTCGAGCTGTTCGGCCAGACCCACGGCCTGATCGTCGACCACGAAGCATTCTTCCGCGAGACGTCGACCCTGATGGGCGCCCGCATCGGCCTGCGGTAGCGACAGCTGCCGTCCCGGTCCACGTTTGCGTCGCGATTTCTGCGGGCCCGCCGCCCGAAATCGCGACGCAAACGTGGATCGGGGCCGACGCGAGACGGGTGCGCGGAGGTCGCGTCAGGCGTCGCGGCGGGCGTCGAGGAGGGCGGTGACGGCCTTGCCGTCGGCTTGGCCCTTCGAGGCCTTCATCACCGCGCCGACGAGCGCTCCCGCCGCCTTGCCCTCGCCGGCGCAGAACTTCGCCCACGCGGCGGGCTGGGCGGCGATCGCCGCGTCGACCATCGACTCGAGTTCGGAGGAGTCCATCGCCTCGAAGCCCTTCGCGGCAGCGATCGCCGCGGCATCCCCACCGCCGGCGTCGACGATCTCGGCGAGCACCTGCTTGGCCTGGGTGGCCGTGAGCGCTCCGTCGAGTTCGAGCCGCGTCAGGGCGGCGAGGTCGGCGGCCGGCACCGTCGGCTCGGCCCCCTGCTCGGCGAATGCCTCCTTGACGTGCACGAGGGCACGGCCGGCATCGCCCCCGGCTTCGGCCACGGCGAGCACGTAGCCGTCCTGGCCACGCTCGGTCACGACGAGGACGGCCTCGGCGTCGGTGGCCTGTCCGGTGGCCGCGGCGAGCCGCTCGCGTCGCGCCGCCGGCAGCACGGGCAGCGCGGCGCGGACACGTTCGATCCACTCGGTGTCCGGGTCGACGACGACGAGGTCGGGCTCCTGGAAGTAGCGGTAGTCGTCGGCGTCCTCCTTGCTGCGCAAGGTGTGGGTCCGGCCGTCGGTCTCGTCCCAGTGGCGGGTCTCCTGGCGGACCGCCTCCCCCGCTTGCAGCATGCGCACCTGGCGCTGCGCCTCGTACTCGATCGCCCGGCCGACCGAGCGGACCGAGTTGACGTTCTTGATCTCGCAGCGGGTGCCGAGTTCGGCGCCGGGCAGGCGCACGCTGACGTTGGCGTCCACGCGCATCGAGCCTTCCTCCATCTTCGCGTCGGAGGCGCCGACGGCGACGAGGATGGCGCGCAGCTCGCTCACGTACGCCTTGGCCTGTTCGGGCGTGCGGATGTCGGGCCGGCTGACGATCTCGACGAGCGGCACGCCGGCGCGGTTGAAGTCGATCATCGAGTAGTCGCTGCCGTGGATGCGGCCGCCGGTGCCACCGACGTGGGTCGACTTGCCGGTGTCCTCCTCGAGATGGGCGCGTTCGATGCCGACGCGGGAGCCGTCGGGCAGGTCGAGCCGGCCATCGATGCAGATCGGCTCGTCGTACTGGCTGATCTGGTAGGCCTTGGGCATGTCGGGATAGAAGTAGTTCTTGCGGGCGAACGTGGATCGCTGCACGCGGCAGTTGAGCGCCAGTCCGAGCCGCATCGCCAGCTCGACCGCCTGCCGGTTGAGCACCGGCAACGCGCCGGGCAGGCCGAGGGTGACCGGGTCGATGTTCGTGTTCGGCTCGTCGCCGAACCGGTTCGGCGAGGCGGAGAACAGCTTCGTCGCCGTGGCCAGTTCGACGTGCACCTCGAGCCCGACCACCAACTCGTAGCCCTCGAACGTCCAGGTCGACGCGATCACGATCCCACCGCCGTCGTCGTCGTCAACGATGCAGCCGCGCGTTCGAGCTCGGACGCCACCCGGAACATCACGCCCTCACCCAACGCCGGCGCGAGCACCTGGACGCCGACCGGCAGCCCGCCGTCACCCGTGCCGAACGGGATGCTCATCGCCGGGTCTCCCGAGAGGTTGGAGGGGATCGTGTAGGTGTCGCAGAGGTACATCGACAGCGGGTCGGCGGTCTTGTCACCGAGCGGGAACGCGACCGTCGGCGACGTGGGCGTGAGCAGGACGTCGACGTGTTCATACGCCGCGGCGAAGTCGTCGGCGATCCTGCGGCGCACCTTGAGCGCCCGCCCGTAATAGGCGTCGTAGTAGCCCGCCGAGAGCGCATAGGTGCCGAGCATGATCCGCCGCTTCACCTCGTCGCCGAATCCGGCCGTGCGCGTGGCCATGTACATCGCATTCGTGTCGGGGGCCTCGACCCGCAGCCCGAACCGCACGCCGTCGTAGCGGGCGAGATTGCTCGACGCCTCGGCCGGTGCGATCAGGTAGTACGCCGTGAGCGCGTACGTGTAGGCGGGCACCGTGACGTCGACGATCTCGGCGCCGGCCCGGGCGAGCGCGTCGAACGCGTCGTCGAGACACGCCGACACGTCGGCACTGGCGCCCGCCGGCAGATCGGTGATCCGTCCGACGCGCAGACCCGCGACTCCCCGGTCGAGACCGCTCGACACGTCGAGGGCGCCCTGGGCGATCGACGTGGAATCCATCGGGTCGTGCCCCGAGATCACCTCGAGCACGAGCGCCGCATCGGCGACGGTGTTGGCGAACGGGCCGATCTGGTCGAGGCTCGAGGCGAACGCGACGAGCCCGTAGCGGCTGACCGCACCGTACGTGGGCTTGACCCCGACGACGCCGCACAGTGCCGCCGGCTGGCGGATCGAGCCGCCGGTGTCCGACCCCAGTGCGACCGGTGCGAACCCGGCTGCTACCGCGGCCGCCGATCCGCCGCTCGACCCGCCGGGGACGCGTGTGGTGTCGCGCGGGTTGCGCGTCGGGCCGAACGCCGAGTTCTCCGTGCTCGAGCCCATGGCGAATTCGTCGAGGTTGGTCTTGCCGATCAGCACCGCGCCCGCCTCGCGCAGTCGGCCGACGATGGTCGCGTCGTACGGCGGCTTCCAGCCGTCGAGGATCCTCGACGAACACGTCGTCGGGATCCCCTGCGTGCACATGTTGTCCTTCGAGCGCGATCGGCACGCCGGCGAGACGTCCCATGTCCCGACCGGCCGCAACACCGGCGTCGACGGCCGCCGCCTGCTCGCGGGCGACGTCGGCGGTGACGAGGTTGAACGCGTGGATCTCGGCGTCGCCGGCCTCGATCGCCGCGAGATGGCGTTCGAGGACATCGGCGGCGCGCACGCCGCCGCCCCGAACGCCGGCGGCGATGTCGGACGCGGAGGTCGGTTCGCCAGCTGACGGCCGTGACGTGCCGGTCACGATCAGTCCTCCAATCCGACGATCGGCGGCACGACGAAGCGCCCCGCCTCGGCGACGGGAGCAGCAGCGAGGACCTCGTCGCGATCGAGGCCCGGCCGTTCGACGTCGTCGCGCATCACGTTGGCGATCGGCGTCGGATGGGTCATCGGCTCGACGCCGTCGAGGTCGAGCGCGTCGATGTCGGCGAAGTGCTCGAGCATGTCGCTCAACTCGTGGCTGGCGCGCTCCAGTTCGTCGGGCGTGAGCGAGAGTCGGGCGAGCTTGGCGACCTTGGCCACCGCCTCTGGGCTGATCCGGTCGGACACGCCAGCGAGGCTACCGGCCACCCTTCAGCCGCCCCCGCCGGAAAATGGAGCAGATGTCGCGCTGGGCGCGACATCTGCTCCATTTTTCGGATCAGGCGAGTCCGATCAGGACGGCAGGAAGTCGGGGGCGGGGCCGGTGTAGCGCGAGGTCGGGCGGATGAGCTTGCCGACGGCGGCCTGTTCGACGATGTGGCTCGTCCAGCCGATCGTGCGGCTGACGGCGAACGTCGGCGTGAACATCGAGCGCGGCAGTCCCGCGGTCTCCATCACGACGCCGGCGTAGAACTCGACGTTGCTCGGCAACGGGCGATCCGGCTTCAACTCGGCGAGCGTGACGAGGATCTCCGCCTCGGTGGCGATCGCCTGGTCGACGAGATCGCCGCCGAGCCGCTCGGCCACCTCGCGCAACAGTCCCGACCGGGGGTCCGGCGCCCGGTACACGGCGTGTCCGAACCCCATGATGCGCCGGCCGGCGGCGACCTCCTGGCGCACCCACTCGGGCGCCCGGTCGGGGGTGCCGATCGCATCGAGCGCGTCGAGCGCCCGGCTCGGCGCGCCACCGTGGAGTGGTCCGGCGAGCGCCCCGATGGCCGCGCACACGGCGTCGGCGACGTCGGCGCCGGTCGAGGCGACCACCCGCGCCGTGAACGTCGAGGCGTTGAAGCCGTGGTCGACCGTGAGGATCATGTACTGCTCGACGGCGCGGGCGTGCTCGTCCGAGGGACGCGTCCCCGTCGTCTCGTAGAGGTAGGACGCAGCGTGGCCGAGCGTCGGATCGGGTTCGACCGGATCGCGTCCGTCGCGAACCCGGTGGAGCGCCGCGAGGATCGACGGGTGTCATCGCCGCCACCCGCAACGCCTGCTCGCGGCGCGCCTCGTGCCCGATGTCGATCACCGGATCGAGGCCGAGGACCGGCGCAGCCACCGACAGGACCGCGCGGAGTTGGGCGAGGGGCGGCGCCGCGGTGTGTGCCACCACGTCGACGACGGGCCGCAGGGCGTCGGGAACCGAACGCAGCCCTGCCACATCGGCGCGGAAGCGGGTCAGTTCCGTCGGCGTCGGCAGCCGGCCCTCACGCACGAGGAACCACACCTCCTCCAACGTGTTCTCGCGGGCGAGCCGGGTCGCGTCGTGGGCGCCGTAGTGGAAGTAGCCCTCGTCGCCGTTCACGGCCCCGATGGCGGTCTCGGCGGCGACCACACCGTTGAGCCCGGCCGGTACTTCGATCATCTGCATCGTCATGATCCGAGTCTCCAGTCGTCCGCACACGGAATCAACATTGATCGAATCAACATTGATTTCGATCAACACTGCAGGCACGATGACAGCATGACGACGTACGTGCGCGCTCCCGAAGCGGCCCGGATCCTCGGGGTCTCGGCCTCGACGCTCTACGCCTACGTCAGTCGGGGGCGGGTGTCGCGCGTGCGTGCGGCCGACGGGCGGACCTCGCTCTTCTCCGTCGACGAACTCGACGCGGTCCGGGCGGCGGGCCGACGCACGGATCTGGCGCCCCGCCCGACGATCGACGTGCAGATCGCATCGGCGATCACCAAGCTCGGCGACGACGGCGTCGAGCTGCGCGGGTACCCACTCACGTCGCTCCTCGCCGAGCACTCGTTCGAGGACGTCGCCGAGCTGCTGATCTCGGGCACGCTGCCGACGGCACCGGTCACGTGGCCGGCGGCCGATCCCGACGATCGAGCGGCGGTCACCTCCACGCTGCGGTCGGTGCGCGTCAGCCCGATCGCCCGACTGACGATCGCCACGACGGTCCTCGGCGGCCTCCATCCGGACGACGACACGGCCACCGCCGCCCGGCGCGTGATCCTCGCCTGCCCGACGGCGTTGTCGGCCGGCGCCACACCGTTGACCGGACGATTCGCGCGCCGCCTCGCGGGCGCCTGGGTCGCCCGCCCGACGCCGGCGCTCGTCGACGCCATCGAGACCGCACTGGTGCTCCTCGCCGACCACGAATTGGCGACGAGCACGCTGGCCGTGCGCATCGCCGCGTCGGTTCGCGCCTCCCCCTACGCCTCGTTGGTCGCCGGCCTGGCGACCGTGGAGGGCGCGCTCCACGGTTCGACGATGTCCGCGGTGCACCGCTTCCTCGAGGACTGCATGCGTGGCGATCCGGCCACGAGCGTCGCCCGCGCCCGGGCCGAGCGGCGGCACATCCCCGGCTTCGGCCACAAGATCTACCGCCACACCGATCCGCGCTTCGCGCCGCTGCTCGCCGCCGCCCGCCGCGTGGCTCCCGACGACATCCGCTTCGACGTGATCGACGCCGTGCTCGCCGAGGTGGCGCGCACGATCCCGACGCAGCCGAACGTCGACTTCGCGCTCGGTGCCCTCAGCTGGGTGGCCGGGCTCGCCGACGACGCTCCGATCTTCGCCGTCGCCCGTCTCGCCGGGTGGGCGGCGCACTACGACGAGGAACTCGGCGAACCACCCGTCCGTTTCCGCGGCCTCGCCCGCACGCCGTAACCCACCCGAGCGATGAGCGAGACCACCGCATGCGGGGACGTCGCTCATCGCAACCCGATCGAACCCATGAGCGATGAGCGAAGCCACCGGATACGGGGGTCTCGCTCATCGGAAGAGGGGTGGGGCGATCGTCGGGACGGTTCGGGTACGGTGCGGGCCGTGTCCACGGTGACCTTCGAACGCGCCACGCGGATCTATCCGGGACAGGAATCGCCCGCCGTCGCCGATCTCGACCTGGCGATCGCCAACGGTGAGTTCCTGGTGCTGGTGGGGCCCTCGGGGTGCGGGAAGTCGACGACGCTGCGCATGCTCGCCGGCCTCGAACCGACGGACCACGGCGCGATCTTCATCGGTGACGACGACGTCACGGCGGTGCCACCGAAGGACCGCGACATCGCGATGGTCTTCCAGTCGTACGCGTTGTACCCGCACATGACGGTGGCCGAGAACATCGGTTTCCACCTCAAGGTGAAGAAGGTCAAGAAGAAGGAGCGGGCGGCGCGGGTCAAGGAAGCGGCGCGCATCCTCGACCTCGAGGAGTACCTCGACCGCAAGCCGGCCAAGCTGTCGGGCGGTCAACGCCAGCGGGTGGCGATGGGCCGGGCGATCGTGCGCGAGCCGAAGGTCTTCCTGATGGACGAGCCGCTGTCGAACCTCGACGCCCAGCTGCGCGTCCAGACCCGCACCCAGATCGCCGCGCTGCAGAAGCGGCTCGGGGTGACGACGGTCTACGTCACGCACGATCAGATCGAGGCGATGACGATGGGCGACCGGGTGGCGGTGATGAGCGACGGCGTACTGCAACAGTGCGCGACACCGCGCGAACTGTTCACACGTCCCGCCAACGTGTTCGTGGCGGGCTTCATCGGATCGCCGTCGATGAACATCGTCGCCGGCACGGTCGACGACGAGGGCGCGCACTACGGCTCGCTCGTCGTCCCCCTGACACCCGAGCAGCGGGCGGCGCTCACCGGGCCCGGCGTCACGATCGGCTTCCGTCCGAACGACTTCACGGTCGCCGCCACCGGCGGGCTCGACGCGACGGTCGACGTGGTGGAGGAACTCGGGTCGGAAGCGTTCCTCTACTGCACGGTCGCGGGGTCAGACGCCCACATGGTGGCCCGCGTCGACGGGCTGAGCGGACTCGAGACCGGCGACCTCGTCAGCCTCATTCCGACGCCGGGGTCGGCCCATCTGTTCGACTCGGGATCGGGTCGACGGCTGGACTGACGCCCTCGTCGCGTACGTCGTCGGGAACCTCGTCGAGGACGTCATCGCGCAGATTGTCCGGCAGTTCGTCGGCCCCGGTGTCGATCCGATCATCGAACGAGTCATCGAACGAAGGTCCGACCACGGGTTCCGCGACCGGGTACATCCGCAGGAGGATCATGGCGACTCCGCCACCCAGGATCATCGCCAGGGCCACCCACTGGTTGAAGCGCAATCCGGCGACGTGGTCGGCCTCGTCGATGCGCATCCCTTCCACCCAGAACCGCCCGATCCCGTACCCCATCACGTACATCGCGAACAGCTGCCCGGGAGCCGGACGCCAGCGCCGGTCGATCCACAGCAGCACGAGACAGAGGCCGAGGCACCACAGCGATTCGTACAGGAACGTCGGATGGAACGTCGTGCCGACGGCGAAGCCCGGCTCGAGGTTGTCGGCGTCGATCCGCACCGCCCAGGGCAGGTTCGTCGGCCGGCCGTAGAGCTCCTGGTTGAAGTAGTTCCCCCACCGGCCGATGGCCTGGGCCAGCGGGACGGCGGGGGCGGCGCACGTGGCGGCGACGGCGATGCCGATCCCCCGGCGACGGGCCATGTACATGCCGACGACCGCACCGAGCAGCAGCCCCCCGGGGATACCGAGCCCGCCGTTCCAGATGGCGACGACCTCGCCCCAGTTGCCGTAGAACTTCTCGATGTCCGTGGCGACGTGGTACAGCCGGGCACCGATCACCCCGGCGAGCACGGCCCACACGGCGATCGCACTGGCGTCGTCGCGCGTGCCGACCTCGCGCTCTTCGAGGCGGCGACCGAACAACCAGACCGCGGCGACGACCCCGAGGGCGATCATCAACCCGTAGATGTTCAGGTTGAGCGGACCGAGCTCGATCGTGTTGACCGGCGGGCTGGGGAAACTGGCGAGCATGGTCGACGTCAGCCCGACACCTGTTGGACGAACTTGGCGATCAGGTCGACGATCAGGTCACGGTCGTAGTCCTGGGTCGCCACGTGATAGCTGCGATCGAGCCAGACGTGCTCGACGGGACCGCCGAGCGTGGCGACGAGGTGCTCACTCTGCGCGGGCTCGACGACATGGTCCTGGCGGGACGTGATCACGAGCGCCGGCATCGTGAGCTCGCCGTATCGATCGGCCATCGGCGCCAACCCGTCGACCTGGAACGACAACAGCGGGCGCAGTGGCGTGCCCAGATAGGCCGACTCGACGACGTCCGGATCGGCGATGTCGCCACCGATCCCCGGCATCACCTCGTTGCCCTCCTCGATCATCTCCCGGATCATCTCGACGACGTCGTCGTTCTGCGGCTGCGTCGCCGCGTTGATGCAGACGATGCCCGCGGTCTCCGGATGCTGGAGGGCGGCCCACAACGTGAGCGATCCACCCATGCTCAATCCGGCGACGATGATCGTGTCGACCCGCCCCGCCAGACGTCCGTACGCCGCCTCGACCTCGGCCGTCCAGTCGGCCCAGCCCGTGGCGAGCATCTCCTCGACGACGGTCCCGTGGCCCGGGAGCCGCGGCAGTTCGACGTGCAGACCGTCGGCGGCCGCGGCGTCGGCGATCGCCCGCATCGACGACGGGTTGCCGGTGAAGCCGTGCAGCGCCAACAGGCCGATCGATCCGGTGCCCACGTGGGAGAGCGGCTCGGCACCCTCGATGATCGACGCGCTGGTCATGGCACTGTTCTACCGGTTCGCAGCGGGGGATCTGCCGTGTGTCACCGGTACGGGTCGTCGGCGCTGCCCGGTTCGGCCCACCAGTCGTCGGGGACGGTGGCCGACTCCCAGTCGGGATCGGGATAGATGCAGTCGACGGGGCAGGCGGGCAGACACTTGTCGCAGCCGCTGCACAGCTCGGGCACGATGATGACGTCCGGACCGTGATTGAAGATCGCACCGAACGTCGGCGGGCAGTGGCGCAGGCACGCGTCGCAGTTGATGCACTCCGACATCTCGATGCGCAACGGCACGTTCTGCCACTTCTCGTTGCGGGTCCTCGTCGCGATCCGCTCGTCTCGCGTCAGGGCCATCGCTGCAGTGTACGAACCACGGCCGAGCGGGCTCCGACGGGGTGGCCCGACGCAACTTGACCGACGGGTCAAGGCGCCGCCGGCCACGGTACGTTGGGCCGATCATGTCGCCACCGATCGAAGCATCTCGTGCCGATCCGGCCATCCGCACGCACACCCGCCACGGCGAGGAACGCAAGCAACAGCTGCTCGACGCCGCGGCGCGGCTCTTCGCCGAGCGCGGCTACGGCGCGACCCGGATCGCCGACATCTGCCGCGAGGCCGGCGTGGCGAAGGGGCTGTTCTACTGGTACTTCCCGACCAAGGCCGAGCTGTTCACCGAGCTCGTCCGGGTGATGCGGCTCCGCTTGCGGCGGGCGCAGGCCGCGGCGATGGACTCCGACGCCTCCGCGCTGCAGCGCATCGTGCAGGGCAGTGAGGCGAGCGTGGAGTTCATGGCGGCGAACGCGTCCTACTTCGCGCTGCTCGACGTCGAGCGTGCCGACCCCGTGTTCGCCGACGTGTTCCAGGAGGGCTCCGACGTGTATCTCGACGACGTCCGCCGGCTCGTCGTGCAAGGGCAGCGTGACGGCACGATCGCCGACGGCGACCCCCATCTGCTCGCCATCGGTGTGCTCGGTGCCGTGTCGTCGTTCTCCAACTCGTACCGCAGCGACCGGCTCGACTCGACCACCTCGGTCGGCGAACTCGCCCGCTTCGTCGGCCGCTGGGTGGCGAGCGCCCTGACGTGACGATTGGCTCGGCCACAACGACTGGCTCGGCCGTGGCGGACCACCGTCACACATGATGACCGCGGCGTCGCCGGATGGCCACCACCGCCGTCCAATCCGGACGAGGTCTTGAGAGTCGGTCGTATCCTGCTAGCTGGATGGTCACGCGACGGGGTGCACGGAGGGTCCAGCGCGGTGCACTCTGGGCGTTCGTCCCCGTGATCGGCATGCTGCCGTTCACACTCCTCGCGCTCGTGGTGTTCTGGCTCCCGATCTCGGTCGTCGTCGACATCGACTACTGGATGTTCGTCGTCGCCTTCCTCCTGGTCGGGCTGCTGATGTTCGTGCGGCCGTTCCAGGTGTTCGTACTCACGCCGATCCTGGGTGCGCGGCGTCCGACGCCGGCCGAGGCGGCGGTGATCGAACCGATCTGGATCGACATCGCCGAGGCGAACGGCCTCCCGAGCGGGCGCTACGTCGTGCGTGTGGTCGACACCGACGAGGTCAACGCCTTCGCCTGCGGCGGCCATCTCGTGGTCGTCACCACCTTCGCCGTCACCGAGCTGACCGGGGCACAGCTGCGGGGGGTGCTGGCCCACGAGTTGAGCCACCACCTCGGGTTGCACACGGTGGCGATCACGCTCGGCCACTGGCTCTCGGTACCGGTGGTGTTGCTGGCCCGGATCGGGTTCTACCTGGAGCACGTGGCCCAGGCCGCCGCGGGGAGTTTCGGGCAACAGTCGGCGGCGATCGCCGCGATCGGCACGGTGGCAGCGGCGATCTTCAGCGGGCTGGCGTGGGTGTTCACCGCGGCGGTCCGCGGCAGCGACGCGATCACGAACATGGTCAGCCACTCCTCCGAGTACGAGGCCGATCAATTGGCGGTGCGGATGGGCTTCGGTGCGGAACTCGCCGGCGCCCTGCGCTTCGTGCTGGCACAGGGCCATGGCGCCCGACCGATCGGGTGGCGGGCTCGCCTGGCCGCGTCGCACCCGCCGGCGCGCACGCGCGTCGCCCGCATCGAAGCCCTCATGCGCCACCCCGCCCGGTGACGTGCCGCCGACCCGGCGCGCCCGGACCCGACCCCGGCGCTCGCGTCAGGCCGTGATCGGCGCGACGACGGCGTCGAGCAGGCCGATGAGGTCAGCGGGCGCCACGGCGATGTCGAGGCCGCGCCGGCCGCCGCTCACGTAGATCTCGTCGAACAGTTCGGCCGACTCGTCGAGCACCGTCGGCAGCACCCGCTTCTGGCCCAACGGGCTGATGCCGCCGACGACGTAGCCGCTCGAGCGCTCGGCGGCACGTTGGTCGGCCATCCCGGCACGCTTCGCACCGAGGGCCGCGGCGACGAGCTTCATCGACAACAGACAGCTGACGGGGAGCACCGCGACCGCCAGCCCGCGGCCGTCGTCCACTTCGACGACGAGCGTCTTGAAAACCTGTTCGAAGGGGAGCCCGAGCGACTCCGCCGCTTCCCGACCGAAGTCCTTCAGCTCCTCGCCGCGTTCGTACTCGTGGACCGAGAACGGGACCCCTGACGCTTCGAGCAGTCGGATCGCCGGGGTCATCGGTCGTCAGTATGGCGACCCGCCGTGGCGACGGGTGCCGGCGACGTCGATATGGTCGGCCCCGTGCGCCTCGCGATCGATCCGTCGACGAATCCGGCCGACTACGACTTCGTGCACCGTCTCCGCGTGCGCTTCGTCGAGACCGACGCGATGGGGATCGTGCACCACAGCAACTACCTCGCCTACTTCGAGGAGTCGCGCGTCGCCTATCTGCGGCACGTGGGCCACCCGTTCACGCAATGGCGTGACGACGGGTTGGAGTCACCGGTTCTCGAGTCGTTCATGAGATTTCGCGTGCCGTTGCGCTTCGACGACCTCGTCGACATCCGCCTGCGCCTGGGGGCCGTCACACGCACGACGTTCCAGATGGCGTACCTCGTGACCGTCGACGATGCCGCCGGCGATCCGACGGCGTGCGCCACGGGCGTGACCGTGCACGCCTGCACCACGACCGCGGGACGTCCGACGCGACTGCCGGCATGGCTCGTCGAACTGGGCGATCGCGCCGAGCGCTGACTACCGTTCGGACATGGCAGACACCGCAACCCGAGTGCCCCTCGTCGACTATCTCGTCCTCGACGACGGCGAGCCACACCTCGTCGCCAACGAGTGCACGTCGTGTGGGGCGCGTTTCTTCGATCGCCGCAACGCGTGCGCCTCCTGCTTCGCCACGGACTTCCGCCAGGTCGCCGTGCCGACCACGGGCGAACTGCGCACGTTCACGATCGTCGCCTTCGCCGCCCCCGGCGTCGAGGTTCCCTTCGTGTCCGGCGTGATCGACTGCGGCGGCACGAGCGTGCGGGGCAACCTGCGCAACGTCGAACCCGACGCCGAGCACGTGACGACCGGCATGAAGCTCCGCCTCACCACCTATTCACTCGGCGCCGACGACAACGGCGTCGAAGCCATCGCCTTCGGCTTCGAACCGGCCTGACCGACCACACCCAAATCCACGTTTGCGTCGGGATTTCGGAGACCCGGTGCCCCGAAAATCGCGACGCAAACGCTGAGAAGACCATCGAAAACTCGAACTGGAGAGACACATGAGCGCAAGTGACGACATCTGGATCCTCGGGATCAACATGACCAAGTTCGGCAAGTACCCCGACAAGGACGTCGTCGACCTCGCGTCCGAGGCGGTGCTGGCGGCGCTCGCCGACGGCGGCGTGACGATGGCCGACATCGGCATCCTCGCCGCCGGCAACCTGATGGGCCCGGGCGGCATCGGCCAGCAGATCCAGAAGCAGGTCGGCCAGACCGGGATCCCGGTCTTCAACGTCTCCAACGCCTGCGCCACCGGGGCCACCGCACTGCGCACGGCGATCATGGCCGTGAAGGCCGGTGAGACCGACATGGGCCTCGCCGTCGGCGTGGAGAAGCTCGCCGGGGTCGGCCTGCTCGGGGCGCGTCCCCAGTCGACCGGCGGGGCGCACGAGTGGACGCCGAAGGGTCGCTACGGAGCGGTCGCCGCGACCGACGGGCGGATCGGCACCGACAACATGCCCGGCGTCTTCGCCCAGGTCGGCATGGAGTACGGCCACAAGTACGGCGGCGTCGACATCGACGTGTTCGCCGGCATCTCCGAGAAGAACCACTCCCACTCCACGTTGAACCCGCTCGCCGCGTACCAGAAGCGGTTCACGCTCGACGAGATCAAGAACGACATGATGATCGCCTACCCGAACACGCGGCCGATGTGCTCCGCGAACTGTGACGGTGCCGCCGCCGCCGTGGTCGTCAGCGGGGCGAAGCTGAAGACGCTCTCGCTCGAGCAGCAACGCCGGGCCGTCAAGGTGTCGGCGTCGATCCTCACGAGCGACCCGTACCAGGAGGCCTGCCAGGTGCTGCCCGACGTGAACACGCTGACGCGCAACGCCGCCGCCCAGGCCTACGAGCAGGCCGGGATCTCACCGTCTGACCTCGACCTCGTCGAACTGCACGACTGCTTCGCCACCGCCGAACTCGTCCACTACGACAACCTGATGCTGTGCGAGGAAGGCGGCGCCGGCGACTTCTTCCGCTCCGGTGCGCCGTGGCGTGACGGTTCGATGCCGGTCAACGTGTCGGGCGGCCTGCAGTCGAAGGGCCACCCGATCGCCGCGACCGGCATCGCCAACATCTGGGAGGTCTGCCATCACCTGCGCGGTGAAGCCGGCGACCGCCAGATCGAGGGTGCCAAGGTCGGCCTCGCCCACGTGATCGGGCTCGGCTCGGCCTGCGGCGTCCACATCCTCGAGAAGTCCGCCGCCTGAGAATGTCCGCCGGGGTCTGACCCCGGCGGACGTTCTCCGGTCACATCACCTGGGTGAGCCCGCCGTCGACGACGAAGATCTCGCCGGTCGTGTACTTGTTGCGCAGCAGGGCCAGCACCGCCTCGGCGCAGTCCTCCGGGGTCGCCGACCGCGGCACCGGAGCCATCGCCGCGACACCGGCGTGCATGGGACCCCAGTCGGCGGTCCACGGCGTGGCCACGAGGCCCGGCGCCACGGCATTGACGCGAATCGGGCCGTACGACTTCGCCAGCAGCACCGTCATGTGGTTCAACGCGGCCTTGCTCATCGCGTAGGCCATCGACGAACCCACCGGGCGCACCCCGGCGATCGAGGTGATGTTCACGATGCACGGATCGTCGGATTGCCGGAGATGGGGGATCGCCCGCTTCGTCAGCCACCACGTGCCGAAGACGTTGACGTCGAAGGTCTTGCGGAAGATCTCGTCGGTCAGGTCGTCGAGGTCGCCGTGCGGCACCACCGTCGTCCACCCGGCGTTGTTGACGAGATAGTCCAGACGGCCGTAGCGGTCGATCGTTGCGTCGATCAGCGCGTGCGCTTCGTCCTGCACGCTGATGTCCGCGCGGACGTAGCTGGCGTTCCCGGGCAGCGACTCGGCGATCGCGGTGCCCGCCTCGACCGACGACGCCGAGTTGACCACCACGTCGGCACCCAGGTCGGCCAGCCGGCGTGCGGTCGCCTCGCCGATCCCGCTCGATGAGCCCGTCACGATCGCTACCCGGCCGTTGAATTCTGACATGCGACGAAACTAACCAAGCCGATCGTGCCGATTCACGGTTGCGGGCGACGAATCCGGGTACAGCGGTGCCCATGACGCCGGTGCACAAACCGATTCGTGTGACGCTCCTGAACGATTACGAGATCATCGTGCAGGGATTGCTGCGGATGCTCGAGCCCTTCAGCTCTCGGATCGAGGTCGTCGAGACGCAGGTCGGCGGGGTGCCGGACATGCCCACCGACATCGCCCTGTTCGACACGTTCGCCGGCCGACGCTACGCATTGCAGCGTGTGCGGATGATGGCGAAGAACCGAGCCATCGGCAAGGTCGTGTTGTACACCTGGGACGCCCCGCCGGCGTTCCGGGACGACATCGTCCGTCATGCGATCGACGGGGTGATCCTGAAGGCGGTCACGGGTGAGGCGCTGGTGGAGTCGCTCGAACGCATCTTCGCCGGCGAGTCGGTCGGGCTCGGTGAACTCAGCGAGATTCCGACGACGACGACGCTCAGCGAACGCGAGCAGGAGGTTCTGGCGCTGATGGCGCTCGGCCTGTCGAACCGGCAGATCGCGCACGAGCTGTACCTGTCGGTCGACACGATCAAGACGCACGTCCGCAGCGTGTTCGGCAAGCTGGGGGTGTCGAACCGCACCCAGGCGGCGCTCGTGGCGGCGGATCTCGGCGTCGGCCCGCCTGCCTCGCGCGAATCGGCCTGACCCGCACCGCCTGACCGCGCTCTCCTGCGCCCGACGGCGCCGGCCGTGGACCCGACTACGCGCGAAGGCTGCAGCGCAGCGCGAGGCGGTCGCCGTCGTCGACGATCCGCAGATCGTCCACGAGCGAGGCCACGACGAACAGACCACGCCCGGTGACCTCGCCGCGATCCGGCAGCTCGACGTGGTCGAGAATGCTCAGGTCGTCGACGTCGGCAACGTCGAGGACCCAGTCGTCGAGCGTCTTTTCGACCCGGATGGTCAGCGTCGGCGACGAGGTGTGTTCGATGACGTTGGTGGCCAGTTCCGACACGACGAGCTCCAGATCGTCGGCGATGTCGTCGTCGCCACCGGCCTCGGCCACGTAGGCGCGCACCTGGCGTCGGATGTCGGAGAGTTCAGCGGTGTCGGCGGGTGCGTGCAGGTCGACGCCGGGGACGACCCGATTCGACGCTGGCCCGCTTTCGTTCATAACCCGTCACTCATTCCCTCGGCGAGCTCTCGTGAAACCCGCCCGCAGCGTAACCACCGCGGGTACCTTGCCAGGGTGTTGTTCCGGGCCAGGGTGTTGTTCCGGGCCAGGGTGTTGTTCAGGCGGGGGTTTCGATCTCGAAGTTCTCCGTGAGGCCGGCGAGTTCGAGCAGGCGGGTGATCTGCCGGCTCGGCGACCGCAACACGAGGCTCGGCCCGCCGGCTTCGGCGCGCTGTTGGGCTTCGACCAGTACCCGCAGGCCGCTCGAGTCCATGAACGTCACACCGCTCATGTCGACCTTCACTTCGGTCGACTGTGTGGCGGCCGCGATCAGGGCGGAAGCGAACGACTCGGAGGAGTGGGCATCGACCTCGCCCGACACCCGGAACTCGCCCGGCGTCACCTCGACGAGCTGCATGCGCGTGTCCGACATGGGCCGAAATATAGCGGTCGCAGGCGGCGGTCACCGTGCTCGCCCGGAAAGAGTATTCGTTTCACCCCATCGGGTGACGGTCGTCATCCGGACCTGCCCATGAGAACGACCGACACGGATGTCTGCGGCCACGCATCGATGCCACGCGCCACGGTCGCACCGACACTCCGCGTGTTCGCCATCGGTGCCGAGCGTTCCCACCGGGCGACGCGTCAAACGTCGTCGTCGGAGGTCGACGCATCCCCGGACCATTGTCGCATCTGCTCGAAGGAACGGCGCAGGAGGCGCGACACGTGCATCTGGGAGATGCCGACTCGCTCCGCGATCTCGGCCTGGGACAGCTCGTCGAAGAATCGCAGCGTGACGATCTCCCGCTCGCGTTCAGGAAGACGTTCGAGCAAGCGGACGATCTCGGAACGGGCGTCGCTCTGTTCGTACCCGTCCTCGTCGTCGGCCAGCGCGCGTTGCCGGTCCGGGCTGTAGTCGTCGTCGGTGCCGGGTCCGTCGAGCGTGCCGACGCTGTATGCGGCCGAGGCAGCCAGCCCGCGGAAGACGTCATCCCGATCGATCTCGAGGTGCCGAGCGATCTCGTCGACGGTCGGGCTGTGACCGAGCCGTTGCGACAGCTCTTCGGTCGCGCGGCGGACGGACAGATGGAGTTCCTTGGCCGAGCGCGGGACGCGGACCGACCAGGTCTTGTCGCGGAAGTGACGCTTGAGTTCGCCCTCGATGGTGGTGCCGGCGAACGAGGAGAACGCCGCACCGTGGTCGGGATCGAAACGGTCGACGGCCTTGACCAGCCCGAGCATCGCGACCTGGCGGAGGTCGTCGTCGCCCGACGATCGTCCCGTGTAGCGCTTGGCGATGTGCGCGGCGAGTCCGAGATGTCGTTCGACGATCTCGTTGCGCAGGGTGCGATCGCGAGTCTCCGCGTATTGGCGGAACAGCGTGTCGTCATCGACGTCGACGTCGAGCAGGGATTTGCGCGTCATCGACGTGGCTCAACGGGCGCGATCGGAGCGCTTGACGAGCGTGACGACACCGGCGTCGATCCGGAACTCGTCGACAGCGGCACGAATGATCGTGGTGGCGAGTTCGTCGAGATCGACCGTGCCGCTCGCCACGCCGTGTGCCGACGTCGCGAGTTGGAGTTCGATCCCCGTTTCATCCGATTCGCTCGTCGCCCGGGCGGTGACGTCGACGACGGCGCCGTCATGTCCTGGTCCGGCGTCGAACGACGAGAAGACCTCGCTGACGGCGAGGCGGAGATCATCGATGTCGTCGATCGAGAAACCGGCGTCGGCGCCGAGCGACGCGACGACGACGCGCACCGTGCTGGCGAATTCGTCGCGCAGCGGAACCTGGAGGCGGATGGTCGAGGAATTCACGGCGGACGTCGAGCCGAGACGCTGATCGAACGGCGTTGCGGAGTCGAGGCCTGTGGAGGAGGTGGGGGGCTTCGACATCATGTGGACCTTAGTGACTCGGAGGCGATTGACCGAGAACGGTCGGCCACCGCGGCGCCTTTCGGGCTCCGCAATGGCCGACCGATCGTGCAGTCGGCCGACCGATCGCTCGGTCGGCCCACCGATCGCTCAGTTACCGGTCAGCTTGTCCTTCACGGCGTCGACGGCGTCGCCGGCCTTGTCGGCTGCTGTATCGACAGCATCCTTGACCTTGGCACCGGCCTGGTCGGCCTTGCCTTCGTTCTTGAGGCTGTCGTCGTCGGTGAGGGCGCCGGCAGCTTCCTTCGCCCGACCCTTTGCATCATCAATGTTGGAATTGTTCATGCCTCGGAATGCACCGACCACGACGCGTTGAAACGTCCGATGTGACCGATTGGGATGTCTTGTTTGACTACCCGGGTGTGGGGTACCACCCGGCCTGACGGTGGCCATCGGGGTCGCCGGAACGAAGGAGCAACACCTCATGGGTTATGGCATTGGCGGAATTCTCATCCTCATCCTCGTCATCTTGGCGATCATCTACTTCGCCAAGCGCGTGTGAGGGACCAACAACTCATGACGTACTGGAGGAGCGATCACTCATGAAGTACTGGATGCCCTTTCTCGCCGGCGCCGTCGTCGGCGGTGCCGTGGTGAACGGAATGACCGAGCGTCAGCGGGCCAAGCTCGCCGCCGGCGCCAATCGGATCATGACCACGACCACCTCGCGACCGGCGGCGGTCGTCAACACGGTGGGCGCCGGGGTCGGCGACATCGCCGACGCTGCCACCGACCGAGTGAACACCGTCATCGAGAATGCGACCACCACGGTCGCCGACCGGATCGCGGACGAGCCGACGGCGTCGTGACCGCACGGGCCGTCAGGCCGAGGCGAGCATCGGCAGTGTCGGTTGCTCGCTTCCGCCGGACGGCTCGAGCGTGACACCCACCACGGAACCTGACGGGTCGGCATCGACCCGCACCCCCACGTGACCGGCATCGTCGGGACGGAACGTCCCCGCCGGCACGGCGCCCGTTTCGTCGACCATCCACAGTTGGTAGGTCTCGTCCGCGGGGATGGGCGGCACATCGTCGCCGGTGACCACCATGGCGCCCTCCTCAGCGGAGTACGCCATTTCGAGCGTGCCCAGCGAACCTTCCAGCGGTCGTGTCGTGACGTCGTCGGCTTCGAGCACCGCGGCGATGGGATCGTCGGAGGCACGTCGTTGCGGTTGGCGACGACGATGCCTCCGATCACGATCAACACCACCGCGGCAGCGGCGGCCACCGCCGACACCACACGACGCCGTCGTCGAGCCTCGTCGAGGTCGACAGGGCGGGGCAGGACAGGGTCGGGCGCCGCGGTTGATGACGGTGGCGATGGCGTACCACCTGCGCCGGCGTCGGCCTCCACCGGGAGCTGTTCCATCGAGGCGATCGACGCCAACACCTTTGCCCGGAGATCGGGAGGTGGCTCGACCGCATCGAACGACTGCAGCGTGGCGGCCACGTCGAGCGCTTCGGCAAGTTCCCCGGCGGCCGCAGGGTCGGCTACCAGCCGGGCGTCGAGTTCCGTGGTCTCTTCTGCCGTGAGTTCACCCAACGCGGCCAGGGCGATCAGTTCGTCGAGGCGATCGTTCATGTCGCACCTCCCATGGCGCTGCTGAGCCGCTGCAGTCCGCCGCGCACGCGACCTTTCACCGTTCCCAGTGGCAGGCCGAGACGTGCGGCGATCGTCGAATGACTCAATCCCTCGATGAACGCCAGCTCGATGATCTCGCGCTGGTCGGGCGGCAGATCGGCAAGGGCCCGATCCACTCGCTGACCTTCGATTCGGGTGACCGCAGCATCGTCGGTGAGCGTCACGGCCTCGGGTCGGCGCCGTCCGAGCTGCTCGATCCGGTTGCGCTGTGACTGTTCGGTACGGACCCGGTCGATCGCTCGACGCCGAGCGATCGTGACGGCCCACGTCGACACGGACGCCTTCTCCGGATCGAATCGCCCCGCATGGGTCCAGATCTCGACGAACACTTCCTGCGTCACTTCCTCTGACATCGCCGGGTCACGCAACACACGCGACACGGCGGAGAAGACCATCGGTGCCACGGCGTCGTAGACCTCGGCGAAGGCGTCCTGGTCGCCGTGCTGCACCCGCTCGATGAGCGTCGTGAGATCGGGGGTCACGGATCTCATGCCGTCATGATGCCAGGACTCGACGGTTTCCTCCGACTCCGCAACACGGCTCATCGGGGAACGCGCCCACGATCCGACCAGCAGCATGGAGTCCATTTGCATGCCACTGGTTCGGATCGTGGGGCTGGGCCGGTCGGGGTCGATCAGGGCATCAGCACCGCATCGATGATGTGCACCGTGGCGTTGGCGGTCTGGACGTCGGCGCATCCGACGGTTGCCTGACCGTTGACCATGAGCGAGCCGTCGGCGGCGGTCTCGAACGTGATGTCCGCTCCGTTGACCGTGGTGGCGGAGCCCATCTCGGCCAGCTCGGTGCTCGACAGCTTCTCACCGGCGATGACGTGCAAGGTCAGGATCGACGTGAGCAACTCCTTGTCGGCCAGCACAGCGTCGAGGTCGGCCGGGGGGATGGCGGCGAACGCGTCGTTGGTCGGGGCGAAGATCGTGAACGGCCCGTCGCTGTTCAGGGTGTCGACGAGGCCGGCCTCCGTCACCGCCGTCACGAGGGTGGACAGCACCGGGTTGTTGCTCGCTGCCGTCGCTGCCGGATCGTCGGTCATGCCTTCGAAGGAGCCTTGACCGTCGGTCGGGACCGCATCGCAGAGGGGGCCGGTCGGGGCGTCGGCGGCCATCGCCTCGGTCGAGGCCGTCATCTCGGTCGACCCAGTCATTTCGGTCGACTCCGTCATCTCGGTGGCGGTCGGCATCTCGGTGGCGGTGGGGGCGTCGGTGGCGGCCGGAGCCGCGGTGGCGGGCGCTTCCGTGGCGGCGGCAGGTGCGTCGCTGGCGGCATCGTTGGCGTCGCTGCCGCATGCTGCGGCGACGAGTGTGAGCGAGGCGCACGCGGCCATCAGCTTGATTGTTCGAGCACGGTTGATCATGTCGGTTTCCCTTTCGGTGGTGTTGGTTGTGGAGGTGTGGTGTTCACGCTGCGGTGCAGCGCCTGCGTGGTCTCGTCGAGTGGCCCGGGGGGCGGGTCACTCGACGAAGACCACGATCTCGTGGCGCCCGGAGGCGCCGTCGGGAAGTGGTTCGGATCGTTCATCGGTTTGGATCACGCCATTTCCATCCGTGGCCCGGCAGCGGATCGTCGTGCGACCGGTAGCAGCAGGCGTCCAGCGGAACGCCCACTGCCGCCACGTGTCGTTGCTGAGGGCACCGCCCAGGTCGGCGGGCATCCAGTCGGCGTCGTCGATCTGCACCTCGACGTTGCTGATGCCACGCGTCTGCGCCCAGGCCACGCCACCGATCGCCGCGGTGCCGTCGGCCTGGCGGGTGAGCGTGCCCAGGCCGTCGACCGAATCGATCCGGCTCATCAGCTTGATGGGCGCACGGTCCGCGTAGCCCCGAGGCACCCAGTACTGATCGAAGTCCGCGAACGTGGTCAGTTCGATCTCCACCAGCCACTTGGTCGCCGACGTGTACCCGTACAGACCGGGCACGATCAGGCGGGCCGGGAAGCCGTGGGCGAGCGGGAGCGGCTCACCGTTCATCCCGAAGGCCACGATGGCGTTGCGGCCATCCGTGACCGCCTCCAGCGGGAAGCCGCAGGTGTAGCCGTCGATCGAGCGTCCGACCACCTGATCGGCGCGGGCCTGGACGCCTGCTTCCTCGAGCAGTTCGTCCAGCCGGACGCCCAACCACCGGGCATTGCCGATCAGGTTCCCGCCGATCGTGTTCGACACGCACGTGAGGGTGACGTCGTACTCGACGACGTTGCGCTGCAGCAGGTCGTCGAAGCTGAACCGGAGTTCCTCGTCGACCATGCCGGTGATGCGGAGTTCGTAGTCCTCAGCGGGGAGCTGCGGGACGCTGAGTGCCGTGTCGATCCGGTAGAAGTCGGCGTTGGGCGTGGTGAACGGGGCGATGCCGGTGAGGCCCACCTCGACGGCAGCGGGTATCGGGGCGAGCGGATCGGCGGCGGCGGGCAAGGTGAGAGCGGCCCTCGACTCGGCGGCGCCGAAGCGGTTCTTGAGCGCTCGACCGACGGCGCCGGCACCCGCTCCGGCGAGCGCCAGCGCGGCCAGCAGCCCGCCGCTGCGCACCAGCACCTGCCGCCTGCTGATCGTCGCCGCGTCGTTCTCGTGAACTGCTTGCGTACCCGCGTGCGCAACATGTTCACGAGAAGCCGGCAGGATCGGCCGGGCGACCGAGTGGGCGAGCCAGAGGGCGCCGGCGCCGAGCGCGGCGCCGACGATCGAGGGGAGGACGTCGCTGAACGACCCGCCGACACGACGGGTCAGCGCGGCGTCGGCACCGACCAGTCCGAACAGGCCGATGCCGATGAGGCCGATCTCGATGCGCGTCCGGAACGCGACGGCACCGATCACCGCGGCGTAGATCGCGAGGAACGCACCGATGCCGAGCAGCAGCGCCGGCTTGTCGTTCGTCCCGAACTGCTCGATGGCGAAGTTCTTCACCGCCACCGGGACGTGGTCGATCACCCGATCGCCGACGTCGAGGATCGGTCCCTTCCACTGGCTGTTCAGTCCGGCCACGAGCTCCGCGGCGCCGAGGGCCACGACGGCCGAGGTCAGACCGGCGAGCGCGCCGAGCGCGGTCGCTGACCGTCTGGAGATCGTCCCGTCTGCCATGCCGGTGGTTCGGCTCCGAGCGCTTCGTGGATCACCCGGTACCGACGTCGGAGGTCGGCGAGCACGGCGACACGGTTCGCCGTGGCAGCATGGACCCGTGGCCGCGACGACTGACGGTGTGGTGGTGCCGAATCGTTCGGGCCGGCCGATCGATGCGGTCGACCTCGCCTCGATTCCCCTGTTCGTCGGCACGATGATCGCCGAGGGGATCGTCCTGCGTCGACGTGCGCGCCGCTCCGGCATCGAGCGCGACGGTGCGGCGGATGACTCGTTCGTCGGACTACGGGTCGAACCACCGGTGGTACTCGGCCAGCACGACCTGCCGCCGGATCCGCTCGTGCCGGTCGGCTACGAGCGCCGCGACACGGTGACGAGCCTGACGATGCTGCTCGGCAACGTGGCCGTGAACCTCGCGGTGGCGGGCGCGGTGGGATCGGTCGGACGCATCGTGTACAAGCACCGCATCGCCGACATCGGCAAGCGCCGAGGATCGCTGGCCGTGGCCGTCGTCGCCTGGGACTTCCTCTACTACTGGGACCATCGCTGGATGCACGAAGTGCGCCTGTTCTGGGCGAATCACGTGACCCACCACTCGAGTCAGCGGTACAACCTGTCGACTGCGCTGCGCCAGCCGTGGTCGGGCTTCCTGCTGTCGTGGGTGTACCTGCCGATGCCGTTGCTCGGCATCCCGGCCGCCCAGGTCGCCAAGGCGGGCCAGCTCAACCTGCTCTACCAGTACTGGATCCACACCGAGGCGATCGATCGGCTCCCGCGGCCGATCGAAGCCGTGTTCAACACGCCGTCACACCACCGGGTACACCACGGCGCCGACCGGCAGTACCTCGACCGCAACTACGGCGGCGTGCTGATCGTGTGGGACAAGCTGTTCGGCACGTTCGAACCCGAGATCCGCCGCGTCACCTACGGGCTGACGAAGAACATCGACACGTACAACCCCTTGCGGGTCGGGTACCACGAGTTCATCGACATCGGCCGTGACGTGGCGCGCACCTCGGGCCTGCGCAACAAGCTGCGTCACGTGTTCGGCCGCCCGGGCTGGACGCCGTCACCGCTGCTCGGGGAGCGGCCGGCCGCCTGAGCGTCCGGCGCGATCGGTGTGCGGCCGTCGCGGATGCAGGCCCAGGCGAGCACGGCGCACAGCAGATAGATCGCCGACTGCACGTCGAGGAGGCGAATGAGGTCGGTCGATGCCAGCAGCGCACCGGCGACCAGCGATCCGATGCTCCGGGCGAGCGCACCGATGGCGCCGCCGACCCCCACCACCCGACCGAGCATGCCCGACGGGCTGAACTGCTGCATGGCCGTGAACATCCCGACGCCGAGCGCCGAGCCGGGGAGGCCCGACAAGGCGAAGACCGCCATGAAGAACCACACCTCCGTGGTCAGCGCCGGCCCGTGCCAGAACACGAGCGACACGAGCCCCATGCCGAGATAGCCGGCCGTCAACAGCGTGATCGGCCCGCAGCGATCGGCGTACCGGGTGATCAGCAGGGCGCCGGCGATCGCCCCGACCGCCATGCTGCCCCTGATCAGACCGACCTCGACCCCGCCACCGTGCAGCGCCCGCACCACGAACGCCACGAAGAGCACGACGAAGAAGCCCTGCGCGATCTGGCCGAGTCCGTCGATCAGCACGAGGGCGCGGATCACCGGTTGGCGCCAGATGGCGCGGAGACCGGCCCGCACGCCACCGTCCACCTGCTCCCCGCTGTGGCGGTCGGTCGTGATCGGGCGCGTGTCGGAGCGGACGAAGGCCATCGCCACCGCGACGGCGAGGAAGCTGAGACCGTCGATCGCAACCACGGCTTCGATGCCGCCGATGCCGACCGCCACGCCACCGAGGGGCGACCCGATCAAACGGGCCAGGCTGGCGCTCATCGAGTTCGCCGCGTTGGCCACGGTGAGTTGATCGGGATCGACCACCCGCGGCAGCAGCGCGACGGAAGCGGGGTTGTTGATCTGGGTGAGCATCGCCTGGGCGCCGACCACCAGATAGGCCGGCCAGATCCGGTCGGCGGTGACCGCCAGCAGGGGAAGGAGCGTGACCGCTTGGGCGAGATTGGTGACGACGAGGGTGCGCCGCAGGTCCCATCGATCGACGAGGCTGCCGCCGACCGGTCCGAGCAGCAGCGCCGCGGCGAGTTCGACGACGAACAGCAGCGCCGTCGCCGAGCCGGAATTGCTCTCGAGGAAGACGTACAGCGGCAGGGCGACGAGCAGGAGCCAATCGCCCATGTCGTTGACGAGCCCGCCGGCCCACACGAGCCGGAAGTCGCGTGTCCGCCACGGCGACGGGCTCGCGCCGGTGGGCCTCTCGGGAGCGACGTCGCGCCCGGTCTCGGCTCCTGCGACGATCACGGCAGATCGGTCCGGGCGAACGCGTCGATCGACAGCCGGACCGCACGGGCGTCGTCGGGTGCGTCGGCACGCACGACCGCCCGGAGCGGGCGGACGATGTCGTCGATCGCCGCCAGCACGGACTGCAACTCGTCGGCGTTGACGAGGAGCGCGTACGTCGAGAAGGAGGCCGCTCGGTGCCACTCGTCCGGAAGGCGGTCGAGGTGGGAGAGATAGTGGCGGGCGAGGCGGAGGCTCTCGTCGAGCCCGACCGAGATGAGCGCGGAGGATGCGGCGATGAACTCCGGCGAGCCGGCCGGTTCGCCGAAATCGAACCCGGTGGCGACGGCGCGCCACACCTTGGTCCGCCCGTCGACATCGGCACGACCGTCCTGGTCGACGCGCTCGACGAGTCCGAACCGTTCGAGGTGACGCAGGTGGTAGCTGCATGCCGACGGCGTCGCGTCCACCACCTCGGAGCACTGGGTCGCCGTCTGCTCGCCGACGGTCAGCAGGAGGTGGAGGATCGAGGTGCGGATCGGATGGGCGAGCGCGGCCAGCACCGTCACGTCGGTCACCTTCATCCGCTCGGTCGACTCCATCGGCACCTCTCCACAGAATTCTGAAACGATTCCTTCACATCGTGCGCCGAACGCCCGAAGATGTCAAGGAATCCCTTCAGATCACCCTCTGCGATGAGCGAACGGACCGAGGGTTGGGCGCCTCGCTCACCGCAGGCCGTCCAGCACGTCGATGAGCGAACGGACCGAGGGGGCCCTCGCTCACCGCAACCCGGGTGGCATCACCGGCGCGTCACTCGGGTTGGTGGCAGACCGCTTCGACGTTGTTGCCGTCGGGGTCGCGGACGAACGCTCCGTAGTAGTGCTCGTGGTACTCGGGCCACAGGCGCGGCTCGTGCAGCACCTCGGCGCCGGCCGCCACGGCGGCGTCGAAGAAGGCGTGCACCGTGGCGCGGTCCGCGGCGGCGAACGCGATGTGCGACTCGCGGAACCCGTCACCGGAGTCGAACACGCCGATCCAGAAGTCGGGGTCGGGGGCGATCCCGTAGCCCAGGGCGACGCCGAAGTCCATCAGTCGTGTCGCACCGAGCGGGGCCAACACGGCGTCGTAGAACGCCGCGCTCTTGGCCATGTCAGCACACTGGATTCCGAGATGATCGAGCATCGCCACAGCGTGGCACGATCGTCGCTGCGGCGTCGACGCGACGAGGTCAGCCGTGCGATTCGAGCAGCGACGCGAACAGTTCGAGCGCGCCGGCGGCGAACGACACCATGTTCGCCGCCCGGTCGTCGATCCCGGTGAGGAGGTGCTTCGTCGTGACGTCGTCGCCCGACGCCACGGCGATCCAGCAGTGCCCGGCCGGATCGCCGTACGGGTTGGCCGGTCCCGCGGCACCGGCCTCCCCGATGCCCCAGTCGGCGCCGAGCTTGAGCGCCGCCGATCGCGCGAGGTAGTCGGCGAATTCCTCCGTTGCCCCGCGCATCCCGTCCGGCGGTTCGACCGCGCCTGCCATCCAGGCCCGGTTGGCGCGCGCCGTGTAGACGACGGCGCCACCGAGGAAGTACGCCGACGCACCGGGTATCGCCAGCAGGGCCGCCGAGATCAGTCCGCCTGCCGATCCCTCCGCCACGGCCACCGTCTCGCCGCGTTCGCGCAGGATCGAAGCGACACGCTGGGCGGGCAGGTCAACGGCATCGGTGAGCATCGAGTCAGCCTTGCCGACGCGGCGAACGTGTCACGAAGTGTCAGACCCCACGTGACACGTTCAGCGCGCGCCCGCTCAGTGACGATCGAAGCCGCCTTCGGAGTCGATGACCTGGCCGCGGATCCAGGCACCGTCGTCGCTGACGAGGAAGGCGACGAGGTTGGCGACGTCGGTCGGCTGCCCCCAACGGCCGTCGGGAAAGCGCCGCTGGACCGCCTCGACCACCTCGGGCGGCGCGTATCCGGTGTCGACCGGCCCGGGATTGATGCAGTTGGCCACGATGCGCGACGAGACGAGTGCATGCGCGACCGAGCCGGTCATCTGGTGGAGCGCGCCCTTGCTGACGGCGTAGGCGAGTTCGCCGTCCATCGGGGAGAGTGCCTGCCCGCTCGTGAACCACACCATGCGGCCGATCGGTGGACGATCCAACGGAGGCGGCTCGTGGACCTGGGCGAAGCGTTGGGCGAGCATCACGATGCTGCGGACGTTCACGGCCCAGCACCGGTCGAGTTCGTCCTCGGTCACCTCCGCCAGCCCACCCTCCGACGAACGGGCGTGCACCGCCACGACGATGTCGAGACGGCCGTGGCGGGCGACCACCTCGTCGACCAGCGCCGTCGCCACGCCGGGCGCGGCGAGATCGTGCTCGGCGAGGTCGATCGAGGGGACCGACGGTGCCGGCCCCGCGTCCCACGGCATCTCGACATCGTGGGGCGACCACCCCGTGGCGAACACCGTGGCGCCCATGGCTTGCAATCGTTCGGCCACCGTGGCGGCGATCCCGATGGCCCGCGACACGCCGGTCACGAGCGCGACACGATCGGTCAGATCCGACGTCATCGTGCGACGGTACCGCGCCGTCTACGCCGGATAGTCGGCGTACGACGCCTTGAACACGCCCTGGTGGAGCAGCACGGTGGCGGCGTGCACGCCGGTGTTCGCCGAGGTCAGCGTCGTTTCGGTCCAGTACGACTCGACCCGACGACTCTGCCCGATGCCGACGATCGTCTGATTCACGAGGTACGGCTCGCCGACGAACACCGGCCCGTCGACGAAGCGCACCTCGAGGTCGACGAACAGCCCGACGGCCGGTCCCCGAACGGGGAAGTGGCCGCCGGCCTTGTGGGCGAGCACGCTGATCATCTCCGTCGGCACGACCGGTCGCCCCCACGGGCTGTCGCCGTCCTCGCCGTACCAAGTGGAACGCTCGGTGATGCGCTCGAGCTTCTGGCGCAGCGTGAACGGATAGAGGTCGCCGTTGTGCTCGTCGAACCCCATGGTGACGGGCTCGGCGGTGGAGCGGGTCATGCCGATCTCGAGCTGGTCGACGATGTACAGATCGCCGGGATCCCCCTGCGCCCGCTGCCGGCGGCCATCGAGCTCGCTCTCGCCGGTGGGACCGACCGACGCGGTGCCCTCGAGCACCGGCGTCCCATCGGCCTTCACCGCGGTGATCCGCGCTGCCGTGGCGCTGACGGTCCGGAGCGACGCGCGTACCTCCTCGCCCTCGACCACCATGTTCAGGAAGTGGGCGCTGAGGCAGCCGGTCTCGAACCACCGTTGCCCCCAGACGTGCACGGCCAGCGGGTCGACCTGGCTGAAGTGCGTGGGTCCTTCGATCGGCGCGCCGGCGAGGCCGAGCTCGGCCGCCGTGTCGCCGTCGTGCACGCTCGTGTGGCCGCCGTACGTCTGGTCGGCGAGCATCTGCGCCGGCCGCCGCAGCGGACCGGTGAGCGTTCCGTCGTCGTCGGCGATCGCCGTGTCGAAGGTCATCGCGGCATCGTTGCAGGTTCGAACACGGCCACCTGGCTCGTGCTCTCCGACGTGAACGGCTCACGCGACCACGTGGCCCACCGCTCGCGGAGGCGCAGTCCGGCGAGCTGCGCCATCAGGTCGAGCTCCGACGGCCACACGTACCGGTACGGCGCCGAGTGCCGCACCAGTCGCCCGTCGACCGACATCCAGTGGTGCGACCACGACACCTGACCGACGAGGTCGTCGAAGGTCTCGACCGCGACATGGTCCGGTTCGAGGGTGAACACGCGACCGGCCTCACCCACCGGCAGACGACGGAGTTGCGGGACGACCACCTCGACGACGAAACAACCAGCCGGCCCGAGGTGCGCCGCGGCGTTGCGGAACACGGCGACCTGTTCGGCCTGCGTCGTGACGTTCATGATCGTGTTGAACACGAGATAGACGAGGGCGAACGAGCCGTCCACCCGCGTGGTCGTCATGTCGCCGATCGTCACGTCGACGGCGGCGGCATCCGGTTTCGACCGCAACCGCTCGACCATGTGCGGCGACAACTCGATGCCGTGCACCGGGATCCCGCGCGCCGCCAGCGGCAGCGCGATCCGCCCCGTACCGACGGCGAACTCGAGCGCCGCTCCCCCGCGCGCCGCTTTCTCCAGGAAGTCGACGGCCGGCCCGACGACCGACGGATCGAACATCGAGGCCGTCGTGTCGTCGTAGACCTCGGCGATCTCGCGCTCCCAGACGACCGATGCCACACCTCGAGCCTTGCACCTCCGTGTGCTCGTCAGAGGCCGAGTTCGGCGGCGAGCGCCTCCGCGGTGATCGCTCCTGGCGCCTGCCCCTCGGCCGCGGCACGGCGTGCCAGGCGGGCGATCCCGGCGTTGATCGGCGCATCGACACCGTGGCGGCGGGCGATGAGGGCGATCTCACCGTTGAGGTAGTCGGTCTCGATGTCACCGGTCCCCCGGGCCAGCGACTGCCACGTCGAACCGCCGAGCGGCTCCTGCTGACCCGGCACCTCGGTGATCCGCAGTCCGCTGGCGGCGCGCTCGGCGGCCTCGGCCTCGTCGTCGATCACATCGATCCCGGCGACGTCCAGCACCGTCCGCGCTTCGTCCTCCGCGGCGCGTACGAGATCCCGCGCCGAACCGCCTGCACCGAGCAGCGCCTGGAACGCGTTGCCGAGGTTGCTGACGAGCTTGCGGTACTTCCACGGCATCACGTCGTCGGGACGCACGATGCGCATCGCCGCCGCGGTCCAATCGCGCTCCACGGCGTCGAGCAGCGCCGACTCGTCGCGACCGGCCGGCACCGTCCCGATGTGGAACGTCCCGGGGATGGGCGTGCCGCGCACGATCACCTCACCGGGCTCGATGTGAGCCGCCGGCATCCAGACACAAACGCCGATGACCCGTTCGAAGTAGCGCAGGGCCATCTCCTCGCTGACCACACCATTGAGGGCGGTGAGGATCGGCAACAGCTCGCCGGCGGTCCCGACGGTGGCGTCGCCGTCGACGACCGGCACGTCGACCCACTGGCGCAGCGCCACGTCGGCCTGGTGCGTCTTGGTGGCGAGCACGAGCACGTCGCCGGTCCCGAGTTGCAGTGAGGACGGATCGGTGACGCAGCGGATGGGCACCGTGAACGTCCGTTCCGGGGTGCGGACCCTGAGGCCCTGTTCGGCGATCGCCGCGGCATGTGCACCGCGAGCCACCGCGACGACGTCGATGCCGGCGTCGGCGAGGAGCCCGGCGGTCGCGCCGCCGATTGCTCCGGCACCGATCACGACGTATCGGGTCACGGTTCGACCATAGCGACCACCGGCTTCGAGAGGCAGATCGGTCGATCGTTACTGTTCGGCTCATGTCCGTCGCGATCACCGAAGATCACAAAGCACTCGCCGCCACCGTTGCCGACTTCCTCGGCCGCCATCAGTCGCGAGCAGCCGCACGAGCGCTGCTCGACGGCGCCGACGAACGGCAACCCGACTTCTGGAACGAGGCGGCCCAACTCGGCTGGCTCGGCCTGCACGTCCCCGAGGAGTTCGGCGGGTCGGGCTACACGCTCGAGGAACTCGTGGTGGTCGTCGAGGAACTCGGTCGCGGGATCACGCCCGGCTCCTTCGTGCCGTCGATGGTCGCCAGTGGGGTCATCGCCTCCGCGGGCGACTCGGAGCTCGGGCAGCGGCTCCTGCCGGGCCTCACCGATGGTTCACTCGCCGCCGCGATCGCAGTGGGCGGGAACGTCGAGGCGTCGAACGGCACCGTCAGCGGCACCGTCGACGCGGTGATCGGGATCGGTCTCGCCGACCTGATCCTCGTCCCGGCCGGCGACGACGTCGCCATCGTCGATGCCTCAGCCGACGGCGTCACGATCGACATCCCCGCCAACCTCGACGTGACGCGACGTGTCGGCCGAGTCACCTTCGAGGGCGCCGCGGCCGACGTCGTCACGGGAGCACGGCAGACGCTCGTCGACTACGCGCGGACGATCTTCGCCGCCGAGGCGACGGGGATCGCCAGGGAATGCACCGAACAGGCGGCCGCCTACGCCAAGGAGCGTCAGCAGTTCGGACGACCGATCGCCATGTTCCAGGCCGTCAAACACCACTGCGCGAACATGCTCGTGGCCACGGAACTGGCGACCGCCGCCGTGTGGGATGCGGCGCGGGCGAGCACCGTCGGAGGCGATCAGTTCTCGCTGACCGCGGCGATCGCCGCGACGTCGGCACTCGACGCCGCTCACCTGTGCGCCAACCTGAACATCCAGGTGCACGGCGGCATCGGGTTCACCTGGGAGCACGACGCCCACCTCTACCTCCGCCGTGCCGCCGTGCTCAAGGCCGTGATCGGCTCCGAGGACGCGGCGATCGCCACCACCGATCTGACCCGCGCCGGCGTCAAGCGCGAACGCAACATCGATCTGCCACCCGAAGCCGAGGCGATCCGGTCGGAGGTGCAAGCGTTCGTCGCCGAGATCAAGGACCTCGACACGGACGCACAACGCGCCCGTCTCATCGACACCGGCTACGTCATGCCGCACTGGCCCGAGCCCTACGGCCGTGCCGCGGGCGCCGTCGAGCAGCTCGTCATCGAGCAGGAATTCGCGGCGGCCAAGATCCAGCGCCCGCAGTACGGCATCACCGGGTGGGTGATCCTGACCCTCATCCAATACGCGACCGACGATCAGGTCGCCCGCTGGGTCCGGTCGGCGCTCACCCAGGAGGTCATCTGGTGCCAGCTGTTCAGCGAGCCCGATGCCGGCTCCGATGCGGCGGGCGTCAAGACCCGTGCCACCCGCGTCGACGGCGGATGGCTCCTGAACGGACAGAAGGTGTGGACCAGCGGCGCCCACGTGGCCGGCCGCGGACTGGCGACGGTGCGCACCAACCCGGACGCTCCGAAGCACAACGGGATCACCACGATGGTCATCGACATGCACGCCGAAGGCGTCGAAGTACGCCCGCTGAAGATGCCCGCCGGAGCATCGGAGTTCAACGAGGTGTTCTTCAACGACGTGTTCATTCCCGACGACGACGTCGTCGGTCCGGTCGACGGCGGTTGGACGGTGGCGCGAGCGACGCTCGGCAACGAGAGCGTCAGCATCGGTGGCGGCAGCGGCGGCATGACGATGCCGGGCGAGGCATTGCTCCCGGTCTTCGACGCGCACCCCGAGCGCGTGTCGGGTGGCGCCGGCCGGATCGGTCGATACATCGCTGCCCAGCAGTCGATGGGTGTCATGAACCTGCGCAGTGCGAACCGTGCGGTCGCCGGTGGTGGGCCCGGGCCGGAAGGCAACGTGACCAAGCTCGTCCTGTCGGAGATCGGTCACGATGCGGCGGCGATCGTCGCCGAAGCGACGGGGCCCGACACCGCCTACCTCGACGGTGCCGGCGCCCTGGCCGGCACGCTGACGCTGATGCACCGGGCGATGTCGATCGCCGGCGGTACCTCCGAAATCAAGCGCAACCAGATCGGTGAGCGCATCCTCGGGCTGCCGCGCGACCCGTTGATCAACTGAGTCGCCGGCGAGCGCTCGGCTACGTGGCATCTGGGTCGGGTTCGGCCCGGTTTCCGCACGGGATCCGACCGAGATGTCGTGCCCCGGCGCGTCACGGAGCTCTCGTGGCGTGAGCGGCAACGTTGATGGGTGTGGTGCCGACCCGCTGGCCTGCGGCCGGGCGGCCGATAGCAGGAGTCGAGATCGTGGGGCTCATACTGGTCGCATGACTCCGATCTACACCACCACGGTGCACGCCACTGGCGACGGCCGCAACGGCCATGTCTCCTCCGACGACGGGATCATCGACCTCGCCGTCCTGATGCCGAAGGAACTCGGCGGCGCGGGCGGCGCGACGAACCCCGAGCAGCTCTTCGCCGCCGGATATTCAGCGTGCTTCCACTCGGCACTCCGTCTGGTCGCCGGCCAGGCCGGCATCGACACGACGGACTCCGCCGTGTCGGCCACCGTGCACCTCGGCTCGACCGACACGGGCGGCTTCGGCATCGGCGTCGAACTCGACGTGAGCCTGCCGAACGCCACGCCGGAGCAGGCCCAGCTCGCCGTCGACCGCGCCCACGAGGTGTGCCCCTATTCGAACGCCACCCGCAACAACATCGACGTCGTTCTTCGCGTCGTCTGACGATCACACGGTCGAGACCGCGGCAGCGCCGTGTCCGACGTCGCCGTGCGCCTCGACAGCGACCGATTTGTCGACGAGCGTCGCCCTTCCGACGAGAGCGGCGAACGGTGCGTCGGCGGCGTCGCGGCCGTATCCGATCCGTACGAGTCCGTTCGGGGAGGTCATTCCGGTCGGGTCGAACAGATACCAGTCGGCGCCGATGTAGGCCTCGAAGAACCCGTGGAAGTCCTGCGGTTCGACGCCGACGCCGTACCCCGAGACGTAGCGCGCCGGCACGCCGAGCGCGCGACACAACGAGATCGCGACATGGGCATAGTCGCGGCAGACGCCCGCTCGTTGCAGCAATACGTCGGTCGTGCTGCTCGACGCATCGGTGGAGCCGGCGGTGTACACGAGACTCTCGTTGACCCAGTCGCTGACGGCCTGCACCCGGCCATGGCCCGGCCGGTGATCGCCGAAGTGGCGCCACGCGAATTCCCCGAGCTTGTCGGATTCGCAGTAGCGGCTGGCGTTCAGGTACGGGAGGACATCGGCGGGAACCTCCTCGAACGGCACCTCGTCGAGGTCGTCCGGCCGGGCCGTTTGGCCATTGACATCCACGGTGGCTGTGTAGGAGACATCGAGTCGTCCGGGTTCGACGGTCAGGCGCACGAGTTGATGGGTGCCCTCGCCGTATGGGGACAAGGTCCATGGCGTGTCCGGGGCGATGTCGATACGTTCCGCAATCACCGCCTGGTGGGGTGTCCGCGCGGCGACGATGGAGAACGCGAACGAGGTCGGCGTCGCGACGTCGTACGCGAGGTGGGATGTGACGACGAGTTCGGTCATGGCAGATGTGCCGGTTTCGCGGAAAGCAGCAGGTCCGACCAATCCGTCGGAAGGGCATCGAGTGCGGCGCGCAGACCGGTGAGCCACGCGTCGTGCACGATGCCGAGTTCCTCGCTGCTGTACCGCCGACTGACGAAGTGTCCGCCGCCGCGCTCCAACACGGCGACGTCGACGGGAAAGTCGACGTCGCTGGCGCTGGCTCTGGTCGCATCGAAGGCGACGTATGCGAGCGCGAGCGCCTGATCGAGCGGCGCGTCGACGGTGAGCAGCCGATCGAGAATGGGCTTGCCGGACGATGTCCGGCCGACGATCACGTACGGCGAGTCATCGGTCGCCTCCACCCAGTTGCCTTCCGGATAGATGTGCGCCAGTACCGGCTGGTCGTCATCGGCGAATCTCCCTGCGAGGATCGCGTGCGAATCGAACTCCAGACCTCCGGCTTGCAACGCCTCCTCGTCCTCCGTTCGCACGGTTCGCAACACCCGCCCGTAGGCGGTGGCGAGTTCGTGTAGCCGTTGATGCGGCGTCTCAGCCGTTCGCAACTCATCCTCGAGTCTGGCGACCACCTTGTCGCGTATGGAACGCAGACCGGACGTCATCAGGACGGCCTCCCCGCCGCCGTCGCGCAGCATCGACAGCTTCGACTTGGTGGACATCTCGTTTCCTCGCAGGACGCGGGTGTCGGAGAGGGCCACGACGCCGGCGTTCACTCGAATGCCGATGCAGAATGTCACCACGACCACCCGTTCACGGTGCGGACGCTGCCCCGTCCGCCTGGCCTCGAACCATCGTCATCGCGCCCGGTCGAGCGGGGTACGGACCCGGGTTCGACAGGCCGCGGATCGGTTCGACACCGATTGGGTGTCCGAGGAGGTTCAGGTCGACTGGCGTCACTCCACGATCGTCTCACGATGCCAGCGTCGACGCGTGCGTGGTGTTCAGCTGGACTCGTCGGGGTCGCCGGTCGGCGCGGGCGATTGTCCGAGGATGCGACGAGCAGTTGCTTGTTGGCCGTCATCTTCGTACTGCACGGTCACCGATTGGAATCCCTTGAACTGCTGGGAGCTGACCGCGTCGAGGTACGCGCGCCGGTCCGCGTCGGTGAGATCGACGTTGTCCGTGAATGGTGTCAGCAGCGCCCTGGGGTACAGCTGTTTCGTTCGCACCACGTTCACTTCCGATCCGATCACGACGCCGACGGCGGCGAGAAAGATCCACGCCAGCAGGCCGAGCACGAGTGCGAAGACGCCGTAGGTGGCGCCCGAGCCCTTCACGACCGATCCGACGAAGACGGCACCGAAGAACTGGAGCAGCTGCCAGATGACCGCGGCGACGATCGCGCCGGGGAGGACGTCGCGCCGACGCACCTTGTCGGGACGGAAGATCCGAAAGGTGACGATGAGCACGGCAGCGTTGACGAGCATGGACAGGATGATCGCCACGCCCATTCTCCAGCCGGCCACGTCGGCTCCGAACGCCCGAGGGCTCGAACCGGCGCCCGACAGGATCGTCGTGGCCACGACGGCAACCCCGACCAGGCCGATGAGGCGCAGACTGCGGAGACGTGCACGGATCGGGTTGGGTCGGCGGTTGCGAGGGACCGACCAGGTGACGTTCATCGTGTTCTGGATCGCCTGCGCGACGCCGATGGCGCCGTACAACGCAACGAGGCCGCCGACGATGATTGCGCCGACGCTGCCTCGGAGGCCCTGCGGGTCGGCGAGTTCGTCACCGATCACCGGGAACTGGCTGAGCGTGGAGTCGATGATCTGGTGCTGCAGCTCGGGGTGACCGTCGAGCACGAACCCGAGGACAGAGGTGAGGAGCAACAGGAGCGGAAACAGCGACAGAAACCCGTAGTAGGTGATGAGGGCAGCGAGATACGGCCCCTGGTCTTCGCCGAACTTGTACATCACCCCGATCGGAAACCCCACGACCGGGTGTCGACGTTGAAAGGCGTCGGCGCGCTCGGTCAACGACACCCCGGACCACTTCCTCGAGCGTCAGCCACCTTGGCAGTGTGCCCACCGGCGGGCCACAACCGCCCGTGCAGAACCACAAGCCCTCCTGAGAGGCGTTGTTGGTCGTCGGCGAGGGTGACGCCGCTACTCGGAGTCGGCAGGATCCCCCGTTGCAGCGATGCGCGAATAGACGAGGGCGTCCGATCGCGAATCGCCGAATGCGAGGAACGATCGGAGACGTCCTTCCAGTTCGAAACCTGTCGCGAGCAGCACCGACTGCGACGGTTGGTTGTGAGGCTCGACCCAGGCCTCGATTCGAGCGAATCCGCCCGGCCCGATCGCCCAGTCTCCGGCCAGCGTGACTGCTCGACGTGCGAAGCCGTTCCGACGGGCCGATGGAATGATCCAGTAGCCGAGGCCGATCACGCCGGGTTGGGGTCGCAGCATCATCGAGATCAGTCCGACCGCTCGATCGAGTTCGATCGCATGCACGGCGAGGCTGATCCCCTCACCGGTTTCGGCACGTCGCAGCTGCCGGCCGATGAAGTCACGTCCGGCTTCGGTCGACCAGCGTGACGGGACCGTCGTTCCTGCCGGGATGGAGCGATCGGTCCCGGCCTCCCGAATGGCGTCGAGATCATCGAACGACCACGGACGCAGGCTGATCTGGCCATCGGCCAGCAGATGTTCCGGGTAGCGCACAGGCACCGACGCACGGTACGTCAACACGGCGAACGGCTGCTCTCCGTTCGCCGGGCTGGCACACTTCCGTCATGAACGACACCACGGCGAGCGATCCGGTCCTGGCCGCGGCAGCAGCAACGGGGGTGCCGTTCGAGGTCGTGGCGTGCGACCCGGACGTGGCCGACACGGCCGCGTTCTGCGAAGCCTACGGATACTCGCTCGACCAGTCGGCCAACGCGATCATCGTGGTCGGCAAGTCCGAGCCGCGGGTCCACGCGGCCTGTCTCGTGCTCGCCTCGACCCGCCTCGACGTGAACGGCGTGGTACGCCGCAAGTTCGGCGTGAAGAAGGCATCCTTCGCGGCGGGTGAGGAAACGACTGACATCACCGGCATGGAGATCGGCGGGGTGACACCATACGGTCTGCCCGCCGGCCTGCCGATCTGGATCGACGCCGCGGTCATGGCCTGCGACCGGGTGATCGTCGGCGGCGGGTCCCGCGACCGCAAGCTGCTCGTCCCGCCGGCGTCGCTCACGGCGCTCCCACACGCCGAGGTGGTCGACGGTCTCGCCCGCGTATCCGAACCCACCTGATCGAGGACAGATCCCGTACCCGGCGTTCTCGGGCGGTGGGAGGCGCGGGCTACAGGCTGTTGTCGTCGGGCACTTCGCCGGTGTCGAGCATGACACGCGTCGTCGTGTACCGGGACGGTGTGTGGAGGGTGCGTAGCGTTGGCGGAATGGCCCACCACTGGTCCGCTCGATCGACTACTCGGGCGTGGGGCCGGTCCTGGATGACGCGGGTGAGTCGAAGGAGGTAGGCGGCGATCCCGGCCGCGCCTTGCATCCACGAAGTGCCCGGCGGCAACAGCGGCGGTTCCTGGCGATGCTCCAGGAACCGCCAACGCGCACCCGCCTGGTCGCGGATCGCCCGCTCGACGAGGGCATCACCCATGGTGCGTGCGGCGTCCAGGAGTTCGCCGGCCTGCGCCGGATCCTGACAATCCTGGGCGGCGTCCAGCAGCGCGTCACCGACGCCCGCGGTACCGCAGCAGCGACCGTCGTTGTCCCAGAAGCCGGGGCGGATGCGGTGCGGCACACCAGAGCTGAGAATGGAATGCAGGCATCGCCGGCGCAGCTCGACGACCTCCAGTCCGGCGACCTCGGCCACTCCGGCGTGCGCAAGTGCCGCGAAGAGGTAGGAGGTCCCGGTGGGCCCGTGGCACCACGAGTAGGTCACGGGATCCACCTCTCGCCTGGACGGAGGGATCGTGTGCGGAATGATGAACCCCCCGTCGTCGAGCACGCCCACGGTCAGCAGGTGTTCAGCGCCCAGGCACGCGGCTCGAATGAAATCGGGGCGATGCAGCGCCTCGCCGGCGACGGCCAGCGCAGTAGCGACCCCGGCCGTGCCGTGTGAGTAGTTCGGCATTCTGGATGAGTCACCCGGCCACATTCCCCAGTCCAGCCCGCCCTCGGTGCGGTCGGCAGCACGCAGCAGACATTCCCCGCCGGCGACCGCGATCGTCTCGGCATGCTCACCGCCGGCCCAGATCGCCGCCAGCACGATGCCAGCGGTACCGCAGACAACGTCCGTGAATGGCGCGTCGGACCCGATCGCCATCTGGAACGTGGAGTTCCAACCCACCGGCGTCATCAGATCGACCAGCCGGCGCAGCGCGACCTGCTCGCTGCCCGGGGCCAACAACTTCAGCGCCGTCGCGTCACCAGCCAGCCCGTCATACAGCGAGGGCTCCAATCGAACGCTCGCCTGGGCGCGAAGCCGCGTCACGATCCGGGACGCGAGGGCCTGCTCGAGATCGTTGTGCGCGCGGTACATGGCGATCTCGGCCAACACCGGTGCCAGGCCGGCAATCCCGGCGTACAACGAGTCGCGATCCTCGGCAGGTGCCATCTCCTGCTGATCCTCGGGCACCGTCGCCGGCAGCCACGGGCCATCGTCTTCAGCCACCTGCCTCATCACCCAGGACCACGCCGCTTCGCCCAGTTCGCGATACGCCTCGACCGACGCCATTCGTTCCAGGCTACGACGCAGCCGACGCCCGCCGGGTCGGAGGGCCCGGCGTTCGGGGACACAGGTGGTCACGTGCTGTACGCCCTTGTCGCTTGCCAACCGCACCTCGGGGCGAGCATTCTGAACGCTTCGGAAGTCGCACCGCGATTGGTTGACGGGATGGCCGCCCGCCGGTCGCTGTTTGGAGGGTGGGGATCGTGTCGCGATTGTCGCAATTGGACGGATCGCTGTTCTTGACCGATGGTGGGATCGAGACTGATCTGATCTTCAACAAGGGTGCCGTGCTTCCCGAGTTCGCGTCGTTCCTCCTGCACGAGGACGTCTCGGGCGAGTCGCTGATGCGCGAGTACTTCGTGGACTACTTCCGAGTCGGCGCGGACGCGGGACTCGGGCTCGTCTTGGAGACCGCGACCTGGCGTGCGAGCCGCGATTGGGGCCTGAAGCTCGGATACGACGCAGCGCAACTCCGGGCTGTCAACCAGCGGGCAGTCGAGTTCATGGTGGCCCTGCGCGCCGCGGAGGCACAAGGCCCCGTGGTCCTCAGCGGCTGCGTCGGACCTCGGGGCGACGCATATGCAGATCTGGGTCCCGCGAGTTCCGACGAAGCGTTCGCCTACCACGCGCCACAGGTCGAGGTGCTGGCGGGCAGCGGCGTCGATCTCGTCACCGCACTCACCCTGACCAACGTTGCCGAAGCGATCGGCTTCGTCCGGGCCGCGAGCGAGCATTCGATCCCAGCGGTGGTGTCGTTCACCGTGGAGACCGATGGACGGTTGCCGTCCGGCATGGACCTGGCTGACGCCATCGAAACAGTCGATGCAGAGACCGATGGTGCTGCCGAGTACTTCATGATCAACTGCGCACACCCCGATCACTTCGCTCCGGTGCTCGCCAGCGACTCCACGCACCTTGGGCGCGTGCGCGGGATCCGCGCCAACGCGTCACGCCTCAGCCACGCCGAGTTGGACGAGAGCACGGAACTCGACGATGGCGATCCGACCGAGTTCGGAGCCCAGCTCGCGGCCCTTCGGACGGCCGACGGACGGATCTGCGTGCTCGGCGGATGCTGCGGCACCGATGTGCGCCATATCGCCGCGATCGCCGCAGCCCACCGAGCCGGCTGAGCCGCCGGGGCTGGCGTCGCGTCGGGCAGCGGGTCAGGATCTGTCGGTGGACGCTCGTTACGACCAGGTCGCCGACTCCTACGGCGCGGATCTCGGCGTTGATTGCCCGGTCTATCTCGTGATCACCACGCGACGCGCCTGACGACGACTTCCAGCCGGCGCTCGCGGTGTGGGTCCGCTCAGGATCTCGGGGCGGCGGGACGTGTGTCATCGACCTGCCTCGTATGGAACACTTGCGCTCGAGCGAGGTGGTGATGGCGAGCCCGACCGGCACGGTGACGTTTCTGTTCACGGATATCGAAGGCTCGACGGAACTCTGGCAGCGAGACCCCGAGGCGATGGCCGATGCCTTGACAGCACATGACGAGCTGATCCGCTCGGTGGTCACGCGACACGGCGGTGTCGTGTTCAAGCACACCGGCGATGGGATGTGTGTCGTGTTCGAGTCGGCGCCGGTTGCGGTAGCCGCGGCGATCGAGTTGCAGTCGAGTTTGAACGTGCCCGTGCGCATGGGTCTTCATTCGGGCGACGCCGAGTCGCGTGACGGCGACTACTTCGGACCGACGCTCAACCGCGCGGCCCGTGTGATGGATGCTGGGCACGGTGGACAGGTCTTGGTGTCGACGGCGACCGCAGGTCTTCTCCGAGGGCAGGACCTCGTCGATCTGGGCGAGCATCATCTGAAGGGTTTCGAAACCTCCGAGCGGATCTTCCAGGTCGGGTTCGGAGAGTTCCCGGCGCTGCGCACCTCACGACCGATCGTTGGAAATCTGCCGCTGGAGTTGTCGACGTACATCGGCCGGTCTCAGGAGGTGAAAGCGCTGGCCGCGGACCTGGCCGGCCACCGTCTCGTCACGTTGATCGGGGTCGGCGGGACCGGCAAGACGCGACTGGCGATCGAGACCGGAACCATGGTCTCCGAGTCGTTTCCTGATGGTTGTTGGATCGTCGAGTTGGCCACGGTCACGCTCGACGGGTCGGTCCCGTTCGCCTTCGCGGCGGCGCTCGGCATCACAGCGGCTGCGGATGGTGACGTGATGGACCATGTCGTCACTCGTCTCCGTCAGAAGCGCTGTCTCATCGTGGTCGACAACTGCGAGCATCTCCTCACGGCCGCAGTGAATGCCGTCGAGCGAATCGTCAGCGACTGTCCGAACGTCGTGGTCCTCGCTACGAGCCGTGAACCACTGATGGTGCGTGGTGAGCGGCTCGTACCAGTGCCCACGCTCAGCCTCGAGGACGCGCAGCGTCTGTTCTTGGAGCGCGCAGGCGACGAAGCACCCGATCTCGTGCTCGACGAGAAGCAACGGCACGCCGTCACCGAGCTGTGTGAACGGCTCGATGGGCTGCCGCTGGCGATCGAACTCGCGGCGTCACGGATACGAGCGTTCACGCCGGTCGAGCTGCTTGCCAACATTGAGGAGCGGTTCCGGATGCTGGTGGGTGGCCGCCGGTCACGCATGGACAAGCACCAGACAATGCGCGGCACGCTCGACTGGTCCTACGACCTGTGCAGCCGGCTCGACCAAGCGGTGTTCGAACGCTTGTCGGTGTTCCCCGCCGGTTTCGATCTCGCGGCGGCTCGCGCAGTCGTTGCGTGCGGTGATGACGTCGACGAATTCGATGTGGTCGACGTCGTTCCGCAGCTGGTCGACCGCTCCTTGCTCCAGCGCTCCACCGTCCTCGACGGCACGACCCGCTACCGCATGCTGGAGACGATCCGCGCCTACGGACGCGACCATCTGCAGCATCGGGCGCTGTCGGACACCGTTCGCCAGCGCCACGCCGAGTACACCGCCCGCACGATTTCGGAGCTGGCGCTCCGCACGCTCGGTCCCGACGAACGGCAAGTGTTACGACGCCTTGCCGAGTACCCACCGGACGCGCGCGTCGCACTGGACTGGTTCATCGACCAACAGGACTGGGAGAACGGGATGCGCGTCACCATGGGTGGCCAGCATTTCTCCCACAGCGATTCGTTCGAACTGACCGCTCGCCTCCACGACGCCGCACGGGCCGGAGCCGCGCCTCGAGTTCTTCTCGACGAACTCGAGCGCCTGGACGGACGTGCTCGGACCGTGGAGTCGATGTCACGAATGAACGAGCGCGGCTGGGGCACGATCCGGGCGCGCCCCCGATCCCGCTCGACCGGCCCAGCGTTGCTCCGTATGTGGACTTCAACGACGGTGGCTTGGCCGCCGCCGACGTCGACGAGTTCGTTGCGAGCCTCGAACACTGGGCTGCGGCGCCCGTCATCACCCGCTTCTACGCGCAACGGTTCGCCATCCGTTCTCTCATCTACAACGGTCACGTCGACCGCGCCGAGCAACTTCTCGCCAGTTTCACCCCCTTCGTGGCGGACCTTGACAGTCGGTACGCGTCTGGGCTCCTCGCGGAACTTCGCGGGGTCATCGCGATGAAACGCCAGGACTGGCACGACGCCGTCCGTTGGTACGCGAAGGCTGCCGACGCGAGCGACACTGGTCTGCACAGTTGGTACGACCTCGTCGTCGCGTGGCACCTGCTGACGGCGCGCAGTCTCTGTGCAGAACCTGCAGTCATCACCGGCGCCGATCTTCGCGATCCGTGGCGGTGCTACCAGAACGAACACCTGGACGTGCTCGGTTCCACGGCGCCGTCTCCACCGCCCTTGCGTTGCGTCGCCTCGGTCACCACGAACTGTCCCAGCGCTTCGCCACCTGGGCCTACGCGAACGACACCGAAGTCATGCCGGCACTGGCGAGTCGCCTCGAGGCCGGGGGGCTGATCGTGACCACCGTCGAAACGACCGACAGCCTGGACACACTCATCGCTGAGCTGGACACCATCGCCGACCGCCTCGAAGGCTCGTAGGAGTTACCTCCGGATGGTTCCGGGAATGAACGTGGATCCGACCGGTTCGCCTGCTGGTCCGTACTCGCCGCGCAGGAGCTTGCGGAGTGCGCACGCCATCTTCGTGGCGCGATGCTTCGCCTGCTCTGCGCTGTCGCCGACGAAGTATTCGTCGACGGTGCTGATGAAGAGGTCGAGCCAGCGTTCGTAGTGAGCGTCGGCGAACGGTGTGCGGGCATGGACGGGTTCGTGAGCGCGCAGCGGGTGTCCGGTGTAGCCCCGTTCACCGAGCAGCTGCCATGACCAGAAGTCGGTCAAGGTGGCGACATGGGCGTCCCAGTTCACGCTGGCGGCGCTGAAGATCGGGCTCAGGAGCTCGTCCATCGCGGCGTACCGGTAGAACGAGCGAACCAGCAGTTCGACGTCGCCCCGTGTGGTGAGTTCGCCGCGGTTGGCGAGGTCGTCGTCGGTGAGCGGGTGGACGATCACGACGCCACCTGTCGTTCGAGCGCGAGCACAGCCGGAAACAGCACGTTGTTCTCTTTGTGCACGTGCAGGTGGGTGTCAGCCTCCAACTCCGCCAATCCGCTGAACAGCGCCGCGTAGGAGGCACAGCCGTCGGGCGGCACTCGGTAGGTGTCGGTGAGTTCGCGAAGTTGGGCGAGGAGTTCGCCGACGGTGTCGTGCTCGGCGAGCATCACCGAGATCGGGTTCGTCAGCGATCCGCAGTGGAAGGTCGGAGCCGCTTCCGCGGCCGCCAGTGTGCGGATCATCGGGAAGAGCACATGCTCTTCCTTGGTGAGGTGCGGTTCCAGGTCGGCCCGGATCGTGGCGACGCAGGTGGCGACGTCCACCAGTTCCGGGTGTCGCTCGGCGTGCACGGAACGGACCTTGTCGGCCAGCATTGACAGGCGAGGCAACTCCGCCCAGAGATATCGATGGTGGGTTGCCTCGAGGTGGTCCACCAGCTCTGCGACATCCATTGCCGCCCACGCTGGTGGGGCCTCGTCCACCTCGACCGCAGCGAGCGCGACGAGCACCGCATCGACGGCGAGATCGCTGGCGCGGCACGCGTCGGCCAGTGTTGCCGCTCCGCCGCAGCAGTAATCGAGGCCCCGTGCCTCGAGTTCGCGGGCGAGGCCAGGCTGCGCGGTGACGATGTCGGCGAGCGTTGTGTGTGCGGTGAAGGTGGTCATGAATTGGTCTCCTCGAATCGGTGGCGGTTGACGATCACAGCGATGCCCTGGCGGCTCCCCAGCCCAGCCCGACCGCGGTCATGTCGTCACCGGCACAGCGGCCAACGACAACGCGGACAGGGACGCGACCAGTTCGCGACGGGCGTGACCCCAAGCGACGTGCATCATGCAGGGCGTCGCCGCGTCGCACGGTCGATCGGCCACCACACATCGTCCGGTCTCGGTCGGCCCATCGACTTGTTCGACGACCTCCAACACGCTCAGCCCATCGAGGACGACAACCGGCTCGTAGCCGCCGGTCGGCCCAGGCAACGAACGCACCCAACCCGCACGGACCAGCGGTGCCATCACCTGCGGGACGAAGCCTGCGGTCGTGCCCAGTGCCGTAGCCAGGTCGATGCTCTTGAGCCGCAACGGTGATCGCTGCAACAGCGCCAATGCCCGCACCGCCAGGTCGGCCCGGTGGGTGATCTCGAGTCGCACAGTACGAGACTCATGGATCGAACACGCATCCGGTAGGGCCCAAAGTCCCGTTGCCTTCTGCGGTCCTCTGGCCCGATCCACGCTGTCGAGGTCCGCAGACGCCGAACCCGAACCGGCTCGCCGAGGGTGTGGATACGTTCGGAACGGGTACGCCGCATCGTGAGCATCATTCGAAATGACGACGGATCCCTGACCGTGCCCGTGGCGCCTGGCCGCCATGAGGAGGACAGTGCCGGTGAAGCCATCACCGAACCCGGTTCGATGGTGATCCGACCGGGCGAGGGCGGATACATCGAGGCGCTCGCAGAGTGGGAGAGCGAGCAGCACCCCGACCGGGGAGAAGCGGTGTCGACCGCATCGGGTCGCGAGCAGGCGATGGCCGTCGTACACGCCGTCGCCGAGGACCCGGACCACGTCGCCGAGGCCGTCGATGCTCTCGACGACCCGGTCGCCGGCGCCGAGGCGCTCCGCCACGTGCTGGTGGGCGGCACACCGTCCGTCCAGGCGTTCGCGGGCGAAGTGGCTGACGAGGAGGGCGGCGATGTGATCCCGCCCCACACGGCGACCCGCATCATCGGCGAGGTCCTGTCGGAGATCGACGCCCGACCGGTCTCATAGTGGCGACCGGGCAGTAGGCGGTGCCCAGTCCCGGTCTCGCGGCCAGGCGAGGGTCACTAGCGTCTCGGTGATGGGAGAAGGCGAATCGCGCGACGGAGTGCCGCTGACCAACCTCGATCAACCGCTGTTCGACGGCGCCGATGCGACCAAGCGCGAGTTCGTGGACTACCTCGACGCCGTCAGCGACCGCATCCTGCCTGTGTTGCGCGACCGGCCGCTCTCTGTGATCCGTGTACATCGAGGGCAGGAAGCGTTCATGCAGAAGAACGTCCCGAAGTACACGCCTGACTGGGTACAGACGGTTGCACTGTGGGCTGATGCGTCGAAGCGCGAGGTGTCGTACGCGCTCTGCAACGACCGGCGGACCCTGCTGTGGTTCGCCAATCAGCGCGCGATCGAGTATCACGTTCCGCTGGCGCGGATGGATCGTCCGGATCAAGCGACCCATCTGGTGTTGGACCTCGATCCGCCGCAAGGATCCCCCTTCGCCACCGTTGTTCAGGTCGCGCACCTCGTTCGCCAGGCGCTCGCCGACGTCGGTCTCACGGGGGCGGTGAAGACCAGCGGCGCAAAAGGTGTCCACGTCGTCGTGCCCGTCGACGGCGCCGGGCTCGACGATGCGGCTGCGGCGACCCGCGCCATCGCTTCCAGGGTGGAACAGCTCGACCCCTCGATCGCGACGACCGCTTTCGTGAAGGACGAACGCGAGGACAAGGTGTTCGTCGATTCCACCCGCGTCGGTGGTGCCACCGTCGTCGCTGCGTACAGCCCGAGAGTGCGTCCCGGTGCACCAGTCTCGTTCCCCATCGGCTGGGACCGCCTCGACCAGATCACTCCGGCGGACTTCACCATCCGCTCCGCGCTCGACGCACTCGGCGACACCGATCCGTGGGCCGATCACATGCCGACACCTCAACGCCTCGATGAGAATCTCATCGCCGAAGGCCACGCCATCCCGGTTGCCCGTGTACAAGCAATGCACGAAGGCAAGCGACGCGCCCGCACCAAACGTTCCACGCCCTGACCCCAGACCGATGTCCCGTTCGGGAGTTGTTCTCGCCCTCTGGTGTCTGATGTCCGCCGTTGTGGCGTCGTGCGCGGGTTCTGGGCCCGCCGATTCGACTTCATCGGGTCCAAGTTCCACGACCCTCCCGGCGACCACGGCGGTGGTCACGTCAGTGCCCGCCACGTCAACGCCGCCCACGCCGGCCCGAGCCACCAGTACTCCCGTCCGACTGCACCGGTGCCGTCGACATCCGCAATCAGCAACCCGGCGCCGTCATCTGCCGACCCACGCATCGCTGCGGCGGGCGACATCGCGTGCGACCCGTCGAACGACAAGTTCAACGATGGAAACGGCCGCGCTACCGCCTGCCAGCAGAAGGCGGTCTCGGACCTCGTGGTCGGTGGTGGCTACGCAGCCTTCCTCGCGCTGGGAGACCTGCAGTACGACAAGGGATCCGCTGCCGCGTTCGCCGACAGCTACGACCCGTCCTTCGGGCGGGTGAAGGACATCACGAAGCCCGCGCCCGGCAACCACGAGTACTCCACCGCCGGGGCCGCCGGCTACTACCAGTATTTCGGCGCCGCGGCCGGTGATCCGTCGAAGGGCTACTACAGCTATGACGTCGGCACCTGGCACGTCGTGGCCCTGAACTCGAACTGCGACGCCGTGAGCTGTTCGGAGGGCTCGCAGCAGGAGCAGTGGTTGCGCTCCGACCTCGCCGCACACCCGACGCAGTGCGCGCTCGTGTACTGGCACCATCCGAGGTTCTCGTCGGGTCGCGAGCACGGCAGCGACAGCGAGCTGGCCGCACTGTTCCGAGCTGCCGACGAACTCGGCGTCGACGTGATCCTGAGCGGCCACGATCACGACTATGAGCGCTTCGCACCACAAACCGCGACAGGAGAGCCGAGCGCGACCGGCGTCCGGGAGTTCGTCGTCGGCACGGGCGGCAGAAGCCACTACGCCAGTGCCGCGCCGATCGCGAACAGTGAGGCGATCAACGACGACACGTTCGGTGTGCTGCAGCTCACGCTGCACCCGACCAGCTACGACTGGACGTTCATTCCCGTCGCCGGCAGCACGTTCACCGACACCGGCGCCGAGGAGTGCACGTAGCGGCTGATGTGGTCAGCGACCGCATGGAGACGGCGCACCCAGACGCGTGCGGCTCCTACTCGTGCGCCTTCCGGTCCGAGTCAGGCAGATCGGGTACTGGGCCGGCGGCCAGGAGCACGATGCGGAAGGTTGCTGCAGCCGGGTCGATGAGGAGCAATCGCCCACCGTCGGCCTCGACGAGGGTCCGTGCCAGGGCGAGCCCGATCCCGGTGTCGGTACCTTCGTGGCGTTCGAAGATCGACTCGACTCGGGTGGATTCGACGCCAGGTCCGTCGTCATCGACCTGGATCGCGACGCCGCCGCGAATCGAACGGGCCGCGATCCTGGCCTCGCCACCACCGTGGCGCAACGCGTTGTCGAGCAACACGTCGATCGCCTGCTCGATCGAACCCGCACGGGCGCGAACCTCCGGAAGGAGGTCGTCGATCGTGGCGACGAGGGTCCGACCGGCTTGGCGGTAGGCCGGCTTCCAGCGGGCGGCACTGGCGGCCACGACGGGTGCGAGATCGATGAGCTCCGGCATCGGGAGGGCATCGCGTGCGACAGCGAGCATGTGGTCGACAGTGACCGAGAGTCGTTCTACCTCGACCTGTGCCGCCGCGAGGTCACCGCGTTCGAGGCTCAGCTGAAGCCCAGCGAGTGGCGTTCGGAGCTGATGGGAGACATTGGCGCTGAATTCGCGCTCCTGCGCGACGAGTTCCGCGAGGCGATGTCCGGACATCGACAGGGCGGCGGCGACCGTGTCGAGTTCCGGCACGCCTGAAACCGCGAGCGGGGCATCGAATTCTCCCGATCCGAGCCGCTCCGCCGCGAGGGCCAGATCCGAGATCGGAGCGACCAGCCGGGCTGCTTCTCGGCGGGCGACGAGCCAGGCCAAGATCAATGCGGCCACCGCCGAAAGCACCATCAGCGCCCAGGCTCGCCGCGCTTCGCTGGCGATGTCGCTCAGCGGCCGGGCGACCCTGACCGATCCGACGATGGTTTCGGAGGACCTGTCGGTGATCGGTGAGACGACCACGAGCTCGTCCCCTGTGCGGCCATCGGCGCGTGCGGGCCCGGATCCGAAGAGCCGGTCGCCTGCGGCGTCGTACACCGAGAAATTGGGTGGCGCGTCCGGCTCTTCGGCGGCAGCGGCGATTTCGATGGGGTCCAACGGCAATGCCAACTCGGCGATCGCCTGTGCGGCGGAGCGCTCGAGTTCTGCCGTGGCCCGGCTTTCGTAGAAGCGCTGGATCACGACGGCGAAGGGCACCCCGAGCACGACGATGACGAGTGCCGCCACGCCGATGATCGTCCGCGCGATCCGGTTCCTCACGGCTCGAACCGATAGCCGAGCGAGCGAACCGTCGAGATCCAGGGGCGACCGTCCGCGCGTTGTCCGAGTTTCTGGCGCAGTGCGTGCACATGGACCTCGAGCGTGTTCGTGCCGGTCTGCCACGACATGTCCCACACATCGTCCAGCAGCTGGGACCGGCTCAGGACGCGGCCCGCTGACGACGCCATGCGGATCAAGAGGCTGAGTTCCTTCGGCCGCAACACGACCTCAGTGCCCGACACGTAGACGCGAAATCCGTCGACGTCGATGCGCAGCTCGTCGAACACGAGATCGCCCGATGGCGTTGCCAGCGTCGTTCCCCGGAGATGGGCGCGCAGACGGGCGAGCAGGACGTGGGTGCTGAACGGCTTGGTGACGTAGTCGGTCGCGCCCGCATCGAGGCCGACGACGATGTCGATCTCGGTGTCACGGGCGGTGAGCATCACGATCGGCACGGAGGGAAGTCCCTGTCGGAGTGATCGGCAGACGTGGACGCCATCGAGGTCCGGTAGGCCGAGATCGAGCAGCACCGCGTCGGGCGCCAGGGCACTGGCGGCCTCGAGTGCGGCCCGACCCGTACGTGCGAGGACCGCGACGTAGCCGTGAGCTGTCAGCTCGGCGACCAACGCGTCGGCAATCGCCTCGTCGTCTTCGACCACGAGCACCACGGTCTCCGAGGAGCTGTTCCGGTCGGTCACGTGGTGTGAGTTCGGCGGCGTTCGAACCCGATGCTCACGCTCACACGATTGCACACCGGCGGCATCGCCCTGTTCGCCGGCTGCACAATTTATCCAGCGCGAATCTTCACCTGATCGAGCGCTCACGCCACTCGTCGAGCATGGCCCGCATGTCTGACATCGTGGCGCCTCCGCCACCGCCGCCCGTCCAACCTGCTGGTCTTCGTGACGGCCGATCCGTGGGTCGAGCGCTGCTCAACAAGGTCCCCGAGATCACGATCTGGTTCTGGATCATCAAGATCCTGTGCACGACCGTCGGCGAGAGCTTCGCCGACTGGATCGCCGTCGACCTCGGCGTGGGATTGATCAACACCACGGTGATCTTCACGGTCGTGCTGGCCGCCGCGCTGACATGGCAAATTCGCCTGCCGAAGTACAACGCGTTCTCGTACTGGCTCGCGGTGGTCGTCCTCAGCGTGACCGGCACGCTGTACACCGACATCCTCACCGACCGGTACGGCGTCAATCTGGCCATCACCACGTCGGTCGTGGCCGCGATGCTCGCCACGGTGTTCTACATCTGGTACCGGAAGGAGCACACGTTGTCGATCCACAGCATCGTGACGGTGCGCCGGGAGATGTTCTACTGGCTGGCCATCTTCTTGACGTTCGCGCTCGGCACCGCCGCCGGTGACTGGACACTCGAGATCACCGGTTGGAGCCCGGGGATCGCCGTGCTGCTGCCGATCTTCTTGATCCTGTCGGTCGTCATCGGCTGGTGGCTGGGCGCCAACGCCGTGCTGTCGTTCTGGATCGCCTACGTGCTCACCCGTCCGCTGGGCGCGAACCTCGGCGACTGGATCGCCGTGAACAAGCAACTCGGCGGGCTCGGGCTCGGCACCCTGGGAACCAGCGTCATCTTCCTCGGCGCGATCCTCATCACCGTCATCTACCTCGCCATCGCGCAACCCGACGTGATCGACGACCTGGCCGAGGTGCACGAGGCGGCCGTGCGCAAACCGGACCGCGAACGCAAGATGCTCGGCTACTACGGCGTCGTCGCGGCGATCGCCGTCGGCACGTTGATCTACGCGAACAATCAGCCACACGTAGCATTCTCGGCACAGGAAGAAGACGTCAGCCGGGGGCCCGTCGAACAACTCACCCCGCAACAAGCCACCGCGAACCTGCCCGCCCCGACCATCGCCGCGATCCGCACGATCACCCAGGACACCCTCGACCTGGTCACGACCGGCGACCAGAGCGGTGCGACGGCTCGAGCCGGCGACCTCGAGACCGCATGGGACGACGCCCAACCCACGCTCGAACCGCTCGACGAAACCGCATGGACCTTCCTCGACAGCCAGATCGACGATGTCCTGAGCGAAGTGCGGGCGTCCTCACCCCGACCAGGCGGCCGAGCAACAGGCACTCAACGCCCTCGTCACGTCGCTCACCCCCTGAGCGAAGTCCGGCGCGAACCGAAACGGTCCACGGTCGACGATGCGCGCTGGATCGCCGCGGACACGAAGACGTTGGCGTCGATGACGACCTTCACGCGGGTTGGTGACCGTCGCCGAGCGGCGGTTCCGCGCCGTGCTCACGTGCGCTCTCATCCACGGCCGACGGCGGGGCTACCTGTCGATAGGCGGCATCGAGCAGCTCTGCGACCTCCCGCCAGTCCGCGACTTCTTCGACACGAATGCTGAGCCATCCGCGCTCCCCGTGGTGTGGCGACGCGCTGAATCGGCCCTCGTTCCGAAGGGCGTCACGCTCCCCCGGTTCGGCGAGAAAGTGCAGCGAACGTCCGCTCGTGGTCCATCGCGATCGAGGCGGTGACCCGACGCCGTTGAAGATCGCGAATCGGCGTCGCCCAACATGAAAGAGCGGGCGTCCCTGAAGCTCACCCTCGTCCACCCGGGGAAAAGCCAGACAGATACGTCGGATTCGTTCCAACGCCTTGCGATCGTCGGCGTCAAGAGCCATGTCGAGATGGTGTCACCCTGGCCGGGCCACGACGTGCACGGACTGGCCCGAATGCAGCGGCGTGAACCAACGTTGCTCCTCTGGGCGGCGTGAGAGACTTCGCGGCGGTGGAAGACCTCGTCGCTCCTGGGTTCGAAGACGTCGCTTCGCGGGCGCGCAAGGCCATGAATTCTTCGGGAGGCGGGGCACTGTGTGTGTACCTCGATGGTGCTCCAGTCGTGGATGTATGGGCCGGTGTTCGCGACGCGACGTTGAAGCTGCCGTGGGAGCACGACACGATGGCGATGTCGTGGTCGACCACCAAGGGAGTGGCCTCGACCGTGCTGCACATGCTCGCGGATCGCCGCGAGCTGGAGTACGACGCTCCCGTGCGGTCGTACTGGCCGGAGTTCGCCGCCAATGGCAAGGAACGCGTCACCGTGCGTCAAGTCATGGCGATGGAAGCTGGTCTGTACGACGTGCGACACCTCATTGCCGACCCTCGCGACATGCTCGACCACCACGCGATGGCCACGGCACTCGCTGCCGCCCGCCCGGTTCACGAGCCTGGCCAGGCGAACGCTTATCACGCGTTCACGTACGGCTGGATTGTCGGTGAGGTTGTTCGTCGTATCACCGGGGACACGCTCGGGGCGTTCGTCCAGGAGCAGATTGCGAAGCCCTTGGGCCTTGATGGCTGTTACATCGGCACCCCTGGCGACGAGATCGGCCGGGTTGCAGACGCGTCCCGACTTGAAGGCAGAGCCTCGCGTCGTCCGCGGGATTGCGAAGGCGATCGATCCGATCACGAGCAGGCTCGGGTTCAGCCCGAGCCGCTTCGCCGCCGCTTTTCTGCCTGTCGGTGGGCATGAGGTGATCCCTACGGCCGAGTTCCTGGCCGCCGAGGTGCCCGCCGTCAACGGTGTGTTCACGGCACGATCGTTGGCTCGCTTCTATGCGACCCTTGGTTCTCCCGACGGATTGGACGGGGTTCGGCTCTGGTCCAGCGAGACCCGTCAGATCGCGACCCAACAGCAAAACAGTCGGCGCGATCGAGTCGTGCCGATCCGTGTCGGATGGCGTCTGGGATATCACCAACCGTTTCCGATCAAGCGCACCGCTTCGGCCGCATTCGGCTTCTATGGCGCCTACGGATCGGGAGGGTTCGCCGATCCCGACAGACGGCTCGGAGTCGGGTTCATCGTCCAGCAGGCCAGAGGAATCCCCCTGACCAAGCTCGCCCCAGCAATCCAAAAGGCGGTCGACCGGCAGCGATAGGCGCAACCCAACTCGTGCAGAGCTGCCGACCGGCACTCGACAGAACGAGCGCGGAGCGGGCATTCGCGGGCGCTCTCGGCAGCACGCACCCACCGGCCGTCACGCCCGCGCTGCCGTCATCGAGCCGGCGGTATCGGATGCCTCGGTCGGGGGAGTATCGGGCGCGTTACTCAGATGCCCGTGGACGACTGCGCCACATGGCCACCGCGAAGGCGACACCCCACAGGAGGAACCATGGATCCCAGAAGAACGCGTGCCAGGCGATCGCATGCTCGTCGGCATCGTCCGCAGCATCAATCACACCAGCCTCGACCAGCAGCCCGGCGACAGTGAGCACACCCCCGTAGACCGTGAGCCCGATCGCCACCATCCATCCGAGCGCTCGCATCGGGCGGGCTCTCGTCCAGGCCGGAAGCCGTCCCGCGCCCACTCCCACGAGCACGAGCGGCGCGACAGCTGCTACGAGTTTCGCGAGGGTGATCACCCACAGCGTGGCGACGACACCGGCCGACCGCTCCCGACCCCATCGCTCGATCTCGCCACCGACGGTGTCGATCAACGCCGTACCACCAAGCGCCCAGTACGCGCTCGCCGCCGCGCTCGCCGCGCCCAGACTCGCGGCGATCACGGCCGCGACGACAGCACCCCGATCGAGCCGAGTCATACCGCAAGCCTGCACGAGATCGGAGTATCAACGAATCCAGAAGGTGCCGTCGATGGAACCGTGCCCTACCCCGATGTGCTGGTAGGTCCTGCGCACGAAGCCACCGCAGTCCGCCCAGCTCTTCAGCGTCTGACTCGGCGATCCGCCATGGTCAACCGACAGGGACATATACAGATCTGCCTGGTATTTCGCGGCGCCCCTGGCAGGAATCGGACCTGCGACACACGGTTTAGGAATCGAGCCAAACGGGTCCGGACGGTACCAGCGCGTGCCACCCCATGCCGCCCTACCTGGGGCAACGCGAAATGGCGGGTCATCGTGTACCGCCTGGTATCGACCAGTTCTGAGGCGTTTGCTACCCAACTGCTACCCAAAATCGCGTCGGCAGGAGGTATCAGCCTCGCTCGAGCGCGGCGTGTCACCACCACCGGAATGCTGCGTCGCCTGCTCTGTGAAGCCGTCGCGTCGCAGAAGCCACCGCAGTCCGCCCGGCTCTTCCACAGTCGACTCGCTGGCGATCATTCACAGTCCGCGCAGGAGTTCGATGTGCGGGGTCCGCGATGCCCGGATTGCGGCGGTGCTCGCGGCGATCGTCGACAGCACCGAGACGGCGAGCACGACGCCGAGGTAGGTCCACGGTACGGCGAGGTGTGCGGGGGCGGGGTCGAACACCCCGTGGAGGACCTTGACGAGCATGTTGGACAGCGCCCATGCGCCGACGGCTCCGGCGAGGAGTCCCGTGATCGTGACGATGGCTGCCTCGGCCCACACGAAGCCGCCGAGTTGCCGAGGATTCGCGCCGAGCGCGGTCGCGATGGTGTACGTGCGGCGGCGTTCGTTGAGGCCGAGCCACAGGGTGAGTCCGGTGGCGGCCGCGGCGAGGGCGAGCGCGAAACCGAGTTCTACCCGTGTGAGTCCGTCGAGGTCGACCGCGGTGAGGCTGGACCCGATGATTCTTCGGCTCGATTCGATGTCGGTGACGGTTCCGCTGGTGCCGACCTGATCTCGGAGGGCCGTCGGCCACTTCCGTGATGTTGGTTCCGTTGGTATCGACGAGGAAGGCTCCCACGGTGTCGCTGCCGGTGGCTTCGGCGATGTAGGCGGCGTTGGCGAGCAGGAAGCTGTCGCTTGGGGCGGTGGGGAATTCCTTGACCACGCCGGCGTAGTGGAACGGCACGTCGATGTACTGCTTGGTGATCCCGTCCTGGAGACGCAGGGTGAGCTGGTCTCCCGGCACGAGTTGGAAGTCGTGGACGGTTTCGGCGGACACGAGCACGCTGTCGGGTGCCGAGGCCAGCTTGTCCAAGCAGTGACGTTGCCGTTGCCGCCCTGGAAGTAGGCGTCCTGCAGCCGTCCGGCGTCGCCAATGGTTGCGGGGTCGACGCCGTACAGGTCCTGCAGATCCGCGCCGACGTACGCGTACCGGTGCTGGAGTGGCTCGACGTGGTCGTACGCCAGGTGTCGCGGCGATCGCCTGCGCCAGGTCGGAGTCGGGTGCGACCGACGGCGCCGGGTGAGGTGGTGACCGTGACGTCGGCACCGTTGGTCAAGACGGCGTCGACTTCGGCTTGCTGCCGGTAGGTGGCGTTGAACACGGCGGTCGACGCAGCGAAGGCGACGGTGAGCGCGACGAGCGCGGCGCCGTGTGCGACGAGTCGACGCTGGCGTTGCAGGCTGGCGGCCACGGTGTCGGAGAGTTCGCCTGCCAACGGGTGCACGACCACGCCCACCATGGGCCTGCCTCGCCCGACCATCAGCGTGACGATGCGATAGGTGAGCAGCCCGGCGCCGACCCAGAGCAGGGCGGGACCGGCGAACGCCCAGTAGCTCACCGAGATCGTCGGCACACCTTCGACGGCGAGGACGAGTTTGTAGCCGTTTCGTGACGTGAGCCAGAAGACAACGACGGCGAGCGCGATGGAGCACGATGTCGAGACCCCACCGCATCCAGCGCGGGTTGCCGCGGCGGCCGATCGCTGAGTCGCGCCGCACTGACGGTCAGCTCTCGTGCGTCCTTGCGCGCCGGCGGAGCCCGATGCTGGCGACGGCGATGGACCATCCCGACGAAGACCGCCGCCGCCGCCCACAACAGCGCACTGGTGGTGGTGGCGCCGAAGCCCGTGCGAACCGAATGCCCAGTTCCCGACGACCGACGCGAGGTCCGACCCGAGGCGCGGTCCGACGGCGCCGACGATCACCGATTCGGTCACGCCGAGCCCGATCGAGCTGTCGGGTCGTCGCGCCGCGGGCGCGGAGTAGCCCCTGTTCGCGCCGTCGGCGGTCGCCGCCCGGATCCGGCGATCGTGGCGGTGATCAGCCCGGCGAGCACGGCACCCGGTGATCCAAGGAAGAGGAACAGGACCTGGGCGTAGAGGGCGTCGCTGCGGGCGCTGTCGAGTGCGGCACCGAGGTTGTCGCCGACGAGTCCGCTCCCGGCGAGGGTGACTTCGAGTTTGCGGGCGTGGCCGGTGACCTCGTTGTAGGCGGCTGCCGGGTCGCCAGGCAGGTGGTGGTCGAGTTGCGTGCGTGGACCTGCTCGCGTGACGAGGTCGGGACGCGTCGTGGCGAGCGGGTCGAACAGTTCGTGCCAGATGGCGTGTGGGCACGATCGAGCACGTTGTCCGGTGGCGCTTGGGGTTGGGCGCCGATCGGCGCACCGACGTCTTGGAACAGCGAGTCGGACTGTGGAAGGTCGACGATGCCGTCGATGGTGACGATTGCCGGGTCGAGACCGTCACGTCCGATCGAGATGGTGTCGCCGGGCTGGGCGGACAGGTTCGCGGCGGTCTGCTGGTACAGCAGCACACCCGTAGTCGCTCCGGCCAGGTCGCGCAGATCTGCCGGGGAACGTCGACCGATACGAGTCGTCGAGTCCGACGACCTGGCCGGCGCCCGTGGTCTGGGTGCGTGCCGCTCGTCGACTTCTCGAAGCCGGTCGTCGTTGCGAAGCCCACCGGTCCATCGGCGACGAGCACCTCGGGGTCGGCCGCGACCGCCGACAGCAACGGCGTCGGGGTCCGCACCCTGGTTGTGTCTCGACCTGCCAGTCGACCGCGACGGTGTCGATCGCCCGTGGCGGTCATCGTGGCCTTCGACGCCGACAGGAAGGCGCCGAGAGACGCCAGCAGTCCAACCGCCAGCGCCACGCCCAAGCGCGGCAGCGACGAGCCGGCCGCCGCGACGCCGGGTCGAGCCGCGTCATCCAGCTCGCGTACAGCGCTGGCGCTCGCTGCACGGCGCATCGTCGTCACGCGCGTGCCCGTGACGAGTTCGCCGTCGCGCATCGTCCAGCGAGTCGAGAACCGCTCTGCGACGACTAGGTCGTGCGTGTTGACGACGAGGGCGGCACCGATCGACGAGGCGGTCTGTTCCAGCGCGTCGATCACGACGGTCGCGCTCGTCGTGATCGAGCTGGCCAGTCGGTTCGTCGGCGAGGATCAGCGCGGGGCGATCCGGCCAGGACACGGGCGACCGCGACCCGCTGCGCCTGGCCCCCCGACAGCTCCTCGGGAAGCTTCGAAGCGAGGTGGTCGAGTCCGAGCCGTCCGAGCGCATCGGTCCATCGCACGTTCGGCGCGTCGCCCGGTCGACCCCGGCGAGGATCAGCGGCAGCGCGACGTTCTCGACGACGTCGAGCGGCGGCAGCAGGCTCGGTGCCTGGAATACGACGCGCGACAGGGCCTGGGCGGAGGTCGACGCCGATCTCCGATCGCCGGCCACGTCACGGTCCCGTCGGTGGGCTCGTCGAGCCCGGCGAGCAGGTTCAGCAGGGTGGTCTTGCCCGACCCGGAAGCGCCCGACAGCACGATCTGTTGACCCGGTTCCACGCGGCAGGTGACGTGACGCAGCGCCGTCACCGCGCCCGGACCGCTGCCGAACCGGCGGCTGACCTCGACGACGACAGCCACGCTCGCCTCGGCGCTCACGACGCGACCCGCCCGTCTCGCAAGACTGATCTCCCGGTCGGCAACCTGGGCGACGAGTGGGTCGTGGGTCACGACGAGCACGGCGGCGCCTGCGTCGGCTCGGCGTCGCAGCAGGGCCATGATCCGCGAGCCGCTCTCCTCGTCGAGTTCGCCCGTCGGCTCGTCGGTCAGGATCGCCGAGGGGCTGTTGGCGAGCGCGACGGCAAGCCCGGCCCGGGCCGCCTCGCCACCCGACAGCGTCGCCGGAAGGGCTGCACGTCGCTCACCGAGTCCGACCTCCGACAGGATCTCGGCCACCCGAGTCCGGTCTGGTGTTCGCCGCGAGGCGCTGGGCGAGGATGACGTTCTGTTCGACGGTGAGGTGGTCGACGAGATTGGCCGTCTGAAAGAGCAGTCCGATCTGCCGCGCCCGCAACGATGCCGCGAATGGGCTCGGGACGTCGGGTCATCGGTTCGCCCGCCACGCGGACTGTGCCACCGTCGGGCTCGTCGAGGCCGGCGAGACAGGCCAGCAGCGTCGACTTGCCGGATCCGGATGGTCCGGTGACGGCGACGAGTTCGCCCGGATAGATCCGCATCGAGACACCCCGCAGGGCGAGGGTCTCGTCATCGCCGACGTGGTAGAAGCGGTACAGGTCGACGGCCTCGATCACCGGGTCGTCGGTCACGTCCAGGTCAGCGAGTCGCTGACGATCATCCAGGGATCGACATTGTCCGCGCCCTTCGCCCCCGAAAGCGTGAGGACGACTTCGGTGCCGTCATGGAAGAAGAAGTACCGCTCGACAGCGAGCAGCGCCTGCTTCCCGGTCACTGAGTTGGGCTCGCTGCCGATCTCGTACGTGGCGAGGACGCCGTCGCCGGCCGAACGCGTCACCGGCTGCACGTCGACGAGCGTGAAGGTCGGATCGGTCTCGACGTCGGACAGGCCCGTCGCGGTGACACTCTCGACGGTCGGAGCCGAATCGGCGGACGCCGATTCGATGACGATCGAGTTGTACTTGTCGGTGAACGTGGTCGTTGCGTCGGACTCGGTGCGTGCCCATCCCTCGGGAACGTCAACAGTGAAGACTCCGCCGGGTGGGGTGTATGTGACAAAGACCTGGTCGTCGGGAATGTCGCCCGGTTCGACGACCTCGGGAGCATTCGGGTCGACCGCTCCGTCAGATACCGCCGTGGTCGGTGGTGTCGCGGTGCTGTTGGCGCCACCGTCACTGCTGCTGCCGCACGCCGCGATGGCAAAACCGAACGCGACCGTGGCGATGATCGCGACGGTACGGCGTGGGCGCACGGGTTCTCCTGGGACTTCGCCTGACATACGGCAATCTTGATGATCGGTTCCTGAAAGCTCGCTGAACGTGGGGAGCCTGGACGCGCTGCGCCCGTAACACGGCCCCGCCCGTTGTCTCCACCGTGCTCGACGCACGTCCGTGCGCCCTCAGGGACTCACACGGTCGTCGGGGCCCTTCGTAGCGACAGCCGCTGTGCGACGACGAGCACGATCCCGCCCGACATGAGGCCAACGGCGACGCCACCGACGATGTCGAGGGGAAAGTGAGCCCCCACGTACATCCGGTTGAGGGCGATCATCGCCGCGACGGTCGTGCCGATCACCCTCCATCGTCGGTCCAGCCATGGCCAGGCACCGACGATCACCGCGACCGCGACCGCCGCATGACTCGACGGGTAGCCGGAGCCTCGCGGGTCGGTCGGATAGCCATGGAACAGCACGTCCGGCAGGTAAGCAGGTGGCCGTCCCCGGTCGACAATGAGCTTCATGGCGTTGTCGATCACATAGGCCAGGACCCCTGCCGACGACGCCGCAGCGACGAGGGGCCAGAAGACATCGCGACGGGTCAGCGCCAACAGGATGAGCGCGGCGATGATCAGCAGGGTGAGTCCAACGGGTCGGAGCAACGGGTTGACGACGGCCATCACAGCACCGAGCGCACGAGGCGGGTCGTTGAACCATCTGAAGAGCATCAACCTCGATCGAGCCCGGCGAGTCCGTCGCGGCCAGGGCCGCAGTCACGATGAGACCGACAAGCCCGATGGCGATCGCCGACCATGGCCATCTGCCCGGAACACGAGACGCTTCGATGGCCAGAACGTCGACAGTAACCTCGAACGAGGCGTTCAGCGGCGCGAACCGGGTTCAGGGTGGATTCAGTCGGCATGGCGGACGATCGGGCCATGGCATCACTCCCCAGCGCGGTTCTGGAAGCACCCGATGACAACGACCAGGTTGTTGCTCCCGCTGCCGAACCGCCTTGGCAGCCCAATCGCGGACCGCATGGACGTGGAACGCGGTCACGGCGGTCGTCGCGACATCGTCGATGGAAGCGTGCAGTGCTCGTGTTGCTCCTCCTGGCGCTGCCATTCGCCTATTCGTACGTCGGGTATCTCCGCGCGCCAGGCAACGCAGCCGTCGGGGAACGCACGACGGAATGGGTTCGCGACCACGGCGGCGACGGGATCGTGAACCGGGTCGAGCAATGGTGGTACACCCGCAAGTCTCCCGGGAACGGGCGGCCCGGCGCCGATGTCTTGCCGGCGACGCCCGCGCCCGTTCCGGCCCGTGTTGCAACCGCGAGCGTCGCAGCTCCGAGCCCGGCTCCGATCGCGGTCACACCGCGAACCACCGATCCCCTGCCGAACGAAGGCGTCTGGGCTCCCGGAATCCAGTCGATCGACGGTGCACCAGTGCTCTACACGACGTTCCTGCGACCCGACGTCGACCACACGAGCGTCGTTGCCGGTGTCGTGCGTTTCGACCAGCATCTCGTGCGAACCGTCGCCGTGCCGGGCGCCAGGGAACCGGGCGGCTCGAATTGGGCGTGGGCTTCCGGCATTCCACTCGCGCAGCGCGTGTCGCTCGTTGCCGCGTTCAACTCGGGCTTCCGGTTCCGACACATCGACGGGGGGTACTACACCGAGCACCGCACGGCCGTCCCACTCGTGGCCGGGGATGCCTCGCTGGTCATCGACACGACCGGGCGCGTCGACATCGGCGCCTGGGGCACGGAGGTGACGATGGCGGACGACGTCGTGTCCGTCCGGCAAAACCTCCACCTGATCGTCGACGATGGCCAACTGGTGCGGGGGCTGAAGAGCAACACCGACGGGTTGTGGGGCACCCGCCGCCAACAACTGCAGGTCACCTGGCGCTCCGGCGCCGGCGTCACCGCCAATGGTGACCTCGTCGTCGTCGCGGGGAACCACCTGACGCTCACTGCGCTGGCAACAGCATTGGCCGATGCGGGGGCGATCCGGGCGATGCAACTCGACATCCATCCTGGGCAGGTCGCGGTCAACCTCTTCCAGCCGATCGCCGGCACCTCGACCGCCGTGTCCGCCACGAAGTTGTTACCCGACATGCCCAAGCCCGCGACGCGCTTCCTGGACACCGACCAGCGCGACTTCTTTGCGGTGTTCGCTCGATGATCGACATCGAGGGATGGCTGAAGGCCGGCGGCCTCGCCGTGCTCGCACTGATCGTGTTCGCCGAGACCGGACTGCTGGTTGGGTTCTTCCTGCCCGGCGACAGCCTGCTGTTCGTCGCCGGATTCCTGGCATCAGCAGCCGGCAAACACACACTGCCGCCATTGCCGATCACCGCATCTGTTGTGTTCATGTCCGCCGCCCTCGGTGATCAAGTCGGCTATCTGATCGGACGCCGGATCGGTCCAACGCTCTTCAATCGGGAACGCAGCCGACTGTTCAACCCTGCCAATGTGGTGCGAGCCGAGGACTTCTTCGCCCGGCGAGGACCTCGCGCACTCGTGCTCGCCCGCTTCGTGCCGATCGTTCGCACCTTCGTCCCGGTGGTGGCCGGCGTGGGCTCCATGCACTATCGAACCTTCGTCACCTACAACCTGATCGGCGCCGCGCTGTGGGGAGTCGGGGTGACCACGCTGGGCTACTACCTCGGTGAAGTGCAGATCGTGAAGGACAACCTCGAATACGCGGCCATCGTCATCGTCGCGATCTCGCTCGTGCCGGTGGCGCTCGAGATCCACCGCAGCCGACAGGCAGCGCAGGTCAGATGACGTTCGTGATCACGAGCACCCCGACGACGACGGCGATGCCGATGCGGTACCACCCGAAAATCGACAGCGGGTGTGTCCGCAGCAACGCGACGAGCCAGCGCACCGCGACGACCGCGGTGACGAACGCGACGATGGCACCGAGCAACGGGGTCCGCCAGCCGTAATCGTCGAGGAGGGTCTGTCCATCCTTGGCCAGGTCGAACAGCGTCGCTGCGCTCAATGTGGCGAGCCCGAGCAGGAAGCTGAATTCGACGGCGGCGGCCATCGACACGCCGATCGCCAACGCGGCGGCGATCGTGACGAGGCTGCGGCTCATCCCCGGCCACAACGCGAGGATCTGCGCAGCACCGATGATCGCCGCGTGACGCACGGTGAGCGATGTCAGCCCGAGCGTTCCGGGCCGCGGGTTCCACCACACCAGGAACACTCCCCCAGCGAGCCATGCGGCGATGACGGGCCACGGACCGAACAGATGGTCCTTGATCGTGTCGCCGGCAATCACACCCACCGCAGCGGCGGGAACGAAAGCGATGAGCAGCCGAACCAGCAGGCGTCGACCGTCGTTGTCGCGTCCGATGGCACCGACCGCGAGCTGGCCGAGGCGCCGCCAGTAGAGCACGACGACCGCCAGGATCGCGCCGAGTTGGATGGCGATCGCATAGGTGTCAGCGGCCGCCTTTCCCGCGCCCTCGCCCAGGTCGAGCATGCGCTGCGCGACGAGAAGATGCCCGGTCGACGACACCGGGAGGTACTCGGTGAACCCTTCGACGGCACCGAGGATGATCGCCTTCAGCGGCGTCAACGGCCCCTCGGTGTTCACCGACAAGACGATGACGGCCACCACGGCCACCACCGCGCCGGCCGTGAGACCGAGCCGCCGGTTCCGTCGCGAATCGGATTCCGATGTAGCTGTGGACAATTGGGTCATTGGAGGTGCTCCGCGTAGAACGCTATGTAGGTGTTGGCCTGTGATCGCCAGTAGTCGCGGTTGTGACTTCCCTGTCCGATCACGAATTCGGCCTTTCCGCCGTGGGAGTCGATGAACTGGGTCATCCGCTCATCTCGTGCTGCAAGCCTGTCGTCAGTGCCGGCGTCGAGCCGGACGGGAAGTCCGGCGGCGGCGATGGAGAGGAGGGCCGAATCTGGAGCGTCGACGGAGCTGTGCGCGCCGACGGCGACGAAATCGCCGGGTGCGCGTCCTGCGGCCTCGAGTGCCAGACCTCCGCCGCGTGAGATTCCTCCGATTGCCCTCCGCGTGGGGTCGACCGGTGCGATTCGTGCGATCGCTGGTTCGACCTCATGGATCAGGTGGGTGAGCAGATCGTCGGCACAATCGCTGCACCGGTACGCATCGGCCGCGTCGGGTGTGACGACGATGCTGGGCGGCATCGTGCCGTTGATGACGGCAGCGTCGGCGGCGGTGAAGATGTCCACGTCGGACCATTGGGTCTCGTCTGCGCCCGAACCGTGGAGGAGATAGATGAGTGCATTCGGGCTGGGCTGATCCAGGGTGCACGGTGTGAAGTGGACGTCCACCCGATCGATCGAGGCGAAGGCGGGGCTGTGGATCTCGAGGACCTGATCGATCGGTTCCGGCATGTTGCAGCTGAGCGAATCGGCTCCGGCGGCCGGCGCGTTCGCGCCGGTGGAGGAGCACGCTGTTGCGAGCATGAGCCCCAAGGCGACGGTCCTCACCGTGACGTGGGGATGGAGCTGTGTTCGGACCGCTCGGTGGGCTGGCGCCGCTGTCACGCCGTGCCGCTCCGGGTGTCGGGAAGGCGCACGATGAAGCTGGCTCCGCCGAGGTGGTCGCTGCGTTCGACCGAGATGGTGCCGCCGTGATCGGTCACGATGCTGCGAACGATCGCCAAGCCGAGTCCAGCACCGCCATGGTCGCGTGCCCGGGCGTCGTCGGCGCGTCCGAACCGTTCGAACACGCGCTCGGCGTGTCGGGTGTCGACGCCGGGGCCGTCGTCGTCGACCGCCATGATCACGGCACCGTCGGCGGTGCGGACGCTGACGGCCACGCGCCCCGAGGCATGTCGGAGCGCGTTGTCCAGAAGGTTGCGGACGACTCGGCTCAGTTGGTCATGTTCGCCGCGTACTTGCCCGGCGGAGACTGCCGACACGTCGATCGGGTTGTCGAGGGGGCGGCGACGGACCTCTTCGAGAACCACGTCATCGAGGTCGACCAGCGGCGCACCGATCGCCGCGGAGCCGGTCGCGTGTTTCTTCGCGTCGTGCCAGGAAGAGCAGATCGTCGACGAGGCGTTGCATACGAAGGTCTTCGTCGAGAACGTCGCTGGCCGTCGCCCGCCACATCTCCGCGCTGTCCGCATCGGTGGCCAAGGCGACCTCGAGTTCGTGGCGAATCACGGCGATCGGGGTTCGGAGTTCATGGGACGCATCCGAGACGAACCGGTGTTGTCGATCGCTCGCTGCTTCCAGCCGGTCGAGCATCTCGTTCATCGTTGTCGCCAGTCGGCCGATCTCGTCTCGCGTCGCCGGTACCGGAACTCGACGGTCGAGGTCGTCGCCTCCGATGCCGGCGACCTCGGCACGGATCGCCTCCACGGGGTGGAGGGCGCGGCCGACCACGACCCACACCATCGAGGCGATGACCAACAGAAGGGCGGGGATCCCGATGAGCAGGGCGCCGATCAGCACCTGACGGGTTCGTTCCAGGTCCTCCAGCGTCGAGCCGACAATGATCGTGTACCGACGCTCACCATCGGTCGGGTGGACGAGTACACGGAACGATTCGTCGTCGATCGCCGAGACATCGGTGGTGAACGTCGCTTCGGTGAGGCCGTTCGACAGCGCCGGTTCGCCGTCGATGTTCTCGCTCGACGCGACGACCGTGGTGCCCTCGATGATCTGGACGAGGCCGTCCTCGTCGCTCTGGACGGCGACCGATTCCGGGGAGGCGCCGCCATCGATCAGGCTCTCGATGTCGATGGCGCGCAGCTCCAGTGAGTTGCTGACCGCGTCGAGCTGCGAGCGGTGCAGCGTGGCGACCAAGGCCGCACCCGCGATGAGCAGTGCGACGAACACCACGAGCGAAGCACCGATGGTCGTGCGGACGCGCACCGATTGGATGTGGATGCTCACGGTGGCGTGGCGACCAGTCGATACCCCGCGCCGCGAATGGTTTCGATCGACGTCACGTCGAACGGTTCATCGATCTTGCGGCGGAGATGCCGGATGTACACCTCGACGATGTTCGGGTCGCCGTCGAAGTCGTAGTCCCACACGTGGTCGAGCAGGTCACGTTTCGAGACAACCGTGCCGGCATTCGCTATCAGATACTCGAGCACCGAGAACTCGCGGGCGGTGAGCTCGATCTCCACGGTCCCACGCCAGCACTGGCGCAGCGCCGAGTCGAGCCGCAGAGAGCCGGCCACCATTTCGACCGGCCGCTCCGGTTGACCGCGTCGTACGAGCGCCCGGAGTCTGGCGACGAGCACCACATGCGAGAACGGTTTGCGGAGGAAGTCGTCGGCGCCGGTGTCGAGGGCCTCGGCCTCGTCGAGGTCGCCGTCTTTGGCGGTCAGCATCAGAATGGGCGTCCAGTTGCCGTCGCTGCGAAGTTTGCCGCACAACTCGTAGCCATTGATCCCCGGCAGCATGATGTCCAGCACGATGGCGTCGTACGGGTGCTCCGTCGCCCGCCACCATCCGTCGGTGCCATCGAGCGATACGTCCACGGCGAAACCGTCGGCCTCCAGCCCACGCTTGAGCGACATGGCCAGCTTCTTCTCGTCCTCAACCACCAACAGCCGCATCGGGTGCATGCTGCCACGATCTCCCTGAACGCTTGCTGAAACACGACGCGGCTCGAGCTCGCATCGCTGTGTGGGCCCTGCTGTTCAGCGCAACCGACCTGACGGGGGTGGTCAGTCGTCGGCTTCTTCGGTTCCCGGCGCTTGTTCGGCTTCGTTGCCATCGTGCGCGTCGGCCTCGTTGGTCTCGGTGGCCAGTACCTTGCCGTTGCCGGCGTCGATCGTGACGTCGACGATCCCGCTGCCGGTGTCGACCTCGACGCTGTAGACCACATTGCCATCCACGTTCTCGAGCTCGATCTGTTGAGCGGTGCCCGGCGTGGATGCGACGGCCGCAGCACCGGCCTCGTCGGGTGTGACGGTCGCCAGTTGGCTCAATGCGGTTGCTTCGTCGGCCTCGCTGGCGGCCTCGGCGGTGTCGTCGACGGTGACACTCGACGTGTACGCGGGCGCCTCGTCGGCTTCGCCGTTGCCATCCACTTCGCCGGCGACGTCGGCGGGATCCGCTGACGTGCTCTGCTCGGCCACCGCCGTGGTGCTGCTGCTGTCCGATCCGCTACCGCCCGTCGCGGCGTTGGCGATTCCGGCAGAACCGATCAGGATGCCGACACCGGCGAGTGCGGTGTATGCGTGTCGTCGAGTGATTCGCATGTTTGTGCTCCTTTGCGCGTTGCCAGCCGTCGTTCGGTGGTCGAACTCGACACTGCCCGAGTGTTGCTGAGCGCCCGCTGAACGCTGCTGAACGTCCGATTCAGCAGGGATTCAGACCCGTAGCACTGCGGAAGGTCGCGGCATCAGGTCGATGAGGAGCCGTCGGCCACCATCGGCCTCGAGGAGGGTCCGTGCCAACGCGAGCCCGATCCCGGGGTCGATCCCTTCGTGGCGTTGGAAGATCGACTCGACACGGGCGGGTCGACGCCGGGTCCGACGTCATCGACCTGGATCGGAGCGCCGCCGTGAATCGACTTGGCCGCGATCCTGGCCTCGCCATCACCATGGCACAACGCGTTTGGCAACGACCGGTGCGAGTCGACGTGCTCCGGCGTCGGGAGGGCATCGCGGGCGACAGCGAGCATGTGGTCGACAGTGACCGAGAGGCGTTCTACTTCAACTTGTGCCGCCGCGAGGTCACCACGTTCGAGGTGGAACTGGAGGCCGATCGCGGCGACGACACCGGCTGGGCCTTTTGATCCGCGTCGCGCACGAACCGCAAGGTTCGGATTCTGATCGCAGATTCGCTCTCGCGATTTCCACGAATTCGGGCTGACGCGATCCCGTACTTAGTCCGTGAGGCGTTGTCACGAAATCGCGCGTCGGCAGGCATGCCGCAGTGAGGTCGACGCGCCGCCCGCTCGCGCAACAAATTTCCCGTTTCCGGGTCCTCGATGGCCGTTTGGGGATGTGAGTTGTTTGTAACGACTGCCGGCTCGGGAAGCAGTCGTCGTGTGAAGGAGACGTTCGATGAGCGAAACGACCGTTGAGGTCCGGGTGCCGGATCTGTTGACGGTGATGGAAGCCGGGACGGTGGCGCGGATCTCGCGCACGACCGCCTACGACCTCGCCCATCAGTTCCTCGCGACGAACGGTGAAGCCGGGATGCCGGTGAAGCGTGTCGGCGGTCAACTCCGCGTCCCGCGCCAGCAGTTCGAGGAATGGATCGGCACACCGATCACGACATGGCCTCCGGTCGACGTCGGACACCGACTGACTGACACGTCGACCACCGTCATCGCCGTCAACGACACCCCCAAACCCGTCACCTCCACGAAGCCCTCGCGTCGCACCACGACGCCGCAGTCCGCCCAGCTCTTCAGCGTCTGACCCGGCGACCCCGCCATGCACACACCCAACCCGCTCACCCGCTCGATTCAACTACCAACACAGACAGGTGCCCGCTGGCTGCTGGGAGTGGTCGGCGTGTTGAGGGTGTCGACGATTCGGGCGTCCTCGGCGGCGACGACCGCGACGTATTACACGAAGTATCTGACCCAGGCGCCGGCGAGGTCCCCGGGCGTGTGGTCCGGTTCGCAGGCCGGCCGAGCTCGGGTCTTGCCGGGGAGGTGTCGACCGAGCAGCTCGAGGCGTTGCTGATCGGGTCGTGACCCGATGTCTGGGTCGCCGCTCGGTCGTGAGTTCGTCGACCGGGTCACCAAGGACGGTCGGGTGGTGTCGCCGGTGGCGGGGTTCGATGCGACGTTCTCGGCACCGAAGTCGTTGTCGGTGTGGTGGGCGCTGACCGGCGACGAGGGCTCGCCCGATGTCACGATGTCGCGGTCACCGCCGCGGTGGCAGCGATCGAGCGGTACGGGTCGACGACCCGGATCCGGTCCAACGGGGCGCGACTGCATCCCGGACACGGGTGGGTTGACGGTGGCGTCGTTCCGCCAGACGACGTCACGGTTGGATGACCCCCAGTTGCACACCCATGTCGTGATCTCCTCCAAGGTGCAAACCGCCGACGGGCGGTGGTGGGCGTTGGATGCGCGGGTGTTGAAGAAGCACCAACGCACCTTCGGTGGCATCTACCAGTCGGTGCTGCGACAGGAACTCACCCATCGGTACGGGGTGGCATTCGGCGACATCGTGAACGGTCAAGCCGAGATCGCCGGCGTTCCGCCGGTGTTGTTGGAACAGTTCTCCAAACGCGCCGCCCAGGTCGACGCGGCGAGTGCACGGCGAAGCTGGCCGAGTTCTACCAGCGCGAAGGCCGCGACCCGACGCCGATCGAACGGGGCGCGATCGGTCGCGAAGCCGCCCTCGACACCCGCACCGTCAAGTCCGGGCAACGGTGTCGCCGACCTACGCGACCAGTGGCTCACCGAAGCCGCCAGCGTCGGGGTCACTCCCAACGACGCTGCAGACCGTCGATCGTGACGCCGCCGCGCTGGTCGCACCGGTCGCCGAGCGCGGTGTCGGTCGGCGAGGTGGTGGAGGTGTTGGCGCAACGGTCGAGTTGGCATCGCCTCGACGTGGTGCGCGCCCTGTGCGACGGTGCTCCGCCCGTTACCCGGATGTCGATCGTGGCCGGCTGGGCGCGGGTGTTGGAACGCCACGCCGATCGGATCCTCGACGTCTGCGTCGACATCGACCCCAGCGGTGTGGATCGTCGACGCCGCTCCGATGGCCGTTCGGTATGGATCGCACCGATCGAAACGCACTTCACCAACCACCTCGTGACTCGCCCAGGAGGAACACATCGTGTCGTGGGCGATCGACACGGCAACTCGACGAACCGCTGCCGTCGTCGACCATCACGCGTGGTCGCCTCGACGTGATGCAAGCCGACGCCGCCGCGGCGGTCGCCGGCTGGGACCCGCTGGTGCTGGTCGTCGGGCCGGCCGGGGCCGGCAAGACCGCCATGCTCCAAGCCGCAGTCGCTGACTTCCACCAAGTCCGCCATCGTCCGGTGATCGGGTCTCGCACCCACCGCGAAGGCGGCCCGGGTGCTTCGCGAACGAGACCGGGATGATGACCGACACCGTCGCCAAGCTCCTGTGGGAACACGACCAGCCCCACCTCGCCTCGTACTGGGACCTCGGACCCGGGGTGACGGTGATCGTCGACGAAGCCGGCATGCTCGCCACCGGCGACCTCCACCGCCTCGCCGAACTCGCCGACCAACACGACTGGCGACTCGCCCTGGTCGGTGATCCACGACCAGCTCCAAGCCGTCACCCGCGGCGGGATGTTCGCCGAGCTGTGCGCCACCGGCCGCACTGTCGAACTCGACACGATCCACCGGTTCACCAACCACTGGGAAGCCAACGCCTCCCTGCAGCTCCGTCACGGCAACCCCGCCGGCCTCCACGAGTACGAGTACCACGACCGCATCCGGCCCGGATGGCTCGACGAACACCTCGACACCATCGCCACCACCTGGCTCCAACACCCGCCCGGCACGTGGCGATCACGACCACGACCAACGAGCACGTCCAGGCCATCAACAACACCATCCAACGAGCACGAATCGACCGCGGCGACCTCGACCCCGCCCGGTACGACCGACATCGCCGACGGGCAGCGTGCACGTCGGTGACGTCATCGTCACCCGACGCAACGACCGACGACTGCGCACCTCGACCGGCGACGTCGTGCGCAACCGCGGACTACTGGAACGTGACCGCACTGCCACCCCGACGGCGCCCTCGACGTCACCCGCGTCGACGGACCGGCGACACGTCACCCTGCCGGCCGGCTACGTCGACCGAGCACGTGCAGCTCGGCTACGCCGCCACCGAACCCGGCAACCAATCCGACACCACCAACACCAGCATCACCCTCGCCACCGCCGCCACCACCTGCCGCGGCCTGTACGTCGGAGTCACCCGCGGACGCGACGAGAACATCATCCTGCGTCGTCACCGACACCCACCAACCCCAAGATGCGCGAGACGTCCTCGAACGCATCCTCGCCACCGACCGCGCCGACATCCCTGCCACCACCCAACGACGCCAACTCGCCAGCCACCACCCCACGAACCAGCGGCTCGCCTTGAACCCAGATGTCGGATCCCCGACTGGTTCGACTCCCTGCACCGTGACGCCCGCACCAGCCTCCACGAGGCGCAACACACCTACGACGAACAGCGCCGAGCGTTCGCCGAACTCCGCCAGATCCTCGACGAGAACCAAGGCCGAACTGGCACGACTCGAGCCGCTCTGCGCGCCACACGACCACGCCATCGAAGTCGCCAAACACGCCGTGGACGAACTACGCGACCAACGACGAGGCGCCAAACAGGCCCTCGACACGACCGGGTTCATCGGCCGCAAACCCGCCCGGCAACGCCTCGCCGACACCGAGACTCAACTTGCCGCCGCCGAACAACTCCTCGGCCGCCGCCGACACGACGCCCAACCACTCCACGACCAACGCGACACCGCCCACCAGTGCATCCAGCAAGCCAACCGCGACTACGGCACCCGACAAACACTCCACCGCTGGACCGACGCACGACCCGCCCTCGACCGCGCCACCGCCACCATCAACGCCCTCGACACCTGGAAAGCGTGGGCAGCCGGCTCACCAACACGGGTCGACGACCTCCTCGATGCCGTCCTGACGCTCGACCGCAGCAGCAGTCCAGGCCATCGCGACCTCGCCATGCCACTGGCCGACTGGATCGAACAACACCACCCCACCGCGATCCAGCGACCCGCAATCCAGGCCCCAACGGTCGAGCGCTCAGGCATCGACTTCGGGATCGATCTCTGACGGAACGCAGTGGCGTCCGTCGTGCACGCAGGAGTCAGGATTGTTCGACCGGCTTGCCGGTCAGCAGCGCAGCCGCGGCCTCCGCGGCGTCGGCCTGTTGACCCGGCATCACGTGGCCGTAGGTATCGAGCGTGAAGCTCACCGACGAGTGGCCCAGGCGTTCGCTGACAATCCGGGCATTCACTCCCGCGGCGAGTAGGTGGGACGCGTGAGTGTGGCGCAGGTCGTGGAGTCGGATCCTCGGCAGGTCGTCGCACGTCTCGACGAGCCGATTGAACGCCTGGCCGACGCTGTGCGGTCGGAGCGGCTCGCCAAAGGCGTTCGTGAACACGCGGCCGTCGGTCGGGGCTCCGATTGCGAGCAGTTCCTCGAGCTGCTTGGTGCGATGCCGCTTCAGCACCGCCTTGGTCTCCGCGTCGAGATCGATCGTGCGCCGACCTCGGCGCGTCTTCGGTGTGTCGAGAACCTCGACCTTGTTGATGACGCTCGCTGCGGCGCGGATGTCGATGGTGCCTCGACTGAGGTCGACGTCCTTCCAGCCGAGTGCGACGAGCTCGCCGCGGCGGACGCCGGTCATCGCCATCAGCCGCATCATCGGTCCGGCTCGATACGACCCGGCGTGCGCGAGGAACCGCTGCAGCTGGGCAGGTGTCCAGACCTTCATTTCCGGAGCGGCGTTTCGTGCCGATGCCTGACTCGGCGCATCGGCCTGTCGAGCGACGTTGCGGATGACCAGGCCCTTGCGCTCGGCGTCGTTGAGCATCTTGCCGAGTTGCACGTGGACGTGGTGGACCGACGTCTTCGAGATCGGCTTTCCTCGCTTGCCGTTCGTCTTGAGCAGGTGTGCGTAGAGCCGGTCGAGGTCGCTCGCTCGTAGCTCTTGGAGCTTCACCGATCCGAGGTTCGGCACGATGTAGTTCCGCAGGTTGGCGCTGTAGCCCCGGATCGTCGAGGCCTTGCGTCCCTGGACGGCGAGACCCTCCAACCACGTGATCCCGTACTCCTCGACCGAGAGGTTGCTGCGGACCACGAACGACTGGTTCTCGTGAGATGCGAGCAACTCCGCGAGCGCGAGCTGCGCTTCCTTCTTCGTCGCGTAGGCACGCTTGGACTGCCGGCGCCGACTGCCTTCAAGCCAGGAGACGTGAGCGATCCAGGGCTTCTTGCGATCGTCTCGGCGGTAGACGCTGCCACTTGCCATCGGCGGGCCTCCTCGGGTACTCGCAGAAATTCTGCTACCCAAATGCTACCCAAACCCATTTTTCAGGTCAACGGTCGGAGCTGCATGCCCATCTACCTGGTATTTCGCGGCGCCCCTGGCAGGAATCGGACCTGCGACACACGGTTTAGGAAACCGATGCTCTATCCACTGAGCTACAGAGGCCGGCGCGGGGAGCCTACCGAGCGTCCGGGGAAGGGACGAGGAGCGCGCCAGCCATATCGGAGCGCGACGAGACGGAGCACGAAGACACCGAGGGCCGTGACGATGCCGAGGGTGCCGCTGTACCAGTCGTTGCGCCACGCCACCACGACGACGGTCGACCCCAGCGCCGCCGGGATCGCATACAGCGTGGTGTCGGCGCGGAAGATCATCGGGTGCTCGTTGGCCAGGACGTCGCGCAGGATCCCACCGCCGACGGCGGAGATCACGCCGAGCAGCACCGCGCCGGCCGGGGTCGTGTCGAACGTGGCGGCCTTCACCGCACCGGTCACGCAGAACAGGCCGAGTCCGGCCGCGTCGAAGACCAGTACGGGACGTTGCAGTCGTTGCACGATCCACGAATTGGCCACGAAGACCGTGCCGGCTCCGACCAGTGGAACGACCAGGTACCACGGCTCGCTGAAGGCCAGCGCCGGCGTCGCACCGAGGATCGTGTCGCGCATCACCCCACCACCGAGCGCCGTGACGAGGCCCAGTGCGACGACGCCGACGACGTCGTATCCCTTGCGTACGGCGAGCAACGACCCCGACACGGCGAACACGAACACGCCGACGAGATCGAGCGTGCGCTCGACGCTGGCCTCGAGGCCGGTGACGGTCTCGAGTTGCGCGATCAACGACATCGACGATCAGAACCCGGTCGCGTCGCCGGACGGTGGCGGTCCGACGTCGCCGTACTCCAAGCGCTTGCTGCGCAGGCGTAGTTCGGCGAGCGTCCGCCGGTTCGAACTCAGGAGATCGGCGAGGAACGCCACGCTCCACACCTGCACGGCGAGCAACAGCAGCCCGATCCCGGCCAGCAGGCTCGGCACCCGGCTCTGATAGTCGTCGGCGAACGCGTAGATCAGCAGCCACCGCACGAGGAGGGCGAGCCCGATGACGAACGGCACGGCACCGATGGTGAGGAAGAACCGGAACGGTTTGTAGAGCGCGAAGCTGCGCACGATCGTCTGCGCCGACCGCAGCACGTACTGCGGAACGCTGCGGACGAGTCGGGACTCCCGCGTCTTGGGGTTCACGGTCACCGGCACCGACGCCACGGTGAGACCGCTCCATCCGGCCTGGATGATCGTCTCCATCGTGTACGTGTACTTGCCGAACACCTGCATCTGCATGGCGGCGTCGCGCCCATAGGCGCGGAAGCCACTCGCCGCATCACGGACATCGGTTCCCGAGAAGCGCCGCACCACCGCCGTGCCCGCCCGTTGCAGCCACTTCTTCGTCCGTGAGAAGTCGTCGATGCTCTCGATCGGCCGCTCACCGACGACCATCTGGGCGCGGCCGGACAGCACCGGGGCGACGAGTGCGGGTATCGACGACGCGCCGTACTGGTTGTCCGCGTCGGTGTTGACGATCACGTCGGCACCGCATCGAAGTGCACCGTCGAGGCCGGTGAGGAACGCAGCCGCGAGCCCACGGTTGCGGTCGTGACAGATCACGTGGTCGACGCCGAGTGAACGCGCCACCTCGACCGTGCGGTCGGTACTGCCGTCGTCGACGACGAGCCATTCGACGACGTCGAACCCCGCGACCTCACGGGGCAGGTCAGCGACCGTCAGCGGCAGTGTCGCTTCCTCGTTGAAGCACGGAATCTGGATCACCAGCTTCATCGGTCGTGACATCGAACGGTGATCGTACCGACGTCGCCACCGCCGATCGGGAGAAGTGGCTGAGCGTCGCCGCACCGATCGCGCCGGTGACATCGACGACGATCGTGACCAACCGGCTGGTGACGGCGACCGACAGCGCGAGCGTCGCTCCGACCGGTCCGGTCATCAGACCGACGAACACGGTCTCGCGCACACCCAGACCTCCCGGCACCCCGATGACGACGAATCCGACGATCCACGACAGGGTCGACGCGAACACGAGATCGACGGCCAGACCGGCGTCGATCGATCCACCCAGGGCCACGAACACGCAGATGTTCATCACTCCGTACATCACCCACACGGGAACGTGCCGAACGGTGTACAGGGCCACGACCCGCGCACCGGGCAGCTCGACCGGTCGGCGGCTGATCGCCGATGCCAGCCGCCCGAGGGAGTTGCGCGCTCGCGGCACCGCCAGCGAGCCGAACCCGACGACGAGCCCGAGGCCGATCAGTCCGGCGGTGAACCAGCGGTCGTAGGGCGACACGAGCCCGGTCACCGCGGCCACCGTCACGGCGCCGAGCAACATCGTGGTCATCGAGGATGCGGTCGCGAGATACGTGCTGCGCCGGTCCGGTCCGGCCCGGCTGGCGAGTTCGGCCTGACCGACGACCGGCCAGATTCCGCCGGGGACGTACTTGCCGAGTTGGCCGACGAAGAACCATGACAACCCCGCCGACAACGAGGTCGCATGGCCCCGTCGAGCGATCAGCGACAGCCAGTTGACGGCGATCAACGTCATCGAGACGAGTCCGGCGACGACGGCGGCCACCAGCCACCCCAGCTCGGCCGACCGCATCGTCTCCACGATCTGGTCCCAATCCCGGGCGATGCGGATCCCGACGAAGGCGATCCCGGCGATCCCCACGGCGAGGCCGACGATGCCGGCGACCGACCGGCGTGCCGAGTTGCTCATCTCGTGCGGGCGCGGACCATCGTCCACGGCAGCGGACAGGCGACCTCGGCCACGTCCCAGCGCTGGGCGACGAAACGGGAGAATCCCCTGCGGCCCCAGTGGTTGACGTGTCCCGGCGTGTTCCCGAGATCGCCGAGGTAGCGACCGCGCACGATGTTGCCCATGCGCCAGATCGGCTCGAGAGGCACCGACGCGACGAGCGTGTCGGTGCCGACGCGCACGAGTTCGGCGAGCGCCCGATCCGGATCGGCGAAGTGTTCGAACACCTCGATCGCGAGGACGAGATCGAACGACGAGTCCGGGAACGGCAGCCGCTCGACGTCGGCGAACGCGACGCTCAACGCGCGCGACCGCCATTGATCGGCGAGTGCCCAGTCGACGAGATCGACCCCGACGATGCGGGCGTCGGGGAACCGGCTGCGGAGACGTTCGCTGACCAGGCCCTCGCCGAGACCGACCTCGAGGATGCGCTGCGGACGTGTCGTTCCGACGAACCGATCGAGCGTCGTGAAGAAGCCTTCCATCATCCGGCGCTCGATCGGGTTCGTCGTGTTGTACTTGTCGTACGTGTTGCCGGTGGGCACGAGCCCCGGCTGATCGGTGGTGTCGTTCGTGGTCATCCCGTGACCTCCCAGAGGATCCACCGTTCGTCCGACCAGACCTCCACGAGGCCCTCGGGGTTCGGGCCCAGTGTGGGTTGCGCGTACTTCTGGTCGCGCCGATAGGCATAGAAGTCGGCCGATTGCCGGATGCGGTCGAGATCCTTGGTCTGGAACGAACGTCGATCGGTGAGCAGCGTCATCGTTCGCGATCGGAAGAAGACGACGACCGAGTCGGCCGGGGTGTACTGCAGTACGGCCTCGTAGATCGGCTGCACGGTTGGGTCCGCCGGACCGATCTGGACACGTCCGGCCTCGTCGAAGTCGCGAGCATCGGCCACGCGACCGGGCAGCACGACGAGATGGGCGACGACGACCGCGACGAGCGGGGCGGCGGCGAGGACCGCGACCCATCGGGCGCGGGGGCGGACCGCACGGGCGAGGGCGACCAGGGCCACCGTTGCGAAGTACACGACCCACGGTGTCACCTGCAACCAGTACCGCTCGACCAGACGGAAGTGCGTGCCGATGGCCAGCGCACTGAACAGTGCCAGCACGAACAACGGGGTGTCGAGCGTCGGTCGCTGCCGGATGCCGATGACGGCACCGACCACGGCGACGATGATGATCGCCAGGCCGAGCCGCGGGTGTTCGCCGAGACCGAGCTGTTTGGTCAGCGTCACCGGGAACTCGCTCCATCGATCCTTGATGTAACCGCGGCTGTCGCCGTTGTCGGGGAACAGGGCGGTGGGCAGGAGCAGTTGGATGACGATCACGGACACGACGAACGACGCGTACGGCACGAGCAGCGTCGTCCACGACGTCCGGATCCGCTCGACGATGTCGCGCAGCCCCCGACGGGGCTCGTTCGTGCGGTCGTCCCCTGCGCCGAGGAGGGCGACCAGTTGCAGTGCGGCGACGACCACCACGAGCACGATTGCTTCGCGTCGGACGTTGAACGCCACGGCCATCAGCACACCCGCCACGGCGAGCTGCGTCTGCGGCGCCCGGACGAGATCCGACGAACGGTGCACGCGATCGAACCACCAGATCACCACGGCGATCGCCGCGAAGTACGCGTACTCGCTGAGCAGTTGATCCGTGTGCAACAGGAACGTCGGTGCCGTGCCGATGCAGGCGGTCACGCCGAGTGCCGGCAACCGTCCGAGGCGGCGGCGGACGATACCGAAGAGCAGCGCCAGCCAGGTGCAGAACATCGCCACGGTGACGAGCTTGAGGCGGTCGTAGTCGAGGCCCCAGAAGTGGACGAAGGGCGACAGGATGAGCGGCCAGCCCCATGGATACCCGATCGGGGTGAACGCGGTGTCGGAGTTGAGCACTGCGAATCGGTTGTCGTCGATGACCGCGCCCATGTCGCCGTCGAAGATGCTCCGGGCCTGTCGGAGATACAGCGCGAAGTCGTCACCCTGGGCGTGTCCGTGACGGTGCAACGCGGTCGCCAGGACGGCGAGAGCCGCCAGCGCAGCGACGTACCCGACACCTCGGGCGACCGCAGCACGTGACGCGGTCGGCTCGGGCATCGGGCGCCACGATACGGGACGGTCCGGCCGTTGACCCCGGTGCCGCTCGGCCTTGTGGCCGGGTCGCCGGTTCGGACCCTGATGCGACCGCTTGACTTCAAGCTCGCTTGAAGCCCTACGTTCCGACCATGCGCGCGATCCGCCAGCACCAGTTCGGGGGCCCCGAGCAACTCGTCCTCGAGGAGATGCCCGACCTCCGGCCCGGTGCCGGCCAGGTTCGGATCGCCGTGCAGGCAGCCGGGGTGCACCTGCTCGACACGACGCTGCGCGCTGGGTTACCGGGCCCGTTCGGTGTGCCGGAACTTCCGATGACGCCGGGACGCGAGGCCGCCGGGACGGTCGACGTGGCCGGCACCGACGTCGACCCCGCGTGGGTCGGGCGACGCGTGGTCGTCCACCTCGGCGCGGCGAGCGGGGGGTATGCGTCACAGGTCGTCGCGCCGGTCGGCAGCCTGATCCCACTGTCGGATGCGCCCGATGCGGCCGACGCCGTGGCCATGGTCGGAACCGGACGCACGGCGCTCGGGATCCTCGAGGAGGCCGACCTCCGTGCCGACGACGTGGTGCTCGTCACGGCCGCCGCCGGCGGGCTCGGCACCCTGCTCGTCCAGGCTGCGGCCGCGACCGGATGCACCGTCGTCGGCGCGGCCGGCGGCGACGCCAAGGTCGATCTCGCCCGATCGATGGGAGCCGGCATCGCTGCCGACTATCTCGCCGCCGGCTGGTCCGACGCGGTGCGAGCGGCACTCGGCGACCGAGGGGTCACGGTGGCGCTCGACGGCGTCGGCGGATCGATCGGCCGCACGGCGTTCGAGCTGATCGAACCCGGCGGCCGCATGGTGCTGTTCGGCTACACGGCCGGCGCGCCGATGCCGCTCGAGGCCGCCGACCTCTTCGCCCGAGGCGTCGCCGTCAGTGCCGCGATCGGACCACGCATGTCGGCCAGGCCGGGAGGGATCCAACGGCTCGCCGAGCTCGCCGTCGAGCGTCTGGAGACAGGTGCCTGGTCGCCGGTCGTCGATCGGTTCTCCCTCGCCGACGCCGCCGAGGCCCACCGCGCGTTGGCCGGCCGACAGACCACGGGCAAGGTCGTGTTGATTCCCTGACGCTGCACGCGCCACCGCGACGCGATCCGCACGTCGCTCACGTGCGAGGCTGGGCCGGCGATGACCATCCACTCGGATCGTCGGTACGCGTTCGCCGCGTCGGCCGACGAGGTGTGGTCCGCGCTCACCCGGGTGGACGAGTACGCGCAATGGTGGCCATGGCTGGTCGAGTTCGACGGGTCCGACTTCCAACTCGGCTCACGATGGCGGTGCAAGGTGCGCGCGCCGCTTCGGTACTCCGTGCGCTTCGAGATCGAACTCGCCGAGGTGGCAACGGCCGAGCGGGCCGCGGCGACGGTGACGGGAGACATCTCCGGCGTGGCCACACTCACCCTGAGTCCGTCGGAAGGGGAAGCGAGCGAGCGCGGCAGCGAACTGCGCCTCGTGTCGGACCTGACGTCGAACGTCGGCCTCGTCGCCACCGTCGACCGCTTCATGCCCCGCCTCGCCGAGGCCTCACACCATTGGGTCCTCGACACCGGGCTGCGTCAGTTCTGCGAGCGCAACGGGCTCGGTGCCGGGAGCGCTGGTCGCGCCTGAATCCTGGAGGTCGATCGCGTCGCCGCGGATGCCTACGGCGCCAGCGAGTTGTTGAATGTCAGGCACTGCGCCGGGTCGGCGCTCGAGAACCCGACCTCGAACCAGTGGCGGCGCTGCTCGGCCGTCCCGTGGGTGAAGGTGTCCGGGTCGACCCGCTGTCCGGCCTGCTCCTGGATCCGGTCGTCGCCCACCGCTTCGGCTGCGTTGAGGGCTTCGTCGATCTCGCCTTCGTTCGAGAACAGCCCGCGCTCGGCCACCGACGACGCCCAGGCCCCGGCGAAGCAGTCGGCCTGCAGCTCGAGCGCGATGCCGAACTGCTGGGCGACGTCGGGGTTCTGCTGCGCCGTGGCGTTCACACGGTCGGCGATGCCGGTGAGGTTCTGCACGTGGTGGCCGTACTCGTGGGCGACGATGTACTGCGCGGCCAGGTCGCCGGTGGCACCGAACTGCTGCTGCAGCTGCTGCAGGAAGTCGAGGTCGAGGTACACGAGCTGATCGACCGGGCAGTAGAACGGCCCGGTCTGGGCCGACGCCTCGCCGCAACCCGTCGACGTGCCGCCGCTGAAGAACACCGTGTCGGTTCCCGAGAACGCACCCTGGAACGTCACGGGGAACTGGTTGTCCCAGTAGAGCGACACGTCATCGACCGCACCGCAGACGACCTGCTCGATCTCGGTCTTGCAGTCGACCGACCCGCCGGGATCGACGGAAGCGGCGTCGTTCGTCGAGGAACCGCCACCGCCACCGTTCATGAGCTGGGAACCGATCACGATCACCACCAGCAGAATCACGCCGAGGATGCCGCCACCGGCCTTCATCGGGATCGGAAAGCCACCACCACCGCCGCCTCCGCCGAGGAGACCACCACCGAATCCGCCACCGCCACCGGCACCGCGCCGGTCACGGACGTGCGTGGAACCACTTGATCTGATCTTCGTCACGGCGCCAGCCTTCCCCGAGCCGCGGACGTTGAATCGTGCCGGGCACGGATCGATCAGGAGCTGGCCGGATGGGCGTTCAGGACGCCGGCGGTGCGGGCCGATGGAGCACCGCTGCGGTCGGGCGGACGGTGATCGTGTCGTCGTCGACCGTCGCCTCGCCATCGATCACGAGGCTGAACCCGGTGAGCTCCGACGGGGGGTAACACAGCGTGATCATCGGCCTCGCCGCGGCGTTGGCGGCCGTCCCTCGGCCGACGGAGATCGTCAGCGACCCGCCGTGCCAGGCCGGCGTGACCGCCACCACGTGCGGGCGCTGGTCGTCGCGCACGGTCAGCAGATAGGCCCAACCGAACTCCGCAATCTTGCCAGGCAACTCGTCGAGGTCGACCGCGATGCTCACCGCCGCATCGTAGGCACGGTTCCGGCGCCGCGACGGGAGACGACAATCCCGACCGAACGGGTCAGGAATGCCGGTATCGTCCGTCGGCGGAGATCGAGGAAGCGGGCTCGCTGCCGACGTCACCACATCATCAACCGTTCGCATCGAAGCGCAACAGAGGAGATCCAACATGGCCGTTCGTCTCGGCGACACCGCACCCGACTTCACCGCCCAAACGACGCAGGGCGAGATCCACTTCCACGAGTGGCTCGGCGACTCGTGGGGCGTGCTCTTCAGTCACCCCAAGGACTTCACGCCCGTGTGCACCACCGAACTCGGGTACGTCGCAAAGATCAAGCCGGAGTTCGACAAGCGCAACGTCAAGGTCATCGGCCTGTCGGTCGACCCGGTCGAGAGCCACGTGAAGTGGGAAGCCGACATCGAAGAGACCCAGGGCACTGCCGTCAACTTCCCGATGATCGGCGACCCGGATCGCAAGGTCGCCGACCTGTACGACATGATCCAGCCGAACGCCAGCGACACGATGACGGTTCGTTCGGTCTTCGTGATCGGCGCCGACAAGAAGGTCAAGCTCACCATCACCTACCCGGCGTCGACCGGTCGCAACTTCGACGAGATCCTGCGCGTGATCGACAGCCTGCAGCTCACCGCCGGCTACAAGGTCGCCACCCCGGCGAACTGGAAGGACGGCGAGGACGTCATCATCGTCCCGGCCGTGTCCGACGAGGACGCCAAGGAGCTGTTCCCCAACGGCTGGAACACCGTGAAGCCCTACCTCCGCGTCACCCCCCAGCCCAACAAGTAATCACGATCACCACGACCGCCCGCAGCGCGGCCGGATCGTTTCCGAAAGATGCCTGGATTCGTACGCTCAGCGTTCGATTCCAGGCATTTTTCGGTTTCGGGTCAGAGCCAGTTGGCTTCGACCCAGGCGCGCACGACCGGGGCGAGGCGGTCGAGGTGCTCGCCGGGGGCGTTGCGGATCTCGGTCGCGCTGATGGGCACGGTCGTGCGGTCGGCGTCGACGACGACCGCCTCGGCACCGAAGCGTGCGGCGAGCTCGTCGACGTACGGGTCCGACGAGAAGATCACGTGCGGACCCTCGTCGAGCGGCCACCGTTGCCGGAACAGCGCCATCCACCGCAGCCAGAGCTCAGGGTCGTCGAAGTCGGTGGGGAGCTCGTGGCGCACCTCGACGACCGTCACGTCGGGATGGAGCTCCGCCAACCAGGCCGCCCGGAGGTCGCCCGGCGCGGTGTCACGGGCGGTCGAACTGTTGACGAACACGACCAGCTGGTCACATCGGCCGGCGGCCGCATCGATCATGAACGAGTGGCCGAGGTGTGGCGGGTCGAAGCGCCCGACGATCAATCCCGTCCGTGCGCTCACGGCCTCGCCACGGGTTCGACCGGTGCGACCGCGCCCGTCGGCACCGCTTGCTCGGCCGGCGGCGTTGGTCTCGCCGGTGGCGAGGCATCGGACAGGCGGGTGAACCCGTCGATCACGCACAGCCAGCCGGCTTCCACCGGCTCGTGTTCCGCGTCCGCGCACTCGCCGAGCAATGCGGCCGACGCGTGAGCCACCAGGGCCCGCGCCACGCCGTCACCGACACCCGACACGACCGTGCGGGCCTGCTCGAGACGCTCGGCCGCCGCATCGTGGTCGCCGAGGTGCCACACCGCGGTCGCGGCGGCGATCTGCGCGTAGACGCGATCGAGGTACGTCGATCCCTCGTCGGCCCAGACGGCGTCCGCGTCGGTGACGGGAGACCGGAAATCGCCCGTGAGGACCGCGGCGATCGCGTGGACCGCCTGCCCGTACGGCATGTCGGGCCGGACATCGAGCAGCACGGTCAGGGCCTCCTCGGCCCGGCCGGATTGGCACAGCCCGAGCGCCAGCGTGGCCCGGACCTCCGAGCCCTCGCTGCCCATCGCCGTGAGTTGGGCGAGCGCCGACTCGCTGATCACGACCGCCCGCTCGCCGAGGCCCAGATGGACGGCGCCGCCTGCCGCCACCATCGACGGGAAGGCGAAGTCGCCGAAGCTGTCGCCGAGCGACATCGCCTCCTCGATGGCCCGCTCGGCCTCGCCGGTGCGCCCGAGCGCGATCAACGAACGCACCCGCGGGGCGAGCGCCTGGACCATGCCGAACCGGTCACCGAGCTCGCGGAACGAGTGCAGTGCCCGGCGGGAGAGTTCCTCGGCCTCGCTGAAGCGACCCGTCCAGAGGCGGATCGAGGCGAGGAGTGAATCCATCATCGCCGGGGCCCAGAGGTCACCGAGTTCGAGCGCATCGGCGCGCACCTTGCTGGCGAGCAGCTCGGCATCGGCGAAGCGCCGCTGGAAGAACCGGACGTAGGCGAGCAGGCCGTTGGCCCAGCCGCTGCCGGAACGGTCACCGAGCTCTTCGAACTCCTCCGCGGCGAGGTCGAGACGCGTTTCGGCCATCTCCAGGTCACCGGCGAGGAACGCCACCCACGCCTGGTGTTGACGCACCCAGGCACGTCCTCGCCGGTCGTCCAACCGCTCGGTGAGACCCTCGGCCTCGCCGAGCAGCCACTCGGCGTCGCTCAGCGATCCGCCGAACACCTCGATGAACCCGCGCTCGCGCAACGACTTGGCAAGTTCGATGTCGTCACCCAACTCACGGAACAGCTCGACGCTGGTGCCCAGTTCGGCGCGGGCCGCGTCGAGGTTGCCGTCGAACTGCTCGAGCATGCCGAGCAGCCGTCGGGCGCGACCCTCGTGGCGGGGGTCCTCGCCGATGAGCGCCGCGGCGAGCGCCGCTTCCGCATCGACGCGGGCACGAGCGGCTTCCCGACGCTCGGTCGCCGCCTCGGCACGGACGAGCAGGAGCTCGCGAGCGATGACCGGGTCGGAGGGACACAGATCGAGGGCGCGGCCGGCATGGCGTTGGGCCTGATGCAGCGCGCCGACGTCGAGGGCGCGCTTGGCGGCCGCGAGGAGCAGACCGATCGCCTGATCGTCGATGTTGCGCGCGACGCCCGGCACCGGCCCGATCTCGCGGACGAGCTCGGCGGCCGTGGCCGCGTGATGGGCCAGCTGGTCGATCGGTGACTGCGGCATGTGGGCCATCGCCGATGCGGTACCGGCGTGACGCTGCGCCCGGACGAGCTTGGTCAGGGTCTGATAGGCGACCTCGCGCACCACGTCGCTGCGGAAGTGCCACAAGCGGCCCGGGCCGTCGTCGGTGAGGTCGAGCAGGCGGTCGTCGACGAGCAGATCGAGATCGGCGGGGTCGAAGACCTGATCCATCTCCGACGCGAACAGCATGAGCGCCTTCACCGAGCCCGACGTCCCGAGCACCGCCGCGTTCTCCAGCACCGCACGCGGCCCGGCGGGCAAACGATCGAGCGTCGAGGCGATCAGGGCACGCAGCGATCCGGGCAGCGCCGTGCTGTCGGGCTGCGAGCGGATCATCGCCGCCAGCTCGGTCAGGAAGAGCGGATTGCCCCCGCTGCGTTCGTAGAGGCGGTCGACGAACGCCGCGCTGTGCCCGTCGCCGAGCACCGCGTCGACGAGTTCGTGCGACTCCTCGCGCGACAGCGGATCGAGCGGCATGCGCACCGCGATCGGATGGTCGGAGGCCGGCGGCCAGTCGATGTCGACGTCGTCTCGATGGGCCGTGATCACGAGCACACAGCGGTCGACGAGCGACCGGGTGATCCGGCCGAGGAGGTCGATCACCAGCCGGTCGGCCCACTGCAGGTCGTCGAGCCACACGATGATCGGGCCGTGCTGCGAGCGCCGGCGGAGGCCCTCGACCACCACGGAGAACAATGTCTCGCGGGCCCTCGCGGGGGCCATCGAATCGAGCGTCGAGGGATGGCCCAGCAGGTGCAGCACCGTCTCGACGAACAGTTCGAGCACCGGGTCGTCGTCCTCGAAGCGGTAGTACTCGATGCCCTTGCGTCGGCTGACCTGGCGGATCACGCTCGGCGGGGCCGACGGGTCGATCCCCATCCGCCGGAACAGGGCGGACGCGATCGGCGCCCACACGTTGTTCTCGCCGTACGGTGCGCACGCCCCGGCGAACACGACCGCCGATCGGCTGGGGAACCGCTGCAACATCTCGCTGACGAGCCGGGTCTTGCCCGACCCGGCCTCGCCGGTGACCGCCACGACGGCACTGCGCCCATTCGCCACCATCGTCATCACCGACGCCAGCAGCTCCCGCTGGTTGTCACGACCGACGAAGGGGACGTCGGTGCGCGTGCCGATCGTCGGCAGGCGACGGTGCAGTCCGGTGACGTGCCAGACCCGCTCGGTCTGGACCCGGCCCACGACGCCGATGTCGTCGACGAGGTCGCGGACGATCCCGTCCGAGGCGAGCGCGGCGGTGGAATCGCCGATGTAGACCGACCCGGGCGGCGCCATCGTCTGCAGCCGCGACGCCACGTTCACGACGTCACCCATCGCCGTGTATTCGGTCGTGCCGGCGACGGTGCCCACCACCACCTCACCGGTGTTGATGCCGACGCGCAGGTGCAGCGGTCCGGCGAGCTCGGCTTGGTCGGCGACGAATTCCTCGAGGGTGCGGTGCAGCTGCATCGCCGCACGGATCGCCCGGTCGGCGTCGTCCTCGTGGGCGATCGGGGCCCCGAAGAGAGCCAGGATCGCATCGCCGAGCACCTTGTCGATCGTGCCGCCGAACGACTCGATGTCGACGATGAGGCGCTGGAACGCAGCATCGATCAGCCGCTTCAGACGTTCCGGATCGAGATGCTCCGACAGGCTCGAGTACCCGACGATGTCGGCGAACAGCACGGTGACGACACGACGTTCCTCGGTCGCCGACGCGACCACCTCGTGGCCGCAGAACGGGCAGAAGCGCGCATCGTCAGGCAGCGATCGCAAACATGAGGTGCACGCGCCTCCACTCGGCATCAACGCACGATGGTACGGCAGGCGACCGAAATATGGCGCCACAGGGCCGCGCGAGCGAGATAGACCTAGTGCATGAACGTGCCAGTACCTCCTGCACCCACCGCGAACCTCGACTCGCCCTCCGTCACCTCGGGCGGGCCGATCGCCGCCGGAGCCGTCGACGCCACGAAGGTCTACGGCATCGGCGACGCCCAGGTCCGGGCCCTCGACGGCGTCACCGTGGCGTTCGAGAAGGCCAAGTTCACAGCGATCATGGGGCCGTCCGGGTCGGGCAAGTCGACCCTGCTGCATTGCCTGGCCGGGCTCGACACGCTGACGTCCGGGGCCACCTACATCGGCGACACGTACCTCGCGTCCTTGAACGACAAGGAACTGACCGAGCTGCGACGCACGAAGGTCGGCTTCATCTTCCAGGCCTACAACCTGATTCCCACGCTGACGGCCGCCGAGAACATCAAACTCCCGATGATGCTCGGCGGCGACACGGGCGACGCGGAGTGGTTCGATCAGGTCGTTGGCAGAGTCGGCCTGGCGAACCGCCTGAAGCACCGGCCGAGCGAGCTGTCGGGCGGCCAGCAGCAACGCGTGGCGGTCGCCCGGGCCCTCGCCTCGAAGCCGGAGATCATCTTCGCCGACGAGCCGACGGGCAACCTCGACTCCACCACCGGCGCCGAGATCCTCACGTTCATGCAGAGTGCCGTGCGCGATTACGGACAGACGATCGTGATGGTCACGCACGATCCGACCGCCGCCTCGTATGCCGATCGTGTCCTGTTCGTCGGCGACGGCAAGGTCGTGGGTGAGATGAACGATCCGACCGCCGGCGGCGTGCTCGACCGTCTGAAGCAGTACGGCGGCTGACATGGCGGGATCAACGGCACTCCTCGCCCGCCGCAGTATCCGCTCGCGCCTCGGCCGCACGATCGCCATCGCCATCGCCATCACCGCCAGCGTCTCGTTCGTCGTCGGTTCGTTCGTCCTCGCCGACAGCCTCAGCGCCTCGTTCGACAGCCTCTTCAGCGAGCTCAGCAGCAACGTCGACTTCGAGGTGCGCAGCGTCCAGGAGTTCGACACCCAAGACGCCCGCGAGCCGGTCGACGCCGCGCTCGCCGACCAGATCGCCGCGATCGACGGCGTCGCCGCGGTCGAGCCTTCGCTGAACCGGTACGCCCAGCTGATCAAGGACAACGGCGATGCCGTCACGTCGTCGGGTCCGTCGCTCGGCGTCTCCTGGATCCCCGAGTCCAATCTCGCCGGCGTCACGTTGAAAGACGGCGAGCCGCCGGTCGGGCCGGATCAGCTGGCGATCGACAAGGCGACGGCCGATCGTGTCGGTTTCGACGTCGGCGACCAGGTCGCCTACGTCACCGACACCGGACGGTTCGAGGGCACGATCACCGCGACCGTGGGCCTCGGCGACACCGACGGCTTCGGCGGAGCCTCGATCATCGCCCTCGATCTCCCCACCGCGCTCGACCACTTCGGCGCCGACGGCAAGGTCGACGCGATCGATGTGGCGCTCGCCGAGGGCGCCGACGCGGAGACCGTGAAGGCGGCCATCGAGGACGTCCTGCCCGACGGGCTCGAGGTGATCACCGGCGAGCAGGTCGCCGACGAGAACGCGGCGGACGTGAACGACTTCATCAACGCGTTCGGGCAGGGCCTGTTGATCTTCGCGTTCATCACGGCCTTCGTCAGCGCCTTCATCATCAACAACGTGTTCCAGATCACGATCGGTCAACGACTGCGGGAACTGGCGTTGATGCGCGCCGTCGGCGCGTCGGGCCGCCAGGTGCGCCGGATGATCACGGTCGAATCGTTCTTCCTCGGCCTGACCGCCACGATTCTCGGTCTCGCCGGCGGCGTCGTCGTCGCCAAGCTCCTCGTCGCCGGCTTCAACGCAGCCGGTGCCGGCTTCCCGTCGACCGGCATCGTGATGACGCCGCGCACCGTCGTGATGGCGGCACTCGTCGGCATCGGCATCACGATGGGCTCGGTCGTGATCCCCGCGCGGCGGGCGGCACGGATCCCACCCGTGGCGGCGATGCGCCCCGAACTCGGTTTCAACGCGTTGCAGACCAAGCGCCTCGTCGCCGCTGTCGTCCTCACGCTCGTCGGCGCCGCGTTGTACATGGTCGGCCTGTTCGTGAAGCCCGGCGGGACGCGGGGTGTCATCCTGCTCGCGGGCGGAGGCGGGATCCTGCTGTTCCTCGGCGTGGCCAGCCTGTCGTCCACCGTGGCCGCGCCGGTGACCAGGCTGATCGGGTGGCCGATCGCCAAGTTGCTGAAGACACCAGGCGCCCTCGCCCGTCAGAACGTGGCCCGTTCACCGCGACGCACCTCGTCGAGCGCGTCGGCGCTGATGATCGGCGTCGCCCTGGTCAGCGCCGCGGCGGTGTTCGCCTCGTCGCTCCGGGCCACGTTCGTCGACACGCTGGAGCGGGCGATCAGCGCCGACTACGTCATCACCGACGACAGCTTCCAGGGCCTCGCGCCCGTCGTCGCCGAGACGTTGGCCGAGGTGCCCGAGCTCGGCGCGGTCACGCCCATCCGCGGCGCGACCGGCGAGGTCGACGGCGAGCAGAAGGCGTTCGGAGCCATCGATCCCGTTGCCTTCGACCAGCTCGTCAACGCCGACCTGCAGGACGGCACGATCGCCGACCTGAAGGAGGGCGAGGTGCTCGTCCAGTCCGACCCGGCGAAGGACCTCGATCTCGAGGTCGGTTCGGTCGTGCCGGTCACGTTCCAGAACGGCAAGACGACCGACCTGACCGTGGCCGGCATCTACGGCGACGCGACGTTCGGCAACTGGCTGATCAGCCTCGACACCCTGGCCTCGGTGAGCGACGCTCCGGCCCGCGATTTCTTCGTGATCGCCAAGCTCGCCGACGGCGTCACGCCGGCCGAGGGCGATGCCGCCGTCGATGCCGCGATGGAACCGTTCCCGCAGGCCAACGTGCAGACGAACGCGGAGTTCCGGGCGTCGCAGGAGGCGCAGATCAACCAGCTGCTCGTGATCATCTCGATGCTGCTGGCCTTCGCCATCGTCATCGCCGTCCTCGGCATCTCGATCACCCTCGCCCTCGGCGTCTTCGAGCGGACCCGCGAGATCGGCCTGCTCCGGGCGGTCGGCATGAACCGGCGTCAGACCCGCCGCTCGGTGCGCTGGGAGGCGATCATCGTGTCGACGTTCGGGGCGATCGTGGGCGTCGTGCTCGGTACGTTCCTCGGCGTCGTGCTGTCGCTCGCCGTGCCCGACTCGGTGATCGACCAGCTCGCGTTCAACCCCGGCATCATCGTGCTGATCCTGGTCGGTGCCGTCATCGCCGGCTTCCTGGCGGCCGTGTATCCGTCGCGCAAGGCGGCGAACATGAACGTCCTCGAAGCCATCGGCACCGAGTAGTCGTTCTCGTGAACTTCTTGCGCACCCGCGTGCGCAAGAAGTTCACGAGAACGCGGCTGAGAACCACCGAATGGCGATCGCACTCGACGAACTGTCCTCGGAGGTGCGGGCGTTCCTGCAGGAGTACCACCTCGCGACGCTGACGACGCTGCGCGCCGACGGCTCACCGCACGTGGTGGCCGTCGGCTTCAGCTACGACGTCGAGCGGCGGATCGTCCGGGTGATCACGTGGGCGGGATCGCAGAAGGCCAAGAACGCGGCGCGGATGGAGGCCGCCGGCCAGCGCGGCGCGGTGTGCCAGGTCGACGGTGGCCGGTGGCTGGCGCTGGAGGGAGTGGTCCGCCTCGTCACCGATGCCGAGGGCGTGCGCGCCGGCGTCGACGGTTACGCCGCGAGGTACCGCCCGCCGAAGCACCGCGACGATCGCGTGGTGATCGAGATCGACGTCGACCGCATCCTCGGCCGAGCCTGACCCGACCCCTCCGACGGGTCCGACCCTCGTTTGCGTCGCGATTTCCGACGGCTGGCCGGCGGAAATCCTGACGCAAACGTTGATCGGTGTCGTTCAGCCGGCGTCGCGGTTCCAGGGGAGGTCGGCGAGCCAGCGCTGGGCCGCCGGATGCGGATCCATCGGCGTGTCGTCGGTCGAGCGTTCCAGGTACGGATCGAGATGCGTCTGGCAGCCCGGGCACCAGTACAGGGTCCGCGCGTGCTCGCCGATCTGACGGCACTCGATCGTCGCGCCGCAGCGGGCGCAGCGCTGGCCGTTGCGGCCGTACACCGCCAGCCCGCCGCGCAGCCCGGGTGCGGTGACACGCCGGGACGTCGTGAGGTTCGACCGCAGCATCGTCGCCGCTGTGTTGACCAGCCGGATGGCATCGTGCTCGGACAGGGTGCCGACGCGGGCGAACGGGCTGAGTTCGATCGCCCACAGCACCTCGGCGCGGTAGACGTTGCCGACACCGCACATCACCCGTTGGTCGAGCAGGACCTCGGCGACCCGCGCCTGGGTGTCAGGGAATCCGAGCAGGAGGTTGACCACTGCACCGAGATCGGTGTCGACATCGCACAGGTCCGGGCCGAGCCGACCCATCCCGGGATGCCGGCGGCGGTCGGGCAGGCGGTACGTCTCGACGATCGGGGCGTTGAAGCACACGGCCACCCAGCCCTCGACCTCGATCGACGCCCGCATCTGATGGTACGGGCGACGCCAACTGTCGCCGGCGTGATACAGGTGCCACGAACCCGACATCCGCATGTGGCTGTGGAGGATGAGACCGTCGTCGAACACGATCTCCAGATGCTTGCCGTGGGCCTCGACCCGTTCGATGATCCGGCCGGCTTGCGGGCCTGGGCCGATCAGGCGAGGTGCGTCGAACCGGAGCATCGGCTTGCCCACCAGCGCCGTCCGGAGCGCAGCCGCTGTCCGGTGGATCGTGTCGCCTTCGGGCATCGATGATCAGGGTACGCCCTGCACCAGTATCGACCGCGGCAATTCGGGGCCGTCTGCGTACCCTGCCCGGATGGTTGCGAGTACCGCCGATCCCGAACTCGACGGGGTGGCCGGGCGGGCGATCCGCGACGTCCTGCCGCTGTACCTGCCCACGATCCCCTTCGCGCTCGTGCTCGGCGTGGCGATGACCGAGTCGGCCATGACCACGCCGGTCGCCTGGAGCAGCAACATCATCTTCGGTGGCGCCGCCCAGCTCGCCACGGTGACGCTCGCCGGCACCGCCACGTGGCTCACGCTCGTGCTCACGGCGACCGTGATCAACCTCCGCCACGTGATGTACAGCGCGGCGATGGCCCATCATTTCCGCGACCAGCCCCGATGGTTCCGCTGGGTCGGCCCGTTCGTCCTGATCGACCAGATGTTCGCGCTCACGTCGCGGCGTGACGATCTCGACCCACCCGTGTGGCGCCGCTACTACCTGGCGGCGGGCATGTTCCTGCTCGTGACGTGGCTCATCGGCGTCACCGTGGGGATCGCCGTCGGATCGGCGATCCCGACGGAGTGGCGCCTCGACATCGCGCCGGCAGTGATGTTCGGTGGCCTGGTCGTGCTCGGGCTGACGACCCGTCCGGCCGCGTTGGCCGCCTTGACGGGTGCGGCGGTGTGCTTCGCCGGCCTCGACATCCCCAACAACGGCGGCGTCCTGCTCGGTGCCGCGGCCGGCGTGCTCGTCGGGTTCCTCGCCGACAAGGCCCGGGACCGGTCGGCGGCTACTCGTTCGGCCACCACGGGTCCCGAGGGCGCCGCATGACCACCGGCGCCGCCGTTGCCGCGATCGTCGTGGTCGCCCTGATCACCTACTCGGCACGCGCCGGACTGATCCTGTTCCTCGCCGATCGATCGTTGCCCGCCGATGTGACGCGGGCCCTGCGCTACGTGGGTCCCGCCGTCATGGCGGCGCTGACCGTGAACCTGCTCGCCGGTGGCCACGGCGTGAGCGGCGTCAGCGGGCAGGAGGTCGCCGCCGTCGCCGTCGGCGGGTTGGTCGCGTGGCGCACCAGGAACCTGATCGCGTCGCTCGCCGCCGGCATGGTCACGATCTGGATCATCATCCTCGTGACCTGAGTTGTCGCAACTACGGGAGTTTGCCGACGTGGGCGAGGGCGAGGCGGATGAGGCGGTCGTGGCCGTTGGTCATCTCGGCGATCACCTCGGAGCTCACCGCTTCCTCGGGCGTGTACCAGCCGAGGTCGAGCGCCTCCTGGGTGGGCTCACACTCGCCGTCGACCGGCACGACATAGGCGAGGCTGACGGCGTGGTGGCGGGGGTCGTAGAAACCCGACCGATCGGGGTTGGGGAAGTACTCGACGACGGTGAACGGCGTCGGGTCGGCGGGAACACGAGGGAGAGCCATCGGCCCGAGGTCCTTCTCGCAGTGCCGCATCAGCGCCTCGCGCACCTTCTCCCCGAACAGGACGCGGCCCGTGACCACCATCCGGCTGATCGATCCGTCGGACGCGACGCGCAACAGCATGCCCACCTTGGTGACGTTGCCGAGCCCGTCCACCCGGACCGGAACGGCATCGACGTACACGATCGGCACGTGGGCCCGGACGAGCTCGAGATCCTCGGGCGACAGCCAACCGGTGGCCGTCTGGGTCGATGCGGTGTCGTCGATGTCGGTCACCACCCGATGATCCCATGTCGTGCCCGTCCGAGCCTGATTTTCGTCACGACGCTCGACCTCCGCGCCTTCGCCCGGTCCGGGCGTCCGGTCTGGCAGGATGCCCGCATGGAGGCGGATCGACAGCGCTGGGACGACCGCTACGAGGGTGCCGCGCCGGCGTCACCACGACCGCCCGACGTGCTCGCCGGAGCCGACGATCTCGAGGCCCTGCTGCCTGCCGGTGGCACGGCGGTCGACATCGCGTGCGGGGCCGGCGCTCAGTCGATGTGGCTCGCGCAACTCGGCTTCGAGGTCGTCGCGCTCGACGTGTCACCGGTGGCCATCGAGCTGACCCGATCGGCCGCCGCGGAGCGCGACCTCGCCGGGAGGATCGACGCCCGCGTGGTCGACCTCGACGACGGTCTGCCGGCGGACCTGCGCGACGTGGCCGTCGTCATCTGCCAGCGGTTCCGGGGGCGCGGGCTCTACGGGCCGATCGTGGACGTCCTCCGGCCGGGTGGCCTGGCCATCGTCAGCGTGCTGTCGGTCGTCGGGCACGAGGGAGTGCCGGGAGCGTTCCACGCCCCGGCCGGCGAACTGCTCGACGCCTTCACCCGACCGGACGTCGAGATGGTCCACCACGTCGAGGCGGACGGCCTGGCGTCGGTCGTGGTGCGGCGGCGTTAGCCGTTGGCGACCAGGGCGTCGCGGAGACCGGCGAGGTCGACGGCGCCCGCCCGTGTCGTCGCCAGGAAGTCGGTCAGCACGTCGTTGAAGCGGTCGGGTGCCTCGACGTGCGGGAAGTGGCCGACCCCGCGCAGCACCTCGAGACGGCTCGATGCGATCGCCCGATGGGCGGCCCGGCCGTGTTCGACCGGCAGGACGGCGTCACGGTCCCCCCACACGATCAACGTCGGCACCCGTGCCGCGAGATAGAGCCGATCGTTGGCCGACACCGTCTGCCCGCCGACGTCGATGACACCGCGCATCGTCCTGACGAACGCGTGCCGGTTCGGAGCATCGGCGAGCGAGCTGTATCCGCGCCACAGCTCGCCGAGCTTCGGGGCCCGGATGTCGAGACGGCCGAGGAGCCGCCCGACCCGGTTCGATGCGCCGATCAGCGGCTTCGAGAACCCGAGCGGCATCACGTACTCGACGCCGGGCAGCGACAACGCCCGGAGGAACCACGTGACCTCACGCCCGAGCCCGCCGCTGGCCACCAGCACGAGGCGGTCGACCAGCTCGGGATGTTGATAGGCGAGTTGCATCGCCACACCGCCGCCGAAGGAGTGCCCGACGATCGTGGCACTCGGCACGTCGAGCACCGCGAGGAGGTCGCGCAGTCCGCTGGCGAATGCCCCGGGCGAGTAGTCGCCCATCGGTTTGGCCGACTCGCCGTGTCCGAGGAGATCGGGGGCGATCACGTCGTGGCTGGTGGCCAGCGACGGCATCACCGTGTCCCAGGTGCGTGAGCTCCCGGCCAGCCCGTGGACCAGCACGACGACCTCGCGACGCCGGCCGCCACGGCGACCCGACGGTCGGCCGGCGCGCCGGTACCGCACGTCGTGGCCGTGGATGACCACGTGCTGCAGCGGCTCGGGCCCGGTCGCGGTCCTGCCGGTCGTCCCCGTCCTGGTGAGGGTCATGTCACGGTCACGATTTCAGTATGGCGGAGCCGGGATCGAGTGGGTCACGATTGCGGCTCGGATGGCCCGTGGCGTGGAGCCAGGCCAGGAAGTGGTCGAGCGCCAGCGGCCGGGAGATGCAGTAGCCCTGGGCGACATCGCAGCCGAAGCGGCGCAGCTGTTCGAGGATCTCGTTGTTCTCCACGCCCTCGGCGACGACCTCCAGGCCGAGGTTGTGCCCGAGCTCGATGGTCGAGCGGACGATCACCTCGTCCTGCTCGTCGAGCAGCATCGTGGCGATGAAGCTCTGGTCGATCTTCAACTCCCTCACCGGGAGCTGCCGGAGGTAGCTGAGCGACGAGTAGCCGGTACCGAAATCGTCGATCGACATGCGCACGCCGACCGCATGCAGGTCGTCGATGGTCGCCCTCGACCGCGGCGCGTCGATGATGAGCGCCGATTCGGTGATCTCGAGCGTGAGCATCCAGGGATCGACGCCGTTCTGTTCCAGGTAGCCCAGCACGCGTTCGGGGAGCCTCGTGTCGAGGAGGTCGTGCGTCGACAGGTTGACCGACAGGCCGAGGTGGAACCCGCGGTCGTGGATCCGCCGGAGATCGGCGATGCCCCGCGAGAGCATCGTGTCGGTGAGTTCCTTGATCAGCCCCGTGTCCTCGGCGACCCGCACGAAGTCCGCGGCCGGGACCGCGCCGCGCACCGCGTGGGTCCAACGGACCAGGGCCTCGGCGCCGATGACGATGCCGGTGGCGAGGTCGAGCTTGGGCTGGAAGTGCAGCCGCAGGTCTTCCCGTTCGAGTGCCGTCCGGAGATCGCCGAGCATCGACAGCCGCGCCGGCGTCGGACGGTCGATCTCGTCGCGATAGATCTCGATGCCGACCCGCTGCGTCTTCGCATTGAAGATGGCGATGTCGGCCCGGCGGATCGCCAGGGTCGCGTCGGTGTGCCCGTCGATCACGGCGATGCCGGCGCTGGCGGTCACCACGAGTTCGAGCCCGTCGAGGGTGACGGGGCGAGCCGCTTCGGCGACGCACGCCTCGGCGAAGGCGAGCATCGCGTCCTCGTTGTCCCGGCTCCCGACGAGTGCGAATTCGTCCCCGGCGAGGCGGGCGAGCACGTCGCCGGGCCGCATCATCCCCCTGATCCGCCGGGCGAACTCGATCAGCAGCTCGTCACCCGCGTGGTGACCGAGCGTGTCGTTGACCTCCTTGAAGCGGTCGAGGTCGAACATCAGCACGAACCGCACACCCGGCCGAGCGGCGTCGTCGACGATCGCCGCCACACGGCGCTCGAAGGCCGACCGGTTGGGCAGCCCCGTCAACGGGTCGTGGCGCGCCTCGCGCTCGATCCGTTGGTGGAGGAGACCCTTGCCCAGGCTCGATGCCAACTGCTCAGCCAGGCTCTGCAGCCGAACGATGTCGACATCACCGAAGCGGTGCGCCGCCCCCGAGCGACCGGCCACGATGAGCACGCCGATCGGCTCGGTCCCGTCCTTGACCGACGAGACGATCATCTCCGCCGACGGCGAGCGACTCTCGAGGCCGAACGAACGAAGCAGTTTGCGGTCGACCAACGTCGCTTCGTCGGCGTCGATGAACGAGCGCCACGCCTCGTCGGTCGCGGTCGTCGGGAGGCGCACATCGATCGAGCCGACGGACCGGGTCATCGGCACGCCGTCCATGTCGAACACGACGAGCGCCGCCGAGTCGGCCCGCAGCAGTGTCGCTGATTCGACGACCGCCGCCTCCATGATCGTCTCGGGGTCGAGCGACTGGCCCACACGGCCCGTGAATCCGTGCACCGCGTCGAGATCGCGCAGCTGCTGGTTGACGACGCCGTACCGCTGGATCAGGTACCACATCGCACCGACGGGCACCGCCGCGAGGAGCGTCAAGGCGGGGGCGATCAGGGCGAGCGCCAAGGTCATGCCGGCGAGCGAGGAGTTGACGACGAAGAGCCACCAACCGAAACGCAGCTCGCTGCCGATCCGGTGGAGCAGGTCGCCCTCGAAGCGGGAGATGGCGACGGAGACGAGGACCGAGGTGAGCAGGCTCGAGACGACGAGGGCGATGATCGTGCCGACGACGACGTCGGACGTGTCCTCGCCGAGGATGTCGAGCAGCCTGCGCAGCAGGACGTACGACAGGGCCAGCTCGAAGGCGAACAGCGACAGGTTGAACACGAGTTTGTAGAACGGTGTGCGGCGGAGGAACACGAGCACGAGCCCGCTGGCGACGAGCCGGGCGCCGATCGCCTCGCCGGGCGCCAGGAACACCAGGGCGATCGCGGTGGGCACTTCCGACACGGAGAACCCGATCGCTTCGCGCGCGAACTCGAAATGGAAGATCGTCCGCTCGGCGAGGCCGAAGCCGAGGGCGAGCACGATGACGAGCCACCAACCCGCCGGTTCGGTCGACTCGAACCGATCCGGGATGGCGAACACGAGCCCGACCGCGCCGAGCGCGATCAGGAGGGAGAGGACGAAGATCTCGCGTTCGGGATGGCGCGTGGCGCGCGACGGCAGGACTACGCCCGTCGCTCCGTCGCTCGTGGTGTCGGTCACCCGCCGCTCCTCGTGAAGGAACAGCCTGCGGTGACAGTCCTCCGGTGATCAATCGGTGGAGATCACCGGCGACGTTACACCCAGCTGGTGCTCACCCACGACGTGCTGACCCAGCTCGTGCTCACCCAACTCGTGCTCACCCAACTCGTGCTGACCCAGCTGGTGCTCACCCAGCTGACCCACGTGCTCACCCAACTCGTGCTCACCCAGCTCGTGCTGACCCAACTCGTGCTGACCCAGCTCGTGCTCACCCACGACGTGCTGTCCCAGATGGGACCGTTCCCGCTCGTTGCACCGTCGGTCGTGGCCGGGGTGGCCGTCGCGGCGGCGCGGGCGAACGTCTGCGTGGCCACCGGCGCCGCCACAGCGGCCGCGGCATCGGCGTCGACGAAGCCCGACCCGACGCGCTGCGGCGAGGCCCCCTCGATCGGTGTCGCCGTGGCGGTGATCGCCGACTTCACCTGGTCGGGCGACCAGTCGGGGTGGGCCTGGCGCACCAGGGCCACGACACCGGCCATGACGGCCGCAGCCTCCGACGTGCCGCTGCCCCGGAACGTCTCGTCGTCGACGAAGCCCTCCGGATGGTTGCGATCGACGTCGCTGCCCGGCGCCCGGAGGCTGTTGATGTGGGCGCCGGGCGCCGCGACGTCCGGATCGCGCACGCCGTCGCCGCTGCTCGACCAGTCGGCGACCGTGATGCCGTCGTCGCTGACATCGGCACCGGCGACGGCGAGGACGTAGGGGTCGTGCGCCGGTGAAGCGAGGCCGCCGGCGGTGGCGCCGTCATTGCCTGCCGCGGCCACGACGACGATGCCCTCGTCCCACGCCCGCTCGACGGCCGCGGCGAGCGGATCGGCCAGGTAGCTGCCGCCCAGGCCGCTGTCGTACGACAGGTTGATCACGCCGACGTGCAATTCGTCGGCATGGTCGACGACCCAGTCGATGCCCGAGATCACGTCAGCCCGGTCGGCTCCGTCGATCCCGTCGTCGACCTTGACCGACACGATGCCGGCGTCGGGAGCGACGCCCAGGAACCACTCGGGATGTTCGGCGGCGGCTGCCGGATCGGCGCCCGGCTCGCGGCCGGCGATGATCCCGGCGACGAAGGTGCCGTGTCCGTTCACGTCGACCGGCGAGCCGACCCGGGTGTCCGTCGACGACGGACCGGCGGAGAAGTCGATCGCGGCGACCACTTTGCCCTCGCCGGTGAGGCTCTCGACGGGCGCGATCCCGGTGTCGATCACCGCCACGTTGACGCCCTCGCCGGTGAAGCCTCGGGCCCACAAGGCCCGGGCGTCGATCTGATCGACCACGTGGTACATCGCACCCGGCGGCAGATCGGCAGCCGCCACCGCGGGCTCCGCCGATGCGAGCGCGGGAACGAGGGTCTCGTGGCCGGCGTCGAGCACCGCCAGGCCGGCGAGCGCGAACGCCGCGGCAGCACCGACCGCGACCGGCACGGCGAACCGCCGCCCCGCCACACGGGTCGCTCGGCCCGGGCGTTCCCATTCACGGCTGCCATCGGCACGGTCATCCGTGGACCGATCTCCGCCTCGACGCGTCGTCAAGAGTTCCATGGGCGCTCCAATCTGCAAGCATCACGCACAGCGGTCGATTGACCGTCGCCAGACCCGTCCCAGAGGGACGCAGAACGGTAACACGCAGGCAGTGGCGCTGCCGCTACGCAGAGTGGTCGCGCAACGCGCTGCGTCACGGCGGGTCGGCGTTTCTGCCACGTCAGTGGCCGTCGCGTGCGGCGCGAACGCCCGTCAGCAGACGGCGCGGACGTACGGGTACGGGTTGACGGCGCGACCGCCGCCCGGGTGGACCTCGAAGTGCAGGTGGTTGGCCGTGGTGTTGCCGGTGTGGCCCACATAGCCGATCACCTCGCCCTGCGACACGGACCGGCTCGGGCCTTCCCAGCCGTTGAGGTGCGCATAGAAGTAGCGCGTCCCGCTCGCCCCGTTCACCCAGGCCGAATTGCCGCCCAGGCTGGTCGTCTTCATCTGCACCGACCCCGACTCGACCGCGACGACGGGTGTGCCGAGCGGCGACATCATGTCGACACCTTCGTGGCTGCGCCCGGCCGAACGCGCCGCACCCCAGGTGTCGGCGAACGCCCGCGGTCCGGCGATCGGACAGATCATGCCGCTCCCGGCGTTCGATGCCGGCGGCTCGGGGACGGGTTCGGGCTCCTTCGGGGCCTCGGCAGTGGGGGCGGGCTCCGGTTGGGGAGCGACGGCGACGGGCGCAGGCGCGGCCGCCGGTGCGGCGGCGGGTCGCAGCCGAGCCGGAGGCAGACGGTGCGGCAGCGGCGGGCGCGGCATTGTTCGAAGCCGCACGGTCCGACACGATGGCGTTGGACGCAGCGACCGCGGCCGCCTGTTTCGCGTCGGCGGCGGCCTGGGCGGCGATCGCCGCCTCCCGCGCCTCGCGCTGGCGATCGAGTTCCTGCTGCACCGCCTCGTCGATCAAGCGCTGCTTCTCCACCTCGGCCAGATGGACGACCTCGGCTTCGGCCGTCGCCTTCAGGTCGGCGAAACGCTGCTGCGCCGCATCGGCCTCACCCTGCCGCGCCTCGAGGTCGGCCCGCCGGGCATCGACCTCGTCGGACACGGCGGCGAAGTCGTCGAGCGCGACCGCGGCGTTGCCACGCGCGACGCTGCTCAGGAGATCCGCGGTGATCTCGTCGTTGGCGTGATCGAGGTCGATCAGCAGCGGAAAGGTCGACGTCCCCGACTCGGTGAACGCCCGGACCGCCTGGGCCGCGAGTTCGGTGCGCATCGCCGAGGCCTGCGCCTCGACCGCCGCGAGTTCCTGCTCGGCGTCGACGATCTCGACGCCCAGTTGGTCGACTTCGGACTCGGCGTCGAACATCCGCTGCGACGCTTCGTTGGCGCGGTCGCGCGCCGCTTGGATCTCGCGCGCCGCCTGGGCGGCGGGGCTGGATTCGGCCGAGGTCGGGCCCGGTGCGGCAACGGCGCCGAAGACGATCGACGACAGCGCGACGGCGGCCGCGACGAGCAGACGACGCAGGAGCGTCGATCGCTGCAGTGTTCCGTCCGTCGTCACGGCTCGCAAGGGTATCTGGATATTACAGTTCGATGACGGCACGGGCGGCCCGGACCAATTGGCGGGCGGGGTTATCGTGGCCGGGTGAGCGGTACGTCGCCTCGCGGTCCCACCTCCACCCTGGTCGTCGTCCTGGCCGCGGTGCTCGTTGCCGGCATGGGCGCGATCACCGCTGGATGCGGCAGCGACGCCACCGGCGACCCGCCCCAGTCGGTTTCGACCGACGCCGTGCTGACCGCGCTCGTCGACTGGGCGGTGGAGGGCGAAGCCGCCCCGGCCACCACGGCCGACGAGCCACCCGTGGTGTACATCACGGCGTCGAACGGCGACACGATCGACGCCGCCGTCCAGGCGTCCGTCGTCGCGGCCACCACCGACGACGCGACCGTCCGCTTCGCCGACGACCGCAGCGAGGCGATCGACGACCAGTCCGAGGACCAACATGTCCACGACGACGGAGTCCTGCTCGTCGTCGGCGAACTCCCGGCGGAAGCGCCACCGTCCGGCGTGACCGTGGAGCGCTACCGGTCCATCGACGACACGAGCGTCTACGTCGTCACGCTGGCCCTGTACGGCGACCAGGTGTCCGTCACGGGGGCGACGGCGGAATGACGTAGCGCGCGGCGATCGCCAGCGCCTGCTCGGCGTCGACGTCGCTGACATCCGCCCTGGGATCGGCCGCCCGTGAGCGCAGCACGGCCAGCACGTCGCGATCCGCGGTCGGCGCGTGGGCCGTGGCCGCGTCGGTCTCCGCACCCGTCACGAGGTCGACCGCCGACGACGCGTCGATGATCGCCAGTCGTGGGGAGCCGACCTCCCAGGCGCGCCTCGCCATCACCAGTCGCTGCAGGGCGACCGACAGCGGATCGATCAGCTCGTGTTCGTGCAATCGCGCCGTGCGGCTGGCCCGCAGGAACAGCAGCAGCCCAGGCACGTACATCAGCGTGAGCATCGTCATGCTCACCTCGATGGGCAGCGAGATCGGCGTCGCCATGACGCCGCCGAACACCCATGCCAGCTGGAACTCGGTCTCGTAGCGTGCGCCGGCCCGGCCGAGCATCGTCTCCGGAGCCACGCGCTGCACGAGGGCGTCGAAGGCGTTGCGGCCGAGCGTGGTCGAGAGCCCGACGAGCCCTGCGATCAGCAGGAGGAGCGGGATCGACACGCCGAGGATCCCGACCGCCGTGAACACCGCCGGCGCGGCGATCGCCGCGGCGATCATCTGCTCCTCGCGGAGCCGGCCGCGCAGCAGTGTGGCTGCCGAGTGTCCGATGAACGCTCCGCCCGCATAGCTCGCCGCGGCGAGCCCGTAGACGTAGGCCGGTTCGCTGTCACGGCGCAGGGAGAACGCCAGCGTGAAGATGAAGAACCCGACGGCGGCGCGGATGGCGATCATGCCGATCAGGCTCACGACGATCGACGGGGTCAGCGATTCGGCGAACTGCAGGTCCTCGACCTCGATCCGGGCACGATGCCGGAGCCGGATCGCGAGGGCCGCGACGCCGGCCGCCGCGTACAGCAGCGCGCCGACCCGCAGTGTCCATTCCGGGCCGGTGGCGCGGAGCAGGACCACGGCCACGACGACGGCGACCGCCGCCATGATGCTGGCGAATCGGGCCAGCCGGGCGTTCGTGGCGACGAGCGCGTCCGGATCGTCGACCAGGCTCTGCACGAGCGTCTGCTTCACGATGCCCTGCGCCTTGCTGGCGACGAGGAGGGCGAGGGCGATCGGGTAGAAGGCGAGTTCGAGCAGCGTCGACACGAGAGCGAGGCAGCAGAGCGCCCGGAAGAGGTAGAACCCCGCGGCGACGTAACGCTGCGTGTGCCGGAACCGGTCGACGGCGGGCCCGATCAGCGGCGCCAGGACGGCGAGCGGGATCATCGTGACGAGGAGGTACAGCAGCACCTGCTGGCGCGAGGCGTCCGGACTGATGTTGAAGAACAGCGATCCGGCGAGGCTCACCGACACGAACGCGTCGGCCGCCGCGCCGAGGCCGTGGGCCACGCTCAGACGGACGATGGGGCCGTCGCCGAGGATCGTCCGCCGCAGTCCGCCTGCCCAGCTCCCTGGTTTGTTCACCCCGGCGAGGCGAGCTGTCGGGCAGCGTGTGCCGCCGAGCGGACGCCGACTCCAGCCATGGGCCGAACCTACCTGATCGGACCGGCTCGATCGGTCTGGCCTGATCAACTGGCGTTGCAGTCGGGGCGCGAAGCCACGGTCAGGGGGTGACTGTGGCCTCGGGACGGACGCTGCAAACTGGGGGGTAAGAGGTCGACATCCCACTCGATCGGATCCGGGGGGACGGCTCCGATCGGGCTCCACCACTCTGCCCCGGAAACGCCGCGACCCAACGTGACATGAGTCGCAGCGGATCGGACCGCCCGAGCACCGACGCTGTGCCCGCCTGCCAATGCCGCGCCGGGCAACCCGCCCCATTCCGCGCTCGCCGCATCTGGGTCGGATTGCGGCCGGATTCCGCACCGGATCCGACCCGGATCTTCTCTTCGAGGTGCCGGCGCGCTATCCGCCGGCGCGCTTGCGCGGGTCGGCGGGCACGGCCCGTGCGGCCACCAGCCGGCTCGAGACCTCCGCCGCCCGGGCGACGACCTCGTCCAGGGCGGCAGCGCCGCACCCCTCGATCAGGGCGTCCTGCGCGGTGTCGGTCATCGCCTCGATCCGCACCCGCTCCTCGCGGCCCCGGTCGGTGAGATCGTCGCCGTCCAACCAGCCGCGCGCCTGCAGGGTCGTGACCGCACCCCCGAGATCCACGGGTCCGTACCCGCGGGTGGCGCTGTACTCGCCGAGGCCGAAACCGAGCCACCGTTCGGTGAGCACGTTCGCTTCCGCCGCCGTGAGCCCGGCGGCGACCAACACCGCCAGATGGCCGTCACCGCGGTGCTCCCGGACGAGTTCGGCGGCACGCCACAGTCGGCCGGCCGGCGAGGTCGGCACCGGGAGGGAGCGCAACGCGCTCGAAGAGCGGGCGGCCGAGGCCGTCGAGATCGTCGAGCACGGTGAGCAGTGGGTCGGCGATCGCCGCGCACTCGTCCGGGTCGGTGACCGCGGCGACGCTCGCCGTCGCGCCTTCGGCGCGCGCCTCCAGGATGTCGTCGCGCGACACCTGCGCCGAACCGGCCTCGTAGACGGCCGCGATGAGTCCGGGCTCGAACACGCCGAACGTGGCCGCGACCACCGCCGCCGCCGGCCGGCCGAGCGCGGCGGCGCGGCCCCAGACGTAACCGGGCAGGAAGTCGATGCCGAGGGCATCGAGGCGCGCCCCGGCCTGTGGCGACCACCAGCCCTGCGTCGCGATCGGCTCGAGTGCATCGCGGAGACGACGCGCCGGTGTGGCGGGCACGTCCGGCGCGTCGATGTCGACCGTGAGCGGCGCGAGGAAGATCGCCGCGATGTCGTCGTAGGTCATCGCCGCGACCGGGCGCGGGCCGCACCGACTCCGGCCGCACCGGTCAGATCGGCGAACGACGACTCGACCGCGTCACGGAAGTCGCCAGGCGCGTCGATGGCGACGGGATCGACGAACAGCCCGATGTCGAACTGCCCGTCGTACGACAACGCGGTGGCGTTGCACCCGGTGCCCGCCACCGGACCCATCGTGACGATGTTGCACGCCCGCGCTCCGGCGACGTACAGCGTGAACGGCGCGCCGCGCAGATTCGACGTGGCGAAGTCGATGCGGCCCGCCGCGGCGCGGGCGGCCTGCGTGACCACGGACGTGGGCAGCAGGTTGGCGATCCCCGACACCGCGCTCATGCCTCCCCCCGACGCCATCGCCTCCCGGCTCGCCGTCAGCCGGGAACGAATGTCGTCGACGCGCTCGGCGAGCGACATCGGCGCACCCGCGACCTGCACCGGGATCGGAGTGAACGAGTTCCCCCCGATCGCGTGGTCGGTGCGCGTGCTGAGCACGAAACTGGTGTTGAAGGCCTCGACCTCGACGCCGCGGTCGGCGTGATACCGGACGGCACCCTCGGTCAGCCCGGCCAGGAACAGATCGTTGATCGAGGCACCGAAATGCACACCCGCGGCCTTCAGGTCGTCGAGCGACACCGACACCCACTCGAGCTGGCGGTGGCGAGATCGCTGCTTCCACAGCGGCGAACCGCCGGGCACGTCGTTGTCGGAACCCGAGAGGGCACCGACGGTCGACGTGGCGATCGAGGCCAGTGCGCCGAGCTTGTCGCCGGCCCGTCTCGGATCGGCCGGCCAGATCATCACCTCGCCGGCGGCCCGGCGGGCGACGCCCAGCTGCCGGCGGACGAGGTGGCCGAACGTCTTCGTCGCCGTGTTGCCGAACCCGCGCGCCAGGTCGCCCCCCTGTTCCTTGGCGGAGTGGTTGGCGACGGCGTTCGCCACGATGGCTTCGAGATCGACCTCGGGCGGTGGTGGATCGTTCGGATCGACCTGCTGGTACAGCTCGGCCATGCGCAGCTGACCGATGCCGTCGCTGATGGCGTGGTGCATGATCGCCCACAGCGCGGAGCGGCCACCCTCGACGCCGTCGATCACGACGAAGCGCCACAGCGGACGGGTACGGTCGAGCGGCTCCTGGTAGAGCTGTGCGGCCAGGTCGAACAACTGGCGCTCGCTACCCGGCGCCGGCAGTTCGACGTGGCGGACGTGGAAGTCGATGTCGAACTCGGGATCGGGTGCCCAGGCCGGCGGCGAGAGGCGGGCGAGGCCGGGCACGACCCGCTCGTACAACCGGGGCATCTTGACGACGGCGTTGCGCATCGTCGCCCGGAAGTGGTCGAGGTCGAGCGGACGATCGAGGATCGTGACGGACGCGCCGTTGGGGTTCAGCCACGGATCCTTCTCGATGCTCCACATCAGCGCCTCGTGATCGGACATCCGATCCGTGAAACGCATCTCTCGTTCGCGTGCTGCCATGTGAACCTCGTGTGTTGCGTGCGGTCGCGTCAGGTGTCGGTCCCGGGCCGCCGGGCGGCCTCGGCCGACGGGTCGCCGCGGTAGCCGGGCGGGTAGGTCAGGGCGAGTTCCTCCTCGGTCGGCGTGCGACGGACGCGCGACTCGGGCGGGAGCAGGGCCGAGATCGCCTTCATGATCCGTTTGGTGTCGGCGTCGGGGCTGCGGTACTTCAGTTCCACCGGTGGTCCGACCGTCGCCGTGACGAGCGGCCGGTCGTTCAGCGACAGCCGCGGCAGTCGCGAGCTGCGCGGCCACACCTTCTCCGTGCCCCACAGCCCGACCGGGATCACGGGTGCGTGCGTGGCCGCGGCGAGGCGGGCGGCACCCCAGCGCCCCTTGAGTTCCGGGTCGAAGAAGGCCGGACCGCGCGGGATCGTCCCTTCCGGGGCCATCATCAGCAGCTCACCGACCTCGAGCGCGGCGACGGCGGCCTCGAGGGGCTCGTCGGAGCCGGTGCCACGGTCGACGCGGATGCCGCCCATCGCCCGGGCCAGCCGACCCACCAGCGGGACGTCGAAGAGTTCCTTCTTGCCCAGCCCACGCATGTTCCGGCCGGCCTTGGCCAACACGAGGCTCATGACGGTCGGATCGAAGTACGAGCGGTGGTTGAACACCACGATCGCCGCGCCGGTCGCCGGGATGTGCTCGATGCCCTCGATCTCCACACGGGCGTTCGGGGCGACGAGGCCCGGCCGCATCAAGGGACGGGTCCACTCCTGGATTTCCGAGCCGGCGACCTTGATGACCCCGTCGGCCTTGTCGAAGTGGCGCACGGGCCATCCGCGCACGGCCGCCGTGGCCCTCAGCTGGGCGTCGGGGTTGACGGCGACCGGGTTCCCCACCATCGCCAGCAACGGCGCGTCGAAGTAACTGTCGCTGTACGCATAGCTCCGGGCGAGGTCGACGCGGTGGTCGGCGGCCCACGCCTCGACGGCTTTCGCCTTGGCCCGCCCCCACACGAAGTCGCCGTCCATCCTCCCGGTGAACGTCGTGCCGTCGGCATCGGTCAGCCACCGCGAGGCGACCACGTCGTCGAGTCCGAGCAACTCGGCGAACGGTTCGACGAACGCGTGCGGCGAGGTGGTCGCCAACACGACGAGCCGGCCGGCATCCCGGTGTTCCCCGATCAGCCGGTGGGCAGCGGGCAGCACGAGCTTGGCCAGATCGTGCGCCGCGAGTTCCATGGCGGCGCGCACCTCGGCGACCGGCCAACCGGCGGCCGTGCGGCTCGCCAATCGCGCCGGCTGCATCATCAACCAGTTCTCGCCGAAGCGCGAATAGAACCGCATCAACACGTCGCCGAGCGGGAGTTCACCCGACCCGCCGAGACCGGCTTCGCTCAAGTGGTGACGGAACACCGTGCCGGACGGTCCCGAGATCAGCGTGCGATCGAGGTCGAAGATGGCGGCAGCAGGAACCCGGGGCATACGCGATCATCCCGCCCGACGGAGTGGAACGCAAGCGATGCGGCCGTGCGGCTGTGTCATCGATCGTCGATCCGCGCCATGCCCCGCTCGACGGCGGCGATCAACTCGGGTCGCAGATCGGCGGCGGCGATGATGCGATCCACCGATCCGACGGCACGGGCGCGTTCGACGCTGTGGACCGCGTCGAACTCGGCCGCCACGGTGCCGAGCATCTCCGTGCGCACCGCGGCCGTCGTCGTCCGGAGTTCGGCACGTCGCGCCCCCACTTCCGATGGCCCGGCAGCGGCGACGGTGGCTTCCGCCTGCCGCACCCGGTCGTCGGTCCGAGTGCGTTCGTCGACGTCGCGTGTGAACACGACTGCGGCGGCGGGCGCTCCGCCGATCACCGAGGCGAACGAACCCTCGACGGCGAGCACCTCCATGTCGTCGTTGAGCTTGGCCGAGAACACGACGAACGCACCGCCGTGGTAGCGCGACACCACGCACAGGACGAACGGGCCGTCGAAGTTGACGATCGATCGTCCGATCTCCGCGCCGTATTCCAGTTGGAGCCGGCGGAGCGATTCGGGCGAACCGTCGAAGCCCGACAGATTGGCGAGCATCACGACCGGTCGGCATCCGCTCGCCGAGTTGATCGCGCGGGCCACCTTCTTCGACGACAGGGGGAACAACGTGCCCGCCGACCACTGGCCCGGACCATCGGCCGGCGTCAGACCGTGCCGCGGCAGCGGCCGCGACTCCATGCCGATCAGCGTCACCGCCCAGCCGCCGAGGCGGGCGTCCTGGACGACGGCCATCTCCGCCTCGGCCATCTCGGGCCATCGTTCGAGCGGCGCGCAGTCGTCGTCGACGACGGCCGCCATCAGCGTGCGGATGTCGAAGGGCTTCTTGCGATCGGGATTGGCCTCGGCGGAGAAGATGTCGCCGACCGTGCGGAAGTCGATCCCGTCGACGACATGGGGTGCCGACCGCACGTCCCGATCGACGGGATCGGGCGTCGGGGCCCGCCGCGGCCAACGCTCGCCCGGCGCGCGATAGGTGAGTTCGTAGTGGCGGTGGAGCAACTCGCACGCTGCCGTCAGCGTGGGCGCCCAGTACTGCGCCTCGCCGTTCGGACCCATGATCCGTTCGTAGCCGCCGATCCCGAGATTGTCCTCGGCGGCGACGCCGCCGGAGTACTCGATCGCCTGCTTGCCGGTGAGCACCATCGCACTGTCCGGTGTCATGACGAGGATGCCCTTGGTGTGCATGAGCATCGTCGCCTCGGCGTTCCAGTACGGCTGGGCGCCGACGTTGATCCCGGCCACCACCACGTTGACCTCACCACCGCGTTGGGTGTGTTCCACGAGCCGCCGCAACACCTGGGCCACCCAGTCGAGGTTCTCGCTGCCGGAATCCATGGCGATCTTGGCGCCCGCCGACAGGGCGAACCACTCGATCGGCACGTCGAGCTCGACGGCGAGGTCGATCGCCGCGAGGAGCCGGAGGCATTCCGGCTCGGCGATCGACCCCATCGCCTTGGTCGGATCGCCGAGGACGGCCACCCTGGTCACGCCCTCGGGGTGCCGGTCGGTGCGGGTGGAGACCACCCCGACGACGACGCCGGCACGATTGCCGCCGGGCGGGCGTTCGACCGGAACGAGCGCGCCGGTCTCGTCGAGATCGTGCTCGACGAACGACCCGTCGGCCCCGCACAACGCCGGGATCAGCTCGTACGGATAGGTCAGCCCGCGGCGGCGCATCTGCACGAGCTTGCGGGTGTAGTCGTCGAGTGGCTGCATCGCCTCGGTCGGGGGCTCGGTCAGGCGCACCGTGACGCCGCGGCCCGGTTCGTACCCGATGCGCACGACCGCTTCGACCGGGTCGGATCCGCCCGAGGCCAGGCTCCCGCTGACCACCACCTGCTCGAGACCCAGGCCCTCGGTGAGCGGGGCGAGCCGTCGCGCCACCGCATCGAACGCCTCCGGCGGCAGGTCGACCACCGGCCACACGTAGAGCATGATCCGGTTCCACTCCAGGCTGTCGGCACCCGGGAGCGCGCTGCGCGCGTCGCGCAACGCGTCGAGACAGCCGACGAGCACGTGCTCCACCTCGGGCAACGCGATCACGTTGCCGCTCGCATCGCGCACCGGCGTCACGTCGCGCACCTCGGCCACCGCGATCAACCGTCGGTCGGCCGGGCTCTCCCGGGCGACGCAGTCGAACAGATGGACGTCACCGACCGCCGGGAGCGGGCTGATCTCGAAGTTCTCGAGCCGCCACATCTGCAGGCGGCGGGCGATCATCGGGTGCAGCCCGCGGAACTTGATGTCCTCCTCGAACGTCGTCGGGTCGGCGGTCGCCGCCACGTCGCCCTCCGATTCCATCCAGTACGGCCGCAGCCCGCCGCGGTCGGCGCGACGGAACGTCAGCACGCTCATCCTGGTGCTGGGATGGGAGGGGATGAGGCTGACCCGGCGCACCGCGGCCGGCAGATCGACCTTGTCGAGCGAGGCGCCGATCTCGACCGCCAACGCGTCGATGTCGGTCGGGCTCGACGACGACAGCGGGAGATAGACGTCGGCGACCGCGTTGTCGGACGGTGGCACGGTCGACGCCGCCGCCCCGACCGCCCGCAGCGCCGCCGTCAGATCGTCCGCGGCGGCCCGGACGGCGATGACGTGGACCGTGCGGTCGTGGTGGGAGTACGACGAGCGGACCACGTCGTGGCCGTCGACCCGTTCGGCGGTCATCGGGCCGAGGGCCCGGATCCGGTAGTACCGGCGCGTCAGCACCTCGACCAATCGCCCCGGCGAGCTGGTGTCGGCGAAGAGCCCGCCCTCCGACAGGATCGGCGTCAGCGGGAGCGGGCACGCCACCAGCCGGCCGGCCGTGTCGGCGGCAGCGTCGTCGTCCTGTCCCGCGGGATGCGCCAACTGGGAGGCGAATCGACGCATGGTCGCCGACACGTCACGGCGCACCTCGTCGATCACCGGCGCGTCGAAGAGGCTGTAGCGGACCGCCCGCGACATGCTGGCGATCGACGGATGACGACGGCGGGTCGCCTCGATCAACCGATCGAGGGTCTCGCGCAGGCCGGGGAGGGACGACTGCTGCCGGTCGAGCAGCGCCATCACCACGGGCACCTGATCGTCGCGTCGTTGCTGGGCGACGAAGATGCGGAGCAACGAGGCCGCCAGCTCCTCGGAGGGATCGAGGTGGTCGACGCCGTAGTGCGCGAGCGCTCGCGACAGCCGATCGACGAACCAGGGAGGCAGGCCCTCACGCTCCGCGTCGAGCGAGCGCAGGAACGTGTTGAAGTACTCGCGCGACGACGTCACGGTCCCCCGCTCGACGTCGTTGCCGAGATCCTGACGCTCCGGCGACACCGCGCAGAGGTCGGCGAACGCGGTGAGGATCCCCATCGCCGCCTGGTCGGTGAGCGCGCCGCTGTCGACCTGGTCACGGGCGCGGGCCGGATCCACGTCGAAACCGAGGACGAAGGCGCACACGATCTCGTCTGCCGAGGCCGTCGCCGCGCCGGCGAACGCATCCAGGTCGATCTGCCGCTGCTCCTCGGCGGATGCGCCCTCACCCTCCGCATCGTCCGACTCCAGGCGGAACAGCGGCGCACCGGCGAGGACCTGCACGTTGCGGCTGACGAACACGTCGCGCACGCGACCGCGGATCGGCGCGGGCACGGCCATCTCCATCTTCATCGCCTCGATCATCGCGAGACGCTGGCCGACCTCGACGATGTCGTCGACCGCGACGTCGACACCGACCACGAGCGCCGACGACGGCGCCCGCACGATGCCGGCGTCGTCACGCGAGAACCGGTGGGCCACACCGTCGACCTCGACCAGCTGGTCGCTGTCCTGCGTCGTCGACACGATGCCGAACACCTGTTGATCGATCGTCAGCCGGCTGCGCGACCTCCCGAGCCGCTCGACGTCGACGAGCGCCGTGACGCCGTGCAGCGTGACCTCGAAGCGCGTCGGCCCGAGGGACCGGACACCGACGACGTAGGACTGGTTGCCGTGTCGCAACTCGATGTCGTGCCCGACGTCGAGCGCCGCCTGCGGGCGCCCACGGTTGGCCCACCCGAGGAACGTCGCCTGGTCGGCGAGGGCCCGGAGGTGATCGGCATCGAGCGCCGCGGCGACGAGACCGACGTCGGCGTGGCGCGTCGGCAGGTGCTCGCCGGCCGCGGTGAGGCGGTCGAGCCAGGCGGTGTCGATCCGCCCGGCGATGACCTCGTCGCGACAGAGCAGGTCGATCAGGAACGACTTGTTGGTCGTGCCGCCGCGCACGAGCACGGTCATCTGGGCGAGCGCGCGGTGCAGCCGGCCGAGCGCCTCCTCGCGGTCGCGCCCGGCGGCGATGATCTTGGCGATCATCGAGTCGTACTCCGGCGGGATCACGTCGCCCTCGCCGATGCCCGTGTCGACCCGGATGCCGGGACCGACGGGCAGGGACAGCGTCTCCACCACGCCCGGCGCCGGAGCGAACCCGCGCTGGGGATCCTCGGCGTTGAGTCGCGCCTCGATCGCGTAGCCGAACGTGGGCGGCGCGTCGCCCTCCAGACGTCCGCCGCCGGCGACGTGGATCTGGAGTTTCACGAGATCGAGTCCGGTGGTCAGCTCGGTGACCGGATGCTCGACCTGCAACCGGGTGTTCACCTCGAGGAAGGCGAACGTCTTCTGCTCGGGTTGGTAGAGGAACTCCACGGTGCCGGCGTTGACGTACCCGGCGGCGGCCGCGAGACGGACGGCGGCGGCCCGCAGGTCGCGGTCCTGTTCAGGGGTGAGGGCCACGCAGTGCGACTCCTCGATGACCTTCTGGTTGCGCCGTTGCATCGTGCAGTCGCGCACCCCGACCGCCCAGACCGTGCCGTGCGAGTCGGCGATGATCTGCACCTCCACGTGACGCGCCTCGGTCACCACTCGTTCCATGAACACCGTCGCGTCGCCGAACGCCTTGAGACCCTCGGCGCGGGCACTCGTGAAGGCCTCGGCGAGGCCGGCCGTGTCGTCCACCTTGCGGATGCCACGACCACCGCCTCCCGCCGTCGCCTTGATCATCAACGGGAACCCGATCGCCTCGGCGTGACGGTGCGCCTCCTCGAGCGACTCCACGGGCCCGCCGCTCCACGGCGCGACCGGGACGCCGGAGCGCTCGGCGAGATGCTTGGCCTCGATCTTGTCGCCGAGCGTGCGCATGACGTCCGCCGAGGGCCCGATGAACACGACGCCGAGCCGGTCGCACAGTTCGGCGAACTCGGGACGTTCGGCGACGAAGCCCCAGCCGACCCAGGCCGCATCGGCGCGCGACGCGACGAGCGCCCGTTCCAGCGCGGCGAGATCCAGATACGGGGTCCCGGCGTCCGCGGCGCGGTCGTCGTCCAGACAGACGGCCTCGTCCGCCTCGCGCACGAACATCGCTGCCCGTTCGGCCCGCGTGTGCAGGGCGATCACCCGGAGATCGCCACCGTCACCGCCGGACTGGCCCGCCGCCTCGTAGCGCAGCTCGCGTACGGCATTGATCAGGCGCATCGCGGCTTCACCCCGATTGACCACCGCGATCCTGTGGATTCCCCGGTCCATCGCGGCCCACCTTAGGTCACCCGTCGCGGAGCCGATTCGCCGCCACCGATGCCCGAGACCGGGAGCGGGCGGTCAGTGACGTTGCACGACCTGCGAGGTGGAGGTGGCGCCGAACACACCCTCGACGTCGACGAGCATCCCCATGGAGAACCCGTGCCCGACGGCAGCGGCAAAGCGCGTGTCGCCGACGAGGCCGACCCACTCGCCGACCGGTGGGCGGACCACGTGGGCGCTCACGTCCGGGTTGATCGCCGTCGTCGACCCGGGCAGACCGCTGACACCGAGCAGGTTCACGCAGTCCATCGGCGCCGTCACCCGCGACGTGGCCCGGACGGCCTCTCCCGCCACGACCGGAACCCGCAAGCGCACCCACGTGACCGACGGCCCGGCGAGCGGCACGGCGTTGCGGCGCAGCTCGGCCCCGGAGCCCAGGAACCCGCCGACTCCGGCGAAGTCACCGGTGCTCGGAAGCTCCTCCGGGGCGGGGAGCGACTCGACGAGGCCGTCGTCGTTCGTCGTCGACGCCGGGACGTCACCGCCCGTGAGATCCTCGTCCCGGATGCGCAGCGTCCGGGCCCGCACGCACTCGTGGTCGCGCGAGCGCACGATCGAGTCGACGACCTGGATGATCTTGCCCTCGCGGATCACCGCGTGGTCGATCCAGAGCGGTTCGCCGATCGGGACCGGCCGGACGAGGTCGACCGTCAGCCGACTCAGGCTCATCGGCGTCAGCGTCGGGACGTCCTCCAGCACGTGGCCGAGGAGGGCGAGCACGGCACCGCCGGCCTGCGCTCCCGGGCTCCACGAGCTCTGCGTGCACATCGACCCGACGAACGCGTCGTCCTCGCGCCGGTACAACGCCTGTTCGCCCGTCCGTCTGGTGCCCGTCCGTCTGGTGTTCGGCCATCGCCTCGCTCCTCGATCCCGCTCGTCGTGTGGTCGGGTCGAACCTATGCGGCGCGTCGCGACCCCGCCCAGATGCCGAGCAGGGTCGCCGGCTGTCGGGGCGGGGCGGGGACCGGGCTCAGTGCTGCTCGGCGCGTGTGCCGAGCGTGACGGTCACCGTGGACGGCTTGCCGTTGCGCTCGTACGTGACCTGGACCTTGTCGCCCGGCTGATGCTCGGCGATGGCCGTGGCGAGGTTGTCCGGCGTGGCCATGGTCGCATCGTCGATGCTCGTGATCACGTCACCGGCACGGAGCCCCGCATCGTCGGCCGCCGACCCGTTGGTCACCTGGACGACGGCGACCCCGTGGCCGTCCTGTTGCGGCTGGGTCGACACACCGAGCAGGGCATGGACCGGAACCTGTCCCTTCTGCAGATCGTCGATGAGTTGCTTCGCGGGATCGATGGCGATGGCGAACCCCACGTTCTGCGCGCCCGAACCGGCGATCGCGGTGTTGATCCCGACGACCTGACCGGACATGTTCAGCAGCGGTCCTCCCGAGTTGCCCGGGTTGATCGCGGTGTCGGTCTGGATCAGGTTGACGAGTTGCACCCCGTTCGGCTCGGTCAGTGACCGCCCGGTCGCCGACACGATCCCGCTGGTGACGGTCTGGCCACCGGACAGGTCGAGCGCGTTGCCCACGGCCACGAGTTGGTCACCCACCTGCAGCGACGAGCTCGAACCGAGCTCGATCGGGGTCAGGCCGGTCTGGTCGACCTTCAACACGGCCAGATCTGAATTGGGATCGGCGGCCACCACCTTCGCGGCGGCGTTGCTGCCGTCACTGAAGTCGACGGTGATGTCGGTCGCGCCGTCGATCACGTGGTTGTTGGTGACGATGTAGCCGTCCGCCGTCAGCACGAAGCCCGTGCCGGCGGCCTGGCCGGCCGCGGTCTGTCCGAACATGTCGGTCTGGACGACCGAATCGTGGATCGACACGATCGAGGGCGTCGCCTGCGCGACGAGCGCGGCGATCGGATTGTCCGCCGTCGCCGTCGAGCCGGCGGGGATCGCGCTCGCTGTCGCCGCCGGGGCCGCGTCGTCGTGACTGGCGACGGCGACGATCCCACCGGACACGGCGGCGCCGACGAGAGCGCTGACGACGACGGCCGTCAGCAGGCGGGGGTTCCGGCGGCGGTCCGCCGGCGCCGGTTCCCGTGATGGGGAGGCCGGTGGCGCGGAGGCCGGTGGCGCGGGCGGGGCGGGCGGCGGCGCCAGCGGCGCCCCGTGCGAATCGAGCGCCGGCGGCTGGTTTGCCGGCTGGGTGGGGGGCTGGTTCGCCGGCTGGGTTGGGGGTTGGGTGGGGGGATTCATGAGGTCGGTCATCGGTCTGTCCGCGGTTCCTTTCGACTTCGTGCTGAAGCTCACACACCATCGTGAACGCCCACGGTGAGGGACCGGTAAGGGTCAGATGTGGACGATCGAAGAATTCACCCGCCCTGACCGGTCGGCCCGCCCCGCACCAGCGATGAGGGTGCTCGGACGGCTCTGGTGCGGCGCCGGCGGGCCGGATGGGGCAGCATGATCGGGCGGCCACCCATGGGTCGCGACGCCCCGGAGGCCGGCACGTCCATGCAGCACGACCACGACCATCACGACCACGACCACCACCATCACGACACACATGCGTCGGGCCTCAACGAGCCCGACGCACCGCGTCCGAAGCGGCAGGAGCAGGAGGAGGCGACGACCGAGATCACCGAGGTCGCCCCCGGCGTCGTGCGGACCGAGCTGCCGATCAACATGCCGGGGCTCGGCCACGTGAACTGCTACGTGTTGGAGGACGAACGCGGCATCGCCGTCGTCGACCCCGGCCTCCCCGGCCCGGAGGCCTGGGACCACCTCGTCGACCGCCTCGGACGAGCGGGATTCGCCGTCGGCGACGTCCACACGGTCGTCGTCACCCACTCGCATCCCGACCACTTCGGCGGCGCCATGCGTCTCCGCTACGAATCCGGCGCCGACATCGTCACCCACGAGACGTTCCGCACGATGTTCGACCGGTCCGACCTCACCGACGACGAGGATTCCGGCGCCCTCGACGTCAACTCGCCCGACGATCGCGCCGCGGCGATGGAGCGCCACCTCGCCGAACCGACGCCGTGGGGCGGACGGCGCAGCGGACCACCCCAGGAGTTCATCGACCGCATCCGTGCCGCCGGCGAATCGATGGGCTCGACGTTCGCCACGCCGCGGCCGACGCGGCCGCTCGTCGACGGGCAGACGATCAAGCTCGCACGGCGCGAGTGGGTGGCGATGCACACGCCGGGCCACACCTACGACCACCTCTGCCTGTACGACCCCGAGTTCGGCGTCGTCCTCACGGGCGACCACGTGCTGCCGTCGATCACGCCCCACATCAGCGGGTTGGCGCCGGAGCCCGACCCGCTGGCGTTGTTCTTCGCCTCGCTGACGCGCATGGCCGAGATGACCGACATCTCCGTCGCCCTCCCGGCGCACGGCCGCCCGTTCGAGGACCTCGGCGGCCGGGCCGAAGCGATCATCGAACATCACGAGGAACGCCTCGACATCATCCGCGATGCCCTCCCGGGACTCCCGAACGGCACGGTCGACGCATTCATGCGCGTGCTCTTCCGTGAGCGTTCATGGGGCGAGATGGCCGAGAGCGAGACGTACGCCCACCTCGAACACCTTCGCGAGCGCGGCGAGTTGGCGAAGCACTTCGAAGGCGGGATGGCGCACTACACGCTCGTCGGCTGAGCCGATGGTCGGAGCGATGACCGGGGCGCGGCGTCAGCCGGCGACGTCGGCGATCGCCTCGTCGAGGATCGACAGGCCGAGGTCGAGTTCGTCGTCGGTGATCGTGAGCGGCGGGGCGATGCGGAACACTCCGCCCATGCCGCGCAGCGCGGTGATGTTCATCGACAGGCCGAGTTCGAAGCAGCGGCGGGTGATCGCCGCGCCGAGTTCCGGGCTCGGCTTCTTCGACTCCTTGTCGCTGACCACCTCCAGCCCCACGAGCAGCCCTCGTCCGCGGACGTCACCGACGCACTCGTAGCGCTCGCGGAGCTCACCGAGCCCGGCCATCAGCCGCGCGCCGGCCTCGGCCGCCCGTGCCGCGAGACGGTCGCGCACGACGACCTCGATCACCTGCAGGCCGACGGCGGCGGGGAGCGGGTCGGACACGTGGGTCGTGTAGAAGAGGAAGCCTCGTTCGTGGGCCGTCTCCTCGATCTCGTCGGTCGTCATCACGGCCGCCAACGGCAATCCGGCACCGAGCGTCTTCGACAGGGTGAGGATGTCGGGCACCACCCCGTCACGTTCGAAGGCGAACATCGTGCCCGTGCGGCCGAGCCCCGTCTGCGCCTCGTCGAGGATCAGCAACATGTCGCGCTCGTGGCAGCGTGCCTGCAACGCCGCCAGATAGCCGAGGGGCAGATCGAGGATGCCGCCCGACGAGAGGACCGGTTCGGCGATGAAGGCGGCGAGGGCGCCGGTGCTCTGCCGATCGATCAGGTCGAAGGCGTCGTCGAGTTCGGTGCGCCAGTCGAGTGCGCCGTCGCGATCGGTGAACCGCGGGCGGTAGGCGTTCGGTGCGAACACCGCCATCGAACCGACCGGTGCCGGGCCGTGGCCGCGCCGGCCTGCCGAGTAGGTCGCCGCTGCGGCGGCGCCGGTCATGCCGTGCCAGCTCTGGGCGAACCCGGCGACCTCCCATCCGCCCGTGACCATCTTCGCCATCCGCAGTGCCGCCTCGTTCGACTCGGCGCCGGTCGTCAGCAGCAGGACGCGGTCGAGACCGGGCGCGAGACCCGCCAGCGTCTCGGCGAGGTCGATCACCGGGCGCGAGAGCATCCCCGAGAAGAGGTGGTCGAGCCGGCCGATCATCTCGGTGACGACCTGCACGATCTCCGGATGCGAATGTCCGAGCACCGCGCTCATCTGGCCGCTGGTGAAGTCGAGGACACGCCGGCCGGACGCATCCTCGACGTAGGCGCCCACCGCGCGTTCGGCGATGAACGGCGAGAACGTCGCGCCGTACCGCACGAGGTGACGGGTCGCTCGTTCGAGATCGGCATCATCCGACATCGATCCATCATCGCACGACCCGCGACCCCCGACGTCGGGACCGGTCGATGCCCTCCAATCCTCGTTTGCGTCGCGATTTCTGCGCACCGGGCGGCAGAAATTCTGACGCAAACGATGATTGGAGGGCACGGAGAATTCGATTGACACGCGAGCGCGACGGCGCGACATTCGACGGACGGTTCGGGTTCCGCGGGCAGCGCCGGCCAGGGAAGGGCAGCGGGCAATGGTCGAGGCAGACATGGCCGGGGGGACGACACGCGGTGCTGCTCGGGCCGCGACGCGGGCCGACGAACTGGTCCACCTGATCGCCGTTGCGGGGCGCATCTCGGATCTGCCGGTCGCCCGCCGGAAATGGTTCGTGCCCGTCGCCACCGACGTCGACACCGGCACGCGGGCGCCCGACGACGTGCGGATCCCACAGGCCGATGCCAATCGACTCCTCCGCGGGTTCGTGCGGTTCGTCGCCGACATCGATGCCGGCTCCAGCCTCGAGCTCGTGTGGGAACGGGGCCACGACGAGCTGTGGGTCGATGCCGGCACGATCACGCTGAAGTGCGCGCCGGGGATCCTCAGCATCCGGCTCGCCGTCGGTTGCGACCAGTTGCCGAAACCGGTCACCGTCACCGTGCCGTTCGCCGTCGGTCGGCCCGACGCGCCGCGCGGGCTGCTGATGGCGACCACCGATCGCGTCGACGCGCCGGCGATCGTCGCCGACGGATGGTCCGCGGCGATCACCGCGTTCTGCTGGGAGGCGATTCTCGAGCTCGCCCGGCGGGTGAGCGCGGAGAGCGGCAACGACCAGCAGGGGCGGCCGCTCGTTCCCGGCGCGATCAGCGCCGACGAAGGCCTGCTCGTGGTGCAGCCGATGGCGCGCCACGACCTGAGCGGACTCGAGCGTCAGCGATGACCATCGCCGAGGACGATCTCGGGACGTTCGGCAGCCTCTCGCGGGCGTTCGGGCTCACGACCGCCACCGGCACGAACTCCGCCTGGTTCGGCGACCCGGCCGGCGGGCCGAGCAACCCGCACGGCCTGAAGCACATGCTCTCGGATCCCGACCAGCGAACTGCGCTGCTCGACTTCGTCGACGACGCACTGGGCCCGCCCGCCGGACGGCGCGCCGGCGACGTGCGGTGGATCCCGTTGTTCGCCCACGACGATCCGGCGATCATCGTGTCGGCGGTGGTGGAGACCCTCCCGGGCTCGGTACGCGTCGGCATCGGGGTCGACCACACGACCGGATCGGCGGCGCCCTTCGTCACCAGTCGGCTCCATGTGCCGCTCGTGCAGATGCCGAACGGCACCCGCGACGAACGGACCTCGACCGGTTCCGACCCGGCGTGGCTGCTGATCGGGCACGAGGGCGGCAAGATCGGCATCGAGCTCGACGCCACGTTCACGACCGCCGCCCCCGCGCCCGGCGTGGCCCATCTCGGCGGCGCCCGCGTGCGCGTCGGGATACCGACGAACGCTGCCGACGGTGTCGAGTTCGCACTCGATCTCGTCGACCTGCAGGTCCCGGGCGCGACCAGTCCCACCACGCGGACGCTCGACGTCGACAACCTCGCCACCGTCGGTGCCGACGTCTTCGAGTTCGTCGTCGGCCTGGTGCGGGCGCAGGCCGCGGCGCTCGACCTGAACGACGACACGTTCCGCCACATCGCCGGGCTCACCGGGATCCTCGGGCTGCGCGAGGTCGAGCACATCCCCGAACTGCCGCTCGCCGACCTGCCGACCGTCGGGCCCATCGCGCTCGTCCACTGGGTCGAGGAGGTGCTCGGTACGAACGGAGGCCGCGACGCGTGGCTCGCCGAACTCGCCCGCCTGGTCGGCGGGAATCCGGAACCCGAACGCGATGCGGTGAGCTTCGCCGTCGGCGACGTGACGATCCTGGCCGGCCTGCGCGTCGACGCCGGTACCGGCGGGCACCCGATCCTCATCCCCTGGGCGGAGGTCGACTACGCCACCCGCGCCGGGGTCACGATCGGCGGCGGCCTCGACGTGCTCAGTCTCGACACCGCCACCGGTGCCGTGCGCGCGATCCCCCAGATCCGCATCGAGGCGTTGATCGGCGCCGACTCCGCCCTCGGCGCCCCACGCCTGCTCGCCACCGGCCCGGTGCAGTTCGGATCGGTGCACGTCGGCGTCCGGCTCGACGACCAGTTCCGTCCGCAGTTCGCCCTCACCCTGCACGACGTCGACGTCTCCACCGGTGGCCCGCCCCGCCACCACGAGCTCATCGACCTGTCGAGCCCGGACGCCGCCCTCGACGCCGCCGACGACCTCATCGACGGTGCCATCGCCGACGCGCTCGCCGGGCTCGGTGCGGCCGGCGACCTCCTGCGCACGCTGCTCGGCGTCGATCCGCCCGCCGGCATCGACGACATCTCGCTCGCCGATCTGATCACCGACCCGCTCGGCGCGATCCGTGGGTACTACGAGGACCTGCTCGGCACTCCGGCGGCGATGAACGAGGTGCTGGCCACGCTGCGTTCGTTGCTCACCGGTGAACCGGCGGTCGCGCTGGCCGGTACCGGAGAGTCCGGCAGCCCGTGGCGGATGGTCCTGCTCACCACGGCCGGCGCCGAACTCGGGATCGCCGTCTGGCGCGCCGACGGTCATCTCGTCGTGGCCCTCGCCGCCGATGCATCGACGCCGGTGCTCGCCGATCTCGAGGTCGCGGCGACGCTGCGCATGGTGTTGCTCGACGCCGACCTGGCGAGCGGCAACGTCGACCTCGCCTCGCACGCATCGGCGTCGTTCCGACTGCAACCGGCGAACGACTCGACGGCGGGACTCGACCTCGGTCTCGCCCGCCTCGAGTTCGTCAGTGCCGGCGTCGACGTCTCCTGGCGCGCCACGAGCGGCCTGACCGTGCGCGTGGCGGGCGACGGTCTGGCCATCGAACTGTTCGACAGCCAGGCTCGCGGCCCGGGCGGCCTGGCGCCGCTCGAGGCCTCGGTGCGCGTCGCCCTGCCGCTGCCGACCTTCGAGGCCGACGGGACCCTCACGTGGACACCGGACTGGGACGAGATCGAACAGGTCCTCGCCCGGTTGTTGTCGGCCGCCGGTGTCCCCGTGATCGACGCCGCGCTCGACCTGCTCGGGTGGAGTGTCCGCCCGGGAGCGACCGTCGGCGCACACCTGGCGCTCGGCGCGCTGATCGCCGATCCCGCGGTCGCGATCGCATCGTGGGCGACGGCCATCGCGCTCGACTGCCGGCACCTGCGCTTCGCGTTCGAGGTGTTCGCCACCGTGCTCAGCGGCGGGACGATCACCTCGCCGTTCGGGTTGGGGCGTGCGGATCTGCCGTGGCGGGCGCCCGTCGCCGGTGAGCCGCGGGCGCCGGCGCTCGTGGCCTGGACCACGCCGCCGTGCCCGCCCGTGCCGGTCGCGTCCGGCGATGCGCTCGATCTCCTCGACGGGTTCGACGGCGTCGCCGACCCCGCCGCGGTCGGATCGGTGCTCGCCGCCGCCCTCCGCCGCGCCGCGGTCGAGGTTCCCGGACTCAGCGACCTGCTGTTCGCCCGCGACCACCTCGGCGACGGGCTGGATCAACTCGTCACCCGGTGGACCGGCACCGACGGGGTGATCGGACCGACGTCGACGATGCCGGCGGATGTCGAGACCGTCACGATGCCGGGCTTCTCGTACGACGAACTGACGGCCGCGGCCCGCAGCGACGGCGACGTCCTCGCCGGGTTGACGGTGCCGACGACCGCCGTCGTCCACCTCGGCTGCGACCCGGGTTGGGGGGCCGGACACGCGGACGTGATCGATGCCACCGGCGGCAGTTCGGGGACCGCCGCGCCGACGGCAACCGTGCCGTCCACCGGGGACGGCGCGTGGTTCGTGGCCGTCCCCACACCGCGGGCGGCGGCCGCGGCGAGAACCGACCACGACGGCGTCGCCGGCCAGGCGGAACACCTCGCCGAGGCGCTGGCGAATCGGACCGCACCCGTCGTCGTGGTGGCCGCCGGTGCGGCCGGCGCCGCCGCACTCCGGGCGGCCGCCACCAATGCGCACATCGCCGCCGTGGTGACGGTCGGCGCACCGTGGTCACCCATCTCGGTCACGGGGCTCCAGTCGGGCCCGGGCGGCGACGCCCTGACGCTGCTCCGCCGACTGGCGCCGACGACGGCCGAGCCGCTGCCCGACGATCTGCTCGCCCAGCAGGCGTGGCCCGCCCGGCGCGGCGGCGGCATGGTCCGCCGTGCCATCGCCGTCACCGGTCCGGACGACCTGCCATCGGCCGGTGCCGAAACGCGGCGCAGCGACCTCGAGGTGCGCGCCGTGTTCGGGCTGCTCGACGCCGCCGACGCATCGCAGGCACTCACTGCAACGGTGGTCGAGGCGATCCGCGAGCTGGCGGCGGCAGCGATCGACGAGACGGCCGAACTCGCCACGGGTCGACCAGAGCACCTCCACGTCGGCGTCGACGTGCCGGCGCTGAGCGCATCGATCGGCGGGATCACCGTGGGTGCCGGCGCGACGATCGAGTTGCTCCACCTCGCGCCACCCGCCGCGGCCGGCCAGCTCCCGGAACTCGAGGCGGTGCGTGAACTCGTCGTGCGCCTCGAACTCGGGGTCACCGACGGATGGTTGCTCGGCGGGCCCGGCGCCACCGCTCGCGACGTCGAGGTCCGCTGGATCGAGGCCCTCGTCCACGTCCCGCTCGCCGTCGACGGGACGACTCCGGAGTCGGGGTTCACCGAGATCGTCCTCCACGACGCGCACGTGTTCGCCGTCGATCGGCCACGTTGGGTGATCCGGGCCGACGGCGCGGCCACCATCGGACCGCTCTCGATCGACGGGGCCCTCGATGCGGCGACCACCGCACTTCCCGAAGCCAAGATCCTCATCGGGCAGGTGATCGGGCGGATCGTCACGGCGGCACCGACGCTGGCCGAGGTGTTCGAGGCGATCGGCCTGATCCGCGCCGGTGGCCTCGATCCCGACGGGTTGGACCGGCTGCTGTACGACCCCGGCACGCTGCTGCGCCAACAGGTCGCCGCCGACGTGGACGCCATGGCCGCGGCCCTGACCACGATCATCGGTTCGCCGGTCGATCCGCTGCGACCGCCGAGCGCCATCGACGTGGTGGTCGCCGGCGCCCGCGTGCGCTTCGACCTGGCGACGGGAACCGTGACCGGCCATGTCGGGCTGGCGATCGATCCGATGCCACCGATCGCCATCGATGTGTCGATCGCGGCCGACGCGGCAGAGGTCGGGGTGACGATCGGTCGCCTCGAACCCCTGGTCGGCGGTGTCGCCCTGCACGTCTCGGCCGCCACCGGCACCACCACGCCGGGCACGCGGATCAGCGTGGAACACCGGGCCCCGGACGGGAGCATCCCGGCCACGAACGTGTCGGTCCCGGTCTTCCCGAGCGCGGATGTCGACGGGCTGATCGCGCTCGCGGCGCGGTTGCTGCCCGCCGCGCTGCTCCAAGCGGCAGCGACCACGATGCGGGCGGCGGCCACCGACGCCGGGCGGGCCGCGCTCGACGCCGCCCTCGACGCGCTCGCCCTGCTCCGCGCGGCCGACGAGGCAGGACGCCGATCGGTGGTCCTGCCGTTCGGCCTGCTCGGTGATCCGGTCGCCTGGTTGCAACAGCGCGCCGACCCGCTCGCCGCGACGGTGGCGCTGATGGATGCACTCGCACCGGTGATCGTTCCCGCCCGCGGCGCGCAGCCCGGATGGCCGTTCGACCCTGCGTTCGGCGTGACCTACGGCGTCGCCTCCGGCCGGCTGGGGGTCGTCGCCGGACTCCACGTCACCGAAACGGTCGACGGCGCCGCGGTGGTCGTGCACGTCGGTGCGGGGCTCTCGGTGGGCCCGACCGGTGCACCGTTGCCCGTGGTCGACGCCACCCTGACCGTCGACGGCTGGGGTCTGCGGCTGCGGTCGCAGCCCCGGTTCACGCTGGAACTGCTGCGGCCGACGCCGGCCACGCCGATCGAGCTGTATCCCGACGCGCCCGGTATCGGCAGCCTGATCTCCGACGTGGGCACGTCGCTGGTGCCGGTGGTCCTCAACGCACTGGCCGCCCATCGCAACGACGCCGGATCGGACCTCGTCAAGGACACGGGTGCGGCGATCTATGAACTCGGCGACGCACTCGGGATCATGGAAGGCCCGGTCGGGAACCGCCAGTTCACCGTTGCACTGATCACCGGCTTCGTGTCCTCGCCGACCAAGCTGGTCGAGCGGATCCCGACGCTGGCCTCCGCCGGACTCGGCCAGCTGGCGCACGCCCTCGACCCGACGGGCGCCATCGTCGCGACGTCGGTACTGCCGAGCGGCGCGCGCCGTTTCGCCTTCGGCGGCGAGGGAGCGATCCATCTCGACATCGGCTCGAGCACCGCCGCGCCGTGGATCGACATCGGCGGCACGTTCGCCATCCAGGGCGCGGCGCCGGAACCACTCGGCCACGTCGTCGTCGAGCACCTGCTGATCACCCCCACCGGGGTCCAGATCGAGGCGCGGGTGGGCCCGGTCCGCGTCGACCTCGGCTCCGCGGTGCTCTTCCCGATCGTCGTGGTGCGCGCCGGCGTCTCGACGGGCGACGGCTTCACGCGCCTGATCGGCATCGGCGTCGGGCTCGATCCCGATGGGGCGCAATCGGTGGAGTTCCGGTGGACGCTCGACGGCAACGCTCCCACGCTCGTCGCCGTCACACGGGGCACGGGCAGCGACGTCTTCGACCACGAGATCGCCCACGTGGCGGTACAACTCGTCGGCGTCGCCGTGTCGCTGGCGTCGGGCATCCTCGCCGAGCAGCTGGCGACCGTGATCACCGACGACGCCGCCGCACGGCTCGACGGCGTGGTCTTCGCCGGTGGCGGACGCCAGATCGACCCCACGCTGGTCACCGACCTGCTGAGCCCCGAGCGGTTGTTGACGCGCCTGCAGACGTTCGCCTGGAACTGCGCGACCGGTCCGCATCCGCTCAGCATCACGATCGACAACGCGGTCACGCTGGCACTCGTCGCGCACACCGTCGGTCCCGACCAGCACCTCGGCGTGTCGGTCAACCTCGCCCCCGGCAAGACGTACCCGCTGGCGTCCGGCGACGTGAAGGTGACGCTCGAGGTCGACGCCTCGTGGATCGATCCGGTGGTTCCCGCCGGCCTGTCGATCTTCGTCCTGAAGGGCAGCGCCCCCGACGCGTTGAGCGTCGACTTCGGTCTGGCGGTCGCCGGGATCGGGGTGCGGTTCAGCAAGACCGCGGGTCCGCTGGTGGAGCTCGGCGCGATCGCGCTCGACGGGATCGCCGTGCATCTCTACGGCGAGGCCACCTCGTCGGGCCTCGGCGGCGGGGTCCGCCTGCAACTGAGCGGGCTGGCCGTGGCACCGGGCGGAGGCGGCTCGGGGAACGGCATGGCGAACTCGCTCGTCAACGATGCCGGCGCCGCGGGGGCCAACAATCGACCGACGTTCTCGCCGAGCCTCTCGGTGCAGAAGCACCCGGGCCCCTCGCAGGCGGTCAAGGTCGGCCTGCGCGCCGGCGACCCGCCGGGACCGTGGTTCGTGGTCGTCCAGCGCCAGCTCGGCCCGATCTACGTCGAGCGGATCGGCCTGAACACCGTCGAACAGGACGGCAAGGTCACACGCATCTCGCTGCTGTTCTCGGGGAGCGTGTCGTTGTTCGGGCTGTCGGCGGCGGTCGACCAGCTGTCGCTGAACTGGAACGGCGGCGACGTCCTCGCCATCAGCAGTTGGTCCGCCGACCTGATGGGACTCGCCGTCAGCGCCGACATGGCCGGGGTGTCGCTCGCCGGCGGTCTCCTGAAGAGCGTCGACGCCAACGGCGTGGTGTCGTACGTCGGCATGCTCGTCGGCCGCTTCGCGACGTACGGCCTGTCGGTGTTCGGCGGGTACGCCTCCGACCCGGCGGGACACGCGTCGTTCTTCGTCTTCGGCGGGGTGACGGGGCCGATCGGTGGGCCACCCGCCTTCTTCGTCACCGGCATCGGCGGCGGGCTCGGCATCAACCGCGGGCTGGTCATCCCGACCGACCTCAGCGACTTCGCCACCTACCCGTTCATCCAGGCCCTCGACCCGGCGGCGTCCGCACCGTCGAACCCGATGGCCGAACTCCAGCGGCTCAACACCTACTTCCCGCACTCCCCCGGCAACTTCTGGTTCGCCGCCGGCATCAGCTTCAACTCGTTCGCCCTCGTCGACGGCATCGCCGTGGTGGCGGTGGCGTTCGGCGACGGCCTGGAGATCAACCTGCTCGGCCTGGCCCGCATGGCGCTCCCGCGTCCCGGCGCGGCCCTGGTGTCGATCGAGCTCGCCCTGCTCGCCCGCTTCTCCACGAGCGAGGGCGTCTTCATGATCAAGGCGCAGCTCACGGACAACTCGTGGCTGCTCTACGAGGACATCCGCCTCACCGGTGGGTTCGCGTTCGCGCTGTGGTGGAAGGGGCCGCTGGCGGGGCAGTTCGTGGTGTCGATGGGCGGCTACCACCCCGACTTCCACCGCGACGGGTATCCGGAGGTGCCGCGCCTCGGGCTCGTGTGGCAGATCAGCGACGCCATCGTGATGAAGGGTGAGTCGTACTTCGCGCTCACGTCCGAAGCGCTGATGGCGGGCACCCGGGTGGAGGTGAGCGTCGACTTCGGGTGGGTGTGGGCGCGCATCGAGTTCGGCGCCGACGGCATCGTCTACTTCGACCCGTTCTTCTTCGACGTCCGGGCGTACTGCCGGATCAGTGCGGGCATCGACATCGACCTCGGCTTGTTCTCGATCAGCCTCAGCCTCACGCTCGGGGCGTCGATCCACGTGTGGGGTCCCGACTTCGCCGGTGAGGTGCGCTTCGAGATCGGTCCGTGCGAGGTGCCGATCTCCTTCGGCCCCCAGCAGCAACGCCCCGGCCCGACGCTCGACTGGCCCGCGTTCGTCACCAAGTACCTCGAGGATGCCGGGTCGAACCGGGCTCGCGCGCTGAGCGGGATCACCGGGCGCGGGACGCTGCCGACGTCCACGGGCGGCGGCCAGGGAGCACCGAGTGCCGACGGGTCGGCGGAGCTGCCGTTCCGGGTGTTCGCCGAGTTCGAGGTGTCGTTCACCAGCACGATCCCGGTGCTGACGATCGTCGTCGGCGCCACCACGAAGCCGATGCCCGCCGTGCTCTCCAACGGCGCTCCGGTCGGCATGGGCCTGGCGCCGATGGGTGCGGGGACGCTCACGTCGACGCTCACCGTCGGGCTGCGCCAACGCGTCGGGTCGACCTGGCAGCCGGCGGGCGGTCTCGCCAAGCTCGCGGCCAACCTCGCGGCCGGATCACCGGTGGCGGACGGGTCGCGGACCACGACCGATGCGTTCCCCACCGGTGTGTGGGGCCCGCCCAAGGCGCTGGCGCCGGCCGGCAACCAGGCGTTGCCGTCGGGCGACGTCGTGATCACCGGCAACCGGGTGATCCTGGTGGCGGGGGTCGACGCGCCGACCGTCGGCCCGCAGATCGACTACTACCAGGTGACGTCCGGCGTCCGGCCGCTGCCGCTGAGCGCCACCGGGAACGATCGCAGCACGTTCCTGCAGACCGCCGGCAACCTCGCCGTCGTCAGCGCCACCAGCGTCGCCCAGGCGCTGCAGATCGCCGGCGACACGTTGTTCGCACCGGCCGTCACCGGGCAGCCGTCGACCACGGCGTCCAACACGTTCGGGCGGGCGTCGTACGCGTACGACCGGGTGGCACCGCCCCGATTCGGCAATCTGGCCGACGGGCTGGCGCGGCGCAACGGCGACGACGGCGCGCGCAGCGAGCTGCCCCCGCCGGCGGCGAAGCAGGCACCGTCGGCGCGCGCGCCGTTCATCGCCGCGCATCTCGCGTCGGGCCCCGGTGCGGCCGCCAAGGCGGCGACGACGACGGTGGCCAACGGCCGCATCAAGCGGCGCCCTGCGCCGACGATCGAGTCCGTCCGCGGGCGGATGGGTCTGCACATCCCGGCGACGCTCACCACCGTCGCGCCGAGCGCCGTCGCCCGCAAGAACACGGTGATCGCGGCGATGGCGGTGCCGCGCACCGATGTGCTCGGCGCCGTCCATTCCACCGCGTCCGGCCCGATCGGCCGCGCCGCGTTCGGCAACCTCGTCGGTGGGATCGGCTCGGGCACCCAGGCGCCCAGAGCCGCGACGCGGGCGTCGGGTCGCCGACCTCGCGACGACGGCGCGCCGAGCACGCTGCCGACCGGCGACGTGGTGGTGTTGCAGAGCCCCGACGCCCACATCGACGTCGGGGCACAACGTCCCTCGCTCGCCGTCGACGGCCGCGCCCGAGTGGTGATGTTGACGGCGCACGGTGTGGTCCACGACGACGATGCGGTCGACACCACGGTGGTGGTGCCACCGGAGACGACCCTGATCGCCGTGCAGTCCGACGGTGATGCCGACGCGCTGGACGGGCTGTCCGGATGGCACGACCGCAGCCGCATCGGGCTCGTGGCGAGCCGCGCCGGCGTGGCCGCCGGGTGCACGATCGTGATCGACGGTCAGGGTGCCGACGTCGGGATCGGATGGACCACCGCCGGCAACCTGGCGACCGGCGCCGACGAGATCCACACCCGCTTCTCCCGCACCATGCGCACCGTCGCGGTGGCCTTGACGGGGGCCGTCGGCACCGATGTCGAGCGCACGCGGATCGACATCATCGGCGGCCGCCTGGCGACCGACCGGGACGGCACCACCCGTCGGCCCGCGGTCGTGACGTTGGCGACCACCTCGGTGCTCGTGTACGACGTGGTACCCGACCGGGGCGCCGATGCGCTGACCGTCGTCGTCACGCCGGGCAGCGACTGGAACGTGACCGCCGTACTCGGGGCGGGCGGCCCGAACGAGCCCCGGGTCCCGGCGGGCGAACTCGCCGAGCGTCTGGCCCGTCGTGGCATCGAATCGCAGACCGCCCAGCTGACGGTGATGCAGGGTCCCGGTTGCACGGTCACCTGGCAGGCCGTCGACCCGCCCCGGTCGGCACCGCCGGCGCGACCGTACGGCGAAGCGGACCGCGACCAAGAACGCGCCGGCCAGGAAGAAGGCATCGGCGAAGAAGGCGACGGCCGCGAAGAAGGCACCGGCCAAGAAGGCACCGGCCGAAGAAGGCACCGGCCAAGAAAGCACCGGCCAGGAAAGCGGCGACGAAGCAGGCGGCACCGGCTCGCCGGACGAGCGGACGGAGGACGAGATGATCATCGAAGAGGGCAAGTTCCTGCTCTACAGCCACATCACGCCGGCGCTGAAGGCGGGCGACTACCGCTTCGAGGTCGGCCAGGCGATGACGGCGAAGAAGGGCACGCAGAACATCGATGCGGGCGCCGTCCCGGTCGAGTCGCTGCAGACCTACGTGACCGTCACCGCGCCGCGCTACCAACTGCCCCCCGACCAGGTGCTGTCCACCTACCCTCCGGCGGGGACCGAGGGCGCGTACGGCAGCCGCCTCCCGCAGATCGTCATCAAACGGCGGACACTCCCGTGGGAACGGGGCCTGCGGATCCCCGACGGGCACGGCGGCCAGACCGATGTGGCCGAGACCACCCCATGGCTGGCGCTGGTCCTGATCGCCGAAGGTGAAGCCGAATTGCGTCTGAACCAGGACGTCGGCGCCTGCGTCAGCGCCGACGTGCACCTCGACGGCGAGCGCGACGTGGCGAAGGGCAACTGCCTCGTCGTGCGCCAGTCGATCCTCGAGAAGATCCTGCCGTCACGCAAGGACGTGCCGCTGCTCGCCCATGCCCGCCAGGTCGACATCCACGACACCGAACTGATGATGGGCGACGACGACGGATTCCTGTCCGTCGTGATCTCCAACCGGCTCCCCGTCGCCGGGGTCGACGCCACGGGCGAGCCCACGCCGGTGAAGTACCTGGCCTGCCTCATCAACCTCGAGGGCCAGTTCCACCGGCTGATCCCGGAGGCTCCGCCGCCGCAGGATCATCTCGAGCTGTTCAGCGCGGTGCACAGCTCGGTGGTGTACCCGGCCGTCTACGACCACGTCGTCAGCGGCGGCCTCGAGGAGCACTGGAACACGGCCGGCGTGGCGGCCACCGGTCAGGTCCACGTCGCCGCCCCGCACGCCGATGCCCCGCACGCCGCCGGACCGCACGCCGCCGGCCCGCTCGCCGCGAACATGGCGGTCGAACGCAACCTCGTCGAGTCGGCGGGGCCGGCCATGCAGGCCTACACCGCCAAGACGGGGTGGTCGCAGGAGTCGAAGCACGACGTCTACGAGACCATGGCGGAGGGCTTCCGCAAGGAGATCCGGACCGTCCTCGATCCGCAGTACACGTTCCCCTGCCTGTTGCACTGGAGCTTCGTCTCGACGGGCTCGACCACGTTCGAGACGCTGATGCGCGAACTCGACTCCGGCCTGTCCGGGAGCCTGCCGCAGGACCCTCCGCCGCCGGCGACCCACAAGCGAGTCCCGCCGACCGGTCGGGAGCCGCTGGAAGTCGTCGAGACCGGCCACGTCGGGCTGGTCCAGCGGACGCGGCGCGGCGACAGCACCCGCAGCTGGTACCGGGGACCGTTGCTGGCGCACCCGAGCAGCGGGGAGCGGCTGCCGATCGCCCATGCCTCCGACCAGCTCCGCGCCGTGATCCCGGACGGTCGTGAGGACATCTCATTGGCCGCCGCGTTCGAGGTCGGCCGGCTGCTCGCACTCAGCAAGCCCGCAATGGTCGCCGCGCTGATGCGCTGGCGGCAGGCGCAGTTCCAGGCGGCCCGGTCGGGTGCGCTCTGGGAGCACCTCGTCGACCGGATGCCGTTCGAACTCGACCGGGCCGACATCCGCACGGCGCTCGAAGGCAAGCTGCGATCGCTCATCACGACCGATCCCGAACAGTTCATCGGCGCCCACCGCCCACTGGTGACGCCCGGCGATCCCGTCGACTGGGGGGCGAATCCGTTGACCGTGCTCGGACGCGGCCTCGGCCTCGAGGTCGACCTCGGCCGCCAGTTGCGCGAGGTCGGCGACTTCGCCGGCGTGACCGGGGTGTTGCGCACCACGGTGCCGCCGGTGATCGGCGACCTCAGCGTGCGGGGTGCGGTGAACCCGGCGATCTCCGAGACGTTGCTCAGCTCCCTCGACACGGTCACCGAGCAGATGGTGAGCAACGTGCTGGCGAACGAGATCGCCGTCGACCCCGGGTTGGGCGCCGGGGTGATCCGCACGCCCGACGTGGGGACCGTCGTGCGACCGAGCGGGGCCGCGACCGCCGTCAACACCTCCATCATCACGGCCATCACGACCGGCATCCTCAACGTGCGACCGGGCGGTGGACCGGCCGGTGGGTTCATCTCCGGCGGCCTCGGTGTGCCGGCACCGCACGCCGAGCCCCGAGCCGAAACGGCGACCGGAAAGACCCGACGGCGGCGCACCAAGGTGACGGCGGTCCTCGACCCGCTCGACGAACTGCTGCACCCGGCCCGCACCGGCACCACACCGGCCCACACCACACCGGAACGGAGGAGCGACTCATGAAGGTCGACGTGGCCACGATGTACGAGTCGTTGCCGTTGCAGATGGTGACCCTGGCGCCCCCACCGCTGATCGCCGAGGCCGACGACCTCGACTCGGCGATGCCCGCCGAGATGCGGAACTGGCTCGTGCGGTTGCGTCTGCTCGAAGGGGTGCCGTTCGCCAACCTCGTGGCCGACACCGAACTGCTGCCCGAGGAGTCGATCCGCTGGTTCTACCTCGACCGGCAGTGGACCGATGCGCTCGTCCAAGGAGCGCTCTCCGTCGGCACGGTGAACAGCGACGACCGCACGCATCTCGCCGCCGCGTATCCCGCGATCCGCGACGAGCTCGACAACGAGGAACGCAACGTGCGGCGGCGGCCCGGCACCGCCCGCTTCGGCGGCAAGGTCGACGCCATCAGTGGCTTCGTGCTCCGCTCGGCGGCGGTGGCGGGGTGGCCGGGCCTGCACGTGCGGGCCTTCAAGGTCGAGCCGAACCAGGGGAACAACGCCCGCTACCAGGAGGACGATCCGAACCGGATGCGGTTGCTGCGGCTCGAACGGCTCGCTCCCGCCGTGCTGCTGTGCCTGTTCGACGGCATCCCGAAGCTCGTGCACATCGAAGAGCCGCGCCAGGGGGTGCAGTTCGGGTTCGACACCGACGCCCACGACGACGCGAAGCGGGTCCTCAAGCCGCGCGACAAGTCGAACTTCAAGGACCTCGTCCGGGCGCCGGTCACCGTGCCGTTCCGCTCGGGGAGCGGCTCGGCCGGGGTGGTCGACATCCAGGAGTTGGAGCGCCGCCTGGCGAAGATCCCCGAGACCGGCGCCGGCGACGGCCTCGACGCGGGCGAGTACGCCCTGCAGCTCGTTCGCTTCCCGTACCGCCAGATCTGGGGCGACGACGACGGGATCGAGATCTCCAGCGCGTTCGTCGCCACGCTCTCGTACGCGAACCTCGTGACGACGTTCAAGGCGGTGCGCTGACATGGCCGACAAACCGCGCGTCGACATGGTCTACAACAACGAGACGGTGGGCATGGCCGCGTTCTCGCAGCGCTGGGCGGCGCTGACCAAACTCGACGTCGACATCGACACGATGCGCACGTGGGATCGCGGGCTGCCTCGCGACAAGCGCATCCTCGTGCCCGTCGACGTCCAGGCCTACGTGGTCCCGACGGCCGGCCCGGAGGCGACCGTGGCGGTCGCCGGTGGCGCCGGCGACCCGGCACCCTTCGACGCCGGGACCGCTCGGGCGAGCGGCGTACACCTGCACTGGGCGATGCCGGACGCGCTGCTGCGCGGCACGCACGTCGAAGGGGCTCCGTCGATCACGATGCCGGCGCTTCCCGACCGTTGGGTGGTCGTGCGGACACTGCTGCCCGTCGGCGGGCGGCTCGTCCACACGCGTGGGTGGGTGATCGACGCCGTCAAGGGCTCGGTCACCGCGCTCACCGACTATGCCGGCACCACCGCCGACAGCGCCGACGGTGTCCCGTCGTACTCGCCGCTCGACGGGACGAGCGGTGGGACGTTGCTGTGGTCGGCCACCTACGAGGGCGCCCGGAACCGCTTCGCGCTGCACGACGATCTGGCCGATCTGCCCGCGCTCGCCGCGGTCGCACCGCAGGGTTTCCACGCCGGGCGCGCCTGCTACACCGTCGCCGGTTGGTGGTCGGCCGAGGGCAACGACCCGCTCGCCTCGGCCCGGAGCCGGCCCGAGTTGCAGGCGCGGGTGACCGGGTTCGGCTGGCACATCTCACCGGAGGCGCCCGACGACGCCGACACGCCCGACGATCCGCGGCTGACCCGCCTGCGCGTGACGTCGGGACTGTCGAGCCCGGCATCGAGCACGCCCGTGCACCAGTACGACAAGTACTCAGCGCACTCCAGCGCCTATTCCGAGATCGCCCCGCTCGTGGCATCGCCGGTCGCCGAAGCGTCCGCGCACTACATCGGCGTCGGCCCGACGAGGTACCACTCGTTGCTGCACGGCAGCGTGCTCGGCGTGCCGATCAGCGGCGTGCTGACGGCCGCCGACGATCGACCGCCGAGCGGCGACGTCTCGACGGCGATCGGTCTCGACCTCGACGACGTCACCGCGGCGTTGGCCACACCCGGGTTCGGGGCCTCGGCGGCGCAGCGCCAGTCGGCCGAACGGCTGATGGCGGCGTTCACCTCGGGGATGCTGGCCCGCATCGCCACCCCGGACGGCGTGCGCGACATCGAGGAGCGCGAGCACGCCGACGGCTTCTGGTCGTTCGCCGGTGCGCCGCTCGCCAAGGCGACCGACGATCGCTTGCGCGCCGAGGACTCGTTGCCGTTCAACCCGACGACGGTGGGACGCAAGGGCCGCGGTGCATTGGCCGGTTCGTCGAAGTCGACGAAGGGCGGAAAGGGGGCGACGGTCGACGAACCCTTGGAGACCGAGGTGGCGTGGGAGGACAAGTACTCCGACAAGTACGTGCGCGTCGGGTCCGGTTCGACGAAACGATCGAAGCGGGCGCGGGCTGCCGGGTCGGCGGCCGCCCGGCCGAACAACGTCGGCCAGTCGCGCACGGTCGCCAAGCCGGCGCCGAGGATGTTCCGTCCGGCGCCGCCCGTCGTCGCCGTGCGCGGCGTCAAGCCGAACGCCCGTCACCACGGTGACGGGCTGTTCGACCCGCTGGGACTCCGGTGCCGTTGGCCGGGCGAGTGCCAACCCGGCTTCCAGGGCGTGCTCGACCCGGCGCAGATCCTGCCGACCTTGGGCAACGGAGCCATCCCGACCGAGGTGCTCACCGTCGTGCGCGAGGCCGTCACGCTCGACCCCTACTCCGGTCAGTGGCTGGCGCGCGCCGGTCAGCCCGAAGCGCAGTGGAAGGCCCGTGAGGGACGCATCGCCGCGGAACACATCCGCCTGTACGGGGCCTCGATGACCTACGACGGGTCCGGGGCCACCGGGCTCCTCAAGGCGATCAAGGGTCCCCGTGCCGCCGCCTCGTCATGGTCGGACGTCTCGGTGTCGAGCGTCGACTCCGCCACGCAGTTGTCGGTCGAGCTCGCCGGCTACTCCTACGTTGCCGGCGCCACGCCCTCGCCCGTCGCCCTCAACCCGTGGCGCCAACCGTGGGTGCCCCTCTACGTCGAGTGGAAGGTCCGCGTGCGCGGTGGCGAGACGCTCGACGGATGGAGCCTCGACGGGCTCGACCTCGTCGCTCGGGCCGACCAACCGGACCCGCCCGAAACGGTCGGATCGGACGTTCACGGGACGCAGCCCGATCTCCACCGGGATCGCCAAGTCGCTCGGGACGGCGATGACGGCGTGGCTGACCGCCGAGAACGCACGCGACGCGGCGACACCGAGCCAGTCCCAGCTCAGCGAGGCCGACGAGGTGTCGTTCGCCAGGTTGCGCGACCTCCTCGCCCCGCTCGATCTCGTCTCCTCGTCGCTCGACGGGATCCGCGAGCAGCTGCTGGGCATCGACTACCTCGCCGGCGCGATCGTGCGCCAGATACCCGACGGCGACCCGACCGGTGCTCCCCGCCCGGTCGCCTCCGGCCTGCCGACGGTGCTGTTCGGCGGCACGATCGAGGTACTCGGGCTGCGTGCGGTCGATGCCTTCGGACGGACCCTGGACATCCCGGTCGACTCGATGCGGACGACCGCCACGCTCGAGGTCGCCGACTCGCCGGCAACGATCGCTCTGCCCCCACGGCTCCAACACGGGGCGCGGTGGCTGTTCCGCCTCGTCGATCCCAGCCATCCCCTGACGGCCGACCCGGTCGAGGCGGCGGAGGCCTACGTCGACCAGATGGCCGGTGACGACGGGATCACCCCGATCGCCGGCTTCGTCCTGCCCGACCACATGGACGAGTCGCTGGAGTTCTTCGACCGCACGGGCACGCCGATCGGCGAGTTGATCCACGATGCCGTGTCGGACGCGGTGACGTGGGAGCCCGCCCCGGGCCGGCGGGTACCGCCTGATGCGGGCCCGCTGACGGGCATCCCCGGCGAGTTCGGCGCCCACGCGCAGCACGCCGGGTTGCTCGCCGCCGGGCTGATCCGCGCCGACATCGAGAACCGTCATTCGGGTGAGCCCGCCACGCGGTCGGCGCTGAGCGCGCTGCTGCGGGCGATCGACACGACGCTGTGGAGCATCGACACGTTCCAGGCCATCGGGTCGCCGACGATCGCCGGGCTCGTCGGGCGGCCGGTGGCGCTGGTGCGCGCCACGCTGCGTCTCGACGCTCCCGACGACGTCGACGAGGTGCTCGTGACCCATGCCGACGGGATCGACGGACGACGAGCCGTGTTCGAGGCGCTCGCCGCGATGCGGTTCCCGGTCCGGATCGGCGACCTCGGACGCAGCGACGACGCCGTGCTCGGCTTCTTCGTCGACGACGACTACACGAGGTTCCACATCGTCGACAAGGTGGTCGCGTCGCATGCGCTCGACAGTGGCCGCCACCACGGCCACCTCGGACTGTTGGGCGAGGTGGAGGTCCCGGCGACCGACGAGATCGCCCACACCTACATCGAGGCCGAGGACACGCTGCTCGTGCGGCCGGGACAGGTCGTCCGCCTGACGATCCTGATGCTGCCCGCCGGGAAGGTGCACCTCACGACGGGGATCGTGCCGCGCAAGGCGTTGGCGCTCGCCGACGAGTGGGTGACCCCGGGGTTGCGCCGCCTCGTGCCGTCGTTGCGGGTGGGGCCGGTCCTCGTCGATCCGGCGGAGATCCATCTGCCCAAGGTCGCCTCGTTGGGCGAGGACCAGAACTTCATCCGGCGCACCGGCCCACTCACCTGGAAGGAGGACCCGATCATCGCGGCCACGTCCGCCGCGCTGCTGCCGAAGATCCCCCACGAGGTCCAGGAGGGCTGGATCCGGGTCGCCCCGGCCACCCCCGATCGAAAGCCGCGGCCATGAGCCCCGCCCGGAAGAAGACCGCGGCCAGAAGAAGGCGGCGCCCACGAAGAAGGCGGCGGTCACGAAGCAGACCGCGGCGAAGAAGAACGCGACGAAGAAGACCGCGACGAAGAAGGTCGCGGCGACGAAGACGCAGCCGGCCGACGAGCGCACGTCCGTCGAGCCGGTGCCGCCGGAGCACGATGCGATCGACGCGGCGTACGCCGCCCGGGCGGCGGCGAAAGCCGGCAAGCGCGGTCATGCTCGCGAGCGGTGGTCGTTCTTCGAACGCATGCATGCCGACGTCGACGCGCCGGCACTCGCGGTCGCCGTCGCGGCCGCACTCGCCGAAGATCAGGCCGCGGCCGAGGAACCGGAACCGCGGCGCGGCGCGGGGCCGGCGCCGCGGGCATTCCCCGGAGCGAACCTCAACCGATGGGTGCCGATCGGACCGACCGTGACGCGACGGGGGCAGGCGATGTCGCGGCCGAGGGCGTCGGGACGCATCCGCGACATCGCCGTGTCGCCCGACGGGCGCCGCGCCTACGCAGTCAGCGCGAAGGGCGGCGTCTGGTACAGCGGCGACGCCGGTGCCACCTGGGCCCCGGTCGGGGGATGGGCCACGCGATCGGTCAACCCGCAGGGCAACGGCAACCTGGCGAGCGGCGGCGCGCTGCTCGTCGACTTCTCGGGCGGCCTGGCTGCTCTCGACGTGGTGCTGTTCGGTACGGGTGAGCCCACGCCGGCGACCACGGCGACCGGCTCCTCGGCCCAGGGCGGCATGGGTGTCCTCGCCGCGCTCGGGCCCACGTTCGATCCGGTCGACGCCGATCCGTGGGAGCGCGACACCGGTGCGGCGCTCCTCGCCGGGCTGGGCGTGTGGCGGCTCGTGCGCCATCCGAGCGCCAACGCCTTCTCGCCGACGCCAGGTCCCACGCAGGACCGCGTCCTCGCGGCCACGACGAACGGGCTCTACCTGGGTACCAGGTCGAGCCTCCCCCACGTCGCCGCCGCACCGCCGGCGGCACCGGGGCTCCCGGCGCAACCCGAACTTCCGGTGCGCGACGGCTTCACGTGGGCGTCATGCAACGCCGCACCCCCGCTCGGCTCGCCGAACGACGTCACCGACGTCGTGTGGCTCGCGAACGGCGCCACGACGCGCATCGTCTACGCGGTGGCCGGCACCGGTGTGTTCCTGAGCGATGATTCCGGCGCCAACGGCGTACCGATCGTCGGTCTGCAGTTTCCCGGCGTCCGATTCATGAACCGGATCTCGCTCACGGTCGTCGCAGGAACCTCCCGGATGTACGTCCTCGCGGAGGTGCGCGTCGCCGGCGTACCGACACCGTTGCTGTTTCGCATCGTCGACGCGTTGGCCAGCCCGCCGGTGGTGGTCCCCATCACCGGAGTCCCGCCGAATCTCTTCGGCGATCCGACCAAGCCACCGACCCAGGGTTGGTACGACCACGGGCTGGCCGCCGAGGCGGTCGGCGCGAACGATCGGATCTATCTCGGCGGCTCGGCGGTGTACCTGCACAGCGGCGGCGAACAGGACTGGGGCGGCTCGCTGTACTGCTTCGAGACGCCGTCGCCCCCTGCGGCCGTCGCCCCACTGACGGCCGTGAACGGCGTCTCCCGGCGCACGAATCCACCCGCCGGCGACGGCGCGGACATCAGCGGGCTCATCGGCAACAACGTGCACTCGGACATCCATGCCATCCGGCTCACCGGACCGGCTGCGCCGAACCGGCAGGTCTGGGTCGGCTGCGACGGCGGTGTCTACGTCTCGGAGCATTCGGGGCGGGTCAACACGTTCGCCGCGCGGAACAACGGGCTCGCCACGCTCGAGCCGATCTTCGTCGCCAGTCATCCCAGCTCGAGCCACTTCCTCGCCACCGGATTCCAGGACAACGGCACCCAGGTCCGAGTCGGCGACACCGTGTGGGAGGAGACGTTCGAAGGCGACGGCGGGGGCACGGTCTTCCACCCCATCCGATCCGACATCGTCGTCACGCAGTGGACCGCGGCGAGCTGGAACGGCTCGCCGGCGAGCGCCTACTTCGATCCGATCACACGCCTTCCAGGCCTCGCCGGGACCGAGGTGCGGGAGAACGGCACCGCCGCGTTCTACTCCGGTGCCGCCGTGGTGGCCGACACGCCCACCACCGGTCGCGTCGCGCTCGGCACGAACCGGGTCTGGATCACCGACAACCTCGGCGGAACCCTGCCGCTGCGATGGCGGGTGCTGCCGAATCCACCCGTGACGACGGAGAAGGACGCCCGCAACAACGGCGGCGTCGACCTGTTCCCGAACTTCGGGGTGCCCAACATCGTCAACAACAACTTCGTGGCGAACGGCGTGTCGACCGCCGATCAGGTGATCGACATGACGTGGCAGTCGGGCAGCGTCCTGCTCGTCGTCTACCAGGGTGGGCTGGTCCGCTACACGAACACGAACAAGGCCGCCGGAACATGGACGAGCCAGAGCTGGCTGCTGACCGGCCCGATCCCGTTGGCGCCCGACGCGGTGATGACCGCCGTGGCATCGGTACCGAACTCGCTCGACTTCTACGTCGCCACGCTCGGCGAGCCCACCGACCCCACGGTCGACACGCTCTGGTTCTACGACGACGCCAACAGCGTCTTCCGACCAACGGGCCTGCGGCGCAAGCTCGACTTCACCGGACCGCCAGTGGTCGCCGGACCCCTCGACCCGTGCTACTCGGTCGTCGTCGACCCCGAAACCCCGGCGAACCCGGCAGACCCGAGGGACATCTACGTCGGCACGGCCACCGGCGTGTACAAGGGCCGACGCACGGCACCGACGACGTGGGCGTTCGACACGTTCATGAACGGGCTGCCCGACGCGACGGTCCAGGACCTCGACATCTGGCGCCAGCCGGCGGGTGGCCCGAAGATGCTGCGCGCCGGCGTGCAGAGCCGTGGCGTGTGGGAGGTCGACCTGTCGCAGCCCGAGACCCGTCGCACGTACGTGCGGGTCCACGCCCACGACGACCGGCGGACGCTGCCGACGCCGTTGGCCAACCCGCGGCAGAGTCCCGCGGCGACGCCCCTGCGGGTCTTCGCCAGTCCTGACATCACAGTCCGCCCGGCATGGCCCGTCGCCGCGCCACCACGGTTCCATTCGACGATCCAGAGCGGGGCGTTGCCCGTCTACGACCTGTGGACGTTCCAGACCGCGTTCCGCTGGCTGTATCCGAGCTGCGTGGCCGACGGGCGGTGGACCGATGCGATGCGCGATCTGGTGCGGTTCCACCGCTCGGTGCTCGGCCTGTCGCCCGGCGCGCTGATCGACCAGACGATGTGGCGCCACGTCGTGGGCGGCACGGTCTCCGGCGTCGATCGGGGGGTCCGGTTGCGACCCGACGCGATCTTCTCCGAGAACGCCACGGTCACCGCCGATCCGGCCGATGCGCTCGCCGTCTATCGAGCACCGTGGCAGACGCCGTTGGCGTTCGATCTGCCCGCCACCGAGATCGACCTCATGGAATCGGTGCTCCCGCTGCGCAACGACGCCGGCGAGTGGACGGTGTTCCGCGAGCGCTCGACCGTCGACGTCCTGTTGCACCACCGCGACTCGCGACCCGTTCCGCCGCCGAGTGCGTTCGCCGTCGTCCTGTGGCAGTCGGCGCCGACCCGCGCCGCGCTGCTCGCACTCGGCGCCGCCGATCTCGTCGCGTTCCTCGCCGGTGTGCGGGCCGCGGGCATCGGCGGAGTGCCTCCCGCCCTGGCCGGCGGATGGAACGTCGTCACCACGGCGGGCGGCGCGGCGATGCAGACACTGCACACACCGCTCGACGCCCGGTTGCCGCGGGCGGTGTCGGTCGACGTCGACCTGAGCGGCGTCACGAGCGGGCATCGGGTGCTCGTACTGGCGCTCGTCGGTTCGCTGGCCGACGATCCGGTCACCGCGCCGGTCGGAGCGCCGGTCTCGGTCGCCGACCTCGTGCAGGCGTGGCCGCACGCCGCGTTGCGTGTCCTGCGGGTGACGACGCGCACCTGACGCCCGTCGGCACGGTTCGCGCTAGGGCGCGAAGACGACGACGCGCGGTTCGACGTTGCGCCGGTCCTGGCCGCCCTGCAGGGTGAACCCCGAGGCGACGAGCGCAGGTGGGCCGGCGGGGATGCGGCTTGACGGTCACGTAGTCGCCCCACTTGCCCTGCAGCGGGCCGTGCGTGGACGCCGCGGTCCGCTTGGTCGACCACGAGGTGCCGTCGGCGGCGAGGATGCCGACCACGTGCGTCGGATGCTGCGTCGCGCTCCCGAAGAACGCACTGAGGCCGACGCGGCCACGACGGCTCGATCCCGCGGCCGGGTACGCCCAGGCGATGGTCGGGCTCCACACGTCGGGTTCCGCCACGACGCGCAGCGACGACTCGTCGATGGTCACGGCGCGGATGAACGGCTTCGGCCGGTTCGTCATGCGACCCGAGCTCCACAACCAGCCGAGGCGGGCGCCGCCCGCACCTGCCGTTCGCCAGCCCCCGGTGACGCGATCGTCGCAACGATTGAGCCACGGTGCGTTCGCCGGTCCGAGCGCGGTGTAGTCGTCACCGTTCCAGGCACCGACCCGCACGACCCACGACTCGACCGTCGAGACGGCGTCGGGCCAGGCGAAGACGTGCAGCGCTCCCGCGTCGATGTCGTTCGACGCCCACCACATCGTGTCGCCGGCGCCGACGACGAAGCGCAGCGAGCCGTGTTGCGACGTCGTCCACTGTTCGCGGGTGAGCGGGGCGATCCGGCCACGTGACAGCCCGAAGAGTTCGTCGAGCGAGTAGCGCAGGACGCTCGCCCGCAACCACGCGTCGCTGGTGCTGTACTGGTTGAACGAGATGTACAGGTGGTCGTCGGAGATGGCCAGGTCGGGATAGTCGAACCACGACTTCCACGACGGGTTCACATCGGCCGGGGTGACCTCCCAGGTGTGCCAGCTGCCCGGCGAGGCGTCCGGGCTCAACGCGACCCGGAAGATGTTCGTCCCTCCCGACTGCGAGTACTGCAGCAACCAGATCCAGAACTTGCGCTTCGGTTCCCAGAGCACCAGCTGATCGCAGCAGAACTCGCCGCGGTCGGAGGGGAAGGAGGTGAACGGGTCGACGAACGTCCAGCTGCCTCCGGCGTCGGCCGAGCGGCAGCCGTACCAGTTCCCGGTGACGAACATGCCGGTCCACGACGCGGCCGCACTCGGCTCGCCGACGGTGCCGGTCTGGGTGCCCGTGGACGCATCGTCGAGCGCGATGTTGTCGCGGATCGTCACCATGTGCGGGTCGATCTCAGGCGGGCTCGGTCGGCGGGGCGGGGGGAACCGCTGACTCCTCGATCACGACGTCGGTGGGCTCGACGCGGCTGTCGCTCGGCCCCGGTGGTTTGCGCACGGTCGTCTGTCGACGCTCACGGGCGTCGAGCAGGTCCTCGTCGACGCCGCAGTCGTCACCGTCGACGGTCTCCTCGCGCGGCGCGTCGTCGGGTTGCTCGTCCGCACAGTCGTCGCCCTCGTCGGCAGGCGGTTCGACCACATGGTCGACGCCGGAGCTGCTCTCGGATTTCTTGCCGGCAGGTCGCTCAGACATCGCGTCCATCTCCACTCCTCGCGGTCACGCCACCCGGATGCATCGCCATCTCCAACGGGTGACGATCAACGCCACCGCGGCGACGCCGACCGCAACCGCCGTGATCCACCACTCCGCCTCACCGCTGCCCTGGTCGGGGCCCTCGCCGAAGAGATTCTCGATCCACTGCGGGTCGACGAGCGACATCACGACGAAGGCGACCGCGACGACCGTGGCCGCGAACGGCACCCAGAACGACCAGTCCGCGGCACGCAATCGAGCTCGGAACTGCATGACACCTCACCTTCGACGCACCGCCCGAGGGGAAGCTAACACGCAGTCGACGCCCTGGCGACAAGGCCTGCCGCGGAGGCGTCAGCGCCGTCGAGCGACCGCCAGGGCACCGGTTCCGCCGAACAGCATCAGCACCGCGAAGAGGATCAGTCCCTGACCGTTGCTGCCGGTCGTCGGCAGCTGCGCACCGGCGGTCGCCAGCGGCAGGGTGCTGTTGGGAGACGTCGTCGGCAGGACCGCACCGCTCGCCTCGAGCACGACGCGGGGACCCGTCGGCGCCGCGTTCACCGCCGTCGAGTTGGTCGTGGTCGTCGAGTTGGTCGTGGCCGGTTGCGTCGTGGTCGCCCCGAGACCCGTCGGCGTCGGAGAACCACTGCCGGACGTCGTCGTCGGTGGGACCGTGCCGTTCGGCGTCGGGTTCCCGTCACCCGGGACCGTCGTCGACGTGGTCGGCGCATCCGTCGTCGTGGTGGACGTCGTCGCCGGTTCTGTCGTGGTGGTCGATGTGGTGGACGTCGTCGCCGGTTCTGTCGTGGTGGTCGATGTGGTGGACGTCGTCGAGGTGGTCGACGTGGTGGTCGTCCCGCCGCCGAGACATTCGCTGATGTCGGGCTCGGGCTGGCCCACGTCGAACGCGATCACGAGCGAGCGGCCCTGACGATCAGCGAACTGGGAGCCGACGTGGACGTCGTCGAGCGGGATCGCATTCACGCTCACGGAGATCGGATTCTGCCCCGTCTGCAACCGCTCGTCACCTGGAGTGCCGACGAACTTGCAGACGAACACCTTGCGGCTCGGCGTCGTCGTCGGGACACTGCTCGTCGTCGTCTCGCGCGGCACGGTGGTGGTACTGCTGGTGGTGGTACTGCTGGTGGTGGTGGGCGCGACGGTCGAGGTCGTCGTCGGCGCCACCGTCGGGTCGTCGTCGTGTACGTCGTGGTCGGCGCGACCGTCGTCGTCGGCGCGACCGTCGTCGTCGTGTAGGTCGTGGTCGAGGTGGTGGTCGACGTCGACGGCTCGTGATCGTCGTCGTCGTCGTGGTGACCGCCGCCGCCGCCACCGCCACCACCGCCACCACCGCCGCCGCCGTGGTCGTCGTCGTCGTGGCCGGTCGGATAGACCGTCGTGGTCGTCGAGGACGACCCGTTCGCCAGGACCGATGTCTGATTTCCGCTGATGATGGTCATCGCGCCGATGCATGTGGCAACGACCGCGAACCGCCCGATTCGAGTCATGCGTCGCAATGTAACGGCGTGTCATGCGCTCGAAGCGGGGAGGCAGGTCAAGTGTTCGTCAACCTGCGCCGCTCCTCTCACGGACGGTGTCAGGGCGACGACGGCTGCGTCGTTCTGGCGGCCTTTCGCGACTGCCGACGGGGTGACCGCGGGCAGAATGACCGGGTGCGATCGCGGCCGTTCTTCGGAGGTCACCGGCCCGCGATCGTGACGTCCATGTTGCTCACGGTCGGCCTGGCCGCTGCGGGGTGCACGACGCGAACGGACTCGGCCACACCGCCGAGCGATTCGGTGGTGGAAACCGCAGTGCCCGACCCGACGTCGAGCACCTCAGCGCCCGATGCGGCCACGACGGCGGAGCCGACATCGTCGACCACGTCCTCGTCCACCTCGACATCGTCCACGACGACGTCCTCCACCACCCCGACGACCACCCCATCGACGACCACCCCACCGACGACCAGTCCGACGACCGCGGCGCCAACCCCGGTAGTGGGCCAGTTCGACTGCATCCCGGCGGGTGAACAACCGCAGAACTGGGAGGTCCGCCCGCCGTCCGACCTCCCGTCGCCCGTGCCCGCCGACGCATGGACGACGGCCGTCTTCGGACGAACGGTGCAGGGCCGACCCATGGAGGCGCTCGTGCGGCCCGTGGATTCACCGCGACGTCGCGTCGTCGTGATCGGCGGGCTGCACGGCAACGAGCCGGTCACGCCCCCAGCGGTGCGCGGGCTGCTGGAAGCCGACATCGGCGCCGACATCGAGGTGTGGCTCGTCCCCGTCGCCAATCCGGACGGCTCCGCAGCGGGGCAGCGCTGCAACGCCGATGCCGTCGATCTGAACCGGAACTTCCCGTGGGAATGGCGCGCCGAGGACGGCGGACCCGCACCGTCGAGCGAGCCCGAGACGCAGGCCTTGTCGTTGCTCGTCTCGGGACTGCAGCCCGACGTCGTCGTCTGGGTCCATCAGCCGCTCGACTACGTCAGCGCGATCGGTGCCACCGCCGACGAACTCGAGCTGGCGTGGTCCGCCGCTGCCGGGCTGCCGGTCCGGCCCGACGTGACGCAGCACGGTGGCGGCGAGAGTTGGTCGTCGTTCGTGGCCGGCGTGCCGTCGATGCTGGTCGAGGTCGACGGATGGGAGGCGACCCCAGAATTGGTCGCTGCCCAGCGCGCCGGCTTCGAGGCGATGCTCGCCGCGCTCGCTTGACCGTCGGGTACGCGATCGCCGGCCGCGCGCCTGGCCCGCCGCCGCTGTCACACCCCCGTGCGCATGATTGGTCCAGAGAGTTCGTTCCGGTTGATGGAGGTTCGTGCGATGGAGACGATGGCGGTGGAGGAGGCGTTCGGCGAGTTGTTGGTGGCCGATCCGACGTGCGCGGATCGTGACGAGGTCGCGGCGATCGTTCGCCGTTCCAGTCAGTTGCGGTCGTGGTTGGCGTCGATCGATGTGCGTTGCGCCCGACGCAGCAGCGAACTCGCTGCCACCGGCCAGTCCGAGCCACCCGAGTCGTTGCTCGGTGACGACGGCAACCGTTCCACCCGTGACGCCGTGGGGATCACCCGCCGTTCCCATGCCTGTGACGCGATGCCGTCGTTCGAGGCGGCGTTGGCCGACGGGGTGATCACCGCCGATCATGTCGACGCCGTAGCCCGGGTGTTGCGCAGCCTCGATGACGACTTGCGCGCCGAGTTCATCGCCTACGAGCCCCAACTGTTGGCGGCGGCGAGCCGGGAACGGATCGTGATGTTCGACCGCACCTGCCGCGACCTCGCCAAATGCCTGACCGCCGCCCGTGACCGTTCCCGCGGGGCGGATTCCGAGGTGGCCGAGTTCGAACGCCAACGCGCCGCCGCCAAGATCAGACAATGGGTCGACAAGGACACCGGGATGCATCACACCCACGTCGAACTCGACCCCGAACGCGGCACCCGGCTGACCGAAGTCATCCGCACCCAACTCCGACGGGTGTTGAAACAAGACGGCAACACCGGACGCCCCTACGCCGGGCTCGAAGTCGACGCGTTCATGGCCGCCGTCGAATCCGGCGTCACCCACCGCCCCGCCACCGGCGGCAGAGCGAGCGCGGGCGAACCGTTGGAGGTGGTCGAGCCGCGTGCCGAGTACCGGGTGCCGGATGTGACGTTGCTGATCGATCACCACACCCTGCTGCACGGGCACCACGACCACGGGATCTGCGAAACCTCAGACGGGGTCCCGTTACCGGTGGCGACCGCCCGCCGCCTGTGCTGCGACGCCGAGATCACCCTCGCCGCCATCGACACCACCGGCGTCGTCCGCAACCTCGGCCGCACCCAACGCACCGTCACCCGCACCCAACGCCGCGAGCTACGAGCCATGCACCGCACCTGCATCCGACCCGGCTGCCACGTGCCCTTCGACGAATGCCAGATCCACCACGTGTCGTTCTGGCGCCACGACGGCGAAACCAACATCGACAACCTCGCCCCCTTGTGTCCCCGCGACCACCACCTCGCCCACGAAGGCGGCTGGACCCTCACCATGACCCCCGACCGCACCATCACCTGGACCCGACCCGACGGCACCATCCACTACCACGGCACCTCCATCGACCGGGCACCCCACGGCATCCCACCACCCCGCACCGCACCACCCCGCACCGCACCACCCGGCACCGGCCCACCCGAAACCGGGCCACCCGGCGCGACCCCGACCCGCGCCGCCTGACACGGGTTCCAGTAGGTGGCGCGCGGTGACGCTCCGGCGCGGTCATCGGTGGGCGAGTTCAGGGCCGCCCGGCGTGGGGCACGTCGACCGTGTGCGTGAGCACGATGCCGCCCGAGGCCTCGCTCCCGCCGCCGTAGCGGTTGGCGACGATGTACAACGTCCGGCCGTCCTCGCCGCCGAGCATGCAGGCGAAGCACCCGCGGTCGACCTCGACCGTTTCGAGGACCTCACCGCCCGGTGCGACCCGGACACATCGCTGCCCCGGGACGCTGGCGTACCAGATCGCTCCGTCGGCGTCGGCGCAGATCCCGTCGGGCGCGGACCCGGGTCCGAGTTCGGCCCAGACGCGGCGATCCACCAACTCGCCCGACTCGGTGATGGTCCAGGCGGTCAGCCGGTCGGCGTGCGACTCGGCGAGCACCAGCGTGTCGTCGTCCAGGATGGCCATGCCGTTCGGGAACCACACGTCGTCGGCGACCTGCCGAACGCTGCCGTCGGTCGACACCACGGAGACGGAACCGGGCTTCGGGTCCTCCCCCGGTGGCGCTCCGGGCATGTTCACCCACACCCGCCCGGCGTGATCGACGACGATCTCGTTGAAGGGCTGGCCCACGGCCCCGTACGGCACGAGGTCGCTGCCGACGGCCACGCCGGTCGGCGTCGTGACGACGAGTTCACCACCCGGCAACCAGTCGATCGAGAACGGCAACCCCTCGACGCGGGCGATCACTTCGCGTCGGCCGTCGGCGTCGAACGCAAGCACTTCGCCGGCCAGCCAGTCGCACATCCAGAACCGTCCGTCGTGCCATCGCGGTGACTCGCCCATCCGGATTCCCGTGGCGAAGACCTCCGTCACGTGCGGAACCAGAACTCGATCTCGGCGCTGTCGACATCGAAGCGCGCCGCATGCTCGGCACCCGCCGGCACGTGATACCAGTCGCCCGGATCGTGGACGCTGATGTGTGCACCGACCGTGAGGAAGAGCCGTCCCCGAGTGATCACCCCGACGTTGTCGGTCGGATGCGTGTGCGGTGCGATCGACGTTCCGGCGGGGTAGGTGGCGAAGAGGACCTCACAGCCCTCGGCTTGCAGCCGGTGCGCATCGAAGGGCCCCTCGAACGCGGGCAGTGCTTCGATCTCAGGAGGGAAGTGGCGAATCGGGCTGGTCATGGCTGTCCTGTTTCGTGATGAGGACACGGATCGTGTCCATGGCGTCGAGCAGGCGGTCGATGGCGTCGGGGTCGAGGTGCTGGACGAGGGCGAGAACCCGCTGGTTCGAACGGCGCTCGATCTCGTCCAGCAGACGTCGGCCCTTGGCGGTGAGCGCCACGACGCGTTGCCGGCGGTCATCGGCCGAGATGGTCCGCCGGATCAACTTGGCGTCCTCGAGGGTTCCCAACACCCGGCTGGTGTACGCCAGGTCGAGGCCGAGCTCGTCGGCGATCTGGTTGACGGGCGGCTGCTGCAGCGAGCCGATCGTGTACAACAGGCGCGACTGGACGAGGGTGACGTCGAGCCCCTCGTGTCGATCGTCGAGCGATCCGATCGCCTCGGTGTACCGGCGGTTGAACATCCGAATCCGCTCCGCCAGCGCCTGGCCCTTCACAGGTCAGGACATTACTGGACTTCAGACAACTATTGCAACCAGCCGTCATCGTCATGTCGAGCCGCCCGAGAGCGACGGGTTCGGCTCCACCGACCTCACTCCGTCCGAGTCGTCAGGGCTCCCTCGTGGTGGTGACGATCATTCGAACTGCGCGGCGATCGCTCCGTTCTCTGCGGCAGCGACGAGCTGTCCGTGATCGACGACGGTCTGGTCGGCGTAGCCGACGGCGAACTCCCCGAGGGCGTCGTCGAATGTCCCGCCCTTGCCGATGTACGCGGCGATCGTCGTCGCATCACCGGTCCGGGCGTGTGCTCGGGCGAGGACAGCGCCACAGGCTTCCGCGAATTCCGCCAGACGCGGCGCGATCAGCGCGCCGTCGGGGATCACCTTCATGTCGCGGAACTGGCGCACGTAGTACGCGGTTCCGTCGGCGGCGATCGTCCATCCGACGAAGATGTCGGTGGCGCTCTGGATGAGTCGCTTGCCCACGGCGACCCGCTCGCCGGACGTCTCGAACTCGCTGCGACCCAGATGCTCCTCGTAGACGGACGGTCCCGCCTGCTTGATCTGCAGGAACAGCGGATCCGCTCCGTCCCGACCCTCGAGCAGGACGAGGTACACCCGCATGCCGACGCTGCCCACGCCGACGACCTGCCTGACGGCGTCACAGAACCTGAACCGGTCCAGGAGGTGGCGTCGGTACTGCGGGAGCGAGTCCCGGTAGCGGTCGAAGATCTCCACGACGAGTGCCAGATCGTCCGGGGCGAGATGGACCCGGCGCGGCGGATCCTCGGTGATCCGCAGGTGACCATCGACCGTCGTGGTCAGTTTTCCGACGGCTCCCCGACTCGTCCGCCGCGCCGCCCGCCGGGCGATGTACTTCGTCGCCAGTTCTCGGTCCGCCCGGGAGAACCGTGACACGAGTCGCGTCACGTCGATCAGGTCGTACCAGATGTCGAGTTGCCTGGCGCCGGCGTACGTGGCCATGTGGGTCCGATACGACTGCAGGCAACGTGCCACGGCGATCTCGGCGCGGTCGGCGTCGACCGCATTGTCCCGAGCGAGCACCACCAGGCTCGTCGCCAGACGCGCCACGTCCCACTCGAACGGGCCGGGAAGGGTCTCGTCGAAGTCGCGCAGATCGAACGACAGGTTCCGTTCCGGCGTCGCCCACAGCCCGAAGTTGAGGACGTGGGCGTCTCCGCACATCTGCACCATGAGCCCGGTGTGAGGACGCGCCGCGAGGTCTGCGGCCATCACCGCCGCCGCCCCTCGGTAGAACGTCCACGGCGATGCCATCATGCGCCCGAAGCGAATCGGTACGAGGTCGGCGAGCCGGACGTCGTTCTGGGATTCGAGGATCTCCACGGGGCTCCGCTGTCGGAGCGCAGGATCGACGACGCCGAGCCCGCGCCGAGGTGCGCGGCCCCGTGCCTCGCGGCCGGCTGCCCGCCGACGGCTGGGAGACGTGACCGCGTCCGTTGTCGGAATCACTCGATACGCAGGCCGGAGATCGCCCGGGAGATCACGAGCTGCTGGATCTCGGAGGTGCCTTCGAAGATCGTGTGGATCTTGGCGTCGCGATGCCACCGCTCCACGGGATACTCCCGGGTGTAGCCGTACCCGCCGAGGATCTGGATGGCATCCTCGGTGACGCGCACCGCGGTCTCGGACGCCTTCCACTTCGACATCGAGCCCTCGGCGTTCTTGAACGTGCCGTTCTTCGACAGCCATGCGGCCCGCCAGATGAGCAGGCGGCTGGCGTCGATCTCGGTCGCCATGTTGGCGAGCTTGAAGGCGATCGCCTGGTTCATGATGATCGGCTTGCCGAACGCCCGCCGCTCCTTGGCGTAGTCGAGCGCGTACTCGTAGGCGGCGCGGGCCACGCCGAGCGCTTGGGCACCGACGGTCGGGCGGGTGGCCTCGAACGTGGCCATCGCCGGCTGCTTGCCGGTGTGCTCCTTGTTGCGGGCCCGGGCGAGCTTCTCGTCGAGCTTCTCCTTGCCACCGAGCAGGCAGGATCCCGGCACCTTCACGTCGTCGAGGACGACCTCGGAGGTGTGGCTGGCACGGATCCCGTGCTTCTTGTACTTCTGGCCCATCGACAGGCCCGGCGTGTTCGGCGGCACGACGAAACTCGCCTGACCCTTCGAACCGAGCGTGGGGTCGACGGTCGCCACCACCACGTGCACGTTGGCGATGCCACCGTTGGTGATCCACGCCTTCGTGCCGTTGATCGTCCACTCGTCCTTGGCTTCGTCGTAGACGGCGCGGGTGCGCAGGCTCGACACGTCGGATCCGGCATCGGGTTCGCTCACGCAGAAGGCGCCGAGCTTGACGTCGTCGGCCGTGCCGTAGCACTGGGGCACCCATTCCATCACCTGCTCGGGCGTGCCGTTACCGGCGATACCGGCCGCGGCGAGTCCCGTACCCATGATCGCCATGCCGATCCCCGCGTCGCCCCAGAAGATCTCCTCGACGGCGACCGGGAACGTCAGGCCGGTCGGATCGGCCATGGCATTGAGGATGAAGTCGAGCCCGTAGAGACCGATCTGAGCGGCCTCCTCGACGACCGGCCACGGGAACTCCTCGCGTTCGTCCCACTCGTGGGCGGCGGGACGGATGACGTTCTCGGAGAAGTCGTGACACCACTTCTGCAGTTGCAACTGGTCTTCGTTGAGGTTCAGCGAGAAGTCGGGCATGACCCCTAAGTTACCGGTCGGTAACGTGGATGTCTACTGACCGGTAACTTCCGGGTCCGCCGCTGCAGAGCGGCGCTGGCTACCGTGCGACGCCATGGGGATTCGAGGAGGACTCTGCATCGCCGCGGCGCTGTTCGTCGCGTCGTGCAGCGCGAGCGGCAGCGACGGCGCCGACACCACACAGCCGCCGCTGAGCACGGTCGAGTCGGTGGCCACGACCGATGCGGCGACCACGACCGCCGCGCCGGCGCAGACCACGACGACCGAGCTCCCGACCACCCCGGCCGACGCGGCGACGGTGGCGGCCATCGAGGCTGCGGTCGGGTCCGCACCGGCCGGTTGTGATCCGCTCGACACGCGCCAGTGCGTGCTCCCCTTCCCCAGCAATGCCTACCTCGTCGACGACGCCTCGACCCCGAGCGGCCACCGGGTGGCGTTTCCCGATGCGGCGCTTCCCGCCAACGCCCAGGGCGTCACGGCCAACCCGGCACCGTGGAATCGCGAGGACGGTTTCAGCGCCAACGCCTCGCTGCTCACGTACGTCGCCGATCTCGACCCGGCGAACCTGCCGACGTGGACCGACCTCGGTGCGTCGCTCGACGACGATGCGACCGTCGTGCTCGTCGACACGTCGACCGGCGAGCGGGTGCCGCTGTGGGCCGAACCCGACGCGGGAGCCGACGACCCGGCCGAACGGCTCCTCGTGATCCACCCGGCGATCAGCCTCGCGCCGGAGACGACCTATGCCGTCGGCCTGCGGAATCTGCAGACCACGGCCGGCGACCCGATCGCCGTGTCGCCGGTGTTCGCCGCGTACCGCGACCGGCTGACCACCGACATCGATGCGATCGAGACGCGACGGGATGCGATGGAGGGGACGTTCGAGGCCTTGGGCGCAGCCGGCGTGGAGCGCGAGGACCTCCAGCTGGCGTGGAGCTTCACCACCGCGAGCACCGAGAACACCACGGCGCCGATCCTGAAGATGCGCGACGAGACGATGGCGGGCCTCGGCGACACCACGCCCGAGTTCGAGATCACCTCCGTCACCGACGATCCGGAGGCCGACGGCCTGGCCCGGTTCGTCGAGGGCGTCTACAGCGTTCCCAACTACCTCACCGGTGACGGCTCACCGGGCAGCGCCCTGAACGTCGGCCCGGACGGTCTCCCGCAGCAGAATCCCGAGACGGCGACCATCCTCGCCCCGTTCGCCTGCGGGATCTCCGAGGCGACGATGGCGGGGAGCGAACCGGCCCATCTCGTGCAGTACGGGCACGGCCTGCTCGGTTCGCACCTCGAGGTCGACGCGGGGAACATCGTGGCGATGTCGAACGAGCACAACACCGTGTACTGCGCGACGAAGTGGGCCGGCTTCAGCGAGGACGACGTGCCCACCGCGGTCGCCGCGCTCGGCGACATGTCGCTGTTCCCGACGTTCGTGGATCGGATGACGCAGGGGCTGCTGAACCAGCTCGTGCTCGGTCGGCTGATGCTCGCCGACAACGGTCTGATCGCCGACCCCAGTTTCGCCCGAGCCGACGGCACACCACTGATCGACAACAGCGCGCTGTACTACGACGGCAACAGCCAGGGCGGCATCATGGGCCTGGCGCTCGCCGGCATCTCCCAGGATTTCGACCGAGCGGTGCTCGGCGTGGTCGGCATGAACTACTCGACGCTGCTGCCGCGCTCGGTCGACTTCGAGACCTACGAGGCGATCTTCGTCCCGGCGTACCCCAGCGCGCTCGACCGCGAGCTGCTGTTGTCGGTCATCCAGATGATGTGGGACCGCACCGAGGGATCCGGGTACGTCCGCCACGTCGTGGCCGATCCCCTGCCCGGCACACCCGCCAAGGACGTGCTGATGCACGTCGCGTTCGGCGACTGGCAGGTCAGCGAGCTGACGGCGATGATCGCGGCGCGCACGATGGGCGTCCCCATCCACCGGCCCGTCACCGCCGACGGTCGCAGCCGGGAGGTCGAGCCCGGATGGGGCCTCGACACGCTCACCTACCCGTCCGACGGTTCCGGTCTGGTGATCTGGGATTCCGGTTCCGACCCCATCCCGATCGAGCAGGCCGCGCCGAGCACCAGCCGCGATCCGCACGGCGACCCGCGCAACGACGCCAACGTCCGCTCGCAGAAGGCGAGCTTCCTGTTCGACGGCGAACTGATCGACGTGTGCGACGCCGCCGCCTGCACGGCCACCCCGGGCGACTGACCGGCGACCGACCCAGCGCCCACCACCGACAACCTGAAACGCCTGGGGTCTGACCCCAGGCGTTTCAGGTTGCGGGCTACGGCGTGGCGGCGAGCTGCAGGAGTTGCGGAGCGACCTTCTCGTAGATCAGTTCGGCACCGGGCTCGTACACGTGGACGCCGTCCCAGCGGTAGTTCACATCGGTGGCGATGGCCTCGTCGTGGCACCACTCCGGCGGACCGTCGAGCAGTGTCACGTTGCTGCCGTACGAGTCGGCCACCTGCGCCAGCAGATCGTTGACGTGGGCGATGCGCGAATCGTCACCGCGCTCCGGCAGCGCGAGGTTGTCCATGATCTGGATGGGGCGCATGCAGGCCGCCGGCAACAGCGCCACCTTCGAGCCCGTCGCCAGCACCGCGTCGATGCCTGACCGCACCCGGGTCTTCCAGTCCTCGTCGAAGGCCGGCCCGCCGAACGGGAGGACGACGCCGTCGATGTTCATGTCGAACACGTCCCAGGCGCCGAGCACGACGAGCGTCACGTCGGCACCGTCGGCAGCCGAGGCCCATTCGTCGCTCCACCCCTGGCAGTACGCGCCGTAGTCGGTGCCGAAATCGGCTGCGGTCAGCGGGAAGCCCTCGTCGTACACGCCGCAACCCAGGATCGCGCCGTTGGCGATGTTCGGGAACGTCGACTCGATCCCGTCCGGCAGGTTGATCGCCAGGGCGTGCGCCTGGGAGTCGCCGACGATGGCCAGGTTCGCCGATGTGACCGGCGCGATCGTCGTGCCCGGCACGAGCGTGGTGGCCAGGCGCCACGGTCGGCACCGCAGCGGCGGCCGCGGCCGGAGCCGCGGCGTCGACGACCGGCGTCCCGCCGTCGACGTTGGCGGCGTCGGCGAGCTCGAACGTCGACCCGCCGCCGCCCTTGAAGGGATCGAACGGCTGGACGCTCGCGTAGAAGACGGCCAGACAGCCGAGCACGAGTGCGCCGGCGGCGAGGGGCCCGTACGTGGCGGCGTCCGGCGCCCGATCGCTCCACCAGTCGCCGATCGCCCCCTTGCGGACGGGCGTCTCGAGCCAGCGGTACGACGCCTCGGTCACCGCGACGGTGACGATCATCGCCGTCACGAACCGCGACACCGACCCGTCGGTGGCGCCGAGGATGACGAAGATCGGCCAGCTCCACAGATACAGCCCGTAGCTCCGCTTGCCGATCTCGACCAACGGGGGCCACGACAGGATGCGCCGCATCCCGACGGCCGCCGGATGGACGGCGACCATGATCGCCACGAGGGAGAGGATCGACACCAGCGGCAGCAACCACTCGTAGACGTATCCGGCCGTCACGTGGGCGACGGCTGCGGCGCACGCGATCATCGCCAACGCGGCCGCGCCGATCGGGTCGAGGTACGGGCCGATCGGCGCCGATCCGGCCTTCGACCAGCGCCACGGACGCCACCAGAACGCGGCACCCGCACCGAGCAGCAGCCCGCCCGCCCTCGTGATCGTGGAGAGGTAGAGGAAGTTGGTCCGGTTCAGGCCCTCGAACACCGACGGGGGTCCACCGAGCGGTGACGGCGAGTTCCCGTGCATCCAGAACATCAGCGCGAACACGCCGAACGCGGCGCCGACGATCCACGCCCCCTTGGCCCGGTGGGAGATCCCCAGCCCGATGATCCCGACGAACACGAGCGGCCAGATCAGGTACCACTGCTCCTCGACCGCCAGGCTCCAGAGATGGCGGAGCAACGGCGGCTCACCGGCGAAGTACGGCACGTCGCCGAGGATCTGGCCCCAGTTGCCGACGTAGAACACCGACCACGGGATGTCGCGCCGCAGTTGGGACTGCTGCTCGGCCGTTCCCGCGAACGCGGCCCAGACGGCGACGGCGACGAGCACCGCGAAGAGCGCCGGCAGGAGCCGCCGGGCGCGACGCCCCCAGAAGGCGCCGAAGGAGACGCTGCCGAACCGGTCGTGCTCCTCGATGAGCAGCGACGTGATGAGGAACCCGGACACCACGAAGAACACCTCGACGCCGAAGAAGCCGCCGTGCATCCAGGAGAAACCGGCGTGGTAGAGCAGCACGATCCCGACCGACAGGGCGCGGAGCCCGTCGAGCGACGGCTGGTACCCCATCCGCGGCGGGCTCGCGGGCGCGGCATCACGCCGGGACGCCCGAGCCGCGGGCGGCGAGGTGGTCAGGGTGTCGGTCACCGGCGAATCGTCGTACCGGCTTTGGTCGTCTCGACGGTCCAGCCGGCGGCCTGGAGGTCGGCGCGGATCGCGTCGGCGCGGGCGAAATCGCGTTCGGCGCGGGCCTCGTCGAGCGCGGCCGCCAGGTCGGCGACGTCGGCGGGCACGTCGGCCGGCACGGCGAGTTCGAGACCGACGGCGCCGCAGATCTCCATCACGGCCGCCGTCAACCCGGCCGCCGCGGCGTCCCCGGCGTCGAGGGCGGCGTTGGCGCGGCGCACCGTGTCGAAGACCAGGGCGGTGGCCTTCGGGGTGTCGAGGTCGGCGTCCATCGCCACGCGGAACGCGGCGATGACGTCGGCGTCGGGCTCGGCGCCCGGCTCGGCGTCGGCGACGGTGGCGGTGCGGGCGGCGAACGCGTCGAGGCCGGCGAGCGACGCCACTGCGGCGTCGAGCGTCTGCTGGTTGATCGCGATCGGGCTGCGGTAGTGGGACTGCAGCAGCATCAGCCGGTAGGCACGGGGGTCGTACAGGTCGATGAGGTCGAGCAGGCTCGACACGTTGCCGAGGCTCTTCGACATCTTCTCGCCCTCGGCGTCGACGATGAAGCCGTGGTGCATCCAGTGGTTGGCGAACGTCTTGCCGAGGGCGACCGCCTGGGCCCGCTCGTTCTCGTGATGCGGGAAGCGCAGGTCCTGGCCACCGCAGTGCAGGTCGAAGCCCTCGCCGAGGAGGTCGAGGCTCATCACGACGCACTCCGAGTGCCATCCCGGTCGACCAGGGCCCCAGGGCGACGGCCACGCCGGCTCGTCCGGCTTGGAGAACTTCCAGAGCACGAAGTCGGCCGGATGGCGCTTCTGGTCGGCGCCGAACACCTCGCGCTCGCCCCCGCCGCTGCGCATGTCGTCGAGCGACTGGTGGGCGAGCAGGCCGTAGTCGTCGACCGATTCGACGTCCATGTACACGCCGTCGTCGGTGAGGTACGCCTTGTCGAGGGCGACGAGTTGGCCGATCATGTCGGCCATCTCCTCCACGTACTCGGTGGCGTGGGGGATGTCGGTGGGGCGGAGGACGCCGATGCCGTCCATCGCCTGGAACCACATCGCCTCGCACTTGGTGGTGATGTCCTGCCAGGGGCGATCCTCGCGCTGGGCGCGGTTGATGATGTTGTCGTCGATGTCGGTGATGTTCGAGACGAGACGCACCTCGAGGCCCGACCATTCGAGGTAGCGGCGCAGGATGTCGTACGACAGCGTGGCGCGGCCGTGGCCGAGGTGCGCCGGGCCGTACACCGTCGGCCCGCAGAGGTAGATGCTGACCTTGCCCGGCTCGCGCAGAGCCAGTTCACGCACGGAGCGAGTCGCGGTGTCGTACAGGTGCAGCACAGCCAGCCATCCTACGAGCCACCCTCCACCGACCCCCGGCATGTTGCGTCGGGTCCGGGCCGTCCAATCCCCGTTTGCGTCAGGATTTCTGCGGCCCGGTCCGCAGAAATCCTGACGCAAACGGGCGGTGGAACACCCTCTGGGCGTGGCGCGACGGCTCGGTAGCCTCGGGGGAATGGCGAACATCCCGGACCGGCCGACGCTCGACGGCATCGAGGATCGTTGGTCCGCGGTCTGGGACGCCGAGAGGACCTACGCCTTCGACCGCACCGCCACCCGTGACCAGGTGTTCTCGATCGACACCCCGCCGCCCACCGTGAGCGGCTCGCTGCACATCGGCCACGTGTTCAGCTACACCCACACCGACGCCATCGCCCGCTACCAGCGCATGGCCGGCAAGCAGGTCTTCTACCCGATGGGCTGGGACGACAACGGCCTGCCCACCGAACGGCGCGTCCAGAACTACTACGGCGTCCGCTGCGATCCGAGTCAGGCGTACGTCGAGGGGTTCGAGCCGCCGTTCCGCGGCGACCCGCCGAAGAGCCACCGGGCGATCGCCATCTCGCGCCCCAACTTCCTCGAGCTGTGTGACGAGCTCATCGAGACCGACGAGAAGATCTTCGAAGGTCTGCTGCGCCGCCTCGGCCTGTCGATCGACTGGACGCTGAAGTACGCCACCATCGACGAACGCTCCCGCCGGGCCAGCCAGCGGGCGTTCCTGCGCAACGTCACCCGCGGCGAGGCGTACAGCCAGGAAGCCCCGACGATGTGGGACATCGACTTCCGCACGGCCGTGGCGCAGGCCGAGATGGAAGACCGCGAGCGGCCGGCCGCCTACCACAAGATCGCCTTCGCCAAAGTTGGCGCGAACGGCGCCGATGGCGACGGTGTGGTCGAGATCGACACGACGAGGCCCGAGCTGCTCGCGGCGTGCGTCGCCCTCGTCGCCCACCCCGACGACGAGCGCTACCAGCCGCTCTTCGGCTCGACCGTGCGCACGCCGCTGTACGGCGTCGAGGTGCCGATCCACGCCCACGAGCTCGCCCAGCCCGACAAGGGCACCGGCATCGCCATGATCTGCACGTTCGGTGACACGAGCGACGTCACCTGGTGGCGCGAGTTGAACCTGCCGATGCGGGCGATCATCGGCCGCGACGGTCGCCTCCTGCCCGACGCGCCGGCCGACGTCGACCGGGCGGCCTACGCCACGATCGCCGGCCTCACGACCAAGCAGGCGCAGACCGCGGTCGTCCAACAGCTCACGGAATCCGGGGCGTTGCTCGGCGAGCCGCGCCCGCTCCAGCACCCGGTGAAGTTCTACGAGCGGGGCGAGCGCCCGCTCGAGATCGTCACGTCGCGCCAGTGGTACGTCCGCAACGGCGGCCGCGACGCCGACCTGCGGGCCGCACTCGTCGCCCGCGCCGGCGAAGTCACCTGGCACCCGGCCCACATGCGGCACCGCTACGAGAACTGGGTCGAGGGGCTCAACGGCGACTGGCTGGTCAGCCGCCAACGGTTCTTCGGCGTGCCCGTGCCGGTGTGGTACCCGCTCGACGAGTCGGGTGAGCCGGTCTACGACGAGCCGCTCCTGCCGGAGGAGTCACGCCTGCCGATCGATCCGTCGACCGACGTCCCCGTCGGTTTCGATGCGTCCCAGCGCGACCAGCCGGGTGGCTTCACCGGCGACCCGGACGTCTTGGACACGTGGGCGACGTCGTCGCTCACCCCGGAGATCGCCGGGTGCTGGGAGGAGGAGTCCGACCTGTTCGCCCGCATCTTCCCGATGGACATGCGCCCGCAGGGCCACGACATCATCCGCACCTGGCTGTTCTCCACGATGGTGCGCAGCCACCACGAGTTCGGCGTCGTCCCGTGGTCGAACGCCGCCCTGTCGGGCTGGATCCTCGACCCCGACCGCAAGAAGATGTCGAAGTCGAAGGGCAACGTCGTCACCCCGCTGGCGTTGTTCGAGGAGTACGGCACCGACGCCGTCCGGTACTGGTCGGCCTCGGGACGGCCCGGTGTCGACACCGCGTTCAGCGAGGAGCAGATGAAGGTCGGCCGCAAGCTGGCCACGAAGCTGCTCAACGTCACCAAGTTCGTCCTCGGCTTCGGCGGCGTCGCCGGCGATGGTGGTGACGCCGATCTCGCGGCGACCGTCACCAACCCGCTCGACCGGTCGATGCTCGCCAAGCTCGACGCCACGATCGCCGAGGCGACCGCCGGCTTCGAGGGGTTCGACTACGCCCGCGCCCTCGAACGCACCGAGGCCTTCTTCTGGTGGTTCTGCGACGACTACGTCGAACTCGTCAAGGGACGCGCCTACAACTCGCAGGGCGATGATCAGGCGGCGTCCGCCCGTCTCGCGCTGCAGACGGCGCTCAGTACGCTCCAGCGACTGCTGGCCCCGATCCTCCCGTTCGCCGCCGAGGAGTCGTGGAGTTGGTGGAACGATGGGAGCGTCCACCGTGCGCCATGGCCGGTGCCGACCACGCTGGGCGGTGACCCGGCCCTCATCGATCCGGTCGTCGAGGTGCTCACGCTCGTGCGCCGGGCGAAGACCGAGGCGAAGCAGAGTCAACGCTCGACCGTGGAGTCGTTGACCGTCAGCGCCCCCGCGTCGATCCACGCGGCGATCGACCAGGGACGTGCCGATCTGGCCGACGCGGGTTCGATCACCACGCTGGAACTCCGGACCGGCGAGTCGCTCTCGTGCGAGACGGTCCTGGCAACGCCGGACTGATCCGCACTACGGTGGCGCCGATGACCGTGCAGACGGGACCGCGAACGTTGGGATCGTGGGCGGCAGTGGTCGCCGCCCTCGTGCTCGTCCTCGTCGGCGCGCCCGTCGCCGCCGACGACACGACGACCACCACGACGACCGTCGAGTCCACCTCGACGACCACGGCCGCGCCCGCCGAGCCGTCCACCACGGGATCGTCCACCACCGAGCCGTCCACCACCCCCACCTCCGACGGCGCGGCAGCCACGACGGTGGAGTCGACGAGCACGATCGAGCCGACCGGCCCGACCCCGACGACCGCGGCGACCGAGTCCGTCCCGACCGGCACCACTCCGTCGGTCCCGTCGTTGGTGCTCAACTCCGGAGCCAGCATCTCGCCGGCCGTACCGATCAGCGGACCGGCCGCCGCGTCCGGGGTCACGCCGCAACGAGGTTCGCAGGTGCAGCTCGACCCACCGCCTCCCCCGCCGCCCGCCGATTTCGAACTGCCGGCCAACTCGGGGTCGGGCCGTCGAGCGGTGTACTCCAAGTCGCTGCAGCGCGTGTGGGCGGTCGACGAGAACAACGTCGTGATCAAGACCCACCGCGTGTCCGGCCGGCTCGACCCCCTCGACCCGCGCCCGGGCGTGTACAGCGTCTACTCGCGCTCGCTCAGCACGTTCGCCATCCACAACCCGACCATCACCTGGAACTACATGGTCCGGTTCGCGCACGGGGCTCACGACGGCAACATCGGCTTCCACGCCATCCCGATCCAGTACGGGCGACCGGTGCAGACGATCGAACAGCTCGGTCAGCCGCTGTCCGGCGGCTGCGTCCGGCAGGCACCCGAGGACGCCATCTGGATGTGGAACTGGGCACAGATCGGCACCGTCGTCGTCGTACTCGCGTGACGCCTGCGAGCGTGTCCGACGCGGCACCAGCAAGCGCGCCGGGCGCTAACGTCACTCGGCGATGGCGGCTGACTCGACCGACAAGAAGCGGCCGAAGCCGAAGCGCACCTGGCCCCAGCGGCTGACGATCGGTGCCGCGTTCCTCTGCGCCATCGCCAGCTTCACCGCCGCCGGTGCCCTGTACGCCGGCCAGCGCGTGATCGAGGATCGCAACCTCGCGCCGACGATCATCGACCCCTCGACCGCGAGCACCGTTCCACCGGCGGCCGGCCCCGCCGACTCCGTGCCGGCCGACGCCGCCCCCGAGACTTCCCCGCCGCCGACGTTCCCGGCGGCCGAACCAGGCGCCCAGAACTTCCTGATCACCGGTGCCGACAACAACAGCTGCGTCGATCCCAACTCGCCGTACGCGCGGCGCGTTCGGCGACCGGTCGAGCCTCGGCGAACGCAGCGACACGATCATGATGTGGCGCGTCAACCCGGCAACGTCACAGGTCGCCGTGCTGTCGTTCCCGCGCGACCTGTGGGTGACGATCGCCGGCCGGTCGAGCCAGCATCGCATCAACGCGGCCTACGAGCGGGACAACCCGCAGCAGCTGATCGACACGATCTACCAGAACTTCGGGATCACGACCGACCACTTCGTGCAGGTCGACTTCTGCGCCTTCAAGACGCTGGTCGACGCGGTCGACGGCGTCACCGTTCCGTTCGCCCAGCCGGTGAGCGACTCGACCACCGGGCCTCTACGTTCCCGAGGCGGGCTGCTTCACGTTCAACGGCGACCATGCCCTCGCCTACGTCCGGTCGCGCCACTTCGAGTACCAGACGCCCGACGGCGTGTGGCACACCGACGGCACATCCGACCTCGGTCGCATCTCGCGCCAGCAGGACTTCCTCCGGCGCACCGTGAGCCGTCTGCTCGACAAGGGCGCGTTCGATCCGTCGGTGGCGAGCGCGCTGATCAAGACGCTCACCCAGTACGTCGTCACCGACCCGGACCTGACCACCCGCAAGATGCTCGAGCTCGCCGGCGTGATGAGCAAGGTCGACCCGGCCGCGATCACGACGTACCAGATCGAGGCCCGGCCCACGACGATCCAGGGCAACTCCGTGCTGATCCCCGAAGTCGACGGCGACAACATGCAGACGATCCTCGCCGTCTTCCGCGGGGAGGCGACCCTCGCCGACGCCCCCGAGCAGGTCTTCGAGCCGACGACCGTGGCACCGATCGACGACACGACGACGTCCGTCGCCGATACCACCGCCGCGACGACTCCGCCGGACGGCTCGGCCGTGCCGACCGTCGTCGCCGACCAGAACAGCAAGGGCATCTACCCCGACCCGACCGCCACCTGCCCCGCCTGATCAATCCGCCGATGAAAATGGAGCAGGTGTCGCGCTGAGCGCGACATCTGCTCCATTTTCGGGTGCGTCGGCGGTCGGTGGCTAGAGATCGAGGGCGCGGGAGAGGCCGGCGGCGGCGTCGGACGGGCCGGCCACGGTGGTGACCCGGGCGCCGCTGCGCCGGCCGAGTTCCAGCGCCTCCTCGGCGTCGGATTCGGGGGCGACGATCACCAGCTCGTCGAGCAGCGCCGCCGCGGCCACCGCGTCGCCCGGCACGGTGGCACGACAGTCGGACAGCAGGATCGTCACCTTGCGGCCCGCCCGCGATCGCGACAGTTGCTCGTCCGCGGCTCGCAGCGCGCCGGCGATGTCGGTCGTGCCGAAGCCGCGCAGGGCGAGCACCGAGTCGATGACCGCCTCGTTCGACTTCGGGACGTCCTGCGACTTCGCCGCGATCACGTCCTTGCCGAACGACAGCACCGAGTAGTCCTCGGGTGCCCGCCACGACACGGCCGACGCCGTGACCGCCGCGGTGGCGAGCGGCTCGCCACCCATCGAGCCGCTCCGGTCGACGAGCAGACAGATCGCGGTGCCCGGCTTCGTCCACGCCCGGATCCGCAGGTCGTCGGGATCGACCGCTCGTTCGCCGACGGTGGCCGCGACCACCGCATCGAGACTGGCGTCGACGTCGAGGTCGCCACCGTCGGGCCGGTACCGCTGGGTGCGCAACGTCCCGACACCGCGGGGCGTCGCCGGGCCCCGGCGGGCGATGTCGAGGAAGAGTTGCGCGGCGAGGCGCCGGGCGAGCTCGCGCAGCTTCTCGTCGGTCGCGCCCGGTGAGATCGGCCAGCAGCGCCAGCGTCTCGTCGGGGTCGTCCTCGAGCGCGTTCGGACAGCGCCTTCTCGTCGATCATCCCGACCTCGGGCGAGATCTCGTCGAAGCCGTCGTTGAGGGCGAGGTCGCGGCGTGACGTGGTCCGCTTCCGGCTCTTGGCGACCTCGTCGTCGGCCTCGTCGCCCTCCTTCGTGTTCGAGGGCGGGGACTTCAGCGGGAGGTCGTGGCCCCAGTCGGGGCGCCAGCTTTTCCCTCGTCACCGGCCCCGTCGTGGACGGTGGCGAACACCGATCCCCAGAGTTCGCGGACGATGTCGTCGGCGGTCCGGGTGGTCCCCTCGCGGAGCCTGATCCGACCCGACAGGGCGACGAGGGCGGCGTCGAGCGACACGTCGCGGCACGGCGGCCGAGGTACCCCGCACCACCGCCAGGGACGACGCCACGGCACACATGTCGATCGCGCCGCGCACCGATGATCCGACCCGCAGATCCGGATGGGTGCGGGTGAGGCGCACCAGTTCGACGACCTTGTCGACCCAGCGCCGGATCGAGGTCGTCGGTGCGCGCCGCCCGGCGGGTGATGTCGCTCTCGTCGCTCGCCGACTGGTAGCCGACGGCGAGGCGACAGACCCGGTCGTACACCGCTCCCGAGATGCGGGCGGTGCCGATCGCGTCGAACGGGTTCATCGCCGCCACCAGGCGGAAGCCGGGCGACGCGGCCAGCCGACCGAGCCGTGGCACGTGGAGTTCGCCCTCGCTCATCACGGTGATGAGCACGTTCAACGTCTCCTCGGGGACGCGGTTGATCTCCTCGACGTACAGCAGCGACCCGTCGCGCAGCGCCGCCGCGAGCGGACCGTCGACGAACACGTTCGGGTCGTAGCCCTCGGCCATCACCCGGGCCGGATCGAAGTGGCCGACGAGCCGGGCCGGGGTGAGTTCGGCGTTGCCCTCGACGAACTCGAAACCGACGCCCAGCTCGAGGGCGACGGCGCGCAGCAGCGTCGACTTGCCGGTGCCGGGCGGCCCCTCGATGAGGATGTGGCGGTCGGCGACGAGCGCGGCGACGACGAGTTCGATCTCGCGGCGACGGCCGACGACGGTCGACCCGATGCGATCGACGAGCGACGCCGGGTCGGCGGACGGGTCAGGCATGCCGTCTCGTCGTGTTCCGGTCAGGAGCCGTGCACGATCACACCGCGGATGTTCTCGCCGTCGCGCATCGCCTGGTAGCCGACGTTGATGTCGTCGAGCGAGTAGCGATTGGTGATCAGTTCGTCGAGCTTGAGCTGGCCCTCGCGGTACAGGCCGAGCAGCTTGGGGATGTCGGCCCGCGGGTTGAGCGAGCCGAAGATCGTGCCCTTGATCTCCTTGTTGTACATCGCCATCTCGAACAGGTTGACCGACGACTCGGTCTGGGTCATCGGCGCGATCGCCGTGACGACGATCGTGCCGCCCTTGCCGGCGAGCTGCGTGCCGAGCGCCATCATGTCGCCGTAGAGCACGCCGGGGGTCATGATCACCTTGTCGGCCATCTGGCCCCACGACAGTTCCATCACCGCCGGCAACGCCTCCTCCATCGAGGCGAACGTGTGGGTGGCGCCGAACTCCATCGCCTTCTCCCGCTTGAACTCGACGGGATCGACGGCGATCACGTGGCGGGCGCCGGCCATCGCCGCGCCCTGCACCGCGTTGATGCCGATGCCGCCGATGCCGACCACCACGACCGTGTCGCCGGGAGCGACGTCGGCCCGCTTGGTGGCCGAGCCCCAGCCGGTGGCGACCCCGCACGACACGAGGGCGACGGCATCGAACGGGAGGTCGGGCTCGACCTTGATGACCTGCGACTCGGCGACGCACGAGTGGTTCGGCGAACGTGCCGAGCTTGGCGAACAGCATGACGTCGGTGTCGCCGTCGATGCGGTGACGGCTGGTGCCGTCGGTGATCATGCCGGGCAGGAACGCGCCGGCGCCGTCGTCGCACAGGTTCTGACGGCCGGTCGAGCAGTACCGGCAACGACCGCACGACGGGATGAACGAGGCCGACACGTGGTCGCCGACGGCGACACTGCGCACGCCCGGACCGACTTCGGCGATCACCCCGGCACCCTCGTGGCCGCCGATGATCGGGAAGAGATCGGGGATCCCACCCATCAGCTCGCGCATCTCGGGCGTCGGGACCATGTCGCCGGTGACGAGGTGCTCGTCGCTGTGGCACATCCCGGCGACCTTCCACTCCACGAGCACCTCGCCGGCCTTCGGTGGGTCGACCTCGACGTCGACGACCTCCCACGCCTGGTCGATCCCCCGGATGACTCCTGCCTTGCTCTTCATCGCACCATCCCCTGTCCGTGCCTGCTTCGTGTCCCCAACAGCCGTTTGCGTCGGGATTTCGGGGCCTCAGGCCCCCGAAATCCCGACGCAAACGAGGATTTTCAGCTGTAGACCATCACGCCGCGGATGTTCTTGCCCGCCCGCATGTCGTCGTAGCCGTCGTTCACGCCGTCGAGCGTGTAGGTCTTGGTGACCAGACCGTCGAGGTCGAGCTGGCCCTCCCGGTAGAGGTTGAGCAGCTTCGGGATGTCGGCGCGGGGGTTGCCCGAGCCGAACAGCGAGCCGACGACCTGCTTCTCCATGAGGGTGAGGTCGAGGAGGCTGACGTTGGCCGACATCTCCATCGCCGGGTGGATGTTGGTGACGACGACGCGGCCGCGCTTGGAGGCGAGCGCCAGTGCCTCGATGAGCACCTCGCCCGAGCCGACGCCCATCGTCATGATCACCTTGTTGGCCATCGTGCCCCACGACGCGGCGCCGAGCGGCTCCATCGCCTCGGCCATCGACGCGGCGGTGTGGGTGGCGCCGAACTCCATCGCCTTCTCCCGCTTGAACTCGATCGGGTCGATCGCCCAGATCTGCTTGGCGCCGGCCAGCTTGGCGCCCTGGATCGCGTTGGCGCCGATGCCACCGATGCCGACCACGCAGACGATGTCGCCCGGGGCGACGTCGGCGGCGTAGACGCTCGAACCCCAGCCGGTGACGACACCGCAGCCGAGCAGGCAGGCCTTGTCGAGCGGCACGTCCTTCTCGATCTTGATGCAGCTCGCCTCGTTGACGACCGTGTGGTGCGAGAACGTGCCGAGCAGGCACATCAGGCCGAGGTCCTTGCCCTGCGCGTGGTGCCGCGACGTGCCGTCGGCGATCTGCTTGCCGATGCCCATCAGCGCCCCGAAGTCGCACAGGTTCTGATGACCGGTGGAACAGCTCGGGCAGCGGCCGCACGACGGGATGAAACCGAACACGACGTGGTCGCCGGGCGTCAGCCAACTCACGCCCTCGCCGACCTCCTCGACCACGCCGGCACCCTCGTGGCCACCGATGATCGGCAGCTCGAACGGCAGGTCGCCGGTGACGAGGTGTTCATCGGAATGGCACATGCCCGAGGCGGCGAGTTTCACACGGACCTCGCCCGGGCCCGGGGCGTCGAGTTCGACGTCCTCGACACTCCACGGCTGGTTGATCTCCCACAGGATTGCGGCTTTGGTCTGCATGAACGGGACTGTACGACACCCACAAACCGTCGCACCCATCGGACACAATGCAGGGATGAGTATCGACCACACCGCCGCGACCAGCCCCGACGAGGTGGTCCGACAGGTGCGGGCACTGGCCGACTCCGAGCTGCACAACCTCGCCGAAGTGGTGCGCCAGGTGCAGATCGAACGGGCGATCGACAACGGCGATCACGACGCGATCGTCGCCGCCGCGTTCGAGGTCGGCTTCGGCCGCGACGGCCTCGGCGTGCTCCCCTGGGTGGAGGGCAACGTGGTCATCTGCCCCGGCGGTCTGGTGTCGAAGTCGAAGTCGAGCCACCGGTGTCGCTTCGTCAGCGTCGACGACGTGTGGGTGTGGGATTCGGGGCTGCTCCTGCGCGAGGACAAGCGCTCCGCGCCCGGCGTGGAGGAGGGGTTCCGGGCGATCGCCCTCGTGCCGCTGGTCGACGGCACCGAGATCGACGTCGTCACCGGCAAGGCGCGCAGCGGCCAGCACTCGGTCGACCACGTGATCAGCTACGAGATCCGCAAGGGCGAGCTGATCGAGGTCAGCCAACGCAACGTCGCCGCCGCCAACATGCGCTAGCGCGGCGAGACGGTGACGGTGATGTACTGGTCGAGGGGGATCCACGACGACAGGTACGTGGTGATGGCGGCGCGGTCGAGGTCGTCGACGAGGGCGTACTGGCCGAGGTAGTCGCCGAAGTCGGGGTTGCCCGCCGGATCGGCGAGCACATCGAGCACCTCGTCGTTCACCTGCTCGTTGTACACGAGGTCGAGTTGCTGGCGCACGGTCTCGGCCGCACTGGCGTACTCGGTCTCGGTCGGGCCGTTCGCCCGCAGGTCACCCAGCTCACGGAGGATCCCGTCCTCGACCGACGCCGCCAGTTCCGCGGACGTGCTGGTGGACAGATAGGTCTCGGCGTTCGGTGTCGGCCCGGCCCCCACCTCGACGGTTGCGTACGGCGAGTACGACTCGCCGAGCTTCTCGCGGATCACATCGGTGAGCCGGGCGGTGACGATCTCCTGCACGATCATCGCCGCCACGTCGTCGCGGCGATCGATCGTGGCCGGCGCCGTGAACAGGAACGACACGTTGGCCTGGCTGCCGGAGCCACCGGTCGTGCTCGCCTCGACGATCCCGGCCGGCGGCGGCGGCTCGGCGTAGTCGACCGGCTCGACCCGCCCGCTCGAGGGCAGCGTGCCGAGATAGCGCTCGGCCAGATCCACCATGGCGTCGACGTCGAGGTCACCGCTGAATGCGAAGTTCCAGTCGGAGGCGTCACCGAAGCGGTCGCGCACCACCCGTTCGATGTCGTCGACCTCGATCGACGCGAGCGTGTCGACGGTCGGCAGCAGGTAGCGCTGGTCGTCGTACCGGGCGTCGAGCAGCGCGTCGTACTCGGCGTAGCCCGGGTCGATCGACGGATCCGTGGCGTACGGCATCTGGTCGTCGAGATACCGATCGAGGGCCAGCGGATCGACCCGTGGCGCGGTCATCGTCAGGTGGATCAGCTGGAACAGCGTCTCGACGTCGTCGGTCGACGTCGACCCGGTGAAGCCTTCCGTGAACGGATCGATGCTGAGATCGAAGTCGACGCTCTTGTCGGCCAGGAACGCATCGAGGCTGACGGCGTCGTACGTGGCGACACCGCTGTCGGCGATCACCGCCGCGGCGGCATCGGCGGCCGGCACGTCCACGTCGGCCACCACCGTCGTCCCACCCGGGCTGCGGGCCTCGAACGCGATCTCCCCCTCGGCGATCGGCGTGCGGTTCAGCGACACCCGCACGCCGTTGTCGAACTCCACCAGCACCGGCGCGATGTATTCGTCGTCGGCCTCCTCGTCGAGTGGCCCCACCGACGTGGCCTCGACCCGCTCGGGCGCCTCCATCAGCGCACCCTCGATCGCCGGGTCGACCTCGGGCGGATCGATCTCGCGCTCGCGTACCGTCGCCGCCTGCTCGACGAAGACCGACTCGTCCGGAACGTCCGCCGCCTCCGCGCTCGGCACGCCGACCAGGATCTGCGCCGCTGCGCTGTCGAGCCGCTCGACGAGGCCGTACGCCACCGTCTCGGGGGTCGCGCCGGCGACGACGGCCGTGACCAGGTCGTACTCGTCGGCGGCCGACGGCACCGCGGTGCCGAGCAGCGCGTGGTCGACGTACTGGTCGGCGAACTCGGTGTCCTGGCGCGAATCCTGGCCCGCGTGGGCGGCGTCGGCATCCGCCTGATAGGACGCGGCGGCCCGGTGCACCTCGGCGTCGCTGAAGCCGTAGCGGCGCACCCGTTCCAGTTCGTCGAGCACCCATTGCGTCGACGCCTCGAGGTCGGCGCCGTCGCCGGACACCGCGATCTCCGGTGAGTCGAGCCACCGCACCAGCGCGCTCGAATCGACGGTCGCGTCGTCGAACGGTGCATCGCCGCGCAGGGCGGCGTTGCCGAGGCGTGTCGCAACGATGTCGAAGGCGAGTGCGTCGAGGATCTGACGCTGCGTCCGCGCCTCGGGCGGCCGCGGATCGTCGGGCCCCGCCTCCACCAACGGGAGATCGATCGTCGCGAACCCCTCGGCGATGTCGGGATCGGCGAGCACCGCCGCCGCCACGCCCGCCGGCGCGACCGCCCGCACGGCGGGTCGGTCGGGCCGCGCGCCATCGGCGGTGATCGGGCCGAACTCGGCGGCGATCCCGTCGACGATCTCACCCGTGTCGATGTCACCGACCACCACGACCGAGGCGTTGTCGGGCCGGTACCAGGTCGTGTAGAACGCGGCCAACGGTTCGCGGGTCATCGCGTTGATCGCCGTGTCGGTCCCGATCGGATCGCGCCCCTCGTACGGCGACCCGTCGAGGAGCAGTGATTCGAGCTCGTCGAAGGTGCGGCCACTCGCACTCGTCGCCGACCCGCGCCACTCGTCGAGCACGACGCCGCGCTCGGCCTCCACCTGCGCCGGGTCGAGCGTGGCCGCCGTCAGCCACTGTTCGAGGATCCGCAGCCCGGTGGCGACCACCGCCGGGTCCTGCGTGGGCATCGTCAGCTCGTAGACCGTCTCGTCGTAGCTCGTGTACGCGTTCACGTCGGCGCCGAAGCTCGCCCCGAAGGAGCGCAGCGTGGCGACGAGCTCGTTCTCCGGGAACTCCTCGGTGCCGTTGAACAGCATGTGTTCGAGGAAATGGGCCACACCGTCCTGCTCGTCGGTCTGATCCACCGAACCGGCGTCGATCGCCAGCCGCATCGAGACCCGGCCCCCGGGGTTGTCGTTCGAGCGCACGATGTAGCGCAGCCCGTTGTCGAGCGATCCTTCGACGATCTCGGCGTCGGGCTCGCTGATCGAGGGCAGTCCCGTCGGATCGGGTGCGGTGACCGTGGCGACGTCGCCGGCGACCGGATCGCCGGACCCGGGCATTGTGGTCCCCGGCACGGCGGTCGCGGGCACCGCGGTGGTCGGCGGGTCGGTGCCGGGCGACGGATCGCTCCGGCGGGCGTCGACGTCGTGCGTGATCGTGCACGACGCGAGCGTCGCGGCGCACACCGCCACGGCGGTCCACCGGATGCATCGTCGGCCGATCCACCGGCTGTCGCGTCGGCTCATTCGGTCTCGACGCCGCCCAGCACGCGCCCGATCATGGCCGACCAGTCGACATCCTCGGTGGATCCGCCGTCGGCCCTGACCGCCGCCCGCGCCTCGGCCAACTCCTCGGCGAGGGCGGCCACGTCGTCACCCAGGAGCGTCGCGATCCGGTCGCGCAGCGCCTTGGCGAGCGCCGGGCTGGCGCCGTCGGTGCTCACCGCCACCGTCACCCGGCCCGACCGGGCGATCGCCGGCAGGATGAATTCGCAGTCGACGGGTTGATCGGCGGCGTTGGCCCAGATCCCGCGGGCGCGGGCGGCCGCCGACACCGCGGCGTCGACCCCGGCATCGCCCGTCGCCGTGATCACGAGCCGCACATCGTCGAGATCGTCCTCGTGGAACGGCCGCTCGCGGACGTCGTCGTAGCGATCCCGGTCGATCGCCTCGCCGAGCACCGTGGCGACGACACGCACCCGAGCACCGGCCGCGTGCAGCGCCTCGGCCTTGCGGGCACCGATCGGCCCCGCGCCGACGACCAGGACGGGCACGCCGTCGAGGTCGAGGAACACGGGATAGGAGAAACGCGCCGAGTTCGTCATCCCGAGTTCGTCATCCCGAGTTGTCAGGGAGCGGGTGTGCCATGTGTCCAGCTCGAAATCTTATTCCCTACAAAGTTGATCCGTTTGGTCAGCTTTGATTGAATGCGGGGTGTGAACCACTCGATCGTGCGTCCCGTGGAGACCGTCGACCCGATCGCCGACGCGCACGAGATCATGCGCTGGGCCCACGACACCTACGGCGACGGTCTGTGTCTGACCGCCAGCTTCGGTGACGCCACGCTCGTCCATCTCGCCAACGTAGTGGTGCCGGGGATCGAGATCACCCTGCTCGACACCGGTTATCTGTTCGCCGAGACGGAGTGGTTCGCCGACGATCTGCGGAACCGCTACGACCTCAACGTGCGGGTGATGTACCCGGCAGCCGACCTCGAGCGGAACGTGTGGCAGTTCGACACGACCGCCTGCTGCGCGGCGCGCAAGGTCGAGCCCCTCAACCGGGCGCTCGCCGGTCGGGCGGCCTGGGTCACGGGCCTGCGGCGGGACGATTCACCGTCGCGTCGCACGACGCCGATCGTCCACGAGGACCTGCTCAAGGGTGTCGTGAAGATCAACCCGCTCGCCGCATGGAGCGACGAGGACGTCGCCGCCTACGCCGCCGCCAACGATCTGCCCGAGCACCCGCTCGCCGACCGCGGCTACCCGTCGATCGGCTGCTGGCCGTGCACGCGACCGGTCGCCGAGGGCGAGGATGCCCGCGCCGGACGCTGGGCGGGCACCGAGAAGACCGAATGTGGGCTGCACTTGTGAATGAACGGCGGCAGACTGCCGGGATGGCACTGCCCGCACGCCTCGGGACGTTCTCGACGCGCACCACGATCACCCGTCGGCCGGCGATGGCGGCGCGATGAGTGCCGAGGACGTCAAGGTCGCCAGTCACTATCTCGGCGGCACGATCGGTGACGAGCTGACCAACGACGAGACCCACTTCGAACACGACGCCGAACTGCTCCTGAAGTTCCACGGCATCTATCAGCAGGACGACCGCGACGTCCGCCGTCTCCGCACCCAGCAGAAGCTGCCGCTCGACTATTCCTGCATGGTGCGCGCCTCGGTGCCCGGCGGCGTCATCAGCCCCGAGCAGTGGCTGGCCCTCGACCGGGTGGCCGAACTCGCCGACCAGAAGCTGCGCCTGACCACCCGCCAGGGCGTGCAGTTCCACATGGTCCACAAGACCGAGCTGCGCGAACTCGTCGCCGGCATCAACGCCTCGCTGCTCACCACGCTCGCCGCGTGCGGCGACGTCGTGCGCAACGTGATGGCGTGCCCGCTGCCCGATCCGGCCCGGCAGGCCGTGCTCGAGCCGGTGGTCGCCGAGATGGTCGCCCGCTTCCGCCCGCGCACCGAGACCTACTGGGAGGTCTGGGTCGACGGCGAGCAGGCCGTCACCGCCGAACCGAACCCGGCCGCCCACCATCCGGAACGTCCGAGCGCCCACGCCCGCCCCGCCGCGATCACGCCGGTCGACGACGTCGAGCCGATCTACGGCGAGGCCTACCTGCCGCGCAAGTTCAAGATCGGCATCGCCTGGCCCGGCGACAACTGCATCGACGTGTACTCGAACGACGTCGGCATCGTGCCGACGCTGACCGAAGGCACGACGGGCGAGCTGACCGGGTTCGTCGTGCTCGCCGGCGGCGGCATGGGGATGACCCACAACCGGCCCGACGACACCTACCCGTTGCTGGCCCGTCCGGTGGCGTGGGTGCCACCGGCCGACCTCGGCGACGTGGTCGAGGCGATCATCACGACCCAGCGCGACCACGGCAACCGCGACGACCGCAACCGGGCCCGCCTGAAGTACCTCCTCGAGGAGCGTGGCATCGACTGGCTGCGCGACCAGATCGAGGCCCGCACCGGGCTGACGCTGGCGCCGCCGGTCGCCCTGCCCGAGTTCCGCGACGACGCCCATTTCCACTGGCACGAGATCGACGGCGTCGACACGCTCGGCCTCCCGGTCCCGTCCGGCAAGGTCGTCGGCGGCTATCGCGAGGCGCTCCGCGAACTCGTCGCCGGCGGGCACGTGTCCGAGCTCCGGGTCACGGCACGTCAGGACATGCTGCTCGTCGGGGCCACCGATCGCGCCACCGTCGAGTCGATCCTCCACGAGCACGGGGTGACGCTCGCCAGCGACCAGACACCCGTGCGCAGCCTGTCGATCGCCTGCGTGGCACTGCCCACCTGCAGCAAGGCGCTCGGCGAGGCGGAACGGGTGCTGCCCGACGTGATCGACCATCTCGAGAAGCTCCTCGCCGACACCGGCAACACCGGCCTGCCGTTGCGCGTCAACATGACCGGCTGTCCCAACGGCTGTGCCCGCCCGTACGGCGCCGAACTCGGCATCGTCGGCCGGACGAAGAAGAACTACGACATCTACGTCGGCGGCAACGAGCAGGGCGACCGGCTCGCCGAACTGCTGCGCGCCGACGTCCCGCTGACCGACGTCCCCGAGCTCCTGCGCCCCCTCCTCGAACGCTTCACCGCCGAACGCGTCGACGACGTGGCCGACGCTTCGACCGAAAAATGCACGGAATCGAACGCTGAGCGCGCGAATCCAGGCATTTTTCGGGGTGGGGACGGTCATGTGGGGTTCGGGGACTGGTGTGCGGGGCACGAGCTGGCCGAGCTGCAGGCGTTGCTGCCGGCGCCGACCGGACGGCGGCGTGGGCCGCGGGCGGCCGCGTCCGAGATCGAGGGCGCGGACGAATGACCGTGTGGCCGAAATGACCGTGTGGCTGGTGGGAGCCGGGCCGGGCGATCCCGACCTGCTGACGGTCAAAGCGGCGCGCATCCTCGCCGAGGCCCAGGTCGTCGTGCACGACGCCCTCGTCGGTCACGGTGTGCTCGACCTCGTGCCGGCCGGGGCCGAAGTGATCGACGTCGGCAAACGTCCCGGCCGCCCCGTGCCGCAGGAACTGATCTCGGCGCTGCTCGTCGAGCTCGGCCGGCAGGGCAAACGTGTCGTGCGCCTCAAGGGTGGCGACCCGTTCGTGTTCGGGCGCGGCGGCGAGGAAGCGCTCGCCCTCCACGAGGCCGGCGTCGACTACGAGATCGTGCCGGGCATCACGTCGTCGATCTCGGCGCCGATGGCGGCCGGGATCCCGGTCACGCATCGAGGCGTGTCGGCGGCCTTCACGGTCGTCACGGGACATCGCCGGGCCGGTGAGCCCGACATCGACTGGCGCTCGCTCGCCAACGTCGGCGGCACCATCGTGATCCTCATGGGTGTGGCGCAACGGGCGGCCATCGCCGCCGAACTCATCGCCGGTGGGCTCGACGCGACCACGCCGGTCGCCGCCATCCGGTCGGCGACGACCGACGAGCAGACGGTCGCCCGCTGCACGCTCGGCGACCTCGGTGCCACGTCGATCGACTCGCCCTGCGTCATCGTCGTCGGAGCGGTGGCGGCGTTCGACCTCCGCTCGATGCATGATCACGGGATTCCGTCCCGGGCGCCGGGTCGATGATGTTGTACCAACCGCGGCACGCGCTGGCCTACGAACTCGACGACGCGCAGTAACCTCGCCGCGATGGAGAACATCGCAGAAGCCACCATCGACGTGATCGAGCCGGACGCCGACGCGTCGGCCGCACTCGACCCGACGGACGCCCTGCTCGACGACGAGCAGTTGGTCGAGGAGATCTCGATCGACGGGATGTGCGGCGTCTACTGACGTGCTGGCACCGTCCCCGATCGAGTCCGGTCTGCTCGACCGGCAGCTGACGCTGCATCCGCAGGTCGCACTGCGGCCCGAGCCGTTCGGCGCGCTCGCCTACCACTACGGCACGCGCGCGTTGGTGTTCCTCAAACACCCCGACATCGTGCGCGTCGTGCGCGCCCTCGACGACCACCCCACGCTCGCCGACACGCTCCGGGCCTGCGCCATCGACGAGTCCCGCTGGCCGTCGTTCGAGCGGGCCCTCGCTTCCCTCACCGAATCGGAGATGCTCCATGACCGTGTCGTCGCTCGTTGAGCAACTGAAGGGCGGGCTCGACGCGCCGATCTGCCTCACCTGGGAACTGACCTACGCCTGCAACCTGGAGTGCGTGCACTGCCTGTCGTCGTCGGGCCGCCGCGACCCGCGTGAGCTCACGACCGCCGAGGCGAAGGCGGTCCTCGACGAACTCCACGCGCTGCAGGTGTTCTACATCAACGTCGGCGGCGGCGAGCCGACGATCCGGCGCGACTTCTTCGAGCTGCTCGAGTACTCGATCGGGCTCGGCATCGGCGTGAAGTTCTCCACGAACGGGGCGTTCATCGATGCCGCCAAGGCGCGGCGGCTGGCGGCGATGGACTATCTCGACATCCAGATCAGCCTCGACGGCACCGACGCGGCGACGAACGACGCCGTGCGCGGCGTGGGCTCGTACGAGATGGCGATCCGGGCGATGGAGCACCTGCGCGACGCCGACTTCGGCCCGTTCAAGATCTCCGTGGTCGTCACCCGCCACAACGTCGACCAGCTCGACGAGTTCAAGGCGCTCGCCGACTCGTTCGGCGCGCAGCTCCGGGTCACCCGGCTGCGTCCGTCGGGTCGCGGTGCCGACTCGTGGCACGACCTGCACCCGACCAACGCCCAGCAACGCCAGATCTACGACTGGCTCGTGCTCAACGGCGACGACGTGTTGACCGGCGACTCGTTCTTCCACCTCAACGCCCTCGGAGGAAACCCCGCTGCCCGGCCTGAACATGTGCGGTGCCGGCCGTGTCGTCTGTCTGATCGATCCGATCGGCGACGTCTACGCCTGCCCGTTCGTGATCCACGACGAGTTCAAGGCCGGATCGGTCCGCGACGCCGGCGGCTTCGCCCACGTCTGGCGGCACAGCGAGCTGTTCGCCGAGCTGCGCGAGCCGCAGTCGGCAGGTGCCTGCGCGTCGTGCGGCAGCTACGACGCCTGCCAGGGTGGGTGCATGGCGGCGAAGTTCTTCACCGGCCTGCCCCTCGACGGACCGGACCCGGAGTGCGTGAACGGCCACGGCGAAGCGGCGCTGCTCGCCGCCTCGGCCGCCGGTGCACCGCGACCGATGATGGACCACTCCAAGCCCACCCGGGCAACCGCACCGGAGCGTGTCCCGGTCACCATCGGCCGTCGCTGAACGGAACCGGGCCATGACGACAGCGTGGGCGGTCGTCGCGGCGTATGTCCTCGGAACGTTCCCGAGCGCGATCCTGATCGCCCGCGCCAACGGCGTCGACATCGCCACGTTCGGATCGGGCAACCCCGGCGCGTCGAACGTCACCCGCGCCCTCGGGTGGCGCAAGGGGGCGTGGGTGTACGGGCTCGATGCGCTGAAGGGAGCGCTGGCGGCCGGGCTCGGCCTGTGGATCGACGGGCGGCCGCTCGCCTACGTGTGCGGCGCGGCGGCGATCCTCGGCCACATGTACCCGGCGACGCGCCATTTCCGTGGTGGCAAGGGTGTCGCCACCGGCTCGGGCGTGCTCGTCGTGTTGTACCCGATCATCGCTCCACTGTTGGTCGCCGTGTGGTGGGTGGTGACGAAACTGACCGGCAAGGCGGCCCTCGGCTCCGTGGTCGCCGTCGTGCTCGTGCCGCTCGCGCTGTTGGCCGACGGCGCGCCGGCGTGGGAGTTCGCCGCCGTCGCCGGCGTGTGTGCGCTGATCGTGCTCAAGCACGCCGGGAACATCAAGCGGATGATTCGGCGTGAAGAACCGTCGCTGAGCAAGATGTGAGCGATCCGGCGATGCAGATCCTCACCCCGCTCACGCTCGGGCCACGAACGGCACCGAACCGGATCATGTTCGGTCCGCACGTCACGAATCTGGGGGCCGACGACCGGTCGCTGACCGGTCGCCACGTCGCCTACTACGCGCGGCGTGCCGCCGGCGGGTGCGGCACGGTGGTGATCGAGGGAGCGTCGGTCCACGGGTCGGACTGGCCGTACGAGCGGGCGCCGCTCGCCGCGCGCTGCGCCGCGGGGTGGCGCGCCGTGGTCGAGGCGTGTCGCCCGCACGGTTCGCTCGTCATCGCCTCGCTCGATCACGCCGGCGGGCAGGGCTCGTCGGCCTACAGCCAGGCGCCGTTGTGGGCTCCCTCGCGCGTCCCGGAGACCAACAGCCGCGAGGTCCCGAAGTGGATGGAGGCCGACGACATCGCCGCGGTGATCGACGGGTTCGGGAACGCCGCGGCGCTGGCCGCGCAGGCCGACGCCGACGGCGTGGAGATCAACGCCGGCCAGCACAGCCTGGTGCGCCAGTTCCTGAGCGGGCTCACGAACCAACGCGACGACGAATGGGGGCAGGACCGCCTGCGGTTCGCCCGTGAGGTGATCGCCGCCACGCGCGCCGGGGTGGGCGCCGAACGCATCGTCGGGCTGCGCCTCTCGTGCGACGAGCTCGCGCCGTGGGCCGGGATCACACCCGACATGGCGCCCGGCATCGCCGGCGCGCTGGCCGGTACGGGCGTCGACTACCTGGTGGTGACGCGCGGCTCGATCTTCTCGGCGGAGAAGACACGACCCGACTTCCACGAACCGACCGGGTTCAACATCGACGTGTGCCGCGCGGTGCGGGCCGCGGTCGACGTCCCGGTGATCCTCCAGGGCTCGATCGTCGACGTCGGCCAGGCCGAGTGGGCGCTCGGCGGGTTCGACGATCCGGCGCTGTGCGACGGCGTGGAGATGACCCGTGCCCAGATCGCCGACCCCGACCTCGTGGCGAAGATGACGCGGGACGAGACCGACCGCATCCGACCCTGCACCCGATGCAACCAGACGTGTCAGGTACGCGATGCGCGCAACCCGATCGTGACCTGCATCGGCGAGCCGTCGAGCGGTCGCGAGACCGAGGATCCCGACTGGTACCAGACGGCGCGCCTACCGCGGACCGTCGTGGTGGTCGGTGGCGGCCCCGCCGGGACTGGAGACCGCCCGGATCGCGGCGATCCGCGGGCATGACGTGTCCCTCGTCGAACGTGACGAGCACCTCGGAGGTGCCGCCCGGCTGGCGGGGCCGAACGGCGCGCTGGTCGACTGGCAGGTCGGCGAGCTCGGTCACCTCGGTGTCACCGTCTCGCTCGGCGTCGACTTCAGCGGGCGCACGGCCGCACCGGGCGGCGAGGACGTCGTCGTGCAGTGCACCGGTGCGGTCGCCGGACCGCGTCCGTACGACACCGATGAGGACGCGGTGGTGCTCGACGTCGCCGAGGTCCGCGCCGGGGTCGTGACGGTGCCGGCCGAGGGCGCCGTCGTCGTCTTCGACCCGATCGGCGGCCCGATCGGTGTGGCGATGGCCGAGGAGCTGGGGGCCCGGGCGGTGCTCGTCACGCAGGACAACATCGCCGGCAACGAACTGGCCCGCACCGGCGACCTCGCGCCGGCCAACACGCGGCTCGCCCAGGCGGGTGTGACGGTCGAACGACGGACGCTCCTGCGTGCCGTCCACGCCGGTGCGGTCGAGGTGGAGGACCGGTACTCAGGTCAGCGTCGGACGATCGAGTGCGTCGCGGTCGTCGACTGCGGTTTCCGCGTCCCGACCGACCCGCTCGCCGACGCAGCCATCCTCGCCGGCGACGCCGTGGCGCCGCGCACGATTCACGAAGCGGTGCTCGAGGGTCGGCGCGCCGCGGCGTCGATCTGACCGACGAGCGACGCGGCGCGAGTCACGCCGGGAGCCCCGCGTTCCTCGCCGATCGCCGTCGCCGCGTCGAGCAACCGCGCGGCGAGGGCGTCGTCTCCCCACCCGACGGCCGCGTCCGCCCACGCGATCTGGTTCCAGGCGCGCAGGATCGGCGCGGCCATCGCGACGCATCGTTCATCGGCCTCCGCGAACAGTTCGCGCGCCCGATCGTCGTGACCCTGCAGATCGGCGAGCCGGGCGAGGAACTGGGCCACCGGACCGTAGGTGTTCGAGCCCGCCTCGATCCAGAGGTTGCGATACGGCGAAAGCACGGCCTCGATCGACGGGGCGCCGGCCCGGTCGCCGAAGTCGGCGCACAACGACGCCAGAAAACCCAGCGTGTGCAGATACGCCGGGTTGCGGGAGAGGTTCTCCGGGCCGAGTTCCATCAGTTCGTCGTAGATGTCACGCGCCGGTTCAGGCTCGCCGCTCTCGAGGAGCATCACCGCCAGGCCGGCTCGGAAGCCCTCCACCTTCCGGTACTCGGCCAGCTTCGCGTAGAGCGGCACGGCCACGTCAGGTCGTCCACGCGCCGCCAAGACCTTGGCGATCTGGCCGGTGTAGGTGGCGCGGGCCTGGTTCTGTTCACCGAGCTCCGCCGAGGTGGTCCAGAACCGGTCGAGCCACGACTCGGCGGCATCGAGATCGCCGTGCAGCCAGGCCGCCTCCTCCTCCACCCGGAACCACCGGCGTTCGAGGTCCCGCTGGCCGAGGCTCGGGCACAGCGTCCGAACCTGCTCGAGGGCCTGCTCGAAGCCGGCCCGATCGCCCAGCTGGAGGTAGACCGACACGGATCGGAACACGGCGAGGAACTCGGCGTGCGGGTCGCCGATCGCCCGGCTCAACCGGATCAGCTCGACCAGGTCGCCGAGTTGCTCGTCGAGGCGTTCGGCGAAGCGGATCGCGCCGACGCGCTGGGTGAGCACGAAGGCCAGCGTCTCGTCGTCGCCGAGCCGGCGGGCCATCGCCAGCGCCTGGTCGCCCAACGTGAACATGGCTTCGGCGTCGCCCGTGTACTGGATCTCGATCGCCAGATCGGCCAACAGCTTCGCCCGCAACGGATCGTCGGTGGCCGGAAGCTCGTCGAGCACGTGGCGCAGCAGCCGGACGCGTTCGACGTCGACGGTTCCGGGTGTGGTGGCTGCACCGCGGCTCCCGGCGAGCAGCGCATGGGCGAGCACGCGCGGATCCCCGAGTTCGACGGCGGCGCCGATCGCGGCGGCGAAGCGGTCGTGGACCGCGGGATCGCCGGCCCGGAGCGCGGCCGTGGCGAGCAGCGTGAGCAGCTCAGCCCGTTCCCTCGGTTCGAGCGAACCGGGCCAGCGATCGGCGAGTTCCACCGCGGACACGTAGAACCGCTCGCCGTCCGAGTACGCCAACTGCGCCATCGCCTGGTCGCCCGCACGCCGGCAGTACCCGATCGCCTGCCCGACGTCGGCGTCACGCGCCCCGAGGGCCGCGTGGTGGGCGAGCTCCGAGAAGCGCACGGCTTTGCCGGCCTCGAGGTCACGTTCGATCGCCACCGCGATCTGCCGGTGGATCCGAGCCCGGCGGGTGGTGCCGATCGAGTCGTACAGGGTGTACCGCACGATGGCGTGCGTGAACTGGAAGCGGTCGACGTCGACCTCCTCGAGCAGGCCCGCCGCCACGCACTCCTCGAGCGTGCCGAGGAGGTCCGAACCGATCGGCTCCGACAGGTCCTCGACCAGCCCGACGTCGAACTGCTGGCCGATCACCGACGCCAGCACCAGGGTCCGACGCGCGGCGTCGGAGAGCCGGCCGAGGCGATCGGTGACGGTCGTCCGCACGCCGTTCGGGACACCGATCGACTCGAACGGCACGACCAACCCCCAACGACCGTCGACCTGCAGCAGCGCGCCGGTCTCGACGAGATGGAAGGCGAGCTCGCGACAGAAGAACGCGTTGCCGCCCGTGTGTTGATGCACGAGACCGGCCAGGAGGTCGCCGTCGTCGCCGAGATCGTGGCCCGCCGCGCCCTCGAGGAAGGCCCGCGTGGTGGCCCGATCGAACTCCGTGAGCGAGATCCGGGTGAGCCGGTCGACGCCGGCCTGCAGTGAGGCCACCGGGTCGATCCCTCCACCCGCAGGAGCGCGCGTCAGATCGGTCGAGGAGTCGCGGACCGTGCAGAGCACGAGCACCGGCATCGGTGTGGTCACCTGGGCGACGTGCCGAGCAAGTTGCACGGTCTCCGGCGCCGCCCACTGCAGGTCGTCGAGCACCAGCACGATCGGGCGGACCGAGGATGCGGTCGACAGCCATTCGCCGATCGCCTCGAACAGTCGGAACCGCTCGGTCTCGGCATCGGATCGCACGGGCTCGGGCAGCTGGGCGATCAGGTCGGTGAGTTCGGGACACAACCGGACGAGTTCGCCACGGGCCGCACCGAGCCGGCGGGCGAGCGCCCAGGACGGCTGCGCCGCGATGTACTGACGGAACGCCTCGGCGAACGGCGCGTAGGGCACCCCGAGCGACTCGTCGTTGCGGCCGAACAGCACCGTGGCGCCGTTGGCACGGGCGTACTCGGCGAACTCGGCGACCAGCCGGGTCTTGCCGACGCCGGGCGGGCCCTCGACGAGCGCCACGTGTTGTTCGCCGGCGAGTACCCGGTGCCACCGATCGACGAGCCGTTCCCACTCCGATTCCCGCCCGACGAACGCGAACCGCGTGTCACGCCGGAGCCCACCGGGCAGTTCGGCGATCGCCGGCGCCGTCTCCCAGTGGAGGCGCCAGGCCCGCTGCGGTCCGTCGATCCCCTTGAGGTCGTACTCGGCCGGATCTCGCAGGTCGATGCTCGTGTCGCCCTCCACCAACTGCCGGACGAGATCGGCGACGAGCACTTCACCGGTGGCGCACCGGTCGCACAATCGCGCCGCGACGACCACGGGCATGCCGAAGAAATCGCCCACGTCAGAGGTGACCTCGCCGGCGCCGACACCGACGCGCAGCAGCATCGGGTCGTCCAACGTCTCGTTGAGGCGGGCGAGCTCGATCTGGATGCCGGCGGCACAGCCGAGCGCCGCGGTGACGGATCCGAACGTGGCCATCACACCGTCACCGGTGTGCTTGACGATGGAGCCGCCGTTCGTGGTGACCACCTCGATCTGGATGTCGTCGACGGCCCCGCGCAGCTCGTCGGCGCGCAGTTCGCCCAGGCGCTGACGCTGCGCCGTCGATCCGACCAGATCGGTGAACATGATCACGGCCAGCCGCCGCGACGGTCGATCGCCCGAGATCACGCTATGACACTAGACGTCGGCCGCTGCTGCCCCACTCCCGGAAAGCCCACGGACCGACACACGACCGGCCCGTCGCCGGACCGCAGCGTCTAATGTGACGGCGACCCCGCGGAGGACCATGGACGAACATCACGAGCACCTGCGCGACTACTACGAGGACACCTGGTTCGACTACCGGTTCCTGTGGCTCGACAAGAAGACCCGAGCGCTGCACTTCGGTTACGAGCAACCGGGCGAGCGCAAGCACGACGCATCGCTGCTCGCCCTCAACCACGTGATGGCCGAGCACGCCAGGCTGCGGCGCGGTGAGCAAGTCCTCGACGCCGGTTGCGGGGTCGGTGGCACGTCGCTGTGGCTGGCCGAGGAGTACGACGCCGAAGTGGTCGGCGTCAACCTGGTCGAGGACCACGTCGAACGGGCGCGCCGGTACGGGCGCGAACGCCATCTGGGTGGACAGGTCCGCTTCGAGGTGGCCGACTACACCGCGACCGGTCTCGACGAATCGTCGTTCGACGTGGCGTGGGCCCAGGAGAGCGCCTGCCACGCCCCCGACAAGAAGGCGTTCACGTCGGAGATGGCCCGGGTGTTGCGGCCCGGCGGTCGCATCGTGATGGCCGAATACGTCGTTGCCGCCGACCGGTCGCCCGCCCCCCACGATGGTGCCGCCGACGATGCCATCGTCGACTGGGAGCACGGCTGGGAGATGACGCTGGCGACGAGAGCGGTCTGGCAGGAGGCGCTCGAGGCGGCCGGATTCGTCGACATCGAGTTCGACGACATCACGCCGCGGATGCGGCGCTCGCTGCACCGCCTCGATCGCATGTGCCGCCGGCTGCGACCGATCGCCGACGTCCTGCACCGCTTCAACATCCGCTCCGACGCCCAGCAGCGCAACATCGCCGGGTCGCTGGCGATGTGGCGGGCACTCGAGCGCGGCGACTGGTTCTACGCCATCGTCACCGCCCGCCGGGGTGACTCGTGAGCGCGTCGGTCGGCGCCTCCCGGTTCACGACCGCGTTCCTCGACGAGCTCCGCCAGGTCGGTGACCCCGAGGCCGACGCCGCGGTCACGACCTTCCTCGACGTCGAGCGCGGCACGGCGAAGGACATGATGACGGTGATGATCGCCGCCGCGCCCGGGCAGCGACGAAGCGTCCCAGGCGCTCGGCGCGTTCGTGCAGGACCGCCCGCCTCCGCCCGCATGGGCCGACCCGGAGCTGATCAAGCTCGGCCAGGACCTGTTCGCCCAATACCTCCCCCAGTTCGGCCTCGCCCTGTGGATGGCCTCGATCCCGGCGGGCTACGCCGGGGCCAAGGACGCCGTGGTGCTCGAACGCACGGCGCAGCTCGTGTCCCACCCGAGGCGGCGGTTCCTGGAGACCGGCCAGTTCGTGCTCGACGTGATGACCAAGGGTGGTCTCCACGACGACGGCGTGGGCGCCGCCGACATCCGCCACGTCCGCCTGATGCACGCCGCCGTCCGGCACATGCTGCAACACGAGGCCGACGTCCATGATCATCTCGACGGCTGGGATCCGGCGTTCGGCGTGCCGCTCAACCAGGAGGCGCTGCTGGCGACGCAGTTCACGTTCAGCGTGGTCGGGCTGCGTTCCCTGCAGCGGTTCGGCGTCAACGTCAGCGACCGCGAGAAGGAGGCCTACATCCACCTCTGGTCGGTGATCGGGCACATGATGGGCGTGCGCGACGACCTGCTTCCGCTCGACTTCGCCGACAGCTCGACCGTCTGGGACCGGATCACCGCGAAGGAGTACGGCCGGAGTCCCGGCGGCACGCTGCTGACCAAGAGTGCGATCGAGGTGATGCGTCAACTCATTCCGGGTGGCTGGCTCGACGGGCTCCCCGCCACCGGCATCCGGTTCCTGCTCGGCAACGACACGGCGGACCTGCTCGACGTGCCGAAGGCGAACTGGACGCGTCTGCTGTTCGTGCCCGGTCGGGCGATGGGCGGCGTGTGGAGCCGGTTCGAGCGCGACTCATTCACCGGAAGCACGATCACGAGTGTGCTCGGTCGAATCGCGTTCCGGGAGTTCCTGGTCGCCGAACGACGACCGTCGGGACGTCCCGGGTTCGAGGTGCCCGAGGAGATGCAACGCGCTCTGGGGATGACATGACCGGCCCTGGTGGAGGAGACGCGATCGATCCGCTGTTCGACCTGCGCGGGCGGGTCGCCGTCGTCACGGGCGGTTCCCGCGGCCTCGGACGGGAGATGGCACTCGCCTTCGCCGCCCGCGGCGCGGATGTCGTGATCGCCAGCCGCAAGCTGGACGCCTGCGAGGGTGTCGCCGCCGAGATCGAAGCGCTCGGCCGGCGGAGCCTGGCGGTCGCCTATCACGCCGGCAAGTGGGACGACAGCGAGCGCCTCCACGAAACCGTCTACGACCACTTCGGCCGCGTCGACGTGCTCGTGAACAACGCCGGCATGTCCCCGCTCTACCCGAGCGTCGACGCCATCGGCGAGGACCTCTACGACAAGGTGATGGGCGTCAACCTGAAGGGGCCGTTCCGCCTCTCGGCCCTCGTCGGCACGCGCATGGCCGGGCCGGACCACGGCGGCAGCAATGGTGGGTCGATCATCTTCGTGTCGTCGATCGCCTCGCAACGGCCGAGCCCGATCGAACTCGTCTACGGCGCGGCGAAGGCCGGCGTCAACAACCTCACCGTCGGGCTGGCCCGCACGCTCGGTCCACGGGTGCGCGTCAACTGCATCGTCCCCGGCCCCTTCCTCACCGACATCTCGCAGGCGTGGGACCTCGACGACTTCACCCGCCGCGCCAAGACGGGCTTCGCGCTCGGTCGTGGCGGCGAGCCGAACGAGATCGTCGGCGCCGCGCTGTACCTGGCGAGCGACGCGTCGTCGTACACGACCGGCACCCTGATCAACGTCGACGGCGGCCCACGCTGACCCTCCACGCCCGTCCGAGCCTGAAGTTCACCCGATCTGACCCGTCGGAGAACGGGGGTCTGGAACGATGGAGGGGGCATGGAGGGATCGTGAGGGGAGTGTCCGCCGAGGTCGACGACCGGGCGCGGCTGCTCGAGCTCTACGACGATGCCGTCGGCGAGGTCTACGGCTACCTCCATCGGCGCTGCCGTGACCGCAGCACCGCCGAGGACCTCACGACCGAGGTGTTCCTCGCCGCGATCGACTCGATCACGCGCGGGATGGCGGGCGATGTCACGATCGCCTGGCTGATCGGCATCGCCCGTCACAAGCTCGTCGATCACTGGCGTCGCGTCGAACGTGAGGACCGACGACTCGAGGCCGTCGCCGGCAACATGGTCGAGCCCGCCGATCCCTGGGACGTGGAACTCGACGTGATGGCCGCCCGCGACGTGCTCGGTGACCTCGGCGCCCACCATCGAGCGGCGCTCACGTTGCGCTACGTCGACGATCTGCCCGTCGCCGACGTGGCCGCCGAACTCGGCCGCACCCTGCACGCCACCGAGGCACTGCTCGTGCGGGCCCGGTCGGCGTTCCGCATCCGATACGAGGAGGTGACGTCGTGAACGCCTACGAACAGCTGCGTCGTACGGAGGAGCTGCCGGCGTCGCGACCCGATCCCCGTTTCGTGGCCCGACTGCGCACGCAGGTCGAGGCCGCACTCGCCCCCACCATCGCACTTCCCGAACGAGAGGACCACGTCATGACCGACACGACCACCCAGACCGGCACCACCCAGGCCGGCACCACGACCGCCCAGATCCTGATTCCCTACCTCGCCGTTGCCGACGCCGCCGCGGCCCTCGACTGGTACACGGCCGCGCTCGACGGCACCGAGACGATCCGCTACGTCGGCGACGACGGTCGGATCGGTCACGCCGAGATGATCATCCACGGCGCGCGGATCATGCTGTCCGATGCCTATCCCGAGATCGGCGTGGTCGCCGCCGACACCTACGAAGGTTCGTCGTGTGCGCTCCACCTCGAGGTCGCCGACGTCGACGCCGTCCACGCGTCGGTCGTCGAGCACGGTGGCCTGGCCCAGCGTGAACCGGCCGACCAGCCCCACGGGTCACGGACGTCGACCGTCGTCGATCCGTTCGGTCACCGCTGGATGCTCAGCCAGACGATCGCCGACCCCACCGTCGCCGAGATCGACGCGGCGATGTCCGACTTCACGATCGTCACACCGGCCGGCGATCGCCCGAGCCCGTCCGATGCGAGCCAGTCCGATGCGATCCAGGCCCGCCCGATCCAGTTGGGCTACTACACGATCCACACGGACGACATCCCCCGCGCCGCGGCGTTCTACTCCCGGGCGTTCGGTTGGGACGTCGACCCCGTGTCGGGTCATGTGAGCAACTGCGACCTGCCGTTCGGTTTCCAGACCGACCACGGCGAGGGTGTCCGCCTCTGGATGACGGTGACCGACGCCGATCCGGTGATCGCCCGGGTGCTCGAACTCGGCGGCGAGGTCGTGGAGGACGTGGTGTATGCGTCCGGCCGCGGTGTCGAATGCCGCGACGACCAGGGCAACCGGTTCGACCTGCACCATCCGGCGCCGGGCTACGAGTGACCGGCGGGTGGTCCGCGGCCTAGGCGACGAAGCCGTTCACGTCGACCAGCAGGTCGGTCGGCTGCTCGGCGAACACGCACACCTTCCCGCCGGCGCCGACCTTGGCGACCACCGCGTTCGGCACCGTCTGGCCCGCGGCGAAGTTGAGGTTCGACGCGTTCGGCACCGCCTCGCCGCAGGGGAACACGGACACGTAGCCGGCCGCACCGGCCTGCACCGCCGTGACGTTCAGGATGACGGCCGTCGCACCAGCGGGCACACCACCACGTCCGACGACCGGAACCTCCGTGATCGAACCGGCACCGCGGCGGCCGATACGGGCGAGTGCGCCATCGGCGGTCGCGCCGTCGGCGCGGGAGTCCACGAGCCGCGCCGGGAGCAAGGATCCGACGGCCGATCCGGCAGGAACGAAACCGTTGACGTCGACCAACAGGTGCAGCGGCACCTCGGCGAACACGCACACCTTGCCGCCCGCACCCACCTTGGCGACCACCGCATTCGGCACCGTCTGGCCGGCGGCGAAGTTGAGGTTCGAGCGCGTTCGGCAGCGGCTGACCGCACGGGTACACCGACGCGTATCCGGCGGCGCCCGCCTGCACCACCGTCACGTTCAGCACCACCGCCGATGCATCGACCGGCACACCGCCGCGCCCGGCAACGGTCACTTCGGTCACCGACCCGGTCGGACGCGGCCCGATGCCGGCCAGCTGGCCGTCGATCGTGCCGCCGCCGGCGCGCGAATCGAGCAGGCGCGCCGGGGTCAACGAGCCGACCGTGGAGCCGGCGGGCACGTAGCCGTTCACGTCGACGAGCAGGTCGAACGGAACCTCGGCGAAGACGCAGACCTTGCCGCCCGCGCCGAGTTTGGCGACGACGGCGTTCGGGACGTTCTGCCCGGCGGCGAAGTTCAGGTTCGATGCGTTCGGCACCGGCTCGCCGCAGGGATACACCGACGCGTACCCGCCGGCGCGCGCCTGCACCGCCGTGACGTTCAGCACCACCGCGGTCGCGTCGGCCGGCACGCACCCGCGTCCGGCGACCTGCACCTCGGTGATCGAACCGGCGGGGCGCGCCCCCGAACCCGAGAACAGCCCGTCGACGGTGAGGTTCGGTCCGCGGCGAGTCGAACAGGCGCGCCGGGCTGACCGGCACCAGGGTGGTCCCGACCGCCGGCCCGCAGACGAGTGGCGTCACACCGCCGGCGCGGTACGCGGCCACCGACGGACCGATCTCGTTGAGGACCCGTGCGTTGTCCTGGGTGGGTGAGCCGGTCGGCTGGCCGTTGTACGTCACCGCCGGATTGGAGCTCGAGAAGAACGGCACCCGCGTGCACGGGCGGGTGCAACCCGCCACGTCATAGGCCATGATCGTGCGATAACCGGCCGCCAGATTGATGTAGCCGTTGTTGTAGCCGAGCCGACCACCGCTCGGCCCGTGGTCGGCACCGAGGTTGTGGGCCGTCTCGTGGGCGAACGTGAGGTTGCCACGGGCACACGACGAATCGACCACGGCGAAGCCGAACGCGGCATCCGACGACGAGCCCTGCGGGATCCACGCCTGGCCGCACGACGGTGCACCGATGCCTCCACCACCGAGCCGGGTCACGAGCACGACGAGGTCGGCGCCGAGGGCGTCCCGGCGAGCATGGATCCCGTCGAGGACCCCATCGTTCGGCAGCGTCAGGTGGTACAGCTCGGTCGAGGCATCCTGGCTGGACGCGTAGCCGGCGCGGTCGATGGCCGCGGACTGCATCACCAGATTGACACCGGATCGCGCGTACGCCGCGTTGACCTCGTCGATCGTCGCGCTGAGCTCGGCGGCGGCATTGGCGTCGCCGCCGAAGTACGCGCTCGCCGCATCGTCGAACACGGTCAGCACCCGGATCACCGGCGCGCCGTCGGCGGCCGATGGCGGAGCGGTGAACTGGCCCGCCTGGCTCGAGGTCGCACTGTCCGACAGCGGCGCGTCGCTCGCCCAGGAGGGATCCGCGGGCGGGACGAGTGGCTCCTCGGTCGCCGGGAACGACCGGCCCTCTTCGAACAGGAGATGGGTGGCACCGTCGACGGGGACGATCGAGTAGGTCGTGCCACCGGTCTGGACGCTCCCCCGGACGCCGTCGTCGCCGAACGAGAGCGTGGCGGTCGCCGTCGGGGTGGTTCCGGACCAGGTCGGGTTGCCGTCCACGCCGGCGGTGAGCTCGCCGAGGTCGCCGAAGGCCACCGTCACGTCGTCGAACAACTGCAACGTCACGTCGTCGCCGGCGAGGGCCGCGCGCAGGGCGCCGTCGTCGATGTCGACGAAGCGCGAGCGGGGCGCCGCAGCGACGCTCTCCTCGATCACCGGCGCGAGCGCTCCGTCGGGAGCCGTGGCGTCATCGAAGACCACGACCGGCGCGGGAGCCGCGGCCGACGCACGACCGGCCCCGGCGGTCATGGCGCCCGTGACGAGCAGGGCAGCCAGGACGGTGACGGCCACGGCCATGACGAGTCGGGACGCAGTGGTGTCCCTCCCGAACCGCCCGCCCTGTCGTCGCATCGCGACAAGGGTACGGGACCCGATGCCGCGCTGCGCCTCGCGTCAGGGGCTGAGCTTCTCCCGGAGGAACTCGATGACCCGCTGCACACTCGCCTCGTCGCGTTGTTCGGTGAGCACCGAGTGGTCGGACGGCTGCGAGCTGGGGAGTTCGACGGCGATGAAGGCGTCACCGAGCAGGTCACGGAGGGAATCGAACCGGTCGCCCACCAAGCGGTCACCGGAGAAGCGCAGGCCCAGCACCTGACAGCCCTGGGCCGCCCGTTCGGCCACCGCCGCGGCATCGTCGGGCGACAGGCCGAGGTCCGACGAGCGGGCCGATCCGATCGCCGCCGGCAACGACGGCTGGGAGAGGACCGGCGCGATCATGATGTCGTCGACCATCATGCCGAGGGCGAAGCCCCCCGAGTAGCACATCCCGACGGCACCCACCCCGGCGCCGCCGACCTCCGAGTGCAGATTGCGGGCGAGCGCCCGCAGCCAGGCGATGATCGGCGACGTCTGCTGCAGCGCCATCTTCGTGAACTCGCGGGCGATGCAGAGCCGCAGCGACGACCGGGCGATGTAGGCGCCGCTCGGTTCCTTGCCGGGAGTGCCGAGCAGCGACGGCATCACGACGGTGAACCCGGCGTCGACGACCTCGTCGGCGAACCTGGCGACGAGCGGGGTGATCCCCGGGATCTCGTGGACGATGACCACACCGGGACCGCTCCCCTTGCGGTAGGTGGCGTGGGTGATGCCGGCGGCCGTGAACGAGCCGAGTTCCCAATCGACCAACACGTCGGTCGTCGCCGCGCTCACGACAGCCCCCGCATCGCCTCGAGCGCCGATTCGGCGAGCACCTCGGTCCCGGTCTTGAGGCCGTCGAGGGCCTGTTCGTCCATCTGCTGATCACCCATCGCGCCGTGCAGGTAGCGGGCATAGACCCCTTCGGAGATCACCGCCAACCGCCATGACGAGAAGGCGACGTAGTAGGCGATGCCCGAGAGGTCGCGCCCCGTGCGCCGGGCGTAGCGCTCCAGCAGCTCGTCGTAGCTGAGGAAGCCCTCCAGCCCGGTGGGATCGTTGGACCGACCGTTCGGCCGGCCGGGATCGGACCAGTACACGCCGAGATAGCCGACGTCGGCGAGCGGGTCGCCCAACGTGCACAACTCCCAGTCGAGCACCGCCGCGATGCGTCCTGCCGAGGTGTCGGTGAGACAGTTCCCGAAGCGGTAGTCACCATGGGCGATCACGACCCCGTGCTGCTCGGGCATCCGCTCGGCCAGTCGCCGGCCGACCTCGTCGATCGCCGGCAGTTCCCGGGTCTTCGAGTTCTCCCACTGCATCGTCCAGCGCCGCACCTGACGCTCGACGTATCCGGTGCGCTTGGCGAGGTCGCCGAGGCCGACGGCGTCGACGTCGACGTCGTGGAGGTCGGCGAGCACGTCGATGAGATGCTCGCATGCCGAACGTCGCTGCTCGACGGTCATCTCCGCCGCGCGCGCCTGGCTGTCGAGCACGACACCGTCGACGTGGCCCATCACGTAGAACGGCGCGCCGTTCACCGAGTCGTCGACGCACAGCCCCAACGCCGGCGGCACGGGGACCGCGGTCGTGCCGACGGCGGCGATGATCCGGTGCTCACGCGCCATGTCGTGGGCGGTGGCGAGCACCGCTCCCGTCGGGGGGCGGCGGAGGACGAACCGGCGTCCGTTGGCGTCGGTGACGACGAACGTGAGGTTGGAACGTCCCCCGGCGATCAGCGCGAACTCGAACGGCGCCACCGCACCGTCGATGTGGTCGGCGAGCCAGGCGCTGACGCGGTCGTGGTCGAGGCCGTTGATCGGTTGCTGCACGAACGACGACCGTAGCGGTTCGGTTCGTCCGCGGCCGGGGCCAGAACGAACCGGGTTCAGCCGAACCAGATCAACCGGGCCAGTTCAGCCGGGACGGCCGACGCCGGTGACCTTGCTCCAGTTCACCGCGGCGACCTTGACGGTCGTGCCACTGTTCGGAGCGTGCACGAGCTGGCCGTTGCCGAGGTAGATGCCCACATGGCTGATGGGGCTGTAATAGAACAGCAGGTCGCCCGGTTGCGCCTCGGCCTGCGAGACGTGCGGCACGGAGGCGTACTGCTGGCGTGACTGGTGCGGGAGGAAGACGCCGGCCTGGGCCCAGGCGTAGGCGGTGAGGCCGGAGCAGTCGAAGGCGACGCCAGGGCTCGAGGCGGCGAAGCGGTACGGCACGCCCTGCTGGGCCATGGCCGCCGAGATGGCGATGCCCGAACGTGACGACACCGCCGGCGCCGGCGTGAACGACGTCGCCGCCGCTCCGCCGGACGAGTTGCTCGACGAGTTGCTCGAGGAGTTGCTCGAGGAACTGCCCCCGCCGCTGTTGCTGTTGTTGTTCGCCGCAGCGGCGTGGTTGTTCGCCGCGGCCGCGGCGGCGGCAGCTGCGGCAGCGACTTCGGCCTGATGCTTGCGCGCCGATTCCGCGGCCCGCCGCTCTTCTTCCTTCTGGATGAGGTCGCCGAGCTTGGCCTCGGCGTCGGCCTTGGCCTCTTCGAAGTCCTTCGTCGACTGTTCCGTCGCCGCCTGTTGGGCGACGAGGCTGTCGGCCAGCTGGCTGGCCTGCTCGCGCTTGTCGGCGAGGGCATCGCGGTCGTCGTCGAGATCGGACACGAGGGCGTCGAGTTCGTCGCTCGTGACATCACCGGCGCTGAGTGCCACCCTGGCGAGTTCGTCGCGCTGGAGCACGTCGCTCAGGTTGCTGGAATCCTCGAACAGCGGGCCGAGCGGGGCGGCGCCGCCACCGACGTAGGAGCGCAGCGCCATCTCGCTGAGGCTGCCGCGCAGCTGGTCGAGCTCGGCTTCCTTCGTGGCGATCTGCGCCTCGGCATCGACGATCTCGGCATCGAGTTGCGTCTTGCTGTCGACGGCCACCACGTAGTCCTCGGCGAGCTGGTTCGACTTCTCCTCGAGGCGGTCGAGTTGGTCGACGATCTCCGCGACCTTCTGGCGCTGCCCGTCGACGGTCTGCGCCGAGGCGATGGTGGGCGTCATCGCCGGGACCACCAGCGTGATCACCAGGGCGAGCGGGAACACGCGGAGAAGTTGCTTCATAAGAACCTGCGACAGCCTAGCGATTATGACGAACGTGTTGCGAACCGCTGACGATTGCGTCAGTGACGCGCGTCACGCCTCATTCCCACTCGATCGTCCCCGGCGGCTTCGACGTGATGTCGTAGGCGACGCGATTGATCCCCGGCACCTCGTTGATGATCCGCTGCGACATCGTCTCCAGGACGTCGTAGGGGATGCGGGCCCAGTCGGCCGTCATCGCGTCGTCGCTGGTCACGGCACGGATGATGATCGGGTGCCCGTACGTCCGTTCGTCGCCCATCACCCCGACGGACCGGATGTCGGCGAGCACGGCGAACGACTGCCAGATCTCCCGTTCCAGCCCGGCGGCGCGCAGTTCCTCCCGGACGATCGCGTCGGCCTCCTGCAACAGGGCCACCCGTTCCGGGGTGACCTCGCCGATGATCCGCACGCCGAGCCCCGGACCGGGGAACGGCTGCCGCCACACCATCTCGTCGGGCAGTTCGAGTTCCAACCCGAGTCGGCGCACCTCGTCCTTGAACAGGTCGCGCAGCGGTTCGACGAGTTCGAGGGTCATGTCGTCGGGCAGCCCGCCGACGTTGTGGTGGCTCTTGATCACCGCCGCCGACCCGTCGGTGCCACCGCTCTCGATCAGGTCGGGGTACAGCGTGCCCTGCACGAGGAACTTCGCCTCCGTCAACCCGCCGGTGTACTCCTCGAACACGCGGATGAACTGTTCGCCGATCGCCTTGCGCTTCGTCTCGGGCTCGGTGACGCCGGCCAGCGCGTCGAAGAACCGCCAACCGGCGTCGACGTGGATCAACTCGATGCCGAGGTTGCGGCGGAACGTCTCGACGACCTGTTCGCTCTCGCCCTTGCGCATCAGTCCGGTGTCGACGTAGATGCAGGTCAGTTGATGGCCGACGGCGCGATGCACGAGCGCCGCGGCGACCGACGAATCGACTCCGCCCGACAGGGCGCACAGCACCCGCTCCTCACCGACCTGAGCACGGATCGCGGCGACCTGCTCCTCGAGCACCGAACCCATCTCCCACGACGCGTCACACTCGGCGAGACGCCACAGGAACTGTTCGAGCACCGCCATGCCATGGGGGGTGTGGGCCACCTCCGGGTGGTACTGGACGGCCCAGACCTTGCGGTCGGGCGACTCGAACGCGGCCACCGGGGCATCGGGGGTCGATGCGGTCGCCACGAACCCTGGCGGCACCTCGGTGACCGCGTCGAAGTGGCTCATCCAGACGTCCTGGCTCTCGGGCACACCATCGAGCAGCGTGGACGACCCCGCTCGCGTCAGCCGGGTCCGCCCGTACTCGCCGCGCATGCCACGGCCGACGATCCCCCCGAGCTGCTGGGCGATCAGCTGGGCGCCGTAACAGATCCCGAGCACCGGCACGCCGAGGTCGTAGATGCCGGCGTCGAGCGATGGCGCCCCGTCGACGTGCACGCTCTTCGGGCCACCCGACAGGATGATCGCCTTCGGCGCCCGCTCCTTCACCTCGGCGGCGGTGATGCGGTGCGGGACGATTTCGGAGTGCACCTTCAGCTCGCGCACGCGCCGGGCGATCAGCTGGGCGTACTGCGCCCCGAAGTCGACGACCAGGACGGTGTCGCGGCCTGACGAGGTGGGAGCGGGTCGACGCGATTGACTCAAGGATGTGAATCGTAGGGCAGCACGCGCACTGGCACCCATCCTCGCTCTGATCGTGCTCCTCGGCGCGGCCAGCGGGGTTGCCGCGGCCGCGGCGACACCCGAACCGGCGCCCAGCACGACGGTGAGCGGGGCACCCGTGGTGACGGCGAACGAATTCCTGCCGACCGATCGCGACCTGTCCGACTGCGTCGGCGTGCTCGAGAAACCCGGCTGCGGCAGCCAGGCGCGCGGCGGCACGGCGATCACCGTCGTGTTCATCGTGATGCTCCTCGCCATGACGGTGATCTTCGTGCGGATCGCGATCGGCGTGCGCCAGAACCGACGGGCCATCGACCCGTGAGCCCCGAGGAGTTCCGCGCCGCCGGCCACGATCTCATCGACTGGATCGCCGACTACATCGAGTCGGTCGGCGAGCAGCGGGTGCAGTCCACCGTCGAACCCGGCGACGTCCGCGCCGCGCTGCCCGCTCATCCACCGACCGATCCCGAGCCGTTCACCGCGGTGATGGCCGACATCGACCGCGTGATCGTGCCGGGGCTCACCCACTGGCAGCATCCCGATTTCTTCGCCTACTTCCCGGCGAACACGTCGTACCCGTCGATCCTCGGCGAGCTGCTCTCCGCAGGACTCGGCGTGCAGGGCATGAGCTGGGTCACCTCACCCGCCTGCACCGAACTCGAGACGTTGATGCTCGATTGGATGATCGAGCTGCTCGACCTGCCCGACCGCTTCCGATCCACCAGCGAGCACGGCGGCGGCGTGATCCAGGGCTCGGCCAGCGAGGCGGTGCTCGTCGCCATCCTGGCCGCCCGCTGGCGGGCCACGGAGGGGGCGGTCAACGCCGACGGCGACACGTCCCGGCTCGTGGCCTACACCACCGATCAGGCCCACTCGGGCGTCGAGAAGGGCCTGCGCATCGCCGGCATCGGCACCGACCGCATCCGCATCGTGCCGCACGACGACACGTTCGCGATGCAGCCCGCCGCCCTGGCCGCGATGATCGCCGCCGACCGCGACGCCGGCCTGCTGCCCTTCTTCGTGTGCACCACGCACGGCACCACGTCGTCGATGGCGTTCGATCCGACACCCGACGTCGGGGTGATCTGCGCACGCGAGCACCTCTGGCTGCACGTCGACGCGGCGATGTCGGGCATCGCCGCCCTCGTGCCCGAGTTGCGATGGGTGAACGACGGGCTCGACAGCGTCGACTCCTACAGCACGAACCCGCACAAGTGGATGGGGGTCAACTTCGACTGCAACCTGTTCTGGACCGTCGACCGGCGGGCGCTGCTCGGGGCGCTCAGCATCCTGCCCGAGTTCCTGCGTTCGGCGCAGGCCGAATCGGGCGCGGTGATCGACTACCGCGACTGGCAGATTCCGCTCGGGCGGCGGATGCGCGCCCTCAAGCTGTGGTTCGCCATCCGCTGCGAGGGCGTCGAATCGTTCCGCACGATGATCCGCCGCCACGTGGCACTCACCGAGGAACTGGCGGCGTGGGTCGCCGACGACGACCGGCTCGAGATCGTCGCCCCGCATCCGCTGAACCTGCTCTGCATCGCCGCGGCGACCAACGCCGAGACCGACGATCTGATCGAGCGGGCGAACGCCTCGGGCGAGGCCCTGTTCACCCGCACGGTGCTCGACGGTCGTTCGGTGCTGCGGATCTCGATCGGTGCCCGCACGACGACCCGCGATCACATCGTGCAGGTGTGGGACCTCTTGACGACCCTGCAGTCCGGGCTTCAGCCCTCGCGCTGACCGCCGCCACCGGGCACCAGCAACTCGACGAGCATGTGGGCGGTCGCGCCCCACACGGTCTCGTCGTCGAGCTCGAAGAAGTGCAGGGCGCGGTCGAGCGGCGCGGTGCCCCAGTGCTCGGTGCGGTAGGTCCCGGGCACCGTCAGGTCGGCGATCGGCGTCCACAGGATGCGATCGACCTCGCCCGTCTGCGCGGTGAGTTCCACCGGCGCGTCGAGCGTGGCGACGATCGGCACGATGTAGCTGCGGCTGACGATCGTGTTGAGGTGCGTCAGCTCGCCGACCACCTGGGGCAGGACGGGATCGAGGCCGACCTCCTCGTACGCTTCGCGCAGTGCGGCCTCGCGCGGTGATTCGTCGGGATCGACGCGCCCGCCGGGAAAGCTGATCTCGCCGCGATGGTTCGTGAGGCTCATCGACCGCCGGGTGAGGAGCACCTCGGGTCCGGCGTCGCCCGGAGCGAGGAGCACCAGGACCGCCGACAGCCGTGAGTTCGGGAACAGCGGGAGGACCGGCGCGACGTCGGCCGACACCGCCAGCAGGAGGCTGTCCATGGTCCACACCGCATCGGCCGGCCACGGAACGTCCTCGGACGTGGTGAACGCCGCCGGACGGGGAATCTGTTGGGCACCGCCCCGACGCCTCGGATCGTCACCACTCGAATCGACAGACGTCAACTCGCGGGCACCGACGGTGTCCAGCCCTCGCGGGCGAGCTGTTCGAGCACCAGTGCGATCCCGGCGGTCTTCATGCTCGCCAACGTGCGGCCGGGCGTCTCCTCGCCGCGTTCCCACGCGTCGAGCGCGGTGATGATCTTGGCCAGATCCGGGGCAGGTTGCTCGAAGGGCATGACGTCAGCCTACGCACCGTCGCTCGGAGGCTCCTCGGAGCCGAGCGAATCCTTCCACCGCTTCAGCGAGTTGACCCCATGACCCACGTAGCGGCCGGCCGTCTTGCCGACGTTCGTGCTGTCCATCGGCTGCCGTTGCGCCCGCGCGGCCGCCTTCTGGGCCTTCTTCGTCTTGCGGTCGATCGGCTCGGTGAAGTCGCTGTGGAACCAGATGAAGAACATCACGATGGCGATCCCCACCAGGATCAGCCGGCCGGACGCATCGAGTTCCCACCACGGTTGCACGGCCACCAGCAGGAGCAGGGCCATGACGACGAGATCGAGGTACTTGTGGAGCCAGCGCGGCACGAGCTTGAACGCCCCCGCCGGGCCGGCGACGACGGCTGCATTCAGCAGGATCAGCAGGCCCATCAGCGCTGGGACCTTCGGCTCGGGTTGCTGGATCGCGGTCATGATGAGCCCGAAACCGAGGATGTACTCCACGACCTGGTGCATCCAGAACGGACGCCGCATTCGTTCGATCGTGACCATCGCCCAGAACAGTAACGGACGGGGACGCGAACGAGCCCCGGGTCGGAACCCGGGGCTCGTTCAGCGGGTGTTCGATCGACCAGAGGTCAATCGGTCACATCATGCCGCCCATGCCACCCATGCCGCCCATGCCGCCGGGCATCGCGCCGGCGCCTTCGGGCTCGGGCGCATCGGCGACGAGGCACTCGGTGGTGAGGACCATGGCGGCGATCGACGCCGCGTTCTGCAACGCGGCGCGGGTCACCTTGGCCGGGTCGATGATGCCGGCCTTGAACAGGTCGGTCATCTCGCCGGTCGCCGCGTTCATGCCCGTCGAACCCTCGGCGGCCTCGACCTCACGCACCACGACCGAGCCTTCGAGGCCGGCGTTGTTGGCGATGTGACGGCCAGGAGCAATGAGCGCTTCCCACACGATGCGGGCACCGGTGGCCTCGTCGCCTTCCAGCGACTCGACGACCTTCTGCACCGCGCCGCGGGCACGGATGAGGGCGGTGCCGCCACCGGCGACCACGCCTTCCTCGATGGCTGCACGGACCGACGACACGGCGTCCTCGATGCGGTGCTTCTTCTCCTTGAGCTCGACCTCGGTGGCGGCGCCGACCTTGATCAGCGCCACACCGCCGGCCAGCTTGGCGAGACGCTCCTGGAGCTTCTCACGGTCCCAGTCGGAGTCGGTGTTCTCGATCTCGGCCTTGATCTGGTTGATCCGGCCCTTCACGTCGTCCTCGGACCCACCGCCATCGACGATGGTGGTGTTGTCCTTGGTGATGATGACGCGCTTGGCGGTGCCGAGCAGGTCGAGGGTGACGTTCTCGAGCTTGAGCCCGACTTCCTCGCTGATGACCTGGCCACCGGTGAGGACGGCCATGTCCTGCAGCATCGCCTTGCGACGGTCGCCGAAGCCCGGGGCCTTGACGGCCGCCGCGCTGAACGTGCCACGGATCTTGTTCACGACGAGCGTGGCGAGGGCCTCGCCCTCGATGTCCTCGGCGACGATGACGAGCGGCTTGCCAGTCTGCATCACGGCCTCGAGCGTCGGCAGCATGGCCTGCACGGTCGAGATCTTGGCGCTGTTCAGCAGCACGTAGGCGTCGTCGAGGACGACTTCCTGGCGCTCGGTGTCGGTCACGAAGTACGGCGACAGGTAGCCCTTGTCGAACTGCATGCCCTCGGTGAAATCGAGCTCGGTGCCGAACGTGTTCGACTCCTCGACGGTGACCACACCGTCCTTGCCGACCTTGTCGATGGCTTCGGCGATGACGTCGCCGATCGATGCGTCGGCGGCCGAGATCGTGGCGACGTTGGCGATGTCGGACTTGTCGTCGACATCCTTGGCCTGCGCCTGGATCGACTCGACGGCGGCCGTGACGGCCTTCTCGATGCCCTTCTTGATGGCCATCGGGTTGGCGCCGGCGGCGACGTTCTTCATGCCGACGTGGACCATCGCCTGGGCGAGCACCGTGGCCGTCGTCGTTCCGTCACCGGCGATGTCGTCGGTCTTGGTGGCGACTTCCTTGACGAGCTGGGCGCCCATGTTCTCGAACGGGTCGCTGAGCTCGATCTCCTTGGCGATCGACACACCGTCGTTGGTGATGGTCGGCGCGCCGAACTTCTTGTCGAGCACGACGTTGCGGCCCTTCGGCCCGAGCGTGACCTTGACGGCGTCGGCCAGGCGGTTGACGCCGGCTTCCAGCGCGCGACGAGCCTCGTCGTCGAATTTCAGAATCTTTGCCATGTTGGGGGTTCCTCTCCTACTGCTTCTTCACTTCTCCACGACAGCGAGCACGTCGCGGCCGTTGAGCACGAGGAGGTCCTCGCCGTCGACGGCGACTTCGGTGCCGCCGTACTTCGAATAGAGAACGACGTCGCCGACGGTGATGCCGGTCGGGATCAGTTCACCGGTCGACTCCGCACGCTTGCCGGGCCCGACGGCGAGCACTTCGCCCTGCTGCGGCTTCTCCTTGGCGGTGTCGGGGATGACGAGACCACTCGCGGTCTGCGTCTCGGCCTCGTTGGGACGGACCACGATGCGGTCATCCAGCGGCTTCAGGTTCATTGGTGCAAGCCTCCATTGGCTCTCTCCCACACGGTGGGGGTCACATTGATTGACGTGGCCGGGACGAGTTGGCACTCCCCCGGTACGAGTGCCAAGACTACGCCGTCGAGCGGCGAATTGGCAACCGCGACCTGAGAGTGCCAATCAACTCGAGCGTCTCGGCGAGGGGCAGGCCGATGACGTTGCTCACGCTGCCGTCGATCCGCTCCACGAGCGCCCCACCCGCGCCCTGCATGGCGTAGGCACCGGCCTTGTCCATCGGCTCGCCCGTGCCGACGTACCAGTCGATCGTCGCGTCGTCGAGCACCACGAACGTCACCGCCGTCGACACGGCGATCGTGTCCAGCGTCGTGTCGGAGCGCACGGTGACGCCCGTGTGGACGACGTGCGGCGCGACCCGACAGCAGCGCCAGCATGCGGCGCGCGTCGGCGGCGTCGATCGGCTTGCCGAGGATCAGGCCGTCGACCTCGACCGTCGTGTCGGCGGCGATCACGAGTTCGCCTTCGCGGGCGACGGCCACGGCCTTCTCGCGCGACAGTCGCCGGACATAGGCGATCGGATCCTCTCCAGGCGCGACCGACTCGTCGATGTCGGCCGGACGGACCTCGAAGTCGAGCCCGACGGAGCGGAGCAGGTCATGACGCCGGGGCGACGCCGACGCGAGCACGACTCGCCCCTCCAGGTCGCATCAAGGGATCATCCGCCCGAGAGCGCCATCACGTGGTCGTCGTCGGGCACGGTGACGTCGGCGAGCAGCGACGCCCGGTAGCGATCGTCGAGCCAGCCGTCGGGGAGGCTCACCTTGATCGGGCCGTTCGTGTGGCCGCGCTTGATGCGCTCGCCGCCCGGAACGATCCGGGCGGTGGGGTCGAGACCGGCGAGCACGTCCTCGAGCTCACCGAGCGTCGACACGTGGGAGAAGCGGCGGCGGGCGTCGGGGCCGACGGGATAGCCGCTCAGGTACCAGCCGGTGTGCTTGCGGAAGTCGCGCATCGCGTGGTTCTCGCCCATGTGCGCGGCGAGCAGGCGGGCATGGTCGAGCATCACGATCATCACCTCGCCGAGCACGCGGCTGCCGGGTGCCGGGCGGCCGGACAGCACCTCGACGAGGTCGCCGAACAACCACGGACGTCCGAGGCACCCGCGGCCGATGACGACGCCGTCACAACCGGTGACGGCCATCATCCGCACGGCGTCGTCGGCCTGCCAGATGTCGCCGTTGCCGAGCACCGGGATCGAACCGACGGCCTGTTTCAGTTCGCCGATCGCATCCCAACGCGCCTCACCCGAGTAGTGCTGCTGGACGGTGCGGGCGTGCAGGGCGATCGCCGCGACCCCTTCCTCCGCACACACTTCGCCGGTGCGGATGTGGGTCAGCCAGTCGTCGAACAGTCCCATGCGGAACTTGGCGGTGACCGGCACGCCGTAGGGCGAGGCGTTCGAGACCGCGGCGCGCAGGATCGCCCGCAGCAGCTCGGGGCGGGCCGGAACGGCCGCACCACCGCCACGGCGGGTGACCTTCGCCGCCGGGCAGCCGAAGTTGATGTCGATGTGGTCGACCCGCCCCGCGTCGCAGAGCTTGTGGACCGCGGCCGCCATGATCTGCGGGTCGGACCCGTACAACTGCAGGCTGCGCGGGTGCTCGTCGACGCCGAAACTGATCATCCGATCGGTCTTGGCGTTGCCGTGGACGACGGGCGTCGCCATGACCATCTCGTTGACGTACACGAGCCCGGGGGCGTAGCGCCGGCACAGTTCGCGGAACGGCGCGTTGGTGACGCCCGCCATGGGGGCGAGCACCACCGGCGCAGCGAGCGCGTACGGGCCGATCGAGAACGTCATCGGCGCTCCACGGTACCGAGACCACGCTGGTCACGCTCCCACCGGCGTCGCGCCACGTCCTGCCAATGCAGGCAACGCCACGCACTCGACCGGCTCATCGATCCGAGTACGAATGCGTAGTGCCCGCGACGTACACGACGGACCCGACCGCGGCGCATCTGCCACCGCACCAGATCGGCGAGTCGCTTGCCCTCCAACTCGATCCCGTCGTGCGAGAGCAGCGCCGCTCGGATCTGGCTCAGGCTGATCCCATCGGCGACCCCATCGGCGACCCCCGCGATCGCACACCGGATGAACACGCCGAGCACCGCACGCCGCACATCGATCGGACGAGGATGGAGCACCGCGAACTCGTCGGCGTCGTTCATGCCGGGAACGTGGGCACCCCGTCCACCCGAACGGAATGTTCACCTCTCTCCGACTTGCCGCGCATCGAGACGAGGTGCAGCACGCCGTGGCCCGACGCGACCGACACTCGGTTCCACCTCTCTCCGACTTGTCCCGACGCACCCGGAGGACGGACCGCTCTCATGGCCGACCCGCCGGACGGGATGGCCAACGAGCATGCGCTCCGGCCCCGCCCGTGGCGCCGCCGGTCGCGACGAGTCGGAGAGACGCGAACCATCGCATCCCATCGCGTTCCAGACGGCGCCGCCGGTCGCGCGCGAGTCGGAGAGACGTGAACCATCGGATCCCATTGCGTTCCAGACGGCGCCGCCGGTCGCGCGCCGAGTCGGAGAGACGTGAACGTCGACGACTCAGGGGGTGAAGGTGAGGCGGAGGTTGGGTGTGGCGCCGGTGTCGAGCGGGCTCGGACCGTCGGTGCCGCAGACGATGCCAACCGGCGGCGGCGATCATCGCCGCGTTGTCGGTGCACATCGCCCGGCTCGGCAGGAACCCCTGGATGCCGTCGCGCTCGCAGGCGTCGAGGATCCGCTCGCGCAGCAACGAGTTCGCCGCCACCCCGCCGCCGAGCACGATGCCGGTGGCGCCGACCGTGGCGGCCGCCCGGCGGGCCTTGGCGACCAGCACGTCGACGACCGCCATCTGGAACGACGCGGCCACGTCGGCCGACGCGACGTCGGGATGTTTGCGGACGTAGTTGATCACCGACGTCTTCAGGCCGCTGAACGAGAAGTCGTAGCTGTCGTCGAGCATCGCCCGGGGGAACCGGATGGCGGCGGGATCGCCGACCAGCGCGGCATGGTCGATCGCCGGTCCGCCGGGATAGCCGAGGTCGAGGAAGCGGGCCACCTTGTCGAACGCCTCGCCCGCGGCGTCGTCGATCGTCTGGCCGATCAATCGGTAGTCACCGTGACCGCGCATCTCGATGAGCATCGTGTGCCCGCCGGAGACGAGCAGCACGACGAGCGGGAACTGCAGGTCGGGATCCTCGAGGAACGCCGAGTAGAGGTGGGCCTCGAGGTGGTTGACGCCGATGAACGGCACGTCCCAGGCCAGCGCCAGCGACTTCGCCGCCGACACGCCGACGAGCAACGCGCCGATCAGCCCGGGGCCGACCGTGCACGCCACGGCGTCGATACGCGATTCGTCGACGCCGCCCTCGACGATCGTGCGGGCGACCACCGGGTTCAGCACGTCGAGGTGCGCCCGTGAGGCGATCTCCGGAACGACGCCACCGAATTCGGCGTGCAGGTCGACCTGGGTCGACACCACGCTCGACAGCACGTCGAAGCCGCCCATCACCAACGCCGCCGCGGTCTCGTCGCAGCTCGTCTCGATCCCGAGCACGAGCGTCGACTCGTCGACGGTCATGATCCGCCCTCCCGAGCATCGTCCGCGCCGTCCATCTTCCGAGCGAGGTCGCGGCGGATCTCGTCGAGATGGTCGCCGTAGGCCGCACTCGTCAGGTCGTTGCACCACATCACGATCGCATCCTCGACATTCTCGTAGTAGCGGGGACGGATGCCCGCCGGGGCGAACCCGAAGCGGCGATACAGCTCCTGTGCGCCGGTGCTCGACACGCGGACCTCGAGTGTCCAGGCGCTGCACGACCGCCGTCGTGCCTCATCGGCGAGCGCCAGCAACAGTGCGGTCGCCACACCGCCGCGGCGCAGATCGGGACGAGCCGCGACGTTGGTGACGTGCGCTTCGCCGGCGCTGAACCACAGCCCCGCGTAGCCCGCCACCTCGCGTCGCCGACGGGCCACGACGTAGTGCCGCGAGCCCGCCTTCATCTGTTCGATCTCGCTCTCGAAGACACCCTGCGACCACGGCCGCGGGTAGCTCACCGCTTCGATGTCGAGGATGCCCGCGCGGAGATCGCGCTTGCGCATCGGGGTGATGACCAACTCGTCGCCCGGATCATGGCCCTCTCGCCGGAGCAGCCGCTCGATCACGCTCATCGGGGCTCCCTCACGGCCGCGACGCCCTCGACGTCCAGTTGATCTTGGCGTCGGGTGCCCGCAGGTAGATCGGTTCGATCTCGCGCGCGTTGACCCAGTCCTCGCGCAACGCCCTGGCGTGCGCCAACTGCACGAGCGGCGCCGCCGACGGGTGTGCGTCGCCACCGATCTCGCAGTGGAACCCGTCGAGGATCTCCTCGCGGTACCGGAGCGCACCGTCGCCGACGCACAGGACGTCCTGGCTGCGCGCCAGGAGGTCGGCGATCAGATCTTCGACGGTGCCGACGCGTGGTTCGACGACCTGCTGGACGCCTCCCGGCACCTGGCGGTACATCGCGTAGAACACCTCGCCCTTGCGGGCATCGATCACCGGCACCACCACCCGATCGGCGTGACGGCACGGGAACGCCAGCAGGTCGAGTGACGAGATGCCGATCATCGGGATGCGCAGCGCCTGGGCGATCGCCTTGGCCGAGGCCAGCCCGACGCGCATGCCGGTGAACAGCCCCGGCCCGACGTCGACCGCGACGACGCTGATCTCGTCGAGGTCGATGTCGATCTGTCTGGTGAGGAACTCGATCGCCGGCACGAGCGTCTCGGCGTGGCGCCGGCCGCGGGTCGACTCGAACAGCCCGATGACGCCCTCGTGCCCGCCGATGGCGACGCTGACGCGCTCGGTCGCCGTCTCGATGCCGAGGATCAGCATCGGTACGCCTCGACCGCAGCGATCACCCGCGACCAGCGTGACGCCCAGGTGAGTCCCACGCCGGCGATCTCGATCGACCGGACGTTCCCGGCCGTCTCGACAGCGGCGGCCTCCGCGGCGGGCTGAGGCTCGTCGGGTTCATCGTCGTCGGCTTCGTCGTCCGCTTCCTCTTCGTAGTCGAGGTGGACGACGAGGTGCTCACCGAACGTCGTCTCCACCACGTCGCCCCATTCCACGAGCACGATGCCGTCGAACTCCGCCAGCTCGGCCAAGGCCAGGTCGGCGACCTCCTCGGTGCGGTCGAGCCGGTACAGGTCGGCATGGTGCAGGGTCACCCGTCCGAGCAGGCCGGACTTCGGAACGTCGTAGCTGTGCACGAGCGTGTAGGTCGGTGAGGTGATCGGCTCGTCGACGCCGAGGGCGCGGCCGAACCCCTGCGCGAAGGCGGTCTTTCCGGCCCCCATCTCCCCCGACAGGATGATCACGTCGCCGGGCCTCGTCACCCCGGCGATCGCCGCGGCGATCGCGTGTGTCTCGTCGATCGACGATGAGCGCAGGAGCAACATCGGGGATTGATGTTACGGGCGCACGACGCGAGGGACGCGCGCGCTGATCCCGCAGACGATCTCGTAGCCGATCGTGCCGAGCTGCTCGGCCCACTCGGTGGCCGTGATCCGCCCGACGCCGGTCGCACCTTCCTGCTCGCCGATGAGCACCACTTCCTCTCCCGCTCGTACGTCGAGGTCGCCACAGTCGACCATCAGCTGGTCCATCGTGATCGTGCCGACGATCGGACAACGCTCACCGCGGATCAGCACCGACCCGCCGGGCTGGCCGCTCGTCGACGACAGGCGTCGCGGCACGCCGTCGGCATAGCCGAGGGGGATGGTCGCCACGGTCGTGTCGCGGCGAGAACTGGTATCGCCGGCCGTAGGAGATGCGGCTGCCCGAGCGCGCCGTCTTCACGTAGCTGATCCGCGCCTTCAGCGACATGGCCGGACGCAGGTCGGCGGCGAGATCATCGACCCCCGGGCCCGGGGAGATGCCGTACACGGCGATGCCCGCCCGGACGAACGATCGACGCGTCGCGGGGTGCGCCAGCGCCCCGGCGGAGTTGGCGAGGTGGACCAGCAGGCCGTCGGGCACGTGCGTCAGCGCATCGTCGAAGCGGTCGACCTGGGTGGCGGTGAAGGGGTTGTCCGGCTCGTCGGCGACCGCAAGGTGGCTGAACACCCCGGTCAACTCCACCGCCGGGAACCGTTCCTGGATCGACGCCACGAGTGCGGCAACGGCGTGCGGATGGGCTCCGACGCGCTGCATCCCCGTGTCGATCTTGAGATGGACGGGCAGCCGGTCCGGGTCGGCGTCGACCAACGCGTCGACGAACTTGCGGGTGTAGACGGTCGGCGTCAGGTGATGGGCGACGATCGTGGGCGCCAGGTCCCGCGGCTGCTCCGACAGCACGAGGATCGGTGCATCGATCCCGCCCTCACGCAGCGCCACCCCCTCCGACACCAGCGCGACGCACAGGCCCTCGGCCCCCGCGGCGAGCGCGGCCCGGCCGACCGCAACGGCGCCGTGCCCGTATCCGTCGGCCTTGACGACCGCCCACACCGCGGCGGGCGCGACGGCGGCGCGCAGCACGGTGACGTTGTGCATGACCGCGTCGAGGTCGATCTCGGCCCAGGCCCAGCGGTCGACGCCGTTCATCGGCCGTCCCGTTCGCCCAGCCCCGAGATCAGCCCGGTGATCGCGGCGGGGAGCAGGTCGGGGAGATCGCCCGCCATGAATCCCACGTGCGGCCCCCGTCGAGCGGCGTCGGCGTGCAGCCACGCCGCGGTCGCCGCGGCACGCAGTGGTGGCAGGCCGGACGCGAGGAGGGCACCGATCATCCCGGCGAGCACGTCTCCCGAGCCGGCCGTCGCCAGGCGTTCGTCGCCGTGGTCGACGACGAGGACGGCGCCCGTCTCGTCGGCGATCACGGTCGCCGGCCCCTTCAGCAGCACCGTGCAGCCCAGCTGGATCGCCAACCCGCGGGCGGCCTCGAGGCGGTCGCGACCGGGCGCCGCGCCGGTGAGCTGCTCGAACTCGCCGTCGTGAGGCGTGAGGACCGTCGGCGCCGTGCGCCGCGCCAGGTCGAGGCGGTCACCGGCGGCGAGCGCGTGCAGCGCGTCACCGTCGGCGACGACCGGCACGGCGGCCCGGGCGATCAGGCGGCGGATCGACGCCACGGTGGCGGCATCGCGACCGAGACCGGGTCCCACGACCAGCGCCCGGTAGCGGCCGAGCCCGTCGAGCACCTCGTCGGCCCATTCCGTGTCGGGCAGGGACGGCTGCAGCACCTCGAGCGGTGCCGGTGCGGTGCCACCGGGCGACGACACCGCGACGAGGCCGGCTCCGCAGCGTGCCGCGCCACGTGCCGCGAGCCCGGCGGCCCCGAGCATCCCGGGACTGCCGGCGACGATGCGCACCGCGGCCGACCACTTGTGGGCGTCGGCCGATCGCCGTGGGAACCACGCCGACACGTCGCCGGCGTCGACGCGATGGCTCGTGGCGCGCGAGACGTCGAGCCCGATGTCGACCACCTCGATGTCGCCGGCCAGCGACGGGCCGTCACCGAACAGCAGGCCCGGCTTCAGGGCCTGGAACGTGACGGTGCGCGCGGCCGTGAGCACCGCACCGGCGTGCTCACCCGTCGACGCATCGAGTCCGCTCGGGATGTCGACGGCGAGCACCGGTCCGCCGCCGGTGTCCGGTGGCGTCCAGGGTGCGCGGCACGATGCCCGGTACCCGGTGCCGTAGGCGGCGTCGATCACGAGGTCGCTCGGCGGCAGGCGCACGGGGCACTCGGCGGCGTCGAACACCTTCACCGCCATGCCGCGCCGTCGCAACCACTCGCCCGCCACGCGGCCATCGGCGCCATTGTTGCCCGCCCCGGCGATCACGGCGACCGTACGGCCGTAGCTGCCACCGAGCATGTCGACGGCCGATCGCCCCACGGCCCGTCCGGCACGCCCGACCAGCTCCTCGACCGGTTCGGGTGCGGCGGCGTCGATCGCCCGCATCTCCTCGGGTGTCACGATCGACATCACGCGAACGAATCTAGGCGCTGGCCGATCGCGGCGCGCCGGTCAGCTCCCGAGCAGCTGCGCCTTCAGGTCGCGCTTGACGAACTTCCCGTTGGCGTTGCGGGGCAGCGCCTCGTTCAGGATCCAGATCCGTTCGGGGATCTTGAACTTGGCCAGCCGCCCGGCGAGCTCGGCGCGCAGCTCGTCCTCGGTCAACGTGGCATCCGGTGCGAGCACGATCGCCGCACCGACGATCTCGCCGAGTCGGTCGTCGGGCACACCGAACACGGCCACCTCGGCGACGCCGGGATGTTCGTAGATCGCCGCCTCCACCTCGGAGCAGTACACGTTCTCGCCGCCGCGCAACACCATGTCCTTGGCCCGGTCGACGATGAACACGAACCCGTCGTCGTCGACGTAGGCGATGTCACCGGTGTGGAACCAGCCGTTCGGGATGCCCTCGGCCGTCGCCTCCGGACGGTTGAGGTAGCCCTTGATGACGACCGAGCCGCGCACGCACAGTTCGCCCGTTCCGCCGGCAGGCACCTCGTCGCCCGTCTCGTCGATCAGTTTCCAGTCGAGTGTCGGCACGACCCGCCCGCACGACAACGGCTTGGAGACGTACAGCGCGCCCGCGTTGGCGGTGACGATGCCGTGCGTCTCGGTGAGTCCGTAGCCGGTGCTCGGCACGCCGCCCGAACCGGACAGCGACTTGTCGATCTTGTCGACGAGGTCGGGCTGCAGCGGCGCGCCGCCGCCGCCCATCCCCGACAGCGTGGAGGTGTCGCGCGTCGCCCAGTCGGGATGCATCAGCAGCTCACGGCTCATCGTCGGCACGCCCGAGAAGTTGGTGACGCCCTCGCGCTCGATCAGTTCGAGCGCCCGGCCGGCATCCCACTTGTAGGTGAGCACGATCCGCGACCCGGAGATCGTGGCGGGGTGGAGCAGGCAGTTGTTGGCGGTCACGTGGAACAGCGGGGTCGGTGCCATGAACACGTTCTGCCGGGGGTTGCCGTCGGCATCGAGCGCCGGTGCCGGCGGCGGCGTGCCGGCCTTCGCCGCGGCCAGCCCCGCCGTGGTCGTCATGAAGATGATGTGCATCAGGTTGTGGACGGATCCCCGGTGGGTCAGCTGGGCCCCCTTCGGGAAACCCGTCGTCCCCGACGTGTAGAAGATGCAGGCGTCGTCGTCCGGGTCGATCGCCGCATCGGGCAGACCGGCCGGTGCCGACTCGGGGCGGACCACGTCGTTCCAGCGCGACGCGTCGGCGGGAAGGTCGCCGTCGTGACGAACGGTGATCACGTGGAGCGGGTTGAGGGCACGGAGTTCGTCGAGCATCGGGAGGATCCGTTCGACACGCTCGCTGTCGGCGATGACGACCTTCGGCGCCGAGTCGGCCAGGCCGTACTGCATCTCATCGGTGGTCCACCACGCGTTCATGCCGACGCACGCCGCACCGAGCGACACGATCGCCCAGTAGCTGAAGACCCACTCGGGGTAGTTGCGCATCGCGATCGCCACCCGATCGCCGGCCCCGACCCCGTGGACATCGCGCAGGTGATGGGCCAGCGAGCGGACGATGGCATCGGCCTCGGCGTAGGTGTACCGCTCGTCTTCGTAGACGACGTAGTCGCGGTCACCGAACCCCGACGCCAGCTCCCACACGAAGCGCATCGACGGCAGCGCCGACTCGAAGACCTTGATCGGAACATCGCGCACCGTGATCTCCGTGATCGCGAACTGCGCACCCGGCGCCGTCAGCTCGTCCCAGGCCTGTGCGTACTCTTCGATCATCACCGGCATGTTGCCAGCGGGCGGGCGCGGGCGCCGAATCGGCCGACCGGCCGCGTCATTCGGCGATGACGTACGCCGCCGCGGTCGTGTCGGTGTGGGTCAGCGACAGGTGCCACGCGGTGACGCCGGCGGCGGACGCCAGATCGGCCGCTGCCGCCGTGACGACGAGCAACGGCGCGCCGGCCGCGGTGCGCTCGACCCACACGTCGTGGAAACCGAACGCACCGAGGCCGACACCCAGCGCCTTCATCACCGCTTCGCGCGCCGCGAACCGCGCCGCCAGCGACGGCACCGGGTCGACCTTCGGCGCGACGTACGCCAGCTCGGTCGGCGTGAACAGGCGCTGCGTCATCGACGGGGTCCGCTCGAGCGAGCGCCGGAACCGTTCGATGTCGACGAGATCGATACCGATGCCGATCACGGCCCGGACCGTCACCGACGCCAGTGATCGGCCGTGTCGGAGATGGGTTCGATGAGCAGTTCGGCGACGGGCACCTCGGCGAGGATCGACTCGTCGAACTGGCCCTCGGTCTCCGACACCCAGTCGACGAGGCGGTCGTACCGGCGGTCGTAGCCCTGCAGCACGCCGCGCATGACGGCGGCCGGCAGCCGGTCGTGGAACGTCACGTGCAGCAGCGTGATCCCGGTGGTCTCACCCGCCTTGGTCTCGGGCACGAAGATGAGGGTGCGACCGTCGTTGCGGCCCTCGGCGACGAGGACCTCACGTTCGATGGCGACACGACGCTTCGTGCCGCGCAGCTCGGTGTTCCGCTCGACCCGGCTCGGCAGGTCGCGCGAGATGCCACCGCGCTCGACGATGGAGATCGATCGCCCGTCCACGCCGTACCGCGTGTAGCCGGTGACCTCGGCGACGGCCGGGTCGAGGTCGGCGAGCACCTTCATCGTCCGGTACGTCAACACGTCGCGGCCGGCGCCGGCGGCCAGCACCGCCTGCACGAGCGGGCGGTCGATGATGCCCTCGTCACTGCGGGAGATCCCGACCGTGACCGTCTTGGCCTGGTGCTTGATCGTGTCGACGGGCCGCGTGAGCTCCTCGATCGCCTTGGTGAGCGCGGCGACGAGGTCGTCGATCAGGGCCAGCGGTGTCCCGACCTTGCCGGTGGCGAGCTGGTACTGCTCGACCGGGCGGTCCGACAGCATGTCGCGCAGCAGTCCGCTCAGCCGGGTGGCGGTGCTCGCCTCGAGATGGCCGTCGTAGAGCCCGTTGCGCAGGCCGTCATGGAATCGCTCGGCCGGGGAGCGCACGAGCACGGCGAGCCGGTCGACGACCTCACCGCCGCTCAGGCCCTCGCCGACGAGTTGTTCGATCGCCTCGCGGGCCTCCCGCAAGGGGAGGGCGGTGGCGTCGATCGCGAGGGCGGCCTCGTAGCCGAACAGATGGCCGACCATGGCCGACAGGATGAACCCGAGCGTCGGATCGATCGCCGGCACGGCGATCGTGACATCCGCGGGGAAACGTGTCTCGCCGTCGCTCGCCACCACGATCGGCGTGGCCTTGTGGGCGCGGAAGATCGCCACCTCCTTGGCGACGTCGTCGGCGTTCGAGCCCGAAAGCCCGGCCGCGCACACGAGGATGAGCGGCTCGGACGACAGGTCGATGTGCTTCTTGTCCTCGGTCGAGTCGCAGGCGATCGACTTGTAGCAGAGCTCACTGAGCTTGATCCGTACCTCCTCGGCCGCCACCTTGTTGGGGCCGTTGCCGACGATCGCCCAGTAACGGTGGAAGGGAGCGTGGCGGCGCGCCGCTTCGGCGATCAGCGGGCGGCGGGCGAGCACCTCGCGCATCGCATCGGGCACGGCGCGGAGGTCGGCGAGCAGGCGCGACCGGCGGGCGGGGTCACCCAGGCCCGTGGCCTCGGCGATGGCGCACGACAGCAGCGTCCCCGCCGCGACCTGCGCGTAGAACGCCTTCGTGGACGCGACGCTCATCTCCACGTCGCGGCCGTCGGACGTGTACAGCACACCGTCGGCCTTCTCGGTCAGGTCGCTCCCCCGGCGGTTGACGACACCGATCACCGCGGCGCCGCGGCTGCGCAGGAGATCGACGGTGCGGTTCGTGTCGGTGGTGGTCCCCGACTGGCTGACCGCCACCGCCAGCGTGTCCGACATGTCGAGGCGCATCCCGAAACCCGACAGTTCGGTGGCGGTGACGGCGTCGACGTCGAGCTGGCCGAGCGTCAGCTCGTCGAGGATGGCCGCGGTGCTCTGGCCCGCGACGGCCGCCGTGCCCTGACCGATCACGCGGATGCGCGTGATCGATCCGTCGGCGAGGCGGGCGGCGATGGCCGGCGGCAGCGCGACGTCGCCGACGGAGGCGACGTACCCGCCGTCGCGTTCGACGATCTTGCCGCGCAGCGTCTTGGCGAAGCTGAGCGGCGCCTCGGAGATCTCCTTGAGGAGGAAATGCGGCGCATCGCCCCGGTTGATGTCGCGGGTGGTGACCTCGGCGATGACGACGTCGTCGTCGGCGAGCGGGAGGTCGGAACCGTCGTAGGCGAGGCGCCGCAGACCACCGAGCGTGCCCGCTCCGTCGGCGGACACGACCATGATCTCGCCGCCGCGCTCGCCGTCGAGGCGGACGTACTCGCTCGTCTCCTCGACGACGCCGTACGGCTCGCTGGCGATGATCGAACAGTCGTCGGCGAGGCCCACGTAGAGGCCCTGACCGCTGCCGCGCAGGGCGAGGAACAAGGTGCCGGGGTCGGACGCGCTGGCCATCCCGATCGCCACCGAACCCTCGAACGAGCTGACCGTCCGGCGGAACGCCTCGACGTGGTCGACGCCGGTGTCGAGGTGGCGCGACACCAGGGTGGGGATCACCTTCGCATCGGTCGTGATGGGTGCTGCGATCCGCAGGTTGTGCGCGATGCGCAGGTCGGCGTGGTTGTCGACGTCACCGTTCAACGCGGCGACGACGTAGGGCGGCGTCGCCCCGCCGGGCTGCTCGAGCTCCACCGAATTGAGCGGGTGGGTGTTCGGCTCGCTGATGATCCCCACGCTCGCCCAGCGGGTGTGACCGAGCACGGCGAGCCGGCTGGCGGGCGACATGAGCGCCCGCCGCAGCAGCGTGTCGTCGACGATCGCCGCCCGCAGCGCCGCGGTGTTGTCGCCGAGCTCACCGATCTCGGCCGCCGCCTTGTAGACGAACGAGAGCACGGGTCCGGTGGTGACGACCGAACGCGACTGGAACAGCGGATCGACGCCGCGCTCCCGGACGAATGCGTCGACGACATCGGGCTCGATGTCGTGGTTCCACACGAACACGTGCAGGCCGGCCGAATCACGCCCGCGCACCTCCAGCCGATCGATCGCCGACAGGGCCTGCTGGATCGACAGGTAGCCCTGCACGGCCGCGGGGCCGGCATCGCGGCCGGCCAGTTCGCCGACGAGTCGTGCGGTGCGGAGCCGGTCGTGGCGGATCGCCCACAGTGCATCCTTGAGGGCGATCAGGTCGGCATTGGCGCGTTCCAGTGCGGCCGCATCGAGGATGCCGGTCGGGTCGTCGTTGGCGTCGAGCCGGGCTTCGACGTCGGCGGCGAAGGCATCGAGCTGGTCGAGCCGGGCGACGATCGAGGCGCCGAGGTCGACCCGCGCGGTGAGGGCCGACACGCCGGGAAGGCCACGCAGGAGCGCATCGACCGCCTTGGCCGGCGCCACGACGGCGGCCACGTCAGGACAGCGGGCCAGCGCGGCGTCGAGACGGCCGATGATGTCGTCGGCGCCAGGAGTTGACCGGGTCGGGGGACGACTGACGACGCCGACGATGCCACACATGTCGGCACAGGCTAACCGTCACCCAGCGATGGTGATGTCGGGTCGATAGCGCCCCACAACGACATCGCCCGGGCCGGCTGGTGGGGCGTCAGGTGAAGCGGGCGCGGACGACCGTGGCGAGGTCGTTGGCCACGCGGTCCGCCTCGTGGGCGGTGGCCGCCTCGACCATCACCCGCACCAACGGCTCGGTGCCGCTCGGACGGAGCAGTACCCGGCCCGAGCCGGCGAGTTCCGTCTCGATCCGGGCGACGTCGCCGGCGAGCAGTGCGGCGACGTCCGGCACGCGCTCGGACACCTCCACGTTGACGAGGACCTGCGGCAGCGAGGTCATCGCCGATGCGGCCAGATCGGCGAGCGACCGGTCGGAGCGGGCGATGATGTCGAGCAACGCGAGCCCCGTGAGCATGCCGTCGCCGGTCGTGGCGTGGTCGGCGAAGATCACGTGCCCGCTCTGCTCGCCGCCGAGCGCGTGACCGCCGTCGGCGAGCGCCTCGAGCACGTAGCGGTCGCCGACATCGGTGGTGACGACGGCGATGCCCGCGGCGCGCATGGCGTGGTGGAAGCCGAGGTTCGTCATCGTCGTGACCACGACCGTGTCGTTGACGAGCAAGCCTCGGGCCAGGAGGTCGATCGCCGCGATGGCGATGATGTGGTCACCGTCGACCACACGACCCGTGTGATCGACGGCGATCAGCCGGTCGGCGTCGCCGTCGAGCGCGACGCCGACGTCGGCGCCGTGGGCGAGGACCGCCTCGGCCACCGCTGAGGGGAACGTCGCCCCGCAGGCGTCGTTGATGTTCGTGCCGTCGGGCCGGTCACCGATCACCACGACGTCGGCACCGGCCCGCTCGAACACGCGGCGCGCCAACGCCGACGCGGCACCGTTGGCGGCGTCGACGACGACCCGCAGCGAGGACGCCTGCCGGCCGTCGGTGATCGAGGCGAGATGGTCGACGTAGTCGCCGATCAGGGCGTCGCGGCCGTCGTCGCCGGCCGACAGGATCCGACCGGGTTGACCGGTGGGCGGCTGCATCGAGTCGAGCTGCCGCTCGATCGCCGCTTCGGTGTCGTCGGCGAGCTTGATGCCGCCGGTCGCGAACAGCTTGATGCCGTTGTCGCGGTACGGGTTGTGCGAGGCCGACACCATCGCGCCGAGCGCGCCACGGCGTTGCGCGGCGAAGGCCACCGCCGGCGTGGGGACCACCCCGAGGCGGCGGACGTCGACGCCCTCGACGGCGAATCCGGCCGCCAACGCCGCTTCGAGCATCGGCGTGGACAGACGCGTGTCGCCACCGAGCACGACCTCCGGGACCCGGCCGTCGCCACCGTCCGTGTCACCCAGCACCCGCGCCGCGGCACGGCCGAGGCGGAGTGCGAACTCGGCGGTGAGTTCACTGTTGGCCACGCCGCGGACACCGTCGGTGCCGAACTTCATGGCCGAACCGGGATCCGGAGTCGGATCAGCGCTTGGTGAACTGAGGCGCCTTGCGGGCCTTCTTGAGGCCGTACTTCTTGCTCTCCTTCTTACGCGGGTCACGCGTGAGGAGGCCGGCCTTCTTCAGCACCGGACGGCTCTCGGGATCGATCTCGAGGAGCGAGCGGGCGATCGCCATGCGCAGTGCGCCGGCCTGGCCGCTGATGCCACCACCGTGGATCGACGCCGTGATGTCGTAGGTCTCGCGGGTGTCGGTGACGGTGAGCGCCTCGGAAACGACCATGCGCGACACGGCCGTCGGGAAGTACACCTCGAGGCTCTTGCCGTTGATCGTGAACTGGCCGGTGCCCGGACGCAGTTGGGCGCGGGCGACGGCTTCCTTGCGGCGGCCGGTGGTCTGGGTGAGGGGTGCAGTTGCCATGTCGTTGGTCTCCTGGCTCAGCGAGCCTTGGCGCCGGCCACGACGAGCGGCTTGGGCGTCTGTGCGGCGTGGGGATGAGTGGGACCGGCGTACACCTGCAGCTTGCTCATCTGCTGGCGGCCGAGCGGGCCTTTGGGGAGCATGCCGCGGACGGACTTGCGGACCGCTTCGGCCGGCTTGCGGGCGTGGAGGTGGGCGTACGACTCGGACCTGATGCCACCCGGGAAGCCGCTGTGGCGGTACACCATCGTGCGCTCGGCCTTGTTCGAGGTCATGACGACCTTGTCGGCGTTGACGATGATCACATGGTCGCCGGTGTCGATGTGGGGTGCGAACGTGGGCTTGTGCTTGCCGCGCAGGATGCGGGCGACCTCGGTGCACAGACGGCCGAGGACCATGCCCTCGGCATCGACGACGTGCCACTCACGGTGGATCTCACTTGCTTTGGGTGTGTACGTAGCCATGCCGCAATCTGCTTCGATTCGTTGGGTCAGTCGGGGCAGGACGGTCGGGCCACCTGCTCCAGGGGAACCGTGCAATGATACGGGCCGCGATCGGCGCCGCCAACGTCGCGCCGCACACGGCGGATCGCCGGTCGCCCGGTGCCGGTCGCTTCCCGTGCCGAACAGCCTGGTCGAAGGGGTAACCTGGTCGATCGGCGTGGCAGCGGCGCAATGCTCCATCGGGGGGTACCGTGACGGTGTCGCCAATGTCCGCGCCGCCTCAAGTACCCGATATGAGAAGCCGATAGCGCATCGTGGCCACCGCCGAGTCGTCTCCGTCCGGGACGTTCGACTCGGGCGCGCCATCACACCAGGGCCCGGCATCCGCCATCGGCGACGCGGGACTCGACAGCCTCGGTGATCCGGTTTTCGCGATCTCGGGCGACGGGACGCTCCTCTACGCCAACGCGGTGGCGCGCGAGGTCTTCGACTGGGATCCGGACGACCTGATCGGGACGTCCGTGCTCGACCTGATCCATCCGGCAGATCTGACGCTCGCCATGGCGTCGCTCGAGACCGTCAGGACCAAGCGGTTCGGGGAGCTGATGACGATCCGGGCGAGGACCCGCCTCGGCGGATGGCTCTACCTCGAGGTGCGCGGCGCACAGGCCCGGTCGGGCAATGGCAACGATGGCGAGGACGAGGACGGGCCGATCATGATCGTGGCCCGTGACGTCACCGCCCGGTACCGTCTCGATTTCGACCAGGGCGACACCGGCGTGCTGCGCGCCGTGATGGCGAACATGCAGGGGATGGTCGTGCTGGCCGACGAGACGGGCAAGGTCCGCTCGATCAACGGCGCGGTCACCCGCCTGCTCGGCCACGATCCCGAACTCGTCCGTGGCCGGTCGATCTTCGACTACCTGCACCCGGAGGATCGCGAGCACGTGCTCGACGCCGTCCGTGCGGTGCCGCCCAACGGCTCGCTCACCCTCGACGCCCGCCTGCTGTCCGCCGATCACCAGGCGCCCGAGGAGGACATCACGTGCGAGTTCACCGTGAACAACCTGCTCGACGATCCGGTCGTGCACAGCTACGTGATCAGCGCCCAGATCGCCACGGCCCTCGCCGATGCCCGCAACCGTGTGAACTTCCTCGCCGAGCACGACAGCCGCACCGGCCTGCTCAACCGCGACGGCTTCCTGCGCCATGCGGAAGCGCTCGTCGCCCAGGGCGGAGGGCTCGGCATCCTGGTCGTCGACATCGTCCACTTCCGATCGATCAACGAGTTGTACGGCGAGCCCACCGGCGACGCGGTACTCAGTGCGATCGCCGAGCGGATCGACAAGATCCGGTGGCCCGAGCTGATCACCGCCCGCTTCGGCGGCGACGAGTTCGTGCTGGCGGTCAGGGCGTCGAACCAGTCCATGCTCGAGACGCTGCGCGAGCGCGTGAAGCGCGACGTGTCACAGCCGTTCGTGATCGGCGACCAGGAAGTGAACTTCCGGATCCGCACCGCCAGCGCATTCGACGCGCAACCGCAGGTGCTCGACTCGCTGTTGGTCAGCGCGAGCAACGAACTGATGGCCGCGAAGCGCTTCGCCGAGGCCGAGACGACCGGCATCTCCGTCGATGCGATCAACGAACGGCGCCGTCAGCTCGACCAGTTGCGATCGGCCCTCACCAACGGCGAGATCCGGCCGTTCTACCAACCGATCGTCGACCCCGACGGTCAGATCATCGCCGTCGAGGCCCTCGTGCGGTGGGTGCATCCCGTGCGCGGGGTGCTCGGGGTCAACGAGATCCTGCCGCTCGCGCAGATGGCCGGGCTCGCCGAGGCCGTCGACGACTGTGTGCTCGACATGGCACTCGACTTCGCGGTGCGGCTGGCCGAAGGCGGATACGGCGACACCGAGGTCCACATCAACATCGACCCGAAGGTGATCGCCCAGGCGTCGTTCGGTGTGTCGTTCCTCGAGCGTTGCCGTCGCGCCGGGGCGAACCCGACCCAGCTCGTCGTGGAGATCACCGAGAACGACCTCCTCGCGCCCGGTGCCTCCTCGCTCGCCAACATGCAGAAGCTGCGCTTCGCCGGCATCCACGTGTCGATCGACGACTTCGGCACCGGCTATTCCAGCCTCGCCCACCTGCTGGAGCTGCCCGTCGACGGCGTGAAGATCGACCGCCGGTTCGTGGCCGGCATCGACGTCGACCCGGCCGCCACGAACCTGACCACGGCGATCATCGGGCTCAGCGACAGCCTCCGGCTCGGTTGCGTGGCCGAAGGTGTCGAGCAGCCCTACCAGCGCGACCGGCTCGTCGAACTCGGCTGCACCGCCCTCCAGGGCTGGTTGTTCTCACCGGCGGTGTCGGCCGAGGAGGCGCTGGCGATGATGCCGCGCATCGTCCTGACCGACCACGTTCAGACGTTCCAGCGCGTCCCGCGGTAGTCCACGTCCCACAGCACCAAGCCGTGGGGCGGTGCGACCGGGCCCGCCGCCGCACGATCGAGCGCCGCCAGGGTGGCGGCCATGCCCGTCGATGCGCGTCGACCGCGGCCGACGTCGACGAGCGTGCCGACGATGCTGCGGACCATCTGGTGACAGAACGACGTGGCGGCGACCTCGAACCGGGTGAGCGGGCCGAGGTGCGTGTCGACGACGCTCCACTCGGCCGTCGTGACGCGGCGGACGAGACTCACCTCGGGTGCGGGCCGGCGGCAGAACGACGAGAAGTCGTGTTCACCGACGAGTGCACCGGCGGCGTCGTTCATCGCGTCGAGATCGAGCGGGTCGGGCACGTGCCACGACGTCCGCGCGGCGAGCGGGTTCGGGTCGGGATGGTTCCAGACGTCGTAGTGGTAACAGCGCGACGTCGCCGAGAACCGGGCGGAGAACTCGGGCTCGGCCCACTCGACCGCGCGCACCGCGATCTCGGGGCCGCACAAACCGTTGACGCTGCGCTGCAGCCGCCGCAGGTCGGTGCCCTCGGGGAGCAGACCGGAGACGACCTGGCCCCACCCGTGCACACCGGCGTCGGTCCGTCCGGCGCCGGTGAGTTCCACCGGGGTGCGCACGACACGTGACACCGCGGCGGTGAGTTCGCCCATCACGGTGCGCTGGTTCGCGCTGATGGCGAACCCGCGGAAGTCGGTCCCGTCGTAGGCGACGGTCAGCCGGGCATTACGCACGGCGATGGAGGGAACCGCCGACGACGGTTCGGACGCTCGGCCGACCTCACTCATCACGATGCGACGTGACGTGAGGCCGAGCCAATCAAACCAGTTCGATGCGCGCCATCTGGGCGTTGTCGCCCGAGCGCGGACCCATCTTCAGGATCCGGGTGTAGCCACCGTTGCGCTCGACGTAGCGCGGAGCGACCTCGTGGACGAGCTTGTAGGTCATCTCCTGGTCGCCGAGGAATCCCTGGATCTGGCGGATGCGGTGGACCTGCATCGGGCCGGCTTCCTGGGCCTTCTTGGCCTTGGTGATGAGCTTCTCGGCGATCGGGCGCAGGTGCTTGGCCTTGGCCTCGGTGGTCGTGATGGCCTCGGCGGCGAACAGCGACGCAGCGAGGTTGGCCATCATCAAGCGCTGGTGCGCGGCGGAGTGGCCGAATCGATTGGAGCGGCGTGGCGTGGGCATGGTTCAGTCGTCTTTCGTTTCAGCCGCGGAGGGTGAGGCCGCGCTCGTCGAGCTTGGCCTTCACCTCGTCGAGGCTCTTCTGGCCGAAGTTCGTGATGTTCAACAGGTCATCTTCGGTCTTGGTGAGCAGCTCGCCGACGGTGTTGACCTGGGCGCGCTTCAAGCAGTTGTTCGGACGCTCCGACAGGTCGAGCTCCTCGATCGGGAGGTCGAGGTCGGGCGAGCTGACGGTGGCGTCGACGACGTCGCCGAGCTCGAGGCCCTTGGGCTCGTCGGACATCGTGGCGACGAGGTCGACGAGCGAGCGCAGCGTGGCGCCGGCCGAGGCGAGGGCGTCGTTCGGGGTGATCGAACCGTCGGTCTCGATCTCGAGGACGAGGCGGTCGTAGTTGGTGGCCTGCTCGACGCGGGTCGGCTCGACCTGGAACGACACCCGGCGGACCGGGCTGAAGATCGCGTCGACCGGGATGACACCGATGGTGCGGTTGTCGTCGTCGCGGTTGCTCGACAGGTAGCCACGGCCCTGCTCGACCGTGAGGTCGATGGCGAGGCGGCCCTTGCCGTTGACCGTGGCGATGTGGAGGTCCTTGTTCAGGATCTCGACGTCGGCGGGGCAGTCGATGTCGGCGGCCGTGACGTCGGCCGGGCCACGGGCGTCGAGGCGCAGCGTGACCGCTTCCTCGCTGAACGACGTGAGCACGATGTCCTTGAGGTTCAAGATGACGTCGGTGACGTCTTCGGCGACACCGTTGATCGTGTCGAACTCGTGGAGCGAGTCGTCGAAGCGGACCATCGTGATGGCGGCGCCGGGGATCGACGAGAGCAGGGTGCGCCGCAGCGAGTTGCCGAGCGTGTGGCCGAAGCCGGGCTCGAGCGGACCGACCGCGAAACGCTGACGGTTGTTCGACTCCTCACCGAGAGCTTCGATGGTGGGGCGCTGCATGACGAGCATTGGTGCCAGGACCTTTCAGACTGTGTGCGGGGGTTACTTCGAGTACAGCTCGACGATGAGCGACTCGCGAACGGGCACGTCGATGTGCTCGCGTTCGGGAAGATTGCGCACCGTGACCTGCTTGCCACCATCGGCGGCTTCGAGCCAGCCGACGAGCGAGCGGTCGAGCGTGTCGATGTTGTGCTGGACGACGATCATCTTCTGCGCCTTCGGCGACAGCGAGACGACCTGGCCCTTCTTGCAGCGGAAGCTCGGGATGTCGACGCGCTTGCCGTCGACCGAGATGAGGCCGTGGTTGACGAACTGGCGGGCCTGCGGGCGGCTGGATGCCCAACCGGCGCGGTACACGACGTTGTCGAGGCGCTGCTCGAGGAGACGGAGCAGGATCTCACCCGTCGGACCGGGGAGGCGGATGGCCTCCTCGTAGGTCTTGTGGAACTGCTTTTCGAGGACGCCGTAGATGTACTTCGCCTTCTGCTTCTCCTGCATCTGGGCGAGGTACTCGCTGCCGGCGTTGCGGCGGCGGGTGCGGCCGTGCTGGCCGGGCGGGAACGGGCGACGATCGAGCGCCTTGCGGCCCTTTTCGTTCTCGAAGATGTTGGTGCCGAGGCGACGCGAGATGCGCACCTTGGGGCCGGTGTAGCGAGCCATGGTTCAGTTACTCCTCAGCCGCGCCGACGCTTGGGTTGGCGGCAGCCGTTGTGCGGTACGGGGGTGACGTCCTTGATCGAGGTGACCTCGATGCCGGTCTGCTGGATCGAGCGCACGGCGGTGTCGCGGCCCGAGCCCGGGCCCTTGACCTGCACCTCGGCGCGCTTGAGACCGTGCTCCATCGCGGCGCGGCCGGCCTTCTCGGCGGCGAGCTGGGCGGCGAAGGGCGTGCTCTTGCGGCTGCCCTTGTAGCCGACGGCACCCGAACTCGCCCAGGCGATGACGTTGCCCTCGGTGTCGGTGATCGAGACGATCGTGTTGTTGAACGAGCTCTTGATGTGCACCACACCGGTGCTCACGTTCTTGCGGTCACGCTTGCGCGGACGACGCGTGGCGGTTGGCTTGGCCATTACTTCCTCACTGCCTTCTTCTTGTTGGCCACCGTGCGCTTCGGGCCCTTGCGGGTGCGGGCGTTGGTGTGGGTGCGCTGGCCACGGACCGGCAGACCCTTGCGGTGGCGGATGCCCTGGAGGCAGCCGATCTCGATCTTGCGCTTGATGTCTCCCTGCACGTCGCGCCGCAGGTCACCTTCGATCTTCAGGTTCTGATCGATGTAGGTACGGATCCGGTTGACCTCGTCCTCGGTCAGGTTCGAGACCTTGGTGTTCGGGTCGAGCTCGAGTTCGGCGCAGACCTTCTGCGACGTCGGCAGGCCGATTCCATAGATGTAGGTGAGTGAGATCTCCAGCCGCTTCTCGCGGGGGATGTCGACGCCAGCAATACGTGCCATTGGGGGTGCTCCTCAGCCCTGCCGCTGCTTGTGGCGGGGGTTCGTGCAGATGACCATGATCCGACGGTGACGGCGGATCACTTTGCAGTTGTCACACATCGGCTTGACGCTCGGGCGTACTTTCATGGTTCTCTCTACTGTTCGTTCAGATCGGATTCGGGCTACTTGTAGCGGTACGTGATGCGACCCCGGGTGAGGTCGTAGGGGGTGAGTTCCACCTGCACCTTGTCGCCGGGGAGGATGCGGATGTAGTGCATCCGCATCTTGCCGGAGATGTGCGCCAGGACTGCATGGCCGTTTTCCAGTTCGACCTTGAACATGGCGTTCGGAAGCGACTCGCGAATCGTGCCTTCGAGCACGATGGCATCTTCCTTGGGCTTGGGCAGGGCTTTCTCCTCTGACGCTGTGATGGTGCTCGGGCACGACGGCGGACCCGGAGGGCGGAACCCTTTTGGGAGAGCGATGTCGAAGCGGGCGTGGACTGACGGGCCTGTGAACAGACCGGGAAACAATGCTAGCGGTGCGCTTTCGCAGTTCCAATGGCGTGATCCGCCCGATTTCGCGACCGATGTGCTAGGTCGCCAGCGCCCCGGCGAGGCCGGGCGAGCGACGGGCGCACGGTCAGTAGTGGCGCGGCTCGCGGGCGGCGAGTTCGCACCCGAGGCGGCCGGTCGCGGCCTGCAGGCGGCGGAAGTAGGCCGACCGGCTGAGGTGGAACCGACGGGCGATCGTCTCGTGCGACGCCCCGTCGCCGAGGTAGGCCGCCTCGATGATCGCCCGGGCGAGCACGTCGTCGCGGCTGTCGCCGAACACGGCGAGCGCCTCGCGCACGGTTTCGCGCAGGTTCTCGAGCCGCTCCGACGGGGTGCGCCCGAGCCACGCCGGGCCGTGGGTGAGCCCGTTCGGGTCGCGCAGCAGCCGGATCAGGCGTCCGGGGTCGGAAGCGCCGGAGTCGGCCGGCGGGACCGCACCCGATTCGCGGTAGATCCAGTCGCGCTGGAAACCCAGCAGACCGCGTGGCCCGAAGTCGACGATGTGGCATTCGAGCGACATCCCGTAGGCGTGGAGGTCGAGTTCCGGGAGGTGCACCGCACCCAGGGCGTCACCGAAGGCGCGCGCCATCGGGACCTCGGGAGCGATCGGCAACATGCCGTACCGCGGGTTGACGACGCCGACGCCGAGGATGCCCGCGGTGCCGAGCAGCGCCGTCACCTGGCCGTGTTCGCCGGTCAGGTCGACGGCCTCGCGCCACAGCACGGCGTTGTCGGTCCGCAGCGTCTCACGCATGTACCGCAACCAGGGTCCGAGCAGCACATCGCTCTCGGCCGCTGCCGGGGCGTTGCCGGGCGCGACCGCCACGTAGTACCCACCGATGCGACCGTCGCTGTCGCGGGCGATCCCGACGAACTCCGGATGGCGCCGGAAGAAGGCCGACGTGATCTCCCACCACTCGTCGAGGCCGACGGCGTGCAGGATCGAACCGATGATCTCGATGTCGCCCGGGCGCAGTTCGTCCACGCGGTAGCGGCTGCCGATGTCGGCCGAGTATCCCCACCGCACGTCGGGATCCACGACGAGATGCTGCAGCTCGGCCGACAGCGAGAACTGACCGGCGAGTGCCCGCTCGTACAGGTAGTCGGCGATCCTCCGCCGCAGGGCACCTTCACCCGTGGGGTCGCGTTCGCGCAGCACGCCTCGCACCGCCTCGGCGACGAGCGCGTGCAGGGCCACACCGTCGGCCAGTGGTTCGCTGAACGAGCGGTCGGCCAGCCACTTGTACGCCTCCTGCCCATCGGTCCCGGGCTGCGCCGCTTCGATCAGCTCCGGCGTCGTCACCCGGGCGATCGCGGCGACGCTCAGCGTCCGGTAGCGGTCGGAGTCGACCTCGCGGCCGAGGAGCCGGTCGGCGAGATCGGCGACCGATCCTCCCCCGGCGTGCAGTCCGGTGGTGACCGCCAGGGGTGAACCGTGCGCCTGCCTCACCAGCGGCTCGACCTCCGACGCCGGGACACCGTTGGCGTGGGCGAGTGCACGCAGATCGCCGGTCGACAGCCCCTCGAGCGCCATCGATTCGAACACGGCATCCCAGCCGCCCTCGAACCAGCTGGGCGACGGACGTTGCCGTGACCCGAACACGACGAGCGTCGAGTCGCGCAGCTCGGGGACGACCACCTCGCGGAGCCACCCGTCGAGGGAGCTGATCATCTCGTACGAGTCGATCACCACCAGGGTGCGGTCGTCGGCCATCGCCGGCGCCAACGCGTCGTCGAGCACGTTCGGGAACGGCTGCAGATCGCGTCCGTCGAGCGGGAGCACCTGGTAGCCGGCCTCGGTCGCCCGCCGGCCCATCGCCCGCAGCAGCGTGCTCTTGCCGATCCCGCCCGCTCCCCACACGTACAACAGCTTGACCTGGTCGCCCGCCAGCAGCGCATCGAACCGCGCCAGCTCACGCCGGCGTCCGACGAACAGTTCCCGGTCCCGCCGGTTGACGCGATCACCGAGCGTCGCCATCGCCGACGAGCGTACTTCGCCCGTGGCTCGGGTGTCCGGCCGCCGGCGTCAGGACCCGTCGCGCCGCCAGGCCTCGTGGAAGTGGCGGAGCTTGTCGGGGTTGACGATCGACAGCGCTTCGGCGACCTGACCACCGCGCCATCCCAGCACGGTCAACACGTACGGCTCGCCGTCGCGCACCACGTAGGTGCCCGCCTGACCGTTGACGAGCACCGCGTGGAACTCGTCGGTCGGGCGGAAGTCGCGCCGAGTGATGTTGACGAACAACCGGGCCACGCGGTGCGGCCCGCGGACGGGTCGCCGCGCCGCGTGATGGTCGGGCCCGCCGTCGGAAACGTGGACCACGTCGTCGGTCAACATCGCCGCCAGCGCGTCGACGTCGCCCTCGAGCATCGCCGTGAGGAACGCCTGCGACAGCGCCTGCACGTCGGCCGGCTCGGCCGTCAGGCGCGGTCGTCCCGAGCGCACCCGGTCGCGCGCCCGTCTGGCGATCTGGCGCGTCGCCGGCTCGTTGCGGTCCACCGCGGCCGCCACCTCGCCGAAGGGCATCTCGAACACGTCGTGCAACAGGAAGACCGCTCGTTCGATCGGTTGCAGCGTCTCCAGCACCCGCAGGAAGCCGATGGTGAGCGTGTCGGCCGCCGCGACCAGTTCATCAGGTTCCGCGCCGGTGGCGAGGGGCTCGGGGAGCCACGGGCCGACGTACTGCTCGCGTCGCGCCTGTGCCGACGTCAACCGGTCGAGCGCGAGGCGCGACGTCACGGTCGTCAACCACGCCGCGGGGTTCTCGATCGTGGATCGGTCGACGCGTTGCCAACGGATCCACGCTTCCTGCACCACATCGTCGGCGTCGTCGGGCGTGCCGGTCATCCGATAGGCGAGACCGCGCAGGCGCTCCCGCTCGACGCTGAACATCGCGACATCGGGCCGATCGACATGGCCGGGGCGGACGTCGGCGGCGGTCATCGCGCCACCGGTCGCCGTTCCACGTGGCGGATCGCGGCCAGGGCGGCCTCCTCGGCACTCGCCAGGACGGCGTCGGCGAGATGACCGCGTCGCCCGACCCAGTCGCCCACCACGAACACGCCCGGTCGATCGGGCACGGTGACGTCGGCCCGGCCGGCCAGGCCGCCACGTTCGGCGGTGGCGATCGCCGTCACGGTCGTCATCCGATGAAGGTACCGCGAGTCGACCACGTCGTCGGCCGCGATCCCGGCCTGGCGGGCGAACGCCTCGAGCCGGCCCCGGTCCGGCTCGTCGCCCGGCGCGAGGTAGTTGGCCAGCGACACGCTGGCGGCACCGGCGGGGGTCATCCCGGCCGGCCGGCCGTGGTCGGACAGGTAGATCGGCTCGTCGACGCCGATCACGAAGCGGTGCGGCGGGACACGTCGTAGACCGAGATCGAGCGACGACGCGTACGACGGGACACCACTCGGATAGTCGTGCCCGACGACGGCCGACGTCGCTCCCGGACCGCCGACCGCCACGATCACCGCCGGCGCGTCGGGGAGTTCCCGCACTCCCTCGCCGGTGCGCACCGAGCCGCCCGCATCGGCCACCGCCAGGGCGAGCGCATCGACGAGCTGCCGCCAACCGTGATCGAGATAGACGACGCCTTGGAAACCGCGTTGCAGTTGACCGACGGCGACATCGGCGCTCAGCACGTCCGGCGCGTTCACGTACGACGTCAACCGGACGACGGCGTGCACCACGGCGGCGACGCGCTCGCGGGTGACGAGCTCGTCGACGAGCTGGCTCACCGATCGTGGTGCGACCTCGGCTGCGTCGAGTGCCGTCAACCGCCGCAGGGCCGCCGCGAGTTCGATCTTGTCGCGTGGACCGAGCAGGCGGGTGCGCAGGAGCGAGGCCAGCCCGCCGGGCGCCAGGTAGGAGCGGGCGCCGACGGTCATCCGAGCGCCGGCGCTCGCCGGCGGCGCGCCGGTCGGCGTGACCCCGAGCCGTTGCAACACACCGGCACCTTCTCCGGTCAGGTACAGCGCGTGTGGCCCACGGTTGAAGCGGTAGCCGTGCACATCGTCGGTCACCGCACGACCGCCGAGGCCCCCGAGCTGTTCGTGCACGACGACCGAGCGACCGGAACGAGCGACCAGTGCCGCCGCGGCGAGACCCCCGAGCCCACCCCCGATCACGTGGACATCGGCGGGCCGGAGCGGGTCGGAGTGGTTCGTGTCGCGTTGCATACCTGATCGACGACACGGCCCGACGTTCCGTGACAGCTTCACCTGAAACGTTCGGGGTCAGGCACCAGGAGTGTCAGGTCGGGCGTTGCAGGTCAGACGAACGAACCGAAACGCACGAGGTTGCCGTCCGGATCCACGTAGGCGCCCTCGCGCAGGCCGTAGTCGGTGCCGTGCACGGGATGGAAGCGCCCCTCGACGCCGGCCGACTGCCACTCGGCGGCGAGGAGTTCGGCGTCCTCGACGTAGAGGTACGCCGCACTGGTGGTCGTCGCCGGGTCGAGTTCGTCGGACGGTGCCAGGTGGACGTGCACGCCGTCGCGTTCGAGGAACCCGTAGACCGCCGTGCCGTCGACGTCGAACGAGCTCGTCGTGAACCCCAGTCGGGCGTACCGCTCGATCGCCGCTCGGAGATCCCGCGTCGGGAAGATCGGCACGATCTCGCGGGCCCGGGCCCGCTCGGACACGAACTGGGTCAGCGAGAACACGTTGCCGTCCGGATCGCGGAACCAGGCGATCCGGTCCCCACCGGGCGCGGTCCAGGTGCCGTCGTCGCCGGTCATCCCCGGATACGACGTCGGCTCGAGACCGTTCCCGGCGAGCAGGCGCACGGTCTCGTCGATGTCGGGAACCGCCCAGCCGATCACCGTCCACGACGCGGCGACGTGACCGTCGACCGCGGTGACCCGCAGCGGAGTTCCGCCGGCATCGAACACGGCGACCATGCCGGGAACGCTCACCAGGAGCTCGAGTCCGAGCACCGACCCGTAGAACGTCGTGGCGCGTTCGAGATCGCTCACCGGCACGAACGCCGTCAGGGACATCTTGCCGAGCATGGGCGTCAGCCTCCCGGGATCGGGTGCACGAGGGCCCCCCGGAGCACCAGCATGACGCCGTCGATGGCGCAACGGTTGCCGCGCTGGTCGGTGGTCTCCCCGTCGGTCAGCCCGATCAACACGAGGCTCACGAACGCGGTCGCCGCGTCGCGATCGGCCGCATCGATCTCGCCGGTGGCGATGCCGGTCTCGACGAGATCGACGAAGAACCTCTGGGTCTGGGCCATGCCCGGCGCCAGCCGTTCGGCGATCTCGGGGAACCGGCGCATGTCGGTCCGCACCACGCCCGTGAACTGGGCGAAGGTTGGGTCCGAGCCGTTCATCGCGCTCGACGCCTCGAGGACCGCCTGGACCTTGCCGACGAACGTGTCCGAACTCGCCAACGCATCGTTGAAGCGCCGGCCGATGCGCCGCATGACGTCGCGATAGACGGCGACGTACAGGTCGAGCTTCGATTCGACGTAGTGGTACAGCGCACTCGTCGTGACCCCCGCCGCCGCGGCCAGGTCCTTGTTCGTGACGGCGCTGTAGCCGCGCTCGGCGAACAGTCGGCGGGAGACGTCGAGGATCGTGCACCAGGTGTCGGTCGAGTCGGTCGCCGGCCGTCGTCCCCGCCGCTTCACCGCCTCGTCGGTTTCCGCCGTCATCGCGCGAGTATCGCGACGCGCGGCCGGCGCCGCGTCACCGGAGTGGCAATCCTCAGGAACGTCAGCTCAGTTGCGGTTGGATTCGACGGCCTTGACCAGGCGGTCGAACACGTCGTCGGGATGCCCGATGCCGTTGACCACGACGAGGCGGCGCTGATCGTTGTAGTGCTTGATCAGCGGGAACGTCTGCTCCTCGTACAGGTCGAGCCGACGGTTGACCGATTCGGGCGTGTCGTCGCCGCGCTGTGTCACGTCGCCGCCGCACACGTCGCAGATCCACGGGCTCGGGACGACACCCACCGCCGTGTAGTTGGTGCCGCAGTCGCGGCAGACACGCCGCGCCGAGATCCGCTCGAGCACGATCTCGCGGGGGACGTTCAGGTCGAGCACCACGTCGATCGGCCGGTCTCCGGCGATCCGGTCGAGCGCGTCGGCCTGGTCGATCGTGCGCGGGAACCCGTCGAGGATGTACCCGCGGGTGCTGGCGTCGAGCGCCGAGAGCCGCTCCTCGACCAACCCGATCATGATCTCGTCGCCGACGAGCCCGCCGGCGTCCATCACCTGCTTCGCCATCGCTCCAAGCTCGGTGCCCTCGCGCACGGCGGTGCGCAGCATGTCACCGGTCGAGATGTGCGGGACGACGAAGTGCCGGGACAATCGCACGCACTGCGTGCCCTTGCCGGCACCCTGTCGCCCGAGGATGATGAGTCGGGCGCCGGGGATCACGGCCGCCCTACTTCAGGAATCCCTCGTAGTTGCGCAGCGTCAGCTGGCTGTCGATCTGGCGCATCAGTTCGAGCGCCACGCCCACCGAGATCAGCACCGCCGTACCGGCGAAGGCGAACGTGTTGATGCCCGCCATGATCAGCAGGAGGTACGGCAGGATGGCGATGATGGCGATGAACACGGCGCCGGGCAGCGTGATGCGGTTGACCGCCTTGCCGAGGTAGCGCTCGGTCTGCGGGCCGGGCCGCACGCCGGGGATGAACCCACCCTGACGGCGCAGCTGGTCGGCCTGCCGCACCGGGTCGAAGGCGATCGAGTTGTAGAAGTAGGCGAAGGCGATGATCAACAGCGCGAAGATCGAGATGTAGACGAAGTTCTGCGGGTTGACGATGTAGGTGTTGACGAAGTCGACGATCTCGCCGCGCCACCCCTCACCGGAACCGAGGAACTGCACGAGGATCACCGGCAGCAGCAGGATCGAGCTGGCGAAGATGATCGGGATGACGCCCGACTGGTTGACCTTCAACGGGATGTACGTGTTCTGGCCGCCCATCATGCGGCGGCCGACCACACGTTTGGCGAACTGCACCGGTATCCGCCGTTGCCCGAGTTCGACGTACACGACGGCGATGATGATGCCGATCGTCAGCAGGATGATCGCCACGAACCAGAACGTCTTGTTGAGCGCGAGGATGCTGTAGTAGCCGCGAGGCAGGCGGGACACGACCGACGCGAAGATGATCATCGACATGCCGTTGCCGATGCCGCGCTGGGAGATCAGCTCGGAGATCCACATCAGCACCGCGGTGCCGGCCACCAGCGTGGGGATGATCAGGTAGCCGCGCGGCCACACGCCGTCGGGCAGCAGGGGCACCGTCGGCGCGTTGCGCCCGGCGCCGAAGTAGGCGGTCCCGCGACCGGTGCCGAAGATGAACACCAGGCCGGTGGCCTGCAGGGTGGCCAGGCCCATCGTGACGTAGCGCGTGTACTGGGTGATCTTGCGTTGACCGACCGCCCCCTCCTGCTGGAGTTCCTCCAGTTTCGGGATGACCACACCGAGCACCTGCATGATGATGCTCGCCGTGATGTACGGCATGATGCCGAGCGCGAAGATCGAGAAGCTCTCGAACGCGCCGCCCGAGAACAGGTTCAAGAACCCGAGCGCACCCTGCTGGTTGGCGCTGTCCTTCAGCTGCGAGATGGCGATGGAGTCGACACCGGGCACCCGGATGAACACGCCCAACCGGTACACGGCAACCATGGCAACGACGAACAGGATCTTGTTTCGAAGGTCGTTGACCTTGAAGATGTTCGCCAGGCTTTTGATCACGCGGATGGCCCCTTTGTCGATCGCATGTGTCGATGATGAGTGACGTCGAAGCTCGACGTCAGCGGTTGGCGAACTGGTTGCCCTTCACCGCCGGGCGTCCGGCGCGACCCTCGGCCTTGAACGGAAGCTCGACGAGCGTGACCGTACCGCCGGCGTCGGTGATCGCCTGTTCGGCCGACTTCGAGATCGCATGGGCATGCACGTTGACCTTGGTCGAGATCTCGCCGCGGGCGAGGACCTTGACGAACGCGCCCTTGCGGACGAGGCCGTTGGCCACGAGGACGTCGACGGTGACGTCGGCATCGCCGAGCTTGTCGACGAGGTCGCCGAGGGCGTGGAGGTTGACCGCCTGGTACTCGACGCGGAACGGGTTGTTGAACCCCTTCAGCTTCGGCACGCGCTGCTTGAGCGGCATCTGGCCACCCTCGAAGCCGCGGGCGACCGTGTTGCGGGCGCGCTGGCCCTTGGTGCCGCGGCCGGCTGTCTTGCCGCCCTTGCCGCCGGTGCCTCGGCCGACGCGCTTGGCGTTCTTGGTGGAGCCCGGTGCGGGCGCCAGATCATGGACCTGCATGGTCAGCTCTCCTCTGAGACGGTGATCAGGTGCGGGACCCTGGCGATCATGCCGCGGATCTCGGGCCGGTCAGGCAGCGTGTTGGTCCGGCCGATCTTGCCGAGGCCGAGCGCACGGAGCGTGCCGCGGTGCTTCGGCTTCGTGCCGATCGACGACTTGATCTGCGTGACGGTGATGGTTGCTTCAGCCATGGGTTGCTCCGGTGCTCGCGGCGGCCTTGGCCCGCTCGTTGTAGGCGTTGAGCAGCCCCTTGGGGACGAACTCCGCCGGGTCGAGGCCGCGACGCTTGGCGACCTCGTCGGGGCGCTGCAGCGACTTGAGCCCGGCGATGGTGGCCCGGGCGACGTTGATGTGGTTGGCCGACCCGAGCGACTTGCAGAGCACGTCGTGGACGCCGGCCTCTTCGAGGATGACACGGGCGGCGCCGCCGGCGATCACACCGGTACCGGGCGCGGCCGGCTTCATCATGACCTTGCCGCCGCCGGTGGTGCCGAGGACGGGGTGGATGATCGTGCTGCCGGCCATCGGCACCTCGAACAGGTTGCGCTTGGCCTCCTCGGTGCCCTTCTGGATGGCGAGGGGCACTTCCTTGGCCTTGCCGTATCCGAGGCCGACGCGGCCGTTGCCGTCGCCGACGACGACGAGCGCCGTGAACGAGAAGCGACGCCCGCCCTTGACGACCTTGGCGACGCGGTTGATCGTGATGACGCGCGACTCGCGCAGGCCACCGTCGTTGTCGTCGCGGCGATCACGGCCACCGTCGCGGCCACCGTCACGAGGGCCGCGGTTGTCGCGGGAATCGCGATTGCCGCCGGGCCCATCGGTGCGGGGTGCGTTCGGGTTGGTGTTGTTGTCGAATGCCATCAGAACTCCAGTCCGGCTTCACGGGCGGCAGTCGCAACCGCAGCGATACGGCCGTGGTAGGCGAACCCACCGCGGTCGAACACGACCTTGTCGATTCCGGCGGCCTTGGCCCGCTCGCCGATCAGCGTGCCGACGCGGGTCGCCGCCTCGACGCTCGAGCCCGAACCGGCGGAACGCAGGTCGGCCTCGTTGGTCGATGCCGCGGCCAGCGTGGTGCCGGCGTCGTCGTCGATCAGCTGCACCGACAGGTGCCGGTTGCTGCGGAAGACGGCGAGGCGCGGACGCAGCGCGGTGCCGTGGATCTTCTTGCGGACACGGCGGTGACGCCGGATGCGACCGTTGCGTCGTGCTTGTGCGATCTTGCTCATCAGAGACTCCGATACTTCCTGTTGTTCACTTCTTGCCGGCCTTGCCGGCCTTTCGCAGAACACGCTCTCCGGCGTAGCGGACGCCCTTGCCCTTGTAGGGCTCCGGCTTGCGGATGCTGCGGATGTCGGCCGCGACCTGGCCGACGACTTCCTTGTCGATGCCACTGACGACGATCTGGGTCTGGGCCGGCACCTCGAAGGTGATGCCCTCCGGCGCCTTCACGTCGACCGGGTGGCTGAATCCGAGGTTCAGGCGGAGGGCGTTGGGGCCCTGCGCTTCGGCCCGGTAGCCGACGCCGACGATCTCGAGGTTCTTCTTGAAGCCCTCGGTGACGCCGATCACCATGTTGCTCACGAGGCTGCGGGTCAGCCCGTGCATGGCCTTGACCTTGTTCTCGTCGTTGGGACGCTCGACCGTGAGGGTGTCGCCCTCCTGGCTGATCGTGATGGTGCCGGGGATCTGGCGCTCGAGGGTCCCCTTCGGGCCCTTGACCGAGATCCGACGACCGTCGACGGTGACGTCGACGCCGGCCGGGACCGTGATGGGTGCTTTTCCGATTCGAGACATCGCTACTTCACCAGACGTAACAGAGGACTTCGCCGCCGACGTTGCGCTTGCGCGCTTCGCGGTCGGTCATCAGTCCGTGCGAGGTGGACAGGACAGCGACACCCAGGCCACCGAGCACGCGGGGCACGGTGTTGGCGTTGCGGTAGACCCGCAGACCAGGGGTCGAGATGCGGCGCAGGCCGGAGATCGTGCGGTCACGATCGGGCGAGTACTTGAGCTGGATCGTCAGGACCTCGCCGACGCCGCGGGGCGACGGTGCGGTCTCGAAGCTGCCGATGTAGCCCTCCTTCTGGAGGACTTCGGCGAGCGCCACCTTCTGCTTCGACGAGGGCATGCGCACCTCGTCGTGCTTGGCGGTGTTGGCGTTGCGGACACGGGTGAGCATGTCGGCGATGGGATCGGTCATCATGATGTTTCTCCTCAGCGGCCCGTCGTCACCAGGACGACTTCGTCAGGCCGGGGATCTCGCCGGCGTGTGCGAGCTCGCGCAGACACAGACGGCAGAGACCGAACTTGCGATAGACGGAACGGGCCCGGCCGCAACGACGGCAGCGGGTGTAGCCACGAACCTTGAACTTCGGCTTCGCGTTGGCCTTGTTGATGAGTGCTTTCTTTGCCATGCCTCAGCTCATTTCCTCTTGCCGCCGTACTGCGGCCCCCGACGCTTCTTCTTCCGCGGCTCGTTGTCGGCATCGGCGCCCTTCTTGAAGGGGAAGCCGTATGCGTCGAGCAGCGCCTTGCCGGACTCGTTGTCCTTGGCGGTGGTGACGATCGTGATGTCCATCCCGCGAGCCGTGTCGGCCCTGTCGGGATCGATCTCGGCGAACATCGTCTGCTCGTTGAGCCCGAAGGTGTAGTTGCCCTTGCCGTCCCACGAGTGGGCGGGCAGGCCGCGGAAGTCGCGGATACGGGGGATCGCGACCGACACGAGCCGGTCGAGGAACTCCCACATGCGGTCGCCCCGGAGGGTGACCTTCACGCCGATGGCCTGGCCTTCACGCAACTTGAAGTTGGCGATCGACGTCTTGGCCTTGGTGACGACCGGCTTCTGGCCGGCGATCACGGTGAGGTCGGCGACCGCCGCCTCGATCAGCGACGGCTGGGCGGCGGCGCGGCCGACACCCATGTTGATCACGATCTTCTCGAGCGTCGGCACCTGCATGACGTTCTTGATCCCGAGCTGCTCCTGGAGCTGGCCCTTGATCTCGTCCTGGTAACGCGCCTTCAGACGCGGCACCGTGGCCGCCTCGGTCGTCGGGGTGCGCTCTTCCGTCACAGTCATTTGATGACCTCGCCGCTCGGTCGGGCGACGCGCACCTTCGTGCCGTCGTTGTTGATCTTGTAACCGACGCGGACCGTCTTGCCCTTGTGCACGAGCATGACGTTGCTCGCGTGGATCGGCAGGTCCTTGTCGATGATGCCGCCCGGGTCGTTGGCCCGGCGGGCCTTCTGGTGCTTGGCGGCGGTGTTGATGCCGTTCACGATCACCTTGTTCGACTTCGGGAAGACGAAGGCGATCTCGCCCTGCTTGCCCTTGTCCTTGCCGGTGATCACCTCGACGGTGTCACCCTTCTTGAGCTTCATCACAACACCTCCGGGGCGAGTGAGACGATGCGCATGAACTTGCGGTCGCGCAGCTCCCGGCCCACCGGGCCGAAGATGCGGGTCCCGCGCGGCGTGAGATCGTCCTTGATCAGCACGGCGGCGTTCTCGTCGAAACGGATGTAGCTGCCATCCGGACGGCGCTTTTCCTTCTTGGTACGGACGACGACGCACTTGACGACGTCACCCTTCTTGACACCTGCGCCGGGCATCGCATCCTTGACCGTGGCGACGAAGATGTCGCCGATCGAGGCGTACCGGCGGCGCGTGCCACCGAGCACCTTGATGCACAGCACTTCCTTGGCGCCGCTGTTGTCGGCGACGCGGAGACGAGATTCCTGCTGAATCACTTGGCACGCTCCAGCACTTCGGTGACGCGCCAGCGCTTGTTCTTGCTCAGCGGCCGGGTCTCCATGACGCGGACACGGTCGCCGATGTTGACGTCGTTGGCCTCGTCGTGGGCGTACAGCTTCTTGGTCCGCAGGACGAACTTGTTGTACTTGGCGTGGCGCACACGATCGACGACGGCCACGACGGCGGTCTTGTCCATCTTGTTCGACACGACGACGCCCTCACGCACCTTGCGCCGGGCTCGATCCGCATCGGCGGCGGGCTCCGTGCTGGTGGCGGGCTTGGCGTCCGCTTCGCTTCCGCCTCGCGCCGCTTGCGGCTCGTCGCTGGCGCTTCCCTCGCCGCCTGCGAGCAGGTCGGTGTTCTCGGTTGCTTCAGTCATGTCAGTTCACCGTCTGTCCGGCCTCGGCCGCAACGATTTCTCGCTGACGGATGAGGGTGTTGATGCGGGCGATCTGCTTGCGTACCTTGCTGATCTCCGCAGTGTTCTCGAGCTGGCCGGTGGCGTTGCGGAAGCGCAGGTTGAGCGCCTCCTGCTTCGTTGCCCGCAGCTCGTCGATCAGTTCACCGAGGCTCAGCTCGGCGAGGTCGTTCTTCTTCCCGGCCATGTCAGATCGCCTCCTCACGGGTGATGATGCGGGCCTTGATCGGCAGCTTCTGGATCGCCTTGTCGAGGGCGATCCTGGCCTGCGCCTCGTCGGGGAACGACAGCTCGAACAGCGTGCGGCCCGGCTTCACGACGGCGACCCAGAACTCGGGGTTGCCCTTGCCGGAACCCATGCGGGTCTCCGCCGGCTTCTTCGTGACCGGCTTGTCCGGGAACACCGTGATCCAGACCTTGCCGCCGCGCTTGATGGCGCGCGTCATGGCGATACGGGCAGCCTCGATCTGGCGGGCGGTGAGCCAGCCCGGCTCGAGCGCCTGGATTCCGTATTCGCCGTAGCTGAGGCCGGAGCCTCCCTTGGTCATTCCCTTGTTGCGACCGCGATGGTGCTTGCGGTGGGCGACCTTGCGTGGCATGAGCATTGGTCGGTCCCCTTTCAGTCCTCGCCGCGGAAGTGCGGCGTCTCGTGGCCTTCGCCCTGCGCGGTGCGCCGGGCGATTGCCTCTTCTTCGTCGAGCAGCTTCTCGAGCTCGGGATCAGCTTCCTTGATGAGGGGCTGCGTCTCGGGTTCGAGGGCGGTGGCACGGGGTCCACCGGACGACACGACCTTGCGCGGGCCGGCGCCCTGGCCGGACGTCTCGCCGACGGCCATGGCGGCCTCGCGGGCGATCTTGTCCTCGTTGAGCTTCTTGTAGGGCGTGATGTCGCCCTTGTAGATCCACACCTTGACGCCGACGCGGCCGCTGGTGGTCTTCGCCTCGCGCATGCCGTAGTCGATGTCGGCGCGCAGCGTGTGCAGCGGCACCCGACCTTCGCGGTACCACTCGGTCCGGCTCATCTCGGCGCCGCCGAGGCGACCCGAGCACTGGACCCGGATGCCGAGGGCGCCGGCGCGCTGGGCGTTCTGCACGGCGCGCTTCATGGCCCGGCGGAAGGCGATGCGGTTGACGAGCTGGTCGGCGACGCCCTGGGCGATGAGGGCGGCGTCGAGCTCGGGGTTCTTGATCTCGACGATGTTCAGCTGCACCTTCGGGTTGCCCGTGATCTTGGTGATCATCGTGCGCAACTCGTCGGCCTGCATCCCGCGACGCCCGATCACGATGCCCGGACGGGCCGTGTGGATGTCGACGCGGAGCTTGTCACGGGTGCGCTCGACCTCGATGCGGCTGATCGCCGCCGACTCGAGCTTCGTCATGATCTCGCGCCGGATGGTCCAGTCCTCGGTGAGGTAGTCCTTGTACTCGCGCTCGGAGAACCAACGCGACTTCCAGTCGGTGGTCACTCCCAGTCGGAAGCCGTACGGATTGATCTTCTGACCCATCAGACGGCTCCCTCGTCGTCCGCTTCGCTTTCGACTCGCGACGCTTCCACCTCGTCGCTGGCGCTTCCCTCGGTGGCTGTGTTCACGTCTTCGTTCTCCTCAACGGCCTCTTCGGCCACTTCGGTTTCGGCCACGTCGGTGTCGGTGGCTTGGGTCTCTTCGGCTTCCATCGTCTCGACGTCGGCGGCGAGTTCGGCCGTGGTGTCGACCACGTCCTGCTCGTCGGCGGCGGCCGCGGTTGCCTCGTCGATCGCTGCGGCTTCGGCGGCGGGGGCGGCCTGCTTGCGGCTGCGCTCGACGCGGGCCCGACGGCTGGCGGCGCTGCTCTGCGGGCGACCACGGCCGGCGGTGCCACCGGCACGCTCCTGGCGGGCCTGGATCACGGCGATGCGGTCGTCGCTCATCCGGGCGACGATCACGGTGATGTGGCACGAACGCTTGTTGATGCGTGACGCACGGCCGCGGGCACGGGGGCGGAAACGCTTGAGCGTCGGGCCCTCGTCGGCGAAGCAGGCCACGACGAACAGTTCGTCGGCGTCCTGGTCGTCGTTGTTGACGGCGTTGGCGACGGCGCTGGCGAGGACCTTGCGGACGTCACGAGCGATGTGGCGATCGGTGAACTGCAGCACCTGGTCGGCCGACACGACGTCGAGGCCGCGGATCAGGTCGAGGACCACGCGGGCCTTCGAGGCCGACGACCGCACGTAGCGGGCGGTGGCCTTGGTGCCGGAGCGTTCGCCGGCGACGAACGACTTCTCGTTGAGCTTCGGACCGGTCATCAGCGGCGACCCTTCGTGTTGCGTTCCTGACCCGCGTGGAACTTGAACGTGCGGGTCGGGCTGAACTCACCGAGCTTGTGGCCGACCATCGACTCGGTCACGTAGACCGGGACGTGCTTGCGACCGTCGTGGACGGCGATCGTGTGGCCGACCATGTCGGGGATGATGGTGGAGCGGCGCGACCAGGTCTTGACGACCTTGCGTTCGCCGGCAGCGTTCTGCGTGTCGATCTTCTTGAGCAGATGATCGTCGACGAACGGGCCCTTTTTGAGGCTGCGAGTCATGTGTGTTCCCTTTGCTTCCCGCCGCGTCAGCGGCGACCCTTGCTCGTGCGTCGGCGGCGGATGATGAGCTGCTGGCTGGCCTTCTTCTTGTTGCGCGTACGGCCTTCCGGCTTGCCCCACGGAGACACGGCGGGACGACCGCCGGAGGTCTTGCCTTCGCCACCACCGAGCGGGTGGTCGACGGGGTTCATGGCGACACCGCGGGTCTGGGGCTTGCGGCCCTTCCAGCGGTTGCGGCCGGCCTTGCCGATCTTGATCAGCTCGTGCTGGCTGTTGCCGACCTCGCCGACGGTGGCCCGACAGTCGATGAGCACGCGGCGCATCTCGGTCGAGGGCATGCGGAGCGTGGCGTAGTCGCCGTCCTTGGCGACGAGCTGCACGGCGATACCGGCCGAACGGCCGATCTTGCCGCCCTGGCCGGGACGCAGCTCGACGTTGTGCAGCGTGGTACCGACCGGGATGTACCGCATCGGCAGGGCGTTGCCCGGCTTGATGTCGGCGCCCTGGCCGCTCTCGACGCGGTCGCCGACGCTCAGCCCGCGGGGGGCGAGGATGTAGGCCTTCTCGCCGTCCGCGTAGTGCAGGAGGGCGATGCGGCAGGTGCGGTTGGGGTCGTACTCGATGGCTGCGACCTTGGCCGGCACACCGTCCTTGACGCGCTTGAAGTCGACGAGGCGGTACTGCTGCTTGTGGCCGCCGCCGCGGTGACGCGACGTCTTGCGGCCGTAGCTGTTGCGGCCACCGGTCTTCGACTTCTTGACGAGCAGCGACTTCTCGGGCGAGGTCTTGGTGATCTCGCTGAAGTCCGAGCTCGTCTGGAAACGGCGACCGGGGCTGGTGGGCTTGCGTGAACGAATGGCCATGATGCGCTCAGTTCTCGAACAGCGGGATCTCGCCCGATGCCAGGGTGACGATGGCCCGCTTGGTGTCGGGCTTCTGACCGATGCGATTGGTGCCGCGGGTGCGCTTGCGCTTCCCGTTGCGGTTCAGGGTGTTGACCTTCAGCACCTCGACACCCCAGATCGCCTCGACGGCGTCGCGGATCTCGGGCTTGGAGGCCGACGGGAGCACCTTGAACGTGTAGACACCCTGCTCGATGAGGGCGTAGCTCTTCTCCGAGACGACCGGAGCGAGGATGACGTCGCGAGGATCCTTCATCAGGAGTCGCCTTTCTTCGTGTCTTCGGTCGTGGTGTCGTCGTCGGCTGCTTCTTCGGCGGCGGCGACACTCGGCGGCTTCGAGAAGCCGGCCGCTTCGGCTGCCTCCTCGGTGGCGAACCACACTTCGGCATTGGTCTGGCTGTAATACGGGCTGTCGGGGCCGTGGTAGAGCATCGAGTCGGCATTGCCCTTGATCGGGAAGCCCTTCGGCTCGCTGCCGTCCTCGTTGGCGGCGCGACTGCCCTCGCCGTACGGGTGCCGTTCCTCGGCAGCCAGAACGGCGGCCGGCTTGGAGAAACCGGCGGCTTCGGCTGCTTCCTCGGTGGCGAACCACACTTCGGCGACGGTCTGGCCGTAGTAGGCGCTGTCCGGTCCGTGGTAGAGCATCGAGTCGGCGTTGCCCTTGATCGGGAAGCCCTCGGGCTCGCTGTCGTCGTCGAGCGGACCATGGCTGCCCTCGCCGTACGGAGCGTCGTCGGCCGTCGTCTCGGCGGCGGACTGCTCGGCCGGCTTGGCTGCCGGCTGGGCGGCGGTCTTCTTCGCCGGCTTGGCGGCGTCGGCCTTCTCGGCGACGCCGGAGACCGGCACGAGGTCCTTGGTGAAGACGATCCACTCGTTGCAGAGCACGTCGTAGGCGTTGAGTTCGCCCGGGCCGATGATCTGCACGTTGGGGATGTTGCGGAAGCTCAGCGCCGCCGCGGCGTCGTCACGGCCGACGACCACGAGGGCCGTGCCGTCGATACCGAGCGCGTCGAGCGCCAGCTTGGCGGTCTTGGTCTTCGGCGTGTCGATGCCCCAGCTGTCGACGACGATGATCTTGCCTTCGTTGGCCCGATCGGACAGGGCCGACTTGAGCGCCAGCTTGACCATCTTCTTCGGGGTCTTCTGGTCGTACTTGCGGGGCTTCGGCCCGAGGGCGACGCCACCACCGCTGAAGTGCGGTCCGCGGATCGAGCCCTGGCGAGCGTTGCCGGTGCCCTTCTGGGAGTAGGGCTTGCGGCCGCCACCGCGCACCTCGGCGCGGGTCTTGGTGCTCTGCGTGCCCGAGCGGCGGGCGGCGAGCTGGGCCGTGACGACCTGGTGCATCACCGGGACGTTCGGCTGGACGCCGAACATGTCGTCGTCGACTTCGACGGTGCCGGCATCCTTGCCTGACACGTTCTTGAGCGTGAGCGTTGCCATGGTCAGCCCTTCTTTCCGTTCAGCGGGCCCGCCATCTTCACGGCGTTGCGGACGATGACGACACCGCCGGCCGGGCCGGGCACCGAACCCTTGATCAACAGCAGGTTGCGCTCGACGTCCGACTGGACGACCTCGAGGTTCTGCGTGGTGACCTGCTCGTGACCCATGTGGCCGGGCATGCGCTGTCCCTTGAAGACGCGACCGGGGAACGAGCACGAACCGATGGCCCCGGGGACCCGGTGGCTCTTGTGGTTGCCGTGCGACGCGCCCTGGCCCTTGAAGTTGTGGCGCTTCATGACACCCGCGAAGCCCTTGCCCCGGCTGGTGCCGGTGACGTCGACGAGCGAGCCGGCGGCGATCTGCTCGACGGTCAGCTCCTGGCCGACCTCGAAGCCGTCGACCGAGTCGAGGCGGAGTTCGATCAGGCGCTTGCCGGCGGAGACACCTGCTTTGGCGTACTGCCCGGCGTCGGGACGGTTCAGCTTGCGCACGTCCTTCTGGCCATAGGTGACCTGAAGGGCGGTGTAGCCGTTGCGTTCGGTGGTCATGATCTGCACGATGCGCATCGGCTCGACTCGCACGACGGTGACCGGAACGACCTTGTCGTCCACCCACGTCTGAGTCATGCCGACCTTTTCGCCGACGATCGATTGTTGTGCCATGGCGGCGGTTCCTCTTCCGTTGTCCAAGCCAATCGCCCACCGGGAGGTGAGCTTGGGCTCTCCACGCAAATGCTCCGCCGTCCTCTCGATCGGCGACGAGCCGAATCAGGACGTGCGGAGCACGAGTTCAAATTGTCGCCGTACGGTTCCTGACCCAACGATGCGGGCGGCCTTCACGGACATCGGTTGCAAGATGTTCTGGCGCTCGGAATGCCTTCCGAACACGACCATGCAATGCTATGGCTGCCGATGCGTGGATCCAACCCGCCGATCCTGCGATCCCGCCCATTCCCGCCATCCGCCATTCCCCGCCGTTCCCGCCATTCCTCGCCACTTCTCGCGGGCGCCCGGCGATCTCGGTCGGATTCGGTCCGGTTTCCGACCCGGATCCGACCGTGATCGGCGGCGCGCACGATCTCGGTCGGATCTGGTCCGCCCGTTCCGGTCCACGCTGCCGCGCACCCACGTTCGGGTATGCACGAACGAGACATCGACGAGTGGGCGAGGACGCACCACGGGTTGATCACGAAGGCGGCCTCCGGACTCAGCGGTTCCGCGTGGAAACGGGCCGTCCGATCAGGTCGGTTGCTCGCCGTCCATCCCGGAGTCGCCCGGCTTCCGGGCACGGCCGACACACCCGAACAACGGATCGCCGCCGCCGTGCTGGCGGCGTCCCCAGCGGGCATCGCGTCACATCGATCGGCGACGTACCTGTGGGGAATCCCTCGCCCTGCCAGCGATCCCGTCGATGTCATCGCCCCACGACGCCCGGCGCTGCGTCATCTGAGCACCGTTCGGTACCATCGGCCGACCGACCATCTGCACATGATCCCGCAACGACGGGCCGGCATCCCGTGCACCAACATCCTGCGCACGATGTGCGACCTCGGGGCGGTCGACCGACACGCCGTGTCGGGTGCCGTCGGCCACGTGCTGACACTCGGACTGGCGACCCTTCCGGCGCTCGAGGCCACGCTCATCGCCCATTCGAGGCAGGGACGATCGGGCGTCACTGCACTGCGGGAGGCGATCGACGACTGGTCCATCGACAGTCGGCCCGCCGATTCCGTACTCGAGCCGGCGATGCGGCGGCTCGTCAGCCGGCACCGACTTCCGCCCGTGGAGTTCCACCCGATCATCGAGGGGAGCGAGGTCGATTTCCGCTTCGTGGGCACGCCGGTGATCGTCGAATGCGATGGCTGGACGTTCCATGGGCTGCGTCGCGACCAATTCGAACGGGATCGAACTCGCGATGCGATGTTGATCGCCGCCGGCTGGATCATCCTGCGCTTCACGTACCGCGCCATCACGGGCTCGCCCGGATCCGTCGCCCGCCGGATCTCGGCCACGCTCGAGCGCTGGTCACGCGTGGAGCCACCGGACGCCGCCTGACCGGCCCGATCCGTCGATCCCGGTCGGATCGGGTCCGGTTTCCGACCCGGATCCGACCGAGATCGTCACCCGTGACGGAGGCGCCGTCAGTTCGTCGTGACGAGCTCCCGATCGGTGCCCGGTGCGAGCGGCACGACCGGCATGACGGCGCGGGCGCTGACGATCTCGTCGACGACGCCGTAGGCGATCGCCGCGTCGCCGCGCAGGATGAAGTCGCGGTCGAGGTCGGCGCCGATGCGCGCCGCGGTCTGCCCGGTCGCCGCCACCAGGATGTCGATCATCCGCTCGCGCATCTCCACCGTCTCGCGGACCTGGATCTCCATGTCGACCGATTGCCCCTGCATCCCGCCGTGCGGCTGGTGCAGCAGCACTCGCGCGTTCGGCAGCGCCGTCCGCAGGCCCGGGGCACCTGCGGCCAGCAGGACGCCGGCGGCCGACGCGGCCTGCCCGACGCACGTGGTGGCGACCGGCGGCCGCATGAACGTCATCGTGTCGTGGATGGCGAACATGCCGATCATGTCGCCGCCCGGCGAGTTGATGTAGAGGTTCACCGGCTTGTCGGGGTCCTCCGCTTCGAGGAAGAGCAGCTGCGCCACCACCAGGTTGGCGACCTGGTCGTCGATCGCCGTACCGAGGAACACGATGCGCTCGCGGAGCAGGCGCGAGTAGATGTCGTAGGCCCGCTCGCCGCGGGGTGTGCTCTCGATGACCGTCGGGACGAGCATGGGTTCCTCCTTGTGTGTAGTCGTGCAACCGTTGAGTTGCTCGTGACACTACGGCCTGCATCGGCGATGCGCAACTGATAGGTTGCGTTCATGGACCGCGACGACACCACCGAGCATCCCGCCGAGAACCATCCCGTCGAGAACCGGGCCGGCGATCCGGTTGGCGATCCGGACGGCACGTGCCTCGACGACGGGCGGTCGGCCACCCGCTTCGAGCAGATCGTCGACCTCGACGCGTCGATCGAGGCGGCGTGGGCGGCGCTCAGCAACCCCGACGAGCTCGCCCGCTGGCTCGGTTCGTCCGTCGAGCTCGACGTCCGGCCAGGCGGTCGCGGCCGTGTGGTCGACGACGACGGCACCGTCCGCGAGGTCGTCGTCACCGCGGTCGACGATCGTCGGGGGATCGCGTGGCACTGGTGGAGCGACGACGGCGAACTGTCGTCGGTCGAGTTGCGCATCGACGATCACGAGGGACAGACCCGACTGCACATCGTCGAGATGCTCGTGCCCGGGAGCACCGTCACGGACGAGCGGGTGGCGACCGCCCGCTGTGCGCGCCGCTGGACGGCCGCGACGTCGCGGTTGTGGCGACACGTCGGCGTCGCCGCCTTCGCATGAGCGCGGGAATCGACCGCGCCGGTGTCGCGGCGGGAACGGTGCTCGCCGCCCTGGCCGATCCGACGCGCCGCGACGTGTTGACGGCCGTCGCGTCGCGGAGCGGCACGGCGACCGCGACGGAGCTGGCGGCCGAACTTCCGGTCACGAGGCAGGCGATCGCCAAGCACCTGACCGTGCTCGCCGACGCCGGGCTGGTCGTCTCCGTCCGCCACGGCCGCGAGGCGCGCTATCGCGTCGTCGCCGGCTCCCTGCGTCCTGCCGCCGACTGGATCGCCCGCACCGAGGCCGGCTGGGCCCGCCGCGTCGATCGTCTCCAGCAGCACCTCTCCGGTTGACGCGCTGATCCCTGACGACCGATCGCTGACCCGCCCGTAGGATCGAGCCGTGGTGTCCGGCCGGTTCACCGAGATCCCGATCCTCGATCTGTCGACGAGCGACGGGGCCGCGCTCGCCGACGAGATCCGCGAGATCTGCCACGAGATCGGGTTCTTCGTCGTCACCCACCACGGCGTCGACCCGGCACTCGTCGAGGCGGTCTTCGACTCGATGCGTACGTTCTTCGCGCTGCCGGAGGCCGACAAGCTGCTCATCGACAAGCGCAGGTCGCGGCACTTCCGCGGCTGGGAACCGGTCGGTGCCGAGTCGACCAACAACCGGCCGGACATCCGCGAGCAGATCGACCTGTGGACGGAGTGGCCCGCGCGCGACCGTGAAGCCGAGCCCCCGTACCTCCGGCTGCTCGGGCCGAACCAATGGCTCCCCGAGGAGGTCCTGCCAGGACACCACGACCTCGTCCTCGGCTGGTTCCGCGAACTTCGGGCGCTCGCCGATCGGCTGCTGCGGCTGCTCTCCGTCGGCCTCGGGCTGGCGCCGGACCACCTGTCCGACTACTTCGGCGACGAGCCGATGTCGCTCACCAAGCTCATCTCGTACCCGCCGACGCCGGCCGGCGGCGCCGGTGTGAACGCCCACCACGACACGGGGTTCCTCACCGTCCTCGCCGCCGGGACGACCCCTGGCCTCCAGGTGGCGAACACCGACGGCGAGTGGATCGACGTCCCGATCGTGCCGGACTCGTTCGTGATCAATCTCGGCGAGATCATGCAGGCGATCACCGGCAACTATTTCGTCGCCACAGCGCACCGGGTGATCACCGCCGAGCCGCGCCTGTCGGCCGGCTACTTCCACGGCCCCTCGCTCGACACCCGTCTCCATCCGCTCCCCCTCGACCCCCGCTTCGCCGAGGCCGTCGCGGCCAGCCCGCGCCATCGCGATGCCGGCTTCATGGCCGCCCGGGAAGAGACGGCAGCCGGCGTCGGCGACATGCGCAGTACGAATCGGCCGGACACCTACGGCGAACAGCTGTGGAACTACTTCGCCCGCAGCTACCCCGACAACATGGCCCGCCACTACCCCTCGAGCAGCCCGCAATCCTGAGGGTCAGGGATAGCGCTGGGCGAGCCAGTCGGCGACGGTCGCCATGGCCTGCGGCCGGTGCCCCTCGAGATAGTGGGGAGCGCCCTTCAACTCGACGTAGGTGACGTCGGCGGCGCCGGCGGCGTCGACGATCTCCTTCGCCTGCCACACCCGGATCTCGGTGTCGGCGGTCGGATGCACGAGCAGCGTCGGCACGGTCACCTGCGGCATCGTGTCGGCCAGCTTGGCGTGACTCGACAGGCCCGACCACGTGCTGAGCCAGCCGCGGGCGGTCATCGTCCGTGCCAGACCGCCGCGCCCGTAGTTCGCGTCGAACGGATCGGGGAACGCGAACAGCGACCCCATCGGACGTTCGTCGGGATCGATCGCCAGGTCGAGATAGGCGGGGTCGGCGAGCGTGCGGTAGATGGTCAGGTACCTGGTGAACACGGCGCGTCGCCGGTGCTCGCGCCAACCGACCGGGTCGACCGTCCGGTCAGTGGCCGACAGCATCGGCAGCACCGCCTGGGCGTCGGCGATCGACGCCTTGGCCACCGCGTCGATGCGAGCGACGCGGGCGACCTGGGCCGCCCGGTACGTCGTCACCCAATCGGGGTCGTACGAGCAGGGCTCGGGCCACGGGCGCCAGCCGTTGTCGGGGTGGTACATGTCGAGTTCGGGCACGGTGGAGAACGGATCGTCCTCGTCGGCGACCGAGGGATCGATCACCTGCAGCATGAACACGCCCTCACCCGGGTGGGCCGCCATGCCGATCCAACCGTCGCCGATGCCGAGCTCGGCGTTCGCCATCGCCATCAGCGACCCGCCGCCCGAGTTGCCGAGGAGCACGACCGCTTCCGCGCCGCGCCTGACCATCTCCTCGTACGCGGTGTTGACGTCGACGATGCACGACTCGTGGAGGCAGTCGATGTCGTTGTTCATGTAGCGCGTCCCGAACCCGAGCACGGCATATCCCGCCGCGGCGAGGAGCGGGCAGGCGTAGTGCACGCTGAAGTCGCCGCGCGGATGCGACAGGATGACGGCCGTCTTCCACGGCGTGCCGATCGGCGGGGTCCACAGCACGCCGCGCACGAGGCCGCCGTCCGGCGACACCATCCGCACCGGCTCGCGCTGCACCGCGACGCCGGGGTCGTCCTCGGGCAGCGGCCAGTAGCCGAGGCCGGCCGGCCGCGTCGCACCCAACATCACGTCGGGCATCACGTCGGGCATCACTCGGGCATCCCATCGGGCGCGCTCATCGCCGCCACCGTAGAAGGCCTCCCGCCCGCACGTGCGATCGGCCCGCCGAGCCACGTTTGCGTCAGGATTTCTGCGGACCGGTCCGCAGCAATCCTGACGCAAACGAGGATGGTGGGCCGGCGACGGGGATCAGTCGGCGGGGCGTTCGGTGAGGGTGACGTCGAACGTCTGCTGCTCGCCGTCGCGGACGATGGTGATCTGCGTCGAGTCGCCCGGCTCGAGGTCGCGGATCGCGGCGATCAGGCCGGTCGACCCGTCGATCGCGGCACCGTCGACGGCGACCACGAGGTCGTCCTTCTCGATGCCGGCCTCGGCGGCCGGTGTGCCCGCATCGACGCTGGTGACGATCGCACCCTGCCCGCCGTCGGTCCGGTCGGCGAGCCCGACGCCGAGGAAGGCCTCGGGCCGTTCGGTGCCCGCCGCCTGCTTGCGCAGCGCCTCGATGACCGGGAGCGCCTCCTTCACGGAGATGGCGAAGCCGACGTTGGTCGCCGCGGTGGTGTCGCTGCTGCGGGCCACGGCGGTGTTGATGCCGACGACCTCGCCGGCCGCGTTGACGAGCGCACCGCCGGAGTTGCCCGAGGAGATCGCGGCGTCGGTCTGCAACAGCCCGTCGAGGAACGCGCCGTCGGTGCCGATCGTGCGGTCGAGCGCGGACACGATGCCGAGCGTCACCGAGGGGTCGCCGTCGAGCCCGAGGGCGAAGCCGATGGCGATCACGTCGTCGCCGAGGTGGACGCTGTCGGGATCGGCGAAGGTGACGGGCTGGAACCCGTCGCCCGCCATGCGCAGCAGGGCGAGGTCGTTGCCCGTGTCCTCGGCGAGCAGGTTCACTTCGCGCGGCTCCGTCTCACCGGCGAGGCGGACCCGGATCGAGGTCGCACCGTTGACCACGTGGGCGTTGGTGAGGATCTCGCCGTCGGCGGAGATGATCACGCCGGTACCGAGCGCATGGCCGCCCTCCACGTCGGTGCTGATCGTGACGATCGACGGCGCCACGTGATCGACGACGGCACCGACGTCGATGCGCCGCTCGGTCGGTTCACGCGGGGCCGCGACGTCGAGGGCGGCGTTCGACGCCCGCGTCGGCGGTTCGTTCATCCAGTCGGCGATCCGGTTGCCCAGGACCGCGCCCAGCGCGCTGGCGACGAGCGCGACGCAGGCCACCACGGCCACGAGGGCGATCGGCCGCGACTTCGACCGCTTCGGCTTCGCGGGCGACGGCGAGCGGTCGGACCCCGGCGGATCGAACGACGGCGTGGGCGAAGTGGCCGGCGGCGCATCGAACGGCGAGCCCGCCCCGAACGACGACCCGGTCGACGCAGGGGTGGTCGGGGGCGACGATGGCGTCGGAGCCGACCAGGGTGAGGGCGCGGACATCGGGGACATGCCGTCATGTCTACCGATCCCGGACCCGACGGCCGGACCGGCGCCCGGGCTCACACCACTTTCACAACTCCTGGGACGCGAAACGGGCGGGCCCGCAGGCCCGCCCGGTGTTCGCCCGCTCGGAAACCGAACTCAGGCGTTCTGGATCTTGATCTCGATGTCGACGCCGGCCGGCAGCTCGATGCGCTGCAGGCTGTCGATCGTCTTGCCGTTCGGGTTCACGATGTCGATGAGGCGCTTGTGCACCCGCATCTCGAAGTGCTCACGCGAGTCCTTGTCGACGTGCGGGCCACGGATGACCGTGTACCGGTGCTTGTCGGTCGGCAGTGGGATCGGCCCACGGACGGTGGCGTCGGTACGGGTGACCGTCTCGACGATCTTCTTCGTCGACTGATCGATGATCTCGTGGTCGAACGCTTTCAAACGGATGCGGATGCTCTGTGCCATGTCGAATGCTCTTCTCTCGGTTCTTGTCGGTTCGTTGGTTCCGTCAGGTCACTTCAGGATCTTGGTGACACGGCCGGCACCAACCGTGCGACCACCCTCACGGATCGCGAACCGCAGACCCCTCATCCATCGCGATCGGCTTACCGAGCTCGACGGTGATCTCCACATTGTCACCAGGCATCACCATCTCCGTACCCGACGGCAACTCGATCGTCCCGGTCACATCCGTCGTCCGGAAG
>CAVOGB010000004.1:0-98980 GCA_963695145.1 Ilumatobacteraceae bacterium | reverse complement strand
GAATGCGAGGTGTGGGCGGGCGGATTTCGGAGAAACATGACGCTCGTGCCGCTACCGATCCTGCAGAGTCCTCGCCGTCTCCGAAGTGCCAGCACCCACGTCGCCGTCGTGATCGCCTTCGCTGCGACGATCACCGCGTGCGGTGGCGGCTCGGATGCTTCACCAACCACCGAGCCGTCGACCCCGGTCGAGTCGGCCACTCCGGCGCCGAGCACCACTGCAGTCGTCGCGACGACCGACGCGGCACCGGACACGTCGACGCCCACGACTGCGCCGCCCAACACCACGCCGCCGACGACCGCTGCGCCGGCACCGACCACCACGGCGACGGACGGGCTGCCTCCGACGGTCGACGAGTTGAGCACGATCCTGCCGACCGCCGCGGAGGTCGGCCCGGGGTTCGAGCTCGTCGCGAACCCGACCCCGGTGGCCGAGGACGGGCGCGGATCTTCGACGAGGACAGTCTCGTCGCATGTCCGGCCTTCGCCGATCTGCTGTTGGGGAGCGACGACCCCGAAACCGTCTCGACCAAAGCGCAGTTCAAGGATCCGGCCAACAGCCGCGTCGTCAGCGTGGAGATCGGGCCGGAACCGGCCACGGGCGACCCGGCCGCGGCGCAGGCCGAGACCGACGAACTCATCGCCGCGATCGAGGCCTGCCCACTGATCGTCGGTGAGGTCGCCGACATCGGGATCTACACCGCCCACCCGTCCGTCGAACGTGTCGAGGGTCTGGGCGATCAGGCGATCCGAATCACGATCGACGGCGACCTCGTCAACGACGCACTGCTCGTGTCGATCGACTTCCTGATCACCTTCTGGGAGCGCGGCGGCGTCAGCGTCGCGGTCGCCGGCACGAGCGGCCTCGACGACGCCGGTGAGGCAGTTCCGAACGACGCCGCGGCGCTCGATGCGCTCGCCGCCACGATCGACGGTCGCCTCGCCGCGATCTTGGGCTGACGACGCTCACTCGACGGTCGGTCGAGTGTCCGCCCGTCGGGGAGCCGGCCAACGGCCGATCGGTAATGTCGCGGGATGCTGATCCGGAGGGCGACGGCCGACGATGCGCTACGCGCCCGGGTGACGGCGGTGCGTGCGTTCGTCGACGACCCGGTGATGCGCTGGCTCCATCCCGACGACGACATCTACCTGGCTCCCGGTGGCGAGGTCCTCCGTGACGCGTTCGACGGTTGGCTGGGCCTCGACGAGGTGTGGTGCACCGACGACAGTGCCGGCGTCGCGGTGTGGATTCCACCCGGGCGGCCCGACATCGACTTCGGTGCTCCGCCCGATGGCCCGTTGCCGCCGGACGTCGAGGCGTTGCTGGGTCGCTTACGCCATCATCGGCACCGTCCTCGAGGAACACACGCCAGCGGAACCGCACTGGTACCTCCAGCTGCTGGCAACACATCCCGACTGGCAGCGACAAGGCATCGGCGCCGCGCTCATGGGTTCGATGTTCGAACGTGCCGCCGCCGAAGGACTGCCGTGCTACCTCGAGACCGAGACGATCGAGAACGTCGCCTACTACCGGCACCACGGTTTCGAGGTCCGCTCCGAGTGGGACGTACCGACCGGCCCCCACATGTGGGGCATGTTCCGCCCGACGTAGACGGACGTTGCGGCGTCCGCAATGGCGAGGTTCGTGCCCACGTTCAGCACGTGACAGACAAGTCCTCATCGGGTATGACCGGGTTATACTCGGCGGTCGTGAAGACTGCCGTGTCGATTCCCGATCCGATCTTTGCTGCGGCAGATCGAATCGCGCGCCGTCGCCAAGTGTCGCGATCCGAGTTGTACGCGACTGCGCTCGCCGAATTGATCGCCCGTGACAGCGCCGCCGACGTCACCGCCCGACTCGACGCGGTCTACTCCGACGTCGACAGCAGCGTCGATCCCGCTCTCGTCGCCAGCCAGGTGCATGCGACACGCGAGGACTGGTGAGCGCGAAGTCGGTGATCCTGCGAGGTGACGTCCGATGGGCGTCGCTCGCAGAACCCGCCGGATCATCTCCTGGATACCGGCGGCCGGTCGTGGTCGTGTCGGCCGACTCGTTCAACGCCAGCGCGATCAACACCGTGGTGGTCGTAGCGATGTCGAGCAATCTCGATCTCGAACGAGCACCGGGCAACGTTGCCGTCTCGGGTGATCGTTCGGGACTGCGCAAGGATTCCGTGGTCAACGTGTCGCAGATCCTCACCCTCGACAAGCGCCACCTCGACGATCGGGTCACCACCCTCGACGACGCCACGATGGGCCAGATCGAATCGGGCCTTCGACTGGTCCTCGACCTGTCCTGAACGACCTTCAGACCGCCTTCGCCCGTTCGACGAACGAACACAGCGCGGAGATCAGCGCCATCTCCTCGACCGTTCGCGCTCGCGTGTCCAGCAACTCGTCGGTGCAGATCAGGTAGGCGAGGCACCTCGCCCGGCTGATCGCCACGTTGAGTCGGTTCTTCGAGAACAGGAAGTCCGACGTGCGCGGCATGAAGTCCTTCGACGACGTCGCCATCGAGAACACCACGACCGCGGCCTCGCGGCCCTGGAACTTGTCGACCGTGCCGACCTCGACCGCGCTGGCCTTCACTCCGGCCATCGACCGATCGGCGGCGAGCACCGATTCGATCAGGCGGCGCTGGTCGTTGTACGGGGTGACGACGATGAAGTCGTCGGCGGTCAGCGGGCGGGTGACGCCCTTCTGGTCGGTCCAGTCCTTGCCCATCAGGTCGCCGATCGTCTTCGCGACGAGTTCGGCCTCCTCGGGTGACTCGGTCGAGCGGCCGGCGTGGTCGGCACGGATCCAGCGCAGGCCGACACCCGCCTCGGTCGACTGGCCGGCGCACGACTCGTGGCTCGTCAGCTTGCCCTCGTAGGACGTGTCGGAGATGAACTTGCACACCCGGGGATGCATCCGCCACGTCACGTCGAGCAGCACCCCACGATCGGCACTCACCGTGCGATCGTCACCGAGGATGTGCTCGAGCGCGCTCGCCCCGGCGCCGTTCGGATGGCTCGCCTGCGACACCTGCGGCAACTGCTGCGGGTCGCCGAGCAGGATCACGTTCGCCGCCGAGATCGTCGCCGCCAGCGTGTCGGCCAGGCCGAGCTGACCGGCCTCGTCGACGACCAGCACGTCGACCGGGTTGTCACGCATCGCCGTGCTGGCGAAGAACCATGGCGTGCCGGCGAGCACGTTGAAGTCACCGCCGGCGGCGTCGCCGTTGTCGTCGATGTAGTCGACGTGATCGAGGTCGCCGCCCTTCGACTTGCGCACCGCCCGCAGCTCGCCGACGTCGCCGTCCTCGACGAACCGCTCGACGACCGCCTCCATCAGATTGTCGATCGCGTGATGGCTCATCGCCGTCACCCCGACCCGCTTGCCTGCCTTCACCAACGTGCGGATGATGTGCGCACCGGTGAACGTCTTCCCCGACCCCGGCGGCCCCTGGATCGGCACGAAGCTGCCATCGAGCTGCGTCACCCACCCACAGATGTCGTCGACCGCACGGGTGAATTGACCGCCGGCCGGTCCCCCGCCGTTGACGAATTTCGGCAGTTCGCGACGCAGCATCGAGTGGCCGACGCGGGATCGCGTCGCCGGCGAGCATCTCGTCGCCGAGCTGCTGGAGCGCCACTCGCTTCGCCTTCTCGTCGAACCGCACGAAGTGAACGAGCGACGACGGGATGACCCCGCTGTCGATGCGCTTCTTGTCCCAGACGACGCGCAGTTCGCCCTTGCGACGGTCGATCGACGCCACCTTGAAGAACTCCCACTCCCGATCGTTCATCGCGAGGATCAATGTTTCGCCCGGCTTGATGTCGGCGTCGATGGGCTGCGGTGGGAACGTGAAGACGGCGGCCTCCCACTTCAGTTCCTTGCCCGTCTTGGCGTGGTGCTGCGGCTTGCGTCCGACGTACTTCAGCCGGGCGATCGCGTCCATCGACTCCATCTGCTCGGTGTCGGGCGCCGTCGAGAGGAGCAGCGCCTTCATCGCCACCGCGCTGTTCTCCCGCCGCCAGTAGCCGAGCAGGTCGCCCATCAGGTGCTCGTCGGTGCCGGGACCGAACGCGTGGAGCGCCTCGATCCGCGCGTCGAGCTCCGGGTCGGCGACGTACTTGTCGAGCACCGCCGGACGCCACGGCGTCGTCGCCGGTCGCTGTTCGACGAGCCAGTCGCGCACAGCTCGCGTCGCTCGGACGTCGTCCTCGTTGTAGGCGGCGATCGCAGTGAGATGTTCGGCCTCGCGGTCGGCCATCCACTTCTCGTACTCGACGACCGCGCCGGCACCCCGCTCGATCACGTGACCGCGCTCGTAGCTCGCCAGCCGCTCCATCTGCTTGAGGCCGTAACTCTCGGTGCCGGCCTGCAGCGACGCCGTGATGATCGGATACAGGTCGACGAACATCCCCGTCTCGATCAGCCGCTCCAGCTCGAGTTCGGCCACGCCGTACTCCATCGTCAACCGCACCAGCGACGAGCGCTCGGTGTGGTTGTAGTGGTACACGTGCATGTTCGGGAACCGCTGGCGGCGAGCGTCGAGATAGTCGACGAGCTGCTTGGTGGCCGCCGCCTCCTCGGCCTGGTCGTGCGCCCACAGCGCCTTGAACTCCCACTCGGTCGTGCGCCGTTCCATCCCCGTTTGTGTCGCGATTTTGGAGCACTGGGTCACCGAAATCGCGACGCAAACGTGGATTGGACGCGTCGGCTCGTTCGATCCAGCCGAACAGGAAGAACAGGCCGACGTCGGCACGCCAGAACGGGTGGCCCTCGAAGTCGAGGAACACGTCGCCGTCGTCGGGCGCGGGCATCGCCGCGAAGCCGACCGCTTCGGTCTCCGACGCCGAGTTCAGCGCGGCGGTCGGCGTGTTCACCAACTCGAACGGCGGCGGGGCGTCGGGGTGCTGCTCGCGGGCGGCCACCTGCAGCTTGGCCTGGCGGACGAAACGGTCGCGGCGACTCTCGTCCAGACCAGGGATCTCCCGGTCGAGCGCGGCGAGGCGGGCGATCGTGTTGACGCGGCCCGCCCGCAGCGTCAGCCGGTCGGCCGGGCGGACACCGGCGACGTGGACGAGCGAGTCGGATGCACGCCACTGCGCCTCGCACACCATCTCGAACTGGCAGAACTGGCAGTGGTCGCACGGCTCGGGGAACGTGTCGACGACCGGCGGCGCATCGATCAGCTTCGCCAGCTGACCGCGCAGGCGGCGCCAGTACGGGAGCACGTCGTCGACGCGGATCGTCTCGACCTGGCCGGACCCGAGGGCGATCCGCACATGCGTCGGCTTGGCACCGGTGAGCGCGGTGAGCGCCTCGGCGTAGAAGCACAGCTGCAGGACGTGTCCCGGCTTCGCCTCGTTGCGGGCGAGCTTGGCGTCGACCGGCTCGTAGGACACCGCACCGGTGTCGGGATCGACGGTGCGCACGAGGAAGTCGGCGATGCCGCGGATCCCGTCGTGGACGAACGGCATCTGGAACACGACGTCGTGACCGTCGGCCATCGGATTGCCGACCCGCTCGACCCACGCCGCGAACGACTCGCCGCGCTCCTTGTCCTGCGCGGGCACCTCGAACACGGTGAGCCCCTGCGCCCGGTAGCCGTCGAGCACGGCGGCCTCGTGGTCCATCCCCTTCTGCAGCAGCAGCGCCGCCATCTCACCGAACGGGCTGCGCTCGACCGCCAACGTGCCCGCGTCGACCTGGTGCTGCAGGGTGAGGAAGTGTGCGCAGTCGAGCCACGCCGTGATCTTCGAAGGTGTCAGGAGTCGTTCCACGATGAGACCAGTGTGGTCCGGCGGTGGGTCATTCCCTGGGAAGATCTGTCATGGCTGACAGTTCGACGCACCTCGAAGTGGTGATCGGCGACATCACCGTCGAGCGTGTCGACGCGATCGTCAACGCCGCGAACACGTCGCTGCTCGGCGGAGGGGGCGTCGACGGCGCCATCCACCGTGCGGCAGGGCCGCGGCTCCTGGAGGCATGTCGCCCGCTCGGCGGATGCGATACCGGCCAGGCCAAGGTGACACCCGGGTTCGACCTGCCCGCACGTTGGGTGATCCACACGGTGGGTCCGGTCTGGGCCGGCGGCGCCCACGGCGAACCGGCACTGCTTGCCTCCTGTTACGTCGCCGTGCTGGCGTGCGCCGATGAGGTCGGCGCTTCATCCATCGCGATTCCGGCCATCTCCACCGGCATCTACGGCTACCCGTCGGACCGAGCGGCGGAGATCGCGGTCGACACCGTCCGGTCCACGACCACGTCCGTCCGTGTCGTTCGATTCGTGTGCTTCAACGCCGCGAGCGCGAAGGCGTACGAGCAGGCGCTCGCCCGCGATCCTTGAACCGCTGTGGCCCACGCCGTTGGCACTCGTCGCCTGCCGATCGCTCAGGCACTCAGGCGTTCGGCGAGATGCCGGATGGCCACCGGATATCGATACTCGATCCCCATGTGCGTGGCGTCGAACAGCTCGAAGAACGTCGGCTCGATGCCGTGGACGCGCAGTGCGTCGACGAAGGCCTGCGCGCCGAGGTCGAGGAAGAACTCGTCACGCGTGCCGGCGTCGACGTAGATCGCCCGCATCCCGGCGAGTTCTGCGGCGTGCGCGGGGACCATCCGGACCGGATCCCACGCGAGCCATCGCGCCCACACCTCGTCGTCGAGTGCGCCGGTGGTCACGTCGAACGGCAGGTGCACGGTTCCGTCGTCGTCGGTCGACCAACACGCGGCCATGCAGCCCACATTCACGAGGGTCATGTCCGAGCTCTTGGTGAGCGCCGTACGCGAGCGGAAGTCGCTCCAGAACGCATCGAGCGAACCGTCGTACTGGCGCAGCCCGCGCACCGCGTCACGGAACTCGGGCAGGAAGCACACCTCGAACAGCGCGTCACCCGCGTGCGTCGCCAACCCGCCGAACAAGTCAGGACGCAGCATCGGCGTGATCATCGCGCCGTAGCCGCCGCTCGACTTGCCCGTGATCCCGCGGTGCGCCGCCTCGGCCAGCGTGCGGAACTCGCGGTCGACCCACGGCACGATCTCGTCGCACAGGTACGAGTGGTACCGACCGGTGCCCGGTGAATCGACGAACTGGCTCCCACCCAGCTTCGTCCAGCAGTCGACCATCACGACGATGCATGGCGGCACGTCGCTCTCGGCGAACAGCGCGTCGATCAACTCGACCGAGTTCGGACGGAACGCCGACCGATTGCGCCACATGTCGAGTTGCCCGCTCAAGCCCTGGATGAGATAGATCGACGGATACCGGTCGGCCGAACCGTCGTAGCCCGGCGGGAGATACACGTACACCGGCCGTCGGGCCGGATCGCCGAGCGGGTTGCTCGCCAACAATTCGCTGTCGAACCATCGTTCCTCGACACGACCGACCAGTTCCCTACCCCACGGTTCCATCCGAGCGACGGTACCGCGGGCCAGCGCGGCGTTCGGAGGGGACGCTCGTTGGTATACTCATGGTATGGCAGAGGTGACGACGATGAAGATCAGCACCCGGACCCGTGATCGGCTCCGATCGCTCGGTCAGGACGGCGACACGCTCGAGGACGTGGTCGTCACCGCCCTCGATGCCTACGAGGCCCAGGAGTTCTGGGCTGCGGCTGAGGCGGCGCACGTCGCCGAAACCACAGAGCAACGGTCCGAACGCAAGCGCACCGAGGCCGAGGTCGACGACTGGATGGATGACCTCCGTTGAGTCCATCCGCCGGCGAGATCTGGCTCGCCGATCGAGGTGACGAGCGACGGCACCTCTTGTACGTCATCTCCGACGCTCGCTTCCACCGCCTTGCCGAACGTGCAGTGGTCGCCCCGGTACTCGACTCGATGCCGGCCGCTCCGAGGCCATGGCACATCCCGTTCGACGTGCGAGCAATCGCGGTCAATCAGCTCGGCACCACAGCGATCGACCGGCTGCTCGAACGAGTCGATCGCGGCGACCTCGACACGCTGCAACGCGTTCGGCGCGCCGTGCAGGCGATCACCAGCTGATCACCGCGAGCGCGGCCGCCGATGGTGCCGCACGTCAAGCCGGACAGCGGCCAACTCGTGAACTTCTTGCGGCGTATGTGCGCAAGAAGTTCCGCGAACGGCGATGACGGCAGTCATCGTGCGACGATCGGTGGGTGAACGCGATCGTGCTCGAGACGTCAGACGGCCACCGACTTGCGGGCGACCTGTCCCGACCCGTGGGTGACGCGGTCGGCGGCGTCGTCGTGTGCCACCCGCACCCGCAGTACGGCGGCAACCGGTTCAATCCGGTCGTCCAGTCGGTGTTCGACGCTCTGCCCCGCGCAGGATTCGCCGTCGTCCGCTTCGACTTCCGGTCGCAGCACGACAACGGGCGGGGCGAACGGCTCGATCTCGTCGCCGCACTCGACGCACTGTCCGTCGAGCTGGGCGACGCCGTGCCGCTGTATGCCGTCGGCTACTCGTTCGGCGCGATGGTCACCCTCACGACCGTCGACGAACGAATCCGGGCGCGTGTGGTGATCGCTCCGCCGATCGTCGGACCGCTCGCCGCACCCGGCTCGCCGGTGCTCGCGCTCGTGCCCCGCCACGACCAGTTCGCACCACCCGAACGCGTCGTCGAAGCAACGGCGGACTGGCCGGACGTCGAGATCGAGGTGATCGAATCGGCCGACCACTTCCTCGCCGGCCACACGACTGCGGTCGCCGAGCGAGCGACGGCGTGGCTCAGCTCCCGGGCCGATACTGCCGGCTGACCGCCTGCGAGGCGAACTCGTGAACTCTTTGCGCTGTATGTGCGCAAGAAGTTCACGCGTTCGCAGAAATGCCGGGGTTGCCTCACCAGGTCGGGACGAGTCCTCCGTCGATCGTGAGGTCGGCGCCGGTGATGTTGGCTGCACGCGCGCTCGCCAGGAACACGACGAGATCTGCGACCTCGTCGGGACGGGTGAAGCGTCCGGTTGCCGAACTGGCGGCGGCAGAGTCCACGATGTCCTGCGGACTGGCCCCGGTGACGCCCGCGACGGTCGCGGCGACGCCGCCGCCTCCGAGCCACAAGTCGGTCGCAACCGGACCTGGACTGACCGTGTTGACGCGGATCCCGCGTGCACCGAATTCCTTCGACAGCGATTTCGAGAAGTTGGCCAGGGCCGCCTTCGCCGCTCCATAGTCGATCACCAGCGGGTCAGCGAGCTTCGCGTTGACCGAGCAGACGTTGACGATCACGCCTCCGCCGCCTTCGAGCATCAACGGCAGCACGACACGAGACGCACGCACCGCCGCCAACAGATTGACCTCGATCGACGCCTGCCATTGCTCATCGGTCACGCTCAGGAAACCTTCGGTCCTGGCGGCGCGCTGCCGACGTTGTTCACCAGAATGTCGACACGACCGCCGGCTTGATCCACGAGCCGGCCGGGGCCCGCGGGCTCCGCGAGATCGACCAGCGTCACGCGCAGCCGCCCGCTCTCTGCCAGTTCATCGAGCTCGGGAGACGACCGGCGTGCGGCTGCCACGACCGTTGCGCCGGCACCGACCAACGCTTGCGCGATCGCCAGACCGATACCTCTGCTGGCACCGGTGACGATGGCAACCTTGCCCTCGAGCTCGAGATCCATGCGGGCCGACCATAGTGACCGCCCAAGAGCCACGCACTCCGGCGTCGACACGGACCTCGCCCGCGAGGTGGTCGGGCAACTCGTGAACTTCTTGCGCTGTATGTGCGCAAGATGTTCACGCATTCGCCGGTCCCGGGTCGACCGGAGCGTCCACTGATCGGTGATCGCGGCCGACGCTCTACGGTCCGTCCATGAAGTTCGGGATCTTCTACGAGCACCAGCTGCCACGGCCATGGACGCCGGAGGCCGAGTACGAGCTGTTCCACCAGAGCCTCGACCAGATCGAGCTCGCCGACCGGCTCGGCATCGACTACGCGTGGGAGGTGGAGCACCACTTCCTCGAGGAGTACTCGCACAGCTCCGCCCCGGAGGTGTTCCTCGCCGCGGCCAGCCAGCGCACCAAGCAGATCCGCCTCGGCCACGGGATCGTCCAGCTCACGACGAACCATCCGGCGCGAGTTGCCGAGCGGGTCGCCACGTTGGACCTCTTGTCGCACGGGCGGGTCGAACTCGGCCTCGGCGAGTCGGCCACCACGACCGAGCTCCACCCGTTCGACGTGCGCTTCCGCGACAAGCGCGAGGTGTGGGAGGACATGGTCCGGTGCTGCCTGCCGATGTTCTGGAACGACGCGTGGGAGTACCACGGCGAGCACGTCGACTTCCCGCTGCGCAACGTCATCCCCAAGCCGCGCCAGAAGCCGCACCCGCCGTTGTGGGTGGCGTGCTCGCAGATGGAGACGATCCGCATGGCCGGCCGGCGCGGGCATGGGCGCGCTCGGATTCCAGTTCGTGTCCGCCGAGGCGGCGCAGGCCTGGGTGCACGCGTACTACAACGCGTTCACCAAGGAACAGGAACTGCTGTGCGACCACGCCACCAACCCGAACATCGCCGTCGTGTCGCAGTTCATGTGCGCACCGACCGACGAGGAGGCCCGGGCTCGCGCCGACGGTTCGTCGTTCTTCCAGTTCGCCCTCGCCTACTACGGCAGCCACCCGCCGGGCGTTCCGGGCGAGGTCAACATGTGGGACGAGTACGTCGCCTACCGCGAGACACCGAAGGGGCAGGCCTCACGCCACAGCGGGCTGATCGGCTCGCCGGAGACGATCCGCGAGAAGCTGCGCAGGTTCCAGGAGTCGAACGTCGACCAGGTGATCCTGCTCAACCAGGCCGGCAAGAACACCCATGAGGACATCTGCTCGTCGCTGGAGATGTTCGCCGCCGAGGTGATGCCCGAGTTCCACGCGAACGAGGACGAACACCAGGAGTGGAAGCGCGGCGTCCTCGCCGGCGACATCGTCCTCGACGAACTCGACACCGCCCCGTACGCCGCACGCGCGCGTTAGCGCCAGCAGCTGATCGTGGGTACGGTCGCCGGGATGAGCTTGCAGCGTGTCGGTGTCCAACTCCAGCCCCAGGCGACCACGGTCGACGAGCTGCGGCACGCTTGGCGGACGGCCGACGAGATGGGTGCCGACTCGATCTGGACGTGGGACCACTTCTTCCCGCTGTACGGCGAGCCCGACGCCGAACACTTCGAGGGCTGGACGCTGCTGTCGGTGATGGCCGCCGACACGAGCCGCGCCAGGCTCGGCATGCTCGTGACCGGCAACAACTACCGCAATCCCGAGTTGCTCGCCGACATGGCGCGCACGCTCGACCACGTGTCCCACGGCCGGATGTATCTCGGCGTCGGCGCCGGCTGGTTCGAGCGTGACTACGCCGAGTACGGCTACGAGTTCGGCACCGGCCCGAGCCGCCTCCGCCAACTCAAAGCCGACCTCCCGCGGATGAAGTCCCGCCTCGCCGCGCTCAACCCGGGCCCGGTGGGCGACCTGCCGCTCCTCATCGGGGGTGGCGGCGAGAAGGTCACGCTGCGTCTCGTCGCCGAGCACGCCGACGCCTGGAACACGTTCGGCCCACCGGCGAACTTCGCCCGCAAGTCGGCGATCCTCGACGACTGGTGCGCCAAGGTGGGCCGCGACCCGTCGACGATCGAGCGGACCGTGGCGGTCGGTCCCGACGACGTCGACGACATCGAGCGCTACACCGACGTCGGGGCGACCCACGTGATCGTGATGATCGGCAGCCCGTTCGACCTCTCGTCGCTCCAGTCCCTGATCGAACAACGCGACGCCTGACCCGACCGCTGGCCCGCTCGACCGCTCAGGTTCGAGCGGCGGGCGGCGACCGTGGTGGTGCGGGCGGTATTCGCTGCGTCCCTTGGCGTCGGACAGTTGGCGGACGAGTTCGTCACGCACGTGGTTCAAGCAGTCGTCCAGGCTGGGAGACGCGTGCTTGGCGACCATCGGCGCCCAGCCGCCGATGTGCGCCTCGAGCAGCACCCATTGACCGGCGGTGTCGCGGTCGTGGACGTGCAGGTCGAGCTTGATCCCGCGGTTCTCGAACGCCTGCAGCCGGTGGTCGAGCTTGGTCCAGTGGTCGACCAACTCGTCGACCTCGTGGGCGTAGAACTCGCCGTGGACTCGCAGCTTCTCGGCGACGATGGAGGTTTCTTCCGGCATGGGCGTCCTCGCTGTCTCGGGCCCACACCGATGTGGGCCACCACCGCCATCGAACCGCAGTGCGAGGTTCCGGGCCATGGCCAAAGGTCCCGACTGCGATGCTCACATGACTAGAATCGTGGTCATGTCCGAAACGCTGCCACTGGCGAACGTGAAGGCGAAGTTCTCCGAGATGGTCGATCGGGTGGAGCACACCCACGACCGCATCATCGTGACTCGGAACGGTCGGCCTGCCGCCGTGTTGATCAGCCCGGAGGAACTCGAATCGCTCGAGGACACCCTCGAGCTGCTCTCCGATCCCGAGGCGATGCGACAACTCGACGAGGCCCGGCGCGCCCACGAGACGGGAGATTTCATCACGGGCGATGAACTCCGCAACCGCTACCCCGTCAGGTGACCGACTCGGGTGCCGCGTACGGACTGCGGGTCACCGGTCCCGCCGAGCGGCAACTGAGCCGGTTGCCCGAGGGAACGGCTGCAGCGATCGTCGAGTTCATGCTCGGCGCCCTGCTCGAGAACCCGAGCCGTGTCGGCGGTCCGCTCCAGCGCGAACTCGCCGGGATGCGATCAGCCCGCCGCGGTTCGTACCGCGTCGTCTACGAGATCGACGAGGCCCAGCGGCTCGTCATCGTCCTGCGCATCGAGCACCGATCGACCGCGTACCGGCCACGTTGACCGCCGCCGTCAGGTCAGCGGCACGATCTCGTCGTCGAACTCGGCCTCGTGGACCGTGTCCTGCTGGGTCGACATGGCGCGATTCTGTCAAACGACCGCCGGGCGCTCGAGCCAGTTGGCGTTGGCCGCGAAGCCCGCCGATTCGTACAGCGGCCGCCCGTCGTCGGTGGCGTGGAGGAGGAACTTCCCGATGCCGAACTCGTCCGCCGCGGCGAGGCATGAGTCGAGCAGGAGTCGACCGATCCCGTTGCCCTGACACTCGGGGACGACGTACATGTTGATGATGTACGCATCGTGGGTGCCGCGGTCGTGCGGGCGCGGCGGCCGGGACCACAGCAGCATCGACACGATCCCCACGCCGGTGCCGTCGCGTTCGGCGAGCCACGAGTGCATCCGTCCCGCGGCGACCTCGTCGTCGACGAACTGGCGGGTCTCAGCTGCGAAGTCGGCGTCGGCCTCGACCATGTCGTCACGCACTGCCGACAGGAACGCCAGGCGCTGCCGCACGATCTCGTCCACGTCATCCACGTCCGCCCGCCGCACGACCACGTCCATCGCCAGACTCTGGCACGGCGCCGTCGTCGCGCCGAGTGCATGTTTCGGGATCGACCGCGCATCGATCCGTCGTCAAGCGGGTACCGCCGCGTCATGACTGCACAACTCCAAGACCGACGCATTGCGTTCCTCACCGCCAACGAGGGTGTCGAGCAGGTCGAGCTGACCGAACCGTGGAAGGCCGTCGAAGAGGCCGGTGGCACACCCGTCCTCGTCGCACCCCAGGTCGGCAAGGTCCAGGCGTACAACCACCTCGACAAGGGCGACACGTTCGAGGCCTCGATCACCGCCGCCGACGCCGACGCCGGTGACTTCGACGGGCTCGTCCTGCCCGGCGGCGTCGCCAACCCCGACCAGCTGCGCACCGAGCCCGACGCCGTCCAGTTCGTGAAGGACTTCTTCGAGGCCGGTACCCCGGTCGCCGTCATCTGCCACGGCCCGTGGACGCTCGTCGAGGCCGGCGTGCTCGACGGCCGGATGATCACCAGCTGGCCGAGCGTGCGCACCGACATCGAGAACGCCGGTGGCCAGTGGCTCGACGAGGAGGTCGTCGTGTGCGAGAACGGCCCGAACACGCTCGTGTCGAGCCGCAAGCCCGACGACCTGCCGATGTTCACCGATCGTCTCGTCGACGTCTTCGCCCGCTGAGATCATCGACGAACGCGTGAACTTCTTGCGGCGTATGTGCGCAAGATGTTCACGCGAACGGCGGGGCGCGTTGACCGCTCAGGCGCCTGCCATCGCGATCGCACGGCGGTGCTCGGTGGGGCTCACGCCGTAGCGCCGCTTGAACGCGGTGGAGAAGCCGAACGGGCTGGCATAACCGACCTGCGACGACACCGCGGCGACCGTCGTGTCGGGCTGGGCCAGCAGGTCGGCGGCGAGCGTCATCCGCCAACGCGTGAGGTACGTCATCACCGGCTCGCCCACGAGCGCGGTGAAGCGTCGGGCGAGGTTGGCCCGGCTCGTGCCGACCCCGGCGGCGAGGCTGACGATCGTCCAGTCGCGCTCGGGCTCGTCGTGGATCAGCCGCAGCGCGTCGCCGACGATCGGATCGTGATGGCCGAGCCACCACGCCGGCGCCGACCGGCCCTGCGCGACGTACCAGGCCCGCAGCGTGTCGACCGTCAGCGTGTCGAGGAGACGGTCGAGCACGGTCTGCTGGCCGGGGGCGTCGTTGGTCAGTTCGGCGGCGAGCAGGTCGACGAGCGGATCGGGATCGGGGCGGAGCACGATCACCGGCGTCGGCAGCGTGGCGAGCAGATCGGCGCCGAGGGCGCTGTGGTGTTCGTACGTACCGGTGAGGATCGCCGTCGGCGCGTCGAGGGCGTGACCCCAACTGCGCACACCGAGGCGCATCGACATCTCGAGTGACTCGCCGTCGACGGTCTCGCAGTGCTGGCCGGGATGGATGATCACGTCGGGCGTCAGGCCCGGCGCGCTGGCGATGTCGTACGGTTCCGGCCCGACCACCAGCGCCACCGATCCGGCGGGAGCGTGCGCCACGACGTCACCCTGGCTGATCCACGCCTCGCCGCGGACGACGGCGACCACGGTGAGCGGGGCCTCGTCGCACACGTGCAGACCCCACGGCGGCTGCAGCAGGCAGCGCACGACGAACGCGCCGCGTGCCCGGGGGCCGTCGAGCAGGGCCGACATCCGATCCATGCGCTCAGTGTAGACGAATTCGTATGGATCTGAGTCGTTGATCCATGGAACGTCTCAGCAATGTCGAGTTGAGTGGACCGCATGACCAACCACCCCACACCCCTCATCCTCCTGACCGGCGGGACCGGCACCACCGGCCGCCGCATCGCCGACCGACTCCGCGCCCGCGACGTGGCCGTGCGGATCGCCTCCCGCTCGGGCACGCCGCCGTTCGACTGGGACCAGCCGGACACGTGGCCGGCGCTTCTGGACGGTGCGACGGCGGCGTACATCGCCTACTCCCCCGACATCGCCATGCCGGGTGCGGTCGACACCGTCGAGCGGTTCTCCCGCGCCGCCGTCGACGCCGGAGTCGAACAGCTCGTGCTGCTCGCCGGCCGCGGCGAGCCGGAGGCCGAGGCCGCCGAGCAGGTCGTCCGCGACAGCGGCGCCCGCTGGACGATCGTGCGGGCGAGCTGGTTCGCCCAGAACTTCAGCGAGGGCATGCTCCTCGACGCCGCTCGCTCCGGCACGATCGCCCTGCCCGCCCACGACGTGCACGAGCCCTTCGTCGACGTCGAGGACATCGCCGACGTGGCGGCTGCCGCACTCGCCGAGCCCGGACACGACGGCCGCACCTACGACGTCACCGGGCCGCGACTGCTCACCTTCGCCGATGCTGCGGCGGAGCTCACCGCCGCTTCCGGACGACCGATCACCTACCTCGATGTGTCGCCGGCCGAGTTCGTCGCCGAGGCGGTCGCCGACGGCGTGCCGATCGAGCTGGCCGGCTGGATCGCGACACTGTGCGCGACCGTGCTCGACGGGCGCAACGAGCACCTGGGCCAAGGCGTACAGGAAGCACTCGGCCGGGCACCACGCGATTTCCGCGACTTCGCCGTACGTGCCGCCGCCGAGGGCGCGTGGAGCACCGTCGACACCGCAGGTGCACGGTGAGCTGGCGTCCCGTCGCCATCGGGGCCGCGGCGGTCGGATCCGGGCTCGTCGGTGGAGTGCTGTTCGCCTTCTCGTCGTTCGTGATGCCGGCCCTCCGCCGCATCCCACCCGCCCAGGGCATCTCGGCGATGCAGTCGATCAACCGCCAGGCACCGACGTTCGCGTTCATGTCGCTCGCCGGCGCGACCGCCGTCGTGTCGGTTGGCGTCGGCATCCACGCCGCCTTCAACCGCGACGAACCGGGCACCGCGTGGATCGCCACCGGCACCGTCGCCTACCTCGCCGCCATCGTCATCACCGGCGGCTTCAACGTCCCCCGCAACGACCGCCTCGCCACCTTCGACGCGGTCACGCCGGCAGCCGCCGACTACTGGTCGACGTTCCTGTCCGAATGGGTCGCCGGCAACCACGTGCGCACCCTCTGCTGCGTCGTCGCCGCGGCGTCGTACACCGCCGCCCTCCGGAGCACGTGACGCCCGGGACCACCCGACGAATGCGTGAACATCTTGCGCCGCATGTGCGCAAGATGTTCACGCGTTCGGCTGGGTCCGGGGTTGTTCCGCCTGGGGGGCGATCGGGTACGGACGAGGGCGTGGACGAGCTGATCGAACTGGAACATGCCGGCTGGGCCTCGCTGTGCAACGGCACGGGCGGCGCGTTCTACGGCGACCTGATGACCGACGACGCGCTGATGGTGCTCGCCAACGGTGCCGTCATGAACCGCACCGAGGTCATCAGCGCCCTCGAGGAATCACCGCCGTGGTCGGCGTACGAGATCGACGACGTGCAAGTCGTCCCCCTCGGCGACGGCGCCGCGGCGTTGGTCTACGTCGGCACCGGCCATCGCGAGGCGGGTGACCCGCCGTTCGTCGGCGCGATGACCAGCGTGTACGTGCGCCGCGACGGCGGCTGGAAGCTCGCCCTGTACCAGCAGACGCCCAAGCAGTCCTGACGCCGATCGACGTCAGGCGTAGAAGCCGTCGCGGAGGTTGATGCCGTGTTCGAGCCAGACCTTCAGCGCGGCCAGCATGCCGGTCCATCCCGTGCAGTTGCCGAAGGCCCGCTCGGCGCCGGTCGGCGTCGCCTTCCACGACGACTCGGTGATCGTGACCAACGTCCGCGCCCCGTCGTCGACCGGTTCGAACTCGAACGTCGTGGTCGTCGTGCCGGACGGGTCGGTGGTCTCCTGACCGCCCCAGCGGATCACGATCCGTTCGTTCGGCACCGCCTCGACGACCGTCACCGGGAACGCGCCCGGATGGTCGTGGAAGTCCCACGTCGCCACGGTGCCCGTCTCGAGCCGCCCGGTCGCGCCGCCGGTGGTGAAGTACTTCGACAACTGGGCCGGGTCGGCGACGGCCTCGTACACCTCGGCACACGGCCGGCTGACGCGGCCCGACACCGTGAACTGCAGTTCGGTCAATGATTGGTCGAGTGACATGTGATAATTTTACAACATGTCGTCGGAGCAAGGCAAGCGCGCCGAGGTCGCCGGTGACGAGGACGACGCCGTCTTCAAGGCGCTGGCCTCCCCCACCCGGCGGCGGATGCTCGACGTGCTGAAGCAGTCGTCGTGCACGACCGGTGAGCTGTGCTCGGCGTTCGCCGACCTCGACCGCACGACGGTCCTCCAGCACCTGCGCGTGCTCGAAGCAGCCGAACTCGTCACCGGGCGCAAGATCGGACGCGAGCGCCATCTGGCGATCGCCCCGCTCCCCATCAAGCGCATCTCCGACCGTTGGATCGGCGAGTACGCCCGCGCCGCCGTCGACCTGCTCGACACGCTTTCGCAGCCGCAGTGATGAGCGAACGATCCACCCCTCGGTCCGTTCGCTCATCGCGGCCTGTCGATCTGCGCGACGCTGCAGTCAGCCACAGACCAACCGAACGGAGCAGCGATGGACGACGATGTCGTGCAGAAGATCAACGAACTCGCCGAGCAGGAGCACCACCTCGAGCGCGAACACGGCGATCGCCCACTCACCGACGAGGAGCGCAAACGGCTCGACGCCGTCAAGGTGTCGCTCGACCAGTGCTGGGACCTCCTCCGCCAACGCCGGGCCCGCCGCGAGTCGGGCCTCGACCCCGACGACGCCGCGGTGCGCAGCGAATCGACCGTCGAGGGCTACCAGCAGTAACCGCGGCAACCACCGCTCACGCCGGATCGGCGACCGGGGGCGGGCGGTCGATCAGCGCGACGAGCTTCTTCGGCGCGAGCACGCAGTAGCTCTCGGTCAGCAGCTCGCGCACCTCGTCCCAGTCGGTCTCGGCATCGAGCACCATGCCCATCGCGTCGCGTCCCCATCCGAGGTAGAAGAACGGATGGCCGGCGTTGCGCAGCACGTCGAGTTCGTCGGCGGCCGCCCGGAACGACACCACCACATCGCCGTCCGCGGATCGAGGGTCGACGCCATCGGCCACCGTCGACTCGTCGACGACACCGAGCACGTGGGCGAACGTCTTCTTGCGCACCACCCAGCGCGTGCCCTTCCACGCCGTCTCCTCGTACGCGTCGGGCAGCGCGAGGCAGATGGCGCGCAACGCATCCTCGATGTCACCCGGCACGTCGTCCATGTAGATCACGACACGACATCGTGCCATCGACATCGAGCCATTGACTTCCGAACGGTTTCTCCGAATGATTGACCTCGTTTGACGATCATCTGAGACACCGCACCGAACTGGTCGAAGAGGGCACCGATGGGCGAACCGGAACAGTCGGATCAATTTCCCCCGGACGCCGTCGCGGCCTACCTGCGGAACATGTCGCCGCGGGTGCGTGCGCGTGCAGGGCCATGGATCGGAGCTCGTCCTTCCTCCGCTGTACGAGGTCCGGCTCACGAAGTCGCAACTGGAGGAGTTCGACGTCGCGCTCCTGAAGGTCAACCCGTACGTCGAACTCGACACGGGCGACGTCGACCAGGACGAGATCAACGCGACGGTGCTCGGCGGAGCGGCGTGGCTGGCGTTGGTCGTCGCGATCGTGGTGGGCACGGTGACCGATACCTGGGTCTGGGCCGGCGTCGCGTTCGTCGGCGTGATCATCGCCGGGTTCGTCGTGCGCGGCGCGGTGCGCAAGGGCACGTCGTGGACCGGCGCCACCCGATGGGTCCGTGAGAAGGCCGCGCTGCTCCTCGTCCTCGTCATCGGGTTCGGGGTCCCGGCGACGGTGCTGCTGTTCGGCACCGGCCTGTTCGACGACCTGCGCAACGACGTCGGCGCGGCCCTCGACCCACCGCTCAACCAGGTCGTCACCTATCGCGCCCTGCAGGTCGTGTTCCTCGGCATCGCCACGTGCTTCCCGGCGCTCATGTACTTCCAGTTCGACCGGCAGCACCTCGACACCCTGCGCGACCGGTTCCTGCTCGCCCTGTTCCGCCTCGACCAGACGATCGACACGGCGCACGACTGGGACGCCCGCTACGGCAAGCAGATCACCGAGACGATCGGCAAGCTGCGCCGCGGGAGCCTGACCAGCCTGTTCCGCTCGCGCCGGTCACCGGTCGTGGTGGCCACGCTCGTGATCGCCCTCGGCTGGCTTCTCGCGTTCCTCAACCTCGACGCCGTCAACGACAGCGGCACGAGCGACGTACTGGTCGGCGGCTCACTGATCCGCCTGTTCGAGCCGGAGCGCGGCGTCGTGGCCTTCGGGTTCCTCGGCGCGTACTTCTTCGGCGTCAACGCCGTCCTGCGCAGCTACCTGCGCGGCGATCTCCGGCCCAAGGCCTACAACCAGATCTCGTCTCGACCAGACGATCGACACCGCACACGACTGGGACGCCCGCTACGGCAAGCAGATCACCGAGACGATCGGCAAGCTGCGCCGCGGGAGCCTGACCAGCCTGTTCCGCTCGCGCCGGTCACCGGTCGTGGTGGCCACGCTCGTGATCGCCCTCGGCTGGCTTCTCGCGTTCCTCAACCTCGACGCCGTCAACGACAGCGGCACGAGCGACGTACTCGTCGGCGGCTCGCTGATCCGCCTGTTCGAGCCGGAGCGCGGCGTCGTGGCCTTCGGGTTCCTCGGCGCGTACTTCTTCGGCGTCAACGCCGTCCTGCGCAGCTACCTGCGCGGCGATCTCCGGCCCAAGGCCTACAACCAGATCACGGCCCGCATCCTGATCGTGGTCGTGTTGTCGTCGTTGCTGTCGATCACGAACCTCGGCGACGAAGCGGTCGTGCTCGGCCTCGCGTTCTTCGCCGGCATCATCCCCGACACCGTCCTGCAGCTGATCGCCGAGCAGCTGCCGATCAGGTCGGTGCGCGTCGACGAGACCGAACCGCTGACCGACCTCGAGGGCATCGACATCTACGACCGCGCCCGGCTCGCCGAGGAAGGTGTCACCAACGTCGAGGCGCTCGCCCACGGCGACCTGATCGAGCTCCTGCTGCAGACCCGCATCCCGCCGCAGCGCCTCGTCGACTGGGTCGACCAGGCGATCCTGCCCGTGCACCTCGGCAACCCGAGCTGCCGAGCTGCTGGCGGGATTCGCGCCGCTCGGCATCCGCGGTGCGACGGACCTGGTCAACTCCGTCAGCCGCAAGTCCGACTCGCAACGGCCCTTCGCCCGTCCACGAACACGGCAAGGTGCACCTGGAGGTGCTCGTGCAGTCGATCCTCGACGCCGAATGGATGCTCGAACTCATCGCGTGGCGACGAACACGCACGGCCGGCCGATGCGGGTCGTCGTCGGCGCGTCGCGCCCGGCAACGCGCCGGTCGTGATCCAGTCCGCGCGCCTGATCCGCGGCGCGACGCGTACTCTCGGCGGATGAGCGCAGCAGCGAACGATCCGATCGCCGGCCGGTACGCGTCGGCGAACGCCTCCCTCGTCGACGTGATCGACGACATCACGCCGGAGGGCTGGGGCGCCGCCTCGCCGTGCGACGGTTGGACGGCGCTCGACGTCCTGTCGCACATCCTCGACAGCCAGCGATCGTTCCTCACCGATCGTGGGTTCGATCTCGGTGCGCAGCCCGACCTGTCGAGCGATCCGGCGGCGGCGTGGCGACAGCACTCGGCGGCCGTGCAGTCGCTGCTCGACGACCCCGTGGTCGTCGCCACCGAGTACGACGGCTGGTTCGGCCGCACGACGATCGGCGAGACGGTCGAACGGTTCTACCTGTTCGACATGTACGTGCACCGGTGGGACATCGCCACCGCGGCAGGCGTCGACACGGAACTCACCGACGCCGAGATGGACATGATCGAAGCCTCCGCCGATGCGCTCGGCGACAACATCTACCGGCCCGGCGTCTGCGCGGATGCCGTCGCTGTGCCCGACGACGCCGATCGGCAGACTGCGCTGCTGGGCCGCCTCGGCCGCGCCGGCGCGCATTCCAGCTGAACGAACGATCACATGCGCTTCTTCGCCGGGCCCGACGATGTTCGCCGGGCGCGCCAATGTCTCGACGAATCCGGGTTCACGCTCGACTCGTTGACGGAACGGCTCGGCGTCCACGCGTTCGCCCACCTCGGACAGGGAGAACTCGCGCCGCTGCTCCGATCGACGCGCGGCGGTGACGGGCTCGACACGCTCCTCCAGCTGTTCGTCTTCGGGCTCCCGGTGCCCGTCGTCGCGGCCCGGGCGGCGCTGCGCGCCTTGCCGGTCGAGGAATGGGTCGCCGGCGGCGTGCTCAGCGCCGACGGCGACGAGGTGTCCAGCCGGATCGCCATCCGTCCCGTCGGCGGCCCGTCCGACTGGTTGATCGCGCACGATTTCACCCGCCGCCACGGCACCGCGTTGCCCGACGATCACGTCCTCGGGATGAGCGCCTCGACGCAGGCGCTCGCCGGCGCGACGATCCGCCGCGAGATCACCAGTGCCTTCGACCTCGGCACCGGGTGCGGCGTGCAGGCGCTGTACGCATCGGAGCACGCGGCGCGTGTCGTCGCGTCCGACCTCAACCCGCGCGCCGGCGCCTGCGCGACCCTCACGATGGAACTGAACGACGTCACCAACGTCGCCGTCCGGGAGGGCAGCCTGTTCGATCCGGTCGAGGGCGAGCGGTTCGACCTGATCGTGGCCAACCCGCCGTTCGTCATCTCCCCGTCGCGCCGTTACCTGTTCCGCGACAACGAGCTGGTCGTCGACGAGTTGTGCCGGCAACTCGTCCGGTCCGCCCCGAGCCACCTCAGCGACGGCGGCCACTGTCAGGTGCTGGCGTCGTGGGCGCACGTGCGCGGGCAGGACTGGCGGGAACGGTTGCGCGGCTGGTTCGACGGCACGGGTTGCGATGCCCTCGTGATCGAACGGGAGATGTTGGCGCCGAGCGCCCACGCCGCGAGCTGGCTCCGCCAGACGGAGCCGCCGGAGCACTGGACACCCGAATTCGACTCGTGGATGGACTACTACGAAGAGCACGACGTGGAAGCCGTCGGGTTCGGCCTCATCACCATGCGCAAGCGCGCCGCCGGGACGCCGTGGTTCCGCGCCGAGGAGGCGCCGCAGGACTGGGCGATGCCGTGCGGCGATCACCTCGGGGCGATCTTCGAACTCGCCGACTTCCTCGACGGCACCAGCGACCGGCAACTCCTCGATGTGGCGCTGCAGGTCGCGCCCGACGTCGTCCTCGACGAACGCGCCCGGCCCGCGACGGATGCCGCGCCGGGCGCCGATCCGGGCGGCTGGACCGTCACCGATCGGGTGCTGCGTCAGACCGCCGGACTGTGCTGGGAGGGCCACGTCGACGGCAACGTCGCGGCCATCGCGGCCGCGTGCGACGGGACGCGCCCGCTCGGCGCCGTGTTCACCGATGCCGCCCGGGTCGCAGACGTCGATCCGGCGGACCTCGCCCGCGCCGCCTTGCCGTTGTTGCGGCGGCTCGTCGAACGCGGCTTCCTGCTGCCGGTGTTCGACTGACGGCTCGTCGGCCGAGGACCGGCCGACTCTTCGGCCGACTGGGCCTCAGGCCTTCTTGTTCGCCTTGAGGTCGAACGCGGCCTTGATCGGCGTCCCGGGCCCACCCTTCGCGTCTTGCGGCGTCAAGGTCATCTCGATCTTGCTGTAGTTCAGCGAGAACTGCTCGATCGGGGTCTCACCCTCGTTGCCGGCGTGCTGATCGCTGGTGATGACCACGTCGGACAACTTGTACTTGAGGAACTCGCTCGACGCGCCCTTGCCGGCCGTCCGCGAACCCGACAGCAACGCCGTCTTGATGTGCGTGCCGGTCGCACAGGAGAGGAACAGCTTGGGCGACGCCTTGCTGATCCTCGACACGAAGTGGAAATCCTGGAACGCCGCCTTGCCCGCACCGGCACCCCCACCACCGGCGCCGGTTCCGACACCACCACCGGTCTGCGTGACCCCCCACGACCACGACAGCACGTCGATCTCGTCTTTGTGGTTGACGTCCTTGGAGTCGCCCGGGATGCCGTCGATCTTGAGAAACCAGCTCTCTGCCACGCTGTCACCTTGACGGATCAGCACCGCAAAGGCAAGAGGTCGGGCCGAACCTGGGTCCGGCCGAGCCGGCGCGTTCACACACTCTGGAGGAAGTCGAGCAGCGCTTCGTTGACCTCGTCGGGGCGTTCCTGTTGGGTCCAGTGGCCGCAGCCCTCGAGGATGATCGAGCGGTGCAGCTTGGGCAGCGTCTGGCCGAACGCGGCGATGGCGGGTGCTCCCCAGATGGTCGGCCCGTCGCGGTCGCCGCCGATGAACAGCGCCGGCACGTCGATGTGGGCGCCACGGAACGCGGCCAGGTCCTCCCAGTCGCGATCGACGTTGCGGTAACGGTTCAGCGGACCCCGCAGGCCACCGTGTTCGAACTCGCCGGCGTACACGTCGAGGTCGTCCTCGGTGAGCCACTTCGGCAGCGGGTCGGGCCGGCGGAAGCGATCCTTCATCAACCCGCCGCGCCGCACGGTGGCCACCGTGCCGTCGCTCAGGTCGGGCGGCGGTGCGTCGCCCGACGCGGTGAACATGAAACCGAGCAGCCAGTCGCGCACGTCGGCTTCGATCTCGGCCTCGGCCCGGCCGGGCTCCTGGAAGTACTCGATGTAGAACTCCTCGTCACCGGCCATCGCCCGGAACGCCGCGGTGGGGCGCACCTCCGACGGCGGGCCGAACGGCACCGACAGCCCGGCCACCGCCGTGAACACGTCGGGCCGCAGCAGCGCCGAGTTCCAGGCGATCGGCGCACCCCAGTCGTGGCCGACGACGACCGCCGTCTCGCACCCGAGCGCGCCGACGAGTCCGACGTTGTCGGCGACGAGGCGCACCATGCGGTAGTCCTCGACCGCGAGCGGCTTCGACGAACGGCCGTAGCCGCGCACGTCGATCGCCACGGCGCGGTAGCCGGCGGCGGCGAGCGCCGGCAGCTGGTGGCGCCACGAGTACCACGACTCGGGAAAGCCGTGGACGAGCAGGACGAGCGGACCCTCGCCCGCCTCGACGCAGTGGACCCGGCCGTCGCCGACCGTCACCACGTGCGACCGGCAACCGGCGGGCAGCGCGCTCACGGTCGGGTGGCGATCTGCCCGGCGCGGGCGTCGGCCACGTAGCCGTCGTCGGCGCTCCAGGTGACCTCGCCGTTCACCACCACGGTGTCGACGCCCTCCTGCCGGCGGATCCAACGGACGCCGTCGCCCGGGAAGTCGTCCGAGGCGATCTCGGGCCCACGGCCGATGGTGTCGGCGTCGAACACGACGACGTCGGCGGCGTTGCCCTCGGCCAGCAGACCGCGGCCCTTCAGGCCCCAGATCGTCGCCGGGTCGAGCGTGATCTTCTTCACCGCCGCCTCGAGCGTGAGCGACTTGGTGCCGCGCACGAACTCGGAGAACAGGTAGCCGGTGTCACCGAACGTCGAGAACGAACCGACGTGGGCGCCGCCGTCGGAGGCACCGACGTGCACGTACGGATGGGCGAGCAGGTCGCCGACGACGGGCGAGTTGTCGTGACCGATCGACTCGCGGATGAACCACGTGCCGAGCTCCTCGTCGAGCGCGAGATCGACGACGGTCTCGCCGCTGCGTCGCGCCGCGTTCGCGGGCGATCTCGTCGATGCTGCGACCGATCAGGTCGTTGTTGCGATCCTGCACCACGTCGCGCACGACGAATCCGCCGGCACCGAGACCGCCACCGGGCCGCCGGGCCAGCGAGTCCATCTCGTCGATCAACGCCTGCCGCTGGTCGGCCACGGCAGCTCAACTTCTCCGCGCGATCGCCGATCGAGGCGACCTTCCACCACGACGGCATGCTCAGCAGCATCAGGCTGCGCTGGTCGAGCGTGAAGCTGATGTCGATCGGGCGGGTCTGCACCTGCGGCCACACGGCGGCGCCGCGGGCCCGGGCGGTCTCGACGGCACCCATGATCCGGGCGACGCCCTTGCTGTTGGCGTCGGAGTGGAACAGCGGCGACAGCGTCGTCGTGATGCCGTGGCGCAGCGACAGATCGGCCAGCTGCTCGATGCGGGCGATCGTCAGCTCGGTGTCGTAGAACTCGTGGACGATCTGCAGGACCGCGTCGCGCTCGCCGAGCACGGCCGACAACGCGTCGAGCTCGGCCGGGGCCGCCCACCGGCTCGGCACCGGACGGTAGGTCTCGTCGATGTCGACGAAGCTCGTGCTCAGGCCGACGGCGCCGGCGTCGAGGCACACCCGCAGCAGATCGGCCATCGCCGCGATCTCGTCGGCGGTCGCCGCCCGCTCCTGCGCCGCCGGGCCCATCACGTACATCCGCAGCACCGAATGGCCGACGAGCGGCGCCACGTTCAGGGCGATGTTCTCCGCCAGCGCGTCGAGCCAGCCGCCGAAGCCTTCACCCCACCGCCAGTCGACACCGGCGTCGAACGCGGCTTCGGGCATCTCCTCGATCAGCCGGAACATGCGGCTGAACGCATCGCGTTGCTCGGTCCGCAGCGGCGCCAGCGACAGCGAGCAGTTGCCGGGGACCACGGTGGTGACGCCGTGCTCGATCGCCGGGAAGGCGTACGGGTCGAAGCACAGCTGGGCGTCGTAGTGCGTGTGCGGATCGATGAAGCCGGGGGCGACCACGCGCCCGGTGGCGTCGAGCACCTTGTGCGCGTCGCCGGCGCGGCCACCGACGGCGACGACCTTGCCGCCCTGGATCGACACGTCGCCGTGGCGGCCGGGCAACCCCGAACCATCGACGATGAGTCCGTTACGGATGACGAGATCGAGCATGACTGTGCCTCCTATGTTGCGAATGATTGTCGTTCGAGTGCCGGGAGCACGACGCTCCACGGCTGTCCCACCAGCTCGTCGAGCGAGCTGACCCCGGCGCCGATCGAGCGAGGCGATGCAGGCCTCCTCGTCGAGCGAGATCGTCGACGTGCCGCCGTTGTCGTAGGTGAACTCCACCTCGATCTCGGCACGTCCGTCGTGGCCACCGACGACGGTGGCGCGGGTGATCATCGCCGTCATCGAGCCGGCGGTGGCTCGGTGAACACGATGTCGCTCGGCAGGATGCCGATCGTCCGGCGGGCGGCCAGGTGCAGGTTCCACGACAGCAGCTGCTGGTCGGCGCCCGTCGACACCCGGCAGTTCGCGCGCCGCGATGTCCGCGAGGTCGTCGCCTGCCTGGGGATACACGAATCGGCGAGCCGTCATGCGTCGCAGCGTATGGCAGGCGACCGTCACGGCTCCGGTCGGAGGGAGCGATGGCGATGTCGGGCCAATAGCGCCCCACAACTACATCGCTTCGGGCCGACTGGGCCGGGCGATGGCGATGTCGGGTCAATAGCGCCCGACAACTACATCGCTTCGCGGGTGAGCGCCGTGGGGTGGACGCCCCGGGGAAGAATGGACCGATGCTGCGGGCGACCGACGACCATCGCCGGGGCCGGATCGCCCGGCGCCACGGGCTCCATCCGGATCACCGGTACGACACGATCGAGGCCACCACCGCGGCGATGACGGCGCTGCACGCCACCGAGCCGTCGACGCCGTACCTGTCGCTGCACGCCCGGATGGATCACGTCACCGTCGACGACGTCAGCCGGGCCCTGTACGACGACCGCTCGATCGTCAGGACGATGGCGATGCGGCGGACCCTGTGGATCGTCACCCGTGACCTCCTGCCCGCCGTGCGCGGATCGGCCGGACAGCGCGTCGCCGACGCGCAGCGCCGCCTGCTCGCCAAGGAGGCGGCCGAGTTCGAGGTCGAGCACGGCGCCGACTGGATCGCCGATGCCGCCCGACGCGTGGTCGACACGCTCACCGGGCAGGAGCTCTCGGCGCGCCAGCTGCGCCAGGCCCTCCCCGACCTCGGCGGCACGTTCACCGCCGCGCCCGGCACGAAGTGGTCGACGCAGGTGCCGGCGATGAACCGGCTGCTCACGATGCTCAGCGCCGCCGGCGACGTCGTGCGCGGCCACAACGACGGCTCCTGGCGCACGTCGCGCCCGCTCTGGACCTCGTCGGCGACCTGGCTCGGCGAGGATCTCGAGCCGACGACGCCCGACGCCGGGTACGCAGCACTCGTCGAGCGGCTGTTGTGGACGTTCGGGCCGGCGACGGAGGACGACCTCGTGTGGTGGCTCGGCTCGACGAAGACCACCGTGCGCGCCGCGCTGCGGAGCGCGCAGGCGGTCGGGGTGACGCTCGACGACGGCGCCACCGGCTGGGTGCTGCCCGACGACACGGCCGACCTCGAGGCACCGCCGGTGATCGCACCGTGGGTGGCGCTGCTCCCGACGCTCGACCCGACGACGATGGGCTGGCACCTGCGCGGCCGCGCCTTCCACCTCGACCCGGCCCACGTGCCGTTCCTGTTCGACCGCGCCGGCAACGGCGGAACGACGGTCTGGGCGGACGGGCGGATCGTCGGCTGCTGGGTGCAGGGCGACGACGAACGGGTCGAGCCGATCCTGCTGGAGGACATCTCCGCCGATGCCCGCCGGCTGCTCGACGTCGAGGTCGCCCGGCTCGACGAGTTCCTGGGCGGCGAACACATCACCAACGTGTTCGCCTCCCCGCAGATGAAGCACCAACGCCTCAGCTGACCGGAACCAGCACCGGGACCAGACAGCCGCCCGGGATAATGTTCGCTCGTGGCGGAGCGGAACCGACTCGAGGCGGCCATTGCCGCGCAGGAGTCGCTGCGCGGGCTGGTCGACGACGACATCGTCGACGCCGCGGTCGCCGCGCTCCGCCAGCAACTGGAACTGACCCGCCGGGAGCAACGCCGCCGGCTGGTCACCGTCCTGTTCGCCGATCTCCGCGGCTTCACGGCGATGTCCGAGACGCTCGACGCCGAGATCCTCACCGAGGTGATGAACGGCCTGTGGCGTCGCCTCGACCGGATCATCGCCGACCACCACGGGCACGTCGACAAGCACATGGGCGACTCCGTGATGGCGGTGTGGGGCATCGACGGCACCGACGAGCTCGACGCCGACCGGGCGGTGCGTGCCGGGCTCGCGCTGCAGGCGGCGATCCTCGAGACCACGTCGGCCGCATCGAGCGAACTGGCGGTGCGCGTCGGCATCAACACCGGGCCGGCGCTCATCGGTGCGGTCGGATCCGGCGGCGAGCTGACGGTCATGGGTGACACCGTCAACGTGGCGAGCCGGCTCGAGCAGGCGGCGCCGGTCGGCGGCGTGCTGATCTCCCACGACACGTACCGCCACATCCGCGGCGTGTTCGAGGTGTCGGTGCGCGAGCCGATCGCGGTCCGTGGCAAGCGCGATCCGATGCAGACCTACGTCGTGCGGAGCGTCAAACCGCGGGCCTTCCGCATCGGCGCCCGCGGCGTGGAAGGGGTGGAGACGAGAACGGTCGGCCGCGAGGGCGAGATGGCCCGCCTGCAGGCGGCCTACGAAGACGTCGCCGACGGGCACGGGCTGCGCGCCGCACTCGTCATCGGTGAGGCCGGCATCGGCAAGTCACGCCTGCTCTACGACCTGCGGGTGTGGCTCGAACTGCGCAGCGAGAAGATCCGCCTCGTCGAGGGCCGGGCCCGCGTCGGGCGTCAGGGGACCACGCTCGGCCTCATCCGCGACATGCTGGCCCGGCGCTTCGAGATCCGCGACAGCGACGCCGCGGTGGAGGTCGACCGCAAGCTGCGGCAGGGGTTCGGCGAGGCGCTCACTCCGGGCGACGTCGACACGGTGGCCTCGTGGCTGGGGCTCGGCACCACGAGGCGCGAGTCCACCGGCACCGAACACCTCGCCGCGCTCGGCCAGGCGGCCCTCGTCAGCTGGCTGCGCCGCGTCACCAGCGACATGCCCACCGTGATCCTCCTCGAGGACCTCCACTGGGCCGACCGCGAATCGCTCGCCGTCGTGTGGACCATCGCCGAGGAACTCGTGACGAATCAGCTGCTCGTCGTGGGGATCTCCCGGCCGGGCACCGACCTCGACGGACCGTGGTTCGACGAGTACCCCTTCGCCGAGCGGATCATCCTCGATCCGCTCGACCGGGCGTCGTCGGAGGCGCTCGTCCACGAGGTGCTGCAGCGCGTCGATCACGTCCCCGACAGCATCGTCGACCTGATCGTCGACCGCTCCGACGGCAACCCGTTCTTCGTCGAGGAGATCGTCAAGATGCTCCGCGACAACGGCGTGATCATCGACGCCGACGCCGATGCCCAACCCAATGGCGACGACGGGTGCTGGAGCATCGTGCCCGATCGCCTCGACCCGTCCGACGTCCCGACGACGATCAGCGGCGTGCTGCAGGCCCGTCTCGATCAGCTCGGCGCCGACGAACGCGCCGTGCTGCAGCACGCGGCCGTGATGGGGCGCACGTTCTGGGACGACGCGGTGGCCGCGATGATGGGGCGTCCGATTCCGGCCCGCGCGATCGCCACGGCCGTGCAGCGCGAGCTCGTCTACCCGCGGGAGCACTCGTCCTTCGACGGCTGCCAGGAGTACGTGTTCAAGCACGCCCTGCTCCGCGAAGTGGCCTACGAGACCGTGCTGCTCCGTGACCGCGCCGCGTTGCACGCCCGGGCCGCCGAATGGCTCACCGCACGCGCCGGCGACCGCGTCGACGAGTACCTCGACACGATCGCCAACCACCACCGGCGCGCCGCCCAGCACGTCGAGGCCGCGGGCTGGCTGTTCCGCGCCGCCTCGGCCGCATTCGAGCGTGGCCTCGTCCCGGTCGCCCTCGACAAACTGCGCGCCGCCACGGACGAGTGGGCGCTGGCCGACCTGCCGGTACCGGTCGAGACGCTCCTCCTGCTCGGCGAGGTCCAACGCCGGCGAGGCGATCCCGACGCCGCCGAGCAGACGCTGCACGCCGCGCTCGACCGCATCGACCCCGACGATCACGAGTGCCGCGCCGAAGCGCTCTACCTGCTGGCCGAGGTCGCCTTCGACCGCGCCTCGGAGGCCGCCGAGATCGCCCTCCTGCAGCAGGCCGAGCAGCTCGTCTGCGGCGAACGGTCGCTCGTGCGTTGCCGGATCGCCGTCGGCCTCGCCTGGTGGGAGACGCGCTACGGCGACCTCGCCAAGGCCGAGCAGCACGGCCGCAACGCGTTGGCGTTGGCCGACGAACTGCAGAGCGACCGGATGCGTTGGCGGACCCATGGCGTGCTCGGCCCGATCGCGGCGATGCGTGACGACCTCGACGAGGCCGAGCGGCACGCCCTCGCCAGCGTCGAGATCGCCCACCGGCTCGGTGACATGGGTGGCGAAGCGCTCAGCATCGGCAACCTCGGCGTGGTGAGGCACCTGGTCGGCGACGCCACCGGCTCGGTCCGCCACTACCGCGATGCGCTCGCTCACTACGAGCGCGACGTCGAGTTCCGGGCCGTGATCGGCGATCGGCTGGGGGCGATCCGATCGATCTTCAACCGGGCGCAGGTGCTCGTCCGGCTCGGCGAGGACGAGCAGGCCGCGACGGCGATCCGCGACGGTCTGACCCGGTCGTTCGACTCGACGCTCGCCCGCCACCTGCTGCTCGGCGTCGAGATCGAGGCCGACCGCCTGCTCAGCATCGGCCGGATCGACGACGGCCTCGATCTGCTCGCCGTCATCCGCGACCATCCGGCCACCCAACGCGGCGACTGGAAGGAGATCGACCGCATCCTCGGCCGTGTGGCGTTGACCGCCGACGTCCTCGACGGGCGGCTCGGCCCCGATGCCCCGAGCGACATCGAGACCGTCGCCCGCGCCATTCTCGCCGACTGACGGTCTCGCCGACTGACGGCCTCGTTCAGCGCCCCGGTCGGACGAAGGCGAGGTCGTCGAAGGTCGGCAGGCTGACGCCGCGGCGGGCGGCCTCGCTCGTCAACCGCGGCCGCAGGGCGCGGCCGGCGCGCATCATCGCGATGGCCGAGCGGACCGCGCTGCGGGACACACCGAAGTCGGCGAGGGCCCGTTCGACCGTCACGTGCACCACCCCGCCGTCCGCACGAGCGTGGCCGGCGAGGCCGATGTTCTCCTGACCGTCGAACACCTCGCGGTGGGTGTGGAACGACAGGAACGCCGGACCGTCGACGATCTCGACGCCCGCCGGCAGGACCACGTCGAAGCCGTCGGCGGTCGTCTCCGCGCGGCGGGCGCGCAGCGGGAGGGGCCAGCCGTCGGCGTCGACCGTCGTCAGCACGGGCATGCCGAGCCGCTCGATCGCACCGGCCGCCCGCCGGCGCCAGTCGGACGGTGCGTTGGCGGTCCACGAACCGGCGCCGTGGCCGGTCGGCGGCGGATCGGACTCGGGGGCGAGCGTGCCGGCCGGCGCGTGCCAGACGCGGGGTGCCACGGTGAGGTCGCCGTCGTCCCACCAGCGGACGCAGATCGGCGTGACCTCGACCCACATCCGCGTCCAGTACCAGTCCATCCGGCGCAGCATGAAGGTGGGGATGCCGGCGAAGGAGTCGGGGAAGCGGTCGGCGGACGACTGGAGATAGCGGGAGCTGGTCGCCACGAGATCGCGGTCGCGCACGGTGGCCAGGCCCTGGACCACGACCGTCGCGGGGCGGGCGTGGCCCGAGCCGGCGGGGTAGGAGAACGAGAGCGCCACCTTCGGGTTGCGCCGCGCCCGCTCCGCCTTGAGCGGATAGGTGAGGCCGGTGGCGACGTCGACCGTGTCACCGGTCGTGCCGCGGTACGGCGTGACGGGCCACGTGACGGGAGCCCCCGCCGAGGTCAGCGATGCGTACTCGGTGGTGACGAATCGCGAGGTGTGCTCGACGATGCCGTCGAGGCTGAGCACGTCGTGTCCGGTGGGGGCGATCGATGCCGTGTTCAGCGGGATGCTCAGGACCGGGCTGCTCATGACCGGCACACCCCCGTCGCCGCGGCGACCAGGCGGCGGTAGCGGGGCTGCAGCACGAAGCGGTCGGCGAGCCGGATCGGTGTCGGCATGCCGTCGCGGACCTTGGCGCACAGGTCGGCCGGTGCGTCGTCCATGATCCACGGCACGGTGAAGGTCATCGCCCCCAACGAGGTGGCCTCGACCACCGCCTCCTCCAGCACGGCGAACTCCTCCTCGCTGACGTGCGCCAGGAGGAGCGGGAACAGGGCGGCCTCCTCGCGGGTGAGATGCTCGTCGAGGCACGCGTCGAAGCGTCGCGCCGCATCGCGGCCATCGCTCGAGCCCTCGTGCAGCGACGTGCGGACCGCTCCCATCGCCGTGTCGAGTTCCCGGTGGTCGTCGAGCAGGTCCTGGCGGGCGAGCAGGAACGCGGTGCCCTCGGCGCCGCAGTCACGGCGACCGATGATCGCTTCGAGGCCGGGCCAGACGATCTCGTCCTCGCAGTGGTGGTGGTGCTCGATCACGGCCTCGAAGCGGTCGAACCAGCGGGCGAGCGCGGGCTCGCTGGTGGTGGCCGACGGGACGGCATCGAGGGCATCGACGAGCCGACGGGCGTCACGGCGCATCGCGTCGTGCATCGCCGCGATCATGCAGGCGTACGGCGGGAAAGCCGGACGGGTGGCGGTGGTTTGGATGATCGTCATGGTTGCTCTTTCTCGGTGGTGACCGGTGATCCGTGGTATTGTCTGGAGTGTGCTCTATTCGATAGAGTGAACAATATGGAAAGAGGCAGGGTGCCGTCAAGAGGAAAATTCGGCGATGATCCGGCGACCGATGCCGCAGCGGATACGGCCATCGATCCGGTCGCACCGGGCCGCCGGACGTACGACGCCAGCCGGCGGCAGGCCGACGCCGTCGAACGCCGCCGGCGTGTCGTCGACGCGGCGCACGACCTGTTCCTGAGCGAGGGCTACGGTGCGGCGTCGATCAACGAGATCGCCCGCGCCGCCGACGTGTCACCGCAGATGATCTACGCCTCGTTCGGATCGAAGGCCGGCATCCTCGCCAAGCTCACCGACGTCGTCGTCGCCGGCGACGATGCCGCACTGCACGGCGACGACGGTCCCCTGCTGCGCGAGCGGATCACCGACCGGGATCTCGGCTCGCGTGACCTGCGCGTGCGGTTCCGGGCGATCGGCCGCCACGCTGCCGTGACGCACGGCCGGGCCGCCGACGTGCTGCGGTTGATCGACAGCGTCGCCGGGTCGGATCCGGCCGTCGCCGAGCTGCGGGCCGGGCTCACCGCCGGCCATCGGGAGGACATCGGCATCTCGGTGGCGAGCATGCCGTGGGACCAGATCCGGCCCGGACTCGACCGGGCGACGGTGGTCGACCTGCTGTACTTCGTGCTCGGGTGGCACAGCTACATCGCCCTCGTCCTCGAGCGCGGCTGGACGCCCGAGCAGTACGCCGAGCGCATCGCCGAGACGATGATCCACCTCCTCCTCCCCGACGACCCCTCCTGACGCGTTCTCGTGAACTTCTCGCGCACGCGGGTGCGCAAGAAGTTCACGAGAACGACGGGGCGCGGGTGGCCGTCGCACCCCGCGGTCATACTCGACCCATGACCGAACCGGCCACCGATCCGCTGCTCGACGCACTGCGGTCGCTCACCGGCGATCCGACCGCCGTCTTCCGCGACGGGCAACGCGAGGCGATCGAGGCGTTGTGCGTCCGGCGCGAGCGGGTCCTCGTCGTGCAACGCACCGGGTGGGGCAAGAGCGCGGTGTACTTCGTGGCGACGAGCATCCTGCGCCAGGAGGGGCTCGGCCCGACGCTGCTCGTGTCGCCGCTGCTCGCCCTGATGCGCAACCAGATCCTCGCCGCCAGCCGGCTCGGTTTGCGCTGCATGACCGTGAACTCCTCCACCGACACCACCGTCGCCGAACTCGCCGAGCGGCTGGCCGCCGACGACGTCGACCTGGTGCTGGTGTCACCCGAGCGGCTGGCCAACCCCGAGTTCGCCGCCGCCGTCATGCCGATGCTCGGCGAGCGGCCGGGGCTCGTGGTGATCGACGAGGTGCACTGCATCTCCGACTGGGGCCACGACTTCCGGCCCGACTACCGGCGGATCGGCAAGCTCGTCGCCACGTTCGGGTCCGGTGTCGCGCCGGTGCTCGGCTGCACCGCCACCGCCAACGACCGTGTCGTCATCGACGTCGCCGAGCAGCTCGGCGCCACCCTCACCACGTACCGCGGCCCGCTCGGGCGCGACGGCCTGGCGCTCGGTGTGCTGCAGGTGCCGAGCCAGACCGAACGGCTGGCGTGGCTCGTGCAGCACGTCCCACGGATGCCCGGTTCCGGCATCGTCTACTGCCTCACCGTGCGCGACACCGAGGTCGTCGCCGACTGGCTGCGCGCCAACGACATCGACGCCGCCGCCTACTCCGGCGCCACGCCGCCCGAGGAACGCGAGCGGCTGGAGGAGCGACTCCTGGCCAACGAGCTCAAGGTGCTCGTCGCCACCACCGCGCTCGGCATGGGCTACGACAAGCCCGACCTCGGCTTCGTCGTCCACTTCCAGATGCCGGGCTCGCCGGTCGGCTACTACCAGCAGGTCGGCCGCGCCGGACGAGCGCTCGCCACGAGCAACGCCGTGTTGCTGTGCGGCCGCGAGGACTCCGACATCCTGCTGTGGTTCATCGACACGGCGTTCCCGAAGTCCGACGACGTCGACGCCGTGCTCGCCGCGTTCGATCGCGCCGGCGGGCCGCTGTCACTGCAGAAGCTGACCGAACTCGTCGACGTCCGGCGCGGTCAACTGGAGCTGATGCTCAAGCAACTCGACGTCGAGGGCGCGCTGCGCCGGGTGGGCGGGCAGACGTTCGAGCGGACGGACCAACCGTGGACCTACCCGACGGCGCGCGTCGAGGGCGTCACCGGCGCCCGCCGCAACGAGCAGCAGCTGATGTTCGACTACGTCACCACCGACCGCTGCCGCATGCAGTTCCTCACGGCCCAGCTCGACGATCCTGCCGTCGAGCCGTGCGGCGTGTGCGACAACTGCACCGGGCAGCCGGTACCGAGCGACATCGACCCGGCGCTCGTCAGCGCCGCCGACGCCTACCTGCGGCGCCGCCCGCTCCACATCGAACCGAAGAAGCAGGGCATCAAGGTCGGTGAACGGCACGAGGTCGGTCGGATGCTGTGCCGCTGGGGTGACGCCGGTTGGGCACCGCTCGTCGAGCAGGGCGTCGCCGACGGGTGCTTCGACGACGAGCTCGTCGGGGCGATGTTCCAACTGCTCGCCGAGTGGCGACCCGATCCCGACCCCGAGTGGGTGGCCGCAGTGCCGTCGACGCGTGGCGCAGGCGGTGACCTCGTGGCCGACTTCGCCGCTCGCCTCGCCGACGAGATCGGGCTGCCCTACCTCGATCTCGTCGAGCGGATCCGCCAGCGACCACCGCAGCGCGCGCTGCAGAACAGCCACCACCAGAAGGAGAACGTGCAGGGCGCGTTCGCCCTGACCGACACCCCGCCCGCCACGCCGGGGCTCCTGATCGACGACCTGTCCGACTCGGGCTGGACGCTCACCGAGGTCGCCATGATCCTCCGGCGCGCCGGTGCCGGTCCGATCCATCCGGTGTGCCTCGCCTCGACCGCCGGCCGGAGTGGGTGATCGCGACCCTGCCTTTTCGGACCCGGTCCGAAAAGGCAGGGTTGATCCGGGGGGCGCTCAGTACGCGACGCGGAACGACGTCTCGCCGATCGGCGGTTCGTCCGTGATGGCGAGGCCCGTCACCTGCGCCCGCGGCGGACCTTCGCGGCACCATGCGAGGAGCGCGTCGACCGCGTCGCGGGCACCTTCGGCGACCACCTCGACCGCACCGTCGTGGCGGTTGCGCACCGATCCGCGTACACCGAGGCGGCGGGCCATCTGCTGGCACGAGTCGCGGTAGAACACGCCCTGGACACGGCCCGACACGATCGCCCGGCAGCGCACGTCGCTCACGGATCGTGCCCGGGAATCAGTCGACCCGGAGGACCGAATTGGTCTCGCCCTCTGCGCTCTGGCGGGTCTCGGCGTCGGGATCGCAGAACCACGTCCCGTCGTCGGACAGGTACTTGAACTCGTACGTGAGGCCCGTGCGGACCTTGATCTTGGCTCGTTGCGTACCGTCGCGGCGACGCTTCATCGGGTTGGCGTACGGGTCCCAGCCGTTGAAGTCACCGACCACCGAGACGCGGTGGTCCGACTCGCCGGCACCGAGCTCGAAGACCACCTTGGCGTCCTTCTTGCCCGAGGACTTCACCTGCAGCACGGGTACCTCCGATCGATGCCGGCCGGGGTGCCAGCAGACCCCACGGTACGCGATCGCCCGCCACGCCGCCCGTCGACGCGATGGCACGGCTACGTTGCGGCCATGAGCGACCCGCCGATCGACGATCCCATCGAGCCGGGAATCGAACCGGCAATCGAGCCGCCGATCGACCCGGCCCTCGCCGCCGGTGTCGCGCCGGAGGTCAGTGCCGTGCTCGCCGCCAACCAGGCGTTCTACGACGCCCACGAGCGCCGCCAGATCGACGCCATGCGGACGGTCTGGGAACACAGCGATCGGGTGGTGTGCACCCATCCGGGCTGGCCGATCCTGCGGACCTGGCCGGTCGTCGAGGACTCGTGGCGGCGGATCCTCGGCGGGCCCGGGAGGAACCAGTTCATCCTGACCAACGAGGCGGTGGCGATCCACGGCGACCTGGCCTGGGTGACCCTCGACGAGAACCTCGTCGACGCCGGCGGCACCGGAACCGTGGCGGCGACCAATCTGTTCGTCCGCGACCCGTCGGCCGGATGGAAACTCATCGTCCACCACGGCTCCCCGGTCATGTCCGCCTGATCCACGCGCCGGTCGTCGGGTATTTCGCGCATGGCGTGGGTGCAGGAAATACCCGACCCGGGTCGTGACTACGGTGCACAGCGATGAAGATCGGAGTGCAGCTGCCGGAAGTCGAGTGGGAGGTGCCGTTCCCCGAGTTGATCGCGATGGCGCAGCTGGCCGAGGAGGTCGGGTTCGACTCGATCTGGCTCGGCGACCACCTGCTCTACGACCTGCCCGTCGGCCCGCGCGGGCCGTGGGAGGTGTGGACGTCGCTCGCCGCGCTCGCCGCCGCGACGACGACGATCGAACTCGGCCCGCTCGTGGCCTGCACCAGCTTCCACGCCCCGCCGATGCTGGCCAAGATGGCCGCCACCGTCGACGCGATCTCGGGCGGGCGGCTGATCGTCGGCCTCGGCGCCGGTTGGAACACCCCCGACTACCGGGCGTACGGATTCCCCTACGACCACCGCGTGGGCCGGTTCGGCGAGGCGTTCACCATCATCCGTTCGCTGCTCGCGGACGGTGCCATCGACTTCCACGGGACGTACTACGAGGCGACCGACTGCGTGCTGCACCCCCGATCGCCGCGACCCGGTGGGCCACCGCTGATGGTCGGCTCCGTCGGCGATCGGATGCTCGACATCACGCTGCCGCACGTGGCGGCCTGGAACATGTGGTGGAGCCAGTACGGCAACTCGGTGGAGGGGTTCGCCCGTGTCAAGGAGCGTGTCGACGGACTGATCGCCGCCGCCGGCCGAGGGGAGGACGACGTGGCCGCGACGGCCGCCGTGTACTTCCGCCTGCCCGGCGGCGTCCGCCGGCAGATGGGCGACTACGACACCGACGTGCCGACCGATCCGATCGAGGGTTCGACGGGCGATCTCGCCGACCACCTGCGCGGCCTCGCCGCCGCCGGCTGCACCCACGTCCAGATCGTCGTCGACCCGATCACCCGCGACACGATCACCGCGCTCGGCGACGTCCTCACCGAGTTCCGCCGCGCCTGACCGAGGGCCACGGCCCGACGATCCGCCACACTGGGGGCGTGACGATCCAGCTCATCGGTGTCGGGCTCGGCAGGACGGGCACGCTCTCGCTCAAGATCGCCCTGGAGCAACTGCTCGGCGGGACCTGCCACCACATGGTGGAGGTCGGGGCCCACCCCGAGCAGATCCCGGTGTGGCACGCGGCATTCCTCGGCGACGAACCGGACTGGGCGACATTCCTCGCTCCCTACGCCGCGATCGTCGACTACCCCGGCGCCGCCGTGTGGCGCGAACTGACGAGTGCGTTCCCCGCCGCACCGGTGCTGCTCTCCACGCGCGAGTCGGCCGAAGTGTGGTGGGAAAGCGCCAATGCCACGATCTTCGAGTCGACCCGACGCGGACCACGCGACGAGGCGGGACGCGAGAGAAGCGAGATGGCGCGGGCGATGTTCGAGCACCGGTTCAGCCCGCAGTGGGGCGAACGGGACCCGTCGATCGCGGCATACGAGGCCCACAACCGAGCCGTCCGTGACACCATCCCCGCGTCCCGGCTCTTCGAGTACCGGCCCGGCGACGGCTGGACTCCGCTGTGCGCGGCCCTCGGTCTTGCCGAGCCGGACGTGCCGTTCCCCAGGACGAACAGCACCGGCGAGTTCCGCGAACTCGCCGGTCTGGACGACTGACGAACGTCGGGCCGCCTGGCCACGTCCGCCGCGTCAGGCCGAGCGGACCAGATCGGCGAGACCATCGAGGTCGAGCACGACGATGCGCCCCCGGCCCGTCTCGAGGACCCCGGCGCGCCGGAACTCGCCGATCGCGCGGGCCGTCGACTCGCGGGTGGCGCCGATGCGGTCGGCGAGGTCGGCCTGCGTGATCGGCAGCTCGACGTTCGAGGTCTGCAGTGGCCGCGCGATCACCTCGGCGAGTTCGAGGATCGTGCGCCCGGTGCGCACCGCCGCCGAGTCGTTCGTGCGCGCCGACAGGCCCGCGGTGGCGCGGCGGATCTGTCTGGCGAGGCCGCGGAGGACCTCCAGGGCGAGGGCCGGTTCACGGAAGACCTCCTCGGCGAACTGGTCGCCGGGCATGCTCGCCACCACCGTCTGGCCGACGGCCGACGCGCCTGCCGATCGCGGGAGCGTGTCGAGGGCGGCGATCTCGCCGAACACCTCCCCCGGCTCCTTCGTGCCGAGGACCAGCTCGCGCCCGGACGACAGCGACAGGAAGATGCGGATCTGACCACTGACGCAGAGGTACACCTCGCGGGAACGGTCGCCCTCGAAGAACAGGAACTCGCCGTTGAACAGCGTTCGCCGCCGGCCGTGCGCGGCGACCACGTCCGCCAGTGTCGTACGTGCGCTCGTCGCGCTCAATGCCGTTCGTCCATGCTCCTGCGCCCTTCCGGCCCGTTACGTGATCAATGTCATAGACGACGGAGCCCGGATCGTTCAAGGTGTGTCTCGGGCGGACGGTGAGTCGACCGGGTGGAGCGCAAGGGACGGATGCGCTCCACCGCTGGTCGCCGCCGGCACCGTATGGCGGCTGAGGGTGGTTTACCCTCAGGCGATGTCGTCGACCGGGCCGGTGCCGCCGTTCTCGGCGCACCCGGCCCCGGGCTCGGCACCAGCCGGCATCAGCGCCGCGATCCCGGCCCTCGTGCGCCACCTGCCCGCCCGCACCGCGCGGGCGGACGAGCACGACGCCGACGCCGTGCTCGACGGCTTCAACGCCTACGCCGAATCGATCGGACTGGAGCTCTACCCGGCGCAGGAGGAGGCGATCTTCGAACTGCTCCTCGGCAACCACGTGATCCTCAACACGCCGACCGGTTCGGGCAAGTCGCTCGTCGCCACCGCGGCCCACTTCGCGGCGCTCGCCGAGGGCAAGCGCAGCGTCTACACGGCACCGATCAAGGCGCTCGTCAGCGAGAAGTTCTTCGCCCTCTGCCGTGACTTCGGCTCCGATCGGGTCGGGATGATCACGGGCGACGCCGCCGTCAACCCCGACGCACCGATCATCTGCTGCACGGCCGAGATCCTCGCCAACTGGGCGCTGCGGGACGGTCCGGAAACACCGGTCGACGTCGCCATCGTCGACGAGTTCCACTACTACGGCGACCCGCAGCGGGGCTGGGCCTGGCAGGTGCCGTTGCTCGAGCTGCCGCACACGCAGTTCCTGCTCATGTCGGCGACGCTCGGCAACGTCCAGTTCTTCCGCGGCGATCTCACGGCTCGGACCGGCCGCGACACGACCCTCGTCACGTCGGTCCAGCGGCCCGTCCCGCTGCACTTCGAGTACCGCACCTCGACGCTGCATCACAGCGTCGAGCAACTGCTGGCGAGTGGCAAGGCGCCGATCTACCTCGTCCACTTCACGCAGAAGGACGCCACCGAAGCGGCCCAGAACTACCTCGCCCTCGATCCGCTGAGCCGGACGGAGAAGGACGCCGTGCGCGAGGCGCTCCACGGGTTCCGTTTCGACACGCCGATCGGCAAGGACCTGCGGCGGTTCATCACGGCCGGCATCGGCGTCCATCACGCCGGCCTGCTCCCGAAGTACCGCCTGCTCGTCGAGAAGCTCGCCCAGGACGGGCTGCTCAAGATCATCTGCGGCACCGACACGCTCGGGGTCGGCATCAACGTGCCGATCCGCTCGGTGCTGTTCACCCAACTCTGCAAGTACGACGGGTCGAGCGTGCGGATCCTGTCGAACCGCGAGTTCGCCCAGATCGCGGGGCGCGCCGGACGCAAGGGGTTCGACGACGCCGGCGACGTGTGGGTGCAGGCGCCGCCCCACGTGGTCGAGAACCTCCGCAACGACGAGAAGACCGCGGCGACCGGCAAGAAGAGCATGAAGCGCAAGGCACCCGAACGCGGCTACGCGCACTGGAGCCAGGACACGTTCGACAAGCTCGTCGGCGGCGAACCCGAACCGCTGCGATCGCACTTCCAGGTGAACCACCAGATGGTGATGAGCCTGCTCGACCGGCCGGTGATGACGACGGAGCGCGCCGGCACGGTCGACGGGTGCGGTGCGGTGCGCCGGTTGATGGTCGACAACCACGAGACCCGCAAGCGTCAGCGCGGCCACATCAGGCGGGCGATCGCCATCTACCGGTCGCTCGTCGAGGCCGACCTGCTCGAGTTCCCCGATCCGCCCGACGAGTACGGCCGCCGCGTGCGGGTCAACTTCGACCTGCAGGACGACTTCGCGCTCCACCAGCCGCTGTCGCTGTGGGCGCTCGAAGCGATCGGTCAGCTGCCGGCGCGGGACGACGGTCTCGAGGACCTCCACGCCCTCGACGTCCTCACGATCATCGAGGCCATCCAGGAGAGCCCCGGTGTGATCATGGCCGCCCAGATGGAACAGGCGAAGACCGCGCTGATGGCGGAGATGAAGGCCGCCGGCGTGGAGTACGAGGAGCGGATGGAGCGCCTGAGTCAGGTGGAGCCGCCGAAGCCGAACAAGGACTGGATGTACGGGAACTTCAACGAGTTCCGGGCCAAGCATCCGTGGGTCGGCGGCGACACCGTGCGACCGAAGTCGATCGTGCGCGACCTGTGGGAACGGGTGATGACGTTCACGGAATACGTCAACCAGTACGGGCTCAAGCGGTCGGAGGGTGTGCTGCTGCGATACCTGTCCGACGTGTACAAGGGCCTGCGCCAGAACGTGCCGGCGGACGCCGTCACCGACGAGATCGGCGACCTGGTCGAATGGCTCGGCGCCGTCGTCCGCCAGGTCGACTCGAGCCTGATCGACGAATGGGAACGCCTCCTCGACCCGACCGACACGCCGGACGCCCTCCGTTCGCGCGGGGACGGGTCCGGAACGAACGGAGGCGACGTCAGCATCGTCGACAACGAGCGGGTGTTCCGGGTGATGGTGCGCAACCAGATCTTCGACTGGGTGCAGCGCGTCGCCGCGCGGCGCGGCTACGACGCCTTCGGATCACCCGAGACGATCGACCTCGTGCGCGAGGCGATGGCCGCCTACTACGACGAACACGACGAGGTCCTCCTCGACGCCGATGCCCGCAGCCCGACGCGGTTCGTCTACGACCGTGGGGCCCGGACCGTCACGCAGATCCTCCACGATCCCGACGAGACCAACGAGTGGCGGATCGTTGCCCGCGTCGACGTCGACGCGTCACGCGAGGCCGGGCGGGCCGTGCTCGAACTCACCCACATCGGACGCTGACGCCGGTTCGAACCCACGTCAGAATGGCGAGCGTCGCGACACCCGAGGGGGACACATGGAACTGGTGCACGAATTCGACTTCCGCGCCGAGATGGGCGAGGCGCTCGTGCCAGGCGCAGGACCGCTGGGGACGCGCATGATCGTGTCGGTCGCCGGAGGGTCGGCCCGTGGTGACCGGATCAACGGCACGTTCCAGGGGGCCGCTGCGGACTGGGTGATGATCGGGCCCGATGGCTACGGGCGGATCGACGTCCGGGCCCAGATCGTGACCGACGACGGCGCCGTGCTCTACCTCAGCTACACCGGGCTGGTGGAGATGAGCGACACCGTCGTCGGCGCACTGATGAGCGACGGGACGACCGAGTTCGGCGACCACTACTTCCGCGCCACGCCTCGGCTGGAGACCGGCGACGAGCGCTACTCGTGGGTGAACACGACGCTGTTCGTCGCCGAGGGCCGCGTCACCGAAACCGGCGTCGAGTACCGGGTGTTCCGGGTGACGTGAAACGTTCGGGGTCAGGCACCGAGCGTTTCAGGTGACCGGACTCAGTAGGCCCGGACGTCGGTCGCGCGGCTGACGTAGCGAGGGATCAGCAGCGCCGAGGCGACGACGGCGATGCCGCCGAGCATCACGAGCCAGGCGAGGCCCGACTCGAGCGCCAAGGTCCGGACGAACGACTCGGTCTGCACGGCGCCGATGAAGCCACCGATCGCCATGATCGAGCCGAAGAACAGCGCACCGCTGCGCCAGCTCGACACACCGCAGATCAACAGCAGCCCGCCGAGCACGACCTCGATCAGGCCGAGCGTCGTCGTGTGCGTGAAGCCCAGCACCTCGACCACGGGATCTTCCATCGGCCCGTCGAACCCGCCGCGCACGATCGCCAGCAGTCCGATGATCAGCACGACGAGGCCGACCGCGGCGGCGATGATGGCGTCGGGAGCGAAGCGCCGGACCGACGTGGTCCGCACGGCGCCGGCCGGTGCGACGACGACCGGCGCGCCCACGACCCGGGTCGGGGCGACCGGGGCGGCGGCGGGTTGGACGACCACCTGCGGTTCGACGACCGTTCGTGCGCCGAGCGCCTGGGCCTCGATCACGGGACCGGCATCCACCGCATCCGCGGGGCGCACGGTGGTCGCCGGCACTTCCTCCCGCACGATGCGCGGTTGATCCTCGAAATTCGACACGTCAATTCTCCTCGTTCGTAGTTGCGCACGGAGTAGCCCGGCCCGCGACATCGCAAACCTGGCGCGCCACCGATCGGCCGTCGCCGGATCCGCCGGGCGCACTACCGTCGGCCCGCATGGACCGGACCCGGCAGTCATGACGATTCCATCTCGTCGACCCGGGCGATGACGACGGGCGCGTGGATCTTCGCCGCCGTCGCCGCGGTGGCCGCGGTCGCCAACTGGTGGAGCGTCGCCACGGGACATCACCCGACCGAGGTCTGGAGCAAGCCGCTCGCCCTCGTGGCGCTCATCGGTGTGGCGGTGACGCTCGACCCGGCCGATCCGGCCGTGCGGGTGTGGTTCGTGGTGGCGCTCGTGTTCTCGCTCGCCGGCGACGTGTTGCTGCTCGACGACCGGCGATTCGTGTTCGGTCTCGCGGCGTTCCTCTGTGGCCACCTCGCCTACGCCGGCGGCTTCGTCGTCGCTCCCGACTGGCGGTGGTGGTCGGCCGCCGCCGCGCTGGTCGCCATGACACTCCTCGTGGCGTTCGCCGGGCGGCGCATCGTCACGGGTGCACGAGCGGACGACCCGCAGCTCGGGCCGCCGGTCGTCGCCTACCTCACGGTCATCTCGGCGATGGCGATCGCCGCGGGCGGCGCCGGCAACGGATGGGCCCTGGTCGGGGCGGCCCTCTTCGTCGCCTCCGACACGATCCTCGGCTGGCGCAACTTCGTCAGCAGCCGGCCGTGGATGTCGCCGGCCGTGATGATCACCTACCACCTCGGCCAGGCCGGCCTCGTCGCTTCGCTCCTCTGACGGCGGCGCGGCGCGCCGTCGGTAGCCTCGGACGGCTCATGGAACGTTTCGGTCTGGTCGGCCTCCCCAACGCGGGCAAGAGTTCGCTGTACAACGCACTCACCGGTGGTGGTGCGCTCGCCGCCCCGTACCCGTTCGCCACGAAGGACCCGAACATCGGCGTCGCCAAGGTCCCCGACGACCGCCTCGATCGTCTCGCCGCGATGTCGAAGTCGAAGAACATCGTCCACGCCGCCGTCGAGGTCGTCGACATCGGCGGGCTCGTCGAGGGGGCGAGCAAGGGCGAGGGCCTCGGCAACAAGTTCCTCGCCAACATCCGCGAGGTCGACGCCATCGTGTTCGTGCTGCGGGCGTTCGTCAACGACGACATCACCGGCCCGTCCGACCCGCTCGAACACCTCCGCATCGTCGAGCTCGAACTCGCGCTCGCCGACCTCGAGACCGTCGAGAAGCGGCTCCACCAGACCCAGCGGCAGGCGAAGCTCGACCGGTCGATGGCCGAGGAGGCCGCCAACCTGCAGATCGCCTTCGAGGCGCTCGCCGAAGGTCTCCCGCTGTACCGCGCCGGCCTCAAGGACGACGTCCGCGACGCGTTGGCGCCGTACTTCCTGCTCACCAACCGGCGCGTGCTCGTGGTGGTCAACGTCGGCGAGGACGACATCGACTCGATCCCCGAGCAGGAGGCGATCGTCGCCGCCGAGTTCAACAACGCCGGCGACAACGTCGAGGTGATCGGGATGTGCGTGCAGCTCGAAGCGGAGGCGGCGGCGATCACCGATCCGGACGAACGCGCCGAGATCCTCGAGGGCTTCGGCCTCGGCGAGGGCGCCCTGTTCCGGATGGTCCGCAGCGCGTACCACCTGCTCGGCCTGCGCACCTACCTCACCACCGGCGAGAAGGAATCGCGGGCGTGGACGTTCTACGACGGATCGACGGCCCCCGAGTGCGCGGGCCGCATCCACTCCGACTTCCAGCGCGGGTTCATCCGCGCCGAGGTGATCCAGTGGGACGAACTCCTCGAACTCGGTTCGTGGCACGCCGCGAAGGACGCCGGGAAGATGCGCGTCGAGGGCAAGGACTACATCGCCCAGGACGGCGATGTGATGGAGTTCCGCTTCAACGTCTGAGCCCGCGCGTGATGCCGACCGAACGACCCGAGCCTCCGATGACCGGCAGCGAGCGGACCGCGCTGCGCGGCTGGCTCGACTACCACCGGGCGACGTTGGCCTGGAAGTGCGACGGGTTGGACGACGAGCAACTCCGGCGGCAGTCGATGCCTCCGTCGACGTTGTCGCTCCTCGGTCTCGTCCGTCACATGGCCGAGGTGGAGCGGCACTGGTTCCGGCGCGTGATCGGCGGCGAGACGATCCGCCACGTGTGGACCCCCGAGTGGGACTTCCAGGTGGCCTACGACGTCGGCGATGCCACCCGTGACGAGGCGTTCGCCGCATGGCGCGCCGAGATCGACGCCGCTCGGCGCATCGAGGCCGCTGTGGACTCGCTCGACCGCGAGTTCCACGTCGAGCGATGGGACGGCGCGGCATCGCTGCGCACCGTGCTGCTGCACCTGATCCACGAATACGCCCGCCACAACGGCCATGCCGACCTCCTGCGGGAAGGCATCGACGGTGTCGTCGGGGGATGACGCGAGCGCCGACTGCGGTCAGATGCCGCCCTGGGCGAGGATCGCCGTGCCGCTCATCACGAGCACCACGGCGGCCATGCGCATCGTGGTGAGCTGCTCGTCGTAGATCGCGACGCCGAGCGCGAACGCCAGCACGGTCTCCAGCCCGACGACGACGAGGTAGGCGGGCCCGATCTCGCCGTCGCGGTGCACGGCGACCGCCAGCAGAGCGGCGCCGGCCACGAACAGACCGAACATCGCGACCGTCGGTGCGATACGGCTCAGGCCCGCGGCCGGTTTCGTCAGCAACCCGCCACCCGTGAAGCAGGCCGCCGCCGTCAAGGAGCACGCGAACGTCATCACGACATTCCGGATCGTCGAGCGCCCATCGTGATACGCGATGATCCGAGTCGCGCCCAGCCGTTCGCCGGGCATCCCGAGGAGGACCGCATGCCCCGCACCGATGTGAACGTCCGGACGCCCGACGGGGAGTGCCCCTCGATCATCGTCACGCCCGACGGCGAAGGGCCGTGGCCGGCGGTCATCCTCTACATGGATGCCGGCGGCGTGCGGCCGGCGATGGTGACGATGGCCGAACGGCTCGCCGCCATGGGCTACGTGGCGTTCCTCCCCGAGATGTACTACCGCAGCGCGCCGTACGAACCGTTCGACATGGCGACGGTGTTCACCGACGCCGCCGAACGTCAGCGCCTGTTCGGTCTGATCACCTCGCTCACCACGGCGAACGTGGCATCCGACGCCGGCGCCTTCCTCGACCACCTGGCCACGCTGCCCGAGGTGGCCGGCACGCCCGACGAGATGCGCGTCGGCACCACCGGGTACTGCATGGGCGGCCGCCTCTCGCTGGTGTCGGCGGCCCACCACCCCGACCGGGTCGTTGCCGCGGCGTCGTTCCACGGCGGTCACCTCGTGACGGACGCGCCCGACAGCCCGCACCGCCTCGTCGATCGGATCACCGGTCGCGTCTACGTCGCCGGTGCCGAGAACGACGCGTCGTTCACCGCCGCCGACGCCACGACGCTCGACGAGGCCCTCACCGCCGCCGGCGTCGAGCACACGGTCGAGTTCTATCCCGCCGGCCACGGGTTCGCCGTCCCCGACAACCCGACGTTCGACGAGGAGACCGCCGAACGCCACTGGCAGGCGCTCGCCGACCTCTACGGCGCGACGCTCACCCCCTGACTGCGGCGCAACCCGGCGCAGCCGCGGCGCCGTCGTGATCTGGCCGTCGTGATCTGGGCCGTCCTGATCTGGCAAGCTTCGACCCATGCCTTGGTTGGTCAGCGACGCCCGTGTCCTGGCCTCCGCCGAGGTGGCCGACTCCCGCGGGGCGCGACGGCGCGGCCTGCTCAAGCGGGACGACTTCGACGGTGCGCTCGTGATCGAGCCGTGCCGCTGGATCCACACGATCGGCATGCGCTTCCCGATCGACGTGGCGTACCTCGATGCCGACGGCGTGGTCGTCAAGACGATCCAGATGCACCGCCATCGTGTGGGCATCCCCGTCGGCCGCGCCCGATGGGTCGTGGAAGCCGAGGCCGGCGCGTTCTCCCGCTGGGGGCTGCGCGTCGGCGATGTCGTCGAGGTCCGTCGTGACGACGAGTCGGCCGCCACGGACGGATGAGCACCGTCTGGCTGGTCGCCACGCCGATCGGCAACCTGGGTGATCTGGCGCCGCGCGCCGTCGACACGCTGCGCCACGCCACCTTGATCTGCTGCGAGGACACGCGCCGCACCGGCCTGCTCCTCCAACACGCCGGAGTCAAGGCGCAGCGGCTGGCGGTGTGCAACGACCACACCGAACTCGCCAGGATCCGTGACGTGCTCGAGGTGCTCGGCCGCGGCGGCGACGTGGCGATCGTCAGCGACGCCGGCACCCCGGGCATCTCCGACCCGGGCGAGCGCATCGTGCGGGCGGCGATCGACGCCGGATACACCGTGAGCGCGATCCCCGGGCCGAGCGCGGCGATCATGGCGATCACGATCAGCGGGCTGCCGACCGACCGGTTCGTGTTCGAGGGATTCCTCCCCCGCAAGGGTCGTGACCGTGCCACCCGGCTCGCCGAGATCGCCGCCGAACCACGCACCACCGTGATCTACGAAGCGCCGCACCGCGCCCAGCGGACGCTCGACGACCTGCCGCGAAGCGTGCGGAGATGATCGAATGATCGTCGTGACCCGCGAACTGACGAAGCTCTACGAGACCGTCGTCCGCGGTCCGCTCGGCACGATCGACATCGGTGACGCCCGCGGCGAGTACGTGTTCGTGCTCGCCGGCGCGCCCGTCGAACAGGTCACGATCGACGACGAGACGATTCGTGACGCCCTCCGCGTCGAGTTCGCGGGCGGGGCGTCGACCCGCGACGCGTCGGCCGCCGTCGCGGCGCGCTTCGACCGTCCCAAGCGCGACGTCTACGCCCTCGCCGTCGCCCTCGGTTCATCCGGACCCGTCCCCGCGCGAACCGAGCCCGGCGATGAGTGAGTACGTCGGGTTGGCGAGTTCGGGGACGAGTGCGGCGTTCTTCGACCTCGACCGCACGTTGATCTCCGGATCGTCGGCGTTCACGCTCGCCCTCCAGGCGCGCAAGGCCGGTCTGGTGACGAACGTCGAGTTCACCCGCGACGCGTTCGGGGCGGCGACGTTCAAGCTGTTGGGCGCGAGCGACAACACCACCGACGAGGTGCGCGAGCGGGTGCTCAAGGCCGTCACGGGGTTGCGCCAGAGCGACCTCCAAGCGCTCAACACCGAGGTGCTGCCGCGGCTGCTCGCCCGTCTGCGGCCCGAGGCGCGCCGTCTGCTCGACCGGCACCGCCACGCCGGGCGCGACACCTACATCGTGTCGGCCGCACCGCAGGAGATCGTCGAACCGCTCGCCCATTCGCTCGGCATGACGTCGGGCATCGGGACCCGCAGCGTCGTCGTCGACGGGATGTACACCGGCGCGCTCGACGGGCCGTTCTGCTACGGCGAGGGCAAGGTCGAAGCGATGCGCGACCTGGCCAACTGGCACGGATACGTCCTCTCGGAGTGCTACGCGTACAGCGACTCGGCGAGCGACCTGCCGATGCTCGAGGCGGTCGGCCATCCCGTCGCCGTCAACCCCGACGGGCGACTCGAACGCCACGCCCGCCGCCACGGATGGCCGATCGTGATCTTCAGTCAGCGCACGAAGTCGGTGATCCGTCGCACGGTCGCGTCGGCGGCCACCGTCGGCATCGCCGGCGCCAGTTTCGCCGCCGGCACCGCCCTCGCCGGCTCCCGCAACGCCGGCCGATCCTCTTCCCGCCGCCGCTGACGCAACAACTACAGCGGGCGGGGGGCGAGGGCGAGCTGGCGGGACTGGGCGACGAGGGTGCCGGAGGAGTCCCAGATCGCACCCTCCTCGTCGAGCAGGCCGTCGTGGATGAACCGCGACACGAACGAACAGCGCAGCGGTCCGGGCGCCGGGACGCCGCGCACGTGCACGGTCAGCTCCACCGTCGGTACCCACGCCACCGGCAGTTCGGTGTTGAACACCGCCGGCGGGAACGCATCGGCCGCGAGCAGCAGGGCGATGGCGTCGATCGGTTCCTCGTCGGCCAAGCGCGAACCAACCGTCCATCCGGGCCTCGCCGCTCGGCCGGCCGGTGCGGAACCCGACGTCCTCCGGGCGCAGGCGGATCCGGAGCCGCTCGAACATCGCCGGTTTCGGCCCTTCGGTCGGAGGCGGTGGCACCGCGCTGTCCTCGTAGGACGGCAGATCGACCGGCGCCTCCCGCGTGTAGGTCGGCCCACCCGGGGCCTGTTCGCCGAACGTGCCGAGCAGCCGGATGATCTCGGTGCCGCCCATCCGCAGGCTGCCGGTCATCGTCGCCAGCCGGCGTCCGGCGCGCACGGTGGTGACCTCGACCTCGCAGGGGCCGGCCGGGCCCGGTTTGAGATAGTGCGCCGTGACGGTGAGCGGCGGACGCCCCGCGACCTCGGCCATCGCCCGACCGGCGATCGCCAGCAGGTAGCCGCCGTTGGCGTTGCCGTTGATGTCCCAACCGGGCTTGATCTCGGCGTCGAACACGACCCGCTCGCCGCCGGCGTCGCCCGACAGCTCGCCCGACGAGCGCCGCTGGACGGAGGTTGCGGCCGCAAACGTTCCAGTCATGGTGCGCACCGTATCCACCAACGGTCCGCGACGCCGAACCTCTAGCGTTGGACCGGTGACTGACACGGTGAACCGGTTCTACGTGACGACCCCCATCTACTACGTCAACGCGGAACCGCACCTCGGCCACGCCTACACGACGATCATCGGCGACGCGCTCACCCGCTGGCACCGCCTCCTCGGCGACGACGTGAAGTTCCTCACCGGCACCGACGAGCACGGCCTCAAGATCCAACAGGCCGCCGAGGCCGCGGGCCTGTCGCCGCAGGAATTCACCGACTCGATCGCCCCCAAGTTCGTCGAGGCGTGGAAGCGGCTGAACATCGCCAACGACGACTTCATCCGCACCACCGAGCCCCGTCACAAGGCCGCCGTGGCCGAGATCCTCCAGCGTTGCTACGACGCCGGCGACATCGAACTCGACGTGTTCCAGGGGCTCTACTGCGTGCCGTGCGAGCTGTACTACACGGAGGACGAGCTGATCCAGCCCGGCAATCTCTGCCCGATCCACAAGGCGCCGGTCGAGTACTTCGAGGAGGAGAACTACTTCTTCCGCCTCTCGCGGTTCGAGGAGCGGTTGCTCGACTGGTACGCCGAGCACCCGACGGCGATGAAGCCCGAGCACCGCGGCAACGAGGCGCTCGGCCTCATCCGGGGCGGGTTGCGCGACTTCTCGATCAGCCGCACGTCGATCCAGTGGGGTATCCCGCTGCCGTGGGATCCTGCGCACGTCACCTACGTGTGGTTCGACGCGCTGACCAACTATCTCGCGGCGATCGGCTACGGCGACGGCACGAACGTGTACGAGGACTGGTGGCCGGTCGACTACCACCTGATCGGCAAGGACATCGTCCGCCAGCACTGCGTGTACTGGCCGGCGATGCTGATGTCGGCCGGCATCGAGCCGCCGCAGGGCTGGGCGATCGGTGGATGGCTGCTGAGCGGCGGCGAGAAGATGAGCAAGACGTCGGGCAACGTGGTCAACCCGCTCGATCTGATCGACGAGGTCGGCCTCGACGGCTTCCGTTACTACGTGCTCGCCGACACCGCCTACGGCAACGACGGCGACTTCACCTACGAGGGGCTGGTCACCCGGTACAACTCCGATCTCGCCAACAACCTCGGCAATCTGCTCGCCCGCGTCGCCACGGTGGTCGGCAAGAAGTGCGACGGCGTGGGCCCACGGCCGGATCCGTCGAGCCCCCTCGCCGCCGTCGCCGCCAACTCGTATGCCGACACCGTCGCCGGCTGGGACATCGTCCAGCCGAGCCGCGCCCTCGACGCCACGTGGCAGCTCATCCGGGCGACCAACGCCCACCTCGAGACGAACGAGCCGTGGAAGGCCGACCCCGGTCCGGCGGTCGACGCGGTGATGGGTGACGCGCTCGAAGCGCTGCGGATCGTGGCGATCCTCGTGCAGCCGGCGATGCCCGACGCCGCCCAAGCGGTCTGGGAGCGCATCGGCATGAGCGGCCAGGTCGTCGACCAACGCCTCCCCGACGCCGCGGCCTGGGGCGGGTATCCCGGCGGGGTCGCCGTCACCAAGGGCGATGCCCTGTTCCCCCGCCTGACGGTCTGACCCGAGCGATGCCGAACCCTGCCTTTTCGGACCCGACCCCAACAGGCAGGGTCGGCGCGACGGGGGATGCAGTGAGGCCGGATCGATTGCAATGGTTCGACTCGCACTGCCACATCCACGACGAACGGATCCCCGACGGTGCGGATGGCGCGGTCGAGGCGGCCCGCGCCGCGGGCGTGGCGACGATGGTGACCGTCGGGTGTGATCGGGCGACGTCGCTCGCGGCGATCGAGGTCGCGGCGCGGTTCGACGACGTCCACGCCACGGTCGGGCTGCACCCGCACGAGGCCGCGCACGGTGTCGACTCGATCGTCGACCTCCTCGACACCGCGGGCGTGGTCGCCGTCGGTGAAGCCGGGCTCGACTACTACTACGACCACTCGCCCCGCGACGCGCAGCACGCCGCGTTCGCCGCGCAGATCCAGCTCGCCCACGAGCGGCACCTCCCCCTGATCATCCACACCCGCGATGCCTGGGAGGACACGTTCGACATCCTGCGCGCCGAGGGCACGCCGGAGCGCACGATCTTCCACTGCTTCACGGGCGGCCCGGAACACGCGCGGCGCTGCCTCGACATCGGCGCCACGCTGTCGTTCTCGGGCATCGTGACGTTCAAGGGAGCGCCCGAGGTCCAGCAAGCGGCCCGCGAGTGCCCGCTCGACCGGATGCTGATCGAGACCGACAGCCCGTACCTCGCCCCCCTCCCCCACCGCGGCAAGCCCAACCGTCCGGCGTGGGTGCCGCACGTGGGTCGCTTCATCGCCGATCTCCGGGACCTCGACGCCGCCGTCGTCGCCACCGCCACGTCCGCCAACGCGACGACGCTGTTCGGCCTGTGAGGCCCGCGCGGCCTCCGACGAGTCCACCCGCGCCGAGTTCGAGATACGCTGTCAAGCCCTGATCTGCGCGCCCTCGGACCCCTCGTCCGAGTCCCGCCGAACCGAGCAAACAGCGTGGCACCCAACAACTCCGACCGACGCCGCTTCCTGCTGGCGACTGCGATGACCCTGCTCGCGCTCCCCGCGCTGTGGTGGGCGAACAAGCAGTCCGACGCCGGTGCTCCGAACGTGGCGACCGTCGGCATCGAGGTGGCCGACGGCGACACCGGTACGGTGCCCGCCCCAGTCGATGCTGGGGTCGATGCTGCGGTCGCTGCCGCTGTCGCGGTGACGACGATTCCCGTCGTGTCGACCACCCCGACCGTGCCGACGACCGCGCCCGACAGCCCGGCCGTGACGGAGCCGCCGCCGGTGTTCCTCGAGGGTCCGAGCGCCAAGGGCGCGACCCAGGCCCCGCCGGTCGGGATCCCGGCGACGCCGTCCGTTCCGGCCATCACCACCAAGGCCACGTACCGGAGCACGATCAGCCCGCCGGACTCCTGCCTCGTCGCCGGCGTCGACACCGGCACGCGGATCACGGTGACGAACCTCGACAACGGCCACTCGGTCAGCTGCATCGCCAACCGCGTGTACACCGACGGCAGCGACGGCCTCGTGATGCAGACGAACCTGTTCGCCCAGATCGCCGACCTCACCGACGCGCCGATCCCGGTCGACATCACCTCGTGACGCACTCCCGGCCGGCGATCCGCGAGCTCCTCGAATCCAACCACCTCGCCCCCCGCCGCGACCTCGGGCAGAACTTCGTCGCCGACCCCAACACGGTGCGCCGCATCGCCGACCTCGCCCGGGTCGGGCCCGGCGATCGCGTCGTCGAGATCGGCGCCGGACTCGGGTCGCTGACGCTCGCCTTGGCCGACACGGGAGCCGACATCACCGCCGTCGAGGTCGACCGCGGGATCGTCCCGCTCCTCCGCGACGTCGTCGCCGACCGGGCGAACGTCACGGTGGTCGAAGCCGATGCGATGGAGGCCGACTGGAGCGCGCTGCTCGGTCCGGGCACCGACCCGTCCGACGGTCCGGGGTGGGTGCTCGTGGCCAATCTGCCGTACAACGTGGCGACGCCGCTCGTCTGCGACCTGCTCGACGGCGTGCCGCAGATCCGGCGGATGATCGTGATGGTGCAGCGTGAGGCCGCGGAACGGTTCGTGGCGAACCCGCGCACGGCGGCCTACGGCGCGGTGAGCGTCAAGGTCGCGTACTGGGCGACGGGGCGCATCGTCGGCAGCGTCCCGGCGTCGGTGTTCGTACCGCGACCGAACGTCGAGTCGTCGCTGGTCGAGATCGAACGGCGGACCCGTCCGGCGACCGACCCGACCGTGCTGTTCCCGCTCGTGCGTGCCGGGTTCGGCCAGCGGCGCAAGATGCTGCGCCGCTCGCTCGACGGCATCGTCACCGCCGAGCAGTTCGCGGCGGCCGGCGTGGCGCCCACCGCCCGCCCGGAGGAGCTCGACGTGGTGGCGTGGTGCCGGCTGGCCGACGCCGTCGCGGTGACCCCCACCGGCACCCGATGAGCACGTGGCGCGCCCACGCCAAGCTGACGATGTCGCTGCACGTCACCGGCGTGCGTGACGACGGCTACCACCTGATCGATGCCGAGATGGTCAGCCTCGAGCTGCACGATCTGCTGTCGTTCGAACCGTGCGCGCCGCCGGCCGACCCGACGCTGACGGCGATCGGGCCGTTCGCCGACGGGGTCCCCACCGACGGCACGAACCTCGTCGCCCGTGCCCTCGCGCTCACCGGGTCGCGCGCCGCGACGACGATCGACAAGCGGATCCCGCACGGCGGCGGCCTCGGTGGCGGATCGACCGACGCGGCCACCGCACTGCGCTGGGGCGGATTCGGCACGAGCCCGTCGGAACTCGAACGCGCCGGTCGTCTCGGTGCCGACATCCCGTTCTGCCTGGTCGGCGGGCGGGCGCGCGTGTCCGGGATCGGCGAACGCGTCGAGCCCCTCCCCCATGTCGCCCGCACGGTCACGCTCGTGATCCCGCCGCTGCACGTCAGCACCCCCGCCGTCTACCGGGCGTGGGACGACCTCGGCCCTGCGCCGGTCGAGCCGGCCGACGGCGGCCACCGGAACGATCTGGAGCGCGCCGCGATCGTGGTCGAACCGGAGCTGGCGCGTTGGCGACGACTGATCCACGAACGCATCGACCGCGCCCCGACGCTCGCCGGAAGCGGCGCCACGTGGTTCGTCGACGGCGCCGTCGAGCGCGAACTCGCCGACCTCGCCACGCACGGCGCGACGGTGCTGGTGACGCACACGGTCGACGCCGGACGCGCCACCGGTCCCGGCACATGACCGGGACCGGTGGCACAGAACGTGCGGTCGAAAAACGGAACTACTTGCGACGCTGGTGACGCGTGCGGCGCAGCATCTTCTTGTGCTTCTTCTTCCGCATGCGCTTGCGACGCTTCTTGATCAACGAACCCATAAGGGTCGCCACGCTATCGGTCGTCGCAACGCTCGCCACCCGCGGATACGGTGACGACGCACGACCGTCCGGGGTCGTCTAACGGTAAGACAGCGGTTTTTGGTGCCGAGAACAGGGGTTCGATTCCTCTCCCCGGAGCATGACAGTTTCTGCGATCGTCCTGGCAGCAGGTGAGGGAACGCGCATGCGCTCGGCGCGTCCGAAGCCGCTGCACATGATCTGCGGGCGGGCGATGGTCCTCCACGTGATCCACGCCCTCGAGTTCCTGCAGCCCGAACGGACCGCCCTCGTCGTCGGTCACGGTGCCGAGCAGGTGACCAAGAAGGTCCAGCAGTTCGCGCCGGCGTGGGCCAACGTGGCCTTCGTCGAGCAGGTCGAGCAGAACGGCACGGGCGACGCCGCGGCGATCGGGATGACCGCCTTCTCCGGCGACGACTACGACGACGACGACTCGATCATCGTCGTGCTCCCCGGCGACACGCCGCTCCTGCGACCCGAGACGCTGGCCGAACTCGTCGAGGCCCACGTGTCGAACCGCAATGCGGCGACGCTGCTGACGAGCGTCGTCGACGACCCCACCGGGTACGGGAGGGTCATCCGCAAGAACAACGGCCAGGCCCAGCGGATCGTCGAACACCGCGACGCATCGCCGGAGGAACTCGACGTGCACGAGATCTGCACGAGCATCTACGCCTTCCGGCGCGACCTGCTCGGCCCGGCGCTGCGCAAGCTCACCAACGACAACGCGCAGGGCGAGTACTACCTCACCGACGTCGTGTCCGTGCTCGCCGAGATGGGTCACCGCATCGGGTGCGTGCAAGCCCCCGCCGACGAGACGCAGGGCGTCAACGATCGTTGGCAGCTCGCGCTCGCCGAGCGTGAGCTGCGGTCGCGCACCAACCGGCAGTGGCTGCTCAGCGGCGTCACGATGCTCGATCCGCGCCAGACGTTCATCGACGTGACCGTGCGGATCGGCCGCGACGTCACCCTGTATCCCGGCACGATGCTGCAGGGCTCGACGGTGGTCGGCGACGAATGCGAGATCGGGCCGGACACGCGTCTCGTCGACTGCAGCGTCGGCGACGGGGCCACCGTGGCCCACACCGTCGGCACCGATGCCGAGGTCGGGCCCGGCGCCGTCGTCGGGCCGTACGCCCATCTCCCTGCGGGTTCGTCGGTCCCCGAGGCCGCGAGGACCGGGGCCTTCTACACTGCACCCATCGGGTGACACCAAGCACATCGATCAGGGCCGCGTCGATCAGGGAGAAGTCAGACTCATGGAAAAGGTCACCACCAAGCGGCTCGCCCTCTACTCCGGTCGAACGCATCCCGAACTCGCCCACGAGGTGGCGACGCACCTCAACATCGAACTGGGCCACGACAACCTCGTCGAGTTCTCCAACGGCGAGGTCCGCTGCCGCTTCGGTGAGTCGATCCGCGGCTCCGACGTGTTCGTCATCCAGAGTCACTACGGCGTCGACGACCGCTCCGTGAACGACTCGATCATGGAACACCTGATCATGATCGACGCCGCCTACCGGGCGTCGGCGAAGCGCATCACCGCCGTCTGCCCCTTCTACGGCTACGCCCGACAGGACCGCAAAGCCGAAGGCCGCGAGCCGATCACGGCGCGCCTCGTCGCCGACATGTTCAAGGCCGCCGGTGCCAAGCGGATGATCTCGATCGATCTGCACTCCGGCCAGATCCAGGGGTTCTTCGACGGTCCGGTCGACCACCTCACGGCGATGCCCGTGCTCGAGGGCTACCTGCGCACGCACGCCAAGGCGCCGGTGATCGTGTCGCCCGACGCCGGCCGCATCAAGGTCGCCGAACGCATGGCCCAGCACCTCGGCGACTGCGGCGCCGACCTGGCGTTCATCTACAAGCGCCGCCCGAAGGGGACCGCCAACGTCGCCGAGGCGACCGAGGTGATGGGCGAGGTCGCCGGCCGTCTGTGCGTGATCACCGACGACATGATCGACACCGCCGGCACGATCTGCGCGGCGGCCGAGTTGCTGATGGAGCGCGGCGCCCGTGAGGTGTGGGCGATGGCCACGCACGGCGTGCTCTCCGGACCGGCGATCGACCGGTTGAAGAACAGCCCGCTCGAGCGGATCGTCCTCACCAACACGCTGCCGCTGCCGAGCGAGAAGCAACTCGACAAGATCGAGGTGCTGTCCGTCGCCCCGCTGATCGCCGAAGCCCTCGGCGCCGTCTTCGACGACACGAGCGTGAGCGACATCTTCGACGGCGAAAACCTCGCCTGACCCGCAGCGCGGCCCGATCGCCGCGCGGCCAACGAAATCCCGCGACCCGAAAAATGCCTCGGATCGCGCGCTGAGTGAACGATTGGCGGCCCAGAACCGGAGGGGAACGCTGACCGACCCGAAAAATGCCTGATATCGATCGCCAGGCGTTCGATTCAGGCTTTTTCGGCAGGCGGTTCCACGTCGGATCACTCGCCACCCACTCCGTGGGCATGTTCGATGCGGATACCATGCGGGCCGCGGCCCGCCAGCACGGGGTGGTGACGCGGCAGCAATTGATCGACGATCACGGGTGGTCGACCGCGTCGGTGGGCCGAGCCCGACGAAGCGGTGTTCTCGTCGAACTTGCGCCGGGGGTCCTTCAACTGGCCTCCCACGAACTCACGTTCATGGCTCGCTGCGTGGCGGCTCTCCTCGGTTCCGGCGACCACGGATTCCTCAGCGCCGGGACAGCCGGACACCTCTATGGACTTCGAAAGATGCCGACGACGCGAATCGAGCTGACCGTTCCGCACGCGTTCCGGTCCGCCGTTCCATCGTTCGTCGATCTCCACCGAACTCGGTGGTACGACCCCGCTCGTGACGTCCACGTGAGACCGGACGGGCTTCGGCTCGCGACCCCACTCCGTATGTTGTTCGGACTCGCGGCGACCTTCAACCAGTTTCGGTTCGAGCGCGCCGCCGAGGATGCCTGGCACCTCGGACTGATCTCGCCGGCCGAAGCGGAGGCCTACCTGGATGCACACCGCTGCCGCGGCAAGGATGGTGTGTCGACGATGGAACGCTGGTTGGAGCGTTGCGCGGCGCGGGCACCGACCGAGCCAGAGCGACCTCGAACGCGATCTTCTGGACGCTCTCGACCGAATGGGACTGCCACCAGCGGTCCGCCAGCATCCGTTGAGACTGTCAACCGGCGAGACCATCCATCTCGACATCGCCTGGCCCGCGATCCGACTCGCCGTCGAGCCCGGCCATTCCTGGTGGCACGGAGGCGACTCACGACAGCGGGTCGATCAAGCACGCGACCGAGCGTGCAGCGAGATGGGGTGGCTCGTCGTGCGTTTCGACGAGTCGATGCGCCTCGATCCGGTCGCTGCGGCTCGGCAGGTGTCACGAATCCACGCCCAACGCCGCCACGACCTCACTTCTGGGCCGCCAATCGAACGCTGAACGCACGATCCCAGGCATTTTTCGGGTTGGGGTCGGGGTGGAGGGGCTTGGGGGTCGGCGGGCGGAATCACGGGTGGGGGGCGGTAGCGTTGCTCGCTGCTGTATTGACCTGGCGCGGTGCGGGATCGAGTGGATTCCTGACTGCCGCTGGCACGAGAGTTGATGGAAGTCGATCACCATGTCTGAGACCGTTCTCATCGCCGAAACCGGCCGTCGCACCGGGAGTTCCGACTCCCGCCGTCTGCGCGCCGAGGATCAGATCCCCGGGGTCGTGTACGGCCACGGCATGGACCCGATCAGCCTGTCGGTCAACCGGCGCGCCCTGCGCGTCGCCCTGTCGGGCTCGGCCGGGATGAACACCATCATCGACCTGACCGTCGACGGCAAGGTGTACCCGTCGCTGATCAAGGACATCCAGCGCCACCCGGTGAAGCGCAACGTGCAGCACATCGACTTCATCCAGGTGAACCTCAACGAGGAGATCGTGGTCGGGGTTCCGTTCGTGCTCGAGGGCGAAGCCCACGAAGTGCTCGCCAACAACGGCCTCGTCGACCTCGCGGTCCAGGAACTGCAGGTGCGCACGACGCCCCGCCAGATCCCCGACTCGATCGTCATCGACGTCACCGACTTCACGCTCGACACCGTCATCCGCATCGAGGACCTCACGCTGCCCGCCGGCGTCGAGGCGATCGGCGAGCCCGACACCCCGGTCGTCACCGTGCTGATCATGCGCGGCGTCGAGGAGGAAGAGGCTGCCGAAGGCGAAGAGGGCGAAGCCGGCGAGGGCGATGCAGCCGCTGCCGAGGGCGACGCCGAGGCCGCCTCGGACGACGCCGCGTCGAACGACTGACGTCGACCGAACGCACGTCACGTGCCGAGGCTGACGGTGGAGGTTCGACCATGAGCCTGTTCGGTCGCGTCGGCAAGGGCACGCCGTTCGACTGGCTCGTCGTCGGTCTCGGCAACCCCGGCAAGAATTACGCCCGCAGCCGCCACAACGTCGGCGAGGAGGCCGTCGCGCTCCTGGCCGAGCGCAAGGGCACGGCGCTCAAGGGCGGCCGCGACAACGCGCTCGTGGCCGAGACCCGCTTCGGCGACGACCGCGTGGTGCTGGCCTTCCCGATCACGTTCATGAACGATTCCGGCCAGGCCGTCAGCGCGCTCGTCCGGCGCTACCGCATCGAGTCGCCGGAACAGATCATCATCGTGCAGGACGAACTCGATCTCCCCCCGGGCGACCTCAAGGTCAAGGCCGGGGGCGGGCTCGCCGGCCACAACGGGCTGCGTTCGATCAAACAACATCTGAAGACCGAGGACTTCCTCCGCGTGCGGATCGGCGTCGGCAAGCCCACGTCGAAGGAGGTCGGCAAGGGTCACGTGCTGTCGAAGGTGCCGAAGACCGAGCGGGAACTGCTCGACATCCGCGTGGTGGATGCGGCCGATGCGGTGGAGCTGATCATCGCCGAGGGAGTCGACGCGGCGATGCGACGCTTCAATGGCCGGCAATGATTTTCCATGGCACACGATGACTGACACGACGACTGGCACGATGATCGAGGCGGCGCCCGCCCCCCTCGGTTCGCTGCCGCAGCTGCTCCGCAGCGAGCCCGGCCTCACCCGCGCCCTCGGCGATCCGAACGCCCGCCTGGCCGTGGTGGAGGTGGCGCGGCCGATCTCGATCGCCGCGCTCTCGTACCTGTCGTCGAGCCGCCCGCTGATCGTCACCTGCCCGACCGGCACGATGGCCGGCCAGCTCGCCGACGACCTGCGCCAGTTCCTGCCCGCCGACGACGTCGTCCACTTCCCCGGTTGGGAGACGCTGCCGTTCGAGCGGGTCAGCCCGAGCGTGGAGACGATGGGCCAACGCCTCGAGATCCTCTGGCGGTTGCGCGATCCCGCACGCGTCCCGGCGGTCATCGTCACCGGGGTGCGGGCGCTGCTGCAGAAACTCGGTCCCGGTGCGACCTCGATCGAACCCGTCGTCGTTCGCCCGGGCGCCGAGATCGACCCGGATGAGCTGTCGCGGACGCTCGTCGAGTTCGGGTACCGCCGCGAGGAACTCGTCGAGCACCGCGGCGAGTTCGCCCGCCGTGGCGCGATCATCGACGTCTACCCCTCCACCGCCGACGCGCCGATCCGCATCGACCTGTGGGGTGACGAGGTCGACCGGCTGACCACGTTCAGCGTGAACGACCAGCGATCGATCGGCGACATCGCCGAGGTCCACGTCTTCCCGGCCCGCGAGCTGATGCCGACCGACGACGTCCGGGCCACGGCGGCGAAGCTCGTGGAGACGGAGCCGTGGGGCCGCGAGCAGTGGGAGCGGCTGTCGGAGGGCGCCCACTTCGACGGCATGGAGAGTTGGCTGCCCTGGCTCATCCAGGACAACCGGTTGCTCACCGACGTGCTGCCGGACGGCGCCAAGCTCGTGCTGGTCGAACCGCGGCGGATGCGCGACCGGGCGATCGACCTGATCGCCGAGGAGGACGACCTCGCCCGCACGCTCGCATCGACGTGGGCCCGCGACCCGGACCGTCGCTTCCCGCGCCTGCACGCCGACCCCGACACGCTGCTCACGCAGTCGGGTGCTTTCTGGTCGATCGACTCCACGCCCGAGTCGCCCGAGACACCGCTCGTCGAGGCGTCGGGCTGGGGGCCGGTCGCGGGTGACGGCACCGGCCTCACCGACCGCCTGGCGGAACTGATCGGGCGCGGCTTCCGCGTCGTCGTCGCCGCCGACGGTTCCGGTTCCGCGGCCCGCCTGCACGAGCTGCTGCTCGGCAACGGCCTCGACTTCCCGGTCGTCCCCGTGTCGGACGACACCGCGCTCAAGGTCGGGCGGCTCGATCGTCGTCGCCCCGCTCCACCGCGGGTGCACGCTGCCGAACGCCAAGGTGTCGATCGTCGCCGAGAGCGACCTCACGGGCCGGCGCCGTGCTCACCGCACCGCCCGGCCGCGCAAGCGCTCCGAGGGCGCCACCACGTTCCAGGACCTGAAGGCCGGCAACTACGTCGTCCACCACCAGCACGGCGTCGGCAAGTACGAGGGGATGGTCAAGCGCGACATCGGCGGCGTCGAACGCGACTACCTGCTGATCTCGTACAAGGGCGGCGACAAGCTCTACGTCCCGAGCGATCAGATCGACACGCTGCGCCAGTACGTCGGCGGCGAGGCCCCGGCGCTGCACCGCCTCGGCGGATCCGACTTCGCCAAGACGAAGAGCCGCGTCCGCTCGGCGGTGCGCGAGATCGCCCAGGAACTCGTCGTGCTCTACCAGAAGCGGGTCCACGCGCAGGGCCACTCGTTCGCCCAGGACACGCCGTGGCAGGCCGAGATGGAAGAGGCGTTCCCGTTCGTCGAGACGCCCGACCAGCGCACGGCGATCGACGACATCAAGCGCGACATGGAGCTGGCGCACCCGATGGACCGCCTCGTGTGCGGCGACGTCGGCTTCGGCAAGACCGAGGTCGCCATCCGCGCCGCGTTCAAGGCGATCCAGGACGGCAAGCAGGTCGCCGTGCTCGCACCGACCACGCTGCTCGCCACGCAGCACGGCAACACGTTCGCCGATCGTTTCGCCGGCTTCCCGATCCGCGTCGAGGTGCTCTCCCGGTTCCTCACCACGGCCCAGGCGAAGAAGGTCATCGAGGGCATCAAGACCGGCGAGGTCGACTGCGTCATCGGCACCCACCGCCTGCTCGGCAACGACGTGAAGTTCAAGGACCTCGGCCTGCTCGTCGTCGACGAGGAACAGCGTTTCGGCGTGCAGCACAAAGAGACGATGAAGAAGATGAAGACGAACGTCGACGTCCTCACGCTCTCCGCCACACCGATCCCGCGCACGCTCGAGATGTCGCTCGTCGGCATCCGCGACCTGTCGCTGCTGCAGACGCCGCCCGCCGACCGCCAGCCGATCCTCACCTACGTCGGCGAGTACGACGAGCGGGTGGCGATCGAGGCGATCCGCCGCGAACTGCTCCGTGAGGGCCAGGTCTTCTGGGTCCACAACCGGGTGCAGTCGATCGAGACCGCCGCCCGCCGCCTGCGCGAGCTCGTCCCCGAGGCGCGCATCTGCATCGCCCACGGACAGATGGACGAGGGCAGCCTCGAGTCGGTCGTCCAGGACTTCTGGGACGGCGAGTACGACGTCCTCGTGTGCACGACGATCATCGAGTCGGGCATCGACATGCCGACGGTCAACACGCTCGTCGTCGAACGCTCCGACCTGCTGGGCCTCGGCCAGATGCACCAGCTGCGCGGCCGCGTCGGCCGCTCGGGGTCGCGGGCCTACGCCTACCTCTTCCACCCGCGCGACAAGGTGCTGTCGGAGGAGGCGTACGAGCGGCTGCGCACGATCGGCGAGTCGACCGAGCTCGGCTCGGGCTTCAAGATCGCGATGCGCGACCTCGAGATCCGCGGCGCCGGCAACCTGCTCGGCGAGTCGCAGTCGGGACACATCGCGGCGGTCGGCTACGACCTCTACTGCCAGATGGTCACCGAGGCCGTCAGCGAGATGAAGGGCGAGCCGCAGCCCCCGAAGGCGGCCGAGATCAAGCTCGACGTGCCGACCGATTCGTTCCTCCCGACCGATTACGTGGCCAAGGAGGAGCTGCGGCTCGAGGCGTACCGCCGCCTGGCCGCGGTCACGACCGCCGCCGAGGTCGACGACATCCGCACCGAGTGGGAGGACCGCTACGGGCCCCTCCCCGACCCGGCCGCCGCCCTGCTGCAGGTCGGGTACCTCCGCGCCGAATGCCACCGGCTGGGCATCACCGACATCCAGATCGCATCCGGCCAGAACACGTCGAACACGGCCAAGCTGTCGCCGCTCACGCTCAAGCTCAGCGAGACGATGCGCCTGCGCCGGATCGCCAAGGCGGCGATCTACAAGGAGGACCTGGCCCAGCTCATCGTGCCGCTCCCCCGCGGCGCCGAGCCGTGCGCATTCCTCGTGCGCTTCCTCGACGAGTTGATCCCGCCCGAAAAGTGACCGCTAGCCTCACCCCGTGCGCCGCCGCCTGTCGACCGTCCTGCTCCCAGCCGCCGCTCTGTTGGCGGTCGCATCGTTGAGCGCATGTTCCGCGGCGGACGACAACGACGTGGCGGCCCGCGTGAACGACAGCGAGCTGAGCAACGACGAACTCGCCGACCTCGTGACCATCGTCGGCACGCCCGACCCGGCGACCGGGACGGTCGACCCCACCCAGGGCGAGAACGTGCGCGGCGCCATTCAGCTGTGGGTGCAGGTCGAAGTCATCGGCGCCGGACTCGAGGCCGCGGGAACGCCGGTCACACAAGCCCAGTCCGACGAGGCGCGCACCCAGCTCGAGAGCCAACTCCCGAACGTCGAAGACCTGTCGGATTCGACCGTCGACACGCTCGTGACGTTTCTCGCGCTGCGCACCGTGGTCGGGGCGATGGCCGACCAGAACACCTTCGTCACCGAGGCGACCGACGCCGCAGAGATCTACGTCGACCCGCGGTTCGGTACGTTCGATCCCGCCGCCGGCACCGTGACCCCGCTCGGCGGCGTCCCGACCGCCAGCCTGCCGACCGGCACCGCACCAGCCGGCACCGCACCAGCCGGCACCGCACCGGCCGACACCGCACCGGCCGGCTGACCGGCGCTCCGGCAAGGTGACACTGCCATGACCGGCCGCATCGTCGTGGTCGGGCTGGGCCCCGGCGGCAGCGAACACGTCACGGTCGAGACCCGATCGGCGATCGAGCGCATCCCTGCCCGGTTCCTGCGCACGGCCCGCCACCCGTCCGCCGCGCTCGTCGACCGACCCACGACGTTCGACGACCTCTACGACACGGCCGAGACGTTCGACGACGTCTACGTGGAGATCACCGACCGGCTGATCGCCGCCGCGCACGATCACGGCGAGATCGTCTACGCCGTGCCCGGCTCGCCGCTCGTCCTCGAACGGACCGTGCGCTACCTGCGCGAGCGCTGCGCCGGCGGCGGGACGGACATCGAGCTCGAGATCCTTCCCGCCATGTCGTTCCTCGACGTCGCCTACGCCCGGCTCGGCATCGACCCGGTCGAGGCCGGCGTGCGCCTCGTCGACGGCCACGACTTCGCCACCGCCGCGGCCGGCGAACGTGGCCCCCTGCTCGTCGCCCACACGCACGCCAACTGGGTGCTCTCGGACATCAAGCTCGCCGTCGACGGTGCCTCCGGTGACGAACCCGTGGTGATCCTCCAGGCGCTCGGCACGCCCGACGAACGCATCGTCCCCACGACGTGGGCCGAACTCGATCGCACGATCGAGGCCGACCATCTCACGTCGATCTGGATCCCCGAACTCGCCACGCCCGTCGGGGCCGAGTACGTGCGCTTCCACCAGCTCGCCCGCACGCTGCGCGAGCAGTGCCCGTGGGACATCGAACAGACGCACGAATCGCTGATCCCGTACCTCCTGGAGGAGACCTACGAGGTGGTCGACGCGCTCCAGGCGCTCGATCCCGACGACCCGACGACCGACGACGACCTGATCGAGGAACTCGGCGACCTCCTGTACCAGATCGAGTTCCACGCCACGATCGCCGAGCAGGAGGGACGGTTCACGATCGCCGACGTCGCGTCGGGCGTGCACGACAAGCTCGTGCGACGGCACCCCCACGTGTTCGGGCGCGACGGTGAGCCCGATGGTGGGACGGTGGACGTCGGCGAAGGGGCGGAGGCGGTCGACCGCGTCCTCGCCAACTGGGACGACATCAAACGGGACGAGAAGCAACGCACGTCGATCTTCCAGGGGATCCCCCGGTCGATGCCGTCGCTCGGATACGCCGCCAAGGTCGGCCGCAAGGCGTCGAAGGTCGGTTTCGACTGGCCCGACGTGACCGGCGCGTTCGAGAAGATCGCCGAGGAGACCGATGAGCTCCGAGCGGCGATCGACGGCGCGCAACCCGACGAGCAGCGCGACGAACTGGGTGACCTGCTGTTCGCCGTGGTCAACGTCGCCCGCCACCTCGACATCGATCCGGAACTCGCCCTGCGCGCCGCGACCGACAAGTTCCGGGCCCGGTTCGAGACGGTCGAACAGCTGGCCGTCGACCGCTCGATCGACCTGCCCGCCAGCGACCTCGCCACCCTCGACGCCCTCTGGAACGAGGCCAAGAACACGTAGTTGAACCTCAGGCGGTGCGCGCCGACGTCGGCATCGTCGCACGACGGCGAACCGACAGGTTCCATGTCGCCACCATCGGCACCCGCGGACGGTCACTCGAGGAAGCGATCGGCAAGACTGGGCCCGATGCGCCTGCAACTGTCGAACCCGTCGGCGCATCCGGACATCGCCGGCCTCCCCTTCCTCGAACGGCTCGACGACTGGGACGGCGATCGGATCCACGGTGTGCTCGGTCTCCACCGCCACGTGGTGCGTCTCATCGAACTCGACGACGTGACGTACGTGGTGAAGGAGTTGCCCGACAATCTCGTCGAACGCGAGTACCGGCTCCTGCGCGAGCTCGCCGACGACGGGCTGCCGACCGCGGAGGCGGTCGCCGCGCTGACCGGCAAGCCCGACGGCGTGGACGGCATGCTCGTCACCCGCCACATCGACTACTCGCTGCCGTACCGGACGCTGCTCGCCGGGCGCGGGCTGACGATCCCCTACCTCGGCGACCGCGTCCTCGACGCCCTCGTCGGCCTGCTCGTGCGGCTCCACCTGGCGGGCTTCTTCTGGGGGGACTGTTCGCTGTCGAACACGCTGTTCCGGCGCGACGCGGGCGCGCTGTCGGCGTTCGTCATCGACATGGAGACCGGCGCCCGGTATCCGTCGTTGACCGACGGCCAGCGACGGCTCGACCTCGACATCGCCACCGAGAACGTGGCCGGCGGCCTGCTCGACCTGCAGATGGGCGGCCGGCTCGCCGCCGACATCGACCCGTGGGAGGTGTCGGCCCAGATCGAACACCGCTATGCCTCGCTGTGGACCGAGCTGACCGCCCCCGCCGAGTTCGCCAGCAACGAGACGTTCCGGATCGAGCAGCGCCTCGAGCGTCTGCACGAACTCGGCTACGACGTCGAGGAGATGGAGATCGTCGCCGCCCCTGACGGCGACCGGCTCCGCTACATCCCACGCGTCGTGGAGCACGGTTTCCATTCCGACCGGCTGAAGAGCCTCACCGGCCTCGAGACCACCGAGAACCAGGCGCGACGCCTGCTGGCCGACATCCGCGCGTTCAGTACGGAGCTGAACCAACGACGCGCTGCCGCGAGCCTCCGGACCGGTATGCCGATGCGGGCGCTCCCCGAGAACGTGTTGGCGGTCCGCTGGCTCGATCAGCGGTTCGAACCGCTGATCGCCCGCGTGCCGGCGTCGCTGCACACGAAGCTCGAAGCGGCGGAGATCTACCATCAACTGCTCGAGCACCGCTGGTTCCTGTCGGAGAGCGCCCAAGCCGAGGTGTCGCTCGAGGACGCGCTCGACTCCTACATCATCAACGTGCTGGCGAGCGCCCCCGACGAGATGTTGTACTTCGGTGAGCCGACCGCCGAGTTGCCGATCATCGCCGACGCCTCGGCGCGGCCGAACCCCTGGCCGCCGCCGGGACCCGCGTCCTGACGCCGTGTCGGGAGCGCCGCGATCCCGGCGACCGCTACCTTGAGCGGCTATGAGCGACATCGTCAGCATCCTCGGCCGCGAGATCCTCGACTCGCGCGGCAACCCCACCGTCGAGGTGGAGGTGATGCTCGACTCCGGATCCCTCGGACGCGCGGCGGTGCCGTCCGGTGCGTCGACCGGCGAGTACGAAGCGGTCGAACTCCGCGACGGCGACGATCGCTACGGCGGCAAGGGCGTCCGCAAGGCCGTCGGTTTCGTCAACGACGACATCGCCGAAGCGCTGGAAGGCCTGGACGCGCTCGACCAGCGCGGGATCGACCAGCTCATGCTCGATCTCGACGGCACCGACAACAAGGCGAAGTTCGGCGCCAACGCGATCCTCGGCACCAGCCTCGCCATCGCCAAGGCGGCCGCCGTCGAACTCGACATGCCGCTCTACCGCTACGTCGGCGGGCCCAACGCCCACGTGCTGCCGGTGCCGATGATGAACGTCATCAACGGTGGCGTGCACGCCGACAACTCCATCGACATGCAGGAGTTCATGATCATGCCGGTCGGCGCGCCGAGCTTCTCGGAGGCGTTGCGCTGGGGAACCGAGACGTACCACGTCCTCAAGGGGATCCTCCACGACCGCGGCCTGGCGACGGCCGTCGGCGACGAGGGCGGCTTCGCACCGAACCTCGACTCGAACGAGGAGGCCATCCGCGTCCTCGTCGAGGCCATCGAGAAGGCCGGGTTCGCGCTCGGCGACGACATCGCCATCGCCATGGACCCGGCGACCAGCGAGCTGTTCCACGACGGCGCGTACCACCTCGTCGGCGAAGGCAAGGTGCTCTCGCCGAGCGAGATGACGGCGTACTGGGAGCGCCTCGTCGACAGCTATCCCATCGTGTCGATCGAGGACGCGATGGACGAGAACGACTGGGAGGGCTGGGCCACACTGACCGCGGCGGTCGGCTCGAAGGTGCAGCTCGTCGGCGACGACCTGTTCGTCACCAACACCGAGCGCCTCCAGACGGGCATCGACAAGTCGGTCGCCAACTCGATCCTCATCAAGGTGAACCAGATCGGTTCGCTCACCGAGACGCTGAACACCGTGGAGCTGGCCACCCGCCACGGATACACGTCCGTGATGAGCCACCGCTCGGGCGAGACCGAGGACGCCACGATCGCCGACCTCGCCGTCGCCACGAACTGCGGCCAGATCAAGACCGGCGCGCCGTGCCGCAGCGACCGGGTCGCGAAGTACAACCAACTCCTGCGCATCGAGGCCGACCTCGGCGAGAACGCCGCCTACCGCGGCCGCGCCGCCCTCGCGCCCCACTGATCGGCCGCTCCGTTCATTCCGGACCCGTCCCCGACGAACGGAGCGCGGCATGACGTTGGAACGCGTCGGCCGGCTGCGATGATGGCGCCCGTGAGCCGTTCACAGACCACGTCGATCAAGCGGCCACCCAAGCAGGCAGCCGCCGACGAGGGCCGTTCGCGGCTCGGCGACTTCACCCGACCGATCCCGGTCGACAAGCGCATCTCCCGGCGACCGAAGGTGGCACTGTTCGCCGGGCTCGGCGTGCTGGCGGTCGTCGCGGTCCTCGGTGCGGCGATCTTCATCCTGCCGATCGGGACGTGGCGCGACCAGGACGTCGACCTCGCCCAACGGCAGGCGGAACTCGACGAGCTCGAGAAGGTGAACGGTCAGCTCTCCGCCGAGGTCGACCGGCTGCAGACCGACGACGGGATCCGCGAAGCGGCCCGTGAGGAGATCGGCTACGTCGAGCAGGGCGAGCGACGCTCGACGATCCTGCCGCTGCCCCCGCTGCCGACCGACCTGCCCGACGGCTGGCCGTACAGCATCGTCACCGGCATCATCGCCGCACGGCAGGCCGGGCCCGCACCGACCGCCGCGGCGACGACCGAACCGGCACGACCGAACCGGCGACGACCGCACCCGCCACGACCGAGCCGGCATCCGACGAACCCGCACCGACCGAGCCGGTCGCCACCGAACCACCGACGACCGCACCAGCGACGACCGCACCGGCACCGACCGAGCCGGCGACGACCCCACCCGTCGCGGCCGAACCGGCCGCCGGCGCACCCGCGTCGACCGGGCCTCCCGCGTCCACCGCGGAGTAGGTTGCCCCGGGGCCTCGGCCCCTCCGGTGGGCACCGCCCGCCGGTTCCAACACAGCGATCGCCGGCACGTCGTCGGCAAAGGGGCATCCGTGGCCGGCAGCATTCTGGGTGAACGTGTCCTCCGCAAAGAGGACCCGAAGTTCCTGACCACCGGCGGCATCTATGTCGACGACCTGGTCGACGAACGGCTGACGGGTGCCGCCCACGTGGTGTACGTCCGGTCGTCGGCCGCACACGGCACGATCCGCTCGATCGACGCCGACGAGGCACGTTCGATGCCCGGCGTGCTGGCCGTCTTCACCGCTGCCGACCTCGGACTCGAGCCGGTGCCGTCGTCGTTCAACCCGACCGTGGCCCGCACGTTGCTCGCCAGCGACAAGGTCCGCTACGTCGGCGAGCCGATCGCGGTCGTCGTCGCCGAGACGGTCGCCGAAGGTGTCGATGCCGCGGAGTCGGTGTTCGTCGACATCGACTTCCTCCCGGCCGTCGTCGACCTCGAAGGCGCGGCAACCGCCGAGACGCTGCTCTACGAGAGCACGGGGACGAACGTCGTGTTCGACACGACCGTGCTCGGGATCCCGGAGAACAGTCCGGCCGAGGAGTACTTCGCCGATTGCGAGGTCGTCGTGACGGGCCGGTTCCTGAACCAACGCGTCGCTCCCTGCCCGCTCGAAGTGCGGGGCTCGGCCGCCGCCTGGATCGACGGGCGGCTCCACCAGTGGGTGTCGACGCAGCACGCCCAGGGCGTGAAGGGCGCCGTCGTCGGAGCCAACCAGGTCGACGATGCCGACGTGCGCATCATCACCCCCGACGTCGGAGGCGGGTTCGGCGCGAAGATCGGTTCGTATCCCGAGGAACTGCTGCTCGGCCCGATCGCCAAGCGCGTCGGCCGGCCGGTGCGTTGGCGCGAGACCCGCAGCGAGTCGATGATGGCGCTCGGCCACGGTCGTGCCCAGCTGCAGTACGTCACGCTCGGCGGCACCCGTGACGGGAAGGTCACCCACTACCAGCTGCACGCCATCCAGGACTCCGGCGCGTTCGTCGAGACCGGTGCGATCCTCGCCCCGTTCATGACCAGGCCGATGTCGTCGGGCGTGTACGACATCGCCAACATCGAGGTCCGCACCACCTCGGTCGTCACGAACACCACCCCGATCGTCGCCTACCGCGGCGCCGGCCGGCCCGAGGCGACCGCGGCGATCGAACGCGGCATGGACATCTTCGCCGCCGAGATCGGCAAGGACCCCGCCGAGGTCCGGCGCATCAACCTGATCCCCAAGTTCCTCGACTCGCACACCACCAAGGTCGGCCAGAAGTACGACGTCGGCGACTACGAGACGGCGCTCGACAAGGCGCTCGATGCCGCCGGGTACACCGAGCTGCGCGCCGAGCAGGCGCGACGGCGGGAGTCCGGCGACGACACGCAGCTCGGCATCGGCGTCAGCGTGTACGTCGAGATCACGGGCGGGGTGCCGCCGGCCGGCGACAACGCCAAGATCGAGGTGCACGACGACGGCTCGGCCACGGTCTACACCGGCACCTCGCCGCACGGCCAGGGCCACGACACCGCGTGGTCGATGATCGCCACCGAGCGCACCGGCATCCCCATGGATCGCATCACGCTCGTGTGGGGCGACACCGACCTCGTCCCCGCCGGTGGCGGCACGATGGGGTCGCGCTCGCTGCAGCACGGTGGCTCGGCGGTCAACCAGGCCGCGATCGAACTGGTCGAGAAGGCCCAGAAGCTCGCCGCGTCGCTCCTCGAGGCCGACGAGGCCGACGTGGTCCTCGACAGGGACGCCGGTGCCTTCCACGTCGCCGGCACGCCGGCGGTGGCGAAGACCTGGGCCGATCTCGCCGCGGCGTCGGCCGCCGACGATCCGCTGCTGATCGACACCGTCTACAGCGGCAGTGGCGCATCGTTCCCGTTCGGGTGCCACGTGAGCGTCGTCGAGGTCGACACGGCCACCGGCCGGGTCCGGCATCTCCGCCAGATCGCCTGCGACGACGCCGGCCGGATCCTCAACCCGATGCTGTTGGAGGGACAGATCCACGGCGGCATCGCCCAGGGCACGGCGCAGGCCCTGCTCGAGGAGGTCCGCTACGACGACGACGGCAACCCGGTGACGTCGAATCTCGCCGACTACGGCATGATCTCGGCCGCCGAACTGCCGAGCTTCGAGGTCGTCCACATGGAGACGCCCACGTTCCTCAACCCGATGGGGGCCAAGGGGATCGGCGAATCGGGCACGATCGGGTCGACGCCAGCCGTGCAGTCCGCCGTCGTCGACGCCGTGAGCCATCTCGGCGTCCGCCACATCGACATGCCCGCCACCGCCGAAAAGGTCTGGCGCGCCATCCAAGCCGCACGCTGACGAAGGGTCTGGCAAAAGGGGTCTGGCACCGCGTGACAACTCCGGGGACCGACGGACCGGACCCGAGACGAATAGGGTGGGAGTTGTCACGTGGTGCCTGACCCCACGTGACAACTGAGCACGAACGAAGGAGCGCCATGACCGACATCATCGAGCAGGAGACCGAAACGCCGACCGGGCAAGAGCCTCCGCGGGCGAAGTTCAAGTCGTTCGAGGAGTCGACGGCGGAGGACTGGGCGATCATCACCCCGCAGCTCAACGTCACGCAGTCGTTCGTCGCCGATCGGGTCATCCAGCTCATGCGCGACCTCGAGATCGACCATGGCGGCTTCCCCGTCAACCGGCTCGAACACAGCCTGCAGACCGCCACCCGGGCCGAGCGCGACGGGCGCGACGACGAGTACGTCCTGTGCGCCCTGCTGCACGACATCGGCGACACGCTCAGCCCGTTCAACCACCCCGACATCGCCGCCTGCATCCTCAAGCCGTTCGTGTCCGAGGCCAACCACTTCATGGTCAAGCACCACGGGGCGTTCCAGGGCTACTACTTCTGGCACTACATCGGCCTCGACCAGAACGCCCGCGAGCAGTACCGCGACTCGCCGTACTTCGACCACACCGAGGAGTTCTGCGCGAAGTACGACCAGACGGCCTTCGACGCCGACTACGTCAGCAACCCGCTCGAGCACTACGAGCCGCTGATCCGCGAAGTCCTGCGCGGTCGCTGATCCGGTCTCGCCGCTCCGCTCCGCTCTCCTGGCCCGCTCCGCGGGGCAGTCCCGATTCAGTCCCGATCGTCCTGATCGCCTTGCCGCGCCCGCAGCGCCGACGCCATGATGATCCGAGGATTCCCGGGCACGTCGGGCGGCGTGACCACGAGGAGAGAATTTTCGACCTCGATGTATCACGCGGCGGGTTCGGGGCTCCTGTATGACGATCACCCGGACAGCGTCGACACGACGCCGAAGGAGGGTCACCATCGGGCGGGCTCGGGAAGCGACGAAGCGGACGCGTCGCCACCGGAAGGGCATGCGCCACCTGCGTTCGGGCGGACGAACGCAGGTGGCGATGTCAGGGTAGAGGGCCGACGGGCAACGACGGCGGCAATCGGCACCGAGCCGCTACCGTGATCGAACCCCGCCATGACCGCTTCTCGTTCTGCTGATCCCGATCGACGCACGCACGTCCTGCTCGACCTCGATGGCACGATCAGCGACTCCTCGGTGGGCATCGGACGGTCGCTGCAGTACGCGTTCGGCGAATGCGGCTATGCACCTCCCACCGCCGATGAGGTGCGATCGGTCATCGGTCCACCGTTCGAGATCGGACTGCCGACGCTCGGGATCCCACCCGACGACGTCCCCCGGGTCGTCGAGGCCTACCGCGTCCGCTACGAGGACGTCGGGCTGTTCGAGAACGAGCTGTACCCGGGGGTCACCGAGATGTTCACGGCGCTCGCCGACGACGGCTACGTCCTCGCCCTCGCCACCGCCAAGCCACAGCACACCGCGATCCGCATCATCGACCACTTCGGTTTGACCGATGCGTTCGCGGTCCAGGCCGGCGCCACCGTCGACGTCGGTTCGATGCGACGCACGAAAGCCGACGTGATCACCTACGCCCTCGCCGAACTCGGCATCACGGCGGGCCCGCACGTCGTCATGGTGGGCGACCGCGACCACGACGTCGAAGGGGCGCTGCTGAACAGCATCGACTGCATCGGCGTCACGTGGGGGTTCGGGTCCGCGGACGAGTTGACCGGGGCGGGAGCCGTGGCCCTCGTCGATCTGCCCGAGGCGGTTGCGCCTGCCGTCGCAGCCACGTACCGTCCTGTCCGGACATGAGCACCGAGATCGTCCCTCCTGACCAGACGCGGCCCGACCGCGTTGCGCGTCGCGTCGCCGTCGACGAGCGCCCCCGACCGGTTCATGCGCCAACTGTTGCGCCTCCCGGAGGGCCGGACGGCCACGGCCGACGAAGCCCGCTCCGCGTTCCAGAAGTCGATCCTGATCAGCGCCGGCCGATGCGTGCTGATGTACATCTTCTTCCCGTTCGTGCTCCCGCTCATCGGGGTCGCCAAGGGCGTCGGCCCGGTGATCGGCTTGACCATCGGCATGCTGGCCATCGTCTCGATCACGTTCAGCATCCGCCGTTTCTGGCGCGCCAACCATTCCAAGCGCTGGCACTACACGATCTTCGGGACCGTGATCATCGGCTTCCTGATCGTGCTCGCCGTCAAGGACTTCTCGACGATCGTCTCGTGACGCTTGCGTGCCAGGGCGCGCCGTCGGATGAGGCATGATGAGTGCCGCACGTCAGTCCGGTTACGAGCCACACGAGGGGATGTTGTGGAAGTCACGATCACCATCAACGGAACAACGCAGTCGCACGATGTGGAGCCGCGCACACTGCTCGTGCACTACATCCGTGAGCACGCCGGCCTGACGGGCACCAACATCGGCTGCGACACGTCGTCGTGCGGTGCGTGCTCGATCCACCTGAACGGCGAGGCCGTCAAGAGTTGCACCGTGCTGGCCGTGCAAGCCGACGGGCAGGAGGTGCGCACCATCGAAGGGATGGCGGCGGCCGACGGCACCCTGCACCCGATGCAGCAGGCGTTCATGGAGAACCACGGGTTGCAGTGCGGTTACTGCACGCCCGGCATGGTCATGGCGGCGAGCAGCCTGCTCCTCGAGAACCCGCATCCGACCGAGGAGGACGTGCGTCTCGGCCTCGAAGGGAACCTGTGCCGCTGCACCGGCTACCACAACATCGTGAAGTCGGTCCTCGCCGCGGCGTCGGCCTGACGGCGATGCGCACCTCGTCCACCGCCGCTACTCCTGGAGGCACCCTGTGATCCCTGCAGCATTCGACTACGTCCGTGCCGAGTCGGCGGAAGAGGCGATCAGCCTCGTCGGCCAGCACGGCGACGAGGCCAAGTTCATCGCCGGCGGCCACAGCCTGCTGCCGATGATGAAGCTCCGCCTCGCCCAGCCGTCCGTGCTGATCGACATCGGTCGCCTCACCGACCTGTCGTACATCCGCGACGGCGGCGACCACATCGCCGTCGGTGCCCTCACCCGCCACATGGACATCGAGACGTCGGCGCTGCTCAAGGAGCACGTGCCGCTGCTGGCGCACACCGCCGGCCAGGTCGGCGACCCGCAGGTCCGTCACCGCGGCACCATCGGCGGCTCGATCGCCCACGCCGATCCCGCCTCCGACCTTCCGGCCACCACGCTCGCACTCGGCGCCACCTACGTGGCCCAGGGCCCGAACGGCACCCGCGAGATCGCCGCCACCGACTTCTACAAGACGTTCTTCGAGTCGGCCCTCGCCCCCGACGAGATCCTCACCGAGATCCGCATCCCCAAGCGCAGCGGGGCGGGATGGAGCTTCCAGAAGTTCAACCGCCGTGCCCAGGACTGGGCGATCGTCGGTGTGGCCGCCTGGCGCAGCAACGGCGAGGCCGGCGTGGCGCTCGTCAACATGGGCGCCACTCCCGTGCTCGCCACCAGCGTGGCGTCGGCCCTGTCGAGCGGTTCGTCGATCGAAGAGGCCGCCGAACTGGCCACCGCCGAGGCGTCACCGCAGGCCGACCTCAACGCCAGCGTCGAGTATCGCGAGCACCTCGCCAAGGTCCTCACGCGGCGTGCCCTCCAGGCCGCCACCGACTGAACGGTGCGGTGAACGCCGCGACAACACGCGGCTCTGAAGAAGACGACGGGTGTACGCCGGGTAACGTCGCGCCCGATGTCGTCTCCGCCCATCGACGCCGACGCACCGACCGCCACCGACCCCGGTTCTCGTGAACTCCTCGCGCCCGCGGGTACGCAACACGTTCACGAGAACGCGGTCGACGGAGAGTCGGCATCCGGCTCGGGCAGGGGGCGGGTGCTGTGGGGGATGGACGAGTCCACGTGGAAGTGGATCCGTCTCGCCCTGATCGCCGCGTACGGGGCGGCCTACGTCTGGTGGTTCATCGAGCGCGGCATCATCATCGATCGCATCTCCGTGCTGCTGTCGGTGGTGCTGTTCCTGATCGTCGCCACCGTCGGGCGGCCGTGGCAGGACTGGTTGCGCCTCGCTCGGGATGCCGGGTTGTTCGTGCTCATGTGGATCGCGTACGACGAGAGCCGCGGCATCGCCGACCGCCTCGGCATGCCGATCCAGGTCGAGTCGGTGCGCAACATCGACCGGTTCATCTTCTTCGGCCACGACCCGACCGTGTGGTTGCAGTACCGCTTCTACGAGGGCCCCAACAGCGTCCGGTGGTACGACGTCGTCGGGTCGGTCGTGTACTACTCGCACTTCATCGTCCCCCCGGTCGTGATCGCCACGCTGTACGTCGTCAACCGGCACGAGTGGAGCCGCTACATGCGACGGTTCGCCACCGTGCTGTTCGTGGCCTGCACGATGTTCATCCTCCTGCCGACCGCGCCGCCGTGGATGGCGGCGGGCGGCCGCAACGGCGAGGGACTGCACCTCGACGCCCTCGAGCCGCTGCGGCGACCCACCGGCAACGGCTGGCGGCACATCGGCCTCGGCGCGTTCGTCAAGGCGTGGGACACCGGACGCGACTGGGCCAACCAGGTGGCGGCCATGCCGTCGCTGCACTGCGCCTTCGCCTTCTTCGTCGTGGTGTTCTGCTTCAAGTGGGTGAAGAACTGGTGGCTGCGAGCGCTGATGCTGCTCTATCCGGCGATGATGATCACCGCGCTGATGTACTTCGGCGAGCACTACTTCGCCGACGGGCTGGCGGGATTCGCCGTCGTCGGCCTGTCGTTCCTGCTGTGGAACCGCATCGAGCGCCACTGGGAGCAACGCCGTGCGACCGCCGCCCAGGGCGATGGCCAGCTCGCCGATGCACAGCTGGCCGGTGCGGAGCGGACCGATGCGAGCTGGCGGATGCGGAGCTGGCCGGCTCAGAGCAGGCCGGCGTACGTCCCGCCGTCGACGTGTAACTGCACCCCGGTCGTGAACCGGGCCTGCTCGCTGCACAGGAACGCCACCACCGCGCCGAAGTCCGCCGGCTCACCCAAGCGCATGCCGTCGGCGGCACCACCGCCGTACAGCTGCTCGACACGTGGCGTCCGATGGAGGCCGGGCTGCACGGTGTTCACGGTGACACCGTCGGTCGCCACCTCGAGCGCCAACGTCTTGAGGAACGCCGTGACGCCGGCGCGGGCGGTGTTCGACAGGATGAGGTTGGCCATCGGCTGACGGACCGACAGCGACGTGATCGCCACGACGCGGCCCCAGCCGCGCTCGCGCATCGCCGGCACGGCGGCCTTGCACATCGCCACGATGGCCAGCAGGTTGGCGTCGAGGGCGGCCGGATAGCCGTCGACCGGCGTCGTCTCGAAGTTGCCGGCGGCCGGTCCGCCGCCGTTCGGGACGAGGATGTCGATGCCGCCGAGCGCGTCGGTCGCGGCCTCGATGAACCCGGTCCGCCCCGGCCGCCGTGCCGACGTCGGCGACGATCGGGATGCACCCGTGGCCGATCGCATCCGCGGCGACCGCCAGCCGGTCCTCGTCCCGCCCGCAGATCGCCACCCGCGCGCCCTCGGCCGCCAGTGTGGCCGCCGACGCCAGCCCGAGCCCCGACGACGCGGCCGCCACCACCGCCCGCTTCCCAGCAATCCCCAGATCCATCGTCCTACCGTAGACACGTTGCGTGGGGTCAGGCTCCGCGACAACTCAACCCGCCGGGACGAGGACGACGATGCTGCGGCCCTCGACGCGCACCGTCGGGCCGACCGCCGCCGGCGGGTCGGCGAAGCCGGTCGGATCGGCGGTGTCGATCGAACGGCACCATCCACCGGGCACCTGGACCTCGAAGTCGAGCGGCTCCCACCACATGTTGGCCATCACGTACAGGCCCGGCAGGTGCCACGCCAGCGTGCGGGACCCCTCCGACGTGTCCGGCCCGCCCGACACCCCGAACCATTCCACCCGGTCGCCCCACCACGCCGGCTCGCTCGCCACGATCGGATGCGCGGCGCGGAATGCCAGGAGACGCCCGACGAACGTCTCGTGGGCGAGGAACTCGTCGCGCCGGCCCCAGTCGATCCACGACGTCTCGTTGTCCTGGTTGTACGCGTTGTTGTTGCCGTGCTGGGTGCGGGCGAACTCGTCACCGGCGACGACCATCGGCACCCCGTGCGAGAGCAGGAGCAGGCACATCGCGTTGCGCATCTGCCGGCGCCGCACGTCGAGCACGCGCTCCGGTACGCCCTGGTCACCCTCCCATCCGCCGTTCCACGACCGATGGTGATCGGTCCCGTCGGTGTTGTGCCAGCCGTTCGCCTCGTTGTGTTTGTGCTCGTAGGCGACCAGGTCGTACATCGTGAACCCGTCGTGCGCGGTGAGGAAGTTCACGCTGCGCATCGGCTCCTCGAAGAGGTCCGGGCTGCCCTCCAGCCGGCACATCACCGCCGCCACGAGGCCCGCCTCACCACGCAGGAAGCCGCGCATGTCGTCGCGGAAACGGTCGTTCCACTGCATCCATCGCGGATCCGGGAACGCCCGTCCGAGCAGGTACCGGGCGAGGTCCCACGGCTCGGCCACGACGCGCACCCCGCGAGCGATCGCCCAGTCACCGATGGTGCGGACGAACGCCGGATCGCGGGCGAGGACACCGGCGAGATCGAACCGGAACCCGTCGATGCCCAGATCGGCCAGCCGGTCGAGCGCCTCCATGATCAACGCCTGCGCCGCCGTCGACGTGGCGTCGATGGTGTTGCCCGTGCCGGCGTCGTTGACGTACGACCGATCGCGGTGCAGCACGTAGTAGTCGCCGTCGGCGAGGCCGCGCAGGTTGTACAGCGGCCCGTACTCGTCCTCCTCGGTCGTGTGGTTGAACACCACGTCGAGCCACACCTCGATGTCGCGTTCGTGCGCCGCGGCGACGAGCGCGGCCAGCTCGCCCGCCGCGGCGACCTCCGACGATCCGTAGGGTCCGTGGATCGCGCCGAACACGACGGGCATGTAGCCCCAGTAGTTGACCTCGTCGGGATCGAAGGCGTGCACCGGGAGCAGCTCGACCACGCTCACGCCGAGCGCCGCCAGCCGATCGAGCTCGTCGACGGCGGCCACGAACGTGCCGCGATCGGGGCGGTCACGACCCATCGTGAACCCACGCACATGGGTCTCGTACACGACGAGCGGCCGGGTGGTGGCGCGCGGACGCTGTCGCGGCGGCCACGGCACCGCCACCGCCAACGCCTGTGGCGTCGTCGGCCGCCCGATCGGTGGTGACGGGTGCCCGGGGCGCGCCCGATCCCGATCGTGTTCGGCACCGAACCACACCGCGGTGGCACGCGGATCGATCAGCACACGGCTGCGATCGAACCGTTGCGCCGGGTCACCCGCGGCGCGGATCCCGTAGCGGACCCCGTCGGGCACGGAGCCACACCACACGGGCCCGACCGGCGTGAGCGGACGTTCGACGTCGTCGACGATCACCCACACCTGTTCCGCATGGGCGCGTGGACACGGATCTCCGTCACTCGCTCATCATGGCCGCCGGGACGCGATCGCGCATCTGACACACTGGCGCCCATGGCCTACAACTCGACGGGCTTGGTCGTCCACGACGCCGACGCCCACATCATGGAGACGCCGACCTGGCTGCGCGACCACGCCGACCCGCAGGTCCGCGACCGCATCGAGCCGCTGCGGTACCCCGGCGGCAACGAGCTGCGCCAGACCGGGATCCCGACGAGCAGACGACCGCGACCTCACCTCGAGCGGCCTTCGACCGGCTCGCGGCGCGGCACGCGCTCCGACGAACAGCGGGCCACGGAGGCCGAGGAGATCATGCTGCGCAAGAACTTCGCCGCCACCGGCTCGTTCGTCGCCGAGGACCGGCCCCGCGCCCTCGACCTCCTCGGCTTCGCCAGCCAGCTCGTGTTCAACACGTTCCACAACGGACGGCTGCGCGACTGGGAGCACTGCGGCGACCTCGAGCTCGCCGACGGCGCCGCCCGCGCCCACAACCGCGGCATGGTCGAGTTCTGCTGCGGTCGACGACCGGCTGCTGTCGACGCTGCTACGTGCCGCTCGCCGACTTCGATCGTGCGCCGGCGCTCGCGGCGGAGGCGATCGAGATGGGCGCGGCCGCGCTGCTCGTCGCGTCGGGCTGCCCGCCCGGGCACTCGCCGAGCCACGTCGGCCTCGACCCGGTGTGGGCCGCGGCGCAGGAGGCCGGCATCCCGATCGTGTTCCACGTCGGCGGCACCGGCGAGCTGATCGACCCGAACTACTTCAACAACGGCCTGCCGATCCCGCCCGACTTCCACGGCGGCGAGGAGAACTTCCGCTCCGTCGACTACATGGGCATTCCCGTGCCGCCGGCGCAGACGCTGGCCACGATGATCTTCGACGGCGTGCTCGAGCGCTTCCCGACGTTGCGGATCGGCGTGATCGAGCAGGGTGCGATCTGGGTCCCGTCGTGGATGCGCCAGATGGAGTCGGCGTTCGATGCGTTCGTCCGCCACGAGGAGCGCCTGCAGCAGCTGTCGATGCGGCCGAGCGAGTACGTCCGCCGCCAGATCCGGTTCACGCCGTACCCGACCGAGGACGTCGGCTGGATCATCGAGCAGGCCGGTCCCGAGGTGTGCCTGTTCTCGTCCGACTATCCCCACGTCGAAGGCGGGCGGCGACCGATCGAGCGGTTCGAGGCGTCGTTGGCCGACACGCCCGATGCGGCACGGCACGCGTTCTACCGCGACAACTTCGTCGACCTGATGGGAGCCGGTCTGCACCGGTGACACGCGTGTGACGCCCGGGTGGCGCATCGGACATGATGTCGGTCATGTCCGAGTCCCCCAGTCCCGTGCCGACCTCCTCCCCCGCCCCGGACCGCATCGGCGTCGTCGGCTGCGGCCTGATGGGCGCCGGCATCGCCGAGGTCTGCAGCCGCGCCGGCCTCGACGTCGTCGTCCGCGAGATCGATGCCGCCGCGGCCGAACGCGGGCGCAGCCGTGTGCTGACGTCGCTCGACCGGGGCGTGTCGTCGGGGAAGCTGTCGGAGGCCGAGCGCGACGCGGCCGTCGGGCGACTCACGTTCACCACCGACTTCGGTGACCTCGCCGACCGCCAGCTCGTCGTCGAAGCCGTGATCGAGGACGAGGGTCTGAAGACCGAGGTGTTCGCCGCCCTCGACCAGGTGGTCGTCGACGAGCGGGCGGTCCTCGCGTCGAACACGTCGTCGATCCCGGTGATGAAGCTCGGCATGGCCACGGCGCGCCCCGAGCAGGTGATCGGCATCCACTTCTTCAACCCGGTCCCGGTGCTGCGCCTCGTCGAGGTGGTCACCAGCCTGCTGACGTCGCCCGACACCAGCGCCCGGGCCGAAGCGTTCGCCACCGACGTGCTGCACAAGAAGGTCATCCGCTCGCAGGACCGCGCCGGTTTCGTGGTCAACGCGCTGCTCATCCCCTACCTGCTGTCGGCGATCCGCATGATGGAGTCGGGCTTCGCCACCGCCGACGACATCGACACCGGCATGGTCGAGGGCTGCAACCATCCGATGGGTCCCCTGCGCCTCACCGACCTCATCGGCCTCGACACCACCCTCGCCGTCGCGCAGAGCCTCTACGAGGAGTTCAAGGAGCCGTTGTACGCCCCGCCGCCGCTGCTGTCGCGCATGGTCGAGGCCGGCCTGCTGGGCCGCAAGTCCGGCCGCGGCTTCTACGACTACGCCCGCTCCTGACCGCGCCGATCGCCGGTGAGTCGGGTATTCGTGTCGTCGGGTATTTCGAGCACCCACGCCGTGCAGCAAACACCCGACGACCGGAAATACCCGACACCCGGACGGGTATCGTCGGCGCATGAGCCCTGCTGACGTCGCTGCACAGCTCGCCGCGCAGGGCTACCTCCCCGACGAGGGGATCGCCACGGCGGTGTTCCTGTCGATGTCGCTGCGCCGGCCGCTGCTGCTCGAGGGCGAAGCGGGTGTCGGCAAGACCGAGCTCGCCAAGGCACTGGCGGGCATGACCGGCGGCGAGCTGATCCGCCTCCAGTGCTACGAGGGCATCGACGTCGCCCAGGCGGTCTACGACTGGGACTACGCCCGCCAGCTGCTCCACCTCCGTGCCGCCGAGGTCACCGGCGAGGGTTCCACCCGCACGGCCGACGACCTCGAAGCCGAGCTGTACGGCGAGCGCTTCCTGATCAAGCGGGCCCTGCTGCGAGCCATCGAGCCGGTGAGCGGGCCGCCGCCGATCCTGCTGATCGACGAGATCGACCGCGCCGACGACGAGTTCGAGGCCTACCTGCTCGAGGTCCTGTCCGACTACCAGATCACCGTGCCGGAGATCGGTGTGTTCGAGGCCGGCCGCCCGCCGCTCGTCGTGCTCACGTCGAACCGCACCCGCGACGTGCACGACGCGTTGAAGCGCCGCTGCCTCTACCACTGGGTGGAGCATCCCGACTTCGAACGCGAGGTCGCCATCGTCAAGCTGCGCGTCCCCGCGGTGACCGACCTCCTCGCCCGGCAGGTGGCGGGCGCCGTCGAAGCGATGCGCGAACTCAACCTCTACAAGCCGCCCGGCGTCGCCGAGACGATCGACTGGGCGATGGCACTCGGCCGGCTCGGTGCGACCGAACTCGACGAAACGGTCGTGGCCAACACGCTGGGTGCGGTGATCAAGTACCGCGAGGACGGCAAACGGATCGAACAACACGGCATCGCCGACCTCGTCAAGCAGGGGGTCAAGCAGGCGTTCGAGAAGGGCCTCGCCCACGGGGGAGCATGACCCCGGCGGCGACCGTGCGCAGCGACCCGGCCGACATCGCCGTGGCGTTCAGCCAGGTGCTGCGTGGGCTCGGCCTGCGGGTGCCTGCGAGTTCCACCCACGCCTACGCGGATGCGCTCGGTGCCGTCGGCCTCGAAGCCCGTGACGGTGTGTACTGGGCCGGTCGGGCGACGCTCGTCCGGCGGCCCGAGGACATCGAACCGTACGACCGCGCCTTCGCCGTGTTCTTCGAGGGCCGCTCCGGCGGATCCGATGTGGCCGAACCGGACCCGATCCACCTCACGATCGCCATCGACACCGACGAGGACGAGGCGGCCGGCGACGACGAGGATTCGTCGAGCCGGGCGAGCGACGACGAAACGATCGAACTGCGCTTCTCCGCCTCGGAGGTGCTGCGGCACAAGGACTTCGCCGCCTACGACGACGCCGAACTGGCCCAGGCCCAGGCACTGATGTCCGAGCTCCGGCTGGTCGGTTCGCCGCGTGCGTCGTTGCGGCTCGAAGCGACCCGCCGGGCGACGCGCCACCCCGACATCCGGGCCACCGTGCGAGCATCGCTGCGCGCCGGCGGCGAACCGGCCCGTCGACAGTTCCGGACCCCCTCGACACGGCTCCGTCGCCTGGTTCTCGTCCTCGACGTGAGCGGCTCGATGGAGCCGTACGCCCGGGCCCTGCTGCGGTTCGTGCACGCCGCCGTCGCCGGGCGCCAGAAGGTCGAGGCGTTCGCCCTCGGCACCCGCCTGACCCGCGTCACCCGCGAGCTCACGAGCCGCGATCCCGACGTGGCGTTGCAGGCCGCCGGCACGCGCGTCAGCGACTGGAGCGGAGGGACGAGGCTCGGCGCCGGTCTGCGGACGTTCAACGACGAGTGGGGCGTGCGCGGCCTCGCCCGCAACTCGATCGTGGTGATCATGTCGGACGGATGGGATCGCGGCGACCCCGACCTGCTGGCCGAGCAGATGCAGCGTCTGCAACGGGTCACCCACCGCCTGATCTGGGTCAACCCGCTGAAGGTCACGCCCGGCTACGCGCCGTTGGCGCGGGGAATGGCCGCCGCCCTCCCGTACGTTGACCGTTTCGTCGAGGGTCATTCGCTCGACGCCTTGGACCAGCTCGCTCGGGTGATCGCCGAGCCGTGAACGACAGGAGGCAAGCAGATGCGTGAATTGCTCGACGAGATCGACCGCTGGCAGCGCGACGGTCATCGTGTGGCGATCGCCCGCGTCGTCGACGTCGAGGGCTCCGGCCCGCGGCTGCCCGGCGCCGCCATGGCGGTCACCGATTCCGGCGAGGTCGCCGGCAGCGTGAGCGGTGGTTGCGTCGAGGGTGCCGTCGTCGGTGAGGCCATGGCCGTGCTGGCCGGTGAGCGCGAGCCCGGCGTCGTGACGTTCGGCTACTCCGACGACGAGGCGTTCGCCGTGGGGCTCACCTGCGGCGGGACGATCCACCTGTTCATCGAAGCGCTCGATTGGTGACCATCTACGAACGGTTCGCGGCGGCGCTGCGGGCGGAGCAGCCGGTGGCCCTCGCCACCGTGATCGACGGCCCGAACGTCGGCGCCAAGATCCTCGTCGGTGCCGGCGGCGAACCCGACGGCACGCTGGGCCATCCCGAACTCGACCGGGTGGTGACGCGCGATGCCCTGGCCGAGATGGAGGCCGCGGCGTCGGGCATCCGGCACTACGGGCCGGAAGGGCAGACCACGCCCGAGGACCTCGTCGATCAGCCGACCGTGCGGGTGTTCATCGAGTCGCACGCCCCGCCCCCGCAGATGTGGATCTTCGGAGCGGTCGACTTCACCGCCGCGCTCGCCCGGGTCGCCAAGGTGCTCGGGTACCGGGTCACGGTGTGCGACGCCCGCGAGGTGTTCGCCACGCGCCGCCGTTTCCCGATGGCCGACGAGGTGCTCGTGACGTGGCCGTCGCCCGTGTTCGACGACCGCGGCGACACGCTCGGGCCCCGCGACGCCGTGTGCGTGCTGACGCACGACGCCAAGTTCGACGTCCCGGCGATCGTCGGAGCACTCGCCACCAGGGTCGGCTACATCGGCGTGATGGGCAGCCGGCGCACGCACGACCAGCGCATGGCCCGCCTGGCCGAGGCCGGGGTCACCGAGGGGGTCGCACTCGACCGCCTGCATTCGCCGATCGGCCTCGACATCGGGGCACGCACGCCGGAGGAGACGGCCGTGTCGATCTGCGCGGAGATCATCGCCCAGCACACGGGGCGGCGGGTGCCGTCGTTGCGTGACAGCCACGGCGCCATCCATTCGTGACGATTGGCTCGGCGGGAGAGTCCCGGGTCAGAAGGTGCCGGGGTTGCCGAAGCGCACCGAACCGGACTTGCGGCCGGAGATCGTGTCGATCTCGACGGTGCGTCCGGTGTGCACGGCATGGATGATCGCGTCGCCCACGCCGAGGTAGAGCATCACGTGACCGGGGTAGTACACGATGTCGCCGGCCTTGGCCGAGGCACGATCGACCGGTGCCGCCTCCCGGATCTGTGATCCGCTCTGGCGCGTCAGCCCCACGCCGGCGCGACCCCAGGCGTAGGTGGTCAACCCGGAGCAGTCGAAGCCGACACCCTCCTGGCTCGTGTTCGTGCGGTACGGCACGCCGACCTGGCTCATCGCGGACAGCACGGCCCGCTGGTGATCGATCGGCGTCGAGCTCCAGGCCTGCACCATCGAGGGGACGTCGTAGCCGAGCTGGGCGGCGGCGAGGGCGGCCGTGGCGTCACGATCGACGCGGTACTCGAGGTACTGGGCGGGATCGCCGGTCATCGTGAACATGTCGAGGGCGGCGATGGCCTCGTTCGCCGAGGCGACGACGTCGAAGGCCAGCGCGTTGCGAGGCAGACCGCCGGCGTGTGCCGGAGCGGTTCCCGTGGCGATCAGCCCGACGATCGCGAGGACGACGGCCACGAGCGACCGGCGCAGGGCACGGCGTGTTTGAAGATGTGGTGTGTGGTGCATCATGGTGAAGGTGTGGTCGGGTTCCGTCTTGGCGGATCCCGGCGGCACGACGAACCCCGCCGTCATGACGATTCGGTAACTTATCGTCACGAAACTGCAATACTCAAGCGCGGAAGCAGCTTTTTCGTCATCTTCTCGACATTTGCGCGCCCCCGCGCCGTCGGCCGGAGCCGATCTGCACCCGCTCGGAGCGCCTCGACCAGGGCACAATGAGGACGTGGACGCGGCCGACCGAACGTCGCTCGATCGGCACGAAACCGCAGCGAGCGTGGTGCTCGCGGCGCTGCTCGCCGGCGGCGCCGGCACCCGCTTCGAGCGCCCCGACGGCACCCACAAACTCGCCGCCGGTCTGGCGGCCACCTCGACGGAATGCGCCGAAACGGTGTTCGCGCGTGCCCTGCGTCACGTCCGCCTCGCCGGAATCGGCCCGATCGTGGTCGTCACCGGGTCGTGGTCGCCGCCGCATGAACAGATGAGCGAGCAGGCGGAGGATGTGACGATCGTCCCCAATCACCGCTGGGCCGAGGGCCAGATGACGTCGGTGCGCGCCGCACTCGACGTCGCGTCCGACCTCGGCGTCGAGCGGATCGTCATCGGACTCGCCGACCAGCCGTTCGTCACGCCCGACGCCTGGCGCACCGTCGCGACGGGCCCCGGGCCGATCACCGTCGCCACCTACGCCGGCCGCCGAGGCAACCCGGTCGGCCTCGACCGTTCGGTCTGGGATCTGCTGCCGGAGGACGGTGACGAGGGCGCTCGGGCGCTGATGCGTATTCGACCCGATCTCGTCCGTGAAGTAGCGTGCTCTGGCTCACCCGCCGATATCGATACCGCAGAGGACTTCCGCCGATGGCAGAACAACTGATCAACGAGTTCACCGTCAATCGACCGATCGACGAGGCTTGGACGATCCTCACCGACATCGAGCGGATCGCTCCGTGCCTGCCGGGCGCCGAACTGCAAGAGGTCGAGGGTGAGACCTATCGCGGCGTCGTGAAAGTGAAGCTCGGGGCGATCTCGAGCCAGTTCAAGGGCGAGGCCAACTTCATCGATCGCGACGATCCCAACTACAGCGCCACGATCAAGGGCGTGGGCCGCGACACGGGTGGCCGCGGGAACGCCTCGGCCGAGATCAACGCCAAGGCCGAGAGCCTGTCGCCGACGAGCACCAAGGTGGTCGTCACGACCGACCTGCACATCACCGGCAAGGTCGCCCAGTTCGGACGCGGGATCATGGGCGATGTCAGCGCCAAGCTGATGGGACAGTTCGCCAACAACTTGAACGAGATGCTCGACGAGCAGGGCCTCGACGGTGGTCCCGCCGCCGACTCCGGCCCCGACCCCTTCAGCGCGCCGCTCACCGATGCCGCTGCCGAGGCCGGTACCGAAGGTGCCGCCGTGACCGGCTCGGGCAGCGGCTCCGGTGCCGACGATCGACCGGCCGCCGAAGAGGCTCCGAAGGTCCGCAAGATCAACGGACCGGCGACCGAACCGATCGATCTCATGGAGGTCGGGGGCAGCTCGATCGCCAAGCGCGTCGTGCCGCTCGTCGTGGCGCTCGTCGTCGTGCTGTTCCTCCTTCGCCGCCGTCGGAGTTGATGGACGACCGGGCGCGGGTCGAAGAACAACTCGGACGCCCGCCGCGCGGTGCGTTCGAAGTGGTCGTGCGCGACGACGACGGCGACCCGGTGGTCGTCCGCAACGACCCGTTCCTCGACGATGGCACCCCGATGCCCACGCGTTACTACCTCGTCGCACCGGCGCTCGTGCGCGCCGTCAGCCGGCTCGAGGCCGCCGGCGGCGTCGACCGTGCCGAGCGCGAGATCGACGCCGAACTGATCGCCGCGACGCACGCCCGCTACGCCGCCGAACGTGACGCCGCAATCCCCCCGGAGCACACCGGCCCCCGCCCGTACGGCGGCGTCGGCGGGACGCGGCTCGGCGTGAAGTGCCTCCACGCCCACGTCGCCCACCTCCTCGCCACCGGCGACGACGTGGTCGGCAGGTGGACGCTCGACCAGCTCGAGCCGGACCGGGCCGGGAACCACGACACCGGGACCGAGCCGTCGTGAACCCCGAGGGGGTGACCGTGACGATCCACGACCGGCGGACCGTCCTCGAGTCCATCGACGGCGGGACGCACACGATCCCGGTCGGGCCGGTGTCGCTCGTCGAGGACGTGTTCGAGCGCCGCGATCCGCCGGCCACCGCCGATCTCACCAACGCACTCGGTGTCGTCCACGACCACCTCGAGGACATCCTGATCGAAGCGCCCGACGTGGCCGGCACGCCCTCGATCGTGTTCGCCGGGCATCACGGTCGGTCGCTCGCCCAGGTCGAGATCGGGGCGGTCGACGTGCCGGAGGCGTGCCGGATCGAACGTGCCGCGATCGACGACGTGTTCCGCACGATCGTCGCCGAGCGACCGGAGGCGCGCCGCCACAACCCTGGCCTCGACGACGCCCACCTCGGCACGATCGTCGCCACGTGCTGCATCGTGCTCGCGATCATGCGACGATTGGCGTTACATGACGCCGGGTTCGATCATTCCGTCCTCGCAGACGCCGGTCCCGCCACCGACGGGGACGTGAGCTGACGTGTCGCTGCGCCACCCTTCCCGGACGACGACGCCGCTGCGGCTCTACGGGCGGCGCGTGATGATGCGTCCGCTCGCCGCCAACGACTTCCGTGAGTGGAGTGAGGTGCGGCGGCGCAACCACGAGTGGTTGACCGTGTGGGAGCCGAGCCGCCAGCCGCACCACGCCGACCCCGTCGCCGACCGCGGCGCCTTCACGTCGCGCTGTCTGCAGCGCGACCGCGACCGGGCGAGCGGCACCGCCTACCAGTTCGGGCTGTTCCTCGATCAGCACGTGGCAGGCGAGGTCAACATCAACAACGTCGTGCGCGGCGCCATGCAATCGGCCACCATCGGCTACTGGATCGACCAGGCGCACGCCGGGCAGGGTTTCGTCGCCGAGGCGGTGGTGGTGGTGCTGCAGTTCGCGTTCGAACAACTCGGCCTGCACCGTGTCGAGATCTGCATCGTGCCGCGCAACGAGCGCAGCCGCCGGATCGTCGACAAGCTCGGCATCCGCGATGAAGGGATCGCGTTGCGCTACCTCGAGATCAACGGGGTCTGGGAAGACCACGTCCGCTACGGCATCACCGTCGAGGAATGGAACGACCGGCGCGACGAACTGATGGGGGCCTGGGTCGACGCCGTGCAATGACGGCTCCGGTGGGCCCGCCGAACGTCACGGCCAGTTGTGGCCAGGTGTCAGACGCAGTTGTCGGGAAGCGGCCCGGGGCCGCACATCGGCCCCGGGCCACACACGATCAGGTGGCGAAACCGGCGCGGTCGCGTGCCACGCGAATCTGCTCGGCACGCTCGCGACGCAACTGGGTGCGACGCTTCCACATCTTGGTCTTCCAGTGCCTCTTCGAGCGGCTGCGCTTGGCGAGCTTGCTCTTGGCGATCTCGGAGTCATGATGATGCATCGGCTTCCACGCCGCTCCGGGCTCGTGGACGTCCGCGGGGTCGAGCCCCGAACAGACCTCGTTCGTCACACCCTGCAGCTCGACATGGATTCGGTGCCGCTCGCTGTGGGCGTGGGCACGCAACTCCTGCTTCGGCGGCAAAGGCACCTCGGCGGTGCGGTGTCGCTGACTCATCTGGAACCTCCTACTTTGTGGCGCCAGGTTTCAGTACCCGGTCGCCGCGGTGGATTCGGTTGCTTCTCCCCGTGTTCAGACCGTAGCCGACCGCCGTTCACGGCATCCAGGTACTTCTGTAACGTTTCTGCGCGATCACCGCACACTCGTTCGAGCGCACCAGCACCGCGTACCGGCGCTCTACTTGCTGGTGATGCGCTGTTTGACGGCGGCGAGACGCTCCGCGAACCACGGCTGCTGCGTGCTCCACAGCTGCGGGACGAGTTCGCGCTGCACGGCGTCGGGATGGTTGTCGATGTCGGCCATGTCCTGGATCGTTCGCTTCGTCTCGATCGCCAGCGCCCGCGGCGCGGATGCCGCGACTGCGGCGAACTCGTGCGCGACCTCGAGCAGCGAGTCGGCCGGGACGCACTTGTAGGCGAGCCCGATCCGTTCCGCCTCGGCGCCGTCGAGCACCTGACCGAACACGACCGCCGCCATGGCCGCCTGCGGGCCGGCGATCCTGCGCAGCATCCACGTGTGTCCTCCGCCCGGATGGATCCCGAGTTGGAGGAAGCGGGTGTCGAGCTTGGCGCGGTCGGCCACGATCCGCACGTCGCAGCCGAGCGCCAGGTTCATCCCGGCACCGACGGCCGCACCGTTGACGGCGGCGAGTGTCGGCAACGGGCTGCGGGCGATGCGCAGGAAGCCTTCGTAGATCGTGCCCAGGCTGTCACCCGTCGCCTCCGCGAGGTTGCCGAGATTCGCCCCGGCGCAGAACGCCGGTGGCGTGCCCGTCACCACGATCGCACCGACGCCGTCGTCGGCCTCGAACGCCTCCATCGCGGCGATGATCTCCGCCACCATCGGCGCGGTGAGCGTGTTGCGTTCGTCGGGATTGTTGAGCGTGAGCGTGCCGACGCCGTCGGCGATGTCGGTGAGTACCAGCGCGTTGGACGGCGTGCCGGACGATGTGGTTGCGGAGGCCATGGCCACAGTGTGGCAGGCGGGTCGCCGGGCGGGTCAGTCTGGGCCGGGTGGGCGTTAGCCTGCCCAGCGCAGATGTTGGACCATGTCTTCACCGATGCGATCAGCGCCCTGCGCGACGCCTTCGAGGCGGCGTTCCTCGAACGGCAGGCGTTCGAGGAGCACTTCCAGTCCGACGTCCTGCTCGGCGACCTGACGTGGGAGACGAGCTACGGCCTCCCCGGCGAGGGCGAACCGCCGCGCGTCGTGGCCCACATCACGTTCGACTGGCCGTCCTGGAGCCAGGCCGCCTACCGCCAGTGGTACATCGAAGAGGAACTCGAACGGCGTCCGGCGATCGAGATGGAGATCGTGCTGCGGGTGCAGCGGCTTGGCCGAACCGATCGACCCGGTCGCCCTCTACGCGACGGTGCCCGAACACAGCCCGCTGGTCGGCGACGATCGGCTCGAACGGGCCGGGCTGACGGCGGAGATCGCCCACCCCGATCCGGTGACCGACCCGGACGACGTGGAGATCGAGTACGCGGTCGAGATCACGTACGAAGGTCTGTACGAACTCGCCGAGGAGACCGTCGCCGACGGCACGAGCACGCTGCTCGACGATCACTTCGGGGTGCTCGGCGGCTGGATCGCCTCGACGCTCGTGAAGCTCGGCGACCTGCAACTGGCCTTCCTCCCCGCCGAAGACCTCGAATAGCCGACCTTCGCCCCGAAAAATGCCTCGATTCGCGCGCTGAGCGTACGAAACGGGGCACATTTCGGGGGCGGGCGGTGTCGTGCGCGAGGATCGGGGATGGCTGAGAATCCCGATTGCGTGCTGCTCGAAGTGTCCGAGCGGATCGCGACGATCACGCTGAACCGGCCCGAGGCGCGCAACGCCCTGTCGAGCGCCGTGCTCCGATCGCTGCCCGAGCGGATGCGGGAGGCCGAGGCGAACGCCGACGTCGACGTCCTGATCCTCACGGGCACCGATCCGGCGTTCTGTGCCGGACTCGACCTCAAGGAACTCGGATCGTCGGGCGGGAATCTCGGTGGGGGCAGCGGCGCCGACGGCGGCCGCAACGGCGACGGCATCAGGGGGCCGTTCCCGAAGGTCAGCAAGCCGCTGATCGGTGCCGTCAACGGGGTCGCCATCACCGGCGGCTTCGAACTCGCGCTCAACTGCGATTTCCTCATCGCCAGCGAGCACGCCAAGTTCGGTGACACCCACGCCCGCGTCGGTGTGATGCCCGGCTGGGGCCTCACCGTCCTGCTCCCGGAGGCGATCGGGGTCCGCCGGGCCCGCGAGATGAGCTTCACGGGCAACTTCATGCTCGCCGACGAGGCGCTCGCCTTCGGCCTCGTCAATCGCGTCGTCCCGCACGCCGATCTGATCCCGACGGCCCGCCGGCTGGCGCTCGACATCATCGGCAACGACCAGCCCGGCGTCCGCCAGATCCGCTCGACGTACGCCCAGATCACCTCCGACGACGACTCGTGGGAGATCGAGGCCCGCGACAGCCGGGCCTGGCGGCGCACGATGTTCAGCCCCGACCAGGTCGCTGCCCGCCGCGCCGCCATCCAAGCCCGCGGCCAACAGCAGTAGCCGGGCCGTCGCTGCCCTCCAATCGTCGTTTGCGTCGCGATTTCCGGGGGACGTCCTCCGAAAATCCTGACGCAAACGGGGATCGGACCCGTCAGATGGCGGCGCCCTCGGCGCGGAGTTGGTCGCGGACGGCTTGGGCGATGTCGAGGGCGAGGATCTCGGCGCCGTTCGTGTTGAGGTGGAACCCGTCGTCGGCGCGGACGTCCTTGCCGACACCGTCGCGAGGATCGATCACGAACTCGGCCCAGTTGCCGTCACGGCCCGAGAACCGCTTCCACGTGTCGATGAACACGACATTGTCCCGGAGTGCCGCTTCCGCCCGCACCGCCTGGTCCTGGATCTGCAGCTTCGCCGTCACGTCGGGGTTGTCGTCGTTCGGGATACCCACCCAGATCACCGTCGCCCCGTTGGCGCCCATGAGATCCATGGCGGCACCGACGCGCTTGCGGTATTCAGCCGTCCAGTCCGCCTCGTCGCTCACCGGATCGGACACGATGAACGACCCGTCCGCCACCGCCAGACCCTGCGAGTCGTTGCCACCGAACGTCGCCACCACGATGTCGGGGTCGACCTCGGGGATCTTCGCCGCGAGTTCGGCCTGCCAGTCGAAGAAGTCGGGACGGGCGAGGCCGGACGACACCTTGTAGTTGAGCTCGGTGTCGACGATGTTCGTGCCGTCGAGCAGCGTCCCGAGGTACGGCCCGAACGTGCCGGCGTCGCTGTCGCCGACGATGTAGACCTCGGCCTTGTTGGTGGCACTCGGTGGACCGGTGTCGGCCGGTGCCGTCGCCGGGGGGGTGGACGATGGCGCGGTTGCGGGAGCGACGGAGGACTCCGTCGCCGCGGCCGCGGGATCGGCCGAACCCGTCGCGGCGGGATCGGCGGAATCCGTCGGGGCCCCGGCCGGCTCGCCGGCACCGACGACGGGTTCGTCGTCGGACAGCAGTCCGGCGATGCCCTTCACCGCGAGGCCGGCGATCGCCACGACGATCACGAGGGCGACCAGGCGCCGCGCCATGTACCGGCGGCGAGTGGCGCGACGGCGGGCGGACGATGCGGGCATGACCCCTCAACGATACGAAGCAAACCGCGCGCTGCCGGGGCAATACAGCGGATTTCACATCCATGGCCGGGGGTGCGGAAGCCGCCGATGGAGCGTTGCGGCGCACAGATTTCGCGGAGATGAACTCATCGGGCGACGCGGACGGGGCGATACCCATCGCCGCCTACCGCTTGGTAGCTTTGCGAACCAACGTGAACATCTGACGATTCGATGTCAGACATCTCTGAAGGGGAGAACATGATCAAGAGCAAGAGAGTGCTTGCGCTCGGCACCATCGCCGCACTCGGATTCGCCGCCGCGGCCTGCGGCAGCGACGACAACGCCAGCTCGTCGACCGACGCGCCGGCCGACACGACGGGCGCTTCCGCGGCCCCGGCCGACACCACCGCTGGTACCGAGGCACCCGCCGACAGCACGGCGACGTCCGATGCCCCGGCCGACAGCACGGCAACGGGCGGCAGCGCCGCCCCGGCGGGCGACTGCAAGGTCGGAATGGCGTACGACGTCACCGGTCGCGGCGACAAGTCGTTCAACGACGCCGCAGCCTCGGCGCTCGAAAAGGCGCAGACCGATCTCGGTGTCACGTTCGAGGAGTCGACGCCGACCGGTGACGGTGACCGCGCCGAGCGCCTCCAGGGCCTCGTCGACGCCGGCGCCGGCCTCGTCCAGGGCAACGGCTTCCTGTTCCATGATTCGATCACGTCCGTCGCTGCGGCGAACCCCGACGTCAGCTTCACGATCGTCGACGACGTCGTCGAGGCCCCCAACGTCGCTTCGCTCGTCTTCGCCGAGGAGCAGGGCTCGTTCCTCGTCGGTGCGGCTGCGGCTCTCAAGAGCCAGACCGGCACGATCGGGTTCATCGGCGGTGTCGAGAACGACCTCATCAAGAAGTTCGAGGCCGGCTACGCGGCGGGCGCCAAGGCCGTCAACCCCGACATCGAGATCCTCACCAACTACATCAGCCAGCCGCCGGACTTCAGCGGGTTCAACGACCCGACCAAGGGCAAGGAGATCGCCGCCGCGCAGTACCAGGGCGGCGCTGACGTGGTCTACTCCGCCGCCGGCGGTTCCGGCCTCGGTGCCTTCCAGGCCGCCGCTGAAGCCGGAGCTCCTGGCGAAGTGTGGGGCATCGGCGTCGACTCCGACCAGTACAACCTGGTGCCGGCCGAACTGCAGCCGTACATCCTCACGTCGATGCTCAAGCGGGTCGACGTCGCCACGTACAACACCATCGATGCGTTCTGCAAGGACGAGTTCGCCGCCGGCACGCAAGTGTTCGACCTGTCGGTCGACGGCGTCGGCTACTCCACGACGGGTGGATTCATCGATGACATCACCGATCAGCTCGACACGTTCAAGCAGCAGATCATCGACAAGAAGATCGTCGTCCCGACGAAGCCCTGACGTTCCTCGCCGACACGTCACCGGCAGCTCGCCGGTGACCTGATCGCTGAGCGAGCAAGGTAGAACGAAGCCCGTCCGGCGCATGCCGGGCGGGCTTCGGCGCGTCAGTGCCGCGATCGGCTAAACATCACTCGATGAACTCCGCGGAGCGGGATCTGTCGAACGTCGCGACCATGGCGCCGGCCATCGAGTTGCGGGACATCGTCAAGCGGTTCCCCGGCGTCGTGGCCAACGACGGGGTCGACCTGACCGTGCGACCTGGTTCGGTGCACGCGATCGTCGGCGAGAACGGGGCGGGCAAGTCGACATTGATGAAGACGCTCTACGGCTCGCACCGGCCCGACGAGGGAACGATCATCGTCAACGGCGAGACCGTCGATTTCCACACCCCGCGCGATGCGATCGCCGCCGGGATCGGCATGGTGTTCCAGCACTTCATGCTCGCCGAGAACTTCACGGTGTGGGAGAACATCGTGCTCGGCCAGGAACCCGGGAGCGCGTTCTCGCTCAAGCCGGCGAAGGCGAAGGCGCGGCTCCGGGAACTCGGTGAGCACTACGGCCTCGAGGTCGACCCTGACGCGATGGTGAGCGACCTCGGCGTCGGCGACAAGCAGCGGGTGGAGATCCTCAAGGTCCTGTACCGCGGCGCGCACATCCTGATCCTCGACGAACCGACCGCCGTCCTCGTACCCCAGGAGGTCGACGAACTCTTCCGCTCGTTGCGCGAGCTCACCACCGCCGGCACCACCGTCATCTTCATCTCCCACAAGCTCGACGAGGTCCTGAAACACGCCGACGCCATCACCGTGATCCGGCAGGGCAAGACGGTCGGTGAGATCGACGACCCGACGACGGTCACGTCGCGGGACCTGGCGGAGATGATGGTCGGCTCCGAGTTGCCGACCCCGGAAACCCGGGCGAAATCGGTCACGGACATCCCCGTCCTCGACGTCGACGATCTCGTCGTGCACGACGAGGAACAGCATGAACGGCTCCTGGTCGATCACGTGTCGTTCACCATCCACCGCGGCGAGATCGTCGGCATCGCCGGCGTGGAGGGCAACGGCCAGAGCGAACTCGTGCGGGCACTGATCGGCCTCGAGAACTCGACGGGCGCGATCACCCTCAACGGCGACGACGTCACCAGACTGTCCACCCAGGAGCGCCGGGCCGCCGGCATCGGGTACATCGCCGAGGACCGGCAGAACGACGGCCTCGTACTGGCCTTCAGCCTGTGGGAGAACGCCGCGCTCGGGCACCAGCGGGTCAAACCGTACGGCAAGGGCCTCTGGATCGACCGGGCCGGCGCCCGGCGCCGGACCGAGCAGATCATCGACAGCTTCGACGTTCGCACGCCGGGTCCTGACGTGCCGATCTTCACGCTGTCGGGAGGCAACCAGCAGAAGCTGATCGTCGGGCGCGAGATCACGGCCGAACCGTCCATGCTCATCGCCTCGCATCCCACCCGCGGGATCGACGTCGGCGCCCAGGCGATGATCTGGGACATCCTCCGCAATGCCCGCAGCAACGGGCTGGGCACGCTGCTCGTGTCCGCCGATCTCGAAGAGCTGATCGGGCTGTCGGACCGCCTCCTCGTCATGCTCCGGGGCCATGTCGTCGCCGACCTCGATCCGGCGACGGTCACGCCGGCCGATCTCGGGTCGTACATGACCGGAGCGCGCACGGAGGCCTCCTGATGAAGGGCCTTCGCTGATGTTCGAGCGGATCTGGCGGGCCTCGCTCGCTCCGTTGGCGGCGACCGCGGCGGCGATCATCATCTCCTCGATCGCGCTGCTGATCTCCGGCAACAGCCCTGTCGACGCGTTCAAGGAGATGTGGCAGACGATCGACTCGACCGAGTCGGTGGTGCTGATCATCAACCGGGCGGTTCCGTATTACATCGCCGGTGTCGCGGTGGCGATCGGGTTCAAGATGAACCTGTTCAACATCGGCTCGAACGGCCAGTACCTGCTCGCCACGTTGATCGCCGGTTGGGCCGGCGCAGAGGTGTCGCTCCCACCACCGATCCACGTTGCCTTCGTCTTCCTCGTCGCCATCACCGTCGGCGGCACCTGGGCACTGTTCGCGGCGATCCTGAACGTCACCCGCAACGTCAACGTGGTCATCGCCACGATCATGCTGAACTACATCGCCATCGGGCTCGTGGCGTTCCTCCTGAGCGAGGTCCTCGCCGACGAGAGCACCGGCGGGCTGGTGAAGAACACCAAGGTGATGCCCGCCTCCGCCCGGCTCCCGTCGCTCAACCGACTGATCGAGCTCACGGGGTTCAATTTTGCTCCCGGCGTGACCCTGTTCGGCTTCCTGCCGTTCGCCATCCTGCTCGGGGTCGGCTACCACATCCTGCTCAACCGGAGCCGGTTCGGGTACGAACTGCGCCTGTCGGGTCTGAGCCCCGAGGCTGCCCGTTCCGCCGGCGTCAGCCCGAAGCGGATGGTGTTGATCACGCTGTTCATGTCCGGAGCGATCGCCGGCATGATCGGACTGCCGTACCTCATCGCCGACCCGAACTTCCTGAAGTACGGCGACGCGTTCCCGACGACCATCGGCTTCACCGGGCTGGGCCTCGCCCTGCTCGGTCGGAACAGTCCGATCGGCATCGCCGCCGCCGCCATCGTGTGGGCGACGATCGAACGGGCCACGCAGCGACTCGCGCCGATCGGCATTCCCCCGGAGATCGGCAAGATCCTCCAGGGAGCGTTCCTGCTCACCGCCGTGATCGCCTATGAAGTGATCAACCGGCGCAACGCGGCGGCCGCCGCCAGGGCCGCCGCGGCGGCCACGGGCCGGCTCAGACTCGACGACGAATCCCCGCCGCCACCACCGCACGCGAATCCGATCGCGGGAGCACCGGCATGACCGTCGTCGCCGACTCATCGGCTCCGTCGATGGCACCGAGAACGACGGCGTCGAGTTGGCGCTCGTCGCGCTGGTTGCCGCTCGCCGCTGTGCTCGGCAGCGTTCGCCATCCTCTCGACGACGCGGATCCTGTCCGACACGGCCGACCTCACCTCGAGCGGCACGTTCGGCGTGGCGCTACGCACGGCCGCACCGATCGGCCTGGCAGGCTTGTCCGGCCTGGTCGCCGAGCGCAGCGGCACGATCAACATCGGCCTCGACGGCATGATGGTCCTCGGCACGATCTTCGCCGGATGGTGGGGCTGGGAGTACGGGCCGTGGGCCGCCCTGCTCGGCGGGATCATCGGCGGCATGATCGGCGGGCTCGTGATGAGCCTCGCCACCACCACCTTCGGCGTGAACCACATCGTCGCCGGCGTGGCGATCAACCTGATCGCGCCAGGAGCGGCGCGGTTCATGGCCGGTGAGCTGTTCGTCGACACCCAGGGCGGGGCGATCACGACGTCACCGGGCAATTCCGGGAGCATCGGTGCGTTCACCGTGCCGTTCCTGTCGGGTGGCGATCTCTTCGGCTGGAAGTCCCCCGACATCCTCGGCTGGATCGAGGACCACGGCTGGTTCCTGGTCGCCGACCTCGCCGGCGTCCTGAAGGGCATGACCACAGCCGTGACGTGGGACGTCGTGCTCACCATCGTCGTGTTCTTCGGCGTGGGCTACCTCCTGTGGCGGACCCCGATCGGCCTCCGGTTGCGAGCCGCCGGCGAACGCCCGGCGGCCGCCGACTCGCTCGGCGTGTCGGTCCACAAGATGCGGCACCTCGGCATGGGCCTGTCGGGTGCGCTGGCCGGCATGGGCGGAGCGGTGCTCGTGCTGTTCTCCAACCGGTATCAGGAGGGCCAGGTGGCTGGGCGCGGGTTCCTCGGCCTCGCGACGATGATCTTCGGCAACTGGATGCCGGGCGGGACGGCCCTCGGCGCAGGCCTCTTCGGCTATGCCCAGGGGATCACCCTGCGCACCAATCCCGCCGACCTGGTGTCGGCGCTGATCCTCGCCGCGGCGATCTCGCTCGCCGTCCTCGCGGTCTGGATGGCGTTCGGCAAGAACTGGCGGTCGATGGGCTTCATCGCGGTGTTCACGGCCATCACGTTCTGGGCGTTCTTCGCCGCGTCGCAGCCCAACAACCAACTCGTGTTCATCACGCCGTACGTCGTCACCCTGATCGCCGTGTCGGTCGGGGCGCAACGTCTGCGACCGCCCGCCGAGGAAGGCATTCCGTGGTTCAAGGGAATGCAATGACCCACCAGGACGGAATGCAATGAGGTCGCCGGGTCAGCGGGTCAGTTCGGCGACGGCTTGCACTTCGATGCCGCCTCGAGGGCGTTGTGTGAGCGTGACCGTGACGCGGCTCGGCTGCGCCGTCGTCATGATCTCGCCGGCGATCTCGGCGGCCAGGGCCTCGGCGAACACGGCACGATCGCGGAATCCCCACAGGTAGAGCTTCAGACTCTTCGACTCGACGCACCATTCGCCCGGCACGTACTCGATCACGACGTTCGACAGATCCGGCTGCTGGGTGACCGGGCACATCGAGGTGACTTCGTCGTTGGTGAACCGGACCGAGGTGACGTTGGCCGGGGCCGGGAAGACCTCGACATGGTCGATCGGGTGGCGGACGGTCGAGCCGAGCACGGTGAGATCCACGTCCCGGAGGCTAGCCACGTGCCCGAACGGTACGATCCGGGCGTGCTCGATCGGGATCAGGTGGCCGCCTACCGTCGCGACGGTTTCCTCGTCGTCCCGGATTTCGTCGCCCCCGCGGACCGCGGACGGCTGCGGGAACGGGCCGTCGACATCGTCGACGCCTGGCAACCGAGCGGTGCGCACCGTGTTCACCACCAACGAACAGGAGCGCACGTCGAACCGCGAGTTCCTCGACAGCGGGTCGACCGTGTGGTGCTTCTTCGAGAGCCTCGCCTTCGGACCGGACGGCGAGCTCACCGTCCCGAAGGAGCGCGCATCAACAAGATCGGCCACGCCCTCACGATCTCGACCCGGTCTTCGAGCGCTTCTCCCGCCAGCCCCGGCTCGCGAGCTCGTCGCCGATCTGGCCTCGCACGCATCCGCCGCTGCTGCAGTCGATGTACATCTTCAAGCAACCGCGGATCGGTGGCGAGGTGCGCTGCCACCAGGACGCCACGTTCCTGCACACCGAGCCTCGGGCCGTCGGCCTCTGGTTCGCGCTCGAGGACGCGACCGAGGACAACGGGTGCCTGTGGGCCGCGCCCGGCGGCCAC
>CAVOGB010000003.1:0-18576 GCA_963695145.1 Ilumatobacteraceae bacterium | reverse complement strand
GCCTCGCCGCGGCGTACGTGTTCGCCGTCCAGATGCTGAACTTCCCGGTGGCGGCCGGCACGAGCGGTCATCTGCTCGGGGCCGTCCTCGCCGCGGTGCTCGTCGGCCCGGGCGCGGGAGCGCTGTGCGTGAGCGTGGTCCTCGTCGTGCAGGCGCTGCTGTTCGCCGACGGTGGGCTCAGTGCGCTCGGCCTGAACGTGATCAACATGGCGATGATCGGGGCCTTCGCCGGCTACGGCCTGTTCGTCGTCGCCCGCCGGGTGCTGCCCGCCACGGCACGCGGTGTCGTCGTCGCCGCGGGCCTGGCCGCCGCCGCCGCTCCCGTGCTCGCCGCGGTGGCCTTCACGATCGAGTACGCCGTGGGTGGCAACGACGCCGCGGCGACGGCGACGGTGGCCTGGGCGATGATCGGTGTGCACCTCGTGATCGGCGTCGGCGAAGGTGTCATCACCGCACTCACCGTGTCGGCGGTGATCGCCACGCGGCCCGACCTGGTCTTCGGTGCCCGCCGTCTCGCGCGGCGCTCGCCGCTGCCCGACACCGACCCGGTGGCGGCCTGACGATGCGCCTGATGATGGACCGGACGGCGTGGCGGTCGACGAAGTGGTTCGTCGCCGGCGGTATGGCCGTCGTCGTCGGCCTGGTCGTGTTCGTCGCGCCCCGCGCCGACAACAACCCAGACGGTCTCGAGACCGTTGCTGCCGACCACGGGCTCGATGCGGGGGCGGCGCACCACGACCTGGCGGGCAGCCCGCTGGCCCGGATCGTGGGGGTGCTGCTCGTCTTCGCCGTGACGTACCTGCTGGTGCGCGTCGCCTCGGTGGCGGCCCGGCGACGGGAGGCTTCCCGCGGATCACGTGACGTTCGGCCCACCGCACCGAGCCCGCGGGCGGAACCGTGAGCGCGCGGCATCGCCACCTCTACGTCGCCGGTGACACCGCCGTCCACGCCGCGGCACCGCATGCCAAGGTGCTCGCCACACTCGTGTTCGTGTTCGCCGTGGTGGCCACGCCTCGTGAGGCCGTCTGGGCGTTCGGCGTCGATGGGTTCGTGGTCGTCGTGGTCGCGCTCGCGGCCCGGGTGCCGATCGGGCATCTCGTCGGCCGGTTGGTGATCGAGCTGCCGTTCCTGCTGTTCGCGTTGTTCCTGCCGATCGTCGGCCGCGACCCCCGCGTCGAGGTGCTCGGTGTGAGCCTCTCCCAGCCCGGTCTGTGGGCGGCATGGGCGATCCTGGCGAAGGGCTCGCTCGGCGTCGCGGCCACGGTGGTGCTGGCCTCGACCACGCCGATCCCCGACCTGCTCCGCGGGCTCGAACGCCTGCGCGTCCCTGCGGTGCTCGTGGCGATCACGGCGTTCATGGTCCGCTACGGCGACGTCCTCGGTGACGAGTTGCAGCGGATGCGGATCGCTCGCGCCTCTCGGGGCGCCGACCCGCGCTGGATCTTCCAGGCGCGCGGCGTGGCGTCGACCGCGGGCACGTTGTTCGTCCGCTCGTTCGAGCGGGGCGAACGCGTCCACTTCGCCATGCAGGCGAGGGGCTACGCCGGCACGCTGCCTCCGGCCGAATCGATCGTCGGGCGACGTCGCCGTCTGCTTCCTGCCGGCCGCCGTCGCCGTGGCTGCGGCAGTGCTGGCATGGGGGCTGCAGTGACACCGGCGGTCGAGGTGCCGGCGGTCGAGGTGCCGGCGGTCGAGGTGCCGGCGGTCGAAGTGAGGGCCCTGTCGTTCCGGTATCCCGACGGCACACCGGCGCTCGACGGCATCGATCTGACGGTGCGCCACGGGGAACGGTTGGCCGTGCTCGGGCCCAACGGTGCGGGCAAGTCGACGCTGACCCTGCACCTCAACGGGATCCACACCGCCACCACCGGGACGGTGACGATCGACGGGCTGCCCGTGACGCCGCCGAACCTGCGGGAGATCCGCCGGCGGGTCGGGCTCGTCTTCCAGGACCCCGACGACCAGCTCTTCATGCCGACGGTACGGGATGACGTCGCGTTCGGGCCGGCCAACCTCGGGCTGCGGGGTGACGAGCTCCATGATCGGGTCACCGCGGCGCTCGACGCCGTCGGCATGGCCGATGTCGCCGACCGCGCGCCGCATCACCTCAGTTTCGGGCAGCGCCGCCGGGTGGCCGTGGCGACGGTGCTGGCGATGCGACCGACGGTCCTCGTGCTCGACGAACCGTCGAGCAACCTCGACCCGCTCGCCCGCCGCGAATTGGCCGACATCCTGGACGGGCTGGCGATCACGGTGGTGATCGTCACGCACGACCTGCCCTACGCGATGCAGCTGTGCGAGAGTGCGATCGTGCTCAACGAGGGCCGGATCACCGCCCGTGGCGCCATCGCCGAGATCCTCGCCGATGACGAGGTGCTGGCCGCGAACCGGCTGGAACTCCCGTACGGATTCTCCGCCCCCCGGGTGCGGCGATGACGGTCGCCCGTCGGGTGAACGCCCGCGTCCTCGACGACTACGACGAGATCGTGACGGCGATGCGCGAGGCCGGCCATCATGTCGGCGTCACGCGACAGGCCGTCCTGCGGGCGGTGCTGGCGACGTCCGGTGCGTTCACCGCCGACGATCTCGCGCGCCAACTCGACGGCGTGCACGTGTCGACCGTGTACCGGTCGTTGTCGCTGCTGGAGGAGATCGGTGTCGTCGATCACGTGCACCTGGCGCACGGGCCGGCCCTCTACGAGCGCGCCGCGCAGGCCGGTGCGTCCCAGCACCTCGTGTGCGACGAGTGCGGGCGCCACCAATCGGTGCCGAGCGAGCTGTTCGACGAGGCGCGGCGTCGACTGGACGACGACTACGGCTTCACGCTCGGTGGGGGTCACTTCGCCATCAGCGGGCGGTGTGCCGACTGCCGGGCCCCCGACGCCGGGTAGCGGGAGGCGGGGCGGACGGCGGGTAGCACTCGTTTCACGAGTGCACTAAGGTTCGCCGTTGGGGGACACGTCCACGCGAACACGTGCGCGAGAAGGGGTACTCGATGAACGTTCAGGCCATCCTGAGCCGGAAGGGCACAGCGGTCGCAACGGTGCAACCCGGCGCGACGCTCGCGCAGGCGACCGCTTCCCTGCGGGATCACGGCGTCGGCGCCCTGGTCGTGAGTGCCAACGGACGCACGATCGACGGGATCCTGTCCGAGCGCGATGTCGTGCGCGCGCTGGCGGCCCACGGTGGTGGCACCCTCGGCCGCGAGGTGTCCACCGCGATGTCGGCGAACGTCGTGGTGTGTCAGCCTGACGACACCGTCGATCAGTTGATGGCGATGATGACCGATCGTCGCATCCGCCACCTGCCCGTGCTCGACGGGGCGGGGGAGATGGCCGGAATCATCTCGATCGGCGATGTCGTGAAGGCCCGGCTCGGTGAACTCGAGCTCGAGAACAACCAACTGCACGACTACATCCAGGGCCGCGCCTGACCATGCGGTGGGCACACCGGAACCGTCCGGTCGGGGCCCGTCGCCTCGAGGCCCTCACGGGCCGGACACGGGCCGCGCCGGCGCCGACGATCGCCGTGCTCGTCTATCGCGGCGTCTCGACGGCGGAGATCGATCTCCCCGTGACGGTGCTCGCCGACCGGTTGAGTGCGTCCGTGCAATTGGTGGGCACCGCTCCGGGCGTGCTGCCGGGCGTCGAACCGTCGCGCGACGTGGTGGTCGACGTGGTCGCGTCCGACGCCGGGATGCCGGACTGGCTCGTCGTGCCGGGCGGGCTCGGTTGGCGGCGCGTGATCGACGACCGCGCCACGATGGCGTGGCTGGCGGCGGCCGGTGCGCAGGCGCGCGGTGTCCTCGCCATCTCGACGGGCAGTCTGCTCCTGGCCTCGGCCGGCCTGCTCGACGGTCTCGACGCGGCGGGTCACTGGCTGGCGATCGACGACCTGGAACGTCTCGGTGCGCACGCCCGTCGCGAGCGCATCGCCGAAGCCGGGCGCATCATGACGGCGTCGGGCGCGTTGCCGGCCGCGCAGGTGGCGGCGGCGTTCGCCGACAAGGTGTCGTGGAGCCACGATCCCTGGAGTTGTCCCGCCTGACACGGCGTCTCGCCCGGCGGCAAACGCTCCGCCGCGCGAAGGACGATCAGGAGCGGACGACGCCGCGCTGACCGACCGCGCCGCGCAGGCCCACACAGCCGACGCACCCGATGCAGTCGACACAGTCGATGCAGCCGGCGCAGGCGACGCAGCGACGGCATCGGACGCAGGCCACGGTGGCGACACACCAGCGCAGCCCGACGCCGAACACCGTGAGGATGCAGGCCGTCACGGCGGCGCTCCCGGCAGTGGCGACACTGCCCGCCACGCCGGTGCTCCCGCTGGTGGCGATCGATCCCGCCACACCGGCGCTGCCCGCGGTGGCGATGCTGCCGGCGACCGCGATGCTCCCAGCGGTGGCGATGGAGCCGGCGACGGCGATGCTGCCCGAGGTGCTCGAACTCCCGACGATGCCGACACCCCCACATGCCGCTCGTGGCGCGTTCCGTGACTCCCCGTCGAACGGTTCCGTGCCTCCCCGTGTCACGCCGCCGAACCTACTCGCACCGTTCGGATGTCGCCCGGGCGAGTGGGGGCATTGTTGACAATATTGTTGACGAAAAGTACCCTCGCGTCACGCCTTCGGGAGAGGGGAGACCACGCCCATGCCGATCGACAAACCGTATCTGGACGTCCCCGGCACCACCGTTTTCGACACGGACCAGGCGCGGCGGGGCTACTGGCTCAACCAGTTCTGCATGTCGCTCATGTCGGCCGACAACCGCGAGCGGTTCAAGCGCGACGAGGCGGCGTATCTCGACGAGTGGGCGATGACCGCCGACCAGAAGCAGGCCGTCCTCGACCGCGACATGAACCGCATGATCGAGCTCGGCGGCAACATCTACTTCCTGGCCAAGATCGGTGCGACGGACGGCAAGAGCTTCCAGCAGATGGCCGCCTCGATGACCGGGATGTCGGAGGACGAATACCGCGACATGATGATCGCCGGTGGCCGCTCGCGCCGACGGCAATCGCTCCGTGCGGGAACGGACCGCCGGCGATCCAGGTCAGGACACGCCAGGGACCCCGCCGTGAGTGCCCGGATCAGCGCCAGCGTGTACACGTCGCACGTCCCTGCGATCGGTGCGGCGATCGACCTCGGCAAGACCGACGAGCCCTACTGGCGGCCGCTGTTCGACGGGTACGACCGGGCGAAGGAATGGTTCGCGGCCCACACGCCCGACGTGATCATCCTCGTCTACAACGACCACGCCACGACGTTCAGCCTCGACATCATCCCGACGTTCGCCATCGGCACGGCGGCCGCCTACTCGGTGGCCGACGAGGGATGGGGACCACGCCCGGTGCCCGACGTCGTGGGTCACCCCGAACTGGCGTCGCACATCGCCTACTCGGTCATCCAGCAGGACTTCGACCTCACGATCGTCAACCGCCTCGCCGTCGATCACGGCCTGACCGTCCCGTTGTCGCTGCTGTGCGGCGAGCCGTCGGCGTGGCCGTGCAGGGTGATCCCGGTCCCGGTCAACGTCGTCCACTATCCGATCCCGTCGGGACAGCGCTGCCTCGACCTGGGCCAGGCGATCCGGCGCGCCGTCGAGTCGTACGACGACGACCTCGACGTGCAGATCTGGGGCACCGGCGGGATGAGCCACCAGCTGCAGGGCCCGCGCGCCGGTCTGATCAACCGCGACTTCGACCAGGCCTTCCTCGACGAACTGATCGCGGCGCCGACCGAACTCGCCAAGAAGCCGCACATCGACTACATCCGCGAGGCCGGCTCGGAGGGCATCGAACTCGTGATGTGGCTGATCGCCCGCGGCGCGATGTCCGATCTGGCCGGTGGGCCACCGCCGACCGTGGAACACCGCTTCTACCACGTGCCGGCGAGCAACACCGCCGTCGGCAACCTGATCCTGGAGAACCATCCTCCTGGAGAAGGGCATCCTGGAGACGGGGCATGACCGTCTCGGTCGCACTCGCCGGCGCCGGCGCGTTCGGAGCCAAGCACATCGATGCCATGCGCAACATCGACGGCGTGGAGGTCGTCGCCGTCGTCGGCCGGGAACTCGACCGGACCCGGGCGTTCGCCGACGAGCACGGCATCGAACGGGCCACGACCGACCTGGCCGACGTGCTGGCGATCGACGCCATCGATGCCGTCGTGCTCGCCACGCCGACCGCGCTCCACGCCGAGCAGAGCATCGCCACGATGCGGGCCGGCAAGCACGTCCACGTCGAGATCCCGCTGTGCGACAACCTGGCCGACGGCGAGGCGGTGGTCGCCGTGCAGCAGGAGACCGGTCTCGTGGCGATGTGCGGACACACGCGGCGCTTCAACCCGAGCCATCAGTGGGTGCACCAGCGGATCGAGGCCGGCGACTACGCCATCCAACAGATGGACGTGCAGACGTACTTCTTCCGGCGCTCCAACACGAACGCCCTCGGCCAGCCGCGCAGCTGGACGGACCATCTCCTGTGGCACCACGCCGCCCACACGGTCGACCTGTTCGCCTATCAGACCGGGAGCAGGATCGTGGCGGCCCACGCGTTGCAGGGCCCACCACACCCCGAACTCGGCATCGCCATGGACATGTCGATCCAACTGGCGACCGAGAGCGGTGCCATCTGCACGCTGTCGCTGTCGTTCAACAACGACGGGCCGTTCGGCACGACGTTCCGGTACATCGGCGACACGGGCACCTACGTCGCCAGCTACGACGACCTCGCCACCGGGCACGGCGAACCGATCGACGTGTCCGGCGTGGCGGTGTCGATGAACGGCATCGAACTGCAGGACCGCGAGTTCTTCGCGGCGATCGCCGAGCAACGCGAACCGAACGCCAGCGTCGCCCAGGTGCTCGACTGCTACCGCGTGCTCGACGGGCTCGAACGCCAGCTGCAGTCCGAACCGCGGCCGTCCGGCCGATGACGGTCACGATGAGTTCCGCGGACGAAGCCACCACGGCCCGGGTCGCGCGCACCGAATCGATCGCCGACGACCTCCGCGACGACATCGTCGCCGGCGTCTTCCCCTCGGGCGAACGGTTGATCGAGGCCCAACTCTGCGAACGCTACGCGTGCGGTCGCGCCGTGGTCCGGGCCGCCCTCGTGCAACTGGAGTCGGAGGGGCTGGTCGTCCGTCAGCCCAACCGCGGGGCCACGGTCCGGCGGATCTCGTTGAGCGAGGCGATCGAGATCACCGAGGCCCGCGCCGCGCTCGAGGGTTTGATCGCGGCGCGTGCGGCGCGCCACGCCACGCCGGGCGAGTGCGAGGAACTGCGCCGCGTGATCGGCGACATGCGCACCGCCGTCGCCGGCGAGGACGCCGCGTCGTACTCGGAGCTGAATCGCGTGTTCCACAACCGACTGCGCGAGATCAGCCGGCACACCGTGGCGTCCGATCTCGTGCACAACCTGCGCAACCGCGCCGTGTCGCACCAGTACCGCCTGGCGATGATGCCGGGCCGACCCAACGAGTCGCTGCAGCAGCACGCGGCGATCGTCGACGCCGTCGTCCGCGGCGACGAGCAGGGGGCGGCGACCGCGATGCGCGCACACCTCGACTCGGTGATCGGCGTGCTCCGCCGCTGGGGCGACGCCCACTCCTGACCGTGTTCTTGCGGACCGCGCCTTTTCGGACCGGGTCCGAACAGGCAGGGTCAGGCTTGGTCGTAGGGGAGTCCGACGTACTGCTCGGCGAAGGCCGCCTGGGCGAACGTCGAGCGGGCGAGATGGGCGAGGTCGTGCTCGATCACGCGGTGGTCGAACGGGGTCTGGCCGGGGAACTGGTGGAGCATCGTGGTCATCCACCACGAGAAGCGCACCGCGCCCCACACCCGTTGCAACGCCGTCGCCGAGTAGGCGTCGAGGTGGCGGTCGTCGCCGGCGTAGTGGTCGACGAGTCCGCGGGAGAGGTACCAGACGTCCGACACGGCGAGGTTCAGGCCCTTGGCGCCCGTCGGGGGCACGATGTGCGCGGCGTCGCCGGCGAGGAACAGGCTGCCGTGCCGCATCGGCTCGCAGACGAAGCTGCGCAGCGGCGCCAGCGACTTCTCCACCGAGGGTCCGGTCGTGATCGCGCCCGCCAGGTCGGCGGGGAGGCGGGCGAGCAACTCGGACCAGAACCGGTCGTCGGGCCAGTCGTCGACGTCGTCGGTCAGCGGTGCCTGCACGTAGTAGCGGCTCAACATCGGGGTCCGTCGCGAGCAGAGGGCGAAACCGCGCTCGTGCCGGGCGTACGTGAGCACCGGCACCGGCGGCGTCTCCGACAGGATCCCGAGCCAGCCGAACGGGTAGTCCCGGGCGAACTCGTTGCGGGCGGCCGCGGGGATCGAGGTCCGGCTGACACCGTGGAAGCCGTCGCAGCCGGCGATGAAGTCGCACTCGATCCGCTCGGTGACACCGTTGGCCCGGTAGGTGACCGACGGCGTGGTCGAGGTGATGTCGTGCAGTTCGATGTCGGTCGCCTCGAAGACGATCGCGGCGCCCGCGGCGTCGGCCGCGTCGTACAGGTCGCGCTGCAACTCGGTCTGGCCGTAGCCCATCATGTCCTTGCCCACCCGGGCCACCGTGTCGATCGAGACGAGCCCGTGGCCGCTCCACGCGATGTCGATCAGGTCGTGGACGTGGCCCTCGGCATCCATCCGCGCGGCGAGCCCGCACTGCCGGAGCGTCTCGACGGTGCTCCACTCGAGCACCCCGGCGCGGACGCGACCGAGCACGTAGTCGCGGCTGCGCAGTTCGAGCACGACGTTGTCGACGCCGGCCTGTCCGAGCATGTGCGACAGCAGCGTTCCCGCCGGTCCCGCCCCGATGATCACCACTGGAACCCTCATTCGTGTCGCTCCCCTCTGGCCCAGACTGTACGCAGGATTGTCGACAATCTTGTACTGTCGAACCGGTGATCATCGACTGCCACGGGCACTACACGACGACGCCTCCCGGCGTCGGCGAGTGGCGCGATGCGCAGGTGGCCGAGGTCGCACGAGACCCGGATCACGTCGGCGAGAAGGGCACGATGGCGGTGTCCGACGACGAGATCCGAGCGAGCCTCGAATCCGCCCAGTTGCGCTTCCAGCGCGAGCGCGGCGCCGACCTCACCCTGTTCTCCCCGCGGGCGAGCTGGATGGCCCACCACGTCGGCAACGAACACACCTCGACGTTCTGGACGCAGCACCAGAACGAGCTCATCCGGCGGGTGTGCGACCTGTACCCGTCGAACTTCGCGCCGGTGTGCCAGCTCCCGCAGTCGCCCGGCGTCGCCATCGACGGATCGGTCGCCGAACTGCGGCGCTGTGTGGGCGAGATGGGGTTCGTCGGCTGCAACGTCAACCCCGACCCGTCCGGCGGATTCTGGACCGGGCCGCCGTTGTGGGACCGCGCCTGGTGGCCGCTCTGGGAGGCGATGTGCGAGCTCGACGTGCCCGCCATGATCCACGTGTCGGCGTCGTGCAACGAGAACCTCTTCACCACGGGCTCGCACTACCTGGGCGCCGACACCACCGCATTCATGCAGGCGCTCAGCTCGGGCTTCATGCGCGACTTCCCGGGACTGCGCTGGATCATCCCCCACGGCGGCGGCGCCGTGCCGTACCACTGGGGACGGTTCAAGGGGATGGCGGCCGATCACGGCTGGGACTTCGACGGCCTCGGCGACCACATCTTCTACGACACCTGCGTGTACCACCAGCGGGGGATCGACCTGCTCGTCGACGTCGTGCCGGTCGACAACATTCTCTTCGGCTCCGAGATGGTCGGTGCCGTGCGCGGCGTCGACCCCGACACCGGCAACCACTACGACGACACGAAGATCTACATCGACCACTCCGCGCTCGACGCGCCGGCCAAGGAGCAGGTGTTCCACGGCAACGTCCGGCGCGTGTTCCCGCGACTCGTGCTGGAGGAGACCCCGTGACGAACCCGAACGCCGGCAACCCCAATGCCGGGAACCGGCACGTCGTCGTGCGCACGATCGAGCGCGCCGCCGGCGTCACCGTCGACGCGTTGGCGCCGATCGGTACGGCGTCGGTGCACGAGGCGATCGGGCGCCGTGGCTTCCTCGGCGTCGACATCCGGCCGATCCAGCTCGACGTGCGGGTGGCGGGGACCGCGGTGACCGTGTCGAGTCATCCCGGCGACAACCTCATGATCCACGCCGCGGTCGAGGTCTGTCAGCCCGGCGACATCCTCGTGGTCACCAACACCGCGCCGTCGACGCACGGGATGTTCGGCGACCTGCTGGCCACGTCGCTGATGTCGCGGGGGGTCCGCGGTCTCGTCATCGATGCCGGCGTCCGCGACACGAGCGATCTCCGGTCGATGGGGTTCCCCGTGTGGAGCCGGTACGTGTCGTGCCAGGGCACGGTGAAGGCGACGCCGGGTTCGGTCAACGTCCCCGTCGTGATCGGCGGTGTCACGATCCACCCGGGCGACGTGGTCTGTGCCGACGACGACGGTGTCGTCGTGGTCGGACGGGACGAGGCGGACTGGGCGCTCGAGCAGTCGCTCGCCCGGCTCGACAAGGAGACCCGGAGCCGTGCCCAGTTCGAGGCGGGCGTGCTCGGCGTGGACATGTACGGGCTGCGGGCGAAGCTCGTCGAACTCGGCGTGGAGTACATCGACTAGAACGACGGTCATGGCCCGCTACGCGATCAAGACCCCGCCGCATCACGCCACCTGGGCGCAGTTCCTCGACGTGTGGCGCGCCGCCGACGAGATCGACGTGTTCGAGTCGGCGTGGAGCTGGGACCACTTCTACCCGCTCGCCGAGCCCTACGACGGACCCAACCTCGAGGGTTGGACGATGCTCGCCGCGCTCGCCCAGGCGACGTCACGTCTGCGGCTCGGGGCGATGGTCAACGGCATGCATCACCGTCACCCGGCGGTCACCGCCAACATGGCGGCGACGATCGACCACATCTCCGGCGGCCGCTTCGAGCTCGGCATGGGCGCTGGGTGGAACGTGATGGAGTCCGCCGCCTACGGCATTCCGCTCGGCTCGTTGCGGGAGCGCTCCGACCGGTTCGAGGAGGGCATCGAAGTGATCGTGTCGTTGCTCACGAACACGGTCACCAACTTCTCGGGTGCGTGGTTCCAGCTCGAGAACGCGTGGTGCGAACCCAAGCCGGTGCAGGACCACATCCCGATCGTGATCGGTGGCAAGGGTCGCCGGCGCACGTTGCGGACGGCGGCGCGGTTCGCCGACCAGTGGGACATGACGACACCCGACGGGCCGGCGGACTGGCTCGAACTCGACGGTGTGCTCCGCGAGCACTGTGCCGTCGTCGGGCGCGACCAATCCGAGATCGCCCGGTCGGTGCACCTGACCTTCGGCGAGGACGACGACGTCGCCGAACTCGCCGATCGTGCCGCCTCGTTCTTCGACGCCGGGGTCGACATCGTCGTGTGGTCGATGCGCGGGCCGGTCGACGCATCGCGTCTCGCGCCGCTGGCGGACGCGCTCGCCTGATCCGCCGATCCGGCCCGCCGAACCTGGCCCGCGTCGGCCCGGCCCGCGTCGGACGTCGTGTCGAAGGGCGCGGACTACCGTGGTGCGATGGTGAGCATCGAGCAGGTCGCCGAAATGGCGACGGCCCTGCCGGAGGTGACCGAGGGCGAGCGATCCGGCCGTCGCACGTGGTTCGTCGGCGGCAAGGCCTTCGCCTGGGAACGACCGTTCAGCAAGGCCGACATCAAGCGGTTCGGCGACGAGACGCCACCCGCCGGTCCGATCCTCGCCGTGAGCGTCGACGACCTTGGCGAGAAGGAGGCGGTGCTCGCCGCCCATCCCGAGGCGATCTTCACGATCCCGCACTTCAACGGCTACGCCGCGGTGCTGATCCGGCTGCCGGTCGTGACGAAGAAGGTGCTGCGCGAGGCCTTGATCGACGGCTGGCTCGCCGTGGCGCCCGCCAAGCTGGCCGACGCCCACGCCGATGCGCTCACCGGCAAGCGTCGCTGAATCCGACCCGTCCCGCCCGCCCGGGTGAGAGGGGAACGGAGGCGGGGAACGACGCTATGGGCGGGTGAAGAAGCCGTCGAAGACGGCGAGCGCCTCGTTGGCCAGCTCGTCGCACGGGCCCTCGACGTCGATCGGCGCGTCGCCACGGGCGAACACCTCGCGGCTCGACAGGCGCAGGCTCCGACCGCCACCGGGCGGGACGATGTCGGCGAGTTGGTCGCCCGACAGGGCGAACACGAGCCGCCCGACACCGGCCCAGTACTGGCCACCGGCACACATCGCGCAGCTCTCACAACTCGTGTAGAGCGTCGCCGCCGCCCGCTCGTGCGGGGTCATGTGCCGCGACGCCCACGCCGCCAGTGCCAGCTCGGGATGTCCCGTGACGTCGCCGCTCCCGACGGTGTTCATCAGTTCGCACCGCACCGCACCGTCGGCGTCGACGAGCAACGAGCCGAACGGTTCGTTGCCCTCGTCCCTGGCCTGCTGCGCGAGTTCGATGCAGCGACGGAGATGGGCGACGTCGTTCTCATCCATGCCCTCGACCGTACCCGGCCGTCCCGCACGCGTTCTCGTGAACTTCTCGCGTCCGCGGGTACGCAAGAAGTTCACGAGAACGCGGATGCGAGGTGGTCTTCACACGCCGGACACAGTCCGAAAATCTGCGACTTCTAGGTTCTCGTCCGTTCACCGAGCGTGCCGGTTGGGGCCGGTCGGTGGGCATTCGTGAACACCACCCCCAAGGAGTCCCATGCGGAACCGAAGTGCCCTCAAACTTGCCGTGCCTCTGTTCGCATCGCTCGCCCTCGTGGCCAGCGCGTGCGGCAGCGACAGCGATTCCAGCGCGTCCACCGACGCCCCGGCCGGCACCGGAGCACCGGCCGGAACGGAAGCGCCCGCCGGCACGGCCGTCGCCGGCACCGATGCCCCCGCGGGCACCGATGCCCCCGCCGGCTCGGATGCACCGGCAGGCACCGCGGCGTCCGGCGACACCTGCGTCGAAGGTGACACCGTCCAGCTCGGCTTCCTGAACTCGACGTCGGGTCCGATGGCGATCAGCGAGCAGACCGTGCGCGACTCGCTGATGCTCGGCGCCGAGGAGATCAACGCCGACGGCGGGATCATGGGCAAGCAGATCGAGTTCATCGAAGAGGACGGCCAGAGCGAGCCGACCGTCTTCGCCGAGAAGATCAACAAGCTGCTCACGGAGGACAAGGTCGCCGCCGTGTTCGGTGGCTGGACGTCGGCCTCCCGCAAGGCGATGCTGCCCGTGGTCGAAGGGGCGAACGGTCTCCTGTTCTACCCCGTGCAGTACGAGGGCCTCGAAGCGTCGCCGAACATCTACTACACGGGTGCGACGACCAACCAGCAGATCATCCCGGCGATGGACTTCTTGAAGTCGGAGGGCGTCAAGACACTGTTCCTGGCAGGTTCCGACTACGTGTTCCCCCGTACGGCGAACAAGATCATCAAGCAGTACGCCGCGGAACTCGGCATCGAGATCGTCGGTGAGGAGTACGTGCCGCTCGACAGCGACGACTGGACGACGCAGGTCGCCAAGATCGCCGAGGCGAAACCCGACTTCGTGTTCAACACGATCAACGGGTCGTCGAACGTGGGCTTCATCAAGGCCTACGACGAAGCCGGCCTCGGTGCGGACAACTCGCCGATCATCTCGGTGTCGATCGCCGAAGAAGAGGCGCCCGCGATGGGCGTGGATCTCACCGGTCAGTACGCCGCCTGGAACTACTTCCAGAGCGTCGACAGCCCCGAGAACGCCGCGTTCATCGAGGCCTTCCAGGCCAAGTACGGAGCGGACCGACCGACGTCGGACCCGATGGAAGCGGCGTACACGTCGCTCTACCTCTACAAGAACATGGTGGAGAAGGCAGGGTCGTTCTGCGTCGATGCGGTGAACGCGGCATCCGACGGTGTCACGTTCGATGCACCCGAGGGCGAGGTCACCGTCAACGGGGAGAACCACCACATCGCCAAGACGGCTCTGATCGGCCAGATCAACGCCGACAACCAGTTCGACATCGTGTTCAGTTCGGACGGACCGATCGAGCCCGATCCGTTCCTCGAGGGCTACAGCTGGTGGGACCCGAACAAGGACTGAGTCCTCGTTCACACCGACCCTGCCTTTCCGGACCCGGTCCGGAAAGGCAGGGTCACCGGTGCCCGCCCCGACCGACGTGACAGCAGAACGGATCTGAATTTCAAACGATGGATGTACTCACCACTCCCTTCCTGACGGGTACTGCGACCGGCGCCATCTTGTTGCTGGCGGCGCTCGGGCTCACCCTCACGTTCGGCCAGATGGGCGTGATCAACATGGCCAACGGAGAGTTCCTCATGGTCGGGGCGTACGTCGCGTACGTCACCCAGCAGGTGGTCGGAGCCGCCGGCCTCTCGATCGTCGTCGCGCTCCCGATGGCCTTCATCGTGGCCGGCCTGCTCGGCCTGCTCCTCGAGGTCTCCGTCATCCAGTGGATGTACCAACGCCCGCTCGACACCCTGCTGGCGACGGTCGGTGTGTCGCTGGTCCTCCAGCAGTTCGCACAAGACGTCTTCGGCGCCCAGGGCGACCCGGTCAGCGCACCGAGCTGGCTCGGCGGCCGCATCTCGGTGTTCGGCTACGAGTGGCCGCACCGCCAGCTGTTCACCATCGTGCTGGCGCTCGCCGCGCTCGGCGCGCTCAGCGCCGTGCTGAAGTACAGCTTCTTCGGCCGGCAGATCCGGGCGACGGTGCAGAATCGACAACTCGCCGAGACGCTCGGCGTGGCGACCCGGAACGTCGACCGCATCACCTTCTTCCTGGGCTCGGGTCTGGCCGGTGTCGGCGGCGTCGCCATCGCCTTGATCTCGGGCACCAATCCGACGCTCGGCACGGCCTACATCATCCCCGCCTTCCTCGTCGTCGTCATCGGCGGCGTCGGGCAGCTCAAGGGCACGGTGCTCGCCGCATGGGCCGTCGGCGTGGTCACCGCGTTCCTGACCGACTGGACGAGCGGCAGCATGGCGCAGGTCATCACGTTCGCCCTCGTCGTGATCTTCCTCACGATGCGACCACAGGGCCTCTTCACCGTTCGCACCCGGTCGTTGGCATGAGGCGCACCCGACTGCTCAACACCTACGGGCCGTTGATCGCCATCGGCGTGCTCGCCTTCCTGCTGCTGGTGTGGGCTCCCGGTTCGCTCACGGCGTTCCGGCTCGGCAACCTCGGCAAGTACTGCGCCCTGGCGCTCGGGTCGATGGGCATCGGTCTCGCCTGGGGCCGCGGGGGCATGCTCGTGCTGGGCCAGGGCGTGTTCTTCGGACTCGGCGCCTACGCCATGGCCATGCACATGAAGCTCGAGGCCGCCGGCCCGGGCGGGGTGCCCGACTTCATGACGCTGTACGGCAACGGCACGATGCCGAGCTGGTGGGAACCGTTCCGCAGCGGGCCGTTCACGGTGTTCGCCATCGTCGCCCTGCCTGCCGTGGTGGCCTTCATCCTCGGCTGGGCGACCCTCAAGCGCCGGGTCAAGGGCGCCTACTTCGCCATCCTCACGCAGGCCATGGCCGTCGCGTTCGCGACGCTGCTGATCGCGACGATCAAGCAGACCGGCGGCTTCAACGGCCTCAACACGTTCACGACCTTCTTCGGCCACAACCTCTACGATCCGCAGGTCGCGAAGAACCTGTACCGGATCGCCGCCGGATTGGTGATCCTCTCCCTGGTGATCCTCTGGCAGCTGTACCGCAGCCGGTACGGGGAGCTGCTCGTCGCCACGCGCGACGCCGAGGAGCGCATCCGCTTCCTCGGCTACGACCCGGCCAACATCAAGCTCGTCGCGTTCGTGGTGGCCGCCATCATGGCGAGCGTCGGCGGTGCGATGTTCGTGCCGATCGCGGGGATCATCTCGCCGTCCAACGTGGATGCTCCGGCGTCGATCATGTTGCTCGCCGGTGTCGCCCTGGGCGGCCGGTCGTCGCTGTTCGGACCGGCGCTCGGCGCGATCGCCGTCGGCTACGGCCGGTCGACGCTCTCCGAGAAGTTCCCGACGCAGTGGACCTACTTCCTCGGTGCGCTCTTCATCGTGGTGATCCTGTTCCTGCCGGGCGGCGTCGCGTCGCTCTGGCCGAAGCTCCGATCGCTGTGGCCCACGTCGGCCCGGCGGGAGGCACCGAGTCGGAGTGTCGAGCGCGACCCCGGCCTCGAACCGTCCGAGCCGGCGGCGCTGGCATGACCGCCTCGTTCCTCGGTGAGGACTACCTCGAGATCCGCGACCTGACCGTCGACTTCGACGGCTTCAAGGCGGTCAACGGCGTCGACCTCACGCTCCTGCAGGGGAGGCTGCACTTCCTCATCGGCCCGAACGGCGCCGGCAAGACCACCGTGGTCGATGCCCTGACCGGACTCGTGCGCGCCAGCGGGGAGGCGAAGTTCCGCAACCACGACCTGCTCATGATGAAGTCGCACATGATCGTGCGCCTCGGGATCGGGCGGACGTTCCAGACGGCTTCGGTGTTCGAACAGCTCAGCGTGCTGCAGAATCTCGACATCGCCGCGGGTGTCCACCGCAAGGCGCGCCGGTCGATCCTCGCCCGCCGGAAGGTTCCCGAGCGCGTCGAGCAGGCGTTGGACACGATCGGGCTGGCCGCACTGGCGCACCGTCCGGCGGGGATCCTCGCCCACGGGCAGAAGCAGTGGCTCGAGGTCGGCATGCTGCTCGTGCAGGACGCCAAGGTCATGTTCCTCGACGAGACGGTGGCGGGCATGAGCACGGGTGAGCGTGACGAGACCGGTGAGCTCCTGCAGCGGATCGTCGGCGACCGGACCATCGTCATCATCGAACACGACATGGACTTCATGCGCCGGTACGCCGACTTCGTGACGGTGATGCACACCGGCAAGGTGCTCGCCGAGGGGACGGTCGCCGAGGTCCAGGCCGACAAACGAGTGCAAGAGGTGTACCTGGGAACGACGGCGGAGGTGGCGACGCATGGGTGAGGCGATGCTCGAGCTGGTGGGTGTGACCGCGGGGTACGGGCGCTCGATGGTGCTCTTCGACGTCGACCTGTCGGTCCCCAAGGGCGGTGCGGCGGCGGTCATGGGCCACAACGGCGCCGGGAAGACGACGCTGCTGCGGGTCGCCGTCGGCCTGATCCCGGTGCGGTCGGGCACGGTGCTGCTCGACGGCGAGGACGTCACGAGGATGCGTCCCAACCGGCGGGTCCGCAAGGGCCTCGGCTACGTCCCGCAGGGTCAGCTCTGCTTCCCCCAGATGACCACGATGGAGAACCTCCAGCTGGTCTCGAACGTGAGGTCCGAGATCGACGAGGTGCTCGACACGTTCCCCGCCCTGACCTCTCTGTTGAGCCGCCCCGCGGGCCTGTTGTCCGGCGGCCAACGCCAGCAGCTCGCCATTGCCCGAACGCTGCTCGGCAAGCCCCGGCTGTTGATCCTCGACGAGCCCACCGAGGGCATCCAGCCCAACGTCGTCGCCGAGATCGAAGAGGTCATCGTCGAACTCACGCGGCGCGGCGATTTCACCGTGCTGTTGGTCGAACAGCACGTCGGCTTCGCGCTCCGCTCGACCGATGAGTACTACGTGCTGGAGTCGGGTCGCATCACGGGCCACGGCGAGGGCGGGGAGCACTCGCTCGAGGAGGTCCGCGCGGTGATGGCGGTCTGACTCGCACCGCGCCGGACGTCGCGTCTCGCGCCCCGTCGGGGGCCGTCTACGGTTGCCCCACAGGGAGTCGTTCGAGGTGAGCACGAGGAGGCGCGATGTCTCGCGAGGGTCTGACATCGGTGGCGCGGAGTATCGACGAGGTGAAGCAGGTCATCACCACGTTGGACGACGACGAGTGGTCACGTCCGAGCGGGTGCACGGGGTGGACCGTGCGGGATCTCGTCGCCCACATGAGCTCCAACTACAAAGAGACGGTCGACCCGTCACCGCCACCAGCCGAACCGTTGAACCTCCCGGCCGAGCGGATGATGGACCTCCTGGTCGACGTTCGGGACGGCTGGACGCACGAACAGATCCGCGACGAGTACCTGCAGTACTGCGACGCCGCGCTGGCGACGCTCGCATCGTTCCAGGACGAGCCGCTCGCCTCCACCGTGATCCCGCTCGCCGACCTCGGCCACTATCCGATGCATCAGCTCGCCGACGCGTATGCGTTCGACCACTACTGCCACCTCCGCGTGGACCTGCTCGCGCCGCGTGGGCCGATCGAGCGTGACCTCCCGCCCGCCGACGACGCACTCGTGGGTCCGGCCGTCGGGTGGATGCTCGCCGGGCTCCCGCAGATGCAGCCCGGCCTGGAACAGCATCTCGGGGGACGCATCCGTCTGGTGCTCACCGGCGCCGGCGGCGGGACGTGGGACGTCGCCCGCGCTGACGACGAGATCGTCGTCGGCAACCCGCGCGGCGACGCCGACGCAACCGTGACGTCCGATGCGCGGGCGTTCGTCGAGTGGGGCACGGCGCGCACGCCGTGGCGAGACTCCTGCACGATCACCGGAGATGAAGCGCTGGCGGCGTCGTTCCTCGACGCATTGAACATCGTGTGACGCCGGCGAGGCCCGCCCGGCCGGCGGGTTGCAGTCGGCCTGA
>CAVOGB010000002.1:0-73810 GCA_963695145.1 Ilumatobacteraceae bacterium | reverse complement strand
TCCCGCGACGGTAGCGGTCCGCCGTCCGGGCGCCGTCGGTCAGGCGTCCCAACCGGAACGGCGGATCTGATCGCCGTCGGCGTCGAGCGGTCGACCGGCCCAGCGCAGTGAGCCGGGCGTGGCGGAGAGCCGAGCGATCAGGGCCTGCATGGGCGTGCCGTCGAGGGACGTGATCGTGCCGCGGGCCCGGTAGTGCGGATCTGCGGCGATGTCGGCCATGTCCATCACCGGACCGACCGCGGCCTCGGCGGCGGTGAGGATGTCGAGGACCTCGGCCTGCGGACGTCGGGCACACCACTCGGCCATGACCGCCTCGAGCTCGTCTCGATGCGCGGCGCGGCCGACGAAGTCGCCGAACCGCTCGTCGTCGGCGACGCCCAGCACCGCGATCACGCGTTGGGCCACCGACTCGCTCGAGGTCGACAGCGCCACCCAACGATCGTCACTGCAGCGATACGTGCCGCGCGGGCACGGTGTACGGCAACCCCGCGCCGAGCCGCGGCTGCTGTTCGCCGCGCACGGCGTAGAGCGACGCGAGCGGACCCATCAGCTGGAACATCGTCTCCAGGAGGTTGACGTCCACCACCTGACCGACCCCCGAATACAGCGCGACCATCGTGGCGAACGCGGCGGCGAGGCCGGTCACCTCGTCGGTGAGCGCGATCGGGGGGAGCAGCGGCTGGCCGTCCGGCTCGCCGCTGAGCGAAGCGAGGCCGGACATCGCCTCGGCGATCGTGGCGAAGCCGGGGCGCGACGCATAGGGGCCGTCTTGTCCGAAGCCCGAGACCCGGGTGACCACGAGCGACGAGTTGGCGGCGAGCAGCACGTCGGGCCCGAGCCCCAGCCGCTCGAGCGTGCCAGGTCGCGAGTTCTCGACGAACACGTCCGCCTCCTCGAGCAGGCCGAGGAGCACCTCGCGATCGGCGTCGTGCTTCACGTCGAGCACGATCGTGCGCTTGTTGCGGTTGACGAGCTTCCACCACAGGCCCACGCCGTCGCGGGGATCGATCCAGGCCATGTCGCGCAACCCGTCACCGCCGGGTCGCTCCACCTTGATCACGTCGGCACCGAAGTCGGCGAGGTAGCGGGCGGCGTTCGGCCCGGCGAGCACCGTCGACATGTCGACGACCCGGAGCCCGGCGAGCGGACCGGGCGCCGTCACGGCTGCCACGCCGCGATGAGCTCACACGCTCGACCGATGTCGTCGCCACGGCCGGCATACGAGAAGCGCATGTACTCGTGGCCGCGCTGCAGGTCGAAGTCGACACCCGCGGTGGCCGCCACCCCGAGTTCGTGCAACCATCGCCGGCCGAGACCGAGCGAGTCGATGCCGATCCCAGTCGTCAGGTGGGGCACGTGGGCGTACACGTAGAACGCACCGTCGGCCGGCGCGATGTCGGTGATGCCGGCCGCCGACAGTCCCTCGATCAACAGCGAACGATTGGCCCGATAACGCTCGACATGTTGGTGGAGTTCGTCGTCGGCATCGAGCGCCGCCAGCGCCGCCACCTGCGACACGTGAGGCGCGCAGATGTACACGTTCTGCTGGAGGCGTTCCACGATGTCGACCAACGCGTCGGGCACGACGACCCAACCGACGCGCCATCCGGTCATCGACCAGTACTTCGAGAAGCTGTTGACGACGAAGGCGTCCGGCTCGTGGTCGAGGATCGACGCCGCCGGACCGTGGTAGGTGATGCCGTGGTAGATCTCGTCGGCGATGATCGCGATGTCGCGGCGCCGGCAATGACTGGCGATCATCGCCAACGTGGCGTCGTCGTACACGGTGCCGGTCGGGTTCGAGGGTGAGGCGATGATGAGTCCGTCGAGGTCTCCGGCGGCCTCGAGTTGGTCGATCGTCGGCGCCCACCGGTTCGCCGGATCGACGGGGATCGCCACCGGTTCGATCCCGAGCGCGGCGAGCACGTTGCGGTAGCACGGGTAGCCGGGTTCGATCACACCGACCCGGCTCGTCCCGGGATCGAACAGCGTCAGGAACGCGAGGGTGAAACCGGCTGACGCACCGCCGACGATCAGTACACGATGCTCGTCGACGTCGACGCAGCGCTTCGCCAGCCGCGAGCGCAGGCGATGGAGCCCCGCCGCGTTGGTGTAGCCGAGCGGGCTGTCGAGTGACTTGCGCACGGCCTCGGCAGCGACGCGAGGAAGCGGCGTCGAGGGCTGCCCGACCTCCAGATGGAGGATGCGGTGGCCGGCGGCTTCCAGCTCGGTCGCCGCCCGTCCCATCGCCATGGCGTGGAACGGGGGCATGGCAGCGGCTCGGAGCGCGGCGTCGATCACCGCCCGATTGTGCCAGCTGGCCAACCTGGCGCGCCCCGGGCGGCTTGGAGGTTCGACACCACTCGCGGTCACGCGATCGCCGGCGGCTCAGCCGGGGAGCACGAGTTCACCGGCGTTGAGCTGGTGGGCGTAGCGCCCGTTCGCCGCGACGAGTTCGTCGTGGGTACCGAGCTCCGCGACCCGGCCGTGCTCGATGAACGCGATGCGATCGGCGCTGCGGATCGTCGACAGGCGGTGGGCGATGACGAGCGCCGTGCGGTTCTCCATCGCGGTTTCGAGCGCCGCCTGGATGTGCGCCTCGTTGTCGTTGTCGAGGTGACTCGTCGCCTCGTCGAGCACCATGATCGCCGGGTTCTTCAGGAGCAGCCGGGCGATCGCCAGGCGCTGCTTCTCGCCTCCCGACAGGCGATACCCGCGCTCGCCGACGATCGTGGCGTAACCGTCGGGCAGGGCGGCGATGGTGTCGTGGATGCGGGCCGCCCGAGCGGCGGCGACGATCTGCTCGAACGACGCATCGGGGTCGGCGTAGCTCAGGTTCGCCATGATCGACTCGTGGAACAGGTGGGGGTCCTGCGACACGACACCGATCGACGCGCGCAACGACGTGAGGGTGAGATCGCGGACGTCGAGACCGTCGATCCGCACCGCCCCACTCGTCACGTCGTACAAGCGCGGGAGGAGCGCGATGGTCGTCGACTTGCCGGCACCGGACGCTCCCACGAAGGCCACGGTCTCGCCCGGGGCGATCGTCAGCGACAGACCCCGGAGCACGTCGACGTCCGGGTCGGCGTCGATCGTGAGGCCGGCGTTCTGCTCCATCGACGGGACGGCGGTCTCGCTCGCCGGCGGATAGCGGAACACGACGTCGTCGAACTCCACTGCACCGACCGGGTCGATCAGGTCGATCGCTCCCGGCCGTTCCTGGATCGCCTCGGGCGCATCGAGCACCTCGAACACGCGCTCGAAACTGACCATCGACGTCATCAGGTCGACGCGGGCGTTCGTGAGGCCGGTGAGCGGCTGATAGATGCGGGTGACGAGCGCGGCCATGGCCACGAGCGTGCCGGTCGAGATGCCGCCGTCGACCACCATGATCGCGCCCACCCCGTACACCGCGGCGGTGCCGAGCGCGCCGACGAGTCCGAGCGCCACGAAGAACACCCTCCCGTACAGCGCCGAGCGCACACCGGTGTCGCGGACGCCGTCGGCGTGCAGTTCGAACGCGGCCTGCTCGCGCTGGCCCGACCCGAACAGCTTCACCAGCGTCGCACCCGACACGTTGAACCGTTCGGTCATCTGCGTGTTCATCGCCGCGTTGTGGGCCATCTGCTCGCGCGAGATCCCCTGCAGTCGTTTCCCGACCCGGCGGGCCGGGATGATGAAGACCGGCAGCACGATGAGCGTCAGCAGCGTGAGCTGCCACTGCAGGGCGATCATCGCCGCGAGGGTCGTGAGGAGCACGACCACGTTGCTCACCACGCTGCCGAGCGTGCTCGTGACCGCGGTCTGCGCACCGATCACGTCGTTGTTGAGCCGCGACGTGATCGAACCGGTCGGTGTGCGGGTGAAGAAGGCGATCGGCATCCGCTGCACCTTGGCGAACAGCGTCCGCCGCAGGTCGTAGATCAGCCCCTCGCCGACGCGCGCGCTGCACCACCGTTGGACGATCGCCAGCCCGGCGTCGGCGATCGCCGCCCCGACGGCGATGGCCGCCAGGATGGCGATCTGGCGCTTGTCGCCCTGCGGGATCGCCGTGTCGATGATCGCCTTGAAGACGAACGGCGCGACGAGGGCGAGCAGCGCGGCGGCGAGGATCGCGACCAGGAAGATCACGATCGTCGACTTGTACGGCCGGGCGAAGACCCAGACCCGCCGGAGCGTGCCCTGCTGGAGCTGTACGCCCCGGACCGCGTCGGCGTCGCCCGGCATCATCGAATGTGGGGGCATCCGCATGGGGTCACGCTACGGGCGATGATCGCCGTACGCTTGGACCGGATGTCGATCACGAGGCGGCGGGTCCCGGGCGCTCCGAAACAGCGCCGCCGGGCCCTGCGGGCAACGGTCGTGGCGGTCGTCATCGGGACCGCACTGGCGTCGTGTTCGATCATGCATGACGAGTCCGCGAAGGTCCCGCCACCGGTCACGCGCGATGTCAGCGACGTGACGACCACCTCCGTCGCGGGGTCCGGCACCGGTACTGGCATCGGCGATGCGGCAGGGCCGACGTCGCTGCCGGTGCCGCCGCCCCTGACGTACACCATCGCCTGGGAGCCGGTCGACGATCGCACCGACGTCGGCACGATCACCGTGCCGGTCGACTACGACGATCCGCAGGGCGCCACGCTCGACCTGCGCGTGGCACGGCACCAGGCCGACCCCGACCACCGGATCGGCGTGCTCGCCACCAACAACGGCGGCCCGGGTTCGGCGGCGAGTTCGATGGCCCTCAACGCGGCGAGCTGGTTCCCGTCCGAGATCACCGACCAGTTCGACGTCGTGTCGTGGGATCCACGCGGCACCGGTGCGTCGGGCGCCTCGGTGGACTGCATCGACGACTCCGAGTTCGACCGGTTCTTCGGCGAGCCGGACCTCACGCCCGATGACGAGGCGGAGCGGCAGATGAACATCGACACGGCCAAGGAGTTCGCCGAAGGGTGTGTCGATCGGGTCCACGACCTCACCTCGATCGGCACGAACAACACCGCGCGTGATCTCGATGCGATCCGCCAGGCGCTCGGGGAACCGCAGCTGTCCTACTTCGGGTTCAGTTACGGCAGCGAACTGGGTGGGGTGTGGGCGACGCTGTTCCCCTCGACGGTCCGCGCCGCAGTGTTCGACGGGGCGACCGATCCGACCGCCGACTCGCTCGAGCGGACCAAGGACCAGTGGGTCGGCTTCGAGCACGCCCTCGACACGTTCCTCGCCGGGTTGCAGCGCGGACAGCGACTGCGCGTTCCACAACGACGGTGACGCGGAGGGTGCGTTCGACGCGCTGATGACCGAACTCGACGATTCGCCGTTGCCGAGCGCGAACGGCCGGGCTCCGGTGTCACGCGACGTGGCGACCACTGCGGTCGTGCAGTCGATGTACTCCGACCGGTACTGGCCGGCGCTCGCAGGGGCGCTCGAAGACGCCGCCGGCGGCGACGGCGCCGGGTTGCTGCAGCTGAGCGACACGTACTACCGGCGCAACGCCGACGGCACGTACAGCAACCTGATGGAGTCGTTCCAGGCGATCTCGTGCATGGACCAGGTGGAACGCCCGACCGTCGAGGAGTCCGACGCCCAGGCGGCCGAGCTCGTGGGCGTGGCGCCCCGCCTGTTTCCGTACACGACGGGTTCGTACAGCTGCACGTTCTTCCCACCATCGCTCGACCCGCGGATGGAGATCACCGGCGTCGGGGCCGGACCGATCGTGGTGATCGGAACGACGGGCGACCCGAGTACGCCCCTCGAGAGCAGCCGGGCGATGGCGGACGCGCTCGAGGACGGACGGTTCGTCATCGTGGTCGCCAACCAGCACACGGGCTACGGCGCCAACTCCTGCGTGAACGAACTGGTGGAGGACTACCTCGTCAACCTCGTGGCACCGGCCGACGAAACCACCTGCTCGTAGCCGCGTTCGGTCATCGCCGGTAGCCTCGACGACGGAAGGCTGCCAGAGCGGACGAATGGGACAGTCTCGAAAACTGTTGAGGTCTTCTGGGCCTCCGTGGGTTCGAATCCCACGCCTTCCGCCACCGGCGGTCGTGCATCGATGCCAGACACCGATGCACGACCTCAGCCGTTCCTCACCGGTGGAATCGCCTCAGCGACGGGCGCGGAAGAACGCGCGGAGCAACTCCGCCGCGGTGTCGGCCGCCAGCCCGGAGCGCACGTCGACGCGATGGTTCAACCGGTCGCCGTCGAGGAGCCGGAACACGCTGTCGACCGCACCCGCCTTGGGATCGGTCGCGCCATAGACGAGCCGGCCGAGCCGGGCGTTCACCAGGGCACCGGCACACATCGCACAGGGCTCGAGGGTCACGTACATCGTGCACTCGTCGAGTCGCCACTGCCCGAGATGCTCCGCAGCGTCACGCAGGGCCAGCACTTCGGCATGGGCCACCGGGTCGTTGGACTGCTCGCGCTCGTTGTGCCGCGCCGCGATGACCACGCCGTCGTGGACGACGACGGCTCCCACCGGGACGTCGTGGTGGGCGAGTGCGGCGCGGGCCTCGTCGAGGGCGAGGGCCATCGTGTCGACATCGGCGCGATCGAACGGATCGTCGGATGCGGGAGCCGACATGGCGGAGGGAGTGGGATTCGAACCCACGGAAGGTTGCCCTTCACACGCTTTCCAAGCGTGCCGATTCGGCCGCTCTCGCATCCCTCCAGGCAATCCGGTCGTCGAATCGACGCTCGGATGACCGGGATGAAGGTTAGCTCCGATCGGCTACGATCGATGCCCGGCGGTTCGACCGTCGAGTGAGGTGGCGACCGGGTCCTGTGCAACGGGCGCCCGTGAACCAGGTCAGGACCGGGAGGTAGCAGCCTTCATCGGCATCGCCTGTGTGCCGCAGACCGCCTGGTCGTCACCTCAGTCGACGGTCCCGCCGATTTCACGCCGGCAACGTTCATCGGGGACGGGTCCGGAATGAACGTTGGTCTCCGGAATCACGGCGGCGTCAGGCGGGCGGCGAACTGGACGAGGTCGGGGGCGCCGATCTCCTCGGCCGCGGCGGCGAAGTCGTCCGTCGGACCGGTCCAACGCCACGAATCGACCGTGCCGACGTCGACCTCGGTGTCCACCGTGGCGATCTTGCGGAACAGCAGGGCCTCGGCCATGTTCGCCTGCAGCGTCGCCGACAACTTCGCGGCACCGCGCAAGCCGGCGACGTCCCACTGCCCGGCGGCCGCCGGGATCGACTCGAGATGTTCGTAACGGGCCAGGACGAGCGCGGCGCTCCTGGCTCCCCAGCCCGGCAGGCCGGGGAAGCCGTCGGCGGTGTCGCCGACGAGACCGAGGTAGTCGGGGATCGAGGCGGGCCCGACACCGAACTTCGCCTTGACGCCGTCCTCGTCGATGATCATCCGGTTGCGACGGTCGTACTGCACCACTCTGTTGCCGACCACGCACTGGCCGAGGTCCTTGTCGGCCGTCACGATCAGCACCTGTTCGACCCGGTCGTCGGCGTCGGCGATGACCGCCGCGGCGCCGAGTGCGTCGTCGGCCTCGTACTCGACCATCGGCCACACGACGAAGCCGGCCGCCTCGAGCACCCGCTCCACCACGGGGATCTGCGCCAGGATCTCGGGGTCCATCCCCTCACTCGTCTTGTACCCCGGCCACATGTCGTTGCGGAAGCTCTCGATGACGTGATCGGACGCGACGGCGACGTGCGTCGCGCCGTCCTGGACGAGCGTCAGCGTCGAGCCCACCACGCCGGCGGCCGCGGCGTACGGATGACGGTCGGCGTGACGCGACGAAGCGCCGAAGTGCTGGCGGAACAACTCGTATGTGCCGTCGACCAGATGCACGCGCATGGCGGCCAACCCTACGACGCCGATGGACGACGGTTGGTCGGGCGCGCCCGTCAGCGATGTCCTCGGTGCACACCCGGACGACCGTCAGCGCGTGAGGACGAAGTCGACGAACTGCTGTCCGTAGAAGATGGCCACCACGGTGCCGACCGCGAGGAAGGGCCCGAGCGGCAAGGTGGTCCGGGGGCCCGCCTTGTCGCCTGCCATCATCGCGACACCGAACACCGCACCGGCGATGAACCCGAAAAAGAGTCCGGGAAGCACGATGCCCGGATTCAACCAGCCCAGGTACATGCCGAGCAGAGGCGCGAGGCGCACGTCACCCTCACCCATCCCGCCCTTGCTGACCCAGTAGATCAGCCACATCGTGACGAGCGCGATCACGGCGCCGAACGCCGTCATCCAGATGCGTTCCGGCTCGTCGATGACGATCGCCGTGATCGTGAGCGCGATGCCGCCACACACCATGCCGGTGTACGTGATTGCGCGTGGCAGGCGCTGGGTGTGCAGATCGATCCAGGTCTGTGCCACGAGGACTGCGCCGAGGATGCAGTACGCCGGGAGCGGTGCGGTGTCCCCGAACTTCAACGCGAACAGCACGAAGATGCCAGCCGTCGCCAGCTCGATGACGATCGGCTCGATGCCAATCGGGGCTCGGCACCGCCGGCACTTGCCCCGGAGGGCCAACCAGCTCACGACGGGGATCAGATCGGGCGGGCCGAGGCGGTGCCCGCACGAACCGCAGCGGCTCGGCGATGCCACCACCGATTCACCGCGCGGGACACGATCCACGACCACCGTGAGAAACGAGCCGACGAGCAGGCCGGCCACGACGAGCAACGAGATCGAGGAGATCAGCAAGAAGGACTCATCAGCACAAGCGGCCAGCCGTGGCCCGAGCAGGAGATTAGCGACACCTGGGGGACCGACCGGAGCTCGTCCTGCTCCTCAGGGTGCCGTCGAGGTGATCGGTGAGACGACTCCGATGCTGTCGCGATCGAGCCTTCGCCGACCTGATTGTGTGCCATCAGCCGGATCTTCTTGACACCCCGTTGAACTTTCGGGCGATTCGCGAATTTGTGCTCAAGAACGATTTCGGGGGGCCGAAGAACTCAGTGCGCGACCGGAGATGGTCACACGGAACGCCTCGTGAGGGCATCAGCAGTCAACGGAAGAGCGGAAGGAACGGACCATGGACACCAACCACGACAGGGGATTCACCCTTGTCGAACTCCTCGTGGTCATGGTGATCCTCTGCATTCTCGCCACCGTCACCATCTTCACGGTCCGTGGCCTCACCGGGCAGCGCCCACAGTCGGCCTGCGAGACCGGTACCGTCGTCATGGTCACCGTCGTCGCGGATGGCACTCCTGCCGATCAGTGTGTCGGGCGCTGATCGCCTCGTCGTCCTTCGACTTTGCGCTGGGGAGAGCTTGACTTCAAGTGAACTTGAAGTCGTACCGTCGTTGGTATGAAGACGACAACCACTTCCCAGAGCTCGGCCACCCTGGCCCGGCTCCTCGACGACGAACTGGTGTTCTCGCCGAGTTTCCGCGGCTATTTCAGCAATCACCTCGCCATGGCCCTCGTGGCGCTCGAGCAGCTCGGTGCGACTGCCGACGTCCTCGAGTCGGTGTTCGACGCCCACGCCCGAGAGTCGGCCGAGATGCGCGAGGACGTCGAGCTGCTCGACGAGCGCCGCCGTGAGGTCCACCTCGACGGCATCGCCGCCGTCGTTCACTCACGAGTTCCCGCACTCGTGGATGCGCCCGGCACCGCGCTGTTCCACCCGATGATCCGACTCGGGTATGCACTCGACGTCGGTCACGAAGGCCAGGTCGCCGCCGCCCTGCTCGACTGGGAGCAGCGCCGTGCCGTCCTTCCCGTCCCGACGCCCACCGCCGGCACGCGTCGACTGCCCGATGTCGCTTCCGCACTCGCGGCGCAACCGTCTGGCACGTGGCCGCACACGTTCGACCTGGCCGGGATCGCCCGCCGTCCGGAACTCCGCGACGCGCTCACGGGAGTGGCGCTCGACGAGCACACGCTCGACGATGTCTCGTCGTTCGCCCTCGCCGCTCACCTCGCAGCGGACGACTTCATCACCCTGCACCTCGTCACGGGCGCCCGTGCCGCTCGCGCGGTGAGCAAGTGGCTCGACGACGACACGGCGCAGGGGCTCGCCGCGCACATGGTGCCGGTGATGGCCATCGCCTACGCGGCCGTCGGCGCACCGCCACTGCTCGACGAGGGCGAACTCGATGCGCTCCGCCGGCACCCGCTCCCGTCCCGCGACGAGATCGCCGAGCGGGCCATCGCCGACCGTGACCCGCACGTGATCAAGCTCGCCAACGTCGGTCTCGTCGAAGAGGAACGCACCGGCGACCCGCTGTACCGCTTCATCGCCGCCCACGTCGTCGGCCTCACCCCGTCAGCACGCGCAGTCGTCGATCGCAGCGGCCAGGACCGTCACGCGGCTGCGAACGCGTGAACAATGTGCGCACATACAGCGCAACTTGTTCACGCATTCGCCGGGGTCGCGGTGGGACGGTCAGGTCGGGTTGGCGGTGGCGTCGTCGGGGGCGGTGAGCAACTCCCGGCGTAGCGCCACCAACTTCGGAGCGGGTTCGCCGTCCGACCAGGCGTCGGCGACGATCACCCGCTCGTAGTTCGCCCACTCCTGACGCACGCCGGCGAGGTCACCCGCCTTGGCGTAGGCCCGCATCCGCAACGCGATCAGCCCTTCGTGCGCAGGCAGGACCGTCAGGCCGTGCCCCGTCGCCTCGAAGACGAGTTCGATGTCGCCCATCGACAGCGCGTGCTCGGCCAGCTCGGTGCACGCGCTCATCGCCAGCAGCACGAGGTTCGACGTGATGCCCTCCGCATCGGGCCACAGGTAGCTCGTCCCGGCGAACGGCATGCCGTCGATCATCGCCACCGCCGGTCGCAGCGTCTCGATCGCCTGCGACGGCGGTTGCATCCGGGCGTGTGCCAGCCGTTGCTCGACCAGCTGCGCATCGCTCACCACGAGCGGGTGGAGCGGAAGCTGCTCGGTCAGCGTGCGGGCGAGCCACTCCTCGCCATCGTGCAGCTTCACGAGCCGGGCCATGCCGCGACGGGCCTCGGACACCACGTTGGCGAACGTGGCGTCGCGCACGTCGAGCTCCCACAGCGCGGTGCGCGCCAGTCCGCGGGTCGAGTTCGTCCGGTGGGTCACCAGCCACGCGATCAGCTCCACGGTCTTCGACCGTTCGAACTCCGCCCGCTCGCCGGCGGCGCTCCGGACCTCGACCGCTCCGAGCAGCTGCACGACGATCGCGTGCTCGCTCGGCTCGAACGAATCCGATTCGGGTTGCTCGGGGCCCGGCGAGTCGGCGATCTCGCCATTGGAGGACGGACACCCCGTCGGGACGAGGTCGTCCATCCAGATGAGCGGCCGTTCGGCGTCGTGGAGGATCGCCTGCACCGCATCGACGTCCGCGCGGTCGAGACCGATCGGTGTCATCGAGATCGATCGGCCCGCCACCGTGAGGATCCATTCGGTCGCCTCGGCGCACAGCCGAGCGGGCGCGTCCGGCAGGCCGTTCGGGCCGACGACGGCCACGAGTGCGATCCCGTGGCCGGCTGCGGGGAGCTGGATGCCGTCGGTCTGCTCGACGGCGTCGCGGTCGGTGAGCAGGACCACGGCCGGCTCCCACATCTCGCCGCCGGTGCGCAGCGATCGCAGTTCGAACGACGACCGTTCGTTCATCGACGTCGAGCCGACCAACGAGGCAGCGTGGTCGAAGGCGGCGTCGATCGACTCGGCCTGGTGGGCGTTGCGGTGGCCGAGCAGCACGTGCGGCGACATCGACACCGTGACGAGGTGAGCGACCTCGGCGTACAGCGACGTCGCCAGCCCGGCGGCGAGACCGCGGACGACGGCGTCGGCCTGCGACGGTTGTGCGTCGACGGCCAGCGTCCCGCACGCTTCGAGGTCGACGAGCACCTCCCACCCTTCACCGTCGACGCCCAGCTGGGTGAATGCGACGCAGGGCATCCCGACCTGCCGGGCCGACTCACCGAGCAACTCGACGGGGATGCCGGCCGGCAGGTGCCACACGTTGTCGTCCGCGCCCGGTCCACGGCGCCGGCGGGATGTGGCCGCCCGACAGCGTGAGCGCGATCTCGCCGTCGGGTGACACCTGGACGACGACGATCTGCACGCCGCTGCCGATGAGATGGAACGCCGCCGAACGGCAAGCGACGTCGACGCGTGGTCCACGCTCGCCCGGCTCGATCCGACGAAGCAGCAGTTCGGTCTCGACGACCTCGGGCCGAGGCTCGGGGATGCGGCTGCGCGGGGTGGCGGCGCGGAGCCGCTGCCGGCGGCGGATCCCCACGAGCAGCAGGATCCCGGCGGCCAACATTGCCGCGTGCTCCAGTCGGATCGGCGACGGAGCGTCGGGTGCCGAGGTCCGTCCGGGATCGACGGCTCGGGCGTTGCCGCCGACCGGGACGACCGTGGTCGAACTGGGCGAACTGGGCGACGTGGTCGAGGCGACGACCGTCGCGCCGGTCGGTGCCATGTTCGGTGCCACGGTCGACTGCGAATCGAGCGGGTCGGTCGCCGACCACAGCGGGCAGCTCCGCCTCGGTGGCCGCCGGCGCCTCGGCGGTCGTGCCGGTGGTCGTCTCCGACGGACGGTTCGACGATCGGTGGCTCGACGGCTGGTGGCTCGACCGGCCGGTCCTCCGTCGGCTGCTCGTCGTCGGGCAGATCGAGTTCCCACCCCGGAAGGATCAGGTTCGGGTCGTCGAACGTACGTCCACCACCCATGTCGTCGCCGGCGTTCTCCTCCCAGATCTCGTCCCACTCCGACCCCGAGCCGTACTCGTCCTCGGCGATGTCCCACAGCGTGTCGCCGGGAACGACCACGTGCACGTCATCTTCGCCGACCTCGACCCGGCATGGCCACCGCGGCCGGCGCACCCGTTGCGAAGGTCGCCGGCAACCGCAAGACCCAACCCGGCTCGACGTAGGCCGGGTTCGAGAATCGCTGCCCGTCGGCCATCGGCGCGTCGAGATTCAGGTCGAGGATCGCATCGGCGATGTCCAACGTGCGCTGCTCGTCGTGGTTGGCAAGATCGGCAGCGATCGAGAAGACCGAGTCGCCACGTTGCACCGTGTAGGTCGCTCCCTGCACGGCTGGCGACGGCATCGTCGCGACGATGCTCGGTGCGGTGCGGTTCGTCTCCCCGGTCGGGTGTTCGAAGCCCTCGATCACGAGTGGGGCGCGGTTGGGTGTCGGCGATGGACCGCGCCCAGGACCTTGGGCCAGGCTCGGCTTGACCGAGGTCGTCGGGATGACGATGAGCAGACCGACGGCGATGAACCGGGCGACGCCCTGCGACCAGCCGAGCCCTCGCATCGACGGCATCGGCATCCCTCGGTGGCGGACCTGGTGGACGACCTCGACCACCGTGTTGACCACGATCACGGCGACGGCGACCCACACCACGCAGAGACAGAGGCGCAGCAGAACGTCGACCACGGTGTCGTCGCCCAGCGGCGTACGCAACGCGTCACCGATCGCGCCCGGGTCCCACGAGCTCACCCCACCCAACGGATTGGCCGAGCCGAACCTCGCGGTCGATACCCGGACGAGCACGAACGGCACGCCGGCGACGACACCGAAGAACGCGAGCGCCGACAGCGCAAAGCGTCCGGCGGACCGCTCGGTCGGCCGGCTCACGTCGGGCTCCCGTCTCGTCGGCTCCACACCCGAGCGTGGGCGGCCGACGACGTGAAACGGAAACGGCGAGCGACCCGAATCCGGATCCTCATGGCGCCCGCTCCGAACGGACGGTCCCGAGGCCGGTGACGGTCTTGCCGGCGTCGGTGATCGACACCGCCACCGTGACACGGTCGTCCTCGACCGTGATCGAGGTGACCGAGCCGGAGACGCCATAGCTGTCGAACAGTGCGGTCGCCGTCCGGTTCGCCGAGGCTTGGGCGGCGTTGCGATCGATCACGATCGCGTCGCCGGTACGCAGGTCGGCGACGGTCGCGGCCTGGGCGCCCGAACGGGCGGCCTGGAAGGCGATCGACTGGGCCGTGGACCGGTTCGACACGCTCCGGTCGATGTCGCGGGCGAGCCACACGAGCCCGAGGAACGTGAAGGCGAAGATGAGCGTGATTCCCGTGACGACGCCGGATCCGCGATCGCCCTGGGTGCGCCGTACGCCTTTCACGGAGCCGGGCGAGCCGTCCACGGTCAGCCACCCGCCGATCGGTACGGGTCGATCGTGGCGAAGGCGGTCGCCGTCGAGGTCTGCGCCGGCGGGTCGACGAGCTCGAGCCCGGCTGCCGACACCGTGCAGGCGACGGTGACGGCCACGCTCCCGCCCGGGCCGAACGCCGACGTGTCGACCACGACGGTCGGATCGGAGCATGACGTGACATCGACGAGCATCGCTTCGCCGACCTGCTCGGCCGCGGCGATGGCGGCCGCCGGCGATCGTTCCTGGGCAGCCGCCTGCGCCGCTGACTCGGCGGCGCTCTGCACCGTCGCCCGGCCGTCGACGCTGCGTCCGAGAAAGAGGATCACGAGCGCCAACCCGATGGCCGCCGGTGCGATCAGCGCCGCGCCGAGGGCATCGCTCGACCCGCGGTCGAACCCGGCCAGCCGCGTTCTCGTGAACTTGTCGCGCACACGGGTGCGCAAGAAGTTCACGAGAACGCGAGGGGCGAGGGTCGGGGTCGACGGTGTCATGGGCGGGTGAGTTCCTCGACCGGGACGGCGGCGGTGACGGAGAACGACGACGACGTGCCGCGGATGATTCCCGGGGCGTCGGCCGTCACGGTGACGGCGACGATGCCCGGACTCTGTGTGACGCCGACCGTGATGTGACTCAGCGTCGTGTCGGCGGCGAGGATCGCGCTCGCCGACGACTGGGCGTCACCGGCGGCGACGCCCGAGCGGGCCACCAGGGCGGCGGTGTCGCGGGCGACGACCCTGGCCTCGGTCTTGGCGTGGCTCCAGAGCGCGGCCTGCACGGCGGCGAAGGCGAGCACGACGAAGATCGGGGTGAGGAGCGCGATCGACAGCGAGGTCGCCGCACCCGACTCGCCCGCCAATCTGGGCGCGGCGGAAGGATGCGGCGGCGCGGCGATCGGCGGATCGCTCACCGAGTCCATCGCTACGGGGCAGACGGAGACTGGACCGGCGTGCTGGCGGTCGTGCGGACCTGGCTCCAGATGATCGCCGCGACGACGGCGACGCTGATCGCCGCTGCGGCGTACCAGAGCACGTGCTCGATCGACACGGCGCCGCGGTCGGACGGGCGCAAGAATTCGTCGCTGCCGGCGGTGCGGAGTGCGGCGCGCATCGTGCCGTACACGGCATGCCAGATCGCCACGAAGGTGCCGGCGAAGGAGAGGGTCGGATCGGTCATGGTGGTCCCTTCAGTTGGTCGGGTCAGTTGGTCGGGGTCAGTGGTGGTCGTCAGTGGTGGTCGGGTCGGTGTCGGTCGGGTCAATGGAGGTTGAGGGCGGGGTAGATGATCAGCGCCATGAAGAGCAGGGCCATGCCGACGAGTGGCGGCGTGACCTTGTCGTTGCGGATGCGGGCACTCGCCTCCTCGTCGGCGGCGAGGGTGGCGCGCAGCGTCGAACACTTCGCGGCGAGGCTGCGAGCGACCGGTGCGCCTTCCTGGGCCGACAACGTGGCGGTGGCCGCCACCTGCTCGAGTTCGACGATGCCGTACTCCTCGGCCACGAGCGACAGTGCGTCGACGAGGCTCCGTCCGGTCGTCGACACCTCACGCATGCGACGGCGCAGCTGGCGGAACAGCAGACCGTCACCGGCTCGCGCCGCTTGGTCGAGCGCCCCCTCGTAGCCGGTGTTGCCGGCGAGGAGCATGGTGACCATGTCGATGAACGCCCCCAGTTGGTGCCGGAGATCGACTCGCACCGCATCGGCCCGGGCGACGGTGTCGGTGTGGATCAGGAGCGGGGTGACGAGCGCCGCCAGTATCGAGATGCCGGCCGGGACGAACCACGAGATCGAGACGACGCCGGCGAGTTGCAGCAGGCCGAGCACCAGACTCGGAACGACCAGCGCCGTCAGCGACGCGAGCACGAGGATGCCGAGGTGCACGTCGTTCGAGCGCCCGACGAGGTGCAACGTCTCGTCCCACGACGACGTCCAGCGGGCCAGTCCGTTCGTCCGGGCCGCTTCGCCGACGCGCGCCACGCCCGGCACCGACCAACCCCCGTTTGCGTCGGGATTTCTGGGAACCGGCGCGCCGTTATCGCGACGCAAACGTGGGTCCGGGCGTCGACGGAGGTGGGCCATCGCGTCGTCGAGGCGGGGCCGTGGTCGTTGCCAACCCGACATCGCCATCCACATCCCACCGACGAGCACGAGGCTGCACAGGACGAGCGCGCCGACCGGGCTCACCGGGTCGCTCCCGCTCGGGCGATCTCGGTCTCGACGGAGCCCGTGAGGAAGCGACTCGGCCGTCGGATATCGGGCGAGGCGTTGGACCCGCACGAGCAGCACCGAATAGATCACGAGGATCGCGCCGAGGAACAACTGGCCGGCCGCGGTGTCGTACGCCCGCAGGTAGTCGGCCCGTCCGAACACCAGGAGGCCGGCGATCAGTGCACCCATGATGACGCTGAGCAGGGTGACCTCGCGCTGCACCGGCGCTCGCTCGGCGTCGACGATCCGCCGCCGGTCGGCCTGATGACGGGCCTGCTCGGCCAGGGAGTTCAACACGGCCACCGTGCGGGCGCCGCGCTGGACGGCGATCAGCAGCCCGGCGGCGATCAGGTCGCCGAGTGGATCGTCGATCTCGTCGGCGAACCGCCGGAACACGACGTCGGGATCCTGCCGACCGAGACCGGCGGCGAGCCGGCGGACCTGCGGCCGGATCGACGGTCCGCACGTGGCGACGGTGGCGTTGATCGCACCGATCGGCTGATCGCCGGCGATCAGCACGTCACGCAGGTTCTCGATCCACGAGGCGAGGGCATCGGTGCGCTCGACGACGGTGTCGGCCCGGCGGTCGCGCCGCTGCCACGACCCGATCGCGGCCCAGGTGGCCACTCCGACCACGAGTGCGGGCGCCGCCCACCCCGAGAAGGCGAGCACGACGACCCCTGCGACCAGGCCGCCCCCGATCCGCACCGACGCACCCGGCCGGATCTCCCGAGGTCGCGCATCGGTGCCTGGCACCGGTGCACGACCGGCGGTGGCGAGGAGGAAGACCGCGGCGACACCGGCGAGCGTCGAGAGGACGAGCACGACGATCGGCAGGCTCATCCGTGCCTCCCGTGGACTGCGAACTGTTCGGCGGAATAGCCGGCGAGCCGCAGCCGGCGGAGGTGCCTCGCCGACAGGGGAGCGAGCTGCTGCAGCTCGTCGCTCTCCCCGAAGCCCCACACCTCGGTGCTCGCCACGCCACCGCCTTCACCGAGCCCGCCGACCTCGATGATCGAGGTGACCCGCCGCGTCGGCGCCGCGTCGGCGACCGCGTTGCGGACGAGATCGATGTGGACGACGAAGTCGACGGTCTGGGCGATGAGGCTCCACACGGCGAACTCCGGCAGGTTCGTGTTCGATTTCGACACGTAGTAGCCGAGCCGCTGCAACACCACATCGGCCGCGTGCGCGTGGATCGTCGCCAACGATCCCCGCTTGCACATCGACGCGACGTCGAGCATGTCGAGGGCCTCGTCCTCCACCAGTTCGCCGACGACCACGCGGTCGGGATTGAGCCGCCGCGTCAGCTCGACGAGTTGGCGGGTCGTGATCTCGCCCTCGCCCTCGGCATTCGAGTGCCGCGTGAACAACGCCGGCGCGTCGGGATGGCGGGGGTCGTCCTCGAGACGCAGCTCGAGCAGGTTCTTCTCGACGGTGACGATCCGCTCGAGCGGCGACACCTCGCCGAGGAGTTCGGTGAGCAGCGTCGTCTTGCCCGCGCCCGGCGGCCCCGACACGAGGATGGTGAAGCCACACCGCACCAGGGCGCGCAGCTGCGCCACCAGGTGATGCGGGAACAGACCGAGATCGGCCAGCCCGTCGAGGCCGACCTGGCGGACCACGAACCGGCGGATGGCGAGGCGCGGGTGCGTCGACACGCCGTGTTCGCTCGGTCCGCCGAGCACCATCACCACGCGCGAGCCGTCCTTCGACTGCAGCGTCAGCATCGGCGACGACGTGTCGAGCCGGCCCTCGCCCGTGCCGGTCATCCGGAGGGCCATGCGCTTCTGGAACGACGTCAGGTCGGCTGCGCCGGCCCACAGCTGGCCGACGTCGATCTTGCGCCCGTCGGTGTAGGTGACCCACGTGGAGAGATGGCTGTTGACGTCGATCTCCTCGACGTGTGGATCGCTGAGGAACTCCTCGAGCGGACCGCTCCCGGTGAGTTCGGCGACCACGCCGGCCCTGAGCCGGAGCTCGTCGTGTTCGTCGAGCGGTCGCTGCCCGTCACGGAGGCGGGCCTCGTTCAGTTCCGCGATCTCGTCACCGATCCACGCTCCGACGAGCAACTGTTGACGGCGATGGTCGCGCCCGAGCGGCTCGCGACCGACGGGCCGGACCTCCGTGTCGTCGCGCTCGACGGCATCGATCAGCCGAGCCGCCACCCGATCGGTGACCCGGCCGAGCGCCCCGGTCGGATCGATGCCGTTGCGCCGGCGCGCACCCGTGAACACGGTGTCGGTCATGGTGTTGCCGCCCCCTCGAACGGGTGCGGTTCCGCCGCTCGCGACGGCGTCGCCGCCATCCGATCGGCCAACCCGTCGGCGAGCGGAGTGATCGAGCGCAGCAGCGGGAGCCGGCTCAGCCGCCTCGCCGAGACCCCGGTGCGGCCGGCGAGGACCATCGCCGACAGCGGGTCGACGGCGATCGTCGTGGCGCTGGCGAGGGTCACGGCCGCGTGGGTCGCGACGTAGCCGGCGATCTCGTCGACGTCGAACGGGTCGTCGCCGATCACGGCCAGATGGAGCGCGCCGTCGAGCACCCCGAGTTGTTCCGCCGATTCGACGAGCCGTTCCAGGCGGGTGGACGCGGCGCCCGGCGAGGCGGGTTCCTGGCGGTGGACGATCACGATGTCGTTGGCCGCCGCGACGATCGGCGGGACTCCGTCCGATGGCCGCGTGCGTCCGACATCGGCGAGCACGGTGGCGGACGACCCCGCGAGCAGCCCGAGCATGCTCGCCGAGGCTTCGACGATCGACCGGGCGGCCTCGCGCGATCGGGTGGGCGCGGCGATGAATCGCAGTCCCGGAACTCGACCCGTGGATGATCGACTCGACGTCACGCCACGTGGGCCATCCGTCGTCGATCATCGAGGCCGAACGACCGGCGACGAACGTCGACAGCGACGGAGCTGCCGGCGTGTCCATCCATCCCGCGAGGGAGCCGCCCGACGGGTCGAACTCCAGCACGAGGACGTCAGTGTCGGCCGGCCACGCCGCGGCGAGCGCGACCGCGGTCGTCGTCGTCGCATCCCCCACGAGTGCGACGACGCCCACGATCCGGCCTCAGTCCCCGTCCGCCTCGCCCGCCGGGAGCGCGTGCGGATCGGGGTTCGGATCGGCGTCGCTCTCGTCGCCGGACGGCTCGGTGAGGACGACCCGGACGTCGTCGGCAGCGGCAACGGTCGGCGCCGCGGCGGCCGCGACCTCGACCGACAACGACTGGCGACCGAGCGCGTTCGTGGTGGCGATCGGCAACGCCACCACCACGCCGTCGATGACGGTCGGCTCGGTCGCGGCCGCTCCCGACCCGCCGGCCCCGGACGTCGCGGGAATGACCAGTTGCACCGGGACCCGCTCGCGCAGTCCGACCGGGAGCGCGCCCTCGTCGACCTGGATGGCGGCCACGGCGTTGCCCGGCCCGACGAGCGCAGTGGCCTGCACGGACTGGGGTGTGAGCAACGAGCCGGACACGAGGCGGACCTTGGCGTACGACCCGACCAGCGAATCGAGCTGATCGCCGGGCACCAGATTGACCGACGACGGCGCGTCGACCTCGACCGTGCGGATCATCTCGCTGGTGATCTGTGCTCCGGCCGGCACGTCGACGACGGCCTGCACCGCCGGCTCACTCGAGTTCAGGCTGCTGTAGATCAGGATGTTCGCACCGACCGCGACCGCGGCCAGCGCCACACCGGCGGCGATCCGGTTCCGTCGACGGCTCGCCGGGGCGAAGCCGTGCCGGGCCACGGTCCGGGGATCGGCGGGTCTGGTCGTCACCCCGTCACGTCCGGAGGAACACGTCGTGGGCCAGGAGGGCGACGAGCGTCGCTCCGACCAACCCGGGTCCGAAGGGGATCGACTTCGCCCGTCCGACGACGCCGACCGTGGCGGTAGCTCCGGCGGCGAGCGCGAGCGTGGGCAGCGCCAGGTTCCAGTCGGTCGCGCCGATCGCGGCGCCGAGCACGACGGCCAGCTTCACGTCGCCGAATCCCATCGACGCCGGCGCGGCCAGATGCATGATCAGCAACGGCACGCTCATGACCAGCGCGCCGAGCACGATGTGGCCGGGAGGAACGCCGGACGTGCCGATCGCCCGGTCCAGCGCGTCGACGACGAGGAACGCGACCGCCGCGCCACCGACCCAGACGTCCGGCAGGCGTCGCGTCTGTACGTCGATCAAGGCGGCGGGAACGAGGAGTGCGACCGTCAGCCCGCTGGCGAGCGGTACGTCGGCGATCGCCGGTGCGGCGATGGCCGCGACGACCGCAATCACGCAGACGATGCGCGGCAGTGCCCCGGCGTTGTTCCAGCATTTGACGATCGAGATGTCGCTCTCGGTCGACGGCGGGCCGGCGGTCGGTCGAGAGCCCGCGACCGGCTGAGGGAAGCGATGGCGACCCACCGGTTGTGCCGTCGACTGCCGAGCCGCCAACCCCACGATCCCCTTCATTCGCGCCGCCCGGCCTGACCCGCGCGAAGTTACAACGTCCGCGAGAGGCGCGCGTCCTCGAACTCCTGTCGCCCTCGGTCGGCGAATTCTCGATCTCCACACGCCCGAACGTGGGCCGCTCCGACGCCGGAGCGGAAGGCATCGGGGAACAACTAGCTCAGGGCGCGGACGGTCCATTCGAGGAGCCAGCTCAGGAAGTCGTAGAGCTGGTGCTCCGGCGTGGCGGCCGCGTCGGCGGCGTCGGCCGATTCGTCGTCGGTGATGCCGAGCAGGGTGCCGAGGACCAGGCGGATCGCGTTGATCGACTGCATGAACGCGACCGTGCGCTCCTCGTCGAACACCGGGGGAGCGTCGGGGGCGAGCAGCGACGTGACCATGTTGATCGAGGCCAGACGGCTCGCCACCAGCTCCTCGCGCATCAGCCGCTGGTACTCGGCCTCCTTCTCCTCGTCGTCGGGATAGGCCGTCGGGAACAGGCGGTTGAGCAGCGGATTGTCGTCGGTCGACGTCAGCAGGGTCCGCAGCTCGTCCATCAACCGCACGAGCAGCGAGCGCTCCTCGAAGTCGAGGTTGAGCCGCCATCCGTCGTCGACGGCCTGGATCGGCGGGACGAACTCCTTGCGACCCAGGATGCTGCGCCGCGCCATCAGCTCGTCGACCCGTCGTGCTCCATCGTGGCCCACAAGCTGTGCTCGTGGAGCCGGAACACGTGCATCTCGGCCTCCTCGCGGGTTCCCGACGCGACCACGGCCCGACCCTTCTCGTGCACGTCGAGCATCAGCTGCGTCGCCTTCTCGAGCGAGTACCCGAACAGCTTCTGGAAGACATAGGTGACGTAGCTCATCAGGTTCACCGGGTCGTTCCACACGAGCACGATCCAGGGACGGTCGAGCGCGTTCACCTCCTCGATGTCGGGCTCGATCACCTCCACTGGCTCGAGAGTCGTCGGCATCCCCCCATTGTGCCGTGCTTCACGCGCCTCGGGTCATCCGGTCGCGGCGTTGGTCGACTCTCCCGCGCGGCCGTACGATGGGCCTCTCATGGCCGTCGGCAGTCGCCCCTTCGTACCGTCCCGGCTCGCACCTGGCGGCGTCGCTCACGGCGGTCGTCACACCCCGACCACGGTGCTCGGCGCGTACGTCGCGCTCACCAAGCCGCGGATCATCGAGCTCCTGCTCATCACGACCGTGCCGACGATGGTGCTCGCCCAGCAGGGATGGCCGCCCACGTCGCTGGTGATCATCACGCTGATCGGCGGCACCCTGGCCGCCGGCGGGGCGAACGCCGTCAACATGTACGTCGACCGCGACATCGACGCGTTGATGGCCCGGACGCAGAACCGCCCGCTCGTCACCGGCATCATCCCGGCCCGCAACGCCCTGATCTTCGCCCTGTCGCTACAGGTGGCGGCCTTCGCCGTGCTGTGGGCGGGCGCCAACCTGCTGTCGGCCGTGCTCGCGTTCGGCGCCGCCGCCTTCTACGTGGGCATCTACACGCTCTGGCTGAAGCGCACGAGCCGCCAGAACATCGTGATCGGCGGCGCCGCCGGTGCCGTCCCGGTGCTCGTCGGATGGGCGGCCGTGCAGGATTCGCTCGCCTGGCCGCCGATCCTGCTGTTCCTCGCCATGTTCCTGTGGACGCCGCCCCACTTCTGGGCGCTGGCGGTCAAGTACGCCGACGACTACCGGGCGGCCCACGTGCCGATGCTGCCTGCCGTGGCGCCCCTCGAGCAGGTCGTGAAACAGATGCTCGGCTACACCGTGGCCCTCGTCGTCACGACGCTGGTGCTCGTCCCGGTCGCCGACCTCGGCTGGATCTACGGACTCTCCGCCGCCGTGCTCGGTGCGATCTTCATCGGCGGCACGATCGCCTTGGGCAGACATCCCACGCCGGCGGCCAGCATGCGGCTGTTCGGCTACTCGATCACCTACGTGACGCTGCTGTTCGGCGCCATGACCCTCGACGTGTTCGTGCAACACGGCTTCTGACGGCGATCGGCGACGTGACAGACGGAGCGATCGGCGAACGGTCGGTGACGCACGGGACGAAGCCGGCCAGATGAAACCGGCCAGATGAAACCGGCCGGGGATTTCTGCTCGATCGGCAGCGTGCAAGTAGTCTCGGGCCGTCATGGTCTGCCCCGTGCAGTCGCCGGCCACGCACTGAGACAAGCGAGTCCACACTTCGTATGACCACAATCGAAACTGCAGAACCGGCGCCCCCCGAGTCGGACGACCATGCGTCCGCACCCGGCCCCGAGGCCCATCCCCACCACGGCACCGTGACGGTGCGACCCCCGATGATCCTGTCGTCGACCGACCACAAGATCATCGGCCAGCTCTTCCTGTTCGGCGGGCTCCTCGGTCTGCTGGCCACCGTGGTCGTCAACGTGATCGTCGGGATCGAGCGCGTCGACGGCGGCGACCTGACGTTCGACAACTCGATCTCCCAGCTGTTCGACGCCCAGCGCGTCGGCCTCGTCTTCGGTGCTGCCCTCCCGCTGGCCCTGGCGCTGTGCATCGCCGTCGTGCCCTTGCAGCTCGGCGCCCGTGCCATCGCCTTTCCCCGCCTCGCGACGCTCGGGTTCTGGCTCTGGTTCGGCGGGCTCGTCCTGAACGTCGTGGCGCTGGCCTCCGACGGGGGAACGCTCGGTGGCAGCGCCGACATGGTCGACCTGTTCATCGCCAGCCTCGGCCTGATGGCCATCGGCGCCGTTGCCGCGGCGATGTCGATCGGTGCCACCGTCCTCACCACCCGCGCCCCCGGCATGACGATGCGTCGCGTGCCGTTCTTCAGCTGGTCGGCGCTGATCACCTCGATCACGCTCGTGCTCGTGATGCCCGTGTTCACCGGGACCCTCGTCTACCTCTTCCTCGACCACCGCAACAGCCGCACCGGCTTCGGCGGCAACGCCGGGTTCGCCACCTGGGCCGGATGGCTCTTCACCCAACCGGCCACCTACATCTTCGCCATCCCGGCGATCGGGCTGTTCGCCGAACTGATCCCGGCGAACTTCCGCCGGCGCACGCCGGCCCGTGGCGTGATGATCTTCGGCCTCGGCCTCGTCGGTGTCGCCGCCCTCGGGGCGGTGACCCAGCAGAACGTGGCGCGCCTGCCGTGGTCCGGCACCCAACTGAACCTCGATCACCTCGGCAACAAGGTCGACGACCTCGTCCCGTTCACCGCCTTCAACGTGCTGCCCCTGCTCGGCCTGTTCGTCGTGCTGCTGATGGCGCTCGTGATGATCAAGCCGCGCAAGGGCGTCCGGCCGAACATCACCGGTGCGCTGCCGTTCAGCCTCTTCGGCATCGGGATGATCGCCGTCGGCATGGCCGGCACCGTTCTCTACGCCATCGACGACCTGGCGCTGCAGGGCACCGTGTTCGAAGAGGCCGTCCTCGTCTACGTCGTGTACGGCGCCGCGCTCGCCATCATGGGCGGTGCCGTCTGGTGGGCGCCGAAGCTCTGGGGGTTCGCCCCGTCGACGGCCAAGGTGGTGCCACTCGCGCTGCTCGGCGTCCTGGCGACCGTGCTCGCCTCGTTCCCGCACTACATCGCCGGCTTCCTCGACCAGCCCGCCGGACCGTCCTACGACAACGACGACCTCGCCATCTGGAACATCCTCGTGCTCGTGGGTCACGGCCTGATGGCGCTCACGGTGCTCGCCTTCGTCGGTCTGCTCGCCACCTCCATCCGCGGTCGCGATCGTCGGGACGCCGTCGGCGACGACCCGTGGGACGCCCAGACGCTCGAGTGGACCACGACGTCGCCGGCTCCCGGTGACAACTTCGTCGACGTGCCGATCGTCCACTCCGCCGAGCCGCTGCTCGACCTCAAAGCCTCGAACCACGCCGCCCACAGCGCCACGAGCGACGGGAGCCCCGCCTGATGTACGCCCTGCCCGCCGGCCCCGTTCCGGCTCCGCAACGCCAGACGCTCGTCGGCAGCGCCTTCGCCTCGATGGCGATGATCATGCTCGCCGGCGGAATGCTCGCGGTGTGGCTCGTGCAGCGCGACGCCACCCTCGCCGCCGGTGAGCTGTGGATCCCCAAGGGCGTCGCCATCCCGGAAGTCCCGGCGAACGTCATGCTCATCGCCTTCCTCGGCGTGTGCGTGTTCGGTCAGTGGGCGGTCTGGTCGGCGAAGCGCAACGACCGGGGCCACACCGTGTTCGCCCTCGCCGTCACCATCCTGGTGGCGCTGCTCATCGTCAACGCCCAGGCGTACATCTACCACGACATGGGGATGGGGATCGCCGACGGCACCTACCAGGTGATGTTCTACGCACTCACCGGCATGTTCCTCGTGATGATGATCGTCGGGATCCTCTTCTCGATCGTCGCCGCCTTCCGATTCACCGGCGGACGAACCGGGGACCGTGAGCTCGTCGCCGCCCATGCCATCTACTGGTACACGACCGCCGCGGTGTTCGCCGCGCTGTGGTTCGTCGTCTACGTCACCAAGTGAGCCACTGACCAATGTTCACCACGGGTAACAAGTTCCTCATCGGCTCCACGGTCGTCGCGATCATCGCCGCGATCGCGTACGGCACCACGCAGAACTGGCTGACCGGCACGATCGGGCTCGTCGCCGCCGGCATCGCTCTCGGCGTGCTCGCCGGCTTCGACATCTACACCCGCGACGCGAACGTCGCCGCCTCCCCCGATCTCGCCGTCGAACACACCGCCGCCGCCCAGCTCGCCCCCGGCTACAGCCTGTGGCCCCTGCTGATGGCGTTCGGCGGCGTCACCGTCGTCGTCGGTCTGGTCACCTACCAGGCGATCTTCATCATCGGCACGATCCTGTTGCTGGCTGCCGGCGGCGAGTGGATGGCGCAGGCGTGGGCGGAGCGGGCCTCGGCCGACAGCGTGCACAACGCCAACGTGCGCAGCCGCATGGCCAACCCGTTCGAGTTCCCGATCGCCGGCGTCGTGGCGATCGGCATCATCGTCTACTCGTTCAGCCGCATCATGCTGTGGTTGTCGAAGACGAACACGGTCTTCGCCTTCGCCGTGCTCGCGGGCATCCTCCTGGCGTTCGCCTTCCTGTTCGCCTACCGGCCGTCGATCAAGGCCCGGGCGATGATCAGCATCGTCGCCATCGGAGCGGTCGGCCTCGTCGCCGGCGGCGCTGCGGCGGGCATCGACGGCGAACGCGAGACCGCACCCGCACGAGACCACCGAGGAACTGGCCCGCGAGGGCGTGTGCGAGGACCCGGGCGAGACCGAGGCCGACGTGAAGGCGTCGCAGGACGTCGCCGCCACCGCGAGCATCGCCGCCCGGATCACGCTCGACGGCGAGGGCACGCTGTCGTACGACGTCAACGGTCCGATCCCGGAAGGTGACGAGAACACGATCACGCTGCCCCGCTCCAGCCCGAACAACGTGCTGTTCATCAACCACTCCGACGAGGACCGCCGCCTCTCGGCCGACATGGGCACGATCCTGGTGGCCGGTGAGGACGGCAACGAGGTCGAAGAGCCCTCCCAGGCCTGCACCACGCTCGTCGAGCCCGGTGGCGAGCAACTGATCACCCTGAACATCCCGCAGCCGAGCTTTGCGTTCCCCGACGGCTTCCGGTTCTTCGTGCCCGGAGTCGAAACCGCCGAACTCGTACTGGTCGTGCCGTGACCGGCCCGACGTCGGAACCCCTCATCAAGATCTGGCCGTGCGAGATCCGGCCATGAAGAATTCAGCCAGGACGAAAATGTCATCTCCCACATCTCGGACTACCGTCGGCCATGTGACCCGTCGAGCCCGCATCGCGCTCCTCGCCATCGTCGCTGCCGGTCTCGCCGGTTGCGCGAAGGACGCCCCGCAAGACACGTGGCAGCCCGCCGGACCGAACGCGCAGAAGATCGCCAACCTGCAGACCCCGGTGTTCATCATCGCCGGCGTCGTCGGACTGATCGTGTTCGGCGTGGTCGGCTACGTCGTGTGGCGCTACCGCGACCGTGGCCAGGCGATCCCCGAACAGACCCACGGCAAACCGGCGCTCGAGATCGGCCTCACGATCCTGCCCGCGCTGATCCTCATCGGTGTGGCGATCCCGACCGTGAGCACGGTGATCGCGCTCAACAAGACGAGCGACACGCAGTGCGTCATCAACGTCACCGGCCAGCAGTGGTGGTGGGAGGTCGACTACCCGGTCCAGGACGGTTGCGGCGGCGTGTCCGGCGTGATCGTCACCTCCGGCCAGATGGTGATCCCCGTCGGCACCCCCGTGCTCGTGCGCGGCACGAGCCGCGACGTGATCCACTCCTGGTGGATCCCGCGCCTCAACGGCAAGCGGGACATGGTGCCCGGCCGCGTCCAGACGAACCGCATCCAGGCCGACGAGCCGGGGATCTACTCCGGCCAGTGCACCGAGTTCTGCGGCCTGTCGCACGCCAACATGCGCATGGAAGTCATCGCCATGAACCCGGACGACTTCGAGGCGTGGAAGGCCAACCAGCTCGAGGCCTACACGCCGCCCGAAGCCGGCACGCTGGCGGCCGAGGGGGAGGCCCAGTTCGTCTCGCAGTGCTCGCGTTGTCACCAGGTCAACGGTCTCGAGGACGCCGACGGGAACCCGATCGTGTCGAGGCCCGACCTGTACGAATATGCCGGCGCCGCCCCGAACCTCACCAACCTCATGACCCGCAACACGTTCGCCGGTTCGTCGTTCAACCTGCTGATCCCCCAGTGCTACGACCAGGTGTGGGACGCCCCGTCCGCCACGGTCGGCCAGGAGTACCTGAAGGGTGTCACGCCCGAATGTCTGAACTCCGTCGAACTGCGCGAGTGGCTGCGCAACGCGCCGCAGAAGAAGCCGATGTACGCCGACCCGACCAAGCTCGAACCCACCAACGGGCTGTATCGAGGGATGCCCTTCCTCGCCCTCAGCGAAGATCAGATCGATCAGCTCGTCGCCTACCTGCTCGAACGCAAGTGATGGGAGCCCGATAACACATGGCCATCATCGAACGCCCGGCCGAGGCCCCCGCCACCGACGGGGCGCCGGCCGTCGTCGCCACCCCCTCCAGCTCGTTCGGCTACTTCCGCCGGCCCGTCCAGACCACCGGCTGGCGGTCGTGGGCCTTCAGCGTCGATCACAAGAAGATCGGCATCATGTACGGCTTCACGGCGATGGTGTTCTTCATCGTCGGTGGCCTCGAGGCGAGCCTCATCCGGGCCCAGCTCGCCCGGCCGGAGGGCCACATCCTGTCGGCCGACAAGTACAACCAGATGTTCACGATGCACGCCACCACGATGGTGTTCCTCTTCGTGATGCCGATGGCCGCCGCGTTCGCCAACTACATGATCCCGCTGCAGATCGGGGCGCGTGACGTCGCCTTCCCCCGCTTGAACGCGTTCAGCTTCTGGACGTTCCTCTTCGGCGGCATCTTCATCAACACCTCGTGGTTCCTCGGCGGTGGCGCCGACGGCGGCTGGTTCATGTACGCCCCGAACAGCACGACGCCGTTCTCGCCGTCCGACGGCGTCAACTTCTGGACGCTCGGTCTGCTGATCACCGGCGTGGCCTCCCTGGCCGGTGCGGTCAACCTCATCGTCACCGTGCTCAACATGCGGGCCCCCGGCATGACGATGATGCGCATGCCGATCTTCACCTGGATGGCCCTCGTCACGCAGTTCCTGCTGCTGTTCGCCATGCCGGTGATCACCGTGGCGCTCTTCCTGCTGTTGTTCCAGCGCAACTACGGAGCCACCTTCTTCTCCGTGCAGGACGGCGCCGATCCGCTGCTGTGGCAGCACCTGTTCTGGATCTTCGGCCACCCCGAGGTGTACATCATCGTGCTCCCCGCCTTCGGCATCGTGTCGGAGGTCCTCCCGGTGTTCTCGCGCAAACCGCTGTTCGGGTACCCGTTCGTCGTGTTCTCCGGGGCGGCGATCGGCTTCCTCGGCTGGGGCGTGTGGGCCCACCACATGTTCGCCTCCGGCCTCGGGCCGATCTCGGTCTCGGTGTTCGCCGTGGCCACCATGGCCATTGCCATCCCGACCGGGGTGAAGATCATCAACTGGACGCTCACGATGTGGGGCGGCAAGTTGTACTTCAGCACGGCAATGCTGTTCGCCATCGGCCTGATCATCGAGTTCACGATCGGCGGGCTGTCCGGCGTCACCCACTCGGTGGCACCGTCCGACACCCAGCAGACCGACACCTACTACATCGTCGCCCACTTCCACTACGTGATCTTCGGCGGTGGCGTGCTCGGTCTCTTCGCCGGCATGTACTACTGGTGGCCGAAGGCGTTCGGCAAGATGCTCAGCGAGAAGCTCGGCAAGTGGAACTTCTGGTTCATGATCGTCGGCATGAACATGACGTTCGGGCCGATGCACATCCTCGGTCTGCAGGGTCAGCCCCGCCGCATGTACATCTGGACCGAACAGCGCGCCGGCGAAGGTTTCTTCAACCTCGCGTTCTGGAACCTCGTCTCCTCGATCGGCACCGTGGTGCTCGTGACCGGCGTGTTCCTGTTCCTCGTCAACGTGTGGGTGAGCCGCAAGGGACCGCCGGCGCCGGCCGATCCGTGGGACGCCCGCAGCCTCGAATGGATCACGTCGAGCCCGCCGAAGGAGTACAACTTCGAGCGCACGCCCACCGTGCACGCGCTCGACGAGTTCTTCCACCGCAAGTACGAAGACGTCGGGACCGGCGACCACCATGAGTACAAGAAGGTGGCGACGGCCGAAGAGGTCATCGCCGAGGAGGTGGCCCACGCCGATGCGCACATCCACCTGCCATCGCCGTCCTACTGGCCGATCATGTTCGCGCTGGCGCTGCCGATCATGGCCTACGGGGTCATCTACAACACCTTGCTGATCGTCGGTGGTGCCGCCCTGCTGATCGGTTCGGTCTTCGGTTGGGCGCTCGAACCGGCCACGGCGCCCGACTCCGACTTCGATCCGCCGACCGAAGGTGGAGAGATGAGCAAGGAGCTCGCCGTCCATGTCTGACACCCTCGACACCGACCCGGGCGTCATCGAACCCGACGCGGGCGTCGGCGTGTCCGACGATGCGGCCGCGGGCACCACCCTCGTCGACGAAGTGATCCCCACCGGGACCGACGGCAGCCGGGCGGACGACGGGCTCGACCATCTCGGCCTCGAGCACCACACGGCGACCGGCCTCTCCAACACGAAGTTGGGGATGTGGCTGTTCCTCGGCTCGGAATGCCTGATGTTCGGTGGCCTGATCGCCACCTACATGCTCTACCGCAACCGGCAGGGCGACGCGATCGGTCCCGACCAGTTGTGGGACATCCCGTTCACGTCGGCGTCCAGCTTCTGCCTCCTGATGTCGTCGCTGACGATGGTGCTCGCCGTGTCGGCGGCCAAACGTCACGATGATCGCAACACCCGGTTGTGGCTCATCACCACCGCCTCGCTCGGCGGCCTGTTCGTCGCCGGCCAGGTGTACGAGTTCACGACCTTCTACCGAGAGGGCCTCGGCTACACCACGAGCCTGTTCGGCTCGAGCTTCTACACGCTCACCGGCTTCCACGGCGTGCACGTCTCGGTCGGCATCATGATGCTGATGGCGCTGATGTTCATGCTGTCGCGCGACAAGGTGGCCGGCGACAAGGCCGAGACCGTCGAGATGATCGGCCTCTACTGGCACTTCGTCGACATCGTGTGGATCATCATCTTCACCCTCGTCTACCTGATCCCGGCCTGACCATGACGATCGACACCTCCTCCACCGACGCCCCGGGCCCCACCGACGCCCACGGCAGCGGGCACCCCGCTTCGCCCGCCGGCACGCTGCACACCGAGGGCGGCACGCACGACGGCGCCTCCGACTTCACGTACGTGAAGATCGCGCTGGCGCTCATGGTGCTCACCGGCGCCGAGATCGCCGTCAGCTACATGGACCTCGGCAAGGTCAAGGTCCCGCTGCTGCTCGTGATGATGGCGGTCAAGTTCTTCACCGTCGTGCTGTACTTCATGCACCTCAAGTACGACAACCTGCTGTTCAAGCGGCTGTTCTACAGCGGGCTGTTCCTGGCGGTGTTCGTGTACACCGTCGCGTTGTTGACGTTCCACTTCTTCGAGTAGGTCGACCGCCCTCTCGGGAGGCGCTCCATGTTCGCCCAAGTCGTCCAGCACCCACTCCGATTCCAGTGGCATCCCGAGGTGTGGCTCCTCGTCGCCTTCCTCACCGGGGCGTACATCTACATGGTGCGGGTGATCGGCCCGAAGGCCGTGCCCGTCGGCACGCCGCCCGTCACCCGCAAGCAGATCACGTCGTTCGTCGCGGCGATGACGATGCTGTTCGTGGCGAGCAACTGGCCGCTCCACGACATCTCCGAGGAGTACCTCTACTCGGCGCACATGTTGCAGCACATGCTGCTGTCGTACTTCATGCCGCCGCTCGTGCTCATCGCCACGCCGGAATGGTTGCTGCGGGTGCTCGTCGGCAACGGTCGCGGGTACCGGGTGCTGGCGTGGCTGTGCAAGCCGGTGGTGGCGGGTCTGGCGTTCAACGCGGTCGTGATCACCACCCACGTGCCGACGGTCGTGAACAATTCGGTCGCCAACGGGCCGTTCCACTACAGCCTGCACGTGCTCGTGGTGTCGCTGTCGCTGCTTGATGTGGATGCCGGTCTGTGGGCCCTTCCGCGAGTTCCACCTGCAGCCGCTCGGCAAGTGCATCTACCTGTTCCTGCAGTCGATCGTGCCCACGTTGCCCGCCGCCTGGCTGACGTTCGCCGACGGCGCGGTCTACTCCGCCTACGACAAGCCGTACCGGTTGTGGGGGATCAGCATCACCACCGACCAACAGCTCGCCGGCGCGTTCATGAAGACCGGCGGTTCGGTCTTCCTGTGGGCGATCATCATCTTCATCTTCTTCCGCCGTTTCGCCGCCAACTACAAGGACGAACACGACTACCACCGCACGCCTGCGGTCCCAGCGGCTGAGATCCGTCGGCACCGATCCGACGGGCGAGGCGGCCGTCGATGCGGTCCCACTGACGACGGCCGACGTCGAGCGCGAGTTCGCCACCACCGTCGCGCCGACGCCACCCGATCCCACCGCACCCTCCTGACCCCCCTTGCGATGAGCGAAACCCCCGGATACGGGGGTTTCGCTCATCGCAGCGTGGTGGTGGCACGGCGAACCGGGCGGACCGGGGTGAACGCCGACCGGTAGCCTGCGACGTCGTGATCGACCAGCGACTGTTGCGCACCGACCTCCCGATGGTCGAGGCGGCGCTCGCTCGTCGGTGCCGGCCCGCTCTCGTCGACGACGTGCGCCACGCCGCCCGCCTCGACGAGCGGCTGCGCTCGATCACGCAGGAGCGCGACGACATCCGCGCCCGGGTCAACGCCATCTCCAAGGAGGTCGGCACGCTGCGGCGCGCCGGCGACCTCGACGCCGCCGAGCAGCTGCAGGACGAGAGCCGGGCCCTCGGCGAGACCGAGCGCGCGCTGGCCGTGGAGCACGACGAGGTCGACGCCACCCTGCGCGACCTGCTGCTCGGCATCCCCAACCTGCCGCACCCCGACGCCCCGGACGGCGCCGGCGAGGAGGACAACCCGGTCGTCACCGGGCCGATCGGTCTGCTCGACACCTATCCGGACCACCGACGGGTCCCGCACTGGGAGACCGCCGGCGCGCTCGGCATCCTCGACAACGAACGTGCGGCGAAGATCTCCGGTGCGATGTTCACCATGCAGCGCGGCGCCGGTGCCACGCTGAGCCGGGCGTTGTGCCAGTACGGCCTCGACCTGAATGCCGACGCCTTCGAGGAGATCCGGCCGCCGTCGCTCGTCAGCACCGCCACGCTGACCGCCACCGGCCAGCTCCCCAAGTTCGCCGACGATGCCTACTCGATCGAGCGCGACGACCTGTGGTGCATCCCCACCGCCGAGGTGCCGCTCACCTCGATCTACGCCGGCGAGACCCTCGACGACCTCGAGCTACCCATCCGTGTGATGGCCTACAGCGCGTCGTACCGACGCGAAGCCGGATCCGCGGGACGTGACACGCGCGGCATGCTGCGGTCCCACGAGTTCGACAAGGTCGAGATCCTGGCGTTCGCCACGCCCGAGCAGGCCCCCGATCTCCTCGTCGACATGACCGGCCGGGCCGAACGGGCGATCGCCGGGCTGGGCCTCCCGTACCGGGTGATCGAGATCTGCACCGGCGACATGGGCCAGAGCCACCACCGCAGCTTCGACATCGAGGTCTACGCCCCCGGCGCCGACACGTGGCTGGAGGTGTCGTCGATCAGCTGGTTCAGCGACTACCAGGCCCGTCGCGGCAACATCCGCTTCCGCCGTCACGACGCGGACGGCAAACCGCTCAAGGGCACCGCGTTCGTCCACACGCTGAACGGATCGGCACTGGCCGTGCCCCGGGTGTGGGCGGCGATCGTCGAGAACTACCGCAACGCCGACGGCTCGGTGACCGTGCCCGACGTGCTGCACCCGTACATGCGGGGCATCACCCGCATCGAAGCGACCTGATCGGAACGGCATGAGCGACGCGGAGTTCCCGGGGATCCCGTCTCGGGCCGACGTGCTCCGCGACCGCCGGGTGCAGTACGAGTCGGCCGGACTCGACGTCGGCGACCTGGCTGCCGAACCGGTCGAGCAGTGGCGACGCTGGCACGACCAGGCCCTCGACGCCGGGGTGGCGGAACCGAACGCGATGACCGTCGCCACGGTCGGTGCCGACGGCGTGCCGGATGCGCGCATCGTGCTCGGCCCGCGGCGCCGATGCGCACGGGCTCGTGTTCTACACGAACTACGAGGGAGCCAAGAGCCGTCAGCTCGACCTCGCCCCGGTCGCCGCGGCGGTGTTCGCCTGGCTCGACCTGCACCGTCAGGTGCGGCTCCGCGCCCGCGTCGAGCGCGTCGCGCCCGAGGAGAGCGACGCCTACTTCGCGTCGCGTCCCCGCGGCAGCCAGCTCGGCGCCTGGGCCTCGCCGCAGAGCGACGTGATCGCCGATCGTTCGCTGCTCGACGACCGCGTCGCCCAGTTCGACCGCCGGTTCGCCGAGGGTGAGGTCCCGCGTCCGGCGAACTGGGGCGGATGGCGTCTGATCCCGTTCGAGTGGGAGTTCTGGCAGGGCCGGCCGAGCCGGCTCCACGACCGGCTCCGCTACCGGTCGCTCGGCGACCCGCCCGCCTGGCACATCGACCGCCTCGCCCCCTGACCCTGCCTTTTCGGACCGGGTCCGAAAAGGCAGGGTTGCGGTCAACCGTGCGGGGCGGGCGCGAGGGCCGCGGGCCAGGTCGTGGCGGCGTCGACCAGCCCGTCGATGAGCGCGACGGTGTGGGGCGTGAGCCCCGGCCCTTCCCAGTCCCACCACATCGGGCTGGCACCGCGGACGCGGGGCGGCAACTCGATCTGCACACCGCATCCCGCCACCAGGTTGACCGGATTGGCGGCGTGGAGGCCGCGCAGGTTCACCGGGATGCGGTCGAGGTCGGTCACGATGTCGTAGGCCGGCAGCGTCCGGCGCAGCGAGCGGCCGACGTGCTCGGCCAGCACTCGGTTGCGCCCCCCGAGCAGCAGCGATCCGAACAGGCCGCGCTGGCCGAACCCGTGGATCGTGACGACCACGTCGACGTGACCGAGGAAGTCATCCAGGCGCGCCGACTCGGCGGGCCTCACGAGTGTCGACGCGAGGTGCTCGCGCATGCCGTCGGGTTGCACGACCGCGTACAGCGAGGCGTTGCTGCGCCGCGCGGCCGCGGCGGCGATCACGTCGGTCATCACCTCGAGCGCCCCGCCGTGGTACGCCATGAAGCCGAACGGCCCGCGCAGTTCGACGATCTCCTCGACGCCCGGTGCGGCGAGGAGCGCCTTGAATGCCGTCACCGGGCCATCCTGACCGCGCGGATCATGTCACGTCGACTCTTGGCTCTACGATGGCAACGTGCTGGTGTGGATGGACCTCGAGATGACCGGACTCGACCACACGTCCGAGGTCATCGTCGAGATCGCCACGATCGTCACGGACGACAACTTGACGATCGTCGCCGAGGGTCCCGACCTCGTGATCCACCAGCCCGACGAGGTGCTGGCGGCGATGGACCCGTTCGTCCTCGACATGCACACACGTTCCGGCCTGCTCGAGGCGATCAAGGCGTCGACGATCAGCCTGGAAGATGCCGGCGCGGCGACGCTCGAGTTCATCAAAGCGCACGTGCCCGAACCGATGACCGTCCCGTTGTGCGGCAACTCGATCGGCACCGATCGCCGGTTCCTGGCGGCGTACCTGCCCGACATCGAGAACCACCTGCACTACCGGTCGATCGACGTGTCGAGCGTGAAGGAACTCGTGAAGCGCTGGTACCCGACCGTCGATGCCGAGCGTCCGCACGGTCACGGATCGCACCGTGCGCTCGACGACATCCGCGAATCGATTCGCGAGATGGAGTACTACCGCGATCGCGTGTTCGTCGCCCGCGTGGCGGTCGAGCCCGGCGCGCCGCCCGCCGGCGAGCAGACCGCCCACGACGCCACCGCCGCCGTCGCCACCGGCGGTTCACCCCTCTCCGGCATCGGCTGACCCGTCTCTGGCCTGGGCTGCCGCGGGCCTGCGCCGTTAGGTTCGGGGCATGCGTGCAGTCGTGCTCCGTTCCCACGGTGGCCCCGAGGTCCTGACCATCGAGGACGTTCCCGAACCGGTGGCCGGCCCCGGCGAGATCGTGGTCGCCGTCGAGCACACCGCTCTCAATCGGGCCGACGTCCTGCAGCGCATGGGGATGTATCCCGACCCGCGCCAGCGCGAACTCGAAGTGCCCGGCATGGAGTACGCCGGGACCGTCCACGCGATCGGCGAGGACGTGACCGAGTGGTCGCCCGGTGACCGGGTGATGGGGATCGAGGCCGGCGGCTGTTACGCCGAGCGGGTCGTCACCCACGCTCGCCAGGCGATGCCGATCCCGTCGTCGGTGACCACCGCCGATGCGGCAGCGATCCCCGAGGTGTTCCTCACGGCATGGGACGCCCTGGTCGTGCAAGGCGGGCTCACGTCGGGACGCTGGGCGCTCGTCCACGCCGGCGCGTCCGGTGTCGGCACGGCGGCGATCCAGATCGCCAAGGCGATCGGAGCCCGTGTCGCCGTCACCTGCTCGGCGGGGAAGGCCGAAGCGTGCCGTTCCCTCGGCGCCGATCTCGTGCTCGAACGCAGCCCGGCCGACTGGCTCGCCGAACTGCAGGCGGCCGTTCCGACCGGCGTCGACGTGATCCTCGACGTGATCGGCGGTGACGAGGTCGGCCGGAACCTCCGAGCGGCGCGGCTCGACGGCACCATCGTGCAGGTCGGCCTGATGGGCGGCGGCAGCACCGAGGTCAACGTCGGCCTCATCCTGCAGAAGCGGATCACGTGGATCGGCACCACGCTGCGGTCGCGCCCGCTGGAGCGCAAGGCCGCCTTGAGTCAGCGGTTCATCGACGAGGTGCTGCCGCTGTTCGACGCCGGTCTGCTGCGGCCGATCGTCGATTCCCGCTACCCGCTCGACGACATCGGCGCCGGCCATCAGCGGATGGAATCGAACGCCAACGTCGGCAAGATCCTGATCGACGTCTGAGCGGCGTCAACCCGAGCGGACGTCGACCCCCCGTCCCTTCCACGCGATGTCGCGGCGGAACGCGGCGAGGGCAAAGCTGCGCACGACGATCAGGGCGAACACGACCACGGCCAATGGGAACAGCGCCGCCGTGAGCGGGTGGATCGATCCGGCCCGTCGCCCGAGCACCCAGCACTGCAGTACGCAGAGCACGTAGATGACGCCCGCGGGCGCCGCATCGTGCGTCGGGAGACCGCCGGCCAGCCAGCCACCGGCGAGCGCGGCGATCCAGAACACGACGCCGAGCGCCACCCACCAGCGGGTCGAGCGGAATCCCACGGCGATCGTGCGTGTCCAGCCGTCGACGAGCTGCCGCCATCCGTCGGGGTACATGCGAAACGTCGTGTCCGGCCGGCCGGTGAACAGCACGGCGCCCCCGGCCAGCCGGGCGAGACCGATGTCCTCCGTGTGGCGGGAGCGGACCGCCTCGTGTCCGCCGATCTCGTCGTAGCGCCGGCGCTGCATCGCCAGCACCGGACCGAAGGCGACGGTCGGGCGGACACGCTCGCCGAGCACGGTGAACGCGCCCGAACCCATGAGCGCGGTCACGTTGAACAGCAGGCTCGCCTGTTCGTACCAGCGTTCCGTGCGGTGCCACGGCTGCACCGACACCACCACGTCGGGATGCGCCCGCACCACGGCCGCGACGTCGTCGAGCAGCCGCGCCGACGGCAGTACGTCGGCGTCGACGAACACCAGCGCCGGCGCGGCCGTGGCTCCGGCTCCCCGCCAGCAGGCGTGCGGCTTGCCGAGCCAGCCGTGCGCCGGTGCCGTCGATTCGACCCGCGCCCGCGATCCCGGGCGATCGCCGCCGTACCGTCGTCCGACTGGTCGTCGACCACGACGAACTCGTCGCCGGGGCGCAGCTGGGCGACGATCCGGTCGACGACTCCGCCGATCGAACGCGCCTCGTTCCGCGCCGGCACGATCGCCGCGATCGGTTCGCGATCCGAGGGATCGACGTTCGGCAGGGGCCGGGTTCGCCACAGCAGCAACCATCCGATGACCCACCCGGTCGAGAACACCGCGAGGTCGACCGTTGTCATCGCCGCCCATCTTTCTCGAAACATCCTTGACCGGCGGTAGCCGATCGTGGTTTCCTGGTGATTCGTGCCTGCGGGCGCGGCGCTCGTACGAGCACGAACACGCGATTCCAACCGACGCAGACGATCCGACGAGAAAGGACGACCGATGACTCAAGCACTCACGCTCTCGATGTTCGACGGTCGCGCCCGGTCGTCGTTCGACATGGAATGCGCCGCGGATCGTTGGCTCGGCGGCCACGCGGTGCATGTCATTGGCGCAATGGCGTACTCACCGACGGCCACCGCCAAGCGAAACGTGCCCGGCAACTCCGACGGAGTTCTGACGTAAGACCATCGTCAGATCACCTCTTCTGAGGCCGCCGGGTTCCGAGAACCCGGCGGCCTTTTGCTTTTCCCGAACCCATCCCAGCCAGCCCCGAATCCAACCCGACAACCAGAAAGCACACGACATGCCAACCATCGCAACAACGGACCGGCCGACGCTCATCGGTCCCCGCCACCCACTCACCCTCGACCCGATCACGCTCAGGCCCATCACGGTCAAGCCAGTCGCCAAACCCATCACCGATCCCATCGCCGACAAGGAACACGACATGACCTCGCTCATCGATTCCCCCACCTTCGAACAACTCAGCTCGCTGATCGAGACGTTGGAACCCGACAGTCCGCCGGGCGACGAACGTCTGCCCGGCCAGAAGGCCCCGGTCGCTCGGTGCGCCGACGGTCACGGCACGATGGTCGGGCTGTTCTTCTCCGACAACATCATCGACATCGCCCGTGCGAAGGCGATGTGCGGACTCTGCCCGCTGCGTGAGTCGTGCCTCGCCGGTGCGCTCGAGCGTGAGGAGCCGTGGGGTGTCTGGGGCGGCGAGTTGCTCTCCGGCGGCCGCATCATCGCCAACAAGCGCGCCTGCGGGCGTCCGCCGACCCGCCCCCGCCCCGAGATGATCATCGACGAGCTCGGTCCGGTCGGCGTCGTCGCCTGATCCCCGCAACCTGGTGCACTGGGCCCCCGCGATCGTCCCCGCGATCGTGAGCGGGCACCAGTGCACCAGGTGGGCGGAACGTTTCGGCGACGCCGACCGACCTGACGGTGTGTGCTCGGTACGATTCGACCGATGAAGACTGGTCGGCCGCGGCTGTTCGTCGCGTCCCTGGTGGTCGCCGTGCTCGTCATCGGCGGGTTCGTCTGGTTCACGTCGTCGCGTGACTCCGGCGACGGCGAGGTCGATGCCGTACTGCGCGACCCGCAGGACGTGCAGGCCTATCCGACCGACGGCCTCGCCAACGACGATGTCGAGGGCGACCCGTTCCCCGATGCCGTGTTCCTCGATCGCGACGGCAACGAGGTCACGTCCGCGTCGTTGCTCGGCGGGCCGCTCGTCGTCAACCTCTGGTTCAGCTCGTGCGCGCCGTGCGCCAAGGAGCTCCCGGCGTTCGCCGCGGTCGACGCCGATGTCGACGACGTGCGCTTCATCGGCGTCAACACGATCGATTCGGTGGAGGACATGGAGCGCTTCGCCGGCGACCGGGGCGTGCAGTACGAACTCCTCCGCGACAACTACGCCGAACTCGCCGACGGCATCGGTGCGGTCGCCTTCCCGATCACGTTGTTCGTCGATTCGAAGGGGATGATCGTCGACCAGACCGGCCCGCTCGACGAGGGCGAGCTGCGGACGAAGGTCGCCGCCCTCGAGGCGCACGAGGCGTCGACGTGACGCTGTCGTTCATCCGCGGCCTCGTCGCCGCCGTCAACCCCTGCGGCTTCATCCTCCTGCCCACCTACCTCATGTACTTCCTCGGTCTCGAAGGGGCCCGGCCCGGAACGCAGCGGGCGACGCTGCGCCGAGCGCTGCTGGTGAGTGCGTCGCTGTCGGCCGGGTTCCTCGCGGTGTTCCTCGTGGCCGGCACGATCTCGTACAACTTCACCACCTGGATCAACGAGAACTCGAAGTACGCGACGGTGGCGATCGGCGCCTCCCTGCTGGTGCTCGGCATCGCCATGCTGTGCGGGTACAAGCTCCCGTTCGTGACGCCGGCGATCGGCACGGGCAACTCCACCGAACGCACGGTCCGCGCCATGTTCGTGTTCGGGATCGCGTTCGCCGTCGCCTCGATCGGCTGCACGATCGGGCTGTTCATCGCCACCGTGTTCAGCACGTCGGCGCGCGAGGGCGTGATCGCCGGTGTCGGCAACGTCCTGGCCTACGGCGCCGGCATGGCGCTGCTCGTCAGCGCCCTGACCATCGCCTTGGCCTTCGCCAACACCTCGTTGCTCAAGGTGCTGCGGTCGGGCATGCCCTACGTCGACCGCATTGCGGCGGGGTTCGTGGTGCTCTCGGGCCTGTACCTGCTGTGGTACTTCTACTGGGTCGATCTCCGCGAGGACGGCGACCCGATCACCGACTGGGCCCAGGACCGCCAAGCGCAGGCCACGCGGTTCCTCGACGACAACTGGCGGGCGGTGGCCGTGGTGCTCGTCGTGATCGTCGGTGCGGCGATCTCCTACGTGTGGTTCCGGCCCGACGCGGAACCCGAGGAGTCCGACAGGCCGTCGGACGGATCAGCTGTCCCCTCCGTTCATTCCGGACCCGTCCCCGCGCGAACGGAGGTTCAGAGGTAGTCGATCGCTCGCGCCTGCGCCGTGAGCTCGTCACGGTGGTCGGGGTGGGCGATGGCGATCAGGTTCCGCGTCCGCTCCCTGATCGATCGGCCGCGCAGCTCGGCGACCCCCCATTCCGTGACCACCTTGTCGACGGTGTTCTTCGGGGTGGTCACGACGTCGCCGGCCGCCAACTGCGGCACGATCCGTGACGCACCGCTCGACGTCGTCGAGTGCAGCACGACGAAGCCCTGGCCGCCCTCGGAGTACATCGCGCCTCGGGCGAAGTCGTTCTGGCCGCCCGACGACGAGAAGTACGTCCCGTCGATCGTCTCCGACGCACACTGTCCGATGAAATCGACGGTCAGGGTGGCGTTGACCGACGCGAAATTCGGCTCGTTGGCGATGATGCGCGGATCGTTCACGTACCGCACCGTGTGCAACTCGACGGCGGTGTTCTCGTGCAGGAACTCGTTCAGCCGGTCGGTGCCGAGGGCGAACGTGCCGACGGTCTTGGTCCGGTTCAGTCGCTTGCGCACACCGTTCACGACCCCGGCCTCGATCAGCTCGACGACACCGTCGGAGAGCAACTCGGTGTGGATGCCGAGGTCGCGGTGGTCGGCGAGCGCCGCCATGATCGCATTGGGAATGGCGCCGATCCCGGTCTGGATGGTGGCGCCGTTCGGGATCCGCTCCGCGACGAAGCCGGCGATGCGACGATCGGCGTCACGGGACGCCTTCGGCGGCACCTCGATCAGCGGCCGGTCGCTGCGGCACCAGCCGATCACCTGCGACACGTGGACCTGGTTGCGTCCGAACGTCCGCGGCATCGCCTCCGTCACTTCGAGGAAGAACCGGGCGCGTCCGATGAAGCTCGCCGTGTAGTCGGCCGACACGCCGAGCGAGAAGTATCCGTGCTGGTCGGGCGGCGTCGCGGCGGCGATGACGAGCGGATCGGCGGCCCGCATCTTCATCAGTTGGTACACCTCGGAGAAATGCGCCGGAACGAGCCCGATCGTGCCCGCCGCGAAGTGCGGGCGCGTCACATTCGACAGGAAGTAGGAGATGTGCTTCAGCCGGTCGCCGAACGTTCCGGCCAGGTATCGCCGATCGTGCAACGCGTGCATCTGATGGACGCGGATCGCGTCGATGTTGGGCGCTCCTGCGGCGGCCGCGTCCTCGATTGCGTCGAGCACCGCAGTGGGCTCGCCGTTGGCGAGCGGAACGATGAGGTGCGTCCCCGGCGTCACGATGCCGACGATGTCGGACGGCTCGTTGGGCGCGGTGCGGATGCTGGCGAGCGGGCCGACCATTGGCGCCACCGTACGCGGCCCGGCTCGCTGGCGCGCGCAACCGGATCGGTACGGTCGGGGCGATGGCCGAGCACCCCGATCCCGCCGATGTGCCGATTCATCCCGCCGCCACCGTGATGCTGATCCGCGATCCCGATCCTGCCGAGGATCGTGGAGTCGCCGATGGGGAATCGTCGGGCGTCGAGGTCTTCATGCTCCGGCGGCACACGAAGGCCGCGTTCGGCGCCGGGATGATGGTCTTCCCGGGCGGGCGTGTCGACGCGTCCGACGGAGCGCCGGACGTCGCCGCCTGCTGCGTCGGGCTCGACGACGAATCCGCCTCGGCGCGGCTCGGGGTCCCGTCGGGCGGTCTCGCCTACTGGACGGCCGTGGTGCGGGAATCGTTCGAGGAGGCCGGCGTCCTGCTCGCCCGGCCGCGGGCAGGGGGACGACCGACGATCGATGCCGAGGATCGACGCCGCGTCCACGACGGCGAGCTGTCGATGGCCGGCCTGTGCGCCCGCGACGACCTCGTGATCGACCTGTCGGGCATCCACTACCTCGACCACTGGGTGACGCCGCTCGGTGAGCGCCGCCGATTCGACACGCGGTTCTTCCTCGCCGAGGTGCCGCCGGGCCAGGACCTGTTGCACGACGATCAGGAAACGGTCGACAGCCTCTGGATCCGCCCCGCGGAGGCGCTGGCGATGTGCGAGGACCAGCGGCTGACGATGATGCCACCGACGATCCTCAACCTCAGCCGCCTGGCGGAGTATCGATCGGTCGCCCACGGAATCGAGGTCGCCGAGGCCTCCGACCGGCCGGCACCCATCCAGCCCTACCTCCGCCACGACGCCGACGGGCGAGTGATCGGGGTGTCGCTGCCGTGGGACGACGATTACGAAGCGCTCGGCGGTACGCCGCCGTACTCACCGGGCTGAGCGCTCGGCGGCGTCGAGTTCGGCGAACGCCGCATTGACGGTGTCGAACAACCGTGCCGAGCAGCCCGCCATGTCGATGTCGTCGGCCGCCTGTACCGGTGCGATGTCGGTGGCGATCCGCGCGGCGATCGTCCGGAACACCTCGGCCGCCTCGCCGAGGCCGTCGATCGACACGGGCGACCCGGTGTCGCCGGCCGCGGACACCGCGGGTTCGAGCGGGATCTGGCCGAGCAACGGGGCATCGATCGCGGCGGCCAGGGCCTCGCCGCCGCCGGAGCCGAACAGGGCATATGACTCGCCGTGATCGCAGGTGAACGTGCTCATGTTCTCGATCACGCCGACGACCCGCAGGAAGCTGCGCTTGGCCATGTCGGCGGCGCGCTGGGCCACCTTCTGGGCGGCGAGGGCGGGAGTGGTGACGACGATGAGATCGGTGTGGGGCAGCATCCGGGCGAGGCCCATCTGGACGTCGCCGGTCCCCGGTGGCATGTCGATCAACAGGTAGTCGAGTTCCCCCCAACGCACGTCGCGCAGGAACTGTTCGACCGCCTTGGTGAGCATGAGGCCGCGCCACATCAGGGCGGTTTCCTCGTCGACGAGGAAACCGGTCGACACGACCTTCAGCAGGCCGTCGCCGACGACGCGCTCGTTCGGGATGATCAGCGGCCTCGGTGCGCCGTCGAGCTGCTGGGCCTCCATCCGGTCGCTGATGCCCAACAGGCGCGGTACCGAGAAGCCCCAGATGTCGGCGTCGAGCACCCCGACGGTGAATCCCGTCGCGGCGAGGGCGGCGGCGAGGTTGACCGTGACCGAGCTCTTGCCGACCCCGCCCTTGCCGCTGGCGATGGCCAGGACGCGGCACGTTGCCGGCACCTCCGTGTCGGGAGCGTTCTGGCGGGCGTTCCAACGCGCCTTGGTCATGACGGCGCTGCGTTCGTCGGCGTCCATCTCGCCCCACACGATCGACACGCCCGTGACGCCGGGGTGCAGCGTGAGCCGGCTCTCGATCTCGCGCTTGATGTCGGCGCGCAACGGACAGCCCTTGATCGTCAGTTTGACCTCGACGGTCACGACGCCGTCGGTGCCCACGTCGGCACGCGGGACCATGCCGAGGGTGACGATGTCGGCGCCGAGCTCGGGGTCGATGACCGAGCCGAGCACCTCCATCACCTGCTCGGTCGTGGGGGGCGTGGCCATGCCGAAGATTTTACCGGCGGTTTCCGTGTAATCTCGTTTCGTGGACACTGAGCTCGCGATGAACCGGCAGCTCGACCTGCTGAAGGCGCTGGGCGACAACACGCGCTACGCGATCTATCTCGAACTCGCCCGGTCGTCGCGGCCGCTGACCACCGCCGACATCGCGGAAACCCTCGAACTCCACCCGAACACCGTCCGGCCGCACCTCGAGCGCATGCGCGACATCGGCCTGCTCGACGTCGCCGTCGGGGGCCGCGGCGATGTCGGCCGGCCGCAGCACCGCTACTCGGTCGCCGCCGACGCACCCTCGCTCGGCCTCGAGCCCCCGACGATGCCGATGCTGGCGCGCATGCTGCTGCACATGGCGCAGCGGCTGGACGGCAGCGCCGACGACGCCGCGGAGGTGGGGCGTCACGAGGGCATCGCCCGCGCCGATCGGTACCGGCGGTCTCCGTCGACGCTGGAGGCGCTCGTGTCCGACCTGGATCGCCTCGGATTCGACCCGATCGTCAGCGACGACCCGCGCGACGACGATGCCGCCGTCGTCGCCTTCGCCAACTGTCCGTTCTCGGCCCTCGCCGCGGAGCATCCGGAGCTCGTGTGCGGGCTCCACCGCGGGCTCGTCAGCGGGTTCGTCGAGGCGATGGCCGACACCGAGGTGCGCGAGTTCTGTTCCATCACCAGCCGGACCCCGTGCCGGGTGACGCTCTCCACCGCGCCGGCCCCGAGCGAACTCGCCGCCACGCCATGACACGCGGCGATGCGGTGCGCCGACAGGCCAGTAACATGAACGAACCGACACCAGGAGGTCCCACATGATCACGCTCACCGATTCCGCCGCCGTCAAGGTGCGCCAGCTGCTCGCCGACGAAGGCGCGCAGGATCTGGCGTTGCGTGTTGCCGTGCGCCCGGGTGGCTGTAGCGGGTTCTCGTACGAGATGTTCTTCGACGGCGACTTCGCCCCCGACGACGAGCAGGCGACCTACGGCGATGACGGCCTCGTCAAGGTGGTCGTCGATCCGGCGTCGGCGCAGCTCCTCGAAGGGGCCACGCTCGACTACAAGGACGGGCTCGACCAGTCCGGTTTCGCCATCACGAATCCGAACGCCACCCGTACCTGCGGGTGCGGCCAGAGCTTCAGCTGACCGCGAGGTCGGCAACGGTGCCAGGCACCGATGCACGACCTCGTCAGCTTCGTGAGCGGTCGAGGACCTCGATCAGCTCGTCGGTGTTGAACACGGCGTCGACCCGTTCCAGGATCACGCCTGCGGTGTCGGTGACGAACAGCACCGGTTCGTAGAACAGGTGCAACGCCTCGACGGCCGGTGTCAGCGTGGTCGCCTTGTTGTCGGTGTACACCTCGGCGTGCACGAAGACGTGGGTGTCGGCGTAGTCGTCGTGCACCTCGATGAGCGATTCGAGCCCGGGCGCACAGACGCCGGTGCTGCAGAACGCCGGGGTGCCGACGTAGTACGCCACCTGCTTGCCCGAGGCGAGCGCCTCGGTGAGCGTGACGTCGTGGAACGGGCAGGCCTCGGGTTCGCGGGTACAGATGGGGTCGACGCCGGCCGGGTCGGCGACGGTCGGCGTGTCGAGCGCCGGCAACGGCTGGCCCGGGATCGGGATCTCGACCGTGCTCGGATCGGCCACGTCGAAGCTCGCTCCGTCCGGCGTGCCGCCCTCGACCTGCAAGACGTAGAACCCGGGGGTCTCGATCGAGGTGCGGAAGTCGTAGTAGGGCGCCGGCACCGCGTCGCGGCGGACCGCTTCGAGGCGTTCCCCGAGGGCCGTGCCCTGCTCGTCGAACACCTGCGCCGTGAGCGTGGCGGGAACGTCCTGCAGCAATGCCCCGTCACCGTCCGACAGGCTCACGGGCAGCCGCAGCGGACCCGGTACCTGCACCGCCTGCGGGAAGCGCTGGACGATCGTGTAGCCGTCGGTCGGAGCGGTGCCGGCGGCAGATCCCTCCCCAGTGGAGCCGGCCGGGGTGGAGCCGGCCGGGGTGGAGCCGGCCGGGGCGGTGTCGGCCGGCGCCGAGCCGGTCGCGGCGGAGTCGGGCGCCGCGGCGTCGACGGACCCTTGCGCAGGCGTCGACGAATCGTCGGACTCACCGCACGCCGCGAGCGCACCGGTGGCGAGCATGGTGACGATGAAACCCCGCCGTGTCCACCCCGCCGGATTGGACCCGGGCTGCTGCATGTCGTCCGCGTTCATACGTGCCCGACGATACGGCCCCACCCCGATCTCCCGGCCGCGGGCGGGAGTAATGTCGGCCCATGAGCAAACCACTCGGTCCGTACAGCCCGGTCGTCCGCGCCGGCGACTTCATCGTGGTCTCGGGCCAGGGCGGCATGGCCGACGGGGCCGTGGTCGACGGTGGCGTGGCGGCCGAGACGACCCAGACGATGAAGAACGTGGCCGCGCAACTGGCCACCGTCGGCGCCGAGTTGAGCGACATCGTCAAGACCACGTGCTTCCTGACCGACATGGAGAACTTCGCCACGTTCAACGCCGCGTACGCCGAAGCGCTCGGCGACCATCGCCCGGCGCGGTCGACGGTGGCGGTGGCCGGTCTTCCGGCCGGGTTCCTCGTCGAGGTCGAGGCGTGGGCCTACAAACCCCAGTGACCCTGTGACCGGTGACCCTGTGACCGGTGATGCGGTGACGGGTGAACCCGTGCGCTGTGCCTGGGCGCTCGGCGGGGGATCGTCGATCGGCACCGCCTACCTCGACTACCACGACACCGTGTGGGGCGTCCCCGAGCGCGACGAGCGGACCCTGTTCGAGTTCCTGATCCTCGAAGGTGCACAGGCGGGCCTGTCGTGGTCGACGATCCTGCGCAAGTTCGAGTCGTACCGGCTGGCGTTCGCCGGGTTCGATCCGGCCACCGTCGCCTCGTTCGGCGAGGACGACGTGGAGCGGCTCCTGGCCGACCCCGGGATCGTCCGCAATCGCGCCAAGGTCACCGCGGCGATCGGCAACGCCCGCGCCTGGCTCGAACTCGACGATCCGGTGCAACTGCTGTGGTCGTTCACCGGCGGCGTGACGATCCAGAACGACTGGCCGGCGATGTCGTCGCTCCCCGCCGAGACCCCCGAGTCGCGGGCGATGAGCAAGGAACTCAAGCGACGCGGGTTCCGGTTCGTCGGACCCACGATCTGCTACGCGCTGATGCAGGCCACCGGCATGGTCAACGACCACGTCGTCGACTGCTTTCGGCATGCCGAGTGCCGGGCACTAGCCTGACACCGTGCCCGGCGCCGTGATCATCGTCCTCGTCCTGCTGCTGTTCCCGGTGCTCGTGATCATGAGCGGTGCGGTGGCGTCCGCCATTCTCGGCGAGTTCCTCTTCCGCGACGGCGTCACGCGCAACGAGGGCAGCGAACTGCTCGAACTCGACGACTGAGCGGTCCGCTGATGCACCGGCAGGACGCCTCGATCGAGGTGCTGACGCAAGCGATCGTGCGCTACTCGATCGATCGTCTCCGGATGGATCCGCCGCCGCTCGACAAGCCGCGTTCGCCCGCCGACCTGCGGGCGATGGCCGGCCGCACGATCACGCCGGGCGGGATCGGTGGGCTCGAGGCGCTGCGGGTCTACGGCGACGTGCTCGGGCCCGCCTGCATCTCGGTCGACCACCCCCGGTTCCTGTCGTTCGTGCCCGCCGCACCCACCGAAGCATCGATCCTGTTCGATCTCGTGGTCGGCGCGTCGAGCGTCTACGCCGGGTCGTGGCTCGAAGGTGCGGGCGCGATCTTCGCCGAGAACGAGGCGCTGCGTTGGATCGCCGATCTCGTCGGCCTCCCCGACGGGGCCGGTGGCGTGTTCGTCAGCGGTGGGACGGCCGGCAACCTCAGCGCCCTGATCGCGGCCCGGTGGAACTGGCGCCATCACGCCGGCGGTGCCCACGACCGCACGCGCGGGTTGATCGTGGCGTCGTCGGGCGCCCACTCCTCGGTGGTCCAGGCCGGGCGGGCGATGGACGCCGACGTGGCGGTCGTGCCCGCCGACGAGCGCGGCCGGCTCACCGGATCGGCATTGCGCGCCACGGTGGAGGCACTGTCCGACGAGGATCGGGCCCGGTTGTTCGTCATCGTGGCCACCGCCGGCACGACGAACGCCGGGGTCGTCGACGACCTCGCCGGTGCCGCCGCGATGAAGGCCGAACTCGGCACGTGGCTGCACGTCGACGGGGCCTACGGCGGGGCCGGCCTCGCGGCACCCAGCGTGCGGGGACTCTTCGCCGGCGTCGACCACGCCGACAGCTTCATCGTCGACCCGCACAAGTGGCTGTTCGCACCGTTCGACTCCTGCGCCCTGCTCTATCGCGATCCCGTGATCGCCCGGGCCGCCCACACGCAGCACGCGTCGTATCTCGACGTGCTGCACGCCGACGATCCGGCGGACGAGCCGTGGAACGCGGCCGACTACGCGCACCACCTCTCGCGCCGGGCGCGCGGTCTGCCGCTCTGGTTCAGCCTGGCGACGTACGGCACCGCGGCCTACGCCGAGGCGGTCGAGACCACGCTGCGTGTCACCCGCGAGGGTGCCGAACTCGTCGAGGCCGCGCCGCACACCGAACTGGTGATGGAACCGGAGTTGTCGATCCTGCTGTTCCGCCGCGTCGGGTGGTCGGCTGCCGACTACCAGGCGTGGAGTGACGCCGAACTCGAAGCCGGCCGCTCCTTCGTCGTGCCGACCGCGTGGCAGGGAGAGGTGTTGCTGCGGTTGTGCATCGTCAATCCGCTGACCACCGTCGACGACATCGGCCTCATCGTGGATTCGCTCGCCGCCGACCGGAACCGGCCGTGAGCCCGGAGGCCACCGGCGCCGACCTCGTCATCCGCAACGCCCGCTGCGTCGCCACGATGGATGGTGATCGCCGTGAGCTGACCGACGGCTGGGTGGCGATCACCGACGGACTCGTCAGCGCGGTCGGCAACGGGGAGGCGCCCGATGGTCGGACGACGATCGATGCCACCGACTGCCTCGTCACGCCGGGGCTCGTCAACTCGCACCACCACCTGTTCCAGAACCTGACACGGGCGTACCCGCCGATGACCGACAAGCCGTTGTTCGGCTGGTTGCAGTCGTTGTACCCGTTGTGGCGGGCCCTCGACACCGAGGCGGCGTACGTGTCGGCGTGGGTGGGTCTGGCGGAGTTGGCGCTGTCGGGCTGCACGACGTCGACCGACCACCTCTACCTGCATCCGCGCGGCGCCGGCGACCTGCTCTCGGCCGAGGTCGAGGCCGCCCGTGACCTCGGCATGCGGTTCCATCCGACCCGTGGCTCGATGTCGCTGTCGGTGAAGGACGGCGGCCTGCCTCCTGACGACGTGGTCGCCGACGACGACGAGATCCTCGCCGCGTGTGCCGATGCCGTCGAACGCCACCACGACCGGTCGTTCGGGGCGATGACCCGGATCGCGCTCGCGCCGTGCTCGCCGTTCTCGGTGACCGAGGACCTGATGGTGCGCACGGCCGAGCTGGCGGCGCGGCTCGACGTCCGTCTGCACACCCACTTCGCCGAGAACGCCGAGGACGACGAGTTCAGCCTGGCGACGTTCGGCTGCCGCCCGATGGAGTATCTCGAGCGCACCGGATGGTGCACCGACCGCACGTGGGTGGCGCACTGTGTGATGCCGAACGCCGACGAGATCGTCCGCCTCGGCGCGGCCGGTGTCGGTGCCGCCCACTGCCCGTCGAGCAACCTGATCCTGGCGTCGGGCATCGCGCCGGTCGTCGCCCTGCGGGCGGCGGGCGTGAAGGTCGGCCTGGGAGTCGACGGGTCGTCGTCCGCCGACTCCGCCTCGTTGTGGCTCGAAGCGCGCCAGGCGATGCTGCTGGCGAAGTTGCGTGACGGTGCGGGCGCCGCCACCGCGCGGATGGCCCTCGAGGTGGCAACGCTGGGCGGGGCCGGCTGTCTCGGGCGCGAGGGCGAGATCGGTGTCCTCGCGCCGGGTGCGGTCGGTGACGTGGCGGTGTGGCCGCTCGTCGGCCCGGCGTTCGCCGGCGCGCTCGCCGATCCCGTGGAGGCATGGCTGCGCTGTGGGCCCGTGAGTGCCCGTCACACGGTGGTCGCCGGCCGTCCGGTGGTCCGCGACGGGATGCTCGTCAGCGATCGTCTCGGGGAGATGTTGACCGCCCATACCCGGTTGGCCACGCGAATCCAGCAGCTGTGACTCCTGTTCGGCGGGACGGGGTGACACCTTCCGGCGCCGCAGCGTCGCCAGAATGGTCGGGTGAACCCCCTGAAGCACCTGTCGACCGCGCTCGCCTTCGGGGCGCTGCTGGTCGCGGTGTCAGGGTGCACTGAACCGGGCACCGCCGCCTCCAACGACGGCGCGCCACTGCCCACGATCGGGATCGGCAGCGACCTGTCCGGTGCCGAGACGATCCCGGGCGGTCTCCAGGCCGATGCTGGCGACGACGTGACGTCGATCGTGATGATCGGCGACTCGATCACGATGGGGTCGACCGAAGCATTGCAGGAGCGTTTCGCCGCGGCGGGATACGACGACGTGCTGATCGAGGCCCAGGGCGGCAAGCGGATGGCCACGTCGACCGGCGACAACCCGAGCGGCGTCAAGGTCGCCGACTTCATCACGGGCGGCGACGACGATCACGACGGTGAGCTCTGGGTCGTGGCGCTCGGTACCAACGACATCAACCAGTACGGCAGCCCCGATCAGCTCGCCGGTGCCGTCAACGAGATGCTCGACGCGGTGCCCGACGACGTGCCGCTGGTGTGGGTCGACACGTACTACCGCGACGAACCCGACGGCGCGGCGGTGGTCAACACCGTCGTCGCCGACCGGCTCGCCCGGCGCGGCAATGCGGTGATGGCCCGGTGGAGCGACGTGGCGGGCGGCGATGGCGTCGTCAGCCGCGACGGCGTGCACCCGACCGACGACGGCCACCTCGTGTTCGCCGACGTCGTCGTGTCCGAAGTCGACGACTTCCTCGGCCGCTGAGGGCCTCCGATCAGCGTTTGCGTCAGGATTTTTGACGGCGGAGCGCCGGAAATCGCGACGCAAACGTGGATGGTGGGGCCGCGCGAGCGGTGGGTGTGTCAGCTGTCCCAGCGGGACTGGCCGAAGCGGTAGCCGACCGAGCGGACCGTCTGGATCAGGTTGGCGTGCTCCTCGCCGAGCTTGGCCCGGAGTCGCCGGATGTGCACGTCGACCGTGCGGGCGCCGCCGTAGTACTCGTACCCCCACACCCGGCTGAGGAGGATCTCGCGGGTGAACACCTTGCCCGGGTTCTGGGCGAGGAACTTCAACAGCTCGTACTCCATGTACGTCATGTCGAGCGGCCGGCCGGCGATCGAGGCCTGGTAGGTCTCGAGGTTGAGCGTGAGTTCGGCGTACTCGACGAGGTCCGCACGCTGCACGTCGACGTCGGCGGCCAGCAGGTGGCGCAGACGGGCTTCCAGTTCGGCCGGATGGAACGGCGTGAGGCAGAAGTCGTCGAACAGGTCGTCGCGGTGCTCGAGTTCGCCGAGCTGGGCTCCTCCGATGAGGAGCATCACCGGAGTGGACGCGTCGGCGTGCTTGCGCATCGCCCGCAGGAACGACCAGGCGCCTTCGGGATCGGACGTCGCATCGACGATCGCGCCGGCCCATCCGCCCTGTGGCTCGCTCTCGGCCACCGCGGCACCGGCGGCGACCGCCTTCCAGCTGTAGCCGGCGAGGTCGAGCGTGCGCGCCAGGTCGGGCGACGCCGGGTCGGGGACGACCACCAACATCTGAGCGACAGCGACAGGCATCAGAGCGCCGTGAGGTAGCGATCTCGCTCGAAGGCACTGACGTGGGTCTTGTACCCGCGCCATTCGCTGCGCTTGTTGCGCAGGAACCACTCGAAGATGTGCTCGCCGAGCGCCTCCTGGACGAGCGTCGACCGTTCCATCACGGCGAGCGCCTCGGCCAGCGACTGCGGGATCTGCTTCACGCCGAGCTTCTCGAGCACCTCGTCGCCGATCTCGAACAGGTTGGCGTCGGCCTCGTCGGGCAGTTCGTAGCCCTCCTCGACGCCGCGCATCCCGGCGGCGAGCATCAGGCTGAAGGCGAGGTACGGATTGCACGCGGGGTCGGCCGACCGGTACTCGATGCGTGTGGCGAGCGGGTTGCCGCGCTTGGGGATCGGCACTCGGATGAGCCCCGAGCGGTTGTTGCGGGCCCAGCTGACGTGGACCGGTGCCTCGTATCCCGGAACCAGCCGCTTGTAGCTGTTGACCGTCTGGTTGGTGACGGCCGTGATCTCGGCCGCATGGCGGAGCAGGCCGGCCATGAACGACTTGGCGACGTCGGAGAGGCCATAGGGGTCGTTGCCGTCGTGGAACGCGTTCTCGTCGCCGCGGAACAGCGACAGGTGGACGTGCATGCCAGAACCCTGCACGCCCTCGAGTGGCTTGGGCATGAAGGTGGCGTGCACGTTCTCACGGGCCGCCACCTCGCGCACGACGAGACGGAACGTCATCATGCTGTCGGCCATCGTCAGCGCGTCGGTGTGGCGCAGATCGATCTCCTGCTGACCCGGCGCGTCCTCGTGGAAGCTGTACTCGACCGGGATCCCCATGTTCTCCAACGTGCGGATGGTGCGCTTGCGCAGTTCGCCGGTCACGTCGTTCGTCGTGAGGTCGAAATACCCACCCCGGTCGATCGGCTCGGGCAACGCACCCTCGACGAGCGGCTTGAAATAGAAGAACTCGACGTCGGGGGCGATGTAGAACGTCAGGCCCTTCTCGTGGGCGGCCTGCACATGGCGGCGCAGCACCTGGCGGGGATCACCCTCGAACGGCGTGCCGTCCAAGTGGTGGATGTCGCAGAAGATCCGCGCTTCGGGCGCCTTGGGATCACCCCAGGGGAGCAACTCGAACGTGTCGGGGTCGGGAATCGCCAGCACGTCCGACTCCTGCACCCGGGAGAACCCGTCGATCGACGAGCCGTCGAACGACATCCCGTCGCTCAGCGCGTTGTCGAGTTCGGCCGGCGAGATGGCGAGGCTCTTGAGCGTGCCCAGCACGTCGGTGAACCAGAGCCTGACCAGGCGCACGCCGCGTTCTTCGACGCTGCGGAGCACGTAGTCACGCTGTTGGTCGAGCATGTCGTCGTCCATTTCCTGATTCTGTCGTGATGGGAGTGAGAAAAGACAGGGCGGGAGCCGAAGCCCCCGCCCTGTGGTCGGACTGGATTCGTCGGCCGGACGTCAGGTCATCGCGCCGCAGACGGTCTCCACCATCAGGCGGGCCACGATGTACGGGTCGATGTTGGCGTTCGGGCGACGGTCTTCGAGGTAGCCCTTCTTGTCGACGGCGACCTGCCACGGGATGCGGATCGAGGCACCGCGGTCGGAGACGCCGTAGCTGAACTGGTCGTGGCGCTGGGTCTCGTGGGCGCCGGTGAGACGGTCCTCGATGCCCACGCCGTAGTTGGCGATGTGGAGGGCGGTCTTCTTCTCGAGCGCCTTGCAGGCTGCCTCGATGTAGGCGTAGCCGCCGTCCTCGCGCATCTCCTTCGTCGAGAAGTTGGTGTGCGCGCCGGCGCCGTTCCAGTCGCCCTTGGCCGGCTTGGCGTCGAGGGTGGCATTGATGCCGTAGTCCTCGCCGATCCGGTACAGCAACCAACGGGCGACCCACAGTTCGTCGGCGACTTCGAGCAGGCCGGCCGGGCCCACCTGGAATTCCCACTGGCCGGGCATGACTTCGGCGTTGATTCCCGAAATCGACAGGCCGGCCTCGAGGCAGGCGTCGAGGTGGTCCTCGACGAGGTCACGACCGTGGATCTCGTCCTCGCCCACGCCGCAGTAGTAGCCACCCTGTGGCTCGGGGTAGCCGGCCGGCGGGAAGCCGTACGGGCGACCGTTCTTCATCAGGGTGAACTCCTGCTCGATGCCGAACAGCGGCTCGTGCTTCTTGTACTTCTTCGCCGTCTTGACGGCGGCGGCGCGGGTGTTGGTCGGGTGCGGCTTGCCGTCGACGAGGTAGACCTCGGTCATCACGAGCACGTTGTCGCCGCCGCGGATCGGGTCCGGGTAGACGGCGACGGGCTTGAGCACACAGTCGCTCTTGTCGCCGGTGGCCTGGTTCGTGCTCGAACCGTCGAACCCCCAGATCGGAAGCTCACCGTCACCGGTGATGATCTTCGTCTTGGAACGGAGCTTCGGAGTCGGCTCCGTGCCGTCGATCCAGATGTACTCAGCCTTGTAGACCACTGTTGTCCTCAATCTTTCACGGATTCACTCGGGGCCGGACGGCTCGGAACTGACCGCCCGATGGCGTGCGGCATCGTCGCAGCGACCCGTTGCCGAGCGGTTGCTCCGTTGTGAACGGCGCGTTAATTCGATCAACGGACTGTTTCGGTGGCCTCACAAACCCCGGTCCGTCCAGCCGATTCTGGCAGACCGAGGAACCGTCACCCACCCAGGGTGCGCGTCAGCCGCCGGAAATCGTCTGCTCGCTGAAGTCGGGGTCGGCCTCGATCTGTTCGTCGGTGAATGCCACGGTGCGCCAGTCCTTGGTGGAGTAGCGCACCGTCTGCGACTCGAAGAGGGGAGAGTTCCGGTCGCCCGTCTCGCCGTAGGTGAGCAGCGACCACGCCTGGACCGGTCCGGCGGAGTAGTCGACGGTCATGACGAAGCTCGTGCCGAAGTTCACCGGGTAGCCGTCGGCGCGCAGCGGGCTGCCGTCGGCGACCGGTTCGCCGCGGTCGGGGCTCGGCTCGGTGGACGTGGAGAACCCGGACCAGGCGACGATGTTCGTCGTGCCGTCGACCTCGGTGCCACCGTGCAGCGGGATGCGCTCGCCGGAACGCTCGGTGAACTGCGCCGATCCGAGTGTGGAGTCGACCGAGAACCCGGCGCCCGTGATGATGTCGACGGCGGTCGCCATCGCCATCAGCAGCGGGGTGGTGTCGGGGTTCGGCACGGCGGGCGACGCCGTCGGCGCGTTCGGGTCGAACGGGTCGACGAACAGCGGCCCGGTGTTCGTCCGCTCGGCGGAGGTGAAGCGCGACATCGTCTCGCGCCACACCAACGGGCCGGCGCGGTCGAGGTCGTAGCGTCCGTCCCAGTTGGCGAGCACGTCGCACGCCGCGGTCAGATCGACCTCGTGCGCCGGCGTGCTGACGGTGACCCCGTCGGCAGCGAGCACGTCGGGGAGACCGACGACCGGCGTGGCCCGGCACGCCGCGACGGCCGTCTCGCGGAGCAACGACGCGGTCTGCGGCGGTGTTGTCGAAGGCCGCATCGCGTGCCTCGAGGCCGGAGAACCTGCCGTCGGCGCCGGCGAGACCGAGCGTGTTGGCGGCGCCGAGGACGGTGGCGTTCTGGCGGCTGCGCATCGACACCGGTGTCTGCTGCGACCCGTGGAGGATGGAGTAGTCGCCCGTGAGCTGGAACTCCGCACTCGGCACCCAGAAGCTGTCGTTGGCGTTGAACACGTAGTCGGTGCGCTCGACCATCGGCATCTCGTCGAACGGTTCGAGGCCCGGGTCGCGCGCCCCGTCCACCACCTGCCAGTCGTTGGCGGTCGTCGATCCGTCGAGCAGGACGAAGCCACTGTCGTACGCGATCTGCGTGACCGGGTCGACGAAGCGCCTGACCAAGTAGGCGTCCTGCGCCTCGGGGCTCAGCTTGGGGGTGGCGGACGTGTCGCCGTACCACACGCGGCCGTCGGCGCCGGTCGCCACCGTGTTGAACAGCGGGACGCCCTGGTACGTGCGGTTCAGCTCGATCAGGTCGTCGATGCTCTGCACCTTCGGCAGTTCTGCGTACTGCTCGATGAACTCCTCGTTGTCGATGTTCGCGTCGCGGTAGGTGACCGCGGTGGTGGCGGTCCATCCGATGCCAGGGATGTCGAGCATCGGCCCGTACCGGCTGCGCCAGAGGGTCCGGGTCTCGGTGTCGAGGGTGCCGTCGGCGCGGAGGATGTCGACCGAGGCCTCGGTGCTCGTCATCGGTGTCGACACGCCGTCGACCATGTACGACGTGGGCGACGCCGGGTCGAGCGTGAGTTGGTAGCCGGTGAAGCGGTTGCCCGCCGACACGGTGTGGGTCCACGCGACACCTTCGGTGAACCCGATGCCGATGCCGGGCACACCGATCAGCTGGGCACCGTAGACGTCGACCTCGCCGGGCACCGTCAGTTGCACCTCCTCGAAGCGCAGCTCACCCTCCCACGGGAAGTGGGGGTTGGCCAGCAGGATGCCGCCGGTGCCGCTCTCGGTCCGGTCCGCTCCGATGGCCCAGCCGTTGCTGCCCAGGTCGAGCGGGCTCATCGCCGAGAAGTCCGGGATGCCCACCTGCCCCGTCGCACCCCCCAACCCGTTTGCGTCAGGATTTCGGCCGGACGGGCGTCCGAAATCGCGACGCAAACGAGGATTGACGTCGTCGGACTGGGGTCGCGTGAAACCGGCTGGCGGGGCGACGGCTGGCGGTTGGGCGTTCGACAGGTAGTCGGTGAGCCGGGCGCTGCTGGCGAACAGGGCGATCGAGCGGGCGTAGGTGTACACCTCGACCGGCTCCAGGGGCCGCACCCAGGCGGCGCCGGCGCACCAGCCGGACAGGCCGTCGGACCCGACCTCGGCGAGGTAGGCGTTCCAACCGTCGGTGAACGCCTGGAACTCGTCGGTGATGTTCGTCGGGGCGGCGGCGAAATCGGCCGCGGCGATCGTGGCGATGTCGATCGCCTTCCACGCGAAGTCGCTGTCGACGTTGGCGCCGTCGGTGCCGGGGCCGAGTGCCGCGGCGCGCGTGCCGTACACCTTGATCACCTGATCGAGCAGCGTGCAGGCGTGGTTCTCGGCGCTGACCCACCCCTGCGCGTACGTGACGTCCGGCAGGTCGGCGCCGATGATGTGCGACACCCCGTCGGTCGTGCGTCGGATCGTCGCCTGGTACTTCGGTGGGCTCAGCGTGGTCGTCGGTGCGATCGTGGTGCTCGTGGTCGACGTGGTCGTCGTGTCGGACGAGGTGGGCAGCGGGATCGACTCGGGTCCCTCACCGGGTGAACACGACGCCGCCACCAGCACACCGGCGATCAGCACCCCGGTCCAACGCATCCCTGTCCGATGCATCACGGTCCGACGCATCCCGGTCCAACGCATCCCGGGCCGACGCAGCCCTCTCCGCGGCACCCCGTTCCCACGCACTGGGCCCAGCGTGCCAGATCGAGGGCCTCGCGCGGCACCGAGGAGCACACGGGCGGCGGAGGGCGATTCGGTAGCCTGATGCCGTGACGGTGCTGCGGGTCGCGCTCGCCCAACTCAACCCGACCGTGGGCGACCTCGACGGCAACCTCGCGCTCCTGTCCGACGCGTACGAGCGTGCCGATGCGGCGGGGTGCGACATCGTGGCCTTCCCCGAGCTGTCGACCACCGGGTATCCGCCCGAGGATCTCGTGCTCAAGCCGGGGTTCGTCGCCGACAACCTCGAGATGCTGGCGAAACTCGCGGCGCGGACGCGCCGGTGCGCGGCGGTCGTCGGCTTCGTCGACCAGGATCGCGACATCTACAACGCCGCCGCAGTCTGCGCCAACGGCGAGGTCCTCGGCACGTATCGCAAGCGGCTGCTGCCGAACAACACCGTGTTCGACGAGGCGCGCTACTTCACGCCCGGCGACGAATCCGATCCGCTCGAGTTGTACGTCATCGGCGGCGTGAAGGTCGGGATCTCGATCTGCGAGGACATCTGGAGCCCGTTCGGCGCACTCTCCGAGCAGGCAGCCGCCGGCGCCGAGTTGAACATCAACATCAACGGCTCACCGTTCTCGGTCGGCAAGGGAGCGCGGCGCGAACGAATGCTCGCCACCCGCGCCGCCGACTCGCACTGCGCGATCGTCTACGTCAACCAGGTCGGCGGCCAGGACGAGTTGGTCTTCGACGGCGCCTCGTTGGCGTTCGACCACGAAGGGACGCTGCTCGCACGGGGCGACCAGTTCGCCGAGCAACTGCTCGTGGTCGACGTGCCGATCCCGCCGGTGTATCGCAAGCGGCTGCTCGATCCGCGGGGGCGGGTGACGCGCACGCTGCTGCCCACCGTGGCCGTGTCGGACACGCCGATCGTGCAGAGCGAGCCCGTCGCCGCGGCGATGGCCGAGCCGTTCGATGCCGACCGTGAGTTGTACGACGCGTTGGTGCTGGGCACGCGGGACTACTGCCGCAAGAACGGTTTCAGCGACGTGGTGATCGGCCTGTCCGGTGGCATCGACTCCACGATCGTCGCCTGCATCGCCGCCGACGCGCTGGGACCCGAACACATCCACGGCGTGTCGATGCCGTCGCGCTATTCGAGCGACCACTCGAAGTCCGACGCCGAGCTGCTCGCCTCGAACCTCGGCATCGACTACCGCACGATCCCGATCGAACCCTCGTTCCAGGCCTACCTCGACATGTTGGCGCCGTCGTTCGAGGGACGCCAGCCGGGCCTCACGTACGAGAACATCCAGAGCCGTTGCCGCGGCCAGACGTTGATGGCGCTGTCGAACGAGTTCGGTTGGATGGTGCTGACCACCGGCAACAAGAGCGAGATGGCCGTCGGCTACTTCACGATCTACGGCGACTCGGTCGGTGGCTACGGCGTGATCAAGGACGTCCTGAAGACCCGCGTCTACGACCTGTGCCGGTACGTCAATCGGACGGCGGGCCGCGAGATCGTGCCCGAAGGCGTGATCACGAAGCCGCCCTCGGCCGAACTGCGGCCCGACCAGCGCGACGACCAGAGCCTGCCCGCCTACGAGGTGCTCGACCCGATCCTCGAGCTGTACATCGAGCACGATCGCACGGCCGGTGAGATCGTCGAACTCGGCCACGACGAGACCGTGGTGCGCCGCATCACGCGGCTGGTCGACATCGCCGAGTACAAGCGGCGGCAGTGCCCCCCGGGAGTGCGGGTGAGCACCAAGGCGTTCGGCAAGGACCGCCGCTTGCCGATCACCAACGGCTACCGCGGCTGAGCGGCCCGGCCGGCCGTAGCGGCGATCGCCAGCAGGCCGCCGGCGAGGCCGAGGTTCTTGAGCGCCTGGATCCGATTGGCCTTGCTCGCCGCCGGATCGTCGCCGCGCCAGAACGGGTGACCGGCGAGCGTCGTCGGCACCAGCGACGCGATCAGGCCGAGTGCCGCCCACCTCGGCAGGACACCCAGCGAGAGTGCGGCGCCGCCGGCCACCATCGCCGCCCCGTTGACGCGGACCGCCATCTCCGGGTTCGGCACGCCGAGTTCGGCCGCCATGTCGACCCGTCCACCCGGTTCGGCGACCGCTTCGTAGCCGAGCCAGACGAACGGCAACCCGATCATGATGCGGGCCACATGACTGCTGTTGATCATCGCTGCTCCTGACGGGTCGCGCGGGTGGCTCACCCTACGACGTGGCCGGTTGACGATCGATCCGCCCGCATCAGTCGGTTCGGCCACCACTGCGGTTCGGCCGCCGGTCCCGCCTACGGTGCTGACATGGCTGATCGGGCGCCCATCCCTTACGACGACGACCTGCGGGATTCGATCAGCCGGAACCTTGCCGCCCACGACCGGCGCACGATCGACCTCGACGGGCGGCGGCACGCTGCGGTGGCCATCCTGCTCGTCGACTCCGAGGCGGGCTCGGACGGTGACGATCCGGTGGAGGTCACCGCCGACGACCTGTCGGTCATCCCCTCCGACGTGACCGGCCTCGATGGGCGCATGGCCGGCGTGGCGGGCGGCGCCTCGTTCGTCCTCTGCCGCCGCAGCGCCGGTCTCAACTCGCACGCCTCGCAGTGGGCGCTGCCGGGCGGCCGGATCGACGCCGGCGAGACGGCCATCGACGCCGCGCTCCGCGAGACCGACGAGGAGGTCGGCGTGCGGCTCGATCCGTCGTGCGTGCTCGGCCTGCTCGACGACTATGCGACGCGATCGGGGTACGTGATGACGCCGGTGGTGGTCTGGGGTGGGCGAGAGGTCGTGCTCGCGCCGAATCCGAGCGAGGTGCTGGCGGCGTACCGCGTCGGCCTGCACGAACTCACGCGCGACGATTCACCGCGGTTCATCTCGATCCCCGAGAGCGATCGGCCGGTGGTGCAGGTACCGCTCGGGGGCGACCTGATCCACGCCCCGACCGGGGCCGTGCTCGTGCAGTTCCGCTGGGTGGGTCTCGACGGCCGCCTCGACGAACGCGTCGTCGACTTCGAACAACCCGTCTTCGCCTGGGGCTGACTCCGGTCCTTCATTCCCCGTTTGCGTCAGGATTTCTGCGGACCTGTCCGGCAGAAATCCTGACGCAAACGAGGATTGTCGGTCAGCGGCCGGAGTGGCCGAAGCCGCCGCCGCGGTCGACGCCCTCGAGCGATTCCGCCACGACCCACTCGACGGTCTCGACGCGTTGGATCACGAGCTGCGCGATGCGGTCGCCGCGGGCGATCTCGTAGTCGGACGTCGGGTCGGTGTTCAACAGGACGACCTGGATCTCGCCGCGGTACGCCGCGTCGATGAGGCCGGGGGCGTTGACGACGCTGATCCCGTGCCGCACGGCGAGACCGCTGCGCGGCAGCACGAAGCCGCCGTAGCCCATCGGGATGGCGATCGAGATCCCGGTGGGGACCAGCGCCCGACCGCCGCCGGCGGACAGCACCGCATCCTCGCGGGCGTACAGGTCGAGCCCGGCGTCACCCTCGTGCGCGTAGGCGGGCAGGGGCAGCTCGGGGTCGAGTCGGACGATCGGGATCGGGAGATGCACGGGCCGCAGCGTAGAAGGTCGGCCCGCTCTGGTATGCCTGTGGCATGCGATCGATCGGAGTGTCAGAGGAACTCGGCGCCTACATCGAGGCCCACGCCAACCCGGTCGGCGACCCGGTGAGCGAGGCCCTGGCCGCGACGACCGCCGAGCGGTTCGGTGGCCTGGCCATGATGAACATCGGTCAGGACCAGGGCCGCTTCATGTCGATGCTCGTGTCGATGCTGGACGCCCGCACGGTGGTCGAGGTCGGCACGTTCACCGGGATGTCGGCGCTCTGGCTGGCCCGCGGCCTGCCCGCGGGCGGGCGGCTCGTCTGCTTCGACATCACCGACAAGTACCTGGCGACGGCGCGCGAAGCCTGGGCCGCCGCGGGTGTCGACGAGCGGATCGAGGTGCGCATCGGTGCGGCCGCCGACGGGTTGGCGGCACTGCCCGAGGAACCGCACGTCGACCTCGCCTTCATCGACGCCGACAAGCCCGGCTACCAGCGGTACCTCGAACTGCTGCTGCCACGCCTCACCGAGCGGGGAGTGATCCTCGTCGACAACGTGCTGTGGGGTGGTTCGATCATCGACGCCACGGTCGACGACGAGTCGACCCGAGCGCTGCGCGAGTTCAACGACCACGTCGCGGCGCGTCCCGACTGCGACGCCGTGATGCTCAACATCGGCGACGGCGTCACCATGATCCGTCGCCGACCCGCGGCCGCCGGACCCCGCGGCAACTAGGGTTGGCCGCCGGTCGCTCATCTGCGGAGGCCGACAACCAGGAGGCAACACATGGGGATCATGGATTCGGTCAAGGGGATGTTCGGCGGCAAGAACAAGGCGAAGACCAAGGACGGGATCGACAAGGCCGCCGATCTCGGCGCTTCGAAGGTGGGTCACGCCGACCAGATCGACCGGGCCGCCGACGTGGCGAAAGACGGCGTCGACAAGCTCCCCGACTGACCGTCCTGACCGACCGGGCCCGAACGACCAGGGCTGAACCACGCTGATGCCGTTGCCCGACCATCGGCCGCGCCCTCCCTCGGTCGACGCGCTGGCGCGAACGCTGCACTCGTCGGGCCTGCCACACCCGCTCTGCGTCGAGGTCGCGCGCGAGGCGATCGCCGCCGATGACGTCGAGGGTGCGCCACAGCGGGCGCGGGTGTTGCAGCGGACGATGCTGACACCGGTCGTCAACGCGACCGGTGTGCTCCTGCACACGAACCTCGGCCGGGCGCCGCTGGGTGAGGCCGTCGCGTCGCCGGCGCAGAACGTGGAGTTCGACCTGCAGACCGGAGAACGCGGGTCGCGCCAGGCCGGGATCGGACGTCTGCTGGCGTCGTTGTGCGGGACCGAATCGGCGATGGTCGTCAACAACAACGCCGCTGCGGTGCTCCTCGTGCTGGCGGCGCTCGCCGCCGGCAGGGACGTACCCGTCAGCCGCGGCGAGAGCGTGGAGATCGGCGGGTCGTTCCGCGTCCCCGAGGTGATGGAGCAGTCCGGTGCCCGTCTGATCGACGTCGGCACCACCAACCGGACCCGCGTCGACGACTACCGCCGCGCCATCGGCCGGGCCGACGTCGACGCCGCGCTCGTGCTCAAGGTCCACCCGAGCAACTACCGCGTCGATGGATTCGTCGAGGCGACGTCGGTGGCGGAGCTGGCCACGCTCGGCGTGCCGGTCGTCGTCGACATCGGCAGCGGTCTCGTCGACGCCGCGACGCCGTGGCTCGTCGGGGGGCCACCGGCGTGGCTCGCCGGCGAGCCGGCGGCGATCCAGACGATCGAAGCCGGCGCCGACCTCGTCACGTTCAGCGGTGACAAGCTGTTCGGCGGTCCCCAGGCCGGCATCATCGTCGGCCGCGCCGACCTCGTCGAACGTTGCCGGCGGCACCCCCTCGCCCGCGCCCTGCGGCCCGGGGGACTCGTGATCGGTGCGCTCCAGGCGACCGTGCTGGCCTACCTCGATCGCGACGCCGAGCGGATCCCGTTCTGGGCGATGGTCGCTCGCTCGGTCGACGAACTCCGCCGGCGCGCCGACGACATCGTGGAGCGCGTCGACCACCCGGCGGTGTGCGCTCAGGCGATGGACGCGCTGCCGGGCGCCGGCTCGGCACCCGGCGTCACGATTCCCTCCCACGGCGTGGTGGTGCGCGGTGACCGGGGAGCGGCGCTGCGCGCCCATCGCCGGCCGGTGATCGCCCGCGTCCGCGAGGGTGCGACGATGCTCGACCTGCGCGCCGTGGAGCCGGCCGACGACGCCGTCATCGTGGAGGCGCTGCTCGCCGCGATCGGCGGTGCGGCAGCGGCACCGGACCGATGACGGTCATCGCCACCGCGGGGCACGTCGACCACGGGAAGTCGTCGCTCGTGCTCGCCCTGACCGGCACCGACCCGGATCGGCTCGAGGAGGAGAAGCGGCGGGGACTGACGATCGACCTCGGATTCGCCCACACCGTCCTGCCCTCGGGCGAGGCCGTGAGCTTCGTCGACGTGCCGGGCCATGTCCGGTTCCTGCGCAACATGCTCGCGGGGGTGGGTGGCGTGTCGGCCTGCCTGTTCGTCGTCGACGCGAGCGAAGGCTGGAAGCCGCAGTCCGAGGAGCACCTCCGCATCCTGCAACTGCTCGGGATCGAACACGGCGTGATCGCCCTCACGAAGGCCGACCTCGTCGATGGCGAGATGCTGGAGCTCGCCGAACTCGACGTGGCCGAGCACGTCGAGGGCACGTTCCTCGAGGCCGCGCCCGTCGTGGCCGTGTCGACGCTGACCGGCCGCGGGCTCGACGCGCTCCGTCAGGTGCTCGACGGACTCGTGGTCGAGGCCGGCGCCGCCGACGATCGCGGCCGGGCCCGCCTCTGGGTCGACCGCGTCTTCGCCGCGGCGGGGAGCGGCACGATCGTCACGGGCACCTTGACCGACGGGGCCGCGCACGTCGATCAGCGGATGGTCGTGCAGCCGGGCGGTGCGGAGGTTCGGGTCCGGTCGATCCAGCGCGCCGGCCGTCCGGTCGACGCCATCGGACCGGGCGAACGTGTCGCCCTCAACCTCGCCGGGATCGACCATCGTTCGATCGAGCGGGGGAACGCGGTCGTCGAGCCGGATCGCTGGCGCCTGACCGACCGTCTGGACGCGTCGTTGACGGTCCTGTCCACGCTGGATCACGACGTGTCGCGGCGCGGTGCGTATCTCGCCTACGTCGGGTCCGGCGAGTACCCCGTCACGATGCGGGTGCTCGGCCGCGAGCGGCTCGCTCCCGGTGAGGCCGGTGCGGTGCGGTTGTTCCTTCCCGACGGGCTGCCGCTGTTGCCCGGCGACCGGTACGTGCTGCGCGAGTCCGGTCGCGACGAGACGATCGGCGGCGGTGAGATCCTCGACATCGACCCTGTCCTGAAGGCGGCGGTCGCGGCGCCCGATCGCACGATCGACCGGCTGGTGCGCGAGCGGGGGTGGATCCGGGTGTCGGACGTCGAGGCGCTCACCGGGGAACGGGTCGCGCCGACGATCGGTGACTGGCTCACCACGCCGGCCGAGATCGAGCAGATGCAGGCCTCACTCCGCGCGCGTCTCGACGACGGTGGCCCGCTCGGCGTCGACGTCGCCCGCCTCGACGATCGCCAGCGCGCCGTGCTGGCGACGATGGATGGCATCGCGGTCGACCATGGCCGCGCCCGGCTCGAGGGCACCGACACGCTGCTCACGCACCCCGGGCTGTTGCGCCTGCGGGCGGGTGGCTTCGTGCCGGCTCCGCCCGACGACGTCGACCGGGCGGCGTTGAGCGAGATGGTCCGGCTCGGCCACGTCGTGGTCCGCGACGGTGTCTACTTCCACCGCGACATCGTCGATGCGGCGGGATCGGTCGCCGCCGAACTGCTGCGCGCCGACGCCGAAGGCTTCACCGTCGGCGCATTCCGTGACGCCACCGGTGCGAGCCGGCGCTTCGCCATCCCGCTGCTGGCCGAACTCGACGCTCGCGGGGTGACCAGGCGGCGCGGCGACCTCCGCGTGGCCGGGCCGCGATTGTTGCCGAGCGGCGGCGAATGAACGCCCGACCGGCGCTCAGATCAGGTTGCGGTTCCGCCGTTCGGTGTCGGTCAGCCCGCCCCACACGCCGTAGCGCTCGCCGTTGCGGACCGCCTGATCGAGGCACTCGGCGCGAACGTCGCAGCCGGCACACACCTGCTTCGCCCGTTGTTCACGGGCGGTTCGGACCGCCTTCTTCTCGGGACGCAACGGGGGGTAGAACAAGGCCCCTCGCTCGCCCTGGCAGGCCGCCCGGAACCGCCAGTGCTCCTCGTCGATTCGTTCCAAACTGCTCATCAAGACCTCCGACGGTCAACGTAAGCGGGAAGGAAGAACGGTTCAATACCGGTTCTGTGAACGCTGTTTGAACGAATCGCGCCGGTGAACGCCGGACGAACGGGCGCCGAGCGCCCGCGTCACGCGTCGATGTCGCTCGCCGCCGGCTTCGTGCGGCGCTCGCGGTAGTCGCGAGCCGCACCTTCGAGCGGTTCGATCTCCAGGGTGATGCCGTCGATCGCGGCCACCCGGATGGGGTCGCCGACGTTCACCGGCGTGGCCCGGTTGGTGCGCGCCCGCCAGCGCGCCCCGCCCACCTCGACGAGCCCCTCGGGGCCGATGTTCTCCACGGCGACGCCGGTCTGGCCGATCATCCATTCGCGGCCGATGGTGGGTGTGGCGAACCGGGTGCGGACCATCGAGGGCATGCCGACGATGAACGTCAGCACGATCCCGCCGATCCCGGCGAGCAGGGCGATCCACGACGGTCGCAGCGTCGCCCCGGGCAGCGGTTCGTAGATGAACAGGCTGGCCAGCGACACGAGCACGATGCCCACACCGGTCCAGAAGCGCGGGATGCCCACCTGCACGTCGATCGCGAACGCCAGCATCGCCAGCACGATCAGGGCGAACGCCCACGGTCGGGTGGGCAGCACCGCCATGCCGGTACAGGCCAGCACGGTGCACACCGCGCCGACCGCCCCGGCGATGCCGACACCCGCCGTGAAGAACTCGAACACGATCAGGGCGAGACCGGTGAGCAGGAGCAGGTAGGCCACCGGCGGGCTGGCGACGGTGTGGAACAGCTGGTCGACCAGCGACAGCTTCGAGAAGCGGACCGTGGCGATCGTGTCGAAGCGGGTCGTGCCGTCGTCGAGCACCACCAGTTCGGTCGTGTCGAGTTCGACACCGTTCTCGCTGAACCCGTCGAGCGCCTGCAGCATGCTCGTGATGGTCGGGATCCCTTCGTCGTCGATCCGCTGCTTGAAGATGTCGAGCGTGCGGGCGTCGGACAGACCGACCGACCCGTTGCGCAACCGCTCCTCGGCGACACCGAAGTCGACTCCTTCGTTCGATTGGGCATTCGAGGGCGTGAGCGGCACGCCGATGTAGCCGATGCGGGCACCGGGAGCCATGCCGGTGACGTCGGCCACGGCGAGGATCTGGGCGGCGGTGCCGTAGAAGCGGGCGCCGGTCGGCCCGACCCAGACCCCGATCGGCACGGGCGCGTCGGCGATCTTCTCGAGCAGCTGCTCGACGTCGTCGTCGGAGATCACCGTGCCCTTGCTGTTGACCTGGAGGATGAGTGCCTGCGACCCGCTCGTGGCGGCGTCGTCGATGGCGGTTTCGACCGAGTGGAGCAGGATCGGGTCGAACAGGCCGCTGACCTGCAGGACGTCGACGCGGGCCACGTCGATCGAGTCCGTGCCCGTGGCCGGATCGACGGTGACGGGCGGTTCGGTCGAGGCGGTGCCCGAATCGGTGTCCTGGGCGGACGCGGCTGAGCCGATCATGGTGATGCCGGCCAGTGTGGCCAGCAGTCCGATCGCTAGTCTGCGCAAAGGTGCCTCCGGAGAGCGAGATCTCGCTGCAATCGTTGACCGCCGCACGCGTCGTCGTGGTGGCGGGCAAGGGGGGTGTGGGGAAGACCACGGTAACGGCAGTGATCGCCCGCGCGGCATCCCGATCCGGCCTCCGCGTGCTCGTCGTCGAACTCGACGGGAAGCCGGTGCTGGCCGACCTCCTGCCGGGGATCGAGGTGATGGCGATCTCGGCGCCCGATGCCCTCGACGACTACCTGCGTGAGCACGGTTTCGGCAGGGTGGCGACCCGGTTGAGCAAAACGGGGGTGATCGACGTGGTCGGCACGGCCGCGCCCGGGATCGACGACATCGTGGTGCTGGGCAAGATCAAGCAACTCGAGCGGGCCGGCGAGTACGACCTGATCGTCGTCGACGGGCCGGCGGCGGGCCATGCGATCACGTTCCTGACGGCGGCGTCGGGCCTCGCCGACTCGGTCTCGGGTGGGCCGATCCGGACGCAGGCCGACGAGGTCCTCGAGATGCTGCACGATCCGGGGCGTTGCCAGGTGGTGTTGGTCGCACTGCCCGAGGCGACACCGGTGAACGAGGTGATCGAGACGGCCTACGCCCTCGAGGACGAGGTCGGTGTGCAACTCGGGCCGATCGTGCTCAATGCGGTCGACGAACTCGACGCGCTGCCCACCGCTGAAGAAATCGACGATGCACTGAAGGGCTCGGCGGAGGACGAGGGCGACGACACGGCGTCGTGGCTGCGTGCCGCGGCGGCGTTCCGGCGCAGCCGCCTCGACATGCAGGACGACGAACGCCGCCGGCTCGGCACCGAGGTGCCGCTGACCGTGCTCACGCTGCCCGACCGGCAGCGGGCGGGGCTCGACGCCGGCGACGTCGAGCGCCTGGCCGATCGGTGGGCACCGCTCGACGCGGACGAGGCCGTGGAACCGCTCCCCGGAACGGTCGAGCCGGAGCCCATCATCGTCATCGTCGCCACCATCATCGGCAGGGGACCCGGAGCGGCACTCGATCGACGCCATGATCGAGCAGGCCTCCGTCATCGTCTGCTGCGGCTCGGGCGGCGTCGGCAAGACGACGACGGCGGCGGCCATCGGGCTGGAGGCAGCCGCGGCGGGTCGCCGGGTCGTCGTGGTGACGATCGATCCGGCGCGGCGACTCGCCGACGCGCTCGGCCTCGGCGACGGGCTCGCCGCCGCCCCTCAGCGCATCGACCTGTCGGGCGGCGGGGTCGACGCCGACGCCGCGGGCGGCACCGGCGGTGAGATGTGGGCGATGATGCTCGACGCCGAAGCGACGTTCGACGACCTCGTGCGGCGCGAGGCCGGCGACGACGCACAGGTCGATCGCATCCTGTCGAACCGCTTCTACCGCAACATCGCCGGAGCCCTGAGCGGGACCCAGGAGTACATGGCCTCGGAGATGCTCTACCAACTCCACGTCGACGAGCGGTTCGACCTGGTCGTGGTCGACACGCCGCCGAGCCGGAACGCCCTCGATTTCCTCGAGGCACCCGGCGTGCTCGCCCGCTTCCTCGACCATCGGGTGTTCAAGCTGATGATGCTGCCGACCAAGGGCGGGCTGCGGATCATCGGCACGGCGACCCAGCCGATCCTGCGGGCGATCGGCAAGGTGGTCGGATCGGACGTGCTCGCCGACTCGGTCGCCTTCTTCCAGTCGTTCGCCGGGATGGAGGCCGGGTTCCGGGAGCGGGCGGCGGCGGTGATGGAACTCATCCGCGCCGATGCCACCGCGTTCGTGATCGTCACGTCGCCGCACCACGACACGATCGACGAGGCGGTGTGGTTCGCCGGCCAGCTCGCCGCGCAGGGCGTGGGTCACGAGGGTGCGGGTGCCGAGATCGTCATCGTCAACCGCGTGCACCCGGCGTTCGGTCGCGGCTCGGCGGACGACGCCCGGCTGGCGGCGGAGCGGGCCACGGCCGATGGGAATGGCGTGCTCGCTGCACTGTGGGTCAACGCCGCCGAGCTGCGGGCGGCCCGTGAGCGTGAGCTCGTCGTCGTCGAGCCGCTGCAGGCGTTGGTGTCGGCCGCACGCCTGGCGTTCGTCCCGCTGCTCGCGCGCGATGTCCACGACCTCGACGGGCTCCGTTCGATCGCTGGGCATCTTGGCGACGGCGGCCGCTAACGTCTCCCGGCGTGCACATCCTCATCGCCACCGACGCGGATTGGATCGTCGACGACCTCACCGCGGCGCTCGGCGCGGACGACACGAGCTTCACGATCTGCCGTGACGGCCGCGTGGTCGCCGGAGAGGTCGGCGACGACCCGCCCGACCTCGCCATCTTCGATCTCCAGATCGGCTCGATGGGCGGGATGGCGGTGACGATGTCGCTGCGGCTCGACGAATCGGCCGGCGTGTTGCCTCGCGTGCCGGTGCTGATGCTCCTCGACCGCTCGGCCGATCTGCACCTCGCACGCCGTTGCGGTGCCGACGGTTGGCTGATCAAGCCGCTCGATCCGTTACGTCTCCGACGGGCCGCCGAGGCCATCCTCGCCGGCGGGCGCTACACCGAAGGCCTCGCGGCCGACGCCTCGGTCGTCGACCCGATGGTCGATCTCGGCCCGGACGGCGATGCGGACGGAGAATCCGACGATGCGCCGACCAGCGAGTCAACTGCTGAGTCAACCGGCAAGTCAACCGGCGAGTCGGTTCCCGTCATCGCCGGATAGCATCAATCGCCGCTACGGGGTGTAGCGCAGTTTGGCTAGCGCGCCACGTTCGGGACGTGGAGGCCGGGAGTTCAAATCTCCCCACCCCGACCAAGAAACCCCTGGTCACGGGACTGCGAGAGCAGCCCGGACCAGGGGTTCGGTCGTTTCGGCTGTGGCCGTGCTGCTGCGGAACAACGGCTTTCGAGCGGTAGCCGCGTTTCTTCTGCTGTCCGCATTTTCCACTTCCTGGTCGCGTTTCGATGTCCGAGCTGTCACCGCCTGCCAGCTCTGCTCGAACCAGGGCAACGCTTCCGGGGTGTCCGACATACCTCGCTGTCGGCGACGACGACATGATCCGGGCGCGCCTCGCCACGTTCGCCCGCGGCCGGCGTCACCGACATCTCGGTGCGTGTCCTCCGATCGGCGAAGGCCGCGACCAACTCCTCGAGTCGAGCCGCCGCACCCGCGAATTCTGTCGCCTCGCTCGCCTCCGCCCGCTGACCTTCTACGTTCTCGGTCGGATTCGGGCCGGAAATCGGACCAGATCTGACCGCGATCGGTGATGAAACGGATCCCGGTCGGAATCGGGCCATACCCGCCGTCACCCACTCCAACGATCTCGGTTCGTCTACGGAATCATCGTGTCGCTGTTCCTGCTGTTCAATTGCTTCGCCGTGAACCAGTGGCTGCAGTATCGGCGGGTCGGCAGGTGGGCCGACTACAGGTTCGGGAACGGTGTTACATCGCCTGGAGCTCATTGCGAAGAGCGCGCTCGCTTGGCAGGTCTTCGCGCAACATCCTCGTCGATTGAGCCTCGGGCAACCGGCGCTGTGTCAGAAGGCGAACTGGCCTCGGAGGATGCTGTCACCAGAGTGTTGAGGATTGCCGTCGAACCGTTCGGACGAGACGTCCACGATCGGGAATGCAGTCGGATCGAGCCCGACGGGTAGGTCATAGACACCGTCGGTGCGAATCGGGCCGAGGGAAATGAGTTCGGTGACGTCGGGGTTGATCAGCCACACCTCGGTGAATCCGTCAGTCGGTTCGATGCCGGTGGCGGCGAGGCGAAGCTGGAGTGACCCGTCGTGGTCGACGATTCTCGGCGCTGCCCTGCCCGGAGTCGCCGAGCGGTTCGAGTTCGGTGGACGACAGCACCGTGACATCGTCGGCCGGTGAGTCCACACCGCTGCTCCCGCGATCACCACGACGAGTGCGGCGGCCGCCCCGATCAGCCAGCGAACGTTCGGCCGCCGTCGGCGCGCCGCCAGGGCGACCACTGGGGCGGTCGGTTCGGCTGCAACGAGGGAATGCTTCGGCGGAGATTCGGTCCCATAGCTCGGGCGGTGGTGTTTCCCATTCGACCGCCTCGGTCCCCAGTGTCCGTGCGAAGCCACGAAGTTCTTCGAGTTCGTCCAATGGCTGCTGCTCAGGCATCCTGTCGCCCCCTCTCGATGATGTCGTCGTCGTGGTCCTGCTCGTTCGATGGTGGGAACGGAGCTCCCAGGTCGGCGCGCAGTCGTGCGAGACCGCGCCGGAGGTCGCTCTTGACCGTGCCGAGCGGGATGCCCGTCTGTTCGGCGATAGCGGTCTGCGTGAGGTCGGAGTAGAAGGCCAGTTCGACGACTTGGCGGACTCGTGGCTGGAGACTGTCGAGCGCTCGGGCGATCAGCAACCGGTCCGCGCAGTCGATCTTGCTCGCCACCCCCGCCTCGGACTCAGACTGGGGACGGGCAGCTCGCCGCTGGGCAACGGGGTTCGCGCCGCTCGGCGGTAAGCGTCGAGCACCCGGTACCTCGCGATGCCGAGCAACCAGGCGCTGAGGCTGCCCCGAGCGGGATCGAAGCCGTCACGTGATTTCCACGCACTCACGAAGGTTTCCTGCGCACAGTCGGCGGCTGCGTCACGGTCAACCAGCGAACGGGCACAGTACGGTGAACACGAGTGAGCCGAATTGGTCATGCACGCGAGTCGGAGCGCCTCAGGATCGCCGTCGACCCAACGGACAGCGACGGCGGCATCGGCGGCGTCGCGTTCAGCCGGATCACTTCGCACCCTGCCACGGTAACCGTTGTCCTTGGGCTCGAACCGCGGCAGGGCGTGCGAGCGTAACTGCCTCGTGTGATTGCGGTGCTGATCGAGGTGGGTGAGCATGGAGTGCAGACGTGTGGGGACCGAGATGGCAGTGCTGTTCGCTTAGTTCGGTGCGAACCACGAGAAAGGATCACATTTCCTCGAATTCATGCATCCGCCGACGGGGTAGCTTGTCGAATAGGACGCAACATCCGCCGAATACGAGGAGAATGCTATGAACCGCCGACATGTCACCCTGGCTGCATGCGTCGCTGTGATGGGTTTGGTCACTGCCGCCTGTGGCAGCGACAGCAATGACGCTGCCGACACCGTCGCTGCCACGACGGCCACGACCGAAGCGTCGACGAGCACCGAAGCGCCGACGAGCACCGAAGCACCGATGAGCACCGAAGCATCGATGAGCACAAGCACGACAGCTCGAAGCACCGATGACGTCGGACGCACCAGCGGCAGAGGCCGACATCGTCGACACCGCCATCGCAGCCGGCGATTTCACCACCCTGGTGGCTGCCGTGCAGGCTGCCGGCCTCGAAGAGACCCTGCGCGGTGACGGACCGTTCACCGTGTTTGCTCCGACCGATGATGCGTTCGCGGCCCTTCCCGCTGGCACGGTCGACACACTGCTCGCCGATCCGACCGGCGATCTGGCCGACATCCTCACCTACCATGTCGTGGCCGGTGAGGTGCTCGCAGCCGACGTCGTCGGACTGGATGGGCAGAGCGTCGAGACCGTGAACGGCGCAACGTTCACGGTCAACGTCGGCGATGACGGGACGGTCACCTTGACCGACGCCACCGGAAACGAGGTGACCGTTGTCGCGACCGACATCATGGCCACCAACGGTGTGATCCACGTCATCGATGCCGTGCTGCTCCCCGCCTGACGTACCGAACTCGCGCTGGTCAGGTTTCGATCGTGCGCCGCGCCATCAGGGATGCCCCACCTGATGGCCGGCCCGACCGGTCACACCCTCTGCCAGGCATGTCGCACTCATGAGTAGCGTCGACCGCCATCTCGAACTCGACCACTTCGTGCGCGACGAGCGTGCCTTGGTCGATGCGTGCGACAGCGTCGTCCACGCGACCGGAATTGTCGCCGGACTTCGAGCGGCCGAGTCGCTACAACTTCTCGCCTGCCGGGCGAGTGGTGCTTTCGACACCGTCGACGTGCTTGCCGAGTTGCTCGATCAGCGCGACGACCAGCTCGCGGCAATCGCCGGCGTTCACACGCGTCAGTGGCGTGCCCGGCTCTTTGGCCACCGCCGTCTTGGACGAGGCACTCGACGACGAACGATGGTTCGTCACCGAGCACGCCGCTTGGTCGTTCTCGGCGCGCTCACCGCACCGCCCCGCAATGGATCGACTCGCTTCCATGGTGACGGACGGCGGGTTCAGAGGCATGGTGGCGCAGCGCACGCTCGCCGGCTGGGCGCACGGTGACCGCAACGGTGTCCTGCTGGCCCTGGGCAAATCGCTCGAGCACGCAGACGGTGCAGGGCGCGTTGCGCTGATCGAAACGGTGGGCGCGATTCCCGGGACCGCTGCAACCGCGCTGCTCGAGACCGTTGCTTTCGACAACGACGATGCCGACGCGCAGCTGGCCGCAATCGCGGCACTGGGATGGCGTCCGAGCGACCCGGATCCCCTCGAACGCCTGGCGTTGGACGACACCGACGTCGGTGAAATCGCATTGCTCGCACTCATCGACAAGACACTGAGCACACGGACGACCGACGTCATTCGTCCGAATGGCCGCGTGGGTCACCGGATCGCCCAGGTGGTCATCCACGCCGAGTTCGACGAGCGACTGATTCGGTCTGGCGCCGGCGACAACGGTGGTTTGGCCACACTCGTGGGCCAACTGTCCACCGCGTTCGCCGACCGCGCCGACGTGGCTCAGATCACGACGATCACCCGGGGCTCGACGGGCGACGCAATCTCCGATGCATTCTTCGGCTGCGACGACAAAGAGCGCCTCGCATCCGTGCCCTTCGGCGGCCGGGGGACAGTCGACCGACGCAGCAGCTGGGAGCACCGTCTGGCGGTGGAGCGTGGCGTGCGTCGGGTGTTCCTCGCCGGTGCCCGGCCCGACGTCGTGCATCTTCGGATGGCCGACGTCGGCACGCTTGCCGCCGGGCGAGTTGCCCGCCAGCTCGGCATTCCGGTGGTCTTCACTGCGGCCCCGGACCCTCACGTCGTGCTCGGACAACTCGATCCGGCGAAGGTCTCCCGCTGCAACTTCGGAGTTCACGACGAACTCGAGCACTACTGGTTCCGGGCGCGAATGGTGGAGCGAATGACCAATCAGGCTGACCAAGTCGTGCTGCTGCCGCGCGGCGACGACGGCGAGCTGCGGCGGGCCTTCGGCGAGCGTGCTGCGGGACCGCTCCAGCGCACGAGATCGTCATCGCCGAGGGTGTGGACCCGTTGCCGATTCGTCGGGCTCGAACCGTCGTCAGCGAGCTCGACGACCAAACCGGCTGGCCGCTGCCCGTCGAACCGTTGCGTCACGCGCCCTCGAGGACCTGGCATGCGGTCGCTGGGGGCTTCCCCTTGTGGTCAGCGTCGGAAGGCTGCACCCCGGCAAGGGAATGGATCGAGTGGCGAAAGCGTGGGCAGGCGATGGCACGCTTCGTCGCACCACCAATCTGGTGATCATCGGCGGCGACCATGCACGACCGACGGCGGATGAACTCGACGTGCTGGCTGAACTCGACGAGATCCTGGGCGATGCAGACGAGCGCCGGCGAAACGGTGTCGTCCTACTCGGCCACCAACCGAACGAAGCAGTCGCATACGTATTTGCTGCTGCCGCCATCGGTCTTCCCCGGCTTGTCGCGCCAGGCGGGGTCTATGTCGGCGCGGCGGCAAAGGAGGAGTTCGGCCTGGCGATCGTCGAGGCGCTCGGTGCCGGCCTTCCTGTGGTTGCGCCCGCCGTGGGTAGTGTCCAGCGACGTACGTCGCGCACGGATACCGGCGTACTGGCCGATACGCGGTCGGTCAGCCGCGCTTCGCACGGCGATCGCGCAAGCGCGTCGGCTCGTCGGCCGGCCCGGACGAGTGGAGCGGGCGCAGGACCTGGTG
>CAVOGB010000001.1:0-107779 GCA_963695145.1 Ilumatobacteraceae bacterium | reverse complement strand
TCGGCTTCCGGCGCGATCGGCCATCGCAGGCCGGGACTATGCGGTGTGCGCCAGGCTCGTTGCTGACCAACTGCACCCCTGAGTTCTTGAGCGGCTTCGCATTCGGCGACAACGGACTCGCGACGTTCGATCGCAACACGGCAAAGGACGTTGTCTTCAACCAACGCGGCGCGAGGTCGCCCAGGCGGCGGTGGACCAATTCCGACCCATGGCTCTCGGCCTCGGCAGCACCACCACCGTCACAGCAGCAGGGTGGCGCGACATTCCTTCTACCTACGTGATCTGCAGCAACGACCGCTCACTGCAGCCTGACGCACAACGACGGTGGGCGGCGCAGCGGGCGACGGAGTCGATCGAACTCCCCTACGACCACTGTCCCCAAATCTCGAGCCCACGAGAGATCGCGGAACTGCTCGCGAGCGCCGCGGTGACGACAACTTGATCACGCACAGGTAGCGCACCTCTGCCGATAGGCGCTACCGCTCTCGACTGGCCGATCATCAGCACGATTGCGTGATTTCGGAGTGCGGTGCTCGGGCCGAACTGTGCGGGTCATGTCCGTGTCCGGGCGGGCGATCGATCGGCGGTACGCGGTGCCCCGAACTCGCACTTGAGGGACGCGTGACGGATGGGCCATGCCGTCGAGGCTCGGCGGTCAACCCGTACATGCACGGTCGATTGGTTGCGGGACTGGTCGAGAAACGGGATCGCGGGTCTTGGCTCACGCCGGAACGGGCGGTGGCGCACTGCGGGTCGCGACGATTTCCACCTGCGCACGCGGAACAATGGCTCTCAGGCCAGCGATCGCGTTCTCGATCTTTGGTTTGGTCAGCGGCCCGGGTGCGGCGTCAAGCGCATCGTTGGCATCCGGGTGGGCGACGTACAACACGACGTCGACGATGTCTTGCTGAACGCCTGGCTGCTCGACGATTTGACGATGGTCGACATTCAGGCCCTCATCGCGCAGCAGCGAGGCAAAGAGACCGATGGAGGAAGGGCTGCCCCGATAACGAACTTTCATCCCATGTTCACCAGCCCTGCTTCAAGGGGAACGGGTCTGCGCTACACGGCGGGCTCGCCCACCAATCACCGAACGTTCTCGGCACGAGACCGGACCCTGCTCGGAAGAAGCCGCGGCAACGTCCACATTGGCACTGCTTCGGCAACGGTTCTTTGTCGCTGTCGGCAGTAGCGAGCGCGAGCGATGGGTGTTCCGAGAGGTGGTCGAGGATTGACATGGCGAACGCTCCTGGCGGGTGACGCAGAGGCGTCGAGCCTGCGTGCGGGGCGGCAACCGAAAGTGGTCGTCCTGCCCAAACGCGGCGTCCCTACTGGGTGTGGCTTCAACCCTAACAGCGACCGTTTCGTCCCGTTCGCTCGACACTCCGACGGGTGCCATGAGTCCAGCCAGTTGTGCGCCGACGTTCGGCGACGATGGAATTCCAGAGCCGCAGCGGACATCTCGGCGGACAACGCCGGCGGCAGGCTCCCCGAGCGATGCGGTCTGACCATTTGGATCCGCGGGAGCGGTACGGTTGCGACGCTCGTCGTCATCGTGGCGGTGGACACCATCGCCACGAACCGGGGGTTCCATGGATGCGCTCCGGATGACACGTTCGGACACGGTGCGGTTCGTGCCGGACGCACGCCGTGTCATCACCAAGCCGTTCCTCCCGCGTGAGGAAATCTATCCGGACGGCTCGTCTCGGATGCAGATGGTGCTCAAGCGAATTCTGGCAATGACGGACCACGACATTGTCGAAACGCTCGCCACTGCGCGCGGCTGGTTCGAGCACAGGCACCGAGATCTGGATTCGGTGCTGGAGCGGAACTTTGCCGGCGTGGCGGCTCGCCTCGGTCATCTCGAGTTGCTCGTCGAGCCGCTTTCCGCCGACCGCCGACAGCTGATCGGCGCCTACTTCACCCACGAGTACTCGATCGAGGCGGCAGCGCTCGGCAACCCGTCGATCGTCGAGGCGCCCGACCAATCCGGCCTCGGTGCGGGAGAGGTGCGGTTCGTGATGAGTCTGCGAGCGATCGGTGAAGGACATGTGTCGTCGATCGAGTTCCGCTCAGGGATCGTTGACGCGGATGCCTCGGTACGACTCGACACGCCGAGCCGCTATGCGACGACCGGCGTTCCGACACAAGGCGGAGCGTCGGGCTACCGGACTTCATTCCCGGCGTCGATCGACCTGTCCGAACGGGTCCTGTGCCCGAGCAGTCCGACGGAGAGCCACGGCATGGAGGATGCTCGCTTCGTCCGCTTCGTCGACGAGGACGGAGTGGTCACCTATTTCGCGACGTACACGGCGTTCGACGGTCATCGGATCGTGCCGCAATTGCTGGAGACGGTCGACTTCGCCGAGTTCCGGGTCTCGACGCTGAGCGGTCGCGTTGCTCACAACAAGGGCATGGCGATCTTCCCGCGCCGGATTGGCGGCAACTTTGTGGCGTTGGGTCGCCATGACAACGTGAACAATTTCGTGCTGACCTCGAGCGAAGTCCGGGAGTGGAACGACGCAACAATGATTCAGGAGCCGGAGCGGCCGTGGGAACTGATGCAGCTCGGCAACTGCGGTTCCCCGCTCGAGACCGAGGCTGGCTGGTTGGTGATCACTCACGGGGTCGGCGCGTTCCGGCGCTACACACTCGGCGCGTTGCTGCTCGACCTCGATGACCCGAGCCGAGTGCTGGGCCATCTGGCCGAGCCGCTGTTGAGCCCGAATGACGACGAACGCGACGGCTACGTGCCGAACGTGGTGTATTCGTGCGGGAGCATGATCCATGCCGGGCATCTCGTGTTGCCGTACGGGTTTGCCGATGTCGGCGCGGGCATCGCCACGATCCGCGTCGACGACGTGCTCAACCGGTTGACCAGTTCGGCCCGCTGAGGCTGCCAGAGCCGACCCGCTCGGACAGCGGTCGGGGCGCGTGTTGGAGTGTTGCGATGAGAGCAAGTGTGGACTCTGCTCCCTGGTTGAGATTCGGACCGGTGGACGTCAATCCGTCGAAGCCGCCGTGCGTGTCTGTGTCCCACATCACTGCGCCGACGTCGTTGTTGCCTGCGAACCAGTCGATCGCGAGTTCGAGACCTCGGCGCCAGTCGTCATCGTCGGTGACCGCGTAGGCGCGAGCGCACGCGTCGGCCAATGCGGCGACCTCGATCGGTTGTTGGTCGAACCGGGGCGGGTCGTCGTGCGGGCCGGCACCGCCAACCGGTGTCGGTGACAGATGGCCGTCGACGGTCTCGTGGTCGAGGAGCCAGCGCAGCAGCGTCAGCCCGTCGTCGAGCACGTCGCGGCGATCGAGCGCCTGACCGGCGGCGATGAGCACTTCGGGCAGGGCTGCGTTGGCGTAAGCGAGCCGGGGCTCGGGCCACGGCCAACGCGGGTCCGTCGACAACGGCCCGATCGTCGTGATCGTGTCAGCGAGCAGGTCGCGAGCCCGCTGGTGACGGGGATCGGATTCGACGACTTCGGCGGCCCCGAGTGCGGCGAATGCCATCGCGCGACGGTGCGGCGAGCGTTGTGCGACCCCGTGGTTGAAGTACGACATCGCACTCGCCCGCATCCAGTCGTCCGGCGCCCGACGCGCCGCGGTGCCGAAGGCCCAGACGCTGCGTCCCCAACAGTCCTCGACGCCATGCCGACCGTGCCACCGACCGGAGGCGTCGCGCCGGTTGCGGGTTCGACCGGTTGCGCTCTGCGATGCCGCCAGGAACCGGAACGCGGTCCGTCCGAGCTCGCGTACCGCCTCGCTGACGTCGGGCTCGCGGACGGCGACGATCAGCAGACGGGCGACGTCGTCGGTGCAGTACCCGTGTTCACGACGCGGAGTGTTGTGGTCGGCGTGCTCGAACATCCCGATGCGGTCGGTCATCGACAGCACATGCCCGAACGACGGCAACGTCATGACGCCACCGGCTGGCGTGCCGCCACGAGGCCATCCGCGAGCCTGGCGTAGCGGTGTGCGACGGCGGACCACGACAGACCGGGTGCCAAACGCCGGGCCTCTGCCGCCATCGACGCGGCCAGCGTCGAATCGGTCAGGACCGACCGAATCGCCGCGGCCAGTGCGGCGGGATCCCGCTGCGGCACCACGATCCCGGCGCCGCTCGCCAACAGTTCGACCGCGTGTGGGAACGCGGTGGACACCACCGGTCGGCCCGCGGCGACTGCGTCGACGAGCACGCCGGAGGTGACCTGATCGCGAGAGTCGTACGGAAGCACGACAAGGTCGACCGATTGGATCAGGCTGGTCAGCGATGCCAGGTCCCGGTACGTGTCATCGAAGAGCACGTGATCCGCCGCACCCGACTTGGCAGCTCGGTCGACGAGCATGTTGCGGTACTCCTCACCGTGCGCCTTGCGTACCTTGGGGTGGGTGGCACCGGCGACGATGTAGTCCGGGTGCGGCTCGAGATCGCTGAGGTCCGAGACGGCGTCGATCGCCCACTCGATCCCCTTGCCGGGGCCCAGCAAACCCCACGTCAACAACCTCGCTGGACGGTCACTCGGGGGCCGGCCGATGGTCCCGTCGGCTGGTGGCGTTGCCGCGCCGTGCGGAATCAACAACACCTTGGCCTGATCGACGTCGAAGCCGGCGAAGAGCCGGGTCCGGGCCGTTTCGGTCATGACAACGATCGCATCAGCCGCCGCACACACCTGTTCCAGCACGACTCGTTGGTTCAAGGTCGGTTCGCTCAACACCGTGTGCGCCACCACCACGATCGGTACGTCGATGGCACCGATCAGCTTCACGATCGAGTCGCCGTCAGCACCGTCGTACAAGCCGTACTCGTGCTGGATGATGACCACGTCAGTGGCATTCAACGCGTCGATCGAAGATGCGCGTTCGGAAAGCGAGGCAACCACCAACACGTCCTCGACCGCGGGCGACGCGTCCGAGCGCACCACGTCGACCGACGCGCCCGACGCGATCAGGCCGGCTGCCAACGCCGCGGAGAACGTCGCGATCCCACACGACGTCGGCGGGAACGTCGACACGATGCCGATGGATCGAACAGGACTGGGACCCGCTGTGGTGGGCGGAACCGAGACGACGGTGTGCAAGGCAGAACTCCTTGTTCGGCTCGGCCGATTACGACAAGCCTGCGACGGGCGACAGCACCGTTGATGGCCGTCCAGCCCAAGCGGGCGCACGCGTCCAAGAGAGAAAGGAGCACCCTACTGCCGACCGTCGCGATCCGCCGTCGGTACCCTGCACTCATTCCTGCTCGCCATCACGGCACCGTCCCGGATCGACCGCTCCGGATCGCAGTGCTCGCGCCGATCTCCTGGCGAACTCCACCGCGCCACTACGGGCCCTGGGAGCAATTTGCAGCACTGCTCACCGAAGGCCTCGTGGCCGCCGGCCATGACGTCACCCTGTTCGCCACGGCCGACTCGGTGACTGCCGGCAAACTGCATGGCACCGCCGCCCACGGCTGGTCCGAGGACCCCACCATCGACCCCAAGGTCGCCGAGTGCCTGCACATCGCGGCGGTGTTCGAGCGCGCCGACGAATTCGATCTCATCCACAACGGGTTCGACTTCCTCCCACTCACCTACAGCGGCCTGGTCGACACACCCGTGATCACGACGATCCACGGGTTCTCCTCGCCTCGCATCGTTCCCGTCTACGCCCGCTACGACGCCTCAACCCACTACATCGCGATCAGCGACGCCGACCGCCACCCAGACCTCCACTACCTCGCCACGATCCACCACGGGATCCGCACCGCCGACTTCGCGCTCCATCCGGCACCAGGAGACCACCTGCTGTTCTTCGGTCGGATCCACCCCGACAAGGGCACGGCGACCGCCATCGAGGTCGCCCGGCGTGCCGGACGACGACTCGACATCGCCGGCATCATCCAAGACGAGCAGTACTTCCACGACCAGGTCGCCCCACACATCGACGGCGAACACGTCCGATACCTCGGACCCGTGAACTCTGCCGAAAGAGCCGATGTGCTCGGGAGCGCCCACGCCCTCCTCCATCTCATCGACTTTGACGAGCCGTTCGGCTACAGCGTCGTCGAAGCGATGGCGTGCGGCACCCCCGTCATCGCCACCGCCCGAGGCTCGATGCCCGAACTGGTCGACCACGGCACCACCGGCTACCTCGTCACCAACCCCGCCGAGGCGCACAACGCGGTCGGCAACGCCGCAAAGCTCGACCGAGCAGCAATCCGCAATGCCACCGTGACCAAATTCGACACCGCCACCATGATCGACCAGTACCTCGCCGCCTATCACACAGTCCTCGATTCGGACCGCCGACCGTAGCGAACCGCCTGCTCGTCGAGCCGAGGCAGGAAATTCACGCCGGGCCGGTGACGTTGGCCGTGATCCACCCCCCGTAGAAGCCGCCCTCGTTCGGCTCGACGCGTTCGTCGTCGACCCGGCACTCGTCGATCCGTTGCGGATAGAACGCCCAGTGCCCGGCGAGTTCGGCGTATGCGGGCGTGTCGACATGATCGGGGCTGCCGGGATCGCTCCGAACGGCAAGCCCTACGAGTCGGTGTGGGACTTTCCCCGACCACCGCGGCTCGAACTCGTGGACTGGCAATGCCGCCATCGGCAGGCCGCCGCTGGCATCTCGCGCACAGCTACCTGATTGTGCTGCTGGAGGTGCTGGCGGTCTCCGTCCACGTCGGGCATTCGGGGCCGCCCTTGCAACCACTCAGGCCGGCCGACCTTCGTCGGGTGCCGTAGCGATCTGACGCCGAAACACCATGAAGGTTCCGCCGGAGCCGGACGGTTCAGTACCAACGAATGAGGCACCCAGACTCCTCGCCACCGCAGAGGAGGCTTCGTTTCCCTCCAGCACCCGCAGCACGACCGAGCCCGCCCAGGAAACGTTGGCTGCCCAGCCGAGAGTAAGCATCGCAGCACACCTCGCGAAGCCGCGTCCACGAAACGCAGGAAAGACCACGTACGAGAGGTTGACCTCAGTTCCTTCGTCGCAGCGCAGCTCGACGCCGCCAGCGAGCTCTCCGCTCCCGGCATCCGTGATTGCCCAATGACGAAGCGGTCCCTCGTTCTCCCACGAGTCGACCCACTCCCGCACGGCACGTTCGACGTTCGATCGGGGCGCAGGCCCTGGGAACTCGAACCATCGGATCTGCTCCGCATCTTCGCCCGCGAGCCACGCGTCAACGTCGCTCGCACGAACTCGTCGCAGCCGGACAATCCCGTCAGTCAACTGGGGCGTCTCCACGTCTCGAGTGTCGCACTGCTCCAAAGCAAGCCGCTACTGAGAAACCGATGACCGCACCGAACTGCCTGGTTGATGATCTTGATGGCGTTGCGGTGTGTTCGTAGCGTCTCGGTTTGCTCGGCGGGTGGGCGTCGGTCGAGCCCTACGCACCCGCGCCAAGACGATGCTTGTGTAGCCGTGTGTGCGATCGGCGGACAGATCGCACACCTCGATCGCGCCGTCGTCCCAGTCGAACCCGGACTCGAGGATGCGCCGGATGTCTGCCTCGTCGACCGACGCGCTCGGGAACAGCTTGCTGCCGACCATGTAGCCGGCCGAGTGGCGCAGCGCGGCCGTGATGAACAGACCGCCCGGCCGCACCAGCCCGGCGATGTTGCGCATGTAAGACTCCCACGTCGCCCTGTCGGCGGTGGCGGAGTCGGCGCAGTAGGCGCTGATCACGACCCCGTACGGCGCGCTGCCACGCCCGCCGAGCGGATCAGCGTCGCCTGCATCACCGCCCAGCAACGCGGTGACCTTTGACCGGACCAGCCGCTCGCGATCTCGGACCATGTCCTCGGTCGGTCGGGTGACGCCCTCACACTCAAGCGTGTACTCGATGAACGGGCGCCAGTCGTGTGCCTCGGACGCGCCGACCAGCCAACGCTCGATCTCGTGGAGGTTGGCCGGCAGGTACTCGGCGAGATGGATCTCGGCGGCCGTCATGGCCGTGAGGAACACGTGGTGGAGCGTCGGTCCGACACCGAACAGCAAGACCGGCTGGCCGGGTTCGGCATGCCGCATCGCGTCGACGAAGAAGGCGATCGTCGCCCTCTCGTCGGCTTCCACCGCGCAGTAGTAGTCATTCAGGTACTCCCGCGGCACCCACTCGGTGTCGAATGCGGCGTAGGCGGATGACGGCGCATCGACCGTTCGGCGCGATCGAACGATGCGCCGCGACCGTGCGTCGAGAACGGTCCGTGTCAGACGGGAGATGCCGTACTCGTAGATCGCTGCGCCGAGGTTGGCGCCACCGAGGAAGACGAGCGCATCAGCCGAATCGACGTCGTCGCTCAGCAGCGCCGTGCCGAACGCGCCGGCGTAGTACGGCGCTTCCTTGGCGACTTCGACGACGACGTAACCGATCGCCGAAGCCGCCCGCACCGTCCGCTGGCTGCTCGATCGGAATCGAACGAGATCGAACAGCCCCTTCGACAGCGCGCTCGTACTCGTCCCCGTCTCCTCGAGGAGCCGCCAGTTGGCCATCAAGTTGACCCGCAAGCCGGCGCCCCACACCACGTACGTAGCTGCCAGGAAGCCGAGCACCACGCCGTGCGATGCCCCACCCAGCACGTCCGACGCGACGATCAACACACCGGCCGCGGCGGCCACCAGATCGAGCGCCCACATCGACGCGACCGTGGCGGCAAGGGTGACCGCCCAGCGGTTCGTCGCCGTGAACCGCCCGCTTGCCGGCCCTACCCGCGCCGCGGTCTCGGTCGTGATCGCCGCAGGAGTCGGACGGGTCGCAACGACACTGGTCAATTCAGGCATGCCCGCATTCCCTCTCCGTACGTACGGTATGTATGTAACTCGGTCATTGCGTACGGTACGTACGTAACTGGTCGCCGTCAACTAGATTTCGTCCGCCTGTCAGATCCGTCACTTGGGAGGACCCCGTCGCCACCACTCCGCTCCCCGCCCCGCCCTCAGGCCAGAATCGAGGGCGATCGACCTTGTCGCGCGACGAAGCGCGCCAGCGCTACATCGGAATCGGCGAACTCGTCGCCCTGGAGCAGATCCGGACCGACTCCGAGGAACTCGACTCGGGCTCGGTCGCGATCGGCCCGTTCTCGCGCCTCGACGCCAATGCCGTCGCCGCCCGCGACGGCAAGACACGCGGGGTCATCACCAACCTGTTCGGTAGTCAGGCCGCGTTCCAGGCCGAGACGATGGCGCTCGTCCTGAGCGCGACCGACCTCATCGAGCAGATCGAGTTCCCGCGGCCGCAGGACCACTCCAACGCGGACGAATGGGTCGACGCCTTCTTCGCCAGCGAGGCCGGGCGGGGTCCGGCGCATGGCGCTGAACCTGCTGCCGGCTACTCGGCGCTGTGGGTGTTGTGGCTCAGTGCGGTGCCGTACGGGCTGTGGAGCGAGTCGATCGCCGGGCCGAGCGTCGATGAGAACCGGACCTGGATCGCACGCCTGGAAGCGACGTTCCAGGACGCCATCGGCCACTACGGCCTCACCATGCGGCCCGATACGACCGTCGGCGACCTGGCGGTCGCCGTCGCCGGCCTGGTCGAAGGACTGTGGCTCAACCAGTGCCTCACCATCCGCCATCCGACCGATCCGTCGGAACCGATCGTCACCGCCATGCTCCGGTCCGGCCGCCTGCTGTGGCACGGCGCGACGCAACCCAGCACGTAACTCAGGGCTGCAACGTCTGTCGGAGCGGGCGTGGTGGGTGCAGTCGTCGAACTACGGCACCCTGTTCTCGGTCGGTGAGGACGGTGTGTTGATTCTCGACGCCCTGGAGGGCGTGTACGACACATCATCTCGGTGGTGGGGTCGGTTGACCGACAAACCGATCACCGCGGTCGTGTATCCGCACTACCACGCCGACCACATCGGTGACGGTGTCTTAGGATGCTGAAATGGGCATCAACCGGAGTCCTTCCACCGTCACCGAAGCGTTGGGTGCTCTTCACGACGCGGGTTACACGGTTGACTACCAGCTGGTTGATGGAGTCCTCCGTGCCGAGGGCGGCAACGCGCCGTGCCCGATCGACCAGGCAGTGGTCGAACGTTTCTACCGCTTCGAAGGACCGTCCGACCCCGGCGATCAAATGATCGTTTTCGGCGTGCGCGACCCCAACACGGGGTTGCGAGGATCGCTCGCTGCAGCCTACGGGCCTGCCGCCGACCCCGACCTGTACGACAGCTTGACCCGCCAACTTCGCAACAACATGTAACTGCGAGCAGTCGTCAGCGTCGGTTTGCCAGGTACGGGCGTCGTCCGCACCCCAGTCACGCACGAGTGGCTCGGAGGGGACACGACCGTCGTGGAGACCGCATTGTCGAGCATCCGCGTGGTCGTCGATCCGAGCAGGAACGCACCCACACGACCAACAACTCGGCCCCGCACCTCACCAGTCTTCGCGTCGTACACGTCGACGCTCGCCGTTCTGCACGGCTATCCCAACCGGGTCGCCAATTCGACGACGAAGTGGGGCCTCCTCGGGAACGAGCGATCCCTCTACGAGAGATTCGAAATGGTCACTCGACCGCGGTTGCCGTCAATTCGACGTTGACACCAGTCAACAACATTGCCAGGGCGGTGGCCTCCGACCTCGTGAGCCCGGTCGTCAGCAAGGAATCATTGCTGTCGGAACGACCGATGGCAACGTCACGGCGACCGGACCGATGGCCGATGACGGTGATCGTCTCACCTGCAGCGGTGTCGAGTTCGTAAAGGTCCCCGATGCCAGGAAGACGGCGATGTCGCACCTTCATCTTGCGCATGTGCACGCCTCCAACCTTGCCCGTGGTCGCTCATCACGTCGCCGTGCATCCTGGTCCAACGAGGCCGGCGAGGAGCCGGGCATCGTGTTGCGCGCGTCAGACACATCGCCGGTCTACCACGAGTCCGCACGCTCGTCAGCCCGAGACCTGTGGGTGGTGAGCGGGTTATTGTCTGCCGGGACATGCAGCTGGACGCCGACCAGTGGATCGCCGACGGATGATCGGTCTGGTGGTGCTCCATGCCCTCTTCGGATCGATTGGTCTGGCGTGCGGTGACCGTCTCGGCAGGCGCTGCCTCGCTCTGGGCGTCGTCGCGCCGGCGGTGACCTTTGCGTGGTTGATCGTCCGTGCTCGGTGGAGTGCTGGACGGTGAGGCGGTGACGCAATCGGTGGCATGGGTGCCGGCGCTCGGGGTGAACCTCGACCTGCGGCTCGACGGGTTCGCCGCCCTGATGGTCGCGCTCGTGGCCGGGATCGGCGTGCTGGTGTACGGCTACGCCGCCGTCTACTTCCCGGCCGGCCGGGTCGACCTCGGGCGGCTGGTGGCGCTGCTCACGTTCTTCGCCGGCTCGATGCTGGGGCTCGTCCTGGCCGACAACCTGATCGTGCTGTACGGGTTCTGGGAGCTGACGGCGGTGACGTCGTTCCTGCTGATCGGCAACACGCACACCGACGGGCGGGCCAGGGCGGCGGCGCTCCAGGCGCTGCTGATCACGAGCGCCGGCGCCCTGGCGATGCTGGTCGGCTTCGTCGTGCTCGGCCAGGCGGCGGGCACGTACCGCATCAGCGACGATCGTGGCCGATCCGCCCACCGGGCACCGCGGTCGAGGTCGCCCTCGGCGCTGATCCTCCTCGGTGCGTTCACGAAGTCGGCGCAGTACCCGACTTTCCGCTGGTTGCCGGGTGCGATGGTCGCTCCGACGCCGGTGAGCGCGTACCTGCACTCGGCGACGATGGTCAACGCCGGCGTGTACCTGATCGCCCGCCTCTCGCCGGCGTTCGCCGACGTCGCGTGGTGGCGGCCCGGTGGTCGTGTCGGTCGGGCTCTACACGATGATCGCCGCCGGGATGCGGGCGATGCGCCAGACCGACCTGAAGCTGCTGCTTGGCGATGAGCACCGTGAGTCAGCTCGGGTTGATGGTGGCGGTGTTCGGGCTCGGCTCGGCGATCTCGGTGACGGCCGGGTGCGAGCTGCTGCTCGCCCACGCGCTCGCCAAGGCCGCGGCGTTCATGGTGGTCGGCATGCTCGACCACCAGCACGGCACGCGCGACACCCGGCTGCTGCCGCGCCCGACGCCGGGGTGGGGCCCGACGATGGCCATCACGGTCGTGACCGCGGCGTCGATGGCCGGCGTGCCGCTGGTGCTCGGGTTCATCGCCAAGGAGGAGGTCCTGGCGGCCTTCGACGAGGCCCGGGTTGGGCGGCACCGATCGCCCTGGCCGCCGTCGTCATCGGGTCGGCGATCAGCGTTGCGTACAGCATCCGCTTCGTGTTCGGTGCGATGGGCCGGCTGAGCGAGCGAGGCAGCGCGTTCACCGCCGACCTGACCCATGGACCGCCCGGCCCGCTGTTCGTGGTACCGGCCGGCGTCCTCACCGTTCGTCACGGTGTTGACCGGCGTGGTTCCCGGCGTGCTCGACGCGTCTCATCGACGGTGCGGCGTCGTCGCTCGACGGCGCTGTCAACGACGTCCACCTCGCCGTGTGGCACGGGTTCAACGCGTCCGCTGTTGTGGTCGGTCGTGGCCATCGTCGCCGGCGCGCTGGTGTTCCGGATGCGCCGTGCGGGTGGACGTCGTGCTGGCGCGGCTGCAAGCGACGCCGATGTCGTCCAGCGGCGCCTATCGGCATCGCTCTGCGCGGCCTGAACGCGGTCGCCAACCGGGTGACCGGCGTCGTCCAGTCGGGCTCGCTGCCGATCTACCTCGGCGTGATCCTGCTGACCGCGGCGGTCGTGCCCGGCGCACTGCTGATCTCGGACGAATGGTGGCCGGGCTGGCCCGACCTGGTCGACACCCCGATGCACGTGCCGATCGCGGCGGTGATCCTCGGTGCGCGCGATCGCCGCCGCCGGCGTGCGGCGACGATTCACCGCTGCCTTGTTCCTGGGCGTCGTCGGGTACTCGATGGCCGGACTGTTCGTGATCCAGGGTGCACCCGACCTGGCGCTCACGCAGGTGGCCATCGAGTCGCTGACGACCGTGCTGTTCGTGCTCGTCCTCCGGCGGCTCCCCGACCGCTTCGAGTCGGTCACGCCGCTGTGGCGACGGGCGATCCGAATCGAGCATCGCCGGCGTCGTCGGGCTCACCGTGTTCACGCTTCGCGCTGTCGGCCGGCAGCGAGCATCCGCCGACACCGGCGTCGGACGCGATGATCGAGCGGGCCTATCCCGACGGCGACGGCCGCAACGTCGTCAACGTGATCCTCGTCGACTTCCGCGGCTACGACACGCTCGGCGAGATCACCGTGCTGGCGGCCGTGGCGATCGGCACGGTCGCGCTCGCCCGCGCCGGCCGACGACCGGCGACCACAGAAGTCGCCGCGCATCGGGCACCGCAGAACAGGCGGTGCCGCCTGCGCTGCCGGTCGCCCGCCTCGTCACGCTCGAGGTGTCGATGCAGGTCGTGTTCGTCGTCGTCATGGTCGGCTCGCTGTACCTGCTGTTCGCCGGGCACAACCAGCCCGGCGGAGGATTCGTCGGTGGCATCGTCGCGGGCGCGGCGATCGCGCTGCGCTACATCAGCGGCGGCATCGCCGAGGTGCGCAAGCTGTCGCGTGGCCAGCCGTGGCTGGCGCTCGGTGCCGGCATGCTGATCGCCTCACTCGACGGCACTCGTACCGTTGCTCTTCGGCGGAGCGGTGCTCGAGGGCTACGCGTACACCTTCGACCCCCCGCTGCTCGGCGCGGTCAAGATCACCACCGCGTTGGTCTTCGACTTCGGCGTCTACCTCGTCGTGATCGGGCTGGCGCTGATGATGTTCGAGTCGTTCGGCGACGACCCGCCGCTGCCGCGAGCGGAGCGCTGCATGAGCGTGCTCATGGCCGGGCTCGCCGCCTCGTTGTTCGCGATCGGCACCTACCTGCTGATGCAGCGCAAGCTGTCGCGGATCATCGTCGGGCTCGGTCTGCTCAGCCACGGCGCCAACGTCTTGTTCGTCAACTCCGGCCGTCGAGGCATCCCCGCGCTGATCGGCTCGGGAGACCCGGACGACTTCGCCGACCCGGTGCCCCAGGCGCTGGTGCTCACGGCCATCGTGATCAGCTTCGGCACCACTGCGCTGCTCCTGGCGCTGGCGTACCGCAGCTGGTTGCTGACCTCCGACGACGAGGTTGCCGACGACGTCGAGGACCGCCTGGTCGGTGCCAGCGACTACCGCGACGTCGAGGTCGCCGACGAGACGCTGCTGATCGACGAGGCGGAGGCCCGCGAGGCAGCCGAGCGCACCGACGCCGGACGCGCCGACGCGCATCGAGCGCAGAGGTCTCCTCGTGAGGGTGCTGCTCCCGCTCCCGGTGCTCCTGCCGATGATCGGGGCCGCGCTGTCGATCCTGGTCGGCCGTTCTCGCGTCGCTCAGCGGGTGATCAGCCTGTCGGTGCTCACCGCCGTCGTCGGCATCGCGGTCGCCATCCTTGTCGCCGTCGACGAGGACGGTGTGGTGTCGACTCAGGCGGGCGACTGGTACGCGCCGGTCGGCATCTCGCTCGTCGCCGACCGGTTCTCGGCGATCATGCTGCTGACGGCCTCGTGCGTGCTGCTGTCCGTGGTGGTGTACGCCATCGGCCAGCCCGGCGCCGAACGCAACCACGTCGGCTTCCAGTCGGTGTACCTGATCCTCGCCGCCGGCGTGGCCGCCGCCTTCCTCACCGGCGACCTGTTCAACCTGTTCGTGGCGATCGAGATGATGCTGACCGCCAGCTACGTGCTCATCACCCTCGGCGGCCGGCTCGAGCAGGTGCGCTCGGGCATGACGTACGTCGTGATCAGCCTGGTCGCCTCGGTGCTGTTCCTGGTCGCCCTGGCCTCACCTACGCCGCCACCGGCACCGTCAACATGGCCGACCTCTCCGATCGCATCGCCGAACTCCCGCCGGGCCTGCAGGCCGGCCTGGCCGGCCTGTTCCTGATCGTGTTCGGCATCAAGGCCGGCATCTTCCCGCTCTTCTTCTGGCTGCCCGACAGCTACCCGACCGCACCGTCGCCGGTCACCGCGATCTTCGCCGGGCTGCTCACCAAGGTCGGCGTGTACGCCATCATCCGCACCCAGACGCTGCTGTTCCCCGACGTGCTGCCCACGTGGCTGCTGATGGTGATCGCCGGCCTGACGATGCTCGTCGGCGTCCTCGGGGCGATCGCCCAGGACGACGTGAAGCGGATCCTGTCGTTCCTGATCATCAGCAGCATCGGCTACATGGTGATGGGCATGGCGCTGTTCACGGTGGCCGGCATCGCCGCCGCGGTCTTCTACATGGTGCACCACGTCGTGTTGAAGACCGGCCTGTTCCTCGCCGGTGGCCTCATCGAGCACGCCGGCGGATCGAGCCGGCTCTCCCGGCTCGGCGGCATGGTGCGCACCGCGCCGGTGATCGCCGTGCTGTTCTTCATCGCCGCCATGTCGCTGGCCGGCATCCCGCCGATGCTCGGGCTTCGCGGCCAAGTTCTCGCTGATCGACTCCACCGCCGCCTCGCGCCAGTGGTGGATCCTCGGCGTCGCCGTGTTCGTCAGCCTGCTGACGCTGTTCTCGGTGGCCAAGATCTGGATCGGCGTGTTCTGGGCCGAGTCCGCTGACGAGCGGGCCCGACCGGACGACGCGGTCGCGCATCGAGGCGCGCAACGCGCCGGTGCTGATGATGGTGCCGACCGTGCTGCTGGTCGCAGCGACCGTGGTGCTCGGCGTGATGGCCGGTCCGGTGTACGACTACTGCCTGCGTGCCGCGGCCGACCTGATCGATCCGTCGACCTACGTGCGGGTCGTGCTGGGCGGGGCCAGCTGATGGTCGTCGCGCTGTACGCCGTGGCGATCGTGGCCATGTGGGTGCTGGCGTGGGGCTCGCTGACGTTCGCCAACGTGCTCGGTGGGCTGGTCGTCGCGGCCGTGCTGGTGATCGTCACCCCCGGCGGGCTGGGCCGCCACGGTCGGCGACCGCCGTTCCGGCCGCTCGCCGTCGCCCGGTTCCTCGGGTTCGCCGTCGTCGAGATCGTGCGCTCGAACGTGATCGCTGGCCCGCGATGTGCTCGCGCCGCGTTCGCGTCTGCACCCTGGCGTGATGGCGGTGCCGCTGCCGCGCTGCTCGGACGGACTGCTGACGCTGATCACGCAACATGCTCGGCGCTCACGCCCGGCACCAATCCCGTGCACGTCGAGCCGGAGCCGACCGTGTTGTACGTCCACGTGCTGCACATGCACGACGTCGAGAAGTCGCGTGCGCGAGGTCCTCCACCTCGCCGACCTCGCCTTCCGGGCATTCAGCCCGAACCCGCGAGCGGTCGAGCACATGGTCCAGGACGGACTCGTGATCGAGGCGACGTTCATCGTCCTGCTGCTGGCATTCGTCGTGTTCGCGTACCGGTTGGTCCGCGGCCCGACGCTGGCCGATCGCGTGATCGCCATCGACGGCATGCTCGTCGTCGGCGTGAGCACCGTCGTCGTACACGCCGTCGACGTGCAGCGGGGCGCCTTCCTGCAGCTCGCCGTGCTGTTCACGCTGGTCGGATTCATCGGTACCGCGGTCGTGGCCCGCTTCATCGAGGGGCGCGGCGAATGATCGGCGAGACCGATCATGCTGTCGGTGCGCTCCTGACGCTGCTGGCGGCGGTCGGCGTGCTGCGCTTCCCCGACGCGCTGACGCGAATGCACGCACTCACCAAGGCGTCGACGGTGGGATTCGGCCTGGTGGCCATCGGTGCTGCGTTCGCTGCTGCCGACGGCCAACGACGTCACGTCGGCGCTGCTGGCGTTCGGCCTGCAGGTGCTGACGTTGCCGGTGTCAGCGACACTGATCGCCAACTCGACCTACTGGGCCAAGCGAATCCCTTCCGAGCTGCCCGCAGACGACGAACTCGAGGCGGCGACGACCACGACCATCACAGCGGACACGACCACCACGACCGACGCGGCAGAACGAGATGCGCCGTGAGCGCCATCGGCACGGGGTCGCTTGCCGAGGCCTCCGTCCTTCGAAGTGTTTCGGGACGAGTATCGCGCGGGTCACTGTTCAACCACAGTGTCAACGAGATCAGGGCGGACATCCGTGACTTCGCCGACCGAGACCTCGACGTGATCATCGATTTTGCCGGGTTCGGCCCTCTAGTACCCTTGGCTCGGTGAAGCTGCTCATTGCAACCGCAGTAGCGGTCGAACGAGAGGCTCAGATCCCCGCCGCCGTTCGCCTCCTGATCCAAGCGGCGAGCGAGGTACGGGTGATGAGCCCCAGTCTCGTCAGTCCGGTTGAGTGGCTGACGGGAGGCGTCGACACGGCACGAGCGTCCGCCGATCAACGCCTCACGAAAGTCGTCGAGCAGCTCGACGCCCTCGGCGTGACGGCGACGGGAAGGCGGGGTGACGAGCTGGGTCCAACGGCGATCGATGACGCCCTGCGCGAGTTCGACGCCGATCACGTCATCATCTCGTTACCGCGGTCCAAGAAGGAGGCGTCGCAGCGCAGCAAGGTGATCGACCACCTGCTCGAACAGCGCGGTGTTTCCGTCACGGTCTTCATCGTTTCCGGCTGAGCATTTATCACTCGTCCTCCGCCGCGTCGACCTGTGACGACGGACGGACCGCTACTCGTGAGAATGAGGGCTCAGGAAGACGTCGTGGAAGGACCGCTGCCTCGAGTACTGGAGAGCGTGACTGGCCCGTTAGATCACGCGCAGGCTACGCACGTTGATGCGTCTGGGAGGACGGCAAGGCGCTCCTGCGGGATCGCTGATCCGCAATGCTCGCATCGACCGTATGTCCCAGCATCCGCTCGAACGAGCGCCGCCTCGACTCGCGCCACCCCGGCGCGCGCCTCCGCTACGAGCTGGGCGGTTGCGTCGCGGTCCTCCTGAATCGTGTCCTGGGCCGAGAGAATCGTCTCGTACTCAGCCGTGACCCGGGAGAGTTGATCGCGGGCAACAGCGAGATCGACATGGAGGGCGGCGGTCTGGGCAGGGTCGACGTTCGACGGCGACGACGTTTGGATTGAATGGTCCATTTGCGCTCTCCTCAGGCCCTTCGTCCTGTCACCCAGTTCTCCGGGTCGACGGATCGTCGGCGGTCATCAGATTCTCCCAGGCTACCGTGCCCCGGCCGGGGAGAGCGTGGCACAGTCCGTCGCACTCTGATGCAGGTATAGGACGTGCAGTTGACCTGCACTGCTCATCGTGACACCTTGGGACTACGCGCGACCACGTCGCTCCTCGAGGGGGTTCTCTTGTCCGGATTGGCGATCATTACTGAGGCGTGCATCGGGGTGAAGGACCGCGCATGCGTCGATGTGTGTCCTGTCCAATGCATCTACGAGTTCGACCCGGAGACGAACGTGTTGTTCTCGGAGGACGAAGCCGGAAGCGGAGAGATTGCCAACACGCACGCGCCGAGCCCCGACGCGATCGCCATCTTCGGGGACACGTTGCTGTACGTGAACGTCGACGAGTGCACGTCGTGCACCGCCTGCTACCAGCCGGACGTGTGCCCTGTGGGTGCGATCTACTCGGAGCAGGACGTGCCCGATGGCGGTCCGAGTATCAAGTACAACAGGTCCGATCCGAACAAGGGGCACGACCACACGTTCTTCGTCCAACTCACGCGCGACGTGTTCGCGGACTGAAGCCCAGCACGATCGAGCATGACCTCTGATGCGAGCACGCCCGCGCCGGCCGTTCGGGTGGAGCATGTGCTCGTGCCGTTGGATGGTTCCGATCTTGCCCTGCAAGCGATGCCGACGGCTCGGGTGCTGGCGGATCGTTTCGGCGCCGAGTTGCAGTCGATCAGCGTGGCTGGAGCAGAGGACGACGTCGATGGTCTTCGAATCATGGCGGCGACGGCACTGGGCGTCGGCGTCGGAACCGATCGCGTACGCGTTGTGACCGGAGAAGACGCTGCGGACGAGATTGTGCGACGGGCCGATTCAATCGCCTCATGCCTGGTGTCAGCGGTGTTCGCACCCGGAACCTCTCGCGGGGCAAACATGCCGTGACCTGTGCTTTTGCGTGGAGCTAAGGAGAATCGAACTCCTGACCTCTTCCATGCCATGGAAGCGCTCTACCAACTGAGCTATAGCCCCGTGAAAGGACGTCGTACGATACCGCCCGAGGCTCCCCGGTCACAACGGGACCGCCGGAGTGGGCGGCGATTTCGTCAGGTCTCGGCCGTGTCGGCGACGGGTTCCCAGGCGACCCGCGGCACGTCGAGGTACAACCGTTCGATCTCGTAGAACTCGCGGATCGAGTCGAGGAACACGTGGATCACGACGTCGCCGTAGTCCATCAGGATCCACTGCTGCTCGCGCATGCCCTCGGTCCGCAACGGCGAACGGTCGAGATCGGACTTCACGCGCCGTTCGATCTCGTCGACCGTCGCCCGGACCAGGCGCGGGTTGGACGCCCCGGCGACCACGAAGTACCCGGTGATCGACAGGACCTCACCGACGTCGAGGATGACGATGTCGGTCGCCTTCGAGGAGTCGGCCACCTGCGCAGCGAGCGTCGCCAGCGCCAGGCCGGAATCGTCGATCGGTTCAGTCATCCGTCCGCGACCGTATCGCCGGGAGCGACGGTCGAGTCAACGGCGTCGGTCGATGGTGTCGATCCGTCGCTCGACTCATCCGTTGACGGGGCGGCCGCCTGCTTGTCGAGGTAGTCGGTCCCGAGCGTGACGACGGCATCGATGCCCTCGATCAGGGTCGACGCCAGCACGACCTTCGACTCCCCGAACACGACCGGCGCGATCGCTTCCATGTCGGGGATGAACCGCGCCTCGGCCACTTCGATCAGCGTGACGGCGTCGGCACCACCGGCAGCCGGCTCGGTGTCGACCGACACGACGTTGGCCTGGAAGAACAGCATGTTCCCGACCACGTCGAGCATCAGTTCGGAGGTCGACTCGTACAGGCCGTTGCTCGCCGTGATCTGCTCGTCGCTGAACGGCGCCACGATGCGCAGGGTCCGCCCGAGGTTCGGCGTCGACACGAGGGCGGGCGACACCTGGGCGAACACGAGGTTCGCATCGCGCCGGTCGATGATCACGGCGTCGGCATCGGTCGGATTCTCCGACCCCACCGGCGTCCGGCTCGCCAGCGTGCGGGACTGGACCGGGCCGGACATCAAGCGCGCCGCCAATTCACCGACCGTCGCGGGAGGCACGGGCTGACCGAAGTCGTCGAGCGGTGCCGACACCGGGTCGGCCACGGGTGCATTCGCCGCGACTGCCGACCAGAACTCCTCGACGCTCGAGGCGATCGCCCCCATGTTCGCCTCGGTGGCGATCGGCTCGTCGGTGTCGGGCTCACTCGTGCCGGCGTCCGTCGTGTCGGGCGCACTCGTGCCGGCGCCAGTGGTGCGCGGGACGGTGGTGCGCGGGACGGTGGTGCGCGGGACGGTCGTGTCCGGGTTTGTCCTGACCGGGCCGGTGGTGTCGGGGTCGGTCGTGTCCGGGTCGGTCGTGTCGGGGTCGGTCGTGTCCGGGTCGGTCGTGTCGGGGTCGGTGCTCGTCGGTGCATCGGCGGCTGCCGCCGCGGCCACCGCGTCGAGTTCCGCTCCGTCGGCCCCGGGGACGAGGGCGGCGACGTCGTCGACCGTGACGACCTCCGAGCGCTCGATGGTGATCGACAACATCTCCTGGACCGCCTCGGTGAACCCGTCGAGGTCATCCACCGCGTACAACTCGTCGAGCGGACGCCGCTGGTCACCGAAGGCCGCCGTCGCATCGGCGTTCACCGGCACGCCCACGATGCTCCCGCCGGTTCCGTCGGGGAGCAGCGTCATGACCGTCAACGACACGAGGGCGCCGTTGTCGTTCTCGACCGCCACCAGGGCATTCGGCGTGATCGGCAGCGTGGTCACCGGACGGGTCTCCACGCCGACCGCCTCACCGTCCTGCGAGTTCGACAGCGTGAGGACGCCGACGGCGAACACCGCCGCCGCACCCACCATCAACACCACGATGCCGATGAACCCGAACAGTGTGGTACGTCGCCGCCGCTCGGCGATCGCCGTCACGGGCGCTCCTGGTACAACGACCGGGCGGCGATCACGTCGAGCACCGATTGCGTGACGAGATAGTCGAGCGGCCGTCCATCGGAGAACCGGGCGCGCAGATCGGTGCTCGACACCTCGAGGCGCGGGACCTCCACGCGGATCCAGTCGACGTCGTCGGGGAGGTCGACCGGCTCGCCCGGGCGGTCGACCACCACGAGCCGCGATCGGCTGGCCACCTCGTCGTAGCGGGACCACGTGTGGATCCCGGCGGCCGCATCGTCGCCGACGATCGTGAAGAGCTCGGCGTCGGGATGGATGGCGCCGAGCGCCTGCAGGGTGTCGGCGGTGTAGCTGTTGCCCCCGTGATCGATCTCGAGGCGGCCCGGAACGAGGCCCGGCACGTCGATGACGGCGGCCTCGACCATCGCGAAGCGATCCTCGGCCGGAGTCAGCCGGCGTGTCCCTTCCTTCTGCCACGGAACGTTGGCGACCATGAGGATGACCTCGTCGAGTCCCAGGGCGTGACGCACGTTGACCGCCGTGACCAGATGGCCGACGTGGGGCGGGTCAAACGTGCCACCGAACAGTCCGAGGCGCTTCATCCGGTCGAGTCTGGCAGTTCAGGAGCGGACTGGCTCGGGAGACTCGGGCACGAGCGACCATCTTACGAGACTCTCACCAAGAATCCGCCGAACCGACTTTCTGGGTGCTTGACACATCTGTTACTGTCAATTGTCCCCCCAAAACCCCCGATCCGGCGATTTCCCTCGGTTTCCGCCCGAAACCCATCGTCTACGGCGTCCGACGCTCCCGATCAACCCGTCCCGCGTACAACTTCGTGACGAGTTCTCGATCCTGCCGGCCGTTGCGATGTGCCCCACGGCACAACGCTGATCGGAATCCATCGAACACACGAACGGTTGTAGAGAACATCATGAACGACTCCATTGGTCTGTACTTGAACGACATCGGCAAGGTCCCCCTGCTGACCGCCGAGGACGAGCGCGAACTGTCTCGCGTCATCGAATCCGGCCGCGAGGCCGCCGAGCAGATCGCTGCCGGCAAGAAGGGCGCTGCCCTCAAGATGGCCGTGCGCGACGCCGCCACCGCAAAGGATCGGTTCATCCGCTCGAACCTCCGCCTCGTGGTCTCCATCGCCCGTCGCTACCCGCTGCCCCAGGGCATGGATCTGCTCGACCTCATCCAGGAGGGCAACCTCGGCCTGGAGCACGCCGTCGACAAGTTCGACTGGCGCCGTGGCTTCAAGTTCTCCACCTACGCCACGTTCTGGATCCGCCAGGCCATCGGCCGGGCACTCGACCAGAAGGCCAGCCTCATCCGCATCCCCGGCGACCGGTCGGCCAGCCTGCGTGCCGCCCTCCGTCAAGCCTCGGGTGACGGCGAGACGCTCGACCAGAACAACGCCGAACTCCATCGCCTGACCACGCCGGTCAGCCTCGACAAGACCGTCGGCGACGACGGTGACGCCACCCTCGGCGATCTCATGGCCAACGGTGACGGCACCCCGGAAGATCACGTGATGGCGCTCGTCGACAGCGATCTGCTCGACGAACTGCTCGGCACGCTCGACTCCCGGGCGCGGTTCGCGGTCGAGTCCCGCTTCGGGCTCATCGACGGCGAGCGCAAGAGCTTCCGCGAAGTCGGCGAGCAGCTCGGTGTCACCGCCGAGGCCGCACGTCGGCTCGTCAGCCGGGCCGTCGCCGGCCTCCGCGACGATGCGGAGCGCATCCTCGCCGTCTGACCACCACGAACTGAACACGACGGAGCGGCTGGAGAAATCCGGCCGCTCTGGTCGTTTTCCGGGCCGATAGCCTTGCGGCCATGCAGGAACGGTCTGACGTGTGGACACCCGCGTCGTGGCACGAGCGGGCGGCCAAGCAGCAGCCGGCATGGCCCGACAGCGGTGCCTTGGAGCGATCGCTGAAACAGGTGGCCTCGATGCCGCCGCTCGTGTTCGCCGGCGAGGCCCGCTCGCTGCAGGCCGAACTCGGCCGCGTCGCTTCCGGCAACGCCTTCCTCCTCCAAGCGGGAGACTGCGCCGAGAGCTTCGACGACTTCTCCGCCGACACGATCCGGGAGAAGCTGCGCGTCATCCTGCAGATGGCGATCATCCTCACCTACTCGGTGGGCGTCCCGATCGTCAAGGTCGGCCGGATCGCCGGACAGTTCGCCAAGCCCCGTTCGTCCGACTTCGAGCGGATCGGCGACATCGATCTGCCTTCGTTCCGCGGTCACATCGTCAACGATCCGACCGCCTCCGAAGCCGCCCGGGTGCCGAATCCGGAACGGCTCGTACAGGCCTACCACCAGTCGGCGTCCACGCTGAACCTGCTGCGGGCGTTCACCAAGGGTGGTTTCGCCGACCTGTCACGCGTGCACGCCTGGACGCAGGAGTTCGTGTCGTCGAGCCCGGAAGGCCAGCGGTACGAGCAACTCGCCGGCGAGATCGACCGTGCGCTCGGCTTCATGCGGGCCTGCGGCATCGAGACGGAATCGAACGCCAACCTGTCCGAAGTCGACGTGTTCACGTCGCACGAGGCGCTCATCCTCGGGTACGAGGAGGCGCTCACGCGCCAGGACTCGCTGACCGGCGCATGGTTCGACTGCTCGGCCCACATGTTGTGGATCGGCGAGCGGACCCGGGAACTCGACGGGGCACACGTCGAGTTCCTGCGCGGCGTCGGGAACCCGCTCGGGTGCAAGATCGGTCCCACCACCGATGCGGCGTACCTGCTCGAACTGTGCGAGCTGCTCAACCCGAACCGCATCCCCGGCCGCCTGACGCTGATCAGCCGCATGGGCGCCGACCACGTCGAAGCTGCGCTGCGGCCCCTGCTGCGCACGATCACCGACGCCGGCCACCCTGTCGTGTGGGCGTGCGACCCGATGCACGGCAACACCTACACCGCACCGGGCGGGCGCAAGACCCGCCACTTCGACGACATCGTGCGCGAGATCGGCGGATTCGTCCGCGCCCATCGGGCCGAGGGCACCTGGCCGGGCGGCATCCACGTCGAACTCACCGGCGAGAACGTCACGGAATGTCTCGGCGGCGGAGACGCGCTGAGCGATCACGACCTCGACGACCGGTACGAGACCGTGTGCGACCCCCGGCTCAACGCCCGCCAGAGCGTCGACCTCGCCTTCCGGGTCGCCGAGCTCCTCCGGCGTTCACGTGAGCGCCGGCATCTGAGCGCTGGCAGCTGAGCGGCCGGACGGGCATCGATGGCTGCCCTCGACCTCACCGCCGGGTGGCCCGTCGACCACGTCAGCGCGGCCGTCGTCCGGGCGGGCGAGGTCGTCGAGAAGATCGGTGACACCGCCCGCACGTTCCGACTGGCGTCGATCACCAAGCCGCTCGTGGCCTGGTCGATCCTCGTGGCCGTCGAGGAAGGAATCGTCGACCTCGACGATCCGATCGGCCAGCCGGGGTGCACGCTGCGGCATCTCCTGAGCCACGCCGGCGGCTACGCGTTCGACGGACCCGACCCTGTCGGCAAACCCGAGCGCACCCGGATCTACTCCAACACCGGCATCGAACTCGCAGGAGCGGCACTCGCCGCGGCGAGCGGGATGCCGGTGGCGGACTATCTCTGCGACGCGGTGCTCGATCCGCTCGGCATGACGTCGACGTCGCTCGCCGGCTCCCCCGCCCACGGCGCCGGCGGCACGGTCGACGACCTGGCCACGTTCATCGCCGAGATGCGCGCGCCGACGCTGGTGTCGGCGACCACTCGCGACACGGCGTTCACGAGCACGTACCCGGACCTCAGCGGTATCGTTCCCGGCGTGGGCCGATTCACTCCGTGCCCGTGGGGGTTGGGATTCGAGCTCCGCGGCACCAAGTCGCCGCACTGGACCGGGACACTGAACTCGGCGCGCACCTGCGGCCACTTCGGTGGCGCCGGCACGATGCTCTGGTTCGACCCCGACCACGATCTCGGGCTCGTCGCGCTCACCGACCGCCCGTTCGACACGTGGGCCCTCGACGCCTGGCCGGCGCTCTCCGACGCCGTCCTCGTCGAGCATGCGGGGGCCGCCGCGTGAACTCCTTCGGGCACGGCGACCGGGTGCGCTACTCGACGCTGGGCGACGATGGCTTTCCGCTCGTCCGCTACGGCTTCGTCGGCGAGGTCGGCGACGACGGCGGCCCGATCGTGGTGATGTTCGACGGCGAGCTCGGCGGCGAGCTGGTCGATCCGTCCGAGATCGCACCGGTCCACCTGTCCAACGTGACCCTCGTGCTCGCCGGCTCCGATCTCCTCGACGACCCGTCGCTCCGCCAGGGACTCGTCAACCTGTGGGCCGCCGAGGCGGAGACCGCCGGACTGGAGATCGCCGGGCTGGAGTGCATCGGCACCGGTGTCCGCGACTCCACCGAGGGCTACGCGCTGGCCGAGCTGTCGAGCGGCGGCGACCCGTACGTGCTGCGGGCGATCGTCTGTCCCCACGACCGCGACGCGGTCATGGTGCGCGCCGATCCCCCGTTCCGCTGATCCGCACCCGCCGCAGAAACGCGATCGTTCGGGTACCGAACTGTTCGGTATGCTGCCGAACGTGGAGGATCTCGCCGGGGCCGTCGTCACGATCGCTTCGCTCGCCCGCGGGCTCGAGCGGGTGCTGCCCGACATGACGTTGGCGCAGTACCGCATCCTCACGATGATCGGCAGCTCACCCCAGCGCGCCGGGCGTCTGGCCGAGCGGGCGACGATGTCGAAATCGGCGCTCACCGGCCTGCTCGACGGGGTCACCGCTCGCGGCTGGGTGCGTCGTACCGACATCGCAGGCGACCGCCGCGGCGTCGGCCTCGAGCTGACCGACGACGGCGCGGCGGCGCAACAGCTGGCCGAACGAGCGCTGGTGGAGCGGTTGCAGCACTACTTCGACTTCGTCGACGACGCCGATCGCCAGGCCGCGCTGGACGGCCTGGCGGCGATGCGTCACGCCCTCGAAGCCGCGTGGCAGGCGAAGCAGTGATGCGCCTGCCACGGTTGATGTCGACCCGTGGGTCGGAGGAAGCCAACGCCCGCCCGGTCATCACACCCGCCGCACCGCAGGGCGGCTGGCTGCAGCGGCTCGGACCGTACCTGCGGGCCCACCGCTGGCGCATCTCCATCGCCGTCGGTGCGTCGGTGGTCGGCCAGGTGGTGGTGGCGCTCACGCCGGTGATCGTGAAGACGATCGTCGACGACACGCTCGTCGAGCCGAACCGGGCCATCGAACCGTTGCTCGCTCTCCTCGTCGGCGCCGCAGTGGTCGCCTTCGTCCTCGCCGTCACCCGCCGGGCGCTGGGCGGGCGGGTGGCCATCGACGTCAGCTACGACCTGCGCACCGCCGTGTACGACCGGCTGCAGCGGCTCGACTTCGCCACCCACGACCGGATGGACACGGGTCAAGTGGTGTCACGCGCTTCGAGCGACGTGGGGATGATGCTGGCGATCCTGTCGATCGTGCCGATCCTGCTCGGCAACGTCGTGCTGCTCGTCGTCTCGCTCATCGTGATGGCGGTCCTGTCGCCGCCGCTGACGCTGATCGCCCTGCTGATGATGCCCCTGCTGCTGGTGACCGGCCTGAAGATGCGCAACGCCGTGTTCCCGGCCACGTGGGACGCCCAGCAGCACGCCGGCGAGGTGGCCGGCGTCGTCGACGAGGCGGTCACCGGCGTGCGCGTCGTCAAGGGCTTCGGCCAGGAGGAGCGTGAACTGCGCCACCTCGCCGGTACCGCCGAGGGGCTGTACAAGTCACGCACCCGGCTGGTGCGGATCCAGGCGCTCTACACCCCGACGCTGTCGTCGATCCCGGTCGTCGGCCAGGTGGCCGTGCTCGCCTTCGGTGGCTGGCTGGCGATCGAAGGGCACATCTCGCTCGGCACGTTCCTCGCCTTCTCGTCGTACTTGATCCAGATGGTCTCTCCGGTGCGGATGCTGGCCACGGCGATGGCGATCGCCCAGCAGGCGCGGGCCGGGGCCGAGCGGTTGCTCGACATCCTCGACACGCCCTCGAACATCGTCGACGCGCCCGAGGCCGTGACGCTCGGCCCGGTGCGCTCGGAGATCCGCTTCACCGACGTGCACTTCCACCACGACGAGGGCGGCCGCGACGTGCTCGACGGCTTCGACCTGACCGTGCGCGCCGGCGAGACCGTGGCGTTGGTGGGTGCGAGCGGCTCGGGCAAGTCGACCGCGGCGATGCTCCTGCCACGCTTCTACGACGTGTCGTCGGGGGCGATCACCATCGACGGCGTCGACGTCCGGGAGGCGACGGTGCACTCGCTGCGCCGTCAGATCGCCGTCGCCTTCGAGGAGGTGTTCCTCTTCTCCGTGTCGGTGCGGGACAACATCGCCTACGGGAAACCCGATGCGACCGACGACGAGATCGTGGCCGCGGCCCGGCTGGCCCAGGCCGACGGGTTCATCCGCCGCCTGCCCGACGGCTATGCGACGGTCGTCGGCGAACGGGGCCTGACGTTGTCGGGCGGCCAGCGACAGCGCATCGCGCTCGCCCGCTCGCTGCTGATCGACCCGTCGGTGATGGTGCTCGACGATGCGACGTCGTCGATCGACGCCGAGACCGAGGAACTCATCCACGGTGCGCTGCGCTCGGTCACCAGCGACGATCGAATGCACGGCCGCACCACGATCCTCGTCGCCCACCGCCAATCGACGCTGCGCCTCGCCGACCGCATCGTCGTCCTGGAGCACGGACGAGTCGTCGACGACGGCACCTATGACGAACTCGTGGCCAACAGTGCGACGTTCCGCGACCTGTTCCTCGGGCCGTCGACGGTGGAGGTCGCCCGCGAGGTGGCGATGGCCGCCACCGTGGCGGAAGGCGCCGCGGACGACGCCGACCCGATGGTGGTCGACCCGCACGCCTGGCCGCACGAGCGGATCGGCGAGCGCCGGCTGGTGGCGAAGATGCGCATCGCCACGACGGCCGGGGCGAACCCCGGGCGCGGCGGAGGCGGGGGTGGCGCGCCGGGGAACATGGGCAGCGCGCTGTCCGCCACACCGCAACTGCTGGCCAAGTTGGCCGAACTCCCGCCGGCCGACGACGATCCCGAGATCGACGTCGAGGTCGAGATGCGCCGCCCACCGAGCCGTTTCACACTGCGCAGGTTCAGCGGACCGTTCCGCAGCGGCCTCACGCTCGGGCTCGTCCTCGTCATGATCGACACCGGCCTGATGCTGCTCGGCCCGTTCTTCGTCAAGCGCGGCATCGACCGCGGCGTGATGGAGGGGAACGAGAAGGCCCTCCTGCTCGCCTCGCTCGGGTTTCTCCTCGCCGCCATCGGCGACTGGTTCGCCACCCGCGGCTACACGTGGGTCACCGGGCGCACCGCCGAACGGATGCTCCTCGCGCTGCGCATCCGCATCTTCGCCCACCTCCAGCGGCTGTCGCTCGACTACTACGACCGCGAGCTGGCCGGCCGCGTGATGACCCGGATGACCACGGACGTCGAGGCGCTCAGCCAGCTCGTGCAGACCGGGCTGATCACCGCGTTCGTCAGCGTGCTGACCTGTATCGGCGTGCTCGTGTGGCTCGTCGTGCTCTCGCCCCCGCTGGCACTCGCCGCCTCGGTGGTGCTCCCGCCACTCGTCCTGGCGACCATCTGGTACCGCCGGCGCGCCGTGGTCACCTACGAGCAGGCGCGCGACCGCATCTCCGAGCTCAACGCCGATTTCCAGGAGAGCCTCTCGGGTGTGCGCATCGGACAGGCCTTCGGCCAGGAAGAGCGCAACATCACCCGGTTCCGCGCCTACAACGGGCGCTACCTCGATGCGCGGTTCAGCTCGCAGAAGTTGATCGCCATGTACTTCCCGTTCGTCCTGCTCCTCGCCGACCTGGCGGCGGCGATCGTGCTCGGTACGGGGCGGGTGCTGGGCGAGCAGGGCGTGGTCACGACCGGCGTGGTGATCGCCTTCATCCTCTACCTCGACCAGTTCTTCTCACCGATCCAGCAGCTGTCGCAGGTGTTCGACACGTGGCAGCAGGCGGCGGTGTCGATGGACCGGATCACCGAGCTGATGGCCACTCCGTCGCACACGCCCGAGGCCGCCGAGCCGATCGAACCGCCGCCGCTGCGGGGCGGGGTGGTGCTGGACGGCGTGGACTTCGCGTACGCCAACACCGGCGGGCTGCCCGTGCTGAACGGGCTCGACCTGCAGATCGCACCCGGTGAGAGCGTCGCCCTCGTCGGCGAGACCGGGGCCGGCAAGTCGACGGTGATGAAACTGATCGCCCGGTTCTACGACGTCACCGGAGGCACCGTGCGCGTCGACGGCCTCGACGTGCGCGACCTCGCGCTGAGCGACTTCCGCCACCAGCTCGGCATCGTGCCGCAGGAGGCCTTCCTGTTCACCGGCACACTGCGCGACAACATCGCCTACGGTCGCCCCGAGGCGAGCGACGCCGAAGTGGAGCACGCGGCGCGAGCCGTCGGCGCGCACGACATGATCGCCCGCCATCCCGACGGCTATCTCACCGCCGTCACCGAACGCGGCCGCAGCCTGTCGTCGGGTGAGCGCCAGCTGATCGCACTCGCCCGGGCCCGGCTCGTCGACCCGGCGATCCTCCTGCTCGACGAAGCGACCTCCAACCTCGACCTGGCCACCGAAGCCCGCGTCCAGCGGGCGATGTCGGAGGTGTCGCGCGGCCGCACGACGGTGCTCATCGCCCACCGCCTGCCGACGGCGCGCACCGCCGACCGCATCGCCCTCGTCGCCGACGGTGTGGTCGCCGAGCAGGGCACCCACGACGAGCTGCTCGAACTCGACGGCCGCTACGCCGCCCTGTGGGCCAGCTTCACCGCGACGACCGCGACCCCCGCCGTCTGAGTTCCCCCGTCGGGTCGCGTGCGGACGGCTGGTTCAGCTGAGGCGTTCGACGATCATGGCCATGCCCTGGCCGCCACCGACGCACATCGACTCCATGCCGAACGTCTTGTCCTCGGTCTGCAGGTTGTGGATGAGCGTGGTCATGATGCGGGCGCCGGTCATGCCGAAGGGGTGCCCGAGGGCGATGGCACCGCCGTTGATGTTGAGCTTGTCGTCGGGGATGCCGAGATGGCGGGCCGACGGGATGACCTGGGCGGCGAACGCCTCGTTGATCTCGACGAGGTCGATGTCGTCGATCGTCATGCCGGCGCGCCGCATGGCCTGACGGCACGCCTCGATCGGGCCCAGGCCCATGATCTCGGGATTCAGGCCGGTGACCCCCGAGGCGATGATCCGCGCCAGCGGGGTGAGGCCGAGTTCCTTCGCCTTCGTGTCGCTCATCACCATGACGGCGGCCGCCCCGTCGTTCAACGGGCAGGCGTTGCCGGCGGTGATCTGGCCGTCGGGGCGGAACACCGGCTTCAGGCCGGCGAGCCCTTCGGCCGTCGTGCCGGCCCGCGGGCCGTCGTCCTTCGACACGACGGTGCCGTCGGGAAGTGTCAGCGGTGTGATCTCGTCCTCGAAGAAGCCACGCTCCTGCGCGGCGACCGCCCGCTGCTGGCTGAGCGCGCCCCACGCGTCCATGTCCTCGCGGGACACGTTCTCGAGCTCGCGCACGTTCTCCGCGGTCTGGCCCATGGCGATGTAGAAGTCGGGCAGACCCTCGGGCGGCGTCCACGTCGGGTGCCCACCCTCCGCACGCTCCCGGGTCCGCGTGCCGGGGCCCTTGAAGATCGGGTTCGGTGCCGTGTCGCTGGCGCCGCTGCCGTAGCGACTGACGGCCTCGACACCGGCGGCGATGAAGCAGTCACCCTCGCCGGCCTTGATCGCGTGCGCCGCCATGCGGATCGTCTGCAGACTCGACGAGCAGTAGCGGTTGACGGTCACGCCGGGCACGTCCTCGAGACCGGCGAGACCGGCGACGATGCGGCCGATGTTGAAGCCCGCCTCACCGGCCGGCTGGCCGCAACCCATGATGAGGTCCTCGACGTCGGACGCCTGCACCGCCGGCACCTTCGCCATCAGCGCGGTGATGATCTGGGCCGACATGTCGTCGGGGCGCAGGTCGACGAGCGATCCCTTCGAGGCACGCCCGATCGGGCTGCGGGCGGTGGCAACGATCACGGCGTCAGTCATCGCGCCAGGGTAGTGACGGCCGATTCTCCGGTACCAACCCGGCACCGATCCCGTTCGGCCGGCCCGAGCTGCGATGAGCGAACCGACCGAGGGGCGGACCGTTCGCTCACCGGTCAGAAGGGGATCAGCGGGTGTCGATGACGCGGAACGACTCGGCGGTCGAGCCCTCGGGCAGGCCGTTGGCGACGGCGATCGAGCCCCACCAGGCGCGGACCCGCGCCTCCATCGCGTCCGGATCGACGTGCTGGCTGATGTGACACCGCAGGGCCGCGATCTTGCGGTCGAGCACGGCGGTGATGTCGACGAACTCGTTCGCCTCGGGCCCGTTCGGGATCCAGACCTCGTCGACCGCCCAGTCGTCGAGCTCGGCGCACGGCAGGCCGGGGAACGCGAACGGGTTCCGGGCGTCGGGATACACGGCGCACATCGTGGCCTCCCCCACCGCGTTGTGGTCCGGGTGCGATCCGTAGGTGGACGCGAGGTTGCGCACCGGCGACTGGGTGATCACGACCTGCGGGCGGACGGTGCGGATGACGCTGCTGATGTCGTGGCGGAGCTGCATCGTCACCTCGACGCTGCCGTCGACATGACCGAGGAAATGGAGGGAGGTGACCCCCACTTCGGCGGCCGCCTTCGTCTGTTCCTCGCGGCGGATGGCGGCCATCTCGGTGCGCGGCACGGAACGATCGAAACCGCCGGCCTGACCATCGGTGACGAGGCAGTAGACGACCTCGACCCCGGCGTCGGTGAGCGTCGCGACGGTGCCCGCCGCCGAGAAGTCGACGTCGTCCGGATGCGCCATGACCACGAGGACCCGTTCGATTTCCGAGGGCTGCAGCATGGTCACCAGTCAACGGCGAGGTGGCGTCGAACTCAACCCGGAAGGGAAGCCGACACCCCAGCAGGGCCCGATGAGGACTTCGCCTCCCCGACCTCTCTACAGTCGCGCCAATGACTCTCCCCGTTGTCCCCCTCGGCGACTTCGACCTGTCCGACGTCGCCTTCTGGACCGCACCGCGCGACTACCGGGACGGCGCTTTCAAGACGATGCGCGACACCCCCGGCCTCCCCTTCTTCGAGGAGGCGCTGATCGAGGACTCGCCGTTCCCGCGCGGCCCCGGTTACTACGCCCTGAGCCGCCACGAGGACATCTGGCATGTCAGCCGCAACGCCCAGCTTTTCTGCTCGAGCAAGGGCTCGAACATCGGCGATCTCCCCCAGGAGATGAACGAGTTCTTCGGCTCGATGATCAACATGGACGACCCGAAGCACTTCCGCCTCCGCTCGATCGTGTCGAAGGGCTTCACGCCCAAGGAGGTCGGCCGCGTCGAGGACAACGTGCGCGTCAAGGCGGCGGAGATCGTCGACCGCCTGCTCGAGCAGTTCCCCGACAAGCAATGTGACTTCGTCGAGCACGTCGCCGCCGCCCTTCCCCTGGAGATCATCTGCGACATGATGGGCATCCCATCCGAGGACTACGCGAAGGTCTTCAAGTGGACGAACACGATCCTCGGCGTCGGCGACCCCGAGTTCGGCGGCACGCTCGAAGACCTGATGTCCCATGCGCTCGAGATGTTCATGTACGCCCAGGCGCTCGGGGAGGACCGTCGCGCCAACCCGACCGACGACATCACCTCGGTGATGATGGCCGCCGATCTCGATGGCGACCAGCTGACGCCCCAGGAGTTCGGCTCGTTCTTCATCCTGCTCGTCGTGGCCGGCAACGAGACCACCCGCAACGCGGTCAGCCACGGGATGAAGGCGCTCACCGAGCATCCCGACCAACGCGACATCCTGTACGGCGATTTCGCCGCCCACTCGAAGACGGCGATGGAGGAGATGGTCCGCTGGGCGACCCCGGTCATCCACTTCCGTCGCACGGCGACCGAGGACACGACGCTCGCCGGCCAGGAGCTGAAGGCCGGTGACAAGGTCGTGATGTTCTACAACTCGGGCAACCGCGACGAGCGCGTGTTCGAGGACCCGTTCACGTTCGACGTGCGCCGCACGCCGCAGCCCGCGCAGATCGGCTTCGGGGCCGGCGGCCCGCACTTCTGCCTCGGGGCCAACCTCGCCCGGCGGGAGATGACCGTGATGTTCGACGAGATCAGCCGCCGCCTCCCGTCGATGCGCATCACGGGCGAGCCCGACTACCTCCAGAGCGCGTTCATCAACGGCATCAAGCGGATGCCCTGCGCCTGGGACTGACCGGCCGATCTCACGAGCCGGTTTCACCGGCCGATCAACCGTGCCCTTGGCTCGTCGCCACCTCGCTCCACGTGGCCTTGGCACCGCTGTGGCCCACGTCGATGACCGTGTAGATCGCACCGGCGGCGACCACTGTCGTCACCACGATGAGTGCCGCATGCCCGGCGCGGCCCGTGAGCTTGGCCTGCGGGTACCGCTTGGAAATCGGGTCGATCGCCGTCACGGCCGCAGCCATCACCATCACCGCGATGGCCCACGGCAGCACCGTGTCGCCCTTGCTCGTGTGATCGCGCACGAGTTCGGTGCGGTCGACGTGGCTTTCGAGCGATTCGCCCGACTGTTGCGCCATCCCCACCGCGACGGTGGCAATGATCGCCATGACGAGTGCGATCGGAGCCCACCACTTCCGCGCCCGCGGCCACACCGCGGCGCAGACGGTCATCACCGCGGCGAGCGGAAGCATCACCACCGCGGCATGGACGACGAGCGGGTGCGCGGGAAGGCCGAACAGACTGTTGATTTCCATTGCGGGTGGCTCCTGTGGTGGTTGTGGTGTGGATCAGTGGTGGATGAGGGGTTCGCCCGGGACACGCCGTGACAAACTCTCGACGACCCCACGACGTCCGGCAGCGGGCTCGGCCTCCCGATCGTGCAGGCACTCGCGGAAGGATCGGGCGGATCGCTCGCACTCGAGGACAACCCGCCCACCGGGCTCGCCGCGGTGGTCGATCTCCCGGCGCGACCATCCTCGTGACCTGAAACGATCGGTGCCTGACCCCAGGCGTTTCAGGTGCCGAGGGTGCCGCTGCGGAAGTGGGAGCGGCAGACGAGTTCGTAGCGCACCGAGTCGCCGAACAGGCGCTCGTTCTGGGCGTTCGTGTCACCGACGACCACCGTTTCGCCCTCGTACACCATCACGCCGTTGACGACGCGGGCGTTGTGCGTCGCCCGCGCCCCGCACCAGCACCGGGCCTCGACCTGCAGCGGGGCGTGCTCGTCGGCGATCTCGAGCATCCGCCGCGTGCCCTCGAACAGCTCACCGCGGAAGTCGGTGAGCAGTCCGAAGGCATAGACGTCGACCTCGAGGTCGTCGACCACCCGTGCGAGCTGGTTGCACTGCTCGACGCTGTAGAACTGCGCCTCGTCGCACACGAGGTAGTGGATCGGCCAGTGGCGCACGGCCAATGCGTAGAGGTCGAGATCCGGCGTCACCTCGATCGCCGGCGCGGCCACGCCGAGGCGGCTCGTGACCTGCTTGCCCTCGCGGTCGAGGGTGGTGAGCAGCAGTCCGAACAGCTGCCGGCTCGACAGATTGTGATGGATCTGGAGCGCGAGCGTGCTCTTGCCCGAACCCATCGTGCCGAAACTGAAACGCAGGATCGCCATTGGCGAGCGACCCTACCCGTCGCCCTGATCCGGGGTCGCGGCACCGAAACTCGAGTCGACCGTTGCCGGACCGTCGATCGAGATCAGGCCCGTCCCCGGTGTGCCGCTCCCCGCGGCGGTGGTGTCCGTCGCGCCGGCCGGCGGCGGGGTCACCGGCGCATCGGGGTCGTCGCCGGAACACGCGGCGATCCCACCCGCTCCCACGGCGAGCACCAGCACGGCAACCGCACCCCGCCGAAATTCGGAGCGGATCGAGCACGAAACGCACCGAGGCCGAAGAATTTCGGGGGTGGAGCGGGACCGCATCGGCGTGACTTTACGATCCGAGTCGGAGCATCGCGCGGAGGGCGTCGATCGTGTCGGCGTCGACGGCCGCCTTGTCGTCGCGATACCGCTTGACTCGGGCGAACCGCAGGGCGATCCCACCGGGATAACGCGTCGACACCTGCACCCCGTCGATGGCGATCTCCACGACCTGCTCGGGCCGGACGTGGACGACATGGCCCTCGCGGCCGATCTCGAGCGCGAGGAATCGCTCGGTCTGCCAGCGGAGCAGTTCGTCGGTGAGGCCCTTGAACGTCTTGCCGACCATCACGAACGACGCCGCTGTCGCCCGGGTCGGTCGAGCGAGCGCCGAGGTGCAGGTTCGACAGCCATCCGACGCGGCGCCCGTGTCCCCACTCGACGGCAAGCACCACCAGGTCGAACGTGTGCACCGGTTTCACCTTGCGCCACGACGAACCGCGTCGCCCCGCCTCGTACGGCCGCTCCAGGTCCTTCACCATCACGCCCTCGTGGCCGGCGGCGATCGCGCCGTCGAGGAACCGGCTCGCCTCGCCGGGATCGGTCGTCACGATCGAGGGCAGCCGAGCGGCCTCGGGCACGAGCCGGGCGAGCACCTCACGCCGCGCCGAGAGGGGCTCGTCGAGGAGCGATGCGCCGTCGGCGTGCATCACGTCGAAGAAGAAGGCGCGGATACCGCTCCCCCGACCGACGACGGCGTCGGCGCCGAAGTCGCCCATCGTGTCCTGGAAGCGCTGCGGCGAGCCGTCGTCGAGGACACCGAGCGCCTCACCGTCGAGCACGAGGTCGCCGCCGGGCAGCGCGGCGACCGTGTCGACGATCGCCGGCAGCCGGTCGGTGACCTCGTTGAGGTTGCGCGTGAAGAGACGCACCTGTCCCCCGGCACGATGGGCCTGGACGCGGGCGCCGTCGAGTTTCCATTCCACCGACGCCGGGCCGGTCGCCGCCAGAGCGGCAGCCACGTCGGCCGACGGGCTGGCGAGCATCGGCAGGACCGGACGGCTCGGCTGCAGCGTCAAGCCATCGAGCGCCTCGCGCCCCGCGGTGAGGGCGACACTCGCCGCCGCCAGCAGATCGCCGGCCATCATCGAGGCGCGCCGCACCGACGCGACCGGGACGTCGGCGGCACTGGCGATCGCCGAGGTCATCACACCGGCGAGCGCCCCCTGGCGCAACTCGCCGCCGAGCACGCCGACGAGGAACCGTTGCTCGCGCTCGGTCGACCGGGCGAAGACCGAACGCAACAGCTCCTGACGTTCACGGACCGAGCCCGCTCCGACGAGCGTGGCGAGGCGCACCAGGGCGTCGTTCACCTCGAGGACGGTCAAGGTGGCGTGCGCCGCCGGGTCGACCCGCGCGTTCGACATCGCCGCCCAGCCCACGCCGATCCGGCCATCGGGCAGCGATCCCATGAGGAAGGCGACGGCCGGTGTCACCTCGGCCGGCTCGAGCCGGCGCAGCACGGCGGCGAGCGTGGCGACCTTCTCGTTGCGCTTGGTGGTCGACGCGACCGTCTCGGACGCGCCGGCGAGATCGTCGAAGAGCGTCGGCACGCCAACAGTTTCGCGGGCTGCCACGACGGATACACCACACGAGCGCTACGTTGGATGACGAAGGGCCCCGGCAACGGTGCCGGGGCGACAGGACGCACGTCGGGGCGACGTCCGTCCAGCAACCCTGGGGGAACAACAGATGACCGACATGATCGAACGGTCCGACGCCGACGAGGGCGACCGCGTCCTCGATCATCTCGTGGTCCGCTTCGCCGGCGACTCCGGCGACGGCATGCAGCTCACCGGCGACCGGTTCACGTCGGTCAGCGCATCGTTCGGCAACGACCTGTCGACGATGCCCGACTTCCCGGCCGAGATCCGCGCCCCTGCCGGCACGGTCAACGGCGTCTCGTCGTTCCAGGTGAACATCGCCGACCACGACATCACCACCCCGGGCGACGAGCCCAACGTCCTGGTCGCCATGAACCCGGCGGCGCTGATGGCCGACCTCCACCGCCTCGAGCCGGGCGGCACCGTGATCGTCAACGAGGACGCCTTCGACGAACGCAACCTCGCCAAGGTCGGCTACACCGAGAACCCGCTCGACGACGGCAGCCTCGCCAACTACCGCGTGCTGCGCGTGCCGATGACCAGCCTCACCAAGGAGGTGTGCATCCCGCTCGGCGTGAAGCCACGCGATGCCGAGCGGTCGAAGAACTTCTTCGCCCTCGGCCTGGTGTCGTGGATGTTCACCCGCCCGACCGACGAGACGCTGGAGTGGATCGAGTCGCGCTTCGCCAAGAACGAACAGGTGCAGGCCGCCAACCGCGCCTCGTTCCTGGCCGGCTTCAACTTCGGCGAGACCACCGAGGCGGTCGGCCACCGTTACGAGGTCCGGCCGGCACACCTCACGCCGGGCGAGTACACGAGCATCACCGGCAACACGGCGCTGGCCTGGGGCATCATCGCCGCCGGTCAGCTGGCAGCACTGCCGATCACGCTCGGTTCCTACCCGATCACCCCGGCGAGCGACATCCTCCACGAGCTGTCCAAGCACAAGCACTTCGGCGTCCGCACCGTGCAGGCCGAAGACGAGATCGCCGCGGTGGGCATGGCGCTCGGCGCCGCGTTCGCCGGTCATCTCGGCGTCACCACCACGAGCGGACCGGGGGTGGCGCTGAAGAGCGAGACGATCTCGCTCGCCGTCTCGGTCGAACTGCCACTGCTGATCGTCGACATCCAGCGCGGCGGTCCGTCCACCGGACTGCCGACGAAGACCGAGGCCTCCGACCTCAACCTGGCGCTCTACGGCCGGCACGGTGAGGCGCCGCTGCCGGTGGTCGCCTCGTACAGTCCGGCCCACTGTTTCACGGCCGCCATCGAGGCCGTGCGCATCGCGCTCAAGTACCGCACGCCGGTGATCCTGCTGTCCGACGGGTACCTGGCCAACGGATCCGAACCGTGGAAGCTGCCCGACCTGGCGTCGTTGCCCGACATCTCCGTCCCGTTCGCCACCGAGTTCAACCACATCGACGACGACGGCAACCCCGAGTACTGGCCCTACCTGCGCGACGAGGTCACCTTGGCGCGGCCGTGGGCGATCCCCGGCACGCCCGGGCTGATGCACCGTGTGGGCGGCCTGGAGAAGGCCGACGGCACCGGACACATCGACTACACGCCGGAGAACCACGAACGGATGGTGCACCTCCGCGCCGCCAAGGTGGAGGCGATCACCGCCGACATCCCACCGATCCAGGTCAAGGGCGACGTCGATGCCGACGTGCTGATCGTCGGCTGGGGATCCACGTGGGCGGCGATCGACGCGGCCATGCAACGGCGGCGACGGGCGGGCCACAAGGTGGCGTGGGCCCACCTCGTCCACCTCAACCCCCTGCCCGCCGATCTCGGCGAGGTGCTCGGGCGGTACCGGAAGGTGATCGTCCCCGAGCTCAACTCCGGGCAGTTGTGCAACATCCTGCGCGGCAGGTACCTCGTCGACGCCCGGTCGTTGTCGAAGGTGCAGGGTCTGCCGTTCAAGTCACGCGAGATCGAAGCCGCGATCGACCAGGCGCTCGACGAACTCGGGACGGAATCGACGAATGCCCAGACGGAAGGAGCCCACTGATGAGCATCGCCCAGGTCGCCGTGACCACGAAGAAGGACTGGACGAGCGATCAGGAGGTCCGCTGGTGCCCCGGATGCGGTGATTACGGCATCCTCCTCGCCGTCCAGACGCTGATGCCCGAACTCGGGACCAGCCCGGAGAACACCGTGTTCCTGTCGGGCATCGGTTGTTCGAGCCGCTTCCCGTACTACATGAACACCTACGGGATGCACTCGATCCACGGGCGCGCACCGGCGATCGCCACCGGGGTCGCCGTCGCCCGGCCCGACCTCGACGTGTGGGTGATCACCGGCGACGGCGACGGCCTGTCGATCGGCGGCAACCATCTGATCCACGCGCTGCGCCGCAACGTGAACCTCAACATCCTGTTGTTCAACAACCGGATCTACGGGCTCACCAAGGGCCAGTTCTCCCCCACGTCACCCGTCGGCAAGATCACGAAGTCGACGCCGATGGGTTCGATCGACCCCCCGTTCAACCCGCTCGCCGTGGCGCTCGGGGCCGAGGCCAGCTTCGTCGCCCGCACCCACGACCTCGACCGGCAGCACATGATCGACACGTTCCGCGCCGCCCACGCCCACCGCGGGACGTCGTTCGTCGAGATCTACCAGAACTGCAACGTCTTCAACGACGGTCAGTTCGAGCACATCACCAAGAAGCAGGCGCGCGACGAGATGATGATCAACCTCGTGCACGGTGAGCCCGTCACGTTCGGCGCCGAGGGTCAACGCGGCGTCGTGATGGGCACCGACGGGCAGCTGCGACTCGTGGAACTCGCCGACGTGGACGACGCCGACGTGCTGGTGCACGACGCCCATCGGCAGGATCCGTCGCTGGCGTTCGCCCTGGCCAGGCTCAGCAACGACGACGCATCACCGACACCGTTCGGTGTCTTCCGCGACATCGATCGCCCGGAATACGCGTCCGCCGTCGCCGCGCAGGTGCTGAAGGCCAGCGAGGGAAAGGGTCCCGGCGACCTCGCGACGTTGCTGCGTTCGAACGGCACCTGGGTCGTCGACTGAAGTTCCCCCGGCCGTGCACCGGGGCCATGGGAACGGCTGGCCCCGATGCACGACCTCCGGCCGCCTGCCCAGCTCGGAGGTGACGGTCAGGTGGTGACGGTCGTGTCGATCGGCAGTGTGTCGAGCACACTGTCCACCGTCGAGTCGAGCGGGGTGGTCGGGTTGTCGCTGGGGGAATCGTTGTCGTCGCTGCCGCACGCCGTCAGACCGGCGACCAGCAATCCGGTCGCGGTCACCGCGACGATCTTCGTTCCGATGCTGCGTCGAGATGTTCGCACTGCCTGTCCTTTCGTCGGGCCCGCTGGGTGCGTTCGTACCCCGGCGCGTCGTCACCCATTCGTCACATTCGGCCAGTCACGGCGCGCTCGGTGATGGCGTCGAACACCGATGCCGCGCCGAGACGCAACCGCAGCCGCGATCCGACGTCCGGGAACGGCGGGCGGGTGGCGACATCGACGCGGACGCCGGCGAACGCACACGAGATCGAGAGTCCCGGGCCGAACACGTGCCGTTCCACGATCGCATCGATCGGTCCACGTGGATCGACCACGACATCGCCGGGCCGCACCGCGACGATCACTGCGCCGGCCCCGCCCGCGGCCGAGCCGGCCGGCACGGGATGGCGGAACTCGACGACGCCCGACGGGCCGCGGCGGACGACCGCGGCACCGCCCACGCCCGACACCAGCTCGGCCACGAAACACGACAGCTCACCGGTGGCCAACGCGGCCGTGAGTGATGCGGGCGAACGACGGACCTCGTCGGGAGCGGCGAACTGGATCACGCGACCACGATCGAGGACCACGATCCGATCGGCGAGCGTCATCGCATCCACGCCGTCGTTCGTCGCCATCACCGTGGTCACCCCGTAGCCCCGCTGGAGCATCCCGATCTCCGCCCGCAGCGCCGCCCGGACATGCTCGTCGAGATGGGCGAACGGCTCGTCGAGCAACAGCACCCGGGGCACGCGCACCATCGATCGGGCGATCTGCACGAGCTGCGATTCGCCCACCGCGAGGTGGGCGGGATCGCGCTCGAGCAGCGCCTCGATGTGCAGCGCGCGGACCTCGGCATCGACACGGCGTCGGATCTCGTCCGCCGTTCGGCGACGCAGTTCCAAGGGGAACGCAATGTTGCGCCGCACCGTCCGACGAGGCAGCAGCGCACTCTGCTGGAAGACCATGGCGACGTCGCGTTCGCCCGGCGCGTCGCCGGCGGCGTCACGTCCGCCGATCAGCACACGCCCACGGTGCACCACGGCGAGCCCCGCGATCGCCCGCAACAACGACGTCTTGCCGCTCCCCGACGGTCCGATGACCGCGACGAACTCCCCGTCGGCGATGTCGAGGTCCACGCCGTCGAGCGCGATGACACCACCGGCACCGACCGTGGCCTGGTCGAGAACGACCTGCGCCATCGCGATCAGCCGCGTTCCCCGGATGTGCCCTGCTCACTCACCCCGAGCACCCAACCTTCCTCGTCGATCACGTCGGGTCGCCGCGCGGCGGCGACGGCGGGCTCGAACTCCGCACGCAGTTCGTCTCGGTCGTCCAGGCCACGCAACCATGCCGCAACGTCGGCAACCTGTCGAGCATCGCGCACCGTCGCGGTGTCCGTGCCGGAAACGAGCGTCGGCCAGATCTCGGCGATGACCACCTGTCCGGGCCGCATCGGCGGCACCCGCAGGCCGGTGGTGAACGGCCAGACGTCCACGCGGGCCGGGAATCGCCGCCGGAGCCGTTCCAGTACCGGGATGCCGAGCAGGCTCTGACTGCCCACGGCACCGGCCCCGAGCAACTGCCAGGAGGAGAACGGTCGCCGTCCCGTGCCGCGCAGGACCGACTCCACGTGCCGCCACTCGGGCGGGTGACCCGCCGTCGGCGCCGGCTTGGTGGGCGCCAGACAGTGCTCGACCTGCCGACGTGGCGGGCAGCCCCAGAACGGTCCCGGACCGTCACCGACCGTCGCGTTGCACGCCGCTGCGAACTCGAACCGGTTGTTGCCGTTGCGTTCGTCGTCGACGATCGAGTCGGCGAGGAGCGTCCACAGGGCGTGCCAGGGCGGGCCGCTGCAGCCGAGCGCACGCGCCGTACCGGCGGGATAGCCGAGCGAGAAGTCGACGCCGATCAGTGTGGTCGAGCCGGCGTCGGCGTCGATGATGGAGGTCAACCGCTCCAGGGCACACGCTCGGGTGGCCGGATTCTCCACGAGCGCCGGGCGTGGCTCCGCCGACCCGGGCCCGACCGACACCCGGTCGTCGATGGCCAACCAGATCGAGTCGGCGCCGACCTTGGGGAGCGAGTGGGCACTCCAGTCGACCACCACGATCCGGTCGAACGTCCGGCCGGCCATGCAAACCCGATGGGGCTGCAGCTAGACGAGCACGTCCGCCACGGCCGCGAAGTGCAGCGCGGCGGCGACGACCGTGAGCAGATGCCAGACCTCGTGGTAGCCGAACACCGTCGGCCACGGGTCGGGACGGCGGATGAGCAGGACCGGGAGCCCGATCGAGTAGGCCACGCCCCCGGCGGCGATCAGGCCGAGTTGCAACGGTGTCAGGTGGGCGATCAGCGCCGGTGCGGCGATGACCGCCACCCACCCCATGATGGGATAGAGCGAGTACGACAGCCATTGGGCCCGTGAGAAACACGTCAGCTTCATCACCATGCCGACCGCGCCGCAGACGCACACCACGGCGAGCACCGGGATGCCCCATTCCCGCGGGAGTCCGACGAGGCAGAGCGGTACGTAGGTCCCGGCGATCAGCACGTAGATCATCGAGTGATCGAGGCGCTGCATGATCTGCCGGGCGCGGACCGACTTGGCCAGCCGGTGGTACGAGGCCGACGTGCCGAACAGGAGCAGGAGCGACGCCGCGTACACCGACGCCGAGACCCGCGCGGACGCGGCGTGCGACATCACGATCAGCACGATCCCCGCCGGGATGGCAGCAGCGAACGCCCACGTGTGCAACCGACCGCGCCACGTGGGCCGTTCGAGCAGGTGGTAGGCGTCGGTCACCCGATCAACCGTACCTTCGCCGACCGGTGGTCCGCCGGGCACCGCCCGACGTCACGCGTGAGCGGCGAGCAGCGAGATCACGGCCTCGCCGTACCGTTCGAGTTTCGCCGGACCGACACCGGAGATCCGGGACAGTTCCGTCAGGTTGCTCGGCATCGTCCGGGCGATGGCCACGAGCGTCTTGTTGTCGAACACGACGTAGGCGGGTTTACCGTCGCGCAATTCGTTGCGCAGGTCCTTGAGCGCCTCGAAACGGGCGAGCCCGGCGGCGTCGAGCGATGCGGCCACGTCGTCCGGGGACGATGTGGCCGACGAGGCGCGCCGCGCCGGGGCCGGCTCCGGGCGATGCGACGAAATGATCCGGCGTTCCGACGGTTCGTTGGTGAGTTCGTCGACGAACGGGCTCGGACGGGGCCCCGTGACGATGGTGGCATGCGTGCTGCAACGCGTGATCGCCACATGGAAGAGACGCCGCTCCTCCTCGACGTCGTCGGCCAGCCGGTGCGGGTACTGCTCGTCGTCGGCGAAGTGCACGACCACGTGAGGCCATTCCTGTCCCTTGACGCGATGCACGGTCGACAGCAGCACCCCGTCGGTGGCGCGGCGCACTGCGAGCTGCGATCGCAACCACGACTCGAACGTCGACACGTCGTCGTGCAGGGCGGCCAGCTGGCGCACCGCGGTCAGATCGTCGCCCTGGGCGGAACGGTTCATCCCGCGGCGATGAGCATCGAGCGTGGCGACCGAGCCGGCGAGGCCGATCTCGTCGATCAGGTGGATGATCACGTCAGACGTCGGTGCACCAGCGGCGACCATCTTCTGCAACGTGTGGACGTCGGAGGCGAACTCGACGAGCCGATCGCTGTCACGTTCGTTGTTGAGCCGCGTCGCCAGGCGGTGCAGGTCGACGACCGATTTCTGTTCGGCGATCCAGTCGTTGATCCGGGGGTGGAACGAGCGGGAGGGTCGGCGCAACGCTTCGCGGACGTCGTCGGGGTGGAAGCCGGACGAGCCGCGGGCACCGGCCGCGGCGAGCCGGAGCCAGGCCAGGACACTGCGCACCGAGGTGCGGTCGGCGAACTCCAACCCCACCCCGCCGACGATCGGGATCCGTGCCGACGCCAACGCGACCTGGATCGGCGCCAGCGATGCGTTGACGCGCGGCGAGCACGGCGATGTCGCCCGGCGGCGCTCCCTCGGCGAGCGCCCGCTCGACGGCGGCCAGGCTGGCGGCCACGGGATCGGCGCCGCGCTCGATCGACCAGCCGCCGGGGTCGGTGGAGGCGGCGCGGATCGTCTTGGGCACCCGACGGCGGTTGTGCCGCAGCAGCCGGTCGACCACCTCGACCGTGCCGGCCGGGCAGCGATAGTTCACCTCCAGCGGATGCTCCCCGGCGCCCGGGAACAGGGCGGCGAAGTCGATCAGCCATGCCGGGTCAGCCCCGTTGTAGCCGTAGATCGTCTGGTCGTCGTCGCCGACGCCGAACACGGCGCCACCCGGCGCCGACAGGAGCCGGACGAGCAGGAGGTGGGCGGGCGTCAGGTCCTGGAACTCGTCGACGAGCATGATCCGGCAGGCCCGCTGCGCGGCCCGGCGGGCTTCGGGCTGGGTGAGCAGCACGAGCAGGGCGCGGTAGATCTGGTCGTCGAAGTCGACGGCGCCCTGCCGTTCGAGCCGGGCGCGGTAGGCGGGCCAGACCGCCGTCAGGCCGTCCACGTCACCGTCGTACTGCTGCTCGGCCTGTTCGGGTGGCACGAGTCCGAGGCGGATCAGACTCAACGCCTCGATCCACGGCGCCACCGGATCGCTGTTGCGCTTCTTGGGGAACGACACGAGATCGCCGATGATCCGCCGCACGTCGGGCTCGTCGATCGTGCGCCACGTCCGCGGCTGGGGCGCGAACGGCGCCGTGCCGTTGACGATGGCCAGGGCGATCGAGTTCAGCGTGCGAACGTGGAGGCCCGGCAGATCGGGCGTGCGTTCGCGCATCTCCTCCTGGGCCCGCTTGTTGAACGCCACCAGGCTGAGCGCGCCGCTCGGCACGTTCCACTGCCGCAGGAGGTGCCGGGCCCGCTCGGTGAGCACGCGGGTCTTGCCCGATCCGGCAGGGGCGATGATGCGGGCGGCCCCGCCGGGGTGGGTGACCGCGGCGAGCTGGTCGGGGGCGAGGTCGGCGGCCGACCGGTTGGGGCCGGGCAGTACGAACGACCGTTGCTCGATCGCCACGACGTGCAGCACGGCGACGCCCGTCGATGGGCTCGACGTGGCCGAACGGACCGGCGTCGATCCACACGGCCGTGCCGTCGGGCAGCACGACGTCGCCCGGCGATCCGGCCGTGACCGCGTTCGCACCGGCCGCGACGGCAAGGTCGAGGCCGACCCAGGTCGGGTGGTCACCATCACGCAGATCGACCGTGTTCGACCAGACGAGGTGATGGAGTTCGTCGAGCTCGAAGCCGAACCGTGCGCCGAGATCGAACGGCGCGTCGCTCGTGGCCGACGACGGAGGTTGCTCGAAATCGGCGTCGAGTTCGACGATCAGGCGCCGGCGGTCGCACGCCGCCTTCCGGAGGCGGGCGCAGGCCTCGGTCGGGTCTCGGAGCGTCGCCGGGGTGATCCGGAGGCGCTCGGCCGCCTGCCACGGGGGCGGCACCGGTCCGCCGGGCAACACGAGGGCGTGGCGGCCGAGCGCATCCGGGCCGGCCTGGGCCGCGGCGACACCGCGCGGGAACGCCGCCGGCGCGGCGACCGTGCGGCGGGGCTGCACCGGCGCACGGTTCGGTTCGGGGCGGGATTCCACCGGCGCGTGCGCCTCGATGTCGGTCGCCACGTCGGCGCGTTCGGCATCGACGTCGGGTCGTCCGCCGTCGTGCCAACACTGCCGGATCTGCGCGGGCGAGTCGTGTTCGCCCCCGCAGTACGCACACGAGATCGCCATCGCTCTGACCATAGCGACCCGGGCGGCGATCGCACACATGTTCGGTGGCAGGCGGCGCGGCGCCGATCGTGCACACTCTGGATCGATGCCCGAACCATCGCAACTGATCCTCGTGCGCCACGGTGAGACGGAGTGGAGCGTCGAGCGGAAGCACACGGGACGGACCGATGTTCCCCTCACCGACGACGGGCGCGACGACGCCCGGGCGATCGCCGGCGCACTGCGGACATTCCCCATTCGCCGCTGCTTCTCCAGCCCGTTGCGCAGGGCGTGGGAGACGGCCCGACTCGGCGGCCTCGATCCGATCCGCGACGACGAACTGGTCGAGTGGGACTACGGCGACTACGAGGGCCGGACCACCGACGAGATCCGCCGCACCGTGCCGGGATGGACGGTGTGGACGCATCCGATGATCGGCGGTGAATCGGTGGACGACGTGGGCGCGCGGGCGGACCGGGTGATCGAGCGGGTCAGCGGCCTCGACGGTGCGACGGCGCTCGTCGCCCACTCCCACTTCCTGCGTATCCTCGCCGCCCGCTGGTTGCAGCTGCCCGCCATCGAGGGACGCCGCTTCACGCTCGACACGACCTCGCTGTCGGTGTTGGGCTGGGAGCGCGAGAACCGCACGATCGATCGGTGGAACGATCCCTGCGAGTGGGGTCGACCCGGGCTGACGGCCCGCGGCTGACGGCTACCAGGCGATCTCGGGCAGGCCGTACGTGACGCAGAGTCCGGCGCCGTTGAGGGCGACGAGCGCCACGATGAACGACACGGCGGCCACCGTGCGACCGGGGGTCCGGCGGAAGCTGCGCGGCACCGGCATGTACCACGCCGGGAGCAGTTCGGCGCCGTCGCTCGGGTCCGCCACGAACGGGACCGCATCGTCGTCGAGGTCGACGTCCGGATCGGCGGCCAACGCCAACCGGGCCAGCTCGTCGTCATCGATCTCGAGCACGTCCCCCACGTCCCCCGCGTCATCGGTCATGGCGTCAGCGTAGGCCTGTCACACGCCGGTGATCAGTCGGGAAGCATCGGCATCGTGATGCCGCGGTCGCCGCGCATCGTGGCGGCGCGGACCAGCGAGGTTCCCCCGAAGCGGCCGCGCACCGCGTCGACCACCGCGTCGAGACGGTCGGCGTCCGACCGGGCGAACGGCAGGGTGAGTTGCACGGCGTCCTCGTCGTGCAGATTGCCGACCGACAACCCGAGCAGCGTGAGTCCCCGCGCCTCGATCAGCTCCCAATTCGCCTCGAACAAGCCGCGCGCGGTGGCGATCACGACGGCGGTCGACGATGTGGCGTCGGGCAGGGAATGGGATCGGGTGGCTCGTGTGAAGTCGTCGAACCGGAACCGCAAGGTGACCGTGCGGCCGACGCGGCCGGCCTTGCGCATCCGTCCGGTCACCCGGTCGACGAGCCGCCGCAGGACCACCTCGAGGTCGTCGCGCGAACGACGCCGACGGCCGAGGGCCTGCTGCGAGCCGATCGAGCCGCGCCGCCGTCCGCCCTCGACCCGTCGCGGATCCCGGTTCAGGGCCAGCGCATGGAGATGGGCGCCCGAATTGCGGCCGACGATGGCGGTGAGCGCCCGCTCGTCCATCGCCGCCACCTCCCCCACCGTGTACACGCCACGGTCGTTCAACTTGGTGGCGGTGATGACACCGACGCCCCACAACCGCTCGACGGGCAAGGGGTGCAGGAACCCCAGCTCGCCGTCGGGTTCGACGACGAGCAGGCCGTCGGGCTTGGCGACGCCACTGGCGACCTTGGCGAGGAACTTCGTCCGGGCGACGCCCACGGTGATCGGCAGACCCACCTCGTCGGCGACGCGCCGGCGGAGTCGTTCCGCGACGACGCGCGGCGGGCCGGCGAGGCGCCACAGGCCGGCGACGTCGAGGAACGCCTCGTCGATCGACATCGGCTCGACGATCGGGGTGGTGTCGTCGAAGATCGCATACACCGCCTTGCTGGCCTCGACGTAGGCCCCGAACCGGGCGGGCACGTCGATCAGGTTCGGGCACAGGCGCCGCGCCTCGCCGCCGGACATCGCCGAGCGCACGCCGAACCGCTTCGCCTCGTAGCTCGCCGCCAGCACGACTCCCCCGCCGACCGTGATGGGTTTGCCCCGCAGCGACGGGTCGTCACGCTGCTCGACCGAGGCGTAGAACGAATCGAGGTCGGCGTGCATGATCGTCGCCTCCGACCGCTTGCCGGCGATGCGCTCCCGACGCGGCCGTTGACGGGCCGCGGCATCCACGCCATCCAGAGACGCCTGTTCGACCGACATCGAACACATGTTCGCACACCCACACGACCCGAGCAAGCCCCCAACAATCCTCGTTTGCGTCAGGATTTCGGACGGCAGGGGCCCGGAAATCCCGACGCAAACGAGGATTGGGAGTAGAACATCGCGATGGAACCGCAGATCCGGGTGACCGAACTCGACCACATCGTGCTCCGCTGCGCCGACGTCGAGCGGACGCTCGGCTGGTACATCGACGTGCTCGGGCTCGCTCCGGTCCGATTGGACGAATGGCGTCAGGGCGAAGCGCCGTTCCCGTCGGTGCGGATCAACGACGGGACGATCATCGACCTCGTCGCCGGCGAGCCGATCGACGGCCGGCTCGACCACGTCTGCGTGGTCATCGAGCCCACGGACCTCGCCGCCGTCGCCGCCTCGGGCACGTTCGACGTGCTCGACGGGCCTGACACCCGGTACGGCGCGCGCGGCAACGGCACGTCGCTGTACGTCCGGGATCCCGACGGCACCGTCGTCGAACTCCGCCACTACTGACCGCTCCCCGCAAACCCCCGACTTGGCCGGCCGGCCGACCCACAATCGTCGTTTGCGTCAGGATTTCCGGCGGCATGCCGCCGGAAATCCTGACGCAAACGAGTGCCGGACGCGTTCAGTGGCGTGCCAGGCGGACGGGCACCGGAGGGTCGCCGTAGGGACTGGCCTGCGTGACGACCGGGCCGGGGTGCAGGCCGTCGTCGGCCCGGTACTGCTCGAGCAGGGCGTGCTCGGCGGCCTCGTCGCCGGCGTCGGCGGCGAGCAGCAGCGCGGCGACGCCGTCCATCCAGTCGGCGTCGGCCTCGCTCACCGGCGCCCCCGGCTCGCCGATGCGGCCCCACGCATCCCACAGCAGCAGCTCGTCGCCGAATCGGTGGGCGACCTCGTGGATGACCTCGTCGAACACGAAGCGGGCACCACGAAGGCCGGGCACCGTCGGATCGACACCGTACGACTCGGGATCGAGCTGACCGCGCCGGTAGCCGTCCCACACCTGTGCAGCCGTGACGAAACCGGTGCTCCCGGCGTCGCAGTGTCCGATGTCCATCGGCGTCGGCAGGGCCGGTCGGCCGTCGTCCAGCTCGGAGTCGAATCGCCGCCAACGTCCGTCGAGCCATGCTTCGACGACGACGTGATCGTGATGCCACCCATCGACGAAGTAGCCGGCGAACCCGACGCGCGAACGGGCGGGCACTCCGTGGGTACGCAGTGCTCCGACGCAGAACAACGTGTGGTCGCGACAGCAGCCCTGGACCCGCTCCGTGACGGGGCGAGGCTCGGTCAGCGGTCGCGGATGGCGAGCCTGGTCGAGGTCGACGATGGCCTCCAACCAGCGGGCGTTGATGTCGTCACGAGTCTCCGCCGGGAGGACCTCGCCCGACGCCCGGTAGTGGACGATCACGTTGCGCGACACCGCCGACAGCGCCTCCGGATCGACCGGTAACTCGGCGAAGCCCGCCGCATGGCGGCCCGGATCGGAGAACGGCGTGTGCCGGGCGTGATCGATCACCGCGGCCACCACACGCCTCCTTCCCTCCCCTGCTGCCTCAGCTGCAGCCGCTGGTGTTGCCGCAGCTCGGGCAGGCGAAGCAACTGCCCGAGCGCATCATCACCACGCCGCACTGCATGCACATCGGGGCGTCGTTCGGCCTGGTGATGCCGCGGGCGGCGGTGTTGTCCTCGGGGGTCGGCACGGTGAGGCCGAGCTGCATCTGCGTCGACAGCTCGCCCGCCGAGGGCACCGACTTCGGATCGGGCGGCAGGTCAGAGCCCTGGCTGGTGATCGTGATGGCCTCCTCGACGCCGGGCAGCGTCGGCTGCAGCCGTTCGTCGACCGAGAAGATGCCGAGTTCGGCCCGCTCGTCGTAGGTCATGTACTCGAGGGCCAGCCGCCGGAACAGGTAGTCCATGATCGACGACGCGAACCGCAGGTCCGGGTCGTCGGTCATGCCGGCCGGTTCGAAGCGCATGTTGGTGAACGCCTCGACGAACGCCCGCAGCGGGACGCCGTACTGCAGGCCGTAGCTCACGGACTTGGCGAAGGCGTCCATCACGCCGGCCATCGTGGAGCCCTGCTTCGACACGGTGAGGAAGATCTCGCCCGGCTGGCCGTCGTCGTACTCGCCGATGGTGGCGAAGCCCTTGCAGTCGGCGACGCGGAACTCGAACGTCTTGCCCCGCCGCGTCCGCGGCAGCTTCTGGCGCACCGGCTGGTGCACCACACGCTCGATGATCCGCTCGACGAAGCCGTCGGGACCGACCTCGACCATCTCGGTCACGTCGGTGACGGTCGGCTTCGACGTCGACAGCGGCTGGCCGACCTTGGAGTTGTCGCGGTAGATCGCCACCGACTTCAGGCCGAGTTCCCAACTGAGCCGATGGAGGTCGGCGATCTCGTCGACGGTGACGTGCTCAGGAACGTTCACGGTCTTCGAGATGCCGCCCGACGACGAATGGTTGGACGGCCGCCATCATGCGCACGTGGCCCTCGTGGTGGATCGTGTTGTCGCCCATCGAGCAGGCGAACACGGCGACATGCTCGGCCGCGACGTGCGGGGCGCCGATGATCGACAGGTGCTCGTCGATGTAGGCGACGATGTCGTCCACCTCGTCGGGTGCGTAGCCGAGGCGACGGAGGGCCCGCGGGATCGTCTGGTTGACGATCGACATGGTGCCGCCCCCGACGAGCTTCTTCGTCTTCACGAGCGAGAGGTCGGGCTCGATGCCCGTCGTGTCGCAGTCCATGGCCAGGCCGATCGTGCCGGTGGGTGCGATGACCACGGCTTGGCTGTTCCGCACCCCGTGGTGACGGGCCGCCTCGATCGCGGTGTCCCAGGCCTGGCGGCTGGCGGCGACGAGTTCGGCCGGCACGCCGTCGGCTGCGGCGATCACGCGGCTGGCGTCGCGGTGCATGTCGAGGACGCGGAGCATCGGTTCCTCGTTGTCGGCGTACCCCTCGAACGGACCGACCCGTGAGGCGAGGCGGGCGCTGGTGCCGTAGGCGGTGCCGGTCATCAGTGAGGTGATCTCCGCCGCCCACGCCCGACCCTCGTCGGAGTCGTAGGGCAGCCCGAGCGCCATCAGCAGCGCGCCGAGGTTGGCGAATCCGAGCCCGATCTCCCGGAACGCACGAGTCGTGTCGGCGATCTGCTCGGTCGGGTAGTCGGCGCGCCCGACCAGGATCTCCTGCGCGGCGAAGATCACGTCGACGGTGTGCGTGAACGCACCGACGTCGAACGTGCCGTCGTCGTCGAGGTACTGCAGCAGGTTGATCGAGGCGAGATTGCACGCGCTGTTGTCGAGTGACAGGTACTCGGAGCAGTTGCGCACGACGACTGCCGTTGACGACGTACGAGTGGTTCCGCGGCTCGCGAGAGGTTGTAGGTGAGCTCGATCCCCGTCGTCGGACCGCTCGACCAGCCGGACGGTCGTGTCGACGTCGTAGAAGCCCTTGGTCCGCTCCGCGACGAGCGATCCGAGCGCGGCCGCCTTGCGAGACAGCGTGAATCCGATCGAGCCGGCGAACCGCTCGAGGCTGCGAGCCGGTGACACGCAGGTCGAAGCTCGGCCGGCGTTGGTACGACCGTTCCACCCCGTCCTTGCCGGTGTACTCGGAACGAAGATCCCGCCGCCGCCGATGCACGTTGTAGATCCGAGACGAGATGCCGAACGTCGACAGCAGCCGCTGGACGCCTCGCAGCAGCTCGATCGAGAGATCGAGCCGAGCCCGACGTAGCGCCGATCCCTTGCTGACCTGGTTGACGACGCAGCCATCGGCGTCGAACAGACCACGGAGGAACGCGGCCACCACCTCGGGTGGAGCCTGCTCGATCGACCACGGGACACGCTTGTGCTCGTCCGGTGACCGACTGCGACCCCGAGCGACTCGAGGAAGTGCTTGAACGACCGGCGGCTGAGCCGCAACTGCGCGGTGCCGTTGGCCTGCTCGCTCACCTTGAGCGGGCGGCCGTCGTTGATCCGCTCGAGCAGCGTCCTGGTGCCTCGGCATGATCTCGGACGCGGTCGTCGGCGGAGCCGTAGATCGGTCGACGTCGCGACACCGCTCGTGGAGCCGTCCCCGATCAGCCAGCCGAGGTAGTGGGCGAACTCGTCGGTCCACGTCGTCGGGCAAGTGCAGATCGGATCGTGCGCGTTCGCCCTTGGTCCGCAGGACGTCCGCAGGTCGGTCTCGACCGGGATCGACCCAGTCGGCGTCGACCGCCGGGTGCCGGCAGATCGAGGCTGACGCACCCGGTCGTCGGCCGTCAGCTCGGCCGCCTCGACGTAGCCCCGGTTGGTCGTGAAGATCCGGTGCGCCGGGGTGCATCGCAGCTCCATGCCGTTGTCGAACCGGAGGCGTACGATCGGGTTGCGTGCCCGTGATCATGAACGCCTCGGGTGTCGTCAGCACCACGGCCTGGTCGGGTGCGTCGGGGTTCGTGGCGTCGTGCGTCTAGACCTGGAAGTCCTCGCCGGCATTGGCCCGGGCGAACAGCTCGTCGAACCGGATCAAGCCCTTGTCGGTGTGAACGAGGGAGTCACCGGTGAAGCACGGGTTGCTCCCGGTGATCGGGCCGGTGTTGGGCGACGGTGTGCCAGCGGTTGATCGTGGTGTCGAACTGGAGGCCGGGGTCGGCGCACTCCCACGCCGCTTCGGCGATCTGGCGCCAGAGATCGCGGGCCCGGATCGTCTCGAGCACCTCGCCGGTCGTGACGGCGAGGCAGGTGCCAGTCGGCGTCGTCGACGACGGCCTGCATGAACTCGTCGGTGACCCGCACCGAGTTGTTGGCGTTCTGGTACTGGATCGAGAACGAGTCGGCGCCGTCGAGGTCCATGTCGAAGCCGGCGTCACGCAGCGCCCGTGCCTTGCGCTCCTCGATCGCCTTGCACCAGATGAACTCCTCGATGTCGGGATGATCGGCGTCGAGGATCACCATCTTCGCCGCCCGCCGGGTCTTGCCGCCCGACTTGATCGTGCCCGCCGACGCGTCGGCGCCGCGCATGAAGCTGACCGGCCCGGACGCCGTGCCCCCGCCGGTCATCGGCTCCTTCGACGAGCGGATACGAGACAGGTTGACCCCCGCGCCCGAGCCGCCCTTGAAGATGATCCCCTCCTCGCGGTACCAGTTGAGGATCGAGTTCATCTCGTCGTCGACCGACAGGATGAAGCACGCTGACGCCTGCTGCGGGACGCCGGCGACGCCGATGTTGAACCACACCGGGCTGTTGAACGCCGCCCGCTGCGTGACGAGGATGTACTTCAGTTCGGCGCGAGAACGCGTCGATCTCCGCCTCGGTCGGCGAAGTAGTCGCCCTCGATCCCCCATTGCGTGATCGTGTCGACGATGCGATCGACCACCTGGCGCAGCGACGCCTCACGGCCCGGCGTGCCGAGGGTCCCCCGGAAGTACTTCTGGGCGACGATGTTGGTGGCGTTCTGCGACCACGACGCCGGGAACTCCACGTCGCGCTGCTCGAACGCCACGTGGCCGGTCTGCCAGTGGGCGATGCGGGCGTCGCGGCGTTCCCACACGATCTCGTCATAGGGGTGGACGCCCGGTGACGTGAACAATCGCCGCAGGCCGATGGCGGCGCCAGCCGTTCGATCGGATGCGATCGACATGGTCAACCCTCCTCGGAAAATTGGGTCGGGAGATGGGCACGAACCTCGTGGACGAGACATTCAAACTACAGCCGTGTCGTGCCGATCGCACGGCCGACTGCGGCAGCGTCACACAGGTACAGGGTTCGCTCCCCAAGCAGACGCCGTCGACCCTTGATCGAACGAATTTCGGCGCCCGCTGTCTTGTCCGTGATCGGTGCCGCAGTCGGCAGAGGACAACCTTAGGAACTGTCCCCTGTGTGGCGAAAGGGGTACAACCCTGTGAATTTCCGTGTGGAAGGTGAACGGAACGCAACGCGAACGCCACGAACGACGCGCGTCCGCAACACCCATACCGCCGTCAGCCGGCGGTGACGGTGACCGGGATGCCGTTGAGCACCGACGTGCCCGACAGCGGATCGAGCGCGGCGTGATCGGAGAGGATGTTCGAGTTCACCCCGGCGTGTTCCGCCGCCACCCGCAACGTGGTCCCCTCCATGTCGTGGCCCCATCCGTGCGGGAGGCTCACCACACCCGGCCGGATCGAGTCGGTCACCTCGACCGGCGCGGTGAGCGTCCCGACCCGCGACGTGATCGACGCCGGCCGGCCGTGGGCCAGTCCGAGCTTGGCCGCGTCGTCGGGATGGACGTGGAGCGTGCAGCGCGGCTTGCCCTTCACGAGCACCTCGATGTTGTGCATCCAGGAGTTGTTGCTGCGCAGGTCACGGCGTCCGACCAGGACCAGCTCCCTCGCTTCGAGCGAGTCGATGGCAGCCTCCAGTCGATCCAGGTCGCCGATCAGCACGGCCGGCGCCAGTTCGATCTTGCCGGTGGGCGTGCGCAGCACCCCGGGCAGCCGTTCGACGAGCGCGCCGAAGTCACGACCGTGAGGATGCTCGAGCAGGTCGTCGAGCGACGTCCCGTCGGGGTTCGACCCGAATCCGTCACCGAACGGCCCGGTGCGGAGCATGGCGTCGAGCAGACGCTCCGGGCCACGCCGGCCGGAGGCGTCGAGCTCGGCGAGCAGCGAGTCGGGGTCCCGTCCCGCGACGTTCGAGTGAGAGCCGGCCGTCGCCGTCTGGAGGAGTCCGGCGATCATCGTGTCGTCGACGATCGCCGGATCGGAATCGGCCCCCAGGCCCTGGGCGACCGAGGTCAGCTTGGCGATGATCTCCCACTCGTCGGGCTGGCCGTCGTCGAGGGGCAGCACCGGCTCGGAGTAGTTGGCGACGTTGCGGATCGCCAGTTGCAGGAGCGACACGTCGTAGTGGGGTCGTTGCAGCTGCGAGGGCGGCGGCAGGATGACGTCGGCGTGGCGGGTGGTCTCGTTGAGGTACATGTCGACGCTCACCATGAACTCGATCTCGTCGAGAGCGGCGTCGAGTTGGGCGCTGTTCGGGGTGGACAGCACCGGGTTGCCCGCCACGGTGATGAAGGCCCGGACCTGTCCGTCACCGGGCTCGAGGATCTCCTCGGCGAGCGCGGCCACCGGGTACTCGCCCATCACCTCGGGGTGCTTGCTGACCCGCGAATGGCCACGACCGATCCCGAACCCACGACCGGACCCCGGTGTCCCGTGCGTCGTCGGCCCGCCCGCCACGGGGGTCGAGAACATCACGCCGCCAGGACGGTCGAGATTGCCGCTCAGGATGTTGACGGCGTCGACGAGCCACGAGGCCGTCGACCCGAACTCCGTCGTCGTGGTGCCGATGCGCCCGTACACGGCGGCGGTCGGCGCGGCGGCGATCTCGCGGGCCATCCGGCGGATCGTGTCCGCGGCGACGCCGGTCGCGCCGGCGACCCGCTCGGGCGTGAACCGGCCGATGGCGACGACGAATTCGTCGAGACCGGCGAGGTGACCGCGGACGTGCTCGCCCGGGTCGGCCGCACCGTCGGTGACCAGCACGTTGGCGAGTGCAGCCAGCAGGAGGGCGTCGGATCCGGGGCGGATCGACACCCATTCGTCGGCCTCCTCGGCGGTCTTCGACCGGCGGGGGTCGACGACCACGACCTTGCCGCCACGCGCCCGGATCGCCTGGATGCGTCCGGGAAAGTCCGGCGCCGTGCACATGCTGCCGTTCGAGGCGTACGGGTTGGCGCCGAGCAGCACGAGGTGGTCGGTGCGGTCGAGGTCCGGGACCGGCACGGCCAACGGCGAGCCGAACACGTACCCCGACGCCACCTGGCGGGGCATCTGATCGACCGTCGACGCGCTGAACCGGTTGCGGGTCCCGACCCCGGTGAGCAGCGCCCGCACGTACAACATCGCCGAGAGGCTGTGCGCCGTGGGGTTGCCGACGTAGATCGCGATCGACTCACGACCGTGCTCGGCGATCGTCGCCCCGAGACCTTGTTCGATCGCGGCCCACGCCTCGGGCCACGTGGCCTCGACGTGGCGGCCGTCGCGCCGGATCATCGGCCGACGGAGCCGGTCGGGATCCTCGTGCAGCTGCTTGAGCGTCGAACCCTTGGGGCAGATGAACCCGTGCGAGAACACGTCCTCGCGGTCACCACGGATGCGTTGCACCGACTCGGCACCGTCCGCATCCGTGCGGAGCGTGATCTCCAGCCCGCATCCCGCCTCGCACAGCGGGCAGGTCCGGTACGCGGTGCGCGTGTCACTGTCGACGGCGGTCATGCACCATCGTCGCAGACGCACCGTCCCGGCCGTCGACCCGGCATGCCATAGTCGGTGTCCGATGCGCCGCCTCCTTCCCGGACCTCCCGCTCCGGCCTCGATCGACGAGGCCTATGCAGCACCGCTCGGGGCGCGGACGGATCGCCCGTGGGTCGCCCTCTGCATGGTTGCGTCGATCGACGGGTCGACGGCGGTCGACGGGGCGTCGGGGCAACTCGGGAACGCCAACGACTCGGCGGTGCTCAAACGACTCCGTTCGATCGCCGACGTGATCATCGTCGGTGCGGGCACGGCGCGGGCGGAGGGATACGGGCCGCCGAGCAAGGCGGGTCAACGCATCGGCGTCGTCACCGCATCGGCTCGCGTCGACGTCGGCACGCCGCTGTTCACGTCGGGCGCCGGGTTCCTGATCACCACCACGGCCGCCAGGGTCCCCGCCTCGGTCGACGCCGTCCGGGCCGGCGGCGACGACGTCGATCTCCTCGCGGCGCTCGGCGCGCTGGGAACGGTGTGCGACGACCCGCGGGTCGTGCAGTGCGAGGGCGGGCCGAGGCTGAACGGTTCGCTGTTCATGGCCGATCTCGTCGACGAGATCAACGTGACGACCTCACCGCTCGTGGTGGGTGGCGACGGTGCGCGCCTGGCGGCCGGAGCCGAGGCGCATTCGCTGTCGTTCGAAGTCAGCCAGCTGCTGATCGACGACGAGTCGTTCCTGTTCAGCCGGTGGCTACGAAAGCGGGGCGACGACGGCTGACTTGCGCAGCAGTTCCAGCTCGCGATGGAAGTCGGACGCCGCGTCGAAGTCCTTGTAGACGCTGGCGAACCGGAGGTACGCCACCTCGTCGAGCGTGCGCAACTCCTCGAGCACGGCGAGACCGACGTTGGCGCTCGACACCTCCGAACCCTGGAGGCGGGCCGAGTCCTCGACCCGGCAGGCGAGCGCGTCGAGCTGCTCGGGCGTGACGGAACGACCCGTGGTCGCCGCGGCGAGCCCGGCGATCAGCTTCTTGCGGTCGAACGGTTCACGACCGCCGTGTGACTTGACGACGGTGAGTGCGGCGTGGTCGACCCGTTCGAACGTGGTGAACCGGTGAGCACACGACAGGCATTCGCGCCGACGGCGGATCGCCGTGCCCTCCTCCGCCACCCGGGAGTCGACGACCTTGGTGTCGTCGGCGTGACACACGGGGCATTGCACACCTGCACGATAGCCCGACCGCCCGTTCACGAGCGGGCTCCACCCGAGGCCCGCCACGCCACGTCAGGGCAGCCGCACGGCCTGCCCGACGTCGATGGCCGTGCCACCGTTGAGGTCGATCAACGCGTCGACGTACCGATCGATCGACACGTCGCCGTGGTTGGCCTCGGCGATCGACCACAGCGATTCGCCCGCCGCCGCGACGTGCACGGTCGACGACGACGAGATTGCTGGCTCGGCCCGGGAGGCGGAGGCAGGTCGCCCCCCAGAGCCGGCCAGCAGAACGATGATGCCGACGAGCAGGCCCGCCGCCACGATGAGCGCGGCGAGCACGCCGGCCCGCCGGAGGGCGAAGTTCGGCGTCGCCGGTCGCCGCTCGATCGGCCGGGGGACCGACGGGAACCACTCCACCGACGACCGATACATCGACTGGTTCAACGACTGGCTCAACGACTGACTCATCACGACTCCCAACGACGACGTGCGAACGGAATGTCCGAACAGTTCGGCGTGCCTCGATCACATGTTCGACGCACGTCTGTTCGACAGTCAAGCGCGTTCGGAGCGGCGCGTCAACCCGGAACCGGATCATTTCCGTACACACGTTCCGTACAGATGTTTGACCTGGACCGATGCGATCCGTACACTGTTCGCCATGGCACCTCCGATCAGTACGCGGCAGCGCAGCATCCTCGAGTACATCGAGCAGCAGATCCGCGAGCGGGGCTATCCCCCGTCGGTGCGTGAGATCGGCGATGCCGTGGGCCTCACGTCGCCGTCGACGGTGCACAGCCACCTCAACACGTTGCAGCGACTCGGCTACCTGCGCCGCGACCCGACCAAGCCCCGAGCCATCGAGGTGCGCTACGACACGAACAGCGGCGCCGTCATGGAACGGCGTCCGGTCCGCCATGTTCCCCTCGTCGGCGACGTCGCGGCCGGCACCAACGTGCTCGCGGAGGAGAACGTCGAAGAGCTGCTGCCCGTGCCGGTCGACTTCACCGGTGACGGCGAACTGTTCATGCTGCGGGTCCGCGGCGAGTCGATGATCGAGCTCGGCATCCTCGACGGCGACTTCGTCGTCGCCACGCAGATCACGCATCCGCAGAACGGCGACATCGTGGTCGCCGGGATCCCGGGGGGCGAAGCGACGATCAAGACCTACAGCCGCTCCGGAGCCGACGTCACGCTCACTCCGGCGAACGCCACGATGGAACCGATGACCTTCACCGCCGACCAGGTCGAGATCTACGGCAAGGTCGTCACGGTGATGCGCCGCTACTGAACGGGGCCACCACGTGCCGGCGGGCCCCAGCGGGTCGGCTCGTCCTCGTGTGGCCGAGGAGGCAGCGGCAGCGACGACCCGGGCCGCTGCAGGGGCGGCGAGTTCGGCGACACCACGACGCCGGACACCCCGGTCGTCGGCGGCGGGGCCGGGAATCCAGGCGGGCTGGCCGGCCATCCGGGCGCAGGCCCGGTCGGCACCCACGTGGTGGCCGGTTCGGGAGCCGGGAGGTCCCGACGACGGCCGGTCACGAGCAGCAGGATGCCGATCACCAGGCCGGCGACCAACAGGGCCAGGGCGCCGAGGCGCATCAGCGCCACGCCGTCGTTCGGGTTCCGGCCGATGCTGACGTAGAAGCCGTCGTCGTCGGACTCGACGCGCAGCAGGTGGTCGCCACCCTGTTCGATCGTCACCGTGCCGATCGACGACCCCTGCGATCCACCGGCGTCGTAGTCGATCCCATCGTCCTGAGCGATGTCGAGTTCGTTGCCGTCGGGATCGCTGAGGGTCACCGTCGCGGTGGGCAACTCGGCGCTGGTCCAGTCGACCGAGGAGTCGGCGTTGCAGTCGCCGCGGCTGTCCCCGATCGCTCCCTTCGTCTCGATGAACACGACGTACTCGCCGGTCTCGTCGAAGTCGAGCACGGTGTCGCAGCCGACCGGGCCGCGCGCCAGGCCGTCGACCGCGGCGTCGAGGCGGGCGTTCGCAGCGAGCCAGAGTCCGATCGCACCGCCGATGCCGACGATCAGCACGACGATCCCACCGACGACCCGGCCTCGACGTTTCCCGCTGCTCATGAGCCCACCTCTCGCGATGTCGTGACGAAGCCACCTGCCGCGCGCAGCCGGCGTTCCACCAGATCGATCCGATCATCGGGTTGCACGACCGCCACGCGGACGAACGGGCGCCCGTCGTCGCCATAGAACTCACCGGGGCTGACGAGCGCTCCGCCGTCGACGACCAGTCGCTCGGCGAACGCCCAGCCGTCCTCGGTCGGGATCCAGAGGTAGAACGCCCCTGCGGGCATCGCCACCGGCGTGCCCGACCAGGTGCTGAGCACCTCGGCCATCCGCACGAGGCGCGAGTGGTACCGCTCGCGCTGCAGCTCGACGTGGGCATCGTCGTCGAGCGCCGCCACACCGGCGGCCTGCGCCGGGCCGGGAACCATCATGCCCACGTGCTTGCGCACCTCCTGCAGGTAGTGCACGAGGTCGGCGTCGCCGGCGTAGAAGCCGACGCGCAGTCCGGCGAGATTGGACCGCTTCGACAGCGAGTGGACCGCCACCACACCCGCGGTGCCGCGTTCGAGGATGGTGCGGCCCCGGCCCGACCAGGTGAACTCGACGTAGCACTCGTCGGAGAACACGGGCACGCCGTGCGAGCGCCCCCAGTCGGCCGCCGCGTCGAGATCGTCGAGCGCACCGGTCGGGTTGCTCGGGCTGTTGACCCACAGGAGCAGGGCCCGCGACGCGTCGTCGGGCGAGATCGCCGCGAGGTCGAGGCGCCCGTCGGGCCGTGCGGGTACCGGCACCGCACGGCAGCGCGCCAGCTCGGCGCCCATCGCGTACGAGGGATACGACACCGCGGGGTACAGCACCGTGTCGCGCCCCGGCGTCCGCAGGCTCATCCACTGTGGCAGCGTGACGACGAACTCCTTGCTGCCGACCGTCGCCCCGATGTCGGCCGCCGGGATGTCGATGGCGAATCGTCGCCGCATCCAGCGTTGGGCGGCCTCGCGCAGCGCGACGGATCCGATGCTCGGCGGATACGACCGTTCGGACCCGCTCGCGGCGAGTGCGTCGATGACCGCCTGCGGGGGTGCGTCGCAGGGCGTGCCGATCGAGAGGTCGACGATCCCGCCGTCGTGCGCCGCACCGAGCGGCACGAGCGAGTCGAGCCGATCGTACGGGTAGGGCGGCGGCACGAAGCCGACGGGGACGTCGGTGGTCACGGAACGTCCGCCGGGAGTGCCGCTGCCAGGAACGACTCGAGGCGCCCGGCGGAGGCGTCGGACAGGCGGGCCCGGACGGTCCAGACGTGGTCGCCCTCGCCGATCGAGACGACCTCGCCCTCACGGTGGACGGCGGCGAGCACGTCACCGCGGTCGTAGGGGATGGAGAATTCGTGGACGGTCGACAGCAGGCGGAGCCGGTCACCGAGCGTGCGGAGGAACTCGTCCACCCCCTCCCCCGTGGCGGCGCTGATCGACACCGATCCGGGATGCTCCTGCACGAGCTCCTTGGCCACGCCCGGGGCGAGGTCGGCCTTGTTGAACACGAGCAGCTCGGGGACGCGTGCCGCATCGATCTCGTCGAGCACCTCGCGCACCGCATCCATCTGCGCGCCGGGGTCGGCCGCGCTGGCGTCGACGACATGGACGAGGTAGTCGGCCTGCACCGCGACCTCGAGCGTGCCCTTGAAGCTCTCCACCAATCCGTGCGGGAGCCGGTTGATGAAGCCCACCGTGTCGGACAGGAGGACCGGCTCGCCGCCGGGGAGGGCCAGCCGCCGCGTGGTCGGATCGAGGGTGGCGAACAGACGGTTCTCGGCGAGCACGCCCGAATCGGTGAGCCGGTTGAGCAGGGTCGACTTGCCCGCGTTCGTGTAGCCGACGATGGCCACGGACGCCAGTCCGCTCTTGCCGCGGCCCTTGCGCTGCAACGATCGGGTCTCGGCGAGCTGGACGAGATCGGCTTCGAGCTTGTTGATCCGCCGCATGATGCGCCGGCGATCGGTTTCCAGCTTCGTCTCGCCGCCGCCGAAGCGGGCACCGACGCCACCACGCTGCTGGGACAGTCGGGCCTCCGAACCACGTCGCAGACGTGGCAGGCGATAGCGCAGCAGGGCCAGTTCGACCTGCGCCTTGCCTTCCAGGGTGTGGGCGTTCTGCCCGAAGATGTCGAGGATCACGGCGGTGCGGTCGATCGCCGTCCGGCCGAGCAGCTTCTCCAGGTTGTACTGCTGCGCCGGGGCGAGTTCGTTGTCGAACACGACCGTGTCGGCATCGACGGCGAGGCAGAGCTGCTTCAGCTCCTCCGCCTTGCCCTTGCCGATGTACCACGTGTGATCGGGCGAATCGCGCCGTTGCACCATCCGGCCGACCTCGTCGGCACCGGCCGTGTCGACGAGCAGGGCGAGTTCGTCGAGGCTGGCGTCGACGTCGTCGTCGGTGTCACGCGGCCCGGCGACCGCCACGAGCACGATCCGTTCCCGGATCGTCCGGTCGATCAGTGTTGCCGCGAGCGCTTCGTCGTACGGCCTGGTCACGCCGGGTCCACTTCGACGGTGCGATCCCCATGGCCGTCCACGTCCACGGCGACGTCCACGTGCAGGGTGGCGACGAGGGTGGCCGGGCCCGTGAGCGAGACGCGGCCGGTGTCCCCGCTGTCGAACCCGACGGTCGCCGTGCCACCGTCCATGTGGACGATGACCTCGTCGGCGCTGCTGGCCACGAGCCCCCACGATCGAGCAGCGAACGCCGCGGCGCAGGCTCCCGTGCCGCAGGCCTCGGTGATGCCCGCACCGCGCTCGTGCACGCGCATCGTGATCGCCGTGGCCTCGGGACCCGGCTCGACGATCTCGAGGTTCACGTGGGGCACCTTGCCACCGAGGGCGAGCAGGTCGACGACGCCGACCTCGTCGACGCCGACCACGCTGTGCGGGTTGCCGAGGCTCAGGTGGAGCACGGGACGGTCCGGATGGCAACCCAGGGCCGGCCAACCCTCGGGTTCCGCAATCGGGGCGACCGCTCCCATGTCGACCGTGGCGACGATCGTGTCGGCTCGTTCCGTGGTGTTCATGGAGATGGTGCGGTCGCCGGCGTCGGTGTGCACGAGCAGGTCGGCCAGATCGCCGCGCTCGGCGGCGACGGCTTGGGCGAAGCAGCGGATGCCGTTGCCACTCATCTCGGCGCGTGAGCCGTCGGCGTTGAACAGCGTCATCCGTACCGAGCCATCGTCGGCGCCGTCACCCGCAGGATCGTCCGCCGGGGAGCCGATGAGCAGGCCGTCCGCGCCGATGCCGCGGCGGCGATCACACAGACGTCGGGCCAGTGCGGCGAGATCGACGGCCGCGGGTGCGTCGAGCAGGACGAGGAAGTCGTTGCCGAGGCCGTGGTGTTTGGTGAGGGTGAGCGTCGTCATCGTGAGCGTTGTTCGGTGATCGCGTCGATCACCACCGGCACCGCGTCGGCAACCGGGTCGTGGTCGACGTCGATCCAGCGTACGCGTGGATCCCGACGGAACCATCGCTCCTGACGAACGGCGAACTGGCGAGTGCGGGTGATGATGAGTTGGATCGCCTCATCCTGGCCCATCGCACCCTCCAGGTGGGCGAGGATTTCCTTGTATCCGAGCGCCTGCGCGGCCGTGCGGGAGAATCCCTGCTCGGCGGCGATCGTGCGGACCTCGTCGACGAGACCGTCGTCGATCATCGTGTGCACCCGCCGCTCGATCAGTTCGCCCAGGACGGGGCGCGAACGGCGGATGCCGATCTGCACGACGTTCGTCGGCGGGTAGCTGTCGACGCCCGGGCCGAAGGAGCTGAACGGACGACCGCTGCCGAGCGTCACCTCGAGCGCCCGCACGATCCGACGACGGTTCGACGGTTCGATCCTCGACGCCGCCAGCGGGTCGAGCGCGGCGAGCCGCGAATAGAGGGCGGCCGTGTCCGGCTGGCCGTCGAGGTCCTCCCGGATCGCCGGCCATTCCCCTGGAAGATCGAAGTGGTCGATCACGACCCGGTGGTACAGCCCGGTGCCGCCGACGATCAGCGCCGTGCCCCCGAGGGCGTCGATGTCGGTCAGTGCCGCGGAGTGGGCGGCCTGGTACGCCGCCACCGTGAAGTCGGCGCCGGGTTCGACGAGATCGATGCAGTGGTGCGGAATCTCGGCCCGTTCCGCAGCGGTCGGCTTGGCGGTGCCGATGTCCATGTGGCGGTACACCTGCATGCTGTCGGCCGACACGAGGTGGACGTCGTCGAGGCAGCGGGCGACGGCCAGGGCGACGGCGGACTTCCCCGACGCGGTCGAGCCGACGATCGCCACCCGACCGGCGCCGACCGCGGCGCTCAGAGCGATTCGCCCTCCGCGATGCGTTGATGGTGATGGATCACCTCGGCCACGATGAAGCGCAGGAACTTCTCCGTGAACACCGGATCGAGACCCGACTCCTCCGCCAGTGCCCGCAGCCGGGCGATCTGGATCTCCTCGCGCTCGGGGTCGGCCGCCGGGAGATCGGCCGTCGCCTTGTAGCGGCCGACCGCCTTGGTGATCTTGAACCGTTCGGCCAACAGGTGCACGAGAGCCGCATCGATGTTGTCGATGCTCGCCCGGTACTCCTGCAGTTGCCCGTCGACCGACTGGTCACTCATCCCGTCAGAACCTACTGCCACGACCGCCGGCCGACCCAGCGATGAGCCGAGCGACCGAGGGGTGGACCGCTCGCTCATCGCCGCGGGGTGCCGGGCGCGTCAGAGGGCGGCGACGGGGATGCGGAGGCGATGGGTCGGCTCGGTGAGGAGTTCGACGAAGGTCCCCAGGAGGTGATGCGGGGCGCCGTGGGTGATCTCGACCGACGCATAACTGCCGGTTCGCAGCGGCGTCGGCGGCGTGAAGTGGACGAGCTTGTTCTGCCGGGTGCGTCCGCTGGTGACCGACGGATCGCGTTTGCTCGGGCCCTCGACGAGCACTTCCTCGATCCGCCCGACCCGCGCCTCGTGCTTGGCGAGTGCGGCCCGTTCGACCACGATGCGCAGGCGCCCGAAGCGTTCGCCCGCCACTGCGGGATCGACGAAGTCGCCCTCCATCGTGGCGGCTTCGGTGCCCTCGCGGGGTGAGAAGAGGAACATGTAGGCGTAGTCGTACTCCGCCGCCGCCGCGACTTCCATCGTGCGCTCGAAGTCGGCATCGGTCTCACCGGGGAACCCGACGATGATGTCGGTCGACACCGCCAGGTCGTCGATCGCGGCGCGCGCCTCGCCGAGGCGGGTGAGGTACCGCTCGGCCGTGTAGCCGCGGTGCATGGCGGCGAGGATGCGATCGCTCCCCGACTGCAAGGGGTAGTGCAGGTGTTCGCACACCGGCCCCACGTCGGCCATCGCCGCGAACGTGTCGGGTCGCATGTCCTTGGGGTGGGGGCTCGTGAAGCGGACGCGCCGGATGCCGTCGACGGCACCGACCTCCCGCAGCAGGTCGGCGAAGAGCGGGCGCAGCCGCGCCGTCTCGTTGCCGCCCTGCCGCGCCGCCAGTTGCAGGTCGCGGCCGTAGCTGTTGACGTTCTGGCCGAGCAGCGTCACCTCGGTGACACCCTGCGCCGCCAGCGCCCGAACCTCGTCGACGACCTGGTCGAAGGGACGGCTCATCTCCACGCCACGGACGGCGGGCACGATGCAGAACGCGCAGTTGTTGTCGCAGCCGATCTGGATCGTCACCCAGGCGTTGTACGACGTCTCCCGCCGGGCGGGCAGCGCCGACGGGAACATCGCGTGGTCGTCGACGACCGCTTCGGTCGAGGATCTCGGTGATCGGCCGGTCGGCCTGCTCGGCCTCGCGCAGCAGTTCGGCGGCCCGGTGGACGTTGTGCGTGCCCATCACCACGTCGACGTAGCCGGCCCGTTCGGCCACTCGTTCCTGGTCCTTCTGCGCCAGGCAGCCGGACACGACGATCTGACGGCCGTCGCGCTGGCCCTTCCACGTCTTCAGATGACCGAGGTTGCCGTAGAGCTTGTTGTCGGCGTTCTCCCGGATGCAGCACGTGTTGAGGACGACGACGTCGGCGTCGTCCTCCGACTCGGCGCGCACGAGCCCGTCCGCCTCGAGCAGGCCGGCGATCCGCTCGGAGTCGTGCTCGTTCATCTGGCACCCGTAGGTGCGAACGAGATAGCGCCGCGACATGGCGTCCGAGGCTACTGCCCGGGCCGCGTTCGCCATCCTGCCGATCGCGGCCGGGCGGGTCTCAGCCGTCGGGGAACGTGACGCGACCGTCCGCATCGTTCGGCATGTGTGGGTTGTGGGCGATCTCCCACAGGTTGCCGTCCGGGTCGGCGACGTAGGCGATGTACCCGCCCCAGAACACCGGGCCGGGCTGTCTCGCCGGTGTGGCACCACGTTCGACCCACTCGGCGAAGACCTCGTCGACGTCGCCGGGCGAGTCGACGTTGATCGACATCGTCACCCCACGGAACGTTCCGGTGCCCGACCCCGGCCCCTCCGCGCTGACGCCGGCGTCCTCCGCGAGATCGCCGTGGCCGAACAGGCCGAGCGCCGAGCCCTGCATCTCGAAGAACGTGATCGCCTCCTGCGACCCCGGCGCCCGACGCCAGCCGAGCGACTCGTAGAAGCGGGTCGCCGCGGCGACGTCGGCCACACCGAGGGTGACCATGGACATGCGCTGCGGAACCGTCATGGCGTCAGTCCAGCACGTTGGCCGCCTGCGGTCGTCAATCGAGATCGATCGGGGCCTCGTCGGCCTCGGTGAACACCTCGTCGGCCGCACCCTCGGGCTCCTTCAGACCGGCGGCGATGAGCACCTTGTCGCTGATCTCCATCATCACCTCCGGATTCTGCTTGAGGTAGGTCTTGGCGTTCTCACGGCCCTGGCCCAGCTGCTCACCCTCGTAGGTGAACCACGCGCCCGACTTCTTGACGATGCCGAGGTCGACCGACAGGTCGATGAGCGAACCCTCCCGGCTGATGCCCTGGCCGTACATGATGTCGAACTCGGCCTGGCGGAACGGCGGCGACACCTTGTTCTTGACGACCTTGACCCGGGTGCGGTTGCCGACGACCTCGGCGCCGTCCTTCAACGACTCGATGCGACGGATGTCGAGACGCACCGACGAATAGAACTTCAACGCCCGCCCGCCCGGCGTCGTTTCCGGTGACCCGAACATCACGCCGATCTTCTCGCGGAGCTGGTTGATGAAGATGATGATCGTGTTGGTCTTGCTGATGTTGCCGGTGAGCTTGCGCAGGGCCTGGCTCATCAGACGGGCCTGGAGGCCGACATGGGTGTCGCCCATCTCGCCTTCGATCTCGGCCCGGGGCGTGAGGGCCGCCACCGAGTCGACGACGATGACGTCGATCGCTCCCGACCGGCACAACATGTCGGCGATCTCGAGCGCCTGCTCGCCGGTGTCGGGCTGCGAGATGAGCAACTGGTCGACGTCGACACCGATCGCCCTGGCGTAGATCGGATCCATCGCGTGCTCGGCGTCGATGTAGGCACAGACGCCGCCGTTGCGCTGCGCCTCGGCCACGACGTGCATGGCGAGGGTGGACTTGCCGGACGACTCCGGACCGTAGATCTCGGTGATCCGCCCACGGGGCAGGCCGCCGATGCCCAGCGCGAGGTCGAGCGCGAGTGCCCCGGTGGAGATCGCCTCGATGTTCATGTTGGTGCGCTCGCCCATCTTCATGATGGCGCCCTTGCCGAACTGCTTGTCGATCTGGGCGAGGGCCATGTCGAGGGCTTTGTCGCGGTCAGTGTTCATTGCGGTGTCTCACTTTCGATGGGGACGAACTCGATGGAGCCGACAGTACGCAGGGGGTGTGACAGCGGCGTCGGAGGGAGGGCACGGGTGTGCGGGAACCGGGAATGACACCAGTGTAGTTGACGAACAACCGTTCGTACAAGCATCCGACGAGCGAACGGATCGGCCGCACTCTTCGGTGCCGCGTCGTCAATGGTCCGTGGGCCCGTCGGGCGAGTCGCCGATCGCGCCATCACCCGGATCGTCGGCCAACTCCAGCAGCTCGAAGTCGTCGATCGTGACGGGACGCATCGCGATGTCGAGCGCCTGCCACGCCGTGTAGCTGACCGGATAGAGCACGATCGGCAGGATGATCGCCACCGGTACCAAGGCCGCCAACATCGGCACGACCGGCACCACCGGCCACGTGATCGCCAACGTGACGGCGAGGGCCACGATCAGCGTGCCGAGCGTCAGTATCGCCGCCATGGTGGCCGCGCCGAGCTCGAAGCCGACATCGTCACGGCGCCACCGCAACCCGCACGATCGGCAGTGCTCGGTCTTGGTGAACCAGCCGACGAAGAACGCGTGCCGACCGCCGCACCACGGGCAGGCCCGTCGCAGCCCTCGCCACAACATGCGTCGCACACTCGGCCGGACCATGCCCGCACGATAGGGCCGGGCGTTCCGCTCGACCGCCGCCGGCCACGACCCTCGCGCGCCACCGGGCCGATGTAGTTGTCCTGCACGGGCGCCCCTACATCGACATCGCGACACGGTTTGGCGGGACGATGGCGCGAGCGATTGGTCGACCGCGAAACCGGCGAGTCGGGGGAAGGGTGCCGAATTTGCGAGACTCTCCCGGTGCGGCGTTCGCTGGCAGGGATCCTGCTGATCATTTCCACGGTGCTGTTCGCCGCATCGATCAGCGCGTGGTGGTTCCAGCGGGTCGCGTTCACGCCGTCGGCGGACACCGGATCGACCCACGCCATCCTCGGCGACGAGGCGATCCGCAGCCAGATCGCCACCGTCGTCGCGAGCGCCACGGCGCCGGCGACCGGGCAGTCGCCGACCCAGCTCAAGGAGTTCATCCAGGAGATCGCCACCTGGGACGCCGGCGCCGCACTGATGACCGACTTCGTCAGCCAGGCCCACGAACGGTTGATCGGCGAACGCGACGAGCCCGTGCGGATCGATGCCGAACAGCAGGTCCAGCTCGTGCGCGACGAACGCGTCGGCGAGATGGCGCCGATCACGCTGCCCGTCCAGGAGATGGGCGCACTGCCCGTGATCAACCGCATCGCCGGCTGGATCGCCCTCGGTGGAGCGGTCCTCGGACTGGTGCTGTTCGTCGCCGGCGTGGTGATGCGCCCCGAGCGCGGAGAGTTCGCGCAGGCGGTGGCGATCGGGTTCGCTGCACTCGCCGTGCTGATCGTGCTGTTCGGCTACGTCGTGCCGGTGGCGGTACTCCCGGCGATCTCCGACAACATCTGGATGGGCGTCTTCGCCCGGCTCGCCAACGACATGTTGCTGCAGACGCTCGCCATCGCCCTCGTGTCGATCGTGCTCGCCGTGGCGATCGCCCTCGGCACCAGCAGCATGCGCCAGCACCGGCAGTGGTCGACCCCGCTGTCGGTCGGCCGCTACCGCGACGACCGCACCTGGTCACGCTGACCCTGCCTGTTCGGACCCGGTCCGGAGAGGCAGGGTCGCCGAGCGCTTCGGCCACCTCGCTTGCCCTGCGTGAGGCAGGAAGGACCGACACCGGGCCAATTCGCACGACCACTGACAGCATGTTCTAAGGTACGAAGATCACCACGGGCACGTCGCCAGGCGAGCCGGCATCAGATCGGAGGATCAGCATGCGGACGATGGCGATCGCACTGCGTCGGGGTGGCCTGGTTTCCGTGGCGATGATCGTCGCGGTGCTGGCCATGGCCACGTCTGCCTCAGCGGTGTGGACCCCGGGTGCACCCCGAGCGGGAACCGGCGCAGCGACGGAACTGATCATGCGCGGCACCGGGCCAGGCCAGGGCGTCACGGGATTCATCGCTCAGACCAACAACCCGTTCAACCCGCTCAACGGGTACCCCGCGACCAACCCGACGACCGGGTTCGACGTGCTCAACGAGGGCTTCGCCGGGATCATCACCGCCTCGCCGCCGAGCGGCGCTCCCACCCTGCAGATGTACTGCATCGACATCCGCACCCTGACCCAGGGCGGGTACGGCTACACGCTCGGCGACTGGGACGCGGCGAACGTGCCGTTGGTCGGCTACATCGGCAGGATCCTCAACAGCTACTACCCGACCACCGACCGCTCCTGCGTCCCTCACCGACGTCAACCAGAAGGCCGCGGCGGTGCAGGCGGCGATCTGGTTCTTCAGCGACAAGTACGTGCTGAGCACGAGCAGTCCGTTGCACGACACCGTCGCCGGCATCGTCGCCCAGGTCATCGCCGCAGGCCCGCTGGTGTCGCCGCCCCCGCCGACGCTTGACGATCACGCCGTCCTCCGCCAGTGGGCCCGCCGGCTCGCTGCTCGGGCCGTTCGCCGTGACCTCGTCGACCGCCGGCAACGCCACCGTGCGCGCCAGCGGCGCGACGATGTTCACCGACGCCGCTGGCACAGTCGCCGCTGGCCGACGGTTCCTCGGTGGCCAGCGGAACCCAGATCTGGCTGCGGTCCGAGGGAGCCGTCGCCGCGGCGGTTCTCGAGCGCGACGGCGACGGCCAGCGTGCCGACGGGCAACGTCTACCTGTACTCGGGCAACGTCAGCGGGGTCAACGACGCCCAGAAGCTGATCCTCGCCCAGACCGGTGAGTTGACCACCACGGCCTCGGCCAACGCGGACTTCCAACCACCCGGCTCGCTGACCGTGACCAAATCGATCACCGGCGCGGCCGCCGCCGGCCACGGCCAGATCGTGATCCACGTCGTCTGCGACGGTACGGCCCTCTGACGCCCGACTTCGTCATCGCGGCCGGGGTCACCGGCCCGGCTTCGACAACCTACCAATCGGTCCCCGCCGGGTCGAAATGTGTGGTCACCGAAACCGCCGACGGCAAGACATCGACGACATCGGTGGTCGTCGTCGGCAGCGGTCAGCAGGTGACCGTGCCGGCCGGAGGCGGCGTCACCGCTGCCTTGTCGAACAACTACACGTTCCTGCCCGGGAGCCTGGTGGTGCGCAAGACGATCAGCGGCCCCGCCGCCGGCAGCCAGGCAGCCGTGACCATCCACGTCGTCTGCGGCGGGACGGCGCTGGCCGACTTCGTGATCCCCGCTGGCTCCGTGGCGGGCACCATCGACCACACCTATACGAACATCCCTGCCAGCACCGTCTGCACCGTCACTGAGACCGCGGACGGATCGAACTCCGCCGTCAGCGTGGTGACCGTCGGCAGCGGCCAGACCGCGACGGTGCCCGCCGGCGGGACGGCCACGGTCGTGCTGACCAACGACTACACCTTCAACCCGGGTTCGCTCACCGTCACGAAGACGATCGCCGGAACCGGCGCGCGCTCCATGGTCCGATCACGATCGAGGTCACCTGCGACGGCATCCTGCTGACGCCGGTGTTCACGATCCCGGCGGGTGCGCCGACCCCCAGTCAGACCTACACGCGGGATCCCGGCAATGCGACGTGCTTCGTCGTCGAGACGGTCGACGGTCACAGTCCGCCGTCAGCGTCGAGACCGTCGGCAGTGGCCAGTCGGTGACGGTGCCGCCCGGCGGCACGGCCACGTCGACGATCACGGACACGTACACGCCGATCCGGGTCGCTCGTGGTCAACAAGACGATCACCGGCCGCGCGGCCGGCGGTCAGGGCGATGCAGATCCAGTCGAGTGCACGTCGGCGTTCGTCGGTGACTTCGACATTCCGGCGGGTCCAGCGGCGGTACGTGTCGAGCTTCGACGTGCCGGCCGACGCGACGTGCACCGTGACCGAGTCGGTGACCGGAGCGACGGGCACCGTCACCGTGGCCACCACCGGCTCGCCGCAGACCGTGACGATCGTGCGGGCGGCACGGTCAAGCGAACCTCACTGACACGTACGACTACACGCCTGGTTCGCTGACCGTCACGAAGGCCATCGCCGGATCGGCGGCCGGACAGCAGGGGCAGATCACGATCGAGGTGGTCTGCGGCAACACCACCTTCTCCGGCCTTCGTCATCCCCGCCGGCGCGCCGGGCCCAGCGTCTCGCCGACGTCGCACCCATCCCGGGCAACTCCACCTGTTCGGTCCAGGAGACCGTTGACGGCGCGACGGACACCGTCGACGTCGTCACCGTCGGCAGTGGCGCGAACGTTACGGTCGGTCCGGGCCAGGCGGCGACCGCGACCATCACCGACACGTACACGCCCGCTCCGGGCGCGCTCGTCGTGCAGAAGACGATCAGTGGACCCGCTGCGGGCCGTCAGGGCGAAGTGACGATCGGCGTCGATTGCGGGATGGCGTTGCTCGATCGTTCGTCATCGCGGCTGGTACATCTGCTGGCACCTCGTCGCAGACGTTCGACGCGATCCCAGCGGGATCGACCTGCACCGTGACGGAGACCGCCGACGGCGCGACCTCCACCGTGCAGGTGGCGGTCGACGGCGGCGACCAGACGGTCGTGGTGGGCGCCGCGAGCACACAGGTCGCGGACATCTCCAACCTGTACACCGATGTCCCGGGCAAGCTCGTCGTGACGAAGACGATCGCCGGCACTGCCGCCGGACGGCAGAGCCCCATCGAAATCCTCATCGACTGCGGGACGCCCGCCCAGACGTACTCGTTCACCATTCCTGCCGGGGCGCCGGCGGACACGGTGACGGGGCTGATCGACGAGATCGAGGCCGGTTCGACCTGCACGGTCACGGAGACGGCCGACGGGTCGAGTAGCACGATCACCGTCGTGGCCGTGGGCGGTGGCCAGACGGCGACCATCGGCGCGGCAGGCGTGTCGCAGGCCGACCTGGTCGACACCTTCAGCGACGTCGTCGTGCCGACCACCGAGGCACCGACAACGGTCGCGCCGCCGACCACCGTCGTGCCGGGCGTCGGCCCACCGATCACCGTGGCGCCCACCGCCCCGCCGGGCGGCACGCTGCCGGCGACCGGCGGTGGCTCGAGCATGCTGTGGCCGGCCCTGATGCTCCTCGGTGCGGGAGCGACGACCATGATCGTCACCCGTCGGCGCCCCGCATCCCGACCCCGGGGCTGAACCGCGGACTTTCGGCACATTCACGCGAGCGCTGACCGTTTCGGGCACGACATCTGGATGGCCCAGCGCGGCATGCTCGCCGTGTTGCTGTCCTTCTACGGCGAGGTCACGGGGTTGGGTGCCGGTCTCGAGTTCACGCGTCTCGGCCGAGGCGGTCCTCGCCGAACTCGTTGATTCGCGACAGTCGGTGACGATTCGGCCGGCAGTGTCTCGTGAGACCGAAGGTCGGTCGTTGTCGTCGACCTTGAAGCTGCGGCCGTCACCGCGGCACAACGCCAAGGCGAACCACTCAGGTCGGCGGTCTCCGATCGTCCCGCTCGAAAGCGTAGAACGGCATGCAGAGCACTTCCAATGACCATGTCGGAGGTGGGACAATGGGGCATGGGTGTCAGCGAGGAACCCTTCAGGCACGCGATCGATCCGGTCTGATTGACGAAGTGACAGGCGACCGGAGATGCGACACAACCTCGCGACGCCTTCGGCGGATCCGACGTTCCCTTCGCTCGTCTGTCCGGGTCTGCCAGGGATCGGGTGTGGTGGTGGTATTTCGCCGGAGCGGAAGCGCATCCGGCCACAGGCTCTGAACGCCAACTCGAATCCCGAGGTGCTCAAGGAACTCCCGCAAGCCGAGTACGACCCGCCAGCGCCGCAGTCGACGATCGGCACCCCGTGAGGCACCGCCGAAACGATCAAAGGAGAAACAGAGATATGCGTACACAGCTCACACGACTCGCCGCAGTGGGGCTCGCTCTCGCGGCGCTCGCCGCGTGCGGGTCCGACGACAACAGCTCGTCGAACAGCGCTGCGGCACCGGCCGCATCAGACGCCGCCGCGGCGACCACAGCCGGCACACCGACCTCGGATGGCTCGAGCACCGAAGGCTCGACCGCAACCTCGGGCGGTGCCGCGTCGACCCCGCGCCCGCTCACCGCTGGCCCGCAGGGCCCGTTGGATCCGGGAACCTACGTCACGGCCTCCCCCGTTCCTGTCGAGGCTCACCTTCTCGTTGCCTCCCAAATGGAATGCGAACGTGGGGGGCCCGTATGCGGTCTTTCTGGACCCTCGTATGAGTGCGGTGTCCGATGACGAGGGTCTCGTGAAATTCGTGATCTTCGACAAGGTCTTTGCCGATCCGTGTCACCCCGACCAAGGGCTCCTCGACCCGCTGCCGGGAGGGTCAGTCGACGATCTCGCCAACGCGCTGGCAAGCCTGCCGAGTCTCGACGCGACGACTCCGACCGACGTCACGGTGGCTGGCTACCACGGGAAGCAGCTCACACTGACCGCCCCCACGGGCGGCACCAATTGTTCGTTCTGGCAGCTTCCGTTGGGCGCGCACAACACGATGGTTCCTGGGCAGGTGGACCGAGTCTGGATCCTCGATGTCGACGGCCAACGCCTCGTGATCGACGCCCCGGAAGTCCCGAGCGAGAGCGCGGCGGACAAGGCCAGCGTCCAGGCCATCCTCGACTCCATCGCACCAGCCGGCTGACGAACTGACCACCAGCGCCATTTCAGGCGCATCACCCCTGGTAACCGTCGTGCTTCCCCTGGGATTCGAACCCAGAACCAATGGATTAAGAGTCCACTGCTCTGCCATTGAGCTAGAGAAGCGCAGCACGGCAGGCTACCGAGCGAACCGTGCATCTGCACGCTCCGATCGGCGCCTACCGCGTCATCGCATTGCTGCGTTGGGGTGGCCAAGGGGACTTGAACCCCCAACCGCCAGGATCACAACCTGGTGCTCTACCTGTTGAGCTATGACCACCATGGGAGCGAACAGTCTGCCAGGTCACGGCACCAGCGCCACCTTGCCGGCCACCTTTCTGCCGGCGAGGTCCGCCAAAGCCCGGGGGGCGTCCGCCAGCGCGTAGATCGTGGGCTCCACGGGGTCGAGATCGCCGCGCTCGATCAGCTCGAGGATCGACGCGAGCATCGCCTGATTGTCGTCGGGATGCCGGGTCGCCCACGCCCCCCAGTCGACACCGATGACGCGACGGTTGCGCAGCAGCACCTGGTTCGCGGGCAACGACGGGATCCCGGCGACGAATCCGATCACCAGGTACTGGCCGTCGTCGCCGAGGGCGCGCAGGCAGGTCGTGCCGAGTTCGCCGCCGACGGGATCGTAGAGATGATCGACACCGCCCACCCCGGCCGCACCGGCGAAGGATGCGGCGAACTCCTTGGCCGCATCCTTCACGCCGGCCGCATCCAGCGCCGCCGTGTCGATCGTCGCCTCGGCCCCGAGCGTTTCGGCGAGGGCCCGCTTGTCGGCGGTCGAGGCGGCGGCGACCACGTGCAGGCCCAGGGCGGAGGCGAGATCGACGGCGGCGAGGCCCACACCGCTGCCGGCACCGAGCACCAGGATCGACTGCCCCGCCTGCACCTGGGCCTGCACGCACAGCGCATACCACGCGGTCATGTAGCTCTGCATGAACGTGGCGGCCTGGCCGTCGCTCAGCGACGGCGCGACGCGCGACACCTGGGCCAGCGACGCGACCGCCTCGCTGGCGAACCCGCCGAAGCCGACGTTGGCGAAGACTCGATCGCCGACCCGCAGCGGCGCACCGTCGAGCGCCGACACGTCGGGTGCGAGTTCGGTCACCAGACCGACCACCTCCATCCCCGGCACGAACGGCACGGGCGGCTTGATCTGATAGCGGCCCTCGACGATCACCGAGTCGACGAAGTTCACTCCGCACGCACTGACGCCGATCCGGATCGTGCCCGGTCGGAGGGCGGGAGATTCCCGCTCGATCAGCCGGAGCGTGTCGATCGGGCCGAACGACGGACATTCGATCGCGGCGTACATGTGCGCACGGTATCTCGCACGATCCGGCCGACGCTGTTCGTGCAGACTGACCGCCGTGGCCGACTCTCCCCGCCCTGCGCTCGACGTCGACGATCTCGTCGGCACCCACGTGATCCTCGAACGGCTCCGAGCGGATCACATCGCCGACATCGCCACGGCGGGCAGCGGCGACCGATCGACGTTCGGCTGGACGGGGGTGCCGGGCGACGAGGCGGCCGCCGAGGCGTACGTCACCACGCTCCTCGCCGACGCCGCACACGGCCGGGCCGCACCGTTCGTCCAGCGACGGACCGCCGACGACAAGGTCGTCGGGTGCACCCGGTTCATGTCGCCGCTGTGGCCGCTCGGGCGACGCGATCCCGACGAGGTCGAAGTCGGCGGCACCTGGCTCGCCGCCGACGCCCAACGCTCCCCCATCAACAGCGAAGCGAAGCTCCTCCTGCTGACCCACGCCTTCGACGTGTGGTCCGTCCAACGGGTGGCGATCTGCACCGACGAGCGCAACGACCGGAGCCGGCGGGCGATCGAGCGCCTCGGCGCCTCGTTCGAGGGCATCCTGCGCCGCCACCGCCCCTCCACCGCCACCGGTGAGGCGGGCACCCTGCGCAACACCGCCGTCTACTCGATCATCGCCGAGGAGTGGCCGGCGGTCCGCGACCGCCTGCGCCGGTAGCGATCGGTCCGCTTGCCGAAAATGGAGCAGATGTCGCGCTCAGCGCGACATCTGCTCCATTTTCGGACTGGTGGGTGGGGACGGACATCACGCGTAGGGTCGTCGGGATGACAGCCGCCGTCTCCACGCCGACGGCCAGGCACCTCACGACGGGTGTCGCCGCCGCCATCGGATTGGGCGCCGGCCTGCTCGCCGGGCTGTTCGGTGTGGGCGGCGGGCTGATCATCGTGCCGGGCCTGCTGATCTTCGGCAGGATGGACCGGCGGCTGGCGCACGGCACGTCGCTCGGCGCCACCCTGGTCATCGCCGTCGCCAGCCTGCTCACCTATCTCGTCCACGGCAACGTCGACTGGGCGATCGCCGCGCTGCTCGCCGCCGGATCGGTCGCCGGCGCCGTGATCGGGACCCACCTCCTGCAGATCGTCCCGAAGCCGGTGCTCGTCTACCTGTTCGTCGCCGTCGTGCTCCTCACGGCCCTCCGCCTGTTCACGACGACCGACGTCACCGGTCGGCACGACCTGACGGTCGGCACGGCGCTGGTCCTCCTCCTCGTCGGTCTCGTCGCCGGCACGCTCGCCGGCCTGCTCGGCATCGGCGGCGGGGTGATCATGGTGCCCGCCGTCGTCCTGTTGCTGGGCGTCAGCCCGGCGGTGGCGAAGGGGACGTCGGTCGCGGTCATCGTGCCGACGGCGCTCATCGGCACGATCCGCAACCGGGCGAACCGCAACGCCGACCTGCGCGCCGCCGGCATCGTCGGGGCGTTCGGGGCGATCACCGCGGTGATCGGCGCGTCGATCGCCGACCGCCTCAGCGATCAGACGTCCAACGTGCTGTTCGCCGGCCTGCTCCTGACGGTGGCGGTGACGCAGCTCGCGACGTTGCGCCACGGCGCCACGTCCGTCGTCGCCGGACCGGAGGGCTGACGTGCACGCTGCGGTCGTCGTCGCCCATCCGCGTGACGACAGCTATGCCGGCTTCCTCGCTGCCCGCGCGGTCACGGGTCTGCAGGCCGCGGGCCACACCGTCGAGGTGCTCGACCTGTACCGGCTCGGCTTCCAGACGGCGATGTCGCCGGCAGAACGCATCGCGTACCACGGCGACGATCCGATCCTCGATCCGATGGTGGCGCACCACGCGGACGTCGTCGGCCGGGCCGAGCTCCTCGTGTTCGTCTACCCGACGTGGTGGAGCGGCCTGCCGGCGATCATGAAGGGCTGGCTCGAACGGGTGATGGTGCCCGGCGTGGGGTTCCGGTTCGACGAGCGCGGCAAGGTGCAGCCGGGGCTCGGGCACGTCCGCCGGATCGTCGGCATCTCCACGTACGGGTCGCCGCGCGCGGCCGTGCTCGCGGTCAACGACAACGGCCGGCGGATCCTCACGAGAGCGTTGCGGATGAGCTGCGGGTGGCACACGCGCACGACGTGGCTCGGGCTGTACGCGATCGACACGTCCACCGCCGCCGAGCGGATCGATTTCGCCGCACTGGTCGAGCGAACGATGGCCGACGTCGAATGACCACGCGGCCATGACCTCCCGCGCCCTCGTCGTCCACTGCCATCCCGACGACGCGTCGTTCGTGCGGGCGATCCGTGATCGAGTCGTCGCCACGCTCGAGGCGCGCCACGTCGAGGTCCGGGTCGACGACCTGTACGCCGACGGGTTCGATCCGACGTTCACGGCGATCGATCACCAGCGACATCACGAGCCCGGCGCCGACCCGTCGCTGCAGCGGTACGTCGACGATCTCCAGTGGTGCGACACGCTCGTGCTCGTGTACCCGACGTGGTGGTCCGGGCAGCCGGCGATGCTCAAGGGCTGGATCGACCGGGTCTGGGTCGACGGGGTGGCGTGGAGCCTCCCACCCGGTACCGACCGGATCGAACGGCGCCTCACCAACGTGCGCCGCCTCGTCGCCGTCACCACGCACGGTTCGTCGAAATGGGTCAACGCGATCGAAGGCGAGAGCGGTAAGCGCACCCTCACCCGCAGCCTGCGGTCGGTGTGCCATCCGCTCGCCCGGACGACCTGGATCGCGATGTACGGCGTCGACGAGTCGACCCCCGAGCAGCGTGCCGAATTCGTCGAACGTGTCGAGCGCCGGGTCTCCCGCATCGCCGGGCACTGACCCCGGCGCTTCCGCCGATCGCGGGACGTGACAAATGTCCAGTGCGCGATGTCATACCCACGTGCGAACATTGTCGGCGCGAGCGGACCGAACCGAGGAGTTCCCCCTGATGACGTCGGACATCGACACCCTTCCCCCCACCGAGACCCGAACCGACGTGAGCACGCTCGCCCGCATCGCGCGCGTCTGTGTCCGGCATCGCTGGATGGTCATCGGTGCCTGGGTCGCGCTCCTGGTCGTGATCAATGCCGTCTCCGGCGCCGTCGGACCCGACTACCGCACCGACTTCACGCTCCCGGCCAGCGAGACGAAAGAGGTGCAGCAACTCCTCGAGGCGAACTCGCCCGACCGCGCCGGGTTCACCTCCCAGATCGTGTTCCAGGCCCCCCAGGGGATCGACGACCCCGAAGTCCAGGCGACGATGACCGAGCTGTTCGACTACGTGACGGCCTTCGGTGACATCACGGTCACCTCCCCGTACGACCAGCCGCAACAGGTCAGCCAGTCCGGCACGATCGCGTTCGCCCAACTGGACATCGCCGACACCCGGACGTTCACCGAACTCACCGACATCGGCAACGCGATCGTCGACAAGGGCGACGAACTCAACACGGTCCAGGGTTTGAAGATCGAGTACGGCGGTGACCTGTTCTCCACGTTCGAACTCCCCGAGAGCGAGATCTACGGCATCATCGCCGCCGTCGTCATCCTCATCCTCGCCTTCGGCTCGGTCCTCGCGATGGGCCTGCCGATCGGCATCGCCCTGTTCGGTCTCGGCATCGCCTCGGCCCTGGTGGCACTCGCCAGCAACGTCATCACGATGCCCGACTTCACCACGTCGATGGTGGCGATGATCGGGCTCGGCGTGGGCATCGACTACGCGCTCTTCATCGTCACGCGCTACCGGGAGAACCTCAAACGCGGCGCCAGCGTCGAGGACTCCGTCGTCGCGTCGATCGACACGAGTGGTCGTGCGGTGCTGTTCGCCGGCATCACGGTGATCATCGCGTTGCTCGGCCTGTTGCTGATCGGGTTGGCCTTCGTGCAGGGCGTCGCCATCGCCTCGGCACTGGCCGTCGCCATGATGATCGCCGCCTCGCTCACCTTGCTGCCCGCCCTGCTCGGTTGGGTCGGGGCCCGCATCGACAACACCACGTGGGCGGCGCTGATCGCCGTCGGGTTCGCGGTGGTCGGTGCGTTCGTCGGTGTCACCACCGGGAAGAGCGGGATCTTCATCGGCGGGTTCGTGGTCGCGATCCTGTTCTTCGCCCTCAGCTTCGCCATCAAGCCGCTGCGCCGCCTCATCCCCCACCGCCGGGAGAAGCCGAAGGAACAGCAGATCTGGTACCGCTGGAGTCGCTTCATCCAGCACCGGCCGGGGTGGAGTGCCTTCGTCGCCGCCGGCTTCCTGCTGCTGCTCGCCGTCCCGCTGTTCTCGATCCGTCTGGGATTCGGCGATGCCGGAAACGCTCCGGAGAGCCAGACGGTGCGCAGGGCGTACGACATGCTCGCCGAAGGGTTCGGAGCGGGCTCCAACGGCCCGCTGTTCGTCACCGTGCAGGGCGAGACGGCTTCCGATCCCCAGGCGCTCGGTGCCTTCGTCCAGACGCTCAATGCGGTCGACAACGTGGCGTTCAGCGTGCCGAACCCGATCTCCGCACGATCTCGCGCTCGTCATCGTCTACCCGGAGAGCGCGCCCCAGGACGAGGCCACCTCGACGCTCGTCAACGAGCTGCGCCACGACGTGATCCCCCAGTCGGGCGTCGATGCGAAGGTCGGCGGCTTCACCGCCGGCTCGACCGACTTCGCCGCCTACCTCAAGGGGCGCATGCCCTGGCTGATCGGCGTCGTCCTCCTGCTCAGCTTCCTGTTGCTGATGGCCGTCTTCCGCAGCGTCCTCGTGCCGCTGAAGGCAGTGGTCATGAACCTGCTGTCGATCGGTGCGGCGTACGGGATCCTCGTCGCCATCTTCCAGTGGGGTTGGGGTCGGGAGCTGATCGGGGTCGACAAGTCGGGCCCGATCGAGGCGTGGGTGCCGATGTTCCTGTTCGCCATCGTCTTCGGACTCTCGATGGACTACGAGGTGTTCCTGCTCTCGCGGATCAAGGAGGAGTACGACCGCACGAAGGACAACGGCACCGCGGTCGCCGACGGCCTGGCGGCCACCGCTCGCGTGATCACCGCCGCGGCGTTGATCATGTTCTGTGTGTTCGGGGCGTTCGCCCTCGGCGACGACCGTCAGCTCAAGCTGTTCGGCCTCGGCCTGGCGATCGCCGTGCTCGTCGACGCGACGATCGTGCGCATGGTCCTCGTGCCCGCCACGATGGAGCTGCTCGGCGACCGCAACTGGTGGATCCCGCGCTGGCTCGACCGGCTCCTGCCGAACATCGACGTCGAAGGCCACGACGCCGACTTCTACGAGAACGACCCCCGAGACGACGAGCTCACGTCCGTCTGACGCTCCGACCTGAAACGCCTGGTGTCTGACCCCAGGCGTTTCAGCCGGGGACGAAGCTGTTGCACTCGGCGCACGTCTCGGCGGGGATGACGCCGGCGCGCATCAGCAGGCCGAACACGCGGCACCCGATGCAGTAGCCGAACACCGACTCGAGGCCGGCGGCGACGACCAACATGGCGAGCAGCAGGTCGGCGACGAGCGCCGATCCGAATCCGAACCAGGCGATCGAGGCGGCGACCGTGACGACGGCGCCGATGCCCTGGGCGAAACGCTTCGGCGGTCCGGGCACGAATCGCGGCTCGACACCCCGGCGCACGAGCAGCGGCGTGAGCACCCGCGTCACCAACTGACCCAGCGGACTGAACCGCGGGCCGGCGAGCACGCGGGCGACGAAGCCGTAGGCCAGCACCAGGACGAGCCACGTCTGCCCGGACAGGAGGGCCGTGGCAGCGATCAGGACCACGCCGCCGGCGACCAGCCGCGCCGACACTTCGTTCACCGGATTGGGGAACCCGAACAGGCGCGACATGATCCGGTCACCATACCTGACGAACTTGGTCAACTTTCGGTCCCGCCGAGGGGTCACGCCCGAATCGGAGTGGCGCGGCGGCGACTGCTTGACTGGCATCGTGACCGCCATCTCCGCAGCAACCATCTCCGAATCGGTGCGACTCGAGGCCGAGGGCGACGTCGCTCTCGTCATCGTCGACAACCCGCCCGTCAACGCGCTCAGTTCGCACGTCCGCCAAGGACTGTTCGACGGCATCAACCGGGCCGTCGACGACGGGGCCAAGGCGATCGTGGTGATCTGCGACGGTCGGACGTTCATCGCCGGTGCCGACATCAGCGAGTTCGGCGGGGCGATGAAGGGCGCCAGTCTGCAGGCGGTCCAGGCGGCGATGGAGGATGCGCCCGTCCCGGTGATCGCAGCCATCCACGGCACCGCGTTGGGAGGCGGTCTCGAAGTGGCGCTGTGCGCGCACTACCGGGTGGCGCTGGCGTCGGCCAAGTTCGGGCTGCCGGAGGTGAACCTCGGGCTGCTCCCCGGAGCGGGCGGCACGCAACGGCTCCCCCGCCTCGTCGGCGTGCCGATGGCCCTCGAGATGATGACGTCGGGTCGTCACATCAGCAGTTCCGAGGCGCTCGACAACGGGCTGATCGACGAGGTGACGGTGCAGGAGGACCTCGCCGGCCTCCGCGCCGCTGCGGTCGCCTTCGCCGAGCGCGCCGTCGCCGAACAGCTGCCGCTGAAGAAGGTGCGCGACCGGGACGACAAGCTGGCCGCGGCGAAGGGCAACACCGAACTGTTCACCGACTTCCGCCGTTCGATCGCCAAGAAGGCGCGTGGGTTCCTCGCCCCCGAGTACAACATCCGCTGCATCGAGGCGGCCGCCAACCTGCCGTTCGACGAGGGCCTCGAGGTGGAGCACCAGCTGTTCGTCGAACTGGTGACGGGAGCACAGTCGGCCGCCCAGCGCTACGCGTTCTTCGCCGAGCGGGCGGCGAACAAGATCCCCGACATCGCCAAGGACACACCGATCCTCGACATCGAGACGTGTGGCGTGCTCGGCGCCGGGACGATGGGCGGCGGCATCGCCATGAACTTCGCCAACGTCGGCATCCCGGTGACGATCGTCGAGCGCAACCAGGAGGCCCTCGACAAGGGACTCGCCGTCGTGCGCAAGAACTACGAACGCTCCGCCGCTCGCGGCTCGATCCCTGCCGAGGCGGTCGAGCAGCGGATGGCACTGATCACCGGATCGACGGACAAGGCCGACTTCGCCGGCTGCGACATCGTCATCGAGGCCGTGTTCGAGGACATGGAGTTGAAGCAGTCGATCTTCAAGGAGCTCGACGAGATCTGCAAGCCCGGCGCGCTGCTGGCGTCGAACACGTCCGCGCTCGACGTGAACAAGATCGCCGCCGTCACATCGCGCCCCGAGAGCGTGATCGGCATGCACTTCTTCTCCCCCGCCAACGTGATGAAACTGCTCGAGAACGTGCGCGGCGAGAAGTCGTCCGACACCGTCGTCGCCACCACCATGGCCGTCGGCAAACGGATCGGCAAGATCCCCGTGATGGTCGGGGTGTGTCCCGGTTTCGTCGGCAACCGCATGCTGTTCTCCCGCGGCGCGGAGTCCGAGCGGATGATCCTCGAAGGTGCCACACCCGCGCAGGTCGACCGCGTGTTGTTCGACTTCGGTTTCCCGATGGGTCCGTTCGCGATGAGTGACCTCGCCGGTCTCGACATCGGTTGGAAGGAGGAGAAGTCGTCGAGTTCCACGATCCGCGAGGTGCTCTGCGAGAACGGTCGGCGCGGGCAGAAGAACGGTCGCGGCTACTACACCTACGACGCCGAGACGCGGGCGTCCACGCCCGATCCCGAGGTCGAACAGCTGATCAAGGACTTCGCCGTCGGCAAGGGCATCGAGCAGCGCACGATCACCGACCAGGAGGTCCTCGAACGCTGCCTCTACCCGATGGTCAACGAGGGCGCGAAGATCCTCGACGAGGGCATCGCCATCCGCGGCAGCGACATCGACGTCGTGTGGGTCAACGGCTACGGGTGGCCCGTCTACCGCGGCGGACCGATGTTCTGGGCCGATTCCGTCGGCCTCGCCGAGATCGCCGAGAAGGTAGAGGCGTACGGCGAGTCGCTCGGTGGCCGCCACTGGGAGCTGTCACCGCTCCTGCGTCGTCTCGCCGACGACGGCGGAGCGCTGCACACGTTCTCCAATTGATCGACCCAATTGATCGACCGGCTGATCGAACGCCGGACCCACCGTGCGATGAGCCAGATCCCCGGATACGGGGATCCCGCTCATCGCTGGGACGGGTGGGGGCGCGATCAACGGTGGTGGGCGATGGCGACGGCGACCAGCGCGGCGACACGGGCGTTGTTCTCGGCCAGCGCCAGGTTGGCCGGGATGCTGCGCCCGTCGGTCGCATCGGCGATGCGCCCCAGCACGAACGGCGTGATCGCCGCGCCGGTGATGCCGGAGGTGTCACAGTCCGCCAGCGCCTGATCGAGCACCGCCGCCAGTTCCTCCGGATCGAGTTCGTCGTCCTCCGGGATCGGCACGGCCAGCAGCACCCCCGATGACGGCCGCGTCGCGGAGGCGTGCACACGGGCGACCTCGGCGGCGGATTCCACGCGGTGCGGCGCCGGCAGTCCGGACGACCGGGTGTAGAACGCCGGGAACCAGTCGTGATGCCAGGCGAGCACCGGCACCCCGACCGTCTCGAGGTATTCGAGGGACCGGGCGAGGTCGAGAAACGCCTTCGCCCCGGCGCAGACGGTGACCACGTGGTGGTGGGCGAGGGCATCGAGGTCGGCGGAGATGTCGCCGGTGTACTCGGCACCGCGGTGGACGCCACCGATGCCGCCCGTGGCGAACACGGAGACGCCCGCCGCCGCGGCGATGGCGACCGACGCCGACACCGTCGAGGCGCCGAACGGCCACCGCTGGGCGATCGCCACCGGGATGTCGCGCTCGGCCATCTTGCGTGCCGGCCCGAGGATGCGTTCGATCTCGTCGTCGCGCAGCCCGACGCGCACGATTCCGTCGAGCACTGCGGTCACCGCCGGGATCGCACCGCCCTCACGGATCGCGGCAGCACAGCGATCGAGCGCCTCCCGGTTGGCCGGTGACGGCAGGCCCAGGTTGGAGAAGATCGTCGACTCGAGCGCCACCACCGGCGCGGCCTCGGCGAGCGCCGTCGCCACCTCGTCGGAACAGGTCGGCGTGATCACCGTCGCAGTCTGCCATGACCCAAAACATCCGCCGGGGGCTTGTCCGCCCGGGGACAGACCCCGGCGGACATTCTCACGCCCGGGTGGCCGTGAACCGGGTGACCGTCTCGACGTGCGGCGTGTTCGGGAACAGGTCGAGCACCTCGACCGATTCCGGCACGTAGCCGCGCTCGGCCAGCAAGGTGACGTCGCGGGCGAGCGACACCGGGTCGCAGCTGACGAGCACGAACACCGGCGCGGCCACCGCACTGAGCACGTCGGCGCCCGGCTTGCCGAGACCGGTTCGCGCCGGGTCGGCCACGACGACGTCGACCGGCCGGGCGGGATCGGCCCGCCAGCGACCCACTTCGGACTTCACGACCGTCACCGAGCGCCCGGTCAGGTTGTGCTGGGCGTCGAAGCAGGCGGACTTCGACGATTCGATCACGGTGACGTGGCCGGCGTTCGCCATCACCGTGGCGGCGAACAGGCCGACGCCGCCGTAGGCATCGACGGCATGGGCCGCGCTCACCAGTTCGGGCGCCGCCCGACCGACGGCACCGACGAGCAGTTCGGCCCCCTGCGCCCCGGACTGGAAGAACGAACCGGCCGACACCCGCAGGTCGACGCCGGCGATCCGTTCGGTCAGCCAGGCGCGCTCGCCGATGTGTACTCCGGTGGGCACGCCGCGCACGCCGTGCCGATGCTCCCGCGCCCAGATCGCCGTGATCTGGCCGGTGGCGACGCTCGTCCGCAACGTGACCTCCGCACCGTCGTCGAGCTGGATCTTCGCCAGCAGACGGGAGAGCGCCGATGCGGCGATCGGACAGCTCGTGATCGGCACGACGCGGTCGCTGCGCTCCTCGCGGTAGCCGAGCGTGCCGTCGGGGCCGCCGACGACACGGATGGTGGTGCGATAGCCGAACGGGTCGACCGCACCGCCGACCAGCACGAGATCGTCGACGACCGCCGCATCGAGGCGGCCGATCCGCCGGAGCGATTCGCGGACGATCTCCGCCTTCGCCTCGAGCTGCGCGGCCGGTTCGAGATGCATCCAGCCACAGCCGCCACAACCGGCACGGCGATGCGCGCACACCGGTACCTGCCGGTGGACCGACGGTTCGAGCACGAGGCGCGCCCGCGACCGCACGAAATCCTTCTTCGCCTCGACGATGTCGGCCTCGACCAGCTCGCCCGGCAACGCCCCGGTGACGAAGACGACGCGGCCGTCGTCGGCCCGACCCATCGCGTCGCCCCCCGCCACGAGTCGGTCGGTGCGCACGGTCAACTGCATCGACGCAGCGTATGGCCTCAGGTCGGCGACGGCGACCGAGCGTGGCAGAGTGGAGCCGTGAGCGAACAGTGGTACTTCGATCTCCGCCGCGGCGTCGCCGTTCCCGCCGAGCAGCGCGGGCCGGGCGACGACATGCTCGGCCCGTATTCCAGCCGCGCCGAAGCCGAGAACTGGCGGAGCACCGTGGAACGACGCAACGACACGTGGGACGATGCCGACGAGGAGTGGAACGACGACGAGCCCAACACCGGCGAGCCGGATCAGACCGGTGCGACGTGACCGCTGAGCGATAGGTTGCCGCAGCGATGAGCAGACCGATCCAGATCGTCCCGTCGGTGCTGCCCGCCGACTTCTCCCGTCTCGGCGAGGAGGTGGCCGCGCTCGAAGCCGCCGGCGTCGACCTCATCCAGTGGGACGTGATGGACGGCCAGTTCGTGCCCAACCTCACGTTCGGGCCGGACGTGATCGCCTCGGCCCGACCCCACACGACGCTGCCGTTCGAGGCCCACCTCATGGTGTACACACCCGACGCGATGGCCAAGCAGTACATCGACGCCGGCTGCTCGCGCCTCATCGTCCACGCCGAGGCCTGCCCGCACCTGCACCGCACCCTGGGGAACATCAACGAGCTCGGGGCGTCGGCAGCCGTCGCCCTCAACCCCGCCACACCGCCTTCGGCGATCGCCCACGTGCTCGACCTCGTCGGCCTCGTGCTCGTGATGACCGTCAATCCGGGCTTCGGCGGTCAGACGTACATCTCCACGATGGAGCCGAAGATCACCGAGGTACGACGGATGCTCGACGACGCCGGCTACGCCGACACCGTCGACGTCGAGGTGGACGGCGGGATCGCGCCGGCGACGATCGCCGGCGCCGCGGCCGCGGGCGCCAACGTCCTCATCGCCGGCAGCGCGCTGTTCCGCGACCCGCTCGGCCTGGAACACGCCGTCAAGGATCTCCGGACGCGCGCCGAAGCGGCGCTCCCGGCGAACTGACGCCATCGTCTCACCGGAGCGCTGGATGGATGAAGCGCACGCGGTGAGTCGTCGATGCGTCTTGTCGAGCCGGAGCACGACCATCTGGGGCCCCGTCGAGGATGGTGGTGAGCTCGGACCGCTCGCGTGTCAGGCGGCACCGGTCGACGCTGCGCTGGCAGACCTGACCGTCCCGGCTTCGGCTGATCGGACTCGAGAGACCACCACGCCAGCGACGAGGAGCCAGAGGACGAACGTCTGCCACACGATCTGCTGCGCGACGTCGGGGGACAGTGGACCTCGTGCCGCGAACGAGAAGGCGCTGACGACCAGGGACGCGGAGGCAACGATGCTGAAGATGCGGAACCACTTCGGGAGAAGGTTGTACGTCGCCGTGCAGGCCAACAGCAGAGCGATCGGCGTGGCCAGGATCGGGGCGGACACGAGCGTCAACTCGAAGAATGCCTGACTGATGGTCGGGTTCTGGTCGGTGGCGAAGTAGGCCAACCCCGCGTACATCAGCGCACTGCCGAGGATGGTGGCGGCGACGAGCGTTCCGGCGCAGAGCATGACGGATCGGGCGCGTCGCTGGCCGAACTCGGCGAGCACACCGACGAACGCGACGAAGGTCATGGTGGAGAGCGTCAGCGTTGGAACAAAGATGAGGACGTTGGTGCGGTGAAGCGAGAACCACGCCGCGATCTGGGCAGCACTGTCGCGGGTGTCGGGTGTGTCGCCGAGCGAGCCGATTCCGGTGAAGAACAGGATGCCGGCGGCAACACCGAGCAGCGGTGCTCGGTTCGCAAGTCGCGCGCCGGGTGGTCGGGAACTCATCCCAACCGGCAGTTCGCGGCTCGGCGATGTGGGTCGTTCCGGGCACGGGTTGCAAGGGTCACCTGTCGGGTTCGTCATCTTCGATCCTCCTGTGTTGGTGAACACCACGATCCACGGCGCGTCTTGAGCCCGGCTTGGGATCGCCCCCCTCGACCCCTGGCCGACCCACAACTCAGCCCCAAGCGTTCCTCAAGAACGGCCGCTCACTATGCGGGCATGAGCACTATCGAAATCCACAACTTGACCAAGCGCTACGGCGCGATCACCGCGGTCGACGACCTCTCCTTCGAGGTCGCCGGCGGCCGCGTCACGGGGTTCCTCGGACGGAACGGATCGGGGAAGTCGACGACGATGCGGATGATGCTGGGGCTCGCCGCTCCGACATCGGGCACCGCGACGTTCTCCGGCCGGGGCTACGCCGAGCTCACCGATCCCGTTCGCCAGGTCGGCGCAGCGATCGACGCGAACGTCTTCCATCCCGGCCGCAGCGGTGAGCAGCACCTGAAGGTGATGGCCACTGCCGCCGGCATCCCCCATCGCCGTGTCGGCGAGGTGCTGGCCGCTGTCGACCTCGAGTCGGCGGCCGGCCGCCGGGTCGGTGGCTACTCGATGGGCATGCGTCAGCGCCTCGCTCTGGCTGGCGCACTCCTGGGTGACCCGCCGGTGCTCCTCCTCGACGAGCCGTTGAACGGGCTCGACCCGGATGGCATCGCCTGGGTGCGGGTGACGATGCGTCGTCTTGCCGCGGAGGGCCGCACGGTGCTCCTGTCCAGCCACTTGCTCGCCGAGGTTGCGACGACGGTCGACGATGTCGTGATCATCGAACGCGGCCGGCTGGTGGCGGCGATGCCGCTGGCGAACCTGGCCGCCCACCACAACACTGTCGTTCGCACACCTCATGCCGACGCCTTGGCGATCGCGCTGATCGCGGCGGGCCAGGAGATCGTTCGTACCGCCAACGACGAGATCACGGTCATCGACGCGAAGGCCGAACTCGTCGGCCTGATCGCCGCTCAAGAAGGCGTCGCCGTCCTCAGCCTCGTCGAGGAGCGCGATGACCTCGAGGAGATCTTCCACCAACTCACGAACAACAACCAGGAGGTCACGTCATGAACAGGCTCATTCGCAGCGAAATCCGCAAGGTCGTCACGACCAGGTGGTTCAAGATCACGATGGCGGTCACCGCCGTCCTCGCCATCATCTCCCCCGTCATCACGACGCTGTCGGCGAAGAGCGGCGAGGACATCGCCTCGACCGACTTCATCCACAAGATCCTGTCGATCAGTGCCGGTTCGATGATGGTCATGCTGGCGTGCGGGATCAGCGTGATGGCCGGTGAGTTCCGCCACGGCACGAGCACACCGACGTTCCTGATCACGCCACGCCGGTCAACGGTGGTCGTTGCCAAGCTCGTCACCGTCTTCGGCATTGGAGCCGTGGTCGGTGCGGTCACGTTCGGCTTTGCGCTCGCCACGGCGGTGCCGGCGCTCTCACACGAGGGAGTCCATCACCTCGCCGGAGACACCGCGCAGATGTGGTTCGGTGCAGCACTTGGCACGGCCATGTACGGTGCCATCGGCGTCGCACTCGGCGCGATCACCCGCAACACGGTTGTCGCCATCATTGGCGCCGTGACCTGGGTGTACTTCATCGAGGCGGGCTTGCTCGTCGCCGCAGTGCCGAGCATCGGCAAGTGGCTACCGACCGGGGCGGGCATCGCGCTGACGCACACGGGGAACGGGCAGGACCTGCTCGCACCTGCCGTCGCCGCGGCGTTGCTCGCGGTCTGGATGGTGATGTTCAGCGGTCTGGCGGTCCGTCGGATGCAGCGTCGAGACGTCTGACGCTTTCGCTCACGGCGCTTCGAGGCCATGCACTGCGGCCAAGGCGCGAGCAACGAAGAGGTGGGCCGCTTGACTGCGGCCCACCTCGATCGCGTGGTGAAGCGCCTCGATCGCACCCGCTCGATCACCGAGCGCGTCGAGGGCCAGGCCCTGCACTCGCAGGAGCTCGGGCAGGAGGAGGCCCTCTTCGTTGAGCTCGCGACCCTCGGTTGCCTGACGGATGATGTCCAGTGCCGCTGCGGGCTGGCCGTCGTGGAGCAGCACGTCGGCCTCGACGAAGGCTGAGGAGATCACCAGCGGATGGCTGCTGACCGCGGCGAGGGAGGCGCGTGTCCGCCGAACACGCACGAGCGCCTCCTCGACATCGCCGCCCATGCCGAGCGCCCAGCCAGACGCCAGGTCGGCTTGGTAGTTGAGCACCGTCATGCCGAGTGCGCCGGCGATGGCCATGTAGTCGTCTGTGTGTCGCAAAACCTCGTCGGGACGGCGAGTGATGACCGCTTCCATGGCTGCAAAGATCGCCACCATCGCCGAGTTGGCCGGATTGCCGACCCGCAGCGACAGCGATGCCGCTTCTTCGGCTGCCGCACTCGCCATGTCGTCCTCACCGAAGGTGCGCAGTGCGAGGGAGTAGAAGCTCAGCGCTATCGGGCGCGGGTGCATTCCGAGCTCGGTGACGCGCCGACCGTGCTCCCACTCGCGGCCCAGGTCGAGTGACATGCGCAACTCGTCAACCGTTGCCGCGACATCACCGAGGAACCACAACGTCGTCGCCAGCTTGAACCGTCCCACGCTCTCGGCGAACGTGTCACCGAGTTCGTGCGCTGCCTCGATCAGCTGCAGCGACCGGGCCACCCCGGCACGCAGGTCACCACGGATCATGTCGTCGTCGGCGAGATCGGCGAGGACTCGCAGCGTCGTCGCCGAGACTCCTGCGATGGCGAGGAGGTCGCGGACCACCTCGAATGCAGAGACGGTGATCGGTGATTCGCCGCCGCGCACCATGCGCGACAACCGGGCCTTGCGGTGCAGTGAGTCGAGCACCACGTCGGCGCGCCGGGCAGCATCGAGATCGTCGGCCAGCTCGGCCATGCGCCCGAGCAGCTGGTCCGCCTGTTCGAAGGCCAGCGAGTCGATCGCCGCGATCGCTGCGTCGAGCTGCAAGGCGATCGCGGTCTCGGCATCGATGACGGAACGCGCCAACCACGCGTGGGATGCAAGTTCGTTCTCGTGCCCGGCACGCGTCACGTAGTGCCCGTCGAGCTCGGTGAGCGCACGGCTGTGCAGGCGGGCGCGGCCGATGCTCGACGTGTGCTCGTAGAGGCTCTCGCGGACGAGGTCGTGGCAGAACTGCAGGCGCGTTGCGCTGCGACCCTCCTCGACGAAGCCATTGATGATCGCGATGTCGATGGCGTCGAGACAAGCCTCGGTGTCGGCACCGACGATGGCTTTCACCACGCGCCAATCGAAATCGCGGCCGAGGACGGATGCGGCCGTGAGGAACGCAGCGACGTTGTCGGGCAGCCGGTCGACACGGCGCACGACGATCTCACGGATGCTCGTCGGCAGCAGTCGCGTGACGATCGACGGGTCCTCGAGCCCCTTGACCGACGGCACGCCGCGCAAGATCTCCGTCAGGTAGAAGGGATTGCCGCCGGTGCGCTCGAACAGCAGATCGGCGGCTGCCTTCGACGGGGCCGTGCCGAAGCGGGCGAGGACGTAGCTCGCGACGGCGTCCGCATCGAGACCGTCGAGCGCGATGCGCGTCGCCCACCGATGACGCGACGGTCGCGGCCAACGTTGCTCGCACCTCATCGTTGGCGTGGTCGCGATCACGCACGGTCAAGACGAGGAGCAACGCAGCCGTCGAGACGCGCGTCAGCAGGAGCTGGACGAGCTCATGCGACGTGACGTCAGCCCACTGTGCGTCGTCGATCACGATGACGAGCGGCGTGTTCGCTGCGCCGAGCACGGCCTCGACGGCGGCACCGAGCAGCCCAGCGCGATCGGAGAACGTACGACCCCCACCCGCGGGGCCTGATGGGTGGAAAGCCGCGGCAAGTGGCGCACCGGCATCTCGCAGTGCTGCAGCGACCTGCAGCCATGGCCACAGTGGAGGGGACGTGTCGCCCTCGACGCACCGTCCCCACACGACGTTCAGGTCGTCGCGGCCGGAGAGCGCCACCTCCACCAACCGCGTCTTGCCGACACCGGGTGGACCGGTCACGATCACCGCCCCGCCGCGACCGTCGTGCAGCGCGTTGCAAGTACGACCCGATCTCTCGGAGCTGGTCGACCCGTCCCGTGAACCCGTCGCTGTCCGCGAGGTCGTGCTGGCGCTCGATCCCGTCGCAGAGCCGGCGATCCGGTCGGCGCGCCGTTCGTCGGATCCAGCAGTAACGGATCCTGCTCGAGGATCCGCCGTTCGATCGTCTGCAGCTCGGCCCCGGGGTCGAGCCCGAGTTCGGTCAGCAGAAATTCACGGACGCGTTGGAACGAGCGCAGTGCGTCGGCCTGCCGCCCCAGCCGGTACTGGGTCAGCATCAGCAAAGCCCAAAGCCCCTCACGGAGCGGATACATCTGCACCGCTGCTTCGAGATCGGAGACGACGTCAGCCGAACCGCCAAGGGAGACGAGCAGCTGCAGTCGGGCTTCGAGCGCGGACGCGCGCCGCTCGTCGAGGCGCACCGCCGCGTCGCGGACCCACGACTCGTCTGCGAATTCAGCCATCAGCGGGCCTCGCCACAATGCCAGTGCTGCCTCCAGCTGCCCGATCGCTGCGACCGGGTCGTCGTCGATCATGCGCCAAGCGGTATCGACGATCTCCTCGAAGCGCAGGACGTCAAGGTCCGCGGGCTCGACGCGCAGCATGTATCCAGGCGCCATGCTGATGATCACGGTCGACTGCGCACGTGGTGCGCGACCTGGCTCGAGGATTCGGCGGAGCACGGACACGTAGGCGTGGACCGTGCCGAGTGCGCCGGGAGGCGGCTCGCCTGACCACAGGTCGTCGATGATGCGATCGACGGAGACAACACGATTTGCGCTCAGGAGCAGCAACGCGAGAACCGCGCGCTGCTTCGGTGCCCCCAGCTCAACCGGCCCGTCAGGCCCTTCGGCCGTCAATGTCCCGAGGACGCCGAAGCGCATGACGCATCCTGACAGGTCCGACTGTTCCCGCGCGGGACAAACAGGGCGCTGCTCGTCGTCCAAACCGGGCTCACCCGAGCTCGCCAGTTGTCGAACACTCTCCGAACACGTCGCGGCCAGGCAGCGGCGGCGCCGAACCCGACGCTGAAGTGTCGGAGGCCGCCGTCGCGCTGGCGGGAGTCGAGCGTCACACCCCTTCCGTACGATCGGAGACGTGACGCTCACCACCTCGGCTGTCCGGCCCGCCCGCGCCCTGGCCGAGCTCGCCCGCGCCATCGGTGCCGCCAAGGGCGACGATCGGCTGGCGCCCGTCACGGTCGTCGTTCCCACCAACACGTGCGGAGTGATGGCCCGTCGGGCGCTCGGCCGCAGTGGTGGCGTCGTCGGGGTGGACATGGTCACACTGAACCGCCTGGCCGAGCTGCTCGCCGGCCCGACGCTCGCCGCATCAGGGCGCTCGCCGATGTCGTCGTCGCTCGTCGAGTTGGCCGTCGCGCAGGCGCTCGAGGAGCAGCCCGGCTCGTTCCGCGAGGTGGCCGGTCACCCCACCACGGTCGTCGCCCTGCGCCGCGTCCACGAGGAGATCCGCCTCGCCGGGCCCGACGCGGCGGTGCGTCTCGCCTCGTCGTCGAGGCGCGCCCAGGAGGCCGTGCGGATCAGCCGGGCCGTCACCGCCCGCCTGGAGGCCACGTGGTACGACGAGGCCGACCTGTTCGCCGAGGCGACACGGCTCATCGGCGCCGGCGAGGTGACGTACCGGGGCCACGTCGTCGTGCATCTGCCCGTCGATCTCAGCGGGATCGCCCGGAGGTTCGTCGACGCCCTCGCGGCGCGCGTCGACGTCCACCTCCTCGAACACGATCCGCAGTTCCTGGCGATCGGCAACAACGGCGAGAAGCCGGGGATCGACCGCGACGTCACCATCGTGTCGACGACCGACGCCGACGACGAGGTGCGCCACGCGGTGCGGGCGGTGCTCGACGCCGCCCGTCGCGGTGTTCCGCTCGAGCGCATCGGGGTGCTCTGGCCGACGCAGCAACCGTATGCCCGCCTGGTCGAACACCATCTGAACGCCGCCGGCATCGTCTGGAACGGACGCCCGGGGACGTTGCTCGCCGAGCGGCTCGTCCCGCGCCTGGTGCTCGACCTGCTCGACATCGACCGGCGCGGTCTGCGCCGGCAGGGCCTGTTCGCACTGCTCGCCGACGTGCCACCGCGCGATGCGTCCGGAGCGTTGTACCCCACGGCGGCGTGGGAGCGGGCGAGCCGGCAGGCCGGGGTGGCCCGCGACGACGACTGGGGTGTGCGGCTCGGTCCGCTCGTGGGCAGCGAGCGCTGGGGTGCCACCGCCGACTCGCTCCTCACGTTCGTCACCGAACTCCGCGTCGCGCTCGGCCCCCCGGGACGCACGCGCCGCTGGAGCGAATGGGCCGACTGGTGCATCGAGCAGACCGAGCGCTGGATCGGCAGCACCCGTCTCGAACGTCTCCCCGAGGCCGAATACCGGGCGTACGAAGCACTCACGTCGGCGCTCGACCGGTTGCGCCATCTCGATCCCGTGGGTGCACCGGTCACCCGCCATCGCTTCCGATCGGCGCTGGAGAGCGAACTCGACGCGATGCCCGGGCGCGTCGGCCGCGTGGGCGACGGCGTGACGGTGGCCGCGTTGGCCGGCGCGGTCGGGCTCGACATCGACGTGGCGATCGTGGTCGGTGCGGCCGAGGGCACGCTGCCGCCGCGCCCGACGAGCGATCCGCTGCTCACCGACGCCGAACGGGCCGACGCCGGGCTCCCGACGTCCGACGCCCACACGCTGCGGCTGCACCGCGCCCTCCTCGCGCTCGCGGACACGGCCGAGCTCACGTTCACGGTGCCCCGTGGCGATCTCCGCTCCACCGCACACGTCGAGCCGTCCCGCTGGCTCGACCGCTGGACACCGCACGCGCACACGCTCATCGTCGACTCGCACACCGCCGGACTGGCCGCCACCGTCTTCCCGGTCAGCCCCACCGAGCACCGGCTGCGGGCCCGCTCCACCCACGTCCGCGCCGGGGGCGACCTCGTCACCGCTGCAGACGTCGCCGCCGACGTCGTCCTCAGCCGGGCGCTCACCATGACCGCCGCCCGGCGAGGCGAACAGGTCTCGGCATTCGACGGTGATCTGTCGTCGGCCGTGGTGCCGCCCGTCCACGGCGTCCTCTCGCCGTCGCAGCTCGAGCTCTGGGCGAATTGCCCCCACGCGTACTTCGTGCACCACCTCCTGCGCGTGGCACCGATCGAGGAGCCGGCCGACCAGATCAGCATCACGGCGAGCGACATCGGCACCACGCAGCACCGGGCCCTCGACCGGTTCCACCGTGCGGTCATCGCCGGTGAACTCCCGCAGCCGACCGAACACGGGTGGACCGACGAGCACCACGCGGCGTTGATGTCGATGTTCGACGACGAGTGCGCCCGCGCCCAGCGCCGGGGGCGCACGGGGCGATCCGCGTACTGGTCCGACGAGCGGGAACGGATGCGCGCCGACCTCACGGGCTGGCTGCGACACGACAGCGCCGAATCGATCCGCCGGGGCAGCATCGTGCTGGCATCCGAGCACCGGTTCGGGGCCGATTCGCCCGACGGGCGGCCGGTCGACCTGGCGCTGGCCGACGGCCGGACGATCGGCCTGCGCGGCACGGTCGACCGCATCGACCGCACGGCGGACGGCACGATCGTCGTCACCGACCACAAGTCCGGTGCGGCGCGCAAGTACAAGGACCTCACCGCCGACGATCCCACGCTCGGCGCCACGGTGTTCCAACTCCCGGCGTACGCGGCCGCCGCGGCCACGTACGTCGCCGACCACGGTGCGCCGGTCCGCGCCGAGTACAGCCTGATGGGCAAGGGCGAGTACCAACGCTTCGGGTACACCGTCACACCCTCCGTCGCCGATCTCGTCGGCCACGGTCTGCAACTCGTCGTCGACGGCATCGAGACGGGATTCTTCCCGCACGTGCCCGAGCGTCCGGGCTGGCGGCTCTACACCGCCTGTCTCTACTGCGACCCCGACGAACTCGGGACGGGCGAGCGCTGGGCCGACTGGCTCCGCAAACGGCGCGACCCGCGGCTCGACCGCTGGTTCGGTGCGCCGGTCGAGGCCGCACCCGCGGACCCGGCAGGGCCCGGCCAGACGGCGGACCGCGATGGCTGAGCAACTCGGTTTCGACCTGACCGGCAGCGACACCGCCCCGGCGCCGCTCGGCTCGCCAGCGGACCGGCCGCCGGACGAGGCGGCCCGTGTCCGCATCCGGGACGACCTCGACGCGACGCTGTTCGTCGAGGCCGGCGCCGGCGCGGGCAAGACCAGCTCCCTCGTCGACCGCATCGTCAACCTCGTCGACGACGGGGTCGACATCACCGGCGTGGCGGCGATCACGTTCACCGAGAAGGCAGCCGCCGAGCTGCGCACGCGCGTCCGCGGCGCCCTGGCGGCTCGCGCCACCGAACCGGCGGCCGCCGCGTCCGATCGGCTCGACCACGCACCGATCGGCACCCTGCACGCGTTCGCCCGCCGGGTGTTGTTCGACTTCCCCATCGAAGCCGGCCTCCCGCCGGGCTTCACGGTGCTCGACGAACTCGAGAGCGGGCTGGCGTTCGAGGAGCAGTGGGACGACCTCCTCGACCGCCTGCTCGACGACCCGGAGCCGGCCGGCGGGATCGTCGCCGGCGGTCGCGCGTTCGTCGAGCTGTGCGAGTTCGACGGCTTCGGGGTGCGCAACGGTGTGCGCCGCATCGCCGAGGACTTCCGCGCCAACTGGGACCTCGTCGCCGACCGGGTCGAACTCGCCGATCCCGGGCCACTGCGTCTCGATCTCGACCGCACCCTCGCACTGGCCGACGAGATCGCCGCGGCCGTCGCGCCGGCCGGTGACGGCCAGGAGCCGGCGATCGCCCGTGCCGGTTCGTTCGCCGTCCAGGTCCGCAACGCCGGCAGCCTGCGCGTCACGCTCGAAGCCGTCCTGGCGGCGCACAAGGCCTTCTCCGGCAGGAGTTCGATGCCCGGCAACAAGGCGAAGTGGAAGAAGCATCCGGGGGGCGAGGCGGCGCTCGAGGACCTGCGCAACGTCGAATTCGACTTCGGTGAGGAGTTGCAGCGGTTGCTCGACGGCGTCCGTCGTCAGCGCCGGCTGCTGCTCGGCGCGATCATCGGCAGGTTCGTGCTCGACGGCGCACGTGATCGGGCGCAGTCGGGTCGGCTGGAGTTCCACGACCTCCTCGTGCTCGCCCGGCGGCTCGTCGCCCAGCGCCCGGACATCCGCCACCTGCTCCACGTCCGGTACCCGCGCATCCTGCTCGACGAGTTCCAGGACACCGACCCGATCCAACTCGAGATCGCCGTCCGGCTCACGGCGCGGCCCGACGATCCGGCCCAGGACGCCGATTGGCGCCAACTCGTGCCGGTGCCCGGGCGTCTGTTCATCGTCGGCGACCCGAAGCAGTCGATCTACCGGTTCCGCCGGGCGGACATCGCGCAGTACCTGCGGGCGGCCGACCAGGTGGGCGCCGATCAGGTCCACCTCACCGCCAACTTCCGGTCGACGTCCGCCGTCATCGACTTCGTCAACGACGTGTTCGGCCGGCTGATCACCTACCAACCGGACGCGCAGCCGGCATTCGGTCCGCTCGACGCCTGCCGCCGGGCCGACCTGCTGGGCCACGGCACGGTCACCGTGCTCGGCTCGGAGATCGTCGACGTCTCGTTGCTCGACGACGACCAGGCGCAACTCGGCGACCCGGAGATGGGCGCCGCTGACGCGCTGCGCGTCGTCGAGGCGCGAGACGTGGTGGCCACGATCACCTCGGCGCTCGCCGACGGCTGGCCGGTGTTCGACGAGACGCTCGGCGCGGTCCGGCCGTGCGTCCCGGGCGACATCTGCGTGCTGCTCCCGACCCGGATCTCGCTGCCGGCGCTCGAAGCGGAGTTCCGTGGCGCGGGCCTGCCGTACCGCGCCGAGAACTCGTCGGTGGTCTACGCCTCGTCCGAGGTGCGCGCCGTGCTCCTCGCGCTGCGGGCCGCCGACGACCCCACGGACAACCTGGCGCTCGTCGCCTCGTTGCGATCGCCGCTCTACGGGTGCAGCGACGTCGAACTCTGGGAATGGGCGGCGGCCGGTGGAACGTGGGGGCTGTGGGCCACGGCGCCCGACGGGCTCGAGCGAGCACCCGGTCGCCGACGCCATCGCCCACGTCCGGTCGATCGCCGAGCGGTCGGGGCTCGTGTCGCCCGCCGATCTGCTCGCCGCCGTGGCCGACGAACGGCGCGTCTTCGACCTCGCCCTCGCCGGCGGCGACGCCCGCGACGTGTGGCGCCGCCTGCGGTACGTGATCGAGCAGGCCCGGTCGTGGGCCGACGCCGGTGGTCACGGGCTGCGGCGCTATCTGCACTGGGCGGCGCTGCAGGCGTCCGAGAGCCGGGTCGCCGACACGATCCTGCCCGAGCACGACCACGACGCGGTCCGGTTGATGACCGTGCACGCCGCCAAGGGCCTCGAGTTCCCGATCACGATCGTCGCCGGCATGACCACCAAACCGCGGCGCAGCCAGACCGCCGGCGTGGTCTGGGTCGACGACACGTGGATGCTCGCCGGCAAGGGCGACGACGGCGTGTTCGTCGACCACCTACCGATCGACGAACAGATGAGTGACGCCGAGCGGCGCCGCCTGCTCTACGTGGCGTGCACGCGCGCGGTCGATCATCTCGTGGTGTCGCTGTACCGGCCGCCGCCGGCGAAGGGCAATCCCGAGGGCACCGACCAGGGCAAGCTGACGTCGGCCGAACTGCTCTGGTACGCAGGCGCGGCCGGGCCGACGTCCGGCGCCCGACTCGGCGCGTTCGAACGCCGCCCGGTCGATCGTCCGACGGCGACTGCGCTCGAACTCGACTGGAGCGATCCCGAGGGCTGGGCCGGTGAGCGCCTCCGTGTCCTCGCCGCGGCGTCCCGGCGGTCGGCGATCGCCGCCACTCGCCTCGCCGCCGAGTTGCATCCGCACGAGCAGACGGTCGGTCCCACCGACGATGCGGGGCTCGACAAGCAGCCGGTCAACGTCGAGCTGCCGCCCTGGCAACGGGGGCGGTACGGCACGAGCATCGGCCGGGCCGTGCACGGGGTGCTGCAGTTCTGCGACCTCGCCGACGGTCACGACGTCGACACGCTCGCCCGGTCGCAGTGCGCGGCCGAGGGCGTCATCGGGCTCGAGGAGCGCGTCGCCGCGCTGGCGCGCAGTGCGCTGCGCACGCCGATCGTGCGCAGCGTCGTGGCGGGCGACGAGCACTGGCGTGAACTGTTCGTGGCCGCCACCGTCGGCGGCCGCGTGCTGGAGGGGTACGTCGACCTCCTGGTCCGCACACCCGGCGGGCTGGTCATCGTCGACTACAAGACCGACCAGTGGTCCGGTCCCCTGCAGACCGCCGAACGCCTCGAGCGCTATCGACTGCAGCTCGCGGCGTACGGAGCCGCCCTCGAGTCGGCGCTCGGTGAACCGATCTCCGGTGGGATCCTCGTGCGCTGCGTGGCCGGTGGCGACGCCGAGCAGATCGTCGTCGACCGGTGGGACGACGCGGTGCGGGAGGTCCGTCAGCTCGTCAGCTGATCGTCGTCGGCCGGCCGGTGGCGACGGATCCGCACCGCACGATGATCGGGCACCGGCGTCACCGCGGCGCGCCCGAGCTGGAAGACGCCCTTGCCGGCGAGGCCGATGGCCGTCCGCAGGAGCACGAGCACGACCAGTGCGGCGAACGCGATCGCGGCCGGTACGGCCAGCGTGGCGAGGAGGACCCGCCGATCGTCGAACAGCAGGCTCATGACGCCGGAATCGACGTCGGTGCCGTCGACCATCAACGTCCGCACCGGATCGTCGACGGCAGGGCAGTCGATCGAGCGGTCGTCGACACCCACGACGTCGTTGCCGCCGAAGTCCGGCTCGGGAGGTCGCACCGACGACGACAGTGCGCCGTACTCGGGATCGAAGCCGGCGCCGACGAGGTACTGCTGGCCGACGTCGAGGAACCGGTAGTCGTCACCGAAGCGGACGTCGACCACGCCATCGACGGCCCAGTCGGCGGTCGAGCCGGCACGCAGCTGATCGATGTCGAATCGCACCACCTGGGCGATGTCGTCCTTGCCGACCGCCGTACCGACGAAGGCGAGCGCGGCCGCCTCGGGTACGGGGCAGCCGTCGGGGATCACGACCAGGTGTGTCGTCCCATCGCTCGTCCCCGTGCCGGGGATCGTGGTGGCAGGCGGTGGTGGGGCCGGGGTGCCACCCTCGTCGGGCGGGACGGCCGCCGTGGCGTCGTCAGCCGGGGCGGGCGGCGGAACGGTGGCCGAGGCGGTCCCGGCCGCCGTACCCAGCCAGATGACCGCGAGGGCGCCGACACAGAGGGCCGGCCACCGTCGAATCACACCGCGAGGCTAACGAACACGACCGCTCGTCCGGCTGCACCAGCGAGACGGCGTCAGCGGCCCCGTCCAGGGCGATGGCGATGTCGGGTCAAGAGCACCCCACATCTACATCGCGAGAGCAAACTCAGCGGCCCCGGAAAGCGGGTGTCCGCTTCTCCATGAACGCCATGACCGCCTCGGCGGTGTCCTTCGTCCCGAAGTTCACGGTCTGCGACAGGCCTTCGTCGTCGAGGGCTTCCTCGAGCGTCACGTTGAACGAGTTGTTCAGGAGCCGCTTCGTCATCGCCAGCGCGATCGGCGGCCCCGCGGCCAGCCGGCCCGCCCAGTCGGCGACGAACGCGTCGAGTTCGGCATCGGGGAGCACCCGGTTGACGAGCCCCATGTGGTCGGCCTGCTCGGCGTCGATGATGTCGGCGAGCAGCGCCAGCTCCTTGGCCCGGTGCATCCCCACGACTCGCGGCAGGATCCACGAGCCGCCGAAGTCGATGCTCAGCCCTCGGCGGGCGAAGATCTCCGAGAAGCGGGCCGTCTCGCCGGCGACGACGAGGTCGCACACCAGCGCCAGATTGGCGCCGGCACCGACGGCCACCCCGCGAACCTTGGCGATCGTCGGCTGCGGCAGGCGGTGCAGGGCGAGGCAGATGTCGCCGACGTGACGCATCGAGGCGAGCGAGTGCGACCCCGCTCCGGCGTCGCCGCCGTCGCCGCGGGCGGGCGCCATGTCGCCGACGTCGGCGCCACTGCAGAACTCGCCGCCGGCGCCGGTGATGACGACCGCCCGGTCGTCGACGCTGCCGGCGATGGTGCGGATCTCGGCGAGAAACTCGTCCCACATCAGCCCGTTGATCGCGTTCTTGCGCTCCGGGCGCCGGAGCGTGATCGTGACGATGCCCTCGAGCCGTTCGACGGTGATCGTTTCGAGTTCGCGGGTTTCAGCGGTCATGCCGGCCGACGATACTGACGACCGTGGGATTCGAACCCGTACCGGAAGTTCCGGGCCCGACCGGCCGACTACGCACTCGTGGTGGTGGCGCTGGTGACGGCCGCCGCGCTGGTGGTCTGGGCGTTCGCCGGCTGATCTCAGAACGCCGCTTCGATGACGTCGACCCGCACGCCGGTGATCGCCACCACGTCGAAGCGGATCTCGGCGGCGTGCACGTCGTTCGCCCGGAGCCATTCGACCGCCAGCCGTCGGATGCGGCGTTGCTTCGTGCCTCCCACGGCGAGCGCCGCCGCACCGTAGTGGTCGGTGCGACGTGTCTTCACCTCGCTGAACACGTAGAGCCCCGTCCGGCGAACGACGAGGTCGATCTCACCGGACGACGAGCGCCAGTTCCGCGCGACGACCTCGAAGCCTCGACGTTCGTACTCCGTCGCGGCGACACGTTCGCCCCACGATCCACACGCGATGTTCGATCGGTCTGCGGCCATCGGACGCACCTCCGTCACCGGAATCGGGATGTTGGAGGGGCCGGTTCGGCCCGAGTGCGGCGATCGTGTCGCCGCGAGCGCTCAGAAGTCGCGCTTCTCGCGGATCTTGGCCGCCTTGCCCTTGCGATCGCGCAGGTAGTACAGCTTGGCGCGACGCACGTCGCCCCGCTTGACGACTTCGATCTTCTGCACGGTCGGCGTGTGCAGCGGGAACGTCCGCTCGACGCCGACGCCGTAGCTCAGCTTGCGGACCGTGTAGGTCTCCTGCAGGCCGCCGCCCTGACGACCGATCACGTCGCCCTGGAACACCTGGATGCGCTCCTTGCCGCCCTCGACGACACGCACGTGCACCTTCAGCTCGTCGCCGGCCTGGAAGTCGGGGACGTCGCTGCGCAGCGAGTCGTTGTCGATGAGGTCGGTGGATTTCATGGCGTGACTACCTGTCTGGAACGTGACGCTGTCGGGAACGTGTCGATCACGAACATGACGGCGCCGATGGGGCCTGTCAATGATACGGGACCGCGGGGAACTCTTCCAACAGGCGCCGGTCGGTGTCGGTCAATCCGCCGGCGGCCTCGATCAGGTCCGGCCGGTCACGCAGCGTCCGGTGCAATCGCTGGGCATGGCGCCAGCGGGCGATCGCCGCGTGATCGCCGCTGCGCAGCACGTCGGGCACCGTCCAGCCCCGGAACTCCGCCGGCCGCGTGAACTGGGGCTCCTCGAGCAGGTCGCCGGCGCCGAAGCTCTCGGTCACCGGGCTCGCGGCGTTGCCCATCGCTCCGTCGCGCAGGCGCGTGACCGCCTCGATCACGAGGCAGGCGGCGACCTCCCCGCCGCTCAGCACCACGTCGCCGATGCTGATCTCGCCGTCGCTCAGGTGGGCCCGGACCCGGTGGTCGATCCCCTCGTAGCGGCCGCACACGAGGCTGAACCCGTCGAGCCCGGCCAACTCCTCGGCGAAGCGTTGGTCGAACCGCCGGCCGCCGGGGCCGAGCAGGAACAGCGGGCGTGGCGGTTGCTCCGCCTCGACCGCGTCGAAGATCGGATCGGGCTTCATCACCATGCCCGCACCGCCGCCGAACGGGGCGTCGTCGACGGTTCGGTGCACGTCGGTCGTGTGGTCGCGAACGTCATGACACCGCAGGTCGAGCAGGCCGGAACCCCGGGCCTTGCCCAACAGGCTCTCGCTGCAGAACGCGTCGACGAGGCCGGGGAACAGGGCGAACACGTCGATGCCGCATCGCCCCTGCTCAAGCCAGGTCGAACAGGCCGTCGGGCACGTCGACCGTGATGACGCCATCATCGTTCGACACGACGAACACCGTGGGCACGCAGGGCGCCCGACTCGAGCTCGAGGATGTCGGACGCCGGGTTGGCGAGCACCGAGACACACCGGCCGCGAGCGGTGCCGTTCGCCTCGACGACCTCCGCATCCGATGAGTTCGTGCACCCAGAGGGCGTCGGGGTCGTCGATCGGGGGCCGCGTAGAGCGCGATGTTGGCGAACCGTTCGGCCGCGGTGCGGTCGGGGATCTCAGCGAACTTGACGACGCGACGGCCGTTCGAGGCGACAGCGTGCCATTCGACGGTCAGCTCACGGTCGACGGAGCGCAGGTGCGCCCCCGGTTCGACCCGGGCGGGATTGTCGCTGAGCAGTTGGACGAACACCTCGCCTCGCAACCCGTGGGCCCGCCGGATGTGTCCGATCTCGAGGAATCCCGCGGGGATCGAGTCAGGGCACCTCGAGGAGCCTGCAGGCGGCGTGTCGGGCATGGCGCCGGCAGAGCGGTGGCGAGCGACGTGCGCTCAGTCGTCGAGGAACTCGATGTCGATCTCGACATCGTCCTTCGCCGCGGCACGCGGGCCACGGTGCGGATGCTCGCCGCGGTGCGGCCACGACGACCGATCACCCGGCCGAGATCGCCTTCGCCGACCCGGACGTTGAGCGTGAGACGGCGACCCGAGTCGTCGGCCTCGACGGTGACGGCGTCGGGATCGTCGACGATCGACTTGACGATGTGCGTCAGCACGGCGACCGCGGTCGGCGCGCCGGCGTCGGACTCGGTCGAATCGTGCTCGACCGTGTCGGTGTCGCTCACTTCGCGGCCTTGGCGGCCTCGAACTGGCCGATGGCGCCGGAGATCTCGAGCAGCTTGCGGACGCGCTCGGTCGGCTGGGCGCCGTCGCCGAGCCACTTCACGGCCTTGTCGTTGTCGACCGTGAGCGCCGAGGGATTCTGACGCGGGTCGTAGTGCCCGAGAATCTCGATGAAGCGGCCGTCGCGGGGCGAACGCGAGTCCGCCACAACGATGCGGTATTGCGGCTGCTTTTTCTTGCCGACGCGTGAGTCGCAGCTTGACTGCCATGAAATCGTCACTCCTGGTTGCAAATGAGAACGTCTCAAGGCTAGCGCCGGTGAACCTCATCCCCTCCGACTGGCCTGCTGTCCGGCCCAATGTCCCTGCCGTGTCCCGGCTGGTGTCGCGGCCCGCCCGTAGGCTCTCGGCGTGTCGCCAGCGCCCCGCCCGATCCTCGGACCGGTCCAACACTACGAGTGGGGTGACCCGACGTTCATCCCCACGCTGCAGGGTCGAGCCCCGATGGCCGGCCGTGGGCCGAGTGGTGGCTCGGCACGCACCCGAACGGACCGGCGCACTTCGACGACGGCAGCGAACTGCGCTCGGTCACCGGCGACCTGCCGTACCTCCTCAAGGTGCTCGCCGCGGCCCAACCCCTCTCCCTGCAGGCGCACCCCACCGTGGAGCAGGCGATCGAGGGGCATCGCCGGGGTGTGTATCCCGACGCCTACGCCAAGCCGGAACTGCTGTCGCCGCTCACCCGGTTCGAGGCGCTGTGCGGAATGCGCCCGGCCGAGGCGACGGCCGCCCTGCTGCGCGAACTCGGCGCGGCCCCGGACCGCCGACCTGGTCGAGCGCGACGGGCCGGGCGACGTGCTGCGGGCGCTGTACCGGGGCGATCTCGCTCCGACGGAGGTCACTCGACGCCTGCCTCGGGAGTCAGCGGCCCGAAGCCGTGTGGGTGAGCCGGTTGCACGATCGCTATCCGGGCGACGTCAGCGTCGCCGCGACGATCCTGCTCAACCACGTCGTGCTCGCACCCGGTGAGGCGATCCATCTCACGGCCGGGAACCTCCACGCCTACCTGCACGGTGCCGGCATCGAACTGATGGGCGCCAGCGACAACGTCGTGCGTGGCGGCCTGACGGTCAAGCCGGTCGACGTCGACGAGTTGCTGCACGTCGTCGACCCCGGTCCCCTGCCGCAGCCGATCATGGTGGAGGCCGCGGCGACCGGCCGATACCCGCTCCCGGAGGCCGGTTGCACCCTCGTGCGGCTCGACGCCGGCGCGGCGCACACGTCGACCGGTCACGAGCTCGCGGTCGGCCTCGACGGCACCGCGTGGTACGTCCCCGCCGGCGCCACCCTCGTCCCCACCGCTCCGACCTACATCGTCGTCCCGGCCTGAAATCCTCGTTTGTGTCGCGCTTTTCGGCGCCCTGGCGACGGAAAGCACAACGCGAACAGGAGTTCCCCGGGATCGGTCAGGCGTTGCGGCGGATCTCGACGATCTTCTCCGACGCGTGGTTGGCGTCGGCGCCCTGATCGTCGAGGAGCTTGGCCCGGTCCTTCTCGGCCTCGCGAGCCGCCTTCGCCAGGTCGGCGCGGGCGAGCGCCGCCTCGACGCCGTGTTCGTTCATGAATTCCGCCCATTCGACCAACTGATCGACCATCTCGTCCTCGGGCACCACCGCGACGTTCTGGCCCTTGATGAACAGGTGCCCGCGCTTGTTGCCGGCGGCGATGCCGAGGTCGGCGTCGCGGCGCTTCGCCGGGACCGTTGACGACGCAGCCCATCACGGCGATCTGCAGCGGGATCTCCCGGTCGGCGAACGCGGCCATCGCCTGATTGGCCACGGCGATCACGTCGACTTCGGCCCGCCCGCACGACGGGCAGGCGATCAGGTCGACGTTCTTGCGTTCCCGCAGTCCGAGCGCTTCGAGCAGCTGGCGGCCGGCGCGGGCCTCCTCGACCGGGTCGGCGGTGAGCGAGTAGCGGATCGTGTCGCCGATCCCCTCGAGCAGGAGCGTGGCGATCCCGGCCGTCGCCTTGACGAGGCCGGCCGGTGGCGGGCCGGCTTCGGTGACACCGAGATGCAGCGGGTAGTCGGTGACCTCCGAGAGCTGGCGGTACGCCTCGACCATCAGCGGCACGCTCGAGGCCTTCACCGAGATCTTGATCTGGTCGAAGCCGACCTCGTCGAAGTAGGCGATCTCGCGCTGCGCCGACTCCACCATCGCTTCAGGCGTCGCGCTGCCGTACTTCTCGTAGAGGGACGGATCGAGCGAACCGGCGTTGACCCCGATGCGGATCGGCAGGCCGCGGTCGCGCGCCTCGGCGGCAACGGTCTTGATGTGCTCGGGCCGGCGGATGTTCCCGGGGTTGAGTCGCAGGCCGTGCACGCCCGCTTCCATCGCCGCCATCGCCATCTTGTACTGGTGGTGGATGTCGGCGATGATCGGCACCGGCGACCGCGGCACGATCTGGGCCAATCCCTCGGCCGCTTCGATCTCGTTGCAGGTGCACCGCACGATGTCGGCGCCCGCGGCCAGGGCGTAGATCTGCTGGAGCGTGCCCTCCACGTCGGCGGTCTTGGTGATCGTCATCGACTGCACGGTGATCGGCGCGTCGCCGCCCACCTTGACGTCGCCGACGGCGATCTGCTTGGTGACCTTGCGGGTGACGAGTGAACTCGAGACGTCCATGCCGACCGTCTAGCCGATCGGCTGGGTGATGTCGAGGTACAGCCCCGTGAACATCAGCATCGCCAGCACGGCGATGACACCCATGGCGAACGGCATCAGCCGCTCGACGTCGGCGAAGTAGCGCTGTTTCGTCTTGCGGCGCCCCTCCTGGATCCGTTCGTACACCACGATGGCGGCGTGCCCGCCGTCGAGGGGCAGCAAGGGCATCATGTTGAACACGCCGACGAAGACGTTGAGTACGGCGAGCATGTAGATCACGCCCATCAGGCCACTGGACTTACCGACGTCGTCGGACACCGTCGCCACGCCGTACAACGTGGTCGGGCGCGTTTCGAGGTCGTCGTTGGTGCCCACGAGATGGCCGACGATGTTGACCGGGTTGAGCACCTTCACGATGCCCTGCGTCGACTCCCAGGAGACGGGGAGGATGTCGGTGACCGAGTTGACGCCGGCCGAGGCGATGCTGTGGTCCTGGTAGTGGGGCGGGCTGTAGCTGCGCACACCGAGCAGGGCGGTGCCGAACAGGGCGTCGTCGGACGGCACCGACGTGTTCGAGCCGAGCCCGACCGGAATGGTGATGGTCTCCTCACCGCGGATGACGACGACCGGCACCACGGTGCCAGGGTCGTGCGCCCGGACGCGCTGGCCGAGCTCCTCCGGCGACGTCACCCCGACACCGGCCACCGACACGATCTGGTCGCCGTCACGGATGCCCAGCGTTCTGGGCCGGCAGGCCCGCGCTGACGGCCGCCACGACCACTTCGGGTTCGTCCTGAGCCGTCAGCTCGCCCTGCGTCGAGTACACGAGGAACAGCAGCACGATGGCGATCAGGATGTGCATGATCGAGCCGGCCGAGATCACCAGGAGCCGGCGCGGGAACGTCGCCTGCCGGTAGGTGCGTGCCTCGTCGACCGGTTCGACCTCGTCCATCCGGTTCATGCCGATGATCCGCACGAACGCGCCGAGCGGAAGCGCCCGCACGCCGTACTCGGTCTCGCCACGCCGGAAGCTCCAGAGGCGGGGGCCGAAGAACAGGAAGAACTGGGTGACCTTCATGCCGGTCCAGCGGGCCGTCATGTAATGGCCGAGCTCGTGGAGGAAGATCGAGATGACCACACCCACGACGAACACGAAGATCCAGATGTTGACCGTGGCGAGCCAGACGAACAACGCGACGATCCCGGCCATCGCCAGGTAGCCCTGCCACCCTCCGGCGACCTCGTCGTCGCCGTGTTCGGAACGGCGCCGCCCGCCATGATCTCGCTCTTGGCCCGGTCGAGTCGCTTCGGCGGAGGGAACATCAGCGGGGCCGTGTCCCTCGTTGTCGATCGGGGTCAACTGGTCGGTCATCGTGCTCCCTGCCGCAGCAGTTCGGTTGCGATCCGCCAGAGCAGCACGATCGGCTTCGATCCTCCTCAACAAGGATGTGGGGGTTGCACCATCATGGCGCTGCATCACCCCAACGCACACGTCAGGGATCTCATTCCAACGTAAGTATCCGGCAGAAAGCCGTAGACTGCCACTTCGTTGGCGGCGGTCAGCCAGGCCGGTGCCGTCCCACCGACCGGCCGGCGTCGTACGCGAGCTCGAGGCAGCCGAACACCGGCCGATCGGGTGGTTCGAAGTAGGGTCCGGCGCCACGAGGTCCAGTCCAGGGCCCCGAAGGGGGTGGCCACCCGCCGGGAAAGCCGAGGGCGTATCCGATCGGCAGTCGCATGTCGGGGATCGGAGCTGGGCGATCGTCGACCCGTCGGTAACTCCACCATCGAATGGATCACCGACTGCGGGTGCACGACGACGTCGATCCGGTCGTAGGGATGCCGTAGAGCTCGTGCGCCTCGATCACCTCGAGGCCCTTGTTCATCAGCGTGCTGGAATCGATGGTGGTCTTCGGTCCCATCGACCACGTGGGATGGGCGAGCGCCGACTTCACCGTGACATCGGCGAGGTCGGAGGCCGATCGCCCGCGGAACGGACCGCCACTGGCCGTGATCACCAGCCGGGCGACCTCACGCT